>NZ_JACHXL010000001.1:0-500294 GCF_014192115.1 Psychrobacter luti
AGTTCTTAGGTGGTATCTACCAAGAGGCGCTAGAGCCAGGTGGGTCTGGCACAACAGCTGGAACGGGTACAACCTTCCAAGGTACCTTTGGTGCTACAAAGCAATAAAGTAATATGACTGTATGAAGCAAAGAAAAAGCGTCCTAGGACGCTTTTTTTCTCGCTTAAATTATTAAAATCCCTTAGGATGATTAAGTTTGGAAAATTGTTTGGAAAATTAATGATAGTACTTAGGTAAGGATACCCATGAATAATCAATATATGCGCAAACCTCTCGCTACTTCTATTTTACTAGCTATAATGGCTTTTTCTTTACCAGTTATGGCAGAAGATTCAATACCGCAGATAGGACCTGAACTTGACCAAGCTGCTGAACTGCTCAAACGTGAGAATCAGACAGCTGTATCAAACCCTACCGCTCCTTCTACTACTATTAGCGATAATGAGGCGCAGCGAGCCATTGTAAGTCGTCAGCAACTTGCAGCTGCTGCTTCATATAATTTAGATGCTTTAAAAGCTAACCCAGTGATGTTTAGCAAGTTCTTAAATACTGCGTTGGCAGCTCAAGACATGGAAACAGTAAAACAATTGCTGCCTCATTATAAGGTGCTAGAAAATAATGATCCTATGCTTATCAAGTTTGCCGACGCCTTGATATATCGTAGTGAAGCCAAAAATAAACAAGCTATTGAAATCTATCGTGAAATGCTAGCAGCAGATCCAGATTTCCATCCTGTTCGCCTAAATATGGCGATAGCACTACTAGCTGATAAGCAATATGTCGCGGCTAAAGAGCAACTTACTAAACTTCAGGCAGTCGAATTGCCAGCACCGGTTATGTCTACTGTAAGAAATTCATTAGCACGTATTAATAATCTAGAGCAATGGCAATTTAATGCTTCTGCAAGCTATGTCAGAGATAATAATATTAATGATGCACCATCAAAGTCGATTTCTAACGGTGATCTAAATTCAGTTGAGCAGCAATCAGCCAATGGTATTCAAGTTTCTGGTAGTGCCAATAAACGCTTTAATCTACCCAATAATTTCTATGCGACGGTAGGTGGCAATGCCTCCTTAAAAGGCTATTGGGATCAGACTGATTATAACGACTATCTGTTAACTGCCTCTACTGGTGTCGGCTACGATGATGCCAAAAACGATGTATCGCTCACACCATTTGTGACCAAGCGTTATTATGATGAAGAGGCTTACAGTTTACGTAAAGGGGTAACCGTCAGCGGCTCACGCTGGGTCAAACCAAAACTTAAACTATCAGCCACGACTATTTTTTCTAACGAAACCTTTGAAGATGATAGCAATGCAAATCGTGAGACAGATGGGCGCTTTCTGGGGATAAATGCTTTTTATATTAAAGATGCCAAAGAATATTTTTATGGCGGTTTAGGTAACTATCAAAATGATGTGCCCAAATCAAGCATCATTAGTTATGATCGTAACTCAATTAATGGGGGTTGGGGTCGTGAATGGAAAAAAGGGATATCAACACTAACGACCGCTGGTTATGGCATTAAAAAATATGATGATCCTGCAGATGCTTATGCGCCTGGAAGCCAAGGTTATAATGGTTATTATAGTGTTGTAGGTGGTAAACCTGGTTCAACAAGAGAAGATAAAACAGTCTCGTTGGGGTTGCAAGTATGGAAGCGTGACTTTACTTTATTGGGGCTGACGCCGCGATTGGTATTTGATTATGAAACAACCTCAAGTAACTTTGCTTACTATGATGATCGTGATGAAAAATCAGCAACGGTATTATTAACCAAAAGCTTTTAATGCAATAGATTGTATAGATTGTTCTCACAAAAAAACCTCGCCAATTAGCGAGGTTTTTTTGTCATACAATAATGAATAAAAAGTGCTTATTTATCTAAGTTCATTTCCATTTCTTCAAACTTCGCTGATACTGAAGGTCTTGGACCACCAGTCATGATACTAACTGCAAAGATAGCGATGGTACTTAAGATAAAGCCTGGAACGATAGCATATAACCAGCTGTTTAACGGGACGCCATTCATCTGGAATGGACCATAGACCCATAGGATAACAGTCAGTGCACCGACAACCATACCGGCAACTGCGCCATTACGGTTCATACGACGCCATGTGAGACTGAAGATAACCAAGGGTCCAAATGCTGCACCAAATCCTGCCCAAGCATTAGATACTAGGTTAAGTACCGAGCTTTCAGGGTTAGAAGCCAACAAGATAGCAACTACAGCAACTACAATAACTGAGAGTCTACCGACCAATACTTGACGGGCTTCTGGCGCATCTCTATCAAAGAAAAGCTTATAAACGTCTTTAGTTAATGAGCTTGATACTACCAATAGCTGCGATGAGATGGTACTCATAATAGCGGCTAAAATAGCGGCCAATAAGAAACCTGAAACCAATGGATGGAACAAGAATTGCGTGAATACTAGAAAGATAGTCTCTGGATCATCTATCGTCATGGCCGTTTTTTGTATATAAGCGCGACCAGCAAAACCAGTCATCAAGGCACCAATAAGACTGATGATCATCCAGCTCATACCGATGTTACGCGCAGCAGGGATATCCTTAACTGAGCGAATTGCCATAAAGCGAACGATAATATGAGGCTGACCAAAGTATCCTAAACCCCATGCCATTAACGACACAATACCGAGGATACTCATACCACTCGTCACATTAAGCAAGCTTGGGTCGATGTTTCTGACCGCTTCTGTCGTGGCTGAAATACCGCCAAGATCTGTGAAAGCAACGATAGGGACAATGACCATTGCAAACAGCATGATGACACCCTGTACAAAGTCGGTCATCGATACGGCTAAGAAACCACCAAATAGCGTGTAAGCAACAACGACACCAGCGGTCACCCATAGACCTGTACTATATGATAGATTTAGCGAGCTTTCGAAAAGTTTACCACCACCAACTAAGCTTGCAGCGGTATAAACCGTAAAGAATAAAATGATAACCACAGCAGAGATGACACGCAGCATATGCGACTTATCTTCAAAGCGGTTGGCGAAATAATCGGGTAGGGTGATGGCATTATCAGCGACTTCGGTATAAACACGAAGGCGCGGTGCCACGATGAGGTAATTTAAAAAGGCACCCAAGGTTAAACCAAGAGCAATCCAGATACTGACCACACCATCAGCATACATATAGCCAGGTAGACCAAGTAGTAGCCACCCTGACATATCTGAAGCGCCTGCTGATAAGGCAGTTACTGCAGGACCTAGGCTACGACCGCCTAGCATATAACCTTCAGTATCATTGGCTTGCTTAAAGTAAGCATAAATGCCAATCCCAATCATCACTAAGAAATAGGCGCCAAGTGATACCAGCACGCCACTAGAAACTCCGTTCATATAAACTGTCCTTAACCAACATGGTTGGCTGTCAATTATTTTCAACGAGAAAAATTAAGTCTTACAAGACGCTGCTCGAAAACAATGTCTTAAGATGAAAGAATCTAAAGACGAAAAAAGCCATTAAGTAGGACATAATGGCTTTTATTCAAAATCTTCTGTTAGTTTTATATGATTGATGCTGTTCTAGGACTGCTATCTATAAAGTCATGATTAAGCTGAAACGGCATATACATCTGTCAATTTTATAATCTCATCGCTCGCATCTGCTGATCATGTATAAATATCAGTCGTTTATATAACCAATCATTTAAAACCACTAAACCTACTGCTTACTATCATATATTACTAGAAGTGTTCAATATATGACTATCAGTGTGTTTAAGGTAAGTTTATGTTATCTAAACAACGTCAAATGTATTATAACGTATGAGTGGTACAAATGCGAATGCGCTATTTTGCTAAATAAAGCAGTTCTTTTAGCCAACATTATTCAAGAGCCTACTTACTCTTTATTCAATGGGCGCTAGTAGCTCTAACAATGCTGTCACGCTGCTAGATTGCGTCAGTTTTGGATTGATGACCACACCCAAATAACGTTGCAATTCGATATTATCTGCCATATCAATACGTTCTAAATCTTGACTGACCATGGTTTGTGGTAATACCGACCAGCCAAGCCCCACAGAAACCAACATCCGAATAGACTCAAGGGGATTGGTACTCATGGTGGCGTAAGGTTTTAGATTGTGCTTAGCAAATTCCGCTAAGGTAATCTGACTGGTAAAGGTATTGGCAGATGGCAAAATAGCAGGATAGCGTGCCAATTGCTCCAACGTCACATTGGACTTTGTCGCTAATGGCGATAAGGTGCCGGTCATAAAATACAGTGGATCTGACCACAAAGTATGATAGGTCAAACGCTTATCGTAGACGGGCGGCAGCGTTAAAAACGCCAATGACAAATCGCCATCGAGCACCGCTTTATGAGCAGTTTCTGAGTCGACAAAATGCACTTCTAGTTGTACAGCAGGATAAGCTTGGATAAAATGCTTAAGCACAGGGGCTAGGTGGTGTAAGCCGATATGGTGGCTGGTACCGATAACGAGTTTACCGGATACAATATGTTTAGAATGTTGTAGGTTGATTTTAAAGTTTTCATAATCTTCAAGCCAGCGTTTGGCATGAGGCAGCATTTCACTGGCAGCTTGGGTCGGTACAATGCCGCGCCCAACCGTATCAAATAGGGTGATACTAAACTCATCTTCTAAATTTTTGATGCGCTTACTGACCGCAGGCTGAGTAATAAACAGCTTTTCTGCTGCACCTGAGATGCTGCCTGTCTGCATAACAGTGACAAATGTCGTCAAATTTGTGGTATTCACACCGATGTCCTTAGCTACGTAACGAGCTATAAATAAAAGTTGGCTAGCCTAATCATAATTAATTAGAAATAAAAGTTTGTGACTATGCAAAAATCATCAATTATTATTATAGGATTAGCCTGCTATAATCACAAGACATCAAGACGTATTGTCACATATTTATTCTGTTAACGTCATGATTAGTAGCATATGGCGTATTTTGGGTAGCCATTAATGCAATAGATGATAAGTATTATAAAATATTTATACTTATTCTTTGTGCCTATAACGTCTTTATGATGCTCTATATAACATCAATGATTAAATAAGTATTAACGAAGTATTAAAGTAAAGTGCGTCAGTAGACAAAAAGATTTTGTCACTCATTCATTATTAAAGTAGTCATTCAGAAATTAGCAACTAAAAAAGGATAGCAACATGGCCGGTCAAACGTTATATGACAAACTTTGGAATGCTCACGAAGTCACCAAGCGTGACGATGGTTCGAGCCTGATTTATATCGACCGCCATTTGCTACATGAAGTGACAAGCCCGCAAGCATTTGAAGGTTTAGAGCTTGCCAATCGTGCACCGTGGCGTCTGTCGGCTAATATCGCAAGCCCTGACCATAATGTACCGACGGTCACTAAAGAGCGCTCTGAAGGTGTGGCGGGTATTAAAGATAAGGTATCGCGCTTACAAGTACTGACCTTAGATGAAAACTGTGCCAAGTTTGATATTGCTGAATTTACCATTAATGATGCGCGTCAAGGTATCTTGCACGTCGTTGGCCCTGAGCAAGGTTTGGTATTGCCTGGTATGACGGTCGTTTGTGGTGATTCACATACCGCGACTCATGGCGCACTTGGCTGTTTAGCGCATGGTATCGGCACATCAGAAGTTGAGCATGTATTGGCAACTCAGTGTTTGATTCAAAAGAAATCAAAAAATATGCAAATCCGTGTTACTGGCAAGCTTGGCGCTGGCGTGACATCAAAAGATGTAGTGCTTGCTATCATTGCCAAGATTGGCACTGCTGGCGGGACAGGGCATGCGATTGAATTTGCTGGGCAAGTATTTGAAGACATGAGCATGGAAGGTCGTATGACCGTCTGTAATATGGCAATTGAAGCGGGTGCACGCGTCGGCATGGTTGCCGTCGATGATACTACCATTGAGTATGTGAAAGGTCGCCCTTATGCACCGACTGAGGAGCAGTGGGAGCAAGCAGAAGCTTATTGGCGCACCCTGTACTCAGATGATGATGCCGTATTTGACACTGTGGTTGAGATTGATGGTAGCCAGATAGCACCGCAAGTGTCTTGGGGCACCTCACCTGAAATGGTCGTTGATATCACTCAATCGGTACCAACCCCTGACCAAGCGGCTGATGAAGCGCAAGAAGAAGGCTGGTTGCGCGCTTATACTTATATGGGTTTAGAAGCTGGCCAAAAAATTACTGATATCCAGCTTGATCGTATCTTCATTGGTTCATGTACAAACTCACGTATCGAAGATTTGCGTGATGCAGCAGCGGTGATTAAAGGTCGTAAAGTTGCCGATAATATTAAAGAAGCAATTGTTGTTGCAGGTTCTGGTCAAGTGAAATTGCAGGCAGAAGCAGAAGGTTTGGATACATTGTTTACGGAAGCGGGTTTTGAGTGGCGCGAGCCGGGTTGTTCTATGTGTTTGGCGATGAATGCCGATAAGCTTGAGCCACAAGAGCATTGTGCCTCAACGTCCAACCGTAACTTTGAGGGTCGTCAGGGTAATGGCGGTCGTACGCATTTGGTCAGCCCAGCGATGGCAGCAGCAGCAGCTTTGGCTGGTCACTTTGTTGATGTGCGCACGTTTTAATTTTAGACCACATGCTTTATTTATCGATTATAAATATATTTGATAGGAAATCTTATGCAAGCTTATAACACCCAAACTGGTATCGTTTGCCCACTCGATCGCGCAAACGTCGATACCGATCAAATCATCGCAAAACAGTTTTTAAAATCCATTAAACGTACTGGCTTTGGTGTCAATTTATTCGATGACTGGCGTTATCTTGACGAAGGCTATCCGGGTCAAGATAACAGCACTCGCGTTATTAACCCAGATTTTGTTCTAAATCAGCCACGTTATCAAGGTGCAACCATATTGCTGGCACGCAGAAACTTTGGTTGTGGCTCGAGCCGTGAGCACGCGCCTTGGGCGTTGTCTGAATACGGTTTTCGTACTGTCATTGCGCCAAGCTTTGCCGATATTTTTTATAATAACTGCTTTAAAAATGGCATGCTTCCAATCGTCTTGGATGAAGCTATTGTTGATACTTTGATGAAAGCAACGCTTGCCAATGAAGGCTATGAGTTGACCGCAGACTTAGAGCGTCAAGTGGTTATTACCCCAAGCGGTGAAGAGTATGCTTTTGAGGTCGATGAGTTTCGTAAGCATTGCTTGCTAAATGGTCTTGATGATATCGGGCTGACGTTGCAGCAAAGCGATGCGATTAAAGACTATGAGCATAAAATGATGCAAAAAACGCCTTGGATATTTAATGACGTTAGAGCATAGCTATTAGAGAATAGTCCTTATTATTCAAAGGATTGATAAAATTTTTTTAGTAGAAGATATTAATCAACATATAAAAGTGCTCAACGCTAATACAGCGTTGAGTTATGGTAATTAAGTGGCTAAAATGAATGATAATGTATTTTTATCTTATCGTAATTTCTACCTCATAATATAGTAGCCACCATTATGAATAAAACACGTTTTGTTGTATGGACAAGTACGGCTATTGCCGCAAGTTTATTATTATCTGGCTGTCAGGTATTGACGGGTTATCAACAAATAGACTCGGCAGAAAATGCCAAGGTGTGGACAGGGAAAATAAACCCTGTCGCCGGTGAAGTAAATATTGCCTGTGTCGGCACTTATCATTGCGAAATTGCCCGTATAGACCAGACGCGCATTATAGGTAGTGATACTCATGAGCCTCTTAATCCTGCCATGCTGGTTGCGATGCAAGAGGTGAATGCAAACGGTAACAGACGTACTAGTAATAAACATGGACAAGCACCAATGGCGATGGATATGACGCCGCTTACTCATAAAAAAGCGATAAAAATTGTACCTTTGTCAGCATCTGCTATGCTTGGGCTAACCAATTATTATGCGCGAGTAAAACCTGGCAAACGCGAGGTACAAGTTAACTTCTATCCAGAAAATAACGTGGGCTATGTCGAGCGTTTTGCGATGATTCACGACTTTGCTGAGGCAGGTACCTATCAGCTGCGCGCTTATCAAAAAAAGTCTAGCAACAACTCAGGCAGTTTGCTTGATAGCGCTTCGCCAGAGCCGTTATGTGTTGAGCTTTATCAAGGCAATAGTGTCGAGCGCCGCTTTTGTAAAGAGGTAGGGGCTGAGCATCAAGGAGAGTTTGTGGAAACTCGTGTTGTGAAGAATGTACCAGCACCTGCTCAGTCACAGTTAAAAACCAAAGTGAAAGCCAGAGTTTTATAAAAAGGCGTTTACATCGAAATTTATTTAAATAAACTTATTTAAACAGATAGACCCTGACTTCTTGTGTAATGCCTTACACAAGAAGTCATTTTTTAACAGGCTCTTATAAGCTCGTTAGCAGTATCCTAAATAGCAATACCATATGTAGCAGTAGCATAAATATCAATTCTATAAAGAATAATTTACTTAACCATTTACTAACAAGGATCAGTATGGCAACGATTTTAACACTAGCAGGCGATGGCATCGGCCCTGAAATCATGACTCAAGCCGTTGATGTGCTTAATGCTGTCAATAATAAGTTTGAATTAGGCTTGACCCTTGAATCTGGATTAATCGGTGGTGTGGCGTTTGATGCCACAGGTGAACCGTTGCCCGAAGAGACGCTAGAACGTGCGCGCGCAGCGGATGCAGTGTTATTGGGTGCGGTTGGTGGTCCTAAGTGGGATGCTATTGAGCGTAGCAAACGTCCTGAGCGTGGTTTACTTAAAATTCGCAGTGAGCTTGGTTTGTTTGCCAATCTGCGAGTGGCAAAACTTTACCCGCAGCTTGTTAATGCCTCAAGTATCAAGCCTGAGATTATCTCGGGTTTGGATTTGCTGATTGTGCGTGAATTGACTGGCGGTATTTATTTCGGTGAGCCGCGCGGTATTCGTACGTTAGAGAATGGTGAGCAGCAAGGCTATAACACCATGGTTTATAGCACCAGTGAAATTCAACGTATCGGTAAAGTCGCTTTTGAGCTGGCAAAAACCCGTGCACAAGCAGCAGGCAGGCCAGCCAAGGTTTGTTCTATAGATAAAGCCAATGTCTTAGAAGTCACTGAGCTGTGGAAGCAGACGATGATTGAGATACAGCAAGCGGATTATAACGATGTAGCGTTATCGCATATGTACGCTGACAATGCTTGTATGCAGCTGATTAAAGACCCAAAGCAGTTTGATGTGATGGTCACTGGCAATATGTTTGGTGATATTTTATCTGATGAAGCGGCGATGTTGACCGGCTCTATCGGTATGCTGCCGTCTGCGAGCCTCGATGAAGCGGGTAAAGGCATGTATGAGCCTTGCCATGGTTCAGCTCCTGATATCGCTGGTCAAGATAAAGCCAATCCATTGGCGACCATTTTATCTGTGGCGATGATGCTGCGTTATACCTTTAAGAAAGAAGAAGCTGCGCAAGCGATTGAGCAAGCGGTCAGTGATGTACTTGACGATGGTTTACGTACCATTGATATCCTAGATCGCAGCGAAACTGGTCTCAAACAAGTAGGTTGTCAAGAGATGGGGCAGGCGGTTCTGGCAAAATTGGTTCAATAATGCAGCTTTAATATAAGCGAACTTTTTAAATATTGTTAACTAGAAAGCCTAAAAACTAGAAAGCTTGATAATTAGAAATTCTTATAGCGAGAAACCCATAATTTGCTTAGCAAGTTATGGGTTTTTTTTATGCTTATTTAAAAGATTTATTCACCGTAACACACTCAATAAGGTAGTCGCAAAAAAGGACTTTTTTTAACACAGATACCGCAGGATAAGACTTTTATTAACATAAAGCTGTTATATGCTGACAGGCTAATATGTCACTATAGGCGAGCTTACTAAGTTATTAAAATACTAAGTCATTAAAATAAGCGCTATTTATTAACCTTAGTTTTTCTACGAAATAAATATTTTATTAAGACATTAAAAATTACTCAAAATAAATGTCTTAATAGTGAGTTTTTACCATTAAATTTCTAATAAAAAACAACATTAATAACATTAATAACAATAATTACTCTAGGAGTTTTACATGTACCAATTAACCAAAATTAGCAGCGCATTAGCAGTCTTTGGTTTATCGACAGTTTTATTCATGGGCCAAAGCTTTGCCGCTACTAATGATAATACTACTAACGATAATAATAGTGCAAATGCGCCAAGCAACGCCGCTACCAATGAAACCGTTACCAGTAAAGCAGCGCCTAATACTGTCACTAAAGAAGCTACTGCTAATAATGCCAAAGATATCAGCCCAGTGACTAATGGTGTAAGCCAAAAAGTTGCGGGTAATAGTAGAGCTGCCGTATCGTTGAATAAATTTTTACCGACCATTAAATATACGACAGAAAATCTGCCAGCAGTCGCGCAAAAGATAAATGCTGCTACTTGGAAAGAAGGCACTAAAATCGATCGTAATATCGGCACTAAGCTACAAGCTTTGTTGAACTGGAACCAAAATGGGGTTGGTCCGGTAGATGGCTATTGGGGTAAAAATACCATCAAGGCCATGCAAGCTTTTCAAAAGGCCAATGGCTTGACCGTAACTAATGATTTGAATAATGAAACTTGGCAAGCATTAACCAGAAATGAAAAACTGATGACACAGCCAGTATTGGTCAGTTATCAGCTGAGTGAAGCGGATGTTAATATTAAAACCACGAGCATTCCAGCAGGCGCAGAAGCCAAGGCTAAGCTCGATGGTATGTATTATGAAAGCGTGACGGAAGGCTTAGCAGAAAAGTTCCATATCAGTGAAAAATATCTTAAAACGTTCAATCCTACCGCTAAATTTACCGCTGGTGAAACCATCACTGTTTATAACCCAGGCAATCCTAATACGAAGCCTGTGAGCCGAGTCGTCGCTGATAAAGCCACCGAAACGCTATACGCTTATGATGCTAAGGGTAACTTAATTGCCAGCTATCCGACCACGGTAGGCAGCACAGCAACGCCGTCGCCAACAGGGACGCATACGGTAGAAGTAAAGGTACATGAGCCCAATTATACTTATACGGGCACTGATGGTAGCAAAGCCATCATTCCACCAGGTCCTAATAATCCAGTCGGGCTGGTATGGATAGGACTGAGTAAGCCTTCATACGGTATTCATGGTTCACCAGATCCTGCCCGTATTAGCCGTCAAGCATCAGCAGGTTGTATTCGCCTGACCAACTGGGACGCGCTTGCACTGCTAGGGGTGATTCAAAATGGCGCAACCGTTGAGTTTAAATAATTCATTTATAGTTAGTTAAAAACAAAATCAATGTGCTAGATACGCTAATAGTTACGTACAATTGGTATAAATTTTCCTTGCTTGCTGTTATCACAGAGGCTACGAAAAATTCATCCCAATCGCACTTTATTGATTGCGAAGTGAATTCACTATATTTAAAGGTAATTATTTAAAAACTGCTATTTAAAAGTCGTTTTTAAAAATAATTAACTCTTAAAGTTTTAATCTTAAAATAAAGACAAAAAAATACCGCTAAAAGTAGCGGTATTTTTTATGGTAAAAGCAAAAAACAATATTAATAGACTAAAATATGATAGGCAATAATGAGTAGGCTAGCAGTATCATTATTATTATCAGTTAAACCTCTCAAGCATTTATATTAATGCTGTTATAACCATTTTAGCCAATAAGAATTTAGTTTTTACCACGGTAAGTAATGCGACCTTTTGATAAGTCGTAAGGCGTCATCTCAACCTTAACTTTATCGCCAGTCAAAATGCGAATGTAATGTTTACGCATCTTACCTGAGATATGCGCAATGATTTCGTGTCCGTTTTCTAAGCGAACTTTAAACAATGTATTTGGAAGGGTATCAATAACTTCGCCTTCAAATTCAATAATATCGTCTTTTGCCATAATTTGTATCAATCAATTAAAAATAAGCCCATATTATACGTAACTTAGCGGATTAAAGCAATACAGAACCTGATTTTTGCTTGACAGCCTGTAGGTGATATGTATGTCATCTTTTATTGATTGTTCCGACTTATATTAAATTAATCGGGCAGATTGAGCCAAACAGGAGTGAGCGGCGCATTTGGTAGTAATGTTTGAAACTGCTCAGGATAATAGGCATTAATAAAGTAAAGGCCATCTCCTGAAGCTGTCGGCGGCGCAATCGTACGGTCTTTTTTGGCTAAAATATCCAAAAAGGCTTCTGGCGGCAACTCATGTCGACCAATGGCATATAAAGTGCCCATTAAATTACGCACCATATGATGCAAAAATCCGTCTGCTTGAATGTCAAAAACAATAAACTGACCGTGGGCAAAGAGCTTTGCATGACTGACAGAGCGGACGGGCTGATTAGATTGACAGGCAGCGGCACGGTAGCTACTAAAATCATGTGTACCAACAATATCGGCTGTCGCTACTTGCATCGCTGCTAAATCCAGCGGCTCATAAATGTGAGTCACTTGATGATTCAAAATAGCAGGGCGCTGAGCTTGATTGAGCGTGATATAACGATACCGACGAGCAATGGCACCAAAACGGGCATGAAAATCGTCAGGCATCGGCTGTATCCAGCGTAGGGCGATATCATCAGGTAATAAGCTGTTGACGCCGCGAAGCCAGTTGGTAGTGGGACGATAGGCGTGCGTCGTAAAATGGGCAATCATATTGCTGGCATGCACGCTTGCATCAGTACGACCAGCCGCGACGACCTCTACTACCTCATTAGCGACTTTACCGATAGCTGTCTCTAACGCTTCTTGGACGCCCAATACTTCTCGTTGCCGCTGCCAGCCATGATAGTGTGTACCCAAGAATTCAATAGCGATTGCTAATGTGTAGATTGGGGGAGCTTTAGCTTCGATGCTATTAATCTCGGGCATGTTAATCTCGGACATGGTTGGTATTGGACATTCTAGTATTGGTACTTATATCCCAGTATTGGTGCTTATAAAGTAAGCATATTAAACGCTAGTCTAACGTTTCTTGATACTAGTGCCAGCTTGATTGACATTGTTGAGCCAGCGCTGACGGCGTCTTGTTGGGCTATCATAACGCAGTAATAGCCATAAAAGCCGTGCATAGACAGCAGGAATCGTTAAACGTCCGCCACTAATTACATGATAATCATATTGCCAACTACCGGCAGCATAGCTCTCACTAACCCCGCCAAATGGCGACTGGCTAGCGCATACCACCATGTGACCGTTTTTATAAGCAAGCTCTAGTGCTTCTGCTAGCGGTGACGAATAAGGAACGTTACCTGCACCGAAACCCAATAAAATAATGCCACAAGGCGGCTGTGATAATAATGCCTGTAGCTGATTGCTCATGACCTCGGTGTCGTTTGGCAAGCAGTATAAAGCATGAATGCGCGCTTGGTTAGCACGAGATTCAATATTACTAACCAATTCTTGCTGATCATCTAGCCAATGTTGGCGGCGGGTATCTGGTAAATTTTTGATATAACTATTGGCAGGATATGCCGCTCGAGAGTGACCGGTAAATGCCATTAAATCGTGGCTATGAATTTTTTGCACAGTCTGCGCAGGCCAAGACTCATCGCCAAAAGCAATCTTGACACCTGATTCACCAGCCGCCGCCAGTTTTAATGAATCGGTAAGGTTATCCCAGGCGTCGCTATCAGCGTCAATCGCGTAGTATTGCAACACGTCGCTGTCTAATAATGGGCGCATACTAGCGGTGATGACCACGCAAATATCACTACCCGCGAAGGCCTCTGCTAAAAACGCGCCCAAATAACTTAAAGTATCCGTACCAGTAATAAGCACAAAACGCCTGTCGCCTTGTGCATAAGCCGCTAGCAAAAGCTGGTAAAAATGTACAAAGTCACTAGGGGTAAGCTGGCTGCTGTCTTTAATTAAATCATTATCAAGCCATGAAATCTGAGGAAGATGATTAGCGTTAGTTTGCTCAGCCAATAATTTCTGTAGGGTCGGCAAAAAGATATCTGCCGATAACGGTGCTAAGGGTCGCCCGTAGCTACCAAAAGTACCACCAGCATAAATAAGTCGAATAGGATTGGAGGGAGTCTTTGTCATAGTAGAAGAGGGCATAGTATTAACACAGTGAAGAAACGTGAGAGAAGAAAACGACGCCAAGTCTTAAGGCGCGTTCTAGCAAAAATAATGAGTAATGGTAGAGTGAATAATAATAGAGAGTATAAAGCTTAAATGCAAAAAAAATCAGCAAGTATTCTTATGATAATAGAATACTTGCTGATAAGAAAAGGTGCTAATTGTTATGCAGTGCGATCTAATAGGGTTTTTGCTAGGCTTTGTTGCTCGCTCGTACCTTGGCTTATGACTTCATTGAGTAAGCGTTTGGCACTATCATATTCACCCAACTGTACATATTGACCGGCTAAGTCTAGAGTGACTTGATTGCTGTCTAACGTTTTGACAAAATCAAAGTCAGCCGCAAAGCGTGATGAGAAGTCTTCTGCGCTTTCAACCGCAGTGTCAGGAGTAACTCCGCTATCAACGTTCCTATCAATGTTGCTTTCAAACTCGCTTGCAAGGTCAACTGGCGTCGTCGCTGTTGGAGTGCTTGTTAGAGAATCAAAGTCAAAATCATCATCAATCAGGGTATTATCATCGAACCTAACATTCGTAGGTGCGGTGCTAGAAGCTACTGTTTCATGAGGGAATTCATTTATTTCCTGCGCTGCATTGTCTTCGAAAGTAAAGTCATCAAAAATGTCTTCAATAAGAATAGGCGTTTCACTTGATGGCTGTGTTTCTGTCTCTGCTTCAACTGGTACATTGAAAGTATCAGTATCAGTATCAGTATCAGTATCATTGATATGATCAACAGTATCGAGAGATAAAGTAAAGTCTTTTTGCTCTAGTTGAATATCTTCTGTAGTAGCTTTATCAATATCAGCATAAACGTTATCATCGCTAGCTTCAATTTCTAAATCTGCCAAATCTAAGACAAAGTTTTCATTGTCATCTAATGTGATGTCACTAGACGTATCATTAGATAGAGTGGTAGTAGGCGCTTCCGTAGAGATATCTTGCGACTCTGCTAAGTCGAATTCAAAATCAAAATCGGAGTCACTGACACTGCTATCGCTACTATTCTCATTTTCATTTATAACAGCTGAAGTAGATAAAATTTCATTATCAGCGATATTTAGCTCAGCAACCGGTGTCATGCTAGTAGCGGTGGGCTCGTTAATATCGTTTTCTAAGTCATTCAGGCTCAGGTCAAAATCTTGCTCGATATTATCGAAATCATTAGAAGTAGCTAAAGTGTTGTCCGAGCTGTCTGTTAAGTCGCTTCTATAGGCCGTAGTTTGAATTGCATCATCGTCAAGAGTGTTATCAATAATGGCGTTTTGACTGTCGACTTTGTCTGCAGGTATATCAAAATCGATACTCTCAAAACCTGCATCTTCTCCATTGTCAGCTGGTAAAGCATGTTTGGCTGCTTGATTTTGTTCTTCAGTCAGCAATGCTTTTAATTCGTCTGCTTGAGCAATACTTTTTGCATCAGCATGAGTTTTAATAGAGTCATAGACTTTATTAAAGTTATCAGATTGATCTATCGTGGCGTATATTGCAAGTAGTTTAAGAGATAATTGGCTATCATTAGGTTTTTCAATGAGACCGCGATTGAGCGTTTCAATGGCTTTGTCATAGCGCTGCTGATCCATGAAACGTTGTGCAATCTCAATAGGATTAAATTTTTTGTCATTATTACTGTTGACTTGAATAGGTGTTTCTTTAGGCGCAGTTTTCCCTGCCTTTACAATTGGCTGCCCTGATGGTTTTTGTGCTTTATTTTTACGCACGACCAAAACCGCTATTAGTACAATAAATACCAATCCGGCAATAATATATAGCATATTGTCCATAGTTACTCCTGCGCCCACGATCACAGCATAGTGCATGGATCGGTTAGGCAATTATTGATTGCGTAGTTTTTCGAGACGAGCTTGTAGCTCCGCCAGTTTTTGGTTTTGTAATTGCAGTTTTTTAGTATAACTGCCAAGCATGCTGTTGGTCTTTGATAAACGCTGAGCTTGGTCGGCAGTACTTTGTCGTGATGATTTAAGAATATCTAACACATCTGTGCTAAGCCCGTTGCCCGTTGTCATACCTGCCTTAGTTTTAGTGCCATCTGCACTACCATCATGGCCAGGAGCGAGAACAGAAAACTGAGCGGTTGGCAGTGTCTGCGTTTTCTTTATAACCGGCTTCTCAGTACGTGTTGTCGCTTTAGCATGCCCAGTTTTTGTTTTAAGGGCAGTTTTCGGTGCAGCAGGTTTTTTAACTATTGGTGTGTTTGCTTTTCTATTATGCCGTTTTTGCTCACTGATAGCGGCCTGTAGCTTTTTTTGTGATGGCACGACATCATATTTGGGTAAACTTAACTGAGCATCGGCTTTTAGCTGATCCGCATTTTTATTGATAAAGGCATTCGGGTTTTGTGTTTGAATCTCGTTCATGACGGTTTGCACATCAAGATTGTTTTTCTCTGCGATTTGCTGGGCAATGATCCATAAATTATCGTTACGCTGTACGGTATAGTTAAACTCAGAGCTCGTGTCATTATTAGCAGAAGCGATACTAGCGCCTTTATCATTGGAACCTAGCGTAGATAGATTTCCAGAGGAAAGGGCTTGCTGTGGGGCAATCTGGGTAGATGGGGCTGCACTATCTGAATTGTTTTTAGCTGTTGGCAAAGGGTTGATAGGTGTTGGCGCCGTAGGCGTGGCAGCCATCAAATTCGTGTGATTTGCATTGCTTGTATTGTTTGAAACGTTAGGCTGTATCTGACGGGTAATCTGGATATTCAAGATATCAAATTGATTATCCGTAAGCCCAGTAGCAGATGCACTGCCGTTGAGATTCCCTGTTGGATGATTGTTAGCATGATTGACAGCTGTCATCGTAGGATTGCTCTGCTTGTCAGCATTGCTATTCAAACGCTCGTTATCTAAGCGACTGTTCTTTAAACTATTGGGAGAATATACCGTAGTAGAACTTTGCGTGGCAGGCGTAATAACGGCTGTAGGTGCCAATAATAGTGGTGGTGGCGTGCCCTTTTTAACAATTAACGGTTGCGCGTTTGTGGTAGAAACCTTAGGTAAGTTCGGCTTTTTTGCGCCTGTAACGATATTTTGAGTAGGTGTAATCGGTAAGCTGTCACTTAGGGGCATCAGCAATGTCTTAGGAATAACATTGCGCTGAGTACCATCATTAATAGATAACACCACATCTGCAAAAGGCTTAGAGACAGGTTTGGTCGTCGTGATAAGAACGTGGCCACTGGTGGCTGACGTCGGTTGGAAACGGACGGTCATTGAGTCAGTGGGCGTCAAGCCCATTTGCTGATAAATAGTAGAGTTCGCCAAACTTGCTGAAAAATCAGCGGTCTTAATATCAGTGATCATAATACTGGCAGCTAAAGGTTCATGCTGCGCTGAGGTAATGACTGTCTTGCCGATGGTGGCTGCTTGGGCATGAGACATAAAAGCTGCATAGCCGACTGAATAAAGCAGCGCCATTGATACTGAGCGATGTACAGTAGTCAAGCGATGAGATAAGTGACAAGACATGTGCAGCCCTTTAGAGTGAGAGTTATCTGTGTTGTTATAACAAAATACTGTTTAGTTTACCAGTTTATTTCACCGCTGTTGTGAACAATGCCTGAATTGTTTGCTTAATGTTTATTCTTGCAACTGAATATTTTTATCAAGCAGCATGGCATCACCATAGCTAAAAAAGCGATATTCGGTATTAATGGCATGTTGATATGCCTGTTCGATGGCCACTTTGCCTGCAAATGCTGAGACTAACATCAGCAACGTAGACTTTGGCAAATGAAAATTAGTAAACAGTTTATCTATAACACCAAACTTAAACCCTGGATAAATAAAGATATCGGTATCACCCGCCCAACTAGAAAGTACTTGACCATTGACCGCTGTTTTTTGATACGCAGTCTCAAGCACTCGTGTTACCGTTGTTCCAATTGCAATCACTTGCTTACCATTGGCATGCGTTTGGTTAATAAGGTCAGCGGTAGTTTGGGGCAGGTGAGCATATTCGCTATGCATGGTGTGATTGAGCAAGTTGTCTGTTTTTACGGGGGCAAACGTACCAGCACCAACATGTAAGGTGACAAAAGCGGTATTAATGCCTTTGGCGGCAAGCTTATCTAACACGAGCTCATCAAAATGTAAGCTGGCTGTGGGTGCAGCAACGCTGGCAAGTTTGGCTGGGTCATGAAAAACCGTCTGATAACGGGTATTGTCAGTCGCATCGGCGTGGCGCTCAAAGTAGGGCGGAATAGGCAGCTCACCATAACGCTCTAAATCAGGCAAAATAGACGCCTCAAAAGCTAAAATAAATAAGTTATCTTGGCGACCAATCATCACAGCGTGCATATGACCATCGGCAATCTGCAACCGTTGCCCAAGTTTGGGTGCTTTACTGGCTTTAACATGGCAAAGGGCAATATGCTCTTGGCTAACGGTTGTACCGTCTGTCGTTTGTAAATGTAAGGTCGCATCATCTAAATCTGATAGCTCAACCAAACGCTCAATCAGCACTTCTATCTTACCGCCCGTGTCTTTTTGCCCAAACAAGCGCGCTTTCATGACTTTGGTGTCGTTAAAGACAATTAAGTCGCCCGTGTTTAGCAGGTCGGGCAGCTCAGAAAATTGTTTGTCTAAAATCTGACTGTTATCATTTCTTTGCGTATTTTTAGTTAAATATAGCAACTTTGATGCTGAACGCTGCGCCAATGGGTAACGAGCGATTAAGCTGTCTGGCAGCTCATAATCGTAATCATCCACACTAAGATAGTCTAAAACGTCATCGTTCTTATTAATATCGTTATGTAGGTTTTTATCATTACTGTTGTTGAAGTTTTTGTCGGTATTGTTATTGGTCGTATTAGTAAAATTAACATCTGGGTTTATAGGTTGAGAGTCAGTCATAGTCGGTCTTTCAATAGATAGAAGTTTCGAGGTAATTGTAGCAGAAATGCGGATATGAAAGAACGGTTTCCTAAGCATTACCCGTTCATAAATGACGAATGGTAAGTAAAATAGCCTAAGCAAAATAACTTAAGGTGTGACAATTTTATGGCTTTATTTCCAATAGCTTTGTTTGCAAAGATTTAATGACTTATTCAAATAAATTTAGCTGCGGCAGTATTTGAGTGGCGGGCGTTAACGAAGAAAAAGTAACACCGACAAGCCGGATAGGCAGCAGACGTGGAATGTCTAAAAACAGCTTATCAAGCCAGTAATGGGCAGATTCAGCGCTATCAAAAGCCGTGGATAAGGTGTGTGAACGCGTGACTTGGGTAAAATCAGCGTATTTAATTTTAAGGGTAATGGTATAGGCGATTAGTTGCTTATTATGCAGCTGCTCAAAAGCATCGGCATTTTGCTCATAGATTTGTATACGTAACTCATCATCGTGACTTAAATTGTCCCTAAAAGTGGTCTCAGAACCAACCGACTTGTGCGTACGCTGCGATTTAACGGGGCGTTCGTCACGGCCATGGGCGATGTCATGATAAAACTGTCCACGTTTACCAAACTCATTGACTAATAGGGCAGCAGGGGTGCGCCGCAGGTCAGCACCGTTACTGATACCCATCGCATGCAAGCGTTTCGCCGTTGCTTTGCCAATCCCATGAAAACGCTCAATAGGCAGTGTGCTAATAAACGCATCGGCATCCGCTGGCGTGATAACCGCCGTGCCATTGGGTTTATTAATATCAGAGGCAATCTTGGCCAGCATTTTATTAAAGGACACGCCCGCAGAGGCATTAAGTCCTGTCTGCTCTAAAATTTGCGCCCGTAGCCAATTTGCCATTAGTGTGGCTGAGCCATGATGCACACTCAGTCCTGTCACATCAAGATAGGCTTCGTCTAACGATAAAGGTTCAACGTGCGAGGTTAAGCTGTGCATAATGCGGCGAATATCTTGACTGACCGCTCGATAGACATCAAAGCGTGGCCTGACAAATATGACGTCGGGGCAACGTTTGCGTGCTTCATAACATGACATAGCTGAGCGTACGCCAAACTTACGCACCTCATAACTGGCAGCTGCAACCACCCCACGACCACTGGGATCGCCACCGACGACCAAAGGCTTGCCGCGTAGTTCAGGAAAGTCGCGTTGTTCTACACTGGCATAAAAAGCATCCATGTCAATGTGAATAATCTTGCGTGGGCTAGGTGTGATAAGAGCAGTCATAACCACTATTTTACCTGATTTGCAACCTTTGTTTTAGTCTCTCTTGTTGAGTATGAAATCGTTTATAAGGAGGCTAATACTACTATTGATATAGAGCGGGTTAGTGGCACTAAGCACGATATTTGGCATTTTTGATAGCCTATCTGGCAACATTAATCAGTTTTGCTTAACGTTTATCCGAATATACCTACCGTTTATCGGCAAGAAACACTTTATATGTTACAGTTTTGCTGCTATTGTTTTATAATAAAGTATCCAAAGAAGTTAATGGCTATTAAGTAAAATACGACTTTATGATTTTATTTTTCAGCATATATGGATGTTTGTATAGCTCATGTCATACTCATGGAACGAGCAATGATGTAAGGTATTAGCAGAAAACCACTGAGCTTTACTGGTAGTACAGGATAGTTAAGGAGCTGGATATGAATGGTGAGGTAACAGGGAGCAACTTGACCCGCGCATTACTTGAACATAGTAATAAACCAATATGGTGTGCGGTTGATGATGAAAGTGATGAACAAGCGATGATGGATCATGATGGTAATGATTTTACCGCCTATATCGTATCATTTAAAGATGGCTACTTTTATTGTAGCTGCGGCACACCTTGGGCATACGCGGTACCAATCAAGGTAAGTGCGATCACGCAGTGTGAGGTGAACGTTTGAGTAGCATGGTAAGTAGTAAATCACCTATATAAAATAGCCTCATACTGTAGAGGCTATTTTTTTGTCAATATTAAGTGCTTAGGCATCAGGTTGAGCCATAGGATCGGCGTCAGCAAAGGCTTTAAGCGTGCGACAATGCGTATCGATCTCGGCTATATTAGGGTAGGCGCTTAAATCTACTTTAAAGCGTCTTGCCGATGCGACTTGCGGAATCAAATAGCAATCTGCAAAAGTAGGGTTATCACCGTAACAGAACTTTCCACGGCTGTTATCTTGTGCTAAGCGTTTTTCTAACGCTGCAAAACCCTCACTTATCCAGCGATTACACCATTTTATAACTTTATCCTCGTCTACCGATAGCTCATTGCGTAGATATTGCAGAATACGGCGATTGTTAATGGGGTGGATATCGCAACCAATCATGGCGCTTAGTGCACGTACCTGCATACGACCGGCAGCGTCTTTAGGCAATAGCGGCGTCTCGGGATAAACCTCTTCCAACCACTCTAAGATAGCCGGACTTTGAAACAACAGCAAATCATCTGCTTGTAATACCGGCACTAAACCTTGTGGATTAATGGCTTTAAACGCTGATTCAAGCTGCTGATCTCTTGCCAAGTTAACCGCGATATACTCATAAGCTAAACTTTTAAGATTCATCGCGATACGAGTACGATGCGATGTTCCGCTACGAAAGTAACTATATAACTTCATCATTATCAATTCCCTTTATAATGGTAGGTTGTTTGTGTCATAAGTGGTTATAATTATTGATACCATGCTTATGTTATATAATCCAAATGAGTAATGTTAAGTCGTACTGTTATGAGATTTCCATAAATAATACATTAACAAAGTAGACCATTAATAGCGTAGATAACTAATATAGTAAGCCATCAATTGAACAAACCACTGATTGAGCAAAACATGCCCGTATCTGAAAACCTGACAGACAATCCTACTACTAATAAAAACCAAGGTGGTGTACAGTCACTTGAAATCGGATTGTCAGTATTAGACGTCCTTATCAATCACAACGAGCCTATGATGCTTAAAGATATTGCGCAAAATGTGCAAATGCATCCGGCAAAGTGTCATCGCTATCTGGTCAGTCTTATTCGTAAAAGTTATGCGCGGCAGCTCAGCGATGGTCGTTATGGACTGGGCGTGCGCGTTAATACACTGGCATCATTGGGATATACTGGATTTAATCAAAACAATATCTTGGAGCGACTGACCCATATCGCCAATGAGATTAAAGACACGTTACACTGCGGCGTGCAAATTGCCAAATGGTTTAGTGAAGGTCCGATTATCATTCAATCGGTTGAGCCAGATAGCCCAATCAGTATCATAACTCGTATCGGATCACGTATGCCATTAACGACATCGGCTACAGGTCATTTGTTTGCAAGCTATCAGTCAGATGCTGTTATTAAACCCTTAGTCATCGCAGAATGGCAAGCGAAGCAAGAGACAGTAATAACAGAGAAATGGCATTACTTTAACCAATTGCGAGCCAAAATTCGTACCCAAGGCTATGCGACCGTCACCGGTGATATGCTTATGGGAATTAATGCTATAACTATCCCTGTTATCATACCGCAGCTTGCTAGCAATGTAAGCTCATCAGATAATGCTAAGTCATCGGGTGATAGCTTGGCATTAGAATATGCCATTACTATCATCGGCACCACAGAGCAGTTGCCGATGAGTGAGCAGCGTAACGTGGTCGAGCAAATACTAGCGATAGCGCAGCGTTATCAAATAGCGTAGCCATTAGTTTGATTCGAACCCAACTCCTTTAGATTAGACCTTGCAGGCGACACTAGCAGCTTTCGCCTGGTCATAAACGGCATCACCGTCCAAACCAAGCGCTGCTAATTCATCAAGATATCGTTGAGTACCTTCTAATAACGGGCCTTTCCAATTAGGATCGTTTAAGGGGTCTGGAATATCAATCATAGTATCGCCTTTGGCACGCGCTGCAGCCATGGCTGCTTCATTACTTTCATCAAATACTCTTGCAATACGTTTTGACAGCTCTAAACCAGAGTTATCATCAATGACCTTTTTTAGGTCATCGGGTAGACTGTTGTATTTATCCTTATTCATAGTTACTACGAAGGTAGAGTTATAAAAAGGAATGTTGGTATGATGATTGAGTAACTCATCTAAACGGAATGCTTGAATAGGCTGCCAAGTAAAGGCTAAACCATCAATAACACCACGTTGCAATGAGGTATAAGTATCACTAGCAGGCATCCCAACTGGAGCTGCTCCAATCGTATCGATAACATGGCTTGCAACCACAGATGGTTGACGAATACGTAAGCCTTTCATGTCAGCAGGTGTACGAATCGGTTTGTCAGCGGTATGTAATGCGCCTTGTCCTGAGCCCATCAAAGAAAGTAAATGGGTGTCTTCATATTCACTATTGATTGCGCCATTATTATATAGCTCATACAAGATACAGGTTTGCTGTTCTGCTGTATTGGATATACCTGGCAACTCGACCACTTGAGTTAAAGGGAAACGCCCAGCAGTGTAGCCCTGCACTTGCATACCGATATCGACGGTACCTTTGGCTGCAGCTTCATAAGTGGCGCCTGGCTTGCTGAGCGTGGCAGAAGGGTAGATTTCAACTTTTAAGCGTCCCTTGGAATCTTCTTCAATCTTGCGAGCCCAAGGCTCAAAGCCCTCGGTATTTATATTGTCGTTGGCAGTCATAAAATGTGAAAATCTTAACGTGGTTACTTTGTCTGAATCTATAGATTCACTGACAGATTGCTCGTTATTTGAACAGCCTGATAATGTGAGTAGCGAAGCTAATGCTATCCCTAAAGGTGTTTTTATTTTCATCGTAGAGTCCTTTCTTGATGACTAGATTTTATTGATTGGCTATCTTTTTTGATTCTATTGTCATTTGATTATCATATTCATTTTAATAATCAAACAACAATAGATAGCTAATAAATAACAGCCTGATTATTCACCGACAGGCGCGACTTCTCTTGCTTCAGCCAGTTCCTCTGAATGTAAAAACTGAGTATGAGCGGGTGCACGTTTAGTACGCGACCATTCTTCTAACATCTCATACTTCATCTCTTCAGTAATCATCGAGACTTTTTCTTCTGAGGTAATATCATCGTAGGTGAGCTCCATACGATGGCCATTAGGATCAAAGAAATAGATAGAATGGAAGATACCGTGATTGGTCACGCCAACCACATCAATACCATTTTCCTCTAAATGCTTTTTTGCAGCCATTAAGGCATCACGGTCTTTTACCTTCATAGCTAAGTGTTGCACCCAGTTTGGCGTATTGGGATCAAAGCCCATTTCAGGCTGATTGGGCACTTCAAAAAACGCCAAGACATTGCCATTACCAGCATCTAAAAACACATGCATATAAGGGTCAAAGGCTTTGGTCGAAGGTACATGGTCTTCAGCAAATGCTAAGATGAAATCCATGTTGAGATATTTTTTATACCATTCAACAGTTTCTTTAGCATCCTTGCAGCGATAGGCCACATGATGGATTTTTTCAATTTTAAAACTCATATCAATATCCTTTTGATAGGGAATACAGTCAGTAGATGGAAGCTGCCATTACCGATTAACCATACGTCTATGGTTGCTTAGCAACTCAAAACTGCTGTTCTTATACCTTTATTTTAATATCTTTTGTTTTCTATACTATTTGTCAAAATCGAATGTGAGTGCAGGCAAGACTTTGCCGCGTACTTCACCAAAGCCAACACGAATACCATCTTTTTCGCTATAGCCTTTCATGATGACCGTATCACCATCTTCGATAAAGCTGCGTATCTCGCCGCCTTTTAAAGTGACAGGTTTGGTCGCATTCCAGGCAATCTCTAACATCGAGCCATAAGAGTCTGGTGTCGGTCCTGAAATCGTCCCTGAGCCCATCATATCGCCGACTTCTACTTTACAACCCGTGATGGTGTGGTGCGTTAGCTGCTGTGCCATTGACCAATACATGTATTTAAAGTTGGTCTCACAAACCACCGTTGCTTCGTTTGCGTTTTCAGGTAATAACTCTACCGATAGAGTGATATCAAAGCTGCTATCAGCGGCTTTTTCATTGAGATAAGCCAGTGGTTTTGGCTCTTGCGTTGGGCATGAGGTTTTAAAAGGTGCTAAAGCATCCATGGTTACAATCCAAGGTGATACTTCAGAAGCAAAGGTTTTGGCATTGAATGGACCTAAAGGCACGTATTCCCATTTTTGAATATCACGGGCTGACCAGTCATTAAGTAATACCATACCGAAAATATGGTCCGCTGCCTCATCGACTGCAATCGGTTGACCTATATTATTGCCTTTACCGACGACAAAGGCGGTTTCAAGCTCAAAATCTAGACGTTTACAAGGCGAGAAAATAGGACGGTCATCAGCATTGGGTTTTAGCTGACCTGATGGGCGTATCACATCCGTACCACTAACGATAACGGTGCTGGCGCGTCCGTTGTAACCGACTGGCATTTCAGTCCAGTTAGGCAGTAGGGCGTTATTTGGGTCGCGGAACATAGTGCCAACGTTGGTCGCATGCTCTTTAGAAGAATAAAAGTCCGTAAAACCGGGCACTTGAACGGGCAGATGCATGGTGACGTCTGCTTGCTTAAACAGAGCTTTTTTCTGCAACTCTGTGTTGTCACGTAAAGTTTCGCTGGCATTAGATAGCAGCGCTTGAATGGTTGTTCGAGTCTTTGTCCAATTATTGCGACCAGAATCAATAAAGGCATTAAGCGTTGGCTGATCAAAGTAAGAGCCGCCATCTAAACTTAATAAACCTTCTGTTTCAAGTACCGACAAATCTAGCACTTGCTCACCGATAGCAACGCCAGCGCGACGCTTACCGTCGGCGGCTTCACTAAAGATACCATAAGGTAAATTATGAATAGAAAAGTCAGAATCAGCGGCAATATCGATAAATGAGGTGAGGTTTTTGTCAATCGTTGACATGGGGAGCTCCTTGCTAAAGTATATATTGAATTACGTTATAATTAACTACTTACATATAATGTAATTTATAGCTTAATGCATTGCAAGTTTTTTTATGCAGTGTTTTCTATACAGTTTTTTTTAGAAAGTATCGGGCATAAAAAAAGGCTGAGCAATGACTCAGCCTTTTTATTGACATGATTTTTATGAAATAGCATTAGATGATTAGTCTTTTAAGACGTCGACCATGGCATTGGCAACATAATCGATATTACTGCTGTTTAGGCCAGCAACACACATACGCGAGTTCGAAACCATGTAAATACCAAACTTGCTTTGTAGTTGTTCAACCTGTTCAGGCGTCAAACCTGTAAAGCTAAACATACCATTTTGCTCAGTTAAGTAATCGAAGTTGCGATCAGATATTTTTTCTTCTAATACTGATTTGAGCTTTGAGCGCATAGATTTGATGCGGTCGCGCATCGCATAAACTTCGCCAACCCATTGCTCATGTAGCGCTTCGTCGTTCATAACGATATCAACCACGCGACCACCGTGTGATGGTGGGCTTGAGTAGATGCGACGTACCGTAGAGTTCAGCTGACCAAAGACGCGCTCAGTTTCGTCTACTGTTGGACAAACGACTGATAGACCGCCGACACGCTCGCCATATAGTGACAAGTTTTTAGAGAATGAGTTACTGACAAATAATGGCAGACCCATGTCGACGGCTTTACGAATCGCGTAAGCGTCGCTTTCCATATCTTCGCCAAAGCCTTGATACGCGATGTCCATAAATGGAATCAGCTCACGCGCTTGAATGACGTTTAGGACGGTATCCCACTGCTCACGAGTCAAGTCCATACCGGTTGGGTTATGGCAGCAAGGGTGCAATAAGATGACGTCATCTTTGTTTAAAGTCTCAAAAAAAGCAATCATTTCATCAAATTTGATGCTGCTGGTCGCTTTGTCGTAGTACGGATATTTACCGACTTCGACGTCAGAGCCTTCAAAGATAGCAATGTGGTTGCCCCACGTTGGGTCGCTGACGTAACACTTAGACTTCGGGAACCATTCATGGATAAATTCTGCGCCTACTTTTAACGCACCAGAACCGCCGATAGTGGCGATGGTCGCAACTAAATCGTCTTGTAAGATTTGCGCGTCTTTACCAAACAGCAACTCCTGACAACCTTTACGGTGTCCGGGTAAGCCGGCCATTGGCAAGTAAGGACGAGGAGAGATTGGGTCAGCAATACGCTGCTCAGCCGTTTTGACACACTCAAGGACGGGTAATTTGCCATCCTCATCATAATAAACGCCCACGCCTAAATTGACTTTATCTGGGTTGGTGTCGGCGGCAAACTTGTCCATCAATCCTAAGATCGGGTCACCGGCATAATAATCGATACGTTCAAACATTTTTTTTCCTTACAAGGGAGATGAGTTAAGGCGTTAAAAAGCATAAACCAGTTTGGCGATTAACTCAACGTTAGATTCAGCGATACTGATTAATTAACGCATTTTTTTGTTTATTGGCAAATTTTTTGCTGAATTTGAGTCTTTGCCAAACTTAAGTAATGATTTGATTAAGAGAGATCAAACACTCTGTAAATCATCGAAGTGGCTGGCAAAGTAAGCCTGCAAAAATTGCTTAAAGGCGATGCTGGCCGGCGATAGTCCTCGTGAGGAGCGTTGGTAAATAAAAAAGCGGCGCATTTTTACTGGCTGTGCCAATGGGCGCATTTGCAAGCCATTGGCGCTTACCCAATCTATCACTTCCGGCATATAAGGCAAGCATAAGGTAATGCCAAAACCTTGGCGGGTCATCTCAAGGGCGGTCGACATAAAGTTGACTTTATAGCGCGCCTGCTGGATGTGGTTTGCGATACTCTCATCAAGTTCAGCGGTCACTTGCTCAATAAATGGACCTTGCAAGGTAATAAGTGGAGTGTCTACCAAGTCTTGCCAGACGACTTCTGATTTCTGCGCCAGCGCATGGCTATCAGGCATGACCACACAGAACGGCAGCTGATATAACAAATCGGCACTGATGTCATCCTCAGACTCCATAAAACCAAGCTCAGTGCCCACGCCTAAGTCTACTTCGATGTTTTGAATGTGTTCAAGGACATTTTCGGCTGAGCAATCAAGCAAAGACACGCTAATGTCAGGATATTCTTTAGCAAACTGGGCAATGACTGCTGGCATGGAGGAGGCGGCAAATTGCGACACCGCAAGCCTCACCTGACCTTGCGCCAAACTTGTCAAACTACTGGCTTCATTTTCAAACAGCTGCATCTCATTTAAGATACGCCGTGCTTGCGGCAACAGATGATGCCCGACGACGGATAAAGACAGCTGGCGTGTGGTGCGATCAAACAATACGATACTGAGGCTAGATTCGAGCTCTTTAATCAAACCACTGACGGCAGATTGGGTTAAATGCATCTGCTCACTGGCACGGGTAAAACTGCCATTGTCGGCGACGCTGACGAAAGCGGTCAATTGGCGAATACTGATATTCATAAGTAAACCTGATAAATAAATCAAAAAATACGATTAGTCTTATAAATCAAGCTAATCTAATATAAATGCATCGTCAATAAGAATTATTGATTGAAGCTATTTTTTAGCATTATATTTTTACTGTTTTTTATACCACCAATTGAAATTAAGGATGATTACAATGTCAGAGTTAAAGGCAGATTTATTTGAAAACCCAATGGGATTGCAAGGGTTTGACTTTGTTGAATTCGCCTCACCTAAACCACAAGCTGTTGCAGAGTTATTTGAGCAGTTGGGTTTTACTCATGTGGCCAATCACCGCTCAAAGGACGTTGCTTTATACCGTCAAGGTGATATCAACCTTATCATCAATCGTGAGCCAAAAAGCCAAGCCAGTTATTTCGTTGAAGAGCATGGCGCAGGGGCTTGTAGCATGGGTTTTCGCGTCAAGGATTCCAAAAAAGCCTATGAGCTGGCGATTGAAAAAGGCGCCCAGCCAGTAGATGTGCCAACAGGGGTAATGGAATTAAGACTGCCTGCTATCAAAGGTATCGGTGGTTCTCTTATTTACTTAATCGACCGTTTTAAAGATGGCGAGTCTATCTACGATGTCGATTTTGAATTTCTACCAGACGTTGACAGACGCCCTGCGGGTTATGGTTTTAAAGTCATTGACCATCTAACTCATAACGTCTATCGCGGACGTATGGCGTATTGGGCAAGCTTCTATGAGCGCATCTTTAACTTCCGTGAAATCCGTTATTTTGATATTAAAGGCGAGTATACCGGATTGACCAGTAAAGCGATGACCGCCCCTGATGGCAAAATCCGTATTCCGTTAAATGAAGAGTCTAAGCAAGGCGGCGGCCAAATCGAAGAATATTTGATGCACTTTAACGGTGAAGGTATTCAGCATATTGCCTTAGCCAGTGACGACCTATTTGCCAGTATAGATAAGTTAAAAGCTGCGGGTATTCCATTGATGACCGCACCAAACGCGGCTTACTATGACATGCTAAGCGAGCGTCTACCAAACCACGGCGAGAATGTCTCTGAGCTGCAGATGCGCGGTATCTTGCTAGATGGTACGACTGAAGGCGGCAAACCACGGTTACTGCTACAGATTTTCTCTGAAACTATTCTGGGTAGCCCAGTTTTCTTTGAGTTTATCCAACGTAAAGGTGATTACGAGGATGGTTTTGGTGAAGGTAACTTTAAAGCCCTGTTTGAATCTATCGAGCGTGACCAAGTCCGTCGCGGCGCGATTGGTCAGTCAGAGACCGAAACGCTGTAACTTAGTCCAACACCGTAACTTGGTTTAAAGTTTATCTGTTAGCGCTGATATACAAGTGCTTATGTATCCATGCTTATATGTCAGTGCTCAGAACAAGAAAATGGACAAGACGAAAGGATAACGTCTTGTCTTCATTAACCATCATTATTACAACAGTCACTTAAAGTATCGGTTCAGTTTAACTAAGATTAATTAAGTTTAACTGAGGTGGTTTTAAGACAAGTTAATGATGAAAAGTTAATGTAACCCACGGGAATAAAAGGAATACAGGCATGGAACGCCTATCACAGACAACGTCTTATAGTAAAACCATCAGTGCCAATAGTGCGGTTTTAACACCGCGAGCAGCTGATGGATCTCATCACGACCATTCAACTCATATAAAGCAGCCTTACGTCTCGCGTCAGCCAGACAGTCAGGGTCATATTCATTATAGTGTCGATGAAAATGCCATGTGGCAGGCGCTGCTTGAACGTCAAGCCACGCAAATACCCAATCGTGCCTGCTCAGCCTACCTAGATGGCCTTAAAAAACTGAACTTGCCATCGACGCATATTCCGCAACTACATGATATTGATGAGGTGCTACAAGCGACGACTGGCTGGCAAACTGCGGCGGTTCCTGCATTAATCAGCTTTGGTAAGTTTTTTAAACTGTTGGCAAATAAATCTTTTCCTGTAGCGACCTTTATCCGTCGCTTCGAAGACATGGACTATATCGAAGAGCCTGATATCTTTCATGAAATCGTTGGACATTGTCCGCTGCTGACTCATCCTGCGTTTGCCGCTTTTAATGAGACCTATGGCAAGCTGGGTCTTAATGCCAGTAAAGAAGAAAGATGGTTTTTAGCACGGCTTTATTGGTTTACCATCGAGTTTGGCTTGGTTGGTAGTCGCCCTGATAATCGTCGTATCTATGGCGGCGGTATTTTAAGCTCACCATCTGAAACCCTCTATGCGCTGAGTGGTACTTCCGATAAGCAAGCAGAACATCAGCAGTCCCAATGTCAGCAACAACCAGAATATCGCCCATTTGACTTGCTTGATGTATTACGTACGCCTTATCGCATTGATCATATTCAGCCGATTTATTATGTGATTGATGATTTGAATACGCTATTTGATATTGTCGATAGCGACATCATGGGGATGGTCAAGCAGGCGATGTCACTAGGATTGTTTGAACCCACTTATGCGGCAAAAAACTCCTAAACGATTGAGGGAAAAACTTAGTAGTATTTAAGAGGTTGCACTATTTATATGGTTTAGTACTAATGGTTTAGCACTAAACTAATAGCGTCAACATGGACGTTCGTTTATTAAAAATAATAGTTAACATAAAAGGAAATTATAATGACTACATTATCACAAGCCAGCTGTGAAGCCTGCCGTATCGGCGCACCGACCGTTGACGATACCGAAGCGCGCGAGCTGTTAACACAAATTCCTGAGTGGTCGCTGATTGAAGTCGATGGCATCAAGCAACTACAGCGTCAGTATAAATTCAAAAACTTTGTCACAGCAATGGCATTTGCCAACGAGCTTGCTGAGATTTCTGAAGCAGAAGGGCATCATCCGGGTATCTTGGTAGAGTGGGGCAAGGCCACCGTCACTTGGTGGTCACATAGCATTAAAGGTCTGCATCGCAATGATTTTGTCATGGCAGCTAAGACCGATAGCCTACTTGATAAGTGATGAGGGTAGCAATAATCATTGCAACTCATTAAACTTGTCCAACCCAAAGCCAACCCCAACGCCAGAATACACTGGCAAGCTAAGGATGTGTGATGCCGCCAAAAATATTAACTCAAATTTCACCGCAACTGGCGTTTATGATTTCTGCCATTGTCATCGCCATCATGGGCGTTACCATGATTGGCCTTGGCTGGGTACCGCATTTATCATTGATACTCGCTATCTGCGTGCTACTGGCCATCGGTCTGTTCAAAGGTTTGAGCTTCGATGATATGCAAGCGCAAATGGCGTCTGGCGTCATGCGTGGTATCGGTGCGATTTATTTATTCTTCTTTATTGGTTTGATGGTAGCCGCTTTGATGATGTCTGGTGCTATTCCGACACTGATGTATTTTGGTTTTCAGCTGATATCGCCAGAGTATTATTATATCTCAGCGTTTGTATTAACCTCTATTATTGGTATTGCCTTAGGCAGTAGTTTGACCACTGCCGCTACCCTTGGCGTGGCTTTCATAGGGATGAGCAATGCCTTTGATGCTAATGTAGCGATTGCTGCTGGCGCGGTAGTATCAGGGGCGTTTTTCGGTGATAAAATGTCGCCATTATCCGATACTTGTACCATTGCGTCATCGGTTGTGGGCATTGATTTGTTTGAGCATATTCGCAATATGATGTATACCACTGTACCGGCATGGATACTGACGGTGATATTATTCTGGTTTTTCTCTGGTCAAACGGCTGGCTCTGATTTAAGTCAAGTAAGAGTGCTGCAAGGACAATTAATCGAAAGTGGCTTGGTGCATGGTTATGCAGTATTGCCTTTCGTCGTGCTAGTAGGACTGGCGATATTTCGCGTCAATGCCATTTACACCATCATCTGTACCATCGCTGCGGCCTTGATTATTACTTACTTACATAGCTCGCCAAGCTTTGGGCAATTGGGTGGTTATTTGTTTGCAGGTTATGCACCTGCTGAGTCATTAGAGCTGGGCGAGGTAGGCGGTATGCTATCGCGCGGCGGTGTCCAAAGCATGTTCTTCACCCAAGCAATTGTGATATTAGCACTCAGTCTAGGTGGCTTGCTGACGGCATTAGGTATCTTGCCAGCATTATTGTCAGGTATTAAAGACAACTTAACGACAGCAGGTCGAGCGATATTTGCTGCTGCCATGTCGGCTTTGAGTATCAACGTGCTTATCGGTGAGCAGTACTTAAGTATCTTATTATCAGGAACTGCCTTCCGACCGACGTTCGAGCGTTTAAACTTACACCCAAAAAACCTATCGCGTACCATTGAAGATGCCGGTACGGTGATCAATCCATTGGTACCTTGGAGTGTGTGCGGCGTGTTTATCAGCCAAGCATTAGGCGTTCCTGTACTTGAATACCTGCCTTATGCCTTCTTCTGTTATTTATCGCTACTACTAACGATATTATTTGGCTTTACAGGGATAACTATTACGCGTAAAGATGGCACCAACGTCCGTAAGCATCAAAAAGCACAGGTTGCTAATTAACGATAGGCTATTTTAAAATAAATTGAGCTAGCATTAGCGGTCTAAAAACCACTCTAACCCGATTAGAGTGGTTTTTTTGGGCAATTTGAACCATTAAACGATATATATCTAAAAGTGGCTGAATAAGAGATAATAGAGGACTTAGATATCTAACCACTAAAGACGTATAGGAAACGTGGATTTAGACGCTACTAGCGTTTTGTGGTAGCAGAAATCTTATACATTTTACTTAAATAAAAAGGCAGTCCTGCATGACCCATAATAATCCATATAACCTGATACCCTTGCAACCTACGGGCAGAAATGAGACCAATACTGCCAATACTTATTCACCTGAAGACATGATTAAGATTTACGAGCAGCAGTTTTTGACTGAAGTGCCAGAAGACAAACTCACAGAATTCTTGCCTTTTTTAAAAGCTTTTTATGATATTGATAACCACACCTTAGATGTCAGCGCCATTATTTTCCATGCGATTGCTGACTCTTGTATTATTTATAATCATAAAGTCAAAGCTGGGCGTTATGAGATATTAGAAGGGTTGGTAAAAGAAGAGATTCAAGCAGACGACAGCGAAGAAGAGCGCGAAAGCGCTGAAGAAGAACAAGTGCAAGCATATACCCTAGAATGTAAGCGTATTTTTTTCATCAATGATATAGAGATGCCTTATCATTTTAACTTGTTTATCCATGGTGATAGTTATTCTACCTTGACCAAAAGAGATAGCTTATTAGAAAAAATGTACTGGTTTGTCAGTGACAGTTTTGATGAGCAGTTATTAGATAACTCTGAGGCTACAGAGAGTTTGGAATCTATTAATCAGCAACTGGCAAGCTTGGGTATTCGGGAAATGGATCTAACCACTATCCATGAGCTAGTGGACTATATAGAAGACAGCCTGATAGATGACGACATGGCAGAGGCGGTTAACAAATTGTTGGATGAAGCCGAATAGTAATGATAAATAAAGTTAAATCAGCTTGATTCTAGGATGTTTAATAAAAAATCGTCCTATGAATTAAGTGGATATACTATTCGCTGTTAAAAAACGACCACTCTAAGTTAATGAGAGTGGTCGTTTTTTTGATAAGAAAGATATTTTTAAATAATAGGCAATAAAAAACCCTCGCAATCTATCAATTGTGAGGGTTTCGTATATGGTACCGGTGGTCGGACTTGAACCGACACGCTTTTAAAGGCAACGGATTTTGAATCCGTCATGTCTACCAATTCCATCACACCGGCGTGTTAGGTGATAAAGTCTTTAGTGCTAGACTGTATCGAATTGGGCTACAGGGTTATCTCTGTATAGGCTGCGTATTATAGCAGCCTATTTTCGAGCGTCAAGAATTATTTATTATATTTACAATAAAAATTCATTTTTAACCAACGAAGGCGCGTTCAACCGCATAATCTGCTTGCACGCCCATACGTGGAGAAACGGTGAGACCAAAATCGTCCAAAATCGCTGACACTTCAGCGTTAAACGGCATACTACCGCAAATCATGACACGGTCGTCGTCTTTATTCATCGGAGGCAGACCAATATCTTCAAAGAATTTGCCTGATTTCATAAGGTCAGTGATACGGCCAGTATTTCTAAACTCTTCGCGCGTTACAGTAGGATAGTAAATGAACTTTTTACGGAAATCTTCACCAAAGATTTCATCATTTGGCAGCTCTTCTTCGAACATTTCACGATAAGCCAAGTCTTTAACCTGACGCACGCCGTGTACCAAAATGATTTTTTCAAAACGCTCATAGACTTCAGGGTCACGTGCTAAGGCTAAAAATGGCGCAAGTCCTGTACCGGTTGACAGCATATATAAATGCTTACCCGGTAATAAATCGTCCAGTACCAAAGTACCTGTCGGCTTTTTACTGACCAATAGCTCATCACCAACTTTGATATGCTGCAGACGTGAGGTTAATGGACCGTCTTGTACTTTAATAGAAAAAAATTCCAAATGTTCTTCGTAGTTAGGGCTGGCAATCGAGTAAGCGCGCAGTAGCGGTCTACCATCGACAACGATACCAATCATCGCAAACTCGCCATTACGAAAACGTAAACCGTCGTCGCGAGTGGTTTTGATGCTAAATAGTGCATCGTTCCAGTGATGAACCTCTGTGACCGTTTCGGTGCGGAGTTTTGACATAAAGCCCTCGTTAGTAAGTGATAATGTGTAGTCGCCAATTAAAATATCTTTGGGATAAAAAATATTAATGGATTTAACGTTATGCAAAGTGTTTATAAAATAAAGCGTTTATTCAGTCAGACCAGCAAATGCAAGCCGCAAAAAACCCTTATTTTAACATTATTATCAGGTTTTATGAGACGTCAGGTTTTACTAAATGACAGGCCTGCCTATAATAGTAAATGTTGACGCCGTACTTTATGAATATAGGTCTAAGAATGTAGACTTGTGAATGCTGTTATATGAATGCAAGCCATTCTCAATAAATTTCTCGCTCATCATAACAAACTTTAAAGTAAAAATCCGTCTGGCTGCCTATCTGTAGCATGATAAAATGGAATATCGTTAGCGAATAATTTTCTATGATTAGCGCGTGCCATTTATTATCAGCCATTTATTTTTTGGGATTAGATTTATGACTTGTCAGACTAATGCACCTTTAAGCCATCATATCTCACCTATTATTGGCTACCACCGTGCACCGCTGTCGCAAAAATTTGGTGCGCCAAGGCAGCCAAATTTGGTTGCATTGACCAGTGTTATTGAAATGCTCGCGCCGTATGACGCGCCAGCAGCATTTATCGGATTGGATGATTTTAGCCATATTTGGATCAGTTGGCAGTTTCATCACAACTATTTATATAAAGACAAACTGCATAAAGATAAGCAGACCAGTTTAGATAACCATAATCAGCAAGAAAAAGTGGAAAGCGCTTTTCGCCCGCAAGTGCGGCCGCCACGTTTGGGTGGCAATCAAAAAATAGGCGTATTTGCCAGTCGCAGTATGTATCGTCCATCTGCGCTCGGCTTGTCGGTGGTGAAGCTTGAACGCATTAAGATTGTAGAAGGTCGGGTGTTACTTATTATTAGTGGGGCTGATATGATAGATGGTACGCCCATTATCGATATTAAGCCTTATGTGGCTTATAGTGATGCCTTACCTGATGCCCAAAGCGGTTTTGCAAGCTCTGCACCAAACTTGTTGAATGTGACGATTACTGAATGGGCTTATGAGCAGTTTGTGCAAATTATCGCCAATCAAAGTGCGGATAATATAGCAGCAGAAAATGCTCAAAATAAGCAATCATCAGTCAAAAAAGTCATTGATAAAATCCAACAGCAGTTATTAAGATCTGATCTTGATACTGTTAAAGCGTTAATAGCACAAGACCCGCGCCCTGCTTATCGGCGTACAGAGATACATACATCATTTGTCATGCGTTATAAATCTGTTGATGTTAGCTTTCAATTGCTGGAATCGGGCGAATTACAGATAACAAATATTGTCGCAGTATAATTAAAGTAAATATCAGAGTTATAGTAAACATCACCGCCGACCAAATGACCTAAACCATAGAAAAATGCAACTATAGAAGAATAAAACTATGCCTGCTCAAAAATATTCGATAGTGATTGATTTACGTTGGTGCCTAGATGAATTGTTGGCAGACAGGGTGATTGATCAGCGGGGCTATAATCTCGTCATTACCAGCCGCCGTAATAAGGCGCAGCATCCGCTCTTGACGATTAGTGAGTTTGGGCTACCAAATGGTCACGCGCTTGATAGTAATTCTGAGAATAAATTAACGCTGGCATGGCTCAATCAATGGTTGGCTGCCAAAGCAGATATGCCGCTGGTGCGTATTGATCCGTTAAAGGTCGATGTACCGGAAGTGACGCAGCTGATGTCGTTTGAATATGCGCGCTCGCAGCATATTTTACCCATTGAAGTGACGCTTGATGAAGTGGTTATCGGTACCGATCAACCATTTTATACCGATTGGCATGGCAATATTGAAAAGCTCATTAAGTCAAAAAGCTATCGTACAGTCTTTATTAATCCTGAACAAATCAATCGCTATCGGCAAGAGTTTTATCAAGTCACGCAAGCGATTGCAGGCGCAAACTCCCTACATAAGCGTGCTGCCGCGGATGTGACCAATGTCGAAGCTTTATTGCAGCTGGGTGATAACACCAATCCAGATGCCAATGACCAACATATCGTTAAAGTCGTCGATTGGTTGTTGCAATATGCCTTTGAGCAGCGCGCCAGTGATATTCATCTAGAGCCACGCCGCGAGACAGGCAAGGTACGTTTTCGTATTGATGGGGTGCTGCATAGTGTTTATGAGATGCCACTCGCTATTATAGTGGCAGTGACCGCACGTATTAAGATTCTGGGACGTCTTAATGTCGCAGAGAAGCGCAAACCACAAGATGGACGCTTAAAAACCCGTACGCCAAAAGGCTTAGAGACGGAACTGCGCCTCTCCACCATGCCGACTGCTTTTGGTGAAAAGCTTGTGATGCGGGTATTTGACCCAGAAGTACTGGTGCGCTCATTTGCTCAGCTTGGTCTGTCGGGTAAGCAGCTTGAGACTTGGCATGAGCTGACCGCGCATCCAAATGGTATTATCTTGGTCACTGGTCCGACGGGCTCGGGTAAAACCACCACTTTATATAGTACGCTGAAGCAGCTCGCCACTGAGCAGGTCAACGTCTGTACTATCGAAGATCCGATTGAGATGATTGAGCCCGCCTTTAACCAAATGCAGGTCAATCCAGGGGTTGATTTGCATTTCGCTGACGGTATTCGCTCTTTGATGCGTCAAGACCCAGATATTATTATGGTTGGTGAGATTCGTGATGCTGAGACTGCAAATATGGCAGTACAAGCATCGTTGACTGGGCATTTGGTGCTCTCAACGCTACATACCAACGACGCACCAAGCTCTATCACTCGTCTGCACGATTTGGGTATTCAGCCGTTTTTAACCTCAGCAACGATATTAGGCATCATGGCACAACGTTTATTACGAACATTGTGCCCGCATTGTAAGCAAGCAATTGATGTGAAAGCAGATAGTGAAATAGCTATTCAATGGCAAGAATTGGTACAGCCTTGGCGCGCCCCAGTGCCAGCACAAGTTTATAAGGCGCAGGGCTGCGAGCACTGTCGCCATACCGGTTATCAAGGTCGCGTTGGTCTATACGAGATTATGCCATTATCGAATGAGCTAAAAAAACTGGTCGCAGCCGATGCTAATTTAGATGTGCTTAAGCAGCAAGCCTACCGCGAAGGCGTACAGCCGCTACGTTTATCAGGAGCAAAACGTATTAGTGAAGGGCTAACAACCATAGAAGAAGTAATGCGCGTGGTGCCGTTACATTGATAACTGCCTTTTAAGTGTAAGCTCTTTAAAAAAAGGTATTCTTTAAAAAAGATACGCTGATTAGCAAGGGGTTTAAAAGCACATGTATAGGCGCTTATTAAACACCCCTTGAAAACAGTGCTATTTAGAGCAATCAATACGCTTACGATTACTAAATTTATACTTTAAGATATTCCATTTATTGATTTTTATTAAAGAGATTATTTATGTTTACTGATAGCCACTGTCACCTAAACCGTTTGGATTTGACCAAGTATGATGGTCAATTATCAGGCGCAATTGCCGCTATGAAAGAAGCCAATGTGACTCGTGCGATGGCCATTATGTGTGATTTCGCTGAATATGATGAGATTGCCAATATTGTCAGCACCTATGGCGATGAGACGCTAAATTTAGGTATGAGCGTCGGCATCCATCCTTGTGAAGATATCGGCGTATTGCAGTCAGCGACGGTTGAGCGCCTGACAAAAACCGCTGATGCTGAGCACGTGTGGGCGATAGGGGAAACTGGGCTGGATTATTATTGGTCAACTGAAAATAAAAAAGAGCAGCAAGCCAGCCTTGCGCGTCATATCCATGCCAGCCAACATCTAAAAAAACCGCTTGTCGTCCATATGCGTGATGCCAAAGAAGATACACTTGATATCCTAAAAGCTGAAGGCGCTGAGCATGGCATTATTCATTGTTTTACCGAAGACTGGGAAACTGCAAAACGGGCGCTAGACTTGGGCTTTTATATCTCATTCTCGGGCATTGTTAGCTTTAAGAGCGCACAAATGATTCAAGATGCGGCAAAAAATATGCCCAAAGATAGAATACTCATCGAGACTGACAGTCCCTACCTAGCCCCTGTCCCTAAACGTGGTAGACCCAATGAGCCAGCATACGTGCCCTATGTGGCAAGCTATCTTGCCGAGATGTACGGCTGGAGCGGTGAGGAAGTCGGCATACTAACTGCAAAAAACTTTGAGAATTTACTGGCACAGTATCACTAAAATGGTTATGCTATGACCACTCAGTCATTTATTGGTTAGTCTGGTGGTTTTGTTTTATAAGTGTTCATGATGCTTAACTTAACTCTATGATTATCAATGACTATTTAGCAAACATAAGCATATTTCCTTTGGTGGTATTTGCATAGCCGTTGTATGACATATACAGACGCTGCCGATACACTAATGTAAAGGATGGTCATATGCATGATATTGTCAGATTTTAGGAGAAATTATGAGTCGTCAGCACCAGTTCAAGGCACGAGAAGAGAATATCTTAGCGATGGCAGAGCAATTGCTACTTGAGTCAGGCGATGGTGATATCACTTTGGATAGTTTGGCCGACCAGCTTGATTTGGCTAAAGGTACCTTATATAAACATTTCTCCAGTAAAGATGAGCTCTACCTGCGTATCATTATCCGTTATGAAGAACAGTTGTTTGAGATTAACCGTATTGATGACTGTCCTTCGGCAGGTGTCGCGCGGATGATTTTTCAACAGTTATTCAATCCGCAAAAAGCCATGTTACTTAACCAAATAGAAGAGCGTTTAGCGGCATCAGTGACGGGTTTGAATCGCTTATTTGGCGAGCTTTATGATATTCGCCGTCAGCGTATGAAGCGTTTAATTGATATTATCAGTGCTTATTTACAAGAGCAGCATAGTAGCTTAAGTACGCGTGATTACTTATCTTCGATTTGGGCGATGGGCCAAGGCGGTGCTGGGTTATTAAACTCAAGTTTTTATCAGCGTTACTTAGGTCGCCGTGATACCTTGCGTTATGCCTTTGTGCAGCAGATGCTTGAATTGCCAAGCCATTATCCAGCTGTCGATGACGAGGTGATGGATGAGGATATGCAGGAGCTAGTAGAACAAATCGATACTGAATCAGAAGAGCATCGCAACGCTAACTATTAGGTTTTTACTGTAACTTGAAAACCATGAGTAGCTATTTTATAAAAACCTGTGTTGTTATATTCGATATGGCAGCACGTTAAAATTTATCTTCTGTAATGTGAATAAGCTCACAGCTTTTATAATCCTTCACATCTATCGTCTTATGTACATCACACCATGTAGCGTCATTTTAATAGGGTGACGCCTTTCTAGATGACTTCTGTATGTCAAAACTGACTTCCTCGATAGCTGCTCCTCACGCGCACAGGCACATCAGGCAAGCGGGCTTTACCCTTGTCGAAATCGTGGTGGTGGTTGTCATTTTATCTATATTTGCTGGCATGATGAGCTTATCAGTTGGTAGTAGTGAATCACGTAAAAACCGCGCTTTTTATGAGCATTTAACGGATTCACTGAGCTATGTACGGTTGTTATCTGCTGAGCGTATGCAGCCTATGGGTTTAAGTTTACAAGCTGATAAGCAAGGTCAAGTTACGCCTGTCATTGTCACTTTATCTAATCCTTATATTGCTTATCAAACTGAGGCTTCCACCTCTTCTAGTGGAGATAGTACGCCTAAGAACGCCATGGAGCTTTCAGCAGATTTGACGAGTATGTCAGGCACTGTTTCAGATAAAGTGCCCACACCAAGTTGGGAGATTGAGCCAGAAGTTAGTTTGCCTGTCTTACCTGCTGGTGTGAGTATAAGCGTGCAAAGCTTGGATGCGGGTAATCAGTCAAACGCAGAACAAACGCAAGCGCTGCAGCCGTGGTTTACCGACCAAAACATACCACAAGTACTATGGTTTGGGACAGGACAGGCAACGCCTGTAACGATTGAAGTACGTCATAATTCGCGTTTGGTAGGTGAGGTCATTACGATTATGCCTGATGGTAGTATGTCGATAGGGCAAGGGCAATAACTGATGATAAATAATGATAAAGCCAAATCGACCTATACAAACCCTAAGCCCGCTCTATCAAAATACGAACGCGGATTTACCCTGATTGAGGTGATGGTTGCTTTAGCGATTTTAGCCGTTGTTGCTGTCGCTGCGAGCCGTTCCAGTAGCGCGTATTTAAGCTCCGTAGATGTATTGCGTACACGCACACTAGCACAGTTTGTTGCACAAAATGCCGCTGCAGATTTACGTATTCAAGATACTTGGCTGACGGCTAATAAAACCCAAACTATCAATGCGCAAGGTCGCGATTGGCAAGTGACGATGACCGCTTCTGATGCCATCACACCGGCATTAAAGCAGGTGAATATTACTGTTGCCCCTATTATAGATGGACAGACACGCAGCGCAGTGACGGATATCAACGTGATATTAAGTAACGCTGAGCAAGAGGTCGGTAGTTTGGATTTGAGCCGCTTAAACTCCAATGGAGGTAATCCATGAAATCAAATCATGGGTTTACTCTGCTTGAGCTGATGATGGCCATGGCAATATTCGCTATGCTGGCGGTTGCAGGTTGGCAGGTATTTGATGGTGTTAATCGTGCGCGTGAACGGGCGCAGTTCCATGCAGATAACTTAGCAGTTTTGCAGTATGCCTATTTGCAGTTACAACAAGATATGAACCAAATAATTCCTTATCAGGCAGTGGATACGCAAGGTGCTAATGCCTTAATTAATAACACTGCAACTAACAATGGCGCTGCAAGTACTAATACTAGTAATAGCAATCAAGAAAATGCACCAGTGCCTGAACCTTTTATGAGTCTAGACAGTGAGCATATTAGCTTTGTTCGTTTTGCTGACCCTGACCCACGTTATCAAAGCAGCGCTAGTGTACAGCATATCGAATACATTTTTGCTGATGAACGCTTAATTCGCCGTCAATATACCAGTCCTGCTGGTGGCAGTGATAGCATTAGTCTAGATAGTGTGTTGCTTGAAGGTGTCACTGCTGGGCGTTGGCAAGCTTATTTACCTGAATTAAGCGCCAAATTTCCCAATAAAGACAGTAGCAATAACACGTTAAAAGCCCCGACGGCGAGTTCAGCCAATGCACTGCCTGATATTGTCCTGTTGCCAAAAGGGGTTACGCTCAACTTTACTTATCAGGATATGCCCATTACTTGGCAATGGGCACTGACACCTCAACCAATACCAAATATCCGCATAAATACCAGTAATAAAAATACTCATAACAATAGTAATAATAATGGCAACGACAGTAAGAACGGCAACAGTAATGGCGACACCAAGAACGATGATGCAGCCAATGGCAATGTAGGAAATAATAACTCAGGGAGCGCTATTGAAAGTGCCCCATTTGGTCAATGATAGAGGCTATTTATGCCAACTAAGCCACAAATTAGGCCAATGATGCCTGTAATCTCTACGAATGCCGACTCTCAACGTGGAGTTGCATTGCTGACTATCTTGCTATTGGTGGTTAGTATTACTGTGGTGGCAGGGGCGATGCTTGCCAGTCAAAAGATTGCCATTAGGCGCAGCGGCTTATTATTTGATCAAAACCAGCTCTTACAAGATATCAATGCAGGTCAACACTTGGCTATCACTCTCATTCGTGCTGATGCTAAATTAAATGACACAGATAGCACGCAGGATATTTGGGTGCAGCCAATACCGCCTTACACGCTAGGCGGACATAGCATTGGCATCGAATTACGCGATGAGGGCAGTCGTTTTAATATTAATAATTTATATCACAATGGAGCCGTTGATACTGACGCATTGGCAGTCTTTCAAAGGTTACTCACACAGCTAAATTTAGAGCCCGATATTGCCATTGCCGTTCTTGATTATCAAGATGCTGACAGCGAAGTGTATCAAGATGGTGGTGATGAAAGTGTGGTTTATGCTCAGCAGTCTAGTCGCAGCACGGATAAAGCTTTACCCAACCAAGCGTTGCTTAGTATCGATCAATTAGCAGAGGTGAAGGGCGTTAATGCGGAAGTATTAGCGGCACTACGCCCGTATATCACAGTGGTACCGTATTATTTACCCATTAATATCAATACCACCAGTCCCGTTTTGCTTGCCGCTTTAGTAGAAGGTGCGACCAGTCAGCAAATGCAGAGCATTGTTGACTTACGAGCAAAGCAAGCATTTGGCTCTATTGATGATATCTGGCAGTTGCCGATATTAAGTAGTGTAAAAGAAGAGCAGCGTAAAGCGTTAACACCATTATTAGCGGTTGATAGCCAAGCTTTTATGGCACTTATCACCGCTAGTGATAATGTGGATGGTGGTCAGGTGAGACAACGCTTTGCGACTGTTGTCATTAGTAAAACGGCCGCAGATGCTGAAATAGCAAATAGCAGCGATAATAATAGTAATAAAAATAGCAATAATGCTAATAACGCTGATAGTAATGTGAAAAACGCTCAAAATTCTAACAATAAAAAACCCAAAGAGGTACGCGTGGTAACGCAGCGACTTTGGGCTTTTCGGCCAAGTTTTTGATGGTGATGGCTACATGAAAACTAAATGACTATCTCTAAATAAATTGTAAGATAACTACCGACAAATAATTCACAAAGATTCAGACTAATTACTCGCTTAAACGGGTTTCTTCCGTAGATTTCCAGTTATAAGCACCGTAAAACAGCATCTGTGCTTGCCGTGTACAATTATGCAGCATCAGCTGTTTTCTCTTTTCTATCTCAGCCAAGTCGACTTCATCATCATGGTCTTCGGTATAAGTCAGCTCAAGCCAATCAATAATCCAAGAAAAAAACATATTGACCCCAGCTTCAGACAATAGCCTACGATCATAAGTATTGATATGGGCAAAAGCAGGCTGCAGGGCTAAATCGTCTGCTAGACTCTGCCCATGGTTTTTAATCAGCTCATTGATGGCTTTACGTACGGCTTCTGAGCCGCCATAGCGTTCACTGACTAAGAATTGCCAATAGCAAGGCTGCTCACTGACCATATATAAAAACATCTGTATACTTTTGGCGATTTGACGCTCAAAGCTGCGTTTGCGCCCAATTTGTAAGTTTTCACTTAAGGTTGCAAGCGTACCGCCCAATTCTTCGATAACCAAAGCACGACCGAGCGATTCCATGTCATCAAAATGGCGATAAAAGGCGGTCGGCACCACACCAACCTCACGCGTGACTTGTCTGAGGCTAATTGAGCTAAAAGATTGCCCTGTCATACATAAATCGAGCACCGCATTAAAAAAAGCGTGCCGAGTTTGAAGTTTCTTTTGTTCGCGACTACTCATAATATTTCAAAATTACCTGATAGATGTCTATCATACTCATTTCATTGCGAAAATACGAATAAAATAGACGGTTATCGTTGATTTTTCAGTTTTTAGACTCGATTTTAGACCGAGTTTTAAGCTCGGTTTTAAATTCGTTCTAGACTTCTTTTTAAACTTGCTGCTCAAACAATGGTGCCCCAATGCCCTTGTAGCTCTTGCGCCAATCGATACGCTTCATGGTCATTCATACCGGTTATAAAGTCTAAGACATTGAGCATATTGTGATAGGTGTCATCAGATAAAACGCGACGATGCTCATCAAGATGTGGCTGCAGCAATTTTAGCAGACGCTGCTGCTCAAAGGACATGTGGGTTATGGAAGCGCTGGTCTCGTTTGTCCAAGCCAATGGCATAAAAGCATCGAGCAGACGCTGCAAGCATTGATTGGCCATCAGCTCCATCCGTACTTTGCTTGGGTGATTAAATATCTTCTCACGTGCCAGTTGCTTAGCTTGGGTGATGCCGCTTTGTACGGTTGCATCACAATGGGCAAACAGGCTGCCCTGTAGCTTCCCTGCCAGCATAGCGTTACTATTGGCTACGAAGGCATCGGTGACGGCATTGACCAAACGCATCATTGCCCGTGCCCGCAGCGATGCCAAATGCTGCCTGACTGACACATGAGGGGGTAGGTTAAGAGTATCAGGATGCTCGCCAATCAGCTCATAAAAAATAGCCGCAACCTCCGCATAGCTTAGCATATTCAAATTGATGCCATCTTCCAAATCTATCAGCGCATAGCAGATATCGTCTGCCGCTTCCAATAAATACGCCAGCGGATGACGAGCAAAGCCATCGTGCTGCTCTGAGCGCGGCAGATGTAAGCACACTGCTAACTCTTCTAATTGTGCTGCCTCACTATAAAAGCAGCCAAACTTTTGCATATTAGTGGTGGGGCTACCTTGATAAATGCCATTGCTATGGGTCGCAAGCCAGGGGTATTTCATAAACGCGCCCAAAGTGGCACAGGTTAGGCGCATACCGCCTAAATCAGGGTGATGCTCATTGCGGGCAAGGATACGAAATCCCTGCGCATTACCTTCATAAGCAAGCAAATCCAACTGCTCATTACTACTTAGATTGTGCAAGACTTTTTGACGGTCAGGATGCATAAACCAGTCACGAATGGCGTACTCTCCGGCATGACCAAACGGCGGATTGCCAATATCATGAGCAAGACACGCTGCCTGTACAATCACGCCGACATCAGCGGGCGCTACGCCATTTGGTAAGCCGCTATCTAATTCATCATGCAGCTTTTCTGCCGCCATGATGCCCAAAGAGCGCCCAATACAAGAAACTTCTAGCGAATGCGTTAAGCGCGTATGAATACCAAGCTGATTGGTCAGGGGATGGACTTGGGTTTTTTGGTTTAGCTGGCGAAATGAGTGTGAAAATACCAGTCTGTCGTAATCTTTATGAAAGGATGAACGCGCGCTGTCTTGGGCAGGGGCTTTTTTATTACTACCTAAACGTTGGGCGCTAAATAACTTTGCCCAATGGTCACTGGAATTAAGCACTTGATTAGCAGAAGCAGTCATAGTTTATAGTCCGTTATTTTTATCATTTTATCGTATCGTTGCTGTTAGAGACGTTAATTACTTTAACGCTATTACCTTTATTATAATAAAAAAAGCCAGCAACGAGGCTGGCTTTTGGTTGTTCTTTACTAAGACTGTGTAAACTTAAGATCAGCTATTTAATATTAAAAGTTAAACGTTAAAACGGAAATGCATCACATCGCCATCTTGCACGATATAGGTTTTGCCTTCTAAACGTGATTTACCGGCAGCAGCTGCGCCTTTTTCACCGTTGTATTCGATAAAGTCATCATATGCAATGACTTCAGCGCGAATAAAGCCACGTTCAAAGTCGGTATGAATCACACCAGCCGCTTCAGGAGCAGTGGCACCAACCGCAACTGTCCAAGCGCGGACTTCTTTAACACCCGCAGTGAAATAAGTCTGCATATCGAGCAAGTCATAGCCACCGCGAATCACTTGGTCGAGACCCGCTTCTTCCATATCCATTTCAGCCAAGAAGTCTTTTTTATCATCTTCATCAAGCTGAGCAATTTCAGATTCGATTTGGTTACATAGCGCAATGACAATAGAGTCTTCACCAGTGGCATAGTCACGGACTGCGTCAAGATATGGGTTATTTTCAAAACCGTCTTCAGCAACGTTGGCAATATACATGGTTGGTTTTAGGGTAATAAGACCATAACTTCTAATCATTTTTTGTTCATCTTTGTCTAGATTGGCACCGCGAGCTGCCTGACCTTCCGCTAATAATGGCTCGATTTTTTTGAAAATATCGAGCATGGCGCTCGCGTCTTTATCACCACCTTTGGCTTTTTTGCTTAAGTTGTGGATAGCGCGCTCAACGGCTTCCAAATCGGCCAATGCCAATTCAGTATTGATAGTTTCGATGTCATCAATCGGGCTGACGCGACCGTCAACGTGTACGACGTTATCATCATCAAAGCAGCGTACCACGTGAGCAATCGCATCGGTTTCGCGGATATTGGCTAAGAATTGGTTACCCATACCTTCGCCTTTTGAGGCGCCAGCAACCAAACCTGCGATATCAACAAACTCCATCGTCGTTGGTAGTACGCGCTCAGGCTTGACGATATCAGCCAGTTTTTTCAGGCGTGGATCTGGCACAGGTACGATACCTGTATTGGGATCTTTGGTACAAAATGGAAAGTTTTCAGCGGCGATACCCGCTTTGGTCAAGGCGTTAAACAGGGTGGATTTACCCACGTTTGGTAGACCGACAATGCCGCAATTAAAACCCATAACATGCTCTCAATATATTAATAAAATCAGCCAGTATAAGACTTGGTACTTAGTCATTATAAAGCTTAGTAAAAGAGTAACTCAAAATTGGGCGTATTGTAGCAAATTTCGGCCAAAATGGGTGAGGTTGTTGTGCTTACTGTTTCAATTTTTATAGTCAATAACAATACTTAATAACAATTTAATACCGCCGTTTAATACCGCCATTTAATATAAATGTTCGTTACCAACGAAGCTCAGAGCTTTGTCTATTATGATAAGCTACTACCTATAAATGATGATGCATGCTGCTGCGCTGTTATCAATAGATAGCACGACAAACCATACCAAAGGCAATTTTTAATAATGACCACCATTTTTGCTACCCACCATTATAATTATCCGCAAAATTTCATTGATATGAAACCCAAGCTTAGGCGGCTTGAGCAGGCGATTAAAAAGCTCGAGGCCAATTTGATAAATGCGGATACTGAAATATTAGAGCAAAGGCTTGCCATTCATTTAGGGTTACAAGTGGATTATGCCAGTGAACTTAACCCCAATCAGCTATTGGCTGCTACCACAACTGAGGGCAAGGTGTTGGTTATCGCCGGTGCAGGTTCTGGTAAAACCAAAACGTTGACTTATAGAACCAGCTATCTGATAGAGAATGGCGTAGTGCCAAAAGAGATTCTGCTATTAACCTTTACCCGTAAAGCGGCTAATGAGATTAAAAGTCGGGCAAAAGCTTTGTTAGCAAGCCGTACGGCAGATAATAGTTACATAAACGGTAAGGCGCTAAATGATATCACTAGCGGCACTTTTCACTCTTTTTGCAATATGCTATTACGCCAATATTCTGGGCTCCTTGGTATCAATCCGCGCTTTACTATTTTAGATACTGGCGACAGTGAAGACGCCATCGACTTAATTAATAAAGAAAAAAAGTATCCGACCAAAATAACCAACCAAGCATTTCCGCGTAAAAAAACGTTGCAAAATATTTTTTCAACTTCTAGAAATCGCCGTATTCATATTCGTGAATTAATCGAAAACAGTTATCCTGATATCGCTGTGCATATTCCTATTATTGAGCAATTGGCCGTCGACTTTCATGAGTATAAGCGCGCCAATCATTTATACGATTTCGATGATATTATCAGCCAAGTGGTACGGCATCTAAAGCACAATGACACCTTTCGACAGCTACTACAAAAGCAATATCGTTATATCATGGTCGATGAATATCAGGATACCAATATCCCGCAAAAAGAGCTGATCGACCTTATCTGTGCGCCTGCGTCGGTATCGCTGATGGTGGTTGGTGATGATAACCAAAGCATCTATGCCTTTCGCGGCGCCAATTATGAAAATATCTTATTGTTTGGTGAAAGTTACCCTGAAGCAAAACTGATTAAATTGGAGCAAAATTATCGTAGTACGCCAGCAGTTTTAGACTATATCAATGCTTTATCGGCTCAAATCACTTTAGGCTATCAAAAGCAGCTGTATTCGGGCTTATCAATAGCAGGCATAAAGCCAGTTTTTCGCCGTTTAAGCGATGAAACCAAAGAAGCGAGATATATCGCTGATAAAATTATCGAATTAAAACCGGATTACGATTATCAAGATTTTGCCGTCTTGTGCCGCACGTCCTTTCAATCCAACTACGTTCAGCTTGAATTTATGGAACGCAATATTCCCTTTATTGTCGTAGGCGGCATCCGCTTTATTGAAAGACGCCATATCAAGGACATCTTAGCCTTTGTCAAAATACTTTATAACCCAAATGATACGATTGCATGGCACCGTATTTTAACCTTGTTTAAAGGGGTAGGAGCAGTAACGGCAACGCGCTTGACCCAAGCGATTAATGCCGATAGCAATGTTAATAATAATGTTAATAATAATGTTAATAATAATCTTAATAATAATGTTAATAGTAACGTTAACAACAATACTTTCGAGCCGCTACTATTACCGTCATTTGCGAAAAAAAGCCCACAGCTTAAATCATTGCATACGACTTTGACCAAAGCCAGTCAGGCAGAGTCAGTCGAAATAGTGATTGAGCGGATTCTAGAGTTTTATATTCCTCTGCTAAAAACGATTGAAGAGAATTGGCGGGAGCGCAGTGAGGACTTTCGGGTACTCAAAAATTTGGCTACAGAATATGACAGTCTCGATAAATTCTTAGAAAACCTTGCCCTTGATCCGCCGAATGATTCAGTTGCTACCGCAGGAGAGCGTGAGAAAGGAGAAGATAGTAATGATAAAGTCACTATTTCGACCATTCATAGTGCCAAAGGGCTCGAATGGCCAGTCGTTTTTGTCAATTCATTGGTCGATGGTATGACGCCTCATCATCGCTCGCTCAGTGATTTCGAAGAGCTTGAGGAAGAACGTAAGCTGTTTTATGTTGCCTGTAGCCGCGCTAAGAGCAGATTATTTTTAACCGCGCCAGAGTACTTCTCAAGCTATTCAGGATACTTTGATAAACCATCAAGATTTATCGCTGAGCTATCTGCTGATAAGTTAACGGTCGAGACCAGCAAAAAATCTATAAATGAGAGTGAGGATCCGATTTGGTGGTGAGAGATAGAGAGTAGGAAGCATTATTAACGCTAAGACAATAATCAAGTCATCAAAGCTGCTAATATCATAAAATTTAGCAGCTTAATTCTGTGATATTGATTAGTTTTTTTCTTCATCTCATTGACCTAAATCATCAGTATTTTTTCAATCATACTTCCATTATTCCTATCAAAAATACCTTCCTCTTAAATGCATAACTAAAAGTATTTAATAGCAAAAATATTTATATCATAAGGGTTTAATCTGGCGCTCAATGCGTTACTATTACTACCTTATCTATTATTTCTCATGTTTCATACTTTATATTAAGACCTTAAAAAAAGGACACGTTATGCGCTATGAAGTGATCGTTATCGGTGCAGGGATGGTCGGCACCTCAGTTGCTTGGCATCTACAAAAAAATAACGCTCAAGTATTGTTGTTAGACAAAAAATTACCGGGCTCTGAGACTTCATACGGCAATGCGGGGTTGATTCAACGTGAAGCGATTCATACACATCCGTTTCCACGCCATCTGACTGAAATGATACGCGTATTGCCGAACCAAGGGACCGATATTCGCTATCGTATTCCGGCGATTTTGCGTTATCATCAGGCGCTATTGCAGTATTGGAAATACTCTACACCTGCTTCAGTCAAAAAAATAGAAGCGGAATGGCAGACGCTGATTGAGCATTGCACCAGTGAGCACCAAACCATGATTGAAGCCTCTGGTGCTGATGAATTGATTACGCGTGATGGTTGGTTGCAGCTGCATCGCTCTGAAGAGACTTTTAAAGAAGCCATTGCTGCCGCTATTGATGCACGCAATCAGGGTGTTGAGCATAAGGTCTTGACGGTTGAAGAGTTAAAAGCCATGGAGCCTAGCGCCAATTTTGATGCGTTCGTTGGCGCGATTCATTGGCTTAACTCTTGGCAAGTTTCAAACCCAAGCTCGCTTGTAAAAGCCTATGCCAAAAACTTCCAAGAGATGGAAGGTACCATTAAAGAAAGCAGTGTCAAAGAAATTGTGCAAGAAGAAGGTGGCTGGAAAGTCGTTACTGACAATGACACTTATTATAGTGATAAATTGGTCATTGCCGCTGGACCTTGGTCGAATGATTTAATCAAACCGCTTGGTTATGATTTGCCGTTGTTCCCGATGCGTGGCTATCATCAGCATTTTAAAGTCAATGAAAAAAATACCATTCATCATAGTATGTTTGATATGGATAAAGGCTTTGTGATGGGGCCAATGCAACAAGGTATCCGCATTACCACCGGCGCTGAGATGACTACTATGAATGCGCCAAAGAACTTTGGCCAATTAAATACCGTGTTAAAACTTGCTCGCAAAATACTACCTCTAGAAGATGCCGTTGAGAGTGAAGCATGGGCAGGCTCACGTCCTTGTATGCCTGATATGAAGCCGGTTATTGGTCCTGCACCTAAGCACGATAAATTATGGTTTGCCTTTGGTCATAGCCATCAAGGCTTTACTTTAGGACCGATGACCGGTCGTATTGTCGAAGAAATGATTCATGAAAAGCCGCTATTGGTCGATATTAAACCCTTTAGCGCCGATCGTTTTTCTCGTTAAATAGTCGTTAAAACATGACTTGTTCCTATACTTGTGTATTCAGGCACTCTAAAAAATTAAGGATTATAATCCATGCAAAAGCTGCATAGTAATCAACGTATGAGTAAAATCGTAGTGCATAACCAGACCGTTTATTTATGTGGTCAAGTAGGTAATAGCGAAGATGATATCAAAGCGCAAACCTTGACGTGTTTAGAGAAGATACAAGCACTGTTAGAGGAAGTGGGCAGCGATAAATCAAAGCTATTGTCAGTGACGGTCTGGATAAAAGATATGTCAGACTTTGCTGCAATGAATGAAGTGTGGGATAAATGGTTTGAAGGCGTGCAGCCACCCGCTCGTGCTTGCGGCGAGTCGGCGTTGGCACGTCCTGAGCTATTGGTTGAGATGATTGCCATCGCTGCTGAGTAAATTCTGCCGTTTAATTGGCTATATTAACTGCTTAGTTTGATAGCTAAATACAGTAAAAGGGTGTGATATGATATCACGCCCTTTTCATAACTCCTTAATTTTTTCTATTTTTAATATTATAAGGGTTCTACATTATTCGTTTACTACTTCATCCAATAGCTTTACCTTATTAAGGCGGTGCAAGTTTATTGTTAGCAGTCTTATATTATCGAAGCTATCTTTTAAAATTAAATCTCTATAATCTTTTACTTGATGAGCTACTCTATTTATTAAGTCTTCAGTACAATGCAGTGTTAATTTTTTAAAAGCTTGATAAGATTCTTGGGTTTTACCAAGTTTGTAAGCGTTCAAACACCACTCATAATATGACCAGTATTGATAGATATTCTTTGTAATAAACAATCGATTACCTTCAGGTATACTTAGCTCGCTAGCTTGTTTAGCATAAACATATGCTAAGGCTACATTCTTGTTCCAACTATGTCTTCTGGATAAGTGGTACCAGCATTCTGCTCTCATTGGGTCTAGCTCTACTCCTAAGCGCCAGTAATATAGAGCATCTTTATAGTTTTCTCTCTTTTCTAATAGCAAGCCTAGTTCCTTATAGCTACAATATACCTCGTCTTTCCATCCTTTGTTTTCTAATATTACTCTTTCTTTGTACCATTCAATTGCCTCATCAATCAACCCTGCATCCCTGTAAGATTGAGCACAGTAAAAAGCATAGCGTGGTAGTAAATCAACATCTTCTCCAGACAGATAGGCTTGCTTTAGCATTTCAGCGTCATCTGAATACTTATCCTTATTTAAACTTCTATTGCCTTTTCTACCCGATATAACAAAATAATCACCATTAACTTCCTCTCGTGTCTTTTCATCATCACTTTTAAGAAACTCATGTAAAACTCCGTACCACTTATATGTACCGTTGTTTTTTACGATCAGCTTTCGGTAATACTTAAGAGTGTTTGACTCATTTGACATCTGAAAGTAATAAGCATCTTTATTTAGTTTTGGTAAGTTAAGATTACCCTCTACCGAATCATCTGCATCAAAAATTAAAACATAATCTGCCTTATCTTTACATGCGTATAAAGCTGCATTTCTATTGTGACTGAAGTTTTTCCAGGATTCTTGATGTATTTCACCCTTTATACCTTTTTTCTTAAAGAAATTTTTGATAATAGCGATAGTATTGTCGCTAGAGCCAGTATCAGAAATAACCCAATAAGTAATCGGGAAATAGCGGCAAATATTCTCTAGTGTATCTTCTATGATATGACTCTCATCTTTTACAATCATATTAAGGCAAAGGGACATAATTGCTCTCTTATTAGGTTATGTATTAAATTTATTACTTACTATGAATAAGTAGTAGTTTAAAGATTGGTTAGCTTGTAATAATTTTTCTAATATCTTATTAGTTATTTGATTCTAGCTTCGTCAATGCAAAGAGATTTAACTTCATAAACGATATTTCTACTTTATATTTTTTTGATTATAGATATAGCAACGAATCTTATCAACTTTAGTTTTGTGCCAACTATTATAAAAAATAGATTATAACGATTAAAAATTTAAGTATGTTTAAAGAGTGAGTCTTATCATCAAAACCGCTAATAAAAGTAAGGTCTACCCCTTACCCCTTACCCCTTACCCCTTACCCTTTGTCAGACTCTAAGTCTATTATATAAATTTAAGCTATAATAATATTCCCAAAAAAAGCTCTGACTCGTCCTGAACTCTTGGTTGAGATGATTGCCATCGCTGCTGAGTAAACTCTGCCGTTTTATTGGCTATATTAACTGCTTAATTTGATAGCTAAGTACAGTACAAGGGGATGATATCGATATCACACCCTTTTCTATGAGTTATTCAAGCAAATTAGTCTATAATCACTATCATTAGCGTATTTGACGAACAACTAACAGGGTTATCCATCATGATTAATACCAAAATATATAAATCCATTTATGTTTTAGCAGAGAAACTGCTAGAAGCGGACAGTAAAAACGATCAAAAAACCTTTGATATGCTGTACGCGCAGTTAAAGGATCTTTGCATCGAAAATGAAAAAAGCGATAAAGATCATCCTGAACAATGGGAAACATTGGCTGACTTTACCGAAGATTTGGACGAAGCGCTGATTATTTATCAAAAAGCCTTAGATAAAGCCGCGGCGATTAATTCAAAAGACCATTTGGCCTCAATTGCTTTTTCTATGGCTGAGCTGCAAATCGAATTAGGTCAAACAGAGGCGGCTATCGAAAACCTACAAAATGCTAAAATTAGCGCCAATAAAATCGAAGACAGAGAATTCAAAGTTGAGATCAACGAATTGCTGACGAAGCTCTTGGCGGAGTGAATTTAAGCCGTGGTTATGAGTATGAAATCAAGTGCTGTATAAAATGATAACAGCTACTTTAAAGTAAAAAAAGCGCTCAAAGAATGGTAAAACCCACATACTCTGCTAGTATGTGGGTTTTGTTTTATCTGTATAAAAATTAGGGTGGTTTCCTTGAAGACATTTATAGCTCCTATGATTGCAAATATAGAAAATAACGAGCTGCGTCAGCAGTTGCAGCAAATCATCGACCAAAAAACTAAGCCGCTTGGCGCCCTTGGACGCTTAGAGACACTCGCTGTGCAGTTGGGTATGATTCAAGGGACGGTCACGCCAAAGATTGAGCAACCTCAAATTCGAGTGTTTTCTGCCGATCATGGCTTAACCAAGCATGGCACATCTGCGTATCCTAGTGCCGTCACTGCACAGATGGTTTATAACTTTTTACAAGGCGGCGCGGCTATCAATGTCTTGGCACGTCAGCATAACATTGCGCTAAAAGTGGTCGATGCTGGGGTAGATGCTGACTTTGCACCGCATGCACAATTAATCGATTATAAAGTCCGTCACGGTAGCCGAGATGCGTTGACAGAACCTGCTATGACTACAGCAGAGTGTTTAGCAGCATTAGAGAACGGCATGGCAGTGGTTAAAAGCGTAGCGGGCAATTTGCTGATTGTTGGGGAGATGGGCATTGGCAATACTTCAGCGGCAAGTTTATTGCTGGCAAGATTGGGCGATATACCGATTAATGATTGTATCGGTCGTGGTACCGGTCTTGACGATGCAGGGTTACAACACAAGGCAAGTATTTTAACGCATGTGTTAGCGCGCCACCGTGAAGCAAAAGCGCCATTAGAAGTACTTGCTGCGTTGGGCGGGCTTGAGATTGCTATGATGGCAGGGGCATTGATTCAGGCCGCCAGTGAGCGTCGTATTCTCCTAATCGATGGCTTTATTGCCAGTAGCGCGTTGTTGGCTGCTGAGCGTCTAGTGCCCGGTGTTGCTCAATATGCTATATTTTCCCATCACTCGGTTGAACCAGGGCATGCACATTTATTAAAGCTTCTTAATGCTGAGCCATTACTTAATATGGGTATGCGCCTAGGCGAGGGCAGCGGTGCAGCACTGGCGTATCCACTATTACAGTCAGCTTGTGCCATTATAAATGAGATGGCAAGTTTTAATGATGCAGGTATTAGTGGACAAAATAGCTAATGTCACAATTATCAAAAAAGCCATTAAAACAGCTATTAAATCAACCAGAGCCGCCACAGCAATCATCGTCTAAACCAAGCGTTGGTCAATTTGTAAAGCATGAATGGCGTCTATTATTAGTGGCGGTACAATTTCTAACGCGCCTGCCTGTACCGCAATTTGCCAATTACAATCCGCAGTGGTTGCACCAGAGCAGCCGTCATTTCCCTGCAGTAGGTTTATTTGTTGGACTGCTTTGCGCTGGCGTATTTTGGCTAGGTAATATCTTATTTACGCCATTAGTCGCAGCAGTGATGAGTACAGCTTTTGGGATTAAGCTCACTGGCGCGTTTCATGAAGATGGACTTGCCGACAGTTGCGATGGGCTTGGCGGTGGTCTGACCCGCGAGCGTACGCTAACGATTATGAAAGACTCACGTTTAGGGACTTATGGAGTTTTGGGTTTGGTTTCAGCGCTACTGCTTAAAATCAGCTTGCTTACCGCAATGCCACTATCAGTTGCCATTGTTGCACTCATCATTGGGCATACGGCATCGCGCTTATTATGTATTAGCTTACTGGCGCTATTGCCTTACGGTGGCGAGATTGAGCATGCTAAAGCCAAGCCAATGGCGCAGCAGCTGACGCCCTTCCAAGGGCTATTGAGCAGTGGTTGGTTGCTATTGGCTGGCGTGCTCGTTATGCTTTTGTTTCCAAATACCGTGCAGCAGATTGGTATGTGGCAATGGCTATTGGCTTTATTGCTAGGTATCGTAGCGACAGACCATATGCGGCGCTTATTATACAGACGATTAGAGGGTTATACGGGTGATGGTTTGGGTGCCACGCAGCAGCTGAGTGAGATTGCTATTTATATTGGACTTGCTGCTTCTATACCGCTTATCTGATATAAAAGTCATGGTCAAAATAGGATACTAACAGCAAATGATATTTCATATTTGGCGCCATCCAAAGCCAATTGCAGCTAATGGGTTTTGCATCGGACAGACTGATGTTAGTGTCGATAAACGCAAACTTAAACGCCTTGCTAATAAAATACAACGCTTTGTCCGTCTACATCAATTACCAAAAGTAATTTGGGTCAGCCCGCTACAGCGCTCATTAAAAGTCGGTCAGATACTGGCGCAGCACGGCTTTCAATATTATGTCGCCCCTGAGCTTGCAGAGATTGATTTTGGTAATTGGGATGGTCAGCCTTGGGTACAAATACCCAAACAAGAGATTGATAACTGGTGTAATAACTTTGCTGAATTTGCACCCAAGGGCGGCGAAAGTTTACAGCAGTTATTTGAGCGTGTGGAGAACTGGTTAAATGAGATTGCTAGGCAAAATAGCAGTCATAAACGAATATTGGTCGTCGGCCATGCAGGCTGGATAAATGCTGCCAGTATAATAGTCGCTGGGCAAGAGGTGCCAAAGATAGCCGCTAAATGGCCGCGACCTGTAAATTACTTAGAATATCGTCAACTAGATTTTTATCCGAAAAAAAACTGACCATTCATAATGGCCAGTTTTTTGGATAATTTTTTTCAATAACATAGTTTTTCAATAACAAGCTCTTCTAAACACATATCTTTCTTAAATAGGTGGTTTTTATAAATGCCTCAATAAAAATCTCTTAAGCGATCTTATCAAACCAAGCTTTATTGTCTTTAGGGCTCATAGAATCAAAACTAATATAGATACCTTCGTCATCTAAAGTCGCGTACCAGTGATCATTGTTATTACCCGTCAGCACTTGAAAGTATTTATTATTAACAATTCTACCAACAGTATATATCTCGCCTTTTGAGTAAAACGCGTTACCCTTAATACATATTAATTTGTCATCAGTATTTATCATATTATCCCATTTTTTTCATAAGCATATAAATATACGAATATAGGATAGCAACTGGGCTAATGCTATTAAAGATGACTTTATAAGCAGTAATTTATTATTAAGTATAAGTTGTACAGGTGTTTTATTACCAAGTATCGCTCTTATATACTATTGTAAATTTTATTATAAACAACGTATAAATCCGAAATGCCTTATCAATACTAAATAATTTGCCAAACAAAAAAGCCAGCAACATGACGTTACTGGCTTTTCTTTAGACTCGTACTAAATATTACTCTTCAGAATAATCTTCGTTCTCGTCTTCAACTTCTTCTGCTGAATCTTGGTTGTCGCCATCTTCTGAAAGAATGGTTACTAAAATGCTAGCAGTAACGTCGTGGTGTAGCTGAATATCAACATTATATTCGCCAACTTGACGTAAAGTGCCTTCAGGTAGCTTGATTTCAGCACGGTCAACTTCTAGACCTGAGTTAGTCAATGCTTCAGCGATATCGCGAGTACCGATAGAGCCGAATAGCTTGCCTTCGTCACCTGATTTAGCGCGCATGATAACATTAACGTCAGTTAATGCGTCAGCACGTTCTTGAGCGACAGCTACTTCTTTTGCTTCTTCAGCTTCAAGCTCAGCACGACGTGCTTCGAACTTTTCAATGTTAGCTGCAGTAGCAGGTAGTGCTTTACCCAAAGGGATAAGAAAGTTACGTCCGTAACCTGGTTTCACATCGACAGTTTCACCGAGTTTACCAAGGTTGACGATACGCTGTAACAAAATAATTTGCATGAGTCATTCCTAGTTAAAGTTAACGGTTAACCCTGATGGTTATCAGTGTATGGAAGTAGCGATAAATAACGAGCTTGCTTGATAGCAGTCGCTAGTTGACGCTGATACTTAGTAGACGTACCGGTAATGCGGCTTGGTACGATTTTACCATTATCACTGATATACTGTTTTAGCAATTCAACATCTTTATAATCGATGTGAGTGATGCCTTCAGCAGTGAAACGGCAGAATTTGCGACGGCGATAGAAACGTGCCATGAGTATTCTCCTTTAATTAGTCTTCACTGTGGTCGTTGTCGTCACTGTCGTTTTCACGACTGTCAGGACGACGAGTAGTTGCTTTGCGTGCGCGTTTTTCATCGGCATTCTTGGCTAACTGCGACTCTTCAGTGACAGCATCGTCACGGCGCATAACTAGACTACGAATGATCGCGTCGTTATAACGGAATAATTCTTCAAGTTCAGCTAAAGTCTCACCGTCAGTTTCAATGTTGAAAAGAACGTAATGAGCTTTGTGAATCTTGTTGATTGGGTAAGCCAGTTGACGGCGGCCCCAATCTTCTAGACGATGGATTGCACCGCCGTTGTCTTGAACTAACTTGATATAGCGTTCAACCATGCCGACCACTTGGTCGCTTTGGTCTGGGTGTACAAGTAACACCAGTTCGTAATGTCGCATTATGACTCCTTACGGATTAGTAGCTATTAACCCTATGTTAATAGCAAGGAGATTTATAAGGTAAGCCCAAATTTTATCGAATTCTATAAAAACAATAGGGGATAAGCTTAGTTTATAAAGCGCCGTATTATAACAGTAGTCAGTGCTTAACACAAAGGTTAATCACTAAGCAGCTGTCAATAAACAATAAAAGCAGCAAATACTGCTCTACTAATAAAAAAGCAGCGCCTAAACGCCACTTTTTAATATAACTTTATGATATTTATAATAATTTGTTTATAACAAGGCTATAAATTAATTATTAAGTTAATTATTTTACTTTTGGCTGTTTAATCAATTGGCTGCTATCTGCTTTTACCACTAAGGTTTTAGCAAGTTTGTCATGCCAACCGATATTTTCATGACTCTTTGATGCCATATAGTAATGAACAATAATGACCACAAACCCTAAAAAGCTGGTAAACGAAAACAACAAGTTATAAATAATGAACAATAGCAGGGTACGCATGCCGATAAGCTTGATAAAAGACGGCAGGCGATGCGTTGTTTGATCGACGACGCGAATACCGGTAATCAGCTTACCGAGTGATTGCCCACGTAAGGTAATAAACACCAGTTGCAGTGCAAACAAACCAAATACCATCACTTGTGACATCATCAAGGTGCTGCTTGGAATACTTTCCATCAGCGTCATTGAGTACTGATAAGCGACGTCCATATCTTGGATATTTTGAAACTTGGTATAATCCACATCCATTTTGGTTAATGCCATGACTAGCGGAAAAATCGCTAATACATATAGTAAAGCATTAAGTGCCGTCGCTAATACTCGCGACATAATAGGCGCAAGCACAACATTACCTACGACTTTATCGTTGTCGGAAATCTTTTTGGTGCCAGACTTGTTCAATGACACATTATTATTTGGCTTGTATTGACGATTGGTTGTCATGTCCACTTTGCTGTTTTTAGCATTTTCTGCTGGACGTTCAGGCTTACCATATAATCTGTCTAGCGATACGGCTTTGTCGTCTTGATTAGTGCCGCTAGCAGAATCTTCTGGAAAGATAGTGACATTATTAATAATAGAATCGTTATTATCTGTCGTCGCTATAGGAATAGGACGGTAGTAAGTCTGATTGTTGGTTAAGTTACCGACACGCTGCCACTGATCTAAGCCTTCATGCCATATCAAATCATCTAATACGACTTCGCCAGAGGTGAGCATGATATTGAGCTGATCCAAAGTGTATGGACCGGCTTGTACGTTATTTCGAGCAAGGAAAATCTGCATAATTGCCTACATAGTTAGTCATATCTCAAGTCACTTTTTATGAGTAGCTGCTTCTAAAGAGCAGTCTTTAAGGAGATGTTTTTAAAAATCTATCTTTAAAAATTTAAAAAACCATCTGCAATAAACTGTCTTCAAAGCTACTTTTAAGTCACTTTTGGTAATACATTATATTAGGGTCTATTTGAAAAAATCAAACAGACCCTAATGATTATATTTTACATGACGATGTGAATTAACGCTGTGACTGAACGTTACGGCTTACTTCGCTTCTTCACCCGCTAAGAAGAACCAAGTATCTAACACTGAGTCAGGGTTTAATGATACTGAGTCGATACCTTGTTCCATGAGCCAGTAAGCAAGATCTGGATGATCTGATGGGCCTTGACCACAAATGCCAATGTATTTGCCAGCTTTATTACAAGCCTCAATCGCCATAGATAATAGCTTCTTAACCGCAGGATCACGCTCATCAAAGAGATGTGATACGATACCTGAGTCACGGTCTAGACCAAGTGTTAACTGGGTCAAATCGTTTGAACCGATTGAGAAACCATCGAAGTGCTCTAGGAACTCATCTGCTAATAAGGCGTTAGTTGGTAGCTCACACATCATGATAACGCGTAGACCATTTTCGCCACGTTTTAAACCATTTTTCGCTAGCAACTCGATGACTTCTTTGGCTTCGCCAACAGTACGTACGAATGGAATCATAATCTCGACGTTAGTCAGACCCATCTCATCACGTACGCGTTTCAATGCTTTACACTCAAGCTCGAAACAGTCACGGAAGTTATCAGAAACGTAGCGGCTAGCACCACGGAAACCAAGCATTGGGTTTTCTTCTGATGGCTCGTATAATTTACCGCCAAGCAAGTTAGCGTATTCGTTTGATTTAAAATCAGACATACGAACGATCACTGGCTGATCCATAAAGGCAACAGCTAGGGTTGAGATGCCTTCGACCAATTTATCAACATAGAAATCAACTGGTGACGCATAACCGGCGATACGCTCATTGATAGCTTGGGCGATTTCACGTGGTAAGCTATTCATGTTCAGTAAGGCTTTTGGATGCACACCAATCATACGGTTAATAATAAACTCAAGACGCGCAAGACCAATACCTTCGTTTGGCATTTGGGTAAATGAGAAGGCGCGATCTGGGTTACCAACGTTCATCATTACTTTGAACGCAAGCTCTGGCATAGATTCAACAGAGTTGGTTTGTACTTCAAAATCAATCTGACCTTCATAAATAAAGCCAGTATCACCTTCGGCACAAGAAACGGTTACGTCTTGACCATCAACCAATAATTCAGTGGCATTACCACAACCAACGATAGCTGGAACACCAAGCTCACGAGCGATAATAGCAGCATGACAGGTACGACCACCACGGTTGGTGATAATAGCAGAAGCACGCTTCATGACTGGTTCCCAATCCGGATCCGTCATATCTGATACCAATACGTCGCCGTCTTGTACTTTGTCCATCTCGTTTAGGTTGCTAACGATACGTACTTTACCAGCACCAATACGTTGACCGATTGAACGACCTTCGCATAGGATTTTAGCATCACCAGTATTAATGATATAACGTTCCATGACATTGCTGTCTTGGCGGCTCTTAACGGTTTCTGGACGTGCTTGAACGATAAAGATTTCACCGCTATCGCCGTCTTTTGCCCACTCGATATCCATCGCTTGACCGTAATGCTTTTCAATAGTCATCGCTTGTTTAGCAAGTGAATTCAGCTCTTCAGTCGATAAAGAGAACTGCATGCGGTCTTGTTTTTCAACATCGACAGTTTTTACTGATTTAGTGGTGCTACCTTCATCACCATAAATCATTTTCTTATGCTTGCTACCTAGGTTGCGACGGATAATCGCAGGTTTACCGTTAGCAAGTAATTGTTTTGATACGTAGAATTCATCTGGGTTAACCGCGCCTTGCACGACCATTTCACCCAGACCGTAGCTTGAGGTAATAAAGACCACTTGATCAAAACCACTTTCGGTATCTAGCGTGAACATAACGCCTGCAGCGCCAGTTTCTGAACGTACCATACGCTGAACGGCAGCAGATAGCGCAACACCTTCGTGCTCAAAACCTTTATGCACACGATAAGAGATAGCACGGTCGTTATATAGAGAGGCAAATACTTCTTTAATCGCAATCAGAACGTTATCAATGCCGCGAATGTTCAAGAAAGTTTCTTGCTGACCAGCAAATGAAGCATCTGGCAAATCTTCAGCAGTAGCAGAAGAACGTACCGCAACCGCGATGTCTTCGCCGCCACTCATGGTTTCAAATGACTGACGCACTTCTTGCTCAAGGTCACTTGGCAGCTCTTGCTCAATAATCCAAGTACGGATTTTTTTACCCGTTTCGGCAAGCTTGTTGACATCATTAACGTCAAGCGCTTTAAGCTCGTTGTTGATTTTGTCCAATAAGCCTGTTTCTGTCAAAAAACGATTGAACGCATTTGAAGTGGTCGCAAAGCCACCTGGAACGCTGACACCCAAATCAGATAGATGGCTGATCATCTCGCCAAGCGAGGCATTCTTGCCGCCAACCATATCAATGTCATCTTTTCCTAGCTGATCAAGATTGATTACAAGTGCTGTAGATTGCGCTGCCATGATAACTCCAGAAAATAAGGTTATTTAGTAAAGATTATAATGGTCGATTATACCCCTATATTTGGATAATTTCGATACCTAGAACCAAAAAATTCGTCAAAAAGATACAAATTGTGGGGATTGCTACATATTTGGGAGCCAAGAAGTAAATATTTGTCTTTTAGAATATATTGAAAATGGAAATGTGACAGATCTTATTAATCTATTCACAACAGCTAATGTCCTATAAAGCGTCTAAAATTTGCTTAAAGCAGTTTTAAAATTTGCTTCTATATCTATATATAGGTGACCATCGAATTACTGATTTAAAAGTGAGGTTTGTCTTTATGCTAATTTTTATACAAAGGCTTCTAAGTGTACGCCTGTAACATTGATTTCTATTAGACCGCTATTATGCGTATAATATAGCGCATAGATATGTTTAGGACGCGGTCATGCTACTTAACAACTAATAATTATTAATGAGCATGGTGAATTTGTTATAAGAATTTTTTATTATAAGTTGTTATAAACGACTATTAAGAGTCGATTGAAGATTTTTCAGCGCTAAGCAACAGCGATTATTGAGGTTTTAACTAAGGTGTGCACGTTATGTTTGTAAACAATCCGCCCGAACCAGCCAATCCTACTATCCAAAACAAACAAGCATTAGAAGTAGATAACGCTCAAAATATCAGAACCGCTTTTTTTATCTCTGATGGTACGGCGATTACAGCCGAAACCCTTGGACGCGCTATTTTAAGTCAGTTTGCCTCTGTCCCTTTTGAAACTCGAGTATTGCCTTATGTCGATAGCTTAGAGCGTGCCGAAGATGCTGTTGTACAAATCAACACTGCTTATCAACGAGATGGTTTATTGCCATTGGTGTTTGATACGATTGTCAGTCCTGAAATTCGCGAAAAAATCAACTCAGCGCATAGCTGTAATTTGGATATGTACGAAGGTCTCATCGGTCGGGTAGCAGAAGAGACTGGTGTTGAGCCGGACGGACATTCAGGTCATGCCCATGATGATGTTGACTCTGAAACTTATAAAGAACGTATCGATGCCGTGCATTTTGCTTTAGACAATGACGATGGCGCGCGCACTCGCCATTATCATGCGGCAGATATTATTCTTATCGGGGTTTCGCGTTCTGGAAAAACGCCGACTTCATTGTATTTGGCATTACAATTTGGTATTCGGGCGGCAAACTATCCCTTAACCGAAGAAGATTTAAACGACAATAACCTGCCCAAAGCCCTACGTGAGCATAAGCATAAGCTGTTTGGCTTATTAATCGACACCGATCGCTTAGTCAAAATCCGTCAAGAACGTCGTGCTGGCAGCCGTTATTCTAGTTACCAGCAATGTCAGCAAGAACAGCGGGCGATACAGGGGATTTATATCTCGCAAGGGATTCCAAGCCTTGATGTATCAGAGATGTCTGTTGAAGAGATTGCCACGCGTATCTTGCAGATGACCGGTCTTAAGCGCCGTATCGGTTAAATATAGTAACCAATCACGAATAATGGCTACGGTGATAACGTAACTGTAGCTAATATTGCAAAATATCCTATCACAACGTATGGTAGACCCACTTTAGCGCCATGACTTGACTGTATGTAGACATGCAGACATTGATGACCTAAAAAATAAATAGATTCATAAATTAATAAAGAGGATACGATGGGAAGCAAACCTATAAGCGACGCGACCAACGATACTGGTAAAGACACTCAAACCGAAGTGTCTAATAAAGAGAGCGGCCGCGCGCCAAACCCTGAGCATACTGAGGGTAAAACTAAAAAAGCGAAAATTGAGCAAACCCATGAGCAAGTCACTGACGATATCATGCATCATCCTGATTTGGTCAATCCGCTAGATGATACTCGTATTGATATTAAAACCCCTTTTACCAAAGACTCGCAGCGTATCAAAGGCGATAAACACAAATATGAGTATGACGTTGTCGTTTTAGGCGCAGGGCCGGCTGGTGAAGCGGCGGCGATGAAGCTGACGAAGTCGGGTAAAAAAGTAGCGGTTATCGACCCACGTGAACAGGTCGGTGGTAACTCTACCCATGTCGGTACCATTCCAAGTAAAGCATTGCGTCAATCGGTTTTTAACTTGATTAACTTTCGCCGTGATCCTATGTTCACCAAAGCGATGGAATATCAGCAAGTGCCGCTAAACCGTGTATTGGCCAATGCGCGTCAGGTGATACGCAATCAGGTGACTACGCATACGCGTTTCTATGAGCGCAATCGCATTGATGTGATTCACGGCTGGGCAAGCTTTCTTGATGAGCATACTTTAAATGTCGAAAAAGACGATGGTGTCTTTGAAACCGTTACCTTTAATAAAGCCATTATCACCGTTGGTAGCCGTCCTTATCGTCCTGATATTTTAGACTTTAACCATCCGCGTGTTTTTGACTCTGATAAAATCTTGCAAATGGATTATGTGGTCAAAAAAATCATCATTTATGGTGCAGGGGTTATTGGTTGTGAGTACGCTTCTATCTTTACTGGTCTTGGCTATAAAGTTGACTTAATCAATAACCAAAATCAATTGCTTAGTTATCTCGACAGCGAAATTAGTGATGCCATCGCTCATGACTTTAGACAATTTGGCGTGCTGATTCGCAGTAATGAAGAGATTGACCATCTTGAAACGCATGATGATTATGTGGTCTTGCATCTAAAAAGCGGCAAACGCATTAAATCAGATGCTATCCTTTGGTCAAATGGGCGCTCAGGTAATACAGAAGGCTTGAACCTAGAAGCTATCGGGCTTGAAGCCAATAGCCGTGGTCAGCTCAAAGTTGACGATACCTATTGCACTGGTGTTGAAAATATCTATGCGGCGGGTGATGTTATCGGCTGGCCATCATTGGCTTCTGCTGCCTACGATCAAGGACGCTGTGCGGCGGCATTCATGGTTGGCGATAGTGATGCAGAACCAGTATCGAGTGTGCCAACCGGTATCTATACCATTCCTGAAATCTCTTGTATCGGTAAAACTGAACAAGAGCTAACCGATGAAAAAGTACCGTATGAAGTTGGGCAAGCATTCTTTAAACATCTGGCACGCGCGCAAATCATCGGTGAACGCTCAGGGGTGTTAAAGATTTTGTTCCATCGTGATACGCTTGAGATTTTAGGCATTCATTGCTATGGCAATCACGCGTCAGAGATTATTCATATCGGTCAAGCAGTGATGAAGTGTAAGAGTAATAATACCCTTGAGTATTTTGTTAATACGACCTTTAACTATCCAACGATGGCAGAAGCTTATCGTGTGGCAGCCCTCAATGGTTTAAATCGCGTTTTTTAACGTTTAGTTCTTTAGTGTTTAAACCGTAAGATACATAAAAAAGCGCCTGCTCAATGAGTAGGCGCTTTTTTATGGCATTTTTTTAATAGAGTAAATGTTACGAGACTTTATTTACCTTAATAGCCGGTTTCACTTTGCGGCGTACGCCAGCGAAATAGCAGCAGTAATATAAAGTAAAATAGCCACAATCCTGCCAGTGCATAAAAGCCAGTGGAGACTTGCGCTACACTGGCACCCATCTGATTGAGCTGGACTGAGGTATTAATCGCAGGCGTCGTCGGTATTAACCAGCGTATAATTTGTAAAAATTCTGGCAATTGATGGGCAGGCCATGGATAACCACTGACAAAAAACATCGGTAGTGAGCTGAAAATTAAGATTTGCATACTGCGCTCACGCTGGCGGAACCATAGCCCAAACACGCAGCCCAGCGTGGCCACAGTCGGACAAAATAACAGTAGAAATAGTAGGCTGCCGAGCATGTTTTGTCCGCGCGGATAATGATGCAGCTCAAAGGTCCAGCCATAATAGAAGCAGCCGATGATAAAGCTGAACATACTGAGCGCTGTAATACGTCCGAGCCAGCCGCGAATACTGGTAGCATGACGACGTTGTTCATACCATGTACCAATTAACATCGCTGTAGACATCAAAAGGGTTTGCTGCAGAATAAGAATAGCGACCGCTGGCACCACGTAAGCGCCGTAACCTTCGGTTTGGTTATATAAGGGAATAATTTTTAAGGGCACTGCTTGGGTGCTTGCCGCTGCGGTCGCAGAATAAGCTCCCTGCGCCACACTTTTTTTAATCTCAACCCCTGCTGATACGGTACTGACTGCTTGCAAAAATCCCATTTGGACGTTTTTATTTAATAAGAAATAGCCACCATTGCCCAATACACTGACGCTTGCCGCTTTTCCAGACAATACTTGCTGCTCAAGCCCGCTTGGAATAATCATATAGCCGGCAATGTCATCAGACCAAATGGCCTCGGTGGCATCCTGCTCATTTAAAAAACGCTTGGTATCTAACTGCGGGCTGGCACTGGCGTATCGGACGATGGTTCTTGACAGATTACTATTGTCTTTATCGATAATACCGACTGGCACATGATTGACCACTTCTGTTGAATACGGCCAAGGATAAAAGAAGCCATAAATAATCGGCGCAATCAGTAATAATAACAGTACACCTTTATCAGAAAAAACGTCTTTAATAGTTTGCACAAAACTGTGCAAAAAACTTTGTGATGAATCGTCTTTTAAATCGGATGGCGCATTAGATAGCTTGTCTTTTGGTAAGGTAGAGTTTTTTGATGAGACAGGCTCTTTCTGTAATATAGACATTAGCGTGCTCCCCAGCGTTCAGGATGTGCGAGCGCGCGTTTGCTCAATAATGCGGCTAAGAACATAGCAATAACGGTTGCTAGCGTCAGTCCATAGACTATTGGTAGTGAAATGACAACGGGTGCTTGCATCTGTAATTGGGCAATATGTAGCTTAAGATAATGGGTAAGTGGTAGCGCATCTGACCAATGCTTGGCGCTGTCACTGATAGCGATATAAGGAAACGTAACTCCAGCAAAGGCATAAGAAGGTGCTGAGATAAAACCGGTTGATGACAAGCCCATACGTAATGAAAAGGAAGTTAGGGTAAATATCGCGCCAAGCCAAAATGACAACATCATCAGTAAGACAAGACCGATATAAGTAGCAATAATGGAGCTAATAGCGACGGCCTGATGCGGAGTCGCAAGCCATAACGCTAAAATTGACCATAGGCTATAAGCGAGTGTTGGCCAAAAATACTTACCCATTAAACCAGAGAGCAAAACTAATACACTTGCTTTTCTAGGCTTATTATCTATAACAGAGATATCATTGTCTACAGCAAGGGTTGAAGCTGCTAGGATTTTGTCGTTTTCAATATTGGCTTCAATACTGCTTAAGTCAGGATAACCGCTTTCAATAAAATCATACCAACGACCGATTTGCTTATCGCGTAGCTCGCGCCCAATGGTCGTAGCACCGATTACCATCGCTAAGATATGCAGCAGCGCCGGGATAACCGTTGACGCTAAAAACTGCTGATAATCCGTTGCGGCATTAAATAAGCTAATACGCTGAATACTAATGGGCGAGTAGGCAATCGCTGCTTGTGATGGTGCCATACCTTGTTTTACCAAACGCTGTATCTCAACGCCTGCCGATAGCGTACCAATCACCGATTGCACGCTGGTTTGGATAATGCCAGAGTGAGTGCCGTATTGGGCATTTACTTGCAGCACGATAGGCGCAGGTTTACTCGATGAGATATTGCGCGAGAAATCCTCTGGAATAATAACTACTGCATAAATATCACGTTGTAAAAGTGCTGCTTCTACTGCTGCTGGCGAATAATACAGATGTTTGACCGTCAGATTCGGATTGGCTTCCAAATAACGCACGGCAGTATTGGCAATAGGACCGTGATCTTTATCGATCACGCCGATGGGCAAGTCGGTGATTTGTATTTGTGAAAATATCCACCAAATCAATAGCACGGTCGCAAGCGGTATCCAAAGCACCATGCTCAAATCCCAAGGATTTTTGGCTAAAAAACGTCGCTCGTAGCCAGCACTGCGTACAAAAGCGCCAATCAACCCCTTTTGCTCACTTAGCTTCTTTTGCTTAGTCAAGCGCATGGTTTACTCTTGACTCTGATTAGCAAGGGCTGAATTGATATTGACAACCACGCTCATACCCGAGCGAATACGTCGATCAGGCGCTGATGGTCGCGCTTTGATTTCAAAGGTACGCACATCAAAACCATCGTTATTATTGGTCGGACGCCAAGTAGCAAAGTCAGATAATGTAGAGGTAGCATAAACGGTAAACTGCTTGGTATAAGGCTTTTCTGGCGATGACAAAGCAGGAATCGTACCCATAAAGCGCTGACCAATCGCAAACTGGTTTAAGTAGGTTTCAGTGACGTTGAGTACCACCCACTGATTATTAGTATTGACCAAGGTAAGTAGCGGCACACCTTGACCAATCACTTCGCCAGCATTGACGATGACATTATCCACGATACCTGCAATCGGACTTCTTAGATTAGCCTCTTCTTTTGCGACCAACGCTTCTTCTAATTGTGCATCGACTTGGGCAACTTGTGCAGTGGCGGCAGATTTATCTTCACTGCGTGCGCCTTCCATTGCTAAGTCATACTGCAAGCGCGCCGCTTCTGTTTGATCTTGGGTGGCCAAATACTGCGCGTACGCTTCATCACGTTTTTGCCGCGCCATCAGTCCTTCTTCATAAAGACGATTGACCCGCTGATAAGTGTTTTCTGCCAAATCAGATGCCGCTTTATTGGCTTGCCAAGCTGCTTTTGCTTGGGCAATCTCTTGTGGACGGGCACCATTTTCTGCTTTATCAAGCTGACTTTGGGCCATTTGTTTGCCAGCACGAGCTTGATTGATTTTGGCGTTAATCTCAGGTGAGTCCATCTCAATCAATTGCTGACCGACCGTCACCGCATCGCCTTCTGTGACCATGATTTGCGCGATACGTCCTGGCACTTTTGCGGCGATAGACGTTTCTTGCATTTGCATCTGCCCTTGTAGGGTAATGACTTCAGGCTCATTATGCGCACTGCTTTTATATAAACCATAAGCAATCGCCCCTAATATGAGCAGCACAAAAAGCACCAAAATTACCTTTTTGATCATGGCAGATTTATTTGCTTTTGCAGGCTCGCGCTTATAAGGAGGCACCGCTTGCTCTTGGTCAATATCCGCGCTATCGACGTTATCGACGAAAGGTTCAGTCGGTTGAGTGCCATCAATAGCATTAACGGGCGTTTGCTCATGATGAATGCGGTTCGATTCAGCGGTTTGGTCTGAAGCATTTAATTTGCGTGAGTCGCCTGATTCGTTATTAGATTCAGTCATGACAGTGAGATTCCTAAAGCAATAAAGTCGGTAATAAGCAGAATAATTCTGGCGTTATTTAATCTTGGCACTTAATCTTAGTATTTAATATGTCTTACTGGGTAGGCTGTTTTTCATAGCTGTTATTTGCTATACAAGGTCGGTAATCGAATATCAGCGGCGTTAAGATAAGCATTAAAGGCAAGGGGCGTACCACAGCTTTGCATCAGAGCGGCAAGAGACTGTACATAAGTATTCGCTGCTTGCGCCTGTTCTGTACGAGCTTTGAGCGATTGCGTCTGCGCTTGTACCACATCAATAGGCGTATTCACGCCTTCTTGTAGCCCAAGGCGACGCAAGCGTAATACCTCTGCTGCCAAATCCACATTACTTTGCAATGCCTGATACCGTGACTGGGCATTATTCACATCATGCCAGTTTTTTTCGACCAACAATAAAAGATTGTCACTGACCTCAATCTCAGACAAATCCGCTTGGCGTATTTTGGCGTTGCTAGAGGCTAGAGAAGCCGTTTTATCAAGCCCGCCCCAAAGTTTCCAACTTGCTGAAATACCAGCTATCCAACTGGGGTCTTTTTCGAGTTGTCCGTAGCCATAAAGCATGACAGTAGGCTTGTATCCTGTGTCTGACAGTGCGTGTAGCTGCTGTGCTTGTGCTCGTTTAGCGGCGACTTTTTGCAGACCCGGGTGATTACTCAGTGCCAAGTCTTGAAAATAATTGACATCGGGTAAAGGACGACTAGAGACAAATAGAGGCGTGGTCGGTTTAATACGGTAATCGGTACGCAAGAGGCGCTGCAGCGCCATCATCGCAAGACGCGCATCATTATTGGCATTGACCGATTCGCTTTTTGCATCGGCAAGTGCTGACTGGGCTTCTAGGCGATCGACACGTGAGATAAATCCTTCTTCAAAAAGGCGCTGTGCCATATGGTCAACCTGCTGCACCGTATCATAAGCATCTTCGCGTAAGTAAGCAGCAATAATCGCCAATTGTGCCTTAAAATAACGCTCAATTAAGGTGTTATAAAGCTCGTTTGTATCCAGTATGCTATCTGCTACAGCTTCTTGGGTTCGGGCAGTGGAAGCACCTGTTAATGCTGCTGTGCGTCCAGCGGTATAAATCGGCCATACCACACCCAGACCTGCACCCGTCGTTGAACCTGAGCGCTTTAAATCATAGGTATCTGGGATACGGTCACCGATCAATTCACCAAAATCTGGTAAATCTGCTATGGGTGGCGTAATACTATCAACGCTACTATTTACATCGTTAATAATGCCAGTTTTAATCGATGATAAATCAACATCGGCATCCAAGTTATAAGCATTGGCGGAAACGCGCGCAAATACCAATGGATTGTCTATGGTTTTTAGGGCGTCTGTCTCGTATTCACTGGCAGCAATTGCGGCTTGATTGGCGGCGACTTTTGGTGAAACTTGCAATAAAATATTTTGCGCCTGCTCAAGACTTAGCAGGCTAGATACCTCTAAGGGATAGCTGTTATCAATGCTTTTATGGGTGATAGGGTCGATAAGGGTACTTAAGCCAGTTTTGAATTCAGCTTTAGCTGTCTGTGTTTTTGTTGTCGCTGCTTTGTTTTGCAGGTTGCTTTTTTGAGTGACGCTTTGATTATCTGCATCAATAATTTGCGTCACGACCACTGGAGCTACTTCATTTTGTGACGTAATAGTATCATCGTTAGCGTTTGCGGAGTTAGACGCGGCTAAGCTCATGAGCGTAACCGTCATCACAGCAGTAGACAGAGTCGATAAAGCGAATTTCATAAGTCACATAAGCCATTAATTAGAATGCAAAGTGTTTAGAACGCGTTCAAGCAGGGCAATATTATAGACTATTAAGTGAAAGTAAAAATTGGTTATTAATAACAAAGCGTACACTGTAGTGCCACAATGGCGACGGGTCAGTGCTTACTATTCGTTTATTTCACGTTGAATAACCGCTGTTTTTATGTTATGTGTCTCATTCAAGAATAAGTGATAACATTATTTATAGATACATCTATGGTTAGGTGATAAAAAGTAGTTTTGATAGCAATCATATCTATGCAATAAGTATTTTTAGTAAATATATGGTTATAAAAGCTGATAAAAATTAGCGGCTAAAAGCAAATAAAACAATATTATATTTAAAATAGGATGTGAGCAATGGCAGGATATATTTTAGCGCTAGATCAAGGCACAACATCGAGTCGCGCGATTTTGTACGATGACCATGCCCGTCCGATTAAAATGGTACAACAGCCGACAACATTAAAGACACCGCAAGCAGGTTTTGTCGAGCAAGATGCGCAGCAGATTTGGCAGACACAGATTAGCTGTGCCCATGATGTGATTAATCAGGCAGGGCTGCTTGCGACTGATGTCACTAGCATTGCGATTACCAATCAGCGTGAGTCTATCGTGATGTGGGATAAACAAACGGGCAAACCTTTAGCGCCTGCTATTATTTGGCAAGACCGCCGTACTGCAGGTTATTGTAAAACGCTTGCTGCAGAAAGCGCGAGTGGTAAGACTGATGATAACCATGTTGATATGGCAAGCGAGATACAACGTATCACAGGATTACGCTTAGACCCGTATTTTAGCGCTAGTAAAATCGCGTGGTTGTTAGAAAACGACCCTAAATTAAGAGTACGCGCCAATAAAGGAGAGATTGCTGTCGGCACTATAGACAGCTGGCTTATCTATAAACTAACGGGTGGCGAGCACGTCATCGATGTGACTAATGCTTGTCGTACCTTGTTATACGATATCCATAAACTGGCATGGTCAGAGGAGCTCTGTACCTGTTTTGCCATACCCATGAATATATTGCCTACAGTATTGCCATCTGATGGAGATTTTGGTAAAACCAAAAAAGGGCTATTTGCCAAACAAATTCCTATTCAGGCGGTATTGGGCGACCAACAAGCGGCGCTATTTGGGCAAGGCTGCCTTGATGCAGGCATGGCAAAAAATACCTATGGCACGGGCTGTTTTATGCTGATGAATATCGGTCAGACGCCAAAACTGAGTGAGCATAAGTTACTAACGACCATCGCTTGGCAACGTAAATCAACGCCAATTCGTCCAGACAATTTATCATTTGATCAAATCGTTCAGTCTGGTAGACGTATGTTACAGCCGCCCAAAAAGGAAGTCACTTATGCCTTAGAAGGCAGTGTATTTATGGCCGGCGCTATCGTGCAATGGTTGCGTGATAATCTTGGTATGATTCAACAAAGCGGTGAAGTTGAGAGTCTAGCGCGGCAAGTAGATAGCAGTGAAGATGTGGTCTTATTACCCGCATTTACAGGGCTCGGTGCTCCTTATTGGCGCTCCGATATCAGTGCCAGTATTACCGGTATGAGCCGCGGTACGACCAAAGCTCATATCGCACGCGCGGCATTGGAAGCGGTAGCGTATCAGACTTATGATGTCCTTATCGCCATGCAAAAAGACAGTCCTCATCCACTGACTGAGCTTAGAGTCGATGGCGGCGCGGCTAATAATGACTTACTCATGCAATTTCAAGCTGACTTATTGGGAGTGCCTGTACTGCGCCCCAAAGACACAGAAATTACTGCCAAAGGTGCAGCTTTATTAGCCGGATTAAAAACGGGTTTATATGATGAAGCAACGATGCAAGCGTCATGGCAAGTCGACCGTATCTTTGAGCCTGAAATGTCCGCCGATACTCGTCAGCAGCATCTTAATAAATGGCAACAAGCTATCGATAGAGCATTAAAAGTAATGTAATTGTTTAACATGAAGCATTTAAGCGCTGTAACAACTCAGTTAAAGGTTACTTAAAGCGCTCTGCTGAACTACAAATTCATGCAAATTCGTGATAAAGATACAGGTTGTAACGCAAGGCAATCGTAATTTGGACATAAATTACATAACCTGTCTATTTGTTGGTATCCATAAATTCCTATACTTTAGATGGATTAAGTCATACCGCTAATTACTCGTATTTAATTTCTATTAATTCATAATTGTGTCATTAATAAACGTTAAATTTATCGCTTAGATTTATAGTTTAAAAATAAGCGATTAGTACATTAGCAATGAATAACTCTAATATATAACAAATAATTTAAGGATAATATTATGAATAACGATGGACGCATTACAGACCCTAATAACCGTATAATCGCTGATGACTATCTTGAAGTCGGCGATAGAGAACGCATCATTGATGACAATGCACGTCGATTAAATGACAACGATGTTGATATCAATGGTAATAGAGTTGTTAGACATGAAAACGACAATATCATCGACGATCATGATGCTATTGATCGTAATGCCGTTAAGCATATGTCAAAAGAGAGCAGAGAAGATCTGAATGCTGATCCAATCACAGGTGAGCCAGGCTCACACCCAATAGGTACAGGTATTGGTGGAATTGGCGGCGCAGCAGCAGGTGCAGCTATTGGAACAATGGCAGGTCCATTAGGAACCTTAATTGGTGGCGCTATTGGTGCTATCGTTGGTGGCGGTGCGGGTCATGCAGCAGCAGAAGCCATTGACCCAACTCGTGAAGAAGCGTACTGGCGTGCCGAACATGCCAATGCTGATTATTACCGCGAAGGTCATGAGTTTGACCGTGATTTACATCCAGCGTACGCTGTTGGTTACGCAACCCGCGCTCGCTATCCAGCCGATGCCCGTTTTGAAGACCACGAGTCAGATTTAGAACGTTCATGGCACGAAGTTAAAGGTGAGTCGCGTCTAGAGTGGGAAGAAGCTCGTCGTGCAACACGTGACGCGTGGAACCGTGTGTCTTAATAGCGGTTATATTTTTAATCTATCATGATTAAAGTAATAACGAAAAGTATTAGTGATTCAATTAATGGCAGATGAGTGCTCTTTTATTAAGCTTAATTAATCGTTTATTCGATATAAGTAAATAAACAATACAAAAGCTTACTCTCTCATTACTAGAATTAGTCTGATTGTAGACTTTACTCTGCTATCAGACAAAATAAGCCTATTTTATGCTACTTTAAAGCCTCCAAAGATTTCTTTGGAGGCTTTTTTAGTGTATATTGTTAAGTGTGAATATACTTAATATTGTTATGTATAAGTATATTTAATGATAAAACATAATTATCAAAAATAATAATAATAGGTAATTTATGATTCATAATGCAGAAGGTAATGATTCAAAGCAGTTTTATATAGCAACTGCCAATTTGCTGAATTTTGCCAATCCTAATCGAATTTATTACGAGAACGCGCCCGCTTACACCAATAAAGAATACGAGCATAAGCTGCGCGGCATTACTGATTTGTTGGCAAAAGCCCATGCCGATATTATCGCCGTACAAGAAGTGTGGGATAGTCAGGCGCTTGAAGCATTGGCGGTATCGTTAGGTTTTAAACCTGAGCATGTGGTGATTCCACTGGCCAGTAATGACAGCGCAAGCCCTTATACCCAAGGTAAAGGTGCGCAAAATACACCAGCCGTCGGTATTATTACGCGCTTTGAGCAGTTAGAGAGCACGTTGTTGCAAGCCGTAGAACCAAAAGCGGTCATCGATATTCCTGATATAGGACCTTATGAGCGTTTTAATCGTCCACCACTCATATTACGAGTGAATGCTTATGGGCAGCCGATAACGATTATTACTGCCCATCTTAAAAGCAAACGTGCTTTTTTCTTACGTGATGAAAATGGCAATCTGTTAGAGGATATGAACGATCCGAATATTCGCGTTCGTGCCAAACTGCGCAGCTTATGTATGCGCGCTGCAGAAGCCGCCTCTATTCGTATGTCTATCATTGAGCGCTTACATCATACGCGAGAGCCACTGATTTTATTAGGTGATATGAATGATGTCACCGGTAGCGTGACCACCCAATTGATGACTGAAACTGGTGAAGTCAATTACGATAAAAGTATGCGTGATGTGGCATTGTTTGATGCTGCTCGTATCCAAGCCCGTTATGGTTGGATGAAAGATGTTGCTTACACCCATATTTATCAGGGTATGCCAGAAGTTATTGATCAGTTATTTGTTTCTGAAGAGTTTTTACCTGATAGTAAGTTTTCGCTTGGTCAGGTTGAACGAGTTGACTATTTTAATGACCACTTAAAGTGGGATTATGCCGATAGAGTCATCGATCATGGTATTATACGAGCGAAAATAAAACTTCATAATTAACCCCGTTTCTTGGTTGATTGGTGAATTATTTTTAACCTATTCATGTCCCTTGCTTGACTGTGTACAAGCGTTTATCATGCCTCTTCGTTGAGTATAGTAGCGGTGCTATTGACCCAAATTACCGGTTGATAGAATGTCCTTCGATTTAGGACAGATGCTATCCGATGAAGACTATATTTATAAAGATGGGGCGTAACATTAAGAGATTTATAATGAGTGAAAATAAAGACGACAAAATTGAAGATGTACTGGTAGATTCGGAGCTGGCAAAAAAGCTGGTACCTAATAAATTCAAATTTACCAGTCAGCAAGGCCGCGCACGCCGTCAAAAACTATTGATGGGCGCGAAAAAATTGAGCGAAACTCAAGCGATTAACGATATCACTTTAGCTGCTGTCTGCGAAGAAGCAGGTATTCCAAGAGCTTCTGCATATCATTTCTTTCCAAATATCGAAGCGATATTTTTAGCATTGCGTTTTTTAAATGCCATCGATATCTTAGAAGTGTTGACTACTGTTGAAACGGTTGATTATGATAGATGGCAAGCGTATTTGACCGCGCTGATTGAGCGTTGTGTAAAAATCTTTGATGAAGACCAAACCAAAGCCAAATTGATTTATGATACCAATACGCCTGATTTTGAAGGGGATAGTTATGGTGAGCATATGGACAATCAAGTGGTGCAATTGGTCTATAAACGCCTATCAGAGCGCTATGAGATGCCAAAGTTTGAAGATATTCAAGATGTATTATTGATTACCTTTAGTATCATTAATGCCATCTTTACCGTCTCTTATCGCCGTCATCAGAGTATTACCGATAAGTATTTGCAAGAAGCCAATACCGCGTCTATCGCTTATCTACGCTGCTATTTGCCAGAAAAATTACCGCGTAAAAATCGTTAATTTTCATTGAGTTAGGCTAGAATTTTAAGCCAAATAACAAACGTAAAAAAGCCGACATGATGTCGGCTTTTTTGTTGCGTGTTTTTAATAAATATTTATTGAAAATTTATTGCGCTATCAGTGCACCTGCTTTTTATCAATCGTTGTTAGCACTTGACCGTTACAAGTATTGTCGCTTGAATCTAAAGGAGCGTATTCTTCATAATAACGCACGATAAGCGCTTCTAAAGCAACGTTAGTTCTTGAGTTATGGGCGTTAACGAAAGCTTCGCGTGCTTGCTCAAGCCAGCGGTCTGCCATCCGAAAGTGACTGTTTGATGATTCTGCGCCACGTTCACAGTGTTCGGTAGCTGCCCATATTAATGCCACTTCACTAAAGGCTATTGCGCGTGGCGCATCATTGATACCGCCACTATCTTTAAGGGCATTTAAAGTTGCCCATAGATCAGGTCGCATGAGCGCAGAAGTAGATGGAATGTCCTCTATAAGTTTAAGGTCTTCAACTTTATTATTTTTTAACGCTTGCAAGATATTTTCTGCTTTTTGGGCAGCTTGCATAGCAGCGTCTGAACGACTGTTCATACTGTCTTTATCAGTGGCATAGTTCAGCCAAGCCTGAGCTTTGTAAGCAAAATACTGTTGACGTACGCTCATGTTTTTTTGCTGATAAGTTTGCAATTCGTTCAGCATACATTTCATGGCGCGCTGTTGTACGCTTTGGGCTTTATCATCAGCTGTCTGAGCTTGAGATTCATTATGTTTGCTGTTAAGACAGTAGTTGGCGGTATTTAGCGTAGCGTTTTTTGGCGTAAGACTTGTATTTGACACACAGGATACGGTAGACAAAAGCAATATAGTGGATAGCGTAGCATATAGAGGTTTTTTATAAGGGGCTGCTTGAAGGGCAGAATGAGGCATAAGATAAACCTGAAAGTAAGGTAGTAAGTTTAAGAAGCTTGTGTTTAAAGAGATAGGTTAATTTATCATTTAATAAAAACCGTCGCCTCGTTAATACAAAAATGCCGTAAGCATGGCTTACGACAACTAGGATAAATTATAACGAGGCTAAATTATAGCGTAGAACGAGCGGCAAGCGGCTTATTTTTGCGCGAATCTTCGCGTTTGAATAAGTCTTCATCGAATTTGAAGCGCAATCTAAAGTAAGCGCCTTCTATCGTCGTATCGGTACAAAGATTGTTTTAGAAAACTTACTTAACTATAGTATTAAACGACACATCAGCAGACTTTTTTGCAGGTAAAATTTTGATATTCCATTGAAGATAACGGTATTCAGTAAAAGGAATCTTAATGACTTTTGCATCGACCAGGCGCATTAATGGTATGTCAGCATAGTTTTTTCCATCTGTACTCGCTTGAGCACTAATAGGATGTGCTTCGCCAGTGAATGTCATGCTAGTAGGGATTGGAAGGGTAATAGTCAAATCATTTATATCTTTGGCCAAGGTATTGGTATAAGTTACTTTATACTGAATAATAGTACCAGCTGTCGCGGTTCTTACAGGTATATAATTTATTTGACCTTGCGCATTGTCGACTACCTTATTAGTTATCAGCTGCATTTTTAGACCATTATTAGCATAAGCTGTATTATAAGAAAATACAGAGAATAAAATTGCTGATAATGTGGTCTGTAAAAAACTAAGGTACTTCATGTTTTACTTCTTCCTCAATTCTTATGTCGATATTTATTGGTGTATTAAGTATAAATTTGTTTATTTTCATTGACTATGAGGCACTGTGAATCTTTCGTTAAAATATGAAGTGTATATCATCGAAGAGTCTTAGGGATTATGATGTAATTCTGAAGAATATGCCATTTAATTGTCGAGTGTTAGATTTTATATATCTAGATAATGATATATTGACACTACTTTACTTTTATAGTTAGGTCTCGATTTACTGGTTTTATCTATAATTACTCATTGCTCAGTCTTTACTATTAAGCTATCTCTAATTCTAATTAGAGTAAAATAAAAAGCTTTTAATATTATTAATATCCCTAAAAAAATAATCACTATTTATTTTAGAAATACTTGTCATATTGGCATTTCTCCATAGCTATAAACAAACCCTTAATAAGTACCTATAATAGAGTGTCATTATCATTTGATAGCGAGTGTCACATATTGGCTGTCGTCAGGTTTTATAAGAATATCTATTTACCTCCCTATGCTAATGGACAGTGATATAAGTTGTTTAGGTTTTTCTGTCATCACCAAAAAATACAATGCAATGCTTAGATGCAGCAAGGACGTTATAAGGAAAGCATCAAGTAAAGTGATTGCTCATTAAAATACGTACCACACTCTGATTTAATAACACTCTGTCATCGTGCAGGGCTGACTGATAAAAAGGATTAAGAAAGATGAATTATTATAAGGATGCTGATAGCACCGAAACCCAAGAATGGCTGGAAGCCTTTGAGTCCGTTATCAAACATGCCGATAAGGATCGGGCGCAGTTTTTATTAAAAGCGTTATACAATATGGCGGTACAAGAAGGACTGCCATTTAACCGTCTTGATACGGCTTATATCAATACCATCGCGGTCGAAGATGAGCCAATGTACCCAGGCGACTTGACGATTGAACGCAAAATTCGAGCTTTGATTCGCTACAATGCGTTGGCCATGGTTATGCGCGCCAATAAAAACGATGATGATTTAGGCGGTCACTTAGCGACTTTTGCCTCAAGTGCGACCCTTTATGAGACGGGCTTTAACCATTTTTTCCGTGCCGCCAGCGATCATTTCGGCGGTGACATGATTTATTATCAAGGTCACTCAGCACCTGGTATTTATGCGCGCTCTTATTTAGAAGGTCGTCTGACCGAAGAACAGTTAGAAAATTTCCGCCGTGAAGTGGGCGGCAAGGGTCTTTCAAGCTATCCGCATCCCTACTTAATGCCAGATTATTGGCAGTTCCCAACCGTGTCGATGGGCTTGGGCCCGATTATGTCCATTTACCATGCGCATGTACATCGCTATATGGAAAACCGCGGTTTGTTAGAGAAAGAAGATCGCAAGATTTGGACATTCTTGGGTGATGGCGAAACCGATGAGCCAGAAAGCTTGGGTGCCATTTCTCTCGCTGGTCGTGAAAAACTGGACAATTTAATTTGGGTCGTCAACTGTAACTTACAGCGCCTTGATGGACCAGTTCGTGGTAACGGTAAGATTATTCAAGAGCTTGAATCTGTATTCCGTGGGGCTGGCTGGCGCGTGATTAAGGTGATTTGGGGCGGTCAGTGGGATACTTTGTTAGATAAAGATACGACTGGTGTGCTTAAGTATCGTATGGAAGAAGCGGTCGACGGTGAATATCAGTTATATGAAGCCCGTACGCCTGAATTTACGCGCAAAGAGTTTTTTGGTAAATATCCAGAGTTAGAGGAGATGGCAAACGAGCTGTCTGACCATGATATCGCACGCCTAAACCGCGGTGGTCATGACCCGATGAAGGTTTATGCCGCCTTTAGTGAAGCCATGAAGACCAAAGGTCAACCAACCGTTGTCTTGGTCAAAACCGTTAAAGGTTATGGTTTGTCTACCCAAGCACAAGCGGTGAATAAATCGCATCAAATCAAAAAACTCGACCATGAAGCTTTGATGTATTTCCGTGACCGCTTTGATTTGCCATTTACTGATGAAGAATTAGAGACGCTACCTTTTTATCGTCCAAAAGAAGATTCGCTTGAGATGAAGTACCTAAAAGGTCGCCGTGAAGCCTTAGGTGGTCATCTGCCCAATCGCCGTAGTGGTCATATCCCGCTGAATATTCCAGATTTATCTATTTTTGATCGCGTGCTTAAAGGCAGTAATGGTAAAGAACAATCGACCACCATGGTCTTTGTACGTCTGCTATCCGCCATGCTAAAAAATAAAGACATTCAAGACCGTGTTGTGCCTATCGTTCCTGATGAAGCACGTACTTTTGGTTTAGAAGGTATGTTCCGTCAGTTGGGTATTTACTCGGCTTCTGGACAAAAATATACGCCAGAAGATAGTGAAGCCTTGATGGGTTATAAAGAAGCCATCGATGGTCACATGCTAGAGGAAGGTATCAATGAAGCAGGCGCGATGAGTACCTGGATTGCACTGGCAACCAGTTATTCTGTCAATGCGTTACCGATGATTCCGATGTATATTTACTACTCGATGTTTGGTTTCCAACGTATTGGTGACCTTGCATGGGCGGCAGGTGACTGTCAGGCGCAAGGCTTCTTACTTGGCGCAACAGCAGGTCGTACTACGCTAAATGGCGAAGGCTTGCAGCATCAAGATGGTCATTCACAGATTTTATTTAACGTCGTACCGAATTGCGTGACTTACGACCCTTGCTTTGGTTATGAGCTGGCAGTGATTATGCATGATGGTCTACGCCGCATGTATGGCGAGGGCGAGCGCGTTTATTATTACTTAACCTTAATGAATGAAAACTACGAACAACCTGCTATGCCAGAAGGCGTGGAAGAAGGCATTAAGCGTGGTATGTACTTGCTAGAAGACAACGGATCAAGCCAAGTTCAGCTGCTCGGTTCTGGCGTTATTTTACGTGAAGTACAAAAAGCGGCACGAATATTACAAGACGAGTTTAACATCAGCTCCAACGTTTGGAGCGTGACCAGCTTTAACGAGCTGACTCGCGATGGTATGGCTTGTGATGACTATAACCGCCTGCATCCGATGGAAGAAGAGATAGTGCCTTGGGTTACTGAGCAGTTGGCTCCGCACGAAGGTATCGTGGTTGCCGCAACAGATTATATGCGTAACTACTCAGAGCAAATCCGCGCATGGTTACCGGACAATCGCCCTTATACGACTTTAGGCACCGATGGCTATGGTCGCTCGGACACCCGTGAGCAATTACGTAGCTTCTTTCATGTTGATGCCGCTCACATTGTTGTGGCAACGCTTAAACGCTTAGCTGATGAAGGTGAAGTTGAGATGCGTCTGGTAAAAGATGCGATTTCAAGCTTCGGTATCGAAGCCGATCAACCACCTGCATGGCAACAACAGCCTCATTATGATCATTTCCCAGACGCGCCAGCCCCTGATAATGTTAATCCGAGCCCTGTACCAGAGTTTGTCGATGAAGATGATGATGAAATAAGTAGCGAAGGTCGCGCAGAAGACCCAGCTGATGCCGCCTTACTCAATGATGATGACGTCAAAGAATAGCCAAAAGACAAGGCAATCATAATACAAGGAGAATTACGGATGGACATTAAAGCCCCCGATTTGGGTGTCGATAGCGCCGAAGTCAGTGAGATTATGGTCGAAGTTGGCGACGTTATTGCAAAAGACGACAATATTATTTTATTGGAATCTGATAAAGCTTCAGTAGAAGTGCCAAGCTCGGCTGCCGGTAAAGTGACTAAAATTAGCGTGGCAGTTGGCGACCAAGTGAGCGAAGGTATGGTGCTCATTGAGCTTGAAAGCGAAGCTGGTGCTGACAGTCAAAATGATAGTCAAAGCACTGATGAAAAAAGCGCTGATACAGAAAATAAAACAGAACCTGCCGCTGACAAACAAAATGAGTCACAGGATAATCAGCAAGCAGAGAAGCAAAGCAATACTAGCACAGCTGAGGTAAATACTTCTCAATCTGCAAAACAAGCAAGTGAGCAAGCAGGAAAAGCAACCACACATGCCTTACCAGACCTAGGCGTCGATGAAGCGCAAGTGTCTGAGATTATGGTCAGTGTCGGTGATATCGTCACTGCTGATCAATCCATTTTGCTCATTGAATCTGATAAAGCGTCGGTTGAAGTACCGGCGCCAGAAGCTGGCAAGGTCGAAAAAATATTGGTGCAAGCAGGTGATATGGTCGCCAATGGTCAAGACTTTATCGTCATTATTGGTGAAGGTACAGCTAGCACTAGTACGGCAAATGAGAGTAAAGCCGAGACTTCTGAATCGCAAGCATCAAAACCTGCTGACTCCACTAATAAAACTGAATCAGCTGAGCAGTCTGACAAGTCGCAAACAACAGACAAGCCAAAACAAGCTGCTAAATCTACGAGTAGCACAAGCGCTGCACATGCTAAGCTGAGCGAAGCACAAGTCAATGAAAAAATGGTCGATATCTATGCCGGTCCTGCTGTGCGTAAGCTTGCACGTCAGCTAGGGGTTGATATCTCCCAAGTGGCGGGTTCAGCGCTTAATGAGCGTATCTTAAAAGAAGATTTGTTTGCGCATGTGAAAGGTAAGTTGAATACTCAAAAAACCGCACCTGATAGTGGCAATGGAGTTAGCTCAATCCTGCCAAGCTTACCTGATATGAGTAATACTGAGATATGGGGTGAGACCGAAGTACAAGATTTAAGCCGTCTGCAAAAAGTGTCAATACCGCAGCTTAATTATAATACCTTGTTGCCGCAAGTAACGCAGTTTGACCTATCGGACATTACGGAGACTGAAAAGTTACGTGGTGAGCTTAAAGGTGCTATGAAAGCGGAAGGTATCGGCTTCACTATTTTAGCCTTTGTTGTCAAAGCGACCGCTTATGCGCTAACCCAGCATCCGCGTTTTAACAGTCATTTGAGCGACGATAATACCCAAGTTATTTTACGTAAAAGTGTCAATATGGGTATTGCGGTAGCGACTGATGACGGCCTCATTGTACCTGTTATCAAAAATGTGCAAGATAAAGGGCTTAAGCAGATTGCCATTGAGATTGGTGAGCTTGCGGTTAAAGCGCGTGATAAGAAGCTGACGACTAAAGAATTGCAAGGCGCAAGCTTTACGATATCAAGCCAAGGTAACTTAGGTGGTACCGCATTTACGCCATTGGTAAATTGGCCACAAGTGGGTATCTTAGGGGTATCAGAAGCCAGTATGCAGCCGCGTTGGAATGCTAGTAAGCAAACCTTCGAGCCACGTTTGATGTTGCCATTATCGCTATCATATGATCATCGCATGATTAATGGCGCTGATGCCGCGGTATTTACCCGCTATATCGCAACCTTATTGGCTGATCCACGTCGGATTTTGCTATAAACTTATTTCTCAATGAATAAAAGAAGCCAGCTTAATAGCTGGCTTCTTTTATTCATGGTGTTCAGTATATAGCAATGGGCTATATTAGAACTGTTTTACAAAAGCAACGCCGTATACCCAAGGGCTGATATCGATTTCACCAAGCTCATAATTAACGCCTGTACCATCTACTACGGTAGCGTCTGTTTTGATGTCCATATAACGGGCATCAATACGCAAAGACTCAGTAGGAGCGAATGGGATATCAAGACCGATATGACCAGCAACACCAACGCTATCATCAAGTTTTAACTCAAGACCTAAGTCGTTATTAAGTTTTTCTTTGAAGAAAGTTGTATAGTTCACACCAACACCAACAAAAGGCTTCACATTCATAGGCAGGTTGTAGCCGTCGAAGTGGTATTGTAGAGAAAGAGTAGGTGGTAAATGTTGAGTTCTACCTGTTATTTCACCACCATTTGCATCAGTTAACGTAAAGTCATGATGAAATGGAATTGCTGCTAGTAGCTCAACGCCAACGTTATTTGCGATAAAGTATTCGCCGCTGATGGTTGGACGTACATCACCATCAACATCTACAGTGTAATTTGTAGTGCCTATAGTAACGTTACCGTTATCACTTTTAGGATCAACATAGTGAGCACCAGCGGCAACAGTCCAACTACCAGCAGGTACAGCGAAAGCGGTGGTCATAGTAAGTGCAGTTGCAGTAGCCAAAACTAGGGATTGTAGTTTCATCGTTTGATTCCTCAACGTAATAGATGATTATTGGTCAATTTCTAATGAGGGATGACATTAGTGACCGATTACACAATGTTATGGTTATAGTTAACTTGTAACATTATCTCTCTATTATAATACAAAAACCTTACTAAAAGTAAGGTTTTAAATGGAAGGCGGTAATATTAATATTTTAAGTGACACATGTACTTCAATAGATAGACTAAGTTAAGAATAATCTTCTAATTACGGTTACTATTTCAATTCAGCGGTTTATTCTGCTATTTTATTAAAGGGGACGGTCAGACATTATGCTCGGTTATTGTAGTAATTCTCCGCTTCGTTGTGAAAACGCCCGTTCAATTAAGCTCTTAAACCAAATAGATTCTTGTTGCCCTAACTGTGGTTTATTCTTATTACCTGCACAAAACTTAAGCAACCAATTACGGGCTGATGAGCAGTTTTTACGCTTCGTTTTCTTGGCGATTGCCGTGATGTTGTTGGCAGTGACCTACATTTATTACCTAAATTTTGTATAATCATCATTACTGATGTATAAACTAAATGTGCCCATCAACTTTGTTAGGCTGAATTTAGGCATAAGCGCTTTTTAAAAAACGGTTTATTAATATAGGATCGGTGTTACACCGCACCGCATATAGGGACGCCATGCTACTCCAATCTATACGGCGCTTGCGTCTTTTCGTCTATAACATTCTACAAAACGATGAGCATGACACGCTCTTTAGTCGCTATGTTGACTACTTCCTCATTCTTTTGATTATGGCGAACGTCACGGCGGTCATCGCTGAGTCTGTAGATAACTGGTACTATCCATATCAAGAGTATTTCAACTTGTTTGAAAACTTCTCGATTATCATTTTTTCTATCGAGTATTTACTCAGGTTATGGAGCGTCGCTGAAGCGAAACCGGACAATACCACGTGGCGTCAGCGTTGGGATTGGCTAAAAAGTCCGTCGGCGTTGATTGATATCATTGCGATTGCGCCTGCATTTTTGAATTTCTTTGTCAGTATCGATTTGCGTTTCTTACGTATCTTACGTCTGTTTCGCATTCTTAAACTTACCCGTTATTTTGCTTCCTTACGTATTTTATTGGTGGTTATCAGTAAGGAGAAAGGCTCGTTTCAAGCGGTCCTTTTTATCTTAATTATTATGATTGTGACGGCATCAAGTGGGATTTATTTGGTAGAAAACCACGCGCAGCCAGAGGAGTTTGAATCGATACCCAAAGCCATGTGGTGGGCGGTGGTCACCCTGACAACGGTCGGTTATGGTGATGTAACTCCTATTACCAATGCCGGTAAAATATTGGGGGCAATTATCACCATATTGGGCGTCGGTCTAGCTGCATTACCAGCCGGTATTTTGGCGACGGGTTTGGCAAATGAGCTCAGTCAGCGCCGTGAAGAGCTTGAGCAAGATTTTCGTGGGCAATTGGTCGATAGTGATTTTGATTTGGTTCAGAATCAGATGATGATTGAAAAAATCCGCCGCGAGCTTGGTTTGGATAAAGAGCAAGCGCAAGAGATTGTACTGCAAGTATTGCGTGAGCAAGAACTAGAACGCCGCGAAAGAGAAGTGCGGCAAAAGAATTTTTGCCCGCATTGCGGTGAACCGTTAGAGTAAAGCTGAAGTTTAAGCCTTTTTCTTAAAGGTGGCTCTTAAGAGCAGTTCTTAAACGCAGTTCTTAAATTAAAAGTTTTTAGTGTAAAAAAGGGTGAGACGTTCTTAAATAGCGTCTCACCCTTTTTATTTTATAAGCAGAAACCAATCCTACCTTTCTACCTTAATGTTGAATCCCTTTCGGGAGGCAGGGCGCGTGCCAATTCATGCGCCACTTCTTGCGCGGCTGTCGATAAATCTAACGCAGGCAGGGGTAGGTTTTGTAAAGTCAAATGCCAGTCATCCACCTCTCGGCGCAAGTGTGCGACCCAAAGCGTAATGCAGTCACGTGGTAGCTGCTTTAAATTAACTTCAAAAGAGCGGTTACCTTCATCATCGCTTAAATGAATTTCACCTTTTTTGACTCTGCTAAAAGGCTGCCCATGATAAGAGTTGGCAATCAAAGCGATATGCGTGATGTGAGCAGGGATTTTATCTAAATAAAGCCTGATTTGCTCTTGGTCAAGGGGTGCAAGGTACATCGCTTGCTCACCGCGGTCTTTGCCATTGAGGCTATCGCCTTGATGTTTGACGGATTCTGCTTTATCACGTAGCTGCTTAAACCAAACAATATCGCTGATGTTACAGTTGTCGTCATACAGTACGCAGGCCAAATCGATATCAATCGCGCCTTCATTTTTCTTAAAGCGCTTCTTTAAATTTTTAAATAAGCCTTTTTGCTCAATTTTGGTAAATTCATAATTTAGCGCAAAGAATAACGTCCCCGCATCTAAACCCAGCCCTCTTAAACTGTCTGAAAGTAGTGGTGATGGGGTAGTGGTCGACATAATATTCCTTTTGGGTTTCGCATGATAAATGTTGTAATGGTTATTTTAAATAGTATAAACGTTAGAGCGTTTGAGTATGGCTATTAGATTTTCATAATTATTAATAATGAGCTATTTTTCTTCATCATTTACTGGTTTATCTAGTACAGCTTGATACAGTAGCGCAGGTTTAGCATCTAATAGACCGCTACCAAAGCCCCGTAACCACCAAACCAGCTGCGAGGTTAAGTTAACGGTTGCTTGGATGGTCAGGGTTTCATCGCTATTGATGGTAATGGTTTGGTTCTCACTAAGCTTACTTTCCGTTAAGCTTTTGCCCGCTTGTTTGGTAAATTGTAGCTCAACCGCGGTGTGTTTGCCATGACCAGGCAATTGGTTAAATAAAGGATGGCTAAAGCCCATGCCGCCTGCATCTAAATAGTTATCTAGTTGGAAATTGTCTGGGGTTTTAGCCACGCTTTCTAGTATCTCAACGCTGGTAAATCGATGCAGGGCAAAGGTGCGAATAATCACTTCTGGGTCATCGGTGCGCGTTGCCAATAGGTAAATAATTACCCCGCGCTGAATGATAGCAATAGGGTTTAAGGTATATTCGCTGGCTTGTGATTTATCACTGCGGGTATAGCTGGCTTGTATTTGTAATTGATAAAATAACGCATGATAAATGTTGTCTTTACTTTCTAAATCAATATGCGGTGCAATCAAGGGCTGAGTTGCAGGCTCTATACGCACTCTGTCAATCCATGAATGCGTGACTTTGCTATTCTTAAGTTGCCTGCGTGCTAAGTCAAACCAAGGGAATAGCTCATCTAAAATAACGGGCGGTAACAGCTGGCTTAGATTGGCTTCAACCATATTAAAGGCAACCGCTTGTGATAAGTTCATATGCGGCAAGCTTTGGAGGGGTGCATCATCTTTCCAGCGCCAACCTTGCGGATTGGCATTGTTTTTTTCGATAGGAAAGCGTTTGGCAAGAGCATTTAAGTCGCGTTGCACCGTGCGCAAACTGATATCAAAGCCTGCCAATATAAGCTGCTCGTAAACATGGGTTGTACCTACCCAGCGATTGCGCTGCAATTGTGATAAAACTTGCCATTGCCGTGCCGTCGTCGCGGCTCCATGACGATTATCTGCTGCTTCCTCAGACGCTTTATTATATGCAGTAACTTTTTCTGTAATTTCTTTAGTCACTAGTGCAGTTGCTGACTCATCAACAGCTGCTTGAGCTTGAATACTATCGGCGTCAGTAGAATGTACAGTCATTAAAGATAACCTTTATTCAGTCACGGGTTTGGTTGCTAGCTGTTTATTAGCATTTTATTAATTAGCATAGCGCATCATAAAAAACCAATCATCGCAGAAAAGCATGACAACGTCTAGGGATGCATTTCTGTATTTGTCTCTATGTTTGCGTCTGGGTTTACATCTAGACTTGTATCTAGGTCACCTTTCTCTTTCTTCGATTTTTTTTGCTTATCTTGTTTTTTTTGACGTTTGGCTTGGCGCTTCTTCTTAGCTTTCTTTTTCGACTTTTTATCATCGACTTCGTCATCAGCGTTCTGATTCTCATCCCATAGCATCAAACGGCTTAACACTTTGCCAAATAAGGTGTCCTTGCGATAGCGACCTTTTTTATTCATGGTATCGACAGGTAGACCGGTCATTAAGGTCAAGGCTTCACTTAAGGTATGTACGCCATAAATATGAAATTGCTCTGCTTGAACGGCGGCAATGATGTCATCACGAAGCATTAATTGTTTGACGTTGGCCATTGGGATAACCACGCCTTGTTGTCCCGTCAGCTCTTGCTCGCGGCAAGCGTCAAAGAAACCGGCGATTTTTGAATTAATACCGCCAACCGCTTGGACTTCGCCTAATTGATTCATCGAACCTGTAATCGCAAAAGATTGATTGATAGGGACGTTTGCCAAGGCGGAGAGTAGCGCACAGCCTTCACTGACCGTCGCACTATCACCATCGATATGGGCATAACTTTGCTCAAAAGCGAGCGAGGCGCTAAAGTTTAGCGCATGATGCTGACTAAATAAGGCGCGCAAATAGCTGGTCATAATCAGCATGCCTTTGGCGTGTAAGCTACCGCCCAAATCCACATCACGCTCGATATCGAGGATTTCGCCAGCACCGATATTTGGTTGAATGACTGCTGTCAGACGAGCAGGCATACCAAACTCGCTATCCGCGTAACTAACGACAGTAAGCGCATTTACTTGTCCCACAGCATCACCTTGGGTCTGAATCAGCTGTTGGCCGTTTTTTAGCTCATCCCAATAGAGGTCGCGCAAATATCCTGAGCGCTCGTCCATATCGTCAATAGCATAAGTGACGTGAATGGCACTAACGATATTTTTACCGCTCAAACGCGCATGGCGGTTGGATTCATGCAAAAGCTTAATCAATAAATCACTATGCAAACTTAAGCGGTCTTGGTCTTCTGCTTGTAAGCTTAAATGCTCAAGTAGGGCGGCTTGCGCGCTACTATCAAAAGGATAAAGGTTGGCATAATCAATGATGTCAGCCATTTTTGCGACCAATGCCAATTCGTGTTCAGGGCTGCGAGTCACATCATCATGAAAATCGGCGCGTACTTTAAATACCGCATCAAACTCAGGCTCAAGCTCTAGTAATTCGTAATATAAATCTGCTTCGCCAAGCAAAATGACCTTAATATCAAGATCAATGGGTGCGGGCGCGAGCGATAGGCTGCCTGTTAAGGTCAGCATCTGCTCAAGGCTTGAAAGTTTGATTTTGCGTGATTGGAGGGCGCGCTTAAGACCTTGCCATGCATAAGGGTGCTCAAGCAGATGACTGGCTTCTAACAACAGATAACCACCATTGGCGCGGTGCAGCGCGCCTGCTCGAATCATACTGACATCGGTGGTTACTGTGCCCAATTGGGTGATTTGCTCGACATGACCCAATAGGTTTAAATGCGTCGGCAAGTCTTCAAAGATGACCGGTGCGCCACTATCTGGCGTATGGCTGACAATGACATTGACTGCATAGCGGCTCGGCGTTGTGGCTAGCACTGCCGTCACAAACTCTTCGTCATCGCCATTGACGATACGCTCGACATGCGTGACCATGTCGGCAAATACGGTTTTTAGGTATTCGACAACCAATGGATGATTAGTAAACTGCTCATAAATAGGCGCAAATAGAGGCTGTAGCGCTCGGCGTGCAATATTGCGATGCAGCTCTTCAATGGCATCATTGGCTTCGTCTTCTAATTGCTCTAAGACGATGGTCAGCTGACTTAATCGTTTTTGCATATGGTTTTTTTGTGCAAAATTATTCAGCTCAGCTTCATATTCGCTCTTGCCGTAGTCGTGGTTAGCATCTTTGATAACGCTATCATCGTTACTCAGAATATCGTTACTAGAAGCATTTGCACTAGCAGTATTAGCTTGCTGACTTTCCTCTTTTATTGACTTATTTTCCTGATTGTTAGAGGTTTTGTAATCTTTAACTTCACTATTGCTTTCTTCTTTTGGTAGCTGGCTAGGATGTACAAATACCGCTTTATTATCAAATGCGCGAAACGTCAGTGCCAAATCGTATTGTTTACCTTCGGTATTTAGGTCGTCGTAAGCTTGACTTTCTTTTTGATGGGTATCATTTTTGATGGCTTCGATTTTGCTTTGATATTGGTCGCTACGAAAGCGTTGGCTAAGTCGTTTTTTGGCTTGCTGCCATAATTGATTGACCTGCTGCTGTAGTATGGTCGCCTGACCAGAAGGTAAACGTAATGCTTGCGGTGTACGTGGATCGGTAAAATTGTACACATAAACCCAGTCGTCGGGCGTCGGTGCGTCAGCGGCAATCCGTTGTAATAAACGACTGATAACCGTGCGTTTACCTAAGCCATTTTCACCAGCGGCAAATACATGATAGCCGCTGGCATGAATATCCAGTGCCGTATGCAACGCTTTAAGAGCACGCTGTTGTCCAAAGCCGACATCTAAATCGGGGGCAGTGCGGGTATCGCTCGGTAGTTCATTGGTATCCGTATAACGCTTAAGCTGCTCGGCACTGATAAGGCAGCGCTCATTAACATCGATAAATACCGGATGAGGCGTGCTAGGCGCATCTAATGTGCTATCTGGCTCATTAATGTCTGGCTGTTTTTTGCGTGCCAGTTCTTTTTTGGGCAGCTTTGTTTTAGATGGCTTTTTTTTAGGCAGATTCGTTATTAATGATTCTGACTCTGCTGCTTTATCGACAGGGCTTACCATAGGGTCGGTATCTTTTGGGTCTTGATTCATAGGTGTATTTTGCGGTTCAGTCATAGTTATATAGTAAGTCGTTTTAAGAGGGCGGAATGGTTATTGAGCTTTTTCTATTTAAGCGCTAAGTGTAAGAATGCGCTTTTAACAATGAATCATTTTTTATAATGCATAAGGACATCTTACAAGATATAGGCGCGTTTTAGACAAGACATTAGGCGCAGTTTTGTATCATAGAGAGATAGATATTTTTACTAATTAGGTTAAGGTAATATTCATTTCTCTACGTTAAATTGATGACTGTTGAAGAAGATAAGCCTTCAATATAGGCTTAGATAGTATAAGATGGCGTACATTGGCGCAATCTGCAACTATTCAATGGGCAGCCTGCATGATAAAATAGACGGTTCACATGTCAAAACTGGATAACCCGTATGTCAGATTCTACTAAAACCTCTTCATCATCTGCTAGCACGGGTAACATTCATATTGACCCGACAGGTTTTGTAAAGCTCGGTGCCCAATTACCTACGCTTGCAAATATCTTGGCGCAATCAATAGATGAGCTGGGTCTTACTTTAGGCACGACTCAGCAGCGCACGTTATTATTGTATTTAGACCAGCTTTTATTATGGAATAAAGCGTATAATCTGACCGCTATTACCGATCCAATCGAAGCACTTATCAAACATATCATCGATTGTTTGGCTATTATAACGCATTTACCATCAGGGTCACTGCTGGATATTGGCACGGGAGCGGGCTTGCCAGCGGTGATTATCGCTATCTGTCAGCCTGAGCGTCAATGTACCGCGCTTGATAGCAATCAGAAAAAAATTCGTTTTATTAAACAAATCAGTAGCGAGCTTGGTTTGAGTAACATGCACCCAATCGCCTCGCGTATTGAAGCGCATGAAGCCAGCTACGAGGTGGTAACATCGAGAGCATTTGCCAGTTTGATCGATTTTGTTGAAGTCGCTCAGCCACGCTTAGCAGATAACGGTTATTTATGCGCGATGAAGGGTAAAGCCCCAAGCGACGAAGAATTACAAGCCCTAGATGGCGATTGGCAAATTAAGACGATTCCGTTAAAAGTGCCTCGTTTACAGGATAGTCGCCATTTAATTGAATTATCCTATAAAAATGTCTAAGCTATGAGCACGCGACGCACTGTAAGGTAACAAATGTTCTATAGTGACATATAAATGGTCTTATCGTTTATACACAGGTGTTTAAGTAATCTTATAGTGTTTAAGTAACCTTATAGGTAAGCGTCAGGTAATTGAGTAAAATAATAAGCACGAGCAGCAAAATGCTTCAGTAAAATCAGTAATAGATCCTAATTAAATTGAGTGAGTGTATGGAAATCATAGCAATTGCGAATCAAAAAGGCGGCGTGGGTAAAACCACGACGGCAGTGAATTTGACCGCCAGCTTAGCGGCCAAGCGCAAGCATGTACTGCTGATTGACTTAGACCCACAGGGTAATGCCACCAGTGGCACGGGCGTGGATAAGAACCAATTAGAGCTGACCATCGCTGATGTACTGCTCGATGGGGTGTCGCTGTCTGAGGCGATTGTAAATAGTCCAGCTGGCTTTGATGTCATCGGTGCCAATCGTGATTTGGCGGGTATGGACATCACCTTAATGAGTAAGACCAACAGCCATGAGCTGTTTAAAACGGCGATGGCGGAGCTGGTTAATGATCAAGTTGCGGCCAAAAAGCCTGCTTATGATTATGTGATTATCGATTGTGCGCCAAGCTTAAACTTGCTGACGATTAATGCTTTGGTTGCCACCGACGGCGTTATCATTCCGATGCAGTGCGAATATTATGCGCTAGAAGGTTTAGCGGACTTGTCACAGACAATTGAGCGTCTCACTGAACTTAATCCTAAACTGTATATTCGCGGTGTGGTCAGAACCTTATTTGATGCGCGTAATACCTTGGCGCGGGATGTGTCTGCTGAATTAGAGGCGCACTTTGGCGAGATTATGTACAAGACTCATATTCCAAGAAATATTCGTTTAGCAGAAGCGCCAGCACATGGTTTACCAGTTATCGCGTACGAGAGATGGTCAAAAGGTGCGCGCGCGTATCAAAAACTGGCGGCTGAAGTGATGAAACAAAGTTAATATCATTAATTATTAATCGTAAGTTCTTAGTCAAAAGCTGTTAGTCATCAATTGGCTTGTTTGGCTTAAACATTAAAAACAGCAAATTATATTTATTAGTAAGCCGGCAGTAATAAGCATTGGGCTTTTAATTTTAGCGTTAGAGGATAGGTAATCATGGCAAAGAAAAGAGGGTTGGCTGCCAATAGAGGCTTAGATGCCTTATTAGGGTCAATCAAAAAAGAAAAACAAATTGCCGCCTCTGCCTTACAAGATGATACGGTAGTGCGTGAGCCTACTGTGTCAGCTGCAATGCTAGAAACTGAAATATCAGAAGCTGATAAGCAGGATGCCAGCGCGGCAGTCAAAGCTGCTGATGCAAAAACTGCTCAGAAACCTTCTGCCTCGCCAGTGACAGAGCAATCTACTGACACTCATAATCGTAAAGCGCGTACGATTAAAAAAAGCTCTGCTAATAAAACCCGTGCAAATGTGACAGAAAACAGTGCTTCTGAAGACCAAATAAGCTTGGTGCAAATCGATGTGACGCGTTTGCAAGCGGGTAAGTATCAACCACGCCGTGATATGAGTGAAACTGCGCTGGCAGAATTGGCCTCTTCCATTGAACAACATGGTGTGATGCAGCCAATTGTTATTCGTCCATTACTGGCGAATGAAGATAAAAGTGAAGCTTTGGTTACGCATGAAATTATCGCCGGTGAGCGCCGCTGGCGTGCGGCAAAAATGGCGGGTAAATCGGTTATACCAGCGATTGAGCGTGCGTTATCTGATGAGCTGGCAATTGCACTGGCATTAATTGAGAATATCCAGCGCGAAGACTTATCGGTGATTGAGCAGGCGGCAGCTTTACAGCGTTTCCATACAGAATTTGGTATGAGTCATGCCATGATTGCCGAAGTCGTTGGTAAAGCGCGTACCACGGTTTCAAACTTGCTACGTCTCAATCAGCTCCATGATACGGTCAAAGACCATTTGGCAAACAGTGCTTTAGATATGGGTCATGCGCGTACATTGTTGGCGCTATCATCAGAACAGCAGCCTATCATTGCGCAAAAAATCATTGATGGTGGTATGACGGTGCGCGAGGCTGAAAAGCTGGTTAAATCCATTTTGCAACCTGCGCCAAAAGCCAATCGTACTGAGCAAGTGCAGTCTCGTGATGTTGAACGCTTAACCCAGCGTTTAACCGATATGTTAGGCGCGGAAGTAAAGCTCAAACACAAAAAAGACGGGCAGGGTAGTGTTGAGATATTCTTCCATAGCCAAGATCAGCTGGCAGCATTAATTAAGCATATAGAAGCTCAGGCTTAAGGTTTTTAATAAGCTTTAACTAATTATACAAATATATAATCATCTTTTAATAATTAATAAAAACATAGAAGAGAATCCGTATGTGGGAGCTGGTAAAAGCAGGTGGTTGGCTGATGACACCTATCGTGGTGTGTTCAATATTGGCATTGGTTATCATTATCGAGCGTAGCCACACTTTGCAATTTAATAAGATTGTACCCAATAGATTGCGCGAACAGCTGATAACTCGCCTACGTGAAAACGGTGATATCGGTCGTACACAGTTGATGAATGTCAAAGAAAAGACCCCTTTAGGCGATATTCTAGCGACCGGTTTGCTTTACCGCCAGTACGGCTTAGACTCGATGACGATGCATATGCAAAACCGCGCGAGTGTACAGGTGCATCAGTTAGAGAAAAATATCAATATGCTTGGCACCATTGGTGCGATTGCGCCATTACTGGGTCTGTTGGGTACGGTATTAGGTATTATCTCATCGTTTTTGGCAATTACAGATGGTGCGATGCAAGACCCAACGATGTTAGCGGCTGGCGTGTCACAGGCTTTGATTACCACTGCTGCTGGTATGATTGTGGCTATCCCAGCTTTGGTTGCTTATCGTTATTTTCAGCGCCGTATTATTGATATCAATGCGCGGTTTGAAACCCAAGCGGGACTAATGATTCAAGAGTTATATGATTATCAATTGTTAGATAATATCAATAGTTCTGCTATGTCTCAGTTGACTACTCTTGCAGCAGTAGATGATGAATCGAGTCATGTAAGTAATGAGCTTTCAATTGACACCTCAGATTTAAATCATACTGCGGCAGCGACTTAATTCTATTGTTTGTATTATTCTAATTAATGATAAAAATAATAGTATGAATCACTGCTTATTAAATATATACCTTTAAGCACATTAAAGAGAGTGATATGCGCTTTAGAAAACCGACCGTTGAGCCGCTTGAAATCAATCTTACGCCAATGATTGATTGTTTATTATTTTTAATCGTGTTTTTACTCCTTGCTACGTCTTTTAATCATTTTAGTCGCTTAAATATCATTCTTCCTGAAGCTGAGGGTGTGGCACTGACAGAAGAAAAAAATAGTATTGAAGTGGCGGTGCAAGAAGATGGTAGTTATTTGGTCAATGGCATTACGCTTGCCAGTAGCAACGAGGCTGAATTAACCAGCATGCTACAACAAGAGGCGGGTAGTAATCGCGATATGCTATTTGTGATTGCTGCCGATGCCAATGCCACGCATCAATCCGTGGTACGGGTCATGGATATCGCTGGTAAATTGGGATTTTTAAATTTAAATATTAGTACGGTTGTGCCACTTGGTCAGCCTTTACCACAATCATCACCACAATAATTTTTATAGTATTTGATAAGGTGGTAAAGCTTATTAAGCATTACTGCCATTACTCTAGAAGCCTTTAATGCTTTATCTTATAACCAATAGCTACTGCTGCATTCATGTCATTTATTTCTTATTTATACCCAAATTGAGGCTTTTATGAGCCAAGCTAATCAACCTGACTCTAAAAAAACTTCTGCTAGCAAGCTATCGGAAGCGCCATCAAGTACGCCTAAGCATAAGACTTTATTACGTCTGTTAAGCTATCTTAAACCATATTGGTGGGCGCTATTACTGATGGTTATCGGCTTTGCTATTAATGCGGCGACAGAGATTTGGATTGCTAAATTATTGCAATATATCACTGATGCCATTAATCAAAATGATCAAAGTAAGCAGGATTTATTTCCGTTTATTATTGTCCTGTTGTTTTTCGTTCGCGGCGTAGGAAGCTTTTTAGGTAACTACTATACGGCGTTAGTCTCGCGCAATCTTGTGTATGAGCTACGTGTGCAGGTGTTTAATAAGCTACTGCGTTTGCCAAGCTCATTTTATTTAGCGAATCCAGCAGGGACGATTTCGTCTAAGCTTATTTTTGATGTCGAGCAGGTGACGGCAGCTAGTACCGATTCGATGAAGACGCTACTGCGCGATGGCTTGACGGTCGTGGCTTTGATAGGTTTCTTGCTTTATAGCAACTGGCGTTTGACCTTGATTTTGTTCGTCGTGCTGCCACCGATTTTATGGCTCATAAGGGTAGCCTCAAAGCGTTATTTAAAGCTTTCAAAGGGTATTCAAGAAACTATGGGTGATGTCAGCCATATCACCAATGAAGTGATTAATGGCTATCAAGTGGTGAAAAATTACGGCGGACAAGCCTATGAGTCTAAGCGCTTTGATACAACGTCGAAGAAAAACCTGCGCCAAGGGATGAAGGTCGTTGTGACCAATAGCATCAATACTCCTGCTGTACAGTTGTTGATGGCAATAGCCATGGCGGTGGTGGTATGGCTCGCGCTGCGCCCTGCGGTGATAGATAATATCTCAGCAGGTGAGTTTATCTCTTACATTGCTGCAGCGGGGCTATTAAGTAAGCCTGTGCGTTCATTGACTGATGTTAATCAACAGTTGCAAAGAGGGCTCGCGGCCGGCGAATCAATATTTACTTTATTAGATGAGCCGGAAGAAGCAGATACCGGTGTACTTAGTCCTACTTTGGCAGGTGAGATTAAACTGGATAATGTCAGTTTGATCTATCCTGATTCAACTGTGGCGCTGCGTGACTTTACTTTGGACGTGCGCGCAGGCGAAACAGTGGCATTAGTTGGGCGTAGTGGCGCTGGCAAATCGTCTTTAGTCAATTTACTTACCCGTACTTTAAATACTTCTTCTGGGCAAATTACCCTTGATGGTATGCCTATTGAAGATATTAAGCTTGAGAGCTTGCGCGCGCAGATTGCAATGGTCAATCAGCAAGTGGTACTGTTTAATACCACGGTATTTAATAATATTGCGTATGGCAGTCTGGCTGATAAGACCCAAGCTGAGGTTGAGCAGGCCGCAAAAGACGCTTTTGCCCATGATTTTATTATGAAAATACCAAATGGCTATCAAAGTGAAATTGGCGCTGAAGGTTTGCAGCTGTCTGGTGGTCAACGCCAGCGCCTCTCTATTGCTCGAGCATTACTAAAAGATGCGCCGATTTTGATTTTAGATGAAGCCACCAGTGCTCTAGATAATGAATCAGAATATTACATTCAGCAAGCACTTGATAATGTTATGAAAGACCGCACGACGCTAGTGATTGCGCATCGTTTAACGACGATTGAGTCCGCTGACCGTATTGCTGTTTTAGATGGTGGTCAGATTGTTGAGCTAGGCACGCATGCTGAGCTGATGCAATTGCAGGGTCATTATGCGCAAATGTATGCTCGCGATTTTGAGTAAATGTACTGAATAAGTTTGCTGAATAAATAGGATAAGTAACAAATCATCATGAGTATTGAAACCACAATGACGCGTGCATGGCAACGTCAGGCTGCTTGGCTCTGGCTGCTATTGCCTGTGAGCTGGTTGTATGGATTCATTACGATGATACGTCGGCAGGCTTATAAAATAGGCCTGCTTGCAAGTTATCATGCTCCTATTCCAGTGATGGTCATCGGTAATATTACGGTAGGTGGCAGTGGTAAGACGCCGTTAATTATTGAATTAGTCACTCATCTACAAAAGAAAGGCATAAAGGTAGGCGTTATCAGCCGTGGTTATGGCGGTGATAGCAGCCAGATGCCAGCTTTGGTGCATGCTGATAGTTTACCGAGTGTCGTAGGTGATGAGCCTTCTTTAATTGTCAGTATGACAGGCGCTGCTATGGCAGTATGCCCCAATCGTAAACAAGCGATTACTATTTTATTAAACGCGTATCCGGATTTGCAGCTTATTATTGCTGATGATGGCTTGCAGCACTATGCGTTGCAACGCGATATCGAATGGATTGTGGTTGATGCGTCACGTGGCTTTGGTAATCGGCAGCTGCTACCAACTGGTTATTTACGTGAGCCCATGTCGCGCCTAGAAGGCGCAAATGTGGTCTACCATGAAAAAGCTGATAGGGTGACTATGCATAATAACAATCAACCTCAATCTAATCGTTTAACCATGCATTTACAAGCTGATAAATTACAGCTTTTATGGTCGTCTGCTGCTGAGATAGATGGCTTAAATGTCACAGAAGAAAAAATGCCTATGCCACCTATGCTAAACAGTCGGGTACATGCGGTAAGCGGTATCGGCTATCCACAGCGTTTTTTTGATACTCTAATATCGCTCGGCTTCGATGTCATTGGTCATGCTTATCCGGATCATTATGATTTTAGCTTGCATGAGCTTTTACAATATACCGAGCAGCCTATCATTGTGACTAGTAAAGACGCGGTTAAAATCAGGGCGTTGCTAGTAGATGCGACTAGAGACGAATCACTTAGCGAAGAGTATCAAGATCTTTTGAGTCGACTATGGGTATTGCCAGTGACAGCGGTGTTATCGGACAGTTGTTATGACAGCTTACAGCAGCAATTAAAAGCTTTAAATATTGATATCACTAATGGCTAACAGTCTAAAAATTTAAATAGTTTTTATAGGAATAAACCATGTCATCATTGTTTGCCTCAGCTGAAAAAATGCCAGCCAAAACTCATATTGTTATTCCTGCACGCTTTAAGAGTACACGTTTACCTGGCAAGCCATTATTAACTATCCATGGCAAACCGATGATACTGTGGGTAGCTGAAAAAGCACAGTTGGCTAATTTTGCCGATGATATGTGTATTGCCACAGATGATGAAGCGATTGCCAAAGTTTGTATGGATGCAGGCTTTGATGTGGTGATGACGAGTAGCGCGCACGCGTCAGGAACTGATCGCTTGGCTGAGGTCGCGGCTATTAAAGGCTGGGCTGATCATGATATCGTGGTCAATATGCAGGGTGATGAGCCTTTAGTGCCGCCATTACTATTAGAGCAAGTTAAAGCACTGTTGGTGCAAGATGCCGAGAGCGTGATGGCGACTTTATGTGAACCTATCGAAGACTATGAGACGTTTATGCGTCCATCGGTCGTTAAAGTCGTCAGCCAAACGTCTAACGATTTACAGCGCGCGCTGTATTTTAGCCGGGCGCCGATTCCGTGCGACCGTGAGGTAATATTGGCAAACGACATGGATACACAGCGACAACCACCAAAAAATGCTTATCGCCACTTAGGGTTATACGCCTACCGCGTCAGCTTGTTACAGCAGTTTGTACACTGGCCGCAAACGCCACTCGAAACATTGGAAAGCTTAGAGCAGTTACGCGTATTAGAAAATGGTGGTCATATTGCTATTGCGCCAGCCGCCTGTCATCTGCCGGCAGGCGTCGATACCCAAGAAGATTTGGACCGTCTCAATACCATGAGTTTAGTGGATTTTCAAAATTGCTGATGCAGATAATTGATAATAGCCTAAGTAAATTAAAATAATATTGTTTATTAAAAATAATCGCATTGTTCGGTTTTAAAGGTTTTAAGTGTATTAACACGCTGAACGCATCAAAGCTGTTCAGCGTGTTCAAGGTAGTGAAAACATTAAAAGCATTGAGCGATGACCATAAGAGAGATAACTGAAATGATAAGCCCAGTGCCTTTGAGCGATAGTATTTATTTTGCACCGTTACTACCGTGGCAAAATGAGTTATGGTCACAGCTGACAAAGCGGGTATTAATGCCGCAACAATCTTTGCCGCATGCACTTTTAGCAGCTGGTATGCAAGGGATGGGCAAGCGTGCTTTTGTCTGGCGCTTGGTAGCATGGTTATTATGCCGTGAGCGCGTTAACCATCCACTCGGCGCTTGCGGTACTTGTGAGAGCTGTCAATGGCTTAGATCAGGGACGCATCCAAGTTTACAGGTATTACCAATTATTAGTATGCCAGTCAGTGCCGATAATGCTTATGCTAAAGAAGCAGCAAGTAGCACAGCGAAAGACAAAAAATCTGCCAAAGCTGCTAGTAATGCTGCGTTAAAAATAAAGGTCGATGATATCCGTGCTCTACAGCCATTTATTTATCAAGGTGGGCAGGGCATGCGGATTTGTGTGCTAGATTATGCAGAGCAAATGACCATTGCTGCCGCTAATGCGCTGCTTAAAACCTTGGAAGAGCCGCAAGCGCAAGTGCATTTATTCCTCATCAGTGATACTCCGGCGCAGTTACTGCCGACCATTAAGAGCCGTGTCCAGCAGCTGGCATTGCAAACGATTGAACCTACTGTTTCAATCGATTATGTGACACAAGTACTGGGTAGTACGGTCAATCGTGAGGCGGTCGGCACGTCAGCCATTGAGCAGCTGATACAGCTGGCAAATGGTGCACCTTTAGCAGCGGTTTCTCTTGCACAAGCGCCTTGGTATGGCAAGCGCGCGCTATGGCTAACAACGTGGCAAGCGTTACGTAGCGGTAAGCGTAGTAGCATTGCGGCAAGCGATTATTGGCAAACCCAGCTGAGTATAAGCGAGTTTATTCAACTGTCGGAGCTAATGCTGGTCGATATGCGCCGTGTATGTTTGGGTCTCGATGCGCTGCAAAAGGACATTGATTTATCCGCCTCTTTAAGCAATTATAAACCTGCTGAAAGTAGCTTTGAGGCGTTTATAAATAGTCTGCAACAGACAAAAATTGCCCTACAACAAAATGTGCAAGAAAAATTCGCTTATGATAAGCTGATGCAAGAATTGGCGTATTTATAAATCAAAATAAAGTAAACCTCACTCATAAAGGAAGCTAACTATGGCAATGCCAGGACGTGGCGGGATTTTAACCTGTCATATTGAAGATATGGAAACGTTATACGCAAGCTATTTATCCTTTGTGACCAATGGCGCGTTATTTGTGCCGTCTGATAGAATACAAAAACTAGGCGATGAGGTGTTTATTGCCGTGACTTTGCCCAATTCTAGCGAGCGCTTACCTATGAATGGTAAAGTAGTTTGGATAAATTCTAAAAGCCAAAGCGGTCGTCCAGCAGGCTTTGCTGTGCAGATAGGTACAGATATCGCTGGGTTAAGAATTAAAAATGAGGTCGAGCGTTTATTAGCCGGTAAGATTGATAGCTTACAGTCGACTTATACCATGTAGTGTTTGTACAGACTAGCAATCGCATTTACTATGATTAGATGATAGTTAGCGAAATAATATAAAAAAGCAGCCTTATATACCTATAAGGCTGCTTTTTTATGCGTCATATTTTATTAAATAATACGTGCATGGATTTGTTTATTTAATAACGCGGTGGAACATACATATCATCAGGAATCGGTTCGCGGTAGTATTCATCATCGCGCTTGCGTTCAGGCAGCTCGATCTCATCACGCGGTACTTCTTTATATGGGATTTGCTCAAGTAAATGGGCAATACAGTTTAGCCGTGCGCGTTTTTTATTATTGCCTTCGACCACCCACCACGGCGCTTCAGGAATATGCGTGCGCTCAAACATGGTCTCTTTTGCCTTGGTATAATCTTCCCAGCGGCGGCGTGATTGCAAATCCATCGCCGACAGTTTCCACTGTTTAAGAGGGTCGTGAATCCGACTCATAAAACGTGAATGCTGCTCGTCGTCAGTGATAGAAAACCAGTACTTGACCAAACGAATACCTGAGCGTACCAGCATGCGCTCAAATTCAGGTACCGATTGAAAGAATTCTTCATACTGGGCATCGGTACAAAATCCCATGACGCGCTCGACGCCCACACGGTTATACCAGCTACGATCAAATAAGACAATTTCACCAGCAGCAGGCAGATGCGCCACATAGCGCTGGAAATACCACTGCGATTGCTCACGTTCTGTTGGAGCAGGTAGTGCAGCCACTCGGCAAACACGTGGGTTTAAGCGCTGAGTAATACGCTTGATAGCGCCGCCTTTGCCAGCAGAATCACGACCTTCAAATATCACGACGATACGCTCACCATATTCAACTACCCAATCTTGCAGCTTAATAAGTTCTCTTTGCAGCCGTAATAACTCTTGAAAATAGGTACGGCGATCAAGCTTTTCTTGCTCACTCATCTCGCGCCCATCAAAACGAAAATCGCGAACGTAATCGTCTATCTCATTTTCAAGCTCTTCATCATAGCTATCTATCAAGTCTTGATGCATTTTTCGGCGCAGCTCATCGCCAAATACTTCTTTATCCATTCGGGTAATGAAACTGCCTTGTTCAAGCGCTGACAGCTCACGCCGCTTTGGCGTAGTTAAGGTTTGCTGATCAATCGACGAGGTATCCTTGCTCATAGTAAGCTCCTAATAAATATTTTTATGGCTGCCTTTTATGATGACAGCTCTTTATATGACAAATTTTTATATGAATACCCTTTATACAGCTACTTTAACATATCTAACGCAGCAGCTATGAGTGAGCAATGTTAGATTGATTGAGTATTTATTTCTGGTGTGTCCGTTAAAAACGGCTTGGTTAATAGTGATATAGAATAGTTATTAGAATTATGATGTTAAAAGGTTTGACAGAAAGTGATGCTATAGTCAGTTTGAAACAAAATCGATAATTAATAGTGACGTGCGACTGGTATAAAATTCTCTTGCTTGCTGTTATCACAGAGGCTACGAAAAAATTATCCGAGTCGCACTGTAGCGGTTTTAAAGTGAATCCTCTATAGAGCTTTTCATTTAGACAAAAAAACACCCTTTAATCCAATGATTAAAGGGTGTTTTAAAAGCTTAACGCTATTGACTGTCTAAGGATATCTTAGAGTAATTATTTCTCTAGAATACACGTTACACCTTGACCACCAGCGGCGCAGATAGAGATAAGCGCGCGACCTGAACCTTTTTGATCCAGTAATTTAGCAGCAGTGGCTAGGATACGACCACCGGTTGCAGCAAATGGGTGACCTGCGGCAAGCGATGAACCATTGACGTTTAGCTTGCTACGATCGATAGAACCTAATGGTGCATCAAGACCTAGACGCTCTGCACAGAATTTCTCATCTTCCCAAGCAGCCAGTGTAGATAGTACTTGTGAGGCAAACGCTTCATGAATCTCATAAAAGTCAAAATCTTGCAAGGTCAGACCAGCACGCTCAAGCATACGCGGTACTGCATAAGCTGGCGCCATTAGTAAGCCTTCTTTGTCGCCAGACTTACCGATGAAGTCAACAGCAGCGGTTTCTTGATGAACGATATAAGCCAATGGCTTAAGCCCATTTTCTGCCGCCCATTCATCAGTACCTAATAGGATACAAGAAGCACCATCAGTTAGTGGCGTAGAGTTAGCTGCTGTCATGGTTGGGTTGGCATTCTTTTTGCCAAACACAGGTTTTAATTTAGCTAACTTCTCTAAGGTAGTATCTGGGCGCAAGTTATTGTCGCGAGTCAAACCTTTATATGGGGTGATTAGGTCATCAAAGAAACCTTCATCATAAGCGCGTGCTAGGTTTTGATGGCTAGTAAAAGCAAGCTCATCTTGTGCTTCACGGCTGATGTTCCACTCAAGTGTGGTAATCGCTTGATGGTCGCCCATTGATAGACCGGTACGTGGCTCGCCATTTTGCGGGGTATCAAGCAAATCTTTTGGATTTAGACCCATTAGCGCTTTTAGACGTTGTTTGTTGTCTTTAGCAGCACCCAATTTAATTAACACTTTACGTAAGCCATCGCCAACTGCAATAGGCGCGTCAGAAGTCGTATCAACACCGCCAGTAATGGCTGAATCGATAATACCAAGGGCGATTTTATTGGCAGAAGCAAACGTTGCTTGTAAGCCAGTACCACAAGCTTGTGAGATATCATAGGTTGGGGTATGTGGGTTCAATGCTGTGCTTAATGTTGCTTCACGCGTTAAGTTGATATCGCGGCTCAGTTTCATGACTGCACCAGCAACCACTTCACCGACTTTTTTGTCTTGTAAGTTAAAGCGTTCAACCAAACCATCTAATGCTGCGGTTAGCATGTCAGTATTGCTAACATCTGCGTACGTACCGTTTGAGCGAGCAAAAGGAATACGGTTGCCGCCTAAGATAGCCACACGATGTTGACCTGAGCTAAGCTTGGTTGGGCTGGCTTTTTTAGCAGTGGTAGTGGTTTTGTTAGCACTAGTCGTATCCGCTTCTTTCGCTTTGTTGTCATCTTTAGCAGCTGTGCCTTTGCTATCTTTAGCAGCGCTGTCTTTTTTAGAGCTAGCTGTTTTTGTATCAGTAGCTTTAGTGTCGTTAGCTTTAGTATCCGCTTTCTTCGACTCAGTCGCTTTTGAATTAGCTGCTGACTCTTTCGTAGCAGACTCGGTATTTTTTGTATCGCTAGCTTTTACAACGGTACTTTCAACAACAGGGCTATCAGGGTGATTGTTTTTATTACTCATAATATTATCCTTAAAAAGTATGGGTAGAAGAAAAAAGGGAGAACACATTAATGAAAAGAAAAGCAGTAAAAAATGCGTAAAACGTTATAAAAAATCGTATACAGATACTATTACTTAATGATTGCTATCTAATGACAGCGACTATATTACATAACAATGGTTAAAATGCAGTGGCTCATCATAAGGCGTTTTTTACGCCCTTACTGTATGTCTTTAGCAAATGATGTGACGCTACTTTTAAGCTATTGCAAGGGTTAATAACGCTTCACGTCAGTCAACAACAGCCATTTCGACTGGCTAGTGTTGATTATTTGCATTGCATAACAGAGCTTTTGATAATATATTGTTATCTATAAATGCGTTTGCCATAACTTATAAGTTAGATTTTAGCATAAGTTTGGCGTTTTTGACCCGAGAAAAAGTGGCCATCTTGTATACTGGCTTGTCTACAGATTGTTATAGACATTAGTGGCTTTTGGACTTGTTTCGCATGGAAGTGTATAGTTGAGGCAGTTTTGGGCCCATTTACTAAATGCTAATAATTTTTATCAATGATAGTGCTGGTGAGTCTTTATAATAGGCGCATTGCATTTTTGTTTACTATTATTTACCCGTTAATTTTTATTTTACTCGTTAATTATAGGATTATATTATGTCAGACCGTTATGGTGATTTTGTTCAGTCTTCTATTGGTAAAAAAGTAGCAAAAAACTTAGGCTTGCCTATGCCAGTAGAGCTTGATCGTTTTGATAGTGGCCAGCCAGCGGTGCGCGGTAGCGTATTGGTTGGTCGCGCTAATGGTGACAATACCGCCATCAGTGCGTCAGTAGCTCGTATTTTGTCAGAGCTGCACGCTGACGTATTTGTAAATAGCAGTGATAATGTGAAAGATACGCTGTCTGATGCTGGTGTAAAAGCCAAGGCCAATACAGGTGGCACTGATAAATTTAAAGTCCTATTGTTTGATGCCAGTAATATCAGTAATGCTGATGAGCTAAAGCAAGTATATGAATTTTTTCATGCTGTTGCGCGCCGCGTAGAAAAGTCAGGTCGCGTTATTGTTATCGGTCGTCCACCAGAAGATATTACTGATATTGAAGCGGCATTGGCTCAGCGCGCGCTTGAAGGTTTTGTAAAGTCGGTCGGTAAAGAGTTTAAGCGTGGTATCACAGCCCAGCTTATTTATGTTGCCGAAGGCGCTGAGCAAAACCTAGACTCAACATTACGCTTTTTCACCTCAGCACGTTCAGCCTATGTCTCAGGACAAGTGGTACGTGTTAGCAACGGCGATAACGTTGACGTTGATTGGGCACAGCCTTTGGGCGGCAAAACCATGCTGGTTACAGGCGCAAGTCGCGGTATTGGTGAAGCAATTGCCCGTGTTCTAGCACGCGAAGGCGCTCATGTTATTTGTCTTGATGTACCGCAGCAGCAAGCTGACTTACAAAAAGTGGCAAGCGAAATCAGTGGTTCAGTTTTAACAGTCGACATCACCAGTGAAGATGCGGGCAAAGAAATCGCCGAAGCGGCGCAAAAACGTGGTGGTCTAGATTCAGTGATTCATAATGCTGGTATCACGCGTGACAAAACGCTTGCCAATATGGATGAGCAAAAATGGGATATGGTCATCAATATCAACTTGGGCAGTATTGCCAAGCTCAACCGTTACTTGCTTGATAATGATGTGTTGAAAGAAAATGCACGTATTGTTTGCGTTTCATCAATCTCAGGTATCGCTGGTAATTTAGGTCAAAGTAACTATGCGACTTCTAAAGCAGGCGTCATTGGTTTGGTCAATGCCACCGCTAAACAACTAGAAGACAATGCAAAAGGCATGACGATTAACGCTGTTGCTCCAGGATTTATCGAAACGCAAATGACAGAAGCGATTCCTTTTGCTATTCGTGAAGCCGGTCGCCGTATGAACTCAATGAGCCAAGGCGGCTTGCCAGTAGACGTGGCAGAGACGATTGCATGGTTTGCTTCACCAGCGTCTGGCGGTCTAAATGGCAACATCGTACGCGTTTGTGGTCAAAGCTTACTGGGTGCTTAGTAAATGTAATGCAGGCAAAATTGTAGTTAATAAAATAGATGATTAATCTCAATTAAGCCTGCACTAAGTATATGATATTCAGTAAGGTTTTAGATTTACCTCACATATGCTTACGAAAAAATTGCTGATAAATTGTAATAAAGCTGCCCTAGGGTGGCTTTTTTATGATAAAAACACAGTAATAATAACTTGCCCGATTTCTTAGATTGTTTTTCATGTTGGTGGCGGGTTATTACTATAATGATAAATAGCTGTATTGGGTAAAGGGAGTGACCCTCTTTGTTGGGCGAAATTACCTTTTAATCAGAACCTATATTAATCAAAATAAGTGTCAATTTTAATCAAAGTAATTGTTAATCAAGTAAGTTTCAGTCAAAGCTCTTACTAATAAACGAATGCATCGCATTTTACATCTAGCCAGAAAATTTGCTCAAGCCCCACTTAGGATTTATTATGTCAGACAAACATTATGATGCGTTGCCAAAAGCGCATACCACTTATGCTAATATCGTTAAAAGCTTATTGCCTATCGGTAATAGCGGTAAAATCAGTCGCGACCAATTGCCACAAGCGACCTATTATGTAGATGACTTGCACATCGATCAAAGCAATCTTGATGACTACCGTAAGATTTGTGGTTTCGCTGATAATGGCAAAGTGCCTGTGACGTATTTTTCGGTCTTATCACAGACGTTGCAGATGAATATGATGGTCAAAGAGCCATTTCCATTTGCCATGCTAGGATTGGTACACGTGGATAATAGCGTCACTCAGTATCGTCCTATTGGTGAGCGCGAAACGGTTGCCATGGCGGTGAAGTTTGATAATCTACGTGACCATGCTCAAGGTCAGCAGTTTGATTTTGTCACCACGGTGAAATCAAACGATGAAGTTATTTGGGAAGGGACGTCTACTTATTTATCTCGCGGTAAAAAATCTAGCAGCAAAGATAAAAAAAGCACGCCGCGCCCAGTAACCGTGAAGCCAGCAGTTAATGAAGACGGTGTGCACAGCATCTTTGAAGTGCCAGAAGATATCGGTCGCCGTTATGCATTTGTTTCAGGTGATTTTAACCTTATCCATTTACATCCGCTCTCAGCACGGGCGTTTGGTTTCCCTAAAGCCATTGCTCATGGTATGTGGTCAAAGGCAAAATGTCTGGCTTTGATGGACGAGCTGCCAGATGCTTGTACGGTTGAAGTGTCATTTAAACTGCCTATCTTTTTGCCAGCTGAAGTAGAGCTGATTGCAGAACCAGTCGCCCAGCTTAAAAATGCAGACGATAGCTGTGAGTTTGGCTTATATAGCGCCAAAAACGACAAGCCGCATCTTGCAGGTGTGATTAAATTGCAAGCTGACAACCAGTAAAATAGGCCATATTTCTAACATTCATATTTCACGAACACATCAATAATTATGACTTTACATGAAAATGCAATAAGCGCAGCTGAGCCTAATAGTTCAGCGGTGATAGACCAAAGCGCTGCTAATGAGCAATGCGATGCTAATGAACAAAATGCTGCAAGCGCTATAGATAACGGTATCAATTTAGAAAGTATCTTTGAGCCTTATTTTCGTCCAGAGGCAAACACCATTGTCTGCGGTGCACTCGATGAAGCAAAAGTAGCCGCTTTGGCTGCTGCTGGCGTTGAGTTGGTCATTAACTTGCAACCTGATGACGAGCTAAGTTTTGATGAACGAGCGGCGGTGGAGGGTGCTGGCATGGCTTATGAGCAGCTACCTATACGCGGTGCGAATGATTTGAAACAGCTAAAGATATTGGCGTTTGATAACATCTTACGTCAGCATCATGGCAAAAAGACCGTTATGCATTGTGGCTCTGGTAATCGTGCTGGCGCAGCAATCGCACTACGTGCTGGCTGGCTACGTGGGCGTAAAATGGATACCGCTTTGGAGCGCGGGCGTAGTCATGGTTTGACTAAGCTTGAAGAAGAGGTCCATAATCGTTTATTAGTACCGCGCTAAGCTATCGTCGATTCCGTTTAACGATTCCATTTAAACTGATTAGCAGGGCTCAATAAAAAGGCGACCAATAGGTTGCCTTTTTATTGAGTAAATTTTATCAGTAGTGGTTTTTAAATGTAATAAATATTTTCCATAAATAAAATGAGTAAGCAATGATAAAAAATAATGCGCAAGCAAATAATAATAACCTCCATCAAGCAAGTAAACTGAATCAAGCAATTGTATCTATTAACCCTGAGCTTCAACAACAATTACAACAACTGCTAACGGACTTACAGCTTGATGATGCGCCAGCTGGTGGGGCATTGGTCGTTTATCAGGCAGGACAATGCATTGCTCAAGCAAGTGTGGGAATGGCACGAGCGAATTTGTCATGGAGCTCTGATACGTTATCGCTTAATTTTTCCACAGGTAAGGGTATATTAGCAACTCTAGTGCACGTGTTGGTCTCACAGAAATTGCTTGATTATGACCGACCGATTGCTGATTATTGGCCAGCTTTTGCCGTGCAGGGTAAAGAGCAAATTACGCTGCGTCGCATGATGTCGCATCAGGGCAACTTGTTTTCGATTCAAAGTATCGATGTCGATAATGAAGCCGTGCTTGATTGGAATATGATGCTCAAAGAAGTTGCGGCCATGCCGGTAACCGCTCCCGAACAGAGTGAGTTATATGATAGCGCTTATAGCGCGCTGGTTTATGGTTGGGTGTTGGGCGGCGTGATAGAAGCCGTTACTGATATGTCATTAGCTGACGCATTGCGTCATTATTTGACAGAACCTCTAGGAATTGCAGATAGCTGTTATTTTGGCGTACCAGAAAATAAGGTGAACGACGTTGCACATCTAGTTAAGTATTTTGAGATAGCACAACAGGAAGCAGAGCAAGAAGGCGATTTAGGAACAAACCAAGAAAGCAGTCAACAAAGCGGGCAAGAGCAGTCGCAAACGCGTCCTCGGCGTAGTAAGCCAGTGTTAAGGGCAGACTCTGCCAATACTTTGCACACTTACACCAGTCTACCAAGCTACGCTTGTTGGCAAGAAAAAGCGCTAACCAATCAAATTAGTGCAAATGATGGTAAAAATGAGAGCACAAGTGAAGGTACAAAGGTAAATGAGTTACCCAGTCTAGATACGGCAAAAATTAACCGTTTATACTTTAATAATAGCCAGCTTAATCTAAAAAACTATAAGTCCGCTCTTATGTTAGCCAGTAAGCAACCTATTGATTATTACGATAAACGGACATTACAAGCCATTATTCCTGCTGCCAATGGCGTGGCCTCAGCGCAAGCGTTAGCGACTATTTATGCCATGCTAGCCAATGGCGGTACATGGCAGGGGCAGACACTGATTGATGAGGAAACATTCAATGAGCTATCAACCCCGCAAGTTACCGGCATGGATGCAGTGATGCCGGCGAAAATGAATTGGCGTTTGGGCTATCATCGCAGGTTTAGTATTTGTGACAGCGAAGGTAGCAATGATAGAGCGCAAGCCTTTGGTCATATGGGCTATAACGGCTCGGTTGCTTGGTGTGATCCTGCGCGGCAATTGTCATTTGCCTTTATCCATAACTTTGATGTAACGATGCTCAATGACATCCGTCAGTTTGCGCTAACAGAAGCGGTATTGGATTTGGTGGATGCGGGCATATAAGGCTGATTGATTAGCATCATGGGCACTTGATACTAGTGTGGCTTATTGGGCATCATTTTAAGCAATCTTGTCGCACTTAAACCATGGATAAAGATAGAGGTTAAAATCACAATGGAGCACACTATCCAAAGTTTGAGGGCGTCTTCATTATTAAAAAATCCTTGATTGAGCGCATAAGATAAATAATATAAGGTGCCAATACCGCGAATACCGAGGGCAGAAATAGCGTATTTTTCGGTACGTGGAAGATTCAATCCTGATAAAGCTATAAAGCCGCCAATAGGACGAATCATTAATAAAAAGGTAAAGCTGACGATATAGACGCGCCACGTCAGCTCAACTCCAGCTTGCAATCCTTGACCTAAGAACATGCCAAAGATAACAAGCACTAAGGACATCAGCAAACCTTCTGATTGTTCAGCAAAATCGTGCAACTTATGATGATAGCTGTGTTCACGCTCTGAGCGCCGAAAGGCAAAGGCGGCGACAAACACCGCAATAAACCCATAGCTATGCACGTATTCTGCCAGTCCATAGGCGAGCAATGTGATGGCAATCACTACATATCCTTGAGAAATAGTGGTGTTGTGACTGTATTTTGAAAAGACCAGCTTTGCCAAAACTTTACCCACCACAATGCCAACCACCAAGCCTGCGCCAATTTTCCACAGTACATCATGGGTAAACCAAGACCACAGCATCTCACCCGTGAACTGTTGTCCTTCGTTATAAGCTTCCGCTATCTTAATCGCAAGATAAACAAAAGGAAATGCGAGACCATCATTCAACCCCGCTTCTGAGGTTAGAGTAAAGCGCGGTGCATCTTCGCCGCCAGTGTTAGGCGGACCAACCTGAATGCTAGAGGCCAGTACAGGGTCTGTAGGGGCAAGTACAGCACCGAGCAAGATGGCAGCGCCTAACGTCAAACCAAAAGCATAATATCCTAAGACGGCCATTGCAAAAATACCAATCGGCATGGTGATAAGTAATAAGCGCACAGTCGGTCGCCACAAGTGCCACGATAGCTCGGTATCAATCTTAATACCCGCACCAACTAGCGAGACCAATACCACAATCTCGGTCAGTTTTTCGATGATGAGACCATTATCCATCGGGTTTAAAAAAGATAAACTCGTCCACCAATAACCCATCAGTAAACCAAAGCTCACCTGCAACATAGGTAATGAGATGGGCGTGCGTTTAAAAATAATAGGAAACAGCGCCCCAAATAAAAAGGCAATGCCGCAGACCAATAAGAATAAATTGTAGTTTTCAATCATAAGCTTGATGCACGCTATTCTATTGTGTTTAAAATTTGATATTAGAGGGTGTTTAATAGCCCTTAATAATGGGGGTAAATGCCTTTTAATACCGCAAAAAAACGTTATCAGAATAGCGGCTACGTTGTTTTTTGGTGAAAAAAAGCCTGCATAGCGCAGGCTTTGGATAATTCTATAAGAGTATTGCTTTAAGACTGTAGTTTTAAAAACTTATAAGCAAAGTATTTTGCTTAACGCTCAACTTGGCTAACATCACGGACAGCACCAGTATCGGCACTGGTCGTCATAGCCGCATAAGCTCGTAGCGCAGGAGAGACGTGACGCTCACGGTTAACTGGTTTCCAAGCATCGCGACCACGTACTTCCATGGCTTCGCGGCGAGCTGCCAATTCTTCATCACTGACTTGCATATTGATGGTACGGTTTGGGATATCAATATGAATGGTATCGCCTTCTTCTACCAAGCCAATCGCGCCGCCTTCAGCAGCTTCAGGGCTGGCATGACCGATTGATAAACCTGACGTACCACCAGAGAAACGACCATCAGTTAACAGCGCACATTCTTTGCCCAGACCTTTAGACTTAAGGTAAGTAGTTGGATACAGCATCTCTTGCATGCCAGGGCCACCCTTTGGTCCTTCATAGCGGATGATGACCACATCACCTGCCACGATTTGCTCGTCAAGTACGGCTGCTACCGCGTCATCTTGTGATTCAAAGAGTCGTGCGCGTCCAGTAAAAACTAAGATGCTTTCATCAACACCAGCGGTTTTGACCACGCAACCGCGCTCAGCGATATTGCCGTATAGTACCGCTAAGCCGCCATCGGTTGAATAAGCATGCTGAGCACTACGGATACAGCCTGACTCACGGTTGACGTCAAGATTCGGCCATTCTTTAGACTGCGAGAACGCCTCAGTAGTACGTACGCCACCGGGAGCGGCGATAAAGCGTGCACGTGCTTCAAGATTATCAGGATTCATGATGTCCCATTTATCGATGGCTTCTTTCATCGTGGCACTATGAATGGTTGGCAAATCGGTGTGCAGCAAACCTGCGCGGTCAAGCTCGGCTAGCAGCGCAAAGACACCGCCAGCACGATGCACATCTTCCATATGATATTTTTGTGAAGCAGGAGCAACTTTAGCCAAGCAAGGCACACCGCGACTTAAACGGTCAATATCATGCATTTTGAAATCGACTTCAGCTTCATTTGCGGCAGCCAGCAAATGCAAAATAGTATTGGTTGAGCCGCCCATGGCGATATCTAAGGTCATGGCATTTTCAAAGGCCGCTTTAGTAGCGATAGATCGCGGCAATACCGAATCATCATCTTGCTCATAACGGCGCTTTGCCAATGACACAATCGTGCGCCCAGCTTCTAAGAACAACTCACGACGTAGCGAATGGGTGGCTAATAGCGAACCATTACCCGGCAATGCCAAACCTAACGCTTCAGTCAAGCAGTTCATAGAGTTGGCAGTGAACATACCTGAGCACGAACCACAAGTCGGACAGGCTGAGCTTTCAATGGCTAAGACGTCTTCGTCACTGATGCTATCATCAGCGGCATCCATCATCGCATCGACCAAATCAAGCTTACGAATCGCATTGCCTTTACTATCAGTGGTATGGACGTCGCTACCGCCATCATTATTGTGGCTATGAGCTACGGTGCTGGCAATGACTTTACCCGCTTCCATCGGGCCACCTGAAATAAACACCACGGGAATATTAAGGCGCATTGCCGCCATTAGCATACCAGGGGTGATTTTGTCACAGTTAGAAATACAAACTAGGGCATCGGCGCAATGCGCGTTGACCATATACTCAACCGAATCGGCAATGAGGTCACGACTTGGTAGTGAATACAACATACCGCTATGACCCATGGCAATACCATCATCTACGGCAATAGTATTAAACTCTTTTGCCACGCCGCCCGCTTTTTCAATCTCACGCGCAACCATTTGTCCGAGGTCTTTGAGATGCACATGACCCGGTACAAACTGCGTAAAGGAGTTGGCAATTGCAATAATTGGTTTGCCAAAGTCGCCATCAGTCATGCCGGTTGCGCGCCATAGGGCACGAGCACCTGCCATATTACGACCGCCAGTAGAAGTTTTTGAGCGATAATCCATGTGATATTCCTTACAAATGAGCGAGATTTATTAACGTGTGCAGCATCCGCTGTCATACTGATAGTGTGCTTTTTAAGCAGTGTGAGTACTAGTGAATAATACTAAGTCATTACCATACCATTAGATATGAGTAACTGAAAACAATTAACCCCGAATCATAAAGACTTAAGGGTCAATATTTAGGCGAGGCGTTCTAAAATAGCGGTCTCAAACCAAGGCAGCTCGTCTTTATCAGCTTCTAGTTTGGCGATGACGACCAAGGCGTGGGTTGCTGGCAAGAACTGATAGTCAGAGCTGGCATCAATAGTCAGTATCTGTTTATCACCTTCAGCTTGTTCATCAATACTAATTAACGTCTGCTTATCGTTTTTATAGAGGACGTCAATACGACCAAAAAACTGCCACTCTTTAAAGGCAGTAGTAAGCGCATCCGCTTCATTTTTGGTATAAATTTGCTGGGTGTCTTTACCTGTATTGGTCCAATGTAGGCGTACGGCTAATTGCAGCGCTTCGCTAAATACTACTAATGAGCCAATGACTTTGACATGCCAAGGGCTGGTGATGAGCGCTTTATCGATACCTATCAGGGCGGCAGCCTCATCAGCTGTCATTGGGGTATTAAATTGCGCAAGCAATGACGGTGTTAGCGGATAGGTTTGTTTGATACTGTCATCCAAACTATCGTAATGATATAAAAAGGGCAGCGGCATATCCTGGGTGATGGTTTTTTTGCTGATTTTGCAATTATGGATACGCCAACTGATTGCTATATCGGTCAATGCTTCCGCTAAAATAATAGCGTTTGGCGCAATGGTTTGAGCGCGGCTCTGAATCTCAGAAGTTGCGTCATCTAAAGCGTCTGTATTGTCCACGGTATTTTCCGCTACAGATGTCAATGTATGATCAAGTGCTGCACCAGCGTCATTATTGGGTGATGTTTGAGTCGGCAAAGTAGGCGCATCCATAAACATAGTGTCATTAAAATAGAGTATTAATATAACATTTAAAGCGACTGTCTCGCCAACCAAATTAGTAGGCTAAAGCGGTTGATGATTGGGTTGATATTTTAATTGATGTTCTGATTGTGAGTATTATAGCGACTTGTGTTCAGACTGTATTTCGTCCAATATATTAAGCACGCTTTAATCCATTCTAAAAATAGTGAACAGTTAACAACTAAAGGAAAAAATAATGACACAAGCCAATCAGGAAACCAAATACGACGACAATAATATCTTTGCCAAAATGCTAAACGGTGATATTCCTTATCACAAGGTTTTTGAGGACGATAAAACCCTCGCCTTTATGGATATTATGCCGCAAGCAAAAGGTCATGTATTGGTGATTCCTAAGCAAAAAGCCGTTGATTTAGTCGACCTTGAGCCAGAATATGCCGCAGCTGTTTTGATGACCTCTAAAAAGGTGATGCAAGCACAGCGTCAAGTGTTTGAACGTGAAGGTATTATTCAAATGCAGTTAAATGGCTCGCAAGCAGGTCAAACTGTTTTCCATTATCACGTGCACCTGATTCCATCGAGTATTCATGAGCTAGGGCGTCATGCTGTGACGCAGGCAGATCAGGGTGAACTTGCTGAAATGGCAAAAAAATTAGCAGAAGTTATTAATGCCTAATTTTAAAAGCGCCAATCTGCGTTATGAGTAAAATAGCAAATATCACTTATCCTTCAGATAACAATAAAAAGGCAACTAACAAGTTGCCTTTTTTGTTTTTAGGTAATAGTGCTGTAACAATAGTTCAAGTAATGTGACAAATGGGCAGCAATACTGGGGTTTGTAGTCGGTTTATGGTAAATATTAAGTCTATTTGATAGCTAAGATATGAATCTGCTTATGAAGAACAAATCCTCCCGTTCCACTATTTTATTGCCAGTATTTCTACCTGCCGCCGCTATTATGCTGTTGCTGGTGATTGGCACTGCGATTAATCCGGAAGCTGCTGGCGAATTGTTTAGTTCAGTACTGGCATTTACCACCGATACTTTCGGTTGGTTTTATATGTTGGCAGTTGCCATATTCTTGGTATTTATTGTTGCTTTGGCTTTTTCGTCTTATGGTAGCATCAAACTTGGGCCTGACCATGCGGAAGCTGAGTATAAGTTTCTGGAATGGTTTGCCATGTTGTTTTCAGCAGGCTACGGCATTGCCTTACTGTTTTATGGCGTCGCCGAACCTGTACTACATTTTGCCAGTCCGCCACTCTCAGAGCCACAAACCATTGCTGCTGCCAAAGAAGCGATGCAGATTGCTTATTTTCACTGGGGATTCCACATTTGGGCGATTTATGGCGTGGTAGGGTTATCGTTGGCATATTTTTCTTTTCGCCATGGTTTGCCATTATCAGTGCGCTCAACGTTATATCCATTAATTGGTGACAAAATATATGGTCCCATTGGGCATACGGTTGATGTGTTTGCGATTGTAGGCACGATGTTCGGTATCGCCACCAGTTTGGGTCTGTCAGTGGCGCAAATCAATGCGGGTTTGAATTACTTATTGCCTGAAATGGTTCCAGTAAGTACGACTGTGCAAGTCATTATCATTGCTTTGGTTACCGCAGCGGCCCTCGTCTCTGTGTTGGCTGGAATGGACAAGGGTGTTAAACGGTTGTCTATCCTAAATATGGTATTGGCAACAGCGCTGATGATATTCGTATTTATCGTTGGTCCATCGGTATTTATCCTGAATGCCTTTATGGAGAATACCGGCAGCTATTTGGGCAATATCGTTGAGCGTACTTTTAGTTTACAAGCCTATCAGTCGAGTGATTGGATCGGTAGCTGGACGTTATTTATCTTTGCATGGACGATTGCATGGGCGCCTTTCGTTGGTTTGTTTATTGCAAAGATTAGTCGTGGTCGCACCATTCGTGAGTTTGTACTGGGCGTGATGCTCGTGCCAACGCTGTTCACCTTTTTTTGGTTCTCAGTATTTGGTGATACCGCGCTACATATGATTATGGTAGATGGTTACGATGCGTTAATCGGTGAGGTGCAGAATAACCAAGCGATAGCGTTGTTTAAATTGCTAGAGAACTTGCCATTTACCCAAATCGTCTCATCATTAACCGTATTATTAATTATTACTTTCTTTGTGACATCATCGGACTCAGGGTCATTGGTCATTGATTCGCTCGCCGCAGGTGGGCGCAGTGATACGCCATGGTGGCAGCGTTCGTTTTGGGTGGTCACCGAAGGTGCTGTCGCCGCAGCGCTACTCATCGCGGGTGGTCTAAGTGCGTTACAAACTGCTGCTATTGTTAGTGCTCTGCCTTTTGCAGTCATTATATTGATTTCGACATTTGGCATGTGGCGTGCGCTACGTATCGAAGGGCATCGCAATGAGAGTCTAGCCAATGACAACCATCTGCCGCCGCATTTGCTCAAACTAGATGCATGGCGTGACCGTATTGACTATATGACCAGTCAGCCAACGCGTGACAAGGTGTTGGATTATATCCAAGGCACTGTCATGTCATCGATGACGGAAGTCGCTGAAAAGTTTCAAGAAGCAGGCTGGTTACCTGACGTTAATTATGATGAAGTTAATAATCGTGCAGTGCTCGAATTGAGACGTGGCGAAAACGTTGAGTTCTGGTATGAGGTTCGTTTGTCCGAACATGAGATTCCTGACTACTATACTGAGGATATGGCCAATACATTGCCACAAGAGCATCACCATCGCGCTGAGGTATATCTGCGCCGTGGCGGTCAAACCTATGATTTGTATGGTTATCAGTCAGAGTCAGTAATTAATGACATTATTGATCAGTTTGAGAAGTATCTACACTTTGTTAATGTGTCGCCAGATATTTTGCCGTGGCGTATGCAGGAGCATGATGAAGACATCACACTTGAGCAGGGTAGCGTATTTGATAAGTAGTCTGTTTGATAAATATATTTTTCGTATTTAAATTAAGAAAGGCAGCTGAAAAGTTGCCTTTTTTTTAGCGCTTAATTATTCTTCTATAAAAGTACCTTTACCAATATATCTATTATTAATAAATATATCACTACAGCCATTATATACATGACGTATTTAATGGCTGTTAGCAGTCATTTTTAGGTGGGGTTTTATCGTTCTAAAGAGATTTTAATTATCAACAACTGTTATTTGTGTATACCATAGACACATTAATACTTTGAAAAATGGATAGTTATATAACAGTATTAGGTATATATACCATTTTATAATTTGTTGAGAGTATTTTATGAGTAAAAATCTACGCTCTACTATTTTGATGCCTGTATTTATACCAACAGCGATTGTCATGATATTGCTAGTGATCGGCACTTCAGTCAATCCACAACTGGCTAGTGGCTTGTTTGAGCAAGTGCTGAGTTTTACCACTGAGACTTTCGGTTGGTTTTATATGTTGGCAACCGCGCTGTTTTTGATATTTATCGTGGTGCTAGCGTTTTCGCCTTATGGCAATATTAAGCTTGGTCCTGATCATGGCGAGGCACAATACAACTTCATTGAATGGTTTTCGATGCTATTTTCGGCAGGGTACGGCATTGCGCTGCTGTTTTATGGTGTCGCTGAACCTGTGCTGCATTTTGCAACGCCGCCGCTGTCAGAGCCCCAAACCATTGCTGCTGCCAAAGAAGCAATGCAGATTGCTTATTTTCACTGGGGATTCCATATTTGGGCAATCAACGGCGTTGTCGCGCTGACGTTGGCTTATTTTGCTTTTCGTCAAGGTTTGCCGTTATCGATGCGTTCGACGCTTTATCCTATTATCGGTGAAAAAATATATGGTCCTATCGGTCATGCGGTTGATATATTTGCCATTTTGGGTACTTTATTTGGACTGGCAACCAGCTTAGGTATTTCAGTCTCGCAGATTAATACGGGCTTAAATTATTTAGTCCCTAGTATCCCAGTGAATACTACCGTTCAGGTCATTGCCATTACTTTGATTACTGGTTTGGCTCTGATATCAGTATTGGCCGGTATGGATAAAGGGGTAAAAAGACTCTCTATCTTGAATATGATACTGGCAACATCGCTGATGTTGTTTGTGTTTATCGTTGGACCTTCCGTATTTATTCTAAATGCCTTTATGGAAAATACGGGCAGTTATTTGGGCAATATCGTTGAGCGTACCTTTAGCTTACAGGCTTATCAGCAGGGTGATTGGATTACCAGTTGGACGCTGTTTATCTTTGCATGGACGATTTCATGGTCACCGTTTGTCGGCATATTTATCGCTAAAATCAGCCGTGGTCGTACTATCCGTGAGTTCATCGCGGGTGTGATGCTGGTACCAACCATTTTTACCTTCTTTTGGTTTGCCGTATTTGGTGATACGGCGCTAAATATGATTATGGTACAAGGCTATGAGTCATTAATTACTGAAGTACAGAATAATCAAGCGATTGCTTTGTTTAAGCTACTTGAGAATCTGCCTTTTACTCAAGTAGTATCAGCTCTGGCAGTCGTGCTTATTATCACCTTTTTTATCACCTCGTCTGATTCAGGGTCTTTAGTGATTGATTCGCTCGCCGCAGGAGGACGTAGTGATACGCCAGCGTGGCAGCGCACGTTTTGGGTGGTGATACTAGGCGTTGTGGCCTCTGTGCTTTTGCTGGCAGGGGGTCTACAGGCTCTGCAAACAGCAGCTATCGTCAGCGCCTTACCTTTTACCATTATTATTTTGATTGCTATGTATGGTATGTGGAAAGCCTTACGCATCGAGGGGCATCGCAATGAGAGTTTGGCGAACGAAAATCATTTGCCGCCGCATCTGCTCAAGCTTGATGCTTGGCGTGATCGGATTGATTACATCACTGAACAGCCAAGCCGCGAGGATGTTTTAGATTATATTAAAGGTACTGTCATGTCATCGATGACTGAAGTGGCTGAAAAGTTTAAAGAGACTGGCTGGCTACCTGAAGTGAACTATGATGACACCAATAATCGAGCGGTATTGGAGCTGCAACGTGGCGATGATGTGGAGTTCTGGTATGAGGTACGCTTGACGCATCGAGATGCGCCTGACTACTATAAAAAAGGTACGAGCACTAAAACATCACAAGAACACTCTTACCGCGCACAAGTTTATCTGCGCCGTGGCGGTCAGACTTATGATTTGTATGGCTACCAGTCTGAATCAGTGATTAATGACATCATCGATCAGTTCGAAAAATATCTGTACTTTTTAGATGAGTCGCCTAATAGCTTACCGTGGCGTATGCAAGAGCATGATGATGACATTACCTTAGAGCAGGGCAGTGTGTTTGATAAATAGTTGGTTTGGCTATTAAAATTTAATACTTATTAGGGCAAGTTATTCACGTGAATGACTTGCATTAAAGTTAAGAACCCTTAGAATAACGGCTTGTTTTCACCATGAATCAAGCCGTTTTTTATGCCTATAAATAATCCAGTGTCTAATCACTCATCAGCACAAATCGCCAATGATCATCCATTATTGCAGCCCTTAGTTATTGGAGGTTTGACGATTGAGAATCGTTTGATGGTCGCACCGATGGCTGGCGTGACGGATAACCCATTTCGTAGACTATGCAAATCCTTTGGTGCAGGTCACGCGGTTAGTGAGATGATAATCGCTGATACGGCGCTTTATGCGCGCAAAAAATCACTTTACCGTGCCAATTTTGATAACGAGATAGCGCCTATCTCTGCACAAATAGCAGGGGCTGAGCCGGATAAACTTGCCGAAGCGGCTCGCTATCAGATTGATAATGGTGCGCAGATTATTGATATTAATATGGGCTGTCCTGCCAAAAAAGTTTGCCGGAGACTGGCAGGATCGGCATTGCTGCAAGACGAAGATTTGGTCGCGCGTTTATTAGATGCTGCGGTCAATAGCGTCAATGCGCCTGTCACTTTAAAGACCCGCTTGGGCTATGAAAATGGCCGTGAGAATATTTTGCGCGTGGCGAAGCGGGCTGAGCAGGCGGGTATTGCCGCGATTGCCATTCACGGGCGTACGCGCGAAGATATGTATACAGGCGAGGCGCGTTACGATCTGATCCGTGAGGTTAAAGAAAGCATCAGCATTCCCGTCATTGCCAATGGTGATATTGATAGCGCACAAAAAGCCCAAAGAGTCTATGAGCTGACGGGCTGTGATGCGGTGATGGTTGGACGTGCCGCTCAAGGGCAGCCTTGGATATTTCGTGATATCGAGCATTATTTACGTACTGGTGAGAGTCTGGCTGCGCCAAGTGTTAGCGAAATCAAAGAAATTGTATTGTCGCATCTGCAAGAGCTATATGGCTTCTATGGTGAATACTCAGGCTGCCGTATTGCTCGTAAACATATCGCATGGTATACCACCGGTATTCCGAATTCTAATGCTTTTCGTCAAGCTATGTATGGCGAGGAGAGCACCGCTGGGCAGTTTCGAGTGGTCGAAGATTTTTTGCACGCACATGAATAACGGAAAAAGCCGCCAGTTTAGGCAATAATTTTGCTAATCAGCATCTCACTGCAAGTATTCATCGAATTAAATACACTTTACGGCTTATTTATTAACTTTACTCCAACGATATTTGCTATGCTTTAAGTGAATATTAATGGACGTATCATTTACAAAAAGGATTTTTTATGGCCAATCCCTCAAAAAAAGCAATCAGTAAGGCGGTCAAAGATAAAAATATTATTATAACAGGGGCATCAAGCGGTATTGGTGAGCGTACGGCCTATCTGCTCAGCGAATGCGGTGCTCATGTCATTTTATTGGCACGTACCGAAGACAAACTCAAAGCTGTTAAAGAGAGTATCGAGGAGCTTGGTGGCAAGGCCAGTTACTACCCTTGTGATTTGACCAATATGGATGATATTGAAACAGTTAGCACCCAAATTTTGTCAGATTTCGGTCATATTGATGTCTTAGTCAATAACGCTGGTCGCTCAATTCGCCGCTCGGTTCACGAGTCTATAGATCGTTTCCATGATTTTGAGCGTACCATGGATATCAATTATTTTGGCGCAGTCAAAATCATCCTTGGATTTTTACCGACGATGATTGAACGTCAGAGTGGGCAAATCGTTAATATCTCATCGATTGGTGTACTGGCAAACAGTCCGCGTTTTGCCGCTTATGTTGCCTCAAAATCGGCATTGGATGCCTTTAGCCGCTGCTTGGCTGCTGAAGTAAAAGGCGATAATGTTACGATTACCAATATCTTTATGCCATTGGTGCGTACGCCTATGATTGAGCCTACTAAATTATACCGCTACATGCCTGCGCTTATGCCTGATGAAGCGGCGATGATGGTTGCCAAAGCGATTGTCCATAAACCAAATAGTATTGCCAGTAACATGGGTAAATTTGCGTCGGCGACTTATTCATTAGCACCAGCAATTAACGTTGGTATTCAATCGATGGGTTATCGTATTTTTCCAAGCACCCGTGCTGGGTTGACTAGCAATAAAAAACCAAACCTTGCTCAGCGTGCCTTTGCCAGAATTTTACCGGGTGAACATCACTAAGATAATATGTCTGATGAATTTAAAAAAAGAGATGCCACGGTATCTCTTTTTTAATGTCTTAAAATTATTTTAATTATATAAATGGGTAAGGTTGTGGATTTTTTTATTTGACATAATCACCGTTATGGGAACAAAGCATGGTTCCCTAGTGAGGACTTGAATACTAGGCTCTAGGCAAGTGATACCAGTAATCTGAATTTTTTGGAGAATCGTAGTGTACTTTATGGTGTACTTAATACACATATTTTATCTGTCTTATCTGCAAAAATTAGGCTTCCAGCAGGTCTTAGATAGCGGTTAATCACTTAGCTTTAGTCTCACCATATATTAATATCGCTCCGCCAAGAGTAACTAAAGCCAATCCAGAAATCTTATAGATGTCTATTGTCTTTACCTCCAAACCAAATAAGCCTGTCCTGTTGAGAATAAGTGCGAAGTACATCTGTCCAAGGAAAACCCAAAGCAGCGTATTACCAGCACCTATTTTAGGCGCTGCAATAAACATAAATAGAATATAGAAGCTGCCTAAAAATCCTGGCAACCACATCCACCACGTCGCGTTTTCAATGAGAGGGGGCTTGATACCACCACTCATAAGATATGACAACACCAAAGAGGCTAATGCACCTCCTAAATATAAATAAAAGGTAGATTGTATTTGCGAGGCTTGTGTACTTTCTCGGAAAGCGTTTACGATAGCCAATTGTAACGGAACAATGGCACCGCCAAGAAGGCTAATGAGCACATAAGGAAGAATTTTCAAATGACTTCAGCCTAATATTATTTATAAAGGACTTTAGTTTAGCCCGTGTAATATGAATTTTCATTACACACTGTTAATAATAATCTATCAATTAATAGCTTATCAGTTTCCATTAACTAAACTTCGTCTTATAAGCAATCATTAACTAACGATTTGATGTTGTTTAGTGATGATCTCTTTTTTGTGCTTCTAAAATATTTATGTATACCCTAAGGGAACCAGCTATTTCACCTTTCAAACCTATTAGCAGACCACTTAAAACAGACTGCTATAATGGAACCACTTATAACAGACTAGCCAAACACACCCCACATTATCCAAAATAATCCTGCCATAACCACAGCAATGACCAATAGCCGCTTTGCCCAATAAGGAATTAACGGCTTTTTATAGCCCAAGTCATTGAGCTGACTGTCAACGCCATCTTGTAGACTTTGGAAGCCTTGCTCCGTTGGCGTGGTTTTAACGCGAGTCTTTGTTAGACGCTCAGACTCTTCTTCAACTTGTTCTCTATCAAAGCTAAAGGCTTGGCTTGGAATACCTTGTTTGTTGGCGATAGTCGTGAGGGTTTGCTGCTGCTTGTTCTTTAGCGCAAGCTCATAAGCATCTATTCGAGATTTAGCGGCATCCATACTGATATTCTCATCGGCAGCCAATGTTTTAATCGCCTGCACCAAATTGCCTTTTTCGATCATCATCATAACGGCTTTTGGCAGTTTTTTATTGGCGGGCGTTGAGCCTGAATCAGAGTCAAACATGACAGTCCTTATTTGAGTGGGATACTAGATAGGTGAGGGTATTATAACCATTTTATCGCCACAAAATTCAAGCAAAAAAATACCGCAACCATTATCATGTTTGCGGTATTTTTTATGACACTTAGCGTATTTTAATAAAAAATTGCAATAAACGCTTCTTTAAATTATCTGGGATAATTTATAGGTCTTTCCAGCGTTGGATAGACTCTTTGATGACTTCTTTAGCTTCTGCTACGTCACCCCAAGATTCGACCACAGTTGTACCGGCTTTTTTAAGGTCTTTATAGTGGCTGAAATGAAACTGTAACTGATTGATGAGCTGCTTTGGCAAATCTTCTAGGCTGTTATAAGCATTGCCTGTATCACGGTCGTCAGCAGGTACGACGACGATTTTATCATCGACTTCGCCATCATCAACGAATTTCATCACGCCAATGACTTTTGCTTTTAAGAAAATACCAGTCGGTAAAGGCTGTTCTGTGATGATTAGGGCATCAAGCTCATCGCCATCTTCATCAAGGGTTTGCGGGATAAAACCATAGTTACAAGGTTTGGCAAAAATTTGTGGATCTACACGGTCAAGCTCAAATACGGCCAACTCGCGATTCCATTCAATTTTATGGCTGCTACCAGCTGGAATTTCTACGACCACATTAATGATGCCGCCATCGACGTCGCCTGCGTCTAAAATTTTATTAAAATCTGCCATAAATTGCTCCAAGGTGCTTTTGTTATGAATACTTCAACGATAAAGGGTTAAATGTTGGCGCACTAGGATTATTGCTGTGCCCAATTTGTGCCGCCTGCGATTATAACAAGTTTGACTCAAATTTTCTCACAATGCTTAAGTCTAAGCGTGCACGATATTATGCAAAAAAGGATTATGCAAAAACTGTATTAAAAAAACAGTATAAGAAAGACTTAGAGAAATTACTTTGGGGCGAGCGCACGTAATTGGATATGTCCAGCATGGCGCTGAGCAATATTATCGATAAGCTTTTGCGTGACTTGCTCATAGCTTAAAGCGTTAGATGTTAGCTGTAGTGGGTTTGCAATTGGCTGAAGAGATTTTTCAGCTGACTGTACGCGCGTTTGCTCATCTTCCGTTTGCTCATTCATGGCAACAAAGTCAGCCAATCGTAGCATTTGCATCCCAGCATAGCCGCATGGATTAATCGCATTAAAGGCCGATAAATCACAATCTAAATTAATCGCGACCCCATGATAGCTAAAACCATGCTTAATTTTAAAACCAAGAGAAGCGATTTTGCCCAGCATAATGGCGTCATCAGGAGGTGTGTTAGAGAGTGGTTGATAGCTCTCGTTGCTGTCAGTATTGATATGGCTATATAAATAAACACCGGGCGCATCACGGCGGGCATGGGCGCTAATAGTATTGTGATTAGAGGCGTGGCTTTTTAAGCAGTCATTTATCACGTCTTCAATCGCTTGCTCGGCGTGCGATACCATATTGCGCACACTCCAGCCCAAACTGTCCAAATCAAACAACCAATAGATAACCAGCTGCCCATGCCCGTGCCATGTTACCTGACCACCGCGGTCGGTCTTGATAATAGGCGTATTGGTACGTTGCAGGATATGCTCTTCTTTACCAGCTTGTCCAAGCGTATAAACATCATTATGATCGACAATCCATAGCTCATCAGCGGTACGCAGCCCTTGCTCTTTTTTGAGGGCAATACGCGCCAATGTACGTGATAGCATGGCATCAAGAGTGGGGACGTAATCGGCAGCTGAGAGCGATTTGCTGACCAACATATCATTGAGAGGTTGCGCGGCATTTTGCATGAGAATGACTGTCTTATGATTTTATTATTTAAGAATAGAGTGTTCAAATTATAGCTGAGATTCAGTGTAGCAGCTTTCATATTTTCGCCCAACTTTAAATTTGCATCAGCTGCGCTATCCGTTATCTCCATTCAGCAGCAGTAAAAATACTGATAAATTCCTGCAATATAGGCTTTAACTGACACGTATTTCATGCAAACCCAGTAGTCAATTAAAGGTGCTGTTCATTCATTGGTCGATGCGCTACATTAAACAGCATTAAATAAAATAATGTTGAATGGTATTGAATGGAATCTCATCTGCCTGCATTATTGAATACTGTTAATTAAAAGCTATTAATTGGCGGCGAATATGTAAGTGACCTATAAGATAAGGTCGGCATATATAGCGCCCGATCAAGTATTCAGAGTCTTAAATCTATTACAGCGTGCCGACTCTAACGCCTATGACAAGGAAGATAAATGACCGATAACAACCAGAACACGCTTTTCCAAAGCGAGCAGACGCCAACCAACCAAGCGCAAGCTTCAAACTATGCCAATGATGCAAATGAATCCCTTAGTATCATTAAGACCGTCGCTGACATGCAGGCGCAATTTTTACGCCTACAAAATTTGAGCCGCACGCAGCCCATCAATGATTGGGCCACTCGTGAAAATCAACTCGACAATCTAGAGGTGATGCTAAGCGACAATCAAGAGCTACTTGCCAAAGCGATTAGCGCTGATTTTGGTTATCGTAGCCAGTCAGAAACCCAATTTGCCGAGTTGTTTCCGAGCTTTACTGGTATCAGTCATGCTAGAAAAAATGGTAAAAAATGGATGAAGCCGCAGCGTGTATCGATTTCAGCGCTTTATATGCCAGCTCATAATGAGATACAGCCGCAGCCGTTAGGCGTGGTCGGTATTATGGTACCTTGGAATTATCCGCTATTTTTAGCAGTTGGACCCATGATTGATGCGCTGACAGCAGGCAATCGCATTATGATTAAAATGAGCGAGGCAGCACCGCAATTTGCCCAAACGTTTGCAGAAACTGTTTCGCGTTATTTTTCACCTGATATGGTTTCTGTTGTTATTGGCGAAGTTGAAATTGCTGAAGCCTTTAGTCAATTACCCTTTGACCATTTATTGTATACGGGCTCAACCGCGGTAGGCAAAAAGGTGATGGCTGCTGCTGCACCGAATTTAACGCCGGTTACGCTTGAGCTTGGTGGTAAATCGCCTGTCGTCGTTTTAGAAGGTGCAAACTTAGAAAACGCGGTCAATCGCGTGATGATGGGTAAAACCCTCAATGCTGGTCAGACCTGTATTGCGCCTGATTATGTGCTGCTTCAGCGTCAATATCATGAAGAGTTTATTCGTCTGGCAAAAGAGTGGATGGAAAAACACTATCCCAATATTGAAGACAATCCTGACTATTCGCACATTATCAATGGTGAGCAGTTTAAACGTGTACAAGGCTACCTTGATGGTTTAGCAGGCGATGAGGTTCATCCGCTGACTGATGCTGACTCTGATATTGACAGCCGCCTGATGCCACCAGTGATTGTTAGTGAGCCTGCGCCTGATAGCGATGTCATGCAAAACGAGATTTTTGCACCGATTTTACCGTTAATGCATTACGATACCCTTGATGATGCCATTCGTTTTATCAATGAGCGCCCACGCCCATTGGCGCTATATGTATTTGGTGATAACAATAGTGAGATAGATCGGGTGCGCAACCACACGGTATCGGGTGGCTTGTGTATCAATGAAGTCATTATGCATGTGGCGCAGCATGATTTGCCGTTTGGCGGTGTTGGACACTCAGGTACGGGTGCTTATCACGGTAAAGCTGGCTTTGAACGTCTTAGTCATATGAAGTCTGTCTTTGTACAATCTAAGCTGAATGGCCTCAATATTTTGTTACCGCCATACGGCGGCTTGTTTAAAAAAGCCATGGCGCTGTTTTTGAAGTAGCCGAGGTTAAAATAGCTGATATTAAAATAACCAATGTCCAAGTGGTTCTTGGGTAAACCAGCAACGTTATAAAAAGTAGCATCTACTGAGGTAGGTGCTATTTTTTTGCCTAAAATTTAATTGCTAATAGTTAAAAACCAACAATTAAATTAATGAGCATTTGTCATCCTATCTATAAATCGCTACACTTTGTAGTAAGCCTAAACGATTGTAGTGCCAATCTTAGATTGACCAGTAATAGTTAATTTAGGCAACAGTAACGAAGCTTGTCATAAGCAATACACTTTTAGTTTAAGGTATCAGTGCTATTAACTTTAGCGTTAATACTAATAATAAAAATCACAAATAGGATATCCCATGCGCCAATGGATTGCGTTAAGTTTACTGTGTATGAGTACGTTGTTGCTGCCGGTATCAGCGTCTGCAGCTTGCGACGCACCCATCAAATTTGGCGCGCTGACATGGGAGAGCGGTCAGTTTATCTCTGGGGTACTTAAATATATCGTTGAAGATGGCTATGATTGTACGATTGAAGAGGTGCCGGGCGCCGGTCCTGCGCTCGAGACAGCGTTGTCCCAAAACGACATTCAAGTGATTGGGGAGCAGTGGGTTGGACGCTCGCCAATCATGGAAAAAGCCATTGAGCAGAATAAAGTAGCAGTCATTGGCGATACGTTGAAGGGCGGCGCTACCCAAGGTTGGTATGTACCCAAATATGTCCTAGAAGAAAACCCGGGTCTACGCAGTTATCAAGATTTGCCCAAGTACGCTGAGCTATTTAAAGACCCTGAAGACCCAAGAAAATCACGTTTTATGAACTGTCCATCTGGTTGGACGTGTGAGATTTTTAATAGCCGTTTGCTTAAAAATACAGGTTTGGAAGGTATTTTTAATAATGCCCATCCTGGAACGGGTGCTGCGCTTGATGCTGAGATTGCCTCTGCTTTTGAACAGCATAAACCACTATTATTCTACTACTGGCAGCCTACGGGATTGATGGCAAAATACGACTTTGCGCCATTAGCATTTCCTGCCCATGACGATGCTTGTTGGCAAGACTTGCTACTTGCTGATGGCACAGCCAATTGCGTCTCTGGATTTCCCGTATCGCCTTTAGGTATCGCCGTATCGACACCCTTTATTGAGTCTAATCCCGAACTGGCTGATGTCTTCAAAAAGGTTCAGTTTAGCTCCGATGAGCTCAACGGCGCTATCTTAGAGATGAGCGAGAGTAAACGTAGTGGTGATGAGCAAGCCTTAACATTTTTGCGTGAGAATCCACAAATTTGGCAACCGTGGTTGTCTGATAAAGCCGCCACGAGTCTCGCTGCTAAGTTGGGTATTAACCTAACAGGCGAGGCTGTTATTGCTGATACGACTTCCTCTAGCAATAACCGATTAGCTATATCATCAAGTTTCCCTTCATGGTCACTTGAGACTCCGCTTAACAATACATTAGCAAGCGTTGTCCAAAACTACGGTGGCGTATTCCGTACCATCAGTACGGTGGCGTTAACCTATCTATTGCTACCTATTGAGCGTTTGTTAACCATTATGCCACCTTGGTTAATTATTACGCTTGTGACGGTATTGGCGTGGTTCGGCGTGCGCAAAATTTGGTTTGCGCTGGCATGCGGGGCAGGGTTGTTTCTTATTGGTGCCTTTGGACTCTGGGGCGCTTTAATTGATACCTTTGCACTGCTCATCGTATCGGTGTTGGTCACGGTAGTGATTGGTATTCCTATTGGCATTGCGATGTCGGGTAGTAAAATCCTGCGTAAGATTGTGACGCCCATACTAGATGTCATGCAAACCATGCCAAGTTTCGTTTATCTCATACCGGTGCTGATGCTGTTTGGTATTGGTAAAGTGCCAGCGCTATTTGCCACCATTATTTATGCACTGCCGCCACTGATTCGTTTGACGACTTTGGGCATTACCCAAGTCAACCATGAGATGGTCGAAGCAGGGCGCTCGTTTGGTAGTACGCATTTACAGCTACTTATTTGGATTAAATTACCCCAAGCGCTGCCCAGTATTATGGCGGGTATTAATCAGGCGGTAATGATGTCACTTTCTATGGTGGTATTGGCTTCTATGATTGGTGCCCCTGGTCTTGGCGAAGATGTCTTGCAGTCTATCCAAACGCTCAATATCGGTCAGGGCTTGCAAGCTGGTACAGCGATTGTCATTGTTGCTATTATCATTGACCGTATCACGCAAGCATTTGGTCAAGGTAAACGTGCGCGGCAAAAAACTATCGATGCCGGCAAACGTCCGATTGGTTAGCAGTGTGCTCTATATTAGAAGTGAATATCACAATCTATAAAAGTGATAATCACGAAACAATCTGAATAAAAAATACAAATAGCGAGAGCAACGATGAATCATATCCAGCTAGAGAATATCAGTAAGATTTATAATGCCAATAGCTCGCAAGCACAGTCTGCATTGGCGTTATTGGCTGAGGGTATGGATAGCATTGCGGTCAAGGAGCAAACGGGCTACTCGGTCGGGCTATATGATATCAATTTGAATATTAAGGCGGGTGAATTGCATTGTATTATGGGGTTGTCAGGCTCTGGAAAATCAACACTGATAAGGCATATCAATCGCTTGATTGATCCGACCAGTGGCAAGATATGGGTTGATACTAGCCTTAACGCAAAAAGTAATAACAATGCGCAAAGCCCGATGGCAGAGGAAAGTTCGTCCCAAACCGATGCCAATACAAACTCGGCTATTAATATTTTACAGCTTAATGATAAAGAGCTACAGCATTACCGTCAGCAAACCGTCAGCATGGTTTTCCAGCACTTTGGCTTAGTGCCACATATGACGGTGATGCAAAATGTCGCTTACGGTCTGCGTGTACGTAAGATGAGTGTGAGCGAGCGTCATGAAGTTGCAAGACATTGGCTTAATGAAGTCGGACTGCCTAATTTAGAGCACAGCTATCCTGATGAGCTTTCTGGTGGTATGCAGCAGCGTGTTGGGCTGGCGCGCGCACTGGCAACAGACAATCCAATTTTGCTGATGGATGAAGCATTTTCCGCGCTTGATCCACTCATTCGTGCGCAATTGCAAGACCAATTACTTGAGCTACAAGCACGGCTCAATAAGACCATTGTCTTCATCACCCATGATATCGATGAAGCCGTCAAAGTCGGTCAGCGTATTAGTATTTTAAATGGTGGACGCTTAGTGCAAACCGGTACGCCAAATGATTTACGCCAGAATCCAGCCGATGATTATGTTGCACAGTTTATGAGGGCTAAAAATTAATTCACTCATGCACTGGCTTCGTTCTATGATTCATTTTCTCTAATTTTGCTTGTGTAATTTATTTAACTTTAGGCGTTCAATCAATGGGTAAGGGATTGATTGCCTTGAAGATATTGATTTTCCTCTCATTTAGCCTCATATAAAAGTGACTAGGCATCATTATTGCTTCCACTACTCCCATATCTCTACTTTTCTATATCAACAACCTTACTGAGTTGTTAAAAAAGTGTAGTAACCCGCCATTAATTATTAAAGTAAACTCTATTACGGGGTTATACTATTAAGATAATCTAATGTAGATAGGTTTTTTATGCTTATCTTAAATTTTAATTATCTTTGCCTAACCGCCTTTATCTCATTATCTTTATATATCGTGTCTGGCTTTTATAACGCTATTAACGCATTTAGTCTACGCATATTTATCCTAATGACTAGCATAACAAGACCGTTTAATCTAAGCGTCCGCTTGCAAGACTTTGTAAAAAGGATCCATCATGTTACCTGACAAACAAGATAGTAAGTCGCATAAAAAAAATCGTTATCATAAGCGCAATAACGCTAGTGATTTAGCGACATCTTCACCGCGTGCAGCATCGCGTTGGCTAAAAAATGTCAGTGCTTTTGGGGTAACAACTGTATTAAGTGCAGGGATATTAGTTGCTTGTGGGCAAATGAGCAGTGCAGAAAACAATGCTAAGAGCAATGGCAGTAGCAGTGCTAATACAGGTAGCCAAAACAGTGGCGTGAAAAGCTCACGTGATATGTTACCGTCTGACATGCTAGGGCAGATGCAGGCATTGCCGCAACTGACAGAGGGTTTAGGCAAAACAGGTGCAGCCGTTATTGATCCTAATAAACCTACCTTAATTAAATTTTGGGCAAGTTGGTGTCCACTATGCCTAGGGACGCTTGCAGAAACCGAAGAATGGCGTACCGATCCTAAATTTTCCGACTTAAATGTCGTCACCGTTGCCAGCCCTGGTCATTTGAATGAAAAAGCCGATGGCGAGTTTAGTACTTGGTATGCAGGCGTGCAAGCTGATTATCCGAAGCTACCGGTATTAGCGGATGCATCAGGCGAGCTGATCAACAAGCTTGGCGTACAAGTTTATCCGAGCTGGGCGATACTGGATAAAAATGGCAACTTGGTGCATTTGGTCAAAGGTAATATATCGGCAGAGCAAGCCTATGCCCTCGCTGAAAACGCTGATAATGACTTTGCCGAGCTAAAAGCAGGCAATGCGAAACCGGCAAACGCACAACCATTAGATAACAACAGTAAGATTGAAACCATCAAGCAAAAGGATGGTGTCTACTATAACGATAAAGGTAAAGCGATTAATACGCGCTCAATCTACCTAGCAGGTGGCTGTTTCTGGGGGGTCGAAGCTTATATGGAGCGCGTCGAAGGTGTCGTCGATGCGGTATCAGGCTATGCCAATGGCGATACAGCCAATCCAAGCTATGAGCAAGTGATTCGTGGCTCAGGTCATGCCGAAGCCGTTAAAGTAACCTATGATGCCGATAAAACTGATCTCGATACTATTTTGAAATACTACTTGCGCGTGATAGATCCAACCAGCTTAAACAAACAAGGCAATGATCGCGGTGTCCAGTATCGATCTGGCGTTTATTATACTGATAAGGCAGACAAAGCGGTGATTGATGCCGCTCTTAAGCGCGTCCAAAGTCAGTATAAACAAAAAGTTGTGGTGGAAAATGAGCCGCTAGACAATTTTTACTTGGCTGAGATGTATCATCAAGATTACTTGGCAAAAAATCCAAATGGCTATTGTCATGTCGATTTAAGCCTCGCCGATGATAAGCCTGAGGGCAGCGCACGTACCAAGCTTGCACCTGTGAGCACAGTCGCTGAAACCTTGGATCCCAAGCGCTATGCCAATTTTGATAAAGGCGCACTGAAAAATACTCTGACCAAAGCACAATATAACATCACGCAAGATGCCGGTACTGAGCGCGCTTTTAGTCATGAATACGATGACTTGTTTGCGCCGGGTATTTATGTCGATGTTGTAAGCGGAGAGCCATTATTCTTATCAACCGATAAGTACCAGTCTGGCTGCGGTTGGCCAAGCTTTACCAAGCCAATTGATAAGCAAGTCATTACCCAACACGACGATACCGCCTTTAACATGGTGCGTACTGAGATTCGCTCGCGGGTAGCAGACTCGCATTTGGGTCATGTATTCCCTGATGGCCCAAAAGACCGTGGCGGGCTGCGTTACTGTATCAACGGCGGAGCGCTACAGTTTATCCCAGTCGATGTGATGCCGCAGTCAGGCTATGCGCCCTTGGTTAAATTGGTTAAGCCCGCAAAGCCTTAATGATTAACCTTGATAATTAAACTCATGAAGAGACGTTAAGTATAGGCTTAACGTCTTTTTTATGGCGGATGTCTAAAATTTATAGGCTATAGCTACATAATGAATACGTTTATTATCGTTGTATTTTTGCTGTTATAAGCGTTGAATTATGAAAAACGCGACAAACTTCGTTATACTCAAAATCTTAACGTTTTCTATTATTAGCACCTTGATAGTTATTGATACCTATTTCGTCGCTGGATTTGTTTGGCGGCTTTTCATTTTTGTATTTAAGGCTGTAACATGACCGTTACTCATACTTCTAAAACTTTTGAACCTATTATTACTTCTTTGCTCGATAACGACTTATATAAATTTACCATGTTGCAAGCCATGCTGCATCAGTTTCCGCAGACCCATGGTGTTTATCGTTTCCGCTGCCGCAATAATCAAGATACGGTTTATCCTTTGGCGGATATCAAAGAAGATTTAGAGCAACAGCTAGACAGCTTATGTGAATTGCGATTTTTAGAAGATGAGCTGGAGTATTTACGTAAGTTGCGCTTTATGCGCTCAGATTTCGTGGATTATTTGGAATTATTTAAGCTAAAACGTCGTTTCATCACGGTCAGTATCGATGACAAAAATCGTTTATGTATCGATATTGAAGGGCCGATGATTCAGGCGATGTTCTTTGAGGTGTTTGTATTAGCGATAGTCAATGAGCTGTATTTTAGTGCGTTATCAAATGCCAGCGTCATTGAAGAAGGGCAGCGTAGGCTTGATGAAAAAGTGGCTTTGTTGCATCGCTATGCAGAAGAGCAAGCAAACTATAGCCGTAATAAACAAACACCGCCATTTATCGTCGCTGACTTTGGGACTCGTAGACGTTTTAGTAAAGTATGGCAAGCGCATGTGGTTGAGACTTTACATAAAGCAGAGCCAAAAATCGTCAGCGGAACCTCCAACGTTTATTTAGCAAAAGAACTCGGCATGACGCCTATCGGTACGATGGCACATGAGTTTATGCAGGCATTTCAGGCATTGGATGTGCGTTTGCGTGATTCACAAAAAGCCGCGCTTGAAGCGTGGGTGCATGAATATCGCGGCGATTTGGGTATTGCGCTGACCGATGTCGTTGGCATGGATGCGTTTTTACGCGACTTTGATTTGTATTTTGCCAAGCTATTTGATGGTCTGCGTCATGATAGTGGCGACCCGTATATCTGGGGTGACAAGGCCATTGCTCATTATAAGAAATTAAAGATAGACCCAAGAACCAAGATTTTAACCTTTAGTGATGGCTTGGATTTAAATAAGGCTTGGGATTTACATCAATACTTCAAAGGTCAAATAAGAACCAGCTTTGGCATTGGCACCAATTTAACCAATGATATGGGCATCACCCCGATAAATATCGTCTTGAAATTGGTTGAGTGTAATGGGCAGCCAGTTGCTAAGCTGTCGGACAGTCCAGGCAAGACCATGATCAATAACGATACGTATCTTGCCTATTTGCGCCAAGTATTTGAAGTCGATGAGCCTGAATAGAATTGACTTAACTTAAATGTCGCTATTCTCTGTGGTATCTTCTTCAGCGAAGGCGGCATCTAGAGCTTGTTGCACGGCATTGATACGGGTTTCGCAAACGCGATAAGCAGCAATCGATTCTTCAACAGTGGTCATCAGATTATCGATATCTGGCTCGTCTTGCTGCTGTAGTTCAGCGGCATTGGTTTTTAAAATATCATAAGCCGCCTTGAAAGTTTTTGGGGCGGCTTTTTTGCGTTTGCGAGTAGGGGTTGTCATAAGGTTTCCTAATTTTAAAATAAAAGAAAGTATTCAATTAAGTTGGATTAACGGTAGGCTTTATTACTTATTTGTTCATATCAACATCAATAATCTGTGCTTTTGCCTTACCATCTTTTAAGACGATATGTACCGTTTGCTCAGCATAAAGCTGCGTACTGCTGGTTAGTATTTTTATATCTTTTGCATCAGTCAGCATGGTATAACCTTGCTTAAGCACGCGAGAAGGACGATGCAAGAGTACAATATCCCTCAGATGTTCGCTATCACGTCGTGCTTGTAGCAACTGCTGCTGGACACTTTGCATAATTGTCTTTTGGTTTTTTTGACTGTGTGTCGATGCGCTTGCTAACTGCTGATAAGCAGAGGCTTGAGTTTGTGTGCGCAAATCGCTGGTTAGTCTTGCTGCTTGCTTCACCTGACGCTGAGCACTTTGCTGAATACTACGCCAGGCGTAATCACTGTCTTTTTGTAGAGCGGTCAATTGACCAATCGTTTGTGATTGTATTTGGCTCAACTGTCGTGTCGTCTGTTGCTCAGCGGTGTTTAATTGACGCTGCGCTGCCTGTTTGATTTGCGCTTGGTATTGCAGCGTTTGCGTGACGAGCTGTGCTAAATGCGCCATGATAGCTGCAATCACTTTTGACGGCGTATCGAAGCTGGTATGCGCCACCTCATCTAAGATAACTTTGTCACGCTCATGCCCAATGCCAACCCACACAGGGATAGGCTGCTCGGCAACGAGAGCGGCAAGCTCATAATCATTGAGATATGCCAAATCGCCGACGGCACCGCCGCCACGAATAATGACTAACAAATCTGGCAGGCGCTGATAAGTGTCAGAAAACTGCTGCTGGGCACTAACAATAGCTTGACGGATTTCGCTTGGCGCATGATTACCCTGAAAGGTGGCGTGATAATAATGAAAATGACACGCACCTGTGCGAGCTAAGCGGTCGGCATCAGCCTGAAAGTCACCCAATCCGGCGGCTTTTTCAGGGGCAATGACCAGCACATGCTCTATATCAAATGGGGTAGGCAGTTGCTGATTCAGGTTTAATAAGCCTTCGCCCGTCAAGCGGTCAACCATCTCCGCATATTGCCGCGCCAAGTCACCTAAGGTGTAGCTTGGGTCAATATTTTCAATGGTAAGCGAAAAGCCATATTGCGCATGGAAGCCTGCCGATACTTTGAGCAATACGGTTAAATCACGGTCAAGTGGCATGCCCGTTGCGCGCTCAAATTTTGCCAAGACGCGCGCAGCTTTAAAGCGCCAAAGGTTACCACGGCAGCTAGCAATGACTTTGCCATCATCATCTTTTTCCGCCAGCTCAAAGTAATAATGTCCACCTTTGCTTGATAAATTCCGAATCTCAGCTTTGACCCATACGCGGTGATTAAAGGTTTGCTTGATGACCATATCAACCGCGGATAGGTAGTCGCTCAGTCTCAAAACAGTATCTTCTAAACTGACTTCGAGACTGTTTTCTTGCTCAGCCAGTTCAGCCTCTAAGGTCGCTAAATCTTTGGCAGGTGCTAAAACCTTAGCTTGTTTCGTATGTGACAGGTTGGGTTTGCGCATAATAATAGACCAAAGGTGAAGAGATTGAGAAACTGACTGCTTATAACTGTTTGTTTGTGGCTATTTATAGTCTGGTTGTTGATAAATTGATTAGAATGTTTGCAACATTAGGTAGGGTAGTTTACCCCAAAATTGTCGCTACAAAAAGCAAAGCCAACAAGCAGCGATTAATATACTATCTATCTCGCAGACTTATTGGCTAATTAGCTAAAAACTTTGTTAAATAATAAATGTCTTATTGGCAACGGAAATTAATCATATACTCATAATCATCTTTACGTGATAAGTCTGGTGAGCCCGTACCAAATATCGAACCAATGACCGCACCCGCTTGCCCAATCATACGGCCAGTTTGTTCGTTTAGAATACCATTATATTTGACTTTGTCATCAACGATAATAACCTGCTTGTTTCGGCAAGTTTTTTGCGCGCTATCTATCGCATTTTGTTGGGCTTTTACTTTGGTATCGGCAATGCCAGTGGTCTCATAAATAGAATTGGCACGTTGGATAACCGGCGAAGAAGGCGTGCTTTGGCAAGCGCTTAACGCTAATGCCGCTGCTAACGTGGCTGTTAACGTAAAGGTTTTATTAAAAGTATTCATAGCTGTTTCCTTATTTCTATAAATTGAACCTAAAAGATAAATATCAAATATAGATAGAGTTATACAAATCAAACTAAGTACATATTGGGCCGGTATGACGTCGACTACTATGTCATTTATCGATTAAGGCTTAAAAAAATACCATTTAACAATATGTGACTTAACAAACAGTATGAATCTAACTCATTCGTGTATTGAGTGTCTAGACGGTTATTGTGTGCGGTATTGCGCTTATATTACATATTAAGATTGGGATAAACTTAAGCTAGTATAAGAAAGTGATATAGAAAGTCAGGGAGTAGTAATATATTCAAGACTCAAACGGCACGAATGCTCGCTATGATATTAATGATTATTTTTTGACCACTTTATCTCTCGCATTTAGCAGAAAATGTCACAGACGTCAGCCATACACAGCAAATCACTTGAAATATAAACCATATCTAGGATAATTGGACTATTCATTCTTAATTAGTAAGTAATTCTATGCAACTGATTCCTGCTCCTGCTGGCGTGCTCGAAGTCAACGCCCTTTGGCAACAAGACAATCCTCACGATCCAAATACCGATACGGTGGCGCTACTTTGCCATCCTAATCCGTTATTCGATGGTACGATGAATAATAAAGTGGTCACGACGATGTATCGGTTTGCTCGTGATAATGGTATGCATGTGGTACGTTTTAACTTTCGCGGTGTCGGGCAGTCGACTGGCGAGCACGATTATGCGGAAGGGGAAGTAGTGGACGCAATGACCGTGCTACAATGGATTGCAGAACAAACCAATGCACGAAAATTGTGGTTAGGTGGTTTTTCTTTTGGCGGCTACGTGACTGCACGCGTTGCTGAGCAAGTCATGGTATCGCCGCATATTTGGGGACTGAGTGATTTTGAGCTAGCAAAAGTTGCCCTTATCGCGCCATCTGTTGAAAAAAATGACACCGGTGATTTGAGCTTACCCACTGATAAAACCTTTGAGATTTATGGTAATGCGGATGAGGTGATTGATCCTGCTATTATGCAGGATTTTGCTGAGCGCTTAGGGCTGGCTGTAAGTGTCATTGATGGCGCTGGGCACTTTTTCCATGGGCGTTTATCTGAGCTTAAAGGCTTGTTAGAAGAACATAGCTTTGGTGATAAATAGTTAATTGTCTAGATATTACCACTCGATGTTGTGTAGCCAATTAGCGATAGAATTTCTGCTTTAATATGGTTAAGAAAATAACATCAACCATTTTTATATTTATTTTGTCTAATGATGAGTCGTATTATGAGTTTATCTCCCTTGCAACGTTATGAGCAGGCCATTAGCACTGATGAGTTTACTCGAGATGAGCAACAATATCAGGCGATGAGCTATTTAGATGAGCTTTATCATCAGCTCAATAGTAGCGTCGAACAAAAAAAAGGTTTTTTTAGCTTTCTAAAGGCAAAACCTGTCGCGCCCAAAGGCTTGTATATGTGGGGCGGGGTAGGTCGTGGTAAAACATGGATGATGGATATGTTTTACGACTCTTTGACCATTGAGCGTAAGATCCGCCAGCATTTTCATCACTTTATGCAGCGTGTTCATAAAGAGCTGAATAATTTGCAAGGTCAGAGCGATCCGTTAGAAAAAGTTGCGGATATTATCTATGCAGAAGCGGTGATTATCTGCTTTGATGAGTTTTTTGTCTCCAACGTCTCGGATGCCATGATTTTAGGTGATTTGTTTACCATGCTGTTTAATCGCGGTGTAACTTTGGTCGCGACATCAAACATTGAGCCGTCAGGACTTTATAAAGATGGTCTGCACCGTGACCGCTTTATGCCGGCTATCGCTGAAGTTGAGCGTCATACCACGGTGATGAATATTGACTCTGGTATTGATTATCGCCTACGTGTCTTGCAGCAAGCAGAGCTATATGAGTCGCCAATGACCAAAGCCAATCACCATTGGCTTGCTAACCGTTTCGCCAGCTTATCTAACAATCAAAAAATCAGTAACGAACCCATTGTTATTAATGGTCGCGAGATTAGAATTAATGCACGTACCGAAGATATTCTATTTTGCGACTTTCGTCATTTATGTATGGAACCCCGTTCGGCGGCTGATTTTATCGAAATTGCTAAGCAGTTTAGCACCGTCTTAATCAACGCCGTACCTGCTCTTGATGATGATTTGCGTGATCCGACCCGCCGTTTTATTTATCTGGTTGATGAGTTTTATGATCGCCGCGTCAAACTATTGGTACGAGCAGAACAATCTATTCTTGAGCTGTATCAAGGACAAAAGTTAGCGTTTGAGATTGAGCGTACGCGTTCACGCTTACTTGAGATGCAGTCAGAAGATTACTTAAAAATGGAGCATCGAGTCGAAGATACGGATGCAGCATAATAAAAAATAAGGACAAGTCATGAGTAATTCAGCAGATAGTTTAGAAGAGAATAACGATAATAGCGATGAGCCATTCTATAAAAGCGCGCCGCAAAACAATACCGAAAGCCCCATAGTAACAAATGCACAAGTGACCGATGAGCAGCTGATTAATTGGATTAAGTCGAGACGCAGTATTGGCAATCTGAGTATTCCAGCGCCGACAGAAAGTCAGATTAAAGCGGCTATTGATTGTGCGGTTACTGCGCCTGATCACAAAAAACTGCAACCGTGGCGCTTTATTGTGACCCAAGGAAATGCGCGTCATGACTTGGGTCGTGCCTTTTTAGCGGCCGCAGAAGCACAAGCGGCTAAAGAGGGTGAAGCGCTGTCTGAGAAAACTCGCCAAAAAACCTATAATATGCCGTTACGTGCGCCGGTGATTATTACGGTCGTCACCCAGATGCAAGTGCATAAAAAAGTGCCACCTTTTGAGCAAATGCTAAGCACTGGCGCTGCAGTCCAAAACCTTATTTTGGCGCTAAAAGCACAAGGGTTTAGTACCGTTTGGCGTACCGGCTTGCTATGCAATGAGCCCGCCGTTAAAGAATACTTTGGCGTTGGGACAGATGATTATGTCACGGCTTTTGTTTATACTGGCAGCAGTCCTTGTGATATGCCCACGCGCAAGCCCATTGATATTGAGCCATTGCTACGCTTCGAGTCGTAAAGGCAATACAGTAGTATGGTTACAGAGATATTATGGCAGGGCAATCTTGGCGGTAAACTGATTCATTAAAGAAAATGATGAGTCAGTTAATCAGGGTGTTCGATTAAAATAGCGGTTTTATATCAATAATTGTTGAAACATGCCGTTAGTCTCCCTGTATACTCAGCATCAAATCTACTCATAATTCAGTCAGTCAACACGGATAAAAGAATATGACCAGCGCTAATGATAAAAATATAGAGGCAAATATAGATGACAATCAAACAGAAAGTAAAGCCGCGGAAAAACAAAACAGTCTGTTGTCAGGTATCATTGAGCGTGCCACTAAATCTGGGCTTGGACGTAAGAAGTTAAATCCTAGCGCGGTGGAATCTGCCGTGGCAAAAAATATGGCAGAAATTCATAATAATCCTACTAAGTTGCGTTTGGTGTTTTTAGGTGGCGGTAGTTTTGGTACCGCGATGGCAAACCTGGCTGCCCGTAATGGATGTGATACCACGCTGTGGGTACGCAATAAGCGTACAGTTAAAGCAATGGCAAAGACGCAGACCAATAAAAAATACCTACCTGGTTATAAGCTTGATGATCGCCTTAAATACAGTCACGACTTACAAGCTGCGGTTAAAGATACCGATATTATTTTTATTGCGGTTCCAGGCCTTGCGTTTCGCGAAACCCTTAAAAATATCGCGCCCTTTATTAGCGGACAGTCTATCGTTTCTTTGACTAAAGGTATGGAGAAAGATACCTTTGCTTTAATGAGTGATATCATTAAAGATGAGCTGCCAGAAGTGAACTTTGGCGTAATGTCAGGACCAAATCTAGCAATTGAAATCATGAAAAACATGCCGTCTGCTACGGTGATTGCTAGTGACTCTGAGGCATTACGCCATGCGGTACAAGCGGCCCTACACAGTGCGTTCTTTAGAGTGTTTGCCAGTGATGATGTTCGCGGTGTCGAGCTTGGCGGCGCGCTAAAAAACATTTATGCCATTGCAATGGGAATGGCGGCAGCTTATGAAGTCGGTGAAAATACCAAAGCCATGATACTGACCCGTGGCTTAGCAGAAATGAGCCGTTTTGGGGTTCATTCTGGTGCCAATCCATTGACCTTTTTAGGTCTGTCTGGCGTGGGTGACTTATATGCCACCTGTAGCTCAGAGCTGAGTCGTAACTATCGTATTGGTAATATGCTCGGTCGCGGTATGACAATTGATGCCGCCGTCAAAAAACTGGGTCAAACCGCGGAGGGCGTCAATACCATTCAGCAGGTTCATGAAAAAGCCACCAAAGAAGGCATCTATATGCCCATTACTCACGCCTTACATGCGGTCATTTATGAAGACAAGGCGGCACTTGGCGTTGCTTTACATCTCATGGAAGCGGGCTTCCGTAGTGATGTTGAATTTGTCATGGAGCATGACCATAGCAATGCTTCACTAACGGCGCAAATGCAAACGGCAAGCAAAGCTAAGCATAAAAAAGATGATGACGATAATCAGTAATAGGGCGTTAGGCAGAAGATAGCTGTTCTAGTATTAAAATAGTTTCATCGTCACAAGCTTATTATTATCAGAGTAGTCAGATAAAAGTAACAAACAAGGTAGTTAAGATTATGAAAATTATCTTAGTACGTCATGGTCAAGCAGAAGATGAAACACGCCCAGACAGTGCGCGTCAGTTGACTGACTTTGGTCAGCAGCAAGCTGTGCAAACGGCAGAGTATATTACCACTCATTATCAACCTGATTGTTTTGTCGTGAGTCCTTATAAGAGAGCGCAGCAGACGCTGGCAGCATTACAGTTACGTGCGCCTAACGTGCCATCACAAATAAAAGAGAATATTACACCTTCTGACGATGCCCGTCAGGCGCTCATCGATATTGGCAATATTGAAGCAGAGTGTTTGGTGGTCGTCTGTCATATGTCTATTGTCGCTCACATCGCTGGCTTGTTAACGGGTGATTACCCTGAATCATTTTCTCTTGCAGAAGCGCGTGCGTTTAAAATGGATTTTGTGATGACGGGTATGGCAACCGAGATTGATCGCTTTGTCCCAGCTCAACCTTATTAGTAACAATAATCTAAACGCTCAGAAAACTTTCTAAATTTTTTCTAGACCGCAGTTTTAGCGAATAACCATTTTAATAGACAGTAGCTTTAAATGGCAGCTTCAATAAGCAATGACTTTAAACAGCAGCTTTGATAATTAAGGACACATTTGGTGTTACATGTTTGGTTAAGAGCGCAGCACAGTCCTTTAGCGGTCTGGCATGAAGACATAAAGCAATGGCAATTGATTGACGGCTGGCAACAGCTGCATGACATTTATGGTAGTTATAAAACCAATAGCCAAAAATCTGTTTGTCTGTATTTTCCCTCAAGCCATGTCTTACAAGTAGACTCTGAGCTGAATACTGCCCAGCTCAAACAATTGGGCATGAGCGGCAAGCAGTATTTATTTGAAGAAACTTCTCTGACACCAGTTGAACAGTTAGCCATTCGCCAAATGACTGAGAATAGCAGTCATCATCTTTATGCTTTGGCTCAAAGCGATATCGAATCCTGGCAACAAAGCGCTAAGCTTGTTGGCATGAACATCGTAACGTTACTGCCTGATTTTCTATTATTGCCAATACCAGAAGAGGGTGCAGGGCAGCAAATCATATTGTACCAAGACCAACAAACCATGCTGCTGCGCCAGTCCTTACATCAAGGAATGGCAGTAAGTTACTTGCCTTTAATCTTTGAGCGTTTTCCGCATCTGAGCGAAGTGCTGCTATTGCCAGCTATCGACGATATTTTTAATGATTCGAATGACGCTTCTAGTAATGGTCTGGCTGAAGATTTTACTAATGAGCCAGTACTTGGCGATCGTATTGATTTAACAAAATCTACAACGACAGCCAGTGCCTCTACTCAAACAGCGGCAATGATTGCGGAGCATCAATTACTATTAACCACGCTTCCTATAGCTCCTAAACCGCTTGAAATTCCTGAACGTCATGCGCTGAACTTTTTTATTAAATCGACCGATTCACAACTATCACCGTATCTGCGGGTGGCGATGATGGTCGCGCTGTCAGCATTGGTATTACAGATGGCGACCGATGGAGTGCAATGGTATCAGTATAAAGCTGCGACCGCGGCGACTAAAACTGAGATTGTCGCTCAGTATCAGGTTTGGTTTCCAAATGAGCCGCTTAGTACGCGCACAAAGCTACAAGTGCAATTGCAACCAAAACTGCGTAGTGACAGCCAAGCGCCTGACTCTCACATAGCGGTATTGGCACGTATATCACCGTTGATTAAACAGTCGTCATTACGTGCGCAGGCTTTAGTCATGCAGCCAAGCGCGCTTAGCTTTACGTTGATTGCACCAGACCGCGGCAGTCTGGATCAATTTACCAATACGCTAGTTTCTCAAGGCTTAAACGCCAAATTAGAACAAGTGAACGGCAATGAGCAAGGGCAGTTCAGTGGTCAAGTGACCGTTGATGTGGTAGAAAAAAATAGTAGCGTTAGCAATAAAGGGTAACCATGAAAAGATTACAGCGCCTCGCCAAACGCAGCACTATTGGTACTAACACTCGCCCTCGAAGTAGTGCTTTATCAACGCGCATGAGTAGCTATCAAAGTATCCTAGCGACACGTTGGCACGCCTTGTCTGCGCGCGACCAATTAGCCTTGCTGTTATTGTCAGCATTTTTGCTGTTATTTGTCGGTGGCTATGGCGGTTATAGCGTCCATCAAGCAGCAAATGAGAGTAAAAGTGAGTATCAAGAGCAGGTCGCCGATTATTTTTGGTTACGTGCCCAAGCTGGTAATGTTGATAGCAATGCGTTGAATGCTGCTAGTAGTGCAGATGGCGTAGATGCAATGTCGCCTGCTAGCAGTATCACTTCGCTGTTAAGTAATTCAGGGATTGCCGATGCGCAGGTCATTGCTGCTGGCGATGCGGTGCAATTAAGCTTTAATCATCCAAGCCAAGCGGTGGTGAGCGGCGCACTGGGTAAGCTTGAGCAGCAAGGTTGGCAATTCACCCAACTATCGATGCAGCAAGATTTGGTCACTAAAGCGATTCAGGTACAGGCGACCGTAACTTCTTAAGAGGTATGCTTAACAACCTTTATGCCTAACAACTTTTAACACCTAACAAGTTGATGTTTAAGCACCTTTATATTTTAAAATATGCTGCATTGAAACCTTGCTCATTTACCACAATAATAATAGCTACACACTACAGAATATAACGAGTGACAGTATGATAAACAATACCAATAATACTATGAGTGATAATAAGCGCCGTTCTTTGATTACCTATAATCACATCACGTATTTGCTATATGTGCTCAGCTATTTTACCGCGGGACTGCTTTGGATTGTGCCTATTTTTATGAATTATGCCAAACGCCGTGATGCTGATAATACATGGCTTGCTACGCACTTTGATTGGCAGATTAAAACGTTTTGGTATAGCATCGTCTTTTTTGTTATTGGTGTATTTATCATCACATTTGCCCTAGGTGGTTTTGGTGTAAGCATGTTTGCTGATAGTAATAATATTGCCATCGGCTCATTATTGTTGGCCAGTTTGGGCTTTGTTATTATGGGCTTTACTTTTATTTGGCATCTGTACCGTATTGTACGTGGTTGGATTGCGCTCACTGATGGCCGCCCAGTTCCCTAATATAAAAACACGAATAAATAATGCTGTCTGATATCAGCTTATTAACTAGCTTAAGTAAGTCAATTGACAGCGTTAACGATTATTTATTCGCAGGATATAGCGCAATTTGTCCTATGAAACTTTGGTCTTATTTCAGTTAAGCTGATATAATCGCTGCGCTTGACCTCATTCGTTTTTCTTATTCATTATTTCTTTTCAAGCAGGGTCTGTCATTACTATGTCTTACGCCTTACTTCGCCCTTTTTTGTTTAATATGGACCCTGAACACGCGCATGAGATGACCTTATCTTTATTAGATAAAGCTCATAAAGCGCGTGTGTTGGGCTTAGTATATGGTCAGTCAATGCAGCCAACCGACTGTATGGGTTTGCAATTTGCCAATCCCGTTGGACTTGCTGCCGGATTGGACAAGAACGGCGATTATATCGATGCGCTGGCAGAGTTGGGTTTTGGTTTTATCGAAGTGGGAACCATTACGCCAAAGCCGCAAGTCGGCAATGATAGACCAAGACTATTTAGAATCAAGCAAGCCGATGCCATTATTAACCGGATGGGCTTTAATAATCAAGGCGTTGATTACCTGATTGAAAACGTAAAGCGCTGTAAATACAAAGGCAATATCGGCATTAATATCGGTAAAAATGCGGCGACACCGGTTGAAAATGCGGCTGATGATTATGTCTATTGTTTAGAGCGTGTCTATCCGCATGCGTCTTATATCACTGTGAATATCTCCTCTCCTAATACCAAAAATTTGCGCGACCTACAAAGTGGTGAAGCGCTAACCCAATTATTAGACACCATTAAAAACCGCCACAATCAGTTGGCAACCGAATATGGCTTTTACGTGCCCTTGGTATTAAAGGTCGCTCCTGATTTAGAGCCGTTACAAGTCGATTATATCTCCCAGCAGCTGTTGGATTTTGAGATTGATGGTTTGATTGCCACCAATACTACTTTGAGCCGCGTAGGCGTCGAAGATTTGCCTGATGGCGACCAAGCAGGTGGCTTATCCGGACGTCCAGTCAGCCACATTAGTACGCAAATTTTACAACAATTCTCCGATCAGCTCGGTGGTAAGGTAGCTTTGATTGGCGTTGGCGGTATCGATAGCGGTGCTAAAGCCGTCAAGAAAATCGAGGCAGGTGCAGATATGGTACAGTTGTATTCAGGGCTTATTTATAAAGGGCCTGGGTTGGTACAGTCCTGCATTCAATCCATCGGTGGTTATTATGATGCCATGGAAGGTTAATTCTTTTAAAGATTGTTAAAACTGCAAGCTTTTCAACTTTACTGAAATACCCGATATAAGATACAAATGAGGCGATAAACATGAGTGGTTTAGACATTGTGATTGCTGTGGTTGTTCTGATTGGCTTATGGCGTGGTTTTCAGGTAGGTCTGATTAAGACGGCTGTCGGTTTGGTGGGTTGGTTTATCGCACTTATTGCTGCCACTCGATTGGCGGGTTCCGTCGCACCGCAATTATCAGGTATGGTAGAAAATCCCGTTTTGCAAATGGCGATGGCTTTTTTAGTGATTGTGATTGCCATCTTAGCCATTATGCACCTAGTTGCATTCGTATTCTCCGGAGTACTCAAAACCTTACGTCTTGGGGTCCTTGATAAAATGGCAGGCGGGGTACTTGGGGCGGCAAAAAACGTCCTCATGGTTTTAGTCGTTCTTAGCGTCAGCGCGCCATTATTGGTGCAAATGCCGCAATGGGAAACCTCGGTGCTTGCGCCTGAATTACTGCCTTATGCCCCTATGGGTAAAGAGTTGGTCTCAGATATGTTTGGCTTGGCGTGGGATCAGGTCAATCAGTCCTAAGTGTTATCAGTCATAAATGCTCATAAAAGGCTATTCAATCCCCTTTAATATTCGTAAAATACACCTCTACCAATCATCAACAATTTGTCTTATGGATAATAGGCCTTATTTATTATCTATAGGATTTTTAATCAGAAAAATCGTCAGCTTGGCGGTAAATGGCAGGCAATATGTTTTATAACTTTGTCAGCAGTTATACCGTTATTGTATTATCAATGTGTGGTAAAAAATAGGATACAACTATGTGTGGAGTCGTTGGGGTCGCAGCTCATGAGCCAGTCAACCAAATTCTTTATGATGCCTTAACCATGTTACAGCATCGCGGGCAAGATGCGGCAGGTATTGTGACTTTACAGGACGGGCGTCTTTATTTACGTAAAGAAAATGGCATGGTACGTGACGTGTTTATGAACCGTCATATGCTAAAGCTGGTGGGTAAGTTTGGTATCGGTCATGTCCGTTACCCCACCGCTGGCACCTCAAGTAGTGCCGAAGCACAGCCTTTTTATGTCAACTCGCCTTATGGTATTACCCTTGCACACAATGGTAACTTGACCAATGCTGAAGGTTTGGCTAAGTCTTTATATCAAGAAGATCGCCGCCATTTAAATACCGATTCAGACTCTGAAGTGTTGCTAAATGTCCTTGCGCATGAGATGCAAAATTTGGATAAAACCAATCCAACGCCTGCGGATATCTTTGAAGCAGTGACAGCGGTTTATGGGCGCATTGAAGGTGCTTATGGCGTAGTTGCCCTGATTACTGGTCATGGTTTGCTGGCCTTCCGTGATCCAAATGGTATCCGTCCGCTGATTTACGGTAAGCGCATGGCGGCTAATGGCGGCACAGAATATATGGTCGCGTCAGAGTCAGTCGCCTTGACGGGTTCAGGCTTTAGTATTGTTCGTGACGTTAAACCAGGCGAAGCTATCTTTATTGATTTGGACCATAAAATACATACTTATCAGTGCGTCGAGCAAAAAGAATACACGCCTTGTATCTTTGAATATGTGTATTTTGCTCGTCCAGACTCGATTATGGACAATATCTCCGTTTATAAATCACGCCTACGTATGGGTGAAAAACTGGCCGATAAAATCCTTGCTGAATGGGGCGAGGATCATGATATCGACGTGGTCATTCCTATTCCTGACACCTCGCGTACCTCAGCGATGGAGCTAGCATTAAAGATGAATGTAAAGTACCGTGAAGGGTTTATGAAAAACCGCTATATCGGTCGTACCTTTATTATGCCAGGTCAGCAGCAACGTAAAAAATCAGTGCGTCAAAAGCTCAGCGCGGTACCGCTTGAGTTTAAAGGCAAAAACGTGCTTTTGGTTGATGATTCAATCGTTCGCGGTACGACGTGTCATGAAATTATCCAAATGGCACGTGATGCCGGTGCCCGTAAAGTATTCTTTGCCAGTGCTGCGCCTCCGGTTAAATATCCAAACGTTTATGGTATCGATATGCCAGTGCGTAGCGAGCTTATCGCCTCAGGTCATAGCGTTGAAGAAGTACGCGAGATTATCGGTGCTGACCGTTTAATCTTCCAAGATTTGGATGATTTGATTGAAGCGGTCAAAGATACTAAGCATAGCAAAGTTGAAGGCTTTGATTGTGCGGTGTTTAACGGTTGCTACATTACTGGACAAATCAACGAAGCCTATCTTGAGCATCTACAAGAGCAGCGTAATGACACCGCTAAGACTGGCAAGAAAGGTGTGCAAATCGTTGCTGATACTCCAGTCGATATGATGGGCGTCGAAGAGCTATAACAGACCAAATATCCTAGAATAAAATAATCGCAAAATAAAAAGGCTGCAATCTTGATGATTCCAGCCTTTTTTATTATTAAAAATAAATATGATGAAGGATCAGATTCAATCAGCCTAATAAGTGAGTGAATAACCATAAAAAACCATTAATAGCGGCAATACCGACTATCATACTAACGAGTAACTGACGACTAAGATGATAAATAAATAGTACCAATAGTAATGCCCCAATTTGCGCCATTAATAAATGCACTTCAGCACTATTTAATCCCGCATGTTCTGATAAACCTTGATAGGAAAGGCTGGTTAAAATCAGCAATACCATGACAGAGAGCGGCAAGCTTTCATTTAATCGATGCAGCCAAGGCGTATCCAATAGCTTCTTAGGGATTAAAGCGGGCAGGGCACGAGTAATAAAGGTCACTGCAGCCATCGCTAAAGTTGCAAAAATTAGATAACTACTGGTCATGATTGCCTCCTATCACACTGCGCTGCACCCAAAATCCACGGGCTAAAATCATCAGCATACAAAGCGTAATCGCTACCAATAACAACCAATTGCTAGTAAACAATGAGGCAATCACTAAGGCAATGACGGCAATACCAATCGGGAAATAGCGTTTAATACTTTGAAACTGCTCATAAGCCAAAATTGCAAACAGGCAGACTAAGGCAAAGTCTAAATGCGGCACCAAATCACTGAGAGTACTACCAATCATCACACCAATCGCACCAGCTAATACCCACCAGAGTTGGTTAAATAAGCTGATAGGCACTATCAGGGATTGTCGCGACTCGTTTGGCAAACTGGTCATTACCGAAAAAGTCTCGTCAGTTAAGGCAAATAAGCAATAGGTTTTGGCTATCTTGTTTTTTGGTAGATATTGTAATAACGGCATGCCATAAAAGACATGACGCAAGTTAATAGCAGCAATGTTGGTTGCGATATTGCCAATCGGTAATCCGGCACTTAGCATCGGCAGACAAGCATATTGCGCCGCGCCTGCATATAAGACCACGCTTAGCATAATAGTAGCCCACACCGGCACACCAGCCACTTGTGCGAGCACGCCAAAGGCAATCCCTGCAGGTAAATAACCCATGGCGACTGGCAAACTTTTCTTAAAGCCTTCTACCCAATCGTAATGGAAGGCTTGATTTTGATTTATCTCATTTGATTGAGTATTCACGTGACATCCTAATTTTTTCTTACTTTGATTTATCGTTTACTGATTCTTTTTTAAATTCATTATACAAGCATGATTTTAGCTAAATGCTTTTAATAATCAGGCTTCAGGCTGCAATTTTTCATAGCTACCTGTTTGATGGGCACGGTACAAAAACCCACCAAGGATAATCAATCTTAATAATAATAAGCACCAAACACTCAGCCAGATGCCGGTCATATCCCATTGTTGGTACAGTAGCCAACTTAAAGGAAAAAAGATAACCGCCAATATAAGTGCGGCATTCCGAATGACACTACCTGCCGTTAAACCAAAAAATATCCCATCTAACCAATAAGCGCCAACGCCCACAAGCGGCAGTAGTACGGCATAAAGGTGATAGTCATAAGCAAGCGCAAAAACCGGCTCAATATTAGTCATCAATTTTAAATAAGTCGGCATGGCAAGCCACCATATCGCGCTAAGCATTATGGCAAGCGCATAGCTGACAACGCCTGTGCGTTTGACGATAATGCGAAACCGTGGCCAGTCACGTCGCCCAGCAGCTTGTCCGCTTAAGGTTTCTGCAGAGACTGCCACGCCATCAAGGGCAAAGGCTGAGATACTTAATACCTGTAATAAGATGGCGTTGGCGGCCAGTATGATATCGCCGCTTTGGGCAGACAGGCGGGTAATCCAAGCAAAGCTTACCGTTAAAATTAGCGTGCGAATGAAAATATCTTTATTTAATGAAAATAGCCTAAGCATTTTATCTTTGGTGAAATGTTCTTTATTGGCGGTAAACAACACTCGCCAAGATATTTGTAGATGTCGACGGCTCAGCCATAATGCTAGAACTACGCCAAGCCAAAAGGCAATAGTGGTACCGAGCGCCACCCCAACCAAGCCCATCTGCATCACATAAACAAAAAACAAGGTCAGAATAATATTAAGAACGGCTATAAAGCCTTGCTGATACAGCATATAGCGGGTCTTGCCTTGACCGGCAAACCAGCCAATAAATGCAAAATTCATCAGCTCAGCGATAACACCCCAAAAACGCACATCTAAATAAGTCTTTGCTGCAGCGCCGCTATCAGGATTGGCGGAGAGCGCTTGTAGACCGAAATCAATTAACCAAGGTTTTGCGATAAGCAAAACCGTGCCAATCATAAAAGCGAGTAACAAAGCACGTTGTAGAATTGATAGCAGTGGTGATGGCATTCGATTAGATGGGTTTAATGGCGCATTGTTATTGCTAGAGGCATCTTTGTTAGCCAGTTGACCCAATGCTTGTGCAGAAAGACCAGATGATGCGTATTGCAAGAAGTTAAAGCTGACCAGTATTAAAGACAGCAGTTGTATGGCTAAGCCCATCCCAGCAAGCTTCGCAGTGTCATTCATATTGCCGACAATCGCCGTATCAATGACGCTTTGTAGCGGCATTGCAAGATTGGCCAATAATACAGGCAATGCAATCGCAACGATGCGCGCATAGCGAGTATCAATAGGTGGCATAGCACTTGGCGGCACGGTAGATGACATAACATAGTCGCTTATATAACGAGGCAGAAAATATTTCTGACCACTTATCAAATGATATTAAAATATAAATGAAAATAGCATAAAGACAAAAGCACCTAGAGTTTAGGTGCTTTTGTCATGATAACGCTTATTAGCTTAATAACTAAAAAGCTTAGTTACTGGCTTTGATATAAGTATCAGTCTTGCTCAAACATTTTTGGATCATTAAAGGTCACGATTTCTTCTTCAAACTCAGGTTTTACTTTAACGATAAAGTCATCACGTGATAAACCCATTCTTAATGGAATAGAGCTTGCGATATAAGTCGATGAATAGGTACCAGCAAGTAGACCAATAAACAGCGCAACTGAGAACCAGTATAAGCCATCACCGCCTAAGAATAACATTGCGAGGACAACCAACAGTACCGTTGAGATAGTCATAATCGTACGGCGCAGCGTTTCTGTTAATGACAAGTCAATCGTTTGACGCGGCGTGATACCACGGACACGGCGGAAGTTCTCACGAATACGGTCATAGACAACAATCGTATCGTTCAATGAATAACCAATCAAGGCCAAAATCGCCGCCAAGACTGTTAAGTCAAACGGGAAGCCAAATAATGCAAAGATCCCGATGGTCACGATAGCATCATGAAATAGCGACAGTACGGCACCGAGCGCCAACTTAAACTGGAAGCGTAGGGCAACATATCCAAGCATACAGGCCAATGCCAGTACCAGCGACATGACAGAGTTTAGGTAAACTTCATTGCCTACTTGGCTACCGATAATATTAACGTTACTGATTTCAACATTATTATTAGGCAGTGCCAGTGCTTTACTCAGACTGGCATTAAGTCCGTCAACGTTGTCAGACTGAGGTGGGAGGCGTACTAAAAGCTCTTGACGCGTCCCTAAATACTGTACGACGGCATCATCAAAACCATTATCAGCCAAGGCTTTAACCACTTCGACTTGCTCAGCAGGCTGCTCATAACGCACATCGGCTGAAACCCCGCCGGTGAAATCAAGCCCCAAATTTAGACCATTGACGGCAATGGCGATAATACTACCAATCACCATCAGCAGCGATAGAAGGGCCATCGGCTTTTCTAACTTCATGAATGGGATGATACGTTGATCACCAATGGCTTTGATGCCACCTTCAGCTTCTGCTGCTGCATTATCTTCAGCATCACCTATGTCTAAATTATTGCTTAGATTAGGATCCATTGCTTGTGTGGCCAATGCATGGCTGTCTTGACCCGAATCTTTACCGCCGCGACGATTTTTACTTTTACTCAAGCTCGTCTTAGAAGACTTATTGCTTTGGGTGTTACTACCTTTACCATCACGGCGCGGTTTCTTACGGCGGCGCGTGTTAGCTTCGCTATTTGAGCCATTCGGTTCAGGATTGTTCTGTTGTTCTAAAGGGTTGTTATTATCGATGGCCATAGTTTTCTCCTAACCGATGCTCAGACGTTTGATAGATTTACGCTTACCGTAAGCAATTTGTACCAGCGCACGGGTTACCAAAATCGCGGTAAATAGTGAGCTGACAATACCAATCGCGAGGGTAATCGCAAAGCCTTTAATCGGACCCGTACCAATCGCAAATAAGATAAACGCGACCAATAACGTGGTGATGTTGGCATCGAAAATACTACTAAAGGCACGATCGAAACCTGCCACGATAGCAGATTTTGGTCTGACCCCGTTTGCCAGCTCTTCACGTATACGCTCAAAAATCAGGACGTTGGCATCGACTGCCATACCGATGGTTAAGACGATACCAGCAATACCGGGTAGGGTCAGTGATGAGCCTAAAATTGACATAATGGCAATAATTATAATGACGTTAATCGCTAGGGCAATATTAGCTATCACCCCAAATAAGCGATAGAAAACAATCATAAAGGCGAAGACCAGTAGATAACCAACTTGGGTAGAGAATAGGCCTTTGTCGATATTTTCTTGACCAAGTGATGGACCAATAGTGCGTTCTTCAACGAAATACATCGGTGCTGCCAATGCACCTGAACGTAGCAATAGCGCAAGCTCAGCAGCTTCAGCACTACTATCAAGCCCAGTAATACGGAATGATGAGCCCAGTACCGCTTGAATGTTGGCACGGTTAATGACTTTCGTTTCAGCATAAGGCGTACGTACTTCCACGGTTTCGCCAGTCAGTGGGTCTTCTTCATAAGCGATACGTTGTTTATTTTCGATAAACAATACGGCCATTTGCTTGCCGACAGCAGTACGTGTGGCGTTTTGCATCAGCTTACCGCCAGCACTATCTAGGGTAATACTTACTTCAGGCGAGCCGCTTTCATCAATACCTGTCTGCGCGTTCGTGACCTTGTCACCGGTGACAATTGCTTGACGCTCTAGCAACACTGGTGGACCATCAAGCGTTTCAAATGGAAATGCTTCGGTACCAGCAGGAGGAATGCCACCCATATAATTTTCGGCGCCTTCAGCGACCATACGGAATTCAAGGTTTGCTGTACGACCAAGGACACGTTTTGCTTCTGCAGTATCTTGTACACCTGGTAGCTCAACCACGATACGGCTGGCACCTTGTGATTGTACTAAGGCTTCGGTCACCCCAAGCTCAGCAATACGATTGCGTAGGGTTGTCAAGTTTTGGTTGACCGCGTAGCTGTTGATTTCATCTAAGGTTGCATCGTTATAAGCTAAAATCAGTGCAGGGCCTTGCTCATCAATAGAAGACTGTAAAGAGAATGTATTACCCATTGAGCCTTGCAGAACGTTTTGCGCACGGTTACGGGTATCAGTATCAGCAAAATGTAGCACCACGCCACGTTTTTCTGTTTTGATGCCTTTAACCGCAATACGTTCAGCACGTAGGTCACGGCGCATATCACGACTGGCGCTGGTTAAGCGTTGTTCGAGCGCCTTGTCCATATCCACTTCTAGCACAAAACGCACACCACCGCGCAAATCAAGCCCGAGTTTCATGGGTCTTGCGCCGATATCACGTAGCCATTCAGGAGTAGTCTGAGCTAAGTTCAGCGCGACTACATAGTCCTCGCCTAGGTTCTGACGCAGCACTTCCTGAGCCTTTAGCTGATCGACTGGATTGTCGAGACGCACCAGCGCACTATTGCCTTCAAAGGTACCATCATGATTGTTCAAGCCTGCTTCTTCGAGTAAGCTTTGAGACTGAGTCAAGATACCTTCAGACAGCTGCGTACCTGCTGCTGCACTGGTAATCTGTACGGCAGGTTCATCAGGATAGAGGTTAGGAGCCGCATATAGACCGGCAATGATGAGCACGACGATGATGAGTAAGTATTTCCAAGCGGGATATTGCATAATCACTTCTTTAAGTTGATAAACTACTGGCGACGCAGGCCACAAGTTAGCAGATGGGAAGTTAGCGATAACAAGGGTGAGTGACTAAATGGAGAGCTACTATATTGTTTTAGTAGTCGTACTGAATCATGCACCACTGTGATCATCCGCGATGATAGTAAAGCAAAAAACGGTAAAGCGTAAAGCAGTAAAGCCAAAAATGACCGTAAATAATGTACGGTCATTTTAAAGTCATTACAACTATTAATTGATAATGGTCATCAATTAGTCACAACCAATGTTTAATAATTCATGTTTGACAATCATCAAATAGATCGATAAGGCTTAGACGCTTTCGATAGTGCCAGCAGGCAATACTGAAATAACAGAAGCACGTTGTACTTTAACGTCAGTATTGTTATTTAAGCTTACAACCGCATAATCGCCTTCTAACGCTTTGATACGACCCATAAGGCCGCCAGCAAAGATGATTTCGCTACCAACAGTCAATGAATTGACCATAGCACGGTGCTCTTTGGTACGTTTTGACTGTGGACGAATCACCAAAAAGTAAAAAATGGCAAAAAAGGCAACTGGCAATAAGATTTGACCAAATAGTGATGCCGCACCGGCAGTTTCAGCAGCATGAGCGGCTTGGATAAATAACAACATAGTTTCTCTCGACAAGTTATAGATAACAATTAATTTAGACGCATAGTAGCAAAAATTACCAGACTTGGTAACTGTTAATCATAGACTAGGCATGTTTTTGTTACCTATTTAGCGTCCTAATCGTTAATATATAGGCTAACAGCCGTTTTACTATTCAAAAGGATAGGATGATAGGAGCTAAAGGGCAGAGTGCTCTGACGCTCAACAATCATAAAAGCCAAATATTAAGTGGATATATCAATTCTTATAGCTTCATGATAGTTGTAAAATAGCTTTATTTAATACATGATATCTTTGATATAAATAGTGATTTACTATGAAATGCCATTATCGATGCTACGATTAAACGAGGGTTTATATCGCTATAAATGCGAGTATAATAGGCTGTCTTGAGCGTGATTTTGGTCGTTAGATAGATAAAAATTAGACGCTATCAGCTATTATTTTCTATCTGCTACCGTCAGCTCATGATATATTGTGACTTCCTTTTACTTCTTTGTTTAGGTTACCTAACTTGTTCACCTCTTTTATATCTGTACCTCGTTTATACCGTCCGCGCGCCTGTCGTAAAGACGCATCCGCTGAACCTCCCCCGACGATGAGCGGTTATGCTCGTTTAAGTAAAACTTGCTTCAGTATGATGCGCCTTAATATGCCGCGTTTTGTTATAGAACGGCTTGCTACGTTATCTGCAATGATAACGCTCTTACTCACTGTATTAGTGCCGCAATCGGCGCTGGCTGCCGATGGCTTAGCAGATCCAAGCCCAACCAGCGTTCTACTACTCATCTTATTTGTATTAGTAGCGATTGGTATCTCATTTGTTTGCTCGTTGGCAGAGTCGGCATTGCTTAGTATGACGCCGTCATATATCGCTGATGTTCAAGAGACTAACCTCAAAAAAGCAAACATGCTAAGACGCTTAAAGATTGATAATATCGATCAGTCATTAGCGGCTATCTTAACCTTAAACACGGTTGCACATACCTTAGGTTCTATTGGAGCTGGTGCACAGGCGACCATTGTTTTTGGTAGCGCTTGGTTTGGACTATTTTCTGCCGTTATGACCTTGGCTATTTTATTTTTATCTGAGATTATTCCAAAAACGTTGGGCACGGTCTATTGGCGTCAATTAAGTGGCATGGTGGCGTATTTTGTACGCGGTATTATTTTGCTGCTATACCCATTAATCTGGATATCAGAAAAACTGACCAAATTATTGGTACGAGGCAAAGAGCCCGTAACCTTTAGTCGCAGAGAGTTTGCGGCGCTCGCTAGTATTGGCGAAGAGTCAGGACAAATCGACCCATTAGAGTCGCGTATCATTCGTAACTTATTGGCATTTGGTGCCATTAAAGTTGAAGATATTATGACTCCGCGTTCGGTGATGCTGGCGTTTGAAGAAAATAAAACGGTTGCTGAGCTATTGGTCGACCGACCAAAACTCACTTTTTCGCGCCTACCGATTTATGATGGCGATTTAGACAATATCACAGGTTTTGTATTAAAGACCGACATGCTGTTGGCTAAGGTCAATCATGCGGTACATAAACCCTTGACGCAGTTCAAACGTGATATTACCTTTGTATTTTCAAAGATGAAATTGTTTGATTTGCTAGAGTTGATGCTAAAAAACCGTATTCATATCGCAATTACCGTTGGTGAATATGGCGAGGTCAAAGGCTTAGTGACATTAGAGGATGTGTTTGAGACCTTGTTGGGTCTTGAGATTGTCGATGAAATAGACCGTGTCGAGGACATGCAAGCGTTAGCTCGGCAGATGATGGACAGACGCGTTGAGCGCTTGGGCATGAAGCTGAGTGATGATGAGCAGTATGAAGAAATACCTACTGAGAATAAGCAGTAGAAATGCGTTCGATAAGGCTGCCTAAGTTATGAATTATTTAGGCAGTTTTTATAAATAGCAATGTATTTGATATTTCATGATATTTAGTAATGCTACTTAATAATGGCATTTAGTCTAAGCTGTCATTTTTTACTCTAGGCTGTCATCTTTGACGGTATTCGCAATAATTACACAGGGTGTCACATAGCTGTGAGAATTTAGTGATAGGCTGAAATTATCATAACAATAGGCTGCTAGAAGTCTTAGATTTAGCCAAATGTAAAGTAGTTAACTGATAAATGCATGGCTTATTCTTACAAGAGAATGATCTATAAAAGTATGACTTGTTTTAATTTATATGATAAATGTCTATTTACGAGAGCAGCACTTTATAATTAAATGATACATCACCGTTAAGCGTCATTGTATGATGGCATGATAAAAGTTACACCTAACCATGACGATAGACGATAACAGTATCACTAAGGAATATCATGAAAAGATTATGGGGAAAAGGGCTGTTGGCTCTATTGATGAAAAGCGCTAGCGTGACTGCGATAATGGCGGCTGCCAGTACCATGGCTATTAGCGCGCAGGCAGCAACCATGACCGAAGCTTTGGTGCAAAACTATGCGACGGCCATGAAGTCAGCAGCCAATAGCCAAAGTATCAATCAGGTCGCGCGCCTCGTATCTGACGATGCGCTGATTTCTATGTCAAGAAAAGGCAAGTCTACCAGTCTCGATAAAGATGCTTATCTAAAATTACTGCAAAACAGTTGGAGTAATACCTCAAATTATCGCTACGATATTAATGTGGATAATATTGTCATTACTGGCGAGCAAGCAAAAGCTAATGTCACTACCAATGAAAGTTGGGTAAAAGATGGACAAAAGGTTTCATTTGTCACGACATCGAGAGTAACGCTTACTTTATCGACTGGTAATGCGGTGCTTTTACGCGCTGTGTCACAAGTGGCGATTAATTAATCATTACTACTATAATTGCTACTATATTAGTAAGTAATGTCATAAGTCATCGATGAGCTATCGCTAGCAGAGTTAATTAATAAGTCGTACTAATACCGCTATTTAAACATTGAAAGATAATGAGTGGATTAAATTCTACTCATTATCTTTCATAATAGGCTGGTCTTTGTTTGATATTGCGTACTATACTGTCGATTAACTTTATTTTATCACTTATTGTTGTTAGGAAAATTCCACTATCATGTCTACTGTGTCATCAAAATCTCGCTCATTTATTGCTTTACCACTGACGCTTGCGGTGTCGACTTTACTTATCAGCGCTTGTAGTAATACGTCAGCGGTGAAAAAGACGGGTGCGACCGGCAGCTCAGCTGTGGTTACTAAGCGTCCTGTCACTCAAGTCGCTAAGCCAAGTGCTGGGGCTGATTATTCAACGGCGTTCTTAGATGCTGAAAGCCTAGATGAGCTGGCTGATTTATTAGAAGCTACTGACATGACTATGGTTGAGGGCAACAAACTTGCCATTCAACAATATGGTGATTTATGGAATCGTCTGCGTGCAGGCTACCGTATGAATGGTGGCCAGCCTGTTTATAATCAGCGTATCGAAGCGCAAAAAGGTTGGTTTACCAGTCGTCAAGACTATCTCAACCGTTTGACCGCGCGTGCCAGTCGCTACCTTTACCATACCGTTCGAGAAGCCGAGCGTCGTAATATTCCAACCGAACTTGCGTTATTGCCTGTGATTGAGAGCTCCTACGATCCAAGTGGTACCAGTAGTGCGGCGGCGGCAGGTTTATGGCAGTTTATTCCGAGTACGGGGCGTATCTATGGTCTAAATCAAAGTAGCACTTATGATGGTCGCCGTGACGTGATTGAATCAACACGTGCCGCTTATGACTTTTTGACTGCACTGCATAACCAATTTGGTAGTTGGGAGCTGGCACTGGCCGCTTATAACGCTGGTCCTGGTCGTGTGCAAAAAGCCATCGATGCCAACGCTGCACGCGGTTTGCCGACCGATTACTGGTCGCTAAGACTGCCCACTGAAACCATGAACTATGTACCGCGCTTTTTAGCGGTTGCTGAAATCGTCGCTAAACCTGAGCAGTATGGTGTTTATCTGCCTGCTATCGCTAACCGTCAGCATTTCCGTAGTGTTCCAGTAAACTATGGCGTTAGCTTAGCTGAAGTTGCACAGGTGACTGGTGTCAGTTATGACGAGCTAGAAAGACTGAATACCGCGCTGACTTCAGCCCGTATTGATTCATCAGGTCCACAGCGTATCATTATTCCTAATGATGTCAGCTTGACGACAGATGCAAAATTGAGCGCCTTAAGAGGTAATGGCAGTAGTAATGTGATTGCTTCTAGTAACACCAGTAGCAGTAGCACGCCAAGCTATTCAGGCTCTACTTCTACTACGCCTAGCTACAACAGTAAGCCATATACCAGTGGTGGATCATTGCCTTCTACCGGTAGTGCTCTTGCTGATTATGCGGCGAGTGCCAGTGTACCGCAGCAAACTACCAGTTATATTCCGCCGACGGTTTCACCGACAAGCAGCTCCGTTTATAGCAGCAATACCTCATTTCGTACTGAGCCGCCGCTGACTTCAGCCGAAACCAAAAAGATTAATGCTGAGCTAAAAAGTAGCAATAGCTTACCGACTACATCGGCACAAATTACTCAAAACAATACTATTATCCAAGAGCCGCCACTAAGCAAAGAAGAGCGCGATTTCATCGCCAGTCAGATTCGCATCAGTACGCCTGAAACCAAAGTCATTAATGCCGATGGTAATATCAATTTATCAGCGGTACAGACGCAGCAGTCGGTACTGGAGGCCAGTGGTCAAGAAAAGAAATTAAGTTTCCCAAAAACCTCGGTTAGCAAGCCAAAACCACAGGGTACACGTAGCACTTATACGGTAAAACGTGGAGATACTTTAGCAAATATAGCCAGTCGTGCGGGTGTCAACTGGCGTGATATCGCTGAATGGAACCAAATAGATGCTAGCGCCAATCTGCTAGCGGGCAGCACGTTATACTTATATAACGCCAAATCTATCGAGCCATTGAGCAATGCCAGTACTACAGCGGCAAGCCAACCTGAAAGCTATGTGGTACAAGGTGGTGATACGCTTATCGGTACAGCCAATCGCTTTGGTTTATCGGTAACTCAGCTAGCTACTTATAATAATTTGAGCAGTAGAGCGGACTTGCTACGCGGTCAAAAACTATGGCTGGTTCCTGGTAAAGTGACCGCGCCTGCAACTACGCCTGCTGCACCATCGACCAAACCTAGTAAGTCGAGCACGGTAACCAAGAATTATAAAGTCAAACCTGGTGATGGTCTGATTGCTTTATCACGCCAGTTTAATGTACCGACTACCACTTTGGCGACGCTAAATAATATGGGCACGACCGATTCACTATACGTTGGTCAAACCTTAAAAGTACCAGCCAATGTCGATTTTACGCCTGCGCCTACTACTTCTAATAACACGTCGAGTAGCACAAGCATCAATGCTACTGCCAGTACGTCAAGCTCAGTGGCAACGACCAACTATAAAGTCAAATCAGGTGATACTTTAATTGGTATTGCAAATAGCGTTGGGATTAGTCCTGAAGAACTGGCAGCTGTGAATAGCAGCTTTGATGCTAAAGCCCGCTTGCAACGTGGTCAAACGATTAAAGTGCCGGTGTCTAAAGATTTGGTAGAGCGTCAGCTCAATGACAAAGCAGTCAGTTATAAAGTCAAATCGGGTGATACCTTGACGGGCGTCGCGCAGCGTTACAATATAGGTTTGGGTGATTTAGCAGCTGCTAATAATTTGAAGACCAATTCTAATTTAATACTGGGTCGTACGATTACCATTCCTGCCAATGGGACAGTGAGTGCTCCTAGCACAGCTAATAGTAATGTTAGTAGCACCAGTAACAAGAGCAGCAGCAGTGCTAGTGCAGAAACCACCAATAGTTCTACTACCGCAACCAGTAGCGGCAAAAAACTTGGTAATACTGAGAGCTACAAAGTCAAATCTGGTGATGGTCTTATTGCCTTAGCACGTCAATTTGGCATCTCGGTAGAGGATTTAGCGGCGATAAACGATTTGGCGACCAATGCCCAGTTACAACGTGGTCAAACGATTAAAGTACCAAAAGCGACGGTGAGCTATACCGTTGGCTCAGGCGATAGCTTGATTGGACTGGCTCGTAAATATGGCGTTTCAACCAAAGAGCTCGCGGATATGAATAATATCGCTGTAGATACCATGCTACAACGCGGTCAACGTTTAACCGTACCGAATCGCTAATGTAGAATGTAGCCGTATTTAATAAAGGTTAAGCATTAAAAAAAGCTGCTCTTTTATAAGAGCAGCTTTTTTATTAACAAAGTTTTTTATTAACAAGATTCTATACGTATTGTATTTAAAAGCTTTTACTAACAGTCTTTTAAAAAGAAGCTATTAAACCGTTTGAGTTTTAATGGTCTCAAGATAGCTTCTGATATTACTTACATAATGCATTGCTTGGCCATAACGGCTATTTGAGGCTCTGTTCTCAGATAAGTAGGCATATATATTTGCCCAGCTTTTATCATCGATTCCTTGCGCCCTTAATTTACGCTGGATACTTTTTACCGCATTAGGACCCATGTTATAACCTGCTAGCGCAAACCAGATGCGATCGGTCTTTGGTACATCGGCGAAGTCCTCTTTGACTTGTTCCAAATACCGAGCGCCGCCACCGATACTTTGGTAAGGGTCAACGCGGTCAGATACGCCCATAGCTTTGGCGGTATTATTGGTCAGCATCATTAAGCCGCGTACCCCTGTCGGTGAGACAGCATTAGCATCAAGATGTGACTCTTGATAGCCCATTGCCACCAGTAACTCCCAATCATGGTTGTAATTACGCGCTTGCTCTTCAAAAGAAGATTGATAGTCGGGTAGTTTCTCAGTTAAAGTCTTTTTGAAATGGTCCTGACTATAAGCATCTTTTAATAGGTTTTGATTATAAAACGCTGCCAATTTCTGAGTATGCTCAAGCTTCATGCTATCACATAAAAAATAACTGGCTTTTTGTGATAATGGGTCATTGGCTGAATTAAACGTCCAGCTGACTTTAGGATGTAGACCATTTTTGGTCAAGCTGGCATCATAGCCACAGCTGACATTGACTGAGGATAAACTTAACTGGCTTTTTAGTTGGGTGCTGGCAGTGGTCAATGCCATATCGGCATCGCCTGATTTTAAGGCTCTTAATGCCGCTTCTTCACTGGCATAAGCTTTTAAATCGATTTTTACCCCAAGCTCATCTGCATAGCTACGCACTAAGTCGTAGCCGAAACCGTGCTGAAAACCATCGGTCGCAAAGTAGGTGCTATCACCTGGTACAGCAGCAATGGTCAGAGTGTTCTCCAGCATGACATGGTCATAAGCTGGTATGGGTGCGCCCATCGTCATCAGACTCTCAGCAGGTAGAGAGAGCAAGGCGATGCTAGATACTTGTGCCAACTTTTTAGTTTTGGCAAAACGAGTTACTTTAATAGGTGCAACGGCTGGAACGATGTTACTTTTGGTGTGCAGTAGGCGCTTAGATGGACGCAGTAAGTATGAGATACGGCGTTTGGCCCCTTGCGCAGATACTTTCACACGATAAGTAATACGCTGCATGGATGTCTCCTAATTTTAGCCATCCTACATACCATAAAAATGCCTCGTCGATTTATGCTGCTTATATACTTATCAAAAGCGTATTGCTATATAAGTGGCATAAACTGGCGTTGCATTTTAGATAATATCGCCCTTATAAATAAAATAAGCACAATGTCATCTTGTTTACATATAGTGGCGCTAACATTCATTATATAAGCGTCAGCGCTCAAGTCTCTCAATCAGTTAGCCAATGCCCACTGTCATTTTTTTAAAATAGAAATTATTTTAAAAACTATTCTACAAAAAGGACGTACAACACCGCGAAGGGTATAGATCGGATGATTCCTTCATCGATACTGGGGTTGCTACTGAATAAAAGACCTGTTATTCAACTATCGTAAACATAGGTAAGGTCATGAATAAGTTATTGAGACAAAAACGTAGCATAAGCGCGGTACAGCTACACTTAATCGTTGCAACGCTTATATTATTAACCAGCCACTCTTTAAATAGTTTGTAGTAGAGTAGAGGATCAATAATATGTACTGTCCAGCGATAATAACAAGCACACACTCTATCTAACGACTCATTAAAAATAAGTAGCAAGTAGATAGTGCTTAAGCAGTATCGCGACGCTAAAAACAGGGTGTATTATTTAATTAGAAAGCTATTTAATTAGAAAACAAACTAATTAAAAATTAACCATACAAAAATAGTATTTGATTATTCACTGCTAAAAACCCAATGAATTAAAAATAGGCTTTTAGATGATAAACACTGTTTTAGCACCATAACCGGAAGCTATAAAAAAATGGGAAGTCTCATGACAAGACGTTCTTTCTTCAGGTACTAATATGCGGATATTCACTATATTATTCAAGTAGAGTTAATAAATTAGCGATAAAACTTAACAATAGCGCTATAAACGGTAAAAAATGACCTCGTTTTTACTAATCTACTGACAATAAACGTCAAAAAAAGCGATTGCGATAGGGGATAAAGCGCCTACATGGCGCTTAAAATGTGAAAAATTAGCATTTAAACAGTGCTGAAACAGCATTAAATCCACGAAAATTATAATAAATACGATAAATTGGCTTAATATTAGGCCGGATTATTGATATCTATGAAAGTCACCGATAAGCCAAATTGTTCAGCAACCAGTTCCCCTAATGCTTGGATGCCGCCACGCTCTGTTGCATGATGCCCACAAGCAAAATAATCAATACCAAGCTCACGAGCAATATGTGTGGTGCGCTCTGATATCTCACCTGAGATAAATGCATCGCAGCCCATCAGTGCCGCTTGTTCAATCATATCTTGCGCGCCGCCAGTGCAAATACCCACCCGTTCGATAAGTCTATTATTTTTCCCATAGGATTGATTGTTATCTGAAGTTTGATAATGAGCAGATATATGTAAGGGCAGGCGTCCTAGCGTATCGGTAATCTGGGTGATTAGACTTTGAGTACTTTGCGGTCTGCAAGTGGCAATATTACCAACCGGATGTGATTCGGTAGGATAAAGCGCGCCAATGATGCTCATATCAAGTAACTCAGCTAGCTTTGCATTGTTACCAATGCGAGGATGGGCGTCAAGCGGCAGATGATAGCCAATCAAAGAGATACCATGTTGCATCAGTTTACGGATACGTTGACCTTTCATACCGGTGATGGGCACAGGCTCGCCTTTCCAAAAATAACCATGATGCACCAAAATAGCATCGGCATTATCCTCAATCGCGGCGTCAATTAACGCCTCACAAGCAGTGACACCTGTGACGATGCGCTGGATAGGTCGGCCACCATCTACCTGTAAACCATTAGGTGCATAGTCTTTAAAGGCGGGTGCTGATAAGTATTCGTCACAAAACTCCGTTAAGGCTTGCGCGCTAATCGCCGTATCTGATATCTGGGTTGAAAATTCGCTTGCGGATGGGTTTAAGGTATTGTGCGTGGTCATGCTCTTTCCTTATAATTGTTGCAGTTCTGCACTATATTAGTTTTGTCATTGGTTTTATAACAGCTTCAATTTTACTGCTTAAATGGTTTGAGTATTTATATTAAATAATCAAAATATCTATTTATAAATTATGATGTTATAAATAATTAGGGCTTTTATCATCACCATTTTAGCATGGCGCTGTAAAAGAGTAGACAAGGCGAATAACTGAAACGGTACACGATGCGTTACTATTTGTCCGTGTTGCCAGTTATAATTTGCATACCTGAGCCTATATGATTCATAGCGCGTATCCTATCTGGTTTTACGCCCAATCACAGCGGACTGCTCAGAAATATTTTGGTTTATTCCTGATTTACTTTTTCTACAAAGCTATTGTTACTTTTACAAAAACATCGTTACAAATACTGTTTCTAAAATAATATAGAGGTTTTTATATGTCGTCATCTCGGAACACCAATGACAAGGCTGGTCTGGTAAAATGGTTACCTTGGATTTTGTTACTTGTGGTCACTGTAGCATTTATCTGGTTGTTTGCGAGTATGAAGGCGGCATCAGAGCAAGCTTGGGAGCCACCTAGAACCACGCCTGCTGAGCAGCAAGCGTCAGCGCCTGTGGCTGATACGCCAGCGCCTATTTCCTCTTATCATAATGCTGTAGCCCGTGCGTCACAATCAGTGGTGAATATTTATACCACCCAAACGATGGCCGAGCATCCTTATATGAATGATCCGGTGTTGCGCCGCTTCTTTGAGTTTCATGGTGGCCCATCGCAAGAGCAGGGTAATACCAACTTAGGTTCTGGTGTGATTGTGTCAGAAGATGGCTATATCGTCACCAATGCTCATGTCATCGAAAAAGCCGATGAGATTACCGTTGCCTTCAATGACGGGCGTAAGAGCCGTGCGCAAATCATCGGTACTGATCCTGACAGTGACTTGGCGGTGATTAAAGTCGATATGACGGGTCTAACGCCACTTGGTTTCCGTGAAGATCCTATTCGCGTGGGCGATTTAGCGCTAGCGATTGGTAACCCATTTGGGGTTGGGCAAACTGTAACCCAAGGGATTATATCAGCGACAGGTCGTACGGGGCTTGGGGTCAATAAGTTTGAAGACTTTATCCAGACCGATGCCGCTATTAACCCTGGTAACTCAGGTGGCGCGCTAGTGGATGCGCACGGTGAGTTGGTCGGTATCAATACAGTGATTTTCTCGCGTTCTGGTGGCTCGATGGGTATCGGCTTTGCCATTCCTACGGCAATCGTTGAGCAAGTGATGAATGCGCTGATTAAAGACGGTAAGGTCAGCCGTGGTTGGTTAGGGATTGAGATACAGTCACAATTACGCGACCCAACCCAGCTAGAAACCTCGACTGGGGTAGAAGTGCTGAATGTCGTTCCTAAGAGTCCTGCTGCTAAAAGTGGTCTACGCGTTGGTGATATCGTCCTGACGATTGACGGCGTTGAGATGACGGATGCCAATACTTTGATTCAGTATGTTGCTCGTAAAGCGCCAAATACTACTCTCAACGCGCAAATCTTACGCCGCGGTAAAAATGCCCAAGTGAAGATACTGCTAGAGGAGCGTCCGGCACAAGAGCCAATGGCGAGCCCTGTTGTGATTCATGATGAAACGCTTGGCGGTATGGAAGATCCAAGTCTACAAGGCGAGAGAGCAGAAGTGCCCATGATGTCAGAAGCTGAGCGTGACCGTATGCGCGAAGAGCTATTGCAGTTATTTGAAAGAGATGGCGCACCTTTATAACGCCATGTTTTATAACGCTAGGCTCCCTCACGTAAACTTTAATCAAAACGGTTTTAGAGTTTAATAAATAATAAAAAAGCGCGCTATCTTTAAGATAACGCGCTTTTTTTATCGGACTTTTTAAATAACAGCTTTTTAAACAATGGCTTTTATTGATGACAGCTTTTATTAATAATATTTTATATTAACAGCAGCTTATATTAACAGTGGCTATTATTTTGCAAAAGACTCATCATTGATATAAATCACCCCTTGCACCCGACAACAGCAGGGCAGGATTTCATCTTTTTCAATCATAGCAAGTGGCTCAAACGGATAATCAATAACGTGTGAGCTGGCGATGCGCTTGATACGGCAACTGCCACAGTAGCCTTCCTTACATTGATAATTGATATCATGTCCGGTGCGTAGCAATCCATCGAGCAGACTTTCGTCATCATGCAAGTAGAATTGCTTCTTACTCGTCATTACCCAAGTCATAATTCAACCTTCTCTCAATTTTCCCATCATATGAACAGTCAATTTGATGGTTCTTTTTAATGATAAAATCTTCCTAAAATAACATTGGCCTAACCTTAAAATAGTAAGATTAAGCCATTACAATCATGCGATTAACTTTTAAGGCTATTTAAGCTCAAAGCTTTTAAAATTCAACGATTTTAAACCTCAATGCTCTTAAAGCTCAAAATCATCAAAGTCGCTGTCTGATAAATCTGAGTCAATCTGACCGACCAAGTACGAGCTGATTTCAGTCTCTTGCGGCGCAACTTGGACGTTATCAGAAGACAACCAAGTATTAATCCACGGAATCGGATTTGATTTAGAATTCGGGAATGCCACTGGCAAGCCAACTGCTTCCATACGTAAGTTGGTAATAAATTCGATATATTGACAAAGGATGTCTTTGTTTAGACCAATCATTGAGCCATCTTTAAACAGATAGCCGGCCCATTCTTTCTCTTGCTCAGCCGCTTTAGTAAAGATATTGATGCTTTCTTGATAGCACTCTTTGGCAATTTCAACCATCTCTGGGTCATCACGACCAATGCGCATAAGGTTAAGTATATGCTGCGTACCCGTTAAATGTAGCGCCTCATCACGAGCGATTAATTTAATAATCTTGGCATTACCTTCCATCAGCTTACGCTCAGCAAAGGCAAACGAGCAAGCAAACGACACATAAAAGCGAATAGCTTCTAACACGTTAACTGCCATTAAGCATAAATACAGCTGTTTTTTCAACGATTTTAGACTGACCGTCACTTCTTTGCCATTGACGGTATGCGTGCCAGCACCATACATATTGTAGAGCTGTGAATCGTAGTACAAATCATCATAGTACTTGGCGATGTCAGCAGCGCGCCCTAAAATGTGCTCGTTTTGCATGATGTCATCAAAGACAATACCCGGATCATTAACGATATTACGAATGATATGGGTATAGCTGCGCGAGTGAATGGTCTCAGAGAATGTCCACGTCTCAATCCACGTTTCAAGCTCAGGAATCGATACCAATGGCAACAATACCACGTTTGGGCTACGACCTTGGATAGAGTCAAGTAAGGTCTGATATTTTAGATTGCTGATAAAAATATGCTGCTCATGTGACGACAAATTGCCGTAGTCCATACGGTCTTTTGACACATCAACTTCTTCTGGACGCCAAAAGAACGACAGCTGCTTTTCAATCAACTGCTCAAAGATAGGGTGCTTTTGTTGGTCATAACGTGCTACGTTGACCGGCTGACCAAAAAACATGGGTTCGAGCAAAGCATTGTTTGGCGTTTGGGAAAAAATCGAATACGTCATCGTTCTACCTTTATAAGTTATACAAATAGTTAATCTAAAATTGGATTTACTGTTTTTAAAATGCGATTTTTAATATATCAGCAAAAATACGTTATAGGTTTTCTAGTGATATTTGTGTTGGTTCGTGTCCATCATTCATATAAGCTTTAAATATCTCGCTAAGCTCACTATCATCCAATCCTTCTAGCTCATCGATAGCGCTCTTACGCAGTGTACTTAAATCTACGTCTGCGGATTTGAGTGTTTCTTTTTTTATTGGTTTCTTGGCTGGCTTTTTTGCTTGTCTTGGCGCGTCCATCTTTGGTACTGCGCTGCTGTTCAATTGTTGACGAACCTCATTAATATCGACTTCTACTTGGACGATATGCGAGCCACCATCGTTTAGGTCTGGAAATACGTTAGGGATAAACAAACCACCGTCTTTGATGATTGCGGTATATTGCACGTCTATGACCTCCGTCACTTTATTCTGTCTATGTTTTAATTATGGTTGGCGTGTCGCAAGCGCATCATATACTTTGTTATTCTCTCTTTTGCCTACTGCTAATACATAAACCACAACCACATCATCTTTGACGGTATAAACCAGACGATAGCCTATGGTGCGTAATTTGATTTTATAGGCATCTGTATGTCCTGAAAGTTTTGAAGCAGGAACACGAGGATTTAATAAGCGCTGCTGTAATTTTTTCTTAAACTGCTGCTGAATACTGGGCGCTAACTTTTTCCATTCTTTTAATGCTAAAGGATGAAACTCAAGATTATAAGTCATCCAACATTACCTTTATAGGTGTTTGCCCGTCATTCATTCGGGCGCTAACCGTTTGGCTCAATGCCATATCGTCCATCGCTTCCATCATGCGTTCATACATATCTGTGGAAACCAAGTAAGCCACGGGTTTATTGTGGTTTAAAATAGCAATGGATTCACCATCCGACTGTTTAATCAGTGCCGAAGGGTTAGTCTTTAACTCTGAGATGCTGGCTGTCTGTGTTGCAAATATTGGTTGCATTACTCATTCTCCGCTAATATTATGCTCTAAATATAGGTCTAATATTAGCACGAAAATTAGGTCTTATTTGTTACTGTGTTAATTTTAAATACTTTCATAATAAGGTAGACTAGCATCGAAGGATGAAACGCAACGAATTATCTAATTAAAATATTGCTTATGGCAAGCTCTACCCATACGCTTGCTACAACTATAGCGACATTTCTTTTATACGAAACATCTTTTGGCTAAAAGGATAAATCGACCCTTTTTCTTTAAAATTTATATAAATTATAGGGTCTTTAATTGTCGAGGTTTCTGAGAAATCCATATTAAATACTTCAATACAATTTGGGTCAGATTCCATTAACGCAGCTGCCTTATATAGGTACGGTATAAATAGCTTATATTCATCTTTAATGTAAGCTTCATCGGGAACTAAGTTTTCGAAATCAGTTTTCTCGGAATTATTTATCTTAGACTTTTCATCAAATGGATTAATAATATCTTGTGTATGCAAGCCATAGCTTTTACCATCGTTTACTAACTGTTTGAACTTAATATCTCTATTGCATAATAGCTTCATAAGTTCATTTTTGCTTTCACCAAGTGTTTTTAATCCGAAAATTATGCTTCGAATCGCATCAGAACGATGATAGTTTTTACCTTGATTATGACAAACCATTCTAAATTCTTGTTCTTTATCCCAGTCAAAATGTTTAGTGCCAATCATTTTTTGTAATAAAGTATCGTTGTTAATGTCTTCAACCCCGATATCAGGCGGAGTATCTGAGTACATCACATCGAAATATTGATAAAGATCATTATTCTTACCAATTAAATCTTCTAAGTTATATTCAATACAAATTCCCGTATGGTCTTTTGCATAGCTAGCCCACAAAGAAGATATATTGTAAGATTTGCTGAGCGAAAATATACCTAAGCCTTTAACCATCTCCTGAACATTAAAAAAACTCTTATTAAGAGCACTTCTACTCTCATTTATATTTAGCAGAGCAGTGAAAGCCATGATTTTGTCATAAGATTCAGTAGAATAGTAGCATTCACATGGGTCATTCAATGTTTCTTTTGAAGGTGCCCAAAAGTAGTTTTTTTTCAAAGATTCCCGTGTGAAATCATTCAACTCTCTGTATTTGTATAAATTCAAAAGTTACCTCGCTTTATTAGATCATGTCATTACGAGTCTTAGAAATAGCGATGCAGATTAAACTAAGGTTTTATCTGCATCATTTATTTCAGGCTTGAATCTAAATCTTACATGCACCGCCAGCACAATCATCTTCCATATCCGCTTGGGCATCATTCGCACCATCACGCGTATTGTGATAATACAACGTCTTCACGCCAAGCTTATACGCGTTTAGCAGATCTTTTAGCAATATCTTCATCGGTACACGGCCACCTTCATAACGAACGGGATCGTAGTTGGTGTTGGCAGAGATACTTTGATCGACGAACTTCTGCATGATAGCGACCAGCTTTAGGTAACCGTCATTGTTCGGCATTTGCCATAGTAGCTCATACTGATCTTTTAGCTTATCAATCTCAGGGACGACTTGCTTTAAGATGCCATCTTTTGAGGCTTTGATAGACACCAGACCGCGTGGTGGCTCGATACCGTTGGTGGCGTTGGCAATCTGACTAGAGGTTTCAGACGGCATCAAAGCAGTTAGGGTAGAGTTGCGCAGACCGTGAGTGGTGATTTCAGTACGCAGCGTTTCCCAATCTAAATGGAGCGGCTCTTGGCAGATTTTATCCAAGTCTTTCTTATAAGTATCAATCGGCAGGATACCTTGCGAGTAGGTGGTCTCGTTAAAGGCAGGGCACGCGCCTTGCTCTTTTGCCAATTTATTTGAGGCTTTTAAGAGATAAAATTGCAACGCTTCAAACGTTTGATGGGTTAGAGCAAGCGCGCTGTCGTCTGAATAGCGGACACCATTTTTCGCAAGGTAATACGCATAGTTAATCACGCCAACACCTAAGGTACGGCGACGCATACTGCCATTTTCAGCGGCTTTAACAGGATAGTCTTGATAATCGAGCAGTGCATCAAGGGCGCGGACGATTAATTCTGCTGGCTCTTCGATATCGCTAACGTTTTCAACTTTACCCAAGTTGACCGCTGATAGGGTACAAAGGGCGATTTCACCTGTTTCGTCATTGATGTTATCAAGTGGCTTAGTCGGTAGGGCGATTTCCATACATAGGTTTGACTGGCGAATAGGCGCAACCGTCGCGTCAAATGGGCTATGCGTGTTGCAATGGTCAACGTTTTGGATATAGATACGACCGGTGCTGGCGCGCTCTTGCATCATCAAGCTAAACAGCTCTGTCGCTGGAATTTGACGGCTACGAATGCTTGGGTCGTTCTCGTATTTGGTGTATAGCTCTTCGAACTTGTCTTGATCTTCAAAGAAGGCATCATACAGACCCGGTGTGTCGCTTGGTGAAAATAGTGAGATATCTTGACCTTTGATCAAACGGGTATACATGGTTTTGTTTAACTGGACACCATAATCCATATGACGGACACGGTTGTCTTCGACGCCGCGGTTATTTTTCAATACCAATAGCGACTCAACTTCTAAATGCCACAATGGGTAAAATAACGTCGCAGCACCGCCGCGAACGCCGCCTTGTGAGCAGCATTTAACCGCCGTTTGGAACAGTTTATAGAATGGAATACAGCCAGTATGCTGCGCTTCACCGCCACGGATAGGGCTACCAAGGGCGCGAATACGACCAGCATTGATGCCGATACCAGCACGCTGCGATACATAACGCACGATGGCGCTAGTGGTCGCGTTGATAGAGTCTAGACTATCACCACATTCGATCAAAACGCACGAGCTAAACTGACGTGACGGCGTACGTACACCGGACATGATAGGTGTCGGTAATGAGATTTTGAATTGTGAGGTCGCATCATAGAAGCGTTTGACGTAGTGTAAGCGCTCTGACTTTTCATAGCTGGCAAATAGACACATACCAACCAGCATATATAAGAACTGCGGGCTTTCATAAACCGTTTTGCTAACACGGTCTTGCACGAGGTATTTACCTGCCATTTGCTCAACCGCTGCATAAGCAAGATTCATGTCGCGCCAATGATCAAGATACTCCTCTAATTCATCAAATTCAGCGCGGCTATAATCGGCTAGGATATGCTCATCGTATTTGCCGGCATCCGTTAGCTTTTTGACATGGTCATACAGATGCGGTGGTGTGAATTTATTATAAGCAATCTTACGTAAATGAAAGATAGCCAAACGCGCCGCCAAATACTGATAATCAGGCGTGGTTTCAGAGATAAGGTCAGCCGCAGACTTGATGATAGTCTCGTGAATGTCGCGAGTTTTTATACCTTCATAAAACTGAATGTGCGACTTTAGCTCCACTTGTGACACCGACACATTATCTAAACCGTGAGCTGCCCACTCGATAACCTTGTGAATTTTATCTAAATCAATAGGCTCTAAACGTCCGTCACGTTTGGTTACTTGGATTTTATCGATATGTGTCATGCTGACCTCGTAAGTTGATTGCTTGGTAATCATTTAATGATTATTTAATAATTTATAGTGATGCTGCGCGGTTAATACTGGCAAACATTCTTTATCACGCTATCTTTGTCACGCTATAACATCCTGTCACAGCAGAGTGTTTTTTTAGGCAAAACGATGCCATTGCTCATAGTGAGGGTTTAAATCACTGAGCACTACATATAGCGTATTTGTTAGTAGGTGGACACAATATAGCGGGAAAATTTTGAAAATGCTATATTGATTTTAGTGGCAAACTATGTTGACCAGAGGGTAAAGCGTGTCCGAATTTTGGCAAAGGACGATGGGATAAGGGTTAGACGCGAACAAGATAAATAATAAAAGTTTTGTAAAAGATGGCGCGGATTTACTTTTTATTGTTGGGTAAATTAAGGAGCGCAAATCTGCTGAATGGCGCGCATATTTCGGGTGGAGATTGTACCCCAGACAATAAAAAATCGCCACCCATATGAGTGACGATTCGGACGAAAAAAGGGCTGGTTTTTCTTAAATTGATAAAACTGTGATTAGACCACCATACGTACGGTTTTTGCATTATCGAGTGACGCATAAAGCGTATTCACTTGCTCAACGGTGGTTAAGTATAAATTGGCACGAACCGAATGGAAACGTCCTGTTTTTGACGGCTTGACTTCCATAGAAGCTAAGTCAAACTCTGGAAACTGGCTACCTAGGATAAGCTTTACTTCATTGAGTAAGCTGTCGTGCTCACCTTCATGACCGATGATGCTGAGTGGGTAGTTCATCGGGAACTGCCAAAGTTCAGGATTTTGCACGTCGGTTTTTTTGCCTTTTAGGATACCGTCATTGGCGACCAGTTCTGTCACCTTGACCTCTCTTTTAGACGTTTGATTTGGGTTAGTCGTGTCTTTTGGATCATCAGTCATGATGTTGTCCTTATTTTTTTGAAAATATGAGCTTATGGATTATGCAGGTTAGCGCTTTATTCACCATTTATAAGGACACTCATCATATTATTCAAGGGTTGACCAGTAATAACTCATATTAAAATCGCTATTTTTTATAACCACACACTGCCACATAATCACCGCGATCATAACCTTCGATGACCTCTTGTACTTTGTCATTGGCATACATAGGATGGGTTAATAAAGTTTGCGCATATTCAAAATCGACAAAGCCATTGGCTTGCATCAACGCGATTTTTTCATCAGAGGTGCGCCAGTTTGCTGATTTAACCAGTTCAATAGGATAAGGGTCGGCGGGGGAGATGTGCTCGAGTAATGGATGCTCCCACGTATCTACCGCACTGGCCAAATTATATAAGCTGGCAAAACCGCTTTCTTTTGGCACATCAATCAGGATAAGCTTGCCGCCAGTCTTTAGAGCATCAAAGGACTTTTTAATACAGGTATCCAAGTCACTGATATAGCTGACACTGCCGTTAAACATGATGATGTCAAACTTATTGGGCTCAATCTCACAGGTTTCGGCAGGGCTGATATCCACTTGTAAGCCGCGCTTCTCAGCGATTTCAGCCATGTCTTTCGAAGGCTCGATACCGTGTGTGATATGTATATCGTAATCTTTGGCTAACAGTGATTCGAAAAGACCGCTACCACAGCCGATAGACAATATCTCACTGTCTTTATCTAAGAAGTGAGCGACCAGCTTTAGCTCACTGGTGAGTAAGTTTTGGTTGTCAAAAAACCAGCTGTCATACGCGCTTGCGTGTTCATCGAATGCGGCCATGATGTTTCTCCTTGAGTATGTTCGTTATTATATTGAGGAATTAGTCGGATTTTTGAATATGAAAGGTACAGGCTATGACAAATCTAACGCCTGCTGCCAAAAATTAACTTCCATACGCGCGGCAGTGTTAAATAGCCGTTGGAACTTGTTTGCTTGAGCAGGGCTGGCATCGGCTAACAGCGTATTAATCTGCGCTTCATTTTGGGCGGTAATCGCTTGAAACTCATCGCTAGAAAATACATCAATCCATGGCTGGTAAGGGTTGCCTGTGATAAAACCCTCATCTTTGATACGTTTGCCAATTTCCCCATAGCCCATTAAGCAAGGTGCAATCGCTGCATAGAGTTCAGCAAGTGAGCCTGACATAGCAGCGTCTAATATATAGCGGCTATAGGCGATGGTTACAGCAGATTCAGCAGCATTCTCTACTTCATCAAGTGGTATATTCCACTGACGACAGAAATCCAGATACATGCCAATTTCCATATCGAGCATGGCGTTGATACCCGCTTGACCGACGCGCATGTGTGCCAGCGTGTCACTCTTATATACGCTCAGCGCCATCACGCGGGTATAGTGAATTAAGTATAAATAGTCTTGCACAAGGTAGTGACGAAAGTTATCAGGGGCGAGTGTGCCGGCAGCCAATTGCTTGACGAAATCGTGCTGAATGTAATCATCCCATATGGGGCAATTGTGACGTAGCGTTTGGTAATCCATAGTTTTTACTTACTTTTATAAAACGCGAGCAAGCAAATGGTAGGAAACGAGAAGTGATAAGGCACAAAAAATTTGCCAGTCTAATTTACATAGATTGGCAAAATATAAAGTAAATGTGAATTATATATCGACACGCTTGTTTCCTACGTCAGTGCTAACTGCATCAGGTTCGCGGGTAACTCTCAGCCATGATTTTGATTGTAGCTAAAGCGTCAAAAATCAAAGCACCCCGACAAGGTTTATTTTTTAATCATAAATGTAAAATTCTAATAGCTTTGAGCTGCTGTTGTTTAAGCAGCCCATATTTAAACAATGTTTAAAGGCAGTATTTCAAAATAGCTTAAGCAGCTCAGCTCTATGATAGGCGAACTCAGCCATCATTAGCAAGTGATGCTCAAACAGCAATAAATAAAGGCGACCTACATTGAAAAATCTATTTTTTATCGAGCTGTTCAATAGCAGTGTGGTAAAGCATCAACATGGCTTTAAACCGCCGCTCATATAAGCCTTCTGCATATAGCAGCTCCACACTTAAGCTATCGATAACGCCTAGATAAGCATCGGTATAAAGCTCTAGCTGCTCAGCATCAAGCTCATAAGGCTTTAGAGCCAGTTGTATTTGCTCAGTCAGCACTGCAATATAAACGTTAAAAGTCGCCGCGCTGGTATCAGTAAGATGCACAGGTGCTGCATAGGCCATGCGAATTAAAAACCGTAAGGTAATCGCACTTTCATAACGCGCTTCAAAAGCATGGCAATACGCTTCACCGGGAGCAGAAAGTTCATTAGTCATAGCAAAGCATGACTTAATAAATGCACATTCTGACTCGAGCGCATCTTGCAGTAATTCTAAAAATATCGCTTCTTTACTGGCAAAGTGTGTATAGAGAGAGGCTTTGCGAATGCCCACAGCCTTGGCAATATCACTAAGTGACGCGCCCTCATAGCCATGCATAAAGAAAGGCTCAAAAGCGGCATCAATAATACGTTGCTTAGCGCTTGAGCGAGGTTTATGGCTTTGCATAGGCCTCCTCTAATGATGTTGTGGCGACATTGTTATAAGGTTTTAAGCTTCTAGAACCAAGATAGACCAATGCCAAAATAATCGGTCCCATGGCACCTAGCAATATTAACCAATATAAGGTGTTCATCTCAACCAGTTGTCCCGCGATGGGTGTGGCAGTGGATGAGAGTAACATAGGAATGGCGCCCAATAAAGCCGCGCTTGAACCCAAAGCGCTGCGCTGCGAGTCCATTGCAATTGCCATCAACGTCGCTTCCAATATACCAAGACCAAATAAACCTAAAGCAATGCCAGTGACAATGCCGACCAAACCCATCGATAGCAGATAAGCGATGATGCAAACGGCACTACCGAGCATCATGACACCGGCACCGATTAAAGCCAAATGTGACGCCGATATTTTTTTGACCAAATAAGCGGTAGAAGACGCACCTAAAATTAGACTGATACTGGTCAAGCCAAAGACAAAACCAAATTGCTCTAGGCTAAGACCATAGCCTGTTTGATAGGCATAAGCAGAACCACCGATGTAGGCAAATAAAAAGAAATACACTGCGGATAGCGCAAATAGATTAAAGACAAAGGTTTTGTTCTTTAGTATGCCGACATAAATGCCTGTAATATTTTTTATATTTAATTGAATACGCTTGTCTTTTGGCAAGGTTTCTTTGATATTCAACAGCGTATTTACTAGCACAATCATACCTAACACCGCCAGAATAAGCATAACGCCGCGCCAACCATAATGCGCACCGACGATACCGCCGATTGCTGGCGCGACAATTGGACCTAATGCCACAATGGTATTTAATAAAGCATAAATCTGTGCCGCTTTTGGTCCATCGACGAGATCACGTACCATGCTCATTACGACCACGATAGCCATAGAGGCGCCAAGACCTTGCAAAATGCGGGCAAAGATTAGGCTTTCAATACTTTGTGACCATATCGCCCACACGGAAGCGCAAATATACGCTAGCAAGCCTGCAAATAATGGTGCTATTCGGCCTATGGCATCAGATACGGGACCAAATACCAGCTGTCCTAAACCCATAAAGATAAGAAAGACGGTCAAAGTGATTTGCGTAGTGGCGTAGGAAGTATTGAGGTCTGTTGCCATATTTGGCATTGCGGCCAAATACATATCAATCGCTGCAGGGCCAAGCGCCACAATGATGGCAAGAGAGATGACGGTTTTGATACTGATGTGTTTTACATTGGTTTGCTTATTCATAAGAGTGCACTATTAACTATTTATTTATTTAATTTTTTAACTACCGAACGGTAGGTAGTTATACTGATAATTTTAGATAAAGGCAATATTTTTATGAATTAATTGCTTATGTAGTGCTATAGCGGCTCTATATTTAATAGATAAAAGCTAATAGCTATTAAATAACAGCCATTAAATAACGGGCACAAAAAAGCTGAGACATGCTCAGCTTTTTTGGTTTGTCATTAAGAATGTTGATATATGCTTAGCAATACTATTTCAATTAGTCATTTTCAAGGAAAGAGCGTAGGTGCTCAGAACGTGATGGATGACGTAATTTACGTAAGGCTTTAGCCTCAATCTGACGGATACGCTCACGCGTCACATCAAACTGCTTACCAACTTCTTCTAACGTGTGGTCGGTTGGCATATCGATACCAAAGCGCATTTTTAGGACACGTGCTTCACGCTCAGTTAGATTACCCAAGACGTCACGCGTCGCTTCACGCAGACCAGCTGCGGTCGCATCATCAACAGGACTTGAAATCGTACCATCTTCGATAAAGTCACCTAGGTGCGAGTCTTCATCGTCACCGATTGGCGTCTCCATAGAGATAGGCTCTTTGGCAATCTTTAGCACTTTACGGACTTTAACTTCGTCCATCTCTAAGCGTTCGCCTAATTCCTCAGGCGTTGGCTCGCGACCCATCTCTTGCAGTAATTGACGCGAGACACGGTTTATCTTGTTAATGGTCTCAATCATATGCACAGGGATACGAATCGTGCGTGCTTGGTCAGCGATAGAGCGGGTGATTGCCTGACGAATCCACCAAGTAGCATAGGTTGAGAATTTATAACCACGGCGGTATTCGAATTTATCAACCGCTTTCATCAGACCGATGTTACCTTCTTGAATAAGATCCAAGAACTGTAAACCACGGTTGGTGTATTTCTTAGCGATAGAGATAACCAGACGTAGGTTAGCTTCGACCATTTCTTTTTTGGCACGGCGCGCTTTGGCTTCACCGACAGCCATGCGGCGGGCAACGTCTTTCATGTCGTGAATTTTCATGTCGAGCTGCTGCTCGTAATCACGAATTTTACGTTGCAGTAAAATCACATCGTCGGTGACTTTTTCTAGCGTACCTGCAAAAGCTGGCTTGCCTTTTATGCGCTCAATCAGCCAATCTACGTTGGTTTCATTGCTAGGGAAAGTTTTACGGAATTCATCACGCGGCATACGACCACGGCGAATCACCAAACGCATGATTTGACGCTCTTGTTTACGCACATCATCATAGACGTCATGCATGATAGCCATGACTTGGTCTGACAAGCGATTATTAAGCTTCAACATCATAAAGCGTTCAGCAAGTAGAGCATAAGCCGTATCGGCTTCTACGCTACCACGGCCATAATCAAGCAAGGCTTGTTTTGCTTTGATAAATAAGTGTTCAATCTCTTCCAGACGTAAGCGTACTTCTTCTGGATCGATACCGCCGGTTTCTTCTTCGGCTTCTTCAACTTCCTCATCCTCGTCATCATCGTCAAGCGCAGCTTTGGCGTTGGCTTTTGGTTTGATAACAGGCGGATTTTCTTTTTCTTCTTTGATGCGCTCGCGCTCTTCCTTCGCCGCTTCTTTGGCTTCCTGGGCAGCGATTTTGTCTTCTTCGGTTTCAGGGTCTAAGAAACCTGTGATGACGTCAGACAATTTTTTCTCACCGTCTTGGACTTTTTGGTACTCGTCAAGGACGAACTGTACCGTACCCGGCCAGTAAGACATCGCATGCTGCACGTCACGAATACCTTCTTCGATACGCTTGGCAATGGCAATCTCGCCTTCACGGGTTAAGAGGTCAACCGTACCCATCTCACGCATATACATACGCACAGGGTCAGTGGTGCGACCAGGCTCAGTCTCGACCGAAGCCAAAACCGCTGCTGCCTCATCGGCTGCCATGTCATCATCACTTGAATCATCGTTCATCAAGATGTCATCGGCGTCGGGCGCAGATTCAAAAATTTTAATGCCAACGTCCGTTAGCATTTGCACGATATCTTCAATCTGATCACTTTCAGTAATAGAGTCGGGCAGTTGGTCATTCACCTCAGCATAGGTTAAATACCCTTGCTCTTTACCCATTTGGATTAAGGTGGCCAGTTGAGATGTGGACTTAGAAACTGACTTATCGTTCATAAATACTCGCTTGCTTGCATCGGACATTTTTATATTGTGACTCGCTATCGCTCGCTCAGTGCGTTGATATAATCAATCGATTCATCAAAATATGGCGTAAAGCTTGTCAGTAATAACAAAAATGAGTGGATATGAATAAAGGCTCAAAATACTACAATTACAATACTAAAAAACCGCTAAAAATTGATCATGCGCAAAATACTTCAAAATAATCTTACCTAAAAATCCAGTTGCCTAAAAATACGGTTATCTGAAAAATACTATTAGTTAAAAAACAACACTAAAAAATATTATGGGCTAAAAAATGATAATTCAAAAATACAGCGCTTTAAAATTTATGTTTTAAAAAGCGCTTTAAAAATGCATGCCTAGAGCTGTGCTTTTAGCTAAAACGATGCTTAATGATGCGGGTTTATCGTCATCTATTAAGTCGATCTATAAATAGTTAGCGACACAGTTTAACACAGACCAGCATAATCAAGCACGAGCTAGTGATGCTCGCTGCTATTTATCTAGCATTTATCTGGTATTTATTAATAATATTACCAATTATTTTTCGCCCATTGGTTTTTTATTAGTAGTCTGATTGAGGGCGGTATATGCAACTGGGCATAATCATTAATAGTGGGGGCAACTGCGATGCTTTTAAAGGGTTGCTGCCCATAAATAAAATCTAGGACGTGTCCTAGCCTAACCGTTAAGATTTCACCGTTGCCATTTGTGCCGATTGCTCTGCTTGCTGCGCGCGTAACCAATCATTTAATAACTGCGATTGTTTACGGACAATCGCCAGCTTTATATTGTCAGGATTTTTAATCAAATCTTGTGTTTTCTTCTTCATTTGACGTTCAATCAACTGGCTGACCAATTCTTCAACCAAACCATCAAGGCTCAAGATATTGCGCGTGGTAAGGGCTTTATAAAATCCGCCCCAATCACGGCTAAGCGTCTCTTGGGTACTGGGTTTGACATTGGATAAAATAAAGTGCGCCGCTGCATTAGCGTCTTTAGGCAAATAATCAAGACAGCGCTTAATGGTACTGACGATATCGAGCAGCGCATTATCTTGCAGGTCTTCCCATGCCAGTGGACGTAATATATCAGCAGAGGCTTTTTGTTTAATATGCGCCGGCAGCTGCAAATCATTAATACCTGCCTGCTGCCAAATGGCTTCGATAGGATCATCACTCAAGGCGCGCGGCTGGAATAAGAAACACAGCTGCAATTGCTGACTGATGGTCATATCGCCATCAAAATCTAGCAGCGCGTCTTTGGCATCTTTGTTTTGATTACGTTTACCGCCAAGCTTTTGATAAATATCATTGTTCAATAGATAACGAAAGCTACTGCCTTTAGGTAGGGCGGTGGTCAACGCGCGCACTTGCGACATGAGCTTAGCTTTACCTTCAGCCAAGGTTAAGTCGTAGCGCTCACTTAAATAAGCAAAAATATATTGCGATAGCGGCATGGCCGTAGCGATTTGCTCACGCATCGCATCTGCGCCCTGACTTTTTATAAAAGTATCAGGGTCATGATTGTTAGGTAAGGTTAAAAACCGCAGCTCTTTATCATCGCCAAGCACGGGCAGAGCGACTTCAAGGGTACGCCAAGCGGCTTTTTGCCCCGCGCTATCACCATCGAAGCTCAAAGTTAGAGTAGGGTTTAATGTCAACAGCCGCGATATTTGGCTCTCATTAATCGCCGTTCCCATAGACGCAACAGCACCATAGATACCGGCTTGATAAAGGGCAATGACATCCATATAACCTTCGACCACTATCCAGTTGTCAGCGCGCTGCTGGCGAGATTCGTAATAGCCGTATAGTACGTGCTGCTTATGGAAGACAGGTGAGTCAGATGAGTTGATATATTTGGGTTTTACTTCGTCATCAAGCGCGCGACCACCAAAACCAATGGTGCGACCTTGGTTATCGCGAATCGGGAAAATAACCCGATCACGAAGCAAATCGTAATCACGCCCTGATTCTGATTTGCGTACCAAGCCCAAAGCTTTAAGCCCTTCAATATCCTGCGGGAATTGATGCTCAAGATGCTGCCAGCCAAATGGCGCATAGCCTAAACCAAAGGTTTCAAAAATATCTTCTGTGATGCCACGTGATAAAAAGTAATGCTTGGCATGCGGATGAATAGTGAGATTGTGCTGATAAAACTGCTGGATTTGCTCTAATAGCTCATAAAGATTGCCATCTTTATCAGAGACACTATTGTCATCGTAGAGGGCAGTAGTATCAGCATCACCGGTCAACCATGCAGGTGGATAACTACTATCGTCTTGATAGTTGGCATCACCTTCTTCATAGCTAGTATCGTAACCATTCATCGCATAAGGAACGGAATCGTAAGCATCTAATGGCGGATAATTGCCATAGTTGTCGTTATAAGCTGGCAGGTGCGTATCAGCAGTTTGCACGTTTATGGATGACTGACTATCATTTTCTCGCGGGCGCGTTGCTGCTGCCAATGTTGTTGGCTCAATAGCGGGTTTTGGTTTAGCTTGTGGTTTAACTGGGGCACGCTGATAGCTGACGTTTTGTTGTTCTTCTTTTGGTACTTCGATGCCCGTTTGTTTAGACAGCTCATTAACCGCTTCGATAAAGGTTAAGTTTTCATAATCACGTAAAAAACTGATGGCGTTACCACCAACACTACAGCCAAAACAGTGGTAGATATTTTTTTGCGGATTGACATAAAAAGACGGCGACTTTTCACCATGAAACGGACAGCAGCCTTTGTACTCACTACCCGCACGTTTAAGCGTGGTATGACGCCCAATGATACTGATTAAGTCAGCTTGGCTATTTAATTGCTCAAGAATATGGTTAGGAATGCTCATACAAAAAACAGTTTACCATAGGTCAATTATATTAAGCATCGACAATCAGCTAGAAATAAAGACTGACAGTAGATAAAAAGTATAAGAAGTAAAAACAGAAAAATAAGGCCAACGAAATGTTGGCCTTATTTTTGATGATAGGCGCTAAGCGTCTAAGATAGACGAGGGTAGTATGAGACTACTCCGCAGGTAATGTGGTACGGCGTACAGGATTCATGTTTTGTGGATCGACATCAGCTTCTCTAGCGGCATCCCCAGTGCTCGATTGACTAGTCACGCGTTCAGCTGATGCTTCAGGTAGACCTAAGCCGACATTGATACCGCTATTGGCACGCTTAGGAGACATATTTAGCGGTGCATTAGCATTTGCAGCTGCCGCATTATTACTAGGCAATCTTAATTGGCTGGCATTACGGATAACTTGGGTCTTGGTAGCACCATTGTAATCGCCCGTCGCAACTGAGGTGTCTTTGTTAAAACGGTTCAGTTGCCCAAAGGTCAATTTATTAAACAAAGTGCGCTCACGCTTGGTATTGAGTTTGACACGTCCATCAGCGCTTAGCATGTTTGGATAGTTAATCTGCAATAGCGTTTTATATTCTTTTGCCAAGTCATTAAGACCGAGTTTTTCATGGCTATAAGCGAGTACTGCAATAGCGTCAGGCACAGATTCGCTTAATGGATAGTATTGAAACACCCACTTGGCACGGTTTACCGCAGCGACATAGGCTTCGCGCTCGACATACCAATTCGCCGCGCTCATCTCACTTTCTGCAAACTGATTATAGATAAAGGTCATACGCTGAGCGGCATCTGGCGCATAAGGGCTGTTAGGGTACTTATTGATAAGCTCTTGAAAGTTGGCAAAGGCAATACGCAAATACGCGGTATCACGCTCAGCTTGATTGAGCTTAAACAGTTTTAGACCTTCTGACGAGCCTTGCATATTGGCCACGCCGCGCACGTAGTAAGCATAGCTGACTTGCGGATTAGAGGGATACAAATTAATAAATTGCTCAGCACTGGCGGCAGCGGTCTCAAACTTGCCACTTTCATATTGAGCGTACATCATATCGAGCAATGCTTGTTCGGCATATTGTCCGGTTGGGTAAAAGGTGCGCAGATTGGTCAAATCTTCAACAGCTTGCGTATAGCGACCTTTATCAATCTGGGCGATGGCTTCGTTATAATAACCTTGCTCTGACTTCTCAGCAGTTTCAACCGCATCCACGTCTTTACCGCCGGTTAGGTTTTTAAACGTTTGACAACCCACCAAGTTGATACTTAGGGCAAGTAGGGTGATTGAGGACAGTTTGATAAACGTATTGCCAACAGCTTGCATACTTCTTCTCCGACACAAGACGCGTAATAGCAGCGACGCTATTAGGCTAAATAATAAAAGGATAATAAGGGTAATAATCAAAAAACGATGCTTGCGGCATTCGTTAACTGTCTGTTAGTGAGTAGACGCTATAAGTAAGTGCACTCATTAACAACAGGATTTTTATCGAATGCAGTTTTGCTCGTATGAATAAAATATATTTATTTTAAAAATTCAGTGCCATAGCATACAGCAAAACATGGCTTACTTTATAGAATAACCTTTGCTTCGTCTATTTTTTCGTTATCTATTTTGTAGTTAAACAGCGAATGCTTTATGTATGGTGGCCATGGTGACATTGTTCCGTAGTGTAGCATGAGCCGCTGTCACGAGCGATATTGAATATGGCTGACAGGGACAAATATACAGTAAATTACAGCCATGTTATATTTTAGAGAGTTAATCTACCGAGTAATGCCTAGTATATGACGGCTGAAAACCTGTCACATGATAATGATAAAATCATAGATAACGCGCAGCTTCTGTAGGGCTTAGGCGTTCAGCATGTTACACTATGACGATGTGACTTTTGCTTTTTTTGACCGCACTTATTTTTGACGGTCAGCAAGCGTTAGTCTGCTCTCTTATGAGGTCGGCTTACCAAACAGTGTAAGCGACTTTACCATGTATGAATCCGCTATGAATAATGATGCTATGACGACCAATTTACCTAAGAATCAACCACTAGATGCTAATATATCACCATCACCACTAACATCAGAAACGCTATCTGCGCAAGAGTTATCCGCGCAACATTTAGCCATGAAAAATTCACCAACGAAAGGTTCACCCGTGCAAAAATCGACGATACCCAATGAGTTATTAGAGGATAATGAGCTGCTTGCTGACCATGAAAGTGCGCCTGATGAGCAGATGCAAGAGCTGTCCGATGATGAGCTAGATGAATTGGTGGATGGCGAGCTACTTGATGAAGAAGATGAAGACGGCGATGATGATGCAGCGTCAGTCGCTGGGCAAGTCGTCCCTGTCATCGTTGATGTCACACATACGGTAGTAGAAGAGGAAGCTGGTTTACGTATTGATAAATTGGCATCAAAAGTATTTACCGACTTTTCGCGTGCGCAGCTACAAGGCTGGATCACTGACGGCAGCTTACTTTATAACGGCAGTGTGCAAAAACCAAAAATCCGTGTCAAAGCTGGTGACGTCCTGCATTTATCGACGACCTTAGAGCAGCATAGTGAAGATCAGCCAGAGAACATCGATATCGACGTGGTTTATGAAGACGATGATGTCTTAGTGATTAATAAGCCAGTCGGTATGGTCGTCCATCCTGGCGCTGGCAATCAAACCGGCACCTTGGTCAATGCACTACTGTATCACTATCCGCAGCAGCACCATCTGCCGCGTGCCGGATTGGTGCACCGTATTGATAAAGATACCTCGGGGCTATTGCTAATCGGTAAAACCAAGCCCGCGCAAATGGCATTGATGGAGCAGCTAAAAGACAAATCTGTCTATCGTCATTATCAGTGTGTGGTAGCAGGGGATGCAGCAAGTTTATTGCGTCATCGTCGTATTGACGCGCCTATTGGCCGCCATCGCAATCAGCGTACCAAAATGACGGTGATGACGGCAGGACGTGAAGCGGTCACCCATTTATTAACCGTGACGCCGCTTAACGACAACTACTGCCTGCTAGACGTCAGTCTAGAGACAGGGCGTACGCACCAAATTCGAGTACATCTTAGCCATATTACGTATCCGATAGTCGGTGACCGTGTTTATGGGGGTCGTCGTCAATTGCGTGCCGGTTTAACAGAAGCCCAGCGTCAAGCGATTAATAATTTCCCGCGCCAAGCATTGCACGCTTATACCTTGGGCTTTGTTCATCCAACGACTGGCGAAGACATCGAAGTCACAACGCCAATCCCTGAAGATATGCAGCAATTGATGGCAGTTTTAAGCGATGGCTATGACGAAGAATAATCATTAATGACTTCATGATGTTTATTTAAAAAAGCATAAATTAGCGGTAATGCCTTAATAACGATAATGAGAAGTGTGGTAAATCGACCATGACTAGCACAATAAACAAGCTTCCTATTACCTTGCTCGCTCAGCTTAATGAGGTGGCTGTTTTCCAAACAGCGGCTTTTAGTAATGATGATAATGCTGACGCTATTGCTGCTAATTCACAAAATCAGCAGCAAACAGACCAGAAAAGCCAGGCAAGTTATGGAGCGCTAAATTTAGGCTTTCATGTTAATGACAATGCAAAGACCGTCTTAAACAATCGCATGCATTTACTGAACGCTATCAATGAGCAATTAGTAGAAAATCAGCGCCAGTCGATTGATAGCTTGCACTGGCTCAATCAGGTTCATGGTAAGCAGATTCATGATATCGATGTGACCGCGCTGACTATGCGTCCGCTCGATGCTGATGCTATGGTTAGCAGCCAAGTGAACTTAGGGCTTGCGATTATGACCGCCGATTGTGTGCCGATTGTTTTATATCAGCCAGCAACGGAGCAGATAGCCGCCATACATGCAGGCTGGCAAGGACTGGCATGTGGTGTTATTAAAGCGACGGTCGAACGCTTTAATAGCTTTGAACCAATCATGGCATGGATTGGTGTCTGTATTAGTCAAGAGAATTATGAAGTCGGCAGACAAGTGCGAGATAAGCTGTTAACAGGGTGTATCGAAAATCAAACCTTAGTAGCGCAGCATCTAGAGAGTTTTGAACAACGTTACGTCTTAGCTTCTGAGGCGGATAAAATTAAGCTGAACTTACCAATGCTTGCTGCTGATCAATTAAATAGTGAAGGGATTATAGTCAGCAATGACTCCGCTGTACCTTGCAGTTATGCTGACCCGCATTATTATTCTTATCGGCGTCAAACGCACCTTCAGCAGCCTGCGACAGGACGTATGGCATTGGTCATTGTCCGCAGCCTTGCTGTTTGTTGATGCAAATAATTGGCGATAGTTTTTAAACAATAAAGCGCATTATATTGATGATGCAATAAAAAATAGCAGGCTTATCATTAGTCTGCTATTTTTTTTATTAAAATTATACTTTAGGAATTAGCATACAGAATCATTTGATTTTGGCACGGATAGCCCGAATAAAGGACGCAGATATAAGGCTAAAAAAGTCCCTGCCATCGCCATGATGCCCCATATATAACCATGAGCACTAAAAGAGGCGATGCCGCCGAAGTAAGCACCGATGTTACAGCCGAATGCCAAACGTGCGCCATAGCCCATCATTAACCCGCCAATCACCGAAGCGGCGAAATTCCCCAAAGTAATCTGGGTGAATTTGAATAAACCACCGGCTGCTGAGGCAATAAAAGCACCAATGATAATGCCGATATTCATGACGGTGGTTGAATCAGCGAAAATAGATGCGTTCAATGCGGCGGCATTCGCCCCTTGCCAATAGCCCCAGTTGGCAACATCAACACCAAAATTGCTGGCGATTTTAGAGCCCCACAATGAAAATGCAGAAGTAATGCCCCATGGTTGACCACGTGTGAGCAAGGTTAAAGCATTTAATATCGCTAAGACAATGGCGGCTGCGAACAATGGCCAAGAACCTCGAAAAATACGTCTCCAACCTGACTCAGTTGGAACGGGAGCCATCTTTGGAGCCTTGGTCTTTTTCTCAACAACGAGCGTAACCCACGCAATTAAAGCAAACAGCACTAAAGACAATACCCAAGCACCGCTATAACCAAGACCAGTAGAGGTGGCTAAAGAAAAAGGCGCAAAAGAGGGCATCTCTTCTGTCCAAAACGGCAGATGATAAGCACCAATGGTCGCGCCAATGACGAAGAAAATAAAGGTGATAAACATCACCGAACGTCCGCCGCCTACTGCGTAAAGCGTACCAGAAGCACAGCCACCGCCAAGCTGCATGCCAATACCAAATACAAAAGCGCCGACCAGTAGACTGACACCAACTGGTGACACATAACCTGCGACCGAGCTGCCAAAAATCGTCGTTCCATAAGCGAGAATGGGCGCAAACAACGTAACTGCAACGGCCAACATCAACATATGAGAGCGCATTGCTTGTCCATTACCAACCGACATCAGGCGTCTAAAGGCAGAAGTAAAACCAAAGCGCGCATGAAATAAGGTATAGCCGAGCAACAAGCCGATACCGAAAAGCAGCGGTTGGGCGGTAGTCTGGGTAATAGACAAATAGACCAACAGGATAATACCAACAATAGCGCCACCTATTATCAATGGTTTTTGTGGATTATTTAAAGCCAGTGTCTCTTTAGCAATCGGGTCTTGTGTATCGTTCACGGGCTGAACGCTCGTCGTTATAGTCGTCAAGGGAATCACATCCTTCTCTGATATAATGTTTCAGAGTTCATTGTTTGTATCATTATTTATGATAGGGTATTTGGAATATCCAACAGATTTTTCTAGGTATGATTGAATAAGGGCTATATGATAGACCCGTTTTAAAGAGTCACTACAAGAAGAGCAGGAATTATCATATTCATATATGGAATAACTATTTAAGTTTTAATGAATGCTAATCCTAAATGAATGCCGAAGCATGTATATACCTAAATACATATTCTTTGTCATTGAATTCAATCAATTTGATTTTACGTTTGAGTTAGGTTTTAATCATTATGTATTCCTACCTCACAAATTAAGCACCGAAAAATACCGCAGCTTAATCAAGGTTGAATTTATCAAAGCTTGCCTCATATCAATGAATTAATGCGTCCGCTGTCCTATATAATAGCTAACTGCTACATAACAGTAGCAAAATAAAGTATTTACAATAAAAACTATTTAACATTTGCAGAATTACTACTATTCACCCAATCCATTATTAGAGTTCGTATGACTACATCTATCACGTCTTCCTCAGCTTCCACAGACAATCCGCCTAACGTATCGATGGCGGTCATCTACCATAGTAATTATGGACATACTAGGCGCGTTGCCGAAGCCATAGTAACGGGCGCGCGCCAGCAATTGCCAGAGGCACAAGCCAAAGCTGTTGATGTCAATGATGTCGATTGGGATTTTTTAGATCAAGCAGATTTGTTGGTTTTTGGTAGTGCCGTATATATGGGCAGCGTGACAGCAGGCTTTAAGACTTTTATGGACGCGACATCCAAGCGTTGGTATCACGGCAAATGGCAAGGCAAATGGGCAGCCGGTTTCGCCAACTCAGGTGGGCTTAGCGGCGATAAGCTTGCTGTACTACAGCAGATTTGTCTTTATAGCATGCAGCATGGGATGAACTGGATAGGATTGCCGCTCAGACCGACGGGACATGAGCCTCATGATTTAAATCGTTTATCGAGTAATTTGGGTTTGATGACCCAGTCGCTTGATGGTCCACCTGAAGAAACTCCAGGGAAAGGCGATATTGATACGGCTATGTGGTTTGGTGAGCATTTAGCGAAGACCATTATTAAGCATCAGCCTAGATAGCAGATGAAAGCCTCTAGAAACTAGCGTAAGCAGTCACTCAGGCGCTATTAGTATTTTGAGGGCTTTATGAAGCGCAAAGCAAGAAAGCAGATATCAATCGATATCTGCTTTTTTTATTGAGCATGATTTTGTGTTGATATCTTTTTAACTGTAATCGTTCTAGTAACATTATTATCAATGATAAAGGGGTTATCAACAGTATTCTTAGCAGGAATAATCATAACTAATGGGGCAATAGAGGTAGAGATATTGTCATTCGGCACAGCTGTCAGTGGTACATCTTTGACAGCGAAAGCTTTCGCGGGAATACTTTTGACAGGAATAGGGCTTTCGACAAATTGGAAAGACTGGCAACCTGTCAGGGGCATCGTCGCTAAAAGTAGACAGATAAAGGTAAATGATTTCATAAGGACATCTCAGGTAATAGTTAGCAACGTCAAGATAGTTAGTAACGTTAAAATAATGAGCGACGTTAGCATGGCGCTTATCATAAACAAAATAAAGGATAAGGCAAAAGAGTATTGGTTATTAAGGTAGACATAATACATAAGCTATAGAGAACAGGAGGTATAACGCCATAGAAAGGTAAATCTCCCTAACTGCTATGTATCTATTATGTACACTCATAATTGATAATGATAAGCAAAAAAGTCTAATTTTATTAGGTAAATAATTTATTATATTCGTTTTTATGAATTAAAATAAGTTTTATCGGACTTTAGTGATTGTTTTCTAAAGGATTATTCTAATTATTTTTAATTATAATATAGAAAAGCATATTATCTATTAGGATTTGGCAATGATTCAACGTTTCTTTAAGTTTTGTAAAAACATGCAGTCAATGCGTTACTATTCAAGTAATAGTCGTGAAATAGTCTTACATTAGTGAGGTGAGTAGACATTATTTAGCAACTATCTTTGTTAGATTGTTTTTATTACCCTGTTTTATGAAGCATTTACTGGACGATTTGCTACCTCATTTAATGGATTATCCATTGGGCATTATAAATCATCAGTTATAAAAACTTGCCCAATATCAAATGTCTTATCCCAACAATAATTACAACACCCTAGGTGCCAGCTATATGAGGATATTATGAAGCCACTTTCTGTGATGTTATCGATGCTAGCCATTGGTATTACCTCCAGTGCCGTGATGGCTGAAGGTGTTAACCTTCCTAATGCCAGCTTACCCAATGTAAGCCCTGCCAATAGCGAGCTTGTCAACCGCGGTGCATATATTGCCCGTGCTGCTGACTGTATGGCGTGCCATGGTGAGGATTACACCGGCGGCACAGCGATTGAAACTCCGATGGGAGAGATTTATTCAACCAATATTACCCCCTCTAAACGTTACGGTATCGGCGATTATACCGAAACGGATTTAAAGAACGCTTTGCAAAAAGGTCGTGCACCGAGCCATATGCTGTATCCAGCCATGCCGTATCCTTCTTATAGCGGTATGAAAGAAGAAGATATCAGCGCATTGTTTACTTATTTGCAAACTGTTCCGGCAGTCGATGAAGCCCCGAAGCACAAAACCAATTTACCATTTCCTTTTAATATTCGCAGCTTAATGCTTGGCTGGAATTTTCTTAATGTACCGTCTACTGAAAAGCGCGACGGACTGAACGAGACGCAAAAACGCGGTGAATATCTGGTCAACAATTTAGAGCATTGCGGCACTTGTCATACCCCGCGTAATAGCACCATGGGTTTTGATAAAAAAATGTACTTATCAGGTGCTCAGCTTGGTCATTGGCATGCGCCAAATATCACGCCTGATGAGTCGAGCGGTATTGGCAGTTGGAGTGAGCAAGATATTATCACCTATCTACGTACCGGTGAGCTAGACCAACGCGCTTATGCGGGTGGTCCCATGGGTGAGGCAGTCGCGCATAGTACGCGATATCTAAAGAATGAAGATTTGAGTGCCATTGCCTCTTACCTAAAAGCCGTACCTGCCATTCAAACAGACGATAAAGTCTCTGCTGTCGATGTATCGCGCTTGCCAACGCCCGTCAATGAATCTATTACTCATGACTTACTTGCGCAAAAAGATTATTTAGCGCAAGCAAAAACAGAGGTGAGCAATGGTAGCAATTCACCAGAATCGCTATATCTAGCAGCGTGTGGTAGCTGTCACGGTGTCGATGGTTACGGTCAGCCTGATGCGCGTTATGCGCCTATCGTGGGACTCAGCAGTATTCGCCGTGAAAAGCCTGATGCCCTTGTTAACATGATACTTCATGGGGTAGAGGGAGCGACTGATACGTCGCCTATCATGCCGGGATTCTCAGAAGAGCTGAACAGTGATCAAATTGCTGGCATTGCCAATTACGTACGTGTCAATTTTGGTGGGCTTACTAAAAGTGAGGTAAGTGCTGCTGATGTCGATCGCATCGCTAACACAGGGGTGGATAAACCCTTCTTAATCAAGTATGCAGGTTTATTGGCAATCATCGGTATTCTCGTCGCTATTGCGGTCATTATATTTATTATACGAGCCATTTTACGTTCTAAGCGCCGCCGTTAATTGGACATTAGCTATTTGTAATGACTTTTATTGAAATTGTTTTGACTTAAATATGCTCAATTGACGTCATACAAATAGCAAGAAACTCAATCAAACAGCGGACTATTAATCTTATAAATGCGTTTTAGGCAGCTATTATAAAACAATTATTATAGGGCAGGGATTCACGGCAATACGGTAGCGTAGGGCAGCTTGGCAAATAAGCGCAGAATTATGCCAAGCGGATAAATAGCATAAATACTTATTAATAAAGATAAGTATTTATCAATAGAACCACTGTCTAAGAGCCAGTGTCTAAGAACCTGTGTTTACCGTTATGCACGAACGTCTACTTTAAGGATATTATTATGAAAGACATGCTTCAATCACCAACGCGGCGCCAACTGCTTTCGATGATTGGTAAAACAGCGGGCGCAACCGCGATGTATCAGGCAATGACGACGTTAGGATTTGCATCAGAGTCGAGCTTTAAGGAAACCATGGACCTTAAGGGTGCACCGCCGGGTGCTAGTATCGTCATTCTTGGCGCTGGACTTGGCGGCCTGACCGCTGCTTACGAGCTACGTAAAGCGGGCTATGATGTCAAAGTGCTCGAGTTCCAGAACCGTGGCGGCGGTCGTAGTTGGACGCTTAATAGCGGTGATAAATATACCGAGCTTGGCGGCGAAGAAGTTACCTGCGATTTTGAAGAAGGTAACTATTTTAATGGTGGACCATGGCGTCTGCCTAGTCATCACTATGCCGTCTTCCACTATTGCAAACAGTTCGGCGTTGAGATGCAACCATTTGTGCAAACCAATGATCGTGCTTATTTGCATCGTACTACCCATTTCAATGGTGTGCCGCAGCGTTTAGGTGATATAAAAAATGACATCCAAGGTCATGTAGCGGAACTGCTGTCAAAGTCAGTGAACGTCGGTGGTTTAGATCGTTCGGTTAATACTGAGGATAAAGAGAAGCTACTAGAAGGCTTAAAAGGTTGGGGCGTACTCGATAAAGACTATCGTTACCGTGCCAGCAATGCGACCAGTAAGCATCGTGGCTATAGCGTTTTCCCAGGTGGTGGCTTGATGCCTGATGAGAAGCCATCGAAGCCTTTGCCTATCAGTGAGATATTAGACTCGGGCATGTGGGCGGATATTTATGGCAATCATATGACTTATGGTCATCAACCAACGATGTTTCAGCCAGTGGGCGGTATGGGCAAAATCGGTGATGCTTTCACCCGTGAATGCCGTGATATGATTGAGTTTAATGCCAAAGTTACAAAGATTCACCAAGATGAGACTGGCGTGACAGTCGATTATGTCGATAGCAATAGCCCTGATGGCGCAACCAAAACTATTCGCGCTGATTGGTGTGTCTGTAATATTCCGCTGACAGTATTGACTCAAATCGATATTAACGTCTCAAAACCAATGAAAGAAGCCATGGCAGCAGTGCCTTACGAGACTTCTTATAAAGTTGGCTTAGAGTTCAATCGCCGCTTTTGGGAAGAGGATGAGTGGATCTATGGCGGCTTGACCTATACTGATATGCCGATAGCCCAGATTGCTTATCCTTCAGAAAATATGTTTAAAACGGGTACGGGGGTGTTATTAGGCGCTTATGGTTACGGTCCAACCTCTTATAAGTTTAATACCTTAACCCCGCAGGAGCGTATCAATGTTGCGCTGGCTTACGGTAAATATATCCATCCTCAGTATCCAAAAGAGTTCCGCGCCGGTACATCAGTAGTATGGCACCGTATCCCGTGGACACTAGGTTGTTATGGTATTTGGAATGAATCGACTCGTCGTCAGCATTATGACACCTTGTGTAGTATTGATAACCGTATTGTACTCACGGGCGAGCATTGCTCACACATTCCGGCATGGCAAGAAGGCGCTATTTTATCTGGTATGGATGCCGCTAAGCGCCTACATAAAAAAGCAAAAATGCTGGGTTAATATGAATAACTATAAAAATTCAGAGGCTATCATGGACAATGCAATCGTGAATAAGGCAGTCGTGAAGAAAAAAGTCATGAAAAACATGACCCCCAAACTTTTGACTGCGATGCTGCTAAGTGTGATGAGCAGTGCAGCACTTTTAGGCTGTAGTCAACAGTCAGATGATGAAGTGACCATTTCTACTGTACAAGATCAAGATTCCCTGACAACCAATGACTATCAAGCAAGTCGTAATACGGGAGCGTGGGGCGGTGTTTATATGAGCCGTGAGGAGCTTGCCGCGCCTGCTATCAACATCGTTGATAGCAGCTCACTTCCCACTATGGATAACGATCCAAGTATTGCCGAATGGGATGCCAAGTTTGAAGGAACGAATGCTTTTGTGACGACAGATGGTAAAAAGCTATATCATGACTCTTGTGCCGCTTGTCATATGCATAAAGGCGAGGGTGCTTATGGCGCAGGTTATTATCCGCCTCTCGCCAATAACAGCAAAATGCAGTCGAAGTATTATATTATTGATATCTTGATTAATGGCTTCCGAGGTATGCCATCATTCCATAAGATGATGAACGATGAACAGATGGCAGCGGTCACTCAGTATGTGGTCAGTGATTTAAATGGTTATACTGATACGGTTACCGCTGAAGATGTGGCACAGCTAAGACACGCGGTTCCACCAGCTAGCGATCCAAGTGACGAGTAAAGCAATCGGTTAATGTTTTAGCCAATAGTATTTAAGGACTGGTTTCTAGGATAGATAATTTTAGAATAGCCAGTATTTAGTATCATGGATTGCTGCTATAAAAATTGCTCTATTGTTCCAAGTCAAAAAAAGCGCCTAATGAATTTATTAGGCGCTTTTTTTATATTTATAGATTTGATTTCTAGGATTTGCTTAATTAGTAAAATAACAAATTAATAAGTTCATAAGCTACTTAGGACTCGCTGACCAAACTGGCGAGCGGATAGTACCTTGACCAGATTTACCAAATGATTCGCCACCATTGAGTGATTTAATAGTCAGTACGCCTTTACCGCCTTGCTTTGAAGCGTAAACCACGCGCTTACCATTGGGCGAAAAGCTTGGAGCTTCGTCGATACCGGTATTGCCTAAATTGGCAGTGACCGCGCCGCCACTGTTCATGATGGCAGCTGAGCGACCACTTAAAAAAGCAATTTGTGAGCCATCGCTACTGAACTGCGGGCTGGTCGCATAGCCACTGCTTGATACCTGAGTCGTACGTCCTGAGCCAAATTCATAACGATAAATACGCGGTTTGTTAAACCCTGCACGGTCACTGACGAATACAAAAGATTTGCCATCAGGTGCGTAGTTCGGCTGCACTTCACTGCTTGGCCAATTGGTGATACGTCGAGGCGTACCGCCGCTAGCGCTCATCTCATAAATATCAGCACTGCCTTCAAAGCTGCTAGAAAACAGTATTTTGCTGCCATCGGGTGAAAATGAGGGGCTAAGGTTGCTACCAGGGAAGGGTGTTAATGGCGTTGCACCGCCGCCGCTCACGCTTTGTACATAAATAACAGGGTAAGACTTATCGCGCTGGACTGAATAAGCGATGCGATTGCCATCGGGTGACCAAGTAGGCGAGAAAATAGAGCCTGCCACTTCTGTAATGGTTTTGGCATTTTCGCCATCAGCATCCATCACTTTTAGGCGCGATATCTTCTCTTTGCCAGTGCCAATCTCTTCGATATAAGCAATGCGTCCTGAGAAGTCACCGGGAATGCCCGTGATAAGCTCATATACTTTATCAGCGATAACGTGAGCTGCGTAACGCATGCTTTCTTTATTATTATCAGCAGTGAGGCTTTGTTTGCCTTCTATCACGCGCCCAGATTTGATATCGATAACTTCATAATCGGTGACGACTTTGCCGCGATTACTGCGCGTGCTACCGACCACAAGATAAGGGATACCCATACTTTGCCATACAGGTAGTGTGCCCGCCAACTCGCTACTACTACGCGGCTGCTGCGGTAGGTTTTGACTGGTGACTTTTAGCTCTGTTTTACTTAAATCATTTAAGATAATAGGCGATAAGGTAGTGTCACCAGCAAATGGTACAAAAGCCACTTGGTTTTGCTGCACTGGAATCTCATAATCCAACTCTAGAACGACGGGTGCGGCAAAGACGCTAGGAGCAAGCAATAAGCTTGAGGTGCTGGCAAGTAAAGAGATGCATAGTTTTTTATGGATGCGCATAACCAAATCGAACTCCTAGGTTGGGATAATGTTTTTTAAAGGCGGTAAACTAACGATAACGATAATATCGCCGCATATATAGGTTGCATTAGCTAAAGTTAGCAATAATATCGTCTTAGGGCAACTGATTAATTGCTGCCCTTAAACTGTATAGTAAAGGTAGGGTATTTAGGATCATCGGCATCAATCGGTAAGCTGCCGGTATTCAACACTGCCTGCTTAGCAGCTTCATTGACCGCACTATCAGGTCCTGAGGCAGAGACGTTAACCACATTACCACTAGCATTGACAGTGATGGTTAAGGTGGCGCGTTGAGTCGAGCCTTTCGCTGCCGTCGGTGGATTATAGTTGCGTTTGATGAGGTTGATAATTTCACTGTTACTGGCACCGCGGCTGCCACTGGATGCCGAGCGGCTACTGCCTTTTGCGGTACTTGAAGTCGTAGCGTCACCAGATAGCGTCGACTGTCCATCATCTCCTAGGCTAAAGGTTTGACCTGCGCTACCAGAACCACCGGTATTGATTTCTATATTTCTATCGTTGGCCGTAGGGCGTTTAATCTTAGGCGGATTATTTTGCTTATTGCGAAAATCCCCAAGCCTTTTTTGCTCTTCAATAAGCTGTTGTCTCTTATCTTGTTCAATTTGCTCATGCTCTTCTAGTACAGACTCATCTAACTGCGATGCCCACTCTGCCATATTGCGCTCATACTCTTGAGTTTGCTCAAGTAGGCGTTGGTGCTGTTCTTCGCTCATCAGCATGGGGCGACTAGCGGAATCATCAGAACGGGTAAAAACGGGCACACGCTGAGAATTGGGCTGAGTTGGGCTGTCGTAACTGACACTGCCATCAGTGCTATTTTCTGGCATATTACTGGATGAGCCACTTGCACCGCTGTCGGCTTGCATGGCACTGGCCGCTGCTGCACGATTGGCAAGTATCTGTCCTTGCATCTCAGCCAACTGTTCAGGCGATATCATGACAGTTTCAATAGTGCCGGCGGTCTCGACTTCCATATTCTGATAGGTATAAATCAGGATGCCAATCACAAGACCATGCGCCAGCAAACTGAGCAACGTAGGCAAGGTTAGCCCGTTACCTTCAGGTTCGGTCGGCACATAAACGGTTGGTCCATTACGCATGGCACTGATACTCGAAAATAGGGTACTCAAGAACGTGAGACTGAAAAAAGAGCTTCATCAAATTATCTACTTTATTATAACCAACTGAGCTAAAAGTGGGTGATATTATAATGCAGGCGCGGGTAAAGGCGCGCCTGTCAATAGTCCTACCTTTTGGATGCCTGCTTGTTGCAAGGTTGCCATCAGGGTCATGATAGCGCCATACTGATTGTTTTGATCGGCATTGATCATCACCTGTAAAGGCTGTGCACCTACTTCGCTACTTTGATTTTGCAGATTGGATAACGTATCAATCAGCTCCGGCTCGCTAATCGGCAAGTCGATATTATTCTCATAACTGATAAAAATCTCGCCACTGCCCGTTAACGACACGATCACGGGTAGCTGACTTTGGCTCATGGTATTGGTTTGCTCTTTTGGCAAATCAACGTCGACACCCGTAATCAGCATCGGCGCTGTGACCATAAAGATAACAAGTAGCACTAGCATTACGTCGATATAAGGAACAACGTTCATCTCCGCATTGAGCGCTTTTTTCTCACGGCGATAGGGACTTTGTTTCATAGACCGGTTACCTGAGTGCTTTTTACCTGAGTGCCTTGATTAACTTGGCTGACTTGCGTACTAGGCTGTGGATTTTCGATACTGGTTTCGCGTTGTAGCATCCCCGTCATCTCATCACAGAATAAGGCGCGTGAGTCGTATAGGCGGCTTGATTTGGCGGTAAAATGGTTATAAGCCAATACCGCAGGAATAGCCGCAAACAAACCCATGGCGGTGGCAATCAAGGCTTCAGCAATACCGGGCGCAACAGTGGCTAAGGTCGCTTGTTCGCTCTGTGACAACCCCAAAAAGGCATTCATAATGCCCCAAACCGTACCAAATAAACCCACATAAGGTGCTACCGAGCCAATACTTGCCAGCGTAGTCAGTCCTGACTCTAACAACTGCTGCTGACGACCCAATCCAACGCGAAGCTTACGTTCAACGCCATCGATGATGTCATCTTTAGGCTGGCGTTTTTTATGCATTCTTAAGTATTCAGAAAACCCAACATAAAAAATCTGCTCAAGTCCTTGGCGCTCAGGCGAACCTTGCACGCCTTGATAGAGCTTAGCTAAATCTTCTCCTGACCAAAACCAAGTTTCAAACTGCTGGTCGAAATTTTTGGCCGTACCCAAACGGGCACTCATACGAAAAATAATCACCCAACTAAGCAACGAGGCTAATAATAACAATGCCATCACAATCTGTACCAATAGACTGGCTTGGGTGATAAGGTCAACAATATTTAATGATTCAGGCATGGGTTAGGCTCATGGGTAATTAATAATAAAGGCTTTTATTTTAATGGTTAAATGCTTATAGCGGCTAGGGGCGGGTAGTATTTTCACAATACGTGCATTCTGCCAGCTCGCTATAACCCCGTAGTGTACTGTGAAATGATAAAAAGGTCATTTATTAAAGTGTTAAATGTAAATTTAACGCTTTGTCCAAAAATATAATAGTGAATGAGTTTTATCTGGCTGACTATATCGACAGCTAATTGTACCCATTCATTTAAAAAGCGATGACATTAATTGAAATTGTAAGACAATTTCACTAGAATGTAATTGTTTGTTGCTATCGCTTTTCATGGTGGCTCTGCATTTGCCAAAGTTATATGTGGCTAAAGGATTAAAAACATCATCTCGAATCTTAGTTTGTAAGCGTCATTTATAGTCGCAATTTGGAAGCGTCATTTATCGTCGCAATTTGGATGTATTTTTATATGTTTGATTTAAAAGCAGCATTGATGGTCGCTATCGCAAAACGGCACTTATCAACGCAGGTGGATAATGATAATTTACTTACTGCTATTTGGAAGCGACTCTTATGAACGCAATCGAACGCTATTTTGGGATCAATGGTGAAAATACCACGATCAAAACAGAGATTTTAGCTGGTGTAACCACGTTTTTAACCATGGCTTACATCATATTTGTCAACCCTAACGTACTTGCAGATGCAGGTATGGATAAAGGCGCGGTATTTGTTGCCACCTGTCTTGCCGCCGCTATTGGTTGTTTTATTATGGGGTTTTATGCCCGCCTGCCAGTTGCGCAAGCACCAGGTATGGGACTTAACGCCTTCTTTACTTATGGCGTGGTTTTGGGCATGGGTTACACATGGCAAACGGCGCTTGGCGCGGTATTTTTGTCAGGTTGTATCTTTGTCCTACTAAGCTTATTTAAAATCCGTGAAATCATTATTAATTCTATTCCAGACAGTATCAAACAAGGCGTTGTCGCTGGTATTGGTGCATTTTTGGCATTTATCTCCATGCAAACTGCTGGTGTCATCGTTAATAACGATGCGACATTGGTAGGTCTTGGTGATATGACAACATTTGCGCCGGCAATGGCAGCACTTGGTTTTATTATTATTGTTGGGTTGTCTCATAAAAGGATACCAGGCGCGGTCACTATTGGTATTTTACTGGTAGCGCTTATTAGTCTTATCACCGGTAATACACAGTTTGCAGGTATCATCTCAGCACCGCCGTCTATTGCCCCAACGTTTATGCAGCTTGATATCGCTGGTGCGTTTGATATAGCAATGATTAGTGTTATCTTTGCCTTCTTATTTGTGGATTTATTTGATACGGCAGGTACGCTGATTGCAACCACCAGTCAAGCAGGTTTGATTGGTAAAGATGGTAAAATCCCTAATATGGGTAAAGCGCTGCTAGCAGATTCGACGGCGACTGTGGCAGGTACTTTACTGGGTACCTCATCAACGACCAGTTATATCGAAAGTGTCTCAGGTATCGCATCCGGTGGTCGTACTGGACTGATGGCTGTGACCGTTGGCGTGCTATTTTTACTCAGTGTGTTCTTCTCACCACTTGCTGCAATGATTCCTGGTTATGCGACAGCAGGAGCTATCTTTTATGTGGCAGTACTCATGATGGGCACATTAAAAGACGTTAAATGGCATGACTTAACAGAAGCGGCGCCAGTCGTGGTGGTATTGTTATTTACGCCTTTGACCTATTCGGTCGCTGACGGTATTGCACTTGGCTTTATTACCTATACTGCTATCAAGGTAATCGCTGGTAAATTCTCTGATGTGAGTATTCCTGTTTGGCTCTTAACAGCCGTTTTATTGGTTAAGATTATCTTCTTATAAAATATTAAATAGTGTATTCACCATGAAAAACCCTCTTTATCTACTAGAATGATAAAGAGGGTTTTTTTATAGATAAATTATAGGTAAAACGTGAACAATTGAGATAGAAAGCCCCAATTATGGCCTCAAAAAAACAGTTAAATGGACGTCAGACATTTAGATATATAACCAAATCGTGATATTTGCTGCGAGGTTAATAACCAATTGTTTTTAAAGAATGTCTTTCTTGGTTAAGATAAGTAACAGCGGGGCTTTGAGGCTTTTTTTCATGCTACCATAACTAAGCTAAGCGCATCACCTCAATCAACGCCGTAGAGGTTTTTCTTACAGTGAATTTGCGTCATATAAGATGACAGATTAGGTTTTATTAAAACGATACCGCATCTGAGCATTACTCTCCATTCACTACTAACAAGAAGAAGGCACTAATGTCGCTTAGCTGTTAGTTGTTGCCTTTATATTGTTAATGTAGCCCGTTTAACACTAAAACGACCTACTTGACCGCTTCCAGCCTATGCTGGATTTTCTCGTTTTGTGATGGTGTGGTTTGGCCTTTTGATTATTGCTGTAAATATCCATTTAAGACTATTATTTAATTTAATCATGTATTCAATTTAATGATGGTTATAAGTATTTTTCAAAATAATCAGAATTCCCAGCGCGCTATTTATTATGGTTTTTAAACGATAGTTATGGAGTTGTTATGAACCCAGTAGACCAGTTTACCCCGCAAGAGCCGATTTTATTTAAGCCGGTAGATTTGCTAGCGCCAGACTATATTGCCCAGTCGTCAGAAACGCTGCACGCCCGTATTTCACCTTTATATAGCGTGGATGAAGAACGTTGGTTATCCGAGTTATTGCCACTTGCCAAGCCGACAGATAGCGAACGTGAAGCCGCTGCCACGCAGACGCGCCAACTGGTCGAGCACGTACGTAATGATGGCAAAGCTGTAAAAATGGTTGACTCATTATTGCTTGAATATAGCCTTGATACCCAAGAAGGTATTCTGCTCATGAGCTTAGCTGAGGCATTGATTCGCGTACCAGACAATTATACTGCCGATGCGCTGATTCATGACAAAATGAGTGTGGCTGACTGGAAAAAACATCTAAAAAACGACAACGGTTTTATGGTCAATGCCTCGACATGGGGCATGATGATGACCGGCCGTGTGGTCAGCATTGATAGTAACACGACAGCATCTGGATTTTTGGACCGTATGACTAAAAAAATGGGTGAGCCAGTCATTCGTAGTGCGATGCAAAAAGCCATGCGTATCATGGGTCATCAGTTTGTGTTGGGTGAAACCATTGAAGACGCTAATAAAAACAGCCAACCTTATCGTAATAAAGGCTATACCTATTCATTTGATATGCTAGGTGAAGCAGCTATTACTCATAAAGACGCTGAAAAATACTTTAATGACTATCTGCATGCGATTAAAGCGACTGCCAGTATTAAAGTTAAAGAGGGTATGCCAAAGCCTTCGGTATCTATTAAGCTATCTGCCTTGCATCCGCGCTATGAAGCAACCCAAGAAGAGCAGGTCATGGGACTATTGCGTCAACGCTGTTTGCTATTGATTGAAGCGGCGCGTGAGGTCAATGTCGATATCAGTATCGATGCAGAAGAAGCTGATCGTCTTGAGATATCGTTAAAACTATTTGAGTCTCTATATCGCGATAATTTGACAGCGGATTGGGATGGCTTAGGTATTGTAGTACAAGGTTACTCAAAACGCGCGATTGCTATTTTAGTGTGGCTAGCGCGCTTGGCAACTGAAGTCGGCGATCGTATTCCAGTACGTTTGGTAAAAGGTGCATATTGGGATACTGAGATTAAACTGGCGCAGCAAAAAGGTCTGTCAGGCTATCCTGTGTGGACGCGTAAAGAAGGTACCGATACCGCTTATCTTGCGTGCGCGCGTTTCTTATTATCCGAACATTTACGCGGGCTAATCTGGCCACAGTTTGCCACGCATAATGCGCACACGCTAGCGTCGATTATGACCATGAGTGCGCATAGAGATTTTGAGTTCCAACGCCTACACGGTATGGGCGATGCGCTTTATGACCATATCTTACAAGCTTATCAAATTCCAGTACGTATCTATGCGCCCGTTGGCGCGCATAAAGACTTGCTACCATATTTGGTACGTCGTCTACTTGAAAATGGTGCCAATAGCTCGTTTGTCCACCAGTTATTAGACAAATCTTATCCGATTGATAAGCTAACCGTGCATCCGTACGACAAATTATTGACCAACGATACTTTACATAATCCTGATATCCCGCTGCCGTTAGATATCTATGGCGAGCGCCGTGCCAGTTTCGGTCCCAATATCTTTGTAGAATCGCAATGGCTCCCGTTTAAAGCTGCTATTGATGGCCATCTACATAAAACGTGGTCAGCGACTTCTATTATTAATGGTAAAGCAGTTGATGAGTACGAAGCGGATGGTAACACCCATAAGCTTGAATCTCAGAAAGTGCGTGCGCCTTGGAATCATGAAGTCATCGCTGGTGATGTCAAATATGCCAATGCGGATTTGGCCGTTCAAGCTATCGATGTGGCGGTAGCAGGGCAAAGTGCATGGCAAGCAGTACCGGCAGCGCAGCGAGCTGCTATATTGCGTAAAGTAGCAGATTTATATGAAGAAAACTATGCTGAATTGATGGCGCTATGCCAGATTGAAGCTGGTAAAACCATGCAAGACGGTATCGATGAAATCAAAGAAGCGGTTGATTTTTGCCGTTTTTATGCCGACGAAGCAGAGCGTTTAGACGACGTAGTCCATGAGTTTACAGATTTGTCTGGGAAAGACTCTCGTCAGGTTTATAAAGCGCGCGGTACTTTTGTATGTATCAGCCCTTGGAATTTCCCATTGGCGATCTATACGGGTCAAATCGTGGCGGCACTTGCAGCAGGCAATACAGTAGTAGCTAAGCCTGCTGAACAGACCAGCTTAATTGCTCATTTTGGTGCGCAGTTAATGTACCAAGCAGGTGTGCCAGCAGAAGCATTACAGCTAGTGATGGGTGCAGGCGATGTTGGTGGTGCTTTGACGGCAGCGGATAATATTGCAGGTGTTATCTTCACCGGTTCAACCCAAACGGCGCAGCGTATCAACCAAAGCTTAAACAATCATGTGCAAGCCAACGGCGAGCTACCAGTCTTTATTGCTGAGACGGGTGGTCAAAATGCCATGATTGTTGACTCAACCGCATTACCTGAACAAGTGGTTAAAGATGCGGTATTGTCAGCCTTTGGCTCGGCCGGCCAACGTTGTTCAGCTTGTCGTATCTTATGCGTGCAAGAAGAAGTCGCGGATAATTTAATCGAATTGCTACAAGGTACTATGGCAGAATTGGTCGTCGGTAATCCACTGCACGTAACCACAGACGTAGGTCCGGTGATTGATGCGGATGCCAAGCGCAGTCTGGAGGCGCATATCGAACGTATGAGCGCTGAGCCAACCGCAAATATTTTGGCGCAGACACCTATCAGTGCAAGCTCGGTTGTCAGCGAAGAGCACTCTACCTTCGTCTTGCCAACAGCGATTGAGGTCAAAAGTATCGATGTCATCGGTGGCGAGCATTTTGGTCCGATATTGCATGTATTACGTTATAAAGCACCTGACCTTAACAAGCTTATCGATGCCATTAACGGTACTGGTTTTGGTTTGACTTTAGGTATTCATAGCCGTATTGAAAATATTGCCGAGCATATTGAGCGCCGTGCGTTTGTCGGTAATACCTACATCAACCGTAACCAAATTGGTGCCGTCGTCAACGTTCAGCCATTTGGTGGCTGTGGTCTATCCGGTACAGGTCCAAAAGCAGGTGGTCCACATTATGTGGCTCGCTTGATGCAGCTGCGTTCTGAGTCAATAACGACTGAATCACTCACTCAAACACAAATCGCATAAGGAGTAGCAAGATGGCGACTGAATTTAAAAAGAATCATGCCCAAGTTTGTGAATCTTGGCGATTACTTGGCGCGGTCAATCGCGCGACGTATCTACAAGCAGCTATTGCAAAATTGGCCTTGCTGACTGGCGATGTCAATAAAGCAAAGCGTTTATTCACTCATTTATTGAGTGCCGCGCCCAGCTTAGACGAAGTACAGCGTATGACGGGCGCGACGGGTGAGTCTAACGATTTATACGTAACCGCTCGTGGCAAAACTATGGTCATCGGCGGTGAGTCTGCACGCGCAATGGCAGTACTTGGGCAGTTAATCGCCGCATTATTGACTGGTAACGAGGTGATACTACATTGCCCAAGCCAAGATGAGATGTGCAATGAGGCAGCAAAGATACTGTATGACACTGGTATCAGCGACGATGTATTGAGTGTGGCGAACGATTCGCAAACCGTGACGCTGCTATATATCGATCGTTTGGCTCAAGTTGCAGTCTCAGGCAATAACAGCGAAGTACAAGCCATCAGTCAAGGACTTGCCAATACTGACGGTATCTTGACGCAAGTCATTAGCGTCACTGATATGGAAGGCTTTTCAGAGATGCTGACGCCTGATTACCTCTATCGCTTTGTCACCGAAAGGGTAAGAACCATTAATACCACAGCGATTGGTGGTAATGCGAGCTTATTAGAGCTTGGGACGGAGTAATAATCTCATATAGCTAAAAAGTTAAATTATTGCCAGTAGATAAAAAATAGAATCACACATGACGGTCAGTAATTGTTTTCCAAGCGCTTTGGTAAATGATTACTGACCGTTTTTTTATAGTCTTCTTAAAGTATTTACTATTTTGAATAGAAGTTAAAAACCTTTTGAATCCATAATTTTTTAGCTTGTAGGCGAACAATAGTGGTGATACTATAAATAAAACCTGACCAAATAGTCATCTTTTAATTAATGCTATGACTAATAATAAGGTGCAAAAGCTCACTAGAGCAGCCTACAACTATTAACAAGGATTGTTAATAGATTTAAGGTCATATTAATCAAGGATGATTAAAATGTCTCAATCTTTAGAGCCTCAGAAAAACGCCGAGTTGATGTATCAGCTCAATGACAAGCCTAGCTTTTGGCCGGCAAGCTTTGCCGCTTTACAACATCTGCTGGCTAGTATCGTCGCTATTGTTACTCCTACCTTGATTGTCGCAGGAACCCTAGGTTTGGGCGATTATGTGCCTTATCTAATCAGCTGCGCGCTCATTTCATCTGGCATCGGAACATATATTCAATGTAAAAAAATAGGTCCTATAGGCGCTGGCATGCTCAGTTTGCAAGGTACTAGCTTTGCTTTCTTGACCGCTATTATCGCTGCTGGACTGATTGTAAAAGGCCGAGGTGGTTCGCCAGAAGATATTTTAGCTACTATTTTTGGCGTTAGTTTTTGTGCCGCCTTTGTTGAAATTGTTCTTAGCCGCTTTATTCATAAATTAAAAAGAATATTTACCCCTGTGGTCACTGGTACCATTATTATTCTCATCGGTGTTCCGCTTATTGAAGTCGCCATGACTGATATTGCAGGTGGTTTCGGTGCCGAAGATTTTGGCAGTTTGCAAAATCTGTTTTTAGGTATGGTTGTGCTGGTGTCAGTGATTGTATTTAACCGCTCAAAAAACCCACTATTAAGACTTTCCTCTATTGTCATTGCCTTAATCTTAGGAATGCTAGCTGCTTTTTTTATGGGCAGATTAGATTTTTCTTCATTAAACAATGTTGGTTTTATTACCATTCCTATCCCATTCAAATTTGGTTTTCAGTTTGATATCACCTCTTTTATTCCATTAGCTATCTTGTACTGTGTCAGCGCCCTTGAAACGACGGGCGATCTAACAGCCAATGCTGTAGTATCAAAAGAGCCTGTCAAAGGTCCTGTCTATCTTAATAGAATTCAAGGTGGGGTATTGGCAGATGGGGTCAACTCTATGATTGCTGCCACCTTAAATAGCATGCCATCGACCACCTTTAGTCAAAATAACGGCGTCATTGCGCTTACTGGGGTCGCCAGCCGTCATGTCGGTATTTATATTGCGGCTCTTATGATTATCATTGGGTTGTTTCCTATCTTTGGTGCCATATTGCAAATGATGCCGCAGCCAGTACTTGGTGGCGCAACATTGGTTATGTTTGGGACAGTAGCGGTAGCTGGTATAAAGGTTTTGGCTAGCGCTAAGCTTGATCGCCGTGATATGTTGATTATTGCTACCTCTGTGGGCATCGGTATCGGTGTGTCTATGGTACCTGAGGTATTATCACAAATGCCTGAATCAATACGTAACGTGCTGATATCGCCTGTCGCAATAGGTGCGATTACTGCCATTGCATTGAGTTTATTTTTGCCAGAAGATACCCAAGACGCTGATATATAAAAGTAAATATTTAATAGAAGTGTGATTGGTAAATATTATTGTGTGGTAGCTATTAAGTGTTAATTGATTGGTTTGCGCCATCAAGCAAGTGTTTTTATTAACAATCTATGTAAGCTATTTAATTTCACAAAGCCCAATTTTTTAGCCGAGTATTGCTATGATTAGTTTCTATCTGAATGGAAAGTACCATGAGATAAGCCACCTCAATCCGAATACGACGGTACTTGAGTATCTGCGCTTGCACGAATATCAAACTGATACTAAAGAAGGCTGCGGTAGTGGGGATTGTGGCGCATGTACGATTATGGCGCAACGTTTGCCTAATCATGCGATGAGCGATTCTAGTGACAGCACTCCTTTTTATACCTTTAACTCCTGTATTGCTATATTGTCGTTGATGGATGGTCATCATTTAATGACCGCTTCTTACCTAGCGGACAATCCAGCACATCATCCAGAGCGGGCGCTATTGCATCCTGCACAGCAGGCAATGGTTGATTGCCATGGCTCGCAATGTGGATTTTGTACTCCTGGTTTTGTGATGTCTCTGGCGAATCTTTATGAAAATAATCGTATGCAACAACAAAAGAATGCCAAGCAGGGTAGCTCAAATGATGACCCAAGCTATGATGATATTGTCGCCGCAATTTCAGGCAACCTATGCCGCTGTACCGGTTATCGACCCATTATCGAAGCAGGTCTAACAATGGGTAAAATTGGTCAGCAAAGAGACGCTGATGAAATGGTAGCAAAAGATTTAACGATAAGCTTAGCGACGGATGCGATGGCAAGTAACAGTAAGTCGCTACCTAAAAACGAGTCGTTCAATAAATCGAATCAAGCGTCAACTATTGAGCCTGCACTGAGTGAAGGGTCGCTGCAGCTATTCATTCCAAAGACAGTGGATGAGTTTAATCAGTTATTAGCTGTATATCCAAGTGCAACAATTTGGGCGGGTGGTACGGACTTGGGATTAAGCATTACCCAGCACTTGGTTGACCATGAAGTGATTATTCAGCTGTCTGCTATTGATAAACTAAAAGTGTGGTCATTGTCTGAATTAAATAAGTACACTGATAATAAAAAATCAGTACAAGAATTGACGTTTGGGGCTGGCATGACATATCAGCAAATGCTGCCAATACTGGAACATAACTTTCCTGCCTTTGCAGCATTATTCGCAAGAACCGCTTCACCGCAAATACGTAATATGGGTACGCTTGGCGGTAATATTGCTAATGCCTCGCCAATCGGAGATTTACCACCAATCTTGCTGGCGTTAGAGGCACGCATTCATTTGCGTCATTGTAATCCCAATAATAGAGATATTGGTGGCGAAGATGCCAGTGCTAAGGATGAAAGCAATGAACATAACAAAACATCCTATGTCGACGAGATAATACCTTTATCAGAATTTTTTCTAGATTATAAAAAAACAAAGCTACGGGCAGGCAGTTATATCGTTGCTATTCATATGCCACTGATGCAGGCTAATCAACATCTATTTATTCATAAAATTAGTAAGCGTTATGAAGATGATATTTCCGCTTGTTTGGTTGCCGTAAGAATCGATTTGTCAGCAGATGGTATGACTATCGACCATGCAAAAATCGGTCTCGGCGGTATGGCGGCTATACCCTTATTAGCAAAAAATTGCCAGCAAGCACTCGTAGGTCAGCCCCTTGAGCTTGCAAGTTTTAAGAAAGCTGCAAAAGCACTACCGATGGATGTCTCGCCATTAACAGATGTCAGAGCAAGCCGTGAGTATCGCTTGCATGTGGTGCAACGTTTACTAATTAAGTGTGGCAAGCAATTGTTGAAAGAGACGCAAACTGAGAGAGAATCATCATGAGCCATCAATCATCCTTATTTGACACTTATAGCATTCGCCGCGTACGTCCGCCTAAAAACAAAATCGGCACTTCTGCCAAACATGATAGTGCGATAAGCCACGTCATGGGAACAGCAACTTATGTGGATGATATCTTAAAGCCGCAAGGTACCTTACATCTGGCAGTCGGTAAAAGCAGTCACGCTCATGCTCGGGTAACCAGTACGGATCTCAGCGCTGTTAGAGCGGCTGACGGGGTGATTGATGTTTTAAGTTTTAAAGACTTACCCGCTCAGACGGATATCGGCGCGGTGTTTGACGGTGAGCCATTGATGGTAGGTGAGATCACAGAATACGTGGGTCAGACGCTGTTTTTAGTCGTTGCAACCACTCACCGTGCTGCTAAAAAGGCGGTGCTCAAAGCAGTCATCGAATATGAACCATTGTCAGCGATACTGAGTATTGACGAGGCCTTAGAGCAGGAGCAGTTTGTACGTCCCAGCCACTTCATGCAGCGCGGTGATACCGAAGCGGCACTTGCAAATGCACCTATGCGTATTGCAGGCCATATTCATATGCTGGGACAAGAGCACTTTTATTTGGAAGGACAAGTGTCCTATGTCGTGCCTTGCGATGATGGCGGGCTTGAAGTCTATACCTCATCACAGCATCCGAGTGAAGTGCAGCAGCTGGTCGCTGAGGTGACGGATTTGCCATTTCATGCCGTCAATACGATAGTACGCAGAATGGGTGGCGGCTTTGGCGGCAAAGAAACCCAAGCCGCTGCATGGGCATGCTTTTGTGGAATCGTCGCCAAGCGTCACAATGTACCTGTCAGTATGCGCTTGGATCGTCAAGATGACATGGTTGTGACCGGTAAACGCCATGAATTTGCCAACCGTTATGAGGTAGGTGTCAACGAGGCAGGACAAATCCTTGGGGTCGATATGCAGCTTGCTGGCTTGTGTGGTTATGCACCAGACTTGTCCGATGCTATCGTCGATAGAGCGATGTTCCACTGTGATAACGCTTACTATTATCCAGCCGCGCAGGTAGCAGGACATCGCTGCAAAACGCACACGGTGTCGAACACTGCCTATAGAGGTTTTGGCGGGCCTCAAGGTCTGATGACGGCCGAATATATGATGGATCATATTGCCTATACTTTAGGCAAAGACCCTTTGCAAGTGCGTTTGACGAACCTCTACCAAAATGGGCAAAGTACTCATTATGGTCAGCCAATCGAGCATTTTGATTTGGCAACGATTATGGAGACACTGGCAAAAGATTGTGATTATGATCAGCGTCGCCAGCAGATTATAAAAGCCAATGAGCAAGCCGAAGCTGAAGGCAGCGATAAGCGTCTTGGCATTGCCCTAACGCCTGTGAAGTTTGGCATCTCATTCACCGTGCAGACGCTCAATCAAGCAGGTGCTCTGGTACACATCTATACTGATGGCAGCATCCACCTTAATCATGGCGGGACAGAGATGGGGCAAGGGCTATTTGTCAAAATTGCTCAAATAGTCGCCAATGAGTTTGATGTGGATTTGGATACCGTAAAAGTATCTGCAACGCGTACCGATAAAGTACCCAATACCTCGCCGACCGCGGCCTCATCTGGCACCGATATCAATGGTAAAGCAGCGCAAAATGCTTGCTTAACCATTAAGGCACGTATCGTCGAGTTTGCCGCTAAGTATTTTGAAGTGGCAAAAGAAGACATACGCTTTGAGCGCAATTATGTCTATATTGGTGATAAGGAAGATTTTACTTTTGCTGAAATGGTGCAGTTGGCGTATCAGCACCGCGTTAGTTTATCTTCAACTGGTTACTATAAAACGCCAAAGATATTTTACGACCGCTCTAAAGCGTGGGGTCGACCCTTCTTTTACTTCGCTTTAGGCGCGGCGTGCGCTGAGGTTGAAATAGATATTTTAACTGGTGAGTATAAAGTACTGCGCTGCGACATCTTACATGATGCAGGACAGTCGATTAACCCCGCTATCGATATTGGTCAGATTGAAGGTGGCTTTGTGCAAGGTATGGGGTGGCTGACAACTGAGGAGCTTACTTGGGATAAAAAGGGCGCGCTAGCATCTAATAGTCCCGCCAATTATAAAATTCCAACGTCGCACGATTTACCAAAACAATTTACAGTTAAACTGTACGACCGTAAAAATGAAGAGCAAACCATTTACAATTCTAAAGCAGTTGGCGAGCCACCTTTTATGCTGGCAGCTAGCGTTTGGTGTGCTATCAATAATGCAGTCGCAAGCTTGGGTGTTTATAAGAAAAACCCAGATCTTACGGTGCCTGCAACCCCAGAGGCAGTATTAAAAGCGGTGATGCGCATGCAAGGCGAGGAGTGGGAGATTGACACGAATATAAACTTTGATGCGATTGATAACTTGACTAGAGATGAGGAGGACAACTGCGGTATTGACGACAATAAAGTTAAGCCACAACTTGTGCCGCATGCCGAAGATATCAAACCGTCAGAGGTCGAGGGTCAGACAGTCGACGAGCAGCCAGAAGCGATAGAGCATCCTAACGTATCAACGGCTAGAGGCCCTGCCCATAGTGAGCCGACGCACAGTGAATAATTCATCATTGCCACCTATGCCAATACCAGTACGTTGGTATGATGGTCTAGCCCAGTATCAGCAGCAAGGGTCTGCGCACGTATTGGCGACTATCGTTGCGGTCAATGGTTCTGCGCCCCGAGCGCTACAAGCAAAAATGGTGATTACCCATGACAACTGCTGCGATACGCTTGGTGGCGGCGGCCTTGAGCATGATGTAATCTCGACAGCACGGCAATTGCTAAATGGTGAGATAGATACAACCGTACCAAAAGCTTCTAAAAGAGATAAAGGTGTCAACAAGAATATCGACAATGACAATGATAACGACAGTGATTCGACGCCATCTAAAGTGGTAAGACGCGATACTGTTTATACCAAACATTATCCGCTAGGTGCGAAGTTGGCGCAGTGCTGCGGTGGTAGTGTCACCATTATGTTTGAATGTTTTAACGTGATGCCACCGATGTCGATATTGGTATTTGGGGCAGGGCACGTGGCAGCAGCATTGATGACGATACTGGCAGAGCTACCTTGCCAAGTGGATTGGGTTGACAATCGCCCTGAGATGTTTGAGCGCTATTTATTAGACAATTCTAATTTACCAAATACATCTACCCAAACAGAGGAATTATCCCAAGAATTAGAAACCCAGCCTAGTTTAACTCAGCCTAAGCTTTATAATCTTCCTACCCATATCCGTGCGCATATTGATGATGATCCTGTTGATTTCATTCGCCCGTTTATTGAACCATTTCTTAAACAAAGCGGTCAGCGTTTTATTTTGGTTATGACCCATGATCATAGTCTGGACTTTGAGCTAGTACGTGCCGCGTTGGATGCTGGTTCAGAGGCAAAAAATTTAGCAAACAATCTTTATAATAATGGTTCAGATAACGAGCTAGATAATGGTCGCTCAAAAGTCTCAATGCCTTATGTTGGTTGTATTGCCTCGGCAACTAAAGCGGAACGTTTTAAAAGTCGTCTGCTGCAACGTGGTTATGATAAGCAAATAGTCGATGAACTAACTATGCCAATAGGATTACCGATTGGTGGTAAAGAACCTATGGCCGTTGCCGTATCTATTGCCGCACAAATTTTGCAACATTATCATCAAAAATAAGCCATAAGATATAGACCATCAATACTGATTTCTACCTTTACCATTAATTTATATTCCAACTAAAACGTTCGGTATGATCAAGTGACGGGAGATTTACCCATGGCTCTACATATTTATCAAGCGCAGCTCCTGCACTATCTTACCGAAGATGATCTGAATCAAGTGGCTGAGCGTGCGCATGCTGAAAAACCCAACTCAACATCTTCTAATTATCCAAATACAGCAACCATTGATAAAAACATCACGCTACTACCAGTTATTGCGGGCGTGAACGTCTATCCTGAGTATATTGCTGACGGTGCGCTGATTGTCGATGATGTGGCAGGCTGCATTATAGATTATGGTAGTAGCGAAACAATACTAGCGAATTATGCTGAAGCTAATAATCAAGCACCGGTAAAGATTCATGACTATCGTAATAAATTAATTATGCCGGGCTTCATCGATACCCATGTGCACTATCCGCAGATAGATATGATTGCGGCTTACGGTGAGCAGCTTCTTGATTGGCTTAATAATTATACTTTTGTCACTGAAGCCAATTTTGCTGATCCAAAGATTGCGCATGATACGGCGCAATTCTTTTTGAATCAGTTAATGGCTAATGGTACAACCAGCGCTATGGTGTTTTGTACTAGCCATCCGCAATCTGCAGAAGCCTTTTTTACTGAAAGTCACAGGCTTAATACCCGCATGATTACTGGCAATGTGTTGATGGATAAAAACGCGCCTGAGCATCTGTGTGTACCTGCTGAGCAGAGCATTCAAGACACGCAAAATATTATTAATAATTGGCATGGGCGTGGACGCCAACATGTGGCTATTACCCCAAGGTTTGCTATTACCTCAACGCCAAAACAATTGCAATTGGCAGGCGAGTTATATGCCAGCTATGACAATGTTTATCTGCAAACACATCTGGCAGAAAACCGTGATGAAATGGCTTTTGTGCGTAAGCTCTATCCCAAGCATAAAGGCTACTTAGATGTCTACGAAGATATGGGTCTGTTGGGTCGATACACCACTTTGGCACATGGTATCTATCTGGAGACTGCAGAATACGAAAGGCTACGCGCAACTGGTACGCAGATAGCGCACTGTCCAACGTCCAATCTGTTTTTGGGTAGTGGATTATTTGATTTACCTAAAACATTAAGCTATACCAGCGTCAGTATTGCGACTGATGTAGGGGCGGGAACCAGTCTATCAATGTTAGTAACTTTGTCGGAAGCTTATAAAGTTCAGCAGCTACAAAACAATCAACTGTCCGCTCATCAAGGGCTATACCAGATTACTTTGGGCAATGCGCAGTCGTTAATGCTAGATGATAAAATCGGTAACTTTATGCCTAATAAGGAAGCCGATTTTGTAGTAATAGACATGGCGGCGACGCCTTTATTAGAAAGACGTATTGCACAGACTAAAACACTGGAAGAACGATTATTTGTATTGATGATGCTCGGTGATGATAGGGTGATTGATGAGACAGTTATTGCAGGGGTAAGCCGTTATAAAAAAGTGGCTACAGCATAAGGTTAAGTGATATAGAATCAGTTCATGTGCGAGGAGCGTAGAGACATTAAATTGCAGAACTTTTAGGAGTTAAGGTACATTTTTAAATGACAATCAGTATTTTTTCACTACAGCTTTCAAGTTGAGTAAAAAAACACTGATCATTTTTAATTATTAACGACGTTTAACCTTCAATCGCTAAAGACATTGCTTGCATATCATTCAGCATAATCAATCCATACCCAGCCATTTTCTAACCACTCGCTTAATTCATCTGGGTCAACATCCATCACATCTTGACTCTGTAAATGTTCACCATTAGCCAAACGTACTAGTATGGATGTTGCCGCAGCATCAAGACCATCGATACGTTGACCATTGGCATATAGCTTGAGGTCATCGTTATTCTGGCTGTAGAGTAGGCGATTACTATAGTCTGCTTGCAGCGTTGCACCTTCTGATAATGCTTGCATTAACTCATCAGTATCTAACGTCTCTTCAGGAATTAGCGCATCATATTGACGTTTGCTCACGACTTCCGACACTGCTTGACGAATGATATCTGAGCCACGCTCAGACTGCAGCATTTGTAATAACTGGTCTTTAATCGCATCGATACTGTCCGCTTGCAATTCGCCAGACGCTTGCAGCGCTTGTGGCAATAGCATCGGGATAAATAAATCGCTATCATTGGTTGCGATATCAGCCAAGCTATCAATGATTTGCATAAGGTTTGGACGACGACAGCCAAAAGAGAATGTCAGGCAATCATCTTGTGCGACGCCAAAATGCGAGAGTTTCGGCGGTACATAAAGCACGTCACCAGCTTCTAGTATCTCATCAAAGATAACTTCACCCATATCATCAAATAATCTAATTGGTTCATCGGCGACAAACTCTGTGCTCTTGTCACAGAATTTGCCAAGCTGCCAACGACGTGAGCCAAACCCTTGTGCTAAAAACACATCATAGTCGTCATAATGCTTGCCCACTGAGCCACCTTTAGGTGCGTAAGAGACCATAATATCATCACGTTGCCACTGCGGAATAAAGTCAAACGCTTGCCATAATTGACCAAGCTCAGGTGACCACTGTTCCATATTCTGTACCAGCACGGTCCATTGTTCTGGTAACTTATCAAAATCAGTTTCAACCAATGGGCTTTTTTTAAGTTGCCATTGTGGCAATCCTTCTTGCTTATTCGCGGCTTGAGTTAATAAGCGCGCTGAAGCGTCTTCTTCAAGCGCAAGGCCAAGCATGTCTTCTGGCTCGAACATGCCGACTAATTGTGGCAAACCTTGTTTAATAAGTAATGGTTTTTTTTGCCAATACTCGTTCAAGAATTGCTCAGGAGTAATAGAGTCGGGTAAACAAAGAGGGATTGAGGTCATTGATAAATCCATATCTAAAAATGGGTATAAGATTAATAGTGAGGAGAGCTTTATAGGACAGTTTTAATAGTTTATGATTATTGCCTATCTGATAGTGAGTATTACAGTGTCAATATCAATAGCTACTGTCAGAACATCCCATCAATCGTAGGAAGTTTATGAAAAAATTGCATTTTATCGTCATTATCGCTAGCGTGTTTTTATTACAAGCTTGTGTCCATAAGATAGTGACCGTACCGGCTAAAATCGCTTATAAAACCACCAAAGGCGTGGTAAAAGGCACCGTCGCTGTTGGTAAAGCTATTATACCGGGCGATAGTGATGACGAAGATAAAAAGGATAAAAAATAAAACCTTACTCAAAAGCTATGTACCATTAAAGACGCATCTTTAAGGATAAATCATAGCATTCAAAGTAAGGTTGTTGTTTAGCAAGATATCAATGAATAGTCATTGATATCTTTTTTAAGGTAACGGCAGTGTTTATTAAATCTTAGCAATCCACTCTTTGATAGAGCGTGCTTGTTCAGCCGCATTACCAGTATAGGTCGCAGGTGTCATTTCACGTAAACGTGCTTTATCCGCATCGCTCACAGCATTCAACTCATCACTTTCAACGAAGGTTAGCATGGCCTCACGAGTCATGGCATTACCACGAGTCAAAGCTTTTAGCTTCTCGTATGGGTTTTCGACACGGTAGCGACGCATGACCGTTTGAATCGGCTCTGCCAACACTTCTTGTGCTTGATCCAAATCATCATTTAAGCGCTGCGCATTTAATTCAAGTTTGCTCACACCTTTTAGACACGCATCAAACGCAATCATACTTTGGGCTAAGCCAACACCGATATTACGCAGTACGGTAGAATCTGATAAATCACGCTGCATACGTGAAATAGGTAGCTTTTCACCTAAGTGTGCGAGCATCGCATTGGCAACGCCCAAATTACCTTCTGAGTTTTCAAAATCAATCGGATTGACTTTATGCGGCATGGTAGAAGAACCCACTTCACCGTCTTTTAGGCGTTGCTTAAAATAGCCTAAGCTAATATATTGCCAAATATCACGGTTAAAATCGATTAGAATCGTATTGAAGCGTCTTACCACATCAAACAATTCAGCGATATAATCATGCGGCTCAATTTGCGTGGTATAAGGATTAAAGGTCAATTCTAAACGCTCATTGATAAATTGCTCAGCATGAGTTTGCCAATCAACATCAGGATAGGCTGAGAAGTGAGCATTATAGTTACCAACAGCGCCGTTAATTTTACCCAACAGTTCAACTTGACCGATTTGTTTGATTTGGCGAGCTAGACGATAAGCCACGTTTGCCATCTCTTTACCAAGCGTCGTTGGGCTAGCGGTTTGACCATGCGTACGTGACAACATCGGTTGCTCAGAGTGAGTAATCGCTAAATCAACAATGCTATCGGTTACTTGCTGCATTTTAGCAACCACAATCTCGCGGCTGTCTTTTAGCATTAATGCATAAGATAAGTTATTGATGTCTTCACTGGTACAGGCAAAGTGAATGAATTCTAGGCTATCTTCTAACTGCTGATTCCCGCGAAACTTATCTTTAATAAAGTACTCAACCGCTTTTACATCGTGGTTGGTCGTCGCTTCGATATCTTTAATAGCTTGTGCATCTGCTTCACTAAAGTCGTCAACAATGCTGTTTAAAAAGGCATTGGTATCGGCATCAAACGCTGCCAACTCACCAATCGCGCTATTATCCGCCAATGACTGTAACCAACGAATCTCGACGGTAACACGGGCTTTAATCAGACCAAATTCAGATAAATAAGGGCGCAAGCTGTCGGCTTTAGATGCGTAACGGCCATCGATTGGGGAGAGTGCGGTAAGTGGAGTCATAGTGATGCCTCGATAGTTATAAAAATTAAAGGATTAAAAGTAATAAAAATAAGCCGGAAAATAAAGAAAGGTTGAAAATTATCCGACATTAAAACCCACAAGGCGCATCAATAGCGGCAATCACACCGCCACCTAGACAAACCTCATCGATATAAAATACCGCTGATTGACCAGGAGTAACGGCACGTTGCGGCTCATCAAATAGCACACGAACCTCAGAGCCATCATCATTTAACGCGTAAACACGGCAGGCCTGATCAGGCTGACGATAGCGAGATTTTGCCATACAGCGTAAACCTTCCGCGCTAAAAATATCGGTAGGCGGCAATCCATCGACCCAGTCAAGCTTATAAGCTTGCAGTTCATTACTTAGCATCATCGGATGCTCATGACCTTGACCGACGATTAAACGGTTTTTGTCCAAATCTTTTGCCAGTACAAACCAAGGCTCTTCAGGACGGTCTTTGACACCACCGATACCGATGCCGCCTCGCTGACCTAAAGTATAATACATCAAGCCGTCATGCTGACCTATCACATGACCATCATCAGTGACGATATCGCCTTTTTGTGCTGGCAAGTACTGCTGTAAAAAGTCTTTAAAACGGCGCTCACCAATAAAGCAAATACCGGTAGAATCTTTCTTTTTAGCTGTTGCCAAGTCATGTTCTTCAGCGATTTGACGTACCACTGGTTTTTCAAGCTCACCTACTGGGAATAGCGTCTTAGCGATTTTATCGCCGCCGACCGCATGTAAGAAGTAGCTTTGGTCTTTATTATTATCTAGTCCACACAGTAGCTGGGCGACGGTTTCGCCTTTGTTGTTTTCATAATTCAGGCTGCGGCGCGTATAGTGACCGGTGGCAATATAATCAGCACCGAGGGTCAAAGCATAGTCTAAGAATGCTTTAAACTTGATTTCTTTATTGCATAAAATATCTGGATTTGGGGTGCGTCCGGCTTTATATTCGGCTAAGAAATGCTCAAAAACGCGATCCCAATATTCCATCGCAAAGTTGGCGGTATGCAGCTTGATACCGATTTTGTCACACACCGCTTGCGCGTCTGCTAGGTCATCCATTGCCGTACAGTATTCGGTGCCGTCATCTTCTTCCCAGTTCTTCATAAACAGACCTTCCACTTTGAAGCCTGCTTGCTGGAGCAAAACAGCAGAGACGGAAGAGTCGACGCCGCCCGACATCCCGACAATCACGTGCTTGCTGCTAGGATTGTCGATATCGACAAGCGTCAAAGGACGATGGACGCTAAAAGAGTCTGAAACGGGCAGGCTTGAGGTGTTTGGCGTGGCTGACATAAAATTGCTCAACAGTTTATACGTTATCCAAAATTGGAAATGACGCTATTCATTAATAAAACGACTAAGAGTGATAGACTTAGTCAGCGGATAAGGTCATCTCGTTTTTTGGACTGGGTATTTTGGTCTAGGTATTGTGATAAAATAAGGGTCATATTATAACAGTTAATTGAAAGCGGTGGCGACCTATGCGCGCCTACCGTGAGTAAAAGCGCTTGAGAAATTTAGATAGTGGTTCTAAATTATTTTAATCACCCCTAATTTACTTGGAATAATAATGATAAGAATTGGTCAAGGTATTGATGTTCATGCTTTTCATAATAATGGTCAGCAGCAGCAATATGTCATACTGGCAGGTGTGCCGATAGAGCACACGCATAGTTTGCTTGCGCATTCTGATGGGGATGTAGTACTGCATGCGCTTGCTGACGCCCTGCTTGGCGCATTGGCACTTGGTGATATTGGGCAGCATTTTCCAGATACCGATGCCGCGCACGCCGGTTTGGATTCGCGCGTCCTACTCCGTTATGTGTATGGTAAAGTGCAAGTCGCCGGTTATACTTTAGGCAATGCTGATATCACGGTGATGTGTGAGCGCCCAAAATTGGCACCCTATAATCAAGCGATGCGCGAAAATATCGCCAGTGACTTGCAAACCGATGTGAGTAATGTCAGCATTAAAGCCACAACGACTGAAAAACTGGGCTTTACTGGTCGGCAAGAGGGCATCATGGCCAATGCCGTGGTATTATTGGTATCGAATATAAATCGGGCGAGCGATCATGTTTCTGATGTTAATGTGTCGGACGCTTAATCCCTGATAATGATCTATGATGGTTGCAATATAATGGCAATTGCCCCATGTAGCAGCTACATGCCAAATTTAATGTGAAATATCTTTTTTTGATAAATAGTTTTAATACATAGGAGCTTTTATGAGTGAGCAAACCCCAAATACTGCTGCAAACGATGTTGAACAGCTGATTCGTGATCAAATTAAAGATAATAAAGTCATTCTTTATATGAAAGGCACGCCGCAGTTCCCGCAGTGTGGTTTTTCTGCCAAATCGATTGAAGTTCTGACGCAAATTGGTCGTCCATTTGCCTTTGTTAATATTTTAGAAAACCCAGAAATCCGTGCAACATTGCCAAAAATCGCCAACTGGCCGACGTTTCCACAGTTATGGATTGATGGCGAGTTGATGGGCGGTTCAGATATCATTTTGCAAATGTATCAATCAGGCGAGCTTAAGCCTTTGGTTGAAGCGAATAGTCCTGCTGCTTAATATTTAAGCGCTTTTATTGGGCAGTTTATATGTCTCAATAAATAGTTTGAAGTATTGAAGTACAGTAAACCCGAGTAGCTTTCCTTAGTAGATTGGAATGGCTATTCGGGTTTTTTATTGTCTATGCAATTTATTGTTTTTATAGGTTGTAGCCCCATATAGTGTCCAAGAAAAGTATATTTTGAATAAAAGAGAGAATTATATGAATAATCAATCACTAAACAGTGAATTATCAAACCCGGAATTAGCGGAGCAACAAGAGGCGGCTGAACAAGCAGCCATCGAAAAACGCCGCGAGCATTTAAAAAACGAATCAATCCGCTTAATTGATATGGCAGACAATGAGCCAAATTCTGCCCTTAAATGTATCCATCAGCTGAGCGTGGCAGGCGGCGCAACTGAAGCAACTTATATTGCTATTGAGCAGCGTATCGTTGCTGATCAAGATGCTGCTGGTGCCTATCATTTGGCATTATTGGCGCAAAATACCCCGGACTTACCCATCGATGCGCGTCAACTTATCGAGCTTGTGGTCAATAAAGGCGATAACGCTCAACGTTTGGCTTTGTTAAAAAACTTGCCATTACCGCCAGTTGAGATGATTAAAGAGCAAATCTTGGCTAGCGATGATGGTGATGCTATTGGGCAAATGAATGCCTATTTGCAGATTAACCCAGAAGGTTATGGCAGCCACCATATGCTGGCAAGTGGGCAGTCCGACCGTATTGTACCGCTCAGTCCGGGTAAATAAATCCCACCTAGGCTCATCAAGCTTCTATTGATGCACCTTCATCGTTAATTTGAATAATAGTTAATTTAAATAGTTTTTCGTATAACGTTTTTTAAGCGGCAAAAAATTGTTATAATTACCGGCTATCTAACCTATCTTTAATGGCTCATCTGAGTCGTTATCTCTTTTTTAAATTCGACTGACGTTTATTTACCGGTAGCCATGCTATTTGAACATAGCCTCTGCCTCATGGTAGCGTTGAAAGTCAAGTGAGGCATACATGCAATACCCAAAAAATTACGACGTGGTAGTGATCGGCGGCGGTCATGCTGGCACAGAAGCTGCTCTGGCAGCCGCACGTATGGGGGCGCAAACTTTACTTTTAACGCATAATATCGAGACGCTGGGGCAGATGAGCTGTAACCCTGCGATTGGTGGTATCGGTAAGTCGCATTTGGTGCGTGAGATTGATGCGCTTGGTGGCGCGATGGCATTGGCGACTGACAAATCTGGCATCCAGTTTCGGGTGCTAAATAGCCGTAAGGGTGCTGCCGTTCGTGCCACGCGCGCGCAAGCAGATCGTATCCTTTATAAAGCCGCCATTCGTCATACGTTAGAAAATCAGCCAAACCTTGATATATTCCAACAAGCGGCTGACGATATCTTGGTCGAAAATGGTCGCGCGACGGCTGTTGTGACGGCAACGGGTATTATTTTTAACACCCAAACTGTCGTACTGACTTCAGGTACTTTTTTAGGCGGTGTCATTCATATCGGTTTAGAGAACTCAAAAGGTGGACGCGCAGGCGACCAGCCTTCTATCAAACTTGCTGACCGTTTGCGTGAGCTAAAGTTACCAGTTGGACGTCTAAAGACAGGCACGCCCGCGCGTATCGATGCACGTAGCGTTGACTTTAGTGTGATGACCGTACAGCCCGGTGATACGCCTTTACCAGTGATGAGCTACATGGGTGATGTATCCATGCACCCTGAACAGGTCAACTGCTATATTACGCATACTAATGCGCGTACCCATGATATCATCCGTGAGAATCTAGACCGCTCACCGATGTTCTCTGGAAAAATCGAGGGAGTAGGGCCGCGTTATTGCCCGTCTATTGAAGACAAGATTCACCGCTTTGCGGATAAAGACAGCCATCAAATCTTTATTGAGCCAGAAGGTTTGACCACGCATGAGTTGTATCCAAATGGCATCTCAACCAGCTTGCCGTTTGATGTGCAATTAGACTTTATCCATAGTATGAAAGGCTTAGAAAATGCTCATATCACCCGTCCAGGCTATGCGATTGAGTATGATTATTTCGATCCGCAAAATCTAAAGCCAACGCTTGAAACTAAATCGATTGATCGCTTGTATTTTGCTGGTCAAATCAATGGGACAACAGGCTACGAAGAAGCGGGCGTGCAAGGTCTATTAGCTGGTACTAATGCGGCATTGGTCACCTGTGAAAACAGTGAGTTTGATGTTTGGACGCCGCGCCGAGATGAAGCGTATCTTGGCGTACTGGTCGATGATTTGATTACGCATGGTACTACTGAGCCATATCGTATGTTTACCAGCCGCGCCGAGTATCGTTTGCTGTTGCGTGAAGACAATGCCGATCAACGTTTAACCGAAACCGGTCGCAAATTAGGCTTAGTGGATGACGTGCGCTGGCAAGCTTATGAAGAAAAAATGGAAGCTATTGCTTCAGAAACTGCACGTCTTAAAGATATTTGGGCAACCCCTGCTAATGCTCTAGGTCAGCAAGTCACCGAGCACACAGGAGAGGTACTGTCTAAAGAATCTACCGCTTATGACTTATTGAAACGCCCACAGATACATTTTAATGATATCGCGGCCATCACGGGTTCAGAGGTCGATAGCCAAGTCGGTGAGCAGATCGAGATTTCTGTGAAATACGCCGGCTACATTGACCGTCAGCAAGAAGATATTGATCAGATGAAGCGTTTGGAAAATACTGCATTGCCAATGGATTTTGATTATAGTGTCGTGTCAGGATTGTCCAATGAGATTGTGCAAAAACTGGCGCAAATTCGTCCTGCAACCTTAGCACAAGCTGGACGTATTAGCGGTGTCACGCCTGCAGCCATTCAATTACTAGCGATGACCGTTAAAAAACAGAAAAAAGTACAGGCGGCATTAAATGCTTCATAGTCATAAGTTGAGAGATAAAAGTAAAAAGGTAAGATAGAAAAGTAACGTAGCAACAACTATCAGCTTAAAGCGTAAAAAAAGCCCATAATGAGAAATCGTTATGGGCTTTTTTTGTCAAAATATCGCCGTTACGAAAAGAAAGTCGCATACCAGCTTGTCTTGCTTGCTGTTTTGTCTCTATACTCATGTGACCAATCATCCTATTTATCATTCATTAATTTATGTCGCTGTTGTCCATAGTATGGTGGGCCTGTCACCGAATTGAGCTTATTTATGACCGCTGCTATTATTTTTGCCATCACCATTGTACTGCCTAACCTTTTTTTGATGGGGTTGGGTTTTTTTATGCAGCGGCGTGGTGAGGCGAGTCAAGCTTTTATCGATCAAGCATCCAGCTTTGTCTTTAATTATTGTTTGCCTTGCTTATTGTTTTTTAGCGTTGTCGATAGTGAGGTCGATTACGCTAAGCAAATGATTTTAATTGTGGCTGGTATTTTGGTGACCTTTATCCTATTTATTGGCGCCGAGATTTATGCCAGTTATTTTATCCGTAAGCCTGCCGACCAAGGTGTGTTTGTACAAGGTATCTTTCGCAGTAATATGGCGATTATCGGGCTAGCAACCGTCGCCAACGCTTACGGAGAGCAGGGCTTAAGTATTGGCGCCGTCTATATGGGTGTGGTGACGATATTATTTAATATCTTAGCAGTTATTACACTCAGTCGTGTGTCCAAAAGCGCAGCCGATACGTGGCTCAGTCGCAGCATAATGATTATCAAGAAATTGTTTACCAACCCATTAATCATTGCGTTGGTAGCGGCATTTGCTTACAAAGCGTTACCGCTGCCGCCTATTACGGGCGTGATTCATAAGACGGGCGATTTATTGGCAGCGGTAGCATTACCGTTAGCACTGATTTGCGCTGGTGCGAGTATTGATTTAAAGTCGATGTTGCACCCGTCTGGGCTGTCCATGCAGGCTAGTATTGGCCGTATCGTTATTGCCCCTTTTGTGGCGATCGCTGTTGGGTTAAGCTTTGGTTTATCAGGCGTGCATATGGGCGTGCTGTTTTTGATGGTAGCATCACCGACGGCAGCTGCCAGTTATGTGATGGCAAAGGCCATGGGTGGGAATGATATATTGGCCGCTAATATTTTAGCATTTACAACCGTGGTAGGAATGTTTGGCATGGCGATTGGTGCGGCAATACTACGTGTGTTAGGGTGGATATAGCACCAATCATTATGCTTAGTCATCGCGTTTAATTATGGATATAAACTAAATAATAAATTGATAAAAAGGAGCACCCAACGTGCAGTTATTAAATCAAGCAGTCGTGACCGAATATCTCAATATGCAAGCGGCCATTGACGCCATTGAAGCGATGTTACATCAACAAGCGGCGCATCCTAAGTGGATTAAAGCGCCTGAGCGTTTAGTCATTGAGACTTTTAGTGAAGATGATAAACACAGCTCAGGGTCGCATCTATCGATGCCCGCCACGATTTATGATGGTGAAAAAGAATATACTGCCGTGAAATTGGTGACCATTTGCCCTGATAATCCTAGCCGCAATATGCCAACGACTACTGCCCTTATTACCGTATCTGATAATGATACTGGCGCCATATTAGCGATTATGGATGGCATTTATATTACTCAAGTGCGTACCGCGGCGTTGTCAGGTATTGCAACCAAATATATGGCAAAGCCTGATTGTCAAAGTGTGGCTGTCGTTGGTTGTGGCGGTATGGCTTATGAGCAATTGCATGCGGTATTGACAGTACGTCCTGAGATTAAAACCGTTTATTTGTGGAATAGAAGCAGTGAAGGCGCTGAGCAATTTAAAACGCGTTTTGAGCGTGATTACAGTCAATGGAGCGTTGATATAAGCATTTGCAAAGATATCAATGATGCTATCTGTGATGCCGATATTATCAATGTGGCGACACGGGCGACAGAAGGCTTATTTGATAGCAATCATATCAAGGCCGATGTACATATCAATGCGGTAGGAGCATATCAGCCGTTGATGAAAGAGATCAGTAATGAGGTTATCGCCAATAGTAATATGGTGGTGGTTGATGACTTAGCGGGTAGTCGCCATGAAGCAGGTGATTTAATCCAAGCTCACGATAGTTCTGATTGCGCATGGACATGGGATGACCTTAGTGGCGATTTACAAGCGCTCGTAACAGAAAAGATAGTAAAATCAGAGTCAGGTATAACTCTGTTTAAATCGGTCGGCGCAGCAAGTTTTGATGCAGCCGTGGCTTTATATGTGGCCAAACAAGCCAAACAAAAAACCTTTGGTGCTGCAGTTGATTGGTAAGAATACTGACGGCTTTTAACGTCAATATTTGAATGTTTTTATCCCAACTATTATTACCATTAAAAAGCCCCCTTTTCAAATTAGAGAAGGGGGCTTTTTACATCGAGTGTCATTTATTTAAAGTTATCTTTATTACGTTTTTTTTCAGTACGCTGTTTGCGCTTGGGGCTAATATGATAAGTAAAATAGCCGGCAACGACCATCACCGCAATAAAGGCCACAATATATAATAATATTGATAAATCGATAAAGGCCGAGGGTTTCATGACCGTAATCTCATTAGGGCTTATCAATAATTATGCGAGCAGGGCGGTCTATTGTAAAGTAAACAAGTTTAGCTCAGGTGTAAGTTCCAGTGAACGTAAACGCGCTGCTTGATCATAAACGTTGGCAGTGACAATCAATTCATCTGGCTGATACTGCGCAAGGAATTTAGCAAGTTTCGGTTTGACCGTTTCTACAGAACCGACAAATGAGACGGATAAAGCGCTGTCTACCATCATTTGCTCGGCAGGGCTCCATATGCTGTCCATATCGTAAGTTGGCATTGGCATTTGTCCGCGTTCGCCGCGACGTAGACGCACGAAGCTTTGCTGCGCTGAAGTAAAGTGATATTGTGCGGTCTCGTCATCATCGGCAAGTAACAGGTTTGCCGCTAGCATCACATAGGGCTTAGCAAGATGCGCCGATGGTTTAAACTGTTCACGATACGCGGTGATGGCTTGACCCAGCATCTGCGGAGCAAAATGTGAGGCAAAAACGTATGGTAGGCCTAAATGTGCTGCTAAGGTCGCGCCAAAAAGCGACGAGCCCAGTATCCAAATAGGAATATTTGATTTAGCCCCTGGGAATGACTGCACAGGACTGTCATCGGTGCCATCGCCTAAGAAATACAGCAGTTCTTGTACATCTTGTGGAAAACGATCGGCATCTTGCATTTGACGACGCAGTGCCTGAAAAGTAGCACCATCTGTACCCGGTGCGCGGCCTAGACCTAAATCTACGCGGTCACCATATAGCGCCTGTAAAGTACCGAACTGCTCGGCGATAACCAGCGGTGCATGATTGGGCAGCATGACGCCACCAGCGCCAATGCGTATACGCTTGGTTTGACTGCCGATATGCGATAACAGCACGGAAGTCGCTGCACTAGCTATGCCAGGCATGTTGTGATGCTCGGCCATCCAATAACGGTTAAAGCCAGATTTTTCTGCTTGCTGCGCGATAGCAACCGTCTGTGCAATGCCTTCAGCGATGGTTTTTCCTTCAGGAACGGGTGCTAAGTCTAAAAAGGATAATGGAATTGTATTGCTCATGATTCACCTATTGTTATGATGGCGCTATTCAACGACATTTTTATAGTTAGTTTTTTTAAACATCAGTAATAAAATAAAAAGCATTCTGATTATTCAATAGCTCATATGATGGGGCAGTTATAGAGAATATAAAGGTCAACGCTCAAGGTAATAACAAATCGTAATAATTCGAGGCGTATATAAGAGTACCGCACAGATTTTTTACCGAAATAAATAGTCTTATAAAAGAAAAAATACAAACGGCACCCTTATCAATAGATAGCGGTGCCGTTTGTATTTGTTAAAAAGATGATTGTTAAACAATGATGCTTGAAGTCGCTATTAATTGCCTAAGCGCCGCTGCTTAATAAGCTACTGACTAAGTTAAAAGTTACTGGCTAAATTGCTTTTGGCATAGCTCCATAAAGGCGCGTCCATATTGACGAATTTCTGCATCATCACGTACGGCCATCCAACTGGTAAAACGTCCGAAATGGTCAACAGGAATAGCAGTCAAATTCTGATAATGACTTGGCTCAAATGCCATTTCGGCAATAATACCAATGCCCAATCCCAATCCAACATAAGTGCTAATCACATCGGCATCAAGCGCTGCGAGTACAATGTCAGGCTCAAGTCCTGCGTCGCTAAATGTTTTATCAATAGCGCCGCGCCCCGTAAAGCCGCCATGATAAGTCACGATTGGATAGCTGGCAAGCGTTGGTAAATCAATCGATTCCAGTCCTGCCAGCTCATGGTCGCTTGGTACAATGACGCGATGCGTCCAGTCATAATAGCGGTAGCAACGTAAATAGTTATTGTGTAATAACGATTCAGTGGCAATACCAATATCTGCCTGCCCGCGAATGACCATCTGAGCGATGGTTTCAGGATCTGCCTGTTGCAGGATTAAATTAACCTTGGGGAAGCGCTCTTTAAACTCTTTGACTACTTCTGGCAATACATAACGCGCCTGCGTATGCGTGGTGGCAATTGTCAGCGTGCCAATATTGGGATTATTAAAATCCAGACTGAGGTTTTCAATGGTACGAATTTCAGCAAAGATAGATTCGATGTGCGGCATAAGCGCTGTGCCCATGGTCGTCAGCCCAGTTAGACGTTTGCCTTGGCGCACGAACACTTCGGTTTTAAGCTGGTTTTCAAGTGCTGCAATATGTTTTGATAGACTCGATTGGCTGGTGTGCAGCACGGTTGCTGCTTGACTTAAATTATAGCCATTAATTACCGTATGCCACACTGTTTCCAACTGCTTGAGTTGGATTTGTAGATGCCGCTGATTGACCACTACGTCGATTGCCATCACTTAACCCTATGGTATAAATATACAAAACCTATCTGTATATAAAAATAAAAACGTACAAATACTCAGTAAGTTGCTAGTGTAAATCAAAGCTATTATTCTTGTATATAATAAATAGCTATGAATTTATGTTAATTTGGAATATGGGCTAGTTTGTTTTACTTAAAATGGCAAGAGAGCTTAAAAGCAAGATGCGATTAAAAATAGGTATTTTTAATACTTAAGTGAGATTTTGATACACGACGTTACCGTAATGAAATAAATGACGGTGCTAAATACTGTGGTCATTAAGTTAATGCAAAAACATCTAGTCAAGGTTCGTGTTCTCAAGTACCATAATTCAATTTTGTACTGATGATGGTTTTATGCAACGCTGAGCAATTTTTATCGATCCTTTTTATCTATTATCAATAAGAAATGATTGATAAAAATTGTGCGCAGTTGTGTTATTTATCTCAATTTTTGGTGAGTTATTATGTCTGCTGTCCAACCTGTAACGCCTGATCAACCGATTGCCAAAAAATCATGGGGAGAAGCCGCCAAAGCTTATCTAGACCCACGTGTCATTATCATGCTGTTTTTAGGGTTTTCAGCCGGTATTCCTATCTTGCTCATTTTCTCCAGTCTGTCATTATGGCTGAGAGAAGCAGGCATTGACCGTGGTGTTGTTACCATGTTCAGCTGGGCGGCATTGGGGTACTCATTTAAGTTTATTTGGGCGCCATTAATCGACGCGCTACCGGTACCTTTTTTGACCAAATGGTTGGGCCGCCGCCGTAGTTGGATGGTGGTATCACAGCTGCTCATCGTATTGGCTATTTTTTTGATGGCGACGGTCAACCCTATTAGTGAAGACGTGTTGGTTTATATGGCTGGCGCGGCAGTTCTACTTGGCTTTTCTTCTGCCACGCAAGATATCGTCATTGATGCTTACCGCATTGAGCTGGCACCGCCATCGATGCAGTCTATTTTGTCTTCTATCTATGTGTCAGGTTACCGTGTTGGTATGATTGTCGCTGGGGCAGGCGCGCTATATTTAGCAGATTATTTTGGTTCGACGGAAAGCTTTTATAGTTATGAAGCGTGGCGTAATACTTATTATATTATGGCTGGGGTTATGACCTTGGGTATATTGACCACCTTTGCCAGTTATGAGCCAACCGCTGAGATTTTACAAAGTCATAAGCAAAAAAGTAATCTCAAAATTTTCTTAATATACTCAGCGTTACTGTTAATACCAGCCTTGTTATTCGGCGTCATATATCTTATCAATATCCTTATTAATAAAGTTTTTGATAGTACTATCGCCCTGATACCGCTAATGGCAATGCCCAGTATTAAGTTCTACTTTATAGCGTTGGTTGTGTGTGCCCCATTGCTGCTATTGTACTTTATGATTAATCAACCTAAGATTATTAATAAAGCACCATTGGTGGCTGAAACGCGCGAAGACTACGTCAGATTGGTTTTACTGTTTGTATTTGCCGTCGTAGCATTTATCGCGGCCTATGTATTAATAGGGCAAGTATTGCCAGAGTTTGAAGGTGTGTTTGTTAGCTTTATTAGTGAGACATTGCATTTATTAGTAAGCTTAGCAGCAGCACTGGCAGCAGGTTATGCATTGGTAAAAGTCGGTTTAGTGAAAAAAGAAATTGCGATGGCAACGTGGATTGAGCCTATCTTAGATTTCTTTAGACGCTATGGAAAAAAGGCGTTATTGTTATTAGCACTGATTGGTTTATACCGTATCTCAGACATTGTGGCAGGGGTAATATCAAACGTTTTTTATCAAGACATGGGCTTTAGTAAAACTGATATTGCCAATGCGGTAAAATTGGTTGGCGTGATTATGGCCATTGCTGGTGGTTTCTTAGGAGGGCTGTTGGCGCAGCGTTTTCGCATCATGCATGCCATGATGATTGGCGCTGTCCTTGCTTGTGCGACTAATTTATTATTTGTGGTCCTGACCTATAATCCTGGCAGTTTGCCCATCATGTATATGGCGGTGATATTTGATAACTTAGCAGCTGGTCTTGCTAGCGCGGTATTTATTGCCTTCTTATCGGCATTGACCTCTATACGTTTTACCGCGGTACAGTATGCTATTTTCTCTTCACTGATGACTTTGATTCCTAAGGTCATGGGTGGTTATTCAGGCTCTATTGTAGATAGTATGGGCTATCCATTCTTCTTTATTTTTACCTTTGCGATTGGTATTCCAATTTTAGCGCTGATTTACTTTGTCGATAAACATATCGTCATTGGTGATAACGACGATATTTATGGCGACAGTGATGGTGAAGGCAGCAAAGGTATTGGTGATAAGTTGACAAAAGCCAATCCGAATCTAACGGATACCAAAGAGCCACCACGTGCCTCAGAGTAGCTAAGACAATAAAGTATAACCAGTTCGACAGGCTTATTCAGTAAACAGTAATTTTACGAGTTATTTATGGCATCAGCTACCATTGGTCAAATAAAGCAGCAGATTCAGCAGTGGTTAAACGAGAGTGAAAATAGCAATATACCTTCATTTTGGTTCACTGATTGGTTGTTGTTTGTCATTGAGCAGCCAAGCTCATTTTTAATCACTGATGAAAACTATCAGCTGACCGATGGCGAGCTTGAGCAATTTCATAAAGGTGTGACTAAGATGCAGCAGGGCACGCCCTTGGCATATTTGACTGGTCAGCAAGAGTTTTGGTCGCTGAACTTTAAAGTGAATGAGCATACGTTAATACCGAGACCGGATACTGAGATATTGATTGAAAAAGTATTAACGTGGATAAACTCTCGACCGAAAAGTGTCGATAACGAAAATAAACTGAAACGCCTATTAGATTTAGGTACTGGCTCAGGTTGTATTGCTATTAGCTTAGCGCATGAGTTAAAACAAAGCTGTCAAAATAGTTCAGCAGAGAGCTGGCATGTTATTGCCGTTGATTTATCATCCGAGGCGCTAAAAGTCGCTAGTCATAATGCAATGGTAAATGAGGTTGCTGATATTAAGTTTATCCAAAGCAGTTGGTATGACGCGCTGGCTACTCAGGATGAGCCATTATTCGATGTGATTGTGTCTAACCCGCCTTATATTGATGAAGAAGATGCGCATTTAGCAAGACTAGTCGCTGAGCCGATTAGCGCGTTAAGTGCCCCCAATCATGGACTTGCCGATATCGAGCATATTGTCCAACATGCTCCGCAATATTTACTTAAGGGTGGCCTACTAGCAATTGAGCATGGTTTTGATCAAGGTTCGAAAGTTCGTCAGCTATTTTTAGACAATCGCTTTGAGTCTGTTCATACTGTTCAGGATTTTGGTGGGAATGACAGAGTGACTTTGGGCCAACTATCGTAGTTAATTATTGTAGTGGATAGGTTTTAGACTCCCGTTATTTTAGTAATACATTTTTTGATGATAACTCGTGGTGACAAATTGTGGTGGAAAGTATGGCGCACTCAAAAGAAACGGGGCAGCTAGCAGATGAAGAGCTGCTACGTTATGCACGGCAGATATTGCTTGATGGTTGGGATATCGATGCTCAATTACGCTTGAAAGCATCGCGAGTGGTTATGATTGGTGCAGGTGGTCTTGGTTGCCCTGCTTCTGAGACGCTCGTACGGGCAGGGTTGGGGCGAGTGCATCTAATAGATGATGATGTGATTGAAGCCAGTAATTTGCAACGGCAAACACTATTTTTACCTGAAGATATCGGTAAACCTAAGGCGCTAACAGCGGCGCAGATGCTCACCAAGATTAATCCTCTGATTAGTGCCCGTGGGACAGTGGCAAGGTTGAGCGAAGATAATGCTTATGAGCTGCTTGATATGGCATCTGGCAAGCCTGACCTGCTTTTAGACTGTACTGATAATTTTGCCACCCGAGATATCATCAATCGCATTAGTGTTCGTTATCAGATTCCTTTATTATCCGCTTCAGCGATAGCCATGCAAGGGCAGTTGGCATTATATGAGCCGCAGTTGGACACAGGCTGCTATCATTGCGTCTTTGGTTCTGTGGTACTTGATGCAGAGGCTGATGAACGTACCTGTGCCAATTCAGGGGTACTTGCTAGTACGACTGCTATCATGGGTAATCTTCAAGCAAATGCCGCCCTACAATATCTAGGATTAACCAAAAATCCACTGACAAATAAGCTATTAATATGGGATGGTAGCCAGATGCAGCAGCGGATGATGGGCTATCGCAAAGATGCGTATTGTCCGATTTGTGCCAAACATTAGCAAATTGCTCAACCTTTTTAAATATCTGTATCCTCGTAACATCCTTTTTATTACCATAGTTGTTTTTTATGAAAATTCATCGTCCGCATTTATTAAAGCATACCTTTAATGTCGTTAATCGTGTTCGCCAAACGGCAAGCGTTGCTGGTTTGTCAGCGCTTAGAGTCGCAAGAGGTGAAAAACCTGATGCCATGCTGCTAAAGGAAACCTTTGAACAATTAGGTACGACTTACATTAAAATTGGGCAATTTATTGCCAGTACGCCGTCACTATTCCCGCGTGAATATGTGCAAGCATTCCAAAGCTGTCTGGATCAAACGACGCCTTTATCCTACACTTATATTGAACAGGTATTGAAAGAAGAGCTGGCTGTTGATGGGTTAACGCTTGAGGAGATGTTTGCTCATATTGACACAAAGCCATTGGCATCAGCCTCTATTGCCCAAGTTCATGCGGCGCGTTTGCATAATGGCGATGAAGTGGTATTAAAGGTGCAAAAACCGGGCGTTGAAACCATTATGCAAACCGATTTGGGAGTTTTGCATGGTGTGACCAAGTTGGTTGAGCTGTTAATGCCTTCTATGCGCTTTGCCAGCATTGCGCCAATCATTGATGAGATTCGTCTTCGGATGCTTGCTGAAACCGATTTTATCGCTGAGGCGCAAAATATTCGCGATTTCCAGCAATTTTTAGCGATATCAGGAAATACACGCGTCGTTGCGCCGAGCGTCTATGAAGAGCTCACCACCAAGCGTGTACTGACTATGAGCCGCTTATATGGCGTCTCTATGGTAGATGAATCAGCCATGCGTCAGTATTGTAATGACCCTGCACAAGTAATGGCAGATACGCTTAATACGTGGTTTGCCAGTCTTATGCTATGCAATAGTTTCCATGCGGATTTGCACGCGGGCAATTTGATGCTATTAACTGATGGGCGTATTGGCTTCTTAGACTTCGGTATCGTTGGTAAATTAAAGGCTGAGAGTTGGCGCGCCTGTATGGGTATGATGCAAGCGATGCAAGACAGTGATTATCAAGCAATGGCGCGCCATATGATTGATATGGAGATGACCCATAGCGACAATCAGGTAGATGTGGTGGCATTGGGCAATGATTTGCAGCGCATGATGAAAACCATTATGGCTGAGGACAAGGCTTTTACCAGTGGTGTGCCTTTTAATAGTAAAGAGCAAGCCGATGAGTTAAATACAATGATGCTAGAGATTGTTGAGGTCGGCAAGCGTCATGGTATTCATTTCCCACGTGACTTTGCCTTATTGACCAAGCAAATGCTCTATTTTGATCGCTTTATGCGCACGCTTGCTCCCGATATGGATATGTTTAGCGATCAGCGGGTGCAAATGTTAGGTCAAGCAGAAACAGCTGAGCAGGCAAGTCGTTCAATCCGAAATATCTCTTAATACTAAGCGTTATATTTAGAACTCTTTTATTCTTTCTTTGATTGGCTGTATATAAACTGCTTTTAACACAAAGGATTGTGTGCTTCTCGCCACAAAATGGCTCTGTCATGATGACTGTATTTAAAAGCCGTGTTGTTACTATCATTACCAATGAAATGGCGGTTGCTTGTATAGGGCTGTATTGTATGGCGGTAGTTATGGGGTTTGGGCGGTTTTTATTTACCGCAACCTTACCTGATATCATGATTCAATTATCGTTATCGACGGTCATTGCAGGTTGGCTGGCCTCGGTCAATTATAGTGGTTATTTCATTGGCGCACTCATTGCGATGTTTGTGCCCCAGCGTTTGACATGGCAAATGCTCATAGCATGGACAGCAGTCAGTATCGTTACCACCATGCTATTGGTGGTACCAAATATGTCATTAAATCTCTGGTATCTCATCCGGCTGCTATCTGGTATCGCCAGTGGATTGGCAATGATTTTGAGCTCATCTTTGGTGATTCAAAGCTTTAGTGAGGAGCGCCGCTCGGTACTCTCAGCCTTGCATTATGCGGGTATTGGCGTCGGTATTAGCGCCTCTGCTGTATTGACTTGGTGCTTGTTAACGCTCGGCTATCATTTCGATATCATTTGGCTGGCAGCAGGAATTATCAGTCTACCGTTATTATGGCTGCTCTATGCCATCAGACCGCAAAACGCATCTTCATCAAAAGTATGTAAATCACCAACATCCCAATTTAAATATTCTCAGCAACAAGCCGCTGAATCAAACCACAGCAATCAGCGCATATCTGTACAGCAAACTTATCTTAATTTTAAACGTTCTTTATATGAAGCGGCGGCCGGTCATACCAAGGCGATTGCATTACTGTCGGCAAGTTATGTGCTGGCAGGGTTTGGGTATATTACTTCGGCGACTTTTCTGCCGGTGATGGCAACTCAGCGTCTTACGACACAAAGCTATGCAGGGTTACTGATTTGGCTTGTGGTAGGCATCTTTGCCATGCTATCGAACCCTATTTGGGGCGCGCTTGCTAGGCGAATTGGCGAAACCAAAACTTTGATGGGTTTAACGTTATTACAAGCGTTTGGTATGTGTTTGCCAATATGGTCTGATGGTGCTCTTGGTTTATACGGTAATGCGGTGATTTTGGGCTTAACCTTTGTCGGTATGGTTTCAATGACGCTCAATTTGATTAAAAATATCAATCCCGCTTACTCAAATTTATTGATTGGGCTGGCAACTTTGGCGTATGCAGTAGGGCAGTTCATAGGGCCACTGGTCACGGTAGCGCTGGCAGGTAAACATGACAATTTTAATGCGGGGTTATTGGTCGCTGCTAGCGGTTTATTAGTAGGGTTGCTACTGGTCTTCTTTTTTCAGCGTCAAACCCAGCGCCATTCCTCATTTAATTGATAACTAGAATTAAAAGAAAGTTAAAAGCCACAGCCTTATTAACTTCAAATTAAACCACGCTACGGCTAAACACTTCCCGTAGCTCAAAGCTGGTATGCACTTGGGCGACGCCTTCTATACGATTGAGCCTATGCAATAAAAACTCTTCATAATGCGCCATATCGCGTACACGCACTTTGATTAAGTAATCTTCAGTGCGACCGGTGACAATACTACAGCTAACCAACTCATCGAAACTTTGAATTTTTTCTTCAAAATGCTCAAAACGGTCGGCAGTATGGCGATCCATACTGATCGCGATAAATACCGCTAGAGGGTAACCGAGTTTTTGTGCGTCTGTCTGGGTATGGTAGCCTGTGATAATACCTGAGTCTTCTAAGCGTTTAATACGGCGCGCGCAAGGGGTGGCAGATAAATTGACCCGCTCGGCAAGCTCGGTAATACTCATACGTGCTTGGGTTTGTAATAAGCGTAATAACTGTTTGTCGGTGTCGTCAATATCTATAGCGAAAGAGTTTTCCGTATGGTTATTTAACATCGAATATCATCTTATTGGTGAATTAAGGCAATTATAGTCATAATTGTATGTTTTTTCACTAAATTACTATAGTTTTGGTTGAAATAAAGCTGATTTCTAACGCAGAAACTTTGTTATTATAATGGCATAAACTTTTATTATCTCGTATGATAAAGAATGATTTGGTCATTAGTTGCCCAGCTAAAATCTACAATTCAACTCAGCTCTTTATGTTATCTAAGGATTGATTATGCCTAATCAAGCAACACGCCATGCAGACAGTACCTCTGCAAAAGTTACCCCAAAAAACGCCGCTTTCGATTTCCGTAAATATCGCCCTTTTGCATTTGCACCTGTGCTGACAGATCGCAGCTGGCCGAGCAAAACGATTGAGAAATCACCAATTTGGGCAAGCGTGGATCTGCGTGATGGTAATCAAGCACTGATTGATCCGATGACGATTGAACAAAAGATGCGCTTTTTTAAAACCTTAGTGGACGTTGGTTTTAAAGAGATTGAAATTGGTTTCCCATCAGCGGCACAAGTTGAGTTTGATTTTGCACGTAAGTTAATTGAAGAAAACCATGTGCCTGCTGATGTCACATTGCAAGTTTTGGTGCAGGCGCGTGAGCATTTGATTGCTCGTACTTTTGAGTCATTAAAAGGAGCGAAACGTGCCATCGTTCACGTTTATAACTCAACGTGCCGTATCCAACGCGAAAAAGTATACGGTAAAAATAAAGCTGAAATTAAAGAGATTGCGATTACCGGTGCTAATTTATTGGTTGAATATGCAGCCAAATATCCAGAAACAGAATGGGTATTCCAGTATTCACCTGAAAGCTTTAGCCAAACTGAAACGGAATATGCGGTCGAAGTCTGTGACGCAGTTTGTGATGTTTGGAAGCCTGAAAATGGTCAAGAAGTGATTTTAAACTTGCCCGCGACGGTTGAAGCATCAACGCCAAACGTATTTGCTGATCAAGTTGAGTATTTCTGCCGTCATCTTGCCAAACGTGAGCATGTGACTATCAGTTTGCATACCCATAATGACCGTGGCTGTGCGGTAGCTGCTGCTGAGCTTGGTGTGCTTGCTGGTGCTGATCGTATTGAAGGAACCTTGCTTGGTAATGGTGAGCGTACTGGCAATATGGATATCATGGTCATGGCAATGAACTTGTTTAGCCAAGGCGTTGATCCAGAGCTCGATTTTAGTAATATGAGTGAAATTGTACAGGTGGTGAGTGAGTGTAACAACTTGCCACTCCATCCTCGTCATCCGTATGTTGGCGAATTGGTCTTTACCGCCTTTAGTGGCTCACATCAAGATGCTATCAAAAAATGCCTCGATTATAATGAACAGCATGCCGAGCAGACCGAAAATGTTTGGGACGTGGCGTACTTACCAATTGATCCGGCGCATATCGGTCGCAGCTATCAAGACGTGGTTCGTATCAATAGCCAATCTGGTAAAGGCGGTGTTGCTTATATCTTACAGCGTAACTATGGTTTTAACTTGCCACGTTGGATGCAGATTGACTTTAGTGGTGTCGTGCAAAAACAAGCGGAAAGCGCTGCTCGTGAACTGCAGAATGATGAAATCTTACAAACCTTTGAAGACACTTATTTGCAGCAAGGCAGCTTTGAGCTTTTAGATTATAGTATTAATAATAAAGGTGGCGAGGTGTACTTTAACGGTCAAGTACAGATGAATGGTGACGCCATCACTATTGATGGTACGGGTAACGGTCCTTTGTCTTCATTTATTGACGGACTTGCACAGCACACGGGTAAATCTATTCATGTCATTAATTACGCTGAGCATGCAATTAATCCGCAGCATAATAGCGGTGATGGCATTGATGATGATACCAATAATGACAACAAAACCAATGCCAACGCTGCTGCTTACATTCAACTAAATGTCGACGGCGATGTTTATTCAGGGATTGGTACTTGTAGCAGTACCGTATCGGCGATGCTTAAAGGTGCTTTATCCGCCTTTGCTCAGGCAGTAAATACTGTCGCTGCTTAATAAGTTTCATACTATTAATATTAAGACAGTTGATTCAATACGATAATTTATAGCGTCATGGCTTTTGCAATTAGCAAGTCAGCCATGACGTTATTTTTTATGTAAGAATTCATCCTAGCAGAACGCTATTTTAAAGGTACCGTTTTTATATTGAAATCATTATAACTAAGTGAGTGCTCAACTGCGTCTTTACGACTAATAGCATAATGTTACTTGTGTTTTTAGTGTCTAAGACTTACGCTAATGTATATATCATTCATTATTATAATACTAGAAAAACAAGGTTAATTATGGAACCTATATCATTTGCTTCATTTACATTGGCATCTATTTTAGCTTCATTGCCAGCGAATGGTGAAGTCGTTAGTAAGCCCACGATTACCACGCATATTAGTCCCGCTATTGCTGGACAGTGGGAGATAGATTTAGACAGTAGCATCACAATGACTAAAGAAGCGGAGGCCAGACAAGCGGCGTCAAAGCAGCAAAAAGAAAAAAGTGCTGAACCAAAAGTAAATGCTGATACGAAAGATGGACTACTGACTCAAAATGAGAAGCGTATTGTTAATATCAAGCCGAGCACTAGTCAAAAGCTCATAGCTTCAGCAGCTAAATCCAATCAATGCCGTGAGTTATATAACTTTGCTGCGGATAATGAGATGTGGGCGGTCAGCGGTAAAGAATGGACGTACGGTCGTTATTTAGTCACCCACCGTGAAGAGGGTCTGCCTATTATTGCTCTCAAGACGGTCTATGATAATAATGAGGTAGATTGCTCAGGCAACCAGATAGATCAGACCGATGAAGCGTTGATTGCATTTTTAAACCATGACGGCAATCAGATGCAGTGGTGTGCCGACCCTGATGGTACCGAGTGCTTTATGAATTTCACTAGAGTGTTGCCATAATATTTTATTGTCATCTATAAATTATCATCTGTGAAATTTGAAACTCTGATTTATAAAAACCAGACGCAATAAAAAACCACTATCCAAATAGATAGCGGTTTTTTTATTAACTTTGCTGTAAAACAACAGAGTTTAGAAAGCTTACGAATCAGCCTTGTCTTTATTGGCCGTTAATAATTCTCTTTCAAGATAATGAATATTTTGTGCCTCATGGACAAATTTGTCATCAGCCAAAATCACATCACGATGCATCGGTATATTGGTTTTAATACCCTCAATCACCAATTCATCAAGTGCATGCAATGTTTTAGATATTGCTTGCTGACGCGTTTGACCATGACAGATAAGCTTGCCAATGAGCGAGTCGTAGTAGCTTGGAATCTCATAGCCTGGATAGAGATGTGAATCAAAGCGAACGCCAGCCCCACTAGGTGAGTACAGCTGAGTGACAGTACCGGGTGATGGCATAAAAGTCACTGGATCTTCAGCATTGATACGACATTCAATCGCATGCCCTTGAACCTCAATCTCGCTTTGACGATAAGATAATCCGTAGCCCGCCGCGATTTTAAGCTGCTCAACGACCACATCAATCCCTGTAATCATCTCAGTAATGGTATGCTCAACCTGTACACGTGTATTCATCTCGATAAAAAAGAATTCATTGTTTTCAAATAAAAACTCAAATGTCCCAGCACCGCGATACTTGACCAGTTTACAAGCTTTGACGCAGGCATCGAGGATAGGCTGACGTACATCGTCAGGGATATCAGGGGCAGGGGCTTCTTCTAATACTTTTTGATGGCGGCGTTGTAAAGAGCAGTCACGGTCATAAAGATGAATAGCATTACCATTGCCGTCGCCAAGTACCTGTACTTCTACATGGCGCGGATTTTGTAGATAACGCTCCATATAGACGGTATCATCGCCAAACCACAATTCAGCTTCTTGCTTTGCCGCTTGCACCTGACCAATAATTTCCTCAAAGCGCTCAACGACGCGCATACCACGACCACCACCGCCTGCAGCTGCTTTAATGATGAGCGGAAAGCCAATATTACGTGCTTGCTCTTCTGCATTGTGCATGGTCACCGCACCAACTGAACCGGGTACCGTGGGTACACCTGCTTTTTTCATGGCATTGATGGCGGAAACTTTATTGCCCATTAAGCGGATATGATCGGCGTTAGGACCAACGAAGGTCAATCCAGCTTCTTCGATACGCTCAGCAAACTCAGCATTTTCAGCTAAAAAGCCATAACCAGGATGAATGGCATCAGCGCCAGTAATTTCAGCAGCGGTCAAAATGGTATTAATATCAAGATAACTTTGGTTGGCATTGGGTTTGCCAATACAGATTGCTTCATCAACAAAGCGTAAGTGCATCAAATTTGCATCAGCGGTAGAATAGACGCCGACAGTCTCTATGCCGAGCGCCTTACAAGCTCGAACGATACGTAGGGCAATCTCACCTCTATTGGCGATGAGCAGTTTTTTTATCATGGGGTCATCCTTGTTGAAGCGGCAGTCATTGATAAAGTCGCTATTTTAGACATCATAAAAATAAATGACGATACAACTCATTTAGGTAAATTGAGCGCTGATGTCGTATCAATAATAACGAGGTCTCAATCATTACAAAGTAAGGGTTGGAAAACAGCGTTACGCTTTGTAGCGTATGACCGGCTGACCAAACTGCACAACATCAGAGTTGTTCACTAAGATTTCATCCACAATACCGCTTTGAGTCGCTTCAAGAGGATTCATGATTTTCATAGCTTCAATAATACCAAGCGTGTCACCCGCTTGTACTTTTTGTCCAACCTTTACAAACGGTGGATCGTTAGGACTTGGGGCGGAATAGAAAACACCAACCATCGGCGATGTCTCAACGCTACCAGCTTTGATAGTTGCTGTGGCTTCAGCAGCGATTGGCGCAGCGCCAACAGCAGGAGCGGCCATCATCGTTGGTGCAGGCGCATCATAGTGACGAGTTAAGCTAATATGCTCATCGTCTGAGCTGATTTCTAAATTAACCAGCTCACTTTCTTCCATGAGTGCGATCAGGGTGCGTATTTTTTCAATATCCATAATTGTATTTTTGCCTTGTACTAAATTCGAGAAAATAGTGTAACTAAATATTGTGTTGGTAATTGCTAATGATACCTATATTCACGCCAATGAGCAATCGATGTACAGTTGTTAACTGAGTTTTTTTACATATTATGACGTAAGCTATTCTTAAGCGTAAGAAATACTCAATGATTTATCATAGTCTATGTGACAAGGTAGCGCTAGTAATGGTTACTAGACGCTACGATTGGATAAAAGCAATTACGGCATTAAGCCCACATCATCGTTAAACGTTTTTGCTGATAGCGCAAACGTATGGTAAGCAAGATGGAAGAGAGGAATAATCCGGTGATAAGTGCCATCCAAAAACCTTGTGCGCCAACGTCAGTAAAGCGTACCAGATAAATACCAAGTGGTAGGGCAACAAGCCAATAACAAAATAGCGTTACCCACATCGGTATGGTGGTGTCTTGCATACCGCGTAATATACCGGCGACATTGACCTGCCAACCATCAAATAACTGATAAGCCAGCGCAAAGATAAGTAGATGCATGGCTTGCGCTGTAACATCGGGATTGTCGGTAAATGCGGCGGCCAATTGCGGTCTAAATAACCAAATACCAAGCATACAAGTAAGGGCAATCATTACTGTCCATATCAAACCCGTCGCTTGCACCTGACGTAATGCCATCAGGTTTTTTTCACCAAAGCGGTTGGACACCATAATCGTCAGCGCCATCGCGACTGAGATGGGAATCATAAACAGCTGCGAGGTCACCGATAGCGCTACCTGATGCGAGGCGGTTGCAAGCTCGCCTAAGGGACTTATTACCAAGGCTCCCAAGCTAAACAAACTGGCTTCAAAAAAGATAGAAATACCAATCGGGATACCAAGCTTTAATAGTTTTTTTATTTGCGTGCGATTGGGACTGGCAAAAGCATAAAAGAAGCGTGTACTGGCAAACTGCTGGCGCTTAGTAAAACTGGTATAAGTTGCTAATAGGATGACGTTAATCCAAAGGACTATTGCGGTTGCCACTCCGCAACCAGCGCCGCCCATCTCAGGCATGCCAAATAGACCATGGATAAAAATATAGTTAAGCGGGATATCAGCAAGCAGTCCGATGATACTGATAACCGTCACAGGCTCCGGTCGACCAAGCGCCTCACAATAGCTGCGCAGTACCGCATAGACCGCAATCGCAGGGAAACCGAACGATACCCCACGTAGATATTGGGAAGCGATGGGTTGAATGTTTTCAGGCACACCCATCACCCCAAGTATATTGGGTGCTAAATTAACAATAATAAAACCGAGGATGCCGATAACACCAGCCGTCCATAAAGACTGCTGGGTGATGTGTGGTACTTGGCTGTGCTGGTTTTGACCGATTGCTTCACCAATAAGCGGCGTCGTGGCAATCAAAATACCTGTTGCCAATAAGAATAATGGCAGCCAAATACCGGAACCGACGGCCACTGCCGCCAAATCAAGGGCAGAGACTTGACCGGCCATAATGGCATCGACAACCCCAAGCGCGGCTTGGCAAAACTGGGTAATTAAAATAGGGAGTGCAAGTACGCCTAAGCGTAAGCTATAACTTTTAAAATCTCTGAAAGATAATGGGAAAACCATAATAAGCAACTTTTTATTCTTTGCGGTAATGATTGTAGATGAGCAAATGCTGCCATCAACAAGTTAATAGCAAGACAGTAAAATAGGATTGGTGCGACGATAATACTCCGATAAATAATATGAGCAAGCCCAATCTAAGTAACAATAGGCTAGCTAAGTAAAAAAACAAAATTGGCAAGCCTAAAATAAAAATAACCCGTCAATTCGCAAGCAGAATTGACAGGTCATGATGAGAGAAATGGTAAACAGGCTAAAGTCGAATGTCAACGTTTTAGAAGTGTTTGTTAAAACTAAAGCATAGCTTCTTTCTTGAATTTTAAGGCGTCGTAAGCCAGGCAGTAAGCGTCAAATAGAGTTAGCCTCATTCGGTATGAGATTAAGCTCTTCTGCCATATCTATAATCGTGTTCCAATGCTTGGGTTCAAGCGGAAGAATGGTCAGCTGCTCACAGCCTTTTCTCAGCAACAAGGAATCTTCAAGCGTCGGTAAAAACTTAAGTTGCGCTAAGGGCAATATATCCATAAAAGCTTGCTCGAAAGTCACATCGACCATATACCAGCGCGGCTCATCCTCAGTTGCTTTAGGGTCATAATGGCGATGTTCGGGATGAAACTGAGTAGTATCAGGATATCCAGTCTTGCTAATGGTCACGATACCAGCGATACCAGAAGGCTTGGCGCTTGAATGGTAGAAAAACGCTTTATCACCAATTTTCATATCGTCACGCATAAAGTTACGGGCGCGGTAGTTACGGACGCCATCCCACATTTCTGTGCCTGCACGTTGTAAGTCTTCTATACTAAAACAGCTTGGATTAGATTTTATAAGCCAATAGGCCATAGTCATTATCCTTTTAAGAGTTATTATTCTAGTAGTGATGATTTTAAAAGCTGCTAATCATAGATTCTCATCTTATATGTCTATTAAGCTTTTCTAGCTATCAGCTTAAAAGCCAGTTTGTGTCACTGATTTATGCCTGATTTATGATGATTATGCTTTTCTTTAGCTCGCACAGCCGTTATCCTAGCGCTACTTTCTGCTTATGACCGCAGCTACCCCTTTATAGATAAGTCCGCTTATGTCAAATATCAAATCGTCTCATTTTTCTAACAATCTTGGATCTGTTAATCGTAATAATACAAGCGTGCTCAATATCAGAGATATTCCGTTGGCACTTTATATTCATATTCCATGGTGTGTCAAAAAATGCCCTTATTGTGATTTTAATTCACATGAGCTACCAGTAGACAGTCAGCTGTCTATGTATGATGAGTATGTAGATGCACTATTGCAAGATGCTGCTATGCAACAGAGATTGACCCAAGGACGTGAGATCAGCTCCATATTTATCGGTGGTGGTACACCGTCGCTGCTGCCTATTATCCAGTACCAACGTCTGTTTAACGGTTTGCGAGCGATTTTTAAGTTTGCAGATGACATTGAAGTAACGATGGAGGCCAATCCAGGCACCCTTGAGCATGCGCCATTTGCTGAGTATTTAGCCGTAGGGATAAATCGTCTTTCGATTGGTGTACAGAGCTTTTCTGCTGAGCAGCTCACCACGCTGGGGCGTATTCATAATCCAACCCAAGCGCTTTCTGCCATTAAAGCCGCTCGTAGCGCTGGATTTGAGCGCGTAAACGTGGATTTGATGCATGGGCTACCGCAGCAAACTATGAGCGAGGCGTTAGACGATATTCAAATGGCGCATGAAGCAGGCGCGACTCATATCTCTTGGTATCAGCTAACGATTGAGCCAAATACTGTGTTTTATCGCAGTCAGCCGATTTTACCCGATGAGGATAGCTTGGCAGATATTGAACAAGCGGGTCAGGCATTGCTTGAAAGTTTGGGCTATTACAATTATGAAGTGTCGGCATGGGCAGGTGCGACCGATAGACCCTGCCGTCACAATGTCAATTATTGGCAGTTTGGCGATTATCTGGCAATTGGCGCTGGGGCGCACGGTAAAGTAACGGTTGGACAAGACAATATCGGACAAAATATCAGCAATGAGCTGACGTCTTATGAATGGGATATAGATAACGAAAACACTCAAGCAGGTATTTATCGCTTTAGTAAATCTCGTATGCCAAAAGATTATATGGAAAATAAACAAGATAGTCAGCAAGGTAATGCATTAATAATAGCGCCAAAAATGGTTGGCTGGCAAGCTATTGATGAAGAGGAATTGGTGAGTGAATTTATGCTCAATGCTTTACGTTTACACGATGGCGTAGCATGGTCGTTATTTAAAGCACGTACGGGTCTAAGCTATGACAGCATTGAAAGGCAAGTTGCTAAGTTAATCGAGCAAGGTTTACTAATAGATAGTCTTGAACAGCTGCAACCGACAGAACTTGGCAAAAGATATCTCAATCAAATATTAAGAGCATTTTTATAGAATAGTATATTAATTTAGTTTATATAATAAAAAATCTAACTGATTAAAAAAGGCTTATCACATCAATGATAAGCCCTTTAAGTAATCTAAATGTTTAAAACTTAGATTTTGTTTTGTACTTCTTGTGCAGTACCACTTACAGCACTACCAGCGCTTGATACGTCTTGACCTAGACCTTTAAAAGTATTACAACCAGTTAATACAAACATAGCAGCCAAAGATGCGATAACCAATTTTTTCATAATTTTTTCCTCAAAAAAGACAGGGTTTTATAAGTAATAACAGTAAAACCTAGCATTTTGCTTAAGTTTTACTGAGGGGTTGCAGGATAGGATGATAATGTTTTTAGATTATCTCGTTATCCGTTACAGCCATCATAATCAAAGTTAAAATCAGAGCACAGTATCAAAATGTAATTATTGGCAGTAAACTGTAACTTTTGATTACGCCTGCTATATACGCCCAATATCAAGTTCACACCATTTACGGAGTTCGTATGACCATCCATATCGTGTTGGTAGCGCCAAAAATGCCTAGTAATACGGGTAATATCATTCGTCTGTGTGCCAATAGTGGGGCGCAGCTACATTTGGTCAGACCGTTAGGATTTGAGCTCGACGATAAGAAGCTACGCCGCGCTGGTTTGGATTATCATGAGTATGCCCACCTGAAAGTACATGATGACTGGGCAATGACCAAACAGGCGCTGCAAGCTGCTGGTTGCGATATTATTACCGCGCTTACGACTAAGCTCAGCAAGCCATTTTATGAGTATGATTTTAGCGTGCAGAAGACTGACCATACAGATAACCAGTCGACTACTAGGCCATCATCAAATCATATTGCTTTAGTTTTCGGTTCTGAAACGGCAGGGCTGCCAGATGATATTCGTGCCGATATTGGTGCTGATAACTGGCTGCGCTTGCCTATGCTTGCGGACTCGCGCAGTTTAAATCTGTCTAATAGCGTGGCAATATGCTTGTATGAAGTCTGGCGACAGCAAGGGTTTGACGGCGATGAAGGGCGCAGTATCGGTTATAGCACATTGACGGTTTATGATCCGAAATAGAGAAGGTAGTTAAGTTAAAAAAAGGTCAAATAAAATCATTGGTTTAATTTTTTTAACCTCTTTTTTTATAGTACGTTTTTTATAAACAATTAGGCGGTTTTGGTAAGCCAGCAAGACGATTGACATGACGGGCGACCAAGCCAGTATTAAATAGCTGCTGTAGCTTTTGATTACTGATGTCATGATCGGGTAAGGTTTGCTGTAGCCATTTAATCAGCGGACGGGTAGCAGGCGCGTGATTAAATTTGACAAAAAATGCGCGTACCTGCTGCAAGATAGCTAAATGTTCAGCATTGATAGTCACTTCTAAGGTGTTAGCTAGCTGCTGCGCGATAGCAGGCGTCCAAATCGTATGGTCACATAAATGCCCGTCTTGGTCTAATTCAACGTTGAGCGCTGCTGTGATAGGAGTGATGGCATTGTCATTATTCATAGAGCAATCGTTACCACTTTATCGAAATTGCTACCGTCAACAAGACTGTTTTGAGTCAAGGCAACCCATTCACTATCGCTTAAAACAGCAGTTAATTTGGCAGTGAGATTAAGCTTAGACCTTGTATTGTCGCTCAGCTGCGCTATATCCTCAGTCAGGGCGTAAATAGCAGCAATATCTTCTATCTCAATGCTCTCAAGGTCACCCAAGTAAGCATTAAACCAGTCAATAAAAGCGACCGTTGCACCTAATAATATGATGCTGTCACCCGCACGCCACGTCGATGCCATTTGTTCTGTACTGCGTCTAAGCGTGTCCATAGTGCAATGTAATTGGTATAAAGTTGCCATAATCATCGTGTCCGCTTGCTTGCTATATTTGTTGTCATATTAAGCTAAGTGTTAAGAATAGAAATTCGCACTAATATTTGAGATTTATAGTGTTTTGAAAGTTAGAATTTTAATTGTTGATATTTCTAAATACTGGTATCAAAAAACCAGAATCTGGTCAAAATCTTGCGAATTTATTACCTCTGGCATCAAAGTCAGTTGCGTCGCCAAATCAGTTGGTAGCATACCCGTAATCCAACCGCTAAACACATCGTCAGGTAACCAAGCGGCTGGCATGTCATATAATTCAAGCGACTGAATCATGCCGTGCAGACGTGAATCAGGCTGCATCAAAAACCCAAATACAGGCGCATCCAAATACAGCTGTACCTCATGGCCAAAAGTAGCTAAAGTCAAAGCCAGCGCGCAGCCTTCATAGCTTGACATCTCAGTAGGGGTTTGCAAGCGAATGAGTAATTTCATGATGTCTTCCTAATCTTAGGTATCGCTAACCATTATTGCTAAGCTGATTGTTTAAGGGCTGATTGTTTGTACAGCGAACTATAATTCCAATGCTCATTAAAACTGTATCAAACGACAGTCACTTTGCATCATCATCGCAAGCTCACTCAGTCCAACCAGCTTAAAACCAGCTGCCAGATTTTCGCTATCTAACTGATGACGGGTACTATTTTCACTATCTGAAATACCACGGCTGAGGGCCGTACTAACACAAACAGGGAGTGTCAACTGATACTGTTTGGCAAGCTTTTGCCATTCTTGAGTGATATTCATCTGGTCTGCTGATTGCCAGCGTAATCGATTGGCCGTATTGGCAGCATCCGCATAGAAAAAAATATTTAACGGCGCGTGCGGGTCTGCATGGTGGTCGCTATTATCCGTTTTATCATGGTTATTTATTTCAGTGGTTTGTAAGTAAGTACGAGCATAGCGTAGTGCAATATGCGCCAACGGATGGCTGGGATCAGCTGTAATCAATAATAGCGGAGTCGTGGTCGTCATAATCGCGGTGTCACCTATGATTAATGAGTATGAAGAAAAAAGCGCAGCGCCTTAAGGTTCTTAAAACTCAAGTTTTTTAAGCCTTTCAAGCATTAGCTATTGTAGCATTATTCATGAAATTTTCGTGCGTTCCTCATTTTTTAGTCAATAGGGTGCTGTTAATAGCATGGTTGAGAATTTATGCTACTATAAAAACCCTAAAATAAGATTGTATACCGTTGTTTTAACATTATAGAAAACAATTTTTCCGATTGATGTGGTTTTTATAGCTTTATGCTGCAAGGAGTTGTCGTCGTTATGCTATCTACCGTGCCTAGTGGTACAGGCTTTCAGCCCACAGCAGAGCAGCTACAAGTGCTACAGACTGCCAGCGAGTTTGCTTATCAGGTTTGGCAAAGTCGAACGGGCGCTTGCCAGACGTTTTTGCGCAGTTATCCGTTACAAAGCACCTTAACACGCCAGCAAATTGACGATTTGATTCAAGATTATACCTTGGATGAGAATTACCAACTTGCCAATGAAGACAAAGTGATGAGCGGCTTGCGGCATTTGCGTATGCTGTTGATGATGCGCTGGATTTGGCAAGATGCCTTGGCCGTCATTGAGCTTGAGCAATTGACTGATGAGCTGTCTGAGTTTGCGGATGGCTGCATTTTATTTGCCAAAGACTATACCTACCAGCAGCTGATGGCGCAATATGGGCAACCGACCTTTATTAATGCTAAAGGTAATGTGCAAGTCGATGATATGGCGATTATGGCGATGGGTAAGCTTGGCGCGCATGAGCTGAATTTATCCAGTGATATCGATCTTATTTTTGTCCATCAGGCGCGCGGTGAGACGGATGGTGACAAAGCAAAAGGCACGCGCAGTATTGATAATAAGCGTTTTATGACGCGGCTTGGTCAAGGTATTATCAGACTGCTCGATAATAATACCGCTGATGGTTTTGTGTTTCGAGTCGATATGCGTTTGCGTCCTTGGGGTGATGGCAGTGATTTGGCGATTCATTTATCAGCATTACAGAAATACTTTGCTCAGCATGGGCGGGCATGGGAGCGCTTTGCTTGGCTTAAGGCCCGTGTGGTTGGGCATATAGAGCAGCCGTTTTATGACGACATTCAAGCACTGATTAAGCCTTTTGTGTTTCGCTATTATGTTGACTATAGTGCCTTTTCAGCCCTGCGAGAGATGAAGTCTCTTATTCAGAATCAAGTCGCTCAACGTGAGGATTTGGATAATATAAAGCTTGGCGCGGGTGGTATTCGAGATATTGAGTTTATCGTCCAAGCCTTTCAATTGATTTATGGTGGGCGGCATCCGCAGCTACAGGTTAAGTCTTGTTTGGCGGCGATGCAGGCGCTCTGTCAGCTTGAGTATTTAGAGGAGAGAACTTATCAAGAGCTGCAAGCTGCTTATCGTTTTTTACGTCGCCTTGAGCACGGTATTCAAGCGATTAATGATCAGCAAACGCAGCGCTTGCCGCATGACACACAGTGGCAGCATAATCTGGCACTTACCCTTGGCTTTGATAATTGGGAAGGGTTATTAGCGACACTCAATCAACACCGCTATCATGTTAATGTACCGTTTGAGCGTATGGTCACCGAACGGCAGATACCCGATCAAGAGGATGATGAGCTTGAGCCTGAACATCTAAATGAGCAGGTTGCGCGCTTAAATGAGGTATTAACTGAAGAAAACCGCGCGCTGCTACAAGGCTTTTGGCAGTCAAAAATGGTTGCCAATTTGAGCGATGAAGCGCGTGAGCGTTTGGATAACGCCTATCCTGTAATCGTGCATGCGCTACTTGCGCATCAAGAACAGCAGCAACTTGCTAATACCGCTTTGCCCCGTTTAATTACCTTGCTAGAAGCTATTTGCCGCCGTTCTATCTACTTAGTCATGATTGCAGAAAATCCTAATGCCACCGTTGAGCTGATTCCAATGTTATCAGCCAGCCCTTGGATTGCAAAAGAATTGGCGCAGTATCCCGTACTTTTAGATACCTTTTTACAGCAGCGCTATCGTCACTTACCGGACAAGCCGGAGCTACGTGATATTTTGCGTCAACAGTTATTGCGCGTAGAGCCTAACGATGAAGAAGAGCTACTCAGCGTACTGCGTCTATTTAAAAAGAACCAAGTGTTGGCAGTGGCTGCCAGTGATGTATTGGCAGAACGCCCAATTATGAAAGTGTCAGACTCACTGACTTATATTGCTGCTGTGGTACTCGAGGCCGCGCTTGAGCGTGCCTTTGCCGAAATCGTCAAACGCTATGGCTATCCAATTGGCCAAGATGGCGATCCAGTCACAGAAGCGGATTGCGGCTTTGCTATTATTGGCTATGGCAAGCTTGGCGGGTTGGAGCTGTCATATTCATCAGATTTAGACTTGGTTTTTTTGCATAAAATAAAAGAGCAGGGTATGACCACGGGTGAGAAATCAGTCAGTGGTATGAAGTTTGCGGCACGATTGGCGCAAAAGCTGATGACCTATCTTAATACCCAAACCCGTGATGGCCGCGCTTATGAAGTCGATATGCGTCTGCGTCCCTCAGGTAATGCCGGCATGATGGTGGTTTCTTGTCATGCGTTTGAGACTTATCAGCTTGAGAAGGCTTGGTCTTGGGAGCATCAAGCGTTGGTACGGGCGCGGGCAATCTGCGGTGACAAACGCGTGACCGCCCGTTTTTGTGACATTCGTCGTACTGTTTTGGCATTACCGCGTACGATTGAGCAAGTTCGTATTGAAGTCACCAGTATGCGTATTAAAATGCAAAAACATTTGGGTACCAGTCAATGGCAACAGCAAGCCGGCAAGTTCCACCTTAAGCAAGATGCTGGTGGCATTGTAGACATTGAGTTTCTCGCGCAGTTTGCAGTACTGGCCTATTCGCATGAGCATCCAAGCTTGACTAAGTGGAGTGACAACGTCCGTATTTTTGAAGAGATGGCGACTTTGGGTATTTGGGAGGCACAGGTGTGTCAGGATTTGACCGATGCTTATTTACGCATACGTGCAGCGACGCACCAATTGGCATTATCCGAACAGTCGTTATTGGTTGATGAGTCATTATGGACAGAAACGCGAGCACTGGTACAAGCGCAGTGGCAACATCTGATGGGCGTAGAATCGGCAGAGTAAAGTTGCTGCATTATAATGATGCGGCCAAATGATACGACAAGAAGCATAGCGCTTCGATAGCCATTCTATCCAAGGGTATATGAATAAAAGCCATGCAGTGATAAACTAAAATATTGTATTCGCTTTGCGTGCCGGTGATATAATCGCTGGCACATTAAATGTGTATATAAAGAATTGCACCTGAAGATAGACACTCAGTATCAGCATACTATTTTAATTAAAATATCTACTTAACACTCAACAAAAAAAGTTAGACGTCAGCGCTAGCATAAGGACTATTAAATGAATATGGCAACACAAGAAGGTAAGCTTTGGATGAATGGCACGATGATTGAACAGCCAGATGCCAAAATCCATGTACTGACGCATAGCCTGCATTATGGCATGGCGGTGTTTGAAGGTGTGCGTGCTTACCAGACTGCTGACAACCGTACGGCGATTTTTCGCTTAAAAGACCATACCGATCGCCTATTGGGTTCTGCAAAAATCTTTCAAATGAGTGTACCATTTGATGCAGCGGCACTTGAGCAAGCGCAAAAAGATGTGGTCAAGCAAAATAACTTGGCAGAAGCTTATATTCGCCCGCTGATTTGGTTCGGTGCCGAAAAGCTGGGATTATCATCACGTGATAATAGCGTAAATGCGATGGTTGCAGCATGGCATTGGGGCGCCTACCTGGGTGAAGACGGTATCAAAAACGGCATCCGTGTAAAAACCTCGTCATTTACTCATCACATGACTAATGTGACTATGTGTAAAGCAAAAGCATCTAGCAACTATCCAGTCTCTATCATGGCAAATCAAGAAGTCACACGTAATGGCTATGACGAAGCTATCTTGATGGATCCTCAGGGTTATGTTTGCCAAGGTGCTGGTGAGAACTTATTTTTAGTCAAAGACGGTGTACTGCATACACCTGACTTAGGTGGTGGCGCGCTAGATGGTATTACCCGTCGTACTATCATTCAGTTTGCTGAAGACTTGGGTATCAAAGTCGTTGAGCGCCGCATCACTCGTGATGAGTTCTACTTGGCGGATGAAATCTTTATGACCGGTACCGCTGCTGAAGTGACGCCTATTCGTGAATACGATGACCGTGTTATCGGTAATGGTGGTCGTGGTGAGCTGACTGAGAAACTGCAAACCTTATACTTTGATGTAGTTCATGGTCGCAATGAGCAGTATATGCATTGGTTAAGCTTTATTGATTAAGAACAGAGTTTTCAAGTAGGTTGTATAAGCTGAGCATAATTGCTCAGCTTTTCTTATATTAATATATGTAGCTATTGATAAAACCTGAGTTTTCCAGTATTACGTGTTTGGAATATTAAACACTCTAAACAATAAAAAGTTATTCAATTATGAGGTATTTGTGAAAATTCTACATGTATTACTTACACGAATGCCTGTTCCACCTCTGAAATACGGTGGTACAGAACGTGTTGTCTGGGCTTTATATAAAGGGCAGAAAGAGTTAGGGCATGAGGTTAAGTTTTTGACTAAACATCAGAGTAGTCATCCGGATGCACTTTTATATAACCCAAAAAATACTCTCGAAGAGCAAGTAGAAGGCTGGGCGGATATTATTCATTTTCATTTCTTATATGAAGGTGAGCTTAGGACCCCTTTTATCTGTACAACGCATAATCAGCAAGTTACACCGGCATCTTTTCCCAAAAATACAGTTTTTCTAGGAAAGCTGCATGCGGAGCGAAGTGGTGGTAAAGCTTATGTTTACAATGGGTTATATTGGGATGATTATGGCGAACCTAATTTAACTCATTCAGGTAATTACATTCATTTTCTTGCTAACGCAAAATATAAAGACAAGAACCTAAAAGACAGTGTGGAAGTTGCTCGAAAAGCGAAAAAAAGCTTACATATTATCGGTAGTAAACGTTATTGTTTAAAATGGCGTAAAAATGGAAAATATAAACCTTATTTTTATCCGGGAAATGATTTGAATTTTTATGGCATGCTTGGAGGCGATAAGAAGAATGAAGTAATACGTAACTCTCAAGCCTTGATTTTTCCCGTGCTTAATTACGAGGCTTTCGGTTTAGCAATGATAGAAAGCTTATATTTAGGGTGCCCTGTCATTGGTAGTAACTGTGGTTCTTTACCTGAAATAATTACTAGAGATGTTGGAATAAGCACTGATAGTAAAAGTGTTATGGTCGATGCCTTGAATAATATTGGGCAATTTAGTCGTGAGCGTTGTCATGATTATGCACGAGAAACTTTTAATCATCTTATTATGAGCAGGAATTATTTATATTATTATAAACAAGTTTTAAATGGTCATGCGTTACATGACGAGCCGCCTGCAATTGCTCAGAATCTTCTATATGATTTTAGTTTAAAGGATTAAGCATGAAAATATTACATGTTCTTCTCACGCAGCTTAGTATTCCACCAATAGACTATGGAGGTACTGAACGTGTTTTATGGGGACTATATCAAGGGCAAAAATCCTTGGGACATGAAGTTAAGTTCATTACTAAGAATAAGAATACACATCCTGACGCCTTGTATTTTGATGAAAAAAAATCATTAGAAAGCCAAATCGAAGGCTGGGCAGATATTATCCATTTTCATTATCCCTATGACGGAGATATTAATACTCCTTTTGTATGTACTGAACATAGCAATAGTGAAGTTGAAAAAGAGTATCCAATTAATACGATTTATTTATCAAGTAGACATGCTGATAACTATAATGCTACGTGTTTCGTTCACAACGGGTTATATTGGCCTGACTATGGGGAGCCCAACTTTAATCCTAAACATTATGTTCACTTTCTCGCTAAAGCTTCGTGGCGTATCAAAAACTTACAAGGCTCTGTAAGAATTGCACAAAAAGCAGATATGCCGATGCATATTCTAGGAGGTAAACGTTTCAATATTCGCCGAAATCCATATTTTTATCCCTCGTCAGCATTGACCTTTCATGGCATGATTGGTGGTGAACAAAAAAATAAATTAGTGCGTAACTCTAAAGGTTTGATATTCCCTGTATTATGGCATGAACCATTTGGACTGGCTGTCATTGAAAGCTTATATTTGGGTTGCCCTGTGTTTGCCACATCGTTTGGCGCGTTACCAGATATAATTACTCAAGAAGATATTGGTCTTTTATCAGACAGCTATAGTGTATTGACTGAGTCAGTGAGGAATACTGATCAATTTGATAGACATGCCTGCCATAACCATGCAAAACAGTATTTTAGTCATACGGCAATGGCAAAAGGATATTTACATTGTTATGAAAGAGTGCTTGCTGGTGAGACGCTTAACTCTCAAAAACCAAAAGCCAAAGCTAATATAAAAGATAGGCTAATAATGGTCAGCTAACAGGTTTAAGCTTAAAAGGATTTTAACATGATAGCTTTTTAACACTTATTTTTATTTTTCGTTATTCATCTGCGAAAGCATTATATATTTATCCATTGTATAGCCAAGCGAGGCAAAGGCTAATATAAACCCATATGCACCACCTAGTATATCCGCGCGGATAAGATACTCACGGATAAATGAAAACCAAGAGCGAAATAGTAATTCAACTAATAGAATATTTTTACCATCTTGATGCTTTTCTTTTGCCCAATCATGACTATAACGAATATTTTTAACCAAAAAGTGATGTAAGTTATCATTAGTAATATGAGGTAGATAACCGTTTAGGACTTCAGTATGTATACCATTCTGATCTAAAGATTCATGTACCTCTAGGGGTGAGTATTTGAATGTTTGATTTGCATATAGTCTAGCTAATTTATCTGTATACCAAATGCGTTTTTGCACCTCTACTCCACAAAATTGATTCACACGTGCGACGCTGAACACCTTATCGTTTTGTAGAGGTTTATTTAATACACTAACAATTGACTCACGTAATTCTTGATCTAAACGCTCATCAGCATCTAATACAAGTACATAGTCGCTACTTGTATAGCTTTGGGCTAGCTGACGTTGTTTTCCAAAGCCCTGCCAATCCGTATTAACAAACCATTTAGCTCCGTAATCTTCAGCAATTTTCTGAGTATTGTCTGTGCTACCAGAGTCTAAAATAATGATTTCATCGACAATATCATAGACTGTATCTAAACATGATTTCAAATGTTTAGATTCGTTTTTGACAATCATCACTAAAGAGACTGTACTTTGTTTTCTTGAAAGGTCAATTATCTTTAATTGTGAAGTTGTATTAACAGAGTCAAGAAAGGCTTCTTCTGCTTTATTATGAATAAGGTCGTATAAAATGGCGTATTTATTAAAAGTATATTGTGTAAATAGCAATGAATAAACTAAACCATATCTACCTTTTAAAAAACGCCCATCAATTAAATATTGTTTGATGAATGACCAAAATGTATGAGTGATAACTGAAGTCATCGATACTCTTTTTCCAATAGTATAGCGGTCATCTGCCCATGCTTTGGCATAATCCAGGCGTTTCTGCAGCCAAAATAAAGGCGTCTCAGCAGTATGATGTAGTAAAAAACCATTTATAGTGTCAGTTTTAGCACCATTTAAAATGACTGACTCATGTACTAAATTGTCATTATATGAAAAACCTCTTGGGTATAATCGCCAGTGAGCTTTTAATGACCAGTAGCGATTATCAATTTCATGCCCAAAAATACAGTCAATTCTCTTAATGCCATATACGGTATCATTTGGTTTTTGTGAGATAATTTCGAGAATACTATCTTTAAGCTGAGGAGTTACTTCTTCATCAGCATCTAATGCTAGAATCCAATCACCTGTTGCATAAGATTGTGCTAATTGACGCTGTTTACCAAACCCTTGCCAATGGGTATTGATATGCCATTTACCACCGTACTGCTCTACGATGGCTTGGCTGTTATCTGTACTACCTGAGTCTAATACAATAATCTCGTCCGCTAGTCCCTGTAAAGCAGGTAATGATATAGCAAGGTTTTTGGCTTCGTTTTTAACTATCATAACGATAGAGAGGCGATGCGATCTGGTAACTTTATGATGCTTCATACCCAATGCTCCTTTAACCAAGGACTTGGTTTAACATGACGATACCATTTACCGCCGCCACCTTTAATGGCATCTGGTGGATTAATCTCGCCATGAAATATAACTATTTTTGCACCCTCAGGCAACGTCGGTGGCCGCACAAAGTTAAATGGAATAGGGGCAATACACTGATATTTAAAGCTGACACACCAGTCTTTATCCCAGTACTCTAGATGATGATGCTCACGCAGATAGTTAGATAAGTAGGCTTGCTCATGGCGGACTTGCTGACGAATGCTGTCGAAATTGCGCTCAAAATTTGCGAGCAAATCAGGGTAAGTGCCCATTCCAATATTAAAGCGATAAACCGAACTATTACCAATCATGCGCCATGGCTTTTTCCAGTCACGAATGATAACAACGCTGTCTTCATGCTCAGCTTCATAAGTGAAAAAAGCATCAATATTATCGACGATAACGATATCGATGTCTAAAAATAAGGCGACACCTTTTAGGTCATATAATTCTGGCTTAAAAGTGGTGAGTTTTTTCCAACCACGTTCAGGACCCGCTGGCAAATCCATCTCTGGAATCGGGTAGCACTGAATGGCAGGATCGATGCCGGTGCTATCATCGGTGAGACAGACCATTTGGAAATCTAAAGTCAGGTGCCGACTGACCATGTTATAAAGACGGTTGACATATTCTGCACCGTATTTATCGCCCCATTTCATACAAATAATATAACGTTGCTCAAAGTCTTTGCCATCTATTAGGTCTGAGTCTATTGATAAGTTTTGCTTTACGTCAGTTGCCATCATGCACTCATGTTTATATAAATGAAGAACGAATTTTAAAAAAACTACAACTTAGAAGGATAGAAATAATGTAAACGTTAGCTGATATTAACACGGCTATTATTCACATTATTTTTTAAGTGTTAAGTGTTAGATCTTGATATTATTTTTACTTACTATACGCTGTTGATTATTCATAGCTTAAGATTTTGTATACTTAGAGTTTTGATTATGAATAAACGCTGCTAAGGCTTCTTTGTCAGCGATATAAGGATTGTCTAAAACAGGTATGTGCTTAAAACGGCGATAACCCCACATATAATGACTGCATTTATCTTCGATCATATGTTGCATGGCAAGATTGAGCGCATACGCCGCAGTTTCAGTATTGCGGTCATATAGGGCAGGGTCATCTAACTTATAACAATAGATATCAAAGCCGCGCCCGTCATCACGACGAATACAAGATAAGCCGACCAACGCACATTTGGTTTTGCTCGCAAGTTTGGAGGCAAGCGTACTGGTCAAGGTCTCAATCCCGAAAAAAGGCACAATCACACCGCCTGATGGATCAGGCACATGATCAGGCAGTACAATACTAAAGCCACCTTGTTTAAGGGTTTTAAATACGGCTTTGACGCCGCTACCATCGGTTGGTACCAGAGTCGCATTCAGCTTTGAACGACCTTGCAGGACAAAATCATTTGTAATATTACCTTTAACGGGCTTATACATAATAGTAGGCGAACCAAACTGATTAAGCCAAGCATTCATCATCTCCCACGTACCGAGATGTGGGACAATCGCTAGCATGCCGTTAGGACTTGCAAGCCCTTCTAATAAAAACTCTTTATTATAAACGTCACAAATCTGAGCAATGCTCCATTCAGGTGGCATTGCCCAGCTCTTAACAGATTCAATAGTGGTTAAACATTGATGATAAATAATGTCTTTGGTTAAGGCTTGCTTTTGTCGCTTAGATAACGATGGCGCAATCAATGCCATATTGATACTAACAGTACTCATAATGCTAGCATTTGGTAGGCGCAATATTACCCAAGCAACAAAACGTGCCAGCATCTGCAAGACAGACAGTGGCACGAATTTGAAGATATGATACGGATTCATGACCGTTCACACGGTGATGAATCACGTAACCAGTCAGATAATAAGTAACTAAGCATTATCTGACTATTTATTGCGCAGGTTTGTTGGTGTCAGCCTGTGCTTTTTCGCGCACACGGATACCAAGATCACGTAGCTGCTTGCTATCGACTTCAGCAGGTGCTTGAGTGAGTGGGCACTCAGCAGTTTTGGTTTTTGGGAAGGCTATGACATCACGAATAGAGTCCGCGCCGACCATCAGCATAATTAAGCGATCCAAACCAAAGGCCAATCCACCATGCGGAGGCGCACCGAATTTCAAGGCGTCAAGTAAGAAGCCAAACTTGTCTTGAGCCTCTTGCTCACCGATACCTAAAGCATCAAGTACGGCTTGCTGCATATCAAAGGTATTGATACGTAAGCTACCACCGCCAACTTCTGTGCCATTCAGTACCATATCATAAGCGATAGAAAGTGCCGCTTCAGGATTGGTTTTTAATTCTTCAACAGAACATTTTGGCTTCGTGAACGGATGGTGCATTGACGTCCAACGACCATCGTCAGTTTCTTCAAACATTGGGAAGTCAGTTACCCAAAGTGGCGCCCATTCACAAGTGGTCATTTCTAAATCTAGACCAATCTTTTGGCGTAGTGCGCCGATTGCGTCATTGACGATACTGGCTTTATCCGCACCAAAGAAGATAATGTCATTGCTTTGGGCACCAGTACGTTCAATCAAGCTGACCAATACGTCATCAGTCATGTTTTTGATGATAGGAGACTGTAGACCAGACTCTTTGTCGACGCCATTATTGATGTTGCTAGCGTCATTGACTTTGATATAAGCCAAACCACGTGCACCATAAATGCTCACAAACTTAGTATAAGCATCGATTTGTTTACGGCTTAATGAAGCGCCGCCGGGGATGCGTAGAGCAGCAACGCGACCTTTAGGATCGTTCGCAGGACCAGCAAATACTTTAAAATCAACGTCTTTCATTAAATCGGCTACGTCGACCAGTTTTAATGGAATACGTAAGTCAGGCTTGTCTGAGGCATAGTCACGCATTGCTTCAGCATAAGTCATACGTGGAAATTGCTCAAATTCAACATCCATCATAGTTTTAAATAGATGCTTAATTAAACCTTCGTTGATATTCATGATCTCTTCTTCGTTTAAGAAAGAAGTCTCAATATCCACTTGGGTAAATTCAGGCTGACGGTCAGCACGTAAATCTTCGTCACGGAAACATTTAGCGATTTGATAATAACGATCAAATCCTGACACCATCAATAGCTGTTTAAATAGCTGTGGCGACTGCGGCAAGGCAAAGAAGTTACCGGGACGTGTACGTGAAGGTACCAGATAATCACGCGCGCCTTCTGGCGTTGCACGAGTCAAGATAGGCGTTTCAACGTCTAAGAAACCATGGTCATCTAAATAACGACGAATCGTTGAAGTGGCTTTAGCACGGAAAACCATACGCTCTTGCATCTGCGGACGGCGCATATCAAGGTAGCGATATTTTAGACGCAAGTCTTCTGATACCGTGGTTTTCTCATCATTTAATGGAAAAGGCGGTGTTTCAGATTTCGCCAATACTTCAATCTCTTTGCCCAGCAGCTCAATCTGACCACTGGTCATATTATTGTTTTCAGTACCTTCATAACGGCGACGTACGCGACCAGTGATTTTTAGCACATATTCAGGACGTACCGCATCAGCAGTTGCAAAGGCTTCTGGCGTGTCAGGGTCAACGACGACCTGCAAGATACCAGCGCGGTCACGCATGTCTAAGAAAATCACGCCACCGTGATCGCGACGACGATGTACCCAGCCTACGATACTAATGGTCTGATCGATGAAGCTTTCGGTTACAGCGCCGCAATATTCGTCTCGGTATTCGCTATGCGTCATAGTGCTTTGCGTCATAATATAATTATCCAGTTGTCAGCCCAATTCGAAATACAATAATGCAGCCGTTAGCGTGTGATACATGCGCCGTGCGATTCCAGCCTTTAGCTAAAAAAGCACAAATAACGCGATATAAGACAAATGGTCATCACGTTGGCTGCAGAAAATTTGGTGTAAACACATATTATGCCTAATCTGCCTTTGTTATACAACCAGCGGTTGCGATACAAAGCGCTAAGAGTAAGCCATGTTTAGCAGATATGGCATCTTACTGGTTCGTGATGAGGGAGTGAGGTGCTCGCCATGTGTTTATAGTATTCATACCATAACATTGGCCATCAGTTAAATATTGTCATTTTGCTTGAAAATACTAGCTACTGTGCGCATATCAGGCTAACTTATCAAACCTTATTAAAACAATTTCAATTATCCATTTTAAATAACAAGGAATTCCGCTCATGCTTTTTCATCCTTCTAAAAATCCTGTTGAGCTAAGAGTTATCCATCTGAATAAAAGCCAAGAGCAACGTCGTGAAGACCTGATGGAGGCGACGCAAGGTAAAGCGGCGCTTAAACAGTTAAAAAAAGCCATGGCTAAAAAGGCCAAACAAGCATTAAAAGTAAAAAGTAAAAGCAAAAATAAAAAGAATAATAGCGATGATAAACAGCAAGTCTTTGTTCTTGATTTTGATGGCGATATTAAAGCCACGGCGGTGAAGCATTTACGCGAAGAAATCAGCACTTTAATCAGTACTGCTAATAAAGGCGATGAGGTAGTGGTGCGCCTAGAGTCGGGCGGCGGCTTGGTTCATGGTTATGGTTTGGCAGCAGCACAATTGGCACGTTTAAAAGACGCAGGTCTAAAACTCACCGTCTGTGTTGATAAAGTGGCGGCCAGTGGTGGTTATATGATGGCCTGTGTGGCCGACAATGTCGTGGCTGCACCCTTTGCTGTGATTGGCTCTATCGGTGTAGTATCGCAATTACCAAACTTTCATAAATGGCTAAAAAATCACGATGTCGATTATGAGATGTTTACCGCGGGTGATTACAAACGTACCGTGACCGTATTTGGTGAAAATGACGCTGAAGACCGCGCGAAATATCAAGAAGAGCTTGAGCAGACGCACGAGTTATTTAAGCATTTTGTCAATACTTATCGTCCAACATTGGATGTCGCTAAAGTCGCGACTGGCGAACACTGGTATGGTGAAGATGCGTTAAAGCTTAATTTAATTGATAGCCTACAAACCTCAGACAGCTATATTTTAGAGCTTATGGAAGACAATGAGGTGTATGCACTGCATTCACGTCAAAAACCAACCCTTGCAGAAAAGTTGGGGCTGTCACAAGCAGCAGAGGCGACACTCAACATAGCGATTGATAAATTGCCAGATGCCTTGGCACGTTTTGAGTTAAACAGTCGTTTGAATATCCTAAAATAATCTTAGATATCATTGTGATGACTCGTAGGTGACGTTTTAACGTTTCATTTTTTAGTCGTGCATTGTTTGCATTTTGTAAAAGGCGTGTCCTAGCGGGTCGCGCCTTTTTTGCTGTTTAATTATAAATGCTGTGTTATAAATGTGGCATACAGAACAGAGTATACGTACGTACACTATAATATTTTATTAAAATTTCAGTGTGAAATTTATTAAAGTCATTAACCATGAGTAAAGAAAAGGAAGTCATTATGTCTAGTAATACCTTAATGTTTACGGCAACAGAACATGGTCAAGCCATGCATGCTAAAGTTAAAGCCTTTATTGAAACCGATATCGAGCCAATCGAAGCACAGTTTTGGGCGGATTGTCATGCGCAAAATCCCGATGGCGACTGGACAAAATGGCATTGGCCAGAAAAATACGAGAGCTTGCGCAAACAAGCACGTGAGGCAGGTCTTTGGAATTTATTCTTGCCTGATGATACGCTCGGCGCTGGGCTATCAGTCACCGATTATGCGCCGATTGCTGAGCTGACGGGCCGCAGCTTACTTGCGCCTTACGTATTCAACTGTAATGCGCCCGATAGCGGCAATATGGAATTGCTATGGCGTTATGGTTCTGAGGATCAGCAAGACAAATGGCTCACGCCAATATTAGAAGGTAAAACGCGTTCTGTATTCTGTATGACTGAACCTGATGTTGCCTCCAGTGATGCGACTAATATGCAAGCTACTGCTGTCGTCGATGGCGATGAGATTATCATCAACGGTAGCAAGTGGTGGTCATCAGGTCTGGGTGACCCTGCAGTTGATATCTTGATTGTGATGGCGTATACCCCTGATGACACTAAAGACCGTCATCATCAGCATTCGATGGTGTTGATACCAGCCAAAACGGCAGGCGTCAATATCGAGCGTATGCTAAAAGTATTTGGTGATTACGATGCGCCGCACGGACATGGCGAAGTCAGCTTTAATGATGTACGTGTGCCCGTCAGCCACTTTATCGGTGGACCAGGTATGGGTTTTGAGATTGCCCAAGGTCGCCTAGGACCAGGTCGTATCCATCATTGCATGCGTTGTATTGGCGCTGCTGAAAAGTCGCTAGAGCTGGCCGTAAAACGCGGCATGGAGCGTACTGCTTTTGGTAAGCCATTGCTACAACTGGGCGGTAACTTTGAGCGTATTGCTGAAGCGCGTATCAAAATTGACCAAGCACGCCTGCTGACTTTATATGCGGCGCAGAAAATGGACGCGCAAGGCACCAAAGCAGCACTCACTGAAATCTCTGCGATTAAAGTGGTTGCACCAACGGTATTGCAAGAAGTGGTCGACATGGCGATTCAAATTCATGGTGGTATGGGCGTTTGTCAAGATACGATGTTGCCTGCTTTCTTTGCGCAAGCACGAGCGCTACGTTTAGCCGATGGTCCTGATGAAGTTCATAAAACCATGATTGCGAAATTAGAATTAAAGCGTCAGGGTTTTAGTCGTTCGTCGAAACCTACTAAAGCCTAGGCTTAGTCTCTAGCAAGCGTATGATTATTGATCTTCATAGCTGTTTTTCTAATTAACAATATAGTCATGCGCTCAACTTAACGTTCAATTAAAATTCACCATTAATCACTTAATGGTGAATTTTTCATCACTGTAATTTTTGATAAAAATAACTGACCACACGATAAGGAATGTCTTATGGCAACTGAATATCCTGCCAACAACAGCGATGCTGACAAACAAACCGTTAATAAAGTCCTAGATAAAGGCGGCGAAGTGCGTGAGGGCGAGGAGCTTGACGCACAGGCGGTTAGCAATTGGCTACGCGAGCAAGGCGTTAATATAGAAGGCGAGCCAACCGTTACTCAATTCTCAGGTGGCGCTTCAAACTGGACTTATCGCTTGCAATATAATGGTCAGGGCACAGACCAAGATTTGATTTTGCGTCGTCCGCCAAAAGGCACTAAAGCCAAATCAGCGCACGATATGGTACGTGAATATACCGTGCAAAAGGCCTTAAAAGACGCCTATCCTTATGTGCCTAAAATGGTCGCGCTATGCACTGATGAGTCCGTCATCGGTGCCGATTTTTATGTCATGGAGCGTATGGAAGGTATCATTCCTCGTGCCAATTTGCCAAAAGGCATTGATTTAGATGTAAAGCAAACGCGTGTTTTATGTACCAATGTCATTGATGCATTGATTGATTTACATCAAGTCGATTATAAAAAGCATCCTGACTTGGTCAACCTTGGGCGCGGTGAAGGTTACTGCGAGCGTCAAGTGACTGGTTGGGATAAACGTTACGTCAAAGCCAAAACGCCTAATGTCCCTAGCTTTGGCCTAGTACGTCAGTGGCTAGGTAAGCATACGCCTGCTGATAGTAAAACCTGCTTGATTCATAATGACTGGCGCTTTGATAATGTGATTTTGGATGCTACTGATCCGACCAAGGTCATTGGCGTACTCGATTGGGAAATGGCAACCTTGGGCGATCCTTTGATGGATTTGGGGAGTGCATTGGCTTATTGGGTCGAAGAAGATGATAACATCATCATGCAGCAGTCACGCCGTCAGCCAACGCACTTAGAAGGTATGATGACCCGTGATGAGGTGGTTGATTATTACCTGCAGCAAACGGGCCTCAAGATAGAAAATTGGACGTTTTATGAAGTGTTCGGTCTGTTCCGTTTAGCTGGTATCGTGCAGCAAATTTACTATCGCTATTATAATAAACAAACCACCAATCCAGCGTTTAAAAACTTTTGGCTCATTGTCCATGTATTACATGCCAAATGTCTCAAGCTGATTGCGCAGTATGAGGGTGAGGCTTTATTCAATACTTATGTGCAGCCACAATTAAAAGAAATTGGTATCGACGCTGCTACCATTGAGCAATTACCAGCTCCTGTACAAAAGGTGGTTAAAGGTATTTTACCAAAAGGTTATTTTGCTAAACCGTCGCCATCATCAGATGAGTAATTATTTATAGAAATGCTGTAGAGAAGCGTTAGAAAACGGTAGGTTAATAACGCATGCAAAAATTATGATAAAAGGTAGTGTTTTATGACAACCATCCTTCTGGCCCGTCATGGTCAGGCGTCCTTTGGACAAGAAAACTACGATCAGCTCTCAAAGCTTGGCGGTATGCAAGCGCAAATGCTCGGTCAACACTATGCAAACACTCAGCGCCGCATCGATGCGATTTTTACTGGTAGCCTGGTCAGGCAACAAGACTCGGCACAGCATTTTTGGCAAAGCTATCAGTCTTGTGTGGGTGATACAGATACGCTTCGCACGCCTGAAATAGATATGAATCAGCCTGATAGCTATGTACTGCCACAATTTGATGAATTTAATCATAAAGATGTGTTAATAAAATCCAATCCAGCTTTTAGTAATCGTGCGGCAATTGCAGCTGAGATCGCGCAAGCAGAAGTGCCTTCTACGCGGTTAGCTGAGCTGTTTGATGCCGCGATGCAGCGCTGGCATGCAGGTGAAAACGATAGTGACTATATCGAGAGCTGGGTGCAGTTTAGTGAGCGCGCAAAGTACGCGCTTGAGCAAGTGCGTCTGCAAGTTGCTAACTTACAGTTGGGTCGTGATGATACAGTGCTGGTATTTACCTCAGGCGGTATTATCGCTGCTATTACCGCGCAGTTATTGCAACAAGGCAGTTCGACGGCGTATCAAATCAATAAAAGCTTGGTCAACACTGGCGTGACGTCTCTTACACTTAAAAATGAGCGCACGCGCTTATTGTCTTTAAATGAATATAGTCATCTGTTTTCTGAGGGCAAGCGCTTTGTGACATGGCGGTAAATTAGTACATGGTCGTAGTGAAGTATTATAAATATGGTTAAAGTTATCAATTAAACCATTACTTAAGCGAGCACTTAAGCCATCATTTAAAGAACGACAAAGCGGTTACTTTAAGCAGGTAGCCGCTTTGCATAATGCTTTTAGGTCATGCCATAGATTTGCGCTATTATAAATGATTGACAGTGTTTTAAATTGACACAAATAGGACGTTCCATGAAAAATACATTGATAAATTTGGTCACCAATAGTGCCAAGCACAGTAAAAATCAGCTATTTAGTGCCATTCAGCCAGCTCGTTATCTAAAAGGCTTGAATAAGCAGCAAGTTGGACGCGGCAAAACAATTTTAATCACTGGTGCCAGCTCAGGATTGGGCGAGGGTATGGCAAAAATTTTTGCTAAACTTGGCTATAATCTTGCTATTTGTGCCCGCCGTACCGACCGCTTAGAGAATTTAAAAGCAAAATTATTGGCTCAATACCCTGATATTCGTGTCGAATATCGAGTATTAGATGTCAGCGATTACGATGCGATTTTTACAGTGTTTGATGCCTTTGCGGCGGATTTTGGGCATATCGATCGTATGGTGGTGAATGCTGGTATCGGTGATAGTCGGCGTATTGGTAAAGGGCGCTTTGATACCAACCGCCGTACTGTTGAGATTAACTTTGTTTCTGCACTCGCACAATGTGAAGCGGCGATGAATATATTCCGTGCACAAAATAGCGGTCATCTGGTAGTGATATCAAGTATGTCGGCGATGCGCGGCTTGCCTAAGCATTTGACCGCTTATGGCGCAAGTAAAGCGGGCTTGGCGCATTTAGCAGAAGGCATCCGTGCTGATATGCTATTAACCAATCTGCCGATTCAAGTGTCCACCATTTATCCAGGCTATGTTCGCACGGAAATCAATGAGAATGCCAAACCTTTACCGTTTGAAGTCGATGCAGAGACCGGCACCACAGCAATCGTTGCTGCGATTGAGACAAGAGTAAACGAAGCTTGTGTGCCAAGTTTACCGTGGTCGATTGTCGGTCAAGCCATGAAGCATTTACCACTACAAGTGGTTAATAAGATCAGCTGATACCAGTTATTTTGCTATTTCTGCTAGATACAGTAAAAGCAAAATTAAAACAACAAAAAGCCCGCTACATTTCATGTAGCGGGCTTTTATTACTTTTGGAACTTTAAAGTCTTAAATGCTACAAAGCTTGTGGATTATCTAGCATATGTTTTTCACGCAATTTTTGGCGTAGTATTTTGCCCACATTACTCTTTGGTAGCTCGCTGACAAATTCGATATGGCGTGGGCATTTATAGCCCGTTAAGTTGTCGATAGCGAACTCTTTGATGTCACTTTTGGTGACATTATTATCGGCAGGGACGATATAGATTTTGACAGCCTCACCTTGATGCTCATCAGGAATGCCGATGACCGCACATTCAACAATTCCTTTGCAATCAAGCATGACCGACTCGATTTCATTAGGAAAGACGTTAAAGCCTGAGACCAAAATCATGTCTTTTTTGCGATCAAGTAGGGTGATATAGCCCTTTTCATCCATGCTGATAATATCGCCCGTACGGAAGTAGCCATCTTTAGTAAAGTCGTTAGTATTGTCTTTATTAAAGTAGCCTGAAAACACATTTGGCCCCTTGATACACATCTCACCCGCCTGATTAACACCTACGTGCTTACCATTATCATCGGTAACTACAATATCTACGCTGGGGCCTGGGGTGCCAATGGTGCCATTAAACTGACGGTCGGTGATAATATTGTTGGTGCCGACGGCTACACATTCAGTCATTCCCCAACCTTCAATCATCGGACAACCAGTGACTTTTAACCATCGCGCTGCTGTTTGTTCGGTCGCTGCCATGCCGCCTGCCTGCGAGATACGTAGCGAGCTAAAATCTAAGTCTTTAAAGTTTGGCTGATCAAGCAACCCTTTAAACAAGGTATTTACCGCAGGGAAAATATGGAACGGTTGTTTTGATAAGGTCTTGATAAATCCAGGCATATCACGTGGATTAGGTATCAATATAAAAGTATAACCCGAACGCATACCGAGTAGGCTCAGCATAAAGGCGAAGATATGATATAGCGGTAACGCCATGACCATATTGATATAAGCCTCGTTAATATCTGAAGTAATCGGGCGATACCACGCTTCTGACTGCATCGCAGCGGCAACGACATTGCGCTGAGTTAATATAGCACCTTTAGACAAGCCTGTCGTACCACCGGTATATTGCAAAATAGCTTTGTGTTGCAATGAAGTTTTTGGCGCTTGGAAAGGTAGGTTTTTACCTTTTTTTAGCACGTCAGGAAATTTGGTGACGTTGTATTTAGGATCATTAAGATTGTACTTTGGCACCAAGCGTTTAACCTGACGGATAACGGTATTGACCAAAATACCTTTTAGACCCATCATATCGCCCATTTTTGATAGGACAATACGCTTGATATCTGTCTCTTCAATGACTTGCTCAAGCGCTTGAGCAAAGTTATCAACCACAAAGATAACCTGAGCGCCTGAATCATTTAATTGATGACGCAGCTCGCGACCGGTATACAGAGGGTTGATAGGCGTACAAACATAGCCTGCACGCAAAATACCAATCATCGTTGGCAGATATTGTGGCACGTTTGGCATCATAAGCGCCACGACACTGCCTTTAGGAATACCTTGCGCTTGTAACCATGCGGCAACGGCAAGAGAGGCTTGATCAACATCGCCATACGTGTGGGTCACGCCCATACAGATGGTCATAGGATGCATACGAAAACGGTTAAAGCACTCTTCATATAGCTCTATAAGACTTTCGTATTGATCAGGATTGATGGTATTTGGTACGTTTGCTGGATATTGAGCAAGCCAAGGCTTATCAATGGTCATACTTAGCGTCCTTAAATGTGCGATAAGTTAAGGTTCTATAAAAAAGTAGTCACGTCCCTGTCAACAATACCATCATCGCCCTATCATCGATGGATTGCCGAGTGTTATCCTATTTATTCACAGACTGCTAAAATACGGTGGCCTTTATACAAATATCATTGATTACAAGATTATTTAATTAAAAAATATTTAACTACCAAGAATTAGCACTTAAGTAGATTAAACGGCTAGTGAGTGCTGTTAATACTAAAGTTAGTACTGAAAAAATATTATATCCAGACAAGGTTGGTCGATTAACCTCAGTTGAAGATACTATCAATATAATTTAATAAATAATAGCGTAACATATTTTGGCAATACATTAACATAACTGCAATTGAATCTGTTATTCCTATACAAGAACTTATTAGTTTATAATTCAGTTTGATAAAACAAAAAAACTGTGTTGCAAGCTAAAGTAGATAAGTGGTTGCTAATATAAGATAAGAGGGCAGTCAAATAATCTAGTACATAGTACTACAAATATAAGTTATTAATTTCAGTAAAAATGTCCTATAAAATTATTAATTTTATCTTAGTTTAGCTAACTGAGTAGTTACAAACCGCAAGGTTTTAGTAGTAAAGAGAAATGGTTAAAGCATAAAAAGAGCGCCCTATAGTGAAGATAGGGCGCTCTTTTTATGACTTCTTTATGAATAAGATTAGCGCTGTGGATTATCAGCGATGTGTTTCTCGCGCAGTTTTTGACGCAGTACTTTACCCACATTACTTTTTGGCAATTCAGTCACAAACTCGATATGACGCGGACATTTATAACCGGTCAAATTATCTAGTGCAAATTCTTTAATAGAGTTTTTAGTGACATTGTTGTCCGCAGGGACGACATAGATTTTGACCGCTTCGCCTTGACGCTCATCAGGAATACCGATAACCGCACAGTCAAGAATGCCCTTACAATCTAGCATGACTGATTCGATTTCGTTCGGGAAGACATTGAATCCCGAGACCAAAATCATGTCTTTTTTACGGTCTAATAATCTAAAGTAGCCTTTTTCATCCATGCTGACGATATCGCCAGTACGGAAATAGCCATCTTTGGTAAAGTCATCACTACTGTCTCTATTCAGATAGCCTGAGGTGACGTTTGGACCTTTAACGCACATCTCGCCAGCTTGATTGACGCCAACACGATTGCCTTCATCATCGATGATGATGACATCAACGCTCGGGACAGGAACGCCAATCGTGCCATTAAACTTACGGTCAGTAATGACGTTGGCTGTACCGACAGCCACGCCTTCAGTCATACCCCAACCTTCAATCATAGCGCAGCCAGTAACCTCTAGCCAGCGCGCTGCTGTTTGTTCGGTCGCCGCCATACCACCTGCTTGCGAGATACGCAGTGAGCTAAAATCAAGGTCTTTAAAGTTTGGATGATCGAGTAACCCTTTAAACAAGGTATTAACCGCTGGGAAGATATGAAAGGGCTGTTTTGATAAGGTTTTAATAAAGCCGGGAATATCGCGTGGATTGGGTACTAAGATGAAAGTATAGCCTGCACGCATACCTAATGAGCTCAGCATAAAGGCAAAAATATGATATAGCGGTAATGCCATCACCATATTAATATAAACCTCATTAATCTCTGAGGTAATAGGACGCGTCCACGCTTCTGACTGCATGGCTCCTGCGACGATATTACGCTGAGATAAAATGGCACCCTTAGATAAGCCCGTCGTACCACCGGTATATTGTAAAAAGGCTTTTTGATCCAATGACATCTTTGGCTTTTGGAAGGGCAAGTGCTTGCCTTTCTTTAGCACGTCTGGGAATTTAGTCACTTCATGCTTAGGGTCGTTGAGCTTGTATTTGGGCACCAAGCGTTTGACTTGACGGATAATGGTATTTACTAAAATACCTTTTAGACCCATCATATCGCCCATTTTTGATAAGACAATACGTTTGATATTGGTCTCATCAATGACCTGCTCGAGCGCTTGAGCAAAATTATCAACCACAAAGATAACCTGAGCGCCTGAGTCATTTAACTGATGACGCAGCTCGCGCCCCGTATATAGAGGGTTGACTGGCGTACAAACATAACCTGCGCGCAAAATACCAATCATCGTTGGCAAATACTGCGGTACGTTTGGCATCATCAGTGCAACCACACTCCCTTGAGGAAGTCCTTGTGCCTGTAACCAAGCAGCAACCGCAAGAGATGCCTTATCAATGTCATCATAAGTATGGGTCACGCCCATACAGATACTCATTGGATGCAGACGAAAGCGGTCAAAGCACTCTTCATAGAGCTCCATGATGCTGCCATATCTATCGGGATCGATAGTTTTAGGCACACTCTTAGGATATTGGGCAAGCCAAGGTTTATTCAACGTCATAGTCAGCGTCCTGGAAGTTCAATTAAGTTTCTATCGTTAAGCAGTCATATCCGTGTCAATAAAAAAACCAGCGCTGACTTAAAACAATTGCCGCTGAGTTTGATAATATCCTTATCTATTGACGGACTACCAATGTCTGTTGTTCAGTTTTGATGAATGATAAAAGCATCGGTTTTAAATGAATATGATCATCTTAAAAGTGACATTCAATTTTAAAGCGTTTTTACCAATTATTCGCAACTAAAAAGTAATGTATCGTCCATATAATAATACATTTAAGCAATACATTAGCATGAATCTAAGTAAAGGCAATATTAGCATGAGCGTACTGCCCAGTACATATAAAATGCGGATAAATAAATTTATTAATTATGCAATAAATTTATGACCAACGGTCGTTATGGTAGGACGAACTGCTGTTTCTTATTAAAAAATCGCCGATAAATCAGTAAAGCGCTTATCGTACAGCCAAGGGTGCTACTGACGCAGATTAAAAACATAGTTACAATCTGATAACGCACAGCTTGGGTGGGGTCTGCGCCCGCAAGTATTTGCCCAGTCATCATACCCGGTAAGCTGACAATGCCGACAACCAGCATCGAGTTTAAGGTGGGCGTCATGCCATTGATGATAGCCGCTCGTATTTGTTCGTGTACCGCTTCAAATGGTTTGGCAGAGAGGCTTAGCATCATCTCGATGCGCCCTTGTTGCCCATGTAGGTTTTCGATAAGCTGGTTGCTGGTCAAGGAGATGGCGGTCAAGGAATTACCAAGTATTAAGCCGAGTATAGGAATGATAAATTGCGGTGTATACCAAGGCTGCACTTGTAAAATAAGGCTAATAGCGATGACCGTAACCAATACTGCTGATGTACTGACAGCGATTAACGTATCAACTAACAGACCTTTATAAGTGCGTTTAACCCGATTTTTGGCAGCGCTACCAGCAATCAAAGTCATGATGGTCAAAATAATTAGGACTTCGTACCATTGTTCCCGAGCAAAAATCCATGCCAATATTAGCCCGATAAAGCTAAGCTGTATCACTGTACGGAGGGCTGCAATGACAAGTGTTTTGGTCAATCTTAGATGTAAAAACCATGACACGAGCAGCACGATGATAATCAAACTGCTGGCAAGCGCAATATCAGCATAAGTCAGTACGATTTGCATGTTATCTGTACTCATCACGGGAGCTCGTTATAAAGGCAAAGTTAATCTACTTTGGTTAAGACGCCTGCTTGCATATGCCAATGCTTATCTGCTAATGGCATAATATCGTGCGTGTCATGAGTCACCCACAGTAATGTGCGCATCGATTCACGACGTAGCCAGCTGATAAGCAAATGCACAAGTTTCGCCGACGTATCGACATCTAAGGCTGCAGTAGGTTCATCCAATAACAATACTTGCGGGTTTAATTGTAATAAACGCAGCGTATTGACCAGTTGCCGTTCGCCACCTGATAAAGTGTTGGCGTCTTGTTGTAAGAAGTCAGGGGTGCGCTCTAAATACTCAAGCTGCTCGATATGCCAGTCGATATTAAAGTGCTTTTGTTGATGGCGTGCTAAGCGATAGGGTAATTGCAAGTTATCAATGACGCTGCCTTCTAGTAATTGAGGCTGCTGCGCGAGAAGGGCAACCTGCGAGCGCCAATGCATGGGTGCTATTTCATGAATGCTATCACGAGTATCCCTATTTTTCGCATCGCTTTGTAGACAAACGTCGCCGGTTGTCATAGGCAGCAGCCCTGCTAGTACGCGCAATAAGACAGACTTGCCACTGCCAGAAGCGCCCGTCAAAACCGTCACTTGCCCAGCCAGTAATGTACCACTGGCACCACTTATCAATGCACGGTTATTAATGGATAAAGCATCGTCGGAAGCTGAACTCTTCTGTCTTTTTGTGAACCATCGGCGGTAAGTAGGGAGCGGAGTCGCACGCTTGCTATGGACCCAAATATCTTCAAATACTAGCATAAAAGCCTTATTATCCGTCTTATTGGCGCTCATAGACTATTCGTTCAATCGTTTTATTTGCCAGCGTGTTGTATGAGCGCTTGCTCAATGGTCTCGCGTAATTTTTGCGGTACGCGAATAGGACGCATAGGTGCACTATGGTTGGCAGTCGCATCAGAACCAGAATCAGATATAGAAGCTGGCGTGATTTGATTTTGTACGCAAGCGATAACGATTTTAGTGCTGCTTAACAAGGTATTGTTAGAATAATTGCTGTTTGAAACAGCAGTGTTTGCCTGAGCATCATCATTTGCATCTACAGTTGGCATTGAGCGATGAATGCTTTGATAAAATACAATACTGGCAGGTTTTAATTCGACCTTATCGATACGTACATTAATGACTTCATCTAATAGAATGGCTTTTTTGTATTGCAGGTCTGCTTGGCTGACGACAAAATGCTGAATCTCACCATCATCGGTCTGCAAAAAATAGCCATTTAAACCAAGCTTGGTAAACCAATCACGGCGACAGTTTTCAAAGAATACTAAATGATTGGCATGGTAAACTATGCCGCCCGCATCAGTATGGTTAATATATACATTATAATCAGTGGCAAATAGCGGTGTGCTTGCGCTAATAGGTGGTGTATGGGTATTTTTATTCATAATTGTCATAATGTTGCTCAGTAAATTTACTTAATAATTTATTTTTAGGGTTTAAATATTTATAGATATGGTTATAAAAATAAAAAAATCGATAACGCATCTGTGGCTGTTTTTAACAGCTACTCTATCGTAAGAGATAAGGGCGTGCAACAGATAGCCTTGCTGATGTCTGTTATCATAAACCTTTATATATTGCCGCTCTGCTTTATTTTATAGCCGCACTATTTAATGGTTACACTTTTAAAGTGTAGGTCGTTTAAATAGCAATACTCTTTTATAGCAGTATTTTGTTTTAATTCATTAGTATAGGACAGTTTATGACCCGTTTTGTCAGTTTTAATATCAATGGTATCCGCGCTCGTCAACACCAGCTAGAGGCGGTGCGAGAGGTAATCGACCCTGATGTAATGGGTTTGCAAGAAACCAAGGTGCATGATGAGCAATTTCCACTCGAAAATGTCGAGAGCTTGGGTTATCACGTCGAGTACTTTGGTCAAAAAGCGCATTATGGCGTGGCGTTATTATCGAAAGTTGCGCCTATTTTTGTGCAAAAAGGCTTTCCGAGTGAAGATGCAGAGGCGCAAAAACGCTTTATCCATGCGCGTTATGTATTTGATGGACGTGAAGTGGATGTGCTTAACGGTTATTTCCCGCAAGGAGAGAGCCAAGATCATCCGACCAAATTTCCTATGAAGCGTGCTTATTATGCAGATTTGATGACCTATATCGATACGCTAAAAGCAGAAGGGCGTTCGCTGATTATTATGGGTGATATGAATATTGCCCCAGAAGATACCGATATTGGTATCGGTGAGGTCAATGCAAAACGCTGGCTGAAAAATAGAAAGACTTCGTTTTTACCTGAAGAGCGTGAATGGTATAGTGACTTGATGTCACGCGAGCTGACCGATACTTATCGTCTGCATTATCCAGAGAGTACCGAATTATATAGCTGGTTTGATTATCGCAGTCGCGGCTTTAATGATGAGCCTAAACGTGGACTGCGTATCGATCACATTTTATGTACGGCAGATCTGATAGACAGCTGCGTCGATGCAGGTATTAGTTATGAGCTGCGCGGCATGGAAAAACCCTCTGATCATGCGCCAATTTGGGCAGCGTTTGACCTAAGTAAAGTATAATAACTTGATTACTAACATCATGTTTTTAACAGCAGGCTTTACAACCAAGAGTGTACAACTAAGATTTTATAAAGATAACTTATAACCAATAAATAATGCATCAGCATTGATGAATAAGGATTGAATGATGGCTGTCGGCAACGTTGCAATACCCAATACGATTTATCCTATTGATGGGATTAAACTAAGCGCCACCGCTGCAGGCGTGCGCTACAAAGACCGCGATGATTTGGTAGTGATTGAAATTGCTGATAGCGCCAACACTGCGGTTGTGACTACTAGAAATACCTTTTGTGCTGCGCCGGTGCGCGTTTTACGTGAACACTTTGCTAAAGCCAGCCCGCGTTATTTAATCACCAATACGGGTAATGCCAATGCTGGTACGGGCGCTGATGGTAAACGCCGCGCGCTTGATATCTGTGGCGCTCTAGCTGCTAAAGCTGGCGTGGATGTCAGTACTGTTTTGCCATTTTCGACAGGGGTGATAGGCGAGCCACTAAACAGTGAAGCGGTTATCGCAGGCTTAGACAATGCCTTAGCTAATTTGGCTGCTGATAATTGGCTGGTCGCGGCCAATGGTATCCGTACGACAGATACCATTCCAAAGCTTGCCAGTGAAAAGGTTGATGTCGATGCTATCAGCTATCATGTTACAGGCATGTCAAAAGGCTCGGGCATGATACGCCCCAATATGGCGACCATGCTGGGCTATGTAGCCACTGATGCCAATATCGCCGCTGATTTATTGCAAGAAATGCTTAGCAAGATTAATGAGCAATCCTTTAACCGCATTACTGTCGATGGTGATACCTCAACCAACGATTGCTGCGTCTTAATTGCAACCGGAACAGCGAGCTCGGAGATTATTGATAGCCCAGAGCATCCGCATTATCAGCCGATATTTGACGCCTTAAAGTCAGTGTTTGTACGTTTGGCACAATTGATTGTACGAGATGGGGAAGGTGCCACCAAGTTTATGACGGTAAAAGTCACGGGTGGCTATACCACGCAAGAATGTTGCGATGTGGCGTATGCGGTTGCCCATTCACCACTGGTCAAGACAGCCTTTTTTGCCAGTGATGCCAACTGGGGTCGTATCTTAGCAGCGGTTGGTTATGCGGGTATCGACGACCTTGATACCGAGCAAGTCGATGTTTATCTAGATGAAGTGATGATTTGTCAAAATGGTGGCGTGGCTCCGAGTTATACGGAAGCGGCTGGCAAAGAGGTTATGAGTCGTCCTGAGATTACTATTCATATTGATTTGGCACGCGGTGATGCTCACGATACCGTTTATACCTGCGATTTATCTTACGATTACGTCAAAATAAACGCGGATTATCGTAGCTAAAAATCATTTATATTTTTATACAAACGCTCAAAGCTGAAATGGTTTTGAGCGTTTTTTTTATGTCCAATACCGAATTATTCAATACTGCGATTTCTCTCATTAATAAATCACTGTTAATAAAAGTCCATGAATAAAAACCGTTTATTAACATCAGTTGCAAAAGCTGACGTTACGTTACAAAGCAGTTATAGAGGCTAAGGGGTTCGACGACTTATACTAGCTGCAGTAAACAATAGGCGGTACTGATGGAGATTGGGTTATTTAACTTGAATCGAGTTTGTCTTAATTTTATAGCTTTAACTCTATAGTTAGAGTGGATTTAAAACTGAGACTTTCATTCACAGTATCTTCATAAATGCCTACTACCTTTTGAATAATGACAATTGATTAAAATGAGTTCAAAAGGTAATGATTAATACTAATAAACTGAGGATTTAATAATGAAAAAATTAGCAATTGCTGCATTGATGACGACTTTTGTTTTATCAGGTTGTTCTACCATGGGTATGAACGATGAGCGTACTATGGTGGTTGAAGGCGAAGCAATGAATGTCAAAGTAGTTAACATTCCAAGCTTTAAAATAGAAATAGCACCTCTAAAAGCAGTTTGTGAGCTGCCAGATGCTAATGGCAATAAAATTGAGTCAGAGTGCCTACAGTATCGTCAGACTTATCAGAAAAACTACACACCTTTAAACGGTAATATTCAGGGCTTCACTTATGAGCCAAATTATCGCTATATTTTAGATGTACGCCAAGAAGCGGTTATGAATGAAGCGACTCAGGTGGTTAAGCCAGTTTGGATTCTAAACGAAGTGGTTTCAAAAACTGCTGAATAACTTCTAGACCTAATTAGCATTAGATAATACTGTCAAATTAGAATAGTTAACTACTTATAAAAAAGCCTCTAATCATTAGAGGCTTTTTTGGGTTTTAATTTTAAATAATGAAAGTCATTATTTGGATTAACATTGACTGTAATTGACACTAACGCCACGGGTAGCAGTGGGGATGCGGTTATCAGCATAAATAGCAAGACCACCGCGTGCGGTTTCTTTGTATTTATCAGACATATCAGCGCCTGTCTGCTTCATGGTTTCAATCGCTTTGTCTAGAGAAACAAAGTGCTGACCATTGCCGCGGCAGGCAAGACGGGCAGCATTAATGGCTTTTACCGCGCCCATTGCATTACGCTCAATACAAGGGACTTGTACCAAGCCGCCAATCGGGTCACAAGTCAGACCCAAATTATGCTCGATACCAATTTCGGCGGCATTTAAGCATTTGGCTGGCGAGCCACCCATAATCTCTGCCAATGCCGAACCTGCCATGGCACAGGCTGAACCCACTTCACCTTGGCAGCCAACTTCAGCACCAGATATAGAAGCGTTTTGCTTAATTAAGCTGCCAATGGCAGTGGCATTTAATAAAAACTTACGGACGCCATCTTGGTTATAATCGGTTAAAAAATCACGATAATAGTGCAAGACAGCAGGAATGATACCCGCCGCACCATTGGTCGGTGCCGTGACAACTTTACCGCCATTGGCATTTTCTTCATTGACGGCAAGGGCATACAAATCGACCCAATCCATTGCTGCGAGCTTATCGGTTTTGGCGATAGGCAAGTCTTTTTCAGCGCATAGTTGATTATGTAAATCGTGGGCGCGGCGTTTAACATCAAGTCCGCCCGGTAAAATGCCACTGTTTTTACAACCTTGAGTCACACAGTCCTGCATCACCTCCCAAATCGTATCTAAATAGCTAAAGATATCGGCTTGATTGCGATAGTGACACTCGTTAGCGAGTACCAGCTCACTGATACTTAAATCATGCTCACGGCATTGTTCAAGCAACTCTGCAGCAGTATTAAAAGGGTAGGGAACGATATCAATCGTTGGGCTGGCGTGATCTTCATCGGGATTATTCGCATCATCTTCATTGATAACGAAGCCGCCACCAACTGAATAATAAGTCTGCTGGTACTTGCTACCATCGGTTAATAACGCGCGGATAGTCAATGCATTAGGATGATAAGGTAATACGGTATCATCGTACCAATACATATCACGCTCGCTATCGAATTCGATAATATGTTCGCCGGATAAATTAAGCTGCTTATCAGCAAAAATAGGTGCTAGATATTCGCCAGTCAAGCGGGTGTCAATGGTGCTCGGCGTATGTCCAAGTAAGCCCAAATATATCGCCGTATCGGTTGCGTGCCCTTTACCGGTAGCGGCCAAAGAGCCATAAAGCTCTATTTCAATATTTTTAATCGTCGTTAATGGGCTCTGCTTAAGCAATGACGTCAAAAATAAGTTGGCCGCCACCATAGGTCCGACCGTGTGAGAGCTTGACGGTCCAATACCAATTTTAAATAAGTCGAAAACACTAATCATATAAATACCAATAAATTGTCAGTGCATCAGCGTATGTTATAGATAGGCTTGAGTACTGGTGTGAAAAAAGGTAATAGATAATGGCCCCAAAAGCCTTGATAAATAAACACGATGACAAGGGCAGACGTTTATTGGAATGCGCTCTTCAATAAATTTGAGTATATTAAAAAATATGGGATATTATCTATAAATGTCTCCCAGTATAGGCGTACAGAGACCTGCTGAATAATAACTTTTATTTATCATAGAACTCCGTTATCATGCACGCAGCTACTACCTGTGTAACATCCTGTAAGCTTATTGGTGCTATTTGGCACTATATAGTGAGCAACGTCGCAGAAAGCCTTAAACTATTTTTAATAGAACCTAGTTAACGGTCTGCATTTGGCCAAAGTAAACCACTTTTCTGCTGTTATCGTTTTTTTAATTCCTCTATAGTTGTTGATAATTAGCATGACTTAGCTGTCATCGTTTTGACTTAATTGATAGTTGTATTTCTCACAGTTGTATTTCTCACAGTTTTTAGCTGACTCGTATTCTCTCAGCTCAAATAGGACAGCGCATGACAACTCCCGAACCTCATTCTCCAAAACCCGAAAATAGCACCCAAGCATCTGCTCCTCACAATGCTCTAGAAGCGGCTGGCATCGATGCAGCTGCGATGAGCTATCCGCACAATCCAGACTTTGATAATGGTCGTTGGTTTCCAACGTGGCGTCCGTATGGCGGTGATTTGGATCGTGATCCGGTCGGTATCAATGAGTATTTGCCACCAGCAAAGAGCGTTTTGTTAGGTGTGCAGCATACATTTGCGATGTTTGGGGCGACGGTGCTGGCGCCATTATTAATGGGCTTTGACCCTAATTTAGCCATTTTGATGTCCGGTATTTGTACGGTGATGTTTTTTATGATTACCGGCGGGCGTATGCCCAGTTATTTGGGCTCAAGTTTTGCCTTTATTGGTCCTGTTATTGCAGTGACGGCTTATGCAGGCGTAGGATTTAATAACAATTTGAATGTCGCCTTGGGCGGTATCATGGCATGCGGCATCATTTATGCTTTGATAGGTTTGTTGGTTATGAAAACGGGCACAGGCTGGATTGAGCGTCTGATGCCGCCTATTGTTACCGGTGCAATTGTAATGATTATTGGTTTGAATTTAGCGCCAGTGACCATTCAAGGGGTATCTGCCAACCAGTTTGATGCATGGATGGCCACGCTGACAGTATTGCTTATCAGTGGGGTGGCTGTATTTACCCGCGGTATGCTGCGCCGTCTGTTGCTGTTGGTTGGCTTGATATTGTCTTATATCGCCTATTTTGTCATGACCAATGTGCTCGGTTATGGCGTTCCGATTGACTTTACCAGTGTATCAGCAGCGTCATGGATTGGTCTGCCAAGTATCCATTCACCGCGTTTTGAGATGAGTGCGATTATATTAATTGCGCCTGTTGCTTTTATTTTAGTGGCCGAAAACTTGGGGCATTTTAAAGCAGTGGAAGGTATGACTAAAGCACGAGTGACGCCTTATATGGGTCGGGCATTTTTTGCTGATGGCTTAGCGACAACGTTTTCGGCAGGTTTTGGTGGTACAGGCGTAACCACTTATGCAGAAAACATCGGTGTCATGGCCGTGACCAAAGTATATAGCACGACGATTTTTGTGGTAGCCGGTTTGGTTGCTATCTTGCTTGGGCTATCACCAAAATTTGGTGCAATTATTCAAACGATACCGGCGGCTTTATTGGGTGGCGCATCTATTGTGGTGTTCGGTTTGATTGCGATTGCAGGGGCAAAGATTTGGATAGACAATCGTATCGACTTTAGTAAAAACAGCAATTTAATCATTGCTGCGGTGACTGTTATTATGGGTACAGGTAATTTTAGCTTACATTTAGGCGGCTTTGACTTGGGCGGTATTGGTACGGCTACCTTAGCAGCGATTGTGCTTAATGCTTTATTTAATAGACAAAAAGACTAACCACCAAAAAAATTGATGTTTTATTCATAGAATTAAAGAACTTAATATACTGATAAATAAAAGCCACAATAATAATTGTGGCTTTTATTTGTTACGACGCTTATTTATAAACATTATTATTTGCCGCGTTCTTTATTTATAGTCACGTTTATAAAATCGTGAAAAAAACCGATAACGTCGTAGCGCGCGCGGTTTGGGTTTTAATGAACCTAAATAGATAGCAAACATGGTCAGCAATGCGCCACTCCATTGTAAGGTATTAATCGGTTTATCAAGCCAGCTATAGTCAATCACCAAGGCAGCAATCGGCTCGGTTAATAAGAGCAGCCCTGTCAATGCTAAAGACAATTTAGGAATAGAGTAGGCAATAAGCCCCCAAGCTAAGCATTGCATCACTGTGCCATAAATTAACACCCACCCAATATCAGACCACGTATTAGGCAAAATATTACCCATATCGAACACGAACATCGGGACAATCATCGCCATTACGCCGCCGATGCTAATCAGTTGCATGAGCATGAATATCGGGGTTGGCTCAGTATCGTGAGTTTTGCGGATAAAGGTCATCGATGCGGCAAGCATAGCGCCTGAGACAATGCCCGTAACGAAACCCCAAGTCGCGGCGGTATTTTGCGCAAACTCAGGACTGCCTATCATCGCAACGCCTAACATAGCTAAAAACAAACTGATGAGCTGCAAGATAGATTGGCGCTCATTAAAGTATAAAAAACCAATGGCCGCTAAAAAGAAAATCTGCAAGCTGTTGAGTAAGGTTGAGATACCAGGGCCGACCGCATAAATACTCTCATGCCATAGTGCCAAATCGAGTCCTAAAAATGCACCCGATAATAAACCGTAAAAAATAGCACGCTTTGAGCGCGGTAATCGCTGCCCCGTTACTTTAGCCAATATAGCAAATACCACGCCTGAAATAGCCAGCCGCCAAAATGACATCGCCCAGCCACCGATATCGACATGAGCGACAATCAAGCTACCCAAACCGAAAATAACACAACCAATGACTAAGCCAGTAGCGGCAGAGCGTGAAGAGGCAGTAGCCATGCAATATCCTTATCTCATTACTATGATGCTTTTTTTAAGATGTTTTTTAATTGTTGCTTGCTAGAAAGATGACTTAAACAATCTGTATTGTCAGTGTTTTGCACTTGAAATGGAATGCTTTAGGACGATTTATTTTATGATGACTTAACACACACTGTGTATAAACAAAGCAATCATCTCCTTACAGGAATAGCATTGGCGCAAACGTCGCCATTTGTTACTCTACTACCTATCTGTATTTGAAATCCGTAATGTTTTAGAATAATGACATGCTTTAAATATTCAAATAGCCTTTATTACTTTTAGCCTGGGTTTGCTTATGCTGCTACGTTCTATATCAAGACGACAAATACTCTCTTTATCTACATTACCGCCGCAATTGTCGCGCGGCAGTTTTGCTGTGAACCTGTTTGTGATGAGCATCATCGCTGCTACGCCTCTTTTGATGTCAAATGCGCAAGCAGCCAGCTGTAAAATCCCCAAAAGTTATTATAAAAATGTCTCTTGTACAGCCAGTAACGGCTATTTTTTAGCGATAAAAGACTTTGGCGCGCCAGTTGCCTTAATTGATAAAAAAGGTAAAAGCGTGGTTGATTTATCCCGCTATCAAAAAGTAGATGCCGATAAAATATCGGGCGGATTGCTGCCCGTACTGCGTAACGGGCGGGTGGGTTACGTCAATATGCAAGGTCACGAGGCTATCCCTGTGATGTACGATATGCTCAAGGAGAGTCAAGGTTGGGCGCGTCCCGTGTCTGAAGGTCGCATCGTGGTCAAACAAAACGGTCATTATGGGGTTATCGATACCGCCAATAAGACAATCGTGCCATTTTCTGCCGCGATTAGTGATATCGATGATTATCGCGGCGGCATGACGCAGGTACGTAAAAACCAAGCCATAAGCTGGTTGGATAAAAATGGCAAACCCACGCGTGACTCGAATTCGAATATTAAGGCTGATAGCCAAACATCGATGACAAGAGCCCCTGCTAGCAATAGTAATAATGCTAACGAAAGCGCCAAAGAGATGCAGCAATCAGCGCCATCTAGTCGTTTTACCACGCTGCAGCCACGGCAACAAGATGGCAGATGGGGCTTTGTGGATGATAATAATGTCACCATGATTACTTACTCTTTTGATGAGGTGCGACCATTTTCTGAAGGACTAGCGGGCGTGCGTATCGATAATGAATGGGGCTTTGTTAATTTAGGCGGCGAGTTGGTGATTCCTTTTCGCTTTGATAAGAGCGGTGTGAGTGTAGGCGATAGTTATAAAGGTCAGCCAGCATTTGTATTCACAAATGGCAAAGCATGGATTGGTAATTTAAAAAACGGCGCTAAAATGTGTATTGATAAAGAGGGCGCTAGTGTCGGTTGTGATTAATCTTTGACAGTTATTATTTTATATCATGCTTAAATTTTCAGGTAAAAAAAGAGTGTCAGAACGATGGATAACTTATCGCTTTGACACTCTTTTTTATGGCTCACCAATTAATAGCATGGTGCTTAGAACATTACTTTTCTAATAGATGATTACTAATCAAGTCGACCATATAAGGCTGATAATATTCGGGAATATCGTGCGCCATACCTTCGATTAAATGGAATTTTGCATTGGGAATAGTTTTTGCAACCACCCTTCCTTGCGAGGCAGGTAGTAGCCCATCTGCGCTACCATGCAGCACAATCGTCGGCGCTTTAACTTGCTTACTGTATCTGCTAATCGAACCTGAAGCTAAAATAGCATTGAGCTGTTGTACGGTACCGAGTGGGTGGAAATTACGCTGATAACGTATCTTGGCGATGTCGCGTACCATACGCACATTGACGTGTCCTGGCGTGCCGACAGTCTTCATAAACCAGACGCTATGACGCACAATATCACGCTCAGAATGGCTCTCAGGGCGATTGATGAGGGTATATAACTGTCTTGGCTTAGGCGGTTTTAGAAAGGCGCGATTGGTAGTGGTAAACATCAAGGCCATGCGCTGTATCAAACTTGGATAACGCGCGGCGACGATTTGAGCAATCATACCGCCCATAGAAGCGCCAAGTAGATGCGTTTTACTTAGGTGCAAGGCTTTGATTAAACGCGCCGTATCTTCCGCCATATCGGTTAAGTTATAAGCAACCTGCGCGCCTTTATTCGACAATCCTGTTTGCAGGCGCATCATCATTTTTAATTGACTAATACGTGGCAAACCATCAATCTGTACTTTAGAGGACAAGCCGATATCACGGTTGTCAAAACGTATCACAAAAAAACCAGCATCGATAAGGCGCTTGATGAAGTTATTTGGCCAAAATATCATCTGTGAGCCAAGTCCCATAATCATGAGTAGTGGCGGATTATTTGGGTTACCACCCGCCTCAACGCACAGCTCGATACCGTCACCAATATCTATCATTGCTTGATGAAGGTGCTCGCTTAAGTCGGATGCACGCCAATTATGGTCGCCAAATTGCTGCCATTCAGGGGTTGGGTAATTACCATTTTCCTCTGAAATCTCAGGCGCTTCTAAAATCCTAGGCGCACTATTGATGGGGTTTGATTGTGTCATGAAGTATCCTATTTAAACGGTCATTGGCTTAAAGTTCGAGCATCTCAAAATCAAGCTTGCCAACGCCGCATTCTGGGCAAATCCAATCATCAGGGATATCTTCCCATTTAGTGCCAGGCGCGATGCCTTCTTCAGGACAGCCGAGCTCTTCGTCATATATCCAGCCGCAGACAATACATTCATAACGTTTCATAAATAGTCCTATCGATTATTTTCACTGTTATTACTACCAGTGTTACTAGGTATTTTTTTAAGGCTTATATTGACTACTATAGTCAATATTTAGACCGTAAAAACGCACGTAGTTTATCATATAACCGTAATTTTCATAGTTAAGTTTACACTTGTATATTGAGATTAACCAGCTTTTATCAAGTCATGCAGCATTAGATTCATGGTTTTAGCAGTGCTAAATCGGCCAGTTTTATATCCTCAATAAAGTCGATTATGCTATAATTCTTGCTACCAATTTTATCAATTGAGATATTGACTATCACTGTCATATCCTCTTCCAGTACTATACGCAAAGGGTTATCATGAGCGCTACTGCCGCCGTTCCATCAGCTAATACCACAACTAAATCCTCTCATACACTCAATACTGATCATCCATTTTGGCAAATCATTCGCACAGTACCAGACTTCCCAAAAGTTGGCATTGATTTTTATGATATTACGCCGTTACTACGCAGTCATATTAATGCTGTGATTGATGAGTTGCTTGCTGTACTGCCTGCGGGTTTGCTAGATGAAGTAGATTGCTTAGGTGCAGTAGAAGCGCGTGGATTCGTGTTTGCCAGTTTGCTAGCAGGTCGATTGGGTAAAGGTATGATTTTGCTGCGTAAACCTGGTAAGTTGCCACCGCCAGTCGCCAACAAAGCTTATGCTTTAGAATATGGTAAAGACACGCTTGAGATGCAAAATAACTTACCACCTGAGCGCGTACTGTTGGTCGATGATATTTTAGCTACTGGCGGCACGCTCACCACCGCTTATGAGCTGTGCAAGTCTGCTGAGCATACTGTGGTCGGTGCATTGGTATTGTTAGACCTTGTTGATTTGCATGGTGAATTCCCTGTGCCTGTTTATACGGTTTTAAAAGCTTAGAGAAGAGGTTTTTCGCATAATAAAAAGCGCACTGAATAGTTCAGCGCGCTTTTTTAATTGCATGTGTTTTTTTCGTCTTAACTTGCGTTACTTGTCTTTCTGATAACTTGTACACGCTTGTTCCACTAACATGCGACTAATTGTTTTTGGCTTGGTCACCTTAAAGTCTTTGGTCGTCAATATCGGCTTCTCTGATTGCCAAGATTTTAACACCTTATCGTCAGCAGCGTAGTTGACGTAAGCGCGCCGATAGTAACTAGAATCCTTACAAGAGATGAGTAGTTGCTGGTCGCTATGATTAATGTCTGTTTCTTTAGTCTGTTTCTCTTTACCTTCTTTGTTATCTTTTTCTTTACTATCCTTTATGACCACGGTTTTTGGCGCAGGATAGGTTCTACGAATCGAGACGGTAATATTTTCGACCGTTTTTTCGTCAATAATATGAATGTCTGAGCGTTCGATAGAATCTAAATCTAAGCTAAAAATAGAGCCAGTCTGACTTTCTGATACCTCTAACCAGTTTACCGCATGGGCACTCATTGCAAGCGTACTACCTGCTAATATCACTGCTAGCCGTTTCATAATCGAGCCTTGCTTTTTGTTATATAAAGTCGCTCATCATAGCCAACTTAATAGGGGCAGGCAAATTTCTTTTATGACAAGCGGTTCACGTTGAGGCAATCTTTGCACTCGTGATTAGTAGGCAGACGCTTAGAACGTATAATAAATAGCGCGGTTAATCACGCATGTCTGCTAGCATTTTTGCAAGCTCATCACGCGCACCGATAAAGCCATCGATACCCTTAGGTAGTAAGTCTTGTGTGACCGTATCTTGCTGATAAGCGGCACTGAATTCATCATGCGTTAGACTGACTTTAGCCATATCCGCCAAATCCATTGACATGCTTGGTGACAGCTGGCGTGTGACTTCAATATCCATCGTTGCCAGCTCATCGATAAGATTGGGCGCGATGGTCAAGAGATCACAGCCTGCGAGTGCTAATATCTGCTCAGTCGAGCGGAAGCTTGCACCCATTACTTGCGTCTTATAGCCATGCTGTTTGTAGTACTGATAAATAAGTTTGACCGATTGTACGCCCATATCATCTGAAGCTGGGACGTTTAGACGATTTTGCTGGCGTTTTTGCCAATCTAAAATACGACCTACAAAAGGGGATATCAGGGTCACGCCAGCGTCGGCACAGGCAATCGCTTGATGCTGACCGAATAATAACGTCAGGTTGCAGTGAATGCCCTGAGTTTCAAGATAACGCGCGGCCTCAATCCCTTGCCACGTTGCCGCCATCTTAATCAATACACGTTCTGAATCGATACCTGCTTTTTGGTAGGCTTCCATAAAGCTTAGGGCTTTATCAATGGTCGCTTGGGTATCATAAGACAAGCGTGCATCGACTTCGGTCGAAACACGGCCTTCAATCAATGCCAGAATATTACAGCCAATTTGAATGGTCAGCTCATCAATCACCGCATCGATATCACCGCGATGGCGACTCATGGTTTCTGACAGCATGGCTTCATTATCTGGATGAATGAGCGCTTTGGTAATGAGACTGGGGTTGGTAGTGGCATCGATGGGTTTTAGACGCGCAATGGCGGCAAGGTCGCCCGTATCAGCGACAATGGTGGTCATGGTGCGAAGCTGTTGTAATGCGCTCATCAGATATCCTTGGTATGGTCAATTAACGTTGTTATGTTCTTATTTAGAGGTGTTATTTAAGTTTGCGGTCCATGATATTTTTTATTCACAAAGCAGTTTGTCATGGTGGTGGTGTTGCTCGGGAGTTTGCTTAGCAATAGCGCTTTAGCGTTTGTTAAACCTAAACCTATTGAGTTTAAGCGTCGTTAAAACTTATACGCTATTAAAATTAAGCCTTGCCAGAGCTCTTACGTTGTTAAAACTATGCGCCTTTAATAAGAGCCTTTAAACTGTATCATAGATTTAAGCGTCTGTAGCCTGATAGTTTCATGGAGCTTAGTCGCTATAGGGCATAACTGTGCTAAGATTTATAGCAAATTGACCTTTTACGCGCATTTACGAATGGGCACTGTCGATAGTTTTTGCTATAGTAGAGCCGATCAGCTGTTTGGCTCGCGCGAAACATCAAAAGTAAGCAAGCATTTATTATTAAAACAATCATATTGCACAGATAGTCATCGCTAACAGATATAAACTTTAGTAACAACATTAGAAAAAGGATGGGCGGTAATGAGTGAGCAGTCACCAGAGCAAAATCTAGACAATCTAAACCAAACCCCTGCAAGCGTCAGCGAGGCTGCAACTGATAAAGAATTTTTAAATACATTGCGCCAAAGTATTGATACGGTAGACTGCGAAATTCAAACGCTGATTAACAATCGTGCCAAAATTGCTCAGCAAGTGGCAACAGTGAAGAAAAACCACGTTGCCAATAGTGTTGATGCTGAAAAAACCAATCCTATTTTTTATCGTCCTGAGCGTGAAGCGCAAGTGTTGAAGGCGGTGATGGAACGTAATACTGGACCTATTGCCGATGAAAAAATGGCACGCTTATTCCGTGAAATCATGTCTGTCTGCCTAGACTTAGAAGCACCGCAACGTATTGCGTTTTTGGGCCCTGTTGGTACTTTTACCCATGCTGCAGCATTAAAGCACTTTGGTAAAGCTGCTGATACTGTGCCACTAAATACCATTACTGACGTCTTCCGTGAGGTTGAAGCGGGCACGGCGATGTATGGTGTGGTGCCAGTCGAAAACTCATCAGAGGGCGTGGTCAATCATACCTTAGATGGTTTTTTATCTTCTACGTTAAAGATAATCGGTGAAGTTGAGTTGCCTATTCACCAGAATTTCTTGGTTGCTGAACATACTAAGATAGATGGCTTAAGCCGTATCTACTCGCATCAGCAGTCATTGGCGCAGTGCCGTCATTGGCTTGATGTTAATTATCCAAATGTCGAGCGCGTGGCGGTATCAAGCAATGGCGAAGCAGCCCGTCGTCTCAAAAACGAATGGCATTCAGCGGCGATTGCCGGTGATGTGGCTGCTGCAGAGTATGATTTACATAAGCTTTACTCAAATATCGAAGACAATCCTAGCAATACAACGCGTTTCTTGATCATCGGTCATGAAGCGATTGCGCCATCTGGTCAAGATAAGACCTCGATTATGGTTTCAGCGCATGATAAAGCGGGTGCCCTGATCGAAATATTAAAGCCTTTGTCTTATCATGGCGTATCGATGACCAGTATCGAGACCCGCCCTGAACGTCCTAACAAATGGGCTTACGTATTCTTTATCGATATGGATGGACACATTGAAGACGCAAATGTGAGTGCGGCGATTGCTGATATCCGACCATTGGTCAAAGATTTGCGTATTCTAGGTTCTTATCCAAAAGCCGTGCTATAAAGCTGGCTTAGTTAAAGTATTTATCAAACAGCTAGCAGGAATTAATAAACAGGTATTAACCAATAGCAGATGCGTTATCACCTTTAAGGATAAATCATGCAGTCACCTCAGTCGACAGAGTCAAATTTATTACCGCTAGTGCCTGCCTATGACAGTATCTTAGGGCTGATGCCTTATCAGACGGGGAAGCCGGTCGAAGAGTTGACACGAGAGTACGGCGTCTCAGATGTGGTAAAGCTTGCCAGTAATGAGAATCCGCTGGGCTGCTCACCGCACGTTACGCTCGCGATTACCGAGCAATTGGGTGAATTGGCACGTTACCCTGATGGCAATGGTTATTATCTAAAGCAAGCGCTTGCTGATGTCAATGATGTCAATGTCGAGCAAATTACCTTGGGTAATGGTTCTAGTGATTTATTATATATTCTAGCGAGTAGTTTTGCCGGTAGTGACGATGCCATTATTTATAGCCAATACGCTTTTATCATTTATCCGATGCTGGCCAAAATGCAGGGAGCGACAGGCATAGAAATACCTGCCAGTCGCTTCGGTCATGATTTAAAGGCGATGAGTCAGGCGGTAGCGGACAATCCTAATACCAAGATGGTGTTTATCGCCAATCCTAATAATCCAACCGGCACCCAGCTTGCACATGAAGAGTTACGTGCGTTTGTCGCTAGTGTGCCACGATCAGTATTGGTGGTGTTAGATGAGGCTTATATCGAATATAGCCCTGAGAGTAACAATAGGGCACTATTAGATGAATTTGATAACGTGATTATTGTACGTACCTTTTCCAAAGCCTATGGATTGGCGGGTTTGCGAGTTGGTTATGCGCTAAGCTCAGTGCCAGTAGCGGATTTACTCAATCGAATTCGTCAGCCATTTAACGTCAGCAGGGTGGCACTCGCTGCCGCCGCTGCGGCGCTTGCCGACCAAGATTTTATTGAAGAATCTAGGCTCAATAACCAAGAGCAAATGCGCTGGTTAGAAAAACAATTCGACGCGTTAGGTTTGGGTTTTATTAAGTCGCATGCCAATTTTATCATGGTTGAAATAGAGGTTGAGATGGAAGATATAACCGCTGCTTCTATTCATCAAGCATTGCTGGAGCAGGGCGTTATCGTGCGTCCATTAGAAGGTTATGGCTTGCCCAATTGGCTGCGCATCACGATAGGGGTTGCAGAAGATAATATGCGCCTGATTGATACCTTGCGTTCAATCTTAACTGATGACTTATGACTGATAAAAACTGAGCTACCTGTCATTTAAGAGTTAACTAATTCGATTAATTATTCAATTTTATGATGCCAATATTAGCTAGCTTTACGCCTAGTGATGTTGGTTTGTTGAAAGAGAAACGCCGTGAGTCGCCAGCAAAACAATATAAACACTCAAAATAATAATATGCAATCCTCTATCCATACTCAGCCGCCGTTATTTAAGCAAGTTTGTGTAATTGGTCTAGGGTTGATTGGTGCCAGCCTTGCTCAAGCCATTAAAGACAATGTTTTAAGCGAGCGCTTGGTGGCAGTTGATAGACATGCACCAAGCATCGATGAAGCCATTCAGCAAGGTTTGTTAGACGCGGGTAGTGCTGTATTAAGTGAAGTGGTATTAGGCAGTGACCTGATTGTCATCGCCGTACCAGTACAAGCGGTAGATGCTGTATTTGTTGATATTAAAACCGCCATGGATAATCGACAGCTTGCTGATGATTGCATCATTACTGATGTCTGTAGTACCAAGGTTAATATCATTGAGGCGGCAAAAACGGTCTTTACCTCATTGCCAACGGGTTTCGTACCTGCGCATCCGATTGCTGGTGCTGAAAATTCAGGGTATCATGCTAGGCGCGCCACTTTATTTGCCAATCATAGCGTAATCATTTGTGAGCTGCCAACGACCAATCCTTCAGCAATTAACAGGCTACGTCAATTATGGGAAGTGGTAGGTGCGACTGTCATGTCAATGGATGCTGAGCATCATGATGCTATCTTGGCGCACACCAGTCATTTACCGCATCTGCTGGCGTTTAATTTGGTCGAGCAGCTGGCGAGTCATGATGATAATTTAGATATGTTTCGTTATGCCGCGGGCGGCTTTCGCGACTTTAGCCGCATCGCTGCCAGCGATCCTAAAATGTGGCATGATATATTTTTTGCCAATCATAGCGCGATTGTCAGCGCCCTTGACGAGTATGGCGTTTATCTACAGACCATGCGCCAGCTTATCATTGATAAAGATTCAACCGCCCTGATGGGACTTTTGGGCCGCGCGCAAGCCGCACGGCGACATTTTGGCCATATGTTAGCCAGCACCCCTTATACGGATACTTCTGCCATGTCAGCTTCTTATAATATTACCCCAAGCAACACCGTCTCTGGCACTATTACCATTCCTGGTGATAAGTCTATCTCGCATCGCAGTATCATGCTTGGTAGCCTTGCGACAGGTGTCACCAAGGTTACTGGATTTTTGGAAGGGGAAGATGCGCTTGCTACTTTGCAAGCATTCCGAGATATGGGCGTGACCATTGAAGGTCCTGATAATGGGCAGTTAACCATTCACGGTGTTGGTATGAATGGCTTAAAGCCAAGCAAAACGCCTTTATATATGGGTAACTCAGGTACCAGTATGCGCCTGCTAGCCGGTATCTTAGCGGCACAGTCATTTGACAGTGTGTTGACAGGTGATACCAGTTTGAACAAGCGCCCGATGGAGCGTGTGGCAGCACCTCTTCGAGAGATGGGTGCTGTTATCCAAAGTACCGGTCATAGTGGTACCGCGCCGCTTAGTATCATTGGCCGTGACACTGTTGGCCAGCCGCTCCAAGGTATGGAGTATGATATGCCAGTCGCCTCTGCACAGGTTAAGTCGTGTTTACTACTAGCAGGTTTATGGGCAGAAGGTACAACGACTGTTCTTCAACCTGAAGTTAGCCGCGATCATACTGAGCGTATGCTTTCAGCCTTTGGTTATCCAGTGACTGTGGATGGCAATCGTGTCAGTGTCGAAGGTGGTGGTACGCTTACAGGCGGTGACATTGCTGTGCCTGCTGATATATCCTCTGCGGCATTCTTTATGGTCGCTGCGGCTATCAGTCAAGGTAGCGAGCTGACCCTTACGCAAGTCGGTATTAATCCGACACGCACCGGCATCATCGATATCTTAAAACTGATGAATGCTGATATCAGCTTAAGTAATGAGACCGATGTCGGCGGCGAACCAGTCGCTGATATCACTATTCGTAGCTCAAACCTAAAAGGTATCGAGATTCCAGAACACTTAGTACCTTTAGCAATTGATGAATTTCCAGTATTATTTATTGCTGCTAGCTGTGCAGAAGGTCGTACGGTATTAACGGGGGCAAAAGAATTGCGCGTGAAAGAGTCGGATCGTATTGCTGTCATGGCAGAGGGTCTACAAACGCTAGGTATTGATTGTACGGTTACCGAAGATGGTCTAATTATTGAAGGTAAGGGCAGTAATGTTGATATTAATGAAGTGAATAATAGTCAGCCAGTCTTTGGCGGCGGATATATCACCTCACACCATGACCATCGTATTGCCATGAGCTTTGCGGTTGCTAGCTTGCGCGCATCGAAGCAGATTACCATCGAAGGCGTTGAAACCGTCAATACCAGTTTCCCAGGATTTGCTGAGCTTGCCAACCAAATCGGTATGTCTATTAAAGTGGATAATGGTGCGGCTTAATGCCATCTTAATATGGTAAGCCTTATTGTTAGCTTTTGAAGTTTTAGTTTTTGAGTTATTGAATCTTAAAACGCTGTTTTTCAGGATTCAATAAAATATAAAAGGTTACTTGCAAACCTTGACGTAAAAGTCATTTTTTAAAGTTGTTGTCGTGAGCAATGTGTTGATACTTAACTGGTATTAACGCATTGCTTTTTACTTTCTATCCTATATGTAGTAACCCTGCGCTCTTACCGCTAAGTTTTCATTATTGATAAACATTAGGTGAGGTCGCGCTTTGCTCTAATTTAAGTTGTCTTGCCTTATGACTACTCAAAATGTTGTCAAAAAACCAGTCGCTCCCATTAAAACCACACGAAGTGGTATCGTCACTGCGCTAATCGCTTTTTGTATATGGGGCGCATTTCCTTTATATTTTAAACAATTGGCCGCTTATAACGCGACAGAAATCATCGGTCATCGCATTGTTTGGACGTTTGCCTGTTTGCTCATCGTCGTAGTCGTGACCAAGCGCTGGCAGTGGATAGATACTTTAAAGAAGAATCCAAAGTGGATAGCGTTGACGTTTTTGTCCGGTATCATTATCGCTACCAACTGGCTCACGTACGTATGGGCGGTAAATCACGATCAAATCCTTGAGGCGAGCTTAGGATATTTTATTGGTCCGCTCGTTGGCGTGGCGCTATCGATGATTTTATTCAAAGAGCGCCTACGTACTTTGCAATGGGTCGCGATTGGGTTTGCGCTATTGTCTGTGGTCATTCAAGTGGTGATGCTCGGTAGCTTGCCATGGTTATCACTTATTCTTGCTTTTAGTTTTAGTACTTACGGCACGATTCAACGCCAAACGCCATTGACTGCGGTCGATGCGATGTTTGTTGAAACTACCATGCTGGTACCTATCTTTATTTGGTGGTTTTGGCAAGCCGATGTGGTCAGTAGTCAGCTGAGCTTTTGGTTTACGCCAAACATCTGGTTATTAATGCTGGCAGGTCCGATTACGCTGATACCGTTACTGTTATTTAATAGATCGACTAAACTGGTTGCTTATAGTATTTTAAGCTTTATGAATTATCTGACGCCGACCTTTATTTTCTTCTTGGCGGTATTCTATTATAAAGAGCCTTTTGACCTAAACCGTCTAGCTGTCTTTGGTTTAATTTGGCTCGGGCTGCTATTATTCAGCATTGATTTGTGGCGTCATCGTCCTAGTAAGGCGCTAAAAGCCGAGCGCTTGCGCGAAGAAGCTTTGCAGCAGAGTAAGTAAAAAACAACAAAGTAGATAAAATTTCGAGCTAAAGACCTAAATTAAAAAGCTCAGTTAAAAAATTAATAAATAAGGATGAGCGCATGTTTCATACCGAATCTGATGTGGTGTTTGTCAAAGGTTTAACAGTAGAAGCCGTCATCGGTGTTTATGCATGGGAGCGCGCCATTACGCAGCCGCTCCTAATTGATATAGCGCTTGAAACAGATATTAGTAAAGCTGCTGTTTCAGACGATGTTAATGATGCGCTCAATTACAAAGCGGTCTGTGATGATGTGAGCGAATGGTGCCAAGCGATTAAGGCACAGTTGCTGGAGCATTTGGCTGGGCAAATTGCTGATAAGCTACTCGCAAAATACAACTGTCATAAAATAACGTTAAGTATTGCCAAGCCGACTGCTATTCAGCAGGCTGATGCGGTTGGGGTGCAAATCACACGCTATGCAAAAGCCGGTGCTGACAAGCCAACTGTAAGCAATGGCGATGATGCGTAAGATGCATAAAAATCTAGCTAATTTGAATCTTGATGACTTAAAAAAGTGTGCGCCTGAACAGCTGCAAACGCAGTCGGTGACAGCAGTACTATTGGCTTTGGGTAGTAACTATCAAGCTGAAAAATACTTACCACGCGTTCGAGAGAAATTAGCCGTTTTAGGTGAAATACAGCTGTCCATGGCATTTCAAAACCCTGATTTTACGGCAACACCTGAGCTGCCAAAACCCGATTATACCAATCAGTGTGTTTATCTAATCCTTACATCTGTTATGACCTTGCAACAGTTGCAGCACACCTTTAAGAAATTTGAAAGTGATTGCGGTAGACGGCGTTCATCTGAGTCAATAAAAAATCCTATGAAAATAGTCACCATGGATATCGATATTTTACTAATAAAATTAGATGATAAAAAGAATAGCCTAAGCAGAAAATGGTTAATAATGGCGGATCGATATCCATTTAAAACCCATGAAAGAGCAGGGATTGAAGAGTTAGTTTTAGATAGTTATTCAAAAGGTTAAGAAGGGTTTATTGTAGGATAATATTTTTCTAAAGAGCACATGGCTAATCGCAAAATTATTATTGCGCCGTCAAACCACCATCAATGATAAATTCTGAGCCTGTAGAATAGCTTGAATCATCTGAGGCTAAGAAGAGCACCATGCCACTGACTTCTTCTGGCTGCGCCACACGTCTCATTGGAATAGTTTTGGCAAAAGCTTCTACCGCATCTTTGGTATCACCTTGCATAATCATCGGTGTGGCAATGACGCCTGGATGAATGGAGTTCACGCGAATGCCGTGAGGGGCGCACTCTAATGCTGCCGCTTTGGTCATACCGCGTACCGCAAATTTAGAATCGGTATAGCCGATAGCGCCGCCAACCAAACCATTAATCGATGAGATATTGATGATAGAGCCTTGTTTGGCTGCTTTCATCGTTGGAATGACCGCTTTCATGCCTAAAAAGACCGATACTTGGTTAATCTCTAGAATCTTACGATAGTCGTCCACTGAGGTATCTAAAATGGACTTATGCGTGGTGATACCTGCATTATTGACCAATACATCGATTTTACCAAATTTATCTTGGGTTGCTTTAACGACTTGTGCCCAATCATCTTCATTGGTGACATCATGTTTGATAAAGAGGGCGTTATCACCAAGCTCTTTAGCCAATGCATCGCCTTTATCAGAATTGATATCGGTCAATACCACTTTAGCGCCTTCTTCCATACATAAACGCGCATGAGTTTCGCCCATTCCTTGAGCAGCACCAGTAATGATGATAACTTTATCTTGTAAACGAGCCATGATGTTTCCTATCTTTATTTATGGATAATGAAAAGTATAAGCCATCATAGCTGAATATACCTTAGTGGATATGAAACCATAAGTTAATATTTTTAGACAATAGCTTTAAATTACGCCTTTTAATTATACCTTTAAATAGTGAGTTTGAGAAAACGATGTATAAAGTGATATTAGATTTTTGTTTTAAAGAGGTCGGTAGCCAACAGTTTTTTGAGAAAGACGCAGATTTTGATAATTTGCTCAAAGAGCGTTTTACGGGCTTACTTAAACAAGCGGCGGCGTCAGAGCTTTATGACTGGCGAGCTAGCATTGAAGGTAGGTTGGCAGAAATTATCATATTAGACCAGTTCTCGCGAAATATTTATCGTGATACGCCAGCGGCCTTTGCTCAAGATAGTATGACATTAGCGCTCGCTCAAGAAGCGGTTACTGCTGGGGCATTAGAAACGCTTGAAACCGTAGAAGCTCATAAGTTTATACTCATGCCGTATATGCATAGTGAGTCGAAACTGATTCATCAACGAGCAGTGCCCTTGTTTGAGCAATATACCAATGCCGATACCATAGAGGCTGAGATAAAACATAAAGTGATTATCGATCGATTTGGTCGTTATCCGCATCGCAATGACATTTTAGGACGGGTTTCGAGTAGCGAAGAAATAGAGTTTTTGACGCAGCCTGACTCATCATTTTTATAAATATTGTCTGTTAAGTAGTTAGTCGATAAAGCGCTATTTATCAATTGATTAAAATACAAAAGAGGCTGTTTGGCCTCTTTTGTATTTAGTTTGGACTATCGCTAGCAGTTTACTTCTGCTCAGCGCCTGCTGCACCCATATCAATACGACCAATCACATCTAAATCCTCTAAGCACAGCTTATCGTATTCCTTTTTGCAAAAATTAGGATCGATTTTGCACATTGCAGTTTGCAATTGATCTAAGCGGTTTTCTGATTGCTGGATGTGCTCAAGCATTTTAGCAAAGGCTTCTGCGACAGGGTCTTGAGAAGAGGGGTCAATACCGTAGGCCTGAAAGGTCGTAGTGCGTTTGGTATTTGATACTGTGTCTTTGACATTATTTTTGTCGGTGTTGCCAGCATGCGCGACTTTTTCTTGCTGTTTGGCGTCTTGGACTTTGGTTGCGATGGGATTGCCTTTTTCGTCGTGATGATCTGAAATCATACGTGCTGCACTGCCAACCATAGTAGCGCCCGCTGGTACAGGTTTGACAACGACCGCATTTGATCCGATTTTAGCGTTCTTACCGACAGTAAATGGACCCAATACTTTGGCACCCGCACCAACTGTCACGCCATCTTCTAGCGTTGGATGACGTTTGCCATTATTCCACGAAACGCCGCCAAGGGTGACGCCATGATATAAAGTGACATCATTACCAATCTCTGCCGTTTCGCCAATCACAACCCCGACGCCATGGTCAATAAAGAAGCGCCTACCTATTTTGGCAGCCGGATGAATCTCAATACCGGTGACGATGCGTGAGCCATATGATATAACGCGCGCAGCTAGTTTTTGTTCATGATTCCAAAGATAATGGGCGCCACGATGTAAAACAAGCGCATGAATGCCAGGATAGGTCAAGATGACTTCTAGGCTATTACGTGCCGCTGGGTCACGGTTGAATACCGCATCGATATCTTCTTTTAGGTCTTTTTTGACGCTGGCAAGCGATTTGAATAATTTGGCTGGCAATGACATAAGGCGTCCTATCGTATTTTTAATAACAATCTTTTTAGTTATAGCAGTTTAACAGTACAAAATATAGCGATGAGTGATAAATTAAACCAGATTGCTTATAGATAAACTCGCAAGCAGTGGTGATTTGCCTACAAACAATCCTATGTGACTTATATATGCTAGTTAACTATTACTAGTCACATATTTTAGCAATTCGACAACCTGTTCAGGCGTTTGCGCCCATGCCATTGCTGCCGCATCGACTTCTTTTAACGGATGAATAATATCTTCAGCATGCAAAGTAATATAAGGCTTGCCTAATGCGGCGCAGTAGCCCGCGTCAAAGGCGGCGTTCCATTGTTTGTATTTATCACCAAAGCGAATGATAGCGATGTCACACTTTTGAATCATATTTTTGGTACGAATCGCATTAACCTTTGATGACTGATGGTCGCGCCAGAATCCATTGTCATTTTTACCGAGCACATCACCAGCCGCGTCGCTGGATTCATGGTCAGTCACAGCGGAAGTAAAAGTAATAGCAAGACCGTGCTCTTTCGCGCCTTGCATAATTTTTTGTCGCCAGTCGCTGTGTATTTCTCCAGATAAATAAACCGTCCAATTCATTGTTCATTCCTTTTTATTATTCAACCATCTGACTTGCAAAACAGTAAGACTACTGCCGCTAACACCAAGCACTCAATGTCTTGAAATCAATACTCTAAACCTTGCAACTTAGAAGCTTTAATCCTTTGCAAGCTTAGCAATTAAAGCGCTTAATAGCTGATATTCTTTTTGATCAAGCTGTAAGCGCGAGCCCAGTCGTGATAGGCGCGACGGTAAAGACTTTAGGTTTTCACTATCGGCCAGTCCACGCTGAACCATCAACTCAGTCGTGCGCTGAGTCAGCTGCTGTAATTGCTGTTGGCTAATCGCGGGCTCATCCCATTGTTGACGCAGATGTACATCCAATGTTGGCTGAACCGTTGCATCTTTATCATTATCTAGGCTGTTGTTAGTCGTTTGGGCATGGGTTTGTGCATAAGCAAAGATAAAACTGGCAATCACTTGTACGGCTGAGGCTACATTGAGTACAGGATAAGCAGGATTGGCATCGATTTGAATATGATAATCGGCGTAAGCCAGCTCTTCATTGGTCAATCCACGGTCTTCACGCCCAAATAAGATAGCAATATTGGGCTTATTTGTAGATTGAAAATTTTCACGCAGTTTAGCGTTTTCATTATTATCAGCTACATCGAGAGCGGTTTGCTTATCGATAAAATCAAACATGATTTTGGCAGCTTGCGTTGGCGTCACCACAGGGCGCGGTAAATGACGGCTACGACTGCTGGCCGCAAATACCAACTGGCAATCCGCTATCGCCGATTCCAACGTCGGTGTAATGGTCGCTGATGATAACAAATCACTGCCACCGGCGGCATGAGAAACACTGGTCTCATCAATGGGCAGCTTAGGGTCAACGACAGTCAAACGCGATAAACCCATGGTATGCATAGCACGAGCTGCTGAACCAATATTGGCAGGTAAAGTGGTATTAACCATGATGATTTGCACACAAGACAAATAGTCACTTACCGTATGATTAACGGTTGCTGCTAAGGTTGAGGAAGAATCGTAATTCATTACAACCCCAGTCTTTGGTTTATTTCTTGCTCAACACGTTGCAACGCTACTGCAACCGCTTCAATAAGTTCCGCTTTGTCGCTGATAAGGCGCTCGCGGCAAGCTTCTTGCAATTGCCCACTAAGATGCATCAATTGGGTTGCGCCCAAATTGGCACTGGCGCCTTTTAGCGCATGAGCAATTTCATAGCCATTGGCGTTGTCATCTTTTTGTTGTGCGCTTCTTAAGTCGATAATGCGCTGCTGACTGTCGGTAAAATACACTTGTATCAAATCGATAAAGTCTTCTTCCAACAAGTCACGCATGTCATCAAACTGCTCGTCATTGATAATCTCATTAAGTTGAGCATTCATATTATTATTCGGGTTTTCAGTCATGATCATGTGTCCAATAAAGTAAAAGTTACAGCAATTAAGTTAACTAACAATCAGGTTAGCTATAATGGAAGTGCAAATTGTCTTCGCTAACCATGCTCTTTAATTGCTGTAAGTTATCATCGTTAGGGTAGACGCGCCAATGCTCAGATAGTCCTACATTGGCAATGCCATATTCTTCATAAATGCTCAATCCAAGCGGCAGGCAGTTATCGTTAATAGAGGCATCGGTATTGCTAAGGGCATTATTGGCATAACCATTGCTATTTTGATGCAGCGCATCTTGATGCATATCATTTTCTAGTGCCAATAAATCATTGCCATCTTCATCATATAGGCTGCCACCCATCGACGGGTCATAAGCACCGTTACCACCGCCACCACTATTGCCTTGCTCGTCCTGCTCATCGTTATAAGACAAGCGCGGCGCTGGTATGATGTCTGCTTGGGCGGATTTGAGCAGCGGCTGCATACGTGTCAGCAGATTAATATCACTGCCGTGAACTTTGATGCTGATTTTTTTCAGCCAACGCAGGCGCGCATCCACCATACTCATGGCATTATCAAGGCGGGCAAACAGGCGTCCGTCACGCTCACGAATACTGCCTTTAATGATGACCACTTCATCTATTTTTAATTGCTCTTTTACGCGGTTAAAGCGCTCAGCATAACAGCTGACTTCTAAGCGTGACGTGCCATCGTCTAAGGTGATGACGTTACGCGTACCGAAGTTAGCAATATCAATGATTAAACCAGCAAAATAGCAGCTGCCATTATAGCCAGTGTCTGTCAGCTTATCGAGACGGGCGCCTGAGGTATAACGTTTGAGCTCCTCACGGTATTCATCGATAGGATGTCCGGTTAAATAGAGACCTAAGGTGTTTTTCTCAGCTTTTAGGCGGTGTTTATCACCCCAAATCAGCTCTGGCGTCATAACAAGTGGCGGCGCAGCAACAACACCATCCATTTCACCAAATAAATCCATCATACCAATTTCACGGTTTTGACGGTCTTGTTCCGCCGCTTGTACGGCACTTGGCAACTGACTCATCAGCGCACCACGAATCTCGTAAGCTTCGTCGCTTGGCAAGTCTGGACGTAAAGTCGCTGCAAAGTCATCAAAGCAGCCAGCACTGACCAAGGCTTCAAGCGTGCGTTTATTGACTTTTTTGATATCAACGCGGCGGCAAAAATCATATAAGTCTTTAAACGGACCTTCACGGCGGCGTGCATCAACGATAGATTCGACGGCACCTTCACCAACGCCTTTAATCGCTCCTAAGCCATAAATAATATTGGTCGGCGTATCAGCAACAAAATGCCATTCACTGCGGTTTACCGATGGATTAACGACGGTTAAATCAAAGTTTTCACGGCAGTCATTGATAAAGAACACCACGTTGTCAGTGTTGTTCATATCGGAAGTTAGTACCGCTGCCATAAACTCAGCAGGGTAGTATTGTTTTAAATAAGCAGTTTGATAAGCGAGCACGCCGTAAGCAGCAGAATGCGAGCGGTTAAAGCCGTAGCCGGCGAATTTTTCCATCAAGTCAAAGACACCACCTGACGTGACTTCATCAATCCCTTGTGCGGTAGCACCAGTCACGAAAATATCGCGCTGCTTAGCCATTTCTTCAGGTTTCTTTTTACCCATGGCGCGGCGTAGCATATCAGCGCCACCCAAGCTATAGCCTGCCATAACCTGCGAGATTTGCATGACCTGTTCTTGATAGACAATAACGCCGTTGGTATTTTCTAAAATCGGCTCAAGGTTTGGATGGTCATAAATGACTTCCTCGCGACCATGCTTACGGTCGATATACATCTCTACCATGCCAGCATCGAGCGGACCCGGACGATATAGCGCACACATGGCGATAACGTCTTCGATATTGGTCGGTTGTAATTTCGCCAGATACTTTTTCATACCCATACTTTCTAACTGAAAGACGGCAGTGGTCTTAGCATCTTGCAAGAGCTTGTAGGCTTTTTTATCATCTAACGGTAGGTCTTCTAACACCAACGCATCTTTGCCTTCTTTTGCACGACGCAGGTTGATATTTCTGACAGCAGCATCAATCACGGTCAAGTTACGCAGACCCAAAAAGTCAAATTTTACTAACCCAACTGCTTCAACATCATCTTTATCAAACTGGCTGACACGGTGACCTTCGTCATCACAATAAATCGCGCTAAAATCCGTGATTCTGTGCGGCGCAATCAGGACGCCACCAGCATGTTTACCCACGTTCCTGCAAATGCCTTCAAGCTTAATCGCCATCTCCCACACTTCAGTGGCATCTTCATAATCCATGTTGTCAGGATTGGAGATTAAGTCTTTGAGCTGTGGTTCTTGCTCAAGCGCTTGACTGAGGGTGATACCCGGTGTTTTGGGAATAAGTTTCGACATCTTACTCGCAAGGAAGTAGGATTTACTTTGTGCTCGCGCAACATCTCGTACCACTGCTTTTGCTGCCATCGTACCAAAGGTAATGATTTGCGAGACTGCTTCTCGACCATAAGTTTGAGCGACATAATCAATAACGCGGTCGCGACCTTCAATACAGAAGTCAATATCGAAATCGGGCATAGACACACGCTCGGGATTCAAAAATCGCTCAAATAATAAGTCGTAATGAATAGGGTCGAGGTCGGTAATATTCAGAGCATAAGCGACGAGAGAACCAGCACCAGAACCACGACCTGGACCTACGGGTACGCCATTGGCTTTTGCCCAGCGGATAAAGTCCATTACGATTAAGAAATAACCGGGAAAGCCCATTGAGAGAATAACTTTTAGCTCATACTCTAAACGCTCATCGTACTTTTGGCGAAAGTCGCTCCAGTTGTCAGTACGTGATTCAATCGGAAATAGCTTGTCTAAGCGATTTTCAAGCCCACGCTGCGATTCTAAGCGAAAGAAAGATTCAATCGTTTCGCCTTCAGGTACAGGAAATTCAGGCAGGACGTTAATACCTAGCGTTAAGGTCACATTACATCGGGTTGCTAAGCGCAAGGTATTGTCAATAACTTGTGGAATATCAGCAAATAGCTGTGCCATCTGTGCTTGGGTTTTAAGATATTGCTCGTCCGAATAGAGTCGTGGACGATTGAGGTCAGCAAGTACATACGAGCCTGCGATACAGACGCGCGCCTCATGAGCGTCAAAATCGTCTTGCTCTAAGAAACGCACATCGTTATGGGCAATGATAGGAATATGATGCTTGGCACCTGAATGAATAGCCGCTTTAATAAAAGCATCTTCACCTGAGCGATTGGTGCGCTTAATCGCAAAATATAAGCGATCATCGAACTGCGCCTGCCATTCTATCAGCAGCTCGTCGGCTTTTTCTGGCATGGAACCGACCAGTGCTTGTCCGACATCGGATTTTTCAGTAAATAATACAATGACACCGGCTGCGTGCTCTAAAACATGGCGACGCTCGACAACGGGCACACCATGATTAGCAGCATCGGCGCGCCCTTCAGTAAAGCCAAGCGATACGATGCGGGTGATATTTTGATAGCCTTCATTGTTCATCGCCAGCAATACCAAGCGCGTGTCTTCATTATCCATAATGATTTCACTACCGATGATTGGCTTAATACCCGCGCCTAAACAGGCACGATAAAACTTCACCGTGGCATAAAGGTTGGATAAATCGGTCAATGCCAGCGCACGTTGATTGTCTGCTGCCGCTGCTTTGATAAGCGGCTTTATGCGCACGATAGAATCGGTGATTGAATATTCGCTGTGGATGCCAAGGTGTACAAATGCCATAGAGGACTCTTACGGATGCGATCAAAAGGGTGTGGTGCTAAGAGAGAAGGTCAGAAGACATGGCACATTGCAAGCTCATTTACGAAGCTTTAGCATTATTGATGCGGCAACAAGCGATTCATCGCTTGGTTTAAGTCTTCTAATCTTAACGGATAATAATAGCATTCTTTACCCATAACAGCCACTGATTCAGCGCCTAACAGCGAGGTGACAGACATTGAGAATAGGTTTGCTTAGCAATAAACTATTGTGCTCAAAACTATTATGCTTAAAGATATGTCGGTAGTTTTTTCTTAATTGATAAGCCTTTCATAAGCTGTCTATGTAAAGCGGGCAAGTTGATAAGGTTTTGGGTCGATAGCGTGCGCTTCATCAAAATAGTATGCCGCGATTATTTGCGCGCTAACGACTGCTTGCGTCAACCCCAAGTGCTGATGGCCAAAATTTAAAAACACTCGCTCAATGTTATCGATAACTGGTAAGGAGTCTGAGGTCGATGGTCGAAAGCCCATCCATGGTACGCTATCAACCGAATTTAATGGCGTTTTTAACATAGGCTGCGCGTGTTGTAAGAGGATATGTGCCCGCTGCATATTAGCAGGGGCTTCCAGTCCTGCATATTCCACTGTGCCCGCCAAGCGTAGACCTTCTTGCATCGGTGTCATCACAAAGCGCCGATCTAGACTGGTTACGGGCATCTGTAAGCGTGCGCTTTCATGAGGTAACATTAAGTGATAACCGCGCTCAGTATCTAGCGGAACCGTGACGCCTGTTAACTGTTTGGCCAAGGTTTTAGAATGAGCACCTGCCGATAACATCACTTTGGAAGCTATAATATCACCTTGATTGGTCGTTAAATGGATGCCTTCAACGTTAGTCTTCGCTTCAAAGACGCGGCAATGCTCGATAATGTGACCGCCTAATTGTCTAAATGTGATGCTAAGCTGGTTGATGACTGCTGTTAAGTTGGTGATATGCCCTGTGCCTGGGAAAAATAACGCCGCTAATTGGTTGTCTTTTAAGGCGGGTTCATGTTCTAAGAGGCGCTCTTTTGTCAATAATTCATTAGCTACGCCGACATCATTAAGACGTCTGCCATGGGACTTTAAAGGGTCTAAGCTACTGGTTTTCTCAACTGTTAATAGTGCACCTTTCACTTTTATCCAATCATCTAGATGCCACTGATGGGCAAAGTCTAACCATGCTGGTAGGCAATTATTATTTAAGCTTAATAGCGCTTGATGAATACGGGCAAATGGCTCAGGGCGCATATTCATCAGCAGCTGAATCGCCCAAGGCGTCAAGCGTGGCAGATAGCGCCAATCTATGCGCAGTGGACCTGTCGGATTCAATAACATAGCTGGAATATGACGCAGCATACTGGCATCCGCAATCGGAAACACATGCTCTGGGGCGATATGTCCTGCGTTACCAAATGACGCGCCTTGTCCGACCTCATTTGCTTCTAGCAGGGCGACCTTTACCCCTCGTGCTTGTAAGATTACTGCCGTTACCAGCCCAATAATGCCGCCGCCAATGATATGTAAGTCGAAGTTTGGGGTACTCATAAAAGTTCTCGATGAATCTCTCGATAGTGCTCATGCACTTATTTGCTCATGCATTGGTTAAATAAGATGGAGTAATTAAGGTTATAGCTGTCATCTAACTAAAATCAAAATACTTAGGTGAATCGATACAAGCAAAGGGCTCTATTTAAATAACTGAGATATCTATTTTTAATTATCCATTCAAATATATCTTTAAACATCGCCGAACGGCGGCTATGGCTGTCATAGCGCCGTCAGCTGATAGTTCAAGCAATTTATAAAGAGATTGCTCATTTTATAAAGATGGTACTCATTCAGTTTCGCCAAACACATTTAGCCTTTTGCCAAATAGTATTTAGCATTGCAAAACTAAATCAATAACCCACCACTGCCGCATCGACGATACGCGGGTCAGAAGAGCCATATACGCCATTTGGGGTAATCATAATCGACTGGGTTGAGCCCATGGCTGATTGGGGGCTTACCTTATGGCCCATTGACTCGAGCTTTTTAATCGTATCTATATTTAGCGCTTTTTCGATACGAATCTCATCGGGTAGCCACTGGTCATGAATGCGCGGCGCGTGCGTGGCCTCAGCGATATTCATATCGTGGTCAATGACGTTGGAGATGACTTGTGTGACGGTGGTGATAATGCGGCTACCACCTGGGCTACCAGTAACGATAAAAGGTTTATTATCTTTAAACACTAAGGTTGGACTCATCGATGATAAAGGACGCTTATTGGCTTCCACGGCATTTGCATCGCCGCCGATTAAACCATAACCATTAGGCACGCCAGGCTTGGCAGAAAAATCATCCATCTCATTGTTAAGTAGGATACCCGTACCTTCAGCGACCAGTCCAGTACCGTATGAGAAATTAAGCGTATATGTATTAGCCACTGCATTGCCATCTTTATCGACGATAGAGAAGTGCGTGGTTTGGTCGCTCTCGTAAGGTAGAGGGTTATTTGCCTTGATGGTTGCTGCTGGCGTGGCTTTATTTGGGTTAATTAAGGCGCGCAGCTTATCAGCATAAGGCTGGGCAGTTAGGCCGCTGGCAGGTACGTCGATAAAATCAGAATCACCCAAATACTCAGAACGATCGGCGTAAGCAAGCTGCATGGCTTCTGCCATGAGGTGAATGGTTTGCGCGCTGTTTTGACCGTAGTCTTTTAGCGGATAACCTTCTAAAATATTTAAAATCTGCACGATATGAATACCGCCAGAAGACGGTGGCGGCATTGAGACAATCTCATAACCACGATAATCGCCCTTGACTGGTACGCGAGCGATGGCTTCATAATTTGCCAAGTCCTGCAAGCTCATATTACCGCCTGCTTCATTGATGGCTTTGACCAATTTACGCGCCGTTTCTCCCTTATAAAAGCCATCTGCGCCTTTCGCGGCAATCAGTTTAAGAGACTTTGCGAGCTCTGGTTGTTTTAAGCGCTCACCCGGCTGATACGCACTACCGTTTGGTTTGAAAAATATCTTTTTGGTACTTGGCCATTTTTGTAGACGGTCACTTAACGCTTCTAATGACTCTGACAATCCAGCGGTGACCTCTATTCCGTTTTCAGCCAGTGCAATCGCTGGTGCCATTACTTGCCCGCGGCTCATCGTGCCATGATCTTCTAACGCTTTAAGTAAGCCTGCGACCGTACCTGGTACGCCTACGGCTAGGCCATGATAGCGAGATAGGTCACTGACCGCATTGCCATCCTTGTCGAGATACATGTCGCGCGAGGCGCTACTAGGCGCTTTTTCACGATAATCAAGCGCTACGGTTTTGCCTTGCTTGGCATCATATACCATCATAAATCCGCCGCCGCCGATATTGCCCGCACGCGGCAACGTCACAGCTAAAGCAAAGCCAACCGCTACAGCAGCATCAACGGCGTTACCGCCATCTTTTAAAATCTTTAAGCCAATCTCAGAGGCCAGCGCTTCTTGGGTTGCGACCATGCCATTTTTTGCCCAAACGGGGTGGTGGATAGCGTCAGCTGAGTAAATAGCTTGGTCAGTTTTGGCTGTCTTGCTATTAACGACGGCTGTGCCTTTGGCAAGGGTAGGCGTTAGGGTAGAGGATTTTGATTTTGTAACGCGCTGATTTTCGGACAATACAGTCGGATTATCAGTCATAATCGCTAAATTAATGGCACTGGTATTAATCGAGGTTGGATTGACGGTATTTTTTGCGGTTGTAGATTTCGTTTCTGCGGCGTGAGCAGAGACCGTTAGTAATAGTGTGCTAGTGATAATCACCGCAGCAGATTTTAGTTTTTTATGGGTAAGCGTTTGGGTGCTATGAGAATGAGAAAACAGAGTTGACATCGCAAAGTCCTTTTTACGAGGGTGAGTAATAGTCCTAAATAATAAAAAATAGCAGTCAGATATTAGGCAGCTGTTGATTGCTTATTTTGATTAGAAATACTATAGCAGTAATTCTCTGTACTTAAAGGTTAAATTATAGAGATAAGCACAAAAAAGCGCACCGGCTAACCGATGCGCTTTTTTAAATGTTATTACTTTATCTAGCTAATTCTTTTTAATTCCATGGCTTATATCTTACTGCGCTTGGTTATGCATCTTACGCTGTTTTGAACCATGATGACCTTTTGCTTTTCTTTCTGATTTTAATTGCGCCATTTTTTGACGCTGTTCAGGCGTTAGTACTTGCGAGATGGCGTGCTCAGTTTGCACGCGCTCAATAAACCGCTGCTTGGTCTTTGCCGCTTGTTGATCCGCTAGACGATTGACGGCTGCCGTGTCTAAAGTTTTGGCATTGGTCAACGCTTGCATTTGTTGTTGCATTTGCGCGCGTTCTACTTGATATTTGGTACGATCGTTTTTGTGACCACTATATTTTTCTTGCATAATAGCTTTGATTTGCGCCTGCTGCGTCGCTGTCAAATCTAGCTGCGCCATAGGGCCTCTCATGCCACCTTTACGCATGCCATCTTTCATGCCAGCTTTATGCTGCTTTTGCATATTGGCCGTTGTTGCTGGAGTCGTATCGGTGGTTGCGTTGACACTGGTACAGCCCGTAACCGTTAAGACGCTAGATATCGCCAATACTGAGCCTATCAATAATTTTTTCATCATTATTACCTTAATAGTTACCTTAAATTATGGAGCAAACGTTATTTATGTTGCAAAATTTACGTTAAAAACTACATTTACTACGAAAAGCGATTTTTATCTGATAAGTAATGATTGGCAAGTGTCCCGGATAGCCACTATCAATCATTACTTGCCGTCAGTGTTTGTTGCTGATAGCGGCTATCATACGACAGCTAGAAGTTGCGAACATTTATGAAATATTAAGAAAGGTAACGTTTGTGGCGCATTGATGAGCGCTTGCCTGATAATATGCGCCATACTATGGCATGCTTGGAATCATTTAACTGAGCTGCAGGAAAGTAGAGAGGAGTGGAGGATGACGATGCCAAATATTTTATTGGGTGACGATGATGAAGAGTTGACCCAACTGTTGCAAGAATATTTGCATAATCACGGGATTCGCTGTGACTGTGTTCATGATGGCGAGACGGTCATCGAACGCTTAAAAGTAGCGATGCATGACAGTGTGCCTTATGATTTATTGGTGCTCGATATTATGATGCCAAAGATAGATGGGCTTAGTGTCCTGCGTCAGCTGCCAGCGATTAGCGATATTCCTGTCATTATGTTGACCGCAAAAGGCGAGGAGATTGATCGCATTATTGGGCTGGAGCTTGGCGCAGATGATTATATTACCAAGCCTTGTAATCCGCGTGAGCTGCTGGCACGTATTAACGCGGTGATTAAACGCAGCCGTATTACCGCCTTGGGTGCAGCCTCGTCAGAGCATATGCCATTGCCAGAGAGTCGCCTGCATTTGGACCAAAATCAGCGTATCTGTCAAATAGATGGCGTTGAGCTACAAGTGACTGGTACGGAGTTCGATTTATTGTTGGCGCTACTTAAACAAAAAGGCGAGGTGGTAAGTAAAGCATGGCTGTCACAAAATGTCTTACAGCGTGAACTGCAGCCGTTCGATCGCAGTCTTGATGTGCATGTGTCACGCCTCCGTAAAAAACTCCAACCTTTTCATGATGAGCCTATCAAGGCGATTCGTGGTAAAGGCTATCAGCTGGTGCTGTAATGACGGATTCATCGATGTACACCTCTACATTTAAGCCGCGAATTACGCTATTTTGGCGGCTATTTCTCAGTCTGTTATTGACAGTGCTTATCACTTCTATCATCTCTGTCATGGTAGAACGTTGGCTTAATGGTAAAGAGCTCAGCGCTAGGATGGACGTGCAAATTGACAGTCTTTTACTCAAACGTCAAGAAGTAGTTGAGGCGCTACAAGCGGGTGATTTATTGGCAGTCAGGCAACTTTATCGTCAAGACCGTCGGCTGATGAGCCAAATCAGGATTTATGATGAGCAGGGCGCAATTATTTTTCCGCGTTATCGTTATATAGAAGAGCGTAAAAAAAATAGTCAGGACGTGGAGCGTGACTTTCTATCATATCCTATGCCTGACAATCGTAGAGCACATAATGATAAAAATGATAGCGCCTATGAGAAGCCCTCTCTACTTAATGAAATACTGCATCCAGCGATGCCGAATAGAGAAGTGATTTTTGACTCTAATAATCGCCCAGAACTGGCAGATTTATCCGTAAATTTGCCAGACGGGCAAACGGCCATTGTGCAATTGCGGCCGTATTTGCGCTTTGCTGACGTCTTAGAGCTCCAACGCGGTAATTTTACTGTGCGTTTGCTACTGATTATTCTCTTTAGTGTATTGGTCTGCTTTTGGCTCAGCCGTACGCTGACTCGGCGCATCGGTCAAGTGCAACATACCGTGCATCGTATGATTGATGGCGACTATCAACCCAATACCCATTTATCAGAATTGGGCTCTGATGAGTTAGGTCTTTTGGCAAAAGATGTTGCTCAATTATCAACCCGATTGGCTGAGAGTGAGCTTGCGCGTAAGCAGATGTTAAGTGATATCTCCCATGAGCTGCGCTCGCCACTGGCGCGTCTTGATGTGGCTACTGAACTGACACGTGACTTTGCACCCAATACTAGCCGTTATCTTGACCGTATCGATAAAGAATCGGCACGCATGAATGAGCTTATTGAGCAAATTATTCATATTCAATCTTTGCAAATGCAGCAATATACTATTGATAATTTAGAAAACGAATCCGTAGATATGGTTGATATAATCACTGAGATTGGTAAAGACGTCTGTTTTGAGTTTCAGCATAAAAATATACATTGGCAATGGACTCCGTCCGATGCTTTATTATCATCATCTGATACGTCTTTGACCGTGCTTGGCAATCAAGAACAGTTGCATAGCGCCCTTGAAAACATCATTCGTAATGCTTTTATGCACACTCCTGCAGGTTCAACTGTCACGGCTGAAGTCACAAAAACACCGTTAGATAATAAAAGAGATGCTATTCAAATTAGCATCACAGATGAGGGTGGCGGGGTAGCGGAAAAAGATGTAGAACGTATTTTTCAGCCTTTCGTACGACTAGATAGTGCTCGCCATAGGGAAACGGGCGGCTACGGATTGGGCTTGGCAATCGTTCATGCGGTTGTTATGGCCCATAAAGGTCAAATCACAGCTTATAATCGTCAAGACAGCAAAATGGGATTAGTAATAAAAATAACGCTGCCCGTGAAATAAAAAATCCAGAATAATAACGTATTTTATCAACATATATTCGTTATTATGAATATAAAAGATAAGCGGTATTAAATCTCCGACGAGCGGTATTGTTACTCTCTATATATTCGTTAATAATAATATACAGAGAGTAATAATAATTTTACAAAATAAGACGTACTGTTTATTAAATATTGACACGAGTAACAATCCCTCAAATCACGAGTAGCGATTCGCCAAATATAGCTTTCATCCTATGAATGTATCACCCGTTTTATTTTGTCATATCAACTCTCTAAAAATAGATTTTAACTTTGATTTCTCAAATCTAATAAGTCTGTAAGGGAGTACACATCATGAACCGGAATTATAAAGTCATATGGAATGCGTCTTTGAACTGCTTTATGGCAGTTTCTGAGTACGCCAAAGCGCGTGGTAAGTCGTCAAAATCTAGCGTGAGCTCAAACGCTACTATCAATACCACATCCAATCTTTCATCTACAAATGCTTTTCGACTCACAGCTATTGGGTTAGGGTTAATGGCTGCTGGACTAATGTCGCCCCAAGTCTTTGCGGCAACTGGTATTACTGGCGGTACAGGAAGTGGAACTGCAATATCAAAGACTAATACAGAGTGTGGCACAGGTGTCTCACAAGCGAGTGCTGGTTTAAATAATAGTATCGCTGTTGGCTGTGGCTCTGTTGCAGACCTATCAAATGATCCAGCAGTTCATTTTTATCAAAGAGGTAACCCCGAAAATCTGAATATTGATTTAACAACAAATTTCAACTCTACATCAATTGGTACAGGGGCAAGAGCAACTGAAGCAGGTACATCATTAGGAATGAATGCTTCGTCAAGCAATCTTGGTGTTGCTTTAGGTATTCAAGCAAAATCTGAGAATGTAGCAGCTCTTGCTATTGGGCCAGCAGCTTTAGCAAAGGGAAATACGTCACTTGCTTTAGGTCGTCAATCTGCAGCGACAGCTGACTTTGCACAAGCAATTGGTAACGTAGCTTCTGCTACTGGTAAGGGTTCCTTAGCAGTGGGTCATTCTGCTAGAGCAGAAGGGTACCGTTCGATTGCTATTGGCTCTGCAGATATTAATGGCGCGAGCGCTACAGGCACACAGTCTGGTGTTGTATACCAAACTAACCAGCAGACTTTGTCTAAAGGTTTGGACAGCATTGCAATTGGCTCAGGCGCTATCGCAGATGCTACGTTCGGGATTGGTGCTAGTGGAACTGCTTCTACTGCAATAGGTAAAACAGCAAAGGCTCAAGGACCTAATACGCTAGCTTTGGGTGCTAACTCTGACGCGAAAAACGGTACTGCAGTCGGGTCAGGTTCTATTGTTCGCAACGGTGGATTAGCAGTTGGGATGCATGCTGATGCTGGGCCAGGTTTAAGCTTCTTACCGACCAGTAACGTCGCTTTAGGTGATGACTCAAAAGTAACGGGCGGTGGATTTAACGTTGCTTTGGGTGCAATGGCTGTCGCAGGCGACAGTGATTTAAGTGCGCAGGCATTTAGACCTACAGGTAGTGCTGTTGCAGGCGAGAATGCAGTTGGTGAAGTTTCGATAGGTGGTGATAGTTCCGGACAGTATATAGGTGGATCTGTATATCGTCGTATTACTAACCTTGCTGCAGGTGCTGCTGACACAGACGGAGTGAACGTTAGCCAGTTAAAGACTGTAGCAGCAGCTGCAGAAGCAAGCAAAATTAAATATGTCAGTATCCACTCTACAGGTGGCACTAACGAAGACAACTTAGGTGCTAGCGGTGAGGACAGTATTGCGATTGGTAAGAATGCCTCTGCAACTGGTATGACAACAGTAGCCATAGGTTTAAACGCTGGTGTTGGTTCAACTCAGTCGGAAGGAGTCTCAGTTGGTAATCGATCTGGCCAAAACGTACTTTCTGACGGTAACACCGCCTTAGGAGTCGATGCCGGTTCAAATGTAGGCTCTACGCCAAGAGCTACATTCGATGGCAAGCCTGCATATAGCCCCTTTACAATCGTGGGGCAAAACACTGGGGTAGGTGCAGCGGCTGGTAAAAATGTCTATGGAAACTCTAACTCAGCATTGGGTGAGCGTGCAGGTCGTGAAGTTGATGGTCACGCCAATACATCTGTTGGTGCTTTCTCAGGTAACAACGTAATTGGTAGTGCTAACGTTGCAATGGGCGCTAATGCCGGTGTCATTGTTAAGGGCGACAGAAATACGGCGATTGGTAACTTCGCTGGAGCCTACGTTGACGGTAAAGTCAACTCAGCATTTGGTAACGGTGCTGGTTCAAATATTAAAGGTGAGTATAACCTTGCTCTAGGTTCTGGTGCAGGCGCTGGCATCACTAATGATTTGACAGTAGCCATTGGTAATAATGCCGGCAATATCCAGAACGGACAGATCGGTAAAAACAGCATATCAGTAGGTACTAACTCTTCAGCTCAAGGCCACAGCAGCATAGCACTTGGACGTGGATCTGTTTCTGCTGGCAAAAATGCCACAGGTATCGGCGTTCTAGCTAAGGCTGGTGGTGAATCGAGCGTGGCCATCGGTGACGGCGCTGAGGCAAGCGGTAAAGATAGCATCGCTATCGGTACTGGAAACAAAGTAATTGGTAATAATTCAGGCGCATTTGGTGATCCTAATATTGTCAGTGGTACGAGTAGTTATGTAGTTGGTAATAACAATACGATTAGTAATAACAATACCTTTGTTTTAGGTAATGATGTTGTTACAACTCAAGATAACAGTATTGTATTGGGTAACTTATCTACTGATCGTGCTGCTACGACTGAGACTGGCATTACTATTAATACAATACACTATACTTATGCAGGGCAAGGGTCTGCTGGGAAAGGTGTAGTTAGTGTTGGTAAAGTGGGCAGCGAACGTCAGATAATCAATGTAGCAGCTGGTAAAGTCAGTGCAGTCAGTACTGATGCGATTAATGGTAGCCAGTTGCATGCCACCAATGAGTCTGTTAAAGATTTAAGCACTACGGTTATAACAAACAAAACCAAGTACTACAGTGTCAACTCAAGTGGCGGTACCAACGATGACAACCAAGGCGCCAGTGGGCAAAACGCAATGGCTATGGGACGCAACGCTGTTGCATCAGGCAGTCAAGCCATTTCGATTGGTAGTGGTGCAAGTGGTCAGGACACCACTGCTAGTGGGGAACAATCTATCGCTATTGGTGCGAACATTGTCTCATCAGGGGCGTCATCTATTGCCATTGGCGGTGATGATTTAGACACCGCCTCTAAGACCAACTTCGATGGCAGTATATCTACAGGTGCATTGAATAGTGGTGAAGTCAATACGACTTTTAATGAATATGCTGGTCGAGACCTATTAGAGTCATGGGATGCATATGGCGGACATACTGAAGCGAGTGGAGCTGCCTCTATTGCTATGGGTGCCAAAGCGCGGTCTGCTGGTAATTTAGCAACAGCGATTGGCATACATTCGAGCGCATCTGGTATAGCTTCATCAGCATTCGGCATAGCATCATCAGCTACCGGAAAAGGTGCACTAGCATTAGGTGCAGGTGCTCAGTCTATAATAGATGATGGTGTGGCTCTAGGTTCAAGATCAGTGGCTAACGTTGCAGGTGGTGCACTAGGCTTTGCGCCAACAAATGCCAGTGTCGCAGACAAAGCTGCTATTACAGCGACTAACAGCACAAGCCTTGGTGCTGTCTCTCTTGGTAATGCTAAAGACGGCAATCGTCAGATCGTCAATCTAGCCGCTGGTATCAAAGACAGTGATGCGGTGAACGTGGCGCAACTAAAAAGTGTATCGAACACAGTTATCGCTAACAAAACCAAGTACTATAGTGTGAATTCAGGTGCAGTTGGTAATGCTGACAACTTGGGTGCAACCAAACCAAACGCCATGGCTATGGGTGGCAATGCATCAGCGACTGGTGGACAAGCAATTGCCATTGGTAGCGGAGAGAGTGGTCAAAACACCACAGCAAGTGGAGAGCAATCTATCGCCATTGGTGCAAACGTTGAATCAAGCGGCAACTCTTCCATAGCTATCGGTGGTGATGATTTAGATGACGCCTCAAAGGTGAATGGGGTTAATGCACTATTCAACACTTATACAGGCAGCACAGACGGTCTTGTTACAGTAGGTGATTACAGTAATCACACTGAATCTGGTGGTGCGGCCTCTGTTGCCATTGGTGTCAAAGCGCATTCTAAAGGCGATCTCTCTACCGCTGTCGGCGTCCGTTCAAGCTCATCAGGTGATGCCTCTTCTGCCTTTGGTATGGGTTCTTCAGCGAGTAAGAATGGCTCGGTAGCACTAGGTGCAGGGTCAACCACACTCACTGATGCGACTTACCAAGACAAGCTTACTATTGGTAATAAGGATTATTTATACGCTGGTGCAACGAATGATAAAGGGGCACAGGTCTCTGTTGGTTCATCCGGACGTGAGCGTCAAATTAAGCATGTCGCTAGTGGTGAGGTAAGTGCAGCTAGTACTGATGCGATTAATGGTAGCCAGTTATTTGCTACTAATGAAGCGATTGGTGATTTGGGTAGCACGGTTAGCGATGGTTTAAACTTCGCTGGTGATAGAGGAGCAGTTATCAATCGTCAGCTTGGTGATACTCTTAATATCAAGGGCGGTGCAGCCGCAACAACAACTCTAACCAATAAGAATATCGGTATACGTAACGATGGTAACAATGGTCTGATCGTAGAGCTCGCCGAAAAAGTCAATTTAGGTACAAATGGTAGCGTTAATATAGGTAATACCCAAGTAAAAAACACTGGTATTACTATTGCGGGCTCTACTTTAAGTAACACTGTTGTTTTAAACAACAATGGGCTTAACAACGGCGGTTTTAAAGTCGTTAATATAGACAAAGGCAATGTAAACGCTACTTCAACTGATGCCATCAATGGTAGCCAGCTATTTGGTACTGCGCAATCTATTGCTGATAACTTCGGTGGTGGTTCAATAGTAAATACTGATGGTACGGTCAGTACCTCAGTCTATCAAATTAATGGTAATAACCAGACTGGCGTTGCAGGCGCTATCGAAGAGTTAGATAAAGGCTTTAACTTAGAGACTAATGGTGCCAACACTAGCACTGTGAAAGCTGGTGACACAATTGATATAGGTACTTCTACTGGCGAAACCAATATTGAAGTAGCTAAGACTGGAAATGACATCAAATTTAAACTGGCTGATAATATTGACCTCAATAGTGTCAAGACTGGTAATAGTGTACTCAACAATAACGGTCTGACTATTAATAATGGCCCGAGCTTTACCGCTACTGGCATCAATGCTGGTAATCAGCAGATCACAAAAGTATCAAGTGGTGGTAACCTTACTGATATAAATAACCAGCTAAATGCCGCAAATATCGGTGATGTGAAGAATGCCATTGGCGACGTTACTACTTTAGGCTTTGGCATCAAAGCAGCCGATAATAATACTGTCCAAAAAAATCTGGGTGAAGTAGTTCAGATTGTTGGCTCTAATAGCAACATCACAACCAAAGTTGTCAATGGTAAAGTTGCAGTTGATTTAAATAACAACCTTAATTTGGGAAATACAGGCAGTGTAACTACAGGTAATACTTTAATAGGTACGACCACTATTACTGGTTTAGGTATTGCTTTAACCTCTCCTCCTAGTCTATTTCCTTTTACCCTTCCTTCTGTAACTACTATAAATGGGAAAGGCCTTAGTATTTTGGGTGGCCCGAGTATAACGACTGCTGGTATTGATGCTGGTAACAAAAAAGTTATCAATGTTAAAGCGGGTTCAAATCCGTTAGATGCCGTTAATTATAGTCAACTAGAAACTACCAATGAGGCAGTGAACCGAGGCTTGGATTTCACTGGTGATAATACTGGCCCCACCTCTGTAATTACTCGTAAATCTGGTCAAGTATTGAAAACTACGGGTGGTAATACTGACCTAACTAATTTATCTGATGACAATATTGGTGTTATTGCTGATAATATTACCAATACTCTAACAGTCAAATTAGCTAAAGACTTAACTGGTCTCAATAGTGCAAGCTTTGGTAGTGACGTTATGATCTCATCCACTGGTTTAAGAGCAGGAGCTACCGTAATAAATACTGGTGGCGTCAGCTTCAGTGGTAGTACAGTAGGCTTAAGTAGCAGCGGCCTTAACAATGGTGGTAAGGTAATTACCAATGTTGCAAGAGGCGAAGAAACCACTGACGCTGTTAATGTTGGACAGTTAAACGAAGTCAAACAAAGTGCAGCTGATGCTAACAAAGGTTGGAATGTCAGTGCCCAAGGAGCAAATACCAGTACAGTGAAACCAAGCGATACAGTCGACTTAAACAACACAGATAACAATATTACGGTCTCTAAAACAGCAGAGAGTAATAATGTTAGCTTTAATTTAAGTAAAGACATCGCGGTAGATAGCGTAAAAACTGGTAATGCTATGATGAATAGCAGTGGTCTAACTATCGCAGGTGGTCCTAAGTTCACTAAAACTAGTGTTGATGCTGGTGGGAACAAGATTACCAACGTCGCTAAGGGTGACATCGAGGTTGATAGCAATGATGCTGTCAACGGTAGCCAATTATTTGAGTTTCTCTCTCTTGTCAATACACAGACAACTGTGATTGCTGAGATGGGGGCTGGACTCAACTTCGATGCAGATAGTGGTCCTGTTATCAACAAAAAAGCAGGTTCTGCTCCACTTACATTTAAAGGTGGCGATAATATCACCACGACAACGGAAGGCAGTAGCATCAAGTTTGACTTGAACGGTAATATCAACGTAGAGAGCGTGACGACTGGCAATACGACGGTTAATAATAGTGGTGTTACTATTATTAACGGCCCAAGTATGACAGCCGCTGGTATCTATGCAGGCAATGCCGAAACGGCTCCTAGCATGACGGCTGCCGGTATCAATGCCGCTGGTACTAAGGTGACGAATGTTGCAGATGGCATGGCGCCTAGAGACGCTGTGAACTTCGGGCAATTAGACGCTGTTAGCAGAGGTTTGGGTAACAGCATTAATGAGCTTGGCTATAAAATTGGCGAAGTCGAAGATGACGCCAACGCAGGTATCTCAGCAGCGATGGCCATGTCTTCATTGCCACAAGCGTTCATCAGCGGTAAACCCATGATAGGGGGCGGTATCGCGACGTACAATGGTGAAAGTGCCGTCGCGATTGGCTTCTCTAAAATGTCTAATGATGGACGTTGGGTGATGAAGCTAAATGGTACAGCGGACACCCAAGGAAACGTAGGTGCTGCAATCGGCGCAGGTTTCCACTTTGACTAGTTGGCTATTCAGATAGTTAAGCTGAACCAAGCTGAATAGTCATTGAATCGCTAGGTAAAGTAAAAAAAAGCAAGGCATCAGATGCCTTGCTTTTTTATGGATGTAAGTTATCTAATACAATATAGGGTGCTAATAAAATACAAGATGTTAAATTAACTCAATAAAAATTAACGTTGTGATATTAAAGTTTAATGATATTAAAGTCTATATTATCAACTATTTAACGTACTAAAATAACAGGCGATAGGGTGCTGGCGATAATCTCTGTCGTGGTACTACCCAAAAATAAATGCTGGAGCTTGGAGCGTCCATAAGCCCCAACCACGATGATATCAATATTATTTTCAAGCTGAAAACTAAGTAGGCCATTAACCGCATCAAGCTGTGGTAGGTGATGGGACTCTACGCTAAAACTTGCTGTCCTTAGTCGGGTTATAGCCTCTATAAGGCTTTTTTTAGACGCTTCATTATCATGACCAATCATCACGATATGACCTTGCAAGCCTTGTAAAAGGTTACTCTCTGCAAGCATCCGTATGGCTTTAATAGCCGTTTTACTGCCATCAAACGCCACCATATATGATTGAGGTTCTTTAAATTTCTCTGAGCAAATCAACACAGGTACGTTTGAGGCGCGGGCAACCGTTTCGATTTGGCTACCGATATTGATGCGGCTGTTCTTATGGTCTTCACCGCGGCGACCCATGACGATGGCACGGTTTTTTGCTTGAAAATGCTCAATCGCTGGCAGCAGCTTACCGCGGCGTTGATAGATACAAACGGTCACACCTGCAAAGTTACTTTGGATATGGCTTTTTGCATCTTGTACCAACGCATTACTGTAGCTGTTTACGACCTTTGCCCTTTGTTCATCGAGTTTCGATAACTCATCGAGCAAAGATTGGCGGCTATTTATACCAATGGCCCCTGATAAGTCGCGTCTAACCGATGCTGCTACATCGCTGACGTGCAACAATCCTACCGCTAAGTTGAGCTTTTTTGCATACCACGCCGCATAATCGCACACTGATCCAGTCACTGCTGAGCCATCGATACAAGCCAAAACGTGCTCTTCCGTTATCATAATCTGTCCTTAGATTTGCATCTATACTTTGAGAAACAGGTTTATTGATAGAATGCTTTTTTAAGATATGGTAAGCATCTACTTTTCAATTAAATCACCAATCATTCACCTTTGGCTACCATCTTACCTCAAATCGTATCATTGCAGAATCATAGAAAATATCTTAAATGGTACTGTGCAGCCATAGATTTTCAGCTTACCGTGTACTTTGTATTCTAAGCGTATAGAGGAAATCATTTCAGCTGCAAAGTACATGCTCAAGGCGTAGTATATATATCGTAGAGACTTCTTATCAACGTTCAATTAAAGGTATAGATTGTAAATGATAAAAAATTTAAAGCTAAATAAAAAATTTAAAGATAGAACAATATTCCATTATGTGTCATTTGTTAAATAACAATAAATTTTAGTATCTAATCAATAAAAGGCTGTTTTAGTAGTTTCGAATATTCATTTATTATTAATTAAAAACGCGATATCTATAATTTTTTCAATGGCTTTTTTATTTAAAAACAGTATGTAATGAGATTAAAGGTATTCATTACTGATAATAAACAGTTATATGGTTCTTTGAAAATGAGTCTGTTTTTATGCGCTCTGTCATTTTTTTAAAGATATAGCTATATGATAAATTATTTTTATTCGTTAAATGTTTTAGTTTGCTATAAAAATTAGCTTTATCAATCAGGTTATCATCGGATATCTTGCCATACAGAGTTATTAATAAAGCTAAAATCAAGTCTAATTTTTGCATGACAAAACTTGTTTGCATTGCAATTTCAACGATAAATAAATAAGACGTTTTAACATGAAGTAGTTATTTGATTTCATTATCAACAATAAGGAACAAAAAATAAGCAGCTTCTATGATAAAAAATTAATGCTTTATTCAAAGTCATTAAAAAAGATAAATACGAATGATTATTTTAATAGTGAACGATTGTCAATTAATATGGGAAAATTTTTAAGTGATAATATTAAAACCTTAGACAATCAACTTGTTTTTTATCCTAAAGTTGTTAATATGCTCTATTGTATTTTATCGTTAGTTCGGTATCAAACGTCTCATTATTTATTATTCTGAGGGTTTGGTGTTAATAGGGAAGTTACTAGGAAAAAAGGTATGAGTGCAATTAATCACGAAGAGCGCGTCCGTCATGAAGGTTTACGTGAAAAAATCATGACTGCGGAGCAAGCAGCGACATTTATCTCACATGACATGAATGTTGGAATGAGTGGTTTTACGGGAGCAGGCTATCCAAAAGCCATCCCAGCTGCATTAGCAGAGCGTATGAAAGCTGCTCAAGCCCGCGGTGAAGAATTCAAAATCGGTTTATTAACCGGCGCATCAACTGCTGCAGAATGTGATGGTGTATTGGCTGAAGCCAATGGTATCAAAATGCGCACGCCTTATCAGTCAGAAGCTGCCCTCCGTAAGCAAATTAACGCCGGCGAAACTCATTATTTTGATATGCACTTATCGCATGTCGCTCAGCAAAGTACCTTTGGTTTCTACGGTGACATGCATGTGGCAGTGGTTGAAGTGGCCGGTATTTTGCCGGACGGTCGCCTTATTCCTTCTACCTCTATCGGTACCAATAATGCATGGTTGAATAATGCTGACAAGATTATTCTTGAAGTAAACAGCCGCCAAAGCCTGTTATTAGAAGGCATGCATGATATATTCGATGATATTGGTGTACCGCCATATCGTAAGCCAATTCCAATCACCACGCCAGGTGAGCGTGTTGGCTCGCCTTACCTGACCTGTGATTTGGATAAAGTCGTTGCCGTGGTCTTAACAGATTCACCGGACCGTAATAGCAAATTTGCTGATCCTGATGAATGCTCGAATAAAATAGCCAGCTATATTATTGACTTTTTCCATGAAGAAGTGAAAAAAGGTCGCATGCCAGCCAACTTATTGCCTATCCAATCAGGTGTGGGTAACGTTGCTAATGCGGTATTGGCAGGATTGCAAGCCAGTCCGTTTGAGAATTTAACTGGCTATACCGAAGTATTGCAAGACGGTATGTTAGATTTGATTATGTCAGGCAAAATGACCCAAGCTTCTGCAACCGCCATGTCGTTAAGCCCAGATGCATTAGACCGTTTTAACGCCAATATCGAAGAATTGCGCAAACGCATTATCCTGCGCCCACAAGAAATCACTAACCATCCTGAAGTCTCGCGTCGTCTCGGCGTGTTGGCTATCAATGCGATGATTGAATGTGACCTTTATGGTAACGTCAACTCAACCCACGTCATGGGCACCAACATGATGAATGGTTTGGGCGGCTCTGGCGATTTTGCTCGTAACGCCTTTACCTCTATGTTTGTGAGTCCATCGGTTGCCAAAGGTGGCGCTATTTCGTGCATCACGCCTATGGTGTCACACGTTGACCATACCGAACATGATGTGATGGTAATCGTCACTGAGCAAGGTTTGGCTGATTTGCGTGGTTTATCACCGCGTCAACGCGCGCAAAAAATCATTGATAACTGTGCGCATCCAGACTATCGTCCTATGCTGCAAGATTACTATGATCGCGCTGCACAGACCGCTGGTATGCAAACGCCTCATATTCTGAGTGAAGCATTGTCTTGGCATCAACGTTATGTTGAAACCGGCGATATGCGCGTCAAAAAAGGTTTGGCTTTGGCGGTTTAAACGCTTAATTAAATGCCTAATTAGAGGTTTAACGCCAGAATCAGCGACAGAGCTGATGACACCATTAAAAACACCGCTTGTCTATTCAGATAAGCGATGTTTTTTTATGCTTTTATAATATCTAAATAGAAATTTAAAGCAAAAGTCAAAATGATAGCTTTAACAACCTCACTTGAGAGGAATGGATTTTAAGTGCTTAGCTGTCACTATTTAAATACTCAATCAATGGCTTAATACCAGAGTCTGCAACACCGACGCCTTGGGCGACTAAGCGGCCTTCTTTATCTAACACAGAAATCAGGTTAGAGTGGTTGATATCACCATTATCGGCAAATTGATACTTGATATTTAAGGTATTGGTAAGTATACGAGTACTAGCTTCATCACTACGAATCAGGCGCCAGTTATCGCCAAGATTATTATGCTCAACAAAGCTTTTCATCACCTCAACGCTATCGCGCTCAGTGTCTAATGTCGCCAGTAAAAACTCCGTTTGCGCACGCGCTTCAGGCGTCATCTCCTTATACATTTGTTTCATCGATTGCACTAATATAGGGCAGGTGTGCTGGCAGCTGGTATAAGCCATCACCACTACTTGATTTTTACCCTTAAGATTATCAAGCTCAAAGGTATTGCCACGATGGTCTGTCCAGTCGCCGCCTGCTTGATAGATAGAATAATCTTGTCCCAATGCTTCTGCCGGTTCTTGCGCATTCATATCGGCATGATTCATGTGTTTATGGTCCATGTCCTTCATATCGTTATGATTATCTTTCGCTACTTTAGACTCAGAAGTAGTATCAGGTTGACTGTCTTGTGTCGTCGCCGAGTTAGGCGCGTCAGGGTTGCTACAAGCGAGTAAGCCAATACATAGTCCAGCAGTCAAAGTTAGTTTGATAGCATGAGACACATGAGACACATGAGACACATGAGATAATGAGTGAGTCGCTGTATTTTGCAATCTTGTATTTTGAATGGTTTTTATTGTTTTCATAAGACAATCCTTAGAGGCCATTAAATTCAATTGAGAATAAAAAGTAGGGCGCTATATTAAAAGGGCGCTATGTTAAAACGGCAATATGTTAAAAGGGTGCTAGGTTGAAATAGAGCGCTGTATCGAGACAAATTAATTACTAGCACAGCGAAAACCAAGGCTGCTAACCGTATATTTGGCTTCTAAGCTTGAGCGAAAACCATAACGCATAAAGGCCGCATAATCACTTGGATCAACCGCACCTGCTGCGCCCGAGCCACAAAACATCTGTTGATTTAGGTTGCTGTCGGCACGTGATTCGCCAGTCACTAAGCTATTGTTAAAATTCTCTGTCCATTCCCAAATCAAACCGTGCATGTCTTTGACGCCCCAATAGTTGGCAGGGCTTTGTCCGACATCGGCAAGTTGGTCTTTACTACCAGACGATTTGCCATACCAATCAAGGATGCGTTGGTTGTAGCCGGCCTCTAAGCTACCATTTTTATTGGTGGTAGAAGCCTGTGCGACATATTCCCACTGTTCAACGGTTGGCAAGCGCTTGTTTTGAGCGCGGCAATATTGATTGGCGGCATACCATGACACATTGACCACGGGCTTTCGAAAATCCGCCTTTTTAGGGACAGAGATATCTTTGGTATTGATCCAGTGCTTTAAATAACCGGCATCGGCAAAAATTGGCGCAATTGCTCGTTGGCGAAATTTGGGGTTTTCTTTTAAAAACTGATAAAACTGTATATTAGTAACTGGCAGCTCATCAATTTTGAATGTATCAACTGCCACTAACGGTGAATTTTTACTCAAATATAACGGACGATAAGTGCCCGGCTGAATGGTCAGCTCTTTTGCTTGCGCTTGCGTGCTTATAAACCCAAAGTCCGTTGTTAGGGTTAGTGCACTGACCAACAATAGCAGTACTAGCGGGCGAGCAGTCGTATTCAGAATCTTTTGGGTGGTAATTTTTACAGTCTTGTTTTTTTGAGTTTTAATGCTGCGAGTGTTGCTTTTGCGAGTGTTAGTGATGTAAGTCCATAACATAACTAATCTCCTAGTAGTCCCAAAAAAGGGCGGGGCGTATAGCAATCAATCAAGCCGTTTAGTTAATGAGCCATTTAGTGAATTAACCACTATAAAAATTTCTATTTTTAACGCTTTATTTATCGTGACGGTGCCAAACTCAAATTGAGTAAGGCACCGTTTTGACGTAACGATAGAATATTTGGTTATTTGACTAAAGTGGTTGTTGAATAAAGACTGTCCGATAACAATGTTTTTTAACAGTATCTTTATCGAACAGTCCATAGTATCTGTCTAAACCCTATTATTTACGAGCGGCTTTGACATCTGCTGGCGTGACTTCACCACCTTTATTACCCCAACTATTGATGATATAAGTGACGACGTTAGCGACTTTTTCATCATCTAAAGCTACAGCTGGCATGACACTGTTGTATTCTTCACCGTTAACCGTAATTTTGCCAGTTAAGCCATGCAAGATAGCATTGATGGCACGTTTGGGGTCTTGGTTGAGATAGTCTGATTTGGCCAATGGTGGAAAGGCTTTTGGTATCCCAGCGCCATTCAATTGGTGACAAGCTGCACAGTTACTGGCGTAAACAGATTTACCCATTTTAATTCTTTCTTGCTTGTTGGCAGCGGTGATTACGGGAGCTGGTGTGTTGGTGTTGCCGAGGCTTTGCGCCGCTGAACCTTCAGGTAAATAGACTTCTTCACGCACTTTTCCGGAGTAAATTTTTGCATTTTCAGGACCTTGGACATCGATGATACCAAGGGCTCCTTTGTTAAATGCACGGAAAATAGAGTGGTCGACCATTACAAGCTCGCCTGGAACATCTACTTTAAACTGGGTAATAGCAGCGCCACCTGCAGGAATAAGCGTGGTTTGAACATTATGGTTTTCAGCAGAGCCACCTTCCACATTGACTTTGTCAAAAATCTCACCGATAACGTGGAATGATGAAACTAAGTTAGGACCACCGTTACCAACAAACAGACGAACCGTTTCACCGACTTTCGCTTTTAGTGAGTTTTCGCCCGTTAGTGCTCCTACTGACCCGTTAAATAACACGTAGTCTGCTTGTTCTTTCACCGCTTTTTCCATATCAAAAGGTTGGAGCCCTTTATCACCATAGCTACCTTTGGTATAAAAATCGCCTTGCATCACATAGAATTCACGATCAACTTTTGGTAAGCCTTCTTCTGGTTCAACCAAAATCAAACCATACATACCGTTTGCGATGTGCATACCAACGGGCGCAACCGCACAGTGATAAACGTATAAGCCCGGTTTTAACGCTTTAAAGTTAAACTCTGAAGTATAACCAGGAGAAGTAAAAGAGGAAGCGGCACCGCCCCCTGGACCAGTCACGGCGTGTAAGTCAATATTGTGCGGCATTTTAGAGTCAGGATGGTTTGACAGATGAAACTCAATTTCATCACCTTGACGTACGCGAATAAACTGTCCTGGCACCTGACCGCCAAATGTCCAAAAATTATATTCAACGCCATCCGCTAAACGCATGGTTTTTTCCACAGTTTCCATTTTTACGATGACTTTTGCTGCATAGTCACGATCGATGGGTGGTGGCACGTCAGGTGCATGGGTGATAATAGCGTCAATCACTGGTAACTCATCATTTTTAGTATTTGGCGCCTTGCTATCTTTGGTAGCTTGAGTGGTTTCTGCTTTGGTTGTGCTAGCTTCATCAGGGGTTGATTTATCACAACCAGCCATCCCTGCTGTGCTAAGAGCGAGTAGACATGCTAGAGCAAGCTTGGAGTAGCTAAGTGATTGATGATGAAAAGGTGTTGAATTAAAAAGGCGCATAAGGCTCTCCAAAAATTGAAAATAAGTGGTTCATTTAATAAAGCTCGATTTTTATTTTTCTAATCATCCCAATGCTAATTGTGATGAAAAGCAAACATCACTATCAAAACAAAAAATCAAATAATAAAAGTTGTGTGCTTCTCAATTGGCTTATATAAGATTCATTTTAAATGAATGTTTTAAAATAAGCGAATCATTCTTGTAATATTTATTCACGATTTTTGTACTGGTGAGTTATGAATTTAGCTAGGTATGTTTGTAATTGAGTGCGCTAGAAGGGAATGTTTTGGACAGTTTAAACGTTGAGAATGTTTGACATCTTAATCAAACGCAATTATTGGTTCGAGAGTGAGAGAAGGTTTTTAATGCTCATCGTTATTGTTATCATCCGGACTTTGTTGACTGGATAAACAACGTTTAATAAGTAAGCTGATTACGGCGATCACTATCAAGATGCCGATTGCTTTAGAATAAGGCGCTAACATGCCTGCAACAGCGTCATAGTTTTGACCTAAGTAATAGCCTGCTAAAGACAATATCGCTGTCCAAATACTAGCCCCTAAAGCGGTCAATGCTAAAAAGGGTAATAGCGCCATTTTATTCATGCCAGCTGGGATAGAAATCAGTGAGCGCACCCCAGGCACCATACGTCCAAAAAACACTGCCATCTTGCCATGTTTATCAAACCATGCATTTGCCGCCGTGATATCCGCAGGCTTCACAAACAGATATTTACCATACTTTTTAGTAAATGCAACCAAACGCGGCTCATCAAAGATACAACCTAAATAGTATAAAGGCAGCGCTCCTAGCACCGCCCCAAGCGTACCGGCTAATATTACCAAAATAATATTCAAATCACCTTTAGCAGCGGCAAAGCCTGCGGCTGGCATAATCACCTCAGAAGGGATAGGCGGGAAGATATTTTCAGCAAACATGGCAAAGATAATACCAAAGTAACCGAATTTTGCCATGATACCGAGTACCCATGCACTCATTTGATCCATCGTAAAAACTCGCTCAAGGTTGGAATAAAGAAATAATAAATCATACGAGCATTTACCAAAATTATTTTTACCAAATTAAGTGCTTAGTGTGTATTAAATATTGCTAAAAATATGTTGTTCAATACGTTTGTTTGAGAGCGGTCTGAGAATAGGGGCGCAATCGGTACAGGCTTAATGCTTTATTTATCTTAATAAATAGTTAATAAAAACACACAAGAAGCTTCTATTTACTGTCAAGTTTATGGCATAAGGTCCTCTTAATCGTGCTTATTTTAGACTATCCATATTTCTTAAAGGTTTTTTAGCACAAAAGCTTCATTAGGCACTTATTATTTAGATAGCTATCAAGGAGATTAAGATGAAAAGGGTAACAGCAAATGTAGGATTAATAAAAGCGCGACAGGCGTTATGGATCGCATTGTTTGCCAGTATTGTTGGCGTCACTGCTTGTAGTAATGAAAGAGAAGATGTGGTGGCAGATTCGACCGAAGTGACAGACGAGGCAAGTGAGCAAGGTACTGCAGAAGGTACTGAAGTTGTCGAAACTGGTATGACTGCAGATGGAATGGGAGGTAATGAAGGTGAACAGAAAGCCGATGACACTGTGACTGTTAATGAGAGTAATGCAAATTTGGATCAAACTCCAGCAGATGGTGTGCAGTAAATACTTAGATAATTTAAGCTTTTGACGGGCAAGTTTTTAATGTTCAGGTTTTTGATGAGAGTAAATTGCTGAAATAGAAAGAGCTGCAAATTGTTTGCAGCTCTTTCTATTTCAGTTTATTTCAGTTTCCGTAAAATTATAGCCCTTTACAGCTAATATGATGACTATTTGCTAGTAAAGGTAATCGTTTTAGCGCCGTTATTAGATGGCTGACTGATGGTTACTTTACTGTCTAAAATATCGCCGCGCGCATTGATTTTATAGCATTCTGATGAGCTGCCATTAGGGTCGTTATTGATCAGCAGATTGCCCGAAGTTTCTATACAGAACCATGCGGTATTATTACTGTCTCTTGTCAAAGACCAATCTTGGTTATAAGTGCCTATTTTTTTACGCATACTTCTATCGGCATAGACGTCTTCAGTAATCAATTTGCTTGATGAGCCAACCGTTGCCATTTTGGGAATGGTTGTGGTCTGATTCGACAGCGAATACTTACCTGAGCTGTCAGTGAAACCATGGAATACCAATGGATTGAGAGTAAAATAGTTAATGGCGACTGATTGATCAGTGACTTGATTGTTAACTTTGTTAATAGTATTTACTTCAGCACCTTGTACTTGTTTATTATTAAAGACCATGCTGCCTTTGGGCGTAACTTTGATATCCGCAGATGCCGTTTGATTGCCGATGTTCGCCACTAAGCTCTGGCTACGGGCTTTGGTATAAACATTGAGCATGGCTGCTTCAACGGGATATTGAGTGACAATGTTGTTTTGGTTGCCCGGTGTAGTGCCACCGTTCATACCGCCCGCACAAGCGCTTAATCCTACTGATACAGCGACAATTAATCCTAATTTTTTCATGGTATATTCCCTCGATTTATTTAACTGCAATTTATTAATGAGTTATAGACCTATCTACTATAATCGAATTTTTAAGCGATAACATCTGCTGTGTATCCTTGCGCCTGCCATCCTTACATCATTATAACAACCGATTATTTTGTAGAAATTTATTTAATAAAGGAGCGGTAAAAACCGCTAGCCAATTAAAACATGATAGACAGGCTTTTTTGCTGCTCATACTTCCTTAGTCTGTTATCATTTCGACCTGCAAAAATGACAGTTATCTTCTATAAGAACCATTCGTTAGGACGCTAAAATGATCGTCAAGCAAAAGCCAAGCGCTATCAAACTGCTTTTTACCTTACGTGGCTCCATTCTGCCAAAGGTCTATCCACAGATTTTGCTGATTAGTCTGATTAGTGCCTTTATCACCAATATCCAGCACGGATTTCCCAGTTCCTTTTCTTCTTATAGCGTTGCGCCGTTTACCTTACTTGGGATTGCGTTGTCGTTATTTTTGGGCTTTCGTAACAATGCCAGTTATCAGCGCTGGTGGGAAGCTCGAGGGCTGTGGGGTCAATTGGTCTATGATACGCGCAGCTTTACACGCCAAGTGCTGTCTTATATAGATGATGAGAGTAAGGACGGGCGAGAAAGTGAGAAAGGGCGCGATAGCCAGCGCCGACTGGTTTATTTGAGCATTGCCTTTACCCATGCTCTACGCCATCGATTGCGTGACAGCTCGCCTTGGCAAGATGTAGAGCGTTTTGTGGAGCCTATCCATCATGCCGGCATGAAGCAGTCGCAAAATTTGCCGGATTATCTGTTGCGTCTGCTAGGTAAGGAGCTTGGCTACTGTCGGCGGCAGCGCCTGACGTCAGATCATATGCTGCAAAATATGGATGAGCGCCTAAATTCGATGACGGTGGTTTTATCGGCTTGCGAGCGTATCCATAGCACACCATTGCCGTTTGCTTATACGCTATTGGTGCATCGCACGACTTATCTATATTGCTTTATGTTGCCTTTTGGTTTGGTTTCTTCTTTAGGTTGGGTAACGCCATTAATTTGCGGCGTCATTGCTTATACCTTTTTTGGTTTGGATGCGCTAAGTGAAGAGCTGGAAGAGCCTTTTGGTTTGGCTGCCAACCAATTACCGCTAACAGCCTTATCTCGTACTATCGAGATTAATTTGCTGGAAGCGTTAGGCGAAACTGAGATGCCACCCAATATCACCGCTAAAAACGGCTATTTGCAATAAGCTGTTTGCGTCCAGTTATCTGTCATAAATAGCGGCTGCGGTAGCAGAATATATGCCATGAAAAAGACCACTCAGTTTGAGCGGTCTTTTTTATTTTACATTGTCATAATTACTATTAAATGCTGTTTAAAAAGGTTAATAGCGTTTGTTGTTGCGTGACAGGTAATTGCTTAAAGCGTATGCAGGCTTGAGTTAATCGTCTTCCAGCCAAAGCAAATAAAGACCTTAATAAGCCCTCAATTCAGTCGACAGTCAGAGTAAATAGCGTAAGAAAGCTATTTACTCTGACTGCTCATGCTAGCATCAGTTGTTTGTTGGACGATTTGTTCGACTTGCATAAAATCCGTATGCCGCACATCTTTACCGCTGGTGCAAAAGATAACCAGCTCAGCAATATTGCGAGCATGATCGCCCACCCGTTCTAGGGCGCGTAATACCCACAGTATATTAATCACTTTAGACACATGGCGGCTGTCTTCCATGATATAGGTCATCAAGGCACGCGTGGCAGATTGATACTCTTCATTGACCGCGGTATCACTTTGCAATACCGAAAATGCCTGCTGCGGATTCATATTTGAGAAGGCGTCAATCGCATCAAGCAGCATCAAGCGTACCTGATTGGATAAATGCTGAACCTCTGAATAGCCTCTTGGAGAGGCGCCATCTTCAATCAATTGGCAGGCCATACGAGCGATTTTTTCTGCTTCGTCGCCGACACGTTCAAAATCGACAATGCCTTTACTCAGCGCCATGACTAAGCGCAAATCATTGGCAGCTGGTTGACGCTTAGCGACTAACAAAATGATTTGCTCATCGATTTTAATCTCTAGCTGATTGATCAGATGATCATCTTCAATCACTTTTTTTGCGGTCGCCTCATCGGCAGCTATCAAGGCACGTGTCGCAACCATGACTTGCTCTGCTGCCATGTGACCCATTTGCATAAACAGCTCAATAACTTCATCTAAGTCATTATCAAAACTCTTTGATAAGTGCTTTGTCGTTATCGCCATGCTTGCTTCCTTAATCGTATTGGTGTTGCTCATAAAAATATTGCCAAAATGAGTAGCGTGATAAATGACTGCTAGAAATAATTGCTTTAAATATCATCGTTAAATAATAGCTGTAAATAACGCTTCTAAATAAAACAGCAATTTAGCCATAACGACCAGTAATATAATCTTCAGTCGCTTTTTGTGCTGGGTTGGTGAATATTTGATCCGTTTCGCCCATTTCCACCATGTCTCCCAAATACATGTAAGCGGTATAGTCGGAGACTCGCGCAGCCTGCTGCATATTGTGCGTGACGATAGCAATGGTATAGTCGTTTTTTAAATCGGTAATCAAATCCTCAATTGCGCCGGTAGAGATAGGGTCAAGCGCTGACGTTGGCTCATCTAATAGCAAGACTTCAGGCTTCGTTGCTACTCCGCGAGCGATACACAGTCGCTGCTGTTGACCGCCAGATAGTGACAGTCCTGATGCTTTAAGTTTGTCTTTGACTTCTAGCCATAACGCCGCCTTTTTCAATGCCCACTCGACACGCTCATCCATCTCTGCTTTGCTGAGTTTTTCATAAAGACGAACGCCAAATGCGACGTTGTCATAAATGGACATCGGGAAGGGTGTGGGCTTTTGAAATACCATGCCGACACGCGCACGCAGCAAATTAACATCCATGTCTTTTGCCAGAATATTTTGGCCATCAAGGGTGATTTGACCTTCAGCGTGCATACTTGGATACAAATCATACATACGGTTAAAGGTACGTAGCAGCGTTGATTTACCGCAGCCTGATGGACCAATAAAAGCGGTGACCTTTTTTTCTGGAATGTCGATATTGATGTTTTTTAACGCTTTAAAATCACCATAATAAAAGTCCAAATCGCGAATGGTAATCTTAGCAGGCGGCATGTTGTCTGGCATGTCCGCCATGGTTTGCTTGATAAGATGGGCGATATCTGGCTGTTTATGCTGACCATTGTTAAACATAGCGTCATCCAGTAAATGGCGTTTGCTGCTGGTATCTGTCATCGGCTTAGTCGCTTTTCTCTCTAATAAATCAGTCATAATGGTATCCATCTCTTTTAAAGTCTTATTAAATGGGAGTGCTTGTTTGCTGTTAGCTGTGTGTCTGTTAGCCTTGAATTATCTGCTATGGTCTTTGCCACCGATAACGCGCGCCGCAATATTTAAGAATAATACTGTCGCGGTAATGAGTAGCGCCGCCGCCCAAGCCAGTGCATGCCAGTTGTCATAAGGACTCATAGCAAACTGATAAATCGTATTGGGTAAGTTGGCCATCGGTTGGCTCATATCGGTACTAAAGTATTGGTTGTTTAGCGCAGTAAATAGCAAGGGCGCGGTCTCACCGGTAATACGAGCAAAAGCGAGCAGCACACCGGTAGTCAGACCAGCTTTGGCAGCTTTAAGCGTCACCGTACTTACCAGCTTCCATTTTGGTGTGCCCAGTGCATAAGCAGCTTCACGCAGTGTATTAGGCACAAGGTTTAGCATGTTTTCCGTTGTACGCACGACGATAGGAATTACAATCAGCGCCAATGCCAATGCACCGGCCCAACCTGAAAAGCTCTGTCCTTTGACCATCAAGGCATAAATAAACAGACCAATGACGATAGATGGGGCCGACAATAAAATATCGTTTAAAAATCGGGTGACTTTACCTAGCATACTGCCATGTGAAAACTCTGCTAAATAAATACCAGCCATCATGCCTATCGGCGCACCAATCGCCAAGCCCGAAAAAGCCAACATCACTGAACCAACAATAGCGTTGCGTAGACCACCTTCGCCCATCGGTGGCGGGGTATCTGCCATAAAGACAGGCATCTCGATTAGACCTTGAAAGCCTTCAATAAACAGCGTAATCAAAATCCAAATCAGCCAAAACAAACCAAATACAATCGCTGATAAGGCGAAACCAAGTCCCAGTCTATTAATAAAACGGCGCTTGTTATAAAGACGCTTGTTATAACGGTCTTCAAAGCTTGCAGAAAGCTGGCTTGACTGGGTCGTTTGAGTAGTGACTGGTGCTAAAGTCATGAACTTTTTGTCCTTCTTGGGTCAAATAATGGCGGCAAATAGCGTGTTTCAGTTTGTTTTGTTGTCTATTTAAAATAGTGCGTTTAATTGCCTGCTTTTTGGTCAATACGCATGAGCATGAGTTTAGATATTGATAGAACGATAAAGGTAATGACAAACAGTATTAACCCTAAATGTAATAATGACGCTAAGTGCAGCTCACTTGACGCTTCGGCAAACTCATTGGCCAGCGCTGAAGTAATGGTCACCCCAGATGTGAATAGACTTGGGCTAATATTAAAGGCATTACCAATCAAGAAGGTAACAGCCATCGTCTCGCCAAGCGCTCGTCCGAGCCCCAAAATTACGCCACCAACCACACCTGCTTTGGTATAAGGCAAGATGATTTTGAACATGACTTCCCACGTGGTTGCGCCCATGCCGTATGCCGATTCTTTTAGCAAGTCTGGTACCACAGAGAAAACATCGCGCATGGTGGCGGCAATAAAGGGAATAATCATAATCGCCAGTATTAACGAGGCGGTAAACATCCCCAATCCCATCGGCGCACCGGTAAAAACCTTGCCAATAATAGGTAGGGGACCAATATTTTCAATAAACCAAGGCTGAATATGATCGCCAAAAAATGGTGCAAAGACAAACAAGCCCCACATGCCGTAGATGATAGAAGGAATACCTGCCAGCAGCTCGATAGCAATACCCAGTGGCTTTTTCAAAAAATTGGGGCAAAGTTCCGTTAGGAAGATAGCAATCCCAAAGCTGACTGGCACGGCAATACAGATAGCGATGAGCGAGGTGACCACCGTCCCGTAAATGGGGGCAAGTGCACCGTATTGATCGTTCACCGTATCCCAGTTATTGCTGGTATAAAATCCTAAGCCAAACTTAGTGATACTTGGCCACGCACCGACAATTAATGACAGCATGATGCCGCCAAGCGACAAAAGCACCAATATTGCAAATGCTTTGGTGGCATTGACAAAAACTGCATCGTAGCGTTTTTGTTTTGCCAGTTGGGATTTTAGGTCTGCCATAAAAGCCTCTGTTGTTTATCGCTCTAACTTTTAATTGTGTTAATGATCAATGGTGTTAACGCTTGATTGTGTGAAAGCTTAATTATGTGAAAGCTTAGAAATTTTAGCTTTAGCGTCTTACCGTAATAAACTATGTTATCTAACAACCATCTATTAAGTTCACTACGGCTAAGACGTCACCAAGCAAACACGCTTTTAGTATTTGCTTGGTAACATTGGTTAGCTTGTTCTCAATTCGCTTCTTTTCGAATTACGAAGTTGCGAATTACTGTGCTGAGGTATAAACAGGCTTACCTTCGCTATCTACCACCTCGTTCCATTTCGCTTTAAATAAAGCCACGGCCGTATCTGAAAAAGGTACGTAATCAAGACTCATCGCGTCATCATCGCCTTGAGCATAAGCCCAGTCAAAGAAGTTAAGGACACCTGCCACTTGTTTGGCATCTTGCGGTTGTTTATGAACTAAGATAAAGGTCGCAGCAGCGATAGGCCATGCTTGATCGGTCTCAGAGTTGGTGATGACTTTATAAAAGCCTTCTTGCTTTGACCAATCGATGTCACCAGCGGCGGCGAATGTTTGCGCGGATGGTTGGACGACATTGCCAGCGGCATTTTTGAGAGCAACGTGTGACATGCCATTTTGCTTAGCATAGGCGTATTCAACGTAGCCGATAGAGTTCTTCATACGCGTCACATAGCTTGAAACGCCTTCGTTACCTTTACCACCAGCACCCGTTGCCGAGGTTGGCCATTTCACGGTTTTATCGACACCAACGCTGTCTTTCCAGTCGTTTGAAACTTTGGCTAGATAATCAGTAAAGTTAAAGGTTGTGCCCGAGCCGTCTGAACGGAACACCGTGGTAATGGCCGCATCAGGAAGGGTTAAATCAGGGTTCATGGCTGCGATGGCAGGGTCATTCCATTTGCTGATTTTGCCAAGATAGATGTCAGCTAGCATTTTTCCATCTAGCTTTAATTGACCAGGCGCAACGCCATCGATGTTGACGATAGGTACTACGCCACCGATAACGGTTGGGAATTGAATCAGACCGGCTTCGTTTAATTCAGCTGGCGTCATTGGCGCATCAGACGCACCGAAATCAACGGTTTTTGCGACGATTTGTTTGATACCACCCGATGAACCAATCGACTGATAGTTCACTTGACCGCCTGTTGCTTTATTATAGGCATCTGACCATTTAGCATAGATAGGCTGCGGGAAAGAGGCGCCAGCGCCGGTGATGTTCATCGATATATTGTCTGTTGATTGGGCGTCTGTTGGTTGAACCTTTGCGGTGTCGGTAGACGCGGTGGTTGATTGCGCCGAAGTAGCTGGCTCATTGCTTTCATTACTATTGGGGGTTTGATTACAAGCAGCTAAGGTAAAGGTACTCGCGACTGCTAAAGCCATTAATGAATAACGCATTATTTCTCCTAAAAAGTAATCAGATTTAAGTATGGGGCGTTTATGAATAACAATGTCGATGCCCAGGTTTTTAGTAATGTATTGCTAACGATGTTTGGTTAGCAACGTTTTGCTGCAAAGACGCTCGGTGGTCAATGAGCATATTGTGCCGAGCAAATATGACAGTTTGATGAAATAAGACATTTTTATGAAAAAAGTCGGTCAATTAAAGAAACAGCCTAATAGAGCGGTCATTTAAGCGGATTGCAGCTGATATCTAGAGCAAAATTCGTTATGATGAGCCGTTGGTTTTTCTAGGGCGTAAGTGTTTAAGGCTAAGTCTTTAAAGTGACATTTTTAAAGTGCAATGATTAAAAAGCCCTGTTTGAAGTGGAATATTTAAAGTACAGTGCTTGAGGCGCAGTGTTAAGGCATAGCATTTAAAGTATCAAATCACCGTGTCATCAAACTGTCATAATTAAGCCGTTTAATGGGCAGGCGTTGATAAGTGCTTAGTATTTTTATTTTCTAATTTTTTGTCTTTCAATAATGAGGCGATAGTATGCGCAATGAGCAGATTTTGATTGTCGAAGATGAACCTGCAATTCGTGAGATGGTGGTAATGACGCTAGAGATGGCGGGCTTTGAGAGTTTACAAGCGGCTGACGTCGCAGAGGCGCATCAGCAAGTGGTTGACCACAGACCTGCTTTAATTTTGCTAGATTGGATGTTACCAGGTGATAAAAGCGGTATTGATTTTTGCCGCATGCTCAAAAGCGATGAGATGCTGGCTGAGATACCGGTCATTATGCTGACGGCCAAGAGTGAAGAGGACAGTAAGGTTCATGGGCTTGATGCGGGCGCTGATGACTATATGACCAAACCCTTTTCAACGCGTGAATTAATCTCCAGAATCAAAGCCGTGTTGCGTCGTAGTCGTGCACTCAGTAGCGATAAGCCAATTGAAATAGGCAAGCTTAGTCTCGATCCTAAAAGCCAACGCATCACTGCTGATAATCAAGTCATTGATATTGGTCCGACAGAATATCGATTGTTGGCGTTTTTTATGAGTCATCCAGAACGTGCTTATACGCGTACCCAGCTGCTAGATCAGGTCTGGGGCGGTAATGTCTATATCGAAGATCGCACGATTGATGTGCATATCCGGCGTTTACGCAAATTACTACAGCCTTATGATTGCAGTGCCTTGATTCAAACAGTTCGCGGTACAGGCTATCGTTTTTCTAGTCTGGTCGAATAATGCTATCGATTTTGGAAAATAGCCCATTATTCACAATGCAGCGAAACAGCGCTAAGAACAATCAGTGCTAAGAATCATAAATATTTACAACTATAAGAACTAAGAACCATAAGAGCTAAGAGTGATAATTGCTAAGCATTATACTGGTAATAAAGAAGAGAGAAAGACATGATAACGCCTAAGGACATTGAGCAACAAGACATCGAGCAATACTCCACCGATCAGCTTAAAAAAATCAGAAGTGCCTTACGCGCACTGCGAGATGCAGTTGTCTTGCTAAATGACGATGATGGTTTGGAGTGGTGGAATCAGGCCGCCGAAGATTTATTATTGTTGCAGTCAGCGGATCATGGCAAAAATGTTTTTGACTTTATTAACGTCCCTGAATTTCGCCAGTACTATGAGAACAAGGTTACACCCAATGAAGGTGTGCATATGAAATCATGGCAAGATCCTAACCGTTACCTCAAATGTGAGCTCACGCCTTTTGGCGATGAGAAGCTGCTGATTATTTATGATGTGACCCGCTTACAACACTTAGAGCAAATGCGCCGCGACTTTGTGGCAAATGTCTCTCATGAGTTACGAACCCCGTTGACCGTATTAATGGGCTATCTGGAGAATTTCTCAGATCAGGAAGATATGCCGCGGCAATGGCGACGTGGGTTTGAATTAATGACGCAGCAGACCGCGCGCATGAATAGAGTGGTTAATGACTTGCTGCTGCTGTCTCGGATTGAAATTGAAGAGACGCATGAGCTGCACTATATTGATATGACCAAGCTGCTCACGCATGTCTATGATGACGCACAGGCTTACAACCAAGGATATGGCCATACGCTGCATTTACAGATAGATACCTATGATGGTCTCTACGGCTCGGAGATGTATTTAAACAGTGCGTTATCCAATTTGGTGATTAATGCTATTAAATATACGCCAAAAGCAGGTAATATTGTCATTAGTTGGGCAAAAACTGCAGAAGGTTGTCGGTTTGCCGTCACCGATGATGGTATTGGAATTGCGCCGGAGCATGTTGCACGATTGACCGAACGTTTTTATCGGGTAGATAGCGGGCGCAGTCGTGCAACAGGTGGCACAGGGCTAGGGCTGGCAATTGTAAAGCATGTGTTATATCAATATGATACGACCTTACAAATTGAATCGTCAGAAGGCAAAGGCTCGACATTTAGTGCCGTTTTCCCAGCCACTCATATTCGATCTGCTCCTATAGGCTAACTGCTAAACTCGTAGCCGTTAGCAGGATTTTTTTAAAAACACTGTCAGTTATTAGTTTCTAAATTGGCTAAAAACGCCGCAAAACCTTTTGCTGTTCGAGCTTGCAAACGGCTGCTAGTAATAACCCGAACACGATTGCTCCAAGTGATGGCATAGCCTTTACTCTCAAACCTTTTTACCAAATCAGCATCTTCGTGACACTCTAATGGCGCAAAACCATCAACTGCAAGATAAGCCTCAGCGCTAAAACTTAAATTTGCCCCATGAATATGGTGATGTCCCATCCTATCTTGATAATGAGCCATATAATCCTCGCGCGTCTGCAGCGTCAAATGCGCCCAACTATCAATGCTCACGACGCCGCATATCATATCAGTAGGTTGGTCTTTGACATGGGCGATTTGCTGTATCAGCCAATCTGGGGTAACGACTGAATCAGCGTCTGTACAGGCAAGCCATGTTGCGCCAGAGGCGATAGCATGCCGAATGCCTAAATCCCGTACTTGTCCCACACATTGATAGTCACAGCATAGATAATCCACGTCAACGCTCTCTACCAATTCAAGCGTATCATCGCGACAGCTATCAAGCACGACAAGTACAGACGCTGTAATAGTGGAAGGCAGCTGCTCAATGGCTGCTTGTACTGATGCTAAGCACTTAGTAATAGTCATTGCTTCATTATGAGCAGGAATGACAATGCCAATTTTTATATCATCCATATATCTGCCTTGTTTTGCTGATTGCCATATCCTCTTATACCAAGTTTTCTTGCATAGCGACTGATTTGGGCGAGTACTGCCAAACGTCTAATAAAAAATCGCTATCGATAATTTCACTTTGATGAGTAAAGGCTGAATTTTTAGTATCGACTTTCTGTCCCTGCTTAGGTTCTAGCTCATTACTTACTTTGTCAAAAGCTTGGTTGAGACGCTGATGTACCGTTTCACCGGTCATCGTAAAGCCATCAATGGCATAGCGCCAATGACAGCATAATAAGGTGCCACCCACAGCAAGATTTTGTTTAATCCAAGTGATAACCGTATTAATATCATTAGGTGATAAATAATATAAAATTTCACTAATAACGATTAAATCAAAAGTTGGTTTAGTAGTCGGTAATGCATCAGGAATTACCCCTTGTATCACGCTGACATGAGAGGACTCTGTCAAGCGTTGTTTGGCAAGCTGCACAGCCTGCGTATTACCATCAATGCTTATCAAAGCCTGACAACGAGACGAAAGTAACGCACTAAATACGCCATTACCGCAGCCTAATTCAACGGCATTGTTATATTGTGTTTTTGGTAATACCGCTAGACACATATCGCGTTTACGCTTTTCGTACCAGCGGGTCTGATACTGCCATGGGTCGCTGTTATCATTGTATAAAGTATCAAAATAGCTTTCTGCATAGTTGGTATCTTGCGTATCAATATGGGAGCGGTCAGCCGTCTCATTTTTACAAACCATTGGACGGTTTGTAAAATCTATTTCCAGCGTAACTTTAGGGTGTTGGCTCATATAAATAAACCTCCCATGGTTGGCTAATTCTGGCAATAGTTTGAGCTGATAAAATGGGCGGATTGCCCGTACTTTCATCAACGGTAATCTGACTGGTAAAGCAAGCAATGGCTTGGGATTTACGCTGTAACTGCTCAGGGCTTAAGTCTACTCTGTGAGCACAGTGCCAAGGAATACGGATATCAGCAGGCTTTGCCCAATGCCATGCCCAAATTAAAACTTGATAACAGGCTAAATGCTGCTGCTTAGCAAATGCAGCGACCACTTGCCCCGTTGCCTCATGGTCAGGATGCCCATCATGTACAAACGGCGTTACCAAAATATCATCAGGTTGGATAATTGCTGCTAATTTTTGGTGAAACTGTGCCTGCTCAGCAAACACGTCGCCATCGGTTAAATGCATAGAAATAACCTTCACTTGATGAGATATACTCAATGCCTCTAACGCTGCAACACTTTCTTCCGGACGGATAATATCAAGCGCTTTTGGAGGATAAATCTGCGAGTCAGGATGGCTTTGCGTGCCATTGGTCACATGAACCAGTAAGATAGGATTGCCGTTAGCTGCTAGCTGTTGTAGCAGTCCGCCGCAGCCCAATACTTCATCGTCAGGATGCGGCGCAAAAATACAAACCTGCTGCTGCGCCGGAAAGCTTGTCGCTACATTTAAGCGTGGCATGTTTTGCAGCCCTGACCAATTTTGCCAAGCGTCGTAACTGGTACCATCACCTTCAATAATACGATCACCAACAATCGGATGGTCTTTTCTTATGGATTCATCCTTACTAGGAATTACAGTTGCCATATATTTCCCTGCCTATTTATAAAGTCACTGGTCTTCTTGCTAGTATGTTTGCTAGCGGCTTCACGGGCTAACATACTAGACAGCTCACCGATTTTATGTAAATCAAAAGCGCCATGACTTTGGCGAATAAATACGGTCAAATCCGCTGATAATCTGGCGAAATGGGCGTTATTGCAAAAGGGCGCGGCGCCCAATGCTTGCCCGACGACCTCTATAACCTCGCGAGCTAATTGTTCAACGTTTGACCTTAATTGGCGGATAGCAAGCTCATGACTTTGTGTTGGCTCAGTATCTATTAGGTCAGCAATATGATGAAAATATTGCTGAGTGACAGCCAGTGCCGTGCTAATTTGTCCCAAATACATCGCTTTATAATCGTTTGATTTTTGCTGATAAGCGGTGATTAAATAACTGGCTAGACAAGCTGCCGCGCCATACCAACAAGCAGCAACGCCTGCCGCGCCATGCCAAAATCCCACACGTTCTAGATACGCATTTGGGGCGCCAACGTTACTGGCTGTTACCTGATCGAAATATATGGTTGCCGTATCAGTAGCCTGCATGCCGACTGCTTGCCATGCACTATTATCAATCCTAATCCCATCTTGCTGCATATCTACGGTGAGCAATTGCGCCTGACCATGCTCATTGCGATAGGTCATTAGGCCATAATCAACGATATTTGCTCCTGAACACCATGCTTTTGTACCGCTGATTTTGCCATTTTGATAGGTTAAATGACGACCCTCTGCTGCCCAGACTGCCCATAATCCTGCTGCTGTTTCATCATATTCCAGTTCATGTAAAATACTTAAAGCGTCTAAATGCGATTCAAACCATTTGGCAATCGTTAAATCTATGCTGGCCACATACGCTAAGATTTGCCAACGAATCAAAGTGTTTGAGTTAGTTTGAGTATTATCTCCTTTGGTACTTTTCATACCGCTGGCAGGATGAGGGATTTTATCGCTATAGCTGACTAATATTTTTAAGATCTCATGGCGCATCTTATCGGTTATACAGAAAATATTTGTGCTAACCACACTGCCGTTGGTTGAATTAATAGTAAATATGATATTTTCTATGACAGATTTTATGTCTGACAATAAAGGATTTTCTGCCTCGAACGCGAGCATAAGGGTCTCCTAATTATTTTTATGAGCCAGACATTTGAACGGCTTCTGGGGAGTTGTTGTTTGTTTGATATTTTGTACTATCATATAAGTTATTTAAATATAGGTCGTCTAAAAAACTTTGCTGCCAAGCATGTAGATTATCTTGCTGCAATCCTTGTAATAATGCCTGATAGCGAGATTTTCGCTCTCCTAGTGGTATTATTAAGGCAGCTTTTAAACCCTCTATTATGCTTTTTGGCTCGTGCGGATCGATAATGACTGCGGCTTGCATCTGCTCGGCGGCTCCTGCATAACGTGAAAGCATCAGCACCCCAGGATTATCAGGATTTTGCGCAGCAATATATTCTTTGGCAACTAAATTCATGCCGTCTTGTAGCGAATTTACCCAGCCAATATCACTACTGTAAAACGCCGTCATCACTGTCTCATGGCTCAATATTTCTTCGCTATAATTAATAGCTTGCCAAGAATCTGTATTAGGCGAAAATTGCTGATTAACATTATGAACTGCTTGTTTAACCTCTTCATAAAGTCGTTGATAAGTCGGTAAATCTAAACGGCTAGGACAGGCGATTTGTAATAATTGCAGCTGATTTTGGTAGGCTGGATATTGCTGTAAAAAGTTGCGATAGCCCGAAAAACGCTCTAATAAACCTTTGGAGTAATCAATCCTATCTACCGCAATAATACGCTGTGAGATAGGCTTTACCGTATCGTTATTCTGAGGGTGCTTAATAGATGATAAGGATAAAGGCGAGAATAAATGGCTAACCTGTTGTTGGATTTTTGAGACATTGACGCCGATAGGATAGGCATTAATTATTAAAGCATGCTGGGGTTTTAACTCTAAATGAAGTTTTAACTGTATGCTAGATGCAGTATGCGCTCTAGCAACAGGCTGTTTGGAGTATAAAACGTTGAGTGGTAAAAGATCTAAAAGACTGTTGTTTATCAAGCTATCTTTGACACGGCTTTCTTCTAAAAGGCTATCTTTTAAGTAATGCTGAAAAACCGCAAGACAATGGGCTTTATCTTGCTGAGTTTGGGTTCCAAGCACATCATAATGTGCAAGATGCTTAATCAGCTCACAGCTTTGAGCAAGCTGTTGCCAAAATATTAATGGCGCAAACGGGATATGTAAAAAAAAGCCGATACGATTTTTTATCCCAAAAGCTCTGCAATGATAGGCCACACTTAAAAAATGATAATCATGCACCCAAATCACATCGTCAGGCTGAATAATGCTCTTTAATTGGTTGGCAAATAGGCGGTTTACCGCTTGATAACCGGCATAGTCCTCTGGTGCCTGGTCAATCAACGCGGGTTGCTCATGTAATAATGGCCAGAGCACGTTATTGGCAAAGCCGCAGTAAAAACGTTGATATTGTCGGGTGGTAAGGGCAGTGGTCATATAAGTGACTTCTGTCCCAGCTTGTTTACGGTTACTAAATGTATTGATTTCACTAAAATCAGAGCTATCAAGAATGTCACCATTCCAGCCTATCCAAATGACTGAGTTGCCCGTCAAGATGTCTTGTAACGCTACTGCTAGCCCGCCTGCCATAGGATTATTATCGGGCATCTTTACTCGGTTAGATAAGACGATTAAACGGCTCATATCAGTTGCCTCGTATGTTTGTCGACCGCCGGAACATTTATCGGTACATTCATATTGGCTAGGTCAGGCAGTAGAGTGCTGCGTTTTTGACAAAAATCTAAAAAGCCCTCAAGTAAAACTGTTACCTCATGAATATCATTGACATAATAATGGGCGCAAGTCAGTTGCTGGCATTCATTTCCTACCTTGATGCCCATACCTTTGGTTAAATGGCTTTTTTCTACAGATCGCTTACTATCTTGTACGGCAATAAACCCTTCTTCATCGGTTATATCATCACCGATAAAAATAGGGCAAAGAGTATCATTGGTGTGCATTTGTTTTAATAAGATTAAAATCGCAACGCCTTTATCGGCTGCTTTGGGCGCTATCTCCCACACATACTTGCCCTGTTTTAATAGCCAATCAGGGTGGTTTTTTGACGTGGTTGACATAATGGCGTACGCCACATCAGCTAACGCAGGATTTTGCCGATAATGCAGGGCAATAGAATAAGGTTTATCTTCTATCAACAAATCATCATAAGGCGTACAAGATTGACGAATAGCCTGCTTGATAGCGGTCAGTTCAGCGAAGTTAATCTGCGTAAGACTTGCGCTGATACCATCAAATGCCATTTCTAATCCATGCGTTGCGGCAATTGGCAGTTTTATAGGAGACAGCATTTGCCTTGCTTCAGCTAGACTGCGTCCGGTGACAATCGCGATGTTGACGCTATGACTTTGTATTTTTTCTAAAAGTGTTAGGGTGGTAGTAGGAATGAAGCTGTCTTTCGGATTCAAGGTAAAGTCTGCAAGCGTACCATCTATATCTAAAAACAGGCAATAGTCTTGCTGCGGCGATAAGTAATCGGCAAAGTGCTTGGGTGAAATGCATATAGGTGCGCTATGCACGCTGGTGCTTCTTCCTGAAGTCACATATATTCCTTTATTTATCTTTGGTAGTAGAGCAGCAGATTTTGCTCTAAGACGCACGAATTTTGAAATAAACTGTCTACTAAAAGCTAATATGTGTTTGATATAAAAGAATGAGTGTGTTGGCAGTGTTCTCTTAATTTCTAGTTATACGCAATCCAAGAATCAAACCAAGAATCAAGCTAATAATAAAGAAACAAGCGCTATAATAAGCAACCAAACTTGATCACGAGTGTGCCATAAACTCCGTTACACTATGATGGACAACCTATTGAGTTTAGTATAAGTTTTTTTAACATAAGTCTTTAAATTTACAAAAAACCATTAAGGAAAGATTATGCATATCACTGCAAATTTTGACGCAGGTAATATTGACGTTATTAGCCTAGAAGATAAAAAAGATATCCAATTAGCGATTTGTCCAGACGTTGGTGACGAGTTTTTCCAGTGGTTTAACTTTCGTCTATCAGGTGAGATTGGCGAGCAATATGTGCTCAATATTGTCAATGCAGGGGAGGCGTCATACCTTGAGGGCTGGGAGAATTACCAAGCGGTTGCTTCCTATGATCGGGAGTACTGGTTCCGTCTGCCGACTTCTTATCAAGATGGCACGTTAACCATAGTGGCAGAGCTTGAGTGCGATACCATTCAAATTGCGTATTTTGCCCCTTACAGTTATGAGCGTCATCAAGACTTATTGGCTGCCGTACAAACGCACCCATTAGTGAGTTTAGAGCATTTAGGAGATACCCTTGATAAGCGCGACTTAATCTTAGTAAAAATTGCTGATGGTGATAGTAATAGTGATGTGAATAAACGCAATATTTGGATTACGGCGCGCCAGCATCCGGGTGAGACGATGGCTGAGTGGTTGGTTGAGGGATTGTTATATAGCTTATTAGATAGTGATAACGCCACTGCTAAGTTGTTATTAGAAAAGGCTAACTTCTATATTGTGCCAAATATGAACCCTGATGGCAGTGTGCGCGGACATCTACGTACTAATGCTGTCGGAACGAATTTAAACCGTGAATGGTTGAATCCAAGCTTAGAGAAAAGCCCTGAAGTATTCCATGTGATTAATAAGATGGAAGCAACGGGTGTGGACTTATTTTATGATGTACATGGTGACGAAGCGCTGCCTTATGTGTTCTTAGCCGGCTCGCAAGGGACGCCAAGTTATAACGACCGCCTTGCACATTTACGTGATAAGTTTTCAGACGTATTAAAGCTCGCCAGTGCTGATTTTCAGTCTGAGTTTGGCTATGAGGTTGATGCACCGGGCACCGCGAACATGACCGTCGCCACCCACTGGGTAGCGGAACGGTTTGATTGTCTGGCCAATACCTTAGAGATGCCATTTAAAGATAATGATAATGTACCTGATGTAGACACAGGCTGGTCACCAGAGCGTTCAATTAAGCTAGGTGAAGCCTCGTTGGTTGCCATGCTGGCGGTCGTGGATGAATTGCGTTAATTATTGATGTGTCATATTTAAATCATATATTTTATTAAACTTCTTGCATAAGTCGTCGGAAGTCTTTGAGAATGTGTTATTAGAAATCAATAGAATGGGGCTTTTGCAAGAGATCTATTATCTATAAATTTAAAGGATTGGGAGGGAGGTGCAAATGGGGTAAGTCTCTACTTATTGTCGTGATATAAGATGCAGCACCCTAGTGAGGACTTGAACCTTTGGCTGTAGGCTAATGATGGTAACGAATTTAGTTATCTAAATAGTTGCAGTGTAATTTCTGAACAGTTTAAAGCCGTATCTACAGTAAAGTACTTATTATAAAGAGTGTGCGGAATTTCATTTAAGCATTAACACAAGTCAGCGATAGGGACACCTTTTATAAGTGTTCTTATTTATCGTGGGAGATTACCGCTTGCGACTATTCTACAAGCTCAATCATACTTCATAAAATTTGACTGCTTTTTAAGGTCAAATTTATGCTTACGCTCATTAATGGAATTTGAGGATGTTGCTCTCTCACTGAAAGCAATAATCCTATGATTTTCAATTGTTATACTATTTTCGGTAGAAAAAATATCATCAGCCGTTAGGTTTTTTTCATCATTAAACGCAGTGAAAGATGACTCAGATTGAAAAATTTCCGATGCCATGGGCAGGATGGCAAAAGTAGAGGTGACGGGCACCATGGCTAAAATGAATAATGTTAAGCTAAATAATATTTGGGATTTTATACGAACCAAATTATTCTTCATGAGCGCGATCCTTTATATATACCATTGCTCATCATAATGCTGATAAAACAATATTTTAAGCCAAACCTGTCTTTTTTTAATTAACGATGACGGTTCTGATTATACTTACCTTGGTTGTGACCATTTTATTGACCACGTTTTGCTCTATTTCCAGCTCTCATTTTTTCTAACTGATTACGCTGTGATACGGTCAGTACTTTTGAGATTGCCGCATGTTTATTTTTATAACCGTTTTTACCATTGTTATGATTTGATTTTTGAATCGCTTGAATTTGGCTTTTTTGTTTTTTGGTTAGGTTCAGTTTAGACAATGGACCATTATTTACATTCATTCCATAGTGAGTAGGGTTATACGGTGTCGCGTTTGCCTGACCAACCATAGCTAGGCAGGTAGAGATTGCTAATACTGAGCCTACGGCGATTTTTTTAAACATAATAATTTTCATCGTTATTTCCTTTTTAATTGACACTGGCTATGAATCTTAGTTTTTATTATCCATCTTTTTTTGAGAAAAAGACGCTCAAACAGTATGATCAAACTTCGTTCTGTCGACAAAGGAAATGATAACGGATTATGGTGTTGCGTAGATTTATGAAAGTTAAAGAAGAGTAACGACTGTGGCTGAATAGCGCGTACTTATTACCTGTCTGATAATGTCTCGTTAAATATAGGTAATAGGTAAATGAGGGTTTGGCTTTGTAATGATAAAAGAGGGATGCGGCTTCATAATATGGCACTTATATACCATACATAATACTAATAATACGGCGATAACCGACACGGAATTCACTTGTACCATTTTTGCCGCATAGCGACCAAACCAAATATCGAAGTGATTGGGACTAATAATATGGACAAGATCGAAGGTAACTAAAAGTATGCTTTTCCATCTCATTACAAAATTAAGTGTGCCACCAATAATTATTACTATACTGAGAATGATACATATTTTTTAAGAAGCTTAGGCATTGAACTATCCGTACTAGATGCAAAGCAGGTATTCTGAGCTTATTTTTTCGATAATAGCAGTCTTGTTCTTCAAGGTTTTTTCTGTACAAATAACACAAACGAGTAGATCAGGACATAAGACAAACACAAGCACTGAACCTAGAGATTTAATGATAACTTTCCTATTAACATAACCTGCGATACAAAAAACAGCTCCTAATTAGGAGCTGTTTTTTGTCAGATAACACGATTAAAATTACGTCAACTAACGGCGGTTTTGAACATACACCACTTTCTGAGGGGCTTTCTTAACGACTACTTTCTTAACGACCACTTTCTGAGGGGCTTTCTTAACGACCACTTTCTGAGGAGCTTTATGTTGCTGTCCATGGGAGACTTTATGTTTTACAAAATTCGGTGCAGGTGCGGCACTTGCTTGACCAATCATCGCAAAACAAGCAGTAGCAGCTAGAATAGAACTCATCATTATTTTTTTCATTATCATTTCCTTCCAAATGCTTATCAAGCATGAATTATTAATTAAGATGTATCGCTTACCATCAGACAAAATGTCTTGATGTAGCCTTACTCTGTCGATAAAGGAAATGATAAAGGATTATGGCTTTGCAAAGCTTTATGAAACTTGACGAAAGGTTACAACTGTTACTAACTGCTCTAATCTTCTTTAGAAGTATGATGTTCTTGTATTTTGGCTAGTACTGGTAACGCTCACTAGGGGGGGGTATAAAACTCTATCAATACCAATTTTTTTGGAAAAGCATAGCCTTGAGCCGTGCTGTCGATTTTATAGTTATTAAATTCATATCTAAAACAAGTAGTGTGATGCCTGTATAGCGCATCAATCACGATTAGAATATGTATGCTAAGTACACCATAAAGTACACTGTGACTATTTCAGTAAGTCAAAACATTGATACCATTAGCCTACAGCTTAAGGTTCAAGTCCTCACTAGGGAGCCACTCTTATCGCTATAAGAGAGGTTACAGTATAGATGGCAGAGGTTAAACGGCGACACCAAAAAACCCGCCGATAAACGAAGTTGCCAGCATAGCTAGTACACCCCATATTACTACCCGAGCAGTAGCAGGAATGATAGAGGCACCGCCCAAGCGTGCAGATACCACACCAAGTAAAATCAAGCCAACCACCGTTAACGAAGCCAACGACCATACCAATGTCTCTGCTGGCAATAGTAGAATGCCCATAACAGGAACGATGGCGCCCACTATGAATGATAAAGCAGAGGCAATGGAGGCTTGAAGCGGCTTGGCGGTACTTATGTCAGTTAAGCCAATCTCATCACGCGCATGGGCTTCAAGAGCGTCGTGCTCAGTCAAAGCCACGGCAACTTGATGGGCTAAATCGTGATCAAGTCCACGCTGCTCATAAATTTTCGTCAGCTCAAGAAGCTCGCGCTCAGAGTTATGCGTTAGTTCATGTTGCTCTTTTGCCAAGTCCGCTTTTTCAGTATCTGCCTGTGATGACACGGAAATATACTCACCCGCCGCCATTGATAAAGCACCTGCAGTCAATGACGCAAGCCCCGTCAGTAGTAAGGTTTGGCTATTGGCGTTTGCCGCAGCAATACCAACCAATAAACTGGCGGTAGAAATCAATCCATCATTTGCACCCAGCACTGCTGCTCTGAGCCACTGACTACGGTTGCTTAAATGCAGTTCATCATGAATAGAAAGGGACATAAATAACCTCAAAAATAACTAAGCAAGAATAATAAACCAAAGATACTGTAGTACAGTTTACCCTGTAACTTGCTCAGAGATTAGCTAACTTGCCTTAATGCATATAAGCGATAGGCAATCAGTACAAAGACTACTGTCTGACTACCGGCATAAAATAATAATAGCGCTAGCAGTCGGCTATCAGAGCCCACCATAAACACATGAATACTAATGCCCATATAAGCTAAAAAGGTTAAAAAATGCAACCATCGCCATGCTGATTGACCTATGTATTTTTTAAGGTAGAAGCTAAACGCGCTGATGAACAAAAACCAAAATCCCAATTGTCCTAATGCGACACCGATACGGTCAGTCTGAAACCCAAGCGGTAATAATATCTGCCAAATATTCAGATTCATATAGTTGTCAGCCAATAGAATGACCGCATGAAAAGTAGCAAAACCTACTGCGAGCAAGCTTAAATATTGATGTAATGCAAATACTTTTGCCGCATTAAAATACCGACAGAGGCGCGTACTGAGCAACAAACCAAAAACAACGGCCAACCAAAATAAAGCATAGGCAATCACACCACTTGCACGTGACAAATACCAAAAGTGCTTATCTGTGGTCATAAGGATTTGCGATAGGCTTTCACCCCACAACGAAAAGGCATAAACGCCGCCGACTATGCCCGTACTTAAAACGAATACCGTCCATAGCGCCTGAAAGACTGTCTTAGTTAATTTAAATATAAAGTGATTGCTAGAATTAGGATGAGAGTCAGGATGCATGGCTATTCTCCAATCAAGGTAACAACTTAAGATAGTAAAACCTTAAATAGAAACGACTTAAATATGTTTTATGGATTAAATGGCAATTAAGTTTGGATGAATGGCAGGTGAAGCCATAACCTTATGATTGGTATCGACTAATACAGCGGCAATATGCTGTTCGGACAGCCATTGCAGCGCTTTTTTCGCGCCTAAGATGACACAGTATTTGGCATAGACCTCTGCGGTCAACGTATTATCAGCAAGTATAGTGGCACTTAAAACGTCACTTTTTGCAGGGCAAGCGTGATAAGGGTGTATCAAGTGATGTTGCCAATGGCCTTTATGCCACCAACGGCGATAGTCTTGACCTGATGTTGCAACAGCGCCAGCACTGATATGAATAATGGCGATATTTTCTTCATCTTGAAGCTGCTGGCTATCAGCAGTATAGGGTTTGGCGATAGCAATGGCCCATGTGATAGGCTTGGTAGATTCTTGCTTATTTGGCACACCAATCGCTATGTCGCCTCCCATATCAATTAAACAAGGAAATTGCCAGTCAGAACGTTGACTGATGTATTCAGCCAATTGCATCGCGCACCATCCTTTGACATAACCATTTAAATCGAGAGCTGTGCCAGTCGGGAGAAATACTTGATGCTGTCCATGAGCTAACGTGCGAAGCTTGATATTTTTTATGGATTGATTGCCAATGTTGTTTTTAGAACTATCAGAAGTATCTTGCAAAGTCGGCTGAGTAGTTTGCACAGACGGCGTCGGTTGTTTTGCTAAGGTCCCAAATGAGTGTTTATAGCCAATATCCCACAGGGTATTTAGTAATGTTGGGGTGACTAAGCCTTGGGTTTTTGGCACAAAAGCAATGGCTATTTCTAAAACAGTAAACAATTCTAGGCTGATGTCAGTCCATTGATTGGTATGCCTATTTAGTATCATCAGCTCGCTGGTATTATCAAAACGACTGAATATATGCTCACACTGCAGCAGTTTTTCTTTTACATAGCTCTTAACTGAAGCGAATTTTTGGTCTATTTCTTGGACTATCTCTTGGTCTGTGTTGCCTGGCGTTTGCTGCAAGTTTAATTGCGTAATATTTAAACTGATTTGGATCTGACAACCCATCGCCGGCAATATAAAGGTCAGCAGTTGTGGCGTGCTACTGTTGGTGTTTGCTTTCATAAGAAGTCCTTAGTTGCACCATTGGTCATCATTTTAAGCGCCGTGATTTTTATTTATCGAGAAGAACGGGTACGAGCGACAACTGCTATCGCTTCAACCGCTGGGCTTTCTACTTCATTCACTTGTCTTAATTGCGTGATATCAACGCTACTTGGGGTTTGAGCCGCTATGACGTTAGGATTAGGAGAGCTCGTGCTGACAGGAATAGCGGTGCTGACAGGTAAGCTATCGGCTTCTTGATCGAGTAATATGAGCCAACCTGCCATGGTGCCAACGACTGAGATGATGAGAATGCTATTTTTAAACGTCGCAATAGGATCGGCTTTTTTCAGGTTTTTATGAGCGGCTGTAGTAGCAGCTACTTTAGAATTAATCATCATAGTCATCCTCATCGTTATCATGCTTATAGCTTGTAGCAATCAGACGCTCGCTCTCTTTATCGTATTTATCCTTATGCTTTTTCTTATGGTGTTTCGCCTCATCATTATCGTGGTCTTCATATTTATTGTCATCGTCGTCATCATAATTAGAATAGTCGCTATCAATAAGAGCGCCACTGGTACTAACAGGGTTCAAGATAGAGCCGAGACTGGCATCAATATAAGTGGTGTTGGTATCTAAGTGCACCTCATAGGCGACAGTACCGTTGTAGTTAACCAGCTCTGGAGTCGCTTGTAGGGTTGCATTAGGAAGGTTCTGCCTAGCTAAGGCGATTGCTTGGTCGCTTGTGAGCATCGCAGCAGATAGCGGCTCAAAAGCAGTGTTCTGTTTCACAGAATTAGTCTGCGCTTGAGGGGATAATAAGGTAGCAGCAGGCGATGCAGAAGGGTTTGCATCAGTCAGCTGATTGGTGATATTTGCCATGGATAACCTATCAGCAGAATCTGATGATGCTGTCGTTAATGCAATGACACCACCAAAGAAGACCAGTGAAGAAGCGCCGATAGTCAATAGCAGAGGTTTTAATAATGGCATGCTCATAAGTTGTACTCCGTATAAAATCATGAGGGAATACAAGTAGCATACGCGGTGAAGATTAACTCAAGCTTAAGACAAGACGGCTTTATTTACTGATAGTGACCATAAAGCCGGTTTCTGGAGAGGGGCGATTGGCAAATGCTAAGTTCAGGTTATGCAGCTCGACAATCCGATTAGCAATAGATAGACCTAAGCCGCTGCCCATTTGGCTTTGACCGGCTGGTCGATAAAAGCGTTCGCTTAGCCTTGCTAACTGCTCAGGCGCGACGCCAGTGCCATTATCAAGCACTCGGATAGCATTTATATCTAGCTGTAATTCTACCGAAGCGCCTTCTGGGCAGTAATGAATGGCATTCTCTAAGAGGTTACGAAGTAATAATTTGAATAAAGTTGGGTTTACCAGAATAGGTAAAATATTGGTAGGATGGTCACACAGCACCGTGCGTTTGAGTTGGATATGTTTTTCCCGTGCCAGCCGATTAACCTCACTAAGCACTTCGTCGGTTAAAGCCAACCAGTCAGGTTTTTCTAATTGTTCAGCTGGCAGATGCTGCTGCGGCTCTATTTTTGCTAACGTCAAAAGTTGCTCAACCAAGTGATTGGCGCGCTCAATACCCTCACTGATTTTTTGAGTGTGATAGAACAGTTGGCTATCGTCTTCTATCTCTGACAATTGCAGTAATTGCTGTTGTAATAAATCCGCTTGTAACTTTAAGGCGGCAAGCGGACTTCGTAGCTCATGTGACGCATCAGCCGTAAAGCGTTGCTCACGCGCTAAAGTGTCAGCTACTTTCACAAATAACACATTTAATGCGTTCACCAAAGGCTGAATCTCTTTAGGGACATCTGCGGTGATGGGGCTGTCATCTTGTGGCTGACGCTGTTCAAGCTCGGCGCTGACCTCTGTTAAAGGTTTAAAGCCACGGCGAATGAGTAAAACGACGAGACCCATGAATGCCAGTAACCCAATCAGCATAGGCAGTAGCTGCACCGACATCGTATCAACAATCATTTTTTGGCGAGAATCAAGGTTTTGACCGACCGCAATCACGCGGCTTTCGTGCTTATCAGAATGCTCATCGTGAATATAAAACAAGCGCCATTGATGGTTAAAAGGGTTTAAGCGCTGATAGGCATGATGATCGTCTTCTAAAAAGCCATGTTGATTGGGGAGAAATTTAAATGACTGCCCATTTTCGTCCGCCATGAGTAGCCGACCGTCTTTATTCCAGATGGCAAACCCCATGTAATCATCTTCAGCCTCACCAAGATCACCGGATAGTTGCTTACTTTTCAGATGATATATTTTTGGAGAGTGTGACTTTTCTTTGTGTTCATCATTACTATTGTAATTGTCGTCATCATGTTCCTCGTCAGCAGATACCCCGATTAAGTAACGGGCGACTTGCGTGATTTGGGTGTCATTCATCTCATTGATTTCATGCCACAGTCGCCAAGCGATAAAGCTAGAGGTGAGTAACCAAAGCAAAGGCAGTCCAATCAATAAGGACGTCAGTAGTCGTTGTTGGATACTTTTCATAGGCTCACAGGGCAAAAGGGGATGGAGGATTTTATGATTGTAAGCTTAAGTTTAAGCTTTTAAATCACTATGGATGATTATAGGTAGGATTTAAATAATAGCCCACACCGCGTTTGGTTAAAATAAAGTCATTACCAAGCTTTTTGCGTAAATGATGAATATGTACTTCAATGGCATTACTTTCGATATCTTGTTGCCACCCATAGAGCTTGTCCTCTAAGCTTGCCCGACTGTGAATCTGCTTAGGATGCGTCAGCATTTGCTCTAGTATCGCCACCTCTTTAATCGTAAGCTCAATAAGATTGCCTTGATGGTAGAGTTGTTGGCTATGCGGCTGATAAGTCACGTTACCGTAGCGAATTTCAGGTTGGCTACGTCCTTGGCTTCGCCGCATCAGTGCTTGGAGACGAGCGATAACTTCATCCAAGGCAAAAGGTTTAATCAAATAGTCATCAGCCCCTGCATTGAGTCCGGCCACGCGATTGGCAATGGCATCGCGAGCAGTGATAATCAATACAGGGGTGTCTATCTGTTTGGCACGCCAGTTTTTTAATACCGTCATACCGTCGCCTTGCGGCAGGCTTAAATCTAACAGAACCGCATCAAACATATTATCTTGTAATGCCAGCTCACCTTGCTTTGCATTATCGAACCAATCGACCATCATGCCATGACTTTTTAAACCCAGAATAATACCGTCGGCGATAGTGTTATCGTCTTCTATGAGTAATATACGTGCCATATGCCATGCTCCATCATTTTTCTTATTCTGATTTAGAGGGTTCATCTACTATGGTTTTATTACCAGTAATCATGGCTTTAATCAGATTCTGTCGTTGCCAGTAACTCATGACTATCGCCGCGATAACGTGTAGAGGAACCAATAGATACAAGCTATTTGCGAATAACTCATGCACCTCTTCAAGGAAATCTTCATTACCCATCATTCCTGATTCCATCAGATAGCCTGTGATTCCAAGTCCTATAATCGCAGCCCATAATGATAGCATCATAAGAGCGGCCAATGGATTATGACCAAGATGCTGTTTATCGGTACGACGGACGCTTAGGGCTGATAAATGGCGTTTGATACGTAAAGGAGTAGGAAAGAAATTGCTAAATCGGGCATAGCGTGTCCCTACAAAGCCCCATAATAAACGTATGACAACTAACCCTACGACAGTATATCCAACGTATGCGTGCAGGTTGCTACCGTCCTCTGTAAAAAATAGGTTTGCAATAACACCAATAGCGACTGCCCAATGGGTGATTCTGACAAGGATATCCCAAACTCTTACTTGCTTCGTTTTAGACAGTTGTAAAAAGGCTTCACTTGCATCCTTAGATATAACACCATGATTGTTTTGGCCCATCATTGTACCTCGCTTAATAGTCAGTTTGTTTGCTGGCGATAACACGCTATTAAGATAAACGTGTGTATCGCGATGAGGCTGGATTTATTGTAAATAGCCTGTGTTGTAACTATTAAAACAAACCAACCTTAAGCTGAGCTTAGAGGGCAATAAAAATTTGAATCATAAAAGATAGTGTTTGAAGGGAGTATTCAATGGAAGGTATAAGGAGTAAAAATTTGCGTCGCCAAAATCTGTTAATTTGAATTGAATGAGATTTAAAAATTATCTTTATCTAAGTATTAATGAATTAGTAGTTCTTTTAAAAAATATGCAGGCAAGCGCACAGGCTATGGTTAATGACAGCAACATCGACACCAAAGTATGGCTAAAAAAATGGTCACCAAAGAGCATTTTATAAAGTCCCATTGTCCAGCCTAAAACTGTGACAGCTGCAAATATTTTATAGCGATACTTATGCAGAGTAGGTAAAAATGCTAATCCATATAAAGAAAACCCTGCGCTAGCGTGAGCCGCTGGGAAACACTTAGCTGGCGTGTTAGCAACCATATTTTGCCAAAGGTTGAGATAGGGCAGCTCACCACCAAACAGCGTCAAATGATTGGGGCAGCTAACATGGGTGACGCCTTTTAGTAAGGCAATGCTGGTAGGTGCTAGGATAATAATGGTCAGGAGATAACAGATTTCCCGAGCTGATAGGGGAATCATCAGTCTATTAGGTTTTAAGGTGTTTAGTGAAAGGTTTGCATCGACAGGTTGTTTATATCTAATGATTAACACAATCAGCAAATAAATCGACAATATAATTAACAGGGCTTTAGGTCCATCGTAGAATATAAGGGCATAAGGCTGTGCGCCTTTTTCTAAAAGCCAATGTCCGTTTACATAGAAAATCTCGCTAATACGCACATCTAAGGCGCTATGCTCAAATGTCAGTGTTGCAATAATGGTTAAACAGAGTAGCTTTAACCAGACCCAATTAGCTGAATATGATTTCAAAGTACCGCACTCATTAGTGCCATTGACCATAAGACAAACAGTAGTAATAATGCCAAAAATTGTGCCGCCGAACCAACATCTTTGGCTATTTTAGCTAAAGGATGCTTTGCCGTTGAAGTATGGTCAACACTGGCTTCGATACCTGTATTAATGAGCTCGACAATCAAAGATAAAAACGAGGCTATGACTAGCATCATCTTGATGCTGACTCCAAAAGGCATAAATATAATGACAGTGAATAAGATGAGATTAAGCCATAGCACTTGTCTAAACGCTGCTTCAAACTTATAAGCCGCTTTGAATCCATCTAGGGAGTACCCTGCAGCGTTAACGATACGAGCAAGTCCTTTTTTACCTTTTGCATGACTGGCAAAGTTATCTGCCACAATGAAAGCATTAGGCATTTCAGGGTTTTTAGAATGGGAGTTTGTTTGATCGTTGTTGATATGAATAGGGTTGACTTGGTTCATATTGGATTCTTAATAGTCTATTAAAATCAGTGTATGCGGTAGATTTTGAACCATTTAAAAAGAGTAAATGGAACCAGTAAGCACTGAGTATAAAATAGGGCGTATTAAGAAAGCGTTAAGCTTCTCATAAAACTATTGATAATAAATACTAAAGGTGCTGCCCCCTGTAGTATTGGCTTGATGGGTTAGCTTCCAGTCCATATGCGTCATGATGCGCTGCACGATGCTAAGACCCAACCCTGTGCCTTCAACCTTATAACTAGAGTAACCAGTCGACAATACCTCTGTATCGAACTGCGTGTCATTATGCTGTTGCTCTAGACGCTCAAATCTCTCATATAGCAGCGGCATTAAAGCTTCAGGAATACCCAAACCTGTATCGGTGACGGTAATTTTTTCAGCATCAATACTGATAATAACTTCCCCTTCATCGGTGTATTGAAAGGCGTTTTTTATCAAGTTCCCTAATGCCATTTTTAGTAGCTCAGGTCGTACGTAGGCGAAATATTCTTGTTCAGCCACGACGGTGCAAGTGACTGACTTGTAGCGTAATAAATACTTTAAACGCTCAGCTTCATTAACCGCAATGTTATTGATAGACGTCTGCGGTGTGTCCAGTTTTTCAGGCGCACGAGAGAGTAATAGTAAGGCGGTGATAATCTCAGAAGTTTCTTTGGCCGTATTGCTAATACGATTGGTAAATTCGCTCAAGTGACTGTCGTCAGCCAATTGTGATGCCAGCACTTCTGATGCGCCCATAATAATGGTTAGAGGCGTACGTAATTCGTGGCTGACATCGCCGGTAAATAATTGCTCACGCTTTAAGTACTGTTCAAGCTTTTGGTTTTTCTCATCAATGGCTCGTGCCAAAACGCCAACCTCTGATGGCAGATGCGTGAGTTGGGTTAGGTTTTGATGATTGGTTTCTACGGCATTTTTTAGGTCTAATAAAGGTTTAGTAATTTGCCTAGAGGACAGCTGAGAAAATATTGCGGCAATGAGTAAGCTTAAAATAACGGCAACTGTTAATGCATTGACAAATATGTCTTCTAATTGCTCAAATATCGCTAAAACAGGATAGCTTTTCATCACCATTGCACTGTCTTCTAAGTAGGTTAGAATATAGCTTTGATTATTTTGTTGATAGAGAAAAAAGTGCAGGTTGGTCCTGATATTGCCTTCTTCAGTATTCACAGTGACAGGCGTTTCTTGCACGGTATCGGTTGCCATGGCTTTTAAATTATCAGGAGCACTATCATAGTCATATATTTTGATACCGGGATTGGCAATATAAACCGGCTGCTTACCTTCTTTTTCTTGACTGAGCGCCAATTGTTGAATCAAGCGTGCTTTGACCAGCTCTTGCTCAAGCCTCATTTCAGCATACATAAAAATACTGACGAAAGTGGCGCAAAGCAATAGAGCAAATAGAAAGTATGAGATTCGAAATTTATTGGCAATGGAGTCGATGCTAAACATTGTATTTACTAACCTGGTATGTACTTCTTAATGAAAAGCAGTAGGCAAAACGAAATGAAAGTGTAGTAAGCGCATTCATAATAGTGCTGAGTTGCTCAATATTATTATTGTCTTTTATTCTTTGTCTGGATCAATAATTTGATAACCAATTCCAGGCACAGTCACTATCATCGTTTTATCAAATGGTTTATCGACTTGTGCCCGTACGCCATGCACATGGGTTCGCAGCGCATCACTACTTGGAATATCATCACCCCATACTTTTTCTTCTAATTCATTTTTATTGACCACTCGCGGCGCAGCGCTCATCAGTGTCTGTAATATCTTAAACCCAGTTGGCGTTAGCTTTATTGGTTTACCTTCACGCACAATCGTGTGTGCTTCTGTATTTAAAGACAGCTTGCCGACTGTGATACTGTGCTCAAAGTGACTGTCTTGATGGCGGCGTATCAGGGCTTTTATCCGCGATTCCAATTCAACCAATGAGAAAGGTTTGACCAGATAATCATCCGCGCCACTATCGAAGCCTGCCACTTTATCCGAAATAGTATCGCGAGCGGTCAGCATCAATACGGGCGTTTTATTATGTAGCTCCTCTCTGAGCTTTTTGCACAGTTTGGTGCCATCCATACCCGGTAGCATGACATCTAATAATATAACGTCATAACGATTGTTTGAGGCTAGGGTCAGACCGCTAATCCCGTTATGAGCATTGTCCAGCTCAAAGCCCTTGGGCTCAAAAAAAGCGTAAATATTGGCAACAATATCAGGATTGTCTTCAATAACGAGTATCTTGTACATACATGTCTCGTGCATAAATGCCAACAGGGCGCTAAGAAAATAGATTTAAAACTCTTAAAATAGCCTACAAAACTTTAAGTGGTAGCTTTAAAGAAAGTCGGTGCAGCAGCTACCTCATCGGTCGTGATACCAAAAAAGCCAAGTAGGGTGGGTGTAATAAAATCATGGGATACTGGCTGCTTAATCATGTTAGCAAGGCTGGTTTTATTGCTGCTAGTGCTGTCGATGCCATTACTCGCAGGCGACCAGACAATCACAGGTACTTGCTTTTGAGTATCTGGCGCCATACTGTACGGCAGACCATGCAGGTAGATATTGTTTTCACCCAAACTTTCTCCATGATCGCTGATATATACCATCACCACATCATAATCCTGCTCATAAGCTTTTAGCGTATTGATAACGTTATTCAAGAAGTAATCAGTATAACGAATCGCATTATCATAGCCATTGATAATCGACTGGCCATCACATTTAGACAGCTCATTGGTCTTACAAACGGGTTTAAAAACTTCAAAGGTTTTAGGATAGCGTTTGTAATATTCAGGACCGTGATTGCCCATTTGATGCAATAGAATAAGCGTATCTTTTGGCAATGCATTCGAATTTACTGTATCTGATTTTACCAGTTTATCAAAGCCATTAAGCATGCCAATATCACGGCATTCGCCATCACAGTCAGGATTAAGTTTAGGCGTTTTATAATCCTCAAAAGTCACTCTATCAGCAACCCCTTTAGAGCTAGAATTATTATCGCGCCAAATAACGTTGACGCCTTGTTTATGCAAGGTGTCAAGCACGTTTTCATTATAGTCTGCACTACTGGCATCATAATCCTTTCTATCAGCATAGCTGAACATGCAAGGAACGGAATAAGCGGTAGATGTGCCACAAGAGGTCGCATTTTTAAAGCTATAAATATCTGGCTGGCTAGCAAGTAGTGGCATAGTCTCGCGCTCATAACCGTTTAAGCTAACATGGTCAGCGCGAACCGTTTCACCCACGACAAATACCATCAATTTAGGTTTTGCCTTAGCTGTACTATTGCTAGCGACGGGCATGGTGCGTTTGGCATCTGTTGCATGTGGGATTAAGGTGTCAGGACGGCGCAATTCATCGACATAATCGGTGCCCAGTTTGATGACAGAATAAATAGGGGTAATAGGGTTGGTATAACTACGTACTACTTTATGTTGGCGAAAAAAAGTGGCGTATTGGTCGCCAAATGGCAGTAGGCAGACTGCTATTAATACGATAGATAGTATCAAAGTAAGCGCTCGTTGCCATAATGCGCGGCGTAAAGGCGTACGCTTGATACGAACTTTAGCAATGATAACAGCTGGCAATATACCCAATAAAAAAAGGCGAATGAAAAAACTCGGAGCTATCAAGCCCATCGCTTCTGCTTGGTCGGTTTGCATGCTATTCACCAGCATATTATGGTCAAATATCGTCCCATAGCTATCGGTAAAATAACCGCATACTGCAGCTATTAATACCATCACGATCAGCACTAACTTTGCAATTGGTCGATAACACAATAGCTGCAGCACTAGCCATATCAATCCAAACAGTAAGCAGGTGATAGAAATTATAAATCCAATATTGCTACTAAAAGGATAAATACTTAATACTTGCTCAAAAAAGCTCATATTGGCAGTAGCAACCAAATATAGCACAACGATAATAATCAGATAATTAAGATGAATCTCACGATTAAAAGATCTACTTATGATATCTTTCTTGGTATCAGCTTTAGTGGCATTAGTGCTAAGTGCTTGAAGTGTCAACATACACAGACTTCTTAATAAAGTGGGATAGATTTCATGTTTTAAGGTAGCAATTATCCTGTTAAGAAGATGTTAAGAAGCCTAGATTAAATGCATAATAGATAATGAATGTCAGGTTGTATCCGATACTCTCAAAATTCATAAATCATCTATAAAAATAGTTGTAAAAAGAGACCTCTTACTCATGATTACGCTCATTGAAAAAAATCAGCAGTTGTTTCTTTTAGGAATGCTTATTCTGTTAGTGATAGTTGTTTTATGGGCTTTACAGTATGCGGTAATTCGCTATGGTCAGACAGTACTGAATCAGGGGCTGAGATATTGGATGGTGCTCAAACAATATTTTGGGACAAGCAAGCGACTCATTTGCTTAAAAAATAACTATCCAAAACTGTATTATGCTTCGTTGCAAAGGCTTACTGTACAGCACTTTTATGGATTGCCTCTGACAGTTTTATTTTTAGTCATGGGTTATATATTAGCTTTGTTTTTTGGTTTGGTTGAAGATGTCGTTACTTCAGATACTATTGTAGCAACTGACTTTTTTGTGTCACAGCAGATGAGTGTGCTGAGTGAGTCGCCTGTAGTGACGTTCTTCATTTTCATTACTAGCTTTGCCTCTACTGCAACGACCTGCTTAATCGTATTGCTAGTCTGTATCCTATGCTGGATGATTCGCCAACACTATATATTAATAGGGTTATTGATAGCCACTTTAGGAAGCACGGTATTTACCTTCCTCAGTAAACTGTTATTTCATCGAACGCGACCAGTAGATATTTTACTGTTTGAGCGGACAGATTCCTTCCCAAGTGGACATGCGACGATTACGGTTGCGTTATATGGATTTCTGGCTTACATGGCCATTCGTTTTAGTCGCAACTTTGTCATGCAAGTTCGGATAGCTGTGATTACTATCTTTTTTTCTTTATTAATAGGATTAAGCAGAATTTTGCTGAATGAGCATTATTTGAGTGATGTACTGGGAGGTTACTTGGTAGGAGCATTATGGCTAACGGCAGCGATTAGTGTGACAGAATGGCTAAAGACGCGTAACAACATTGATTGGCAGATAGGTTGGTCAGTTACTCAGGTTCGTCTGGTCTGGCTCAGTGTTATATGTGTACTGATTGGCACCTCGATCTATGCTAAGTTTTATCAGTTTCCGTTGTTACTCTAAGTAAATTCAAGGTATTAACGCCAAAAAAATATCTCTTACACTTCCATGGGCGTCTGCCAGATGCATTGTACGGATGTGTTGTCAGCGCCAATCAAAAGGCACCGATTCTCATCCAAAGAGTAGCGCCTGTGTAGATAATGACTTTTGATGAAGTAGTGCATGCAAGTGAGGTTAGTAACCAAAGTGAGTAGTGGTATAATGCCCTGATAATCGATATTTCATGAAGGGTTTACATTATGGCTCGTACAGCTAGCGCATTACACATTTTAGTAAAAGACAAAGAACTGGCTGACGACATTATTGCCAAGCTCAAAAAAGGTGCCCAGTTTGATGTGCTGGCTAAGAAACACTCAACCTGCCCATCAGGTAAAAAGGGCGGCAGCTTAGGTGAGTTTACAAAAGGTCAGATGGTACCGGCATTTGATAAAGTCTGCTTCAACGGTGAACTCTTCACCCCTCATTTAGTGAAAACTAAATTTGGCTGGCATGTGGTCAAAGTACTTTACAGGACGTAAGCGTTAGAATCGGAGCTTTGATGGTTAGGTGGTTGAGACTTTAGCACCACATCCGTTGAATTGAAATTTGAATCAGCGTATCTGACTTTACTATACCAAATAAACTTTAATGGCTATTCTGTGACGTTCGAAAGAAGTGAATTTAAAAGCTATGGTGTAGACAAGAAACATCAGCGCAAGTAAGGGCATTAAAAACATGAATATCGAAAGCGGCACCGCCAATCAAATCGCTAATCAAATAGAAATAATCTATGAAGATGAATATCTGGTGGCGATCAACAAAGAAGCGGGTCTATTGGTGCATCGCAGTTGGCTGGATAAAGGCGAGACGCGTTTTGCCATGCAACTCACTCGTGATGCAGTAGGTTGCCATGTCTTTCCGGTGCATAGGTTAGATAAGCCGACGTCAGGCGTGTTGTTGTTTGCTAAGAGCTCAGCCGTGGCGCGCAGCCTTACCGAGGCTTTTACTGAGCGCAAAGTTACTAAGCAATATTTAGCCGTGGTGCGCGGCTTTATGCCTGAGCATGGCACCGTTGATTATGCGTTGAGTTTTAAGCCCGATGCCATAGCCGATAAATTTGCTGACTTGGACAAACCCGCTCAAGATGCGGTGACGCATTGGCAGAGTTTGGCACAAATTGAGCTGCCATTTGCGGTATCAAAAAAGCATAACACCAGCCGCTATAGTCTGATGCGCTTAACACCGGAAACTGGGCGTAAACATCAGCTGCGCCGTCACATGAGACATTTATTTCATCACATAGTGGGTGATACTAGCCACGGCGATATACGTCACACACGATTTTTTCGTACTCACTATGACTGTACGCGCATGCTGCTGCATGCTCAGGCTTTAGCGCTCAGCCACCCCGTCACTGGTGAGCCATTATTGCTAAAAGCGGGATTAGACGATCAATGGATGCGCATCATGGAAGAGTTTTCTTGGGTAGATAGCGCTAAAGGTTAGACAGTGTCAAATTTAGGCGTTATTTGAGGAGATTGTATCATTTACAGGGCAAACTCACATACTGCACAAAACCAACTATCTTTCGCGCACATATAAGAGAGATCAGTTGGTATCTCGGTATACGGACAATAAAAACCCCTTAGCCACTGAGGACTTGGACGGCTGTCCATGTAGAAGGTAGTTGTTTGCTGCTTCAATCAGCATATGAATGGCTCGCTCTTTAATTTCAAGTTTGTAGTTTCGTGCTTTCATCGTTGTGTTCTTTAATAAAGTTAAGTCTCCGATAATCCCGGGGCGATTCACTTTTTTAAGCTTTTTAGCGCGCATAAGGTTGTCTAACCTTTGTTTTTTTCATTGAAGTGTCATATCTGCTAGATACACTGCTGACCTACGCAAGATAAGTAAGTAAATGGATAATTATAAGCGATTAGGTGAGTGGCTATGTTAGAGCTAAGACAGGTTACAAAGAGATATGATGACAAGGTGATATTCGAGGATCTTTCACTCAAAATTAACAAGGGTGAGATAGTTTCAATCTTAGGACCATCCGGCTGTGGTAAGACCACTTTGTTGCACATGATTTTGGGGTTAACCGACATCAGCGGCGGCCGAATTGCTTATGACGGCGAAGATATTACCCGCGTCTCTATGAGACAAAAAGGCTTTAATTCCATTGCCCAGGATTATGCTATATTCCCCAATCTTAATGTCAAACAAAACATCGAATACGGTCTGCGTAACAATCCTAATGTGAGTACACAACAAGAAGTCGATGAACTGATCGACTTACTCGATATTAAGGCCCATCTCAATAAGTACATTCATCAGCTATCAGGCCATCAAAATCAACGTGTCATGCTGGCACGTACTTTAGTCATGAAACCTAAAATACTATTATTGGATGAGCCTTTGTCTGCACTAGATGGGGTGAATAAGGAAACCGTCAAAGAGCGCATCCGTGAGATTGCCGTGCGCTATCAGCTGACTACTCTAATTGTCACCCATGACCCAGAAGAGGCGATGACGCTATCTGATCGTATCCTACTGCTATCGGATGGCAAAATAGCACAATTCGCTGAACCCGCTGAAATCATACATAATCCTGCCAGTGATTTCATCACCAACGCCATTTTAAATCAGCTTAATATCAAACGTCGCAATATCTTAAGCTTGTTTGCCGACGGTATATCTGAAGCTGATCCGCTAAGTAAATATACTCAAAACCAAAACTATGGGCAGTATGAGTCTGATATTTGCCCTCATCATGCTGATTCTAAAACTATCGCTGTCAATGATAAGAAAAAGTCAAAAGATACTGTGAAAGGCTAGTCTTCTAGAGGCTTACAGTGACTGAATCGGCAAATGACATACTATAGATGTTATTCAGTAAAAACCCTTTTCTTATAACTGGGCTTATGACAAGATTTTCCCGATATCTTATTTTGATTATGAAAAACATAAAGCCATTATTGTATAAGTCGACTAAGCATTAATTAAGTATATCTGATATTGATCACTGTTATAAAGAATCGCTGTAAACAAGTGCTTTAAATAAGTACTCAAAAAGCTTTCAAGCTATATCTTTTATAGCTTGAAAGCTTTTTTGTTTTTATAGCTGAGCACGCCTATGTAAAGCCTGTACTTGATATATCTTTTTAAGATGTAAGTGATTTTATTTAGTCAACATATATTATCAATCTGTGCAAAATAATTGCATTGATAATAAATGCTGCGAGGTTAAATGTTGAATAAAAGACAAGCCTAAAAGACGTCATAACTGGTTACGATTATTTAAAAACAGTCTTAGTGGATGGCGAAAAAAAGGCGTATAAGTATTATCGTTACTCCTTTCATGGAATTAGGCTATGCATCCAGCCCTACCGTATCGGCTGTTGAATAAGTTTACTATTGTTATTGGCGCCATTGGCATTGGAGTTGCCTTAGTCGATAGTGGTTTTACGCTCACGACATGGCTACAGCATATTTTTCATATTTTTTATTTAACGATTATTTTATTGGGTTTTGTGGCGACGGTAGGGCGCTATATGCGCTCAAAGTCGCGCTTATCGGTCAATAAAGTCGCGGTTTTCGATTTACTAACCAGTGTCGCTATTGTTGTGCTATTGGCGGTGCATTTCTTTGAGCTGGCGCGCTCTGGATTATCGATGCCGGTAGATGGTTTTATTGCGATTAAGATTGCCGTTTTCGTCACTTTTATCCGTGAGATATCGGACAATAATTTTAGTCTTAATCGGGCTTTTTTGAATCCAGGTCAATTTTTTATCTTAAGTTTTTTGTCCGTGGTATTGGTCGGAGCTTTATTGCTTATGATGCCCAATGCCACCACTGAGCCGATATCCTTTGTCGATGCGCTGTTTACGGCCACCAGTGCAGTCTGTGTGACAGGGCTGATTGTGGTGGATACGGCGACCCGTTTTACGACGTTTGGGCAGCTGATTATCATCGGGCTAATTCAAATTGGCGGTTTGGGTATTCTGACCTTCGTAACGTACTTCAGCTATTTTTTTAAAGGCGGTGTCAGTTATGAGACGCAGCTCAGTATCAGTGAAATGAACGTTTCACGAAGGATGGGCGATATGATATCCACCCTTAAGTCTATTTTGTATGTGACTTTTGGGGTTGAAGCGTTGGCTGCTATTTTAATTTACATAAGTATCTATGATTTACCAGAAATGAGCTTTACACAAAGGCTGTTTTTCGCGATATTTCATGCCATCTCCGCTTTTTGTAATGCAGGGTTTTCTACCTTTAGTGCCGGCTTATACGATGAGTCACTGCGCTTTAATTATCCTTTACAGCTTATCATTAGTACCACTTTCTTATTTGGCGGTATGGGTTTTATTATTGTCGTCAATCTATTGCGCTATCTGCGTCACCGTACTCAAAGGGCGATTTTCCAAAATGATCCACGTTACGGTTATCAGCCGTGGCTGTTGAGTATCAATAGCCGTATCACGTTAATTACCTCTGGCGCTTTATTGTTAATTGGTCTGCTTGGAGTAATGCTGTTTGAATACAATGGCATACTTGCTGAGCATCAGAGTTTTTCCGCTAAGCTAATTACAGGGCTGTTTACGGCAGCCACACCGCGTACTGCAGGCTTTAATATTGCCGATATGGATGCGCTCGCGTTCCCGACCATTATGCTGACGATTTTTTTGATGTGGATTGGTGCTTCGCCAAACTCTACCGGCGGTGGTATAAAAACCAGCACTTTTGCCATTGCGGTATTAAATACCTTGAGCTTAGCCCGTGGTCAGACCAAGGTTGAAGTGTTTCAGCGCGAGATTGCTGACATCTCTATTCGTCGGGCATTTTCTATTATGTGGCTGTCGTTATTTGTCATTGGCATGGGCGTCACCCTTATCAGCTACGATCAGCCCGAGCTTGATTTGATTAAAGTGATTTTTGAATGCTTTTCTGCCTATAGTACGGTTGGTTTGAGTTTAAATTTGACCGCTGAGCTATCGACCTTTAATAAGCTTGTCGTCTCGGTAATTATGTTTGTTGGGCGGGTGGGAATGTTGACAATATTTATTGCGCTACTGAAGAATAGATATCAGCGTAACTATCGTTATCCGACTGAAGAGATTACTATCAATTAACTTAATGTTAATTAAAAAAATAACTTATTAGGCATTAACTAAATACGTCGCGATTGCTGCTTTTACGGTGGCATGAGTGACAAGGAATATTATGAAATACATCATTGCAGGTTTGGGCAGTTTTGGTTCCTCATTAGGCATGGCGCTCACGAGCCAAGGTCATGAAGTCATCGCCATTGATAGCAGCATGCAAAAAGTTGAAGCGTATAAAGAAGCTATTACTCATACTATCTGCATGGATGCCACCGACGAATATACTGTCAATGGCTTGCCTATTATGGATACCGATATAGTGGTAGTAGCGATTGGGGAAAACGAAGGGGCCAATATTATGGCAACGGCGCTGTTTAAAACCCTAAAAGCCAAGCGTCTAATCAGTCGTAGTATCAATCCCTTACATGAAAAAGTACTACAAGCGATTGGGGTCGACGATATTTTTCATCCTGAAAAAGAATCGGCCATGCGCTGGGCAAAACGGCTGTCATTGCGTTATTTCGTTGACTCTTTCGAATTGACGGACAACTTTAGTATTGTCGAGATTGCTATTCCTACTCCTTTAATTGGCAAACAAATAGCGACATTACAGCTAGAAAATAGGTTTAATATTAAGCTATTGAGTACCATGCACTATGAGCATTACGAAGACAGCTTTGGCCGTCAGCAGAGCAAACCTAGCATTCAGGGATTGGCTACACCAGAGCAAGTACTGCAAGAAAATGATGTATTGGTGGTTTATGGCGCTAACAAACATATCAATAATTTTTTACGTAGTGTAGGGGTTAAAGTACACTAATCGCTAGGGATAACGTTATGAATAAGTGCTGCATATCCGTGCTATGTCTTGCCAGTCTCATGCTGTTCAGCGGCTGTGATGAGTCGAAACAAAACCCGAATGTCATGTTTTCAGAGAAGCACCAAGACCCGATTCAAGAGCTTGAGAAGCACTCTAAAAAAGTCGATCACAGCCAGTTTGGTTATAAACAAACCTTTTATGTGCCAATTTACTCAGATATTTATACCGATAGGGATAATCGTAAGGTTTTACTATCAGCGACCTTAAGCGTGCGCAATACCACCTTAAAAAAATCACTCTATATTAATAAGATAGATTATTACAGTACCGATGGCGATCTTGTAAAGTCATATTTAACAGAGACTATTGAGCTGCCCGCCATGGCGACATTAAATTATATCGTCGAAAAAGAAGAGGATAAAGGGGGCTCTGGGGCAAAATTTATCATTGAAGTCGAAGGCATAGATGAAACCGTCAAGCCCATTATTGAGGCGGTGATGATTGGTAATTTTAGCAATAAAGGCTTTGCTTTTAGCACGCAGGGTACGCCGGTTTTGTAATGATGGTTATCTACGCTTTATTAATATGGATAATCCAAATTTAGGAGAATTGCCATGTTAGTTTTTACCCAAGGCTCATCTTTACCAACCATTAAAACAGTACTATTTACTATTGTATTACTCGGTACGGCGCAACTGATAGTAGGTTGTGACTCGCAGTATTCCTCTTCAAATAATATAACGGCGCAAACGGATAATATAGGTGAAAATACGGCTGAGACAGATAACGTGCATATCAAGCCGGCGCCTATAAATTCTGCTGCTGCGAATAGAGCACAGGCTAACGAAATAGTAGCGCCGTCTAATGATAAAACTGTCAATCCATCAGGCTACCAAAAGCTAAGTTTTGGGCAGGTTATCACTCCTGAGTTACTAAATAAGTTAGGACTAATCAAGGAAGAAACTGACAACGAGCAGTGCTATTACGTCAATAATCCAGCACTGAGCTATATGGATAAAGAGTACGGTAAACGTGCCTCGGTGCTATATCAGATCATTGATAATAAAGTTGCTCTTATTGCTATTCAAGCTCCAAACATACCTTTTTATACAGACATCAATGTTGGCCATGCAGTGACAGAGGTGATGAAAGAGCATAATAACAAGCTGACTTATGAAGTCGATAAATATGCGGTTAATGGCGACTACTATAGTCTGATTGCTAACGTTAACTTCGAGGTGATAAAAGAGCCCCAACTCGGAGAGTCGTTAAAAGACGAAAATATTAAAATGAATGATAAAAAAGACGAGTTGCCCATACAAATTGAATATCATATCAAGGGCGGTCAAAAGCTTAATAATTATAGAATTAACTCAACAGAGTGGACGGCAGATAATCGGAGCTTATTAAAGGGGGAGGTAGAAAGCATTGATATCGGTATACCAGATGCTATCTATTCGGTCGAAGGTTGCTCTTAAGGCGTAAATATAAATAACGTAGCGCTTTATATTCTTAGATTAACATATCAAAAACAGCGTGGTTTTTATAGGTCATTATCTAAAATTTTGTCATCAAGTTGTCATGGAGTTTCAGTAGACTCAAACATAAATCGTATCTTGGTCGTTACAACGATAACGCCGCGATATTTTTTATACCAACTCAGCCTACTAAATCCAGCCTAAAAGGTGACTGAACATGACCTCATTGAATAACAAGCAAACGCTTGCGCATGAAGTAGTTGAAGACTCTAACCCGACTGATAATATCGACTTTCAAACCATTATCAATCGCCGTATGAACCGCCGCAGTATTCTAAAAGGTGGCACAGGATTGACGGCGGCGGCGTTTTTTGGGGCGCTACCTTTGGTTGGCTGTAGTGACGACGATGATAGCAGCTTGCCTGTTAATCCTAGTAACGATAATAGCGCTGCTATTCCTGCACAAGGTGACTTAAAACGTCCTGAAACTTTGAGGTTTACGGCAGTACCGCATTCAACGGCCGACACGATGAGCGTGGCAGCAGGCTATAAAGCCGAGATGATATTACCACTAGGCATGCCGCTGATATCTGGTATCGAGGATTGGAAAGACAGTCGTGAGCAATCCGCTGAGTCGTTTGAGTGGCGTATGGGTGACAACCATGATGGCATGTGGTTCTTTGGTAAAAAAGGCAATGCGTACGACGCCAAAGCATCAGAAAATGGTTTGCTAGTCATGAACCACGAATATGTAAACAGTAGTGAGCTTAGCCCGTTTGGTTACCATGTCATCCAAGATAGTAACGCTGCACCAATCTTTCAAAACCGTCGCCTCGCAAGCGACGTGCGCCGTGAGGTCAATTGTCATGGGGTTGCCGTGGTTGAGATGCGCCGCCGCTCTGATGGTATGGGTTATGAGATGGTACCCAATTCGAAATACAATCGCCGCATTACCAGCAGTACGACTGCCCAATTAACAGGTCCTGTTGCGGGATCTGACTTGGTGAAGACCAAGTTTGATCCGACAGGCTTTCAGACTCGTGGCATTAATAATAACTGCGGTGCAGGTCTCTCACCTTGGGGCACTTATCTGACCACAGAAGAGAATTTTTTAGGCGTATTTGGCCGCGGGCGAGATGCTGATCAATTGAATGCTGGACACAACTATGGTCGTGAGCGCTACGGGGCGATAGAGGACTTCCCTGGTTGGGAATATCTGTGGCATACACCTGACGCCAAAGATGCGGCTATTCCTGACGAGTTTTCACGTTGGGATATGACTGCCGTCGGTGCCGGTGCTGCCGATGACTACCGTCATGCATTCAATACCTTTGGTTATATCACCGAAATTGACCCTTTTGACCAACATTCTATACCGCAAAAACGCACGGCATTGGGTCGTTTTGCCCATGAAAACTGTGCCTATGCGCCTGTTGAACAAGGCAAGCCAGTGGTATTCTATATGGGCGACGATGCCCGCGGTGAATATATTTATAAATTCGTCTCAAAAGCGACGTGGTCAAATGCTGATATCGGCGGTGGCTTAAAAGTGGGCAATAAATATCTGGACGATGGCACGCTATATGTTGCTATTTTTAATGAAGATGGCAGTGGGGTGTGGAAAGCACTTGTCCATGGTCAAAATGGACTGGATACCTCTAATAATGTCTTGCCGTTTCATGGACAAGATGAGGTGTTGGTCTTTGCCCGTGCCGCCGCTGATGTCGTCGGCGCGACCAAGATGGATCGACCTGAATGGGTATCGGTCAGCCCAATAACGGGTGAGGTATATGTGACCTTGACCAATAATAAATATCGCGGCGTAAGTGATGATCAACCGCTCTCAGCATCGAATCCACGCAGCTATCAAGTTGGCGACAAAGCACGCGGTAATGATAATGGTCATATCATTCGCTGGGCAGAAGCAGGCGGCGATCATGCGGCAACAAGTTTTGAATGGGATATCTACCTGTTTGCCTCGCCAAGTGATTTGTCAGCGGAGAACTTATCGCAGCTAAATGACAGCAACGATTTATCATCGCCAGACGGACTGTATTTTGATCCACGCGGGGTGCTATGGATTCAGACAGATGATGGCGCTTATACGGATACCAGTAGTTGTATGTTGCTCGCGGCACTACCGGGCAAAGTCAGCGATGGTTCGCTTATGACCACTTCAGCAGGGCAGCAAACCCGAGTCGGCATGCCTGCCAGTAATGATAATATCAAACGCTTTTTCGTCGGCCCTGAGGGCTGTGAGGTCACCGGTATTACCATGACACCAGATTTTAAAACTCTTTTTATTAACATTCAGCATCCAGGCAATAGCTGGGGTGCCGTCGCAGGTGGCAGTACCCCGCGCTCAGCGACGGTCATGATTACGCGAGAAGATGGCGATGTGATATTGGCTGAGTCATTTGATACCGTAACTACTAGTACTTAACAGTAGTAGCACTTAAGAACCTTCTTAATCGTTAACGAAAAACCAATATGCTTGATTTCCTTTTCTCCGTTTATAGAGAATAAGAATGCAAGTATATTGGTTATTGTATTTTTAAACGACGGTTTTAAGAATATATTATGCGTTCAGTTATTACTTTGCTTATGTATTCCATTGCCCTTGAAGCATAATACCTGCAATAGGATTTAGCCCCATTTGATAAGCAAGGTCAGCAGGGCGGGCTATATCCCATAACGCTAAATCAGCATCGTAACCCACTTCTATTTTGCCTTTCTTGGCTAGACCTAACGCTTGTGCCGCATGAACGGTTGCGCCTGCCAATACTTCTTCAGGGGTTAAATAAAATAGTGTGCAGCCCATATTCATCGCTAATAATAGCGACGTTAACGGTGAGGTGCCGGGGTTGCAATCTGTTGAAACGGCAATCGGAACTTGGTGTTGACGCAATGCTTCAATCGGTGGCAACTTGGTATCACGTAGGGTATAAAACGCGCCCGGCAACAGCACAGCAACCGTATTACTTGCTGCCATTTTTTTGATATCGTCTTCTACTAAATGTTCAAGATGGTCGCTTGATAATCCTTGATAATCAGCAACTAAGGCGCTAGCGCCTATATTTGATAGTTGTTCAGAATGCAGTTTCACCGGTAAGTTTAATGAGCGTGCGACTTCAAAGACGCGCTTAATCTGCTCAGCAGTAAAGGCAATGTTTTCACAGAAGCCATCGACCGCATCGACTAAGCCCTCGCTATGCAAGATTGGTAACCACTGGCAAACTTGCTCAATATAATCATCCGAGCGGTCCTGCATGTGGGACTTGTACTCAGGTGGCAGGGCATGGGCGGCTAAATAAGTGGTGCTAACATGAATGCTGTGTTTGTCACCGAGCGCACGGGCAACTTTTAGCATTTTACGTTCAGTGTCTAAATCCAGTCCATAGCCAGATTTGATTTCAATACTGGTCACGCCTTCTTTGATGAGCGCGAGCAGACGTTTTTCACTTTGCGCAAACAATTCTTCCTCATTCGCTGCGCGGGTAGAGCTAACGGTTGAGACAATGCCACCACCTTGCGCCGCGATATCTTGATAACTGGCACCTTGCAATCGTGCTTCGAACTCATTGCTGCGGTTACCGCCATAAACGATATGAGTATGACAATCGATGAGTCCAGGCGTGACCCAGTTGCTATCAACGTCTTTGATTTGATCGATTTTATAATGGGTAAGGTGCGGCTTTATTTGTTCATGCGTGCCAACCCATGCAATTTTGCCATCTTTGATACCGATAGCGGCGTTTTCTAATTGACCGTAAGGGGTGCTTTGATTTTCATTACTGTTTTGATCATTGCTTTGATTGGCGCTTTGGTTGGCGCTATAAATATCAAACCCGTATTGCGCTGAAAAGGTGGCGAGATTGGCATTGATAATGATGTGGTCAAACGATGTCAGGGTATCCATAGCATTGTTGTCGCGTATCTGTGCGCTAGAGTTGTTCATAATCTGCTCCTGCTTATTTTGAAGCTAGTGCGTTTCGGTGATAAGTAAGTGCTGCTCGATAATAGTTGCTAGTAAGCGAGCGGCGACTTTACAGCTGCGTCCATCAACATCAAAAGTCGGGTTAATCTCGGCAATATCAGCTACTTTTACCTTGCCAGAGGACAAGATAAGTTTGACTGCACGCTCAACGAACGCCAAGCTAATACCATAAGCCGCTGGCGCACTGACACCAGGTACGACGCTAGATGGCAAGCAATCCATATCAATCGTTAAATATATAATATCAACGTCATCGATGAAACTTGCTATTTGAGCAGCAATTTTTTTCCATTTCTTATTGGTACACTCTTCATCACTGATGATATGCACGCCCAATTGCTCAGCACGGTCAAAGAGCGCGGCAGTGTTGGAAAACCGACTGACGCCAATACAGCAATAGTTAAATGGCTGACCTTGTTCACCAAGGTGCTCGGCAATCTGGCGAAATGGCGTGCCAGACGTTGCGACATCAGACTGACGAATATCAAGATGCGCATCAAAATTGATAATGCCGATACGCGGCAGCGCGTCTGTATCATTGGTAGTATCTGTCTGCTGTAGCGCCTGCCATAATCCTAAAAAGCTGCCATAAGCGATGGCATGACCACCACCAAGCCCGATAGGTAGACCGCCTTGCTGGATAATATGGCTAACTTTGTCAGCATATTTTAGTTGAGCTTCCTCAAGGGCACGCTCGGCGAAACCATCATTATCATGACAATGAATATCACCGGCATCACCTAATAAAGCTGGCAATTGACCATCAAAGCGTTGTTGTAACTCAGCGATGACTGGTAGCGCGGCAAATACCTGACGAATCAATGGTGGGGCTGCTCTTGCACCCACGCGTCCTTGATTACGTCTGACACCTTGATCACAAGCGAAACCGATTAGCCCAATGTGCTGGCTTGTTTTATCAAAGGTATAAGGCTGAGCTAGTTGATACCAGTAGCAAGCGCGAGCTGTCTCAAACGGCTCTGCACGCCCTGCCCACCGACTCATATCAGCTGCGGTGTGGCTAACGGTTGTGCCAGTCCCAGTCATTGACATGCTCATTGCCGACCTCCTTTAATACATAGAGCGTTTATTTAGAGTGATGCTTTTTACTTAGACTCATACCAATCGCCACGCAGTGACTGCCAATATTCAGTAAGTGTGCCATCTAATACCAGCTGTTTGGCTGCTTCGATATCAGGGGCTAGGTAGCGGTCTTTATCATAAAAAGTAACTTGCTCGCGTAGTTTCTGATGCGCTGTCTGTAACGGCTCTGAGGTCTCTAATTCGCGATGGAAGTCGATACCTTGACCCGCAGCCAATAGCTCAATACCGATAATGGTAGCGGTGTTTTGTGCCATCTCATATAGTCGGCGTGCGCAATAGGTTGCCATCGACACATGGTCTTCTTGGTTAGCAGAAGTTGGAATGCTGTCGACACTACCGGGATGGGCGATAGATTTATTTTCTGAGGCGAGCGCCGCTGCGGTCACATGAGCAATCATAAAGCCTGAATTCACCCCAGCATTATCTACCAAGAATGGCGGCAAACCGCCTGATAGAGTCGCATCGATTAGCAAAGCGATACGTCGCTCAGACATAGAGCCAATCTCGGCAATGGCTAAGGCCAAAATATCGGCAGCAAAAGCCACTGGCTCAGCATGGAAGTTGCCACCTGAGATGGCAACTGGACCGTCTTCATTGTTAAAGATAAGCGGATTATCGGTCACTGCATTCGATTCAATTAATAAGGTTTTGCCTGCTTGATTAATAATATCAAGGCAAGCACCCATGACTTGTGGCTGACAACGCAAGCAATAAGGGTCTTGTACTCTATCGTCTTGCTCACCATCATGGGAGGCGCGAATAGCACTGCCTTTAATTAGCTGACGATGCGCTTTAGCGATTTCGATTTGACCATGATGACCACGTACTTCGTGGATACGCGCATCAAATGGCGCATCCGAGCCTTTGGCCGCATCAATAGACATGGAGCCGACGATGGTTGCGGTCTCCAGTAAATCTCGCGCTAAAAAATAACCCCGTAAAGCCAATGCTGTTGAGACCTGCGTGCCATTGATAAGGGCAAGACCTTCTTTGGCCGCTAGGGTAATGGGCTCAAGACCATGCTGCTCCAATGCATCAGCGGCGGGTACTTTTTTGCCGCCAACATAAACATGACCTTCGCCCATCATCGCCAGTGTCATATGCGATAAAGGTGCGAGGTCTCCTGAAGCACCCACTGAGCCTTTGGCAGGGATATTTGGGGTTATTTGATTGTTAATTAAGCCCAGTAAGCTATCGACCACGGCGCGGCGTACGCCAGAAACACCTTGTGCCAAACTAGTCACCTTCATCACCATAATCAGTCGAACCACGTTGGCTGGTAACGCTTCACCAGTACCAACTGAGTGAGACACGATAAGGTTACGCTGTAGCAGTTCTAATTGGTCATCACTGATACGGGTTTTTGCCAATAGACCAAAACCGGTATTGATACCATAAGCGCTTTTATCACGGCGAATAATCGTTTGTACATCTTCATGTGAGGCATCTATCGCCTCATAGGCGCTATCAGGCAGGGTCAATATAACAGGCTGCTCATAGATATCGCGTAGTATCTCAAAGCTAAGTTGACGCGGCTGTAGCGTTAATTGTTTGATAGCAGTCATGGTGGTAATCCTAGTGTTAAATGTTATTAGCTGTATTTATTATATGGTGGGGTATTGATGTTGTGCTTATATTGTTAGGGGCAATTTATCTTAACTTATCCAGCCCAGATATATCGCTAAATGTCCAAAAGGCGCGGCGATTAGAATGCTAAGCACCACTCGCTCAAACCAAATGATGACCATCTTAGGCACTGATAACGGAATTTCAGTTGCCAATACACAAGGAATCATCGCTGAAAAGAATAGCACGCTACTAATAGAGACGACTCCTGCCACATAGCGGGTCAAGACCTCAGCTTCCGTTAGCAGGAGTGCAGGCAAGAACATCTCAGCCAGTCCCGCTGACATACCTTTTGCAGCCTCTAATGGCTCAGGCATACCGGTTATCCAAGTGAATGGATACAAGAGCAAACCTAAGGCATCAAACACTGGCGTATATTTGGCCAGTAATAAACCAGTCAACCCTACCGCGATAATAGAAGGCACAATCGCAGCTGCCATCGTCAGACCATCTCGAAAGTTTGACCACATAATTTGTTTGAGGTCAGTCGCACGGCGTGAAGTGGCTAGTCCTAAATGGTAAGCTGCTGCTAAGCGATTGCCTTGTTGGTTGTCCAAGTCTAGACGCTCAACGCTATCATCAAAACCTCGAATAGGAGGAATACGTGCAGTAATGGCAGTGACAATAAAGGTAATAATCAGTGTTGACCAAAAGAACAGATTCCAAAACTCCATTAGACCAAGGGTTTTGGCAACGATGACCATAAACGCTGCCGACACTGTAGAAAATCCAGTAGCAATAATGATGGCTTCACGGACAGAATATTGATTTTGCAGAAAGACCCGATTGGTAATGAGCAGCCCAATAGAGTAGCTACCAACAAAGGACGCAACCGCATCAATCGCCGATGAGCCAGGCGTTTTCCAAATCGGCTTCATAATAGGCTGCATGAGTACCCCAAACATCTCCAGCAAGCCAAAACCGAGCAAAAAAGCTAGGATTAATGCGCCAATAGGGACAATCATGCCTACCGGTAATGCCAGTTTTTCAAATAGAAATGGCAACATGTCCTTTTCCATGATGATAGCGGGTGCCATATCGCTGACATACATCACTGCTAAAGCCAGACCGATAATCTTGAAGGCGGTTAATATCATATTGGTGATGTTTTTACGCCATGAACCATCATAAATGGGTCTGCCGACGCCATAAATCATCAGTAGAAATAGTAAGAATACAGCAAGGGAGTGCTGCTGAGTGACCAGATAAGTTGCCCCGTGGTCAAATAAAATGGTGCTTTTTTCACCTATAGTAAAGGGCACAAAGAACATCACCAGACCAATAGTACTAAATACGATTAGCTGCATCAGCGCTACAGGTTGGGACAGCAGCTTTTCAGGCGGTAGGCTAGCAGGTGCTGGACTGTCTAGAGGCGTTCTAGGTACGGAGCTGCCAGGGGGTAAAATATCACGTTCAGACATATTATCGTCCTTGATAAAGTGTTGATGATGTCCTTATATTACTTAAGAATATGAGATATCACTTAAGCATATAAGGACATGGGGTAAGCTATTTAATCATAGGTAGATTTAAGCCATAGTCTTTCGCTGTTTTGATTGCTAGCTCATAGCCTGCATCCGCATGACGCATCACACCTGAGCCGCAATCATTAACCAGTACGCGTGCCAAGCGCTTGGCTGCGGCATCAGTACCGTCAGCGACGATGACCATACCTGAGTGCTGCGAGTAACCCATGCCAACGCCGCCGCCATGATGCAATGATACCCAAGTTGCGCCGCCTGCCACGTTGAGCATGCCGTTTAATAGCGCCCAGTCAGAGACAGCGTCTGAGCCATCTTTCATGCTTTCTGTTTCGCGATTTGGGCTGGCAACAGAGCCAGTATCTAAATGGTCACGGCCAATAACGATAGGGCCTTTTAGCTCACCATTTTTAACCATCTCATTAAAGGCTAAGCCTGCCTTATCACGTTCACCAAGACCTAACCAGCAGATACGCGCTGGCAAGCCTTGAAATTGAATGCGTTCTTTTGCCATATCAAGCCAGCGATGAATGTGCTGGTTTTCAGGGAATAGCTCTTTGATTTTTTGATCGGTTTTGTAGATGTCTTCTGGATCACCTGATAATGCGACCCAGCGGAAGGGGCCTTTACCTTGGCAAAACAGCGGACGAATATAGGCAGGGACAAAACCTGGGAAATTAAAGGCATTTTTTACGCCTTCATCAAATGCCACCTGACGGATGTTATTACCATAATCGGTCGTTGGGATATCCATCTCTTGTAAATCTAGCATTGCCTGTACGTGTACCGCACAAGACTGAGCGGCAGCTTTGGTTAGATCAGCGTGTTGCTCTGGATTTTCTTGAGCGGCTTTCCACTCTTCAACTGTCCAGCCACTTGGCAGGTAGCCATTGATTAAATCATGAGCTGAGGTTTGGTCAGTGACCAAATCAGGTTTAATTTCACCTGCATTGGCGCGCTTGACCATTTCAGGCAAGATATCAGCGGCGTTACCAAGTAGGGCGATAGAAACGGCTTCACCAGCTGCGGTATGTTGCTTGATGAGCTCATAAGCATGGTCAAGATTATCGGCTTGTTTATCGACGTAGCCCGTACGCAAACGGAAATCAATACTAGACTGCTGACACTCGATGTTTAAAGAGGTTGCTCCAGCAAAGGTCGCGGCTAATGGCTGTGCGCCGCCCATACCGCCAAGACCAGCAGTCAAAATCCAACGTCCTGCCCAGCTGCCGTCATAGTGCTGGCGACCGGCTTCAACAAAGGTTTCATAAGTCCCTTGAACGATGCCTTGGGTGCCGATATAAATCCAGCTACCGGCGGTCATTTGGCCATACATAAATAAGTCTTTACGATCCAGCTCGTTGAAATGCTCCCACGTCGCCCAGCGCGGTACAAGGTTGGAGTTGGCAATCAATACACGCGGCGCATTTTCATGAGTTTGAAAGACGCCAACAGGCTTGCCAGATTGCACCAATAAGGTTTCATCGTCTTCTAATTCCTTCAATGATGCTAGGATCTGATCATAGCTTTCCCAATTACGGGCTGCACGGCCGATGCCGCCATAGACGACCAAGCTTTTTGGGTTTTCAGCCACATCAGGGTGCAGGTTATTTTGCAGCATGCGATAAGGGGCTTCGGTCAGCCAACTCTTGCAGTGTAGCGTACTGCCAGTCGGCGCCGCGATATTGCGACTCTCGTCACGGCGGGTAAATTCATTATTGTTGCTTGTGGCGTTTTTGCTCAATCCATTATCGGTAGTCATGCTCAAATCCTTGTGATTGTTTATACAGTTTGCTAGTTGCCGTTTGTTAGCAGCATTATTTGGTGGTATTATTAATTTGTATATACAAATTATCAAAGATAATTTTTTCATGCAAGCATTTTTTTATTAGCAGCTAAATTATTTATAAGTCTGCTTTATTCGATAGTCTACTTTCATAGTGATTATGATAATTGTCATGATATTATGTCAGCACTTGCACAATTGCAGTCGGTGGTTAAAGATAAGCATGACAAAGGTGAAGTGTGATATGACAAAAACAGTTCCAGCCTATCAGCGGATTAAAAACGCAATCTTAGATAATATTCATTCTGGAAAATGGCAGGCAGGCGCAGCTATCTCCACCGAAATGGCGCTGGCAGAAGAGTTTGGGGTATCTCGAATGACAGTAAACCGCGCCTTAAAAGAACTAAGCGAGGAGCGAGTATTGGAGCGCCGCCAAGGGTCGGGTACGTTTGTTGCGCAGCAGCAGTTTAATCATACTTTTGTAGAAGTGCGTAATATCGCTCAAGACTTAAAGTCTGCCAATCGCGATTATCAGGCGCAAGTTGTCAGTAAGCGTGGCATTACTGCTGCTATGCTCAATGATGAGCTGCGGCGTAAATTTGGTCTTGAGAAGGTGGTTAAATCGTCTGAGTTAAAAGACGTTGCTGATATTAAAGCTATTGAGAATATTGATAATGAAGCAGCAATTTTATATGAAGTAAAAATCATCCACTTTGCGGATGGCCAGCCGATACAGTTTGAAGAGCGCTGGGTCGATGCGACAAAAGTACCAGAATTTATTGAGCAAGATTTTAGTGTGGTCAATACCAGTGATTATCTCATTGCTAAGAGTCCGCTTGAGCGTGGTAGCTATACTATCCGAGCTTTAGCAGCACCTAATGAGATTGCTGATGCACTACAGATTGCCCCTCAGTCACCGACATTAGTATTGTGTCGTCAGACTTATTCGGCTGGTCAAGTATTGACCTTTGTGAAGATGTGGCATGCAGGCGATCGTTATCAGTTTTCTGGTGAGTTATAGTTTTTATTGAGGTTGTCCTATTGCTTTTTGCTCATTTCAGATAATAAGTCGAGTTGTATTTCTTGTATCTCAGCGAGCCTATCCCATTGATGCATTAACAGATGATCCAATTTTTCATGCAAGTGTTGGATTTCAAGCTCAGCTTTTAAGTTAATTTGATAGTCATTTTCTGAACGTAACCGGTCTTTGGTCTCTTGCCTATTTTGGCTCATCATAATCACAGGTGCTTGAATGGCAGCGATACAGGATAATATTAAATTCAATAGAATAAACGGGTAGGGATCAGCAGGACGGGCGACCATTACCACAGTATTGACGATGATCCAAATGGCTAAAAAAATAGCAAAACAGATAAGAAATGACCAACTACCACCAAAGGTTGCAATTTTATCTGCCAATCGTTCACTGAAAGTCCATTTTTGCTCTAGAGTTTTATCAATATTTTTGGTGATGAGTTCATGCTGTTGCATGCTTTTAATCAATTCAGATTCAAGAACGGTCACCTCGCCTTTTTCAGACGTTAGCGATGAGTGCACATACTTCATTCGATACTTGCTTAAGTCATTTTGGCAAATATAGTCTGTAGGTAAACATTTGGGTAAGTCATACAAAATCTCTTCTGTAATTGCTTGTCGTATGGTGCCTATAGGGGTAAGGGTTTTTATAGGATAATTTTGTCCACAGACAATACAGTGATAAACGCCACTTTTTTTATTCATCGCTATATTCCTTTATAGTCATTACCGGCTTATTTCCCAGAGCTATCTTAAAATAAAGAGCCAAGTCATTAACACGATTCTATTTTATGATTGTCTAATTCAAGCAAAGGGTTTCTGGAAAGTATCCTTCACAATAAAACTATTCACTAGGGTCTGCACCCGGCGGGAAGTCATGACGCAGCTGCGCGACATTGGCAGCAGTCACTTTATCTGTAAAACCATTTAAATCACTATGCACATATTGAGTGACCGCTGCGATTTGCTCATCATTCATCATGCTATGAAAGGCGGGCATACCGCGCAAGCCATTGATGACCAGGCTAATAATATAGTACTTAGACTCCATCTTGCTGTTATTCGCGAGTGACGGATAATAACCCGCTCCTTGTGCGCCTTCGCCTTTAGACATATGACAGCCTGCGCAAGAGTCGTCATAAAGTTTTTTGCCATCATTACTAAAAAACCCCGTTTTACCTTGTGCGCTGCCTTCAAATTTGGTCAGCCACTTTTGTAAATTCGCATCATTACTCATCGTTAGTATTGAGTTGACATCGACGATATTCATAGGAGGGCGTGTCAGCGCTGTTTTTGACATATAAACCGCGCCCCAAGCGCCATTATTACGGCTGGCTTGATTGTCAAAATTGTCATCAAAGACCATCTGCGTTGCTTGCAGGCTAGCAATGGTGGGAGCGTTGGTTTTAGTATGTTGACTACAGCCTGATATAAAAGCCGTGCCACTTATTATTAATATAACCGGCAAGTGAGATGACTTATATAAGTTTAAATGCTTTGATTTTACTTGTATCATACCTGCTTACCTTAATTTTATACTGATTAAATACTGTCTGCTAACCAATGATTTTAAAAGTCATCTACTAAACTAGCCTAGTTTTTTGGCTTTTTGATGTAAGCGTTTAGCGGCATCTAGACCCGATAATATTGCGCCTTCTTGCCAAGCAGGAATGTGCGAGCAGTGTTCGCCTGCTAATACAATTCGGTGGTCAATGGCACATAACGTATCGTAATATTGCTCGCGGCTTGACTCACTCCAAAGCCCATAGCAGCCAAGTGACCAAGGGATACGATGCCAAGCAACTGAGGTACCCGAGCGAAACTCTTTGGTATATTGCGGATGAATGCGTTTACCGTATTCTAATGCGGCATGAATGCGCTCTTTTGGCGTTAAGGAGTTAAACTTATAAGACGCTTCGCCAAAGCCATAAGCGCCAAGTAACACGCCCGACCCTGAGGTAAATAAATCTTGTGAAGGATAAGAGATTTGGGTAATCGGTAGATCAGTATAAGTGATGCCGCCATAAATCCATTCGTCCTCCTCCCAAAAGCGCCGTTTAAACTCAAGCCCGACTTTAAAGGAGCTATCGTAAGGGACAGCCGCCATCGCTTGTTTCATTGGCTCTGAGACATTGATATCGATTTGGGTCAATACCGACAGCGGAATATTACAAATGCACCAATCGGCGCGAATGCTTTTAGCGCTCCTCTCTATATTATTCCCTTCTGACTTATCGCTGTTAGAGTTGCTGCTATCGACATAATCAACGGTAACGCCGGTTTCATCTTGATGGATCTTGGTAACTTTGGCATTAAACGTAATCATATCTCGGCACTCGCGGGTGAAAGCATCGCCGATTTTCCCCATACCGCCAACAGGCTGGAACATCGCAGGTTGATGCACGTAAACGGTGTAGTTGGCGTAGAGATCCGCCCACATGCCTGAATTTAACAGTTTATTCAACGGTATCGGTGTTGAAGGCTTGGCAGTAGGCATAAGCCCGCCACCTGGATAAACACTATAACCGCGATGTTTGCTGGTCTCATGACTTTTGACATAACGATAGTTAGTATCGAGGACACCCCAGCCTTTTAACCCTTCTAATAGCTTTTCTTTGTCTTCTTGAGTCACGGTATCATCCAAGCTGCCTTTATTAACGGCTTTGGATAATAGTTCAGAGACATAGCCGCGAATATCACTTTGCACTTCACCTAAGCGCTGCGGTGCGCCATTAAAGTGATTGGTACGATGCAAATAAGCACGATCATTGGTTTGAATAAACGGCTGCAAGGCGACATTAAACTTTTTGCAATAATGAAAGACCGCATAATGATGGACCGGCAATCGCCACGGACCGCCATTGAAGTAATTGCCCTTTTTAAAGTCGCAAGTGACCTCTTCGCCGCCCAGTTCCGTATATTTATCGCCGCTGTTTAGCGTCCAGCTGCGTCCGCCACCGCGATTTTGGTATTCAAGTACCGTTACTTTATAACCTGCTTTACGTAACTCGTAAGCTGCCGTAAGCCCGCCCAATCCTGCGCCAAGGATAACGATGCTAGCGCCAGCAGGCGCGCCTTTCAGCTCTATCTCTTGTTTAAAGCTTGACTCGGAGGCGAAACCTAGTGCAGTCATCGCTTGATACATAGCGGTCGCGCCAGCGGTTTTACCTATCATGGCGAGCAGTTGTCGCCGTGTCGGGGAGGACAGCAAGTCTTTCATTTAATCATCCTTATCGGGCTTATCATAAGTAGTAACGCAATGAGAAAGTCGGGAGGTTTGGGTTTCTATAGGTTTAGCTTTTCTCTTTGATCACACGTTTAACCTCTGCAGCAGTGACTTCGCTACTAGGCAAACCGCCGAAATTGACGCGTACGTAATTGGCAATACTGGCTATCTGTGCATGGCTTAAGTCTTTCTTAAAACCGGGCATTTTGGGCGCCGTGTTAAAAGCGCCTTTTGCGCCAAAAGCAATCACGCCGATAAGCGCGTCAGGCTTAGCACGGCGAATGCTACTTAAGCCAACGATGGATGCATAACGGGCATCAGGCTGCGCATAACCGTCAACGCCATGACAACTAGCGCAGTGAATGAGATATAAGGATTTTGGCGAATGGCTATTTTCCCCATCATTATTAGCAGCAGCTGTCTTGGCTTTTTCTTGTGCTAGATGGTCTTTTTGCTCAAGTAAGTTGTAAGTAATCGATTGGCTGATAGGATTTGGCAGCTTTGCAACATTGACGGCTATCAAATAATCATCAGTCTTAATGGCGGGTACGACTTTTAGATAATTGGCCATTGCGCTCAAATCTGCATCTGTAAGATAACGCGTACTATGAGCAACAGCTTCCGCCATAGGCCCACCTGCATAAGCCCGTTTATCGAGCTTACCCGTCCGCAAGTAAGTAACGATATCGCGCTCGCTCCAGCGCCCAATACCTGTCTCATTATCAGGGGTGATATTAGGCGCGAACCATTTACCGAGTGGCGCACCAGAGAGATGGCGAGCATTATCAAGACCTTGAGTGATATTGCGCGGCGTATGGCAAGTACCGCAGTGCTCTAGATTGTTGACCAAATACTCGCCGCGCTGCTGTACTGGCGTCAGATCATCACGATTCTGAGTAGCGGGTACATTGATAAGATTCCATACCAGCATTAAGCTGCGAATATTTAAAGGAAAAGGTAGGTGAGTTGTTTTTTCAGGTGATTTATCGATGATAGACACTGTTTGCAAATAAGCAAATAAAGCACTGATATCATCATCTGTCATACCATGGTAAGACGGATAGGGCATAGCGGGATACAGCTGATGGCTTAGGGCACGACCTTTACGTAGCACTTTCTTAAGGTCAGCTTCGGTATAGTTGCCAATACCATAAATCTGAGACGGCGTGATATTGGTCGAATAAATATTGCCGATAGGCGTCTCGATGGCCACGCCGCCGCTGTAGTCCTCGCGGTGGCAAGCCATACAGTCGGCAGTTCGTGCCACATAAGCACCGCGATTGGCTAAATCGCTGTTACTAGGGCTGACATTGGGTAGGCTGATTTTAGCCGAAAGGTTGGTTATAGGAAGATTGACATCTTTAGCCATAGCAGCGCTCGAATTAGGGCTGTAGGTCGCGCTAAACATCAAGCTAAATGCTAATGCTGACATCGTGATAGGAAGTGGCTTCATAATATCCTTATAAACCTAAGCAAATAATGCCTATCAATCATCCTTGATTGCCCTTACTAAAATAAAACTATTTGCCCATAATAGCTACTGTTTCATCGCTTCAACATGAACGTTTAAATCAAGATTTTTGGTTAGACCAAACCATGAGTGTTTATTTATATTCCACTTGGTTCGGTCTATCGTAGTGGAAAACACCCCAGTACAAACCTCGTTCTTAGCAGTAGCATTTAGATAACAATTGAATTCATTAGCGGTTAGACTGATAGGATGGGTTACACCATGTAAGGTTAAATTGCCATCTACACGCGTCACCTTACTTTTATTAAAGTACCAGTTGGTTGATTGAAAGTGAGCAGAGGGAAAGCGCTGTATATCGAAAAAATCGACTCCTTTTAAATTTTTGTTAAAACCCTTACTGCCAGTATCCAAAGAGTTAATAGGTATTATCAATGAGATATCACCTGCTTTTAAAATTGGATCATATTGCAATTGTCCTTTGACCTGATAGAAGCCGCCTGTCATAGAAAGGCTCTTAAAACGTTCAATAGCAAAGCTTACGTTTGTGTTATTCGGGTTGATGATATAACTGGCAGCATAACTACCTCCTATGGTATTTACCATGGTTAATAATATTAAGAGCAGCGGTAAGTATCGGCTTTGTTTATTCTCTAACAGATTACTCATCGCCAGCTTCCTTTTTATAGTCTTTAGCCATAAGTACTTATCCATAAATGACGAGCGTAATCGATGGTTTTAGCCAGTCTGGTGTAGAAGACGGTTATGAGTTAGCACTTCAATAAAAGTATAAGCTTGATGTTATGAAGAAAGCGTTAAGATAATTTAATGAGAATGGTATAAGAATAGGGGGAATTTTTGAAGAAGCCATTTTCGATAGAAGTGTCTTTGTAGAAAATACCGTGAAAATTCTAACTTGCCGCAAGTCATTAGTCTTGGATTTATATGCGAACGAGCAATTACGAAAGAGAAATTATGAAAGACGAATTGTTAATATGTGTTGTTGTATATTGATATGTCATAATTATTCGTGCTAGTTTTAAAAGCAGTTAATCATTTATCAAATTTAAGGTTTTTCAATAAAAACGGCTTTATTTTGAACTGACTGTATAAGAGGATTTGGTTGCACAAAAAAAATGCAATCTGCTTCTTAAGATTGGTCTATCTCAAATAAGGAGACAGCTATGCTCCTCGAAAAAATTAAAACACCTGGTCTTGCTCATCTGTCTTATTTAGTGGGATCAGGCGGGCAAGCGGCGGTGATAGATCCACGTCGTGATTGCGCGATTTATGTGGAGAAAGCTCGCGCAGCAGGTCTTGAAATTACCCATATATTTGAAACCCATCGCAATGAAGATTTGGTTTCTGGTGCGCTCATTTTAGCAGACATGACAGGGGCGACCGTATTGCATGGGCCCAATACTGAACAGCCCATAGTCTATGCTCAAACAGTACGTGATGGTGATTGCTTTGCCATTGGTCAGCTTAAAATCCAAGTGCTAGAAACGCCCGGTCATACCGATGATCACCTTGCCTACGCGCTATTCGATACTGCTTATCCAGACAAGGCGGTGGGTGTTTTTACAGGTGATGCTTTATTTGTGGGAGATGTTGGTCGAACTGACTTTTATCCTGAACGGCGCGAGGAAGTCGCGGGTCTGCTGTATGATTCACTACAAAAAATACTGGCGTTAGGGGATCAGGCGATTATATACCCAGCTCATGGTGCTGGATCTGTGTGCGGCTCTGGCATGGCAGAACGCGAGTTTTCTACCGTCGGCCATGAGAGAGTGAATAACCCACGTTTACAGATGACGGATCGTGATGCCTTTATTCGATTTAAAGTCAGTGAAAACCATTACCAGCCGCCGTATTTTAGGCTGATGGAGCGGCTCAACATGGAAGGTGGTGAGGCGCCACCGCCAGTGATGCGCCCGCGTCATCTGTCGCTAAAGCAACTTCAAACCTGCACTGCTGATCATCTGATCGATATTCGCGAGCCAATGGCGTATACTTCTGGTCATTTTCCGCGGTCAATGAGTTTGCCTGTCGGCATGATATCTGCTTTTGCTGGCTGGTTCATCGGTGAAGGGGAAAGCATGGTCCTGATAGCCTCAGATGAGGAACAGCTTGCCACAGCAATGGCGCACTTGGTAAGAATCGCCTTTGATAATATTATTGGTGGTTATGTTGGTGTAGTACCAGCAGCGGCTCAAGGTCAGGAGATGCAACAAACCCCTATGATTGACACCGCTGAGGTTGAAGCACGTTTGATAAATAATAAAGGCAAAGAGGACAGCAACTGGACACTGCTTGACGTTCGAGACGCTGACGAGCGCGCCACTACAGCGATTGAAGGCTCACAGCATATCTATGTCGGTCAACTTAATGAGCGCTGGCGCGAACTTGATAAAAATCATCACTATACTTTGATGTGTGGCAGTGGCGCGCGGGCGACAGTAGCAGCAGGATGGCTGGCAAGCCGAGGGTTTGATAATATTGATATTTATCTCGGCTCTATGGGGGCATGGAAAGCAGGGCATGATTGATATCATGCTTGCTTTTGCAAAGCCGCACAATTGATATTAAGTTTCTACTTATGCGTTGCTTTCAATACTCAATACTCAATATGCTATTCTACTGGGCAGTATCAAGGTGGCAACAGTTGCATAGTGAATCAGTAGTATTTGCTAAGTTTGTACGCCTACCATTATTCATGTGTGCCACGAATAGGATAATCGTTTTCTCGAATAAAAGACAAGCCGTTTGCAAGGGCTTCAAGCTCAGGTCTGACAAACGGAGCGTTCGAGATATCTATGATTTGAATTACCCCTTTAGCATTAATCACGAACACCCCAGGCTCGGCAAAGGGATGATCGGTTTCCTTCTCTGAGCGTGGGTCAGAGATGTACAGACCTAGCATCTGCATCTGCTCAATCATCAAACCATAAGCTATCGGAAAGCTGATAGTTAGTTTTTCCAAATGCTCCTCTAACTGCTGTTTGCTATCTCCGGATATGGCAATGATATCGACACCATTATCAAAAAATGCGCCTTTTATCATCTCTAACTGATTGAGGTACTTGGTACAAATGGGACAATGCTTACCGCGGTAAACCACTACCAATTTCCAATCGTGACCATTTTCAGGCTTGCCTAATGATTTTATCTCACCATCTAGCATTTGTACCTGTATGTCAGGAAATGGAGTGCCGGCGCGAAGTTTTTGGCTATCATCTGATTGCATGGTGCTATCCTTTGATGTTTTATATTAATGGGCTTGGCATAAGTCTTTTACGAAGTTTGACTTTGAGCAATGATTTGTTCAGCAAGGCTAATAAGGTCTGAGGCTATAAAGTCCGGTGTTGGGATGTTGGTTGCGGGCAGTAAGGCATTATAAGATCGAGTGACAAAGGCTGCCTGACAGCCCGCCGCTTGCGCGCCAATCGTATCCCAAAGATGACAGGCAACGAGGCAGAGGTCTGCCATCTCTACAGATAATACATTTGCCACCATCTGATAAGTTTCAGGTGCAGGCTTGAATTTTTCTACTGTCTCAACGCTAAAAGAGTGCTCAAAAAACTCACTCAATCCTGCCAGTTCAAGTGGCGTAGGCGACGCGCTACTGGCTGAATTGGTCAAGGTTACCAGTCTAAACCCTGCATCACGTAGTTTGGTTAAGGCTGGTGCAGCATCAGGATGCGTTGGCATCTCATTCATACGCTGCTTAAATTCATTAATATCGCTATCTGTCAGCGTAACGCTATGTATATCGGCTGTCATCTGTAATGCACCAACGTCAAGCTCGCCAAAAGGAGTGTAGAGATTCGACAATGTCATGGTTTGCGAATAAAGCACCAATTGGGCAAACCATTCCCTTAATATTCTATCGTCACCAAATAGTCGAGCAAATAAAGGCGCGAGGCTATCGATATCGAGCAGCGTCTCATTAACATCGAATACGATGACTGAGTGTGATGGACTAGAGGGCATAAAGGCTCCTATATATCGTGATAGATGCTGTCCGCAGCTTTATAGTTAGGGGTGTATGGTTCTGACTGCGGGTAAGATTGCAGAATTGGTTCAATTTACTTTAACTGGACTTGAGCAATCATTCAAGATAAAATTGGCTAATTACTCAAACGATACAGCCATGCTGACTTCATATAGAGGTCATGGCTTTGAGAAGTTGGAAGATATTATGTCACGTACCACACTATACAATCGTCACGAAGCCTTGGAGCGTGCTATACAGCTGTTCTGGCAAAAGGGCTTTCATGCCACTTCCTTAAAAGATATCGAACAAGCTCTTGATATGCGGCCGGGAAGTATCTATGCAGCGTTTGGTAATAAGGATGGGCTGTTTCAAGAAGCACTCGATCATTATGCTAACGCTTCGCTGACTGAGCTTGAACGCATACTAGCCAGCCACGAGTCACCTTTATTAGGATTGGCGGCTTATATGCGTCAGCTTGGCGGTATCTGTGATCAAGAGATACCGAGTCGAGCTTGTATGTTGGTCAAAAGCTTACTCGAGCTTGGTGCTCGTGAGCAATCAGCGTTAGATAAAGTGGAAAAACTACTGGCTGGCATGGAAACACGTTTTACGAAGTGTTTCGTGGAGGCAAAGCGCCTAGGCGAGCTTGATAATGATCTTGATGCGACTAGGCTGGGGCGACGCTTGCAGGCTGAAGTGATGGGCTTGCGTGCCTTTGCTCAGCGGGATGTCGATACTGCAGCGGTGCAAGCATTGGCTGAAGATATGGCAACCTCTATAGAAAACATGCGTAATGGCGCGTTTGTTAAATAGACTGCTAACTGGTTTAGGCAAGAGTGATTTTTAAGATGATTAAAAGCTAAGTTGAGAACCAAGCAATATGCAATAAGGTCAATTATCGGTATGAATAAATGAAGAAAGGGCTGCTCAAATCTTAAATTTTGAGTAGCCTTTTTTTATACCTAGATTTTAATAACTGATTTTGTCAAATCAATTTTGAAATAATCAAAAATGCTTTTTACTCTGGTAGTTCTGCCAAGTGCCGCAAGATACTTTTGAAGTTTTCGACCCCTTGTGCACCGCTAATCAAGTGTTTTTGATTAAAGATAATGGAAGGCACACTTTCGATACCTTGCTGACGCCAGTGCTGCTGAGCCTGACGTACTTCCTCAGCAAAGCGTTGATCTTCTAATATCGCAAGTGCTTCGCTACGGTCTAAGCCAATCTTTGCTGCAATATCTGCTAGCACGTCTCTTCTAGAGAGGTTTTTCGCATGGGTAAAGTGAGCCATAAATAACGCTTGCTTCAACTCATGCATACGCCCTTGCTGATCTGCCCAGTGCAGCAATTGATGCATATCAAAGGTATTATAGGTGCGAGTCTCTTCGGTAAAGTTAAACTCAAATCCCACCTCTGCGCCAGCCTCAGTGATTCGGGCACGACTGGCATCAGACTCCTCTCTACTAGAGCCATACTTTTTGGCGATATGCTCACGCCAATTTCTCCCTTCGCTTGGCGTATCAGGATTCAACTCAAACGGATGCCAATGAATCTGATGTTCAGTATTTGTTTGCTTCAATGCTTCAGCCAACTGTCCATAGCCAACGGCGCACCAAGGGCAAACCACATCCGATACGATATCTATTCTAAGCGGAGTTTTTGAGTTGGTCATAATGTATTCCTTCCTTATTATTGTGCAGATTCTTTTATTCAATCAATGCTAATCTTTGAATGACTTATTTATAAAGGCTTTATTTTTAAATGGCATCACGAGCAACCCCCATAGCGAGGCGTTCTGTTTGGGTGACGGATATTCTTTTAGCCCAATATCTAGCTCGTTATCAGACTTCTTCGCTTCACCCTTATAACTACCAAAAATCCAATCCCACCAAATCACGCTAAAACCATAGTTTGAGTTGGTCTCGATGACGCTTTGGCTGTGGTGAATACGGTGCAAAATCTGCGTCATTAATATCAGACGAACAGGTTTTTCAATGGCAGGTGGCAGGCGGATATTGGCGTGGTTAAACATTGCTAAGCCATTTAGCGCAATCTCAAAAATTAGTACTGTGATGGCAGGAACGCCCAACAAGCTGACGGCAACGAGCTTCACTAGAATGCTTAAAACGATTTCAATCGGATGAAACCTCAGCCCCGTGCTGGCATCAACATGCGCATCGGCGTGATGGACTTTATGCAGACGCCATAGAATAGGCACACGATGAAATAATCGGTGCTGCCAGTAAATAATAATGTCGAGCAATATTAAGCTTAATATGATGACGACGATGCTTGGCAAATTTATAATATTGAATAGTCCAATGCCATGCTGCTGATTATAGAGCGCCACAGCCGTTAGACCGACAGGCACGGCTAGACGAGCAATAACGGATGACGCAAACACCAAGCCAAAGTTAGCTAACCAGCGTTTACGGCTTTTGATGGGTGCTTTACGTGCAGGCATGCGCCATTCAATCAGCATCATAATCACTAAAATGCTCAAAAAGAACCCAAGTCGCCACCATACTTCGTTAGTCATTGTTTACCTCTTGAATGTTTAAACCAGCAGGATATTGTGACCATTTTTTTATTTTGAACCGACTATGGCATCAGCTTCTAACTGTTTAAGGGTATGATAACCACCATGGATACGGGTGAAAATCGTAATCGCGCAGGCCGTGGCAAAGATGCTAGCGAGTAACACAAAGTGTTCTGGCCAAATGCAAAAGGCAACAAACAGCGCAATAGTCTCAGTGCCTTCCGTCAAACCATTTAAATAGTAAAAGCTTTTATATTTAAACTGTGGTTTATCCAGTTTAAACTTTTCGGCAGCAATCGCAAACGCTAAAAAGCTTGAGCCTGTGCCAATAAATGCAGCGAGTAATAAAGCACCAGCAATGGCGTTCTGCTCAGGATTTGCCAAGATAAATCCCAGCGGAACTGCTGCATAAAAGAGAAAATCAAGCGTAATATCTAAGTAGCCGCCTGCACTTGAGCTTTGCTTTGCATGACGAGCTAGCGCACCATCAAGACCATCAAAAATGCGATTCAATGCAATGGCTGCCAGTGCGCCATACCAAAGCTCAAATGCAAGTAATGGTAAGGCTAACATGCCGATTAAAAAGCCCGTCACCGTGAGTTGATCAGCTGTAATACCGCGTTTATGCAATACAACGACCACAGGGGCTAGTATCGGCTTGATCATGGGCGTGAGAAATTTGTCTAGCATGCGCTTGCCTTTTGTATTTCGCTTTGATGTTTAACGTTATAATTCTAAAACTACAGGTGTAAATGAATAACTTTACCGTTTGCAGCCTCAGCATCGCTATTATCGTGCGTGACCATGATAGCGGGGAGTTTATGAGTGCGAATTTGCTCAAATACCAATTGCCGCGTATCTACTCGAAGTTGGGTATCTAACTTGCTAAAAGGCTCATCGAGTAGTATCGCTTTTGGCTCGCTGAGCAAGGTGCGCAGGAGCGCTACTCGTGCTTGTTGTCCACCCGATAAATTATCAGGATGGCGACTTCCCATGCCTGCTAATCCCACTTGTGCCAGCGCCTGTTCTATTTTTTCACTACGTTGCTTTCTATCACTTTTAGGCATCGCAAACGCAATATTACCCGCGACCGATAAATGTGAGAACAGTAGGGCATCTTGATACAGTACTCCAATATGGCGCAGGTGCGTCGGCAGATGGCTTACATTTTTATTATTTAACCAAACCTCACCAGTAGCGGTGAAACCGTTTGGTAGGGTACCTGTTAGCCAGTTCAATAAGCTCGATTTACCACTGCCAGATGGCCCCATGACAGTCAGTATTTCACCACCAGCAATATGCTCATCTAGGCTGAGTAGTAGCGTACCTTGTCGATATAACTGTAAGTTTTTTATCTGTAAAGATGATTGCATCAAGGACCCTTTATGTACGTTTTTAACAACTGATATTTTCACAGCTACCTGACTCTTAACTAAATATGGACGAACGTAGGCTGTTTCTTTAAAGTGGAGCGCTTATAGATATTATTTCTAACGAGTGCTACTTTTAAAGAAATACTTCGGCAATACCCATGCCAATATAAAGCCAATTAACGGTAACACCATTTGGATGATGGCATACACCGCACTGGTGCGCCTACTGGCACCATTTGCAAGAGTCACCGCTTCGGTGGTGATGGTGGCGATTCGTCCGCCGCCTGCCAATAACGTCGGCAAATATTGACCAAAGCTAATGGCTAAACCAAGGGCAATGGCAATTAACAGTGGCGCAAACAGTTGTGGTAATTTGACTTGCAAAAATACTTTAGCAGGGGTTGCGCCAAGACTGGCAGCGACATGAGCAAAACGAGGGTCTAGACGCCGATAGCTACTGGCAAGTGATAAAAACACATAGGGCAGCACAAAGAGCAGATGCGTAAACGCCACATTCAAAAATGCCGCGTGGTTATTCACCAACTGCTGTAGCCAAACTAAACCAAATAAAAAAGCAATACTGGGCACTAATAGCGGCAAATAGATAATTAAACTGGTAAAAGTTGAGAGTGGTTTTTTACTTAATTGTTCAGCTTCCAAACATAATAAAGTCAGCACGATGGCGAATAGGGTACTCACGATACCGATCGTAATGGTATTAAATAATGGCGTACTCATTTGCGTAAAGGCGCTTTGAAAATGTAATAACACCAACTGCTCTGGCAATACAGCTGGGAAACGCCAAAAACCAGCTACTGACCACATGACCAGACCAACGAGCGCCAGCAAGATAAAGCCAATCACCACAGTGGTCAACGCTACGGTGATTTTTTGCCATAGTGAATCTGCATAGTTGCGTTTGCCATTGAGCAACATGCCATTAAAGCAAGTTTTTATCGCTCTCTCAGCACCAAGCCACAAGGCGATTAAGCCACCCGTCAACGCCAGCTGTAATAACGCGCCCGCCGAGGCTTTTATACGTAAGTTTAAATCCACATCGTTAAACCACTGCATGATAGTGACTGCCAGTGTAGGTGGCGTGTTTGGACCCAATATCAATGGCATTTCTACGCTGGCACTGGCATAGGCAAGCACGGCTAAGATAGGCAAACGTAAAAAAGGATAGAGGATTGGGAGTACGGCTTTAAAAAAGGCAGTGAAGGGATAATAGTCGAGATTTAGCGCAACTTTATACTGCTGGCGTAACTTTTTACCAAGCTCTGGTTGTGCCAAAGCGCCTAGTGCCATGAGTAATAAAAACGGCAGCTCCTTCAACGTCAAACCTAAAATGATACTGATACCGTAGGGATCATGTGGAAACATACCGCCTGGCGCCAAATCCCAGCCACTAAGCCACGGTGAAATAAGGCGTGAAAACATACCAGAAGGCGCAATTAAAAAACCAACCGCAATGGCTGCCGCTGCATGAGGAATGACCAAGATTGGGCTCAGCAGACGCTCAATACGCGTTAGCCAAACACTATTAAAAAATGCCGCCAATATCATTAAGGTCATGACAAAAGCGAACAGCGTACTTATCAATCCAATAGCGATGCTTAACGCTACCATTTGGGTAAGACCGGGCGTCTGCCAAAGATCTTTAAAGCCTTGTAGACTAACGGTCGTTTTCTCAAGTGCGGGCACCCAGCTAAAGGCAGGTAACAGCACGCTGAGCAAACCACCGAGTACGGGTAATATTAGCAGTAGCAGCAAAAATTTCAGACTTAAAGATACAATGCGCGTAAATAGGTCTGTTTGATAGGGCGTTGTCGTTCCAGTGTTTGTATCAGCCGTTTTATTATTAGAACCTTCACTCATGGGCTGACCCCATAACGCGCCTGCCAGCCTTGCATAATGGCATCAACCCAGCTCGGATGTGGTTCATTCACGGTACGTTTTATAGCGTCAACAGGTAGTGCGCTCGGATGTGGCTTGTTAGTCTTGAATAGAGCTCGTTGTTCAGGATTGAGCGTCGATTGGACGAGTACAGTTTTATCCCCCCACACAGAGGAGGTTTGCTTTTTAGCCTGTGCTTCTGGGCTCATCAAAAAGTTTGCGACTAGCTGTGCAGCTTGTGGATGACTGGCATTATAAGGAATGGCCACAAAATGGGTATTACTCAAACTGCCATCGCTCATCGCATAGCTACGAATGCTCTCGGGTAAATCATAACGCTGCACTGCCGCAGGCACTTCTGGCGCGGAAAAGCTAAAAGCTAAGCTAAGCTCGGTATCATCAACCAAGCGCCGCATGTGCGCGCCCGTTTGCACAAATTGCTCACCCTTACGCCATAGGGTAGGATGCAAGTCATCTAAAAATTTCCATAAAGGAGCTAGTACCATCTCTGTATTTTGCTCAGTGGCAGGCAGGTTGAGCTGTGCTTTGATATTTTTTCCTGTTGTAGCATCCTGCTTTTCGTGCAGCATAACCAAGGCATATTTTAAGAAGCTCATGCCCAAAAAGTCAGGTGGTTTTGGGTAGCTAAAACGTCCCGGGTTTTGCGCTGTCCAATTGATGAGCTCATTCAAGGTGGTTGGTGGCTTATTCGTCGATAAACTGTCGTAATAAAAAGTCAGCGAGGCTTGACCCCATGGTGCTTCCATACCATTAGTTGGTACGCCAAAATCAAAGTTAACGGCAGGATTGTTGTCTGGATCGGTAAGCGCAAAGTTAGGCAGCTTGTTCGCCCATTGTTTCAGTAATAATGAGTTCTCGCTCATGGTGGCAAAGTTAGCGCCATTTATCCAGACGAGATCAACGCTGCCTTCCTCATTATTGTTGGCGGATTTTTCTGCGAGTACACGACTAACGGCTTCACTGGTGTCGCTCAATTTGACATGAACCAAGTTGATATTATATTTATCATCGACTTGCTTGGCTGCCCACTGTAGATAGGCGTTGATTTGCGGATCACCACCCCAGGCATAAAAGTAAACGTCTTGATTGCTACCTTGCGCCTCTATTTGCTGCCAAGATGATAAATTTTGATTAAAGTTACCGGTAGTGGGTGATGCAGTGCTTGCTGATATACCAATACAAACGCTAAACACCATAGCATAGGCGCTATATCGCGTGAGATATTTTAGTGTTGGCAAATCTGGTAGAGATTTAATAACGTACATTTAAGTTTCCGTTATGGTGATATAGTCAGTTGAAAATAAAACTGTTATATAAATTTAAACGCGCTACTGGTATAAATTTTACTAGCGTGCTGCGTTCCCAGAGGCTGCGCAAAACTAATCCCAGTAGCGCTATGTTCTTTTTAGAGTACATCGACTATATATTTTCAGCGCAGTTGATAAAAATTCAACTAACCTCGACGCCATGTATGATATTTATCAAGCAAGTTTAATACCGTTTCAGGCGCATGATTGCGCTTCCATTCACCAGCCGCGTATTTATTGCCTTCTGCCCATGTGGGGTACATATGAATGGTGCCGAGTATTTTATTCAGTCCTAAGCCATGTTTCATTGCCAGTATAAACTCCGGCATGATGTCTCCAGCATGCTCAGCGACGATGGTCACGCCAAGTATTTTATCTTTGCCTTTAGGGGTAATGACTTTGATAAAGCCATCGTTGGCGCTTTCCGTCACCGCACGGTCTAAATCTTTAAAGTCGTAGCGGGTAATCTCAAAGTCGATGCCTTTTTCAATAGCCTCTTGCTCATTTAAGCCAACGCGTGCGACTTCTGGATCAATAAAAGTCGTCCACGGAATCACGCGGTAATCTACTTTAAACTTCTTTAGATGTCCAAACAAACCATTTACGGCTGCATACCATGCCTGATGAGAGGCCACGTGAGTAAATTGATAAGGGCCAACGACATCACCAGCCGCGTAGATATTGGGATAGAGGGTTTCTAGATAGTCATCGGTCTCGATGGTACGTTCAGTTTCGATTCCTAAAGCTTCAAGGCCATAGCCCTCTAAACGCGCACTACGTCCAACGGCACAAAGCAATTCGTCATATTCAATAGCGATTTCTTGCTTATCTATACCGCTTTTTTTAACTGTACTGTCGCCTTGCGCTTCAACGATAATGAACTTTTTACCATCGCGAGCTTCACAGCGAATCGCTTGATGCACGGTTAAGACATTCACGCCACTCTCGAAGAGTACTTTCTGTGCAAATTCAGAGACTTCCACGTCTTCTTTTTTCATAAGACGCGTGCCTCTCTCGATCTGGGTCACATTAGAGCCTAAACGGGCAAAAGCTTGCGCCAGCTCAGAGCCGATAGGACCGCCGCCAAGTACGACCAGCTTTTTCGGCGCTTCTTCTAACTCGGTAAATTTATTCCATATAGTATCGCTGGTCACGTAGCCGGTCTCTTCCAAACCCGGCAAGTCTGGGACAAATGGACGCGCGCCAGTAGCGATAACAATTGAGCGTGCGGTTAGTCTTTGCGTGCCACCATCGTTTAGCGCAATCTCTACCGTCCACGGATCGATGAATTTAGCATAGCCTTTTAACACTTCGACACCCAAGTCCGTATAACGCTCGACGCTATCATTTGGGGCGATATCAGCGATAACTTTATGAATACGGCTCATGACGTTTTTGAATGAGAACTCTGGTGATGTATTTTCTAAGCCGTAACGCTCACCATGGCGCATCTGTTCTGCGACTTTCGCGCTTTTAATCAGAGCTTTACTGGGTACACAGCCATAGTTTAAGCAGTCGCCACCCATCTCACCCGCTTCGATTAATGTCACTTTTGCTCGGACGGTCGCCGCGATATAGCTGGTGACTAGCCCGCCAGCACCAGCGCCAATCACGATCATATTACGGTCGAATTTTTTAGGTTTGGTATAGTTTTTATAGACGCGGCGTTTTTTTAGCATATTTAATATCCCTTTTGCGATTAATGGGAACAACCCTAATAACGCAAATGAGACAATCAAATTAAACGATAAAATCCCTGATAAGCTGTCAATTTGCGCCAGTTGCGTACCAGCATTAACGAATACAAAAGTACCTGCGAGCATGCCGATTTGGCTGACCCAGTAGAATGTCCTCGCTTTAATTGCGGTCACACCCATCAATAGATTGATCAAAAAGAACGGAAATATCGGCACTAAACGCAGGGTAAATAAGTAAAAACCGCCTTCTTTCTCAACGCCAGCATCAATGGCTGCTAAGCGTTCAGGAAAGCGCTGCTTAATCGTATCACGCAGTAAATAACGGGAGGTTAAAAAGGCGAGTGTTGCGCCAATACTGGAGGCAAAGGAGGCGACTAGTAAGCCTTGCCATAAACCAAATAACGCTCCAGCTGCCAAGGTCAAAATAGCAGCTCCCGGTAAGGATAGGGCGGTGACTAATATATAGATTAAAAAGAAGCCACCAATGACCAGCCAAGGAGCCTGCTCTTTGTATTGGTCGAACTGATTCATCGAGCCTTTTAAACCCTCAAGGGTTAATAATTCGTTGAGGTCGAAGTAAAAAAAGCTTGCCGCTAATACCAATATTAACAGTATTAAAAATATTCTTTTAATCATGAAATGTCCGGCTAAATAGTGGGGCAAAGAGTGCAATGGATAGAATCTAAAAAGTATTATTTATAAGCATCTATAAATGTCATTAGTCTTACTATAATCTACTTTTTCGTTATTGGTGGTTATATATTACTTTTTAGTTATATAGATAGGCGCCATATTGATGAGATTGATTACTAGATTTTTTAAGCTGAGAAAGATTAGTGCTGAGTCCAAATCTTGTTTTAAATTGAGCGGTTGCTCAATTACTGCTGTAAGAACCCCGCCAAATAGTTCATTTATGAATTGTAATATTTTTTGAGTGATTGTTCAAATTATTATGATGTTTTTATGATGCTAATAGCATGTGAGCGTTAGATATCGCTGCCGCAAATAACGAGACAATGGCAAACATAAGGTCAAACACGATTTTTGTCATCATATTGTCATAACGTCATCGTATCCTTGAGCTCATTATAAATAGCGGTGGCGTCACACTCATATCTTTAGTCATTCAATGACTTATCGATGATAGTTAGCGCATAGATATTAGGTGTGTTTATGAAGGTTGTTGGTCGGTTTGGTAGTATTTCCACCCGTATATTGATTATCTTAACATTGGCTTTTGTGCTTATTATTTTGCTTGTGTATTGGGTCATCGAAACCCAAGCTAAGCCACGCATATTGGAGATGACTTCAGAGACAGTGGTTGAAACGGGTAATGAAGCCATTAACAGTATTATGGCAAGTATCAATCATGTCGATGGACTGGCGAAAGCCACCAGTACGATGGCGGGCGGCTTGCCAAAACAAGATGCCCTTTATAAAGAAACCTTTGGCAATCTCATGCAACAAACGGATCAACGCATTGTAGGCGGCGGCGTATGGTTTGACCCCAATATGTACGCTCAGGGCCGAGAGCGCCAGTCGTTTGTATGGGCACGTGATGAGTCAGGCAGCATGCAGCCATTAGAGCGTTACAATCAAGCGCGCCAAACTCCGAATCCCTATTATCGTGATTGGTGGTACATTCCTGCAATGTACGCGCGTCATGACCATTGTGTCTGGAGCCGTGCCTATGTCGATCCAGTGAGTAATCAGCCGATGATGACTTGCGCCAAGGCTTTGTATGACAGCCGCAATCAAGCTTTTGATGGGGTTGTAAGTTTCAATCTGCTACTCGATAACCTCGGCGAGGCAATGGAAAAGTGGCAAGATAAGCTCGGTGGTTATGTCTTTTTAGTGGATCTAGACAATCGGTTTTTGACCTTTCCAGATCAGTCGATGGTCATGCACGCAACTGAAGATAGCGGTCAGGGCGAGGTCGTAACGGCGCGTCAGTTGGCTGAGAGCAACCCTAGCTTTGCCCCTATTGCGGACAGTCTAGATAGCATTAATCAGACACTGATAGATGAGGCAGTAACTAAAGATGAAAGCCGCTATACGCTGGCTGCTCGTAGTATTCTAAGTACGACCAATCTAAATAAAATCAGTGAGCAAGAGTCCAGGTTGCTCTCAGCATTATTGCTGCTAAATATTGACCAAACGTTTAATTTAGTAAACAGTCATTTGGTAGATACCATCGCTGTGCCCAATGACTTTGTGTTGCAGCAGCACGCCACCGCCTTCGTTTTCCGCATGCCGTTTACGTATTGGAAGATGGTCATCGTCAAGCCTGATAATGACCTAATGAGCGTGGCAAATGCCCTGTCTAATAAACTGATTCAAGCCATGCTGTTGGGCTTCATTCCTATCTTGTTGTTGACCGCATGGGTATTTCGTCGCTACTTTACGCGGCCGCTAAAGCACATGGCACAGTCAGTGGCTGACATGGGGGTGTTAATTGAGCAAAAAAAATATCAACAATTAAGCGCGCACAAACTTCCTCATTCAAATGTCAGTGAGATTCAAATTATTAGTGAGCAGACCAATCAGCTGATTGATCGCGTCGTCGAGAATGAAGGCGCACTTGCTGAAATCAATGTGCATCTAGAAAAGCAAGTCGCCGCCCGCACGCAAGACTTACAGCAAGCCATGGATGAGTTAAAAGCCTCGCAAGTGCATCTGGTGCGCTCCGAAAAAATGGCAACGCTTGGCCAAATGGTGGCAGGTGTGGCGCATGAGGTCAACACGCCGCTGGGCTATGTGCGTAGTAACATGGAATTGGTCGGCGATAATCTTATACGTTTTGATGAGTTGCTACAGCATACCGACCAATTACTGCAGGCCTTAAAAGCGACAACCATTAATCAAGAACAAGTCGAGCAACTGATAGAGCAAACCTTACAATGTTGCGAGGAGATTAAAGAAGATGAGGTCAGTGAAGACTTGGCTGAGTTGATTAAAGATGGACTTTATGGCGTTGATCAGATTGCAGAGCTGGTAGTCAGCTTGCGTGACTTTTCTCGAATTGATGAATCTAAGGTAAAGGATGTCGATATCAATGATTGCATCAATACCTCACTGATTATGGCGCGCAATAACTTAAAAACTCTAGCCGTCAAAACCAATCTAGCCGAGCTGCCGCCGATTCAATGTAATCCTTCACAAATCAACCAAGTATTATTAAACCTGTTTAATAATGCCGCCCAAGCTATGCCGATTGATCACAAAGGGATATTGCAAATCAGCTCATCTGTCGATAAGGCGCAGCAGCACATTGTCGTGAGTGTCAAAGACAATGGCGTCGGTATCCAAGAAAATACGCTGGCGAAGATTTTTGAACCGTTTTTTACCACTAAAAAAGCAGGCGATGGCACAGGACTGGGATTGGCCATTACGGCACAAATCATCGAGCAACATGGTGGATACATCGAGGTTAGCTCAATCGTCGGCGCGGGCACGACGTTTACCATTAAGTTGCCGATTCAGTCTATTGTTCATGAATCTAAACCTTCACTAGCCTTATTTGAAAGTTGAGAGGCTTTCAATCACTTATTTAAAGAGAGCGTCATGCAAAAACCAAAAATTGCTTTTATTGATGACGAGCCACGCATTTTACGTAGTTTAAAAATGCATTTTCGTCAGTCACATGATGTATTTACCACCACTGATGCTAGCGAATTGATGAAGTATGTCAGCGAGCATAATGTACAAGTGGTCATCAGCGACCAACGCATGCCAGATAAGCAAGGTACAGAAGTGTTGCGTGATATCAAAGCGGCCTCACCAAATACGCTGCGCATTTTGCTAACCGGTTATGCAGATTTGAATGCAGTGATTGACTCTGTGAACGAGGGCGAAATTTATCGTTATATCACTAAGCCGTGGCAAAATGATGAACTTAAACAAATCGTAAATAAAGCCACAGAAATTGCTCAGCAAACGCAGGAAATCACCCAAAACACTTCGCAAGGTAATGATACTCAAAAAGTTATTGGTGGCAGTACTGATAGCAAGCGCAATATATTGGTATTAGATGACGACGAAAGCGTCTATCAGCAAATAAAAAGTCACTTTAAGAGTGCTTATACTGTGAGCTGGGCCAGTAATCTTGAACAGGCGGCAAAGTTATTACAAAAAAAACGCTTTGGCGTCACTATTACGGATTCGACACTCAATAAAGAAAATATTACCCCCATTGTTTATGCCTTAAAAAATATCCAGCCAGATCTGATGGTTCTTATGTTGACTGAATTCAAAGATGCCCATATGGTCATTGATTTAATTAACAAGGGTCAGGTATATCGTTGTCTACCACGGCCGACCAACTTCTCTATCATGAGTATCAGTCTGGATCGTGCTTTTGATCATCACGAAAGATTGGTAGAACAGCCGATACTGGCGGCTCGCCATCATGTTGAAGAGGTGACAGAATCGGAGGCTTTGAATTTTTCTGAAAGACTTAAGGGTTTCTTTGCCAAGTTCAGAGGTTGGCGCATTATTAGATAGAATAGGGCAGGCTCAATAAAAAACAAGTCAAAGCTGATGACACTTAAGAAAGTTGCCATCTAATTACATCAGTACCGTTGATAATCCTAAACTAAGCTACGATATTGATACGCCTGCACAACTTTCCTTTTCTATACTAAGCAAAAGCCTTGGATTGATCAGAGATGTTAAATGCTGTCAGTTACAACAACCGCGTTTGTGTAATGACCAGTAGCCGACGACAGAATTGGTAACCGAAGTTCTTGCAGCATTTCTAACCAATTTAGAACAAAACAATCTACATTGAGATACGCAGTATAAGATGGTATTGCCTTATGATTGAGTGTAAATATACTTCAATAGCAAGGATTAGAAACTATGTCAAACAAGTCTACTGATAATGACAACATCAAGAACGCTCTAGAGTCGCTTGAAAATACAACCGAAGCGCCTTCAAATAATGAAGTGACGGGTGTTGAAGTTCTAAAAGGCGATAAAGTAATGTATGAAGATGGCGACTTTGAAGATTACAATGCTGAAAAGCAGATTGAATCTGATAAAGATGTTAAATCTGCCAAAGAGAATAAAACTAGCGAAAAAGATAAGTCTAATGAAAAAGATGAATCTAATGAAGATGAATCTAATGAAGATGATAAGTCCGAAAAAAATGATAAGTATGGTGCGACGATAGCTAATATCTACCAGTGGGCATCTAAGCTTAAGGATGAGTTTATCTCTGATAAGGACGGCAAGTCTGATTCTAATGAAAAAGAGGATTCTGCCAAATCTGATAAAGATGACAAGCACAGTGCCACGATAGGTCATATCTATCAATGGGCGTCTAAGCTCAAAGATGATTTTACCTCTGAAGCTTCTAACATGACGCATGACGTTTCTGAAAAAGCGCTTGCTATGATGCTTAATAGGCTTGTAGACGGGGTAGAGGCTGAGCTAAAAGCCTTTGATAAGAAGGTAGAAGACTCCAAAGAGTCAGTGCCTAATGCAGCAGAGGAACGTAGTAAAATTTCCGATAAAAAAGACAAATATCAGGGTATGCTTGACCAGCTACGAAACTAATTGGCACTAAAAATAAAATCATAAGTTGCCCCAATATCAGCTTATAGACGTAAAAAAACCTTGTATGCTTTACGCTACAAGGTTTTTTTGTATTCGATGGTGCGCTTACAGGGACTCGAACCCCGATCGATCGCTTAGGAGGCAACTGCTCTATCCTGTTGAGCTATAAGCGCATAATGGAGTGCTATTGTAGAAAAATCCAATTATAAAAGCAATGAGTAATCATTTAGCAGCGGGCTTTATACTCACTTACCATTGCTAAGCGCGTCGGCGACATCTACTTTCAGCTCGCCTGTCGCTTGTTTGGCGCTTGAGCTGGGTTTGAATAAATTATCCATATCGTTCTTATAGCCATCGATATTGTTATAATCATGCTGACTTAAGATATCTTGTCCGGCACTTGAAAGCAAAAAGTTTCTAAAGTTAATAGCAGCAGGGTTTTGCGTTAATACAACACCATCTACTGCTTGCGTATCTTGTAACGCATAGCTAAATGAGATAAGGCTGCGTGTATCGGTATTGTCACTTTTAGCTTGAGTTGCCACTTCAGTATCAGTCTCATTGTTTTCATTAAGACCATCCTCCGCTGTTTCCTCTTGAGCGCTATTATTTACTTTGCTTTGATTGTACTTATCTTGAGCCGCTTTTAATTGTTCTTGCAGTGGGGATAGACGCTCTTTTGACAGCTTACTATTAGCAATAATTATATCGGTATTCACAACATAGGATGCACGCTCATCGTCAGTGCGATGACTGTCGGAAAATTCACTGTCAGATAGCGTTAGGAGGGCTGCGGCAGAGACGTAGCTTGTCACCACTTGCACATGCGGATAACGTGATTGAAAGCTTGTGATAATAGCATCTAAAGGCACTTTTATATTGTCTTCTGCTTGTATATGCAAGGTGCTTTTGGCAATGGCGTTCTCATCATCTGCCGCCGCCGTTGATGCATCCTTATCATTTGCCATAATAGGCAGAGGATCCATGTTTTTACGGTTACTGGTCCATAACCAAGTAAAGATAGCGATAAAAATAATCAGCAGCAGTAAAATAAGCCCGGCTAATAGCAGCTTGTAGTCTTTCATAAGTTACCGCTCTTCTTTTGGTTAAAGTAATCAATGATTAAAATGAATAACGAATGGTAGCAGATTTAATCGTGCTGATTTAACACTTCGTCCGCCAAATCTGCCAGCATATCAGCAAAAATATCTGTCGCTTCTACTGAAACAGCTATTTGCTCGTTACTTTTTTGTTTAATGGTGCTAGTGTCATTTAGTGACGCAGGTTGGTAGTTTGAAGGGAAAACCGTCTGCTTGTCAATCGCTTTTGCCACTGCTATTTTAGGCGCTACCGTTTGGTGTGCGGCTAGAGGCGATTCACCTGTCGCAAGCTTATCTTTGAGCCATTTAAAACCATTTGTCTCCCACCATGCCTCAAAGCGTGGTAACGTACTGCCCCGAACCGCCGCTGGTAAATTCAGAGTACGTAGTTTTTGGGCGAGCACAGGGTCACTAATCGCTTGATGAATGCTTAAATAAAGCGAGCTGCTATCATCGGTATAGGGCTGTCTGTTTTGCCATGACCTATCATCAATTTTCATGCGCGGCAGTGCCCACAGCTCACCGCGATAGTATACAACATATAAACGTCGTTTAGGATGAACGAAGATGGCATCAATGGGACGCAAAGGCATAGTGTTATAGTATCTCGTCAATATAAAAAATGATTAAAGAGTGAAGTATCAACAACGGCAAACAGTGACATAAGACAATCAATTAAAATATCTTGTCTTACAGATAAATAATCTTCCAACAAATTAAGCGGTATAGTAGCACGACACTGATTGTCGCAGACTGTTTCTGCCATAATGAATAGACTGGTAAATAACCAGTATCAATGGCACACTAATATCCGCTTATTTTACAATTTCTCACGCTTATTGTTAATAAGTCGCTAGTTGTCAATCGTTGCTGTCATTTCTATACGGCTATTTATTAGATTACGCTCAGTATGCTAGCAGAAATACAGTCCAGTAACGACCTAGAAACATAGATTAGTGAGTATCCTTTAGTGTGTTTCTTAATAATTATCAATATGCATTAAAAATATATAGCCAGTTCAAAATAGTGCTTTGAGGCTATAACTTATCCTTTTAGCATACATCTTATCAACTCAATCAGACTATTCTTTATGTTTACTATTATTCAGTCGCATCGTACCGAACACTTAGTTGAGCAATTACTGACTGCTTATCAGTCTAAAAACCTGCCTATCTTTGAAGAGTTTATTGTTATTGTGCCATCGATGGTACTGGGCGATTGGCTGGACAAATCGATTGCCAGTCAAGCAGGTATCAGTACTTTGGTAACCACCAAGTTTTGGGGGCAATATCAGTGGACCTTGATGCAAAAGGTCTTGGCTGAGCACAATGTCTGGCTTGAGGCCAATCAGCGCGCGCAAGAGATTGTGACGGTGCCTGAGGTTGCGGTATTGACTGGGGCTGTGATGCAATGGCGGCTGTTTGGTTACTTTACCTATTATCAAGCACAGATTATGGCCGATGATAAGCATCCTTTGTATCCACTGCTATCGGCGTTACTCGATGAAGAGGCCGATCGTAGTCAGCAAGATGTGCGATTGTGGTCATTAGCGACAGATTTTTCGCGGGTATTTAGCCGTTATTTGACCCACCGTGAGGACTGGCTGACCTTATGGTCTGATAATAAAGCAGTTGATGTCGAGCTACTGGTCGCTGAAAAAGACAAGCTAACCATGGAGTTTGATAAGTATGCTGGTAGCACACCTGAATGGCTAGTTGCGCATTATACCGAGCTTGAAGTCGCTCAGCGGCACTTATGGCGGTTATTGTTTGCTTCGGTGTATCAGCATCGCGCTTCCATTGAGACGCGCTTTTGGCAAATAATGGCGCAGGATAAGGCTGATAGTGGGGTAGATATACAAGCGATACTGCCAACACAGTTACATATTTTTACCATTCAACAATTACCACAGAACGAGTTGAATTTCTTACAGCGTTTGTCCACTTACATGGACATTACTTTATTACATTACAATCCGTCGCAACTGTTTTGGGCAGATATCGTTGATAAACAGTGGCTGCAGCGTCAGCAAGTGATTAACCCTGAAAGTGTATTTTTGCGAGATTATGGGCACACGCTATTATCGCGTTTGGGCAAACAGTCGCGTGAGACCTTTGCCATGCTGGCAAGCCTATCGGGTAACGAAGACAAAAACGGTTTTAAGCTTGATTGGCAAGATAAGTTTGATGTCGGCTATCAGCCTACAACTGACGCACAAGCCGAGCGTCCGCTCAGTCTACTCGCGCACCTGCAACAAGATGTCCTTATGCTGGATGAAAGCGCAACGCAGCAAACGACCGCTGGGCGTCTAAGTGCTGCGCTGAGCACGCAAATGCAGAATGATTCAAATACCACTTCAAACAATGCAGACACTATTAATAAGAATAGCCTAAGCGATAATAATGATTCTAACTCATGGTATAGCGACGATAGCTTAAAAGGCAAGCGCTATGAGCAGCCGCGCCAATGGCAATTATCGCAATATGATAATAGCCTAAGCATTCATTCTTGCCATAATTTGCAGCGTCAGCTTGAAGTGTTACGCGGTATGATTGGACGTTGGTTAAATGAGCCGAACGAAGATGGTAGCACGCGTCATCTGTCTGATGTCGTGGTATTACTCCCTGATGTCGATCGTCATCATGAATTGATTAACTCAGTATTTGTTAATGGCGAAGGGCAAGATGGTCTGACGCTACCGGCTAAAGTCACCGGTGTCGTCGATAAGTCGATTCGCCAGTTATGGGAGGCGATACGGGGTTTTTATGGCCTATTAGGGAGCGAGAGCGCTCGCTTTGAAGCGGCTGAAGTTTTTGATTGGTTGATGCTGCCTCCGCTATATGAAAGTCTCGGCTTAACGCATGAGCAGATGAGTCGCGCCTGTGATTTATTAGAGCAGGCAGGATTCGTACGTGGTTTTGATGAAGCGCATTTGCAGCAAACGCTTGACGTGGACGATTATGATTATCGGTTTAGCTTTGCTCATGCGTTAGATAAAGTGGCACTAGGTTTAGTCATGCCCGAGGCGCAGATTAGTGATTGCCTCTATCCTGATAACTGGCAAGACAATGCTTTAGCGGAAAAAACCGTGCCTATGTCAGCGATTAGTTTGGCAGATGCGGCGATTATTGAAGCCTTATGCCGCGTCTATAATGGCTTACATCATTGCCGTTACGAGTTTGAAGCCCGTCATAACGCCGAAAAATGGCTCAATAATATTGAGAACCATATCATCCATCCGTATTTTGGCGCCCTTGATCAAACTCGCCCGATGCGCGCTATTTTTAATGCCATGAATGGCTTTAAGAGCAGTCTACGTGCCAACCGTCATTATCAGCGCTACCATAGCGAAAACGACAATCAGCCGCATACGGCAGTCGACAATGAAACGCCAGAGAATCTATCAAGCTCATTACAACTCGAAGCCAGTCAAGTAGAATCGAAATTATCGCAAGTCAGCAATTTGCCATTAAAGCTGAGCTTTATGCTTGATAGTATCGAAGACGAGTTAGAGAGCCAACAGGTTAGTGCCGAGCCAACAGGGGTAATTACCTTTGGACGCTTTGGCGCATTGCGTAACGTACCATTTGGTTTAGTCGTGATGCTGAATATGGATTTGGCTGAGTTCCCCAACCGTGACCGTGACAACCGTTATGATTTGATGAAATCTGGGCTGGCACGTCGCGGCGATAGGTTTAGCGAAGATGATGATAATGGGGCGTTTTTGGATGCACTACTGTGTGCGCGCAATGCCTGCTGGATTTTTTATAATGGTCAGCGCTTGACCGATGCTCATGAGCACTTGCCTGCCAATCCGGTGAGTGAATTATTGCAGTTTTTACAAGGTGAAGTGCAATGGCAGTGGGATCCGCTAAAAACTGAGCAGCTTAAGAGTAAATCTTTAATGACTGCTAATGGTGATGAACAATCGGCATTGGCGGCGCAAGTACAGCGATATCTGCCCAAGCTGATTGAACAGTGGTTAGTGACCCGTCATCCCGCGTTGCCCTTTGCCGAAGAAGTATTTGTGCAATCAGCGGCTGATGCCGTTGACTCAGATAACCTAACAGCTAGCCAAGAGGATGGGCAAGCACTGATGGACTTGCTGGCGCGTGCTATGCAAAAGGAAAAGCTGTACCAACAAAGTACCAACGCTCCAGCCAAAGTATGGCATGAGGTGTTTGAGCGCTTGCATACTCACGATGACGCCAGCTTACCAGCCATCAAGGTTAATCTACCTAGCAGCGAGGATTATAGAAATATTGCTCAACGTATTGTTTTAAATAGAATTTCACCATATGACGCGGTAGCGAGTATAGATGAGCGGTTTGAGATTAACCAAGTCGATATGCAGTCGCTATACTACCAAGTGCGTCATCCTGCCAAGCATTTTTTACGCGAGCAGCAGGTACACGTGGTCTTACCTGAAGATGAAATGGCGCATCAAGAGCCTTTGTCATTATCAGGTTTAAGCGCTTATGCCGTGAATACGCAGCTGCTCGATGAATTGAATAAAGAGAGCGATATCGTTACTGATGAGGTAGATGATAAAGCAAGTATCAGTAGCCAGACTAAGAAACCTTTCAGCAAACTACTATACGATCCAGTCATGCCGGCTGGTGTAGCGCGGCAATCTACGCTGCAGTATCAGCAGCTTAAACTGCAACAGCAATGCCAAGAGTTTGCCGATCAGCTATCGTCATTAGGGATAGATGCTCATGGTAGTGCTAGTAATAGTAGAGTCTTACTAAGTCCTTGTGCGGAAACCATGACCACGGTTGTGACCCCAGATATAAATCCACAGGGCAAATTACAGATTAAAGGTATGGTGCCCGTTGCTAATCATAATCCTACCCTTGATCCTAACCCTGATAAATCACAAAACCAGTCATCTTCACCTGAGCTGTGGTTAAATATTCGGCCCAATAGCGCACGTACGCAATATTTACTGCACTTTTGGTTGGCGCATGTTTATTGGCAGGTTGCACGCCATACCACTGACGCGCAAGTTGCTGCTGGTGACGGTAGGAGTATTTGGCGCTTTAATAAAGGCAGCGATGAGTATAAAAAGTTTAAAGGTAAAACCACCTTTGAGCTTGCGCCTATTGCTTATGATACAGCTTTGGCAGAATTGCTTAAATGGATAAGGTTTGCACATATGGCTGGCAAGATACCGATGACGGTGCTGCCAGTTCATGCGCTTTCTTACCTTGATAAGCTCAATGAAGCCAAAGCAAAAGATACCGATTATCAGCCGAAGCGTAGTGACTTTGAAAGTTGGTTATGGCCGAGCTTTAACAGCGATATTATCTATGACACTTGCTCACAGCATGAGCTATGGCAATATATTCTTTATAAACAAGATGTTTTTGCCAAGTTAAAAGACGCCCTGCCAGCCTTATCAGCGCCTTTATTTGCGGCAATGGACGAAGCGCTAATAGCCTTATAAAGGCGTTTAGTGCTAAGCGTTTCATGACTAATGAATAATAATGATGTTAATCGTACGACTTTGAACAAGTGATTTTTATGGATCAATATAACAACGCTATCAATACTGCTAATGGCTTAGATAATGTCGGTCATAGCTATAGTAGTGATTTTAATAATGATGATTATAGTCATGCTAGCCCCTATAATTTAGTTAGTGATTTAATTGAAAAGAGTGCTAATAAGCCAGAAGAGCCGCCTGCGATTCGTATCAAGCTAAACGGTAAGTATTTGATAGAGGCCTCAGCAGGTACTGGTAAGACGTGGACTTTGACCGGTATTGTTTTGCGCCTACTCATCGAAGCAAAACGTGCGCCTGAGCATATTATTGCCACCACTTTTACTCGCGCCGCTGCTGCTGAGATGCGCCAACGTATCCATGACCGCTTGGTTGATTTTTATCAATTATTACAATGGCTCAATAACGTCCAAGCTAACCCAAGCACGCATTCTATTCTTTACCCGCAGCTTTTTATTAGTAAAGACATTACTAATACGGAAGCGTCAGATAATAGCTCGTTAAAGAACGAGCAGTCGTATGACAAAGTTAGTGCCGAGCAACGTCAGGCACGTAAAGAATGGTTAGAAGAAAAGGCTAAGCTATCTGGTAACGCCGACTTGATGGCAGATTCTATCAATAGCCACCTGCTGATATATTTATTAGATCATACCGAAGATTATCCATTAGCAGATGCCATGAGACGCTGTGCATTGGTGCTAACGACATTAGATAAACTGTTTGTTGGTACCTTGGATAGTTTGTCACAAAAATGGCTATCTGAATATAGTGCCGAAACTGGGTATCAACAAGGCGTGCAGATAAGCGACCAAGAACAAATAGTGATAGAAAGCATCATTCATGATGCCGTACGCGCACATCACAGCTATCTGTTTAACCAAAAGCACGAGATTTATCAGTTATTGCAGCATACCAATCGTTTGACTGCGCCTGCTGATCATATTGGCGTCGCGCAAAAATCCATGCAATTTATCTCAACGCCTATCGAGAATGTTGAGATGGGAGCAGAGATAGACTTTAGCGCTTATCAGCAAGCGTTAGATACGTTTAAAAATTGTGATTTAAAGGATGTCGAGCCGTATTTCAGCAAAGACTATCGCAAGGCACAAGGGTTTCATGGTACCGCGGGTCTTGGTGCTAAAATTGATAGAATTTATCATATTCAGTTTGTTATCGAAAAAAGCGGCACCTTGTTTTTTGCGCATTTAGATGAGGACACACAGAAGTTTTATGATGCGTTACCTCTCGCTTTTTTAACCAAAGAAGAAGGAGGTAAAGGTTTTAATGCTAATAAAGAACAAGAGCGGGCAACGTTTATCAGTTTACCTAGTATTCAAGCCTTAAAAACAATCTGTGATTACGCCAATCAGATAGAGATGTATCTTGACGCGCTTGTCGAAAACCTTAACCGTGACATCGCCCTAAAAGTGCGCCAAAAACTGCCATCAATATTAGAAGCGCGTCGTGAGACCACTTTTGCTCTACAAATGGTGCGCTTAAACCAAGCATTGTCAGGTAAGCAAGGCGAACGCCTTGCACGTTATATTCGCCATCATTATCCGGTGGCGTTGATTGATGAGTCACAAGATATCAATGGTGAGCAGGCGCGCATGATTGAGCGTATTTATCTTTCTAAGAGTAATGATAGTGTGAAGCAGAGTAACAATCGCGGCTTCCTATTGCTCGTTGGTGATCCAAAACAAGCGATTTACGGGTTTCGTGGTGGTGACGTCGCCAATTATAATGCAATGAAGTCCATGTTTGCCAAAGACAGGATTATGACGCTTGATGTCAATCGCCGCTCTAATGAGCGCTTGATTACTGCCTTGAACCACTGGTTTGGCAGACCGACTTCAGAATTGCAAGATGCAAGCTTTGATAAAGCCAGTCAATTGGCGCAGTTGGGTAAGAGTATCTACTACCAGCATATAACCGCCGCCAATACTAACGCCCGACTTTCATGGCAAACGTCTATAGAAGGGCAGGTAAAGGCGCAAGCGGAAAATACTGATATCTTATCTAATAGCCCTGTTAGTGTGATTCATCTGCCCTATGACAAACAAGCCAAGCATAATGCATTTGAGCTTACCGCGTTGCATATCGCGGCATTGCTGGCAAGTGAGCAAACGATAGAAGGACGAGCTATTAAGCCAAGTGATATTGGTGTTCTGGGTCGTCGTAAGCATGAGCTAAAGCAGGTTGAAGACATGCTCAGCAAGCTTGGTGTCCCAACGCTAGAAACCGCTGAAAAAAATGTCTTTGATACGCCTATCGCTGCTGACTTAGCCGCTTTGTTAGAAGCCATGCTGCGCCCGCATCGCCGTGACATCATTAACCGCGTATTGACCAGTAATTTTTATCAGATGAGTCTCAATGACGTACAAGCTTTGATGCTCGATGACGATGAAAGAAACGAAAGCGATGCTCATACTAATATTGATCAAACGGACAGAAAAGCAGATACCGAGCAAGCAGAATTAAAACAACGCTATCAAGACTTCCAGTTATATTTAAAGACTGCGGCTTCGCATTGGCAGCACAATGGTATTTTATCGGCATTGCATTATTTGTTTGCTCGTAATCCTATGGTTAGCGCAAATAGCTTGTTATCCGATAGACAAGCAAAGAGCCAAAACGTGTGGGTGGGGCTTGCTGACCTAGAAGACGGTGCTCGCTACTTGATGGACTTGCGTCATTTGCTCGACATCTTAGCACAGCATGGTATGCATATCGGTGAGCATGAGCTGCTCGCTTGGTATAAGAAAAATATCAATAGTAGCCGTACGCCAGAATGGGCGCAGCAGCAGCCACTACCGACAGAGTCAGGGGTGCAGCTTATGACCATTCATAAATCTAAAGGCCTCGAGTTCCCGATTGTCTATGTTGTCGGTATGGATAGCGCTAGCCCTAAAGCGGGCGGTCGTAGTAATCATAATTTGTTTTTATATGACCATGAATTAGAAGAAAAAAAGACAGAACGCCGCCTGTCTGCCTGTAAGGGCAAGCGCTATAGTAAATCTGCCAAAGGTGAAAAACTAACCGACTATTATGCCCAGTTTGAAACGACAGAAAACTATGAAGAACTCAGACGACTGGGCTACGTTGCCTTTACGCGTGCCAGTGAACAGTTATATATGGTGCTCAAAGATAGCTATAACAAAACTGATGCTGAGCGTAAGCCAAGCCTACAATGGCTAAGTTGTGCCGATCATAAGTTTGTATTACCAGATAGACTACAGCCTTATGTGGGCTGGCTAGAATACGCCGCTATTGAGCCTATTGCTAAAACGCTGACCGATATGAGCAAGACTGCCAAAAAATCTGACGTTGCTGAATCGATATCGCTTACCGATACAGCACGACGTATCGATTACCAAGGCGCTTATGCGCAGATACAACTAAACTCGTTTAAAGGTTGGGCTAAGACCAGCTTTACCGCACTATCGCGTCAGCTTGGTGAAAAGAGTCAAGCATTAGCGATATTTGATGATGCTATAGAAGATGATTTAGACCTAACCGATAGTATGCATCTGGCTTCTGATTCTCAGGTGTCTCAAAGTGATGGTGAGCGTAAAACGGGCTTATTAAATGGTAATGAGAGCAATCTAGTATTCAGTGACGACATTCGCTTCCGTTTTGTGAGGGGTGCAAATGCCGGTACATTTTTACATGAGATTTTTGAAAAGATAGATTTTACGGATAATAGCAAATGGTCCGCTATTATTGATCAAAGTATTCGTCAGTATCAGCTACCAATCAGTTATGCCAGTGCTAGATCTCAGCAGCGATTACAACAAGGCAAGACATTACCTATCGAGCCTGATGCCGACAATATCGATGTGACTGAGACAAGTCAGCTAGGTGTTGCTCATGAAGAGCTAATGGCTTGGGTAGCAGATGTATTGGCCGCTCCACTATTAGCCTCCGGACAGCCTTTACAAGCAATAGCGCCTAAAAACCGTATCGCTGAGCTTGGCTTTAACATGGGATTGTCAGAAGACTTTACCCCTGAAGGTATCAACCACATCTTTGCGCATTATTTGTCTGATGAGCCAGAGAAGCATATTGAGCTCACTCCGCAGTATGCCAATAATATTTATCGGTACTTACGCGGTGAGATTGACCTCGTTTATGAGTACGCTGGCAAGTACTATGTGGTTGATTATAAAAGTAACTATTTAGGAAATAGCCTAAGTAATTATAATAACGAAAATCTAAGCGCCGCTATGAATAAAGCAGGCTACTGGTTGCAAGCCGCCATTTATCAAGTCGCTTTGCATCGGTTTTTACGCTTGCGTTTAAAGGATTACGTCGGTAATGAAACACAGTATTTAGGCGCAGTAGAGTATGTATTCTTGCGTGGTATTGACTCACAAGGTGCACAGAATTATGGCCGGATCGAGTGGCAAATACCGTTTGAGCTGGTCAAAGCGTTAGATGAGATGTTTGGTAGCCCTAGCGCTTTATGATTTTTAAATTAACAATCTTAAAATAATGATAAAAATGGATAAATAATGAGTGACGTTAAAAGTATAAACAGCGTGAGCAAGTCAGGAAAAGCAACCAGTAGCGCTCAAAATACTGTCGGTGATGACACTGGCAATAGTTGGGCGACGACGATTAGCCAGTATTTATTGCAGCGCCGCGCACAAACGCAGACTGCCTATCAAAGTCAGCTACAACCCAATACCTCAGACAAGTCTGGTGACATGCAAGACTGGTTGTTTGAGACACTATTTGAAGTGCTGGTGCGGCGTTTAGAGGAAGGGCATACCGTCTTAGTGCTTGATACTTTTGATAACGTCGCAAGCGGTGAGGCTATGAATGCCGATAATGGGCTATTTGCTTGGCAGCAACAGCTATTACAACCTTTAGTACAGCAACTGTGGTCGGCATTCGTTAGCACAAATATGGCAGAAATATCGGCTGTAGAGTTGCTAGAAGACGAGTCATTATGGGAGACAGCGATGCGTCAATCCACACTGTCAGCCTATGACAAACGCATATTAGATCAGCGCCGAAAAGCTTGCGTGAAGCTTTATCATTCGTTAAGAGGTATAGCTAATAGTACTGACTCAATAAAAAATAGCCTAAGCAATTTTAGTGATTTATTAAATAAACACCCACTTTTTAATAACAACACAAAAGATAAAAACGATATTAATAGTCCGATTGTCTTTCAGATAAACGAGGACTTAGACAATCAATCCATGAAAATAACCTTATGGCTGCATCGTACTTGGCAAGCAGAATTCGCTCTGGCGCAGCATGTGCTGCGTATTAAAAATCAAAACCTTATTGAGCTACCGATTAAACTAAGTTCGTCGCTAATTGATGAGCAGCAAGATGCTATCCATATGGCCAATCGATCGGCATTTAGTATTATTACTGGTGGGCCAGGGACCGGCAAGACTTTTACGGTTGCCCAATTAGTCATGGCACTACAGCAAGAACAAGCGGCAGACGAGCAAGGTAGTGAGTCAAAGGCCAATTTAGCATTAGCGGCTCCGACAGGGAAGGCGGCACAACGTATGCAAGAGTCGTTGCAGAATGCCATACAGCAAGCAGGTGTCTCTATGCAACTGCCAGAGGCGAAAACCATACATCGCTTGCTCGGCATCGGGCAGGGCGGGCGCCCACGCTACCATGAAGATAATCCACTCAGTGAAGACATCGTCATCGTTGATGAAGCTTCGATGCTTGGTGTAGAGCTCGCCAATCATCTAGTGAGCGCCATAAAGCCCAATGCGCGACTGATACTACTTGGTGACGCCAATCAGCTAGCAGCGGTCGATGCGGGGGCTGTATTGGCAGATTTGTGCCGTATAGAGGCGCTACAAGACGTGCACCAACGTTTAATCGACAGTCGGCGGTTTAAAGAGGACTCAGGCATTGGTAAGCTTGCTAAACTGATTAACCAAACAGATAAGAGTCAGAACCGTACTAAAAATATGAACGCTGTTTGGCAGCTTCTCCAAAAGGATGACGCATTAAGTTTTTATTATCTGACAGCGGGTAATGATGAAGAAACTAACAGCAACATAATTAATAACAAGATAGAAAATAGCCTAAGCAATTATAAATTTCTCAAAATACTGTCTAACAATTATCTCAAATACTTCAACCAAACCAATAATATACTAACTAAGATTAAAATAGCGAAATCCATACCAACTAAGGAATATCTTACTGAATTTGATGAGCTTATAGAGCTACTTAATCGTTTTCGAGTTTTAACGGCTGGGCATCATGGCCGCTGCGGTGACCATTACATCAATAATTATCTGAGCGAGCAGCATAAGACTCAGTTAAAGCTACCTCTTTCCAAATCACCTTGGTATCACGGTCGTCCAGTCATGGTATTACAAAATAATTATGAGCTAGGGCTATTTAACGGTGATATCGGTATCTGCCTGCAAGTAGAAAAAGGGCGACTACAGGTGTTTTTTGAGAACAAAAAGCAGGGTGTAAATATCAATATGCTAAGTGATGAGATGATTGCGACTGCGTATGCGATGACCATTCATAAATCACAAGGGTCGGAATTTGACCATGTAGCAATTAGCTTTGATGATAATAATGCACGCTTATTAAGCCAAGAGTTAATTTATACCGCTGTCACACGCGCTAAAAAACAAGTTTCTATTTTTAGCACCGCCTCGGCATTGACCTCTGCATTATCAACACCAACGATGCGTCAAACTGGACTGAGCTTACAGTTTGAAAAACTGCTAGAGTAGGTGGTTGATTCTGCCGTTTAAGATTATTAGTTCGTTTAAGGTTATAGAAAGGTAAGAAAATAGCGCAAAAAAAAGCATCCGATATAGGATGCTTTTCTAAACTTGAATTTTCAGATTTAGATTTTGTCTTCTTTAATGGCATAGATACCAGGCAAATGGCGCAAGTAACCATGAAAATCCATACCACAGCCATAGACATAACGGTCTGCGACATTAATACCCACAAAATCGACGTCAAAGTCTGCAACCTTGCGATCGTGCTCTTTATTTAGCAACACACAAGACTCGATAGACAAAGGTTTCTCTTTACTCAGTTCTTCTACGATAGCTTTGAGGGTAATGCCTTCGTCAAAAATATCATCAATCAACAAGACGTGTTCGCCCTCAATACTGACATCAGGCTTAAACTTCCAATCAAGCTCATTGGTACCTTCATTATCGCGATAGCGTGAGGCATGGATATAATGCATGCGATGGTAAAAAGTCAGGTGCGTCAGTAGTTGACCGGCTGGGATAAGTCCACCGTTCATAACGACCATAACAATTGGATTTAAACCAGCATAATGTAGGTTTAGCTGGGCGGCAAGGCGCTCATAAGCAGCGGCTACTTCGATACTACTGATAAGACACTCTGAGTTGCGCAGGGTTTTTTCGATTTCTTGATTACTGATTTGGGTCATGAGTTGCGCCTTCGATAAAAGTGCCGCCTATTTTAGCAAATTTTAGCAAATTTGCCCAACACTACATTCTTAATAAAAATCTAATATTCGTTATTCAGGCTTTTTTACGACAAAAGGACGATAATAATTGGCCAAACGGTTCAAAGAGCTATCAGGAAGGTCCGGTAATAGCTTGTTTAATGCCATAGACATGCCTTTATCAATAGCTGCCTTCGCCATTGGCACAGACTTGCGTTTAATCATGCCCAATTTTAAGGTTTCAGCATAGCGACTGATAAAATGCGTTAAAGTCTCTTCATTTACCGTCTCAAGTGCTTTCTTAAATACCACTCTATCAACGTGCTCAGGTGTAATCGCCGCAAAGCCGGCATCAATAGTTTTAGCATCTGCCTCTGATAATTTAAATCCGATGCGCTTGACGCCTTCGTTATCAATGAATGTCGCTTGATCCCTTAAAAAATGAAAGCTTGGCATCACCTCTTCATTGTTCTCTTTACCCAATAGGATATTGAGTAGGGTATCCGTCGCACGCTCGATGGTGCTAACGATTTTACGCATAGAGGCCTGGCGTTCAGGGTTTGGAATAATATCTACCAATCCAACCAATAGCTTATCCGTTAGGTCACGCGCCGTTTGATGGGTCAGGGCGTCACGATACGGGTAATAGTCTACTTTTTCGTTTGATTCAACGATTTGCTCTGCCTCAATAATCAAAGCTTTCAATTTATCTGAAGGTACGAATCCAAAATAGTGTGTCATTCTAACTCCCTTATTTGTTGTTTTTAACGTCTTATAAACGTTACATCCCTCATCAAATCAGTTACTATTTAAAAAGAATACTAAGAAAAGATCCACGGTGCTTGCTACTTGTTAGTGAAGTGCCTCAATCTTAAAATACAATGCTTTGTTTGTCAGTAATAATATGGGGAAGATGCTGGTATTTGCCTAATAACGGGTGATCTGAGTCGCTCACCGCCCACTAATCTAGCATATTTTTTATATTCTAAATTAAAAAGCTTGAACTCATAAGGCTATCTACAACTTGTCTAGGGAGAGATAAGATGAATAGTGCAATCGTGCTATTGTTTGCTGTTGCCGCTATGCTTTGCGGTTATCTGTTTTACTCAAAATTTATCGCCACTAAAATCTTGGCATTGGATAATAGTATCCCCACGCCAGCGCATACCATGAAAGATGGGGTAGATTATATTCCCACTAATAAATACGTGTTATGGGGGCATCATTTTACTTCAGTCGCAGGGGCAGCACCGATTATTGGTCCTGCCATTGCGGTTATTTGGGGCTGGGTACCTGCCATCATTTGGGTGGTATTGGGCACGATTTTTATGGCGGGTGTTCACGACATGTCCGCCATTTGGGCAAGTATGCGCAATCGAGGTCAGTCGATTGGCTCGATTGCCGGTACCGTCATGGGTACACGTGTACGTAGTTTGATGATGATCGTCATCTTTTTATTATTGCTAATGGTAAATGCGGTATTCGGCGTCGCTATTGCTAATATGATGATAAAAACCCCGTCCGCTGTGCTGCCAGTTTGGGGTGCTTTGATAGTCGCCTTTATCATCGGTCAGTGTATTTATCGCTATAAGATGAATCTGGTTTGGGTGTCAATCATTGGGGTCACGGCTTTATATGGGCTTATCTATCTTGGTCCTATGTTTCCTATCGTATTACCTGAGACATTCTTAGGTTTACCTGACAATGCTGTTTGGATTATTATTTTATTTTTCTATGCAGCAATCGCTTCTTTGTTACCGGTTTGGATGCTTTTACAGCCACGCGATTACATCAATGGCTTACAGTTATTTGTCGGTCTGATTTTATTATACGCCGCCATCTTTATTGCGACTCCTAATATTGTCGCGCCAGCGATAAACACCGCATTGCCAATCGGCACGCCATCTATGCTGCCTTTATTGTTTGTGACCATTGCTTGTGGTGCAATTTCAGGCTTTCATGGTTTGGTGGCAACGGGTACGACGTCTAAGCAGATTGATAAAGAAGAAGATGTACGTTTCGTTGGTTACTTCGGTGCCATGGGTGAGGGCATGTTGGCGCTTGGTGCGATACTTGCGGCAACTGCGGGCTTTGCAACCCTTGGTGACTGGCAAGCGGTTTATCAAAAATTTGGCGACGGCTCTATTGGTGCCTTTATCGATGGCGGTGCAACCATATTGAATGCAGGTGTTGGCATTGATATGGTTTTATCACAAACGATGCTGACAGTAATGGCAGCCTTATTCGCTGGTACTACGATGGATACTGGGGTACGTCTGCAACGTTATATCTTCCAAGAATTTGGTGAGATTTATAAACTGCCTGTTCTAAATAAGAGTGTGGTGGCAACATTCCTTGCTGTTGGTAGCTGTTTGTTGTTAGCCTTTGGTGCTGGTGGCATCGATGGCGCTGGTGGTATGATTATCTGGCCGCTATTTGGCACGACAAATCAGCTAATGGCTGCATTAACCTTGATGATTGTCACAGTCATCTTGTTACGTAAAGGCAGACCAGTATGGTATACCTTAGGGCCCTTATCGTTCTTACTGGTCATGACGGTTTTTGCGTTATTGATTCAGCTAAAAACCTTTTTCAATGATGGTAATTGGCTGCTTATTATTATGGATATCATTATCTTGATAGCCACAATCTTAGTGACGTTTGAGAGCTTATCGGTACTGCGCAAAGAATGGTCGATACACAGAGGCAAAAGTAACCTCTAAATCCTGCTAAATAATTAATGAAATGTCAGACAAAACGCTAGCAGCAATTGCTGGCGTTTTTTGTCTCATATAGGCATGATAGATAATAAGCATCCGAAAAAGAAGAGTGATCATGGAAAACAGGGATATCACAAAACCTATAAGAAATATTGAGCCATGGTGGCAAAGATTTGCGGCAGGGCTAAACGAGTTTTATCATGCGCCTTATCGTCAAACGATGGCACGCGCCGCGCGTGATGAGGAAGATTTTTTCATGCTACTCATGTTTGCGGAAAGCTTAGGTATCGATAATCCAGCCAGCTTTTATACGTTAGAGTTGCAACCGTTATTTTTAGAAAACTTCCATGAATGGCATACACGTATGGGTATGGATAGATGCCCATTTGATCATGTAGGTTGCTGCTAGTTTTCTTTGAATTAATTAAAATGAGATACAAGTATGGCATTACACCCTTTACCCGCCTTGGTAGAGCAACTGGCAACACAGCCGATTATATTTATCGGCGGCAAGGGCGGTGTCGGTAAAACCACCACTGCCGCCGCACTTGCCAGCTATTATGCCAAGCAGCAAAAAAAGACACTGATTATCTCAACCGATCCTGCCCATAGTTTGGGTGATGTGTTAAACGTCCCGCTCAAAAACCAAAAAACAGTCGTAACCCCTTATTTGGACGCTATTGAACTAAACCCTGATATCATCGTCGATGAGCATTTTGCTCAAGTTGAACGCACCATTACCTCCTATGCAAACCCAGACATGATGCCAAAAATTCGCGAGCATCTACGGCTATCAAAATCAGCACCTGGCGCACAAGAAGCCGCCATGCTCGAATCCATGTGTCAGCACTTGGTTGCGGCAGCAGATGCCGGCTATGAGCACGTTATTTTTGATACGGCACCGACAGGGCATACACTGCGCTTGCTAGTGCTGCCTGAGATGATGGGGGCATGGACAGATGGATTGCTATCGCAGCAGCGAAGGCAAGCAAAACTGCGCTCTGTAGCTGATCATTTAGGCAGTCATAAACAAGACAATAATAAAAATGATTTAGCCAATCCGTTTGCCGCAAAAAAGACCGACCGCTGGGAGCAAGCAGTATCTGTACTAGAAAAACGCAAACAGCTGTTTCGTCAGGCAGGAATATTGCTGCATGACCGTAGCCAAACTGCGATTGTATTGGTTATGACTGCTGATGTATTGCCACTGGCTGAAACAAAGCGAGCGATAGAGCAGTTAGAAGACAGTAAGCTTATGCCAGCCGCAATCGTTATCAATCAGTTGATAGAACCGACCCAGTCTGATGCGTTTTGGCAGCATCGTGCTGAGCGCCAACAACAATTGATGCAAGATATTGAACAAACCTTTCCCAAGTACCCGCTATATCCAATATATCTGCAACAAACGGACGTACGCGGTACAGACGCCTTAAGTGCATTATTACACCCATCTCATTAAACAACCATATCTACCACTTTAGTCAAGCTTGGCTTTGGCTATCATTATTCAGGTTTATATGACTGTAGCTTACTTGCCAGCGACCATGCCATATCTGCTCGTAATAGCTGAGCTTGTTCAGATTTACCACTACTGAGTGATGACCATTGAGGTTTGCCACGGGCTTTTTTGAGTTCACTTGGCAGTTTATGGGTCGGCCATGGCGTCACTAAGTTATCTTCATTGTCGTTATTTGATATTTTTGACATGTCAGCGTCATTTTTCGCGCCATTATATATCAGTTGGGTGGCATCAGTTGCTGCATGACCACGGTGACGTAGCGCAGTGAGCAAGTCAATCGCGCGCGTGGCGAGCAAGGTCAATGTAGCAGGGTCTATATACAAACGTTTTACCCCAGTGATTCTATCGGCGATACTACTGGTATTAGACAATAGCCCACCTGCGATACCACCTATTGCGGCACCCAATCCCAATGTCGTGCCAAGTGCTGCCGCATCAATACCCAATCCTAGTAACGCGCCTGCTGCCGCGCCAGATGTTGTACGAATACCATAGCTTTTGAGAAGCTCAGGGTCAAAAGGGTCTTGCTGATACGCTTGTAATTCAAGTGGGGTAGCTGCCACTGCATTATCATAGAACTTATATAAATTGAGCAGGTTGTGCTGCATCGCCCGTTCACTTTGCCTCACAGCTTCTTGCATTTGTTCCAATACGGGCATTGGGTCATCATCTTCATTAATCTCATGGACGAAAGCGGCGACATTTAACAAAAAGTCCGCAATGATGATATTGGCCTCATCATACAACTGCGCCCAATTCTCTGTACGACGCGTCATCAGTTGCTCAAGCATTTCAGAGTGGGTGAGCATGGTGGCTAAATTCTGCCATAGACGCATTTCATCGTTAAATTCAAAAGCAACAGAATCAAAGCGCGTCGAGATATGCAGATTACGTCTTGCCAGCATCGTTTGCCAGTCATCTATATTGGCATCTTGAGCGTCAGTGAAGTTAAATACCGGCATAACAGGTATCGCGGCCCAAGATAAAATAGCCAGCTCATCTTTATATTTACCGAGTACTGGCTCACGCGCATCGACGACATAAATGGCCATATCACTTGCCAGCAACTGACGGATCACTTTGGCTTCTTGGCTGTAGTCCTCATTGCTACTTAACCCATCACCGCCCTGGGCAATGTCTGCTGCCAAAAACTGCTGTAAACGCTCAATACCATCACGGCGACTGGCAGTATTGTCTTCTAACCAATCCATTAGCCCTGAGGCGTCTTCTAGACCCGGGGTATCATAGAGTATGACCAAATCTTCACCGGTTTGGTTATCTGTTAGCTTGGCTTGCTCCACATGGCGTGTGGTTGCAGCCTCGTTTTTGACTTCACCAAAATAGACATCACGCAATAGGGTACGCAGGATAGAAGTCTTTCCTGTATTGGTATGACCGACGACCGCTAGTTTAAGTGCTGCACCACTGGCTATGGTTGCTTTTTTACCAGAGCGCGCTGTCAGATTTTCGGGATCATCAGTTAAATCATTGGTATCGGTATTATTACTTTCAGGATAGTTAGTCTCAGTAGATGTCGGCGCTACCTCTGAATTCACTAAATTGCGGCTAGGGTTGTCTTTTAATGCTTTGTCGGCAAATAGGCCGACGGGCTGGCCATTGGTCTTATTATTATCCATCTTATGTTTCCATATCATTTGTATAAAAGCTATTGAGTAAAGCTAAGGGCATAATGCTACTTAGTGTCCACCAGACCAATTTTTCGCGCAGAAAGCGCGGTTTGCCATTGTTGATAACGAGTATCTTGGTTCGGTATCGTCTGTAAAGAATCTCTAGCCAAACTGTTATCACTCAGCAGTTGTACGATTAGCCCATCTGTAGCATGTTCTGCGATACGATCAAGCTTACGCAGAGTGCCACGGTCAGGCAGTGCTTTACTGTGAATACCTAATAACACCTGAACTGGGTGCTTATCAAGATAGCTTGTCAAGCGATTCATATCATCGCGATCATCAACGATACCGAAATCCTCTATCTCACTATTATCATTAATATTGGCATCAAGACCCTCAAGCCACCAGTTATCCTGCTCTGATGGGTATTCGAGTAAAGCAACCAATTTTTTGCCAGTACTAATCGTTGCTTTTGGAGCGATAGGAGCAGGCGCTTCTTTAAAATCATCAGCATCAACCACATGACGCTGCCAAAAATTCAAAATCTTTTGATAATAAGGCTGCTTGATATCCAAACGCATCTTTTTACGACGGAACATCAGTGCGCAAAAAGCCCAAGCAATTGCTCTAGGTACAATACCGTACATCAGCAAACTACCAACCAATAACCCTGCCCATTGCCGCGCAACAGACAGCGGCATCGCATCGGTTACCAAACGACTCTGAATAATAGCGGTACTGTCTGGCACGCCAAACCCTACCATGCTTGGCAACCAACCAAGTACCTGAGTCAAAGTAATCAATGCCTGATCAGACAGTAGTGTCGACTCCCAGCTAAAACTGTACTGACGCACAATCAATAAAAACACAATCGCCAGCAGCATACCGGTTAATGTAGCGAGCCATAATTGATGGCTAAATCGCCCCAAATACCAACGCATACCGCTATGCTGTAATTGACGCTCGTACAGAGTGACTGCTGCTTGGGTCACATCATCTTTGCCACGTATCAAATAGCTAGGACTGACAAAACTGGCAAACCAATTTGACGACTGCTTGCCTTGATTAATCAAAGTCATGACTAGCCAGCCTAAAAGCATAATGGTATGGAAGCCAAGCAGACAGACCAGCACATAAAAGAAATTAACCACATTGGTCTGCAGTAGGGTAAACAATCCCAAAAACCCTGAGATGCACCACACCACGCTCATGACCACCATGATGCCCTTTATGCGCCCGTCAATCTTACCGAGCACACGTGCCAGCGCACCGTTACTATCGATACGCGAGGCGCGGCGATGCAGTTTTTGGATAGGTTTTCCATCCTCACCTTGCAGCTTTTCGGTAATCAGTAGTGGGTCAGTAGCAAAGACATGCTGCTGCGTCTCAAGCGTACGTACTAGCTCAGTTAATTGGTCTTGGGGTGATAACATAGTGCGATGATATCCCTATAAAAGCGTTGGTTAAAAAGCATAATTTTTATTTTATTATGTCAATGCTTGCTTAAAAATGTTGAGTATTCTATCCATCATTGATTATTGTAGCTCATATAGCGCGGCGATAACTTCTATTATTCTTAGCGTTTTGTCATAGTAAATGTAAAGTAAATGCGCCAAAATGAATGCAGGTTAGCAAAAGATAATAATGCAGATAGCAATAAGGAAAATCTTGTGAAGCAGAAAAATTATTTAGTCATTGGCGGCACCGGTGGGATTGGTCAGGCGATTGTTAAAGAGCTATTACAACGGATTGCTAACGAACAAAGCGATGGAAAGGTATATGTCACTTATCATAAAAGTCAGCCTGACTTTGCAGCAGATAACTTGTATTGGATATCGATGGATGTGAGCGATGAGGGTAGTATCGAACAAGCCATTGCTGATATTAAGCAGCACACCACTCATATAGATTGGGTGATTAACTGTGTGGGCTTATTACATACAACAAGCAATCAACCAGAAAAAGCATTACGACAACTGGAGACGGGCTTCTTTTTGCAGAGTATGCAAATAAATGCCTTAGCAGGTTTGCTGATTGCTAAGCATATCAAGCCATTACTCGCAAAAGCTGAACGTAGTACTGACAAGCCCGCAATTTTTGCGACCATATCGGCTCGTGTCGGTAGTATTAGTGACAATCAGTTGGGTGGTTGGTATAGCTACCGTATGAGTAAAGCGGCACTAAATATGGGTATGAAGAATTTGAGCATTGAATGGAGTCGGTCTTTAAAGGATGTCTGCGTGGTAGTCATGCAGCCAGGTACCGTCGATACCCAGTTATCTTCACCTTTTCAAGGCAATGTGGCTGACGAAAAGCTGTTCTCGCCAGCCTATAGCGCCGAGCGTTTATTGGAAGTGCTTGATAGTATGAGCGCTGCCCAATCTGGAAGTTTTGTCGATTGGGCAGGTGAGTCTATACCTTGGTAAAAGATTGGTAAAAACACTATTAATAAAAACAAAAATGCACTGAATCATTTACATGCTTTAAAATTAATTGGCCACAAATAAATCCATAAACTCATTAACCGGTGTTTGCTCTAAGCGTTGTTGGTCATCACACAGAGCAAAAATATCCGCACAGCGGCTGTCAATAAAGCGTGTTGCCAAACTGGCTCGGAACTTTGCTTCTAACACAGGGATGCCTTCTTCACGGCGGCGTTTATGGCCAATCGGGTATTCGACAGCGACTTTATCAGTACTACTGCCATCTTTAAAGAATATCTGAATAGCATTGGCAATCGAGCGTTTGCTTGGGTCATGATAATCTTTTGAATAATCGGCATCTTCTACGACAACCATCTTACGCCGCAACCCATCAATCATTATATGATGCTGTTCGTGATAGTCGTCTTCATAGTTTTCTGCCATCAAGTCACCCGTTAATAAAGGTACCGCAACCATATATTGCAAACAATGATCGCGATCGGCAGGGTTATCAAGCGCGCCTTCTTTAGAGATGATTCGAATGGCTGAGTCATGGGTAGTCAGAACGATTTTTTCGATGTCATCAATCCTATCATCGATACGTGGATGCAGAATGACTGCTGCTTCACAAGCGGTCTGAGCATGGAACTCGGCAGGGAAGCTTATCTTAAACAAGATATTCTCCATCACATAGCTACCAAAGTCCCGCTGGAAGGTAAAGCGGCGCTCATTTTCAGGTTTGAGTACCAAATCTTTATTGGTATGGCTAAATAAGACATCATAAAAGCCCCATTGCGGCGCGGTTAATGCACCAGGGATACCCATCTCGCCGCGACGGGTGATATCGACCAAGCGTACCGCACGACTGGTCGCATCACCTGCCGCCCAAGACTTACGACTACCAGCATTTGGCGCATGGCGATAGGTACGTAATGCTTGTCCATCGACAAGCGCTTGAGAGATGGCTGCCATGATGCGCTCACGTGGTAATTTATAGAGTTTAGCAACCACCGCTGTCGAGGCTAGTTTTACTAGGAAGACATGATCGAGCCCGACACGGTTAAATGAGTTGTCTAAGGCAAGCACGCCTTGAATCTCATGTGCCATAATCATGGCTTCTAGCACGTCGCGCATGGTGAGCGCAGCGCGACCTTGGCTGACGTTTTGCTGGCTGATATAGTCTGCCACTGCCAAAATACCGCCCAAGTTGTCTGAGGGGTGCCCCCATTCAGCAGCAAGCCATGTATCGTTATAGTCAAGCCAGCGCACCATACAGCCTATATCAAAAGCGGCTTTGATGGGATCTAGTCGATGGGAAGTGCCGGGAACACGCGCGCCGTTAGGGGTGATTTGATCAGTGCAATCGGGTCCTAGATGCTTGGTACATTCAGGAAAACGCAATGCCAATAATCCGCAGCCTAGCGTATCCATCAGGCAGTATCGGGCAGTATTCCAAGCATCCTCACTATTAGGAGAGTCGTTATCAATAGAGTAGTTGAGTACATAATCGGCAATTTTTTGAATCTCAATGTCATATTCTGGACGGACATTGCTCTCTACCGTAGCGTTTTGAGTCATAGACATAGTCGTTACCCCTTCCTTGAGTCAAATATTTGAGCGATTAATAAATATGGCTTATTTTCCAAGCGATTTATTAATCAGCTATCCATCAAAAATAACATACTCAATATCGAACAACAGTGAAGTCGTGTAAGACTGTTTTATCGTTTAATAATCTTTGATGAATCTATTCAAGGTAAAGGTGAAATGATGCGCGGCCATCAAATCATGAGATAAACCAAACCGACAATGAATAAAAGCGCCAGTATCAATAGTAAAAAGCTGAGGATACTACTTACCATCCCTGAGCTTTCTTTTTTTACTTTTACCTTTTTAATGATGGGCAACGCCATGGTGACATGCTCAAGGCCGTCTTCCAGATAACGCTCACCTTCAGCAATAAACCCGAGTGACTCATAGAAGTTTAGCAAATAAGTCTGGGCGGAGATGATGATGGTTTTTTTACCATACTTTTTACGGCAGTAATTAATGGCCTCAAGCATTATTTGACGGGCAACGCCATTGCCTCGGTGCTCTGCTAGCACCAAAACTCTGCCAATCGCAGGTATAGGACCTGAAGGGTTAACCGAGGACTTTTTATGATTAAATTGCGGCGGAATAATCCGGCAATAGCCAATCAAGGCTTCATTTTGATGGGCGACCAGATGTAAGCAATCAAAATCCACCTCATCCATATCTTGATACGGGCAGTTTTGCTCCACCACAAATACTTGCGAGCGGGCTTTTAAGATATGATAAAGATCAACGGTGGTCAGCTCATCAAAGGTTTTTATAGAAAATTCACAGGTCATAGTCAAATAGCTTCTAACAATTTAAAGGACTTATATAGAGTAACAACATAAATTATAAATATTCTAAATACAGAAATAACACATCAAAGCCTGAGCATTATAACGATTTCACCCTACATTAACTATTTAAGGTTTGACTGATTTTATCCAAATTCAAACTATCAGACATCGCGCTGAATATCTCAAAGTATTTGCCACGTTTTTCATATAATGCTTCGTGAGTACCTGTCTCGACCACACGCCCGTTTTCTATAACGACTAAGTCATCGGCATCGATGATTTGCGCAATATTGTGCGAGACCATAATCACTGTCCGGTCTTTCTTAATCAAGTCTAGGCTCTTCTTCACCTGTTGGCTGGCAATCGCATCGAGACTAGCGGTTGGCTCATCCAGAAATACAATAGGAGGGTCTTTTAAGAACATTCTTGCCAGCGCAATGCGTTGCTGTTGACCACCTGATAGAGATTTTGCTGTACTTTCATAGCCTTTTGGTAACAATATGACCTGCTCATGGATTGAGGCTTTTTTTGCAGCCACGATAATATCCTCTTCGCTAGCAGTCATATCGCCATAGCGGATATTCTCGCTAATCGTACCTGAAAAGATATGATTGCTTTGCAATACCAAACCAATATTCTGCCGCAGCTCATGGGTATCATAGTCGGCTAGATTCTGACCATCTAGGCATATTGTGCCGGCGTTAGGCTCATAAAATCTCACCAACAGATTGATAATCGTGCTCTTGCCAGCGCCACTTAAGCCGACTAATGCGGTAATGCGATTGGGTTTGATAGTAAAGCTGACATCTTTTAGCGCTTGAGTGCCATTAGGATAAGTAAAATCAACATGTTTAAGCTCAATATGACCTTTTAAGTTCTTACTACTTAAACCAGAGATTTTTTCAACTTGATCATCGTCCTCTAAAATCTCAAAAAAGCCTTCTGCGTATGTAAGCGCATTGTTAATTTGGTCATATATGCGATGTAATTGACGGATAGGGGCAGCAACGTTTTGAAACAGCATGACATGAAATAAAATCATACCAATGGTCATCTGACCTTTTAACACAAAATAGGAGGTCAGTAGAATAATTGCCACCACGCCGATTTGCTCTATGAAAGTTTTTATCGCATCATAAATAAAACCAATACTACGAATACGCAGCTGATTATCAGTCATATCCTTTTGAATGGTTAAATGCTTCTCAGCCTCAATAGACTCACGTACGAAGGATTTTACGACGCTAATAGAATTAATTAGTGAGATGACAAGACCACTCTTTGCTTCTCTAAAGCCGCGCATTTCACGACGAAAACCTTGCAGGCGCCGCGCTTGTTTTTGACTGATAAAAAAGTAAATCGGAATAATAATAAGACCGACCATGCCTATCCAAACGTTGGTCGAAAACATAATAACCAGCGATACAATGGCGCTGGCAAACAGCGGCAGCATATCGATAAAGAAGTTTTGCACCAAACTGGTTAAGCTACTAACACCATAATCGATACGGGTTTGCAATTTACCACTATCGTTCTCACTACTGGTATAAAACGCCATGCGATAGGTCAATATGCGCTCGATGATTTTTTGCGATAAATCACGGGACAGGTTGATACGAATCTTTTCACCATAAAAGCGCTGACCAAAAGATATAAATATCGATAATATCTCTTTGGTCAAGAGCACCGCACTGATAATGATGAGCATGCGCAGACCAGCTTCCCAAGGCTCGGCAAGAGTAGCGATTTCGGTTAAAGTGTCCACGGCATAGCGCAACACAAAGGCATTAACTTGCGCCGTAAAGGAGCCAAGCACCGTCAATATTAGTGTGGCGATAATTAGTAAACGATAAGGTTTTGCAAATACAGCAAGCTTTTTAAGGATATCCCACAGCAACGCCCGCCGCTCCGTTTTTTTGAGCGGCGGCTTCTTATCAAGTGGGGATTTATTAAGAGTAGGAGAAGTTGGCATTTTATTAGAGTAAAACAAACGCAAGCAAAAAGCTATTCAGAGTATAAGTATTAAAGAAATCGAACAAATAATAAACGTTTAAAACGCATCTGCTGGTACAAACACTTCACCAACCATGATACGGCGAGCAGAGCGGCTCATCGAGACTTTCTTGGCTTGCCAGCGCCCATCAACTTGTTCAGTTTTACCGCCAACCAATAACGTACCAGAAGGATGACCAAAACGTACTTCACCTAATTCGCCTGCGCCTGCAGCTTGATTAACGAGCGTACCTTGCGTAGTCGCTGCTGCTGCAATCGCTACTGCTGCTGTGCCCATCATTGCATGATGCAGTTGTCCCATACTCATCGCACGTACAACGAGATCAATATCATCAGCATTAACTGCTTTACCACTTGATGCGCTATAACTTTGTGCAGGAGCAACCCAAGCAATCTTTGGAATATGCTGACTGGTTTGTGCCTCGGAGACATCTTTAAACAAGCCCATCGCAACACCGCCTTTGGCACGGATTTTTTCAAGCTTAGCCAAGGTTTCGCTATCGCTGTTGATATCGCCTTGTAGCTCAGTACCGGTAAAGCCCAAATCTTCTGCTTTCATAAAGATGGTTGGGATACCCGCACTGATAAAAGTTGCTTTGACGCTATCAGTATTTAGACTACAGCCAGACACATCAAAATCATCAATTAGATTGTTGGTCGGGAACATATCGCTTGATGAATCTACAGGGTCGATAAATTCAATCTTCACTTCAGCAGCAGGGAAGGTCACACCGTCTAATTCAAAATCGCCGATTTCTTGTACTTGTACCTTGCCTTGTGCATCTCGATAGACAGGAACGTGGGCAATAATGGTTTTGCCAATATTTTCTTGCCAAATATGGACTTCGCAAATGCCGTTATCCGTACTGTTAGCAACTTTATTTGCATCTACCAAGCACATATTGATTGCACAAGCGCCAACGGCGGCGGTTAAATTACCACAGTTACCTGCCCAATCAATCATTGGTTTGGCGATATTCACTTGCCCAAACAGATAGTTGACATCGTGGTCTGCTTTATCTGACTTAGATAAGATCACTGTTTTTGAGGTACTAGAGCTACCATTGCCTAAACCATCAATTTGCTTACCATAAGGATCAGGGCTACCGATGACACGTAGCAGAAAGTTATCGCGCGACTCGCCAGCAACTTGGCAGCGTTCAGGTAAGTCAGAAAGTTTAAAAAAGGTGCCTTTTGAGGTGCCGCCGCGCATGTAGGTGGCTGGGACAGAGATTTGTGGGGCAAATTTTGGTGTGTTTTTTAAAGGTGTATGTTGTAAAGTTGATTGGGTCATAATGGGAAATCCTTTAATTAATTATCTAATATTATTTTCAAAAGCATGGTTAAAAGTAATGATTAAGGTTTACCGAGTGAGTTTACGCCACCAGTAGAATTTACTGAGTCTATACTTAGACCAGTGAGCGTGCGCTTAACAGCGATAACATCATGCGTTTTACTGATGATTGAGCCTAGCGTATTCATTTGCACATCGTTGATTTCATCATAGCTCACATGAGCCTTAGACCATGGGAAGCCTGTCTTCACCGTTAGATTTTCGAGGTGACCTGAGGTATTGGCTTGTAGGACAGTAAGTGCTGCCTGAGATTGTTTTATATAGCCACATATCTCATTTTTACCACCTTCTACTTCCCAAGCGCCGTTACCGGTATCGTGATTAATAAACACTTCGACGTCATCGCTATAGTTATCACAAGCGGCTACCGGATTTTGCATAGCTAAGGCATTATGTTCAGCTAAAAATTTTTCTACATTATTTTCTGATAAAAGGTAGTAACTTTGACCAAGATAAAGGACAACACACGCAATAAACAATTTGAACCAGCTCATAACAACATCTCTTAATAGTAAAATATAAATTGTTATTATGCCGAACTTCCTAATATTTGTTGAATAATTTACAAGCTTTTTGATGTCGTGGTTGTCAGTTGATAATAGGATGCCAATTATAAAAAAACCGATGCCGTATAATTTATACAACATCGGCTCTTTGCTTATTTAAAACTCAAACGCTTACGCAATATCTAACGTGCCATCGATAAATTCTTTGGCAAAGCGCTGTAGCATACCACCCGCGTTATACATTTTAACTTCATCAGCCGTATCTAAACGACATTTCACTGAGGCTTTATCGACAGTGCCATCTGTGCGGTTAATGACCAGTGTCATCTCACCACCAGCCGACACTTTGCCTTCGATATCAAATACTTCTGTACCATCGATATTTAGGGTATTACGATTGACACCTTCTTTAAATTGCAAAGGTAGTGCGCCCATACCGACCAAGTTTTGACGATGGATACGCTCAAAATCTTCTGCGACGACGACTTCTACGCCAGCTAAACGCACACCTTTGGCAGCCCAGTCACGGCTTGAGCCTTGACCATAGCCATCACCTGCGATGATGATCAGTGGCTGTTCACGATTCATATAGGTTTCAATCGCTTCCCACATGCGCATGACTTGACCTTCAGGTTCTACTCTAGCAAGCGAACCTTGGATAACCTCACCTTTCTCGTCACGTACCATCTCGTTCAGCAACTTAGGATTGGCAAAGGTCGCACGCTGAGCCGTTAAATGATCACCGCGATGGGTTGCGTAAGAGTTATAGTCTTCCGCAGGTAAACCCATGGTATCAAGATACTCACCAGCTGCTGAGTCACCCAAAATCGCATTAGACGGTGATAAATGATCAGTAGTAATATTGTCACCTAATACCGCCAATGGACGCATACCTTTTAGCTTATTCATTGCTGCCATTTTGCCTTCCCAATACGGCGGACGACGGATATAAGTGGTCATCTCGCGCCAGTCATAGAGTGGGCTTAACGCTTTACCTGTGTCTTTTTTGGCTTCATCAAACATAGGGATATAAACAGCATTGAATTGCTCAGGCTTCACCGCTTTAGCAACGATGGCATCAACTTCATCATCATCGAACCAGATATCTTTGAGATAAACGTCGTTGCCGTTTTGGTCTTTGCCTAACGCGTCTTTTTCAATATCAAAGCGGATATTACCGGCGATAGCATAGGCAATCACTAATGGCGGTGACGCTAAGAATGCTTGCTTGGCATACGGGTGGATACGACCATCAAAGTTACGGTTACCAGATAACACCGCAGTGGTAAACAGATCGTTATCGATGATTTCTTTTTCGATGTCAGGATCAAGCGCACCACTCATGCCATTACAAGTGGTACAAGCAAAGCCAACTACGTCAAAGCCGATTTCTTGTAGCTCAGACATCAGACCAGCTTCTTCTAAGTACATTTTTACCGTTTTAGAACCAGGAGCTAATGATGATTTCACCCAAGGCTTACGTAATAAGCCTTTCTCATTAGCATTACGAGCGACGAGGCCAGCAGCAACCATATTGCGTGGGTTAGAAGTATTAGTACAGCTGGTAATCGCGGCGATAATAACCGCACCATCTGGCATCAGACCATCTTTTGGTTCAGGTAATTTATCTTCAGGAGAATGGGCAATGCCTTTAGCAACCAAATCCGTGGTGGATACGCGCGCATGCGGACGTGAAGGACCCGCCATATTACGGACGACTGCAGACAAGTCAAACTCAAGCACACGCGCGTATTCCGCATTTTCCATGCCATCAGCCCATAGACCGGTTTGCTTGGCATACTGCTCAACCAATTTGATTTGGGCTTCACTACGACCGGTTAGGCGTAAATAGTCGATGGTTTGCTCATCGATATAGAACATCGCCGCGGTTGCGCCGTATTCAGGGGTCATATTGGAGATAGACGCACGGTCACCGACGCTCAGTTGGCGCGCACCTTCACCGAAGAACTCGATATAGGTAGAGACTACGCCAGCATCACGTAGGAACTCGGTCATGGCTAGTACTAAATCGGTACCGGTAATGCCTTTTTGCAGTTTGCCTGTTAGCTTAACACCAACGTAATCCGGTAGGCGCATATATGATGGGTTACCCAACATCACGCTTTCAGCTTCAAGGCCACCAACACCGATTGATATGACACCCAAAGCATCAACCATAGGCGTATGGCTATCGGTACCGACGAGCGTATCAGCAAAGGCAACTTCTTCACCGGCTTTGTTTTTGACCACTTGCACAACAGGCGACATTTTCTCTAAGTTAATTTGATGCATGATGCCGTTACCAGGTGGTACGACGTTGACGTTATCAAAGGCATACTGACACCAATTGATAAAGTGAAAACGATCATCGTTACGGCGCTCTTCGATGGCGCGGTTTTTCTCAAAGGCATTTTCTTCAAAGCCTGCATGCTCAACGGCTAGTGAATGGTCAACAATCAATTGCGTTGGTACAATTGGATTTACTTTTGATGGGTCGCCGCCTTGCTCAGCGATGGCATCACGTAGACCTGCCAAATCAACAAAAGCGGTCTGACCTAGGATGTCATGACAAACGACGCGGGCAGGGTACCAAGGAAAATCTAAATCTTGTTTGCCTTCAATATGCTGCTTAAGCGCAGCCGTTAAGTCTTCTGGTGGGCAACGGCGTACCAAGTTTTCACACAATACTTTTGAGCAGAACGGTAACTTGTCATACGCGCCAGCTTCGATGTTTTCGATCGCTTCACGGGTATCAAAGTAATACAAGTCTGTGCCAGGTAATGGCTTTTTGAATGAATCATTCATCGGTTGTACAAGGGCGTTGTCCATAAGTCACCTTTAGCTGTTGGCTGGTTTAAATTTAAAAAATTGTCATTCTTTTAGCAAAATCATCAGTCAAATTAGAAGTTAGAAGAAGGCTTTGCTAAAAAAACATGGTTAAAAAGAAAGTAAGGTTATTAAGAATAAGGTTTAACTGCTAAATTGTGTATATATCTAGCAGTTAAACGGGTTATCTCGCATAAGCACTTATACGAGATAGTAAATACACATATGGATTAACGTGCGCTCATCTCTGGTACTGGGCGCAACTCTTCACCGGTATATTCCGCACTTGGGCGAATGATACGGTTGTTAGCACGTTGCTCAAATACGTGTGCTGCCCAGCCCGTTAGACGCGAACAGACAAAGATTGGCGTGAACAGTTTGGTTGGAATGCCCATGAAGTGATAGGCCGAGGCATGGAAAAAGTCAGCATTACAGAACAGTTTTTTCTCACGCCACATGACTTCTTCACAACGTACTGATACTGGGTATAATACTTCGTCACCAACGTCAGCAGCGAGCTTTTCAGCCCAGCCTTTAATGACGACGTTACGTGGGTCTGATTCACTATAAATAGCATGACCAAAGCCCATGATTTTGTCTTTACGCGCCAGCATTGCCATCATCTCTTTTTCAGCTTCATCTGGTGAGCTAAAACCTTCAATCATATCCATCGCAGCTTCGTTGGCGCCACCATGCAAATGACCACGTAACGAACCAATCGCGCCAGTGATACAAGAATGAATGTCAGACAAGGTAGAGGCACATACGCGAGCAGTAAAGGTTGAGGCATTAAACTCATGCTCTGCATACAAGATTAATGAGACGTTCATCACCTTAGTATGTAGCTCATTTGGCTTCTCGCCTTTGAGTAGATGTAAGAAATGACCGCCAATCGTATCATCATCAGTTTCTGTCTCAATACGCACGTTGTCGTGAGTAAAACGATACCAATAATTGATGATTGATGGGAATACCGCCAGCATGCGGTCGGTTTTATCATTCTCTTGTGAGAAGTCAGTTTCCATCTCAAGGTTACCAAGCATAGAGCAACCAGTACGCAATACATCCATTGGATGGGCTTCCGCAGGGATACGCTCAAGGACGTCCTTTAATGCTTGTGGTAAGCCACGTAAGCCTTTCAATTTAGTTTGATAGGCATCAAGCTCACTTTGGGTAGGCAAGTTGCCGTATAGCAACATATAAGCGACTTCTTCAAAGATGCATTTGTCCGCAAGTTCTGACACGTCATAACCGCGATAGGTCAAACCAGAGCCTGATTTGCCAACGGTAGATAAAGCCGTCTTGCCTGCGACTTGACCACGTAGGCCTGCGCCTGACAATACTTTTGTTGACTGGTTTTGTGCTGCCATAGTAAATTCCTTTTGTTGGTAGCTTGTGTGAGATAAATAATCAAGATGCTGCAAATATAAAATACTGCGTTGGCACGCTCATTGATAGTAATACCAACGCTTTTGACCGCTAAATCTACTTATTATCTGCAAATAATTTGTCTAGCGTTTGTTCAAACTCATGATAGTTTAGGAAATCATAGAGCTCCATACGAGTTTGCATGGTATCGACAACGTTTTCTTGTGTGCCATCATTGAGTAGATGCTGATAAACGTTTAATGCCGCTTTATTCATCGCACGGAATGCAGATAATGGATAAAGTACCATATCAACCCCAACCTCATATAGCTGTTCGGTAGTATAAAGGTCGGTCTGACCAAACTCAGTCATATTGGCTAGGATTGGGATATCAAGTACATCGGTAAACTTACGGTACATCTCGATATCAGTCAATGCTTCTGCAAAAATCATGTCAGCACCCGCTTCTTGAAAAGCAACGGCGCGCTCAACCGCTGCATCAAGACCTTCAACAGACAAGGCATCAGTACGAGCCATCACCACAAAATCTTTGTCAACTTTGGCATCAAGTGCTGCTTTTAAGCGATCAACCATCTCTGAGATGCTAACGATTTCTTTGTTTGGGCGATGGCCACAGCGCTTTTGCGCCACTTGGTCTTCTATATGCACGGCCGCAACGCCTGCTTTTTCCATTTTCTTAATAGTTTGGGCGATATTAAATGCACCGCCAAAGCCTGTATCGATATCGACCAATAAGGGCGTATCAACCGCATCGGTAATACGGCGCGCATCTTCCAAGACGTTATCAAGGCTCGTCATACCCAAGTCAGGCAGACCAAATGAGGCATTGGCCACGCCAGCACCAGAGAGGTACAAGGCTTGATGACCGACTTGGGTTGCCATCATCGCTGTATATGCGTTAATCGCACCAGCAATCTGTAGCGGTTGGTTGTTATCGTTTTTTTGTTTCATTGCACTGCGAAAGCGAGCGCCAGCTGATAAAGTCATGTCGTAGTCCTTACGTGGAGAGAGAATCTTATTAATATGGGGCAAGGTGTCATTGTTGTGCCTGATTATACCCAATTATCCATGCTTACAAAGCGGTGTTTTATATCCGCTCATTATTAATACTTCATACAATTATTAATATATATAAATTAATTCATATTATGAATAGTAATATCCATTTTTTAGAGATTTGCTGAGATTACTATTCATTTTGCTAAAATTATAAAATTTGCACTATATTATTATTTACATTTAGTTACAAATAGCTTGATTCTCTAATCTTTTGATTCCATGTTCAATGAATAAATAATATGACTTATAAATAAAAAGCCCTGATAGCTTAGCTAAAAGGGCTTTTATGATAAAGGGCGTTCTAAGTACTTTTAATCAAATTTAACCAAGAAATCCAGCAAGATTGGCTAGGAACAATAGCGCAAAACTTGCCAAGAATATCAGTCCTGCAATTGATAAGGCATTCATACCGGCTGATATTTTTTGATGACTGCGTACCAGTGAGTAGTTAAGCCAACCAAAGATAGGCGCAGAGACAAATGCCGATATCATAGCAAACTTCAGCATTGAGCCTAGTTGTCCGGTAAAGAAGGTGATAATCACCAGTCCGCCACCAATTGCGTAAGTGGTCCAAAAAGCGATTTGTTTTTTATTAATCTCGCTTTGACCTTTAATCAAACGCCAGCATTCAGCATTGGCACGTCCATAGCCATCAGCGCAGGTAATGGTGGTACCAAACATGCACATAAAGGCGACGAAAGCGACCAGTAGTCGTGACCATTCACCAATGGTTGCCGTATACATATTAATCAGCTGATTAATATAGGCACCACCAACCAGCTCAATCTCTTGACCTGAGCCATACTGGACAAAGACCCCTAACGCTAAGAAAAACAGTGCCAAAATAGCTGAAACCGCATAGCCAACGTTGAAGTCCAATAAGCCTTGGCGATGCGTGGTGTTGTCAGCTTTTCTTTTCGCTGACGTCCACATCGAGGTAATGGCAGCAAATTCAAGCGGTGCTGGCATCCAGCCCATCAGCGCCACAATGAAACCTAAAGTCGCAAGATTCCAAGGAGAGGCTGCAACAAAATCTACCGCCATCACTGTTGGTTTGCCTGCGGCAATCACGACCGCTGCTACCGTGGCTGACGTCAAGGCAATCATAATCCACTTAGTCACGCCATCGAGCAGCTTATAATGACCGGCAATCAAAAAGAACCATGAGACCGCAACGATGATTAAAGCCAAACTCATAGTGGAGAGACCAAGAGAGGCGGGCAGCATAAAGCCCAATATCACCGCTGCAATCAAGGATACTGCACCGGTACTAATCACTGCTGATAGTATAGAGAGGAGAAAATAAATCCAAAGATAGGCTTTCGAGCGTTTGGCATAGCCTGCGATTAAACTCTCGCCAGTATCATAAACATAATCGGTACCGAAGCGAAAAAACGGGTACTTAAAAACGTTAGCCAGAATAATCATAATCGCCAGCTGCCAGCCATAGAGCGCACCAGCTTGTGTCGATGAAATAAGATGCGAGCCACCGATAGCAGCGGTCGCCATTAAGATACCGGGTCCAAAAATCCGCCAGCTAAATCCTTCTTGCTGCGGGGTCACGGTAGCGCCATCATCCGTGGCGCTCGGGTTGTTGAGTGGTTGTGTGGTCATGAATACCTCGAAATGGTTAAAACGGCAAATTATCACTTACCTGTGTCAGCTTGCCAATGATCATGAGAGAAACGATTTATTAGATATCTAAATATAAAACGATTCGTCTTGTATCGACTTTAGCATAATGCTGCTAGACAGGATAATGATTATTCTAATTATTATTACTAATAGTTTGCATGCCCATTCTCGATAGTTAGCATAATAAAATATGAATATCAAGGGTTTTAAGCAAGTATTTTTTTGCCGGGTATTTATAACACAATACGCCGCCGATATCTGCCATTTGGCGCTATTTAGAGCGGTTTAATGCGCTTTAACGCTGTGAGGTAAAGCTTTGCTTACGATAAGTGATACCGCGGCGCTCATATACTTGGTAAATCGCGCTCAGCAGGTCAGGGATTTTAGGATGGACAAAGTCTTTTAGAGTATGTAAATAAATAGGAGAGGTGGCATTTTCATGCAGCAGGCGGCGATAGACGATCTGCTCGGTGCGCACCGTTTTTAAGCTGGCAGGTACCAAGGTAATGCCTTCACCCGCGGCAACCAAGCCGAGCGCCACTTGTAAATCACTGACGGTGGTGGTCATAAATGGTGAGATGCCATATTGGGCAAACAGATGTAGCAAGGGTTCAGTCACCGGTTCGAGAGAAGGCTGATCGTTAGATGACTGTTTATGTCGGCTGCTGCTTTTATCGTTAGCAGCGATGTTCCTAATAGAAGGGTTAGTAGGTTGGGCAGTCGTTGATATAGGCAGGTGGGTTTGATGGTATAAAATCAAACGGTTATTTGCCAAATCAATCAGGCGTTGCTCATCAATATGAGCAAGCGCATGCGCTTTAGGAAGCGCCACCATATAACGCTCATGACGCAATAATATTTGCTGAATCCACGGGTCTTGATGGGCAAAGCGCCCGAAACCTATGTCAATCTCACCAGTTTTCAAGGCTTCAATTTGCTGATAGGAGCTGATGTCCTTGAGATTGACCTCAATATCGGGATTCGATTGCTTGAGCTTAGCGATGACTTCGGGCAATAAGCCGTACAGCACTGATGGCACAAAGCCAATATTTAAAGCAGCACTTGGCGCTGATAAGCGTTGGGTCATGCTAGTAACCGTATCAATCTCCGTCAGTATCGCGCTGATTTTATCGTAAAAGAAGACACCCGCTTCTGTTAGATGCAGCGGTCTATGATACCGGTCAACCAATTCTACGCCCATATCGGTCTCAAGCTGCTTGAGCAGCCGGCTGAGCGTCGGTTGTGATAGCCCTGTTTTGGTGGCTGCGGCGCTAAAGCTTCTTAGGTCCGCGATAGCAATAAAAGCATTGAGCTGTTTTAAATCCATATTGTGATGCCCATCTGTCTACGACGCTTATTTAACCAGATATGCTGGCTATTTTATATAAATAGGAAGAACAAGCGTAAAATTATACTTGAAGGAGAGGAGGCGACCCACTATATTGTGTGGTAACGATAGTGTTACAATTTAGCAAACAATTGATGTAAATTAGCCATACCGACAAAACGTGCAAACAAGCTGTATTTACCCTCATTCTAGCAATTATCTATTTTTCGTGGCATTCACTGTTCTGGTATCACTTCATGAGCGATAAAAAAAGCAACCAAAGTGCGGATTTAGAGGCAAATTTAGCGAAAATTGCTAATGCTAAGCCACGAAGACGTTCGCGTAAAGACAACATTTATGAGCGCTTTATCACGCGTGTCGAAAATGTAGACAGCACCGATAATAATACCAATCGCGAACAAGCTAATGTCAATGAAGGCAGGCTTGCGCCATTAAAACCGCTAAAAAACGCTGATAAGCTTTCATCATACGAGCCTCTGAGTGCAGCAGAGCTAGAATTATTTGCTAGCCAGCAAGGTGAGTTGCAACAAGAGAGCAGTCTACAGGGAACGAGTACCACAAGCACGGGTGTTAATTTAGATTTTTCCGACGAAAACGAGTATTTGGATAAAAGTCATGCAGCAATCGTCAATATAAATGACTCATCCAATACTGAAGCAGATAACGACTATGCAGACAAGACTAACAATACTACTGCCAGAGAGACATCTTCATTTTCTAGTGCAGCGCCTTTAGATGATGCGAATCACATTACTGAAATCTCTGTAAGCTCTAAAAAAGACGAAAGTATTGATATTAAAAGCCTTGCTGTCGATGATATAGCCACACAAAGCTCCACTAAATTAATTCCAGCAAAAGATAAGAAGCTGGTGAGTAGCAAAAAACCGCTTATCATCGGGATGATAGTTGGCTCATTATTGATTGCGGCGGTCGTATTGGCTCTTATCTTTACTGGATTCTTATCAACCAATAAATCGACTGAGCCGACGCTACCTGCTAATGCTGGCACGCCGAAAAGTAATAATGACAGCAGTGGCAATAAGGTAGCTACAGAAAATAATACGCTCGATGCTAGCAATCAATCAACTGTGGATTCTCAAACCAGTGTGTCAAGCACTGGTAATGAAGACGTTGATAATAAAAATCCTGCCAAGAATACACAAGCAGCCGATGGTCAATCTACAGCAGCCACGACCAATAATTCAGAAGACGAAGCGGCATTCGAGCCTGCCATTACATACGAGGATTTTAGAGAAGAGTCACAAAGTACGTTATTTCGTGAGACCAAAGATTAAGAAGGCTTAATGGAGTAGAAAGGCTCTAAATCTGTGCTTTTATACCGTTTATCCGGTAATCCTAGCGCTCATACCAAAAACCATTGCATCGTATCATAGGTTACGTATCATCATATAAAGACGCGGGTATATACTGCTAATTACATATATGAATATGGTACTGACTGATGAGTCCCTCAAGTAATGACATGAACCCTGATATCGCTACAGAGCTGCCTAGCAGTAGTCTGAATAGTGATGATGTTATCTTGAATATCGAGGGTCGGAACCGTATGCGCCAGCCCTATGAGCGCTACATGCAGCAACAAACCATGCAAAAAGCATTAGAAAATGTTGCAGAGGATGCGACTACGGTATATGAGCAGAGCGAGCACCGTCAATCCTCAGATATCATTCATTATAACGAAACAGTCACATCTCACCAATCAACCCCTCCATTTTGTGCTGAAACCTCTAAACCTACAAAGAGTAGGTCGCTTAATCATGCCAAGTTTCTCAGTGTCATTGCTATCTTTTGCGCTGTATTCTTGCTTGCCGTGTTTGCCTTTAACTACTTACTCTCAAAAAACTCTCAGGTGCCACTGGGGACTAACAGTGCGTCCGTTGCTAAGAATGCAGACTCTGCCAAGCAAATGAATGCAGACGTAACAATGGACCCTAATTCTAATCCTAGTTTCATTGCACCCCGAGATGAGAAGCAAAATAGTGATGAGCAAATCAATGCTATAAAAGTTAAAACAGCACTTAGTGAGCATGATTTTAGACAAGAGGCGCAGAATAACTTATTCCGTGATCCAGAACAGCAGGCCAGCCAAAAATCTGACATTGCCATCCGGCCAGAAATTAACCAACAGGCTTTTAAAGCAGAAGCTAAGAGTATCTTGTATCGGGATGAGATTAGAGCAGGTGAATAATCTGAGACGGTCTTAATTTCAAAACCTATCTCAGATTATTGTGCTGGCTATTAGTTAAAATATACGTGAGAGCAAACCAACACCTTAGACAACTTCCATTTCTAATATTGCAGATGAAGTTTCTAACTGACTATATTTTATCACCACATCATTATCTTCAAGACTGGTATTAAGCTCAACATTATAAGTAGCAAGCGTGACACTCTTATCATCCAAACATTGACCAGTAGCAAGGTTAAAGCGCGGCTTATAAATAGGTGAGGCCACATATAGCACCGCTTCATCAATTCTAGCATCGTTGGTAACAGTAGTACCACCTATTAACCCTCTAGATAATACATTGGCCTGACTAAAGGGGTCATAATTATCAAGCGCGAACAGCTTAGCCTCTTTGGTGTGAAATCCCATTCACACACATTTAGGATAATCTCGCTAGTGATGTCATTCACTCTCATATCACCAATTTTGTGGCACATGTACCTAAGCACAAGTTCCAAAACTTGAGCGTCGACTCACTGAATGTCACCTTGTTTACTTAACCTTATAAGGCGCGTTTTTTAAGTGCGCATATTTATTGGTTTTTTCTTATTAGTGGCGGGCTTTGGGGTGAACACCTTTCGCTACAAGGCTAAGTTAAGTATAGACACCGCTTTGTACTTAACCTCATATAAGCTGGCATCATCAATATTGCATAGCATGATTTTGGGGCGCTTGCCTTCAAGGTGTGGATGCGCGTAACGCAGGCAATACGATTTTTTGCGATTTGGCGAAACCTGCACACTCAAACCTGCAATACCCGAAATACTAACCGAATACGAATTATTTTGAGCACTCATCTATGTTTATCTAGTAATCGGACATCTTAATGGACACCTAAAACATCAATGGTATCCGGTTACCCAGAATCTAAAACACCCTCATTTTTCGATAGATTGATTTGCTGTCCGCAGTTCTTTTCGAATCTGCAATAATCTATATTATTTGCTCTTGCGCTTATTTTGTCTGTTCTATTAATTCAATTTGGTAGGTTTACTTATTGTTTATATCTACCCAAGTAATTCCTTATTTTGCGCTTTCTGTACATCTTTTTGTTTCGTCAGCTCAAACTGCCGTTCTGATAGTTGCTTAACTCTTCAATCAATCGGATTAAATGCGTTTATTTATAGCTAATAGTATAAAGTTTAGCTTGCAATATATTCATTAAAAGTTATATATTGATTTGAAGTCGTTTAATACAAGGTATAGAATTACTTTACTTGACTATTATAAAAATACTACGTTATTGACAATTACATTGCCATCGAAGTCTACTTCATACATGTAGAAGCTACTCTAAAAAACGGTTACGTTTTTTAGAGTGTTTTAATGACAAATATTAATAACGATGACACCTTAAATCCTCTGCTCAAATACATGCCTGTTTGTGATTTTAAGTATGACAAAGATACAAACCTCTTAAATATTGAAAGAAATAAAATCCGTAGGCCATTCCGTTTAGCTCGTATTTTGGTCTCTTAAATTATTGCTCAAGATGAATTGATTTATTCTGTTAAAAAGTTTTTCTAAAAATAGGGTAGGGCTGACGTATTTCTAGTAGAAACAGTGTGTTTTGGTACTTTCTATTTTAAATTGGCTGCTATACCTAACTTATTTTTTATGAGGGGTTATCTTTATGTATTTGAGTCTGATAGTGCCTTTTTACAATAGAGATATTTCTTCTTTGACTCTATTAAAAACTCTGACTGAATTGTCTCTAGATGGTGTAGAAATAATTCTTGTTGACGATGGGTCTACAGATAACACTTATCTTGACCTTAGTAACTATAAGGATAGTTTCCCAGATCAAAATATACAATTGATAAAGCAGGGTAATAAAGGTCCTGGTGGTGCGAGAAACGCAGGATTAAAACTCTCTCAAGCCAAATATGTTTGGTTTGTTGATTCAGATGATGATATTACGCAGGAAGCTGTTGATTTTATTAAGGAGTACAGCGCCGGTAATTACGACGTTATTCATTTTAACTACTCGGCAAGGGGTATAGAAAAGAGTGGTCTAGAGGTAGCTCCTGGTAGTTATATTAATCCTACAGAGGTTCGTACAATTTTATTAGGCAGTCTTGTGCCGTTGTGGTCCAATGTTTATAGGCGTGAAATGCTTATTGATAATGATATTTACTACCCAGAATATTGCTATTATGAAGATAATTCGCTTGACTTTATATATCCTTTTTTTGTAAAGAGCTTGCTAAATACAAATATTCTTGCTTATAAGTATAATGAAGACAATGAGTCTATAGTTAGATCTAAACCCAATCCAAGAACGCTTGACCGACTATATACGGCCGAATATGGGTTTAAAGAGGGTTTAAAACATACATTAAGTAAAGATGAGGTTGATATTCTAGAAAAATTATTTGTGCGTCTGTATCTAGTGAATAGCGTAGGTAAATATACAACCATAAATCCTAGTAAACAATGGATTGTTATGTGGCGGATAATGAAAGACTATCGAAGATTAGCGAAAGATTTAAATATAAGATACTCTTTCTTCGATGCTTATAATAATTTACCAGAATTAAGTTCTAAGTTTAAATTGTTTTTATATTTTCACTGGCTGTCTTCGTATATATTACCTGGAAATACGGCAAAGTATTTCGAGAGTGTCCGTAGGAAGGCTTGGCAATAATGTAAAGGATGTTTGACATATTGATGAACTTAATATCGCATATACTTCATTTAACATAATATACATTATGCGAAAACAAACCAACGGTCTTAAGCGTTTCGAGTAACTTACTTTATCTAGCACTAACTAATTTCTATTTTACTTATTCGAAAATATTTTTATCAATGTTTCAGATTTCATTTAACGACAAGCATTTTGCAAATGCTCTCTTAAAGATGAGCCGTCCTCATCTAAGATAACATCTGCCACTTGGCAGGCAGAATCATCACAGGACAATTCATAATACACATCATTGCCTTGCGCCAAGCTGACTTGAACCAATCCTTGTGTGGTCACTGAAAACTTTTTCTCTTGTTCATAGTCAGGATCTTGGGAGCTCCACAACACGTCATAACCAATATGACATGACGTTTGCTCTCTAGCAAAGTAATCTTGCTCCAGCCGCATGGCCGCCTGTAGCTCTTGGTTACCATATTGTTGTAATACCACCGGATAATCTTGACCCTGATTATTCACATCCTGCTGGTACATATCAGCGATTGTAGTGACTTTCATGGCAAAAGCCGTCTGTAATGCCTCTGTTAGATTGGCGGTCGCAGATATAGCAGAAAACCCTAGGAATAACATCATTATATAAAATAGTGTCTTCTGCATGACGTCCTCCATCTGCTATCACATATTTAGTATTATATTCATTAAAACAAATATAAACTACTACTTTACTGCGCAATTGTGTTGGTAAGGTTTCTCAAACAAAAACCTTGTTTACACAGCACCATTATTAACTTTGAGCAGTTATGAGTACTATTGATGAGCGAAACCCCTTTTAACTCAGTAATTACTTAGGTCTCAGGTCCAATGCCGTTATAATTTTAATAAGCTACGATAAGGATATTCTTATGATGCCGTCATCTCGTTCTAATATTTTTCAGTCAAGTTTTTATAAATTAACGACTGCTGCTTGCTTTATCTCCATACTTGTTGCGACTGGCTGCTCATCTTCCGCTGAATCCAATGTCAAAATACCAAGTCAGAAAAATGGTAATACCTCAGCGCCTATCGTCTCTGATGCCAGCCAGCAAACACTTAGACAGCAAGCATTACGGATTCAGCGTGCCCTAGCAAATGACGACTTTGCCCGTATCACCAATGATATCCATCCGACTCGCGGTGTGCGTTTTTCAATGTATGCCTATGTGCGCCCTGAGACCGATAAAGTCTTTAACCGTGAGCAATTCGCTCAATACCTACAACAAGCCAAAATCCGCTTTACTTGGGGTGATTTGGACGGTTCTGGCGACACATTGGTGATTCCGCTACCAGAATACTTAGATACATGGGTCGCTGGTGAGAAATATAACAATGCCAGTATCAGCGTTAATGAATTTAAGCATAGCGGCAGTATGATCAATAATTTAAAAGAGATTTACCCCAATTCAGAGTTTGTTGAGTTTTATTATAAAGGCTCAGAGCAATACTCTGGTATGGACTGGCGTATCCTGCGCTTAGTGTTTGATGAGTACCAAGGCAAACGTTATCTGGTTGCTATTGTAAATGAGCAATGGACGGTTTAAATAATTTTTACCTATAAAAACAAGTGCTTACAGTCATAAAAATCAATAACGGGCAGTGTTATTAAATCAATACACTGCCCTTTTATGGCTTTTTTAAGCTATTAAACGGATAATTTAGAAATTAGCGACTGAAAAATCCGTAAAAACATTTATAAACTGAGTAAACATTGATGGTTTTTATAGGTCATATAGAAGGTAGTAGCAGTACCCTTATTCTCTTTGCTTTCATATACTGGATAATCATACGCTTCCTCAAAAACGCCCTTATAACTATTTAGTTTATCCATACCTTTTGTAGTTAAATCTGATTTGTCGTTTATATTCATTAAATGATAAATGTCGCTATACTCAACCCCTTTTTGTCTCATCTCCATAATATTAAAAGCAAAAGCTGACTGAGTTGAACAAAAATCTTCATTATTATCAGATATATTTTGGACTTTATCGAGGGTTGAATCTATATATCCTCCTAATTCTTGCAGCTCTTTAGGATATTGTGAGGGAGCATTGATAGCATATGCTGTATGTGTTATCAGCAAAGCATAAATTAAAATTAGCAATTTTTTCATGAAATTCATATTCTCGTAAGTATGGTTTTTTCTAATTGCTTTTACCAAGACACCTTTCATTCATAGTGGTGTTTGGCGAAAAAACTTCACCATTATGTCGTAAATATCAGGGTAAGCATCAATCAGCTTTTGCGGCGTTTCAAAAAATACTTCGCTGAGTACCGCAAAAAACTCCGCAGGATTAGTCGCGCCATAACGGTCAAGACCTGATTTGTGATGGCTTTGAAAATCCTCAAAGTCTCGCGTCATAATCTCAGTCCAACGCGCAGGATCCATATCGGGTTGCAGCGGCGGAAAGCCATTGGCGCGACCATTTAGCATATCAAGCTTATGCACAAACTCATGAATGACAACATTGTGACCATCACGCTCACCTGAGTGTTTGGCATCCTTCCACGACAGAATAACGGGACCGCGCTGCCACGCTTCTCCGCTACGGTGCTGACTGCCCTCATGGACGATACCCAACTCATCTACGGTGGTGGTTTCGCTTTTATAAGAACCTGGATAAATAATAATGGCCGACCAGCCAGCGTACCACTCAAGGCTTAGGTTTAAAATAGGCAGGCAAGCTTGTAAGGCGATAGATTGCCTAACCGCATCGGTAATCTCAAAATCCTGCGCGCCAGTAATCGACTTATCCGCCAAAAACAACGTCGCCAGCTCAAACAAGCGTGTTAGCTCATCTTCGTTCAACCTATCAAGTATCACAATACGCTGAGCCGCTTGCAGCCAGTCAGCATGGGTAAACTCGCTGTTGTCCAATATACGCTGCTCGCGCCAGTCTTTTATCATGCTAAACATATTGAATATCCTCTAATTTTTGTCGTTAGACCGTGCTTTTTATTATTGGCGTTATCTGTTTTAAGGGGTTAAGTAATGCTGACAACAAGCCTACTTATTAAGATTCTAACGACAGCATATTCATAATCAGTTTAATCAAGGTTTCTTTTTGGTTGGGGTCAGACTCAGCAACCAACAAAGTTAATGCGGCAAGCCCCGTGTTATTAATAACCATGTCACCTTTATCATTGAGCAGTCGATTATTCCGATGTAAAAAATCTACAAACAAAAAAGCGCCGCTGCGTTTATTGCCATCGGTAAAGGGATGATTTTTGACCATAAAGTATAATAAATGCGCCGCTTTACTCTCAATGGTCGGGTATGCAGGCTCACCAAACACCGTCTGCTCTAAATTACCCAGCACACTGTCCAAACCATCACCGCGAGGCTTAGCAAATAGCTCAGTCGCCTCACCTCTATCTATCAGCTGCGCTTTCAAATCCGTCAGCGCTGCCATTGCTTCAGTCGGACTGGGTAAGATACCGCCATCTTGCCCTGCGGGATTTCAAGCAAACCTTCATCATAGCGTTGTAACCATAAGAATGTCTGTGTATAACGACTGATAATCTCCACCAAGCCGCGTCCTTCATCGGTTTTAAGCTCGGGACTTTGCGCGGTTTTTCTAATTAAATTTAACGCCTGTTGTAGCTCGCTTGAGTTTTTATCAAAGCGCTCTTGATTGAGTGTATAGCCTTGAACTAAGTATTCTCTTAAGCGCTGAGTTGCCCAGCGTCTAAACTGCACACCTTGGGGAGATTTGATACGATACCCTACTGAGATAACCACATCTAAGTCATAAAAAGTCACAGGGCGATCAGAATTTGCAATATGCATTTTTTGCATATTGCTTTTTTCAGCAATTTCTTCATCGTTTATAGCATTAGCAATATGACGCGAAATCACTGATTGGTCACGACCAAACAACTCGGTCATTTGTGCTTGTGAAAGCCAGACCGTCTCTTGCTCGAAGCGAACGTCTACCTGCGCCTCTCCATCAGCGCTTTCATAAATCTCTACTTTTGCTGTGTCATCATTCATAGCATCAGTCATCTTGGTTTTTCCTTAACTTAATATACGCGCTTATGCTCAATTCATAAATCATACAGCGACTACATGGCAGAGTACATAACAATGACTATCCTGTGCTTGGGGTATCTCGCGGCGTATAACCAAAATACTGCTTATAAATGCGTGAAAAGTAACCTTGGTTGCCATAACCGACCCTATGCGCCACTTCATCGATGGTTACGTAACTTTTGGTTTTTAAAATATGATTGGCTTGCTTTAAACGTAATTCCTTTACCCATTCTGAAAAACTATAGGGCAAGTCAGCAAACAGTTTATGCAAGTATCTGACCGATATATGGCAAGCAGCAGCGACCAGCGCTGGGGTTAAATCAGGGTTTTCTAGGTGCAGCTGGACATAATGCTCGATACGCTTTAGATGCACCGACTGTATGGACGAGCTGGTACTCATCATCACTTCTTTCGGAGCACTCAATGTTAATACAATAAGATTAAGCAGCTGCTGCTCTAGGATTTTAACCTCTAGAGCCGCCAATCGATGCTGCTGAATCAACTCTAATATCTGTCTGATTTGAAAAACCAGCAGCCTGCCTGCGCCTTCATCAATGGACAGACTGCGGGCAAACTGCCGCTCTATAGTGCCAATCTGCGGGGTTAATAACGTTAAAGGCACCTTAATCACATATAATGATACTTCTTGCAGATGATAAAACTCATAAGGTAAGTTTGATAACTCAATAAAGAACTGACCCGGGCTTGAGGTTAATTGGCGGTTTTTTTGCGCAAAACGAACGCTTCCGGTCACAGGAAAGGTGATTAAAATACTATCATCGCTATTATTGTCCTTAGTGCCGTCACTAGACTGACTGCTTGCTAAGCTGCGTTTATAATGTACGGTATTGGCATGATAATGAGATACGCCGATATCCAAAAGCCTAGCGTGTTGCAAGTAACCAGAAAATTGACTTGGCTGGCGAAAGCTTACATTGAGGTCAAAATAGGTGTCATTGATAGTGCGCTTCCAGTCAAATGCGTCTAACGTTTGAGGAGCACTTATAGCAGGCGTTGAAGATATTGGCGCAAATGGGGTTAATAGTGCTGATGGTATTGACGAATTTGAAATGGAGTTGTCCCCTACAATGTCCATGAGACTATTGCTGTTTGCTGTGCCATTTGTCTTATCTGTATCGTGACCTGCATTCATCCTTGAATACTCTATGAATAAAAAATGAGCGGTAATAGCTGCTTATAAGCGCCTTATTGGGCACTAAGCGGTTATTTTCTATATCATAAACGTATTATTACCCTGATGTCTAAATATGATACCTAAAATAAACATCAGGCATTAAACCTTGTTTAATGCCTGATGGGAAAGCTATAAAGCGTTAACGATGAAAACAGCAAGCTAAGCGGCTTTGGTCAGCTTATAAGTGCCCGTCTCATGCAATTCTGCTTGCCAGCCTTTTTTGATCACAATCGTGGTGGTGGGTTCTTGTATAAGCGCCGGTCCTGCAATCAGCGCCCCTGCCCCAAATTCCTCACCATTATAAATAGGCGTATCAATCCATTCGTATTCTTGATCCATGATCATCTCACGGCTACCAACTTGCGCTTGACTGATATCACCTTGTTGCTTAGCAAGCTCTGGTAGCTTGGGCTTACTGATTTTACCGATGACAGCGACTTCGATATTGACCAGCTCGACCTTATTATCACGCTCATCATAAGTATAGAGCTCTTTATGACGGTGATGGAAGGCTTCTAAAATCGTTTGCACGCTATCGGCATCAAGCTTGCCATTGGGTATCAGCACATTACACTCATGCACCTGCCCGACGTAGCGCATCTCCATAGTGCGCTCGATGATAATGTCGTCTTCTGCAAAACCATCTTCTAGCAGTTTTTGCACTCCTAGGCTTTCTAGCTCATGTAAGGTGGCATTGAGCGACTGTAGCTCTGAATCTGGCGCAATCATCATCATCTGCGTGGCCAGATAATTATATTTGATATCAGAGATGATTTGACCAAAGGCGCAGAGACAAGAAGCAATCTTTGGTATCAAAATAGTACCAATACCCATCTCTTCTGCCAAATCAACAATATGCATGCCAGCAGCGCCGCCGGCACAGATAAGTGCAAAGTCGCGAGGGTCATAGCCTTTTTCAATAGTAATACGGCGAATACCATTTGCCATATTCTGGTTGACGATGGCACTGATACCAAAGGCTGCATGTGCCAAGTCAATCTTCAATGGATCAGCGATATGTTTTTGCACCGCTTGCAGCGCTTTATCTTTATCCAAAGTCACGCAGCCGCCTAGCACAGCATCGGGCTCTAGGTAGCCTAAGACCAGATTGGCATCGGTAACCGTTGGTAACTCACCGCCTTTACCATAAGACGCTGGACCTGGGGTCGCGCCAGCACTTTGTGGACCAACTTCTAACATACCAAAATTATTCACGTGACCAATAGAGCCGCCGCCCGCGCCTAGCGTTTCGACATGAATCATCGGTACACCAATACGATTGCGTAAAAAATCAATATCACGGTTTAAGCTGGTTCGACCAGATTTGGCCATAGTGATGTCAAAAGACGTACCGCCCATATCGACGGTGATGATGTTATCAATACCAAAGGCGCTGGCAATATATAAACCGGCTTGCGGTGCTGATGCGGGTCCTGAGTTGATGGCATTAACCGCTCGTTCGCGCATGATATTGCCGACTGCAAGCCCGCCATTTGACTGAAAATAACGCACAGGCTGCTCAGCGCCGAGCGCCTTAAAGTAATCATCAATCTTATGTACATAAGACGCCATAACGGGACTTAAATAGGCATTAACCAGTGTCGTTGAGGTCCGTGTATATTCCTTAATCTGCGGATATACTTCACTACCGCAGCAGACAAACACTCCCGGCATGTGCTGCTCGACCAGCTCTTTGGCACGCTGTTCGTGCTGGGTATTACGAATAGACCACACAAAAGAGATGGCGACCGCTTGCACGTCTTGCTGTTTTAACACTTCAATCGCATCGAGGATATCTTGCTCATTTAACGGCTCGTGTTCGGTGCCGTCTGCTAAGATACGACCACGGATAGGAAAGCGGCGGTCACGCGTTGCAATCTGTGGTGCCGGCGGGTAACTGGCATCATAGCGATGACCTTCTTCTTTGTGCCCTAAGCGTATCTCGATACTGTCTTCATGCCCTTTGGTACATAGCAAGCCCACTTTCACGCCTGTCATTTGAATCAGTGCGTTCAGTGCAACCGTCGTACCATTTATGCATAAGTCACAGGCTTGAATGATGTCCTCGATAGGACGGTTAAACTTGTTGGCAATTTGCTGTAGACCATTGGCAATGGCTAAGGTGCCATCCTCTGGGGTCGATGGCGCTTTAAACAGATGAATGTCACCGGTTTTTTCTGCCAAGACAAAATCTGTAAAAGTCCCGCCAGCATCAACGCCAATACGAAAATCGTTGTTCATAAGTCATCCTTAACTCAATCATGAAAGTTCAATGTGTGTTTTATGCGGTTATCTGACGGCGCAAATACTCAGTTTCAGCTTCATTTAGCATCAGAGTTTCTGGGTCAATCACCACGCCGTATTCAATCTTTGCCGCAGAGATTGAGATAATCCTTTCTTGTACATCCTTGATGACCGCTTGAATATCGCGATCAAATGAGCTGCCGTAGCCGCCGCCACCCGGATTGGTATTCCGCGCGCGTTCACCCGGCGTGATTTCCGTAACGGTGTTTTTTCTATATAAGTCCGTTTGCCCGTCTTTATGTAGTATCTCTAGACGCCCAACCTTAAGCTCGGGTGAGATTTGTTCCGCACCGCCTGCGCCCATAGTAGGATGCTGACGACCTTCGCCAAAGGCAATAACCGTCATGGTATGGTCTAATGGCTCAACTTCCCAAACCGTACCACAGCCGCCGCGATACTCGCCTGCGCCGCCACTGTCTTCTGCCAAGCCATACTTATGGATTAAGATAGGATACTGGTACTCTAACAGCTCGATATCCCCTGAGCTTAGCGCCCCAAAGCAGCTCAATGGCCCACAAGCATGCCAGCCATCCATTTGCTGCGTGGCTCCGGCCCCTGAAATAATAGACGCTAAAATCATGGTGACGTATTGCTCGCCAGTTTTTGGGTCGATACCAGCGATATTAATCCCTGATGAATGTCCCCAAGAGGCGGTAACGCGCTCTGGTGCTGCTGCTTCAAATGCCATACGTACCGCATCAGTTAAAGTTTCCATCGGCGTGGTTGTGCAGTTGACATGCGGTGCAGGTTCTTTGGCATTACATAAGGTGCCATGCTCACCCAAATCAACGCTAACACAGCGATATAAGCCTTCGTTATACGGCGGCTCTACTTGGGCAAACATCATCAGCCCAAGTAATACCCCTGACATCGAGTTACCGGCATAAGAGTTGATAAAGTAAGGGACTTGCGGTGGACTGGTAATTTTAATATGCACGTCGCTGTCTTTGATGACAATGTCGGCGCTGATGGTCATATCACCCAAGCCATGACCTGAGTCTTCTAATACCGCCTCGCCATGATAATCGCCATCTGGGATAGAGGAGATTAATGAGCGCATATGGTGGTCAGCCATGTTCTTTAGCTCTTCAATCGCGCCGCGCACTGTTTCAACACCATATTTATCTAACAGCGCAATCATATTACGCTCGCCGACGGCACATGCCCCATACTGAGCATTGAGATCGCCTTCTTGATTACGGCGTGAGCGCATATTACTGTGTATGAGGTTAATCACATCACGACGTCTGACGCCTTTCTCCCAAATCTTAATAGGCGGAATGCGCAAGCCTTCAGCATATATCTCTTTGGCGTCAGGGTTATAGCCTGCGGGTACAGGGCCTCCGATATCAGTAACATGACCTTTACAGACCGTCCAAAAGACCAGCTCGCCTTTATAAAATACCGGCTTATACATACAGCAATCTAAGATATGGCTGCCCATCATCACAGGATCGTTATGATAAATCACATCGCCTTCATGAATGTCGTCCCCATAATATTCGGCGACGGCTTTCATGGCGGGCATGAGTGAGCCTAAATGAATGGGAATATCTTGCCCTTGCAAAATCATCTCAGGCAAATGATCAAACAGCGCATTACTGTAGTCATGGGCTAAGTTAAAGACACTCGAACGGGCAGTTTTTTCTAAGGTGGTTGTCATCTCACGCTGCGCCGTTTCTAGGGCACCACGTACGACAGACAAGGTAATAGGATCTATAGAGGGGTGAGCGTTGCTCATGAAAGACTCCTTGTCGAGAAATTTGGGTCAGAAGAAGCGCATTTATATAAGAGAAATAAGAGAATATGCTGGTCTATATGACCATTTATCCTTACCCTTCAGCGCGCGCTTTATCTGGCTTATCATCTATCCTAATGATCAAGCTTTTTCACTATAGCGAGGTTTTGGCAAAATAGATTGACTGTGCGTGCAGAGTTTTTGACTGTGAGTGTACAGCTGTAGCTATAAAAAGTTTGTTTATCTCCTATTAATCAAACAAAGCTATTGCCAATGAATCTATATATAGGGTAAATTTCAACTCCTACTACCAACAAAATTTTATTAAATATGCCAATAACTACTATGAACGCCAAAGCACTTGCACCTAAGGTACGTCAATTAAGCTTAGCCATATCGTTAGCGTTAGCATCACTTACCATCGTTTCGATAACAACGACGCAAAGCGCCCACGCCGACACTTGTAGTTGTGATCAAGGTAAATTGTATTCCATTGAAATTGATGAGCTAAACAACGCCCACCCTCATAAGCTAACATTGGCAGCCAACAATGCTTATTATCAACTTATCGATGATAAAGGTGCTGTCGTTCAAGACAAGTTATATGACATCAAAGCCTATGAAGATGGGCGTATTGTCGCCAAACGTCATGGCTACTTTGGCGCTATTGATGCAACTGGAAAGATGGTTTTAGACTTCAAATATGGTGCTATTGAGGTTTTAGACAATAATTTTTATCATCTAACCAAGTATTTTGGTAGTAAAGAAGCTACCGCAATAGCCAATGGCGCAGGTGATTGGCTTTATCCTGCCAGCAAAGTATTCGATAAAGATATCCAGACTAATTATCTGTATACGGATAAAACCAATAACGTTACTTACTTTATGATTTCAAAAGATGGTAAATACGGTTTAATCAATGATAAAAAACAGACTTTGATTACCCCTGTGTATGACCAGTTAGAGTTGCTAGACACCTGCCCTAATGAACGTCTGTTTATGAAGGCAAAATTAGGGGACAAAGTTGGTTTAATCGATCAGTATCAAAAAGTCGTCGTACCCTTTACCAAAAATATAGATATCGAAAACTTTAATGAAGATAAGCAGATATTCAGTGTTAAGTCCTACGTTCCTAAAGGCGCTGGCAATCTTGGTCATTTGAATAGAGAGACCGTTATTTCCGAAAGCCTAATAAACGGTAAAGGTGTACCGCTAATGAAGTCTGACGCCAGTATTAGACTGCTAAACAGCCATTTATATGAGTATAAAAAATCTGGTCAGTACGGCATCATTAATAATAGTGGGGCCATCCTACTACCAGCGAGCTTTGACTATTTATACAGTCAGTATAGCCAATATAATGCTCCTATCTTGGCCGCCCACAATCAAAAAATAGGTATTGTTACCAAGGGTGCTGATAGCAAACTTAAGGTCAGTGAATTCTATGATGGCCTTGAGCTAAGTGAAGACAGTACTTACACTTTGCATGAAATAGAGAGTCAATTATTAAAAAATGAGGAGGACGCCAGTACTGAAGAGGAAGTCATTTATGAGGCTACAAGCGCTGAAGAAGCGGATAATACGCTTGGAGCAACCCTATACAACCCATATAATAGCTCATATATTGCTCAAATAAATCATAAGTTTGGTTTGGTTGATAGCAACAACAAGGTATTGATACCCATCATTTACGATGAACTCAGCTATTTCAATAGGTTTATAAAGGTAAAAAAAGACAATAAGTATGGCTTACTGACAGATAATAATGAGACAGTAAAAGCACTTACTTATGACGATATCACCCCACTTAGCGACTCACATGGAACCGAGGATAATATCGGTATTGTCTTTACCAAAGGCAATCAGCAACAACTCACTAATAAATTTGGCAGTATCATAACGCCATTTTCTGACTATCGATTTGTGGATAATAAACTTGATTACTTAGACAATATGAGTGTAATTGAAAAAGACGGCAAATACGGCTTATTCAGCGTCAAAGAAAAGAAGGTGCTTATTCAGCCTATATATGAGGATATGTATGAGCGTATCTATAACGACAGCATCCTTGCCCAATTAAATGGCAAAAAAGTATTAATAGATACGTCAGGCAAAGTACTGATTAGTGATTTGTCACAATATGCTGAATTTGAGCGCTCAAACAATGAAAAAAATATAATCGTGAAAACAAACGACGATAAATACGGGGTGATTGATTACAAGGGTAAAACCATCATACCGGCCGTTTATGATTCTTTAGAACTACAAGGGCTATCAAATAACTATGAGGCTGTATGGGGTGAGAACAAAGCCCTTCTACTGCTATACATCGTAGGAAAAAATGGCAAACACGGTATTTTTTCTCATAACGGCAGCGTTGTAGCACCAATAGAATATGATTATATACAATCTCTTATTTACCCCGCTTATTTAGCAGTCGTCAAAGATAAAAGCGCTGACAGCGAGACCGTTGGTGAAGCTAATAATTTAGGTTTAATGAATTTATCAGGTAAACTGGTGCTTGATATGAAATACCATGATGTTAGAACAAATCCTTATGATCCTGAAGGCAGACTATATGCCATAAACAACCATAAAAACATAGTGGAAACTTACGATAAGAAGCTAACCTTAATTAAAACCCAAAGTTTGCAGGCGTTTAAAGATACCAATGAATGGTATAAAGAATAAAAAATGCAACAAGGCGCTCAATATAACTCCATCATTGAGCGCCTTGTTTATTATTACTCATACAGCTAAATTTTACCCCACCACCAGCCGCATCATCTGCGTACTGATATAACCACCAAAAGTACCCACGGCATAGCCTAAAATACCCAAAAATACGCCAACTGGCGCCAGTGATGGGTGAAATGCCGTGGCGACAATCGGCGCCGATGACGCGCCGCCAGTATTGGCGTTGGAGCCGACCGCCAAAAAGAAAAACGGCGCACGAATCATCCTAGCGACCGCAAAAATAATCACGACGTGAATGCTCATCCATAACAGACCAATGAGTAGCAAACGCCACTGCGAGACAATACCGGCTAGATTGATTTGCATACCGATAGCAGCAATTAAGACAAAGATAAATACCGTACCGATTTTGGAGGCGCCAACATGATCAAGGCGGCGAATTTTAGTAAAGGAAAATACTACCCCTATCAAGGTGATAATAACCACCATCCAAAAGAATGAGCTGGCAAAGCTGTACTGTACTGCCCAACTGTAAGGGGCAAAGAAGCCTGCTATTTGCCCGCCTACGAAATGCGCCACCCCAACCATGGCGAAACACAAGCCAAACATCACCATCAAATCATTTAAAGTGGCTGGACGCGCATTGTCACGCTCATAGCTTTCAACCGCGGCAATCACTTTATCAATACTACTGCTATCAGCTCGTAAAAACTTATCTATCTTAGCGCTGTGCTTGGCCATGATCAAAATAGCCAATAACCATAGTGAGGCATTGGTAGTATCAACCAAAATCATCATGCCAAATAAATCATCACTGACACCGAACAACTCTTTCATTGCCGCTTGGTTGGCAGCCCCGCCAATCCAACTGCCCGCGACCGATGAAAATCCGCGCCACAAGGTATCGTCGGTAAACATCTCAGGCGATATCCATTTAGCGATACCTAAGCTGATCGGACCGCTAATGACGATGGCAATGCTAGCGGCGAAGAACATCGCAATGGCTTTCCAACCTAAGCCTAAGATTTTAGGGACATCCATCGACAAGGTCATTAGTAGCAAACTGGCTGGCAACAGATAGGTAGCGGTAAAGCCATAAATCTGTGAACCGATGCCATCAGCGAAGACACCTAGACTGTTTAACGTTGCTGGGATAAAGCAGCACAGCACAATACCCGGCAATACGGCATAAAAGCGTCGCCAAAATTTACCGGGCAGCCCTTGGGTATAAAAAACCAGACCAATAATGGCCATGATAATGCCAAATGCTAATGGCAGATTGTCAATTGCTAAATGAGAAATGTCGGGCATCAGATGGCTCCGCAGCACACGATGAATAAAAACCTGTCAGTATAGACAAGGCGAAAAAGACGCGCAAGCAACGATCTAGCATAGTTGATTTTTTATCATTAAAATACAGCTGCCTTACTATAAAACCATGACGCATAAAAAAGCCAGATAACAAGTATCTGGCTTTTAATGTTAGGTTAACTGACTAGACCAATGGCATTTAATAAAATGCCATTATTAAGCAGTCACGATAACAATATTACGAGTTGTTACTACGGTTGCCACCGCTTGAACGACCTTGACCACGGCTGTCAGCACGACCAGCTGGGCGACCTTGGCTGCCACTTGGACGACCACGACCCGTTGCAGCACGCTCACCGCGTGGAACGCCAGTGCTATCACCACGGCTAGGAGCACCAGTGCGCTTGCCTTGATACGGCTTGCCACCTGAACGCTCATTTGGTTTACCAGATGAATCACGTGGCTTACCTTGATAACCGCTGTCATTGCTAGCGCGTTGACCAGTTGGTGCGCTGTCGCTTGAACGACCACGAGCATTAGCAGGATTGCCTTGATAGCCACCGCTTGAGCGACCACGGCCTTGACCATTACCGCCGCCACTTGAGCGTCCGCGACCACGGCCACGACCATTACCTTTGTTTTCGCTAGGTACATAAGTCTTCTTAGGCTCCATGCCTTCGATGACCGATACTTCCATTTTGCGATCTAAATAACGGTTGATAGCGTTTAGCTGTGGACGATCATCCATGCTACATAGGCTGATAGCAATACCAGTACGACCGGCACGACCACAACGACCGATACGATGCACGTAGTCTTCTGTTTGACGTGGCAAGTCATAGTTAATGACGTGCGATAGTGCTGGCACGTCAAGACCACGAGCAGCAACGTCAGTCGCTACTAAGATTTTACATTTACCATTACGCAAGTCTTGAACGATACGGTTACGCTTGCTTTGTGGCAAGTCACCATGCAAGAAGCTTGCTTTATGGCCTTGCTCTTGTAGAGATTTGGCTAATTTTTCAGTACTACGTTTGGTCGCAGCAAAGATGATGACTTGTTCCATCTCTTTATCGCAAACAATTTTGTCAAGCAAACGGTTTTTATGATCAAAATCGTCACAGTAATACACTTTTTCTTCGATGTGTGCTGATTCAACTTTGATTGAAACACGCTCAGGGTTTTTGGTGAAGCTGGCAGCGATTTTACCTACTGGGCCATCCCAAGTTGCTGAACACATAATGGTTTGACGGTTATCAGGCGCAGCTTTCAAGATATCGTTGATATCATCAGCAAAACCCATGTCTAGCATACGGTCAGCTTCATCAAGTACCAGAACTTCTAGGCTTGATAAGTCAACGCGACCAGCATTAATATGGTCAAGTAAACGACCAGGGGTCGCAACAATTACTTGAACGCCTTTTTTCAAAGCAGTAATCTGACCATTATAAGGTGCGCCGCCTACTAATGGCACACAGAATAGGCCGCGCATATCTTTAGAATAGGTACGCACACTGTCATGTACTTGCTGAGCAAGTTCACGCGTTGGCGTTAGGATAAGGGCTTTGGTTAATTTGTCAAAGCTAGTGGCACGGCTCAAACGGTCAAGTACTGGGATAACGAATGCCGCTGTTTTACCACTACCGGTTTGCGCTGACAATAATAAGTCGCGACCCGCTAGAGCAAAAGGAATGGCTTGTTCTTGAATAGGTGTTGGGTGGGTATAACCACTGCGATCAAGCGCGGTCAAAATTGGCTTGGCAATATTAAGTTCAGCAAAAGTGATTTTGTTTTCTTCAGCAGCGTCAGTAGTAGCCGCTTGATTATTAGTATCGGTATTTGCAGTTGTGTTTGGGGTATCAGTGCTTTCGATGATGCCGTTTTCAGCGGCGATAGCAGATAAGATGTCAGTCATAGTAATCCTTGGTAAGTATAAGCTGCTGTAAATTCAGCAGGCTTGATGCATACCACTGATAACCGTTCATCACGCTGCATTTATAAAATAATTATATCACCCTAAAAAAAGGCTTAACAATCAAAAGCCAAGCTTATAAAGCTTGTCAATATTATAAAGGCGTTCGTGCTGTCTGACGTATTTTGGTGGTAGTGCCGAGTGTCTCATCCTTGTTCGCTAAAAGCGCATTATCCATGCTTTGTCCAAAGCAGATAACGGCTGGTAACAACCAATCTAGCCCATATATGGGTTCGTAGATAAGATATGAGTCAAAAATAACGTGTTTTTCAATATGTATATGAAGGGTTATTTAAGTACACAAAATCATCGGCAACAATTACTTATGGTCATCCTAGACCCAAAATCGCAGGCGATGTTATCAATCTCATAATTCACGATAGTCTAAGCTAACGTGGCGACGCAGTATAGCATAACAAAAATGCAAGTAGTAGCTCTTTTTCTGTTTATTAGCAAAATAAGGGCTATAACCGCAAATATATGCTTAAAAACTGATGTTAAGCCAAGCTTTTAAGCAAGTTGCTGCTTTGATTAAATTTAATTATGTACGTGATACTTTTACTTCCGTCACGTATGTTGGTAATTGCCAAGCACCGCCAGCCTCTATCAAGCGACACATGCCTGTGGTGCTTTCATGGCTCTTCTCAAAAGCTTTGCCCGTCCATACCCAGTCGGTCTTAGATAAGCAGTCGCCAATCCCGCGGCCTTTTTGCACCGAGGTTAATTTGCCATTGCTGTAATCGGTTGCACTCGTCGTCACTAAAGTCGGCTGATAAGGCTTCGTGTCATTGAGCACCCAAGCCCCCATGCCAGTGTTATAAGCACCCATCCAGCAATCATGCTGTACAAGCAGCTGCTTGCTATTTAGACGGCTGACCCGCCAAGGTGACTTGTCTGCTAAGTTTGGGCACTCCGTATCCGCATCCTTCAGGGTGGTTTTCATCAGCTCTTCTAACTGCGATGAGCGCATGACAAATTTTCTCTTACTGCTAGAGATGGCTTTAGGATTTGGGGTGACCAAGCGTAGCGCGGGTGCAGCTTTAGGAGCCAATACACTACTATTAGATTTGCTTGCGCCATCGGTACTAATAAAGGCACTAGACGTCCCTACTCGGCCCTGTGCTTCATCAGCTTTTAGCATGACGGCGCTGGCACCTTTATCCGATAGCTGCCAGCGCGTATTGCGAATCACCAGCTCAATCTTGCTTGACTTCGTCAAGGCATCAAGTAGCGCATTGACTTGCGCTGAGGTCAGCTCTGCATGACCTGCCGCTACCGAGTAAGGCTTGGTTTCTCCGTAATCTCTATCATTAATAAACAAGGATATGCGATGACGGTTGCCAAGCTGCATCAATGCCTTTGCTGAGCTTTCTTTTGCGCCGCCAAGTTTGACCTTGCCATCGACTGCGGCATTGGCACCTGCGCGGCGCACCAATAATAACGACACTGGTAAATCGCTATTATTCTCTGCTTGGTAACCTGCTAGCCGGCACGTACGAGTATTATCGCAAGCTACTTGCCAATCTTGGTTGCTAAAATCAACGGCCGCGCCAGCCAGCGCCGCTGAGCTAAATAACGCCGTGCTAATGGCTGCAAATAAGGGTAATAAAATTTTCTTTGTCATCAATAAGGGTATCTTTTTTATTTTTATAGGATTTGTTGTGTGATAAGCGTTATCTGTTAAGAGGTTGGATTTTTTATGACGCTGCTGATTGGCATTGTTATTTCGACTACCACTACTATAGTTAGCATAACCAAAATCAACTGTCATCTCACTCGTTAAGGGTGATGATTCACGCGTCGTCTTATTATCATCCTTCATAATCATTACTCATTAATAGAATAAATATCAACACCTGCCCATTAAGGCGGTGGCTGCTATCTTAACGTACCAATGTTTCTATCTGTTATACTAATGTACCATTATGTAAAGACGCAAGTATAGTACCAATTCAATATATAGATAAGTATATTTGGAATAAAGAATATAATATATAGAATATAGCAAGCAAAAGGTTAATAAGCAAATTGCCTATTAACCTTTTTTATTGGACTATTCTTTATTGAATCATATGAGGCTCTGCCATGTGCTTGGCCATAGCATAAATGACGATTGACTATTTTAACTGGCGTCTAAAGGAGTGATCTGTCATCAATAATCGTTTAGAAAGACGGCTTAAAATATATGCTCAAGTAATGAGATTCAGCAATGCGCTTAAACAATAGGCTTAAGTACTAAGTCTACCGCGCGTTTAACCGCTGGACGGTCGGCAATTTTTTGCGCCCAACGCTTTAGGTGCTCATACTCCTCTACTTGTAAGAACTCGGCAGCATCATAAAGCTTGCCAAGTACGAGTTGACCATACCATGCCCAGATAATCATATCGGCAATATTATAGTCAGACTCATCGTTGCCACACATATACTCGTGGTCTTTGAGATACGTATCCAAGACATCAAGCTGGCGTTTGGTCTCCATCGTATAGCGATTGATAGGGTACTCTAGCGGTTCAGGCGCATAGGCATAAAAGTGTCCGAAGCCGCCGCCTAAGAAAGGCGCGCTACCCATCTGCCACATAAGCCAAGACAGACAGTCTGCCCGTGCTTTATTTTGTGAACCATCAGCAAGCGGCACAAATTTGCCAAACTTTTCCGCTAAATATAATAAGATAGCGCCCGACTCAAAAAGCGCAATAGGCTCACCATCTTTACTCTCAGCAGAATAATCTACCAGCGCAGGTATTTTTGAGTTCGGGTTGATAGCGACAAATCCTGAGCCAAACTGACCACCTTCAGAGATGTCGATTTGATAGGCGTCGTACTCAGCCCCTTTAACATTCAGCTCAGCAAGCTCTTCTAACAAGATATTTACTTTCACGCCATTGGGTGTATTCAATGAATATAACTGTAAAGGCGCATCGCCGACGGGTAGTTTCTGCTCATAACGTGCACCAGCCGTTGGGCGATTAATATTGGCGAACTTACCACCGTTTTCCTTATCTTGGGTCCAGACTTTGGGCGGTGTATAGCTACTAGCATGGTTGTTTTTATCATTACTCATGGGATTACCTGCTTTTTTTATTGCTTTATTATATGTTGTTTGATTGCTCTTTATCGCTACCTACTATAGCGAGGATTGACGCTTTGATTAAAGCCCTGTCTTGTAACCTAGTGTTTAAGAGTGATTAAAAAGAATCCCAAAGCGTTCAGGGTAAATTTCTAATAACTGGGCGTATACCGTTACTTTGCTACCCTTTAACTCTAAGGCGGTTATTTTTATACTACTCACAACTTAGCGGCCTTTTAGAGACCGACTTAACAACAGCGTTCAGAAGATATAGTGATGTCAATATGGTCACCCTAACCCCAACCCAAGATAAATACCTGCCCTATGTGCTAGCGGTGGCGTTATTTATGCAAATTTTAGATGCCACCATTTTAAATACCTCTCTGCCGCAGATGGCGCAAGCTCTCGGTGAATCACCGTTAAAAATGCAATGGGCCGTCATCAGCTACGCGCTGACCTTGGCAATTTTTATTCCTATTAGTGGGTTTTTAGCGGACAAATATGGCACACGGCGCGTATTCTTATACGCCATTATCATATTTTGTATTGGCTCGCTATTGTGTGCCGCCTCACCAACGTTAGATTTCTTGATTGGTTCGCGCGTCGTACAAGGCATTGGTGGCGCGATGATGACCCCTGTCGCGCGTTTGATATTGGTCAAGTCTTATCCACGCAATAAGCTTTTGACAGTCATGAACTTCGCAGTGATACCAGCGTTAATCGCGCCCCTAGTTGGACCAGTATTGGGTGGTTATATTGTGCAATATACCAGTTGGCATTGGATATTCTTAATCAATATACCTATGGGTGTTTTTGGTTTTATCATGGGCAAAAAACTGGTACCGGCATTATTTGAAGATACTAAGCGTCTAGACTGGACAGGATTTGCATTATTTGCGGCAGCCGCTTGTGGTTTTACTCTTGCTGTGGAATTTGGCTCACAGACAGGTCGTGGGCTTTACGGTCTACTGCTCGCATTAGGGGCTAGTATGCTGATAGGCGCTTATGTTTGGCATGCCAAACGCCGCGCAGCACCACTATTTCCGCTGAGCTTATTTAATATTCGTACCTTTCGCATCGGTATTACTGGTAACTTATTCACGCGTTTAGGTATCAGCGCCGTACCCTTCTTATTGCCGCTATTGCTACAAGTGGTGTTTGAATACTCGCCGTCGCAAGCCGGTTGGCTGCTTGCGCCCATTGCGGTCGGTGCAATCGGTATCAAACCTTGGGTCAGTAAAATCATTCAGCGCTTTACCTACCGTAAGGTGTTGGTGGTCAATACCTTTTTAATAGGTGTGCTTATCATTTTCTTGGCACAGTTTAACGATGCCGCAAATTGGATTTGGTTTATCCCTATCTTGACTGTCATGGGTGCTTGTAACTCAATGCAGTTTAGTGCGATGAATACCATCACTATCGGTGATTTAGAAGGTACGCAGACCAGTAGCGGTAATAGCTTGATGGCTGTCAATCAACAACTAGCGATTAGTTTTGGCATTGCCTTTGGTGCAGCGTTATTGAATCTGCTACGTGAGCGCTTTGAGCTTGATACCTTGGCGGCGTTTCAAACCACGTACTGGATACTTGGTATCATAACTATTCTCTCGGGATTGTACTTTTTACGCCTTAAACCTCAAGATGGTCGTGGCTTGTATTAAGTATTTATCCCAGCAGAACGCTACACGCTACTTTGAACGACGCTCTTTTATATTGAACTGACTATCTGTTAGACACAAAAATGCCAGCGCATACTAAAAAGTCACTTTAAGACTTTTTAGTATGCGCTGGCAGGTATCAGCACTTTTTATAATTTTAAGGCGCTTTATCATCATCCATTTGTGATTGGATATAATTTTCAACGCCAATATCTTTAATCAAGTCCTGTTGTGTCTCTAACCAGTCTTGATACTCTTCGTTACCGTCTTTTAGGGTGACCAATAGCTGTCGGGAGACATAGTCACGCTTGCTCTCACACAAGGTAATCGCATCGGTGATGATATCGAACTTCTGCTTCTCTAAACGCAGGTTGCAGTCGATAATCTCTGGTACATCTTCGCCGACCAAGACTTTACCAAGTTCTTGCAAATTCGGCAGACCATCTAAGAGCAAAATACGTGCAATCAGCTCATCTGACCATTTCATCTCAGCAATCGACTGCTTGTATAGTGAGTCATTTAACGACTCTAGACCCCAATGCCGTGCAATACGTGCGTGCAAAAAATACTGATTGATGGCTATCAGTGACTGACCGAGCACTTTATTCAGCGCACGTGTTATCTCTTTATCCCCTTTCATTTTTCTCTCCCTATATTCATTATTATTTTATTACCGATGGTTTTTAACAAGTGTTAAAGGTGCTTAGTGGATAAAATACTAAACAATATCAGGAGACACTTCCGCCATCTGACTTTGTAAATAGTTAGGTAGACCTATCATATCAATCAGGCGCAACTGCTGCTCGAGCCAATGAGCGTGATCTTCTTCGGTGTCCTTTAGCTGTTCAACGAGCATCTCACGGGTGACATAGTCATGTTCTACCTCACAAAGCGCAATGCCGTCTTTAAGGTGCTGCTGTACCTGATACTCCAAATTAAGATCAAGCTGCAACATCTCAGGAACCGTCGTTCCAATATGAATCTCGTTGACGCTCATTTTAGGCGTACCGCTCAACATCAAAATACGGCGGATAATCGCTCGGGCATGTAACGTCTCATCTTGCATTTCATGGCTAATACGATCATACAGTTTACCGTAATGCCATTCTGCGTACATCTCAGAATGAATAAAATATTGGTCACGAGCTGCAAGCTCACCACCTAATAAAAAATTTAAATAATCAATGACCTTTGGGCTGCCTATCATCACTTATACTCCTGTATTTTTATTTATCCGCATATACATTCACAATAATACATATATAGAAAGTACTATTAGTAAACTAATCAGTAAAGATTAAAACCAACGAAATGTCTTACAAAGTTAGTCAGATATAGTAGCATACGGGAATAACGGCGCTTGTAACGATATGAACTAAGAATAAGATGCTAATTGAGAATCGTAATTAACTCGCATAACAAGCATTATGATGTGAGTGTTTTAACGAGGTTTTTTGTGCACTTATTTAATAAAGTTAAGAAGTGATGTTAGAGGATCTAAGCTAAATAAGTGCAGATAGTAGATGTAAGTGAGTGCCGCTCTGCCCTGTTACGCTTTTATTGATAGCAGATATCAATAGAAAATGCCAAAAGGAGTGCTCAAACGGCATAAGCCAAGGCACCAAGTTTGGCGTGATGTTCATCAAGATAATCATTGACCATAGGTTCGCAGCAGCCACAGCAAGTCGCTACATCAAGGGTGTTTTTTAAACCGTCTAATGTATCAATGCCTGAGGAAATTGCGGCTTTAATTTGTTTTTCTTTGACGTCGTTACAGATACATACGTACATGTGCTGGCTCCTATATAAATGTCAATCTTGTTATTCGTTATAATAACGATAATTATTACCATTTACAATAGTATTTGAGGTATTGTTCAGTCACCTCGTTATTGCTGCAAATTTTCTTACCCTTACTTAATTCATGTAACTGAATATAACTTTGGGTGTAACTGTAAAGTACCAAAGGTAGTAAAATGGCGACGAACTGTAAATTTGCTCATTTTTTAATCGATTTTACAGATGACTGCTGTTATATTGACCCCCTATTAACTAAATCTATATTGGAATTGTTCTATGTCTAATAATAATTCTACGATACAACCGCTTGAGTTATTTAAAGTATTGTCTGACCCAACGCGCTTAAAGATCTTCCAAATCTTATTTAACAAAGAATCGCGCTGTGTGGGTGAATTGGTAGAAATACTTGACCAACCGCAGCCGACCATCTCGCGTCACTTAAATCATTTGAAAAAGCTGGGTATTTTGAGTTGTGTTCGTGATGGGACGTGGATGTGGTATGAGGTTTCTGATGATTTGCCAGAATGGTGCCAAGATATTTTGGAAATCACCTATAAGCAGATATCAACCAAAGACATTAATATGCCGAAGCCTGCTTAGCTTAATACCAAGAGCAAGAGGTATTGATAATAAGTACTTCAGCGCATAAAAAAAGACCTATAATTTATAGGTCTTTTTTTTGTTCTCAAACTTTGCCATGAAATAGTAATTTAGGTCTAAATTACACCAAGTCCAAGAAATCACTCACAAAGGCGTTGGCTGGCTGATGAATCAGCTCCTCTGATGTACCGACTTGCTCAACGCGACCATGGTTCATCACCACAATCTCATCAGATACAGCCCGCGCCTCTTCTTGATCGTGGGTCACCATGATGCTGGTAATACCTAGCTCATGGTGAATGTTTTTTAACCACGTACGCAGCTCTTTACGCACCTTTGCATCTAGCGCCCCAAATGGTTCATCGAGTAATAATAATTTTGGCTTTACTGCCAAAGCACGTGCCAGCGCAATACGCTGACGCTGACCCCCTGATAGTTGGTGCGGATAAGCATTGGCAACTTGCGGCAGCTGTACTAAGTCTAACAATTCTGCAACGCGCTTATTAATATCTGCTTTACTTGGGCGCTCATTTTTTGGTAGCAAGGTCAAGCCAAAACCGACATTATCAGCGATGTTTTTGTGGCGAAATAACGCATAATGCTGAAACATAAAGCCGATATGGCGCTTTTGCACGGGCGTATTAGTGACATCTAACTCATCAAATAATATCTGCCCTGAGTCTGCATACTCAAGACCCGCAATGATACGCAGCAAGGTGGTTTTACCACAGCCTGACGGACCAAGCAAAGTCGTCAACTTGCCAGTAGGCACGGTAATATTGATATCATCTAAGGCAGTAAAATTACCGAATTTTTTATTAACGTTGCGAATCTCGATGCTCATAATGGGTTCTCTTATTATGTTTTTGGCTTAACGTCTTAATGTGGGCGGCAGATGATTTTATGATGTCTGCTTTATGCAGCTATTACTTATAGACGACCGCTACTTTCTGCCAAGGTTGCCTCTTTAGCATTTGATGCATTGCTAGCATTGGCACTTACTGGCAATTCAGGCGCACTTGCTAAACGCTCGGACTTGGCAAATTTACGATCTTGTAGCTTGGTCATTACTTGTTGTATTAGCAGGGTTACCAGCGCCAAGGCAGCCAGTAAGCTCGATAATGCAAAGGCCGCGGTAAAGTTATAATCGTTATAAGCAATCTCAACCAATAGCGGCATAGTGTTGGTTTCACCGCGAATATGACCGGATACCACACTCACTGCACCAAACTCGCCCATCGCCCGCGCATTGGTTAAAATAAGGCCATACAGCAGCGCCCATTTGATATTCGGCAGTGTCACATGCCAAAACGTCTGCCAGCCTGTAGCGCCTAGGGTTAATGCAGCCTGCTCCTCACTATCGCCCTGCGTTTGCATCAAGGGTATCAGCTCACGTGCCACAAACGGAAAAGTGACAAATAACGTGGCTAGAATAATACCGGGTACAGCATAAATTACCTGAAAACCCATACTCTCAAGCCAGCCACCAATCGTAGAATTCAGCCCGAACAATAGGACAAACATCAAACCGGCGACCACCGGCGATACCGAAAATGGTAAATCAAGCAAGGTCGTGACCAGCTGCTTACCTTTAAATTGATAACGGGTCACTAGCCAAGCAATTGCAATACCCATCACCATATTAATCGGCAAGACGATAGCCGCAGTAATTAAGGTCAATTTAATCGCTTGTAAGGCTTCAGGGTCGACCAGTGAGGCAATATACAACTGCCAACCATTTTTAAAAGCTTCATAAAAGACTGCGAACAGTGGCACGACCAACATAATGACCATAAATAGGACCGCGATGGTGATAAAGGTACGGCGTATCCATGGCGTGTCTTTAGTCGCTGGGTTGCTTTGGTAGTCGTAGCTATTGGAGATTTGCATTAGCGAGCTCCTACGCGGCGAGACAGCTTCCACTGTACGATATTAATGGTCAATAAAATCACAAATGAGATCAGTAGCATAAAGAGTGCGACAGCTGATGCGCCTTGAACATCAAACTGCTCAAGTTTACTGATAATGATTAATGGCAAAATCTCAGACTGCATCGGAATATTGCCGGCGATAAAAATCACCGAGCCATATTCGCCAGTAGCACGGGCAAACATCATGCCAGCGCCCATTAATAATGCCGGCAACAGCTCAGGCAAAATCACTTTACGAAAGGTCGTAAAGCGATTGGCGCCCAATACTGCCGCTGCTTCTTCAAACTCAACCGATAGCTCAGCGAGTACGGGCTGTACGGCACGGACGATAAAGGGAAAGCTGACGACGACTAATGCTAACCAAATACCTAATGGCGTAAAGGCCACTTGAATATCAAACTTAGCGAACCACTGCCCGATTAAGCCATTAGGGGCATAAAGGGTTGCAAGCGAGATACCCGTAACCGCCGTTGGTAGTGCAAATGGTAAATCAACCAAGGCATTAATCAACGATTTACCCCAAAACTCGTAGCGCACCAGTACCCAAGCGACCAACGTGCCAAATACCATGTTGGTGAGCATCGCCAAAAACGACATCCATAAACTGAGTTTGATAGCAGCGGTGACTTGCGGCTGAGTAATGGTTTCCCAAAAGCCCGTCCAGCCCATTTGTGTGGTGGTATAGGCCATCATGGCAAACGGTAGCACCACCAGTAATGATAAGCTAAAGACAGTGATGCCCATGCTTAGTCCAAACCCTGGTAACACATTACGCTGGCGCAAGCGCGTCAGCCAACCTTTTTTATTGACGGGTTTGCTGGCAGGAGAAGTTGTTGCACTCATAGTGATGTCCTATTGCCTAACTGATGGCACTTAACTACTGATCGTAAGTGCCACGTGATATCAAATGTATTTATTATTGGTCTGCTTAAGCGCTAAAGGACACAGCGTGGGTAGCCATGTCCTTTATGTGCTCGGACGTTACTCCAAATCTGACTGCTTAAACGTTATCTAATAAAAGGCTCATAAAAACTTTATAAATGGGCTACGCAGTCAGCGTCCTAGCGGCTTACTTTGGTGCATTAATGGCTAACTGATCGAACACGCCGCCATCGCTGAAGTAAGTGCTCATGATTTCATCCCATGTACCAAAGGCGTCATTTGGACGGAAAGTATCGATAGGTGGCAATTTATCGCTGTTTTTATCAAGTACACTTTTCACGCTTGGACGCAGATATAAATTGGCGGCCAATTGCTGAGCTTGCTCGCTCCATAAGTAATCAAGATAGGCTTTTGCCGCATCGGTCGTGCCCTTTTTATCGGTCACTGTTTTCACAACAGCGACTGGGCTTTCAGACTTGATAGAGTATTTAGGATAAACGATATCCACTTTACCCAAACCAAAATCAGTCGCGGCAAGGTTGGCTTCATTTTCAAAAGTTACCAAGACATCACCGATACCGCGCTGTACGAAAGTCGTCGTCGCTGCACGTCCGCCATTCTCGTAAACTTTGACGTTTTTAAGCATGTCTTTGACGTAGTTTTTGGCTTGTGTTTCATCTTTATTAAACGCATGCAAACCATAACCATAAGCGCCTAAGAAAGCATAGCGACCATTACCCGTCACTTTTGGGTTGGCCATGACAATCTCAACGCCTTCTTTGGTCAAATCCTGCCAGTCGTTGATACCTTTAGGATTGCCTTTACGCACTAGGAAGACGATGGTACTGGTAAAAGGTACAGCGTTGTCTGGGAATTTGCTTTCCCAATCAGCCTCAACCAAGCCCTTTTTCTCAAGTAACTCGATATCTGAGCCTTGGTTCATGGTCGCCACATCGGCTTGTAGACCATTAGCCACCGACAATGCTTGCTTACTTGAGCCACCATGAGATTGCTTGATTAAGATATTGCTGTTTGGGTTCTCAGCTTTATAGTGGTCAACGAATAATGGGTTGTAGTCTTTATAAAAGTCACGTGCTACATCGTAAGAGACGTTTAATAGCTCAATATCTTGACCTTCAGTAGTAGCAGGCGTGCCTTCTGCATTGGCAGTAGGTTCAGTCTTTTCGCTATTGCTACAGCCTGCGATACCCAAAGTGAGCGCCACACCGGCGATACTTAGTACGCTAAGCGTTTTGTTTTTATATTTATAACCTGTGGTATATGATGTCATGGCAGCCTCAAAAGGGATTAATTAGTGAATGCAAGTATGCTAACAGCGCCAGCTTATTATGTTTAATGATGAATATGCGTATGTTATTGCCAAAACGGAATATAGGATTTATAGGTGTAAGCTTATCAATCACTTAAACACGATAAGTAATGGACAACCTTAAATATTTTATAAATTAAGACTTTGGCTTCCAGGCTTTTATTCATTATTATTTATGGTCATTCAGCGCTTTAACCACTTATAAACTGCTTTAGAAAGCTTTAAAAGGGTTAAAGCAGCTAATAAATGACTTAAGCGCTGTCCGTTATTTCACCCGCGCCAGCTGATCAAAACGCCCACCATCGACAAAGAACGTCTCCATAATACTGTCCCAATCCCCAAACACAGCAACTGGCTCAAAGGTTTGAATATCCTTTAAGATGCCTGTATGAGCTGCAAGCACCTCTTTGTTGCTCGGGCGCAGATACATCTTTGCCATCAGCTCTTGAGCAGGTTTGTCCCACAGTGTTTTTAGATAAGCAGTTGCCGCAGTAGTTGAGCCTTTTTTCTCAGTCACCGAGCTGACGATTGCCACTGGATTATGGATGGTGATGGAATAGCTAGGATAAACAATGTCCACTTTATCTTTGGCAAATTGCTTGGCGACCAAGTGCGCCTCGTTTTCAGTGGTAATAAGCACATCGCCTAGCCCGCGCTGGGTAAAGCTGGTGGTCGCAGCGCGTGCGCCATTGTCATAAGTCACGACATTGGCGAGTACTTTTCTCATAAAAGCATCGGTTTTTTGCGGTTGAGTGACCGATTCTTTAAATTGGTGCAATCCTGAGCCATAAGCACCCAAAAAGGCATAGCGCGCCGTACCGCTAGTTTTCGGATTGGGCATCACCACGTCAATATCCGCACGTGCCAAATCTGCCCAGTCTTTGATGTTTTTAGGGTTGCCACTACGTACCAGTAATATCATGGTGGTGCTATAAGGAACGGCATTGTCAGGAAACGCTTCGCGCCAATCTGCTTTTACCAGCCCTTTTTCAACCAGCATATTCATATCGCTTTCTTGGTTTAAAGTCACCACGTCCGCTTGTAGACCATTGGCGACCGACAATGCTTGTTTACTTGCGCCGCCGTGCGATTGCTGGATATCAACGTTACTATTAGGGTACTGCCCCTGATAAATACTTGTAAATAGCGGGTTATAGTCTTTATAAAAATCACGTGAGACATCGTAAGAGACGTTAAGTAGGCTGATATTTTGCTTATCGCTTGCCTCACTATTTGTGCTATCGCTCGTACCACTTTGAGTAGCTTCGGTAGGATTACAGCCGGTCATTAGCATGGCAACGGCGAGTACGCCACTCAACTTAAAGCTGAAATTAAAACGGTCAGCGGCAACCTTTGATTGCCTACTTTTATTCTCAATAAGTGCTTGGGTATTAATCAGTTTAAGCTTATTAGTTGCTTTTTCAATGCGTCGGTTCGTTGCTTGCATAGCGGCTCTCGATATTGTTGATAGAAACATTTCTTAAAGTATTGGCCACCTTATAAAGGCTTATAATCCTTTTGATTCGATTCTATGGATGATGAGAGTTATGCTAACAGCCTGCGAGGGAAACGCTTAGTGACAAATGCGCTTATCGAGTTATTAACTTGGCATAAGTAAGTTTGTTAGTTATTCTACACTGCTTGTTTTTTCTGAGTATTTTTGCGATATAGTGATAAGCAGACACTTTTGAGTAAGTTATGGTATTGCTTACTATCTAGACGAGCCTCTATAGAATGGATACTATCCCTTGGCTTCTTGTATATCAGGCGTTGCACTCATAACAGTCAGCTCTACCCCCTTTTACTAACTTCCTTATCAAAGGTACTTAAATGATTAAGTCTCCACCTCGTTATGCCCGCCATTCACGCTTTTTTGCCGGCATTGTAACCACCTCTGCAGCTTTACTTACCTTAAATGGCTGTAATAACGTATCGCCCAGCGTAAACAATCAAACTATTAAGCAGCCAATAACTGCCGTCACGCCAGCTGTGCAAGCAGTCGTTGGAGACTATGCATCTGAAGGCTATGCTAAGCGCGTACAAGGTTCTGATTGGGTTGGAGTGATGATACGAGCAGACGGCGCAGACAACGGCGAACAGATTGATATTAATGTACGGGCGCGTAGCGATGTGAAAAAACCAACCTGCCATTTTGATGGCAAGGCAACCTTAATGGGTCAAGACGATGCCCACGGTGTTATTTTCCAAAGTAAGGTCAATGACAGTACCGCCTTTTTCCAATTTAAAGACGGCACCTTGTCTATTGATAGCAAAGATAAATACACTCTGAATTATTTTTGTTCGGGTGGTGGTTCAATCGTTGGCGAGTATCAGAAGCTTCAGGGGGATTTAGAGCTGCATTAACCGCTTGAATGGTTAGCTTTAGAGGATAAAAAAGGTGTCAGATTTAATGTCTGACACCTTTTTTATTGAACATTAAGAATTATTTTATACCGCAGATGCACCGACTAATTTCACCTCAGCACGTTCCTCTCTTGCGATACCTGCATAATAATCACGTAAAATCTCTAATACTTCTGGACGGCTAAAGTTCTCTGGCACCTCTTCATCTTCCGACAACGCTTTACGCAACTTTGTCCCTGATACTTTCACATGCTCAGACGCTTCATGCGGGCAGGTTTTATCAGAGGCCATGGCATTACAAGCATTACACCAAAACGTCCAGCCAATTTTTAACGGCTGCGTAATCAAATCATCTTTACCGACATATTCAAAAATCGTCTGCGCATCAAACGCACCATAATAATCACCAACGCCCGCATGATCACGACCAACGATCAGATGGCTACAGCCGTAGTTTTGACGGAATACCGCATGTAATAGCGCTTCACGTGGCCCAGCATAACGCATATCAAGCGGATAGCCGGCTTGAATCACCGTATCTTGTCTAAAGTAATTATCAATCAAGGTTTTAATCGCTTCTTGGCGCACTTCCGCAGGGATATCACCGGGTTTTAGCGCGCCGAGCAATGAATGAATCAATACCCCATCGCAAATCTCGATAGCAATCTTGGCAAGGTACTCGTGTGAGCGGTGCATTGGATTACGCGTTTGGAAAGCGGCAACCGTTTTCCAGCCTTTGGCATCCAAAATAGCACGGGTTTCAGCGGGGGTTTTATAAATCTCTGGATATAAGGTTGGGAACTCGCCTTCGCTCAATACTTCGACACTACCTGCGATGTTAACCTCACCTTGGTTAAGTACTTGCTGCACGCCCGGATGTTCGCTATCAGTGGTGGTAAAGACTTGCTGACACTCATGTGCTTTATCGATGGTATAAGTCTCTTCTACCCTTAAGATACCCATGATCTCGCCATCTTTCGCAACCAAAGCAACTTTATCACCTTGGTTTAGACTCTCAGCAGTCGCTTTAGGTGCTGATAAGGTGATAGGAATTGGCCAAAACAAGCCAGCATTTTCGCCACTTTGCAAGCGCATGTTATCAACTACGCCCTGCCAATCTGCCTGATTCATAAAACCATTTAGCGGGGTAAAGCCACCAATACCTAACATAATCAAATCGCCACGCTCACGTGAGCTCAAGGTAATAGTCGGCAGGGTACTGGCAAGTTTTAACGCTTGCTTGCGCGCATCACCTTTTAATAGCAATGGCTTAAGCTCGCTGCTACCGTGCGGCGGAACAAGTTTAGAGGCTTGTTGATTGGAAGTTTGTTGATTAGAGCCTTCTTGATTGGCGATAGATGATGTCATATTGATTTAGAACCTTTATAGGTAATGATGAAATAAGGAGTAATAAATTTGATAAGCATAGGCTACCTAACTTTCGTTATGAAAATTTATGCTGACTTTGGATATACATATGTCTTAAAGGAATTTATGTTTACAGACGCAAGCTTATATGATGTGACTCTGAATTGTTTACCTTGCGACTGGCAATAAGATCGATTACACACGCAAATCATTTTCGTCGCTGCTTTTATGTCTAAAAAATTGAGATTACGTCATGTATCAATATAATTACGCTGACCAAACCTTGGTAGAAGAACGAGTCGCCCAGTTTCGCGACCAAACCGAACGGTTTTTGGCAGGCGAGCTGCCAGAAGAGCAATTTTTACCGCTGCGTTTGCAAAACGGCCTCTATATCCAGCGTTATGCGCCGATGTTGCGTATCGCCATTCCTTACGGCTTACTTGCCAGCTATCAATTGCGTAAACTCGCGGAGATTACCCGTAAATACGACAAAGGCTACGGGCACTTCACTACCCGTACCAATATGCAGCTGAACTGGCCAAAGCTAGAAGAAGTACCAGATATTTTAGCCGAGCTGGCATCGGTACAGATGCACTCAATCCAAACCTCTGGTAACTGTATCCGTAATACCACCACTGATCCTTATGCCGGTATTCATCAAAATGAGATTGCCGACCCACGTCCTTACTGCGAAATCATTCGCCAGTGGTCAACCTTTCATCCTGAGTTTGCATTTTTGCCGCGTAAATTTAAGATTGCTGTTATCGGCACCGATGAAGATCGCGCAGCGACGCAAGTACATGATGTTGGCTTGCATTTAAAGAAAAATGAAGATGGCGAGCTTGGTTTTGAAGTCTTGGTCGGCGGCGGTCTCGGTCGTATCCCAGTCCTTGGTAAAGTCATCAACAAGTTTTTACCGCGTCAGCATCTATTGAGTTATTTGGACGCGATATTACGGGTCTATAATCTACATGGTCGCCGTGATAAAGGCAGTAAATATAGATCACGTATCAAGATCTTGGTCGATACTTTGGGCGGTCCTGCGTTTGCCAAATTGGTCGATGCCGAATGGGAAGCATATACCAAGGACGGGCCACTGACGCTGACGGATGCCAACTTTGAGCATGCCAGCAGTTTCTTTAGCGAGCCTGATTATGTGACCTTCGATGCGCTACAAGCTCAGTCTGACTTGCAGCAGCAATTGAGCGCTGATAAAGACTTTGCCAATTGGTATAACCAAAACACCGTCGCCCATAAAGTCGCTGGTTATCGTGCAGTCGTTATTTCTTTAAAAGCAGGATTGGTCGATGGTAAATACGTCCCATCAGGTGATGTCACTGATTTACAAATGGATGCGTTGGCTGACCTTACGGACAAGTATAGCTTTGGCGAGCTGCGTGGCACGTATCAGCAAAATCTGGTATTCGCTGACGTGCAAAGCAATCAGTTATACGAGCTATGGCAACAGTTAGTAGAGCTGCATTTAGCGCGCCCTAATATCAACACCTTAACCGATATGATTGTCTGCCCAGGCTGGGATTATTGCTCGCTTGCCAATGCCACCACGCATAATATCGCTGAGCAAATTGAGAAGCAGTTTAGTGATCTGGATTATCTCTATGATCTTGGCGATATTCGTTTAAACATGTCCGGCTGTATCAATGCCTGCGCGCACCATCATACTGGTGATATCGGCATCTTGGGTGTCGATAAAAAAGGTGAAAACTGGTATCAAATTAGCCTTGGCGGCAACTCGAGCAACGATGCCAAACTTGGCAAAATACTAGGCCGCTCAGTGCCTACTGAAGCGGTAGCGGATACCATTCAAAAGATCGTTGACGTCTATGTCGATCTGCGCGCCACCACCGACAATGATGTCGAAAGCTTTGGCGAATTAGTTGAGCGCGTCGGTATTGATCCATTTAAGGAGAAGGTCTATGGCTAATCACCATGTTTTGGATAGTCAGGGCGTCGATATTAGCCATCAAGACAGCTGGCATGCGTTAGCCACTGATACCCTGCCAGATGGTATTGCCTCGATAGACCTCACGCTACTTGAGCTGCTGCAAAGACAAGAAAAACCTGACGTCCTTGTGCCACTGGCGGATCTATTGAATGGTTCAGGAGCGCTGGCAAGTGGTTTGGTCAAAGAAGTGTATGAGTTGATAGTTCAGCATAGTAGCCGTGTTGGATTATGGGTGACCGCTGATACAGATACGAATGCGTTGGCAGCGCTCAGTGAGCTTCTATTAAAGCAGGATCTCATCGTTATCCATGTACCCAAATTCGCTGATGGACGTAATTTTAGCTTTGCGCAAACGCTACGCCAAATTGGCTATCAAGGTGAGATTCGTGTCGCTGGCGCGTTCGGCCGTGATCAAATTGCGTATCTCTTACGCGTAGGCGTCGACAGCTTTGTGCTCAATGAACATGACTTACAGTCGGACTTTAATATTTCACAAGCATTTACCGCCCTTGCTAGCAGTTATGACGGTCGCAACGCCGCCGCACTACCCATGTTTGCAGGTGCTTAATGTAGCATCAACTATAAAACTTATTATTAATCATTTCTATATTCACAACACTTGAGGAATCCACCATGAGCCAGTTACATCCAAATCTAGATATTGACCAAGCCAACCAAGACTTACAAGGCAAATCACCAGAAGAAATCGTCGCGTGGGCACTGACACAAGCTAAAAACCCAATCATCACCACCAATTTCCGCCCTTACGAGTCAGCGATTTTGCATTTGGTCGCTTCACTGCGCCCTGATATTACTGTACTGTGGGTAGATTCTGGCTACAATACTGATGCGACCTATCAATTTGCTAATAAAGTCATCCGTGACTTGAATTTAAACGTTATCACTTATATTCCTAAGCAAACAGCTGCCTATCGTGATGCAACCATGAACGGTATCCCAGGCATTGATAATCCGCAGCATGACGAATTCACTGACCAAGTAAAACTTGAGCCATTCCGCCGTGCACTAGATGAGCTAAAACCTGATGTATGGTTTAATGCCATTCGTAAAGATCAAACCGAATTTCGCCAAGGTCTTGATGTGCTTAGCTTATCAAAAGATGGTGTATTAAAAGTTGCGCCTTTATTTGAAAAAACTGACGCTGATTTGGACGTTTATCTCGAAGAGCATAACTTACCAAACGAGTTTGATTATTTTGATCCGACTAAGGTAGAAGAAAGCCGTGAGTGTGGTTTGCATACCCAGCTATAAGTATTTAGTTAATTAGTAACTAAAACGATAATAGCCTTAAATACAAAGAAGCAAAAAGAAGCGGTGATATAAAATCATCGCTTCTTTTATGTTAACTATGATGATTGACATAAAAATCAATATGAAAGTGGCGCTCTACAATCACTTTTGTTAAAACATTAACGTTTTGTTAACGTCTTATTGTCTAACATTGGGGTATTCTATGGCTTGCCTTAGTGGGCTGCACGTCATTAAGCCGACTTTTTAAAGCCAAATCATGGACGAAGTTGCCCCACCTGACAGGCACTCGCGCTCATCAATATGGATATTTGTTATGGCCTTTATAAAAAAAATTGATTCATTCTATGAAAAACTGCACGATAAGCTGCCAGTCGTAGGCAAAGCGGCTTCTTTTCTCACGGGCGTTAGCGTCCTTACTGCTAATAGTGCGTTGGTTGGTCTACCGGTCTGGACTATGGGCGCGGCGAAAGTATTGACTGGATCAAAACTGACCGATGATGCCTTAATTGCGATTACTAAGTATTGGATTAATACTAATAATGCCGTTATCGACCACGCACTACCTCATAAAGACTGGCGCATCAACCTGCCCGATGATTTAAGCGAAGATAAGCAGTATCTCTTGGTCAGTAACCATCAGTCGTGGGTTGATACGAGTATTGTGCAATATATTAGCCAAGACACCCTGCCTCTAACAAGGTTTTTCACTAAGTTTAATTTGATTTACATTCCCGTTATCGGTCAAGCCTTTTACTTTTTAGACTTCCCAATGATGCGCCGCCACTCTAAAGAAGCGATTGCCAAAAATCCTGCACTCAAAGGTAAGGATATCGAAGAAGCAAAGCGTGCTTGTGCGTTATTAAAAGAAAAGCCATTTACCCTATTGAACTATTTAGAAGGCACGCGCTTTACTCAAGAAAAACATGATAAGCAAGACTCACCTTATCAGCATTTATTGAAACCACGCGCTGGCGGGTTGTCATTGGCCATCAATGCGCTGGGCGATGAATTAGATTCTATTTTAGATATCACCATCGTATATCCAGATGGTGCGCCTGATTATGATGATTTATGGAAAGGTAATATTCGCCGCTTGGGTGTCGATGTGACTCGCTTAACCATCCCAGACGATTTATTTGCTGCCATCATGGACGGCGGTTATGACCGTGACGAGGCCACTAAAAAAATGATGTTCGATTGGTTAGAGGATATTTGGCAACAAAAAGATGCCCGCATTACTAAGATGCTGAGTGAGTTTGATTAGAATTTGGCAATTAGTGGCATGTTATTCTAGTTAATATTTAATGCAAGTCATCATGTAACTATTATCTATCAGCTATTAACCACGAGCTTAAAAATTAGTTTGTGGTTTTTTTATCTCTCTATTCTCTGTTTTTACTCCTCACCTATTCCACATCTCATCAAAAACCCTTACTAACATGACAAAAACGAATATGCTAATGCCAATTCACTAGGTGAGCGTCCGCCTGTGATACCTCATAATGGTGACATATTTTATATTGATTGAATCATTGGTGATGCTATGAACACCTTTCCGCTATTTTTTAAATTAGAAGACCGCAAAGTGCTGATCGTCGGTGGCGGTGATGTCGCACTACGTAAAGCTGACTTGCTCAGCCGCGCTGGAGCTTGTATTACGATTCTTGCACCAAGTATCAGTGCTGAAATACAAGCCTTGCTATCAGATAGTAAGCACGAACTGATTTATGAAAATTATAATAAAGCTTATATGACGTGCGCGCGCGTTATCATCGCCGCCACCGATGATGAAACGCTGAATCATCAAATTCATGCTGATGCGACTGAACTTAATATTCCGGTCAATGTGGTTGATACACCTCATTTATGCGATTTTATATTTCCAGCCATTGTCGATCGCAATCCCATTGTGATTGGTATCTCCTCCAATGGTAAAGCGCCGGTACTGGCACGTTTATTACGTGCCCGCCTTGAAACTCTAATTCCGCAAGGTTATGGCAAATTGGCAAAGCTGGCAGGTGATTTTCGAGGCGAAGTTAAAGCCAAAATTCCAACATTGACAGGACGCAGGCAGTTTTGGGAAAAGGCGTTTGAAGGTCAAGTCAGTCAGCTGATGTTTGCCGGTAATGAAAGGGAAGCCGCTGCCCAATTACAAGCCGATTTAGATAACACTGCATCCGCTATCAACGAAAAAAATACAGCAGATGATACATCTATAGAATCCCAAACTGTAAAAAATACGATGGGCGAAGTTTATATCGTTGGTGCCGGTCCTGGTGACCCAGAATTGCTTACCTTTAAAGCGCTGCGTCTTATGCAGCAGGCCGATATTGTCTATTATGATGCGCTAGTATCACCGCAAGTATTGGATTTATGCCGCCGCGATGCCGATAAAGTATTTGTCGGTAAAAAACGCAGCAATCATGCCGTCGCGCAGCTTGGCATCAATGAGCTGCTAGTCAATAGCGCGAAAGAAGGTCGCCGCGTGGTACGTCTAAAAGGCGGCGATCCCTTTATCTTTGGCCGTGGCGGCGAAGAGATTGAAAGCTTACGTGCGCATAGTGTCCCTTATCAAGTCGTACCTGGTATTACCGCTGCTAACGCTGCCGCCAGCTATGCAGGTATTCCATTGACACATCGAGATCATTCTCAGTCTGTACGTTTTGTCACTGGATTTTTAAAGGCCGGCGCACCCAATAGTAACTTTAAAAGCTTTTTAAATACCGACGAGACTGTAGTGTTTTATATGGGTCTACATTCGCTGGTACGTTTGACGACAGGCTTGATTGACGCTGGGCGTAGTAGAGATACCCCAATTGCCATCGTCTCCAACGCCAGTATGCCCAATCAGCAAGTTTTGACCGGTACGCTTGAGACCATTGTCGCTCAGCAAGAACAAGCACAACTGCCAACCCCTGCTTTACTCATTATGGGTGACGTCGTTAGCTTACATCATGATTTGGCTTGGTATAACCACAATAACCAGAATGTTAATGATACAGTTAGTAACTGGCTACGTGAGGGAGCAGCTACTACGGATAATGGATCAAAACAATTTACGAATCAGCAAGCGCATGCGTTATCTATGGTGGCTAATTTGGCTGCACAACAACAAGAAAGTTTGGAGCAGTTGGTAGTTGGCTAAGTGCTATTAAGGTCAAGCCACTACCGAGATTGTTGATAGCATCAAAGACCTCTACGACATCGACATATTAAGCAGCTTAGTCTCTAGAGCCAATGAGAGCATCAACTATGGTTCGCTCCCCTAATTAGGACTTGAAGCCTTTATGGTAATTTACTACCAGTTAGACTAAATTAAGGGTTAAATACTTGGGATATCGGTGCAAAAAAATGCTCGTCTAATTACCAAAATACTTTTCCTCAATACATAATGCACATGAAATATCTAATACTACACCATCAGTGCCATGAGGTTATTAAACATGATAAATAGATATTTGTTCCTAATTCCTATCTGAGTTCTATTTCAATTTGGTTGCACTAATCAAATATTAAGTAGTACTTCTAACCCAGTGATAAGAACGAAAAATTCACTCGATCTATTCTCTTATTATGATGAAAGTAATAATGTTCAACTAACTGCATTATTATCAGGTAAATTTACAATGAAGAATGGATGTCTTCTATTTGGCGATGAAGATGGTTATATAACTCCAGTGTTTGATACGAAAGCTAGTAATATCAAGGTTGACTTAGATTCAAAGACTGTAATCTTAAATGCAACAGCAGTTCCATTTGATACAGAAGTTTACGCTGGAGGCGGTTTTATTGAAAAGAAAAATCTTCCGCCACTTCAAACTACTGGCAATGAAAAATGCTTAACGGATAGAGTAGCAACTATACATTCTATTGAAATCCTAACCCCTGAATTGCGTAGAAAATTCTTGCTTGATTGGGACGATAAGCCTAAGCCGTAATGAAATTCAATATTAATAATTATGTTAATAAAAAGTTGGCTTTTGGGGTTGATTAACTGTGAGAGGATACGCAAGCCAAGCATGAGAAAATTCACAGAGTGTTCGTAACAAGCCAGAATGCATTAATACTCTAAGCAATCTCTAATAGAGACTTCTGTAGTCCTTTTCTTCATTACCTCCATCACTTCACCTATAATAGTCTCAGAAGCTTGCACAACATGCGCTTTGTTATTAAGACTTACTTTTTTATAACTATTGCAAGCTGATACAGAAGCACTGACAATCAAAGAAAATGTGCATAATCTAATAAATGACATAACATACTCTTATTAATGATGGCTTAGATATTACTAAACACCACTATTCGACTTGATCTATTCTGCTTTGCTAAGAAGTTTATAAGCACAGCAAACCACAGCAATTCTTGCTAGAATAATCGCTGTCTTCTATTCATCATTAAGCTCAACTATGTTCACACCTGCCGATACCAAGCTCATGTCTATTAAACCTTTAAACATCTTACACACTTCAGATTGGCATTTAGGTCGCAGGCTTTATGGGCGCATGCGTTATGATGAATTTGAAGCATTTTTGACTTGGCTACAGGATGCTATTAGTGCGCAAAAAGTAGATGTATTAATCGTCGCCGGTGATATTTTTGACACCATGACCCCAAGCAATAAAGCCCAAGCGCTGTATTATGAATTTTTAGGCAGGGTCTCAAAATCATGCTGTGAGCATATCGTCATCGTCGCGGGCAATCATGACTCCCCTACTTTTTTAGACGCCCCCAGCAATGTATTAAAATTCTTAAACGTTCACGTCATTGGCACCGCTTGTGAAGACTTAAACGATGAGGTGTTGGTTTTAGACGATGTAGACGGTACACCGCATTGCATCATCGCTGCTGTCCCTTATTTGCGTGATAGAGATGTACGTAGTAGCAGCGCTGGCGAGTCCGCAGATAGCAAAGACGCCAACGTCATTAAAGGCATCCGCACCCATTATGATGAAGTCGCTAGCATTGCCAAAGCGAAGCAAACTGAATTAGTCGAAGCGAACCAACGTCACATTCCTATCATCGCCACCGGGCATCTATTTGCAGCTGGTGGTACGACTACTGAAGATGATGGGGTGCGTGAGCTTTATGTTGGCTCACTCGGTAAGATTTCTGCTGATATGTTTGATGAAGTCTTTGACTATGTGGCACTTGGGCATTTGCATGTTCCGCAGCGCGTCGGTGGTCGTGAGAGCATTCGCTATTCAGGCTCGCCTATTGCTATGGGTTTTGGTGAGGCTAAGCAACAAAAACAAGTATTGCTGGTACAGTTTGGCGAAATGGAAAATGATTCTAAGAACAAAAACTTAGCGTCAAACACTACGTCTGAAAGTATTATTCCTCAGCTTACTAATACAGCTGCCAAGATTGAAAAATCAGTAGAAAAAGTAGCTAAAAAAGTAGCCAGTCAGGCGACTGATTTTATGGATGACTTGTTTGGCTTCGATGATTCGGCGGAAAGCGAAGAGAATACGCGAAACAGCTTTGAAGAACCAGTTTCTAATCAGATAGACGCTATACAGAGTAAAGATTCTACAAATAACTCTGTATTAGCCTCTAAACTATTGCATCATAACAAGTCACGTCAGATGCAAGTAGTTTCCCTACCCATACCAAAGTTTCAAAAATTGGCGCAAATATCGGGTGATTTGGACACTATTCAGCAGAGTATTGATAAAACCATTCAGTCTCTCGCTGCGACAGAATCCGTGTGGCTGGAAGTTATTTATACGGGTGATGATGTTGTCAGCGAGTTGCGTGAGCATATTCAGGTAATGGTAGATGGTTTGCCGTGTGAGATGTTAAAAATTAAAAATACGCGCACCTATAATAAAGTTCTTAATCAACAGCAGATTTCTGAGACATTACAAGACTTAAATGAGGAAGAAGTGTTTGAGCGTTGCCTAACCGCTCACAATATTCCTGATGAGCAAAAATCATCCTTACGTGACGCATATGATCAAATCGTTTATAACCTGCGCCATGCAGATAATCAGGCTGAATAATAGCAGCGAATTTAGATGCCAGCCAACAACTTCTTCACTTTTCATCACTGTTCTCTTTATAACTGCTCTATATAAAAATAAGACCTGCCCATGCGACTGATTGAACTACGACTTAAAAACTTGAACTCCCTAAAAGGCGAATGGCACATTGATTTTAGTGATCCTGCTTTTCTAAATGAAGGGATTTTTGCCATTACTGGGCAGACGGGCGCTGGCAAGACCACCATCTTGGATGCGATTTGTTTAGCACTCTATAGCCAAACGCCAAGATTGGGCGATATTACTGGCTCAACGAACGAGATCATGACCCAGGGTACGGGTGAATGTTCGGCAGAAGTCATCATCGAGATTGATTCTAAACGCTATCAATGCTACTGGTATCAACATCGCGCCCACAAAAAAGCCAAGGGTAACTTATTACCGATTAAACACGAGATCAGCGAGGTCAAAACTGGTAAGATTTTAGAAGAGAAAAAATCTAAGACTTCCGCCTATATTCAAGACCTTATCGGCATGGATTTTAATCAATTTACCCGCTCTATCATGCTAGCACAGGGCAGTTTTGCCGCGTTTTTAAAGTCTGATATTGGCGATAGAGCAGCGATTTTAGAGAAAATAACTGGCACTGCCATCTATGCCAAAATATCGTTAAACGTTCATGAAAAGAAACGCTTTGAGGAAGAAGTACTTGGCAAGCTACAAGCAGGCGTTAATAGCTTATCGTTATTAAGTCTTGAAGATGAAAAGCTACTGGCAGCAGAGTTAGAAAGCCTTAATCAACAGCAAAGCAAACAACGACAAACCTTCAAGACCTTGAGTGAGCAACTGCAGTGGCTAGATAGTGTTGAGCAGCTACACCAAAATCTATCGACCTATCAGACCGATTTTGCAGCAGCACAGCAGACACAGGCAGACTTTACTCCAGAAGCGCAGCGCCTAGATATTGCTAATAAAGCCTTAGAGATTGATAGTCAATTTCGAGAACTGAGTTATAGCCGAGAGTCTGTCAATCGACTTGGTATCGAGCAGCAAGATTTATTTAATAAGATTCCAGCACAGCAAGAAGCGCTTGCCCGAGCAACAACCCACTTAAATGATAGTAACTTCCTTGAAAAGCAAGCCACGGACAATCTGCAAGCCACTTTGCCTATTATTGCAAAGACACGCGAGTTGGATAATGAGATAAAACAGCAATCCCATTTTTTAGCCGATGATAATCAACGTAAAGGCGTATTAGTCAATAATACGCGACGATTACGCCAAGAAATAGCCAGCCACGGACAAACAGAGCAAGAGACGAAGACTCAGCTTAGCAGTATAGAAAAGTATTTTAGCGATTACCAAGAGCTAAACGATCTCGATACAGATATGGCGACCTTTGACAGCAGCTGTAGCCGATTGAAGGCGCTGCTAGAAGATAATATCAGCTTAGCGGCGGATAAGCTTACGCATGACAATCAATCAAGCCAGCTACAAGCTCGTTTCGATAAGCTATCTAAGCAGCAAGACGCAGATGAATTGTTAATTAAGCAACAACGCGAGCAACTTGCCAGCTTACAACAGCAGCAAACCGCACTCACGCAAAAACAATCCCTTGCTAGTATGCGCAGCGAGCAAGAGCAAATCGATCAGATCAACACTCAGATTGCGCAAGCCAGTTTTAAGCTACAGCAGCTGTCTGAGCTTGATAGCCAAATAAAAAAGACCAATCTCTCGCTACCCACGCTAAACGAAGAATTAATGACATTATCAGGATTGATTGCTGGTCATCAAGCAGATATTCAAGACACCAAACTTAAACGCCAAGAAAAACAAGAGCATCTTAATTTATTACAAAAGGTCGCTAAGCTTGAGGACTACATAACAGAGCTAGAAGATGGCTTGCCCTGCCCACTTTGCGGTGCGCATGAGCATCCTTATGGCAAGCATCATCCTTTATTAGACAGTAGCAATACTGATGATGATAATGCCGAACACAACCAGTCGTCCACAATAAAACAGACTAAGACGCAACAAACTCAGCAGCAAATAGCTGAACTAGAAGTCGTGATTAACAACCTTGAGCAGGTTTTATCGAAATACAGTATCGAATATGCCACCAAGAAAGAGACACTTAACAACCAGCAGCAACAACTAGCGCCACTACAGCAGAAATCCGAAATCTTACACGGTGATATCCAGGATTACATAGCTTCAATATTTGATTCTGAAAATAATTATTCTGAATCAATCGTAGCGATTATCAGTCCCCTTACTCAGATAAACGATGATATTAATGCGATTAACACGAATATAGACCACTGCTTATCCTTATTAGACACCGCCAAACACGACCTGACCGAACGTAAGCAGTCTCTTAAAACCATCGTGGTTGAATATGAGCACCTAACTGAAAGTGCGACAAAGCTTAGCACTACCATCGAAGCCGATGAAAAGCAGCAACAAACAGTTAGTCACGACATCAGTAACTTAACAACTGACATCAAGCTTGCCTCGCAGAAGATTGACGGTATGAGAGATAAGATTGCCGCTAATTTCTCAGAGCTGGCACCCCTGATGACTACTGTTTCATCTCTAACGCATAAATACCCAGCAGATAAATATAAAGATCATTTACCTACAGCGCTCAATGCGGCAGACATCCACAATGCACTTAAGCAATTGGGTAATAATTTTGATAAACAAACGATAATAGACAGCGCAGACTATGACCGTCATATTGAAAAACTTCGTCAACAGCGCAGCGCCCTAAACCAGCTAAAACGACAATTTAATGAGCAGAAAAATAGCCAACAGCAGCTAACCAATAGCTTAAGCAGTTTGACCGCGCAGATTGAAACCAAGCAAATACAGCTTAGCAATGATGAAACAGCGCTCAAAGAGCTAGAGCGCTTAATTGCTCATAAAACCAATGCTATCGAACAATTAAAACAGAATAGAAAAGAGATTTTTGCAGATAAAGATACAGACAATGAAGAGAATCAATTACGCCATGCGGTTGATGAAGCCAAAGCCAAGCAAATGATAGCGCAAAGACAGCTAGATTCTGTACAGCAGTCTCTAGAGCAATTAATGGCTAGAGAACAACAGCTAGGAACAGAGCTAAAGGCAGCGATGTCTACACTGAATACCCAGAAAAGCGTATTTACTCATTTACTCGCAGAATCACAGTTCATAGATGAAGCCGCTTTTGTGAGTGCGCGCTTACCTAAAGATGAGCGTGAAGCACTACATACACGTAAGTTGGCGATTGATAATGCATTGCATCAAGCTAAATTACAGTTGGATAGCACACAGCAAACGTTAGAGCAAAAACTTGCTACGCCTATGACTGATGTAAGCCGAGAAATACTTGCTGGCCAGCACCATCAAATACAAATAGACATCGACGAGTTAAGTCAAAAAATCGGTGCGATTGACCAAAAGCTTAAGGATAATGACAGCCAAAAAGGCCAACAAGAGGCACAGCTGATTGCTATCAATGAGCAAAAACAAAAGCTACAAGTTTGGCAACAGCTACATACACTAATTGGTTCAGCTGATGGCAAGAAATATCGTACCTTTGCCCAAGGCTTAACGTTTGAAGTCATGATTAGTCATGCAAATACGCAATTGCAAAAAATGAGCAATCGCTATTTGCTTGTCCATGATGACAGTAATCCCCTTGAACTCAATGTCATGGATGATTATCAAGGCGGTGAAATTCGTAGTACCAAAAATCTCTCCGGCGGTGAAGGCTTTATTGTCAGCTTAGCACTGGCACTTGGGCTATCACAAATGGCCAGTCACAACATTCGCGTCGACTCGTTATTTTTGGATGAAGGTTTTGGCACGCTTGATGAAGAGTCGCTTGATATTGCGCTAGATACTTTAACCAGCTTGCAGCAAGAAGGTAAACTCATTGGCATTATCTCGCACGTACAGGCGTTAAAAGATCGTATCCTAACCCAAATTAAAGTTGAAAAACTCTCTGGCGGCTTTAGCCAAATCAGTGGTCAAGGCTGTCGCCGAGTTGCCAATGCTACCAATGAAAAGACCTAGTAAATTAAGACAATAGTTAAGGCAGTTAATAAAAATTATGGTAATAAGGACATAGCGATGACTAATAAATTAGCGCTCTTAACATGGGCATCTATTTTATCTATTGGTATGGTTAGTACTATCAACCCTGCCCACGCTACCATCAGCTGTGCCGGTTATTTACCCAGTAGCTATTTTGAGCGTATCGAAAATAATAAGCTTTTTGCTGGCAAGTTGGTCGAACAAGCCGATGGCACGCAGCAATTACAAGAGTTAAATGGCAAGGTGTTACTAGACAATCTCACCGATGCTTATATATTGATGGATGCTTATGTGCTTGCCAAACAGCATGGCAAATACGGCGTTATAAATGCCGCTGGCAAGATTATGATACCTTTTGAGTATGATGAAATTCAAACCGAACCTGATATTGCGACCAGCTTTATCGTCAGCGTTAAGTCATCAGATGACAAGACCAAACATGGTATTATCAATCGCCATGGCGGCTGGGTTTATCCGTTAGACAATGCTCATATCGAGCATGCGCATTACGATTCTGATTATGACCAAGATTATTTTATAGTGGCTAAAAATAGTGGTCTGACAGGACTGCTCGATGATAGAGGTTACTGGGCCATAAGACCGCAATATGATGCGATTAATCCGTTAAATGCTTGTACAGGCCAGCCTTTATATCTACAAGTCAGACTGAAAAATAAAACGGCGCTGATTGACCAAAACAATGAGAGCATCATTCCACTTGCTGCCAACCAACATATTGAAGCATTTAATACTTCTGCCAAACCGTTGCTTTTTTTGCGTAGCACCTTAGTTGCTGGTAGCCGCGCTATTGGCATGAGTGAAGATATTCAAGACGAGATTGTTAGCGCCCAAATTATTGATACTAACGGTAAGTTAACTCTCTCTTCAGATGCACCGATTAGAAAGCTGCTATATCATCAGCTCTATACTTATAAGCAAGCGGGAAAATTTGGAATCATCAACGATAAAGGTAAAGTAATACTAGAACCCCAGTTTGACAGTTATCGTGATAATGCGAATGAAGTATGGGTTGAAAAGAATGGCAAAATGATACGTTTAAATACATTGCTTGAATTGGACTAAGCGCTTACTTTATCAGCCTTACTGTTTTTTAATTTTAATAAGTATATGCCTTACACAATAAAAACCCCCACCGCTAATTAATAACGGTGGGGGTTTATTTTAAAAACATCTGCTGATTCAAGCAATTTTATTAAGCAGTCTACCTACACTTTATAGTCTGCATTTAGAGCTCTACTTAGTAGCCAAGCCACTAAGCTCACTCATTAACACCGATAATGTCGATAAGCTGATAGCACTTTCATCATTGCTATCCAATTTTTGCATCTCTGCAGTGACGGCGGCAAGTTGGCTGGCATGACGTGATTTCCAGTCATTAAATGCTTGCTTGGCATCAGCTTGCGTCAACAAGGTATCCATCAGCATACGTAAGCTGCGCGAGACTTCGTTGACAAGGGCGTGACGCGCACGGCGATCCCAGTGGTCTTGCTGCGGTAAGGTGGCGATATTGTCCATCATCCAATCTAATTGTAAGACATGATAGGCCTCAAAGTATAAGGTCGCAATCTCATCAACTGGGCGCTCATACTGCTCAGCCAAAAGCGCCGCATCAAGCGCATCGACATGATAAGGCAACATGGCAAACATCGCCGCATCATTAGCAGAGAGATCATCCTCCATCAAGCTTGTGACGTCTTCTTGCAAGTATTCTGAGAATTGCTGTTCGATAAAGCCACCTGCTTTGGTCAATTTCTCGACACTGTCCTCAAAGCGCTTGATCATATCGGCAACTTGCAAATCTTGACCAAAGGCATTGATAAACCATACCACGCCATTTTCGAGTGCATCACGCAGACGCAGCTCAAGCTCGAGCAGCAAGGTGGCATCGACTTGATTATCCAGCGACTCAAGCAAATCCCATGCTTTTGACACATGGAAGACATCACGGGAAATCGCATAACCGCGCGCAATGGTGGCAAGCGTTTGCCCTGTTTCTTCATGTAGGCGGAATAACGCTTCGATACCCAGACGGTTCACGATGCTATTGGTCAAATAAGTACTGATGATTTCACGGTGCAGACGATGTTCTTTCATCTCATCAAAGAAGCGTGATGCCAGCTCATCAGGAAAATATTGACGCAGCTCATTGACGAAGTACGGCGCATCAGGTAAATCTGATGATAATAAATGATCATAAACCCACATTTTTCCGTAAGCCATGACGATAGCCAGCTCAGGATTGGTGAGGCCTGTGCCCGCTTTTTGGCGTTTGGCAATCTCTTCATCGGATGGTAGATACTCGATCGCGCGGTCAAGACGACCTTCGGCTTCTAACATTTGAATAAAGCGTTGATGGTCACTTAAGTTTGTCGCAGCGCGCAGATGGCTAAGCTCAAGCGCTTGCGGTTGTAGATAATTTTGGCGCAGCACCAATTCAGCGACCGTGTCGGTCATAGACTCTAACAACTCATTACGCTGCTTGAGCGTCATGTCGCCTTGCTCGACCACTTTACCAAGTAAAATCTTGATATTCACTTCATGATCTGAGCAATTGACGCCGCCCGAGTTATCGATAGCATCAGTATAAATGCGCCCACCCGTTTGTGCGTATTCGATACGCCCTTGTTGAGTAAACCCTAAGTTACCACCTTCGCCAACGACTGCCGTACGCAGCTCACCACCATTGACGCGCACGGCGTCATTGGCACGGTCACCAACATCAGCATGAATCTCGTTTGCGCTTTTCACATAGGTACCGATACCCCCATTCCAAATCAGATCAACAGGCGACTTTAATAAGGCACTGATTAACTCATTGGGCGCAAGGCTATCTTCACTGATATCAAATAGCGCTTTCATCTCAGTGCTGATTGCAATGGTTTTATCTTGACGTGAAAAGACGCCGCCACCTTGACTGATGAGCGATTTTTCATAGTCGTCCCACGTTGAGCGCGGCATCTCAAACAAGCGCTCACGTTCGGCATAAGATGCGGCAGTATCTGGATTTGGGTCGATAAAAATATGCAAGTGATTAAAGGCCGCGACCAGCTTGGTATGAGTAGATCTGAGCATACCGTTACCAAATACGTCGCCGCTCATATCGCCGATACCAACGACGGTGAAATCATCACGGTTTTGGATGTCCATGCCACGCATACGGAAGTGACGTTTGACCGACTCCCAGCCGCCGCGTGCGGTGATACCCATCGCTTTATGGTCATAGCCAACCGAGCCACCTGAGGCAAAGGCATCGTCAAGCCAAAAGTTATACTCGCTCGATAAAGCATTGGCGATATCTGAGAAAGTAGCAGTACCTTTATCCGCAGCTACCACTAAATATGGATCATCCTCATCATGACGCACGGTGTTGGCTGGCGGGACAATCACCCCGTCTACAATGTTGTCAGTGACGTCAAGCATACCGCGCAGGAACGTCTGATAGCAGGCAATCCCCTCAGCTTGGAAGGCTTCACGACCATCGGCCATCGTTTTGGTCTTAACGATAAAACCACCTTTAGAGCCAACCGGTACAATCACCGCATTTTTGACCATTTGTGCTTTGACCAGACCGAGGACTTCGGTACGGAAATCTTCCATACGATCTGACCAACGCAGACCACCACGAGCGACTTTACCACCGCGTAAATGCACCGCTTCTACACGTGGCGAGTAGACAAATATCTCAAACATCGGCTTAGGTTTTGGTAAGTTTGGAATATCTGCCGCTAAGAATTTAAACGACAAACGGTCTTTACGTTGCCCATCTGCTTCTCTTTGATAGAAGTTGGTACGTACCATGGCATTAATCAAGTCCAAATACCAACGGAAGATACGGTCTTCATCTAAGCTACTGACACCTGCTAATGCGGTGGTAATTTGCGCTTGAATTTGACTGGTCTTGCTGGCACGTTCCTCAGCACTGTATATAGGATTCATCCGTGCATCAAACAGCTCGCCTAATGCCACGCTGATAGCGCTATTTTTTACCACGGTTTGCTGAATATAAGTACTTGAGAACGGGGCTTTTGCTTGCATCATATAACGCGACAAGGCTCGCAGTACCACCACGTCATAAGTGTCTAATCTGGTAGTCAATACCAACTCATTAAACGAGTCACTCTCGATACGCCCTGCCCAAATTTGCTTTAGGCTATCCTCAAACTGCGCGCGTACTACTTGCATATTGATGGTATCGACATGCTCCAATACCAGCTCATATTCTTGCATCCAAATCGATTGCTCTGGCAAATCAAACTCATAGGTTTGTGCTGAGATGACCGATACACCAAAGTTTTCTAGCACTGGTAAGACTTTTGAGAGGATCACAGGATTTTGACGACCATACAGTTTTAGATGTAGCTGATTGCTGGCATCGCCCGTTGATTGATATAAATGCCAAATCATGGGCTGCTCATCACTCAAGCCCGCCAAACGCTTGGTATCTTCAACTGCCGTACGCGCATCAAACCGCTCTTGATAGGCCGCAGGAATATAGCTTAAAAAACGACGCATTAAGGCATTGGCTTGCTGCTCGCCCACATTATCAAGTAGCATTTTTTGATAATGATCGCTCCATGACTGCATCAGCGCTGAAAGCTTATCCTGTAGCGCTACCGTATCTACCTCATTTACTTGACCGGGCACCGTGCGCACATGCACATGAACGCGGGCGTGTTCTGACTCGTTAAATTCCGTTGTAAAGCCAGATGACATGCCGCCATAAGCGTCTTTTAGGACGTTTTGTACTTTAATACGCAGTTCGGTATTGAATTTATCGCGTGGGATATACACCAAGCAGGAAACAAAACGCTGATAATGATCGACGCGGCTAAATAAACGTAAGCTCTTCTTGTCTTGCAATTGGCTAATGCCAGATACGATAGGATATAACTCTTCGACGCTGGCTTGAAACAGGTCATCACGCGGTAGAGAATTAATCACGTGCATCATTTTGTGATAAGCATGACCGTCTCGCGGTAAGTCTGCCATCGCCATGATTTTATTGGCTTTTTCACGCAGTAGTGGAATCTGTTGTACACTAAGCTGATAGGCTTGGGCGGTAAAGAGTCCAATAAAGCGATATTCACCAATCAATGTGCCATTCGCATCAAACTTATGAATACCTAAAAAATCCATATACACCGGACGATGCACCGGTGACACACGGCTTGATTTAGATAACATCAATATACGTGGCTCAGTGAGTAACTTTTTGAGGTTACTTGGCAGCTCATCAAAGCTCTTTGATAAAGTATCTTCACTACCGCCACGTAACAGCCCAAGACCACTATCGCCAATGGCATATAAATCCAAATTGGCATTGTCATTATTTTTATGGCTGTCTTTATGACTACTGTCATCGTTCTTATCATTCACATCGTCATGAATATTAATGAAACTGCCGCCTTCTAAGCGGTATTCGCGATAGCCTAAAAAGATAAAACGATCTTCTAATACCCAATCCAAAAACGCTTGAATCTCTTGCTGCGAATAAAACACTTCTGGTAAATTTTGATCGGCCAGCTCAGCCTTTATATCCGTCAGCTTGGCACGTATCTTTTGCCAATCATCAACGACGACATCAAGGGTATCTATTTTTGCGAGTAGCATTTGCTGTAGCGCTGCCAACTCATCATTGTTTTGATAAGCAATTTCACAATGAATCAAAGACATTTTTGAGGTGTCGCTTTCATGCGCGCTTTCGATATGGGTGATGCCGCCATTTTCATCGCGCTCAACACCCACAATGATATTGTAAGTACGATGGACGTCGATACCTTCCGCTTCCAGACTCATCAAAAGCGTATCTACTAAAAAGGGTCTATCGTAAGCGACTATTTGAATAACGGTATGAGAGCTATGAAAATGCTGCTCTTCGGCTATCGGATTTAAAATAGCGAGCTGCGGCTGACTACCATCATAGGCTTTGAGGAGAGTGAAGTGATGTAGCGCCATTCCAGCCAAATCAATATTGCTAATATCTTTGGCGGCTTCTTGGTGCAAGCTCTGGTAATAGCTATGAATAAAATGGTCAAATAATAATTTGTCCTGTTGCACATAACTGGTGGCAATATCGCTTATCTGGCTGATCCGCTCTTTTGCGATATTTAGGGTGTTAGGCATATCCATTGTCCTTTGTTATAAGTTTGTTGTTCTAGTTTCTTCTATGAATGAGTTGTTTCTATTGATTGCTTAATGCCAGCTATCAGTGGTATTTTTTCATATTTCTATATAACCATGGTTGTTATACAAGCGTACTTATTTAGCCAAGCCTGCTTATTTAACATAGTTGGCCGGTTTAACATGACACTTAGCTATCTGGTATATAGTTAATTTCCCCTTTTTTAATATTTTATTTAACATTTATTGGCATTACATGACTTACATTGCATAAATAGCCATTTACTGGTCTTTATTATTTCTAGTCTTTACTACTGCCAATCTATCAAAGTGTAACGCACCTCAGCCCATAGCTAAAGCGTACAACATCATTTCATGAATCACGAAGATGTCGATAACCTTTAATAATGAGACAATACCATCCTAATGTAGTCTAATACTTGCTGGCAGGTGGATACTCATGACAATCACGGCGTTTTTTTGTTAGAATACCGCACTATATTGAACCGTATTTTACTGGCTCAATACTCACTCAATATTATGACTTTTAATGCTAAGGGCAAGACGTATGATGAATATTTTGGTGATCGGCTCAGGTGGTCGCGAACATGCACTAGCATGGCAGTGTGCAAAAGGCGACAACGTACAAAACATCTATGTTGCGCCTGGTAATGCTGGCACTGCCCTTGAAGCTAAATGCCAAAACGTCCTGTTAGAAGATGCAGCCGATGCTGATGAACACAGTGCGGTCATCGAATTTTGCCAAAATAATGCCATCGACATGGTTATTGTCGGTCCAGAAGCGCCATTGGTAACGGGTATCGTCGATGCTTGCCGTGCAGCTGGTATCAAAGCATGGGGGCCAACTGCTTATTGTGCGCAATTAGAAGGCTCAAAAACTTTTGCTAAAGAGTTTATGGAGCAAAATAATATTCCAACGGCTGCTTATCAAGGGTTTACGGACGCTACTGCTGCTAAAGCTTATATCGATGAGCAAGGCGCACCGATTGTTATCAAAGCCGACGGTCTTGCTGCAGGCAAAGGTGTTATCGTCGCTGAAACCATCGAGCAAGCGCATGAAGCGATTGACGATATGCTTGCTGACAATAAATTTGGTGATGCTGGTAGTCGCGTGGTCATTGAGCAATTCTTGCAAGGTGAAGAAGCCAGCTTTATTTGCATGGTAGATGGTGAAAATATCTTACCGATGGCAACTAGCCAAGACCATAAGCGTGCTTTTGAAGGTGATACTGGGCCAAATACCGGTGGCATGGGCGCTTACTCTCCTGCGCCAGTCGTCACTCAAGACGTTCATGATAAGGTTATGGCGCAAGTCATCCAGCCTGTTGTTGATGCGATGAAAGCTGCCGGTCACCCTTATACCGGATTTTTATATGCAGGGCTGATGATTGATGATGCAGGCGACCCGTATGTGATTGAGTTTAACTGCCGTTTTGGCGACCCAGAAACACAACCTATTTTAATGCGCTTGCAATCATCGATGGTTGATTTGGTCGCACAAGGGTTAGTGGGTAAATTACCAACCGAAGCCAATTGGGATGAGCGCCCTGCGCTAGGTATTGTCGTTGCTTCAAAAGGCTATCCTGAAACCTCTTCAAAAGGTGATGTGATTACAGGCTTGCCAAAATTAGATAGTGGTAATAAAAAATCGGTAAAAGTATTCCATGCTGGCACGGCTTTCTCTAATCAAGATGCGCTTAGCAATGAAAAAGAAGTCGTGACTAATGGCGGGCGCGTATTGTGCGTGACGGCATTGGCTGACACTATCTCTGATGCACAGCAAGCAGCATTGGCAGTGACGGGCGCTATTAGTTTTGATGGTGCGCATTACCGCCGCGATATCGGACACCATGCGATTGCTCGCGAAAACGTTTAATACGGCTGAGCTGATTTAAACGTTAGATTTTATAAGCTCAGTTTTAAAAGTTCTGCTTTAAGAGATGCGTTTTAAAACCTACAGAGTTTTTATAATAATTCGACCTAGTGTAGCGCTAGGTCGTATTTTTTTGACCACACTTTTTCCTGATTCTTTTAATCTAGTGTTTAACGCTCGTTTTCAATAGGTTGTTTTTGAAGCACTTGCTTTTAAAAATCTATCTTTGACCGCTTAGTGTTAGAATAAAGATCATCAGAGTGAAGCGCCGCCAGATTTTTAGTGACTTAACCTATCAGTAGGATGAGCCGCTAATCGCTGTACCCATTAAAAGTCATATTTTAGCTTACAAAGTAAGTGACAGCAGGAGCTCACGCGCCTCAAACTACCTCCCGTTATATGATACAATTTTGTACCAGTACGTCGCATCTCCCTTGTATTGTCGGTTTTGAACCCGCAAATCAATAGCAACCAGATGAATGATTATATTTATGGCAAATGATACTTCTAGACCTTCTAATAATAAGCAGTCTAATAACAGACAATCCATCGACAGCCTAAAAACGTCAGGGTTTGAGCGTCGGATGTCTATTGCTAAAACTTCCTTAAATATCGGTCGTCGTTGGGCAGGTAATAGCGTGTCTGGTATGTTTTTGGACAAAGAAGCCCGTACGGCACGTAATCAGATTTTTATGGAAGAACAGGCCAATTATCTGGCAGAAGAGCTGGGTAAACTAAAAGGGTCGGTAGTAAAAATTGGTCAAATGCTGGCGATTTATGGCGAGCATATATTACCGCCCGAAATCACACGTGCTCTGCAAACGCTCAATGACGATACCGCAACCTTAGCGTGGCCAAAAATTGAGCAGACATTACGACAGTTATTGGGTGCAAAGTTAGGTGAGCTTGACGTCGACCCTATTCCTATCGGCACCGCTTCCCTCGCCCAAGTTCATCGAGCAACCGTGTTGGCGACGGGCGAACAAGTAGTCTTAAAAATCCAATACCCAGGTGTAGCGGACGCCATCAATTCTGACTTGGCTTTATTTAAACGCTTATTAAAGGTTAGTAATATCGTTCCGCAAACACGCGCCCTCGATGCTTGGTTTGAGGAGATACGCGACCTATTGCATCACGAAGTCGACTATGAAGCGGAAGCTGCGACCACAGAGCGTTTTTATGAGCGGTTGGCTGAAGATCCTCGTTATATCGTTCCTAAAATCAATCGTACTTACTCAACCAAACGCTTGTTATGCATGTCTTATGAGCCGGGTATCACTGTTGTCTCTGAAGCGCTGCAATTATTACCGCATGAGCGCCGCAGTGCTATCGGGCAAGCGGCTATTGAAATCATGATGCAAGAGATTTTTGTTTGGGGCGAGATGCAGACGGATCCGAACTTTGGTAACTACCTCGTTCGTGTCGCTACTGATGAACAAGAGATCGATAAACTGGTGTTGCTAGATTTCGGAGCCATTCGCCAATTCGATAACAACCTATTGACGATTGCGCACGGATTATTACGAGCTGGATATCGTCATGACCATCAAGCAATGAAACGCGCTATGACCGGTTACGATTTCTTTGATAGCATGAGTGATAAAGTCCGCTCCGATATTGCCTCATTGTTTTTATTGGCCACCGAACCTTTTAGCGACCCTGCATTAAATCCGGATATTCCTCTTGATTGTTTGGATGAGCAGCAGCGTTATATTTGGGCGAACAGTAAATTGCATACTCGCCTCTCAAACGATGCCACGCGAGCAATGCAGTCTTTCGAGTTTAATCTGCCGCCTAAAGAATTTATGTTTATCAGCAGAAAGTTTATCGGTGCTTATACCTTTTTAACGGTGCTAGATGCTCATACGGATTCTAATAAACTGGTAAAGCCTTTTTTTTAGTATGAAAAAGTTGATATTTTTTGGACCGCCCTTTTGTGGCGGTCTTTTTTGTGTTTTTCTTTCTATTTGCTTAGGCTATTTTATATAGATATCTTAATAAGATAAGGTTATCCATTTTTATTTTTTAACTTATCATTTTTTCGTAGCGTATATATAAATACTTAGGCTATTTATCTTACTATGCTTCACTGCTCGCTTGCCATGTATCGAATCTGGTTTTATAACCTTCAGATTTACGCATGTTTAGCTGCCAACAAGTCTCACCGCGCGCTAAGTATTTAACTTCAAAGTGTGTGCGTTGACTATCGCTTGCTACCTTATGACGCGTATTCGGTAAGCACCAGACCTCATTGGCTTGCTGTTCTGCATTATCCATATATGCTTCTATATTGGTCGCCAGAACCACTTCTCCACCTACCTGCAAACGAGAAAGTAAGAACTCAAAAAAAGGCATATTTAACCACTGCTGGTTAGGGTTATGTTGCTCAGGATTGGGATATAATATAAAGATACGCTCGATACTGTTTGGCGCAATGGCATGGACAATCCAAGCAATGGCATCAGCATGAATCGCGCTTAAATTGCTTGATTTCTGTTGCGCTGCCAATTTAGCAAAAGCATCAAATTTATTACGCGTACGCTCGATAGCTATCAGGTGCTTGTCAGGATTTTGTTGCGCAAAGCTAAGGGCATGCTTGCCCTTCCCTGCGCCAATCTCTAACACCAAAGGTAGCTCAGCGTTGATCGATCTATCGGGCACTATAAAATCACGTGGGGCTGAGAGTTTTTGTGGTTGAAAGGCACGCTGCTGCTGATGTGAAAGCTCAAGATGATGAGTCATCTACTATCCTTAAGGTATTTGTCATTTGTCATTATTCGACCACATGCTATTATATAGTCAATCCAGCCCAATAGTAATATAACGACCGTGCTCATCAAACGATAATCATTAATTGCTCATTGCAATTAATGATTATCGTTTGATGACGTTTTGGTTTTACAACCTTTATTCATACTCGCTATTGATGAGCAGTGCTGTTGTCAGTGACAGCTTTTATTGATAGCCCATAGGATATACCCACTTTTATTATGACTGAATCTACTTCTAGCAACAGTATCAACCCCTTACCCAAAACCTATCCTTGTCCAGAATGCGGCAATCAAACCGCCTGGCAAGACAATAAATATAAGCCGTTTTGTAGTCATCACTGCAAGCTTATCGACTTAGGCGCATGGGCAAGTGAAGAATACACCTTACCTGCCGAATCTACGCCGTTTTCTGATGAGCTCTAACCAATCACTCTAACTCTTTAACCTTTTATAATTCCAAGGATGTTCTACATGTCTGCTACTTACCTGATGCCCACTTATAATCGTCAACCAATCAGCTTCACATGCGGTTCAGGCAGTTGGCTTTATACCAAAGATGAGACGCCTTACTTAGATGCCTTGACGGGCATCGCAGTATGCGGCTTAGGGCATTGTCACCCAAAGGTGACGGAGGCTATTCAGCAGCAGGCAGCGACCTTGGTACATACCAGCAATTTATTTGGCATCGATTGGCAAGAGCGCGCTGGCGAAGCCTTATGTAATGCCGCACAAATGGACAGCGTATTTTTTGCAAATAGTGGTGCTGAAGCCAACGAAGCGGCATTAAAATTGGCGCGACTGTATGCATATCAGCAGGGGTTTAAACGCCCAAAAGTCATCGTCATGGAACAATCATTTCATGGGCGTACCTTGCTGTCGTTATCAGCAACCGCCAATCCTAAAGCACGTGAAGGTTTTTATACTTTAGATGAAGATTTTATCCGTGTGCCCTTTGGTGATATTGCTGCCATTGAACAAGCAGCTCAAGACCATGATGATATCTGTGCGGTATTTGTCGAGCCTATCCAAGGTGAAGGCGGTCTTAATACAGCAGCGAATGGCTTTACGTACCTTGAGCAGCTACAAGCCGCATGCGATAACCATAATTGGTTATTTATGCTCGATGAAGTGCAAACTGGTAACGGTCGTACGGGCAAGTACTTTGCGTATCAGCATAGCAACGCACGCCCTGATGTACTAACGACTGCCAAAGGCTTAGGTAATGGTTTCCCTGTTGGTGCTTGCATGGTGCGGGGACGCGCCAATGGCTTGTTCGGCGCTGGCAGTCATGGCTCAACCTATGGTGGCACACCATTAGCCAGTCGCGTGGTACATAGCGTTTATGAAGTACTTGCCAATAGTGATATCATGGACAATGCCGTCACCGAAGGAGAGTTCATCCGTGAGGGCGTGGTTGATGCACTTGGACAATATGACGTCAGCACTCGCGGCGCTGGAATGATGATTGGTATTGCCCTCCCTGAAAAGATGGACTGTAGTAAGTTAGTTGACCGTGCCCGTGATGAGCAAAAATTAATCATCAACGTCACAGGTGGGCATGTAATTCGTCTATTGCCGCCGCTTAATATGACCCGTGATGAAAGCTCACAAGTGGTTGAGCGCTTGGTTGACTTATTAAAGCCTTCATTTTAAATGATTGATTTAACAAAAGTTTAAAGCTAGAAAAGCCTATAGATAGCTTATATATAGGCTTTTTGCTTTTTAGCACTTTAGAGTAAATGTTATTAAGCGCTTAGCTTAATTGGCATGAAAGTACTTTTTTAACACCTCTAAGCAGCGGGTGATTTTTGCAGGTTGTTGATCGCGGTTTAAGGTGACAGCATATAACACAAAACTTGGTAGCTGATAGCCGGTTAAGACTTCGACTAAATTGCCACTTTCAAGCTCTTTTTTGACGTCCATTTCCATGATTCGAATTAAGCCATGACCTTCTTTTGCTAAGGTCATTGCCATAAAAACGTTATTGGTATGAATACGTGAGTTCATCTTAATCCGCGTTTTTTTACCAGTCTCAGTCTGGGTAAGCTCTACATGGCTAGCATCTTTCATAATATCGATGCAAATCAGCTGATGGTCTGCCAAATCTTTTGGCGTTTCGATCTTTTTATGTTGACGTAAATACTGCGGCGAGGCAACCAACAGTTGGCGCACATCAGATAACGGATGATTACTTAACGTTGAATCATTGATATTTGGGCTCATGCGTACCGCAATATCAATGCGCTCATCGATCATATCGATATAGTGATTGTCGGCGAAATACGTAATACTAAGGTCGTCGTGCGCAGACATCCAAGTTGATAGAGCTGGCAAAATGTGATGGACGCCAAGCTCAGGCGTCGTTGCAATGCGTAAGCTACCAGCCAGCTCATCACGTAATTGATTGACCTTGATACGCCCTTGCTCAGCAGCGCTAACCACGTCTTTTGCCGCTTCATAAAAGCTTGCGCCCGCTTCTGTTAAGCTGAGCTTACGAGTCGAGCGATGTAGTAGCACCACGCCCAGCTCATTTTCTAAAGAACGTATCTGCTGACTAACCGCACTGGTTGTGATACCCAGTTCACGAGCTGAACCACTAAAAGAGCCGTGTCCGACCACACTGGCAAACACAGCCATACCACGTAAATTATCTAACATATTCTCACCTAAGCTGCTTTTTAGTTTTTAATATAACTTAACCATTATAGCGGATTATCATAAATCTTACAGTTTTTTAATATACCTCTAACGGTTAATTAAGGTGATTTACCCCTCAATAAAACCAAAAATATCAAGGCGATAACATAATCTCACCTTGATATTTTATTCACTATAATAGGTTTAATAATTATCTAACTATTAAAATAACAACTATTGTAAAACTACTGATTATTTAATATAACTGAACTTTGCCCATCTTTCCTTCGCCGCGCTCAGTCAAATATTGCATGACGGGCGTATTGAGTAATCTAGACTCTGCCACTGCACGAGCTTGTATGTGGCGTTTTTGTTGACGACGTTCAGGCGTCTTATCATCGGCCTGCATGATACTGCCATCTATCTGCAAGCTGATGTCCGCTTGCGGAAATTGTGCTTGCAATTTTTCCGCGAGCTGCTGAAAGGTGGCTTGTAAATGCTTGCTATCCACTGCGGTGACGAATACGGCTTTATCATTACAGTGACCTGTCATCATACCTTGACGCGCCAGTGCTAACTCATCTGGCGCCAAACTACCGGCTTCACGCGCACATTGTAACCAATAATCCCATTTGTCTGGCGTCCACTCGCCCGTCAACTCTTGCAGGGCGCAACGTAACAAGGTGCGCGGGTCATCAAGCTGGGATAATAATTGAGAATCATTTGCGTCAGGCTCAACAACAGGT
>NZ_JACHXL010000001.1:500387-526691 GCF_014192115.1 Psychrobacter luti
TACAGGTTCAGGCTCAACAACAGGTTCAGGCTCAACAACAGGTTCAGGCTCAACAACAGGTTCAGGCTCAACAACAGGTTCAGGCTCAACAACAGGTTCAGGCTCAACAACAGGTTCAGTGCTAACGTTGCTATCTAATAAATCTAACCTTTCATCATTGCCATAACTACTATATCGGTCAAACTCCGCATTATCATAGCTTGCGTTATATGACTCGACCTCATTTTGATTTGGAGTCGGATAATCAGCATCATAGTCTTGTAGCGGCGGTATTGATTCCGCTACTGGCTCTAACTGCTGTTCTGATAACGACCCTGACATTAGAGCTGATGTTGGCACTAATAAAGGCGCTGATACTAAATGCTCATTACTATTTAACAGCGCATTAGTATTTGAAGCCTCAACAGTATTTTCATTTATTGATGCTGTATTGGATTCAGCTGTAGCATTAGTAGAAGTAACGGCTTCTACCGAAGCTATAGAACCAGATAGTTCAGGGTTAGATGATATAGAGCTAGGTGGTATGGTGCTATCAGGTACGTTCGCTAAAATCTCATCAACGGGTAAAGGACGAAAAGCCAATAGACGTAGAATGCACATCTCAAGCGCTTGCATCGGTGTGCTAGCAAGTTTGACGCCTTCACGTGCTTGTACCACTATTTCATAATACAGTTGTAAAACGTCAGGGCTCATATGCTGGGCAAGCTGATTAATATCCTGCGCTTGCACCTCATTGACGTTAAGAGCAACTTCAGGCAGCAGTTGCGTTAATGCCAATTGATGTAACAGCTCAGCCAAACCATCGAACATACTGGTCGCATCGACCATTTGCGCACGCATCTGCTCGATATGAGTGGCAACCGCTGACTTATCATGATTATAAATATCTGTGATTAAACGCACCAAATCAGCGGCATCAATTAAGCCAAGCATAGCATTAACCGTCACATCATCGAGCGCACCTTGCCCAAAAGCAATCGCTTGGTCGGTCAATGATAACGCATCACGAACCGAACCTTTTGCAGCACTGGCCAATTGCCAAAGCGCAGGCTGTGTATAACCTACCTGCTCTTGCGTTAAGATATTGGCTAGGTGTTCACTAAGCAAGCTTTGCGATAAAGGACGCAGCACAAACTGCAAACAGCGCGAGATAATCGTGATGGGCAGTTTTTGCGGATCAGTGGTGGCCAGTAAAAACTTGACGTGCTCAGGTGGCTCTTCCAAGGTTTTAAGCAGCGCATTAAAGCTGTGCGTCGACAGCATATGCACCTCATCAATCAGGTATACCTTGTAGCGACCTTGGCTTGGCGCATACGGCACGTTATCAAGTAGCTCGCGCGTGTCTTCAACTTTGGTACGGGAGGCGGCATCAATCTCGATCAAATCAATAAAACGTCCTTGATCAATCGCCACGCAGTTATCACAGACGCCACATGGGGTGCTGGTAATACCGGTATCGCAGTTTAAGCACTTAGACAAAATACGCGCGATAGTGGTCTTACCGACACCGCGTGTACCGGTAAATAGATAAGCATGATGCAGACGATTATAATCAATCGCATTAATCAGTGCTTGTGAGACGTGTGACTGCCCAATCAACTCGTGAAAGTTTTTTGGACGATATTTGCGCGCTAAAACTTGATATTGCTGCGTCATAATGAATGCCAATGTGAGTAGTAATATAAATAAAGCATCAAATCAGCGATTTATCTTAAAACCAGATAGCAAAGCTAAATATTGAAGCTAAGCATCAAAACTGGATTTTAGAATAGGTTATGATTGAGCTCGCAGCTCAGCCAACTGTTGGTACAAACGCTGGGTATTTGCATCGATAAGCGAGCCATGCTGATGAAATGCGTCAAGATGAACCTCAGTATTCACGCTATCTTCACAAGGTCTGACGTCGACACCGATCAAAAATAGATCTTGCATAACAGGTTGCTGCATTTGGGCATTGAGCTCAAATAACAAATCTTGATGGCCTGCACGCACCTTGTCGGCACTTAACGAGCTGTTATCATCTTGCGCATAAAACACCATCAGATAATGACGCCCAAAAACATTATAAGAATGCTCATGGCGCACGTAGCCGCTCCAGCGTGAATCTTGGTCAATCGTTCTGTGAGCCAAGATTTTTTCTACCAAACAAGCATAGGTATACATCGACTCGTCGACCAAAATATCAACCTGCTCTTTTGGTAGTGGCGTACCGGCGTCATAACACTCTCTGACTAAGCTATTAAAAAGCCGATACCACATGCGTGTATTCTTTTGAATCTCTGCCATCAATGCTTTAGCAAATTCCGCCTGCTCAGGCTCTGCCGCTTTTAACAATCGTGGTTCAATCTGCGCTATTAAGTTATGGCTGACCAGTTGTTTTTGAACTTCAATCGCCCTTTGATGAAAATCTGGCGACTGCAAGAACTGTACAAGCAAGGTTGATTCGTCTTGAAACGATTCAAACCCAGTAAGCTTACGGCGATGAAAGTCTAAAAACGCCGTTAAATCACTGGGCGTTACCAACTGCTTGAGTATCTCAGTGAAGTTCTGATAGCTGAATACCTGTAGAACACTTTCTTCATCGTCCAAATCTAGCACACAGTCTTCCGCAAAAAACTGACTGCCATATTCATAGCCAACCGCATAAGAGGCGGCTTCTGAAGCCTTGCTCTGATGGTTATTACGATAACTGTTTTGGTAGCTGTTGTGATAAGTACTCTGAGCGCTGTTTTTTTCACCAATGTCTTGATGCTGAACCGAAAGTGAGGTCAAACCAATAAAATAAATCGCTTTATCTGCCATCTGGTCAGATGCCGATTCATTTTTAGATTTGTTTTTAGATTCATCTTTATAGGCAAGCGCCTTATCACTTTTAAGATAAAGCTGAGCATGTTGCTTAATCAGCTGATTAACAACCTCTTTTCTCCACGTACGTACCTGAGTACTATCGATATCCTGCCTATCAGCCTGTATCGTTACATCATTGACGATAAGGTAGACCACGGCATTAGAAAACTCAAAAACAAAATCATAACCCTGAAGATACTCAGGGCCAGGGATTTTGTCTGGGGTTAAGTCGTACAAAGATAAAAAATTCTGCTGAATCATCTGCTGCCAAATCGACGCTGGTACTTGCTGAGTGTCCATAATATCCCTATACATAAGGTCTCATAAAGAACTTGAGACCATTCCTTTAAAAGTAGAAAAAGCCTTCTTATGTTCAGTTTAGTCCCAGCGTGGATTTATGGCAAGTAAAGCAGTCTAGCTTTCATGCTTGCGGCGCATATGCGGGAATAAAATCACATCACGAATACTGGCCGAGTCTGTAAATAGCATCACCAAACGATCGATACCAATACCCTCGCCTGCTGTTGGCGGTAAGCCATAAGACAAGGCCTCGATGTACTCTTCATCGAAATGCATCGCTTCATCATCGCCAGCGTCTTTTTCAGCGACTTGACCATGGAAACGCTCGGCTTGATCGGCAGGATCATTAAGCTCACTAAAACCATTGGCCAGCTCACGACCACCGATAAATAGCTCAAAGCGATCAGTAATCTCAGGATTATCATCGTTACGGCGTGCCAGTGGTGACGTTTCAGCAGGGTATTCTGTGATAAAAGTCGGTTGACGTAGCTGATGTTCAGCGGTTTCTTCAAAGATAATGGTCTGCAATTTGCCCACACCAAAGACGTCTTTTACTTGTTGTCTAAGGGTCGTTGAAGCATATTCTGCAAGATAGTCACGGTCATTAATGCGTGCCATATCGAAATTTTCTGCATACTTAGCAATCGCATCAGACATTGATAAACGCTCAAAAGGTGCTTTTAGGCTAATCGCTTCCTCTTGGTAAGTCAGCTCAGTGGTACCCAAAATGTCCATCGCCAGCTCGTTGAACAAGCGCTCGGTCAAATCCATCAAGTCGTGATAGTCAGCATACGCCTGATAAAACTCAATCATGGTAAATTCAGGATTATGACGGGTTGACACACCTTCATTACGGAAACTGCGGTTAATCTCAAATACTTTCTCAAAACCACCAACCACCAGGCGTTTCAGATACAGCTCAGGCGCGATACGCAAATATAACGGCATATCCAAAGCGTTATGATGGGTCACAAACGGACGCGCAACTGCACCACCTGGGATAGGATGCATCATAGGCGTTTCAACTTCCATAAAACGCTCATTCAACATAAACTTGCGAATACCGCTGATAACCTGACTGCGTATCACAAAGGTGTCGCGAGTTGTCTCGTTGGTCATCAAATCAAGATGGCGATTACGATAGCGCGCTTCGACATCGGCTAAGCCATGGAACTTATTTGGCATCGGACGTAGTGCTTTCGTCAATAGAGTAAATTCTTCAATATGGACATATAAGTCGCCTTTTCCAGAACGACCGATATAACCAGATACGCCAACAATATCACCCAAATCTAGCGATTTAATAGTCGCCAATATCTCTGGATCTAGCTGTTTGCGTGCCACATATAACTGAATACGCCCTGTCATATCTTGAATAACAATAAAAGCCCCACGGTTTAGCATGACGCGACCGGCAACGTTTACCTGAGTTTTTTCACCGTTGGCAATTTTATCTTCGATTTCTTGCTTTGAGATACCACCAAAAGCCGTTTGCAAATCCTGAGCGTAATCCGTGCGCTTAAAGGTATTAGGATAAGGTTGTTTACCTGACGCGGTGATTTCATCTAGTTTAGCTTGTAGTTGAGCAATTAGCTCGTTAGCGTCTTCTGGAACTTGCTCTTGATTATTTTGCTGATTTTGATTATTAGGCTTTGACATAACACTCTCAAAATTATTAGATAATTAAAGGAATAAACGAAGTAAATTAAAATAAGACGTTCAAATAAAACATATAAATAAGGAAGCTCAATAATACTTATTAATTTTTCATACTAAAAAGCGGTAAAACTAATCGACACAAATAGCAGGCTGTGCCACACCTTTTTCAATCGTCTGATAACAGCCAAAAACGCTGCTATCACTGGCACATTGCCCTTTTTGATTATTGGCATGTGAATCTATAAATTCACCCGTGTTTTTGCATTGTCCTTGGCAATCAGAACCATCTTGGCAAACTTTACCGGCATCAGTATAAGACAGCACACACTGATAACAGCCAAGCCTACCTTGCTGCAAAAACGTTCCACCTTTTGTGTTACATCCTTGTACCAACTCATTAGGCGGATATGCGCATGCTTGGTAAGTCAATGGATCAGCTGTTTCAACTAATGAAGCGCTATCAGAAGACGATGGTGGCGCTGTCGAAGTTGCGGGCGTTACGCTACAAGCAGATAACCAAAATGCCATAAACATAGTCAATATAATTAACACAATGCCATTAAAGGATTGTTTTGAAGTTGACCAGTCATTTATCATAATCAATACCTTAGTTTTACTATCATAAATAACTGGCTTATCGGCATGGTTTACAGCTTTTAGGTTAATCAGCTTTTAACTGTCTTAATCACCGCCGCCGATACTGGCCATCAAGTCTGCTTGGTGTTCGCGTAACAGCGCATCAAGGATTTCATCCAAGTCACCTTCCATAATTGAATCAAGCTTGTATAAAGTCAGGTTGATTCGATGGTCAGTCATGCGACCTTGCGGGAAGTTATAAGTACGAATGCGCTCTGAGCGATCGCCGCTACCGACCAAGTCACGACGTATTGAGTCCGCCACATCGACCTGTGCTTGTACTTTTGCTTGTTGGATTTTGGACACCAGCATTTTCATCGCATGCGCACGGTTTTTATGCTGACTGCGTTCTTGTTGACACTCTACCACGGTACCAGTTGGAATGTGCGTCAAACGTACCGCAGAGTCCGTGGTGTTAACGTGCTGACCACCGGCACCACTTGAGCGGAAGGTATCCATTTTAATGTCTGCAGGATTGATATCGACGGTATCATCAATCTCAACCTCTGGCATAACCGCAACCGTACAAGCTGAGGTATGCACGCGGCCTTGGCTTTCGGTCTCAGGCACACGTTGGACGCGGTGAGCGCCCGACTCAAACTTTAAACGACCATAAACGCTATTGCCCGACACACGGGTAATAATCTCTTTATAGCCGCCGTGTTCACCCTCATTGGCCGACAGAATATCTACCGTCCAACCTTGAGTTTGGGCATACTTTTGATACATACGGAACAAGTCACCCGAGAAAATCGCTGCTTCATCACCGCCTGTCCCCGCTCTAATTTCTAAGAAAGCAGGCACTTTATCATTGGGATCTTTTGGCAACATCATGACGTTAAGCGCTTCTTCCATCTCTACAATGGTGTCACGGGCACTGTCAATCTCATCCTGCATCATCTCTTTCATGTCAGGATCTGAAGCTTCTGCTAGCATCGCCTCTGCATCCGCCTGATCCGTTTCTGCACGCACATAGTTCTGCCATAAAGTGGTGATATCCATCAAGTCGCTGTGTTCGACGGACAATTCACGGAACTTATTATTATCGCTGATGACACTCGGGTCTGATAATAAGGCGGTGACCTCTTCATAACGGTCTACCATCTGATCTAAACGCAGGCGTAAGGATTCTTTCATAAAAGGACTTTTTTAAAATGAGTAAAATAAGAGAATGATTATAGCAAATTTTTTCGCTTAATTTAAAACCTCTAAGCAATCTTGCCATAATATTTGCAAACTGGCTGTTTTATCGCAGATTATGCCTAAATATTAGCCCTAGCTTCGCAGCCAATAAAAAATCAGTAAACATAGCGCACAAAAACAGTCCAGAAAAAGCTATAAATAGCGGACATAAAAAAATAGCTAAGAGTGCTCTTAGCTATTTTTTCTTATTATGATAGATACCACAGATTTTAAATAAAGTCTTATACCTTACGAACCAGTACCGAGCCAATCGAATAGCCCGCACCAAATGAGCAAATCACACCCAAATCACCAGATTTTAGCGCATCTTTATAGCGATGGAAGACAATCATCGGACTGGCTGAGCTAGTATTGGCAAATTCGGCGATAACACTCGGCACAATCGCCTTGTCGGCATCACGTCCAACGACTGTACGCAAGATTAGATCTAACATATTGGCATTGGCTTGGTGTAACCACATCATTTTTACGTCAGACGTTGCGATGTCGTTTTCTTGCAGATGCTCAGTGATAATCTCTGAAACTTTTGGACAAACTTCACGGAAAACTTTACGACCATTTTGCAAAAACAGTTTGTCAGTGACTGGTTCTTTGATATCCGGATACATCTCAGTCTGCGCCGCTAAGAACTCAGAGCGGTCCATAAAGCCGTATTCGTTTTTGATATTGGTTGAAAACTGGGTGAACAACTTGGTGCTTAAAATCTCATAACCTTTTGGTGTGTCTAGCTCTTCAACGATAGAAGCGGTTGCTACATCACCAAAGATAAAGTGGCTATCACGGTTTCGCCAGTTTAGATGTGCTGAGGTAATCTCAACGTTCACCACAGCAACGCGTTTAGCTAGACCCGACACGATTGAGCCATGTGCTTGTGATAGACCAAAAGTCGCCGCACTACAAGCCACGTTCATATCGTAAGCAAAGCCGCCAACCATACCAATTTCATTTTGAATCTCGATAGAAACCGCAGGATAAGTACGCTGGAAATTTGAGCAGGCAAGAATGATACCGTCTAAATCATTGGCCTCTAAACCTGCGTCAGCCAAGGCGTCTTTTAGCGCTGCTGCACCCATCTCTGCCATGATAGACAGCTCTTCACCCAAATTGCGGTAAGGAATCACAGGCGCCATAATTTCGGGATCTAAGATACCGTCTTTTTCCATCACATAACGTGATTTGATACCAGATACTTTTTCGATAAAGGCCGCTGATGAATGCTCTAGCGCCGTAACCGTTCCTGCTTCAATCGCGTCAGCATGTTTGGCGTTATAATTATCAACATACTGGTTAAATGAATCAACCAGTTCTTCATTACTAATACTATAAGGGGGAATATACAGGCCGGTGCCCGTGATACAAGTCGTCATGATGCGCTTCCTTGTCTACTACGATGGTGCTTGCAATAAGCATAAAAGTGGAGAAAACAACAGTCGTCTAATTTTCGGTGAATAACTGTAAACTTAAAATAAGTGCCTTTATTATGCCTGAATAATATAATTTTTCTAATACTTTGTTACAAATAATCAGCTTCTTGACGAGAATAAGTAAAGATTGGCTTCATTTCCTAACAGCTGCGCTATAATCAGCGTTCATTAGCATGGCTTGGTTGCATTATTTTATTCAACATAGATTCGCTTGGTTGCGACTGACTGCCACTCATTGGCATTAATTGCCACGGACTTGTTAAATTTTTATCAACTTAACTGATATTATCCACTCTTTCTTTTTACTTTTTGACTTTGGAATAACAATGGCGGAACTCCTAAATTGGCTATTCGGGCAATATGCCGACTACCCGACCCTATTTATTGCCTTAGAATTGATTGCGGTAATATTTGGGGTCAGCAGCGTTTTACTTGCCAGCAAGACCAATATTTTGGTTTTTCCTATTGGGCTGGTGAGCACCGCCATCTTTGTTTACCTGCTATGGAAATGGCAATTATTCGGTGATATGTTTATCAATGCTTATTACAGCGTCATGAGTATCTATGGCTGGATAAACTGGACACAAAATAAAAACAATATAGAAATTAAAAAGCATCAGGATCATATAAATCCCACTAGCCAGCCGCAAGATGAGCGCGTGCAAAATATGGATGCTCAATATGCTATTGAAGTTGAGCATTTAAGCAAAAAAGATGTGCCCATACTGAGCGCACTGGCGGCGGCGACCATGGCTTTTGTCGCTTTGGTCTATTATTTTAGACCCGTCATCAATAATAACTTTAGCTTTAATGACGCTGAGCTTGGTGTGCATTTATTTACGTGGGTTGATTACACAGACATGCTGACCACCGCGCTGTTTTTAATGGCAATGTGGCTCATGGCGCGGCGCAAAATTGAGCATTGGCTGCTATGGATTATCGCCGATGCTATTTCCGTACCGCTATACTTTTATAAAGGTCTGACCTTTACTGCGCTACAATATGTAGTCTTCACTCTTATTGCAATCTGGGCATATTATGAATGGCAACGACGCTACCGCCTGCAATCTTACGCAGCATACGCCTAAATCCGTTATTAATGTCGCTATATTGGGGGCAGAAAGCACTGGTAAAACCACGTTATGCCGTGATTTGGCTGCGTATTTTGGCTGCCCATGGGTGCCAGAATACATGCGCACCTATCTGCAAGCAAAATGGGATAATGAGCAGCTGACCTGTACTTGGGATGACTTATTGCCCATTGCGCAAGGTCAAATTGATTTAGAAAACAAACTCGCTCAACAAGCCGCCAAACTCTCTGATAACAACCATTATTTATTTTGCGATACCAGTCTATTTGAGCTGATGGTATATTCCAACTGGTATTATGGCGATTGCCCGGAAGGACTTACCAAAGCAGCATTGGCGCACCATTACGATATGATTCTATTGACCGACGTTGATATCCCGTGGGTCGCCGATGATTTGCGTGATAGCCCGCATCAGCGTGAAGACATTAGTGCTTATTTTGCCAGCCAATTAACCTTGCATAATAAGACTTTTCAACGTGTCGGCGGTAATAGAGATGAGCGGGTTCAACAAGTAGTAAAATTATTAAAGTCATTAGTGTGATTTTATTCAATAAAAATGCTTAGGCTATTTAATACAGTCAGGTTGTCTAACAAAGATGCTTAAATGCAGTGCCATTCATTAACTATCTAACAATTTCATTATTTAAAGCTTTCGCCCAGTTTTTACATTCATTCTCACAGCGTTGGCATGCTTGATTAGGGTTTGAAATAAAATCCACATAGCCACAATACATACAAGCATAATAGACATCTGGCTCTATCTGCTCGACAGGCTGATACTGCTTAGGAAAAAGCGGTAAGCCATAGCAGGTGTCCTCAGGCGAACATAACAATAGACTAAATTGACCATCTGTCTCAAGTAAGCCCGTCCGCACTTGCCCTAAATGCTCAACCCCTTGCTGGCGCATTTCGGCAAAAAACTCATCGTGCGACATTTCGCCCTTTTTTATCTTATCAAGAACCAACATACTGTCCTCGACAATATATAAAGACTTCCCTTCTAACAAATCTTCGAAAGGCTGATATTTCATCATCGCCCACGTACACAGGCGATAAAGCAAAATCACCGTACTCATAATCAGTACCGCTTGGATAATGGGCAAGTCCTCAGTGAACATCGGGTCACCGGCGATAGAGCCTAATGATAAGATAATGGTCAGCTCAAAGATAGACAGCTGCCGCACGCCGCGCTTACCAGTAAAGCGTAAAAACAAAATAATAAGCATAAACATCACGATAACGCGTATGAGTATTTCGGCGGCAAATGCCCATGTGGTGTCATAAATAAAGATACTTGCCCAATCCATGTATTTTTCCTTGTTATTATTTTTGGCAGGATTACCGCATCAAAATTGCTCAATGTGCTTAACACATACTACTTTACTTAAAACTGCTCTATTTTATCCAAAAATGCTGTTAATGATTGTAGGAATTATTTTTGAAAGCCGCCTTATATACGACAACCGCCTTAGTAGCCTTTGCCGCCAATTCATTACTTTGTAGAATGGCATTGGCAGACGGTGCGATTGATGCTTGGAATTTTACCGCTATCCGCTTGCTAAGTGGCGCCGCTTGCCTTGGGCTAATCATGATGGCACAAGCTCACTATCTAAGACAAAACACTCTAAAAAGGACTAGCTTAAAACGGACTGCTTTAAAACATACGGGCAACTTTGATCCTGCTGTACTAACAGATAAAGGCGATTGGCTTAGTGCTATCAGCTTAGTGATTTATGCGCTGTGTTTTTCAGTGGCTTACCAAGTGCTTGATACTGGCACGGGCGCGCTTATTTTGTTTGCAGTTGTGCAACTCACCATGATTGGTTGGGGAGTTTATAATAAAGAGCCACTTAATCGAATACAGTGGCTAGCGCTTTTGATAGCATTGATAGGCTTTGTTTACTTGATGCTGCCATCTGCTGCGACGCCTTCCTTATCTGGCGCGCTGATGATGGCAATCAGTGGTGCCGCTTGGGGTATCTATAGCATACGCGGCAAAACCTGTGTATCGCCCTTGAGAACGACGGGCTTTAACTTTTTAAGAAGTCTAGTTGCTGTGCCGATATTGGCACTGATCGGTATGAGTTACCTCTCAACCATAAGCATGACGGGTGTCATACTGGCGGTAGCATCAGGTGCTATCGCCTCTGGCATCGGCTACAGTATTTGGTATGTGGCCATGCCGCTGCTAAAAACGACTCAATCTGCGGTGGTACAGCTTTGTGTTCCCGTACTTGCAGCAATTATGGGCGTGGTGTTTTTGTCTGAGCAGCTTACCTTAGAATTTATTATCGCAAGCTCGGTTATTTTAAGTGCAGTATTGGTATTTGTATTAAATAAAAGGCAAATAAAAACAAAGGCTTAATATCAGAGACATAGCAGACTTATAGTGAGCAAAGCTTGACTATCCATGTACTCTAGTCATAAATCCGCTAGCCAATGTTACTTTCCTAAGCTCGAACCACAACATGAAATTACACTTTTTGTTGTATTATACCGCTTAGCGTAACAAATAAAATTCACACCAATTTTGATAAACATTGAGAGATATTATGAAAAAATTATTAGCCGTAGCGCCTTTTGCTGTATTACTAGCTGCTTGTGCAACCAATGCACCGACTACTACTACGCCAACGACCAATGCTCAGCCAGTAGTTCAGTCCTTCACTTGTGAAGACAACGGTATGATTACTGCTGCATATACCGCTAATGGTCAAGCTGTTAATGCTAACGTTACTTTGCCTAAAGTTGGCTTAAAAGATGCCAAAGTTACTATGGAACAGGCTGTATCAGGCTCTGGCGCGCGTTATGTAAATAACGTTAATCCTAAAACTACTTATGACTGGCACACCAAAGCTGATTATGGCGTCTTGACCATCAAATCAGACAATGGTCAACAGTATAAAGTTAACTGCAAATTATAATTATAAATAATGCATATTAGTTATTTGAATAAAATCCATATTCTCATTCAAATTTATTTAAAACAAAAGAGCCAGTAGTCAAACTACTGGCTCTTTTTTATGCATACCATATTTCATTAACAATAAAGAAAGTCATTGGAACAATGTTGTGTTGGTATCAGTCCGAGCGGTGAATTGCATGCCTAGAATTAAGTACTTATGATTAAATACTTGAAATTAAACAATTAGAATGAATCGCCAGCCTATCATTTATACTCATAGATATAGGTATTAGCTGTATTATCAAAGCTGACAATCACGTTTATAAATTAGCGCGTAAAATTAATATTTATAAGGAAATATCGTGCAGGAACTACGACGTTTTAAGGATTATTTATATGACAGACCTAAGCCAACAGGTATGGACGTTGTCTGCGGTCTAAAGCATTTTTCTATTATCACTTATGCAGTGCCAGCAGATAGGTTTGATAGCATATTTCCTGCTAGGTTTAAGCTCGATACGGTAATGGTAGACGGTGAAGAAAAAGGTTTGATTTCTGTCGTACCCTTTATCGATGTTGATTTTACCTCCACGGTTTATCCTTTTCCAACCTTCACCATGGGACAGACCAACTACCGTATTTATATCATCGATACAGAAACGGGTGAGCGCTGTGTGTGGTTTTTGGGCACGACTTTAGATTCTTGGACATTAGCAGTGCCAAGATACTTATGGAGCCTGCCTTGGCATAGCGCGAAAATGACTTTTGATTGTCAATTTGATGCCGCAACTGGCAAGTATGTAAAATATTCTGTGAACGCTGAATCAGAATGGGCAGCGGCGTCGGTATCGCTTGCACAGAATACAACAGAGACTTTTTCATTCGCAGGTTTTCCTGATACCGAATCGGCGCTTGTTTATTTGACACATCCGCTAGCAGGATTTTATCATCGCTGTGATGGCAAACTTGGTACTTATCGAGTTTGGCATAAAAGACTTGAAGTTCAGCCAGCGTCTTTGATTGCTGCCAATTTCAAGCTGTTATCAGACTTAGGCATTGTCACGCTATCAGAGCAAAATCACCCTTATAGCGTGCTCATTGAGCCATTAAATACATTCACTATTTATTTACCGCCAAAGGTTGTTGAATAATTAATTAACTTAATAATTCACTATCTTTTTTTGGCAATAAACTGTACCACAGCGCTCAAACCTTGATGACGCGTACCTTCTGAAATCATGCGCTGCCTTTCGATACCCGTTATTTCTTCTAACTCTGCCAGCTCGGCACGCAAGACTGCTAACGAACCAAAACGCTCTTTTTGCGTTGCCGGAGGTCCACCGACAGCATTCATGGTTAGCTGCTGTTCGGTATAAGCCTCAAGGAGAAATATCCCATTCGGCTTTAACGCTGCTACAATCTGAGCGTGAACATACCGACGAACCAAATTAGGTAAATGCGCCCAGATAGAAACAATACCATCCCACTGTACTTCGCCAAACTCATAGTCGGCTAAATCGGCAACCTGCGTATGAATCTCCACGCCTCTATCTTGCGCCAGCTTTAATGCCTTATTCAAACCTACTTCAGACACATCCATGGCGGTCACTTCGTAGCCTTGGTCAGCCAAAAACACCGCATTTCTACCTTCGCCTTCAGCCAAACATAAAACCTTACCACCTGCTGCTATTTTCTTAAATTCATCTTTTAAAAAATCATTAGGTTCAGTACCAAAGATATACTCTGCTTCATTATAACGCTCGTTCCACATATCTCATTCCTTTAGTATATTATTGCTTAGGCTATTTATATATTATGTATATAAATAGCGAGCAAGTAGATAGTGAGTATAGAAAATCATTGACTTTACCTATGTATTCATAATATAACATATATAAAATATATTCATTATTTTGCATTTATTATGCGCGTTTCTAATGGAGTAGAAAATCACCAGTATATTGGGGAGGAAGTCACATGATTCGTTTAAGCTACACTCTCAAATGTTGGGCATTAGGTATTATGTATTACTTAGGATTTCACTTTATTGTCCTATCAAGCAATCCTGACTTTGCAAAATATATCTATATTTTGGCCATCAGCACTCTACTCTTCCCGATTGCTAAGCGTGCCGTCGATGTCGTCACCGATTTTATCGCTCCTCATACGATTATCTTTAATGGTTTATTATCGTCATTATTAATCAATATCGTGATTTGGCTGTTGACGCCATTTATCGTCGCTTTGACGCTTATTGCCTTATTATTTTATGGCATGGGCGTACTTACAGAAAACATAAGAGCAAAACCCTAAAGCTCATTCATAAATCTGAAACCTGAATATTTAGCCTAATCATTAGAGCAAAGAACGAACGCCTCGTCTTTGCTTGTTAATCTTAAAGGCATAAGGTGCAATACCTTATCGCTTTAATCGTCTAAACATAGTACAGTAGATACCTGCCTGTATTTTTACTCGTGCTTACATCAGTAACTATCATTGCTAATCACTTACCCTACCATACTCACAGGGCTGACTTGCCACACTTAATTGAGCGTAATCTGAATTAATAGTGAGGGCTTGGGTTAGCATTGCACGGCAGTTAAGCATATGGCTCAACCCATTTGCCTAATCACAAGCATTCATCATCAACCATTTATAATATAAAAATTTTTGTTTTATTATGCATAATACAATAAATATTCATTATTAATCGCCTTATAAAAGGCTTATGCTTGAATGTTGATTGAATTGATTTACCAATATGATACAACCACTGTCATTTTAATAAATGACGGTCTCACTGCGTCTTAATCAGGGCTTTTTATTGAAAGGAATTTTATTGAATGACTACTGCTACTCGCCAAGAACATGATCTACTCGGCTATCGTGACGTCCCTGCTGATGCTTACTATGGCATCCAAACTTTACGTGCTTTTGAAAACTTCACCGTCAGTGGTGTACGCTTAAACCAGTTTTCTACTTTTATTCGTGCCTTTGCCACCGTTAAAAAGGCAGCGGCTATTGCCAATAATAAAGTAGGCGTATTAAACGACACGGTTAAAGACGCTATTGCAGCGGCGTGCGATGACTTAATCGATAATAAATATCATGACCAGTTTATCGTAGATATGTTCCAAGGCGGTGCAGGTACGTCAACCAATATGAATGCCAATGAGGTAATTGCCAATCGAGCGCTAGAAATCCTCGGTTATGAAAAAGGCGACTATCAGCATGTCCATCCGAATAACGATGTCAACCTGTCACAATCGACCAACGACGCCTACCCTACGGCGATGAATGTTGCTTTGGATGATTACTGCGTGCGCCTGTTAGATAAGATGGCAATCTTACATACCAGCCTTAAGAAAAAAAGCGTTGAGCTTGCTGATCAATTAAAAATGGGGCGTACCCATTTACAAGATGCCGTACCTATGACCGCAGGTCAAGAGTTCAATGCCTTTGCAACCATGATAAAAAAAGAGATGGATCGTATCGAATCTACTCGTGCGCTATTTCATGAAATCAATATGGGTGGTACAGCGATTGGTACGGGCTTGAATGCACCGGCTGGCTATTCGGAAGAGGTTGCTAAGAGCTTATCCGAGCTGACTGGCAGACCTTATTATATCGCTGAAGACTTGATTGAAGCGACGCAAGACACCAGCGCTTACGTTGCTTTGTCTGGGAATTTGCGTCTTTTTGCTGCCCGTTTATCTAAGATTGCCCATGACTTACGTTTGCAGTCTTCTGGTCCGCGTGCTGGTTTGGCGCAATATCGCTTGCCTGAAATGCAGCCTGGTAGCTCAATTATGCCGGGTAAGGTAAACCCAGTTATCCCAGAAGTGGTGAATCAAGCTTGTTTCCATGTGATGGGAATCGATCATACTATCGCTATGGCGTCAGAAAACGGTCAGCTACAGCTAAACGTTTTCGAGCCAGTGATTGCCTTTAACTTGTTTACCGGTATGAGCATGCTGGCCAATATCTGTGAGATGTTTGCCACTCGCTGTATCGATGGTTTGATGATGAATAACGAAGCTTGTAGTGTCGAGGTATTCAATAATATCGGGCTGGTCACTGCACTGAACCCACATCTTGGTTATGACGCGTCTTCTTTTGTCGCAAGAAGAGCGCAAGAGACTGGTGGTAGTGTGTATGACATCGTATTAGAAGAAAAACTGATGGATAAAGAGACGCTAGATGACATCTTGTCTCCTGCCAATATGGTTTATCCAAAGGTTAGAGCATTGCTATAGCTTATCTATAGTTAAATAAAAAGGCTAGGTTAGCGATTGCTAATCCAGCCTTTTTTTGTTTTATCCTGAACTGTCCTAAAAATTAATAAATCTTATTTACTTCAATCATTTAAGCCAATGGTAATAAAGGCTATCATTTGATAAAATTAAGCAATTCATAGAAAACTTTAGTACGAAAAAAGGTAATTTGAGATAATGGTAAAACTCCGTGAGAAATGGATTTGGGCGCTATGCTTTGCCATACTTGTACATGTAGGCGTTTTCTTTATTTTTTATCTAAATATTGATAAAGATAGCTCAAAAGAAATTAATAATAGCAGCGAAATAACTAATACCGTAAAAACAGCTGAGCCATTAACTACTATTGATAGCAATGATAGTCACTCCCCTTCTAATTCTAAAATTTATACCACTACTCTAAAAAATGATAAAGCCATTAAGAATTTCAATACCAACTCTGAACAGATCAAAGCCATTACTCCTGAAGAACAACTCTCATTAACAGCTAAAAACGATAAAGCTGACTCTACAACAGCCAAAGACTTAAGAGATGATAAAAACCTAATATCAACAGAAGCCGCCTTAACTTCAGCTAATAACCAGACTTTAAACGCAATAAAAAATGAAGCAAGTCTACTCGATACAGATGTGCCTATCCAAAAAGAGCAGGTTAAAATAGATAAAGAATATCTTTCAATGAAATCAGAAGTAGAAGAAGTGAATAACCGCCTAAGTGCCGCCATTGATGAAGTAAAAAAGCGCAATCAACAAAAGATTGACCAAATGGAGCAACAAAAAACTGGCTCGGAGATTAGTAGCAATGAATATATTATCGAAAGGTCTGAGTGAGGCTTTAAAGATTATCGAAAAGCGAACGCCCTACAAATTTATCATTAAAAAACTCCAGCGACTGCTGAAGTTTTTTAGTATCTATTCCTTTAATTAAAGGCTCGTAATTGAACGGTTAGCGTTCACCGAGACCTTCTGACAGTGTTTTGGTAAGAGGTTTTGTTAAGTAAGACAATACTGTACGCTCCATTGCTTTAATATCAACAGAGGCAGTCATCCCAGGCTTAATGACAATCTCATTACCTCTGCCCTTAAATTCAGCACCCTTAATCACAATCAGCACTCTATAATAGGGCTCCTCTCCTTTGGGCGTTTGCTCCATTAAAGTATCTGGACTAATATAATTGACAGTACCGTTCATTGCGCCAAAAATAGAGTAGTCATATGCATCGAGCTTTACTGTCGCATCTTGACCTTCTTTAACGTAGGCAATATCAGCAGGGCTAACCTTGGCATCTATAATCAAATCACTGCTGGTCGGCAAGATTTGCATAATGACTTCGCCTGGCTTTACCACACCGCCAATAGTGGTCACATTGATATTTTTAATCTTGCCATCTGTAGGCGCCATTAGCCGCTTTTCTTCCAAAACTTGTGCGCGATCGCGTAGCTGCTCAAGCTCTGTATCGAGCTCTTCTTGAGCTTTAGTCATTTCAGCCTGAGCTTCTTCGAAATACTTATTACGCTTATTATTAATTTGCGCTTCGATATCTGCAACTTGACGACTGAGCTTGATCACATCTGCCTGACTGACATCACCATATTCTAGTAATGGCTCATTCATTCTCAACTCTTGCCGCGCTAAAACCAGCATTTTCTCAAGAGATGAAACGTCTTCATTAATCGCTTGACGACGTCGATTGTAAAGCGCGCGTTGGTTTTGTACATATTCAGGATAGTTTTCTACTTCATTAGGGAAAACCAACGGTTTCTCAAAAATTTCTGCATTTAAGCGCGCTAATTTGGCTTTTAGGGCAGCTGTTTTGGAAGCAGAATTATCAACGGCGGCTTTAGCCCGCTCTTCTTCTAATACCACCAGCAGCTGACCAGCTTTCACTTCTTCACCTTCACTCACTGCCAGTTCTGTCAACACACCTCCTTCTGATGCTTGAATTTCTTGCGTCCGAGCGCTGGCAATAACTGTCGCTTTAGCACGGGTTACTTGATCGATTTTGGCGAATGATGCCCATACTACTAAAATAATGATGCCTATTAAGGCAATCCAAATGCTCAGTCTTGAACGATCAACATTGGGTTTGGTGGGTGTGTATTTATATTCTGACATACCTATTTACCTTGATCGTTAGGAGTTGTTTTAGTAATGATAGGTTTTATTCTAATTTGTTTGGTTTTCGGAACTGCTGCTGTTGGCTTTTCTTGAGCAGAGTTGGCTGCACTTTCTGCAGGTTGCTGACCATTTTTATTCACAATGCTATCTTTTTCTTGAATAACAGTCCTATTTCTACCTTGCTCATTTTTTCTTAAATCATCGAGCACCGCTTGTTTTGGACCATCTATGATTATACGATGATTGTCCATGATAATAAGCCTATCCACCAAGTCTAACAGAGCAGTCTTATGGGTTGAGACGATAAAAGTCTGACCTTTAGTAAGCTCATGCTGCAATACTTGTAGGCAGCGCTGCTCTTGCCGATTATCCATAGAAGCGGTAGGTTCATCCAACAAGAATACGTCAGGCTTGGTCAGCAGCAAACGCGTGAAAGCAACCAGTTGCTTTTGTCCACCTGAGAGACCTTTTCCGCCCTCACTAATCGGCAGATCCAGACCACTTGAATGGCTGGCCACAAGATTAATAAGTCCAGTTTTATTCAAAGCATCTTGTAGGACATCATCATTGGGCGCGGCCATGCCAATCAATAAGTTCTCTCTCAGTGTTCCTTGAAACAACCTATGATCTTGCTGCAAATACCCCAAGCGTTCACTCAAAGTTTCGCGACTGATTTGATGTATATCAAGACCATCTAATAGCACACGACCTTTAGTCGGCGCGTACAAACCTGCAAGTACCTTGAGCAAGGTGGACTTTCCTGAGCCAATTGGCCCTAGTATTGCAATGCGCTCTCCTGGTTTAATCACTAATTGATGAACATCAAGCGCTGGCCTATCATTACCTTGATAATTAAACACCAAGCTATCGCACTGATAAGCACCTTTAATATGCGTAGGTGATAATGGATAAGCCACGCCCTGATTATCCTGTTCAAGCGAAAATAGGGTTTCAATATTTAGTTTGGCAGCTTTGGCATGAGAATATTGAACCAACAAACCTGGTATCGCCATTACAGGTGCTAGCACTCGACCGCCGAGAATAGAGCAAGCAATCAAGCCACCCATGGTCATGTCACCTTGCATAACTACAAAAGAACCTACAATCACAATCCCAACATAGCTCACTTGCTGCAACAGTTGGGTGAGGTAGGTTAAATTGTCATTGGTGTGTTTCATATCCAAATCGTTTTTGATGGTGATATTCATCACATCAAGCCAACGAGACAAGAATTTCCAGCTGCCAGCCCCAGCTTTTATAGTCTCAACCCCTTCCACAGCCTCGACTAATAAGCCTGTTTTATAATACGAAGCAGTAGCGCCTTCTGCCGCAATAATGTCAATACGCTTGCGGGCAAACAGTCCCATAGTGATGGCTATAGCTGCTGCGATTACAGGAACGACAGCAACCAATGGTGAGCCAATAAAAGCGACCAAACTAATAAAAATAATAGTCATTGGTAAATCGACTAAACCAAAAAGCGTACTGGCAGTAAAAAAACTACGCACTTGCTCATAGCCTCGTAATTGAGCTGCCATAGAACCGACTGATCCTGGCATCTGGTCGATACGTACTTTTAGTAGACGCTGGAACACTTCACGTGATAAGTACTGATCGAGGCCGACCACGACTTTGTCCATAATTCTAGAGCGCGAGAACTTCATAAATGCTTCGAATACGATCACTAACATCACACCGCTGGCTAAGATAATAAGCGTGTATTCACTACGTGTAGGTATGACTCGGTCATAAACCTGCATAGAAAATAACGACACCGCAAGCGCCAACATATTGATTAGAAAAGTAGCGATAATAGCTTCAAACAAGATACCTTTATAGTTACCGAGATCCGATTTTAGTAGATCAGTAAATGAGGCGGTTCTCTGCTTGACGTGGTCTTCTTTTAAGCGAATACGTAGAACCAACGACAGCTCATCAGCTCGGCTATCTGTATGTGTGTTTTCTTGTCTAAAATTCCAGCTTTTTTGCGGGGTTTGACCATCGATCACACCCCAACCTATATCCGTGCGATAAGCAAGCAATGGTAAGAACGCAGCATCGGGATTTTCCAGTATTTCAGGTCTATCTTTGATGCCAATACCTTCAAGTACCGCGATCACACCACCTAGCTCATGAATGCTTTGACCCTGTCTATTAGATGACTCACTATGACGCTCAACGATATCGTGCAGTCTTATATTATCTATCGGATAACCCTGCTGAGTGAGTAAATATCTAATTGCATCGGTCAGCGTTGCAGTAAAATCAATCTCGCCATTGTGCGGCGTTTGAAGCTGAACCGCAGCTTGAGAGGATGGCACTTGTAAGTTTGCGCTCATATTAATCACTTATTTAATATTTAAGATAGCTGCCTATCTAAAAGACCTTGTCGCTAAACATGAAAATCTGTGGCTTTAATTATTTATTGTATTATCCTGATCTACTATAGGAGTGACATTGTAATCTTCATTAGGAGCGATACTATAATCTTCATTTAGCATGATATATTGACCTTTATTAAGCGTATCTTCTGCGCTGGCAGGCAGTCTAATTTCAATATAATCTTCTGCTGAGTCTGATTGATAACCAAGCTCAGCACTAACTTGGCTAGTCTGAGTCATGACACTACTTTTATCGTCTTTGTTCAACCACTCTTTGACGGTATCTAGCGGACTAAATAAGCTCACAGGCTCACGATTATCTGCAAATTTCTGCCACGGCATCACACCAAAATCCACTTGTAATCGATGAAACGCCCCCAGTAGACTGGCTCTGGTCTGCACCAACTGCACTTGATAATCATTGTGTTCACGCACAGCGTTGAGCACTTCTAGCCATGACTTACGACCAGCAATAAACTGTCGACGATAAGAACTAACCACAATCTGCGCCCCTGCCACTGCCGCAATCAATGAATTCTCACGGTCTTTGGCGCTGACAAACTGCTGATACTGTACTTGCACATCTTCGATGACCCGACGACGTGCCGCTTCTTGATTTTGAACCAAACTGTTGACTTGTGCTTGAGAAGCTCGTGCCAAAGCTAAATTAGAAAACCCCGCACCTGGTGCGTAGTTTAGTCCTAGTGAGAACTTACCCTTGTCTTTTTTATCGGCATCTCGTCTACCATCATGATAATAGGCGTGCTCGTATTGAGCATAAACGGTAGGATATCGCGATGCTTGTTGGGCTTCGACGCCTTGTTTGGCAGACTCAATCTGAAAATGCTCTTTTACGACAGTGGGATTATAAAAACTTGATTGATCAAACGCCATGCGCTCAAAATTTGTAGATTGCTGCTTTGCTTGGCTGACCAAGGTCTTAATGTTAGGCAAGCTCATGGCACTACCACGTGATAAAGGCTCACCGACAATCTGTTCGAGCCTAGCGGTGGCTATACGCTGCTGCTCTACTGCGGCTTGATAAGCGTTTTGCTCTTGTAGTATACGATTGGTTACCAGATCAAGCTCGATACGTGCCGAGACGCCTTGGCCCACACGGCGCTGCATCATCTCCTCAAACTCGTTAAGCTTCTTTAAGCCCTCACGATGTATCTCCTGTTGAGCAATGGCTTGGATATAACCTTGCCATGCATCAATGGTGGTCTTAGCGACTAAGTTTTGTTGCTCATAGATATACTCAACCGCTGCTTTATCATCGAATATCGATTGATTGACATCCGCTGTCAGCTTCCCTCCTGTCCATAATGGCTGGCGAATGGTGACTTGTGTGACAAAGTCATTGTCGATGTCAAAACCTGATGAGATACCCGGGGTGGGCAGCAGATTTAGCTTAGCAGCATTGATGCCTTCTGTCGTCGCTTCTTGGTTAGCACGCGCTGAACCTACTAAAGGATGGGTCTGAATGGACTGGGTGATTAAGTTATTAATGCGCATATCTGTTACTACAGCGTGGGAATAGATAGACAGGCATGTCCCTGCCGCTAACAGCATGACCTGTCGACATAATGACAGAGCATAAAAGCGCTGTTTTTTATTTAGCAAGTTTTTCATATGAAGTTTCAGTTATCAGCACTATAAATGATATTAAATGTTTGGTTTTTATGTATTAAACCTTACTAAAGTCTATCTTGTAAAGCGGTTAAATAATAAATGTAAAAAGCGCCTCCAGTCGTGGAAGCGCTTTTCTTGATTATACCAACAGAGAAATCATAAACAATATCTTAAACACCAAAAGGCGTGTTCATGATATTGGTCAAGGTGGTTAGGTCATTATCCACACCCGTGTTGAAGCTATCGGTAGTGACATACAGGATTTGCTGATGACCATTAGCTCCTAGTAACTCCGCAACAGTGCCATAAGTATCGGCATTATTATCATTTACACCATATTTGATACCTTCAAGAGTGACCGAGCCTTTAGATGTACCACGACCGGTCAGCGACAGCACCAAATCACCAACACCATTTGCACTAAGCGTAATATATTGCGAGTTATTGCCCTCAGCGCCACTTATTAAATCTTTGATGGTAATATTATCATCTGACTTGCTCGTTGATTGTGGATTATTATCGTTATCAGCGCCAGGGTAACGTGTAACATGAGGATTGGTCGTAGCATTATAAACTCCTGAACCTTGGAAGGCATCTAAAAGATCAATCATATATAGCTTATCATGGGCGATACTGAAGTCCTTGATGATATCACTGCCATTATTCTTCAGCATTGAGAAGACAAAGACATCATTACCAATAGAGCCATCAACTGCTCCACCCGTGCCAGAAAAATCACCGTATAAGGTGTCATTACCGCCTTGACCATAGATCAAATCATTACCGTAGCCACCAATTAAGGTATCAGCCCCGTCAGCAACCTTTGCATTCAAGCTGACGTCGAAGATTGCCTTACCTAGGTCGTCACCAGTCTTAGCATTTGATTGTAATCGCAACTCTGTAAATGCTGCATCTCTATTGCCGACTACGTCTATTTTGATTGTCACAATATCATCGTTTGCGGTTGCAGTACCTCTTCCATCTCTGGTAGCAGTAGCGGTAAAGCCATTAAACATAGTTACCGTAGGATTCAAACCCATAGGACCGGCTGCAACCTGCCCTATTATCGCCCCACCCCACATGATGTTAATGGTTGACTCACCATTACGACTAATCACTAAGGTTAACTCATAGGTTTCTCCGGGGGCCGTTTTTACATCCTGCCAAATATCTAACTGGTTATTAGAATCCGCAGTACTGTCTAAAATCCAAGAACCGGCGCCAGTGACTCCTGCATAACTTCGTTTATCTGGTCTATTAAGCTCTATCTTATTATATTGGACCCCGTTATAACTAGGGTCATCTTTATAATCACTCAGCTTACCCCCAACCTGCCAAGAACCCATATCTAACTGCTTTCTATAGTCAGCTTTAGTAGCACCAGTCGGCTGCATAATCACCCATTCAGGTGAGTCACCAGAAGCAGCATTTTTCGTAGCCGACCAACCTGCTGAACTAAAGTCCCAATACTCAAAACCACCACCACGGACATCCCCACCTGAACCACCGATGAGAATATCGTTACCAGCACCGCCGTTCAAGATGTCAGCACCAGATCCGCCATACATCGTATTGTTACCACTACCAGCGATGATATTCGCTTGTCCAGTAGTAGAAGTGTCGGTATATACTGAGCTGTCGTTAACGATGCGCACAATAATACTGGTCTGACTCTGCTGCACATTATTATTAACATCTATAGACTCTGCGCTGATAGTAATCGGTAGCTTGTTGCCCACATAATTAGGTGGTACAAACACTTCTAGCTGGTTCCTAGGCCAAGTAGTAATATCTATTTGTTGAGTGTCACTCGTGATCTCAACGCTATTGGTTCCACCATCACGTATGATTGCACCTACGGGAAGTCCAGACAGGATAACACTCTTTTCTGTTGGTAAGGTCTCTGCAGTAGTACCAGCCTTATCTAACAAATCGATAGTAATAAACTGATCGCTTAAATCACTTAGTTTTATCCAATTATTAGACTCTCCTTGATTCAGCTTAGTAACCACATAATGTCCATTACGGCCATCCTTACTATCAAGTAAGTTGGTGAGTCGATAATCGCCTCCTAATTTACTAGCTATTTCAGCGTTAATTGCTGCAGTGCTATTGAAGAGCTTAATACCATTGTTATTGGCTGTATCGTTAATCAATGGCGTGTTATTAAACTTACCACCTGAAATAGTCAGATTTGGTAGCCCACCAGGGCCACTATGATTCAAAAAATACATATCTAGAGTGTAGAAGCCAGCTTCGTTCACTACTAGAGGCATTGAATCGTAGTTCGCATTTGGCTCAGTTCTATATTCATTATTCTTTAATACGTTCGTACCTCCGATTTTCAATAACACCGTTTCGTCCGCTGAAACTAATCCGGCATTATCTCTTGCGCTAAAGTTATAAGTGCCAGCCTCTAGGTAAATAAAACCATCATAGCGCCTTGCTTGATAATTATTGAAACCATTAATAGTTAAACCTTGAAGTAGTTGATTAGCTCCAGCATTCTTAGTCGTTGTATCAATAATTCCTGGCATATAATCGATACGGTTTAGATCAGTGAAATTAAAGTTTGTAGCGCCTTTTGCACTCTTATCGAGTGTTAGATCAGTATTCTGTATTTGCATGTTGACGCCGTTACCTCTGAGTGTTCCTAAGTTCTCATTGGTTACGGGCGACTGATAAGTGTATTCAATGACCGGACCATCAGCGACAGCGACTACATCAATAGTAATCGTTGCTTCTGCAGAGATATTGGCACCATTATCACCGCCATCCTGCACCTTGAAGCCAAAGGTTGGGTTACCAGAATAATCGACATTCGGTACGAATAACAAACCTGCTATATCAGTAGCTGATATCGAATCATTAACTTCTACTGCTACTCCATTAAGTAGTAACTGTCCACTGGTTGGTAAGCTAGTGATAATCACTGCTTCCAAACCATCACCATTAGCATCAGTGAACCCGAAGTCTGCTACGGTAAACTTATAGCCTACTTCAATTGTTGTAATCTCATTGGCCACAATACTATTTGTAGGTAACTGACCTTTAGGTGTAGCTACTACATTGTAAGTACCATTGTCACGAGCACTAAATGTCTGATAGGTATACGAGCCATCAATATTTACCGATACTGAATATTGATTAGGCTGTAAAAGTACAAAGGTACCGCCATTCTCCTGAATATAAATATCAAATGCAGTTGTATCGCGTTGCTGCAGGGTACCGACATCTATGGTTATAGAAGGACGGTTTAGGTTGGCATTGTCACCGTTCACTGCATTAGCAGCGGTTGGATCGCTACCCATAAAGCCCTTGCCGTCCTCATACATAGCGACAGTTTTAGATTGCGCAACAGGAGCAACAGAGAAGTTAGTATTTAATGTTGCTTCATCCGATGCTGCTGTATCAGTACTGATGTTACCTGCACTATCTGACAATGATGCTTTAACCTCTAAGGTCTCACCATTATTCTCAGGTAAGTTAACGCCAGTGAACGTAACTGAACCAGCAGCAATCATGTTTTGAGTAATCGTAATAGGAGCAATCGTCTGTCCTGTATTACTGGTTAAAGTTAATATATCACCTACTTCGATACCACTATCTTCAACTAACTCGATGACTACATCAGTCTGGTTGCTCGTACCTTTCTCTTCTATATCAATTATGCCATCGTTATTAGCGTCAATAACGATTTCAGCTCCGCCTAGTAAGCCTGTTGGTGCGGTGGTGTCAGGCGCAGTATCGACTGCGGTTTCACCATCATTTGTGGTCGCGGTGATCTCGCCACCATTGGTCTGAGCTGGTGACAGGGTGACGTCAACGCTACC
>NZ_JACHXL010000001.1:526787-1109168 GCF_014192115.1 Psychrobacter luti
GGACCGTTGCACCTGGGGTGCCGTTGCTGATCGTGACGCTTGTGCCGTCTGCGGCAATCTCAACCGCTAAGTCCGTCAGGCTACCAGGCGCAGTATCGACTGCGGTTTCACCATCATTTGTGGTCGCGGTGATCTCGCCACCATTGGTCTGAGCTGGTGACAGGGTGACGTCAACGCTACCATCAGCGCCCACAGTACCGGTACCAATTTCAGTGCCGTCTGCGGCAGTGATGCTGACCGTTGCACCTGGGGTGCCGTTGCTGATCGTGACGCTTGTGCCGTCTGCGGCAATCTCAACCGCTAAGTCCGTCAGGCTACCAGGCGCAGTATCTGTACCTGGCTGTGAGGTGTTGCCTGCCGTATCCGTTAAGGTGGCGCTGACTTTCTCACCATTGGTTAATGCCGGAGTGAGCACGGTCGTAAACGTACCGTCTGCTCCAATCACCCCTGCAATACGACCAGTTGGTGTCGTAATAGCAACCGCAGCTCCCACTTCACCCGTCACGGTCACTGAGCTGCCATCATCATTGATCGTAACTACTGGCGTATCAGGCGCGGTGTTATCAGGCGCTAAAGCGGTACCTGAATCTGATTCGTTCCCCGCTGTATCCGTCAAGGTAACGTCTAGGTTTTCACCATCAAGCTGCGGTGTGGTCAAATCAATTTCAAACGTACCGTCCTCTGCAACCACGCCTTCGCCGATAACGTTACCAGTAGGATCTTTGATCTCAACCGCTGCACCAGGTTCGCCTGAACCAGTCAAGGTACTGCCATCTTCGCTGACGACTAAATCAGTTGGCGCATTAGGTGCTGTGCTGTCAGTTGCATTTATAGTAGTGGGTTTGCTGATGTTACCTGCTTTGTCTGTTGCCGTTACAACAATAGTTTCACCATTTGTTAAAGGCTTATCACTAATATCCACCGTGTAGTTGCCATTGCTATCTGCGACTACCGTATAATCAGCTTTTCCATCTCCATTAGTATCTATATTGACCGTAGCAGCAGGTTCAGTTTTACCAGTGATAACAGTACCATTTTCGTTAATGGCAACTGATGGTGCATCAGGCGCTGTACTATCAATTGGAGGTCTACTATCATTACTGCTACTGCCACCTAAAGCTGCACCTAGGATTCCAACCCCAGCAAGACCTACTAACCAAGGAAGTGCATTAAAGCTCTCTCCTTCTGTCGCGCCGATCCACCAAGGCATAACCTGTGACTTACCACCAAGTGCTTGTCCTTCTATATCTCCTATCTGTAGTTCAGTAACATAATCTACTATCTCACCGGTATCAGGAATGTAATAGTAATAACCACCGTCCTCAGCTAAACCTATAAGCGCACTATCTACCTTATTATAGAATCCCTCAATAATGAGATCGGGATTTTCACTATCATCTTCGAAAGAAATATGTAAATCTTTGTTGATACGTTTAGTGATAATATGCTTTGGCGCACGACCAGTCACTTCATCAAGGAGCTCGTAATTCACCTTACTACTAGCTTTAATAACTGTGGGCTGGCCGTCTTGTGTAACGACCTTATGTTCAGCTATAGTCTTTACTTGATCATTTACTTTAATAGTGATCGTGTTCATAAACGCATCCTTGATAAACTTTTTAAATGAGATAGTTATAAATATATATTGGCTTATAAACTTAGTTATTGACCTGCCTTATTACAACAACCACTCGGCGGTTGTTTTGACGTCCTTGTACCGTATCGTTAGTATCAATTGGCATGGTTTCTCCATAACCTATAACACTCAAACGCATTGCTTCTAAACCGTAGCGGTCTACTAAAATATCTTTAACATTCTTTGCACGAGATTGAGAGAGTTTTAGATTATAGTTTTTTGGGCCTTTACTATCGGTATGCCCCTCTAAAACTAAATTAGTTTTGGGATAAGATTGAAGAAAATTAGCTATAGCATCTAGCTCAGAATAATTGATTTCTTTGACATCTTTACTATCGAAGTCAAAAAACACGTTAAACTGGACAGGGTTTTCAATATTTATATTTTCATCTTGAAGGTTTTGATTTTGAGGAGAGGCTTTAATAGGCTCTTGTAATACAACTTGACCAGACATTTTGCAGGCTGATAAAGCGCGGCTAATTTGATGAGTCTGGCGAACGCTGCCATCTAATAGCGAAACATCCTTATTTGAGATTTTTTCAATAATTGGATTACTATTCTGAGAGAGCGCTATTTGAAGATAAGTTGTTGTTTGAGGGTGAAAGTTATAGTATTTAGTTTCAGATAGTACTTTACCGGTTTGATTGTCTAAAAATTTTACTTGGATAGCTTCCTCGCCATCGCAGATAATGACATCTGAATAATGGTCTTCTTGCAAACTCACTTGAAAGTCTTCATCAGAACCAATACCTATATTGACGACACTCCTTGGCTCATCAATGTCAGTAGTCCGAAAAAATACGACACGACTCTCATTTTTTTGTAGTGCCTTGTCATCAGGTCTATTAAATACGTCCCCAGTCTTATCCCAAATTACTTGGTTAACCTTACGAATCCCATCATCTAGAGATACTGAGTGATCACTTTTTATGGTTTGACATCCTATTAATGATGTTGTAATAAAAATTGTAGAGGAAATTAAAAAAAATTTATTTAACATACTTTCACTATCCTGCTGAAATAAATGGACTTATCGTCAAGTATATAAAGTTAATACAAGTATCTAATTTACATAAGCTTTTAATATAAAAAACACCGGTACAATATCCATATATTATATATAGTTAATATAACAAAACAAGACTATAGTTTACCTTCTATACCCATAAAAGAACCGTCTGTCTGCTTAACACCATAGAACCTGCTATTAGAGTGCTAACACTGGTGAACAACTTTTTAATTAAGTTCCGTCCTATCTTTAAGTAAGAAACGACTGATAAAGCACAAAAGTACACTAGTATTTTAATAACAGATAGATAAAGGCTAGAGAATAACCTCTCCTATCATATGTGCTAAAGGGACTAGAAAAATCGGATTCATAAAGCCCTTAAATTTGAATAACTATTTTGCAAAAGGTGTAATAAACTGCAGAGCAATTGTTGTATTGTATGTAATATACGCTTACAAAAATATTCAATATCTTAGGATAATTCATAGAAAAACATTAGAGTGTTGACTAAAACAGTGACTGAAAACTTACTAGAATCTAAAATACAAAAAGCCACTTAAGAATAAGTGGCTTTTGAGCCTAAATTTATTTTAATAGTTCAAGCTATTTTTTCTATACAAATTCAGTCTATTGTTACGTGAATTGCTATCCCAAATATATCTAGGATAGCTGCAGTTTTTCTAAAATTATAATGCAATTCTTAACTCATATTATCCCACATTTTGCCTAGGCGCTTCGGAGATACTGCCATACGGGTTTTCATTGGTTGCGCGAAAAGCTGAATGCGATACTCCTCAACCATCCAGCGGTAGTCACTGATGGCTTTATCATTGGCACGATTTGCCAGCCGCTCCATATGCTCATCAAGGGCATATACACCGTCGAGGTCGGATTCAATATTATGCTCAAGGCGTTCGATACGAATCTCTAATGCCTCCAAATATCGCGGATACTGCTGCCAATGGCTATAATCCATGCGATAAACAAAGTCAGCCAATTGCAAATCCCCTAGCTGGTCTTCGATATCTTCGATAGACTCGCCAAATATCTCACGATCAAGCATCAATAAACTTTGGCGAATACGTTGCCAGCGCGTATAGACATTTTTGAGCGTTTTTATCACGTTTTGACCGGTCAATAGGAAGTTTCCCGCCACCACTTCCAAGGTTTTTTCATACTCCTCTGGCGTAAATGGTAATTCTTCAGCAAGTGCCACAGCACTATCATCGGCGCTTTCAGGTAAATCAGCACCATGATCAAATAATACATAGTGCTCTTCAAGCGCTGCATCCAATGCCGCATCAATAACGATGGTTTTTAGCTTCTCCATATCCCCAAGTGGCGCAAACGCCAATTTAAATATCTTATCGATTTGGCTAGTGAGCTGTTTTTTCTTAGCACCCAACTTACCTTTAATCAAAGTTAAAACCCCGATACGGTGCGCCTGCAACGCTGCATTGACATCGGTATATTGATGAATCGATACCGCTTCAGCTGACGCATCTGCGACCAAGGCAGCAAACTGCTTCATCACCACACCTGCGCTATGATGGTTTTTGCTAAAGGCGAAATGCTCAGGGAATTCGATGTGCGTGCCTTGCTGCTCGTTCACCGCTTGTCTAGTTTCAGAAGCGTGGCGAATTTGCAGCGTTTGCAGGTCACGACCTTTTTCGATAATGCGATTTTTATCATCAACGACGCAGATTTGCGGCTGCAAATAGCGATCAATGCTAGATGGATTAAAATTCTCTGGCGTCACTGACATAATGCCGCGACGATTTAATGCTTGGCAAAGCTGCTTAAGCAAGCCTTGCCCACCAGCGGGCTGCAATTCATCAAACAAGCTATCAGCAGTATCAGGAATCGGTACGATTTGACGGCGGATATCTTTGGGCAATGATTTCAGCAGCTGTAATACCAGCTCATAGCGCCAGCCGGGTACGCCCCACAATAACTCAATCGCATCAAGCTGCGGTAGCGCCACCAGTGGCACACGAATGGTCACACCATCGTCATCGCTTGACGGATCAAAGACATAACGTAGCGGTAATTTTAAATCACCCAACTTCCACACTTCTGGGAAATCGCCTGTCGTTGGTGCTTGGCTATTGAGGACGTCATCATCGGTAAAGAATAAATGCTTAGCATCATTTTTCTCTACCTCGGCACGCCAATCCTCAAACGCTTTGCGACTGGCAATATGCTCGGGTATTTTTTTATCATAAAACTGATACAGCGCTTCTTCATCGACCAATAAATCACGACGACGTAATTTATCTTCGATGCGTTCAATATCAGCGATTTTATCCATATTATGCTGTAAAAATGGCGCTTGCCGACCTAAATTACCAGTCACTAAACCATCGCGGATAAAGATTTCTCGCGACTCAGCCAAGTTCACTTGCTCATAATTAGTCAGCTGTTTACTAATAATAATGAGACCAAATAGGCTAATCTGCGCGTAAGCTTTGACGCGTCCCGTTTTCTTAGACCAATGCGGCTCAAAGTAATGATATTTTAATAAGTCACCTGCCGCTGAGATAATCCATTCCGGCTCAATTTTGGCAACGGTACGCATAAAGACTTGCGAGGTTTCGACCACTTCGAAAGCCATAACCCAAGGCGGTACTTGTTTAAATACCGTACTGGCTGGGAATATTTTGGCTTTCTGCTGGCGAGCAGCTAAGTACTCACCACGATTTTCGGTTTTATGAGCAATCGTAGATAACAAACCTGTCAATAGCGCGCGATGCAAATTGGCATATTTAACGGCTTTGAGTTCTTCATCTTCAATCGCGGTAGGGTCGCTAGTGGTATTCTCTAATGAAGTATTCTTATCATTACCTTTATCAGTCGTTTGTACATCTTTAACATCGGTCAGCTTCAGCTCAGTAACCATTTGTACTAGCTGGCGATGGGTTTGGCTCCATTCGCGGACACGCGGGAAGCTCAGATAGTTTTTCTTGGTAAAATTCTTACGCTGATTACCAGACAGTTTGTTGCCATCTTCGTCCTTTTCAAACAATGCTTTCCACAGACTCAAATAAAACAAAAAGTCAGAGTCATCTTGGCGAAATTCTGCATGCTTTTGGTCCGCTTGTTGGCGCTTATTTACTGGACGCTCGCGTGGATCTTGGACGGCAAGCGCTGCAACGACAATGAGCATTTCACGGATACAATCAAAGTCAGAGCCAGCAACCAACATACGTGCCAGCCTTGGGTCGATTGGCATACGTGCCATCTTTTGACCAGTCGGTGTCAGAACCAGATGATCAAGACCTTTTTTGGGCTTATTGGTTTGCTTAGCAGAAGAGGCTTCATTTTTAGAGGTGATCGCGCCTAACTCATCAAGCAATTTATGCCCATCAGTAACCAGTCGACTATCAGGTGGCTCGATAAAGGCAAAGTCATCGACACTGCCTAAGCGTAGATTGGCCATCTGTAAAATAACGGATGCAAGATTGGTACGTAAAATCTCAGGTTCGGTAAATTCAGGACGACCAGTAAAGTCTTCTTCGCTATAAAGACGAATACAAACACCCGGCGCAACACGACCGCAGCGACCTTTACGCTGATTGGCTGCTGCTTGTGAGATGGCTTCAATCGGTAAACGCTGCACGCGTGAGCGATAAGAATAACGTGAAATCCGCGCAAATCCTAAGTCAATGACATAGCGAATACCAGGTACGGTCAACGCCGTCTCGGCAACGTTGGTCGCAATAACGATACGCCGACCGCGACCTGAAGGTTGAAAGATACGCTGCTGCTCTTCGTAAGTTTGCCGCGCAAATAGCGGCAATACTTCGGTGTGCTTGGGACCATGACGCTCAAGTACCTCTTGCAGCTCACGAATTTCTGCTTCGGTCGCGGCAAATATTAAAATATCCGCTTGGTCAGCATGACCTTTATTCTGCGCATCGCTAAAGCATTCTTCGACTGCCGCAACCACAGCACGTGGCAGATTCTCTTCAAAATCATCATAGCTGTCATCATCCGAGCTATTCACTGGCTCGTCAGTAAGCGGACGGTAACGAACTTCAACGGGAAAACTTCGACCCTCAACATTAAAAATTGGCGCAGGAACTTGCCGTTTAATCTTATTATCATAACGGCTAAAGTATTCACTAAAACGCTTGGTATCAAGCGTTGCAGAAGTAATTATGACTTTTAAATCAGGGCGCTTAGGCAGGAGTTTTTTCAGATAACCCATAATAAAGTCAATGTTTAAGCTACGCTCATGGGCTTCATCAATAATGATGGTATCGTATTTACTTAAAAAACGATCATGACCCAATTCAGCCAGCAAGATACCATCGGTCATGAGCTTGACAACAGATTGCGCCGTACCTTGTTCATTAAAGCGAATCTTAAAGCTGACCGTATTACCAAGCTGCTCGCCCAATTCTTCAGCGATACGGTTTGCTACACTGCGAGCAGCCAGTCGCCTTGGTTGTGTATGCCCTATTTGCCCAGTAATACCACGTCCTGCCAGCATCGCAAGTTTCGGCAATTGCGTTGTCTTACCAGAGCCTGTCTCGCCTGCCACGATAATGACTTGGTTATCGATAATAGCTTGAATTAAATCATCAGCACGTTGACTCACGGGCAAATCAAGATTGAGCTTTTCAGCCAGTTTGTCTGGAATGCTATCCATACGTGCCTGCACTGCTTGCTGTGAGCGAGTTTTTATTTTGTCATACTGCGCACGTTTTTTAGCTAGCCCTTCTTCTGCTTTACTATCATCTTTATTGTTTTTCTTATTGTTAGCCACAGCAGCACGCGCCAGCTCTCGCTCTAAGCGGTTAAGAAAATAGCTATCTTTTGCCAGCACTGGTAAATCAGCGGCAACCTTAGCGTACGAAGATGCGTTATCACTGTTTACCATGATATTTGAGTTTTCGTTATTTGGGTTAACAGCTTTACTTGATTCATTGCTTGGCTTATTGGAGCTTAGTTCATTGGCGGCATTTTCAGTAGGCATTTCTGAGTCATTCTTAGAAGTATTGGGCATATTTACTTAGGCTATTTATTATTTAAAAGTGGTTAGATTATGGGGGTAATTTGGGTCTGATTCAAGATGGTTATGGTGCTTGGTTGACACATTGAAATCTTTTAGCAGTTTTGAAAGCCCTAGTTTTGATGGCATCCATAATGTAATAGTTTTTTTCATGCTCATGGTTAAGCCGTCAAGCATACCCTAAAACTAATAAGAACAACCTAAAGAGTAAAATTAAGTGTTACTGGTATAAATGAGCTGTCGACTAGTCGCAGCTCCCGTAAAGAAGGTATGGAGCTTTTGCAGTAGCACCATAGGAAAAGGCAGGTGCAACGAAAGTATCAATCTCTCAAACGCAACCACCTCATCTGCTAATGACTTAGCGACGTCAGGCTGAATCTGGGTGTTTTCATAAAGGTTATCAATTAACCACGTTAATTGTGGAAAATTGGCATTATTATGAACCTGATAAAGCGTGGTCAATAGCTCATCAGGTATCTGGCAACACATTTTGCGAATGATTCCGTTTTTATAGTACATATCTAAAGCCATGTTATTCTAAGCTCCTTAAATTCTTGATACTGAGATAACCAACGTACTCTTTATCATCAGCATTCACAAGCTCATGACTATCATTAGTAATCGGCTCAATTAACAGCTGAACACTTGAGATAAGGTCATTGACGTTATATATATCGTCAATATCTACTTCAAACTTATCGTCAATATGCGAGGCAGCATTAAAAGATGAGCCTTTATCTTTGAAAGTAAACTGTTTATAAAACTCGCTCTGCTTTGCTTGTTTAATGGCGTCCGCTTGGCTATCAGCCACGACAAGTAGCTTATGGTGAAATTCTTCGAAACTGCCGCGCTGATAACCACCTAAATTGATAAAGAATAACTTTAAATCGTTGGGACTCTCTGCTTGGCTACTTGATTCGACCAATTTAATCGCATAATTATCAACTTTACTAATCGCTCGATACGAGTCAATGTGCCATTTATTTTTGACTTCAGGCCAGTGCTGATTGATATCGTCTATCAACTCACTCACCTGCTTTGCCACGCCAAAAAACATATCGTGCTGCTCAATCAAACGACCTTTGGGGCGACCACCAAGTTGCACCATAAATAGTGTTGGCATTTTATGTAATCCTTATTAGATATATAAAACTTATGGTTAGTCTAATAAATACTATCAGCTTACACTAAAAAATCTTCGACCATTTCACAGTTACAATACTCGCCCTGTTCTTAATGCAAATGCCCAATCTTCACGACCATTTGTTAAAGCCAATTTAGCCGCTCCTTCATAATCGTAAGGCATTCTAATATGCTCAGTTTGCCACTGCTTACCTTTTTTATTTTCAACACATTTAATAAGGGCGTAACTGGCATGGGGCGAATAAGTCTGCATTTTATGCATAATAGGTAAATCATCTTTATAAGCGGGATAACCCACGCTACCTGTATTAATAATAATTTGTCCTGTCGATAGCATCACTGTACGCGGAATATGAGTATGCCCACATACGATTACTGGACTGTCGATACCATTGAGCAATGCTAAAACATCTGCGTTATTACGAAGCGTCGGCTGCCCTGTTTCTATGTTTTCTAATAGATATACCATGTCGTCGGTTGGTGACCCATGGCACAGATATATATCTTCATTCAAATGATAATCAAAAGGCAAGTTCTGCATCCATCTTATCGCCATTTCAGGCAAATCTTTCATAATGAAAGCCAGCGTAGAATTACCCTTAATTTCTACTGTCGTGGCCTCATAGATCTGTCTATCTTGATTACCGCGAATAGTAATAATATCGTCTTGATATTTGGTTAACAGCTCATACGTGGCCTTAGGTGCAATCGGCCCATATAGAATATCGCCGAGATTAACAATTTGATCAATATCTCGATGCTTGATATCAGCAAGCACAGCTTCAAGTGCAAACACATTACTGTAAATGTCTGAGATAGCCGCAATAGTATTGAATTGCTTATTGTTAGAGTGCACCATCCTGTTTTTCTTCCTCACAAATCACTATGTTATACACCGACTAAGAATAAAAGGGAACAAAAAACCCAATGTTTAAGCGCTTAAACATCGGGTTTTAGGAGTTATGATGAACTTGATTGCTAGGCTATATTAAGAAGAAATAAGCCCACAATCCGACGACAAAGGTAGCAATGATATTAAGGATGACACCCGTACGAATCATTTCATTCTGCTTAATCAGCCCTGTACCAAAGACAATCGCATTTGGCGGAGTCGCAACTGGTAGCATAAAGGCACATGACGCACCAATACCGATGACCAATACCAACACTTCGTGCGGCAGACCCATCTGCTCTGCAATAGCAGCAAATACTGGCACCAACAATGCTGCAGAGGCCGTATTAGAAGCAAACTCTGTTAAGAAAATAATAAATGCTGATACTGCAATCATCACCACGATAAGCGGTGCCGAAGACAGCGCATTGGCGACCGTTTCACCTAATACCAAAGACGCACCTGATACTTTCAAAATCGTCGATAGCGCAATACCGCCACCGAACAGCATGAGCACGCCCCAATCGGTATTGTCAGACACTTGTTTCCATGATACCAAGCCCAAGCTGACCACAGCGGCAGCGGCTGATAAGGCAATCACAGCATCGGTATCAGTGATATCTAATGCAGCACCGATTTTCTTTGAGAATATCCAGCTGAATGCAGTGACGATAAAGACGATAATCGTGACCACACGTGGTTTATTCCATGCGATAGGCTCGTCTTCAACCAGTACAATTTTGCGATTTAGATTAGGTTTAAGAAACAGATACATCGCACCCAACAATAATGGCAGTAGTACCAGCATCATCGGTACACCAAACTTCATCCAGTCTACAAAGGCAATGTTTAGCGCCTTTGCCGCGATGGCGTTTGGCGGTGAACCAACAATGGTACCCAAACCACCGAGACTCGCTGAATATGCAATACCCAATAGAACAAAGACAAAGGTACCACGGTCTTTTTCACGGTCCACTTGCGTTAAGATACCAAGCGCCAATGGCAACATCATCGCAGCGGTCGCAGTATTTGATATCCACATTGACAAAAATGCTGTCACGCCAAATATCAAAAATACCGCCGTACTGAGCTTGCCGCCTGACATCGATAAAATCTTGAGCGCAATCTTCCTATCCAGTTGTTGCACGTGTAGTGCCGCAGCCAAAGCAAAACCACCAAAGAACAAATAAATGGTCGGATTGGCAAAGCTTTGTAAACCTATTTCCGCATCGAATTCTGGAATGCCAATCAGCGCCCCGACGACGACCACTAAAAGCGCAGTAATCGTGACATGCACCGCCTCTGTCAGCCACAGCACACCGATAAAGAACAACATCGCTAGGCCTTTATTGGCATTAATATCGAACGGCAACACATTATAAATAATCATGCTAATAATCGCCGCAATAGCGACCACTATCAGTCCTTTACCGGTACCCTTAGGAAAGGTATCGGTAAATAAGTACTCGTTGCCATCATCAGGAAGATGGCTATCTAGTTTTTGCTCTGACATAAAATGTCCTTATTTTCCCCAAAGACGGTATAAAAAGACGCTAAAATGAAGACATGTTTTAGCGATTTGCCCTTTATTAATCGGCAACTACTAAAAAGACGCCGACATCATAACAGATATATAACAAAAAAAATGATGGAACAAAGCGGTTATTAAATTTGCAATAAACATGATCATTTTAAAGCTAAAAAATTGACTTTAATGCATTGTGATTTCTAATGAAATAAAACGAATACCCTTTAAACAATACGTTGCTAAAATAAATTTTTCTCGTTAGCTGTAGTTCTTTAAACCCATATAGCTAATTAGCCTTATCAAGTAGCAACCCTTGTGAGGTGCCGTTACACATCGTCACTAAACAAGCGTACACTGTATATGTACAAGCGCATGGTGCTATCCCATACTAAATAAGTCGCTATAAAACCAATAAATGTTGCTCATTAAGCTTATTTATTAATTTTTTATAACGTTTTTTATTGGGAGTTGATAAAAATAATTAGGAGTACTTTATGACAGATTCAAATAAAACGGACTCGACCACTAAGATGGCACCAAAAGACATCAACCAAGATGGCTTGGCCAAAAAAGACCAACAGCGTACCGATGATTCCGCATTGGACATGATGCAAGGCTTGCATGAACATGAAAATCATGAAGACGACAATAAGTAATTTATATAGATAATTAAGCTTATTTAAGCCATAACATTAAAATAAAAAGCGTCCATCAAATAGATGGGTGCTTTTTGCGTCTTGGCTGTCTTTTTTCCGGCAGGCGATCTGACACATAGTTATAGACAAACGCTGCGCTCAATACAATGGTAATAGGGACAAATAATGCCCCATAACCGATCTTGGCGTATAAAAACGCACCGACTGCCCCGCCACCGCTAAAGCTATACCAAATAATTGCCTGAAAGCCTAATGTCGGCTTACTGATACGACGACCAGCCAACCAATTGCCGATTGCAGCGCCCATATCCGAGGTCAGACCAGTCAAATGCGTGGTGCGAATAACAGCCCCGCTATAAGTGGCGACCATCGCATTCTGCAACCCGCACGCCATTGCCGCCGCCAACTGCCCTAAATAATCATGCTGCTGATATAACCAATAGCTCATTAATAACAATGCCGCTTCGATATACAGCGCCGTGCCGTAACGCCGACCTAATTTTAATGACCGTTGACCAATCACATAGCCGCTCAATACCGCCCCTGCCAAAAAAGACAGCAGTAGCGCACCGATATATAAAATACTGCGACCGTCTAAATGGGCAATCGCGGCTGAAAATAAGCTGACGTTACCCGTCACATGCGAGACAGATAAATTGGTAAAACCCATTAATGCTGCTGTATTGACGCAGCCGGCACTGAATGCTAGCACAGCGCCGCCCCACAATATCCATCTTGGTAATTTGGTTATCATATTCGTCGCTTCATGGCTTATTACCAAAAAGCCCCTATTATAACCAAAAAAGACAGCCAATTGGCTGCCTTCCCTACTTCTTAAGTCATATTAACCCTGATTAAAACAATTATTTTGTCTCATCAAGCATCATTAATTGCTCGCTGATAGCGACGGTATTAAAACCTGCATCCACAAACATAATCTCACCAGTGATACCAGATGCCCACGGTGATAACAAGAAAAGCGCTGCATTACCGACTTCAGTCTGCGTGATATTACGCTGTAGCGGGGCTATTTTTTCACTGATATCGAGCATTTTGCGGAATGACTTGATGCCACTTGCCGCAAGGGTACGGATAGGTCCAGCTGAAATCGCGTTGACACGGATACCTTCACCGCCCATCGAGGTGGCAAGGTAGCGAACGCTGGCCTCTAAACTGGCCTTTGCCATACCCATGACGTTGTAGTTTGGCAATACCGAGATACTACCTTCATAAGTCAAGGTCAGCATAGAACCATGACGCATGGCTAATAAAGCGCGCGCTTCTTTAGCTAATGCCACAAAGCTGTAGCTCGATATATCATGGGCAATTTGGCTGCCTTCACGAGTGGTGGCATTGACAAAATCACCATCCAACTGATCCATCGGTGCAAAGCCAATCGCGTGTACAACGCCATCAATACCATCGCCCCAATGTGCGGTCACTTGCTCAAAGCATGCGGCAATCGACTCATCCGATGCCACGTCACACTCAAGTACCAAGTCAGCTTCAAAGGCTTCTGCTGCCATATCGACCCGTTTTTTAATTTTATCGTTTGGATAAGTGAGGATTAACGACGCACCTTCACGATGCAGAGCTTCAGCGATTGCCCAAGCGATAGAAAGTTTGCTTGCGATGCCGGTGACGACAAAGCGTTGTCCTTGTAGTAGCATAATATTTCCCTGTAATCGATTTAAACGATAGATTATTTTTAATAGCTCGCTCACAAATAGCGAGTAAAAGCACAAATTAAAAGATGACTCATTATACATGAATTTATTTAAGTAAACACTCGTATACTGTATTTACTTACACTGTATGAATACTTAATATCTTTTAATAGTACCATCTAATATGGATAAAACGATTATCCACTGACCACAGCAGTATGAAGTTGAGCGGATTTCAAGTATAATCACAGCCCTCCCAGCTTGCACAATTTTTATAAAAGTCCGTTACAACCGTTGTTTGTAACCAAGGATTTAGCGTTAAGCTACACCCACATTTTGGATGGCTGCCAAACTTATGAGCAATACCCCAACACTAGCATCAGATTTTCAAGAAAGTGTCGAATCTTATCGTCAGCTAATCACTTCAACTGGCGAAGACTTAGAGCGTCCCGGCTTACAAGACACCCCAACGCGTGCAGCAAAAGCGTTTGCGCATTTGACTAAGGGTTATCATCAAAGCTTGGATGAAGTCGTCAATGGCGCGGTATTCCCATCGACCAATCGTGAATTGGTCTTGGTGCAAAACATTGAATTTTATTCATTATGTGAGCATCATATGTTGCCGTTTCATGGCGTTGCGCACATCGGCTATTTGCCGAATGGTCACGTATTAGGGCTGTCAAAATTCGCTCGTATCGTCGATATGTTTGCCCGTCGTTTGCAAATTCAAGAGAATTTAAGCGAACAAGTGGCGCAAACGATTATGGATGTGACGGGTTGTCGCGGTGTGGCGGTGGTCATGGATGCAGCGCACATGTGTATGATGATGCGCGGCGTTAACAAACAGCATTCAACCACGCGTAGTACAGCGATGCTGGGCGAATACGTACACGACAATCAAGCACGTAACGAGTTCTTAGACGCGGTGCCAAAGCGTAAACCTGCGTTTTAGATATCGATTAAGATAAAGCTAGCGACAGAAATAGAAGTCAAAAAAAGAGCACATTGCGATATCAGTAATATGCTCTTTTTTATTTTCAAACGCTGTTAATTAGAGGCTATTAATTAGAACTATTAAGCCACCTTATCACTTTTTGAGTCACTCCTTGAGTTACGACTTGCGTGCTCATCACTGGCCTGCTGAATCTTAGTTAAAATAGCCTTGATTTCAGAAGCTGACAGATAAGTCGGTACTGCATAAGTATCACTGACTTCTTTAGCCGCAGCTTTAGCAATGTTATCAAAATCACTGCTTTGCATGCCTTTAACGGTTGGATCGATATTTAAATTTGCAATTAGTTCGCGTACTTGTGCGATAAGATGATCGGCAATCTCAGCATCGCTCTTGTTAGCTTGACCCGATTTTACCATACCAGTTTTTCGAGCCAACTCTGCCAGTCTTTTCTTGCTTCCTTTACGATTGACGTCAAGCACATACGGCAGCACGATAGCATTGGCGCGACCATGAGGAATACTATAATAAGCCCCTAACTGGTGAGCGATGGCATGGACGTAGCCAAGACCGGCTTTATTAAAAGCGACACCGCCGTAATGGGCTGCGATACCCATCTCTTCTCTGGCTTTAAGATTGCCGCCATCTTTATATACCAGCGGCAGATTTTGCATGACAGACTTGACTGCAGAAGCCGCATAGTAGTCGGTTTCGACGCTGGCATTGGCACTCATCCAAGCCTCTAAGGCATGTGTCAACACATCGATACCCGTATCAGCCGTGATATGCGCAGGCATACCTTTCATAATAATAGGGTCAATCGCTGCTGCTAATGGCACCATTCTTGGGTCGATAGATAGGGCCTTTTGATGGGTCTTATCATCTGACACCACCGCACCAAGAGTCGCTTCTGAGCCCGTGCCCGCCGTGGTGGGAATACAATAAAGCGGAACCGAAGGTTTTCTGGCTTTCAAGATACCGATAAGCTGTTTTGGCTTGCAGTTATTGCCTTGTGACATGGCAATCATCTTAGCCGCATCAATAACTGAGCCACCACCGATGGCAATAATTGAGTCGCATTTAGCATCGATAGATTTGCGTAGGCCCTCTTCAACGACTTTAAAAGTAGGGTCTGGGGTAATGCCGTCATAGACTTTATAGCTAATATTTTTGCTATCTAGATAATCAGTGACTTTGGCGGGGATACCAAGTTTGTTTAATACCGCGTCAGTCACGATAAAAACATTGGTATTGCCTTCATTGATGACCATGTCGCACAAATCTTCACAAGAGCTCTCACCAACAAATAACATCGGTCTTCTGATAGGCACGACGTAAGCGAAAGCTTTTAATACTTTGGCACGAGTCTTGGCAACCGCCAAATAACCGGCGTGTTGTAAGCCCGTGCTATTTACCAATTTAGAAATAGTATTTTGTTTTTTCATGGGTATAAAAATCCTTTTTAATAATGCTAATACTAGCAATAACGACAACTTAAAGCAGTGATTCATCACCGCTGTCAAAATAAAAATGCTGTCAAAATAATGGTACTTTTAATGAAAGTACTGTGTCAGCGTCTACCTAAAGTAAACTACTGTCTAAACTTATTGTACCACCGCCATTTTTAGGATGTAGTGATTATTATGAACTGCTATGTTCTGATTATTTAGCGCCTCATTCTTGCTTATGTGTTGCTTATATTTTTACTTATCAAACAGTTAATTGATAGTCGTTATAAATTTGGCTGTAACAGCCTTAATTCGCTTCTTAGACTAGCCACTGCTTATTATCTTGGTTAAAATACCAAGTCATCACCACAGGTGCCAAGATACTTAGCCAAATACCGTAAGTAATCGGCAATCCTTGTACGACCGCCATATAACTCAGCCCAATGACTATCAAGGCAATGAGCATGGCGATGACATTATGACTCGATTTACGGCACATTAATTCGCGCAATATGGTAAGCGTTAATAAAAACACACTCAGCATAGCCATCAACATGCCCATTGCGTAAGGCTGGGAGATAATTTGATAGCCCGGAGCGCTGGTATCCGCGGCGACAGACTCAGTGACCAAGTTCAGCATACTGCCTAGACCGGCGATTGAAGCAAAGATAAAAAAATGACCATAGCCAAATAAGAATAAATCATGCCGTCGGCGCTCTTTATTCAGAATGGTGTCGAATGGCACGATGAAATATAACCACCATAAAGAAAAAACCAAAGCAACCAAACTTGAACCTAAAAAAATAATGGAGCTGGCGGCTGAGGCAGAATTGACCAGAAAATACTGAATACTGTTACTGACGCCGACCACACCCTCACCCAATACAATGATGGTTAATAGTCCGTAACGCTCCGCAATATGTGCCGGATGCCAATTATTAAACTGCTCTGAGCGTGCCCACACAGGCATTAGGAGCTCTGCTGCAATAAACAAGAACAAAGCGGGCGTTTGTAGCGATGTGGGTAAAAACAGCCAGCTTATCCACAAGGCTTGCAAGGTTAACAAGCCGACCATACTGCGTCCAGCAACTTTTTGGTGACCCGGTACTTGTCGATAGACGCGCAACCACTGACTACAAATCGCCAGCCGCATAATGGCATAACCAGTGACGCCAATCCATGTCAGCCCTTGCTCATAAAACTGATGAATATTAGCCGCTATCATCAGTGAGCCAAACATCTGAAACATCACCGATAAACGATAAAACCAATCGTCAGGGTCGTATCCTGATGCAAACCAAGTAAAGCTGGTCCAAGCATTCCAAAGGATAAAGAATGCCACGATAAAGGTTAAAAATCCTGAAAGATCATGCTCACTCAAGCGATTATAAAAACCATTGGCAGCGGCGGCGACAGCAATGACATAAACCAAGTCAAATAGTAGCTCAAGCGTGGTTGAGGGACGGTTTTGCTCGCTTGTATCTCGGGCTTTGATGGGTTCTATCTTAAGCCTACTTATCATGTAGTGAGTTCCGATGTCTCTAAATTCATACAGTTATTTGGTCTTAGCTGCTTAGTCTATATCACACTCGCCTGCAATAATTGCTGCGCATACGGATGCTTTGGATTATTGAACACATCTTCACTACGACCAGACTCAATACATCTACCTTCTTTTAATACCATAATATGCTGACATAAGGCACGCACTACTTTTAAGTCGTGGCTGATAAACACGTAGCTGATTTGCAGTTTTTCTTGAATCTCTCGTAGCAAACTGACTACAGTAACTTGCGTAGTGCTATCAAGCGCAGAAGTTGGCTCATCCAATATCAACAGACTTGGTCGCATAATGAGTGCTCGAGCAAGCGCCACCCGTTGTCGTTGACCGCCCGATAATTCATGTGGATAACGTTGTGCAAATTCAGCTGGTAGATGCACAGTCGCGAGACTATCCATGACCGCTTGCTGACGTTCTGCTTTATTGACACCTTGTACTAACAAGCCTTCTTCGACTATCTGCATGACGGTCATACGAGGATTGATACTGGCAAAGGGGTCTTGAAATACCATTTGAATCTGTGAGCGGAAGCTGCGTAGCTCACGTTTGGACAATGCAAAAATGTCTTGTCCATTGACCACTATCTGACCACTGACACGTGCTTGATTACTAAGTAATTGGCTTAGCGCAAGCGCAATGGTGGTTTTACCCGAGCCTGACTCACCAACGATACCTAACGCTTGCCCTTTCTGCAGGATCATATCGACGTCTTTGACGGCATCAAACCAGCGTTTGGTTCCGCAAAATAGACTTTTTTCAACCGGAAACTGTACTTGTAAATTGCTGACTTGTAGTACGGTTGATTGCTGGCTTTCATCATCCAATAAATTCAGCGCTTGACCAAAATCTTGTTTGATAAGCGAGCGCGTATATTCCGCTTTAGGTTGACCAAATACTGCTGCTGTTGGCCCTTGCTCAATCGTTTGGCCTTGGCGCATGACGATGACTTCATCACTGTAGCGCCTGACTAAATTGAGATCATGGCTAATCAATATCATCGCCATATTATGCTGACGCTTAAGATTGTCTAGTAGAACAAGAATCTCATGTTGCAAGGTGACATCAAGTGCAGTAGTCGGTTCGTCAGCGATTAAAATATCAGGCTGCTGTGCTAATGCCATCGCAATCATCACGCGCTGGCGCTGACCGCCTGATAATTCATGCGGATATCTATTTAGCTTATCAGCAGGGTCGGTTATATTGACATCATTTAACAAGGCGATGCTTTTTTCGTGCCATTGTTTTTTGGCTACGCCGCTGATACGCAAGGATTCAGCAATTTGTTTGCCGACCGTATGTAGAGGATTAAGCGCGGTCATCGGCTCTTGAAAAACCATACCGATACGCTGCCCGCGAATAGAGCGCAGCGCTGCATTACGTGTCTTATTATTCGCTATCGGTAATGTCACCATTCCTGTTACGTCTGCTAATTGCACCTCACCGCTAACCGTCAAACTGTCCGGTAGCAAACCCAATAGTGCAAGACTGGCAATCGATTTACCAGAGCCTGACTCACCAACAATGGCTAATGTTTGCCCTTGCGTGAGCTCATACGATAGCTTTTCTACTAGAACAACGCCTGCATCAGTTACGATGCTAAGTTTATCTACCGATAGCATAAGCTTTTTTTGTATATTGCTATGATTGGCATTTAAACGATTGTTTTGCTCAGTAGCAGTTGTCATATTAGCGGTTATCATATTCTCAGTTGTCATATCATGAGCGCCTCGGATCAAAGGCATCACGTAGCGCTTCGCCAACGAAGATGAGCAATGACAAAATAAAGGTTAAACTAAAAAATCCTGATAAAGCCAACCAAGGGGCATCGAGATTATTTTTCCCTTGTACCATCAACTCACCCAGCGATGGTGAACCAGGCGGCAGCCCATATCCTAAGAAGTCTAGTGCGGTTAAAGCAATGATGTTAGCGGTTAGAATAAATGGCAGTTGTGATAAGCTTGAGGCTAACGCATTGGGCAAGATGTGCCTGAGCATGATTTGACTGTCCGACACCCCAAGGTTGCGAGCAGCACGGACATAATCAAAATTACGCGCGCGTAAAAACTCTGCCCTTACTAAACCGACCAATCCCATCCAACCAAATAGCAGCATCATCGCAAACAGCATAAAGATACTAGGGCTAAACAAGCTGACCAAAATAATAATCATAAACAGCTGCGGCATACCGCCCCACACTTCCATGAAACGCTGCCCTGCTAAATCTACCCAGCCACCGTAATAACCTTGTATCGCACCGACGATAATACCAATCAAAGCACCCGCCAGCGTCAGCGCCAGACCAAACAACAGCGACACTCGCATGCCATAAAGTATCCGTGCCAGCACATCGCGACCTAAATCATCGGTACCGAGCCAGTTCTGACTATTGGGTGCAGCCGGATATGGAATACCTAACTCAACGTTTGGCGTTTGATCCGCAAATGGAATAGGCGGCATAACATAAAAACCCTGCTCATCAATCAGCGCTTGCACCGCAGGGTCTTTGTAATTGCTTTCCGTCTCAAACACTCCGCCAAAAGTCGTCTCAGGATAGGCTTTTAGGACGGGGAAATAATAATCGCCTTGATACTGCACTAGTAGTGGCTTGTCATTGGCAATCACATTGGCTGCCATACAAATGACAAATATCAGCGCAAAAATAAACAGCGATATGACACCAAGACGATTATGGCGAAAACGCTTTAGGCGTGCTTGCCAAATAGGATTTAGGCGACGTTTTTTTTCTATAGGAATCGAAGAGGCGCTTGAGGGCATTGAAGATAATGGATGACTTGACATTAGCGCCCCTCAAAGTCGATACGCGGGTCAATTAAGTGATAACTTAAATCACTGATTAACTGTAATAACAGTCCGACCAAGGTAAAAATAAACAATGTACCAAATATCACCGGATAATCACGCTGCTGAATGGCTTCAAAACCTAACAGCCCCAAACCATCAAGCTTAAAGATAATCTCAATGAGAAAGTTACCAGCAAAGAAAATCCCAACGATGGCCGCTGGGATACCAGCGATAATAATCAGCATGGCATTACGAAAGACATGACCGTATAAAACCTGTCGCTCACCCAAGCCTTTTGCTCGCGCGGTCAGCACATATTGCTTGCCGAGTTCTTCTAAAAAGCTAAACTTGGTCAAATAAGTCAAGCCAGCAAAGCCGCCAACGGTACTTGCTAGGAGCGGTAGTGCCAGATGCCAAAAGTAATCTTTCACTTTACCAAGGGCGCTTAATTGATCAAAGTTCTCTGAGGTTAATCCTTGTAGTGGAAAAATATTCCAGTAGCTGCCACCGGCAAAAAACACCAATAGTATGACGGCAAATACAAATACGGGTATTGCATGGCCAATGGCAAGTAGCATAGCAGTGAATTTATCAATACCCGAGCCATGATGCATGGCTTTATAGACCCCCAATGGAATCGCTATCATGTAGATCAGCAGCGTACTCCATAGTCCAAGCGAGATAGATACTGGCAGCTTCTCGACGATCAAATCGGTTACTGACTGCCCTTTAAAAAACGACTCGCCAAGGTCCAACTGAGCATAATTATTTAACATTAACCAAAAGCGTTCAGGTGCCGATTTATCAAAGCCATATTGTGCATTAATCGCTGCTACCATCTCCTCAGATAGACCACGCGTACCTTGGTAAGTGCTATTATTACCGGCACTGCCTGCGCCAATATTACCGCTGAGCGCATTGTCTTTTGCGCTTTGCTCAATAAGCGCGAGTTGCTGCTCAACAGGACCACCCGGCGCCGCCTGTACAATGACAAAGTTCGCCAGCAATATCAAAAATAGCGTCGGTAATATCAGTAGCAACCTTTTTAAGATATAACGACCCATAATGGCGGCTTCCTAAAATAAAAAAATATGACAACTTAGCATTTAGAAGTTGTTTTTTAGCTCACGTAGCGCGGCAAACACAGTCAAAGACTTGTCATCATCAATAGCGACTTTAGATTTCACCCCTGCTATCACACTTGGTTCTTGCGTGCGCAAAAACACATTAATCGCGCGTTCATGCTCTAAAGTCACGGGCAGCGTAGGGATACCTTGAGCGGTTTTTTCTTCTGCTTGCACAAGGGCTTGCTGCATCGCTTCATTGACAGGTTCAATAGATAAACCAAAATGTATGTTGCTGGCAGTATATTCATGGGCAGGGTACAGCAAGGTCTCAGCTGGCAAGCCATTTAAACGCTTAAAGCTCTCATGCAATTGCTCAATCGTGCCGGTAAAGACCCGTCCGCAACCGGCACTAAACAAGGTATCACCGCAGAAACAATGCTTCTGCCCATCGATATCTAGAATATAAGCCACGTGGCTTGCTGTATGACCGGACACATCCCATACTTGCGCGGCGCAGCCCCAAGCACTGACCGTACTACCGTCTTTGATAGTCTGGTCTTCATCGACGTTGTGTTCTGTATGCGCAACCAGATGCGTCATCGGATAAGACTCTTGCAGCTCTGCGACGCCACCGATATGATCATGATGATGATGTGTGGTCCAGATAGATGTTAGCTCCAGCTCATGTTTCTCTAAGTAGGCAATAACTGGCTCAGCTTGACCCGGATCAATGACAATCGCCTGCTTATTATTCTCATTAATTAATGTCCAGATATAATTGTCATTAAATGCTTTAATGGGGTGAATACGAATACTCATATAAAGTCCTTAGCAGTGATTATCTTTATTGCGAATGTCTTTTATTAAATTTTTAAACCAAATAAAACTTTAAGATAAAGCATCATTGTATCTATCGGCTTAAATTATTATTTTTAAACTATTGTTTCAAATATTTATTAACACGTGCTTCTGCTTCTTTATCTGTCCACCAATAATCGATACCGACGGCATTGGCCGGCAGTTTTGCAGTATGACGATATTGGTTCCAGTAGGCAACATTGGTGGCCGATTTGCCATATAAAGGTACTAAATAATGACCTGCGCGTAGCAAGCGATCAAGCACTTTGGTATATAAAACAATCTCATCACGGCTCTCAGCATTTGCAAGTGCGGTTGTTATCTCATCTATCACTGCATTTTTAATACCGATAGTATTAGCGTTGCCCGCTTCATCAGCGGCAGCACTTCCCCAAAATGCCGCCTGTTCAGCACCAGGCGATAAGCTCTGTGCAAAGACGTCGACCACCATATCATAGTCAAAACGGCGCATACGCTCGTAATATTGCGGCCCATCGACTTGACGTAAGGTCGCATCAAAACCCAAACGCTTCAAATTACGGATATAAGGCAACAGCACGCGCCCCATGGTCTCACCCGTCATCAAAATCTCAATCTGAGCAAGCTTGCCATCAGGCTGATATAGCTTCATATCATCATAATAGAAGCCTGCATCTAGCAATAGCTGCCGCGCCTCTAATAATGCTTTACGATTAAAGCCGCTACCGTCACTGGTTGGCAATTGCCATTCAGTCAATACTGCTTGCCGTTGAACTGGCTCAAGCGTCCCTAGTAATGGGCTTAATACTTGCATCTCAGCCGCAGATGGCGTACCAGTAGCAGCAAGCTCCGAGCCATGAAAGAAGCTTTGCAGACGCTCATATTGCCCATGGAATAAGGTTTTATTCATCCATTCAAAGTCGTAAGCTGCCGTCAAGGCTTGGCGAACGCGAATATCTTGAAAAATTGGCCGACGCATATTCATCACCAGACCCTGCATCGGTACTGGGTTTTCGCTACTTATGGTTTCTTTATTGATAAGACCTGTTTTGACGGCTGGGAAATTGTAACCCGTTGCCCAATTAGAGGCTTTATTCTCAGGGCGAAAACGGTATTGCCCCGATTTAAAGCCCTCAAAAGCAATCTCATCACTTTGATAATAGACAAACTTAATCATATCAAAGTTATAACGACCACGATTGACCATCAAATCACGCCCCCAATAATTGGGATCACGTATATAACTGACCGCGCGTCCCGCATCGACGCGGCCGAGCTTATAAGGACCACTGCCCATTAATGGTGTCAGAGTTATTTTCTCAAAATCTTTATCAATAGAAGACTTAGCAAAAACAGGGAATTGCCCGACCGTTAATAAAATCTCTTTATTTTCATCAGACTTAAAAACAAACTTTACCCGCTGCTTATCGATAATTTCAATATCTTTAATATCACCCAAATAACTGCGAATATACATCGGTCCTTTATTCAATATCGCGTTATAAGTGGCTTTGACATCATGACTGGTCACAGTTGAACCATCCCAGAAACGCGCAGCAGGATTTATATGATAGATAATCCAGCTAGTATCATCAGGGTCATACGTGACTTTATTTGCCAGCTGCGGATACATGGTAAAGGCTTCATTTAGTGAGCCAGTCATCAAGGTATCATACAGATAATCAGTACCTATCATCGCCACGCCCGTAGTCATCCATTTATTGGCAGCATTGAAGGTACCGCGCGCCTCAAGCGACAATGTACCACCTTTGGGCGCATTAGGATTGGCGTAAGGCATGTATGGCACGTCAATATACTCGGTAGTACTATTATGCCCAAGTGCAGTAGTAGTGATTGGCGCCGCGATACTAGCAGGTATCCAACTAATAGAAATGGCGAGCAAGGCGGCTTTTAACATGGTATTTTTTAGCATCATAAAGTTATAACCAACCCTTCTGCCAGACCGAATGAATATATTGAGCATGTACCTGATGACAGCTTAAATAAGAGCTTATTAAATGAAAGCTCTGGAAAAGCACCCTTTATCTTAAGTGCTACAAAATTTTATCATAACAAACTTAGGTTTTTTAACCTAATGCTTTGCAGCGTTAGGTTGCTACATGAAGCATTATGCCGCTTAAAAAACGCTGATATGCATAAAAAAAGACGCAGCTCATAAAAGTTGCGTCTTTTGTTTTAAAACCTGTGCTAACTTAAGCGTACTTTTTTTCAAAGGCGATCATAAAGTCAACCAATTGCTGTACCCAATCTAGCGACACTGCATTATAAATACTGGCGCGCATACCACCGACATCCCGATGACCTTTTAGATTCATCAAACCTGCCGCTTCCGACTCTTCTAAAAACACTTTATCAAGGCTGCTGTCGGCTAACGTAAACGGCACATTCATGATAGAGCGATATTTTGGGTCAACTGGATTGCTATAAAAGCTGCTGTCATCAATCGTTTTATAGAGTAAATCAGCTTTTTGTTGATTGATTTCACCGATAGCAGCGACGCCGCCCTGCTCTTCTAACCAATCAAATACCAACCCTGCCAAGTACCAAGAGTACGTCGCTGGCGTGTTTGACATTGATTCTTTTTCAGCCTGATGCTCATAGTTCATGAGTAGTGGGCACCACTCACTTGCCTGCCCCAATAAATCCTCACGAATAATCACAATAATCAGACCTGCTGGACCGATATTTTTTTGTGCACCCGCGTAAATCATGCCAAATTTAGACACGTCAATGGGCTGTGACAAAATGCAAGAAGACATATCGGCGATAATCGGCGCATCAACTTGTGGCGGCTCAAATATTTGTACACCATGAATGGTTTCATTGGCGCAGTAGTGGAAGTACGCTGCATCTTTACTCAGGTTCCAATCGCTTTGGGCTGGCACGTCGGTAAATTTACTGTCTTTACCCGTTGCGACCACATTAACCTCGCCCAGACCCAATTTGGCATAGCGCTGTGCTTCTTTAACCGCTTTACCAGACCAAGTACCCGTCGTTAGATAGTCTGCGCGGCCACCATTTAATAAGTTTAATGGAATCGCTGAAAACTGTAAGCTAGCACCGCCTTGCAGAAACAGCACTTTATAGTTATCTGGAATGTCCATTAGCGAGCGCAATTTGGCTTCAGCTTTTTCAGTAATCGCGATGTATTCTTTACTACGGTGACTCACTTCCATGACCGACATACCGCGTCCCTGCCAATCAAGCAACTCTTCTTGAGCGCGTGATAAAACGGCGGTCGGTATGGTGGCAGGTCCCGCTGAAAAATTGGGTACACGGTTAAGAGCGGCTTTAGTGGTCATAATCAATATCCTAAATATGATGAAATCATCGTGGTTATATAAGTTTCAAAGCGGCAGTTTTAGCAGCTCATCTATAAAACTATCGCTTTAAAACCCCTTAAGTCTTATCTCTATTTTTTTATTTTTAACAGTGTATTTAATAGCTATGTTTAAAATCTATGGCTGCAAGCTATCTACCTTTCATTATGTAGCTGTAATTATAAACCTATAATTGCAACCCTTTAACGCTAGCTCGATAACTGATCCCAAAGCTGACGTTTAAGGCTACTATCAGCAAGCATGTCATCGAGCGTGGGCACAGTAATAAAGTTCGGATGCTCAAGGCCGTCAGGCAACGTGGTCAATGCAGCAACTTTTATCTCTTCGCTACGACCAATTTTAAATACATATCCTGCAAGGCTGGCATTGGCAAGCTCTGCTGTATCCATACCCTCACAAATAGGAAAGGACGTGGTCTCACAACTGATGGATAGCGCTTGCGTAATATTTTGCCAAAGTTTTTGGCTGTCATTATTAAGGGCTTGGATATCAACCAAAATTACCCAATCGCCATAGCGACCACCCTGTAAATCAAATGGTACTACCTTTTTAAAGCTATCGTCTTTAAAGCCCTCGTCTTTAAAACTACCATCTTCAAAGCTCGCAGCATTATTTACATTATCAATCGCAGTTTGCTGAACGACAGTATTTACAAGGGAAGTCACGACGGGCTTAGATACATCAGGGGCAGTCGAGTCAAAACTATAGGTAACAGGGCTTTGTGGGTCAGAATGGCTTAAATCTGTCTCATTAGCGTCATCATAGTAATGGTTAATAGACTCATCATCTACCATACTTGATATAGCATTAATATTTGAGGATTCAGTATTAGAAGATTCAATACTTGGCTGTTCAGCGGTGGTCGCAGAAGAAGTACTAGCATTAGATGCAGTGCTAGCTTTAGCGGTAATCGGAGCCGCCGCCATCGAATCAGGGATAGTAGGTGAAGAAATATCTGCGATATTCATGGTCTCAGAGCTTGGCTGCACCCACTGATTGATACCCATCATCGCTAAAATTTGGCGCTGCTGCATACGCTGCTGCAATACAATTAGCGGGTCTTGGATATCACTCATGCTTATCTACTATCCTACTTATCTAAAATGGATTTACAGGTCTTTACTATCAAAAGAAATACTAAGAAAATAAATAACATTCAAGAACATATCGCTTCTTGCCAGCAAAAGACTTACCTAGCTGCAATCAATGAATTACTCAAAAAAGCTGCCGAACGCCTAACCAATGATTGGAAAGCTCAGTTAAGCATTCATACTCATCTTGACTGACTATCGTATCGTGTAACATCACTGTATGCAACGTACTCAGCCATTGCCGGTAAGTATGATAAGTATAAGAATGGTGCATACTATCATTGCCCGCCTTATCTACACTATCTGCCTGGCCGTCCTGTATATGAGCATTATAATCTATTTGACCGCCGCCCTGTTGCCTCTGTCGATAATTATCATCACCGTTGGCTTCTGATGCTTCCAATTGACTATCAGATGCTATAAAAATAGGTACTACCTCTATCAATGCCAATAATTGAACACTATTGAGATTTTGTGCGGTCAATAGCAACCATTGCAAATTTGCCTCACTGACAACTGCTAAATCAATATCAATCAAACGTGCATGACGTCGTAAATCCACAAGATAATGAGCAACGCTAGCACTATTATAGCTGAGCACTGCACTATATACTGAGCTATCTATTGCGGATATCATCTGACCTTTATCATCTTTTGATAAGCGATAAGCCAATAAAACAAGCATGGTTCTCGCAGCAACATCGAGACCATTAAACACCTGTCCTGACGGATCAAGCTGAGCATAGATATTATCCTTGCCAGCTTGCAATACTTGCTGCCATTGAAAGTATTGAGATTTAAGATGTTGAGGACAAATGTGCGACTGAACCTGTGTATCATTTAATACGGCAGATAATATGGGCAACAATTGCTGCAGCTGTAGCGCCTGCCATAACGCTAAAATCGATGGTGACCGAGAGCTGGTACTCTCTAAGTGATTGAATGCTGATTTAGGATTATCAATAGAACCCTGACTATCTATATGATCAGCAAATTTTTGGCTGAGATCAGCCGTTAGGGTGTTTTCAAACAGCTGAATGATACCCTGCTGATAGCGCAACAACATCATACGACACTTTTTTTGCTGCACATAATGTTGATGATCTTGATTGCTATGACTGGCTTCATATTTTAAGCGCCATTCATTAATAGCGCTTTCTGATAAATCATGCTGGCGTAGTTGCTTTAACGCCAACGCAATCAAAGCACTGTCTAAGCGCCTGTCAAGATTTGCCACTGCCGTTAATAATTTGTGATCTATTGTATGCGGTAAAATTTGTGTGTTGCCGCTTGTATCAGTTTCAGCAGCAGAGGTTCCATCGTTAGCAAGCCCAAGCCAGATATCAGTTAAATCATAAGTTGCTGTTATTGACAGCACACAACCCTGATGACAAAGTAGCACGGACTCAATCAGAGCTTGCGCCCCGAGCGGGTGATAACTGTGATTAAGCACATACTGCGGTAGCGATAATTTTTGTATATCTTCGATACCAATTAATGTATCTGATGGCAAGTCGCTATCAGGTTTGGCTTGCCATGGCTTAAGCAACTGCTGAGTGCCAATATCTTGTGCTTGCACTTGCAAACGCCCATCAATAACAACATCTTCCTCTATAATAAACTCAAGTCCGTTATCGCCTTGCAATTCGTTCTGCATTTCACTAGTAGAAAAGGCAGCGATTTCTTTTTCGATAACCTCTTTTTCGATAACCTCTTTTTCAATAGCATCTTTTTCAACAATACGTTCGTTAATAACATCATTAAAGTTACTGTTAACGTTTTTCTCAGCCGAATAGTTGTTTTTATCAGTATTGATTTTATGGATAGCTGATACTGATTGAGCGGCAAATATTGATGATTGATGCATCTTTTTCTCTTGCTTAGCATTACTTAGGCTATTTGCTGTTATCACACCCCAATCACCCAAGCGGCGCTGCTCATATATTTCTTTTATTTTTTGCTGATTTAGGCGCTTTTCTTTAGCGACTTGCACGGCAAATTTATGATAAGCGTTGGCATTGATAGCACTCATACGCTCAGCCAAACTCGGATGGGTCGCAAACCAAGATACATCACCCAAATCTGCACCACTACTGGCAAAGAAGAAATGACTTAGCCCATTGATATCGGCGATGCCAGTTAAGCGCGAACCAAGCGCATCTTGATGAATGGCCTTTAAGGTTTCTATAATGGCAGGCGAACGTGTCAGCTGCACACTGGTCGCATCAGCAAGTAACTCGCGCTCACGGTTAAAGCTGTGTTTAATCAGCTGCGCACTGGCCATACTGGAAAAACTCAATCCATGTATTAACCATGTCCAGATATTGCGCGGTGCTTGACTATCGAACCTATTATTATTTTGTAGCCATCGTGACTGGCTCTTAGCTGACGCCTGCTGGCTTTGCGACTGGGTTTGCCAGTAGGCGACCCATTCACTATGAGTGGTAAAGCTTGCCGTCTGCGCTTCAGTGCTACGCGCATGGCTATCAATCGCTCTTTGCGGTAAAGGGTTGCTTTGATTGACCGCACTATTAATAAAAGAGCCATCAAAATAGTTTTTCTGACTGCCTTTATAACCAGAACCAAAATTATTAATAGAATCACTCCAGTCATAGAGTAATTGCAAGCCTGCTAGCACCACCATTAGCTGTAAATTAAACGTCGCATCGCCATGCAAAATATGACCATATTCATGACCTATCAGCCCGTATAGCGCCTCATCAGATAGCTTATCGAGCGCGCCTTGGGTGACGACGAGCACCATATCCTGACTATTGCGACCCGCAACAAAGCCATTGATACCTTGCTCATCGGGCAACACATAGAGAATAGGCATACGCAAACCGGAAGCAATGGCTAGCTGCTGGGCAATCTCATAGTAACGCCGATAGACAGGCGGAAAATCACGCTCATTACGCACCGCAATATGGCGGGCACTAAAGCGAACTTTCTGTATAGGCTTATGCTGATGAGCAACCCCTTGGCTATGCTCCCAAGCATCTTGACTGTGGTCGATAAACAAGCGCACCGCGCCCACACGCTGAGCAATCGCACGACCACCTGCTCTTAAGCGTCTATACTCTAAAAAGCTACCCGCAACAAAGCTACCGATAGTCCAGACAGCAACCAGTATTAATACCCAATGATAAATGCCACCGGTAAATAACGTGAGCAGCAGCGCCATGACACCAAGTGCCACCGCAATATGGGCAAAGACTATCAGAAAAAACAGCCCATAGAGCAACAAGCTGCGCTGAGTACGGGTCCGCTGTGCACCAAAAAAATCCATCTATTTATCTTACCTAACCATAACTAAGTGCATTTGACATTATGTAAACATCAGCCCATATCGACGACAGGTGTTTGAGCAATTACCTTTCTGTCTTCAAATACCAATGGGCTAAGTGGACGGAAGCCAAAGGTGCTGCTGACAAGGTTATTTGGAAACACTTCACGGTCATTGTTATAAAACATCACGCTGTCATTATAATGCTGACGGGCAAAGCCTATGCGGTTTTCGGTATTGGTGAGCTCATCCATCAGCTCTTTAATCATACTGTCCGCTTTTAATTCAGGATAGGCTTCTATCACAGCTGAAAATTGCCCCAAGGCTTTTGACAACATACCCTCTGCCTTGGCAAATAATGCCATGTGTTCCAGTGAATCTGGCTGATGCTTAGTAGAGTTTTGCAGACTCTGAGCATGATTACGCGCGCTAATCACGCGAGTCAGCGTTTCTTCTTCATGGGTCAAATAACGCTTAGCGGTTTCGACCAAATTTGGAATCAAGTCATGGCGGCGTTTTAGCTGCACATCTATTTGCGCAAAGCCATTTTTTGCTTGGTTGCGGGCACGTACCAGCTTATTAAATACTGATACCCCAAAAATCACAATCAATACGACCATTGCAATGAATAGCAAAACAAACATTTTCATCGTCGGACTCCAAAAGGTTTTGTATTTATACTATTGTTAATAAAGGTTACTACATTGTATTTTAACCCATATATATTACATTGAGTTCAAAATCAGACGAAATGCAGGCGAAAAAAAAGCCCTTTACAATGAAGGGCTTATTATTAGGTTTGGCTCTCTGAAACGATATAACAGGAGTATCAGCAAATTTTAGGCAAAAAAAAGCGACTCCATCAGCACATCCTCGGCACACATTATAACTATTACCGTTGCTACCTTCCGGTCCTGGCGGGATTCATAGAACAATGTTGCGAGGCTACCAATGGAGCCACCAGTTGCAGATTATACAAGAATTTTTTATTATTACAACCCCCATCGTCAAACTGTTTGCTTTAGAGACTAAATGAGCCTGTAACTTAAGTGACAAAATTCTCACAGCAACCCGTTAATTTTTTGCTATTTTACATAAGGTCTGTTGAATAAAAAATGAACATAAACAACAGCTGATATAACAATGCGCATTATAACAACGTGAATCAATGTGACTCAGATAAATGAGATTACTATTGTTACTACTCATTAGGAGATAATTATGAAAAACACTTGGATGAACAAAGCAGCACTTGTTACGGGTACAGCCACCCTACTCACCGCAATGATGGGTAGCGCCCATGCAGAGCCCACAGGCTACGATCAGCTGACTTTTCAAACGGAAGTTAAAGAAGAAGTTCAAAACGACGAAGTTCGCGCCAGTATGTATAAAAAAGCGCAAGCAACAAATGCGAAAGCGCTAGCAACCACACTCAATACCTCTATCAATAACGCTATGAAAATTGCCAAACGCTACCCTAGCGTGACGGTCAGTACCGGTCAGCAGCGCACTTATCCGCGCTATGATAAAAATGACAAAATCATTGGCTGGACAGGACAAACCAGCATCGACTTAAAGAGTACTGATTTTGCCGCAACCAGTCAGCTGATTGCCGATCTGCAAGAGACCTTGGTGATGGAAAACCTAAACTTTGGGGTTTCAGATGCTAAAAAAGATGCGCTAGAGCAAAAGCTTATGACCGATGCTTCTCGCGCCTTCCAGCAGCAAGCAAAGAACCTGACTCGTGCATGGGATGCTCGTAGCTATCGTGTGGTCAATGTTAACCTGAACACTGGCAGCAACTACCCACGTCCTATGTATGGCGCTATGAATATGAAAGCTGAATCAGCGGATGCTTCAGTGCCTAGCCAAAGCTTTGAATCGGGTAACAGTACTATTTCAGTTACTGCGAATGGTACGATTGAGTTAACGAAATAAACGAAGAAGTAATGAGGTAAATAATAAATATTATTACTAACTTATACCAATAAGGGCAATCACTGCTTTCAGTGATTGCCCTTATTTTATATACATCAATTATTGTTAATGGATTACCGCTAACTTTTCACTGTTAACCTTTTACTACTAGGCTTTAACACCGTGACCCAGAGTTATTTTTTTACTGGTTCTTCAAGCGTCATAGGTTTATCAACTATTGGCTTAGTAAATGATTGCATATTTGGTTGTTTGCCATCTTGACGCATTTTTAATAACACTTTTTGATACCAAGGTAGACGCTGATACGCCAAAAGCTGTTCTGCTAACTTTTTATTTTTTTGCAAAGTTTGCGTGTTTTGGATGACATAAACGGTACGCTCTACCTGTTTTACTACCTGCCCTTTTTTATTATTTATCGCGGCTTTGACGCTATGTGTACCCGGCAGGATATCTACAGTTGCAATCGAGGCGCTCAAACCCTGCGCCACTTCCTTACCATCTAAGTAAATGCTGACACTATCGCCCGCTTGTAGCGCAGGTTTTACTTGCACCTTTACATCGATGCTTTGTACGGGACGACGGTACGCCCGCTCTTCGCTAGGCTCTGTCAACATCATCTGATAATTAATGGGCGCTTTATTAGCGGTTGAGTCATTGTTGGCAATGGTGTTAGCGGCAGCAGGCGCTTGGGTGGTATTGACAGGCTGATTATTCGTATTACTTGTTTGACTAAAACTATTTGCACCAACGCTATCGTTCCCACTCATAACACTGGTCTGGCTAATTTGCTTACCTGCTTGCTGTTCATAGTTCTGTGGACGGTCGGTAAAGGTGACTTGACCCGTTTTTTCATCAATGACTTTATAGATAGCAGCGGCATTTGCCAAAGGTGCGTAGAGACTGGCTGTGCTGATAATCAAACCTGTTAGCAGGCTTAGCGACAATCCTTTATTGAAAACAGTGCTTTTAAATGATGAGCTCATAATTAGTTAGCCTAATAGCGATTTATTATTAATATATAGATGACACCATTATGCGATATTTTTACCAGTAAATCAGCAATGACTTCACAGTAAAGTCACCTATTAAACGCGCACGTTAATTGAACAAAAAAAACCAGCTAAGATTTACTTAACTGGTTTATGGTTAAAAGATTAGATTTGAAATAACTGACTAGCAGCTATAGTACAAGTCAAACTCAACTGGATGTACAGTAATGTTGACGCGCTGTACTTCTTCTTGTTTCAGGGCAATATAGGCTTCTAGCATCTCTTTAGTGAAAACATCGCCTTTTAATAAGAACTCATGATCTTCTTTCAACGCTTGTAACGCTACTTCTAAATTTTCAGCTACTGTTGGAATTAGTGCTTCTTCTTCTGGTGGTAAGTCATATAAGTTTTTATCAGCGGCTTCACCTGGATGCATCTTGTTTTGAATACCGTCAAGACCTGCCATCAACAACGCCGCAAACGCTAAGTATGGGTTGGCTGCTGGATCAGGGAAACGTGCTTCAACACGTACCGCTTTTGGGCTACTAACGTGCGGGATACGGATAGACGCTGAACGGTTAGACGCTGAGTATGCAAGTTTGATAGGCGCTTCATAATGTGGCACCAGGCGCTTATAGCTGTTGGTCGACGGATTAGTAATCGCATTCAAGGCACGAGCATGCTTGATAACACCGCCGATAAAGTATAGCGCGGTTTCTGACAAGCCAGCATATTCATCACCTGAGAAAGTATTGACACCGTCTTTTGAGATAGAAATATGCACGTGCATCCCAGAACCATTATCACCGACAACTGGTTTTGGCATAAAGGTTGCGGTTTTGCCAAACTGATGGGCAACGTTATGGACCGCATATTTTAGCTTTTGCACTTCATCTGCTTTACGAACGAGCGTATTAAAGGCAACACCAATCTCTAACTGACAAGGGGCAACTTCATGATGATGAACTTCAATACAACCTTCGCCAATCATATCTTCGATACGATCGCACATCACCGCACGCATGTCTTGTGAGCTATCAACGGGTGGTACTGGTACATAGCCGCCTTTGACGCGCGGACGATGCCCCATGTTGCCCCATTCATAGTCTTTATTGGTTGACCAAGCGGCTTCTTCAGCGACGATTTCATGACTGACGCCAGACATGTTGACCGACCATTTTACTTCGTCAAATACAAAGAACTCAGGCTCAGGACCAAAAAAAGCCGTATCACCAATACCGGTAGATTTTAAGTATTCTTCAGCACGGCGGGCGATAGAGCGTGGGTCACGGTCATAACCTTGTAGCGTTGATGGCTCGATAATGTCACAGGTCACTACTACGGTAACTGCATCAAAGAACGGGTCGATAAACGCCGTCTCTGGATCTGGGCGCAAAATCATATCTGAGGCTTCAATACCTTTCCAACCAGCAATCGATGAGCCATCAAACATCTTGCCATCTTCCATCACTTCTTCGTCAACGCTATGCGCCGGAAAGCTCATGTGATGCTCTTTGCCGCGCGTATCAGTGAAACGAAAATCGACCCATTTGGCATTGGATGATTTGATAAGATCAAGTAGTTTATTCGACATGGATAGTTTCCTTTATGGTTATCATAGTACTGAAATTAAAACTTAGGATTAAAATATTATATTCTAGAAAATCGGTGTTATCAGCGTTATTTACTCAGTATGTCTCTTTACTCTTAACGGTAATTCTCTTAACCGACTACAAGCAGAAGCTATTTTAGCAACATCTGACTCATAATGCTGAACTCTTCAAATGCATATTAATAAATAATGCTACATTGCTTCGTAGCGCATTATCTCGTAACGTTAATTACTTATACTGATTATGGGTGCAACTGCTATGCCAATTCTGAGTACCCCTATAAAAACTTTAATATAATACAAAGTCATAAATTATAATTATTAATAGTAAATACAAATAGTTATGTAAGGAATATTGGCATCTTAGAAAATAGTTTACATGGCAACTACGGTGTTTAACCCTCAAGCATAAAATTATAATATAACGATGGACGCACTATACAGGCGCAGACTCTAGCACTTATCTAGTAAATAACGCACTTTTATGGTGCATTTGTTATGTTTTAGAGGGTGGCTGCGCTACGTTTGATAGATAACAAAATAGTGTTAAGATAACGACGTTTAATATCGCAAGCTCAACGAGCCTTTCGCATTATAAGAATGGCGGCGCTTTATAAACGCGCATAAAAGCTATCCTGACCAAGCATAAAACCGTAAAGTAACTGCCTAGCAATGCGTTGAAGATGCTAAGTTGATAATTCTAAGTTGATAACACAATGATTTTGATGATCGATAATTACGACAGCTTTACCTACAATATTGTACAGTACTTCGGTGAATTGCAGCAGGACATCAGAGTTTGGCATAACGATGAAATCAGTATTGATGAGATTAAAGCACTTGCGCCAGATGCCATTGTTATTGGTCCCGGCCCCTGTGACCCTGACAGCGCCGGTATCTCATTAGAAGTGATTGATACTTTTAAAGGCATTATCCCGATATTAGGTATTTGCTTGGGTCATCAGGCAATCGGCCAAGCATTTGGCGGTAAAGTCGTGAAAGCAAATGAGGTCATGCACGGGCGTTTATCAGCTATTTATCATAACGGACAAGGAGCGTTTGTTAACTTGCCAAATCCAGCCCAGTTTACCCGTTATCACTCGCTAGTGATTGACCAAGCAAGCTTGCCGGAATGCTTTGAGGTCAGCGCTTGGACACAAAATGTGGATGGCAGTATCGACGCCATTATGGGTATTCGCCACCGCGAGTTTGCGATTGAAGGTGTTCAGTTTCATCCTGAGTCAATTTTAAGCGAAGCAGGTTATCAGCTGCTAAATAACTTTTTGCAAACGCATAATCTAGCAGCAATATCGTCAGATGAGTTACCGCAAGTAGGATAACTATTTTAAACAACGTGCTCTATTTTTAACCCCATTAATTTATACGACAATTATAAAAGATAATAATAAGTGAGAATATTATGACCTCTGCCGCTATGCAGGATGAAAAATCAATGATGGAACAAATTAATAAGAGCAATCAAATTAACCAAACCCAGCAAACCGTTGAAGACATCAATCAGCTGTCAGATGAGAGTATTCATAAGCTCCTGACCACTGCTTTGGGTAGAATTTTTCAGCATATTGATTTGACTTTTGATGAGATGTATCAAGTAATGCTCATCATTATGCAAGGTAGATGTAGCGATGCCATGATGGGCGCGATTTTGACTGGTCTGCGTATGAAAGGTGAGTCAATTGACGAGATTACGGCATCAGCGAGTGCCATGCGTGCTTTAGCCGCCAATATCAGCCCAAAAGACTGTCGCTATATGGTCGATATCGTCGGTACAGGCGGCGATGGTGCTAACTTATTTAACGTATCTACAGCCGCAGCATTGGTTGCAGCCGCAGCGGGCGCGCAAGTTGCTAAGCATGGTAACCGCGGCGTTTCGACCAAATCTGGTAGCTCAGATTTACTTGAGCAAGCAGGTATTAGCCTTACGCTGACCCCCGAACAAGCGCAGCAGTGTATTGAAAATCAAGGTATTGGTTTCTTATTTGCGCCCAATCATCATAGTGCGATGCGCTACGCCAACCCAGTACGCCGTGAGCTAAAAGCGCGGACGATTTTTAATATTTTAGGTCCCCTTACCAACCCTGCTGGCACGCCAAATCTTGTCATCGGCGTCTTTACCGCGCAGTTATGTGAGCCTTTGGCAAAAGTGATGAAAAATCTGGGCGCGCGTCATGTGATGGTGGTTGGGGCAAAAGATGGTTTGGACGAAATCAGTCTCGCAACCTCGACCACGGTAGCTGAGTTAAAAGATGGTGAAATCTCTGTCTATGAGATGATGCCAGAAGATGCCGGTGTCGAATCACAAACCTTAATCGGTTTGGATGTTGATTCTCCAGCACAAAGCCTTGAGCTGATTCGTGCCGCTTTATCAGGTGCAGAGACCACCGAACGCGCTGTCTTAAAAGCCCGTGATATGATTGCGTTAAATGCCGGTGCCGCTATTTATACCGCAGGGCTTGCCAGCAACTACCCGAATGGTGTGAGCCGTGCACAAAAAGTTATTCAAAATGGGGATGCTTTAATTAAGCTTGATGACCTGGCCAAATATACCCAGCAATTAGCCACTGAAGCTTGATAAAATTAGATTTAAAAAATACGTGACGCATAATCTTGTTAATTGCTGCTAGTGATGCAACCTTAATTTATTTGCCTAATTGCTACACTAATTTTTTACCAAATAATGGAATATAGCCATGACCGCCAATCTAAAATCAGACACCACTATTCCTTCAGTGTTGCAGCGTATCGTTGCCACCAAACATGAGGAAGTTGTCGCTGCTCGTGCGGCAATATCGCTTGAGACATTAAAATCGCAAGTCGCCGCTGATACACAGCCTCGTCGCGGTTTTGCCAATGCCTTGCGTGCCGCTGATATTGGTATCATTGCTGAGATTAAAAAAGCCTCGCCTTCTAAAGGTATTATCAATCATAATTTTGCACCAGCGCTGTTTGCCAAACAATATGAGCAAGCCGGTGCCAGTTGTTTATCAGTACTCACCGACCGTGATTACTTTCAAGGTGAAGACAGTTATTTAATCCAAGCACGCGAATCTTGCAGCTTACCGATATTGCGCAAAGATTTTATGGTGGATGTATATCAGATTTACCAATCTTACTTGATGGGTGCCGATTGCATCTTGCTGATTATGGCCTGTCTTGACGATACCCAAGTACAAGAACTGCACGCGTTGAGTATCGAGCTTGGTATGGATGTATTGATAGAAGTGCATACGGCAGAAGAGCTTGAACGTGCCCTACAGCTGCCACATTCAGAACACAATATTTACGGTGTCAACAACCGCGATTTAAATACCTTTGATGTGAATTTACAAACGACACTTGAGTTAAAGAACACGCTATTACGTGAGCTTGCCATCGATGATGCGCTTTCTGCTAATCCCAATGACAGCTTAGCACGACCGCTCATCGTAACCGAAAGTGGTATTCACAGCAGCGATGATATCCAAATGATGTTAAGCCATAATATTCAGCACTTTTTAATCGGTGAACAGTTTATGAAGACCGAACATCCTGGACAAGCATTACAATCCTTACTTGCGAGCGTCGCAGCACAGGCGTAAAGTAATTAAAAAAGTAACTGAAGAATCTTAATTTAAGATTAGATAGCTTTAAGATATCTAATAAACACCTCATTCACTAACCAACGATACGTTAACTATTATGTCAAACTCTCTGTTTTCAAAAGAAATGCAAGACCAACTAAAAGAGCTCAAAGGGCAACTGAGTAAGGGTCGCGATACCAACTCAGCAGATGGCGACAATGAAAAGCCAACCGAACCTGTGTCACTGTTGACCCAAAAACAAGTTAAAAAAACGGTCAAGCAATTAGATAGCGAACATATCGACGACGATAAAGTGCTATTTATGCAAGCGATGCATGGCGTCAATCAACTAGAAGATAAAAATGTACGCTCGCCTGCCAATGCTTCAAAAGCTGGCAAACTTGACGCCGCAACGTTATCAAAACGTGCCGCAGCTCAAGGTAGTGAAGCAAGCGACTTGGGCGCAGGCCTGTCAGATATGCAAGCATTACTCAATCCTGTTGCTTCTGAAGCCTATTTGTCTTATAAGCAGCCGACCTTGCAAAACAAAATCTTTGATCAGCTCAAAAAAGGCAAGCTACGTTGGTATGATGCGGTAGATATTCATGGCTGCACCATCGAAGAAGCGCGCATGGCAATGACCCAACTATTAAGCCAAGCCAAGCAAAACAACGAAACCATGGTAAAAATCGTCCATGGTAAAGGTTCTGAGGCCATTTTAAAAACGTGCGTCAATGGTTGGCTACGTCAACTACCAGAAGTATTGGCTTTTTGCTCTGCCCCACCAAAAGATGGCGGTAATGGTGCGGTGTTAGTCTTACTTAAAAAACCTAAAAATGATGGCGAGTAGTTTTTAGTTTTAGCTTAATATCAAAACAGAAGGGACTGCAATTGGCAGTCCTTTTTTATATCAATCAATCGTAGCTTTCTTTGATAAAATCTTTAATGAAAAGCTTTAGGACACAGTTTTAACAATAAGCTTTAAGAGCCAATTTTAATGATAAGTGCTAACAGCCTGCTCTAAACAAACATCTCTATTACTTTTATAACAATACTTTCTCATCGTTTAAGTGATGCTATTATGACCATACAGACCATCGAAAACAGTAGAGAATTACAAGAGCATATAAGTGCTTTGATTGCTATCGAACCTAGATTCGCGCCTGTCTATGAGCAAGTTGGCATGCCGGACTTACGACATAACGCAGGTGGATTTACACAGATAATGAGAGCGATGGTTGGGCAACAGTTATCTGTAGCAGCGGCGGCCAGTATTTGGCAACGCTTGGTTGATAGAGGTTTGACGACGCCGGCAGCGATTCGTGCAGCAACGGACGAGGACTTACGCGCGCAGGGGCTCTCTAAGCAAAAAATTCGTTATACGCGCTCTTTGGTCGAGCACGATATAGATTTTTCCGCTTTAGATACCCTGCCTGACGAAGAAGTTATCAAAACCTTGACCGCGGTTACTGGTATTGGACGCTGGACTGCTGAGATGTATTTGCTGTTCTCATTAAAACGAGCTGATGTACTGGCAGTTGATGATTTAGCGATTAAAGTGGCGGCGATGGACTTGCTAGGTTTAGCAGAGCGCCCAACGCCGAAACAACTAAAAAATTTGACTCAAGATTGGTCTCCACATCGTAGCGCTGCCAGTTTATTGTTATGGCAATACTATGGTTTCTTACGTCAAAAAAACGCCGTACCTTTATAAGCTGCACTTTTATAAGCTATGCCTTTATGACCATCTAACTAAATAGCTCTCTAACGAACAAAACGTGGCGTAAGTTTTTAAGCAAAATTGTCATATGATACGCTAAGGTTGATTCCAGATAGAAAAACCAAATTTTCTTTTGGCACGCTTAAATTTATTTTTCACCAATGCCTTTCTTTTTAGTTGACGCTCTTTATCTAAGTTAATTTTTTTGTGCTTGGCTTCTTTATTTGCTTGAATTGTCGCTACTTTATCATCCTTGCTTTTGTCCGCCTCTTTGCCTAAATCAACCCCATTTTGCTCACCGTCTATATCATCACTGTTATAGATGTCATTGACGTCATGATTAACATCATTCTTATTCTCATCAGTGCTTAAATTATCGTCTACCGCTTCACTACCATTATCCTCGATATCGTTTAACATTTCATGTTCAAGCTCAGCTTGATTGACAATCAGCTGCTGGGTTGGCAAGGCATGCTCGACCTTGTATTTCGCTACTTGTTTTAAAATATCGACGAATAACACGTTTTGTTTGTCATAAAACTCGGTGATCCCATTGGCATTGACGTAAGCTTGCAATTGGATGACGTAACAGTCTTGACGCAGCTCCAAGATATTGACCTGATTCCATTCTTGGTTGGTTAAATAGTGCTCATCTAAAAACGCATCCAAGTCTTTGACCATTTTAAATACCACCTCAATATCAGCAGTACGCTTAAGATATAACTGGTGCAAGAATCGGAACATATCACGCGAGGTAAAGTTTTCAATTTGCATCGATGAAAAATCACCGTTTGGCACAGTAACGATGGTGCGCGACAAGGTACGTACCCGTGATGAACGAATACCAATATCGACAACAGTGCCTTCATAGGTACCAAACTTACAATAATCGCCGATACGGACGGGTGAATCTGCCACCACCACCACACTGCCGACCAAGTTTTCAATCGTTTTTTGCGCACCAAGGGCTAAGGCTAAACCGCCGACCCCCAATGCCGCAATACCTGTGGTCAAGTCAAAACCTAAATTGCCAAAGATGACGATAACGGCAAATATCAATAGCAGTGCTTTGACCACTTTACGCAGCAGCCCCAAGATAGAAACACGTTCCGTATAGTTTTTCTTATAGCTTAAATTGACTGCGCGAGTAAATATCGAATCTATAACGCGTAATAATAACCAAGTGGTCGCCACCCAAGAGGCAATATCAGTAAAGCGATTGACCGGCTCGCGCAGCGTCACTGAGACACCTGCATAAACCATTACCTCAGACAGTATCAGCGCCATAACCACTACTGCCAGTGGCAATATCACATTATTAGGTAAGGGTAATGCCTCGCCACGAATACGCGGATAGGCCAGTTTTAATAAGTGATAGAGCAGCCAAACCAAAATATAAGTGAGTATAAAGCTACTGATAATCATGGTGAGGGCAGCAAACAAATCCGCCATCTGGTACCCAAACAGTTTTTTGCCTTCTAATGAGTCAACGGTATAGCGAGAAACCAACGTCGGCTCATAGTTCTCTATCACCTCTGGTACTGCATCAAGCGTGTCACTCGAAAACTGCCAATACTGCTCCCCTTCCTTAGACACGACCCTTTCTAGCAGCAGCGGTACGCTTTTGTCGCCAACATTAATCACCCCTACGCTTTCTTGGCTCGGTGGTAGCTGATCGGTTAAATTGCCCTCAGGGGTATTGTTAATCTGTAAGTCAGGCTGAAAACGTCCGCCGGCATCGAGCGCTTGCTTGAACTGGCGCACAATGGTGGTTGGATTATCGGATTTGGATAAATTTAAATAATTACTTGCCAACAGATAGTCATTTTCACCTAATGCACCGATAAAGCCTTGTACCGTATGGCGCGGCGTATCGCGACCAAATGAATCTGGTATCGAGGTTTTGGTCGTCTCTTCACTTTGACCGCCCACACCCAGTATGCTGGCTTCGGCGGCAGTCGCACTATGTGGCAAGAGTAAACTTAATATCATCGCAAACAGAAACGCCGTCATCATAAGCGGCGTTTTCGGAGATGAGATTGATGGAGATGGCGCAGTACGAGCACTCAGATAACGCTGAATAGACAAAACAAACCTCTTAGCTTGATAAATATTACAACAAAAAAAATAGATAAAACCTGCCCTATGATAGCAATTATTTATAACGGCAATGCTTTTGATTACGTGTTTTTATCGCGATCTATATTAGGCAATTATATTTTAACGTCTCATATTTGGGCGTTCACTTCTTATCGCCGCTTTATCTATGTAATTTAAGAAACACACCCACTGTATTTTATTAAATTAAATCACTGAAGTGAGTAAATAACCATCTATCATGAAAGCTGCTCAGCTTATAATGAATAAACATTAGGTGAAAGTGGTTTATAAATGAATCGCTTTTATAGATAATGACGCCATGTAATCTATTTATTACTTTTTGTAAATATTAGCATCTCAGCTTTCGCATCTGTAACTTTCTGACTTGATCAATTTGGAATTAAATATGTCTTTATCCCGTTCGTCTTCGACCACCTATCTTCGGTTGTGTATCTTAAGTGCTTTAGGCGTATTTGCTATGAGTGCTACAGCCGCGACTACTGATAGTAGCACTATTGATGATAACGCGCTGCCACAAGTTGAGCTTGATAAAATCGTCGTCACAGCCACACGTACACCGACTAAGACCAGCAATGTTATTGCTCAGACTCGGGTGATTGATAAAGAAGAATTGCAGCGTTATCAGGGTCAGACTGTCACTGATGTATTGAAGAATCAGCCTGGCATTAATATTACACAAAGTGGCGGTATGGGCACAGCCAGTAATTTTTATATGCGCGGCTTTGATAGCAAGCAGGTATTAGTAATTATCGATGGTATCCGCTATAGCTCCATCTCTCTAGGCACACCTCAACTAAATCTATTATCTGCTGATCAAATTGAGCGTATCGAAATTCTATACGGTGCGTCAGGTTCTAGTATTTACGGTTCTGATGCCATGGGCGGGGTCATCCAAATCTTCACCAAAGGCAATAGCGTAGAAAAATCCAATGTTTCTACGACCGTTGGTTATGGCAGTAATGATCATTATCAAGTGGGCGTGACAGGTCAGCTTAAAAATGATACTTCGTCATTGAGCTTAGGTGTCAGTCGCAACGAAACTGACGGTTTCAACGCAATTGCTAATGCCAATTCTTATGATTACAACGTTGACGATGATGGTTTTAAATCTACCAATGCCAGTTTGGGATTACAGCATAGGCTTTCAAACTCGCTAAGCGCTGGACTCAGTGCCTTGTATTCTGACTCAACTACCGACATCGACTCAGCAGGAAATGCTTTCCCGAATGCTTATTCAGATCAAAAAAATGGCAGTGCAAATGCTTACCTTCAATATAAAACGCCTTTGACGGTCAGCAAACTTAGCTACGGACAAAGTATTGATAAATCAACTTCTTATGATGCCAACTCTATTAACTATCAAGAAGGTAGTCAGTTCGATACCACGCAAGAGCAGGCACGCTTAGAGACCAGCATTAACGCGCAACCTGGTACTGTGATTGTTGGCGCAGAATGGTTATCGCAAAAATTAGACGCCTCAGATGTTTTAGTTTATCCGCCTTACCCTGATACCACTCCTCCTGTTCAAACCGCCTATGACCCTGACGACAGAACCGTTAAAAGTGCTTTCGTTGGTTATCAATTGTCAGAGTCTTATTACGACCTGCAAGCCAACTATCGTGTAGATGACAACTCTCAATACGGTAATGAAAGCACTTACAATCTAGGGGCTGCCATACATCCAATGGCAGGTATGAGAATTGGTGCAAACTATGCCACAGGTTTTCGCGCCCCTACTTTTAATGACTTATACTGGCCTGGTTTCAGTAATCCAAACCTGAAACCTGAAAGAACTGAGAACACGGAAGTATTCGTTGAATATGCTAATGACATGCAGACGTCTCGATTGACAGGCTTTCACACAGATGCAGAAGACCTAATTGCGAGTGGTACAAACATCAGTGAAGCAAAAATCAAAGGCTTAAGCTTAACCTCAGACTGGAATATGAATGCCTTTATATTTGGTTTAGGTTACGACTACTTAGATGCGAAGGACAAAACTGCAAATAGCGCCAGCTATGATCAACAGCTTGCCTATCGTCCTAAAAACAGCGGTATGGTTTATATTGGTTATCAGCAACCTACATTCGATGTTCGCCTTGAAGCCAAACATACAGATGATAGATTTACAGCCGAAAATAATAAGCTTGATAGCTACACGTTGCTTAATTTAAGTGGCAGTGCTTATATTACGCCTAAACTTCGTGCTAACTTGCGGGTAGATAATATTACTGACGAAGAATATACTCTTGCCAGCCAATTCGGTAATGAGTACGCCACAGAGGGTACCAGTTATTTCACCTCACTAACTTATAACTGGTTCTAAATTGATTTTAATAGCATAAAAATCCAGTGTTTTACTAATTATAAAAGGTCATCCAACGATGGCCTTTTTTTATGACTTGTCCACTTACCATTTATATCAGCCAATAGGTGACAAATTAACCGCTATCTATTACAATAACCACCCTCCGAGAGGTGTTGCACCATAATATCTGATCTTGCAAATAGGCTTCAAAGCCGCGCTAATCAGTGTTTATGTTAGGCTCGGTAACTGTTGAATAGTCTTTCTCATGATTGTTGGCAGCGCAAATAACGGCACCTGCGTTATTATTCTTTTTATCATACATTAACCACTGATAGGAGCATATTATGGACGCAGTGTCTAACACCCCATCTGCCCATACGATCAACCCCTCTTTCACTGACTATAAAGTCGCCGACATCAGCCTTGCCGATTACGGTCGCCGTGAAATCACTCTAGCCGAAGCCGAAATGCCTGCCCTAATGGGTTTGCGTCGTCGCTACGAAGCGGATCAACCGCTTAAAGGCGCAAAAATCGCTGGCTGTATCCACATGACCATCCAGACTGCCGTTCTTATCGAGACACTCGTCGCGCTAGGTGCTGAAGTACGCTGGACTTCATGTAACATCTTCTCAACTCAAGACCATGCTGCTGCTGCGATTGCTGCTGCTGGTATCTCTGTTTATGCTTGGAAAGGCGAAACAGAAGAAGAGTACGAGTGGTGCTTACGTCAACAAATCCACGTTGGCGGTGAAGCATCAGGTCAGCTGTGGGATGCCAACTTAATCTTAGATGATGGCGGTGATTTAACGGCTTTAATTCATAATGATTACGCTGAGCTTCTTGAAAATATTCATGGTATCTCAGAAGAGACTACTACAGGCGTCCATCGTCTGGTTGAAATGCTCAATAAAGGCACGCTAAAAGTACCGGCTATCAACGTTAACGACGCCGTTACTAAGTCTAAAAATGATAATAAATACGGCTGCCGTCATAGCTTAAATGACGCTATCAAACGTGCAACTGACATGTTCCTTGCCGGTCGTCGCGCTTTAGTAATCGGTTATGGCGATGTAGGTAAAGGCTCTACGCAAAGCTTACGTCAAGAAGGCATGATTGTCCGTGTCTCAGAAGTTGACCCTATCTGTGCTATGCAGGCATGTATGGACGGCTTTGAAGTATTATCACCGTACATCAATGGCGATAACACTGGCGGCGCAGAAAACATCAACACCCGTCTACTCGAAGACACTGACATGATTGTCACCACTACTGGTAACTATCATGTTTGTGATAGACATATGCTAGCTGCATTAAAACCTGGCGCGGTCGTTTGTAACATCGGTCACTTTGATACCGAAATTGACACACAGTTTATGCGTGACAACTGGCGCTGGGTTGAGATCAAGCCACAAGTCCATCAAATCTTCCGCTCAGACGATGAAAATGATTATTTGATTCTGCTTGCTGAAGGTCGTTTGGTGAATTTGGGTAACGCGACTGGTCACCCATCACGTGTAATGGACGGCTCATTTGCTAACCAAGTATTGGCGCAAATGTATCTGTTTGAAGAAAAGTTTGCTGACTTACCAGCAGATAAGCGCACTGACAACTTATACGTCAAAGTCTTACCGAAAAAGCTAGACGAAGAAGTAGCCGCTGCTATGGTTGCTGGCTTTAACGGTACTTTAACGAAGCTGACTGAAAAACAAGCTGAGTATTTGGGTGTGCCTGTTGAAGGTCCATTTAAGCCTGACGCTTATAAATACTAATAGGAATTAGACTGTGACTAAGCCTGCTATCTCATTTGAGTTTTTCCCAGCCAAAACCGAGCAAGGTCATGAAAAGCTACTCAGCACTTATGATGAGTTGAATAAGCTGTCACCTGCGTACTTTTCGGTGACCTACGGTGCGGGCGGTTCAACCCGTAGTCGCACGTTAGACATCGTTCAAGCACTATGCGCTCGTGGTAACACTGATATTGCACCGCATTTGTCTTGTATCGGTGATGATAAAAGTGAAATCGCGGAATTGCTCGATCTCTATAAGAGCTTAGGTATCAAGCGCTTAGTCGCGCTTCGTGGTGATTTGCCATCAGGTCAGGTTGGTATGGGCGAGCTGCCATTTGCGTTAGACTTGGTTAAGTTTATCCGCGAATATTCAGGTGATCACTTCCGTATCGAGGTCGCAGCCTATCCTGAAATGCACCCACAAGCGCGTAGCTTTGAGCTTGATGTTGAAAATTTGGTCAATAAATACCAAGCGGGCGCCAATGCGTCAATCACCCAGTTTTTCTATAACGCTGACAGCTATTTATATCTGCGTGATACCTTAGAGAAGCGTGGTATAGACACGATTGCTCAACCTTTAGTCGCTGGCATTATGCCGATTACCAACTCTAGCAATTTGGTGCGCTTTGCCGATAGCTGTGGCGCTGATATTCCGCGTTATGTGCGTAAGCGCTTAACTGATTTTGGCGATGACCGTACCGCTATTCGCGAGTTCGGCTTTGATGTTGTCTATCGTCTTTGTGAGCGTTTAATTAGTGAGGGTGTACCTGCCATGCATTTTTATAGCATGAATAAGGTTGAGCCGAACAAGCGCTTGATCGAAGCGCTGGGCTTAACAGCCTAGCCCTTTATCGAATATACTGCTTAATGACTGGCGTTCCTAGGAGCGCCAGTTTTTTATTGCTATTTTTTTTATCAAATGTTAAATGATTGGCTCTATAAATAGGAGCTATAACATAGCTAACCATTAAAGTAAGCATATGAGTACAACAATATAGTCATTAGAAAATATAAACGACATAAGTGCCTATGATGCTTTAGCCATATCGACAATATTCTGCTAATATGTTTCAAAATAATATATTATTAAATTATAGGAATAAGCGACTGTGCGACGTTTTTTTTATGCCATCAACGATGATAACAACCCATCAGAAACCAACTACTCTAAACTTAGCACCTTGCCTATCGGTGCCAGTGTCGAATTAACCGAAAGCATCATCCATCATTGGTGTCGTGTATTGCGTGCTAATATTGGTGATAAAGGGATTTTATTTGACGGTTTTGGCGGTGAATATCAGGTACAGCTGCAAACTATCAGTAAAAAACACGCCACTGTGACGTTATTGGCGCACATAGAAACTGACCGCAATGCTGCTGTATTGACGAAAATCGGGCTGGTAATGAGTCGTGGCGAAAGAATGGATTATGCCATACAAAAATCCACTGAACTTGGCGTTACCGCTATTCAGTTGCTTAGCAGTCATCATGGGGAGGTCAATCTAAAACCTGCCCAAGTGGAGAAAAAATTGACACAGTGGCAGCAAGTCGCCATTGCTGCTTGTGAGCAATGCGGTCTTAACCGTCCACCGCTTATTATTGCCCCATTATCGATTGATGACTGGCTATTAAATGTAGCAGCTAGCGAAAAAGAAATGGTCGTCAGCCCTATGGTAGCTGAGCTGAGCCAAGATTCTTATTATCAAGTACTACAGCAGCCCGCAGATTTGCGCTTGCAACTGAGTGTGCCAGCAGCAGGGCAGCCCCTGATGCCTGAGGCGCTGCCCATCGTCCTAAAACAGCACGCGCCTTATATCGAATTATTAATCGGACCTGAAGGCGGACTCAGCGCTGATGAATGTACGCAAGCTGCGGATGTTGGTTTTGTACCTTGGCAAATTGGCCCAAGGGTTCTGCGTACTGAAACCGCGCCCGTGGTTGCATTGTCTGCATTGGCGACCCTGCATAATTTAAGTCAATAGTGGCTACATTAGTCACTATTACTAAGCTCCATTTATTATTTAATTTTGATGTCATGAGTCCATTATGAGCGCTTTCACCCCTATGCCAATATCAGATAAACAGCAACTATTGGTCAAATTGTGCGAGCAATTTGAAGACGCCATATTCATATTGGACGAAAAATTACGCTATTTATCCGTCAATGCTAACTATGAGATGCTGCTTGGCTATACAGAAAAATTTTTGCTTGGACGTCCGCTTGGAATATACGCTGCTGAATTTTTGTCAGAAGATGAACAAGCGGTGCTCAAAAACCTAATTAACAGTTTAGACAGCACAGGCTTTTGTGAAATTGATTTTTCCATGGCAAACCGCTACGGGCAAGTCATTGACTGCCATATCATCTATCGCAAAATTTATTTAGAAGATACCCCTTATTACGTCGGCACCATCCGTGATATGGCGACGCTTGCTAAAAACAGAAAAAAAGTGGTGCACCTGCTGAATTACGACCAGCTGACCGGACTACCAAACCGTAAAGTTTTTTTAAGTCAAACCAGCGAATTGTTGTTAGACAGCTATCAAGAAGTGGTGGTCGTGCGTTTTAACATTGACCGTTATCGCAATCTTGCCAGTCTATTGGGACCGGATGCAATAAACACCTTGGTAGAAAACTTTGTCTTACGTATTACCGAGCTGGAGCTTGATAATCTACGCTGTTTTTCCCATTTTGGCGGTGACGACTTTGCCTTATTGTTTGAATGTAATGATGCCAATATGGTGCGCCATCAGTTAGACAGCTTAATGCAAATGTGCGAGCGCCCTTTCTTTTTAAATGGTAACACGGCAAAAGGCACTGAGGTTTATTGCCATATTTCTGTCGGGGTAAGCTATTTTCCTGAAAACGGCAATGAGTTTATCGGCCTGTTGACCAAAGCTGAAAAAGCCTTGAATTATGTCAAGCAGCAGGGTGGCGATGACGTGTTTTGGTATCATAAAGCCATTAATGAGCACAATGCACATAATATACAGTTAGAATCTGAGCTGAGAGCTGCCACCAATGAAGGGCAATTTGTGCCCTATTATCAACCCAAATTCGCCTTAGACACAGGTATGATTACCGGTTTTGAGGCCCTAGTACGCTGGCAACACCCTACCCGTGGTTTGCTAAAACCCATTGATTTTATTGATGCCATTATTTCTCATAAACTGTCGCTTGAGCTATTTTCGCAAATGGCGGTTCAAATCGCCGAGCAGTTAACCATTTGGCAAGGTTTAGGCTTTGATCAACACATCTGTATCAATGCGGATGCGGCGGAGTTCAGCAATCCTGATTTTTTTGATTTGGTCAGTAACTTGCTAATTGAGCATGATGTTGCTGCCAACCAACTGCACATTGAAGTGACGGAATCTTCTTTGATACAGCGCCATGCAAATGTTAAAAAGCAGCTTAACTTACTCAAGAAGCTCGGCATATGTCTAGCACTTGATGACTTTGGTACCGGTTATGCCTCATTGAGTTACTTGCAAGAATACCCCTTTGACTTTATTAAAATCGATAAAAGCTTTATCTCTAAAATCACAGATGACCGTACACAGCGCGCGATTGTCAAAGCGATTTTGGATTTAGCGGAGGCGCTTGATATGCAGGTTATCGCCGAGGGCATCGAAAACGAGCAGCAACGTGACTTACTACTCAGCATGGGTTGTCAGTATGGTCAAGGTTATTGGTTTGGCAAACCTATGACGGCTGAGCAAGCAACCCAGATGTTAACGCAGCAACATTTGTCCAAAAGCAACCCTTCTTAATCCTGTCTAATAAAAGTAGATTGATAGCATTTTCATAGAGTTATTGCGATTCGTTTTATTCTGTAAGGTCGATGATATATAGGATGCAAGACAGGTTGATGACTTATCAGTATTGTCACCAAACTTGTATATTTGCCAGTGAACGCCTATCTTTTACCAGGAATTTACAAATACAGTCATAATTCTTTTTACTCTTCTCAATCTATTTCATATGATCGGTGTCATTGTTTGTTATTTATGCAAACAGATTTCATATCAGTAATATGCGAGTGACTCAGACTTAAATAATCATAGTCAATGATAGTCGCCGCCTTACTGCCGGTCGCACCTTAAAAAAAGGACAGGAAGTTATGCAATATAAAGCGCCTCTACGTGATATCCAATTCGTGATGCATGAGTTACTTGACAGCGAAAGTCACTACAAAACCTTGCCTGCGTTCCAAGAAGCGGATCGTGAGTTGATGGATAGCCTGTTTGAGATGGCGGCAAGCTTTGCTGAAAATGAGCTGTCACCGTTAAACCAAAGCGGCGATGCTGAAGGCTGTCAGTTTGACAATGGCACTGTCACCACGCCAAAAGGTTTTAAAGAAGCGTATAAAGCCTATTGTGAGCTTGGCTTCCCAGCCTTGTCTGCTGAAGAAGAGTTCGGTGGTCAGAACATGCCGTTCTCCTTATCAACGGTTATCAATGAGATGGTTGGTACAGCGAACTGGTCGTTTTCTATGTACCCTGGCCTATCGCATGGCGCTATCCAAACTATCGAACACCATGGTACGGATGAGCAAAAGCAAACCTACCTAGAAAAAATGGTCAGCGGCGAATGGTCAGGCACCATGTGTTTAACTGAAGCACATGCGGGTTCTGACTTGGGTATTATCCGCACCAAAGCCGTACCTAACGATGACGGCAGTTATAGCATCACCGGTCAGAAAATCTTTATCTCAGCCGGTGAACACGACTTAACCGACAATATTATCCATATTTGTTTGGCTCGCCTACCAGGCGCACCTGCTGGCACCAAAGGCATCTCGTTGTTCATCGTTCCTAAGATATTAGTTAACGAAGACAACAGCTTAGGCGAAAAAAATAACGTCGTTTGTGGTTCTATCGAGCACAAAATGGGTATCAAAGCCTCAGCAACTTGTGTGATGAACTTCGATGGCGCAAAAGGTTACCTAATTGGCCCTGAAAACCGTGGTCTACAGTGCATGTTTACCTTTATGAACGTGGCCCGTATCGGTACAGCAGTTCAAGGTTTAACGGCTGCGGAATACGCGTTCCAAGGCTCGTTAACTTATGCTAAAGACCGTCTAGCGATGCGCTCACTATCAGGTGCTAAAGCACCAGAAAAAGTCGCTGACCCTATCATTGTTCATCCAGCCGTTCGTAACATGCTATTGACCGAAAAAGCCTTTGCAGAAGGCGGTCGCGCCCTAGTTTATTACCTCTCACATTTTGCAGATACCGTGGCAAAAGGCGAAGGCGATAATCTGAAATTTGCTGACCAAATGCTGTCATTATTGACGCCGATTGCTAAAGCATTCTTGACTGAAACTGGCCTAGAAGCCGCCAACCATGGCGTGCAAGTTTATGGTGGTCATGGCTTTATCAGCGAATGGGGCATGGAGCAAAACGTCCGTGATACGCGTATTGCTTGTTTATACGAAGGCACCACTGAAATCCAAGCGCTTGATCTACTAGGTCGTAAAGTATTGGGTTCACAAGGTAAACTGCTTGCCAACTTTATCAAAATCATTCAAAAATTCTGTGAAGAAAATAAAGAAAATGACGCGATGGGCCAGTTTATCCGCCCTCTTGCCAAGCATCTTAAAGAATGGAGCGACTTAACTGCCCGTATCGGCATGCAAGCGACTGAAAACCCTGATGCAGTTGGCGGCGCGGCTGTTGATTACTTATACTTCAGCGGTTATGTGACCCTAGCTTACTTATGGGCGCGTATGGCATTAGTTGCGCAAACTGAAATCGCTAATGGTAGCAGCGAGCAAGCATTCTATGATGCTAAAGTAAAAACCGCACAATTCTACTATGCTAAGCTATTGCCACGTACCACCACTCACGTACAGCGTATCAGCACTGGTGTTGAGCCGTACATGACGATGGACGTTGATCAATTTGCGTTTTAATAAATAAAACTTTGCAAATTTCGCTAGTATAGTATGGATTTTAAGATACAGCTCCTATCGGCAACATGCCCAAGTATGTTGCCGATTTTCTTAATATAAATTTAGGGAATGACGCTGCTAAAACAACAGCTTTGCCAAATAATCACTATTTTTGGTGTACGCATAATTCACGAACAAATACACCTGTTCACACACTAATTTGCTAAACTTTAGCTATCTATGGTTAAGCGATACTCAAAAGAACAACTTGATATCCTCACTCCACTTACTTTTATTCATTTGAACCAAAGGAATGTTTATGGCTGTTTATAATGCCCCTCTTAATGACATGCGCTTTATTTTAACTGACGTTTTTAAAGCTCATGAATTTTGGCAAAATAACGAAAACCTCGCTCATGTCGACATGGAAACGGTCGATATGATTTTGGAAGAAATGGCAAAGCTGTCAAAAAACGTTTTATTACCTATTAACCGTAGCGGTGACGAAGAAGGCGCTACCTTTGAAGGTAATGGTGTTGTTACCACCCCTACTGGCTTCAAAGAAGCTTATAAGCAGTATGCAGAATCTGGCTGGGTTGGCTTAAGCGGTAATTCTGAATACGGCGGTCAAGGTTTTCCAAAAATGGTCACTATGTTGACCGAAGAGATGGTATTCACGGCCAATCAGTCATTTGCTCTATATCCAAACCTAACTGTTGGCGCGACGCTTTGCCTAAATGCGGCAGCGTCTGAAGAGCAAAAGCAAACCTATCTAGAAAAAATGTATAACGGTGAATGGGCTGGTACCATGTGCTTGACCGAGCCGCATGCTGGTACTGACTTGGGTATTATTAAGACCAAAGCTGTGCCTAACGATGATGGCAGTTATGATATTTCTGGTACCAAAATCTTTATCACTGGCGGTGAGCATGACCTGACTGACAATATCATTCATTTGGTATTGGCAAAAACCCCGAATGCGCCAGAAGGCTCAAAAGGCATTTCACTATTTGTAGTACCAAAATTCTTGGTTAATGAAGATGGTAGCTTAGGCGAACGCAATACCTTGGCAGTAGGCTCTATTGAACATAAAATGGGTATCAAAGCCTCTGCTACTTGTGTAATGAACTTTGACAACGCCAAAGGTTGGATGGTTGGTGCTGAGAATACTGGTCTGTCTTCAATGTTCATTATGATGAACTATGAGCGTGTGACTATGGGTCTTCAAGGCCTAGGTGGTTCTGAGCTTGCTTATCAAAACGCTGCTTTATACGCTAATGACCGGGGTCAAGGCCGTAGCGATACCCAAATTCAAAGCCCAGAAAAACCTGCGGACGCCATCATTCATCATGCCGATGTACGCCGCATGCTGTTAAATGCTAAAGCCAATACTGAAGCGTCACGTTGCTTTGCTATGTATGTTGCTAAAAATCTGGATGCAGAGAAATTTAGTACCGATCCTGAAGCCGCTCAAGCAGCAGCCGCACGCGTTGCCCTACTGACGCCAGTTGCTAAAGCTTTCTTGACCGACAAAGCATTAGAGGCGACCATTGATTGCCAGCAAGTATTTGGCGGCCACGGCTATATCCGCGAATGGGGTATGGAGCAAATCGTTCGTGATACGCGTATCGCGCAGATTTACGAAGGCACCAACGGTATTCAAGCGCTTGATCTACTAGGTCGTAAAGTGGCGAAAAATAATGGCAAATATGTCACTCATTTCTTGGGTGAGATTCGTGATTTTGTCAATAACATGCAAGCGGATCATGGTATCAAGCAAGCAACGCTAGATGCTGCCGATACTATCGAAGAGCTTACTACCACTGTGCTTAGCAATATCGGCGCGCGTAAGAGCGAAATCAACGGCTGTGCGGTTGACTACATGCATGCCTTTGGTTATCTTGCCTACTCGTATATGTTTGCATTAATGGTCGAAGCCGCTAACGGTAAAGAAGGTGATTTCTATACCAATAAAGCCAAGCTTGCCGATTATTTCGTTGGTCGTATCTTGCCACGCATCGATGCTCATGCACAGATGGTTAAAGCCGGCAGCGATCCAATGATGAACTTTGAGCTAAATTACTTTGATGTTCCTGCTAGCTAATTTTTTACTTTTATAATAAAGTAAGCCTACCGCACTATGATAAAAGGGACAGTTACGCTACTGTCCCTTTTTTTGCCAAAAATATCGTCCCGGTAATTAAAAAAACCTTAAAACAATCAAAGCAATAATCGAAACTATAGCTTATACAATACTCGACAGAATGAGCGGCACAATCTACAGCACAATAACTGCTAACAAAATAATTAACCGCCCACGTGTCGTTACGATTAAAATAACGCAACGCCAAACGCATTGCGCTTAATAAGAATATTCCTGATACCTATAAATCAATACACTCTAAATTTATACCCTGCAAATTATGAGCGGTAAATTCATAAGGGCATATATCGCAACAATGATAATTACAACAAGCACTAGAAAAAATATTGTTGCACATACTGAATAATAACAATGATTGAAATAACCACCATAAGGGATGCGATGTGTCAGAGATAAAACACATTTTACAACAGATTACTGCCTTAAGTGATGTGCCAGATCCTGCGGTACTCAAGCGCTTAATCGATGAGCTACGAGTGAGTGATAAAGAGCCCGCTTTAGCCAATCAGAATATTCAAGAGTTGATTGATGTCATACGTCAACATCCAGAATATGGCGACGGGCTATCAAGTTTCGTCTTAAAACTTATTATTGAATATCGTCAAATTGCTTTATATACCGATACTGGCATCATGTCAGATCAAGGTTTCTTTATCAGCTTGCGCCGTCTGATTGGCCATCGTTTTTTACCACTGTTACCACAAGAAGATTCCGTCGTAGAATTGGTCGGTTATTTGTTTGATAGACGCTCTGATGAGCACTGGCTTGCCAATATTGACAAAGACAAATGGGATGAGCTGGTCGGGCTCCTCAAAGTCAATGAGCAGCATTTAAACTTAGTTGCAACGGCAAAGAACAGCATCTTAAACGCGATTATCATTTTATCGTATCGTATCAGCGGCATTGGTTTGCATCCAGATTTGATGGAATTTTATCCGCAAATGCTGAATTATTCAGCGTCATTTGTGGCACAAAATCAGGAAGCGGTCTTGTATGTCAATCAATACCGAGAAGCACATGAGCTTGACACCTTAACCGATATCATTCCTGAAAAAGCCGTGGATCCAGCACCATTATTGGTCATGATTGAACAATGTGAAGATATCGTTGCCACCATACGTAAGCGCATTTATAAAACCGGTATCTCTATCCGCCTAACCAATATGATGCTGCGTTTGGATCAAAGCCTGCAGCGCATGCGGATTCTAACTGAGCTGGTGGCAGACAACTATGATAAGCGTGATCAAGCCATCATTGAGTTGATTCAAGCGCTGATTACCACCGCCAGCCGCCGCTATAGTATTGGCTATTTGATTGATAATAACACCAAGCTGCTGTCGCGTAAAGTCACCGAAAACGCCAGTCGCGTCGGTGAGCATTATATTAGTACCGATAAATCTGGTTATCAGAAGATGTTTAAAAAAGCCTCTATCGGTGGTTTTATCATTGCTTTTATGGCGACCACTAAGATATTGGCATACCATCTAGCGCTTGCACCGATGGGACGCGCCTTTATCAATAGCATGATTTATGGTTTGGGCTTTGTGTTTATTCATATCGTCCATGGTACGGTCGCGACCAAGCAGCCCGCTATGACTGCAGCAGCAATCGCCTCTACCATATCCGACGGTTCTGGCAAAAAATCACACCAGTTAAATAAGTTATCAGAATTGGTGGTCGATATTTTACGTACCCAGTTTGTCGCGATTATGGGTAACGTCATGGTAGCAATACCAGTTGCGCTGATTATCTCTTTTGCTTGGCTACATTATACCGGTGCACCAATGATCAATACCGATAAGGCTGCGCACTTATTGCATGATCTTGACCCGTTTCATTCACTGGCGCTCCCCCATGCTGCTATCGCTGGCGTGTATTTATTCTTATCCGGTCTTATCGCTGGCTACTATGATAATTTGGCGGTTTATAACCAAATTGGTGCTCGTATTCAGCGGCATAAACTATTGCAATATCTATTACCAAAAGCTTGGTTACAGCGTTTAGGCGGCTTTATAGAAGCCAACCTCGGCGCTATTATGGGAAACTTCTTATTCGGAGTATTCTTAGGCAGTACCGCAACCATCGGTTTCTTATTTGGCTTACCAATTGATATCCGCCATATTGCTTTTGCCTCGGCGAATCTAGCACATGGATTGTTTAATATATCAGCCAACCAATGGGATTGGCAGATTGTATTCATCTCCATCTTGGGCGTTGCCCTTATCGGTATGGTCAACTTAATGGTAAGCTTTTCGCTGGCCTTATTTGTGGCATTACGCTCTAAAGAAGTCAAATTCATGGAGTGGAGCCGTTTAACCAAGCAACTCTTTAGTCACCTGCTCACCCATCCTTCTGACTTTATCTGGCCGCGCGATAAGCCCATGAAGTACGCTCGCATCGACAGTCAAGGACATATGATTTTTGATGATACCAGCACTCATAAGGGCGGGCAGCCCATACATAACAATTATGTTGTGCGCCGTTTGTCTGATGTCAAAATTCTGCCTAAATCTAAACAAAAAAGCATGCAAAATGAGCAGGCTGTTATCGATATAGATTACGATAACAATATATCAAATGGTGACCTTGACGCGGCGATTACGAGTCGTGAAGCTCACAGCACCACCAATCATGTCAGCACTAATAAAACCATTGACCTCGATGATGGACTGGTAGATGCGGAGCTAAACAGCGTTCCTTATAGCAATGATATTCAATACGATAAAGCGCATAATGCATTGAACGAAGACCATGAGGCAAGTACTCAGCATACCAACGATGATAGCAATCCTGAGAGTAAAGCTGCGGGCGATGCCAAAACGCCACTACCTAAACCAAAAAAACCACCAAACCTACCCAGCTAATGGGACGGTTTTGGTGGTTTAGACAATCTTTTAAATGAAAACTTGAATTGTTAACTGAGTATTTTTTTTGAGATAACTATCTAAAAAGAACACCCCCTTTTAAGCTATATAACTAAGATTATGATTCTGGCAGTAAGCAATGCGCGCTTGAGGTGATGGTTTTGCCATCGCCCAAGCGATAAGCCAATAGATGATTACCCCAAACACAGCCACCATCAAGTGCACGCGCATACGGCAAATCAACCTCAGCTTTAAGCGCTGCCCAATGACCAAACAAAATCTTGCGCGTGCGCGGTACTTGCCATTCAAACCAAGGTAAAAACCCTTTTGGCATCGGCTCTTCTAACCCTGCTGCAAAACTAAATTCAAGCATACCATCTTGTTTACATAAGCGCATACGCGTGAAGTAATTGGTAATTGCGCGCATTTTGGTAAAACCATTAATACCGGCATGCCACTCATCGGCTGTTTTGCTATATAGATTAGGCAATAAACAATCCAACTGTTTTAAACTGCCTCGTAGCTGCGTCTCTAATTGCCGCGCATAGTTTGCTGCCGCCTCAATCGTCCAATGCGGTGGAATGCCAGCATGTACCAATACCGTCTGCTCATCAGGATAAGCCAGTAGCGGTTGATAACGTAGCCATTCAAGCAAGTCATCGCAATCATCAGCCGCGAAGATAGGCGCTGTTTTGTCTTTTTTCTTGAGCGGCGTCGCACCGCGCCAAACCGCAATTAAATTGATATCGTGATTGCCCAATACCGTTGCCGCAGCCCCTTGTTCACATAGCGCTTTCACATGACGCAAGGTGCTTAACGAGTCTTCACCACGTGCCACCAAATCACCTGCAAACCATAGCTTGTCTTGCGCAGGGTCAAAATCCAAGGTTTCAAGTAAATGCAGGTATGCCGCATAGCAACCTTGTAAGTCACCGATAACATACTGATGGCGAAAACTCATAAACCCTCTATACTTTTATGTGGTGTTTTTAGATGAAATTTTTTGTCAATGAAGCGGCAACAGATTCATTTAAACCTCTATTTTGCGTGCTTGATTGCTCAGATTGACAAAATCTTTCACACTTAATACTTCAGGACGCGCTTGTGGGTCGATGGCGCAAGCTGCGAAATCTTCTTCACTTAGCGTTGGTAATAGCGTTGATTTCTTAAAGATAGCACGCAATGTTTTACGGCGATGATTAAAGGTTTCGCGTACCACCAGTGCAAAATACTCTTCGTCTTCTGCGACGACTGGCTTAGTAATATGCGGTGTCAGGCGAAAAACCGCACTGGTGACTTTTGGTGGCGGGTTAAAAGCACCGCGCGGTACGGTTAGTAGATAATCCGTATGGCAGTGATATTGCATAATGACAGATAAGCGACCATAGGTTTTGCTACCAACATCAGCCGTAATACGCTCGACCACTTCTTTTTGTAGCATAAAGTGCATGTCTTGAATCACATCGGCATAACTAAGCAAATGAAATAAGATAGGCGTAGAAATATTATAAGGCAGATTACCGACCACGCGGAGCTTGCCACGCTCAAGGCTATACAGCTCACGATAATCAACATGCATGGCATTGTCTTTGATAATCGTAAAGTTCGGATGGCTATTAGCACCAATACGAATACGTAAACTATCTGCCAAGTCACGATCCAATTCTACTACTGTCATCGCATCCACTTCTGCCAATAGCGGCTCAGTCAGCGCGCCCATACCCGGCCCAATTTCAATCAAATTATCATCGCGCTCTAAGCGAATGCTCTCAACAATCTCACGGATAACACTACGGTCATGTAAGAAGTTTTGACCAAAACGCTTACGCGGTTGGTGTTTGGCAGCGCGTAGGCTGTTAGAAATAGATTGAGCATCAAACGTAGTTTTGGACATAAAAAAGGTCTTAATCGATAAAAGATAAATGGGCTATAGCGCTATGGCAGCAATGTGCTGGATTTATATGCGCTTTTATTTGCTGGCTTTGTAATAAGAAATTATACCACAGCTCATAATTGCACTGTATTTTTGAGACGTTTTATTAGTAAACCACTCATACCTTAGCACAACCGACACATTGCTTTTTTTGTTCTTAAAACATTTGCTATAATATTGCTTCGGCTGTGTGCTAATAGTATTAACGTTTTAACTCGCTGAAATAGTCACGGTGTACTTCATGGTGTACCTGCCATACACATTCTATTTGTAATCGTTGCGCTATACATGCATCAAGCCGTCTAATCAAAATCTTCCAAGTTAGCATCTATAGATGTGATGACGTAGATCAGCAGCAACATTTCTTAAATAAGAGAAATCTCAATCATTAAGATTTCTCTTGTTCGACTTTCTGTTATGCCAATAAAACTCAAGCTGCGCTAGGCGGGCTAAACAAAACCTTTAACTTATTCTTAATACCTTTAGCGCGGAAAAATCTTTGCCACATGCGATAAAAAACATCAAATATTAGCTTGAAAATATTGTCATGACTCGCTTCACCCACTGCACCATACTTAACTGGATTGTTAACAGTATCCTCTTCCACGTAAGTACCGAACCAACGATCAAAGATTATGATAACGCCACCATAGTTTTGGTCAATATACTCATCATTAGCGCCATGATGAGCACGATGGTTAGAAGGGGTATCAAAAATATACTCTACCCATTTAGGAAATTTACCGACCGTTTCAGTATGGATAAAGAATTGATAGATCAGATCGAGTGCATAGAAGAAAAATACCCAAACAGGATGAACACCGAGCATCATAAGCGGTACAAAGAACAACCACCAACCAGTGACTGAATACAATAAACTCTGTCTCATAGCAGTAGATAAATTCATCTTATCATCAGAATGATGCAGTACATGCGCTGACCAGAACCAGTTGACCCTGTGTGAAGCACGATGGAACCAGTAATAGCTGAATTCAACAGCAATAAATATAGGGATAACCGTTAGCCAGGTCACTTCAATCGTGAAAAGACGGTATTGATATAGCCATAGACAGATTGGTAATACGATTAACGCTTGTACAATCAACTCAAACGTTAAATAAGAACCGCCCAAGCTAAAATTAGTAATGGTTCTTTTTAAGCTAAATGAATCACCGTTCCCACGCTTAGACTGATAGAACCATTCAGCCAAAAACAGTAGAAAAAATGGCCCGCCAACCAAAGGCAATAACCATTCCTGCCAATGCGAAGGTAAAACATTGCCTAACAGCGGTTGCAAAGATTCAGGAGCAATCTGCAAAATAGTCTGATTTAGAACGTCTTTGTAACCGTCTAAGGCTTGACCGTATTCACCTATATTTATCAGCTTATTATTGATATCTTCCATGAAAACCATCCCAAGATGTGATCTTATAATTTTTGATTATATAGATTTCTACACCTTGAATCATAAATTTATGTATTTATTAAATATAAAATACATAACTATAAGTTTCAATTAAGGATATGAGATACTATTACTTTTTGATATAGGGTATACCCCAACAAAACCAGTTCCTTTACCCTTCAAACCTATTAATAGACCACTCAAAAAAGACTGCTATGGTGGAACCACTTATAACAGACCCTGTTTGATGATTCATAAATAGCCGTTATTCACACCAAAGTTATCCAATACTGCGTGATAAACTTCGAATGCACCAGTTTTATACAAGAGGTCTATTAATAAGCGACTTATCTGCCATCTCATTGGCCATCAGTAATGCTTGGTATAAGCTGGTCGCACTTGCGCCACCACGCCCTGCCAAATCAAGCGCCGTACCATGGTCAACTGAGGTACGGATATACGGCAAACCCAAAGTAAGATTGACCGTATCGCCAAAGCCATGCGATTTTAGCACCGGTAAGCCTTGGTCATGATACATGGCAATCACCGCGTCACAGTTCGCTAAATGCCTGGGGGTAAATAAAGTATCCGCTGGCATCGCCTCTGATATATCGACGCCTGCATCGATAAACTCACGCAATACGGGATTGATAATCTCAATTTCCTCAACGCCCAAATGCCCGCCTTCGCCTGCATGTGGATTAAGACCGCAGACCAAAATACGCGGCTGCGTTAAGCCAAACTTCTCCCGCATATCATCAATGACAATTTGCACTGTTTGACGGACATTGTCAGCATTGATAGCAGCAGGTATGTCCTTTAACGCTAAATGCGTGGTGACAAGCGCAACTTTCATGGCTTGATTGGCGAGCATCATCACGACTTTATCACGGCCACTTTGCTGCATAAAAAACTCAGTATGACCGCTAAACATGGTGCCATCGAGTAATTTAATCTCAGCGTCTATCAGTGCTGATTTTTGCAATGGTCCTGTGACGATAGCAGCGACTGTTTTGTTGCTTGCTAACTGATGGGCGATGTCCAACTGCTTGGCAACCATCACTGAATTTCGAATATTAATTTGCCCGCAAACGACTGGTTCAGCACAAGGCGTGTTTAACAAAATAAACGCATTATCATTATTATGGTCATCAAGAGTTTGCTGCGACATCTGCTCTAAGAAGTTATTAGCCACAATGTCTAAATGGACAGTTTTCCAAAGTGGACAGCTTTGGAGCACGCCTGCTTTTACTAGCATATCAGCGCGCTTTTGCATCGCAGTGCTATCGGCAGTAACCCAGATTGGGCGGTTAAAATCTTGTAACTTACCTTCATCTGCTAATATGAGCACGACGTCCATCCCAATACCAGCAGGCTCACCAGTCGTGATTAATAATGGTAATTTTGTTTGCATAGTAAAATATCCTATTTTGATATTAAGTATATGATTTTATTTTATTTTTTATTATAAAGAGGCGTAGTTAAGATGCTCTGAAACGTCTTATTCTTTTTGTCATAGCATCTGGCATTTTTATAGATAGTTACTTATATCGGCCGAAAAAATTGCATAATGTGTTAAACTTTCGCCTTTCATTGTAGCATTTACTAGCAAGCGCTGAGACCACCTTTTGCTACTTCCCTCGTAGGGATGTAGCACGCTTGCTTGGCTGTATCACTCCTAAAATAAATACTGATAGTAAATAGCTATTTATAGTTTCTTATATACTTAATTTTATACCGACTTTTGACACATTAGGCACCCATGGCAGACAACGAAAAAACCGACGAATTACTCAATCAGACACCGCCGCACAATATCGATATTGAGAAGGCTTTACTGGCGTCTTTGATGAGTATCGAAGAGGCATACGATAAGATTGCAGATATCGTCACTAAAGACGATTTTTATGCGGGGCGACATCAGTATATTTTTGACGCTATTGCGCATTTGGCAGCGGTCAACGAGCCTTATGATACAGTTATGGTACATGACTGGTTAGAAGCACAAAAACTGCTTAAAGGTGCCGGTGGCGACAGCTACTTAGCCGATATTTTAAGCCAAAGCCCTGCCACCTTGTTTAACCTCACCGCTTATGCACAGCGCGTACGCGAGTTATCGACCTTACGCCAGCTGATTACTACTGGCAATGACATGCTGACTCTTGCCTATAACCCCAAAGACCAAACAGTAAGCGACATTTTAGACAATGTCGAAGCAAAAATATTTAGTATTAATGAGCAACATAATAAACGCGCAGAACAGCGTGGGCCTGTTGGCATTACCTCGGTATTGACCAATGTCATTGATAAAATCCAAGAGCTAAAATCCAACCCCGATGGCATGATTGGTTTGCAAACGCCGTTTGTTGAGCTAAACAATAAAACCCAAGGTTTACAAGCGGGGGATTTAATTATTGTAGCGGCGCGTCCTTCTATGGGTAAAACCACCTTTGCTATGAACTTAGCAGAAGGTGTTTTATTTAACGAAGATTTACCCGTAGTGGTGTTCTCGATGGAAATGCCCGCAGAATCTATCGTCATGCGTTTGCTGTCCTCATGGGGCGCGATTAATCAGACGCACTTGCGTTCTGGACAAATGAACGAAGATGAATGGGCAAAAATGATGAACGCCATTCAGCATCTGCAGTCTAAACACTTATATATTGATGACAGTACTGCCCTGCCGCCCTCTGAGCTGCGTTCGCGCTGCCGCCGTATCGCCAAAAACCATGATGGCAAGCTTGGCGCTATCATTGTCGATTATCTGCAGCTGATGAAAGTACCTAATCTTGATGGTAACCGTGTTGGAGAAATCTCTGAGATTTCTCGTAGCTTAAAAGCCTTGGCTCGTGAGCTTGAATGTCCGGTTATCGCCTTATCACAGCTTAACCGTAGTCTGGAGAACCGTCCTAATAAGCGTCCTATTATGTCGGATTTACGTGAATCAGGTGCGATTGAGCAGGATGCCGATTTGATTATGTTTATTTACCGCGATGAGGTTTATAATGAAAACTCAGACCACAAAGGCGTGGCTGAAATCATTATTGGTAAACAGCGTAACGGTCCTATCGGCACTATACGCTTGGGCTTTGAAGGTCAATTTACCCGCTTTATCAACCTGACGCCAGAATACTATCAAAACGTCAGCTTTGAAAATGATGAGTAATAAGCTTAGTAAATAATCAGCTGGATAAATAATAAATTAAACGAACGTTACGCTTAATCAGCAACTAGCCATAAAACTAGCCAGTGCGTCATCAACCCAATTGATGACGCACTGGCTTTATTGCTTTATCACATTCCTAATAACACCGTTTTTTTAATGAAATCGTCTTACTAATAAAAATAACTTTGCTAATAGAGAAGGCCATTATGCGCACTATCACAATCAAACCAGCAGCCATCACTCATAACTTGGCTCAAGTTAAAAAACTGGCACCAAAGTCCAAAGTCCTTGCTATGGTCAAAGCCAATGCCTATGGTCATGGCGTGGCAGCTGTCCTGCCAGCATTACAACAAGCCGAACCACAGGCAGATGGTATCGGCGTCGCAACCTTGATAGAAGCACTAGAAGCCCGTCAATTGGGTTGGGATAAAACCATTGGTCTAATCGAAGGCGCCTTTACTAAAGATGAATGGCAGCTGGCGATTGAGCATGATATTAGCTGCGTGATTCATCATGAGCCACAATTAACGTGGGCATTAGAAAATACCCCATCTACAAATAGCGCGACCCGTGTGGTTTGGCTTAAGTACAATACAGGCATGAACCGCTTAGGCTTTAATGACCAAACCCTTATTCCAGCAGCTAAACGTCTGCATGAAGCGGGTTATCAGCTTATTCTAACCACCCACTTTGCTAATGCCGATGACCGTACTCACCCTCTAAACACCATTCAGATTCAGCGTTTTAACGACATGCTGCACATCCTAAAAGAAACGGTTAGCAGCGATGTACAAGGCTCCTTGTGCAACTCAGCGGGTATCGTCAATTTTCCAAAATATCACCACGACTGGGTGCGTCCGGGCATCATGCTCTACGGGAGTACGCCGGTTATTGATAAAAGTGCGTGTGATTTGGACTTACAGCCAGCGATGGAGTTTAGCGCACAGATTATCGCCTTACAAACAGTCAACGCCGGCGATGGTATTGGTTATGGCAGCCGCTGGACCGCGATGCAGAATACCAAAACGGCTTTGGTCAGTATCGGGTATGGCGACGGCTATCCACGGGTGGTGAGTGATAACACCTATGTCTCTGTTATTGATGCCATAAACCATCATAGCTATCCATGCGCAGTAGTCGGACGAGTGGCAATGGATATGATTGTCATTGATGTCAGTGCCGTACCAGAAAGCGTGGCTTTAAATAGTCAGGTTATACTTTGGGGTGACGCGCCGCATGTCGATGAAGTCGCTGCTCACGCTGATACCATTAGCTATGAGTTACTATGCCGCCTAAGCGCTCGCCCGACTCGGACAATAGCATAGTCGATAAAAATTAATGTGATGACTGTTTGCGAGACTGATAAACATGGCAAATTGGACATTTACATTAAGCCCAATTGCGCTATACTAAAAGTTTGTTGTCACCCCAGTATGCGCACTGACGCGATGCTATTGAAGAATGATAACGTTTCATTGACTGCGATCGACTGCTAGGATTACTATGAGTTTGCGCCATTTTTTGACCCTATCTGATTTAACCAAACAAGAACTAGAAAACCTAATCAAACGCGCGAGCGAACTGCGTAAGATGCAACATGCTGGCGAGATATATCAGCCCTTTGTGGGTCGTACGCTTGGCATGATATTTGAAAAATCATCCACCCGTACGCGTATCTCATTTGAGACTGGCATGGGTCAGTTTGGCGGTAATGCTATCTTTTTATCGCCAAATGATACCCAGTTGGGGCGCGGTGAGCCGCTAGAAGATTCCGCTCGTGTCATCTCCAGCATGGTCGATATCATCATGATTCGTACCTTTGGGCACGAAAAGGTTGAGACCTTTGCCGAATACTCAAGCGTTCCGATTATCAACGCGCTCACTGATGAATTTCATCCATGCCAGCTACTTGCTGATATGCAGACTTATTATGAGCATCGCGGTAGTATCGAAAATAAAATCGTCACTTGGGTCGGTGATGGCAACAATATGTGCGCCTCCTACATGCAAGCGGCCAATCAGTTTGGTTTTGAGCTACGTGTAGCAGCCCCGTATGGGTTTGAGCCTGACCCTGAGCTGATGAAACGCTTTTCACATTGCGTGAGTATTGTTGAAAACGTACAAGAAGCCGCGAAAGATTCAAACTTAATTGTCACCGATGTATGGGCAAGTATGGGACAAGAGTCTGAACAAAATACTCGTGCGCGCCGTTTCGCTTCTTATCAAGTCACGCCGTCACTACTTGATAAAGCAGATCCTGAAGTGGTCTTTATGCATTGCTTGCCTGCGCACCGCGGCGAAGAAATTTCTCATGATATGCTAGATGACCCACGCTCTGTCGTTTGGCATGAAGCCGAAAATCGCTTACATGCGCAAAAAGCCTTGATGGAGTTTTTATTAAAAGATAAAATCAAGCTGCCTGCCTAAAAACAGGCTGCTAAAGAATATAACGTGAAATACTTATATACTAGTAGGTATAAGAATAGAACGTAAAAAAAGGCAGAGCCCATTTATAGCGCTCTGCCTTTTTATTATTTACGGCTTTATTTATTGATAAACTATAGCATTAATAAATTAACGCATTAAAGTCGTCACGCCATTACTGCCCGCTTTTAATAATACATCAGCTTGATTGGCAGCAAAGATACCATTACAGACCACACCAACGATATTGTTTAATTGCTGCTCTAGCGCTAGCGGGTTACTGACATCTAAGTCATAGGTATCTAAAATGACATTGCCATAATCAGTGACAAAATCTTCACGATATACTGGCTCACCGCCCAAACGGGCTAATTGCCTAGCTACATACGAGCGCGCTTGTGGAAGCACTTCTATCGGTACTGGAAATTCGCGGCCCAACCATTCCACGCTTTTGCTTTCATCAACCATGCAGACAAATTTGTTTGAGGCTGCAGCAACAATTTTCTCACGTGTCAGTGCGCCGCCGCCACCTTTAATCAATTGCAAATGCTCATTTACCTCATCAGCACCATCAATATACACATCAAGCTGACCAGCAAAGTTTAAATCGACGATTTCGATACCAAGGGCACGAAGCTTATCTTCGGTGACCTGTGAGCTTGCAACCGCGCCAGCAAGCCTTAATGTCGGCAACAATTCAATCAAACAGTTAACCGTACTGCCCGTCCCGACCCCAAGTATCATGTCATCTTCGATATAGCTTAGGGCAGCTTTGGCTGCAGCTTGCTTTTGTGCTTGCTGATCACTCATCATAAATCCTTGGAAAAATAAACGTCTCACTCTAAAAGAGCTAAAATGATAAAAGAGGTAAAATGCGCACTTATTATAACCGATGGCTTTATGCGATGTTAGCGTAAAACCTATTCTAAATACTCATTCCCCAATCTTATTGCTCATACTTACTTGAATGTATTGATGGCTTGGCTAATATCGTTTGACTGAGATTGTGTGATTCAAATTTTACGATCATATGTCTGTTATGATTTAGCTTTCAATATTTAACACTCATAAAAAATTAAAACCTAAAAGTCATGATAAAAAACTCCCTATAAAATTTGCAATTGTGTCTTGCAAGATAGTCAAAATCAGCATAGGCTAATCTATTTCGTTTTTAGGCTAATCTATACGGGTTTATAGCTGATAATTTATAAACACTGAATTGATAGCCATTTGCACCTCTTTTATTCATCTTCACTCAATTTAGGAATCATTATGCTGTCACACTGGGTACGAGCCATCCTGCAAGCCACCGTCTATGACGTTGCTATTCAAACACCACTTGAATCGGCACCCAAGCTGACCCAACGTTTTGCTAATGATATTCGATTTAAGCGTGAAGATTTACAGCCAGTAAAATCCTTTAAATTACGCGGCGCTTATAACCGTATTAGCCAACTGAGCGATGCGCAAAAAGCGCGCGGCGTCATTTGTGCCTCAGCCGGCAACCATGCCCAAGGCGTTGCTTATTCTGCCCGTAAGCTTGCGCTCAATAACATCATCGTAATGCCAACCACCACACCCGATATCAAAGTAGATGCTGTCAGAGCACTGGGCGGCAATGTCGACTTATATGGTGATAGCTTTGATGAAGCCAACCGTTATGCAATCAATCGTGCTGAGACCGAAGGCCTAACCTTTATCCCTCCTTATGACGATGAGTTAGTTATCGCTGGACAAGGCACTATCGGACTTGAGCTGACCCAGCAGTGGCGTAATATGGATTATGTGTTCGTTGCGGTTGGCGGCGGCGGGCTTATCTCTGGGGTTGCAGCCTTTCTAGGTGAGGTCGCGCCGCATGTCAAAGTCATCGCCGTAGAAGCGGAACAATCAGCCTCCCTCAAAGCAGCGCTTGAAGCAAATGAGCGGGTCAAGCTGAAACAAGTCGGATTGTTCGTCGATGGTGTCGCAGTCGCCCAAATTGGCGAGCTCCCTTTCGATATTGTCCGTATGCAAAAAAGTGATAAATCAGGCCCATTGGTCGAGCCCGAAGTGGTCACTTGTACCAATGATGAAGTCTGTGCCGCGGTCAAAGATATCTTTGAAGAAAACCGTAGCATTGTTGAACCTGCTGGCGCATTACCCGTTGCGGGCATGAAAAAATATATCGAAGCCAACAACTTACAAGGTAAAAATTGCGTCAGCATCATCTGCGGTGCCAATATGAACTTTGACCGCTTGCGTTATATCGCTGAGCGTACTGAAATTGGTGAGAAAAAAGAAGCCATCTTTGGCGTGACAATTCCTGAGCAAACGGGTGCCTTCTTAAACTTCTGTCGTAGCTTGCATGGACGTAATATCACCGAGTTTAACTACCGTGCTGATAGCAAAAAATCACCAGACTCGATGGAGCCTGCGGCAATTTTTGTCGGTATCGCTCTAAAAGAAGGCGACAAAGAGCGTCAAACCATCAGCAAGCAATTGGCAGACGATGGTTATACGGCACACGACTTAACCGATGATGATATCGCCAAATCACATATCCGTTATTTGATCGGTGGTCATGCGCATGTCGAAAACGAGCAATTATTCAACGTAGTGTTCCCTGAACGCCCGGGCGCATTGCTGACTTTCTTAGAAAAACTTGGCGACGACTTTAATATCACCTTATTCCATTATCGCAATCATGGCGCTGCTGAAGGTCGCGTGCTGGTCGGCGTGCAAGCCTCTGAGGGTAACTCTCGCCAGCTGCAAGATGCGCTTCTTGATATCGGCTACGACTGCACTATGCTCAATGACAACATTGGTTATCAGTTGTTTTTAAAATAGGTTTTTATAAGCAACGATGATGACGCATTGTGAGCGGCTTATTTGACTAGAATTGGTCGCTTACTCATATTGAGAGTACTATGCATATCCCTGCTGTTTTTACCGAAGACAATTTTGATAACATCATTGAATTTATCGCCATTAATCCGTTAGCGACCTTAGTTGCCCAAACTAAAGATGGCATCGAAGCTTGTCATATACCGCTGTTTTGGCATAACGACCATGCTAAATTCAATGCAGATGTTGGCTCTGACTCTGCTTCTAATAAGTCACAAGGCTATCTTTATGGTCATTTTGGTCGTAAAAATCCTATTTACCAAGATGCTTTAACAAATAGTTCATGGTTAATCATTTTTCAAGATTCCGGACATTACATCAGCCCCAATTGGTATCCTAGTAAAGCAAAAACCCATAAAGAAGTACCAACATGGAATTATCAAAGCATCCATATTCAGTCTGAAATCGAGATGCTGGAAGACACCGGTACGCTGAAATGGATATTAGCAACCATGACTGCACAGCAAGAGATGATATCCGATAACCCTTGGTCACTAAATGACGCGCCATCTGCTTATATCGATGCCATGTGTCGCGGTATTATTGGCTTTAGATTGCCTATCGATTCTATACAAGCTCAGTTTAAATTGAGCCAGAATAAAACCGTCGAAAATATTAATGGTGTGATAAACGGTTTAGCGGAGTTAAAAACAAACGATGCTGCAGAAATGGCTACGAAAGTTGCTAATCAGAACATTGGCTAATTTCATTCTTCCGTATTCATCATAAAAACCTATTTTGAAATACTTTAATCGCTCACCGCTCTTTTAATCAGAAAAAACACCACCATTATTATCTTACGTTATTGATATCCATGAGGTTTTGATGAGTAAACACAATAAAAACCACGATCAGCCCGGACATAGCCAACCAGATGCCGTGCGTATGCGTCTTGATAAATGGTTATGGGCCGCCCGATTTTATCGCACCCGCAACCTTGCCAAAGAAGCCATCGAAAGCGGACGCGTCCATTATGCCGGGAGCCGCGTCAAAACCAGTAAAGAGATTGCTGTCGGAGATGAACTCAGTATTCGCCAAGGCTCAGCCACTGCGATGACTGAGAAAACAGTGATTGTTGAAGCGCTAAGCGCACAACGTGGTAATGCGGCCACCGCCGAAGTATTATATTCAGAAACCGAGGAAAGCGAAGAGCGCCGCGCTTATTACGCTGAGCAGCGCAAACTTGCCAACCTTGCCCGTCCAGATAATAAACCCAATAAGAAAGAACGTCGTGATTTACAACGCTTCAAACACAACCAAGACTAAGGTTATTATTCACTTTTATACGGCAACATCTTTAGCCCTAATAGGTTTTAACTATGAATAGTATTCATCAAGAGGGTTAGTACAGACTATTAGGGTCGGCAGCTTTTTACTATTACTGCTTAGTGTGACCACATTGTCTTACCTCTGCCCTTGCCATTCAACACATTAACCGTTACGCTGACAGCTAATTAATTTACTCGATAACATGCTAATAAACCGCATTAACCATGCTGGTCTTGATAGCATGTTTTTTTGTTGTGATAAAAGGTTTTTATATGCCAATCAAAGCGTCTACTCCCTCCTCCGTTCTATTGGTTTGTTTGGGAAATATTTGTCGTTCACCGACCGCCGAAGAGATCTTTCGCCAGCAAGCAGCCATTGCAGGGCTAGCGATGAAAGTGGATTCAGCAGGGACTGGGGACTGGCATATTGGTCATGCACCTGATGTGCGGGCACAGCGCCATGCTAAAGCTCATGGTTATAACATCAGTAAGCTGGTTGCCCGTCAAGTAAGCGCTGATGACTTTCGCAAGTTTGATTTAATATTGGCGATGGATGCGCAAAACCTAGCCGACCTACAAGTTATCAAAGACAGCATCAGCGACACAGATGGCAAGCTTGCCAAACTGGCACTATTTAGTGAAGAAGATCCAACCTATAGCGGCGACGATGTACCAGATCCTTATCAAGGTGATAGCGATGCTTTTGAAGAAGTCATTGAACGTATTGAGTCAAGCGCCCAAGCTTGGATTGAAAGTTGGAAGACTGCTTAGTAATGCTTAACGGCATTTAAGGTTTAGTAGTGATTAATAACGCTTAATAGTGCTTAGCAATAAAGCGCCATATTTCTGCTCCTTTTATGCCGTGCATCCTTTATAATAAACACCGCATGATTTCTTGTTTATTTGCCATATAGGCTATGTTATGACCTCAGCTTTACGCCATGATTCCAGCGCTCAACCTACGACATCGACCAGTCTTGCAGTGAATGTACCACAGGCTAAATCGGTCGATTTGTCCCATAGCAATACTATGGCATTGGCATGTGTGGCAGATGTGGTCATGACGCTCACCGATGAGGCGCAACTTGATGCCTTTATGGCAAATTACGTAAAAGATGCAGAACCTACTAAATCATTATTCGTGCTCTCTGGCGGTAGCAATGTTCTATTGCCGGCGTACTTGAATGCTATCGTTTTACGTCCACAGATGCGCGGTATTACTATGACGGCGCAAACAGACCGTTATGTCGATATCGAAGTGATGGCAGGTGAAAATTGGCATGACTTGGTACTGCATACAGTGGCTCAAGGTTGGTATGGACTTGAAAATCTGGCATTGATACCGGGTTTGACCGGTGCAGCGCCGGTACAGAATATCGGCGCTTACGGTGTGCAATTAGAAGACTGCTTAGAGTACGTACGTGCTTATCATCTGCCTAGCCAAACTTGGCATCATCTAACAGCGGCAGACTGCCAGTTTGGCTATCGCGACAGTCTCTTTAAGCGTGCGCCTAATACTTGGCTTATCACTCGTGTGGGCTTTCGTTTGCATACTGATGCCAGCAAAATCCTTGCCAGCTATGGCGCTGTTCAGACGGTCGCGCAGCACTATGCAGAGCAGCAAGGGCGCACGCAGCCTGTACCTTCTGATGTCATGCAAGCAATTATAGATATTCGTCAGCAAAAACTGCCTGACCCTAAACAGCTCCCTAACTGTGGCAGTTTTTTTCAGAACCCTGTTATTTCTCAAGCGCAATTTATAGCGCTACAATCAGCTCACCCTACCATCGTTGGCTATCCCATGCCGAATGCCATGAACAAGGTGGCGGCAGGTTGGTTGATTGAACAGTCTGGGCTAAAAGGTGGCGGTCTCGCTCCGATTATGACCCATCAACAGCAAGCCTTAGTACTGACCAATCACAGCCCTTATCAAGCGACCCAAGCAGATGTGGCAAAAGCCCAATGCTATATTTCTGATATTGTCTATGAGAAATATGGCATTGAATTGGCGCGCGAGCCGGTTTGGGTAAATACTGACGGCTCTATTGGATTTGATGAGCATGTGGTCTAAACGATCATGGTCTAAGCGCTTATGGCGCTCTTACTTGCGTTCCGCTGAGCGTATGATAAAGCTGTTTCGTATTATTAATGCCACCTTTTTACTGGGTTCAACGGCGGTTATTCTCGTTATTATCAGTTTATTCACCCCGCTATTTTCGCAAGCGGTGATTTATCTCTTAGCCCAATTACCGTTACCAAAGATGCCGTCTGCAGCCATGAGCTCTCCGCCGACCGCGTATGTGGTATTAGGCGGTGGTCTGACCAATGACAATAACAATCAAATCATCCTAAATAGTTATAGCCTCAACCGCGCTCGTACAGCAGCAACCGCCTATCACGACTTACCGCTGCCTATCGTGCTCAGTGGTGCTGAAGCGCCTTGGCTTGGTCAGTGGCTTATCGAACATGGTATTGATGGGCTAATCAGCGAAAACGCCAGTATGAATACCTGTGAAAATGCGCGTTTCACTGCTAAACGTATTCCTCTACATCATGTATACCTTATCACTGATAGCTATCATATGGCGCGTGCTCGCAGACAGTTTGCCTTAAACGGTATTAATAGCACGGCGATTAATGCTCCTTTACCGGTGCGGCGTGACTGGATGGAGCCCGCGCAAAACTTAAGTCATTCGCGGCGGGCGGTTTATGAAGTCGCCGCCTACTTGCGCGATGTTATACGCCCACAGGCAAACTGTCGAAAAGCCAGTGATGTAACCTCTCAGCAACTATTAACCCCTAGAGGTAATGCTGCCAAGACGCCTACTGAATAAAGCGCATCTTGCATTTTCTAACTCTAGCATCATCACATTGTTATTATTGCCCATTATCCACTGTCTCACTTTGAATGTTTATACAGCATTTATAACACTTGCAACAAGTGTATAATATAAGAAACTGCTATTGAAGAGGTTTGCCATGCTCAGTATATTTTTATTAATTCCCTTAAGTTTAATGCTGTTCGTGGTCGCCATCTGGGCAATACGTTACGCGGTCAAATCAAACCAGTTCGACGACTTAGATAATGCTTCACAGCGCATTATCTTAGATGACCGTCAAGAACGTCGGCAAACGATTCAAGCTCATAAGCTTGATGACAATATACCGGAAGCTAATGACACGCCGTCGTCTGACAAAACTGATGATTGAATCGTGATCGTGCAGATATCGTATCGATTAAACCAATAGATATAAATAAAATTCAAAAATACAACCTTCCTCATCTCATTTATACGTGACTACCTCATCACTTTTTCATCTTATAAAATGATGACAGTAGGTTCACGCTTTACTATTTTTAGGAGAGACTCCCCATGACCACAGCTCTACTTGTTGCGGCATTGCTAATGGGTTTTTTTGGTTCACCGCATTGCTTAGGTATGTGTGGCGGCTTAGTCACCGCCTTTGGTCTATCCATGAAAGATGTCAGCCCTGCCAAGCGCCGTGCGTTGGTAGCCACCTATCATTTCGGTCGCCTGACCAGCTATGCGTTTTTGGGTTTGGTTGCAGGATTGATAGGCACAGCCGTATTACAGCCATTGATGCAAGGCAATAGCACACCGCGTATTTTACTTGGTTTGGTATTGGTATTTGTAGGCGTAACCATGCTCGGTGCACCATTTTTAAACAAGCTCGAACGCTTCGGCATGCGATTTTGGCAATACCTAAGCCCTATTCGTCAAAAAGTATTCCCACTCAACACCTTTCCGCGTGCTTTATCTGCCGGTCTTCTATGGGGATTCTTACCTTGCGGCTTAGTCTATGGCGCTCTATTAATCGCTGTGGTCGCGCACAACCCACTCAGTGGTGCTGCTTTGATGTTCGTCTTTGGCTTAGGAACCGTACCAATGCTGGTCGCGACTCACGAAACCGTCGGCTGGTTACGGGATAAAATTGGACGTTTTCGTTTAAGACAGCTCAATGGTGCTGTGATGGTATTATCTGGTTTAGCCGTCGTTTTTGTGCCTATCGCCATGTCCAGCATGCATGGAGACCATGGTGGTGGTCATAGCATGAACATGCAGCATGGTGAGCATACTATGATGATGAATGACACAGGTAATACCACCGACCACGATATGAGCCAGATGGACCATAGTATGCACAATATGAATGATGACTCAGCAGATATGGAACATCATCACTAACTAATTGCTGTTTAATACTCCTTTAAATTGATGGCATCTAAAAACAGACGTATAAAAAAGCCCTTAATCATTCATTAAGGGCTTTTTACTGTTTAAATGCTCTAGAACTTAATTAAAAAAATTCTATTAAGGCTGCCACTGCTCAAGGCTAAACTTGGTATCTAAATGCTTTTCTAATGCTGGGATGTTAAAGGCATCATCTTCACTCACAAAGCTAATACTGATACCGGTTTGTCCCGCGCGTCCTGTACGACCAATACGGTGTACGTAATCATCTGGCTGATCTGGCAAGGTATAATTAATCACATGGCTGACATCATCCACATGAATACCACGTCCTGCTACATCGGTTGCGACCAAAACAGAAGCGTGACCATCTTTAAAGCGTTGCAGATATTTTTCACGCTTTTGCTGAATCACATCACCTGACAACATGACAATTTTATGTCCCTGACGCAGTTTATGATACAAGCGCTTAACCTGATCTTTACGGTTGGCAAAAATAATCACCTTCTCTACTGTACTATCAGTGATAATACGTTCGACCGCTGCTAGTTTTTGATCTTCGGTCAATAAGTAAAAATGCTGATCGACCAGTTCACTGGTCTTATGCTCAGGTTCAATCTCCACAAACTCTGGTTCATGCAACCAACGATAAGCGAGATTCATCACATCTTGGTTAAAGGTGGCAGAAAAAAGTAAACTTTGACGATCGGTATTTGGCGGCATGCGACCGACCAAACGCTTAATATCTGGGATAAAACCCATGTCCAGCATACGATCGGCTTCATCTAACACCAACACTTCAACTCGATCTAGATAGACCATGCCTTTATGCATCAAGTCAATCAAGCGGCCAGGCGTGGCAATTAAGATATCCACATATTGGCGCTCAAGCTCATGCTGCTGGGTTTCATAATTGGTACCGCCCATGATGCAAACGCTATGCAATGAGGTGTATTTGGTAAGAGCAATACAATCATCAAATATTTGCTGAGCAAGCTCACGCGTTGGCGCCATAACAACGGCACGTGGCTCTCCTAAATAACGTTCTTCATCAGCAGCAAAAGGACGCTTTAATAACGCTTCCATAATGGTCAATAAAAACGTTGCCGTCTTGCCAGTACCGGTTTGTGCCTGTCCGATAGCGTCTTGATTTGCCAATGTATGCGGTAATATCTGTGCTTGAATGGGCGTCAATTCAGTAAAACCTAAATCACTGACGGCACGTAAGGTGGGGCTTGATAACGGCAAATCCGTAAACGTCTTAAAAGTACTCAAAAAAATATCCTTGTGTGTGAATCGCTTGTCTATTATTAATAAATAAACGCTTAAATAAATAAAGGCTCATGATAAGCATTGGTTTTATAGTGCCAATATCTATTGTGATTAAGAGCCACTACTAAAAAACCATAGTCCGTAATCTCTAATCAGGCGATCTATAAAACTCATAAGCATAAAAAAGCCAAGCCCAACGCCTAAACTTACCAAATATGCTGCGTTCAACTCAACATAGGTAAGACAAGACGGGCTTGACCCAGTAGTATATCAGTAGTTTGTACAGACATTATAGCTGAACGGCGCTAATGACTGTAGCGATTACTCTTCTACTTTTCTGACTTCTTCAGCTTGCAGGCCTTTATCGCCTTCTACCACACTGAACTCAACCTTTTCGCCATCTTTTAGAGAGCGATAACCATCACCTTGGATTGCGCGGAAATGGACAAAAATATCTTCGCCGCTATCACGTTGAATGAAACCAAAGCCTTTTGAGTCATTAAACCACTTAACGATACCTTGCTCACGAGCTGACATAATATTACTTCCTAAAAAGTCACTTAACCCCAAATTCCTTTGCGAGATTGCATATAAACGGGGTTTAAGATTATGAAATCAAAATGTAAGAGTACTACTCTACATACCATCATCTGAACATAAAGCGTGTTATCACCTTCTTTATGATGCAGCGTATAGTAAAATTACTATGGTCAGTGTAAGTTCACATTAAAACTGCTTTAAGCGCTTTAATATTTGGCTTAACTGACATTAGCAACAAATAGGTAATATTTGTTGCGTAAAAAATATCATAGCACGGGTTTTTAGCAACATAAAGACTTTTAACATGATTTTTAGCCCCTAGTATAATTTTTCATGTTATTTTTTATCACACGGCTGCCAAGCTGTTATCATGAAATGATAAGGGCTTGTCTATTCGTATAGTTTTACTCTTGAGACTTAGCAGCATAGTTATCTTATACGACCCTACTATTACTGACCCATAGCGATACTTATAAATACAATACCACTTCATAACGATAGAGACTATTATGACCACTCCTTCTCAGTCAACAGTAACTGATAAACCCTCTAATCAAGAACACCTTGTAAGTTCAAACAACATAAGTTCAAACAACATAAGTGCAAACGACAAAACGCATAAGCTATTACTTATCAATGGTGTGAATTTAAATTTATTGGGTAAACGTGAGCCTGAGATTTACGGTCATACGACGCTTGCTGATATTGAAAAAGATTTGGTCGCGCGTGCAGCTAAATATGGTATTGAGTTGATTTGCATCCAATCGAACCATGAAGGCAAGCTTGTCGATGAGATTCAACATTATGGGCTGTTAGCAGAGCCAGCAGCACAAGTAGATGCGATTATTATCAATCCTGCTGCCTTTACTCATACCTCAGTTGCAATACGTGATGCACTATCGGCGACGCAAAAACCTTTTATAGAAGTGCATTTATCCAATGTCCACGCCCGTGAATCATTCCGGCAGCATTCTTATTTCAGTGATATAGCCGTCGGCGTCATTTGCGGCTTAGGTCATTTAGGCTATCAGATGGCATTAGATTACTGGTTAACTCATACTTATGATTTGAAATTAGACAGCTAATGATTTATCACTTAATACTTGTTATTGAAACCTTACTTATTAACCAATAAAAAACCGTCATACTGCAAGCCCAATCGAAGTAGCAATTATATTGCTTTTGGCACATTTTTTGGCACACTAGTCAAACAGCAATCCTTTGCTTAAAATAATAACATTAGGGCTTAGTAAATAAACCCACTATATGGTGACATGAATGGCAAAATCGTCCGGAAAACGCTTTATGAAACTCGCTGGCATGACCGCCAGTATTGCCGGCAAAGCCGCGAAAAACTCATTTAAGCATCTCTCAAGTGACGAAGAAAAACGTCTACAAGCGCGCTCAGAGTTGATGCAAGACGTCGGTATTCAGATAGCCGAGACGCTTGGCGAAATGAAAGGCGCGGTGATGAAAGTGGGTCAAATCGCCTCGCAATATAAAGATGTGTTTCCACCTGAAGTTGCCACGGCTTTAGAGAAGCTGCAAAAAGATGCACCGCCGATGCCTTATGCCCAGATACGTGCTCAAGTTGAACGTGAGCTTAACGCACCGGTTGCTGAATTATTCACTGAATTTGATGAAGCACCATTTGCTGCCGCATCGATAGGGCAAGTGCATAGAGCCGTTTTGCCATCTGGACGAAGGGTGGTGGTAAAAGTTCAATATCCTGATGTTGATGAAAACTGTGATAGTGATCTTAAGCAAGTACGCATGGCGCTAAAAATAGCCGGCGTGCTCAATATGAGCAAACAATTACAAGAGCAGCTATTTCACGAGATTCGCCAAAGCTTGCACGATGAGCTCGATTATATTAAAGAGGCGCACAATCTCCAGGTATTTGGGGCGTTTCATGCAGACGACGACGGCCTTATTATTCCTAAAGTAATCGGTAGCCATTCATCCAGACGGATTTTGACCTTAACCGAAGAGATGGGTGAAACGCTCACAGTCGCCGCGACGTGGGATAATGCCATTAAACAAAAAATTGCTGAGCGTCTGTTTCATTTTAGTGCAGGACAGCTATTTGGTTTATACCGCATGCACTGTGACCCACACCCCGGCAACTTTGCTTTTCGCACTGATGGCAGCGTGGTCGCTTATGATTTTGGCGGTATTCGCAGTTATAGCGATAGCGAAGTACAATTATTTCGCCGTTTTGCCAAGCATGCTTTAAAAGGTGATGTGACTGCGCTTGAGCAAGATTTAATCGCCCTTGATATTCGCCGTGATGACGAGAAAGTTGTACCAGGTGAATTTTATCAGAAATGGCTAGAGATTGGCCTCAAACCTTTATCCATAAAGCCCTATCAAGAAGCTGCTTTTGATTTCGGTAGCAGCCAAACCCATCATGAAGCCATCGCCCAAATGCGTACTTCTTTAAAGTATTTTGGCCAGTTTCAGCCATCAGCGACGACGATGATGCTTGACCGTACGATTTCGGGTCAGTATTGGAATTTGGTCAATCTAGGAGTGGTGATAGATTTATCACCACTGGTTGCTGAATATATAGACTATTAAAACTCAGAAGCCTAATAATTTTAAAAAGCCATATAAACAGGGTTAATAAACACTAAATATGCAGGGCATGACCGCAGCGATCACAGAAGTCTGCTCCTACAGCGTGTCCGAATTTTCCACAGTTTGGGCAGGCGATAGGATTCAGCTGTGGACGCATATTACGCGCCAGCTCAGCCGTAAAAATACCCGTTGGCACGGCAATAATCGCGTAACCGGTAATCATGACCATAGATGCAATCGCTTGTCCGATAGGGGTTTTTGGTGACATATCGCCATAGCCGGTGGTAGTAACGGTTACTACCGCCCAATAAATAGAGATTGGAATACTGGTAAAACCATTTTCCGGCCCTTCTACCACATAAACCACTGAGCCAAAAATAGTCACAAGCAATACTAAGGATAAGAAAAACACCGTGATTTTCTGTTGGCTGGTTTTAAGCGCTGAGGCAAGAAAGCCCGCTTGCTGCATATAAGTGTTGAGCTTGAGCACGCGAAATATACGCAAGATGCGCAGTATGCGAATCACGAGTAAATACTGTACACCACCAAATATTAAGCTTAAATAGCTTGGCAATACCGACAATAAATCCACTATCCCAAAGAAGCTAAAGACATAACGAAAGCGATTGGGCGCTGAAAATAGTCTTAGAAGATATTCGATGGTAAACAAAATGGTAAAAAACCATTCTGCATAGCGAAATATGGTGCCATATTGCAAACGCATGTACAGCACACTATCTAGCATCACTACGCCGACACTGGCCAAAATCGCAATCAGCAATACGATATCAAACAGCTTACCCAAACGGGTATCCGTGCCTTCGATAATAATATGAATGCGGTTACGCAAATGAGTAATGGCTTCGGCGGTTGGTTGCTTCATAGAGTCAATAAAGTCACAAGATCAATGGTTATATAAAACCGAACGTTTTAGGCTGGCATGGACAAGCTAAGGTTGGTCAAAATGCGCTAAAGTGGTTTATAATATTGCAAATATTGTTGCTATCGACCGTTATCGTCAGAATTGACAATAGGTCAAAAGATAGAAAATAGCAGTGTAGCAAAAAAGCGCACCAAACGACATACAAATCGTTAACTGGCTGATAGGTCTATTACACTGGATTAACAGCACAATCATATAATAAGACTACCTCCCCTAGGTATAAAAAGTTGTTACTGATGTATAGTCTTAACAACTTTTTTATCCGCACTATAAATAACACGTAAAACTTAAGGATGTCATATGGCAGGCCATTCAAAATGGGCAAATATCAAACACCGTAAAGCCCGTCAGGATGCGGTAAAAGGCAAAGTATTTACTAAAATTATTCGTGAAATTGTTTCTGCTGCCAAGCAAGGTGACCCCGATCCTAATAAAAACCCACGCTTGCGTGCCGTTATTGAAAAAGCGCTGTCGGTCAATATGACGCGGGATACCATCAATCGAGCAGTTGCTCGTGGTACAGGCGGCGATGACAATGATAATATGGATGAAGTCAGCTATGAAGGCTATGGCATCGGTGGCGTCGCAGTATTGGTAGAAACCTTGACTGATAACCTTAACCGTACGGTCAGTGAAGTGCGTCATGCTTTTACCAAAAACGAAGGCAATCTTGGCACCTCAGGCTCAGTGGCTTATCTATTTACCAAGCGCGGCGAAATCACCTTCAACGATATCAGCTTAGAGGAAGAAGTCATGCTGACAGCCTTAGACGCTGGGGCACTTGATATCGAAAACGACGGCGAGTCACTACTTGTCATCACTGAATGGGAAAGCTTTGGTCAAGTCAAAGATGCACTCAATGCAGCAGGCCTTGTCTCTGACAATGCTGAAGTGACTATGTCACCATCTACCAGCGCTGAAATAGACAACGTTGAAGATGCCGAAAAAGTCATAAAGATGATCGATATGCTAGAAGATATTGACGATGTGCAAGAAGTCTATAGTAATGTGACTTTTTCAGATGAGGTCATGGCTCAACTTGAGCAGTAGCGTACTTTATTCTAATCTGGCTTAGCCGTAAAGAGCTGTCTCAGATCTGGTTGGTATGCGTCAATAGCTTAATTATTAGCATCAAAATATGAGAACCAGACAGTTTTATACTGTCTGGTTTTTTCATTTCAATCACCCGCCTGCAGTATTGTATTTTTTCTAATCGAGGAATATAATCGGATTCAATAGTAACAATTATCATTAACATATAAGAACGGATAAGGACTCTTTATGAGCACGACTCTTTCACCCTCCTATCCTACCCCTGCTGCTGCTAATATCAACACTCTTAATGCCAATGCTGCAAATAATACCAATGCTGAAAATCTGTGCTCCTTACTCGATTTGGCTAAATATCAAACCGCTATTATTGATGAGATTATCACTAATGACCGCTTTGGTGATATCGATGGCGTCATTAGTCAAAGACTCAAAGATTTGGGCTTTCTGCCTAACACCAGCATTCATATTGTTGCCAAAGGTCTATTTGGAAAACCGCCTTATGCGGTACAACTTAGTACAGGCGCACAGTTTAGCTTACGTGCCGATGAGTTAATAAAAATCAGATGCCTCGCTATCACTATAGACTCAAGATAAGTCTTCGGTTCAATTTAATGAATTGCTCCTAAGCCAATGCATTAAGGCTGTTGTATAACCTTGATGACTTATAAATTGATAAATAAGCGATGTCCGAATAAATGCCAAGTACGCAAATACAAGCTGTAACTAGCCCTATCAATCTTGCCTTAGTTGGCGCCCCTAATTGTGGTAAAACAGCCACCTTTAATGTAATGACAGGGTCTAAAGCGAAAGTGGCAAATTATTCTGGCGTTACCGTCGATAAACGCACTGCAACTATGCTTGGATACTCTGCTGTCAATATTGTAGATTTGCCCGGCACATATAGCTTAAAAACCACCAGTCTTGATGAAGAAGTCACTCGCAAAGTGCTCTTCGGTCAGATGCCAGGTGAGCCGATACCTGATGGCATTATCTTCGTTGCCGATGCGACCAACTTGCGCATGTCACTACGTATGTTACTGGAGCTCAAAAGCTTAGGTTTGCCAATCATGGTCGCCCTCAATCTTAGCGATGTGGCCGAGAGTCGGGGTTTAGTGGTTGATGAGGTTATATTATCAGAGGAACTGGGCGTTCCTGTTGTTAAGACGGTTGCCATCAAACGTCAAGGCTGCGAGCAGTTGCTGACTTTAGCCAATGAGTTTATTGACCATATCGATAACAAAGCTCAACCCGTACGTTTTTTTCATGGGGATAATCATGTCAATACCGATGCACAAGCTATGTATCAAAAGGCGGATGACATTCTGAGCCGAGCGGTGATAAAGTCACAACGTTTGCCAAAATGGCATGAACGCATAGATTATTTGGCATTGCACCCTGTAATCGGGGTCATTATCCTATTAGTGATTCTTTTTATTATCTTTCAAGCCGTCTATGCGTGGGCAGAGCCCCTTATGCTAGGCATTGAATGGTTGGTCGCGAGTATTGGAGCGCTATTAGTCGAATGGCTACCGGATGGCATATTACAAAGCCTTCTCGTCAATGGCGTCGTGGCTGGGGTCGGTAGCGTCGTGGTATTTGTACCGCAAATTACCTTGCTATTTTTATTCTTATTAATGCTTGAAGACTCAGGCTATCTACCTCGTGCCGCTTTTTTATTAGACAACTTATTGGCTAAAGTGGGGCTATCTGGACGCTCATTTATTCCCTTACTATCAGGTTTTGCTTGTACGGTACCAGCGGTTATGTCAACTCGCACTATCCCCAACCATAAAGAACGTTTTGTGGCGATTGCTGTTTTGCCCATGCTGACGTGTTCGGCGCGTTTACCAATTTATGCCCTGATTATTGCGGCGGTGATACCCAATCAAACTGTCCTAGGTATTTTCAACTTGCAGGGTGTGACTTTATTTATATTGTATATCGCGGGTATTTGTTCGGCGGCGTTTGTATCTTGGTTATTTAAACGCTTTCATAGCACAGAATCGAAAGCGGCGGCATTTCCATTATTGATGGAGCTTCCCACTTATCGTCTGCCTAATATCAAACATATTGCCAGTGAACTTTGGGACAAGGTTAGCGCCTTTTTAATGAGAGCGGGCACAGTGATTTTTGCGCTTACGGTTGTATTATGGGTCTTGGTCACTTTCCCAGCAGCGCCTATTGGAGCTACGAATCCAGCGATTGATTATAGCTTTGCTGGCATGCTCGGGCATGTTATCGAGCCAGTTTTTGCGCCCATTGGTTTTACCTGGCAGATGTGTATTGCTTTGATTCCGGGTCTAGCTGCCAGAGAGGTAGTCATTGCGGCGCTTGGCACAGTATATGCGGTAGGTAGTGTTGGCGACGAGGCCATCAATCAAACGCTTATCCCTATCATTCATACTCAATGGGGACTGGCCACTGCGTTTTCATTTTTGGCATTTTATGTTTATGCGCCGATGTGTTTGGCCACGCTGGCGGTTATTCGCCGCGAAACCAAGTCTTTGAAACAAACTGCAGCCATAGCTGGTTATCTGTTTATATTGGCTTATTTAATGGCGTGGCTAACCTATCGGGTGACAGGGCAAATTTTTGGATTTTAAATTTTGGAGGTATGATGATGAGTACATTCTTAGAGTATTTATTGGTATTTATAATAGTTGTTTTATCTTTTTATTATGTATGGACCAAGGTAATTTTCAAAAAGTCGCAAGATTGCAACGGCTGTGGTAAATGTTCTAAATAGCCAAATGTTATTTAGAAGTTCTAGTGTCTGCTTATTGATAAAGGCCTATTCTAAACGCGAAAAGGCCAAACGTTTTCTGTGTTTGGCCTTTATTATTTGTGGAAATCTGCACAATAATAATGGAATGACTAAAGCGCATTCGCTGCATCGTATGCTGTCTTGGTTGCATATGATATATCAGCAACCTCACAACAATCACCTACTTGAACAACCTCAATACCTTTAACGCTCAAAGCCTCCGTGTCGAAGACTACGGGGCGCGCACCACTAGCGATAACGACATAGTCGTATGGAATTTGGGCAATACTGCCATTTTTATCTTTGCAATTCACTTCACCGTTGTTAATGCTTGTTACCATATATCCAGTATACTGTTCTACACCGTATGCCTTATAATTTTCGAGCATGCTAGGTAAAACAGTCACGCTGATATCACCACCAATCTGATCACGCATCTCTATTATCGATACCTTGCAGCCTTGTGTAGCAAGATATTCAGCGGTTTCACAGCCGACCACACCACCACCGATTACCGCCACGCGCCCAGATACTTTATACTTACCTGCCAGCACCTGCCACGCATCATAGACGTTTTTGCGATCTATACCTGGGATTGGCGGTATAAAACTTGACGCACCGACTGCGACGATAACAGCATCAGGCTCTAGCGCCAGTATGCTTTGAATATTCGCTGTTTGACCCAATTTTAGCGTTACACCCTGAGTATGTACGGCATGCACCAAATCCTCTATAGCTCGGCGTATTTCATTTTTACGCGGCGGGACAGCAGCGATGTGCAACTGCCCACCCAGCTCAGTAGCGGTTTCAAACAGGGTTACATTATGACCTTTTTTTGCAGCCACACGGGCAGCTTCCATACCTGCAGGACCGCCACCGACGACCACAACATTCTTCTTCATTTGAGCAGGCGTAATAAAACGCGTTTCTTCAAAGCCATTTTCAGGATTGACCACGCAAGCAATAAACGAGCGATTTAGGACATTATCAACGCAGCCTTCATTGCAGCATATACAGCGCACGATATCAGTGGCTTTATCCGCGCCCGCCTTGTTCGCCCAATCAGGATCCGCTAAGAGCGCACGGCCAATCCCAATCATATCAGCCTTGCCATTTTGCAATATACCCTCACCCATATCAGGATTAATGATACGACCTGAAGTGCTAACCGGGATGGAAACCGCTTGCTTAACGGCACCTGTGATATCAGCAAAAAAGCAGTAAGGCTGCACGCCCATCGGCGGGATCGTATCTGCCATATTACCGGTATGGTTCGCTTGCCCAACATGCAACATATCCACGCCTGCTGCTTCAAGCCACTGTGCAAACTCTGGCGCGTCGATTTCATCAACACCACCTTTACCCCGCTCAGGTGTGACAACCGATAATTTATAATCGATAATCATATCTGGTACGACTTTTTTTAGGGCATGTACTAACATCAAAGCAAAGCGTGTACGATTCTTAAGAGAGCCGCCAAACTTATCCGTGCGTGTGTTCATTTGTGTGCTGCATAGCGCGCCGACCAGTCTATCGCCATGCACCTGAATGACATCTATCCCCGCTTTTTGTGCACGCACTGCACAGGCACACATCTTATCGATAATATCCATCAAAGCGTCTTCTGACACCTCATTGACGAAATGTTGCATGTCATGATTGAGCTGGGTGCGTAATTTTTGCATCTCGCCAGCAGCAAATAAGGCGTTAAGGACATTAACGTCATACTCAGGATAAAAAATCTGCACGCCAAGCTTGGCACCGTAGGCATGCACATTATCAGCAAGTAGCCGGAAACTGTCTATTTGGCTATCATCAAATAATTTAGGCGTCGGCGCAAAACTACGAACAGGCGCGACGTCGCCTAGCACGATATAGCCCGTGCCACCCTCGGCAAGCCGAGTATAAAAGGCACGGCTTTGCGAGCTGATATTGCCGTCTTTGTCTTCATAGCCAGTCGTCAATGGTGGAAACATCGTACGGTTTTTAAAGATGACGCCGCCAATGGTGATAGGTTGTAATATTTTCATAGTCGATATTTTAGTGGTCGTATTATTCATAATATTCTACTTTTAGCCTATCCTTTGCACGAATGCTATTGATATTATTTGTATTAGAAATTTATATTGGAAAAACGATATTAGACTTGTACAATCAAAAGAACTAACGCTTAACCTCGTCACCTTTAATACCTTCGAGCGCTAGCAAGTACTCTTTTTTATCTAAGCCGCCTGTATAACCACCTAGTTTGCCATCGCTAGCAATAACACGGTGACAAGGAATAATGATACTAAATGGGTTTCTGCCATTGGCATTTGCTACCGCGCGGTAACCTTTAGGATTACCGACTCGCTGCGCAAGTGTGGCATAACTAATCGTTTTGCCATGCGGTATCTTTTGCAGTTCTTGCCAGACGCGTTGCTGAAAATCAGTACCTAAGCTTATATCTAATGGTAAATTAAATGCTTGACGCTCACCTTTAAAGTACGCTGTTAATTGCTCAAGCGCTTCTATAAGTAGTGTCTCGGCAGGCTCGCTTTTGCTTAGGCTTTTTTGAGATATAAAGGTAAAATCTTGATCGACAAGTCCATAATGCTTTTTAAGCTTGGGAATAGATTTTGAGCGGTGCCAAGAATCACCCATCTGCAGCCAATTGACTTCGACCAGCTTAGGACTGCTATGCCTACTAGCAATCAGTGCTAACTGGTGCGACTCAACAGCTGCGATGGTGACTATCATGATTCTTCCCTCTAAACACTCATATTTTTAACACTTATTTATTCATTGAAAAAAACTATCAACCACTACTCTTTATCATCGGTCTCAAATAAGGCGGCGACGAACTGCTTCGGACTAAAAGCACGCAAATCATCAATCGACTCACCGACACCAATATAACGAATCGGCACCTCTGTGGTTTCAGCGATATTAAAGACCACACCACCTTTCGCCGTACCATCAAGTTTGGTAATGGTAATACCCGTCAATGGCACGACTTTGTTAAACAACTCCACTTGGTTGATGGCATTTTGACCTGTGCCAGCATCAAGCACAATCATTCCTTCATGCGGTGCACTTGGATCGGCTTTACGCATAACACGCACGACTTTTTCAAGCTCCGCCATCAGGTGGGTTTTATTTTGCAAGCGCCCAGCAGTATCAGCGATTAATACATCGATATTTTTTGCTTTGGCAGACTGCATGGCATCAAAGATAACAGAGGCGCTATCAGAGCCATGACCTTGGGCGACGACTGGAATGTTATTGCGCTCACCCCAGATTTGCAGCTGTTCAGTCGCCGCGGCGCGGAACGTATCGCCCGCCGCCAACATGACGGATTTGCCTTCACCTTGCAGACGCTTAGCAAGCTTACCGATAGTCGTCGTTTTACCAACGCCGTTAACGCCTACCACCAAGATAACAAAAGGCTTTTTAGTCGTATCAATGACCAATGGTGCAACTTTTGGCGTTAAGATATCAACCAGCTCAGTTTGCAATGCTTTATACAATGAATGGGCATAAATCAAATCGCCACGAGCGGTTTGCTCAGTAAGGCTTTTAATAATACGATTGGTTGCATTGACACCGATATCAGCCACCAACAGTTGGTCTTCAACCTCTTCTAATAGCTCATCATCAATCTCTTTGCCACCGATAAGGATACTGACCATACCTTCGGCAAGATTTTTACGTGACTTACTCAGTCCCGTTTTCATGCGATTAAACCAGCTGCCTTTTTTCTTATTTTCCTCAGTCTCTTGTGACTCTTCTGGCGCTGCTGTTGGCTGCTGTAACTCGGTTTTCGCTTTACTTTCTGTTTGCGCTTTATTTATAGCACTGGTATCGCTATTTGTAGGTGTCACGCTTGGTCTATCGCCTAGATGATCTTGCAAAGGCATGGTAGGAACGGTAGTTGTAGACTGCGATGGAATAGCTTTACTAGTATTTAAAGCACTTGCTGCTGTGCTTTCTACAGTACTTTCTAAAGTACTTTCTAAAGTGTTTTCAGATGGACTTTGTTTTTCCATCTCAACGATGGGCACCGTTTGCGCTGGCAGACTGGGTAAGGTAATATCATCGTCATCCAAATCATCAAGACCGCCGTCAAGGTTAATGACCACGCGATTGCTATTATTGGGATTATTCATAAGCTTGCCCTAAAAGTTATCATTATCAGTAATTTGTTTTAAAGTGACTGTTTTTAAAATGACTATGCCACCCGCTTTTTATTATTTAGCGGGCGATTATTTTTAGCCTAGTTTAGCATAATTCAAGTGACGCTTAGCCTTTAGCATTGTAGAGCGCTGTCAAATTGTAAAATTGACTATCCATAACAGACAGCAATGCCTAAAATCACACTAAACAGACTGTCATATGCATTATAAAAAACCATGCTAGCAAGCGTACTACAAACTATAGGCTTATCTAAGCAAGTTTCGCTTAAGATTTGGACACAAAAATCCGACCTTTGATAAGCCAAACTTCGCCTACTCTTAGCGAGCGCTAAACTGTTGTATCTTATTTAATTTACTCAACCACTGATATTGGGAATGACCTATGCTATCGAATAACTATCAAAAAATAACTCAAATCGGCGCTGCTTTGCTTTTGGCTACCATTGCATTATCGTCAACAGGCTGTAATACCACACAAGAGTTTAAGCCGACCGCTAGCGTCATGGTTGGGGCGCATAAGTCTTTATAATGGTGTTATGTTTATTACCAATACGTATATTAATAGAAGCTTCAACATACGCTCTTCTCATTCTATAAATCAGTCACTTACCAGCTGCCTTTTTATATAAGTAGAACCTATCATGCCATTGCCTTTATCACTGTCTTTACCATCATCTGCTCATACTTTACGCCTTGCCTGCGCTTTAGCCATGGCGACTACCCTTGCGGCTTGCCAAACTAGCGCGCTTTCTTCGGCGAATACAGTCGCCACGAATAAAAGTATCGCAACTACAGATATGGTAGATAAAAACCAAGCGTTAGAAAATACCGAGCAACCTTCAGCGCTGACCATGGATATGTCCGGTCGCCATGAATACAAGCTCGAAAATGGTTTAAAGATAGTGGTCAAAGAAGACCACCGCGCGCCTGTGGTAATGACTCAGATTTGGTATCGCGTTGGGTCAGCAGATGAGCCACTTGATAAAGGTGGTATCTCCCATGTGCTCGAGCATATGATGTTTAAAGGTACCACTGATATGTCAAGCGACGATTATGAGCGTTTGATTGCTAAGTTTGGCGGTGTTAATAATGCCTTTACCAGTTACGACTATACCGGCTATTACGAGCTATTCCCTGCCAATCGCTTGCCATTAGCCTTAGAGCTAGAAGCGGATCGCATGAAACACTTAATATTTGATGACAAAGCGTTTGCCAAAGAGCATCAAGTGGTGATGGAAGAGCGTCGTCAGCGTACGGATGACAATCCTCTTGCCAAAGCTTATGAGTCATTTCGCTTACTGGCTTTGCCAAACAGCCCGAAAGGTGAATCGGTCATTGGACCCATGAGCGAGCTTGAATCCATTACCCTTAACGATTTAAAAGACTGGTATAAAACATGGTACGCACCCAATAATGCGACTTTGGTTATCGTCGGGGATGTTGAACCAAACGAAGTGTTAATGCAGGTTAAACGCTATTTTGGTGAGCTACAACCAAGCGCATTACCTAAGCGTCCTGCGGTCACTCAAAAGGGCTTTCGCGGCTATCAGCAAGTAGAATCCGAGCAAGCAGTACAAGTGCCAGTTTTATTAATGGGTTATAACGTGCCCAGTCTGGTAAGTGCTGGTGCTGATAATGAAAAGCAAGCCTATGCCCTCTCGCTTGCCCAAGATGTTCTAGACGGCGGTTTATCAGCACGTTTAGAAAGCAGATTGGTACGCGAACAAGGGTTACTTACCACAGTGGGTACCTCTTATGATTTGCTTGATCGCGGCGACGGACTGTTTTTGATACAAGCAACCCCGCGCGAAGGCGTCAGCTTAGCGCAGGCACAACAAGCTATTATTAATGAGATTAATAAGCTATCGACCGACCCGATTGCTTCCGATGAAATCGAGCGCGCCAAAACCAACACCGTCACCGGTTTGGTATACGCACAGGACAGCATGGAAGGTCAGGCACGTATGATTGGCTCACTACAATCTATCGGTCTTGACGATAGGCTGCTAGCCAAACTGCCAACCAAGCTTGATAGCGTAACAATCGCGGATATCCAAGCGGCAAGCAAAAAGTATTTGGTCAAAGACAATTTAACGGTGATGCATATCATCCCGCCTAAAGAGACGGCCAGTAAAGATAAAGTTAGCCAAGATAAGGCTATTAAAAATACCGCTAGCAAAGACGATGCTAATAAAGAAGCGGTAAGTAAAGCTAAATAACATCACTATGCTATCCAGTTATCTTAGCAAAGCCCAATACTCGTGACCTTATTAATAAGAAGAAAGACATGACTCAAATACCTTTTCTTAAGAAAACCAAATTCTCATCTAATTTTAAGCAGTTACCTTATCTGAGTGCTTGTGCATTCTTTGGAATGATGACCTTGACCACTGTAGCGCAGGCAGATATGGCGGGTGGCGAAGATGCTCGCACGCCGGCTGCCGCAGTCGATACTAGCGCGCCTATTGCTGCTCTAGCTAAGCTTAGCAGCCTTGATAATGTCAAACCTTTAAAAGTCACTGTTCCAAAGATTCAGACCTTTAAGACCAAAGCAGGTATTCCTGTGCTTTTTGTGCCGACCACCACATTACCCATCGTCGATATTGATTTGCGCTTCAACGCTGGTAGCGCACGTGATGGTAGTATCAGTCCGTCTGGCTTTGGTATCGCCAATATGACCGCAACGATGCTTGAACAAGGGTCCAAACGTTTAGATGAAAACGCATTCACGCGGGCGGTTGAAACCTTGGGTATCAATCTAAGCAGTGGCGCCTATAAAGACATGTTTATTGTGTCATTGCGTAGCTTATCTGATGATAAACATCTACTGCCTGCCGTTGACTTAATGACCCAAATGCTTATTGAACCGAGCTTTGATGAGCAAATATTAGCCCGTAATAAAGCACGCCTATTGGTGGGCTTACAACAGCAAAAACAAGACCCCGGTAGCCTTGCCAGTATCGCCTTTAGCAAAGCACTCTATGGCGACCATCCTTACGCTCATCCATCGGTTGGAACGCTGGAAACAGTACCTAATATCACAAGACAACAGCTAATCAATTTTAAAAATCGCTATCTAGTCGCCGCCAATGCGTCACTTGCCATGACCGGTAATTTGACTTTGGCACAAGCGAAAAATTTGGCTGAAGAAATAACGGCTGACCTACCAGCTGGTCAAGCCGCGGCTACCCTACCCGAGCCAAAGCCATTAACCCAATCTCAGCATATCCATATACCGTTTCCTAGCACTCAAACCACGGTATTAATGGGTCAATTGGGCGACAAGCGCGCCACTGACCCCCAAGCGCAGCAAAAGCAAACCAACTTCGCTGTCGGCAATGAAGTGCTAGCAGGGGGCGATTTTAATGCCCGCTTGATGACGGAAGTTAGGCAGAATCTTGGTTATACTTATGGTATCTCAGGTTCTATGAACCCGATGCTGGCGCGCGGACCTTATCAGATTGGTTTTTCTACCCGTAACGATAAAGCGCGAGCGGCGATTGATGCCAGTTTAGCCGTGATTAATGAGACGTTAGATAAAGGTATCACTAGCGATGAGATGAAATTAACCACGGATAATTTAAAAAACAGCTTCCCAATGGGTTTTGCTAGTAATGCAGGAATCAATAGTCTACTTGGCATGATGAATTTTTATCAGCTACCCCATAGCTACCTGACCAATTATGTCAGTCGTATCGAACAAGTCAAACTCTCAGAGGTTAACCAAACCCTGCGCGACACCCTAAAACCTGATAACTTTTTAATCGTTACCGTTGGTGAGGTGAACCCTTGGGATGAGAAGAAGTCTAAGAAAAAATAATAAGCCTGATAGCGTATTTTTACAGGTGTTAAAAAAATAGGTCGATAAAAAAGCTCAACCAGTAATATTTATTGGTTGAGCTTTTTTTAATTCTAGGATTGAAAATACAGTCTTTAGCGACATATTACTTAATAGCGGCAAGCAGAGCTGCTACTGGCATGATTAAAGCCCCATTTACGATAACCATCAGTATCTAAATGAATGGCACCGGTAGAGTATAATCCTAGCCCAAAGTTGTGTGACTGACCCTGATATTGCCAAAACTCACATAAGCTATCTTGCATGCGACTCAGCTGCCATGGACTACTTTCATATTCTGGCACCCAAATATCCATAGCGCCTGCGGTCATGTGCTTACTTCCATTTGCTCCGCCCGCACAGTCATTCAACCCAGGGCTGCGATATACTGAACGTATCTCGGTATTGGCGGGCAAGATACCTTGGTTTTTGAGCTGACTGTAAAGCTGCAAGGTCGGCACAATATTCGCCCATAGCTCCTGTGGCGGTAGCTGATAAGGCTCATAGCCGCATTTATCCCAACTACGGGCGGTCGTTAGCAGCTGTGATAAAGGCGGGACATTTTGCGCACCCACTCGTGAGCTTAAATAGCGCTGATAATTGGCCACTTGTCCTGCGCGGTAGCTATTACTATTTAACCAAGTATTAAAGTCCATACTGGTAAAGTCATTATAGCTGTTGTTACCGAAGTTATTATTACCAGTGTTATAAGTGGTGTTATAACGTGGCGTCACTTTATTGGTGATGACTCGTTTGCTTTCTTCTATTGATAAACCACTATCAAAATTGAATTCACGCTGTTTTTGTTGAATGAGCCCTTGCATACTATCGCCGCCTAAGCTATTTGAGCCACTTCTGCCCTCGCTTAATATTGTCGCGCCGCCACTATAACTATTACTTTGACTGCCATAATTTCTAGCAGGCGTGATATAAGCATTAGACGTACTATCAGTAGCACTACTGCCATGACGGATTTGAATACGGCGCTCACTATTATCGCTTATAATAGCGGCAGAAGCAGAGACACTGCTGGCACAAATACATAGGGCGATGACAGGCTTATATATTTGCCTATAAACAGATTTTTTTGTCTTTATCATTATTAGAAACTACCGCTAAAAACGTTTTATCGATACTATCAAATTTTAAGCAAGCAGGCTAAACTATCGCAGCGAATCAGCGGTCACCTATTCGTTATTAACACTTATCCTTATAATGTTCATATTGACGTTACTTTATTACTAGCAAGTTACTTTATTGGCTATTATCTGGTTTAATGAACGCCTTATAATCACCGCTTATTTAGTGATTAATTGCTTAACTGCTTCAGTGATGAGCTATTATCCGTCAAACCCGACTTTTCCTTCACATCAACTGCCAGTCACATTCTGCCTATGTCTTCTAACCCGCAATACCGTTTTTCACGTCAAAGCCATCATTTAGGTCAAGGTCATGCGCCGACGCTATGGCAACGTACTCATATTGACCCGTGGCTAACCCTATTGCTATTAACGGTTTGCTGTATTGGTTTGACGATTTTATACAGCGCATCCGGTCAAGATAGCGATATGGTCATACGCCAAATGGTCAGCTATGGTGTTGCCTTTACGGTGATGTTTATCATGGCGCAGATACCGCCTAGCCTCTATCGTACCTTTACACCTATATTTTATGTGTTAGGGCTAATATTATTAGTACTGGTTGATATCATTGGTGAGGTGCGTATGGGTGCACAGCGCTGGATCAACTTACCCGGATTTGGCAGCGTCCAGCCTTCAGAGTTTATGAAACTTGGCATGCCAATGATGTGTGCGTGGTTTTTATCCAAACGCGACTTACCGCCCTCACTATCTAGCATTGGCATCACTTTAGCGTTAATCGTAGTACCAGTATTGTTAATCGCCAAAGAACCTGACCTTGGCACTTCGTTATTGGTCGCTGCCAGTGGCATCTTTGTGTTGTTTTTGGCGGGGCTTTCGTGGCGATTGATTGCGAGTGCGGCGGCTTTGGCGGTACCTTTGGTCGCTTTCGCTTGGAACTTTTTATTACATGATTACCAACGTACGCGCGTCTTAACCTTATTTAATCCTGAGGCTGACGTACAAGGGGCTGGCTGGAATATCATTCAGTCTAAGACAGCGATCGGTGCAGGCGGTCTCACCGGAAAAGGGTATCTAGAAGGCACACAGTCTCATCTACATTTTTTACCAGAAGGTCATACTGATTTTATCATTGCCGCATTTTCTGAAGAATTTGGCTTGTTTGGCGTGATACTACTCATGTCTATTTATGCCTGTGTGCTGACTCGTGCCTTATATATCGCATTCACACATCCTGATACCTATAGTCGACTATTGGCAGGTGCGATTGCCATGTCCTTTTTTGTCTATGTCTTCGTCAATGTCGGTATGGTCGGAGGTATCTTACCTGTTGTTGGTGTGCCTTTGCCTTTTATTAGTTATGGTGGTACAGCCATTGTCACCCTGATGGCAGGTTTCGGCTTACTGATGTCAATCCATACTCATAAATTTGATTAATGATTTTTAAATAACTTGTAAAATGAATGATGTGTAGCAATCTTATGCTTAATGGCCGTTTTAGCCTTGGTTAAAATAACTAATTAGCCATCCTGTCCAGCATCTAATTCAGTCACTTAAAATGTCGTTAGTAAGCAAGACAGTGGGCAAATTTAAAATAAATTTGCCTTAATCATTCATTCAGACTTCATTCGATATCATCACAGAATTTCTAAAATTAATCGGATATTTGCTGCTTTAACCTAATTTTATTTGTAATCAATTCTACATAGATTGTCATAAAAACCCTAACATCGCATGCTTATTAATGAACATAAGTTATTGTTATCATTATAATTTACCTGAAAAACATACTAACTATTACTCTATAAAAACCCACCATTAGCCCACTAATACTGATAGATTTTATTCCTTGTTTTTTACAAAAAATTGCGTTAACCTCGTTTTAGTGTAGATATGATACATAACCCGTACATAGCTACTAACAAACTTATCATTCAATTATATTGTCGTTGTAGCTCATCCGTATAGTTAGCAACTTGTAGATTTCAGACTTTCAAAGTTACTACTTAATTAACGGTTTAATAACAAAGTACTACGTAATACCCTTTAAACTCTTTATTAATTTAGCATTGCGTGAAAGTTTGTTTATCGAATATCAGTATCCCATATTAGTGGTGGATGCGTTATTTAATTAATATTGTTAACTATCATTTGAGCGTGTCATAAGTTAAGTTTGGTGACGTGTACATAAATCATAAACACCTACTCACTTATGATGATGGAATAAAAATTACCATATATTGAAATTTATTAAAGCTGGGCAGTAACGTCAGTCATTATGAGAAAGATGATTGATCTCGGTTTTAGGGTTTGCGGCAGGGTTAGATTGGTCTAACGTTGCCTCGCTCCATCTAAGAGGTTTTTAGTGTTAAGTTTTGATGTATAAGTTATAGAGGTATTTATGAATAAGCGTTTATCTGGTTTACTTACAATGTCAGCGGTTTTATTTGCTGGCTCTGCAATCGCTTCTAATGCAAATGCTGTAGAATCAAAAACCTCCCTTGCAATGATTTCGCAAGATAACGCCTCCCATATTGACCGTGTACTCGGTGAACTTAGTCGTCAGCACGACGGCGCATCAAGCTTAGTTAAGTCTGCCCGCCAACCTACTTCATTGGCGCTGAGCAGCTCACTGTTAGCCAGTGACACAGCACAAGTATCTAAAGACGAAGATGTGCTAGAACGCCTAACAGCAGTTGCCTCTAACTCTGTGAGCAAATTCAAACAAACTGGTTTAGCCTCTTGGTATGGTCGTCAATTTCATGGTCGCAAAACCGCTAGCGGTGAGACTTTTGATATGAATGGCTTAACTGCTGCTCACCGTTCACTACCACTGAACTGCTACGTTAAAGTCACCAATAAAAACAATGGTAAAAGCGTTGTTGTAAAAGTAAATGATCGTGGTCCATTCCATGGCAACCGTGTGTTAGATTTGTCTTATGGTGCTGCCAAGCAACTTGGAATTACCGGCAAAGGTGTGGGTAACGTGGCTATTGAACGTGTTTCAGGCCCATCCTCTTAAACCATTAACGTCTTAGAACAATAGCGTTTTAAGCCTTTAACGGTTTCGTATTATAAAGACAATAAGCCCTTAGAGCCGTATTTTAAAAGTAAAGAAAAAGCGCCTAACTCATTCAAAGTTAGGCGCTTTTTTATTATTTAACGTTCAGTAAGGAATGTTAGATAGTTTGTTTGTAGAGAATTATAGCTCAAACGCGCTTTCAATCGCATCATCTAAGCGTTCTACTGCAATCACATTGATACCTTTAAACTGCGGCGCATCTTTGGCAGGCGCATTGGCTTTAGGGATAATCGCATGTTTAAAGCCATGTTTCATCGCTTCTTTTAAACGTTCTTGACCATTGGGTACAGGGCGAATCTCACCTGACAAACCAACTTCACCAAAAACAGCAAGTGATGACGGTAAAGGCTTCTCTTTGATACTAGAGGCACAAGCTAAGAGCACTGCCAAATCAGACCCTGTTTCTATTACTTTCACGCCACCAACGACGTTGACATAAACATCTTGTCCGCTGGTATGGATACCGCCATGGCGATGCATGACCGCAAGTAACATTGATAGGCGCTGAAAGTCTAATCCCAACGCCATGCGTCTAGGCGAACCTTGTGAATCATCAACCAAGGCTTGTACTTCGACCAGTAGCGGTCTAGTACCTTCACGGCTCACCATCACCACAGAACCAGCCACAGGCTTATCATAACGGCTGAGAAATATCGCTGACGGATTGGCGACTTCTTTTAGTCCCATATCAGTCATGCCAAAAATCCCTAACTCATTGACCGCGCCAAAACGGTTTTTGACGGCGCGAATCATACGAAAACGCGAGTCAGACTGACCTTCAAAATATAAAACCGTATCAACCATATGCTCAAGCACACGCGGACCGGCAAGCGTACCTTCTTTGGTCACATGTCCTACTAAGAATAGTGCCGTGCCAGTTTGCTTAGCATAACGGGTCAAAATAGCTGCCGACTCTCGAATCTGACTGACGCCGCCCGGTGCCGAATTAATAGCATCGGTATAAATTGTCTGAATCGAGTCAATAATAGCAATCGCTGGCTGTTCTTGGGTTAATGCGGCGCAAATAGTTTCGACGTTAGTTTCAGCGAGCACACGCAATCTATCCGCTGGCAAATCTAAACGCTTAGCACGCATAGCTACCTGCGCCAATGATTCCTCACCCGTCACATACAGAGCACTACCCGCCAATGAATCAGCCTTTGCCATATTGGTCGCGGTTTGCAGCAAAATCGTCGATTTACCGATACCTGGGTCACCACCTATCAAAACGACAGAACCGGCCACCAATCCGCCACCTAATACCCGATCAAACTCACTGATACCAGTCGGTAAACGGGTATCTAAGCCTACGCTCACGGCATTGAGTGGCATGACCGCACTATGTGTGCCAGAGTAGTTTCCAGCGGGCGCACCGTCGCTACGAGAAACGGCGCGGCTAGGATTGGATTTTGCGGTGTTTTTATTATGATGCGGCATACTGACGTTTGGTGCTTCAACCAAGCTGTTCCATTCGCCGCAATCTGTACACTGTCCTGCCCACTTACCGAAATGCGCACCGCAATGCTGACAAACATAACTGCTTTTATTTTTTGCCATAACGTATGAACCTTATTCAGCTGGTCAATCGAAAGTAATAGAGAGAGAGATAAATAGAATTATATGAAGCTCTGTAAGAGCTTTAATATAAGAGTATTAGAGATTACATATCAGCCTGTGGAATCAGGCGGTAATTTATAGAGGACTGTGCTGGCAAAGAATGTACTGACAAAGACTGCTCTTATAAAAATGCAATCGCCAAATATCCGTCTGTACCCTGCCAAATGACAAAATAGTTGGATAAAAATATAAATGAGGTTTTGAAGAAAGCAAAGCGGTTAAGCCGAAAAATGTTTTATACCTGAAAATCTTTACCAAGATAAACTGATTTCACCAATTCATTTTCTAATACTTCGCTCGACGTCCCTTCAGCAATAATAGCGCCTTCTGAAACGATATAGGCTTTTTCACAAATTGCTAAAGTATCACGTACATTATGGTCAGTGATTAAGACGCCGATACCACGATTTTTCAGGGTCAAAATAACGTCTTTAATATCACTAACAGAGATAGGGTCGACACCCGCAAAAGGTTCATCCAATAGGATAAATTTAGGATCAGCGGCCAAAGCGCGGGCAATCTCACAGCGACGGCGCTCACCGCCTGAGACACTCATGCCCAAAGATTTGCGCACATGTTCTAAATGAAACTCGCCGATTAGTTTTTCGAGCTCTTGGCGCTGCTCAGACGCACTCAATTCTTTACGAGTTTGCAGAATAGCTAAGATATTGTCTTCAATCGATAACTTACGGAAAATAGACGCTTCTTGCGGTAAATAACCAATACCAGCACGCGCGCGCTCATGCATAGCGTATTTTGATAAATCCATTTTTCCTAAGGTAACACGGCCCTTATCCATGTTTACCAGTCCTACCACCATATAAAAGCTGGTGGTTTTGCCCGCACCGTTTGGACCTAGCAGCCCAACGACTTGTCCTTGTTCAACAGAGAATGACACATCTTTTACTACCCAACGTTTGCCATAACGCTTGCCTAAGTTTTGCATCGTTAAACGAGCGACAGGTTCAGAGCTATTAGCTGACGCTATAGAGTCATTATTAAGCTCATTGCTACTAACAACATTGTTTTTAATATCACTCATAACTTACTCATCACTTACTTGTAAAGTTGCAAAACTCAAGCGCTAATACGGACGGCTTAGAGGTTTAAAAGTTTAACAATTTTTATTTATTGAACTTTATTGGTCATTCAACTAATCATTTAATATATTAATCGGCTAAATTGCTTAACGTATGCTGCTTTGATTGGTACTATTATTAGGAGGGAAAACCAACTCTACGCGTTGATTGCCACCAGCGGTTGCTTCTACATCGCCCGCTTTTAAGCTATAACGAATGACATTACCGGCAAAACTGGCGCCATTTTGTACCAATTTTGCATTGCCCGTAAGCGTAACGATACCCGTGACCGCATTATAGTCGATTTTATTCGCCTGACCTTTTGCCAAGCCTTTTTCTTGCGTAACTACTTGCTGCATGGTGGCTGGACGACCAGTTGCTACGGCCGAGTTGATACTACGACCCTGTGATAAATTGACCGTAATATTATCAGCGGTCATCTTAAACGTCCCTTGCGTGATCACTACCGTACCCGAATAGCTGGTAATTCCTGTGCGTTCGCTATAAGTGGCTTTATCGGCCAATAATTTAATTTCTTGATTAGCATCTGATGGCAAGGCATGGCTATATAACGGTAAGGCTAACAGCATCACCATCGGCAGCGCACGTAATCCGTTCGATACTTGGATAGAGCGCGTCGATAGCAAGCGTAAAGTAGGCAAAAAAGTGGGTTTCATAAAAGTTACTCGCGTCATTATGGGTAGTAGAGTTTGCAAACTTCCTGCTAGGTGCTGCTACTAATATGCATTTAATATCAGTATAAAGGCTAAAACAATCGGGTGATTAGGACAATATTAAGGCTGAATCTGGTATTAATTTAAAGCTTAAGTCGTTACTAAAGCTATTAAAACAAGGCTTTGTCTTGGCGTTTCGCTGGCATAAAGGCAACAGCAACCTTACCAAATTCATAGTCACCGGTTTCAAGATTAGCAGTCATGCTAGAGGCCTCAAAGCGATTCATACCTTGTTCGACTTTGACTGGCTCATCACTATAAACTTGACCTGACTTGGTATTGCCTTTCAACGTAGTCCCCGTCACTTTGATAGGTTCAACATCGGACGTACCTGCTTTACCTTCGCTGACTAAGGAGAAACCGCCTGATAAGCTCATTTCACCCGTCTGCTGACTGATGGCAGCACTACCCGCTTCAATACGATAGCGTTGCTCATCTGAAGGCTCCCAATTCATCGTGATGCCTTTCATCTCATCCTTATTGGTCACAGGATTGTGGGTCAATGATTCAGCACTCAGCTCGTACTCAGTTTCACCTTGCTCATTGGTCTGCACCGCCTTGATATCGGTGGCTTCGTAATCAACATCCGTCGCTTCGATACTGACCGGTGGCGTAATCTCTCCTTGCTGCTTAAAGAACCAGCCAGCAATCACAGCGAGAATCAACGCAAGAACGATTAAAACACGAGTATTCACGACAAGTTATCCTGAGTTTTGGCTTCATCAAGCGTATAAGACGCAATAAAGTCTTGGTAGTGTCCATGACCCTTTAAAATTAGATCACATATTTCACGTACAGCGCCGGTGCCACCTGCGCGCGTGGTCACCATATGGCTGCATTTTATAACTTCTGCATGCGCGTTTGGTACAGTAGCAGCAAAACCAACCGTTTGCATGGCTTTAATATCGGGTAAATCATCGCCCATATAGGCACAATCGTCAGCGGTGATATTGAGCGCAGGATCAAGGGTCATCAATAGCTCATTTAAGGCAATCAGCTTGTCATCACGACCTTGGACGATATAATTGACACCCATCTCAGCAGCGCGCTTGTCTACCATAGGGCTGCTACGACCAGTGATAATAGCGGTCAAAATACCATAACGTGCTAACGACTTAACGCCCACACCATCTTGTACTGAAAAGGCTTTGGTCTCAATACCATTCGCATCGTAAATAATCTGACCATTTGATAAAATGCCATCAACATCCATGACCAATAGCTTTACTTGTCCAGCTTTTTTAATTAAGTCTTGCATCAGCGCTCCCTTATTAAAGGCTTTTTTAATATAGTACTTATTAATGCATTCTTCGTTAATGCAGTAATTATTAATGCAGTACTTATTTCACACCGGCTTGTAATAAATCATGCACCGTAATAACGGCTTCCAAGCGCTCTGCCTCATCGATAATCAGCAGTTGGCTAATCCCATTTTCATTCATCACACTTAGCGCATCTGATGCGCGCATACTTTTACTAATGCGACGTGGATTGCTTACCATCAGCTCGCGCATCGGGGTTTGCAGATCAATGCCTTTTTCTAAGCCGCGACGCAAATCGCCATCGGTAAACACACCGACCACTTTTTGTTCGTCATCAGTGACTACTGTCATACCCAAACGCCCAGCCGACATGGTAAATAAAGCGTCTTGTAGTGGCGCTTGTTGATTAATAAGCGGTAAGTTTTCTAAGTTAGTATGCATCAAATCTTCAACGCGCGTCAGCAGTTGTCGTCCTAGCGCACCAGCAGGATGTGATAATGCAAAATCTTCTGAAGTAAAGTTGCGAGCATGAACCAATGCCACTGCCAACGCATCCCCTAATGCCAAAGTCGCCGTGGTACTAGAAGTCGGGGCAAGATTAAGCGGGCAAGCCTCTTGTGATTTACCAAGCGTCAGAACGATATCAGCTGCTCGTGGTAGCATGCCGCGTTTGTCTCGACTGATACTAATCAGCGGAATATTTAAGCGCTTAACTACGGGCAAGAGCATTCTAATCTCGTCCGATTCACCCGAGTTTGAGATGGCAAGTAAGACGTCGCCTTGTACTAACATCCCTAGGTCACCATGCCCTGCTTCACCAGGATGCATAAAAAACGATGGCGTGCCCGTAGAAGCAAAGGTTGCCGCTATCTTACGCCCAATCAATCCCGACTTCCCCATACCCGTTACCACGACACGTCCTTGACAGGCTAAGATAATATCGCAGGCTTGGGCAAACCTATCATCGATTTGCTCAGTTAACAATTCTAGTGCGGCCATCTCAGTATGAATCGCTTCGATAGCAGTACTAATAAATTGTTCATGGGTTACATTGCGTTGGGTATTACTCATACAGCGGCTCTATATTTAGTGACTTTACATTCAGCGAATTTCAATTTAGTAATTTTTAATTATATAACTTAAAGTTTAATGACTTTAAATTCTTCAAATTGGGTAATGTGATGAATCAATAGAATATTTTACTATACTATACTCTCAATTAATAATGCTCTAGATTAATAGTATAGCGCATGATGATATGCCATCATTTTAGCACTAACATTGGCATTGATAGATGCAATTATACGTCTATTTATACAAAAAAAACCCACTATAATATAGTAGGTCTTAATCAGATATAGAACATTTTAATAACGTACTTTTTAATCAAGCATTACTTTAGATCTGAGCAATACTGTTCCCAGCCCATTATTCCAGGCACCACCTCTTGAGTACGATGTTTTAAGCATAAAAATTAAACACAGTAATTTTAGTATAGATTTTATTGGTTGCTGTCGTCAGTATCATCATTTGGTTTATTTTCGAAGCCCGCATTATCTGACGGCGCTTCAAAACCACGGTCTTGACCAAAACCACCTCGCTCAAAACCGCGTTCTTGACTTTGACCAAAGCTGCCACGCTCAAACCCGCGCTCTTGACCTTGGCTAAAACCGCCACGATTAAAACCACTACGATTGGCAAAACCACGCTCTTCAAAGCCACCTGTGCTCGCAAGATTACTACCGCGCTCAAAGCCACTACTCATACCACCACCTTGATAACCAACGGGTGCGGCACTTGGTGGCGTGGCTGTACTGGTACCAGTTGCTGTGCTACTTCTAGGATTGCGCGCTGGCACTACTGTTGAGATGGCATGTTTATAGACCATTTGGCTAACGGTATTTTTTAGCAATACCACGTATTGGTCAAATGACTCGATTTGACCTTGTAGTTTAATACCATTTACCAAAAAAATAGAAACAGGTATGCGATCTTTGCGCAGTGAATTCAAGAACGGATCTTGTAAGGTTTGTCCTTTTGACATGAAATCTCTCCTAAATATTGTATAATTATTTTTAATGCCAATTATTTTAAGTGTCGCTTTAATTATAATGGCTAAGGGCAGATACAATAATAAGTTTTATTTATAAAACGTATCTAAATAAGCGCTCATTGTTGTTAAGTGATTCCACTTTATCGTGAATACGTTATTATTGTAAATTATTAAGTAACCACTTGTTTCGAAAGCTATTTTATCAACAAACGTTAATTAGTGGCCATCAAGAAAGCAGTTATATAAATATAATTCCCACTATGCTACTGGGTTTAAATTATAGCAGCTATCTACATTATACTTTGAAACTAATTGTCATTATTTTTTACGTATTGCTAATTTTGCTATCGGTTAAAATCGTCAGCTCTATAATCAGCATCGATATAAACAAGCATCAATATAAATAATCTCGTACCTGTCCCATGGAATCAAACGTTTTTATCGTTATAGCATTGCCTATCTGCTTATCATTGTTAGACACATCACCAGATAAATCAGACAATTGAGTAAGTTTACGCAGCCAAGTGTATTGGCGCTTTGCTAGCTGTCTTGTCGCATATAATGCCTTATTTTGCATTTTCTGACAAGCAAGCGCCTCAGTCCGGCTGGTGTGCTCGGGCGCTTGAATGGTCAGCTGAGCAGCGAGTTCGGGTCTTATCTGCCCACTTATTGAAGCATCTAATTGACCAAAAGCATCATAAAACTGTGTTTTATCTAAATGTGCTTGCTCAAATACTGGGTGATTAATATGGACTAAGTATTCCAATACTTGACGATAGCCAACACAGCGCATCGACGGCAAATTAGGCGTTAATGGATACTGTTCAAGCAATCCGATTACTTCAGCCACCAATCCTTCCTTCCACATGATATCCAAACGTTGCTCGATACGCTTATGCAACCACGGGCGATCCGGCATTACTGCCAACGCATGCCAATTTTGATTGGGATTATAAGCCAAGGCTTTTTTAGGCTGTTGCTGCCAGTCACTGATGGGTATATTGGTTTGTAGATAGACTTCAACCGCTCGAGTAATACGCTGAGTATCAGTCGCATTTAAGCGTTGATGAGTAATTGGATCTATCTTACCAAGATACTCATAAAGCGCATTAATGCCTTCCTCCTGCCGCCACTGCTCCACCCGCGCACGAACGTTATCATCACTATCCGGTACTGGGGATAGTCCATCAAGTAGCGCCATGTAATACATCATGGTTCCACCTACTAGCAAGGGTATCTTGCCGTTCTCGTGACAACTATCAATCAAACGGGCGACATCGCTAACGAACTCAGCGACGCTATAGCTCTGCATCGGGTTAATGATATCGACTAAATGATGCGGATAGCTCGCCAGCTCAGCAGCCGTTGGTTTGGCGGTACCGATATTCATTTCACGATATATCAGTGCTGAATCGACCGAAATCAGCTCATAACGCCCTGTATCATACAGCTCATAAGCCAGTGCCGTCTTGCCACTCGCGGTTGGCGCCATCAAACACACCACGCTATTATCCGTTAGCTTGGAATTGAGGCGATAAGATGAGCTATCAGACGAGAGTTGCATAGGATTGCCTTTACTAATTATATGATTAGCGCTAAGTAAATTTACGCCTTGTCACTGCTAAAGTTTGTTTATTATGTTTTCTTATAGAAAAGTTACAGATGCATTCATTCAGAGGCAGATGTCAGCATCAATGAGACCAATCGATGGCTATTTATAGATTTGATCGCATGTTTAGCAAGTAATGCTTCGATATCTTCTATGAAAACCATGAAGTCTTGCGGTGACATTTGAATGCTCACGGTAGCAAGTTGCTGATTAATGGCAGTCGCACTGTTCAACATCTTATCTTTTTTAAATGCCGTATCGCTAAGTACATATGACTCAAATAACGAACTGAGCTTTGACTGCCAATCTGCTGCACTAATCAGTAAGTATTGGCTTTGGTAATAAAATAATAACAACGGTAGCCCTCTATCTTCAATGTATGGCGTACTAGCAGATTCAGCTAACACCTTATTTAAATGGGTAACAACGTCTAGACAATAAGGCACCGATGTCAAATCGACTGCTACATTATTAGCGATATTAGTAATGTTTTTACTGATATTTTCAGAAACACTTAATTCATTTACGGTTTGGGGAGTATGCGTATTTTCTGATAACTGATATGGCTGTTTGGGCGCTTGGATTTGCTGAATTTTGGTTGAGTAAGTGGCCGATGATGTCTGTTGCGTTTCAGCAGCAAAGGCTTTATTTATAGACAGACTATTATCTAACACTTGACTATCATCATTAGCGGAATTGATGATCTTTTTAACAACGACCGTTTTAAGCTTTGATTGAATCGCATGACTTAAATGCGCCATGATATTATTTAACGGACTGATTTTGATGCGCTGTTTAGATGGGTGTACATTAATATTAAGCCATTCAGTTGGCAGGTCAAAATAAAGCGCATAGCCAATACCTGCTAACTGAGCACTTTGAGCAAGTTGGCGTAGATGATTGCTAATTAACGCTTCTTTAACCAGTCGTCCATTTACATAGATTAGCTTTGGTAAAGTATCTTGCGCATCAACAATAGGCCATAACCAACCATTAATAGTTGCTTGAGCACCAAAGTTATTATCAACGTAGACTTTAGACAACTGTATTAAACTGCTCAGATCTAATGCTATTTCTAAGGCATTATCCGTTAATGGTAAGCCAGTTGCTTGCTCAAGACGTGATAATGGCAGACGATTAGCATCATTGTTGTTGCTATTAGTAGACAGTCCATTTGAATAGCCTGCTTTTGAAGAAAGCGATAACCGCTTTTTATTATCATGAAAAAGCGTCAGTGCCACATCTGCGCGCGCTAAAGCCACTTCTCGTACTATCGTTTCGATATGACCAAACTCGGTCGCAATAGATTTTAAGTTACCGCGACGGGCTGGCACATTAAAATATAAATCCTTGACGGTAATAGTTGTACCCCGATGATGCACAACTGGTACCAATTTAGGCACATCATCCAATACACCGGCGACTTGCAACTGGCGACCAACACCACTGTCATCATGACTACTGGTTAGGGTCAGCCGAGAAACTGCTGCCGTCGCTGCTAATGCTTCGCCACGAAACCCCAAGGTGGTAATACCATGTAAATTAGCCACATCAGCGACTTTACTGGTCGCATGTCGGGTGATTGCCATGACCATATCATCGGGATGGATACCCATGCCGTTGTCGACCACTTCAATCATCCCCATGCCGCCTTGGGTAATCTGTATCGCAATATTGGTGGCACCAGCGTCAATCGCGTTTTCAAGCAACTCTTTAACCACTGCTGCTGGACGCGTTACTACCTCGCCCGCTGCCAATTGATTGATGAGCAGCGGTGATAGCTTTTTGATGCGAGTATGAGAATGATTGTCTGACATTTTAGGCATTAAGAGGTATCGTTATTTTGCGTAGTAATAAAGGATGCTGTCGACTATTTATGATTTACATTGACTAAAGGTATGAGATGCAAATTAAATCTTAAGAGAGGATAAATCCAAGCCTTGCGCTTGACCTGACTTTGATAGTCGCAGCTCAACTTGACGGGCTTCTCTATCCTTATCAGTGCTAGTAGCTTGCGTCATGTCAATAAACAAGGTTGGCGGCGGCAAATAGCTGTCTGCACGGCTGGCCCATTCGATAATAAGCAAGGCATTTGGCTCATCCAAATACTCATCGAAACCGATAAAAGACAGCTCTTCCGGGTCTTGCAAACGATATAAGTCAGCATGATAAACTGGCCTAATTGAGCCGTCTTTTTGCTTGATGCTATAAGGTTCAACTAAGGTATAAGTCGGGCTTTTGACAGCACCCGTATGTCCAAGCGCTTGCAACCAATAGCGAGTCAGCGTGGTTTTACCTGCTCCTAAATCCCCTGCCAACCAAACGCTACCGAATAAGGATAACGCTGCCAATTGCTCAGCCAAACGCTGAGTATCGGCTTCAGAGTAAAGTGTCAACGTTTTAACGTTTTTGTCTTCTCTTATACTATTAGACATGAGGATTACCTTCCTGTACTTGCGTCTGTACCTGCATAGTCACTGACGGATTGACAAAGCTTTCGCCGCGAATCAGCTTGGTATATAGCTCATGGTCGCTCCACTCGGCACGAACTTGGTCACTAAACTCAAATGCTTCTAAATTAAGCTTGCCCATTTGCTCATTGGCCACATCATCAGCAAAACACTGCGCGTAACCGGTTGCAGTTTCGTGTGCAATTACCGAGTAAACGCTGACATCAGATTCACCGTTTTGCATTTGGGTTTGTTTTAAAATCTCTTGCGCCCAAAAGAATATCACACGTGAGAACTGCTCTGCTGATGGCGATACTGGCAAGCTTATCCAGCGAGCGCTGAACTTTTTACAGGCAGCGATATACTCAGGGTCGTCTTTATTCCAAAAACAAATCGCATGATCAAAGCTATCGATAATGTCTTTAATAGAAGATTTTAATAAGCCGAAATCATAGACCATTTGCCCATGGTCTAAGCGCTTAGCCTCAAGTATCAACTCAATCTGATAGCTATGACCATGGATGGAATGTTTACAGCGCTCAGAGCTACAATTACGCACAATATGCGCATTTTCAAATTTAAAAAGTTTACGGATACGCATAACAATCAACCAAAACAGTAAGCATCGTTGTGCTAAATATGAATATTATAAAAGGTTGCCGCGACGACTCATCGGCTTGTGGCTCATTATAGCAAATCGTGATGACTCCGTAAGTAAGCACTTATTAATAGCCATATTGAACAAATAAATCCATTGCATTAAACAACCACTTATAAAACGACTTATTAAACAACATTTTAAAAAGCAGCATTAAAAAGAGATGTCTGAATCCAATCGTAGGTGAATTGTGCTGAAGCTATCTATTGCGACACCTTAAGCCTATACTCATTGCAGTACGCACAACTTGCGTCATCAGCATTTAACCTAAACTTTAAGCTTGTTTGCACTGGCTTTAAAGGCATTAAGGTTTATCTCAAGAGGAAAATACCATGAGTAAAGGTCAAGACAGTAAAAAGAACGTAAAAAAGAAACCGCTATTAACGGCAAAAGAGAAAAAAGCCGCTAAACAATCTAAAAAAGATGACAACGGCAGTATCTTAGGTAAACATTAATATTTAGTGCATCAGTATACTAACTGAAACTATATTAATCTGAACCATACTAATTAAAGCTATGCCAATTGAACCTCACGGTTTGATTGGCATTTTTTATGCTAGGTACTGTTTTTATAGTAGCTACTGTTTTTATGCTAAGTACTGCGCGGTGCAAACATAATAATTGCCATGCCTAATAGCGCGACGATAGAACCCAATATATCCCACGTGGTCGGCCTGATGCCGTTCACCGTCCACAGCCAAATAATAGCCATCGAAATATAAACACCGCCGTAAGCGGCATAAACTCGACCAGCTGCGGTTGGATGCAAAGACAATAGCCAAACAAAAGCAACTAAACTTAGCGCACCCGGAACAAGCAGCCAAATCGACTTACCTTCTCGTAGCCAAAGATAAGGCAAATAGCAGCCCGCAATTTCTGCCAATGCGGTCAGCGCAAATAGACCAACGGTTTTTAATTCGGTCAAACTAACGACTCCTCGACGGTGATAACTCCGGTCAAATACTGTACGGCATTGCCAGAAATCATTACTCTGTCACCTGCGACGACACAGTCTAAAATACCGCCTCGTTTTGATGCTTGATAAGCGACTAGGTCATTTTTACCTAAACGCTCTGCCCACAATGGCGCAAGTCCTGTATGAACTGAACCAGTCACCGGGTCTTCATCGCCACCATTGGCTGGCCAAAAATAACGTGAGATAAAATCGTAGTTCGCGTACTCAGCAGACTGAGCCTCACAAGTGACCACCACATCTAATGGTGCAAGTTGTGTTAGCCGCTCGTTATCACGCTCTACGTTTAGGACATCTGCTTCAGCATTATAAATCACGAAGTATGCTTGGGTGTTTTTATAAACTTCGACTGATGGAATAGATAATCCTGCCAGCAAACTAGCAGGTATATTATCGACTTTCTCAGGCTTAGTACTGGGAAAGTCCATTTGTATCTTGCCAGAGTTTGTTTGCACAATGGTCAAAACGCCAACCGCTTTGGCGTAAAATTTAATGAATTCTAAATTAGGGTTCTTCTTAAATAACACAAAAGCTGATGCCAAAGTTGCATGGCCGCAAAAAGCAATCTCAGTCAATGGTGAGAACCAGCGGATATGATAGATGCCGTCATCATCAAGAACAATAAAGGCCGTCTCAGATAAATTATTCTCAAAAGCAATCGATTGCATCAAATCATCACTTAACCAATTATCTGTAATGATAACCGCAGCTGAATTTCCCTTAAAAACCGTATCCGTAAAAGCATCGACGACATTGATTTCTAGCTGCATTTTATGTTCTCGCTTTTATTTTTTCATAACTTTATGGTTTTATAGCTTTATGAGCTTACCGCCATCAATCAACAATAAATAGCTTAGCGCCTGTCTTCGTTGATGAACGATGCGCAGTCGTATTGTCCGCTACTTGATAAGTCATACCGGCTGTTAAGGTAAAAGTACGCCCATCTTTTAACTCGGTATTTAGCTCACCCTCAATACAAAATAAAATATGCCCTTTATCGCACCAGTGATCGGCAAGGTAGCCTGCAGAATACTCAACCATATGCACATTGATAGTATCGAATTCACGAGTCTTCCAATATCCTGTGCCCGTTTCGCCTTTGACTTCTACAGTTTCTACTGTTGTCCAGTCGGTAGTAGCAAAAGGTATGTTCTTCATTTCCATAACGTCACCTTCCTGATTTAATCGATCATTTATGAACAATAATTCTCATTAGTTACTATACCTCAAATCCAGCGCCGCACTTTATTTAGATATGCTTGATAAGTCTTGCCAAATTTCCTTGCCATCACTTGCTCTTCTGGCTGTATTTGAAAACGTGTCATATAAAGTATAAAAACGGGTAATAATACAAATGCCAGAAAGTGAGACAGATAGAACGCCCAGCCTAACAAGATAAGCACCAAGCCTAAATACATCGGATTGCGACTATATCGATATATGCCATTGGTTACTAAACTAGATACTTTCTCAAGCGCCTGCGGATTGGGTGTGGTCTGTGCCTTTCTAAACTGCGTCACACCCATGACACCTAAGCTCATTCCGATCACACCCAAACTAACCGCTAACACCGTTGAGCCGCTAAGCGAAAACTGCAAACTTGGCATGATTTTAGCAATACCATACATGGCAGCTGCCGTAATAATGACTTGTGCTACGGGTGGTATTTTAAGTGCTAGAGTGTTCATGGCTGCACCTTATGTATGGCTAAACAACAAATCTAAATCGTTCATTATCTATTATACCTACTAACTTTATATGTGTTTATTTTTCTACCTGTGTCTGTACTTAGCAGTTGTACACTTCATGCCGCTATCATTCCTATTCTTCACATTATAAAACTTTATTGATACTAGAATTGGCGCCTATATTACTTTTAGAAGGTTATAATTGTCCTCTATTTAATTTTAGCCTTTATTGCAGTAAAGGGAATGTCCCTCAGACTGTCGTTGAATTTTAATGAGGAAGTTAGCGTCATGATGCGTATCGGATTGTTCTTATTAACCAACTTAGCGGTGATTGTGGTATTTAGCATCGTGTTTGGTATTTTATCTAGATTTTTTGGTATTGGTGGTGTACATGGCGCGGGCGGGCTAAATTACACCAGCCTTGCCATTATGTGCGGCATATACGGCATGATTGGCTCGATGGTTTCGCTATTTATCTCAAAGTGGATGGCCAAAAGATCAACGGGGACAGTGGTCATTGAAACACCAAGCAATGCTACTGAAAAATGGCTGGTGGATACGGTCGCTAGACAAGCACGAGCGGTAAATATTGGTATGCCAGAAGTGGGAATTTTTAATAATTCCCAGCCAAACGCGTTTGCCACAGGTTGGAATAAAAACAAAGCTTTGGTCGCCGTTTCATCTGGTCTACTACAAAATATGAATCAAGATGAAGTAGAAGCGGTGCTTGCGCATGAGATTGGTCACGTGGCCAATGGTGATATGGTAACGCTCGCACTCATTCAAGGCGTGGTAAACGCTTTTGTTATGTTCTTCGCGCGTATTATCGGCAGCTTCGTTGACCGCACTGTCTTTAAAAATACCAGTAATAGCCCAGGTATTGGTTACTTTGTGACGAGTATTGTGATGGATATTTTGCTTGGATTTTTGGCGTCTGCCATCGTTATGTGGTTCTCACGTCTGCGTGAATTCCGTGCTGATGAGATGGGTGCTAAGCTTGCTAGCAAAGACAAGATGATTGGTGCGCTTGATGCTTTGCGCCCTTCTGCACAACGTCCAGACCAAATGCCAGAGAGCATGAAGGCATTTGCCATCTCGTCAGGGCAGTCTACAGGCTTTAGTATCGCTAACCTTTTCCGCTCACACCCAACGCTTGATGATCGTATTGCAGCGTTGCGGAAGTATAATCCCAATAAGGCGTAGTAAGACGCATGATGGTTTCTTTAAGCCGTAGGATGCGCCCCGCCCAGTTGAGTATATAATAGCGGACAGCAGGCGCAGCTCCTCTATCCTCCCATATAAATTAATACTAAACCGAACATGAAAAAAGCCTATCTTTTAAAAGATAGGCTTTTTTATTGCATAAACGTACTGACTAAATATCGAACTCTAACGCTCTATCGCCTTCGCTGTCTTTGATACGCGTGGGCAAACCAATTTTATTCAGTAGATTGATAAATGGCTTGGCATCTAGCTCTTCAACGTTGACCATCTTGCCAGCATCCCACTCACCTGTAGCGACCAGAATCGCCGCAGCGACGGGTGGCACACCTGCAGTATAAGAGATACCTTGGCTGCCAACTTCATTATAAGCGTCTTTATGGTCTGAGATATTATAGATAAATACTTCACTATCGATACCATTGATTTTGCCTTTAACTTTGTCACCAATACAGGTTTTGCCGGTATAGTTTGGCGCAAGCGAGCTTGGATCTGGAAGTACCGCTTTGACCACTTTTAACGGGATCACTTCTTGCCCTTCCGCAGTCATCACCGGCTGCTCAGACAATAGACCTAAGTTTTGTAGCACAGTAAAGACATTAATATAATGCTCACCAAAGCCCATCCAAAAGCGAATGTTTGGCACATCTAAATTGGCTGATAATGAATGAATCTCATCATGACCACTTAAATAGCTGTTTTGCACGCCAACCACTGGCAAGTCATCTGTACGCTTCACTTCAAACATCTTATTAGACTGCCACTTGCTGTCCTGCCAAGAGTAAACCGTACCGGTAAATTCACGGAAGTTAATCTCAGGATCGAAGTTAGTAGCGAAGTATTTACCATGACTACCAGCATTAATATCAATGATATCAATATCAGTCACTGAACCTGCATCCATCATGTCATAACCAAGACGTGCATAAGCATTGACCATACCAGGATCGAAGCCTGCGCCTAAGATAGCGGTGACATTATTATCCTCACAGCGCTGTTTACGCTTCCATTCATAGTTGTCATACCATGGTGGCGTTTCACAAATCTTGCGCGGATCTTCATGAATAGCCGTATCAATGTACGCTACACCAGTCTCGATACAGGCTTCCAATACAGTCATATTCACAAATGCTGAACCGACATTGATAAGGACTTGAATACCTGTATCCTGAATAAGCTGTATCAGCGCTTGGGTATCCATGGCATCGACTTGATGCGTATGTAATACCGCTGGCTGCTTAAAGCTACCTTTTTCTATGACACTTTGAGCGATTGCAGCGCATTTATCTTTGGTACGTGAAGCGATATGAATCTCGCCAAGTATGTCATTATGCATCGCACATTTATGCGCAACTACTTGAGCGACACCGCCGGCACCGATGATGAGCACATCTTTTTTACTAGGCTTAGCTTGTTGGTTTGTGTTCAAAGAACAATCCTCCTTTGTGTCCCTGTCGATACCATTGATATTGGCTATGCAAAACAGAAACGAGTGAATGATATGCGTGAATTAAAAAGGAAGACCGAGGAAAACCCACGCACCCGTTAGACAAATCCTACTGCGTTTGCCAGTAGCAATTATAACAATTTTTACTCGCTTTTCGGCAAAAATTACAACTTAACTTAAAAACTTCAAGATGAATAATAATTGCTAGATAGTTGTTTGGCAGTGTCATTTATTCATCTCGAATATGATTTTAATAGCGCTATGACAAGCTTGCTTTGTAATCTTGATAATCGAACTCGCGCTGGATATCGATAGTGCCATCTAAGCGGCGAATGACAATCGCTGGCATATTGACGCCGTTAAACCAATTTTTTTTCACCATGGTATAGCCCGCTGCATTGCCAAAAGTAACGGTATCACCTATTTTTAAGTTATTTGGTAATACATACTCACCAAAGATATCGCCTGCCAAACAAGAACGACCATAGATAATCGTATTATCAGCTGATTTAGCGTTCTCGCTGATGGGTGCAATATTGGTAGGGTCTATATCAAGAGAGGCAATATTAATTAAATCACTATTAACAGCCACTATCGGCGCTGACTCACGGTAAATTAACAAATCAAGCATGTGCGCTTCAATAGATGAATCTACTACTGCTAGATTCTTTTCATTATGCATAGTATCTAATACCGTCGTCACCAGTGATCCAGCACCGTGAATACTCGCCTCACCTGGCTCAAGATAGACTTGTACGCCATATTTTTCGCTGAATGTTTTTAATCTGTCTGCCAGTTTTTCTAACGGATAATCAGGCGCAATAAAATGAATGCCGCCGCCCAAACTTACCCATTCAAGCTGTGCCAAGATATCACCGAATCTGGCTTCTATATCTGCCAAGCTCTCACTAAACGCCTCAAAGCTGTCATTTTCACAGTTATTATGAATCATGACCCCAGTGATATCACCAAGTACTGCTGCAATCTTGTCTTTATCATGCTCACCCAAACGACTAAAAGGACGCGCAGGATCAGCAATAATAAATGACGAATTACTGGTCTTTGGATTTAAGCGTAGCCCTACTGGAATATTCTGAGCAGCAGCTTTACCTTTAAAAGCATTTAATTGCGAGATAGAATTAAAAATAATTTTATCCGCATAGCTTAGTACTTCTTCGATTTCATCCGCGCTATAAGCAACGCTATAGGCATGGGTTTCTTTTTTATCTTCGTTATTAGCATCATTGTTACTACCAAAAGTTTCATAGCCCAATCTGACTTCATTTAGCGAAGATGACGTCGTACCATGCAGATAAGGCTGCATAACATCAAATACCCCCCAAGTCGCAAAACATTTGAGTGCAAGCAGTGCTTTTGCTCCAGACAACTCGCACAGGCGAGCGATAATCTGCATATTGGCGACAATCGCCGCTTCATCAAGCAAATAGTAAGGCGTTTTTAGCGCGGCAAGAGAGACATCTGGTGTTGAGTTCATAAGAGATAACCTAATAGCTTTAACAATTTACGGCAATAATAGCTTAATGCTAACGATGGCTTAATGGCGCACTGTGATACAGTCATGACACGTTATCACACATTGTGACAAGGCCAAATGACAGGGCCAAATAAGTGCGCTATAGTAGTATAAATTCATCACAATTAGAATAGCTTATGTCACTCTCAACCGATTATTCTACTTCAAAAACCCATACCAATTTATCGTCACTCGAGCCCAAAAACATAAACTTAGAGCATCTCGATTCAGATGCACGTGCTGTGTTGGATTTTTGGTTTGACAAAGACAATGAGCAATACTGGTTTGCGCAAAATAATGACTTTGATAAGCAGATAAAGGATAAGTTTGGCAAGATTTGGCAAGCAGCAAAACAAGGTGAATGCGTAACATGGCGCATCGCAGATGTGCCAGCCGATAATAACAGCTCAATCACGGCTTTGGCGGGACGCTTGGCTGAAATCATTGTTCTAGATCAGTTTTCGCGTAATTTGTGTCGCGAGCAAGCATGCGCGTTTGCCCAAGATGGTATGGCGTTGGTACTGGCTCAAGAAGCCATTGGACAGCCCCATTTCGACACTCTACCAACGCAGTGGCGTAAATTTATCATTATGCCGTTTATGCATTCTGAATCAGCGATGATTCATAAACGCTATCTACCGCTTTTTGAGCAACTAAACGATGCCGACACTTTAGATTTTGAGCGTCGTCACAAAGACATTATTGATAAGTTTGGCCGTTATCCGCACCGCAATGAGACCTTGAGCCGTGAATCAACTCTCGAAGAAGAGGCTTTTTTACAGCAGCCCAACTCGTCTTTTTAAGCAGTTGTTGAAACGTAAGCTTTAATAAAGCCTAACTGTTGAATGTTGAAATAAAAAGCACCTGTTTAATAAATAGGTGCTTTTTATATTTGAGTGATAGTAATTTTTACTTAGGCTATTTTCTAAATATCTTAACCACTTACCTATTGCCACTCTCGGTATGCGCTACGTTTTCCAGCGCTTTTCTTACCGGTGCAAAACTGCGTCTATGCGCGGTTAATACGCCATAAGTTTCGATTGCTTCCATATGAGCGCGCGTCGGATAGCCTTTATGCTTGGCAATACCATATTCAGGATATTGGGCATCAAGTGCATACATGGTTTTATCACGGCTTACCTTAGCTAAGATACTAGCGGCCGCAATACTGGTATGACGCGCATCGCCTTTTACCCACGCTTGACAGTCAATGACTGACTCTTTTATACCAAGTTTATCAAGGCTTGCATAATCCAAATCTGGACAGCGATTGCCATCAATCAACACCTCAAACTGCCTTTCCACACTGGTATTAAAGTGCTTGGCAATTATTTCTAACAAAACCTCAGTACATAAACGCATACCGAGCATTGTTGCTTGCAAGATATTGATTTGGTCGATGACAGCAGCTGGTATATCAGCGACGATGTGCCCGACGGCATATTGCTGAACCAACGGATAAAGAATGTCGCGTTTTTTTTCACTCAGCTGCTTAGAATCCGTTAATATAGATAACGGCGTACCTTTGAGTGGCGCGTCCTCGATTAGTCCTGACCAAGTAGCAGGTAATATCGCAGCAGCAACATTGACGCTGCCTAACAGAGGTCCGCGCCCTGCTTCATCGATACCAATTTGTATGGGTGCTTGTTCGCTCTCTTCATTTATCGGATATTGCGCCAACAGCTCAACAATATTTAACTGACCTGATAGCTGTATCGGTGCTGCCAGTTGAATATACTGACCTTTAATATCTACTTGCTCAATACAGGTGCTAATTGGCGTGAAAGGATTTGCGCTGCAGGGTGTGTTACTCATAAAATTGTACTGTCTTATTTATTAAAAGATTTAAGTGTGATGTAGATAATATTGAAGCTAGTTTACTTATACTTAGAGAACTTAGGTTTAGTAAGTTTATATTTATTGAGCTTAGTCTTAGTTAGCTTGGGATTGATGATTATCCTGTAAAAACCACTGCTCAATCACGCTATTGGCAGGGTCATGGTTACTCTGCTGTTGTAATAAATGCTTGGTATCAATCAGCGCTTTTAATTGCTCGGCATACGCGCGAGGCTGCAACAAACGCATCACGGTACGACAGATATTATCACCACTGGCCTGCTCTTGGATAAGCTCAGGCACAATCGCGCTATCTGCCAAAATATTGGGCAAACCAACATAAGGGACTTTGACCAAACGTTTAGCAATCTGATAAGTCAGCTGATTTAACTGGTAAATGACCACCATTGGACGCTCAAGTAACAGGGCTTCCAAGGTTGCAGTACCCGATGCCAGCATCACCATGTCTGATGCCGCCATCGCCTGCTGACTAAAGTCTGGCTGGCTGTCATCATAGACTACCACAATCGCCGCGCGCAGTTGCTCTGAGCGCTTATCAATGACATCTTGCACGATATACTGATGGTTTTGATCGACGGTTGGAATGATAAAGCACAGCTTTGGGTCTAATAAAATCAGCTTTTGGATGCCATCTAGCATCAGCGGCAAGATTGCTGTAATCTCACCGCGTCTAGAGCCTGGCATGACACAGATAAGCTGGCTGACATCATCAAAGCGGTCGATGAAAAATTGCTGCAGACCATCATTATGCCAGACCAACTCACTACGGCGCTGATTGACGGGTGTCTCTAGCAACGTCTGATCAATAGTACGTAGCAGCGGATGACCGACACATATCGCCGGATGATTATGACGCTCATAAACGGGTAGCTCAAATGGGAATAGGCAAAGCACCAAATTGGTCGCCGCTTTGATATTATGAATACGCGACTCGCGCCATGCCCAGATAGAAGGGCTGACATATTGCACACAGAATATATCTAGCGGCTTTAGCTTTTTAGAGACTCGCAAATTAAAGTCGGGTGCATCAATACCGATAAACCAGTCAATATCGGCGGCTTTAAAGGCCGTTAATAATTCACGCCGCGCTTTGAGTAAGTCGGGTAATTGCGCCATGACTTCTACCAAGCCCATAACTGCCAAGCGTGATAATGGAAAAATACTTTGTAACCCTTGCGCCTGCATCTTTGCACCGCCAACACCAACCCAAATGATATCATCGCGCAGGTTATTCATCTGCTGCATAAAGTCTGCGCCCAAGCTATCCCCTGACACTTCACCAGCGACAATTCCTATGACCAATGGCGCACCCGTCACAGCAGGCATTGCATCATAAGCATTATAGCCATCAAGCGATGACGTTAAATCAGAAGATTGGTGAGGCGTAGCAGAATCTGTCATGACAAGCTCTCAATATCAAGTTAGTACCATCAAAGCAGTACAGTTAAAATAGGACAAAAAATACAATATGAATATTATAAAATATAGTATATGAAATCGCTCATAAGATGCCTATTAAAAGCCACCTTAGTAATATTTATAAGGCCTAAGGTCAATTCATAAGTCTTAAATTTAGTCGTTTATAAGCTCATCATACGTGACAGTGATGAAAATAGCGAAAAACAGCGAAATTAGTCAATAAAAGCTCGATAACTATTCTCTAAAAGAATAACGCTTATTAATTAGCACAGACAAAATTAACTCTCATTTTAATACTTAATTTTCACATCTATTAACGTCAGCATATAGCTCAGACTTGGCAATGATAACGAAGTTTTAGCCTCAGCATTCCAGTTAGCAGTCAATTAACTGCGCGACTGCCCTTGTCAACCGGCGCTTTTGTCCGCATAATGAATATCCCTATAAATCAGCTAGACGATATATAACCATGACAACACCAGTTACCCATAATGCAGATATTGACGACGTGAATATTGAAAAATTCATTCCTTTGATCACTCCCGCTGAGCTAAAGTCTGAGCTACCTTTGTCGAAAGACGCCTATAACACAGTTCTAAAAGGTCGCAATACCATCCAAGATATCCTAGATGGTAAAGACAAGCGTCTATTTGTGGTCATTGGTCCCTGCTCTATTCACGATATTAAAGCCGCTCACGAGTATGCCGATCGCTTAGCTGTATTGGCAAAAGAGATTGAAGACAGCATCTTCGTTGTGATGCGTGTCTATTTTGAAAAGCCGCGTACCACAGTTGGCTGGAAAGGCATGATCAACGACCCTGATATGAACGACAGCTTTGATATCGAAAAAGGTCTGCGTACTGCCCGTAAGCTACTGCTTGATTTGAACGAAAAAGGTCTACCGTGTGCCACTGAAGCACTAGACCCGAATACGCCGCAGTACATGCAGGATTTGATTAGCTGGTCAGCGATTGGTGCGCGTACGACTGAAAGCCAAACGCATCGTGAAATGAGCTCAGGCTTATCGTGCCCAGTTGGTTTTAAAAATGGTACCGATGGTGGTATGACGGTTGCTGTGAATGCCATGCAAGCAGTAAAAGAAGGTCATAGCTTCCTCGGCTTATCAGCAGATGGTAAAGTCTCTATCATCAAATCTAAAGGCAACCCTTATGCACACGTGGTACTACGCGGTGGTGATGGCAAGCCCAACTATGATGAAACAGCTGTAGCGCAAGTTGAAAACGAGCTGGCTAAAGGCAAGACCAATAGTAAGATTATGATTGACTCAAGCCATGCCAACTCAGGTAAAGACCCGTATCTGCAACCGATGGTCATCCAAAACGTTGCCGAGCAGATTAAAAACGGTAATAAATCTATCATAGGTCTGATGATTGAGAGCCATCTAAAAGGCGGCAATCAAAAACTAACCGCTGATTTGAGCCAACTGGAATATGGCAAATCTATCACCGATGGTTGCTTAGATTGGGATAGCACGGTCGTTGCTCTGCGCAACCTACGTGACATGGTTAAAGACGTATTACCGAATCGTTAATCTTTAATGACGATTTCCAGTAAGTAAATACTATTAAGTTTTTGAAGCATTATTAAACGTTTCATAAAAAAGCCCATCCGATATTATTATCGAATGGGCTTTTTCTTATAAAATAATTTAGTTTATTGTTATAGAGTCATTTAATACAACCTACTCGCTCGCTGATCCTAAAACACTGTTTAAGCTTTCAATTACGTGCTTAGAAGTAGCTTGCTTTTGCAGTTCAAGCAACTGCTCATGTGCCATTTGACGACGTGGTTCAGCTAAGGTATTCCAACGTGCCAGCACTTGTAATAAGCGCGATGCCAACACAGGATTGGCATCATCCAGCTTCTTAATCACAGCGATATAAATATCTAAACCCTCTTGTGTCCATAAGACCGTTGGCTGCGAGGTAAAGGCACTGATGACCGAGCGTACGCGGTTGGGCGTATTCCAATCAAAATCATTATGAGCAAGCAAGGATTTAATAGTATCAGGCGTGACCATATCAGCAGATGCTTGCACACTGAACCATAAATCTATGACCAAGTCATCATGTTGAAAGCGCTTATAAAAGTCCGTCAAATACTCATCAGCGTTTGCCAGTTGATGATTGACCATTACCTTTAACGCGCCAAAGCGCTCTGTCATACAGCTGGCATTATCATATTGCTGCTGCGCCCATTCAGCTGCATCGGCAATATTGGCGGTCAATGCCATATCGAGCACTACATTACGTAAAGCACGGGTGCCACGAGCGGCGGCACTGTCTTCATAATCCTGCATCGGTAGCTGCTTATAAAGCATTGCCCAATGATCTTTTAGCGCCTCTGCTAGCTGTTGATATAAGCCTTCACGCTGTGCTTTTATCAGCTCTGGATCGTAATCTTTATGAATGGCAGATGCCAACTCTGGCGCTGATGGAATATCAAGCAAACGTGCCGCCAACATTGCATCAATAGCAGCCAATTCCGGTAAGGTCTGCGCCATCGCTTGCAAATATACCTCAGGGCTGCTTTTAGCGCCTTGACCTTGCAGTAAAATTCGATTGACCAACATTTGCGTCACTTGCCAGCGGTTAAAACCATTGTTCTCATATTTGAGCAAGAATGCCAAGTCTTCATCTTGATAATCATAATTGAGCTGTACTGGCGCACTAAAATCACGCAGCAAAGATACTACTGGCTCGCTTACTACATTTTCAAAGGTAAAGGTTTGCGTTGCTTGATCGAGTAACAACATACGCTCAGCGACGATAGCACCAGAATCTTTATCAAATAACGCTGTCGCTACTGGAATAGGTAATGGTTTTGGTACATCAAAGCCTGCAACCTGACGAGTTTGTTGACTCAAGGTAATGGTCAATGTCTGCGTCGCGCTGTCATAATCTTGGTGCCCAGATACCACAGGCGTACCGGGCTGACGATACCAGTCGATAAAGTCTTCAATTTTGCTATCGGTAATACTGAGCGCAGACAAAAAGTCTTCAACCGTGACCGCTTGCCCATCATAACGACGGAAGTACTCATCCGTACCTTTACGGAAGTTATCAGGCCCTAGCGTATTGGCAATCATACGGACAATTTCAGCACCTTTTTCATAAACAGTCGTGGTATAAAAGTTATTAATCTCAACGAAACTCTCAGGGCGTACAGGGTGCGCTAACGGTCCTGCATCTTCAGCAAACTGATGCGCGCGCAAGGTTGCGACATCATCAATACGCTGGACGGCACTTGACTGCTGGTCGGCTGAAAACGATTGATCACGATAAACGGTAAAGCCTTCTTTTAGGCACAGCTGAAACCAATCACGGCACGTGATACGATTGCCCGTCCAGTTATGAAAATATTCATGGGCAATGATAGATTTAACACTAAAGCTGCGCGAATCTGTGGTTGTCTCAGGACTAGACAAGACACAAGCAGTGTTAAAGATATTTAAACCCTTATTTTCCATCGCGCCCATATTAAACTGGCTAACAGCAACAATCATATAACGGTCTAAATCATAAGCGCGGCCATAATTGACCTCATCCCATTGCATCGAGTCTTTCAATGCTTGCATACCGACAGCACATTTATCGATGTCAGCTGACTTTGCATATACTTCCAACAATACGTCACGCCCTTCGCTCGTCGTATAGCTATCAGTCAATACGTCTAAATCAGCGATGACGCAAGCAAACAAATAACTTGGCTTATTGGTCGGGTCCTGCCAAATTGCATAATGACGCTCAGGCACATCCGCCACTTCGCCTGCTTCGAGCAAATTACCATTACTCAATAGCGTTGGGAAACGCTTATCAGCTTCCAAGCGTGTGGTAAATACCGCCAGCACATCAGGACGGTCTGGATAAAAGATAATCTTGCGAAAGCCCTCTGGCTCACACTGAGTAACAAACATGGTATCGTCACCACTACCCGCAATATATAAGCCTTCAAGCGCCGTATTGGTGTGCGGATGGATGCGTACTTGCAACTGTAATTTGGTGTTTTCTGGAGCATCGGTAATAGTTAATGTGCCCTCAGATTGCGTATAACGATTACGAGCAAGCGGCTCATCATTAAGCTTAATAGACATCAGCTCAAGCGCTTCGCCATACAGTACCAAGTCGCCCTCAGTCTGACGCTGCATCACCAAGGTGCTATCTACAATGGCATGTTCATCAAATAGCTTAATATCTAAATCAACGGTTTCAACATCAAAGCTTGATGGTTTATAGTCTTTTAAATGAATTTTACTTGGGGCATGTGGCGGCACATCTGGCATGTCAGGGTTAATAATTTGAGCAGCGGTTTCAGTGGCGGACATAGATATTCCTATTATTATTTATGATAAAAAGCTTTTGATAAAAAATATTGTGATAAAAAAATATACGATAAAAATGTATGATCAGTTACGTTCAAGCGGGTCATCAATGAGCAGCAGTTTTATTATGATTGCATGGCTTATGAAATATAATTCATGAAACATAGTTCATGAAGCATAACTCCTGACAAATAGCTTACAACACTTAGCTACATTGCTCTAAACCACCAAATTTCAAGTGCGAGGATGAATAAAAACCAGCTTAGCTTTTATTAATCAGATAGTAGTCATGGCTCGCATGAACCACTCGCATTTTTCTTCATTTATGAATTACTATCGCCTTTATCAAAAAGGCAGTTAATCATTGGATAATGTGTTTTAACATGATTTAATAGGCTGATTGCTAACCTGACTACTAATTAAACGACCAACCTTATGACGACTGATGCTTCAAACATTACCTTACCATTATTAAGTGCTTATATTGAGGCATTACTACCTTCATTAGCCGCGCCTAGCCAGAGCCAAGCAACTGAGCAATTAACCTCTGTCAATAATCCTCAGGGTGAAATATTGTGGGTCGTACCAGATAAACAGGGACGCTTAAACCTGCAAACCCAATTTAGAGATAGCATTGCTATTATAAAAAGCAGCGCGCCTGATAATGTCCATAAGAACTATGAAAGTAAGGATGAAATGGCAGCGTTTCTTATAGCGACTTTAACCGAGCTTACCCAACAAGCGCGGCCTGAGCGTTATAATTTGGCCTGTTTTTGGCTACCAACTTTATCAGCAGAATTGCTGCAACAGTATATTCCCCTACTCATGCGCTATCGGGACATCTATGCCGCCCATTTACTTATCGTGCTTGATAAGACCATAGATTTGCGCGCTTATGGATTGACACCATTCGATATTTTGAGCGAAGCATCTTTAGACAAGGATATCACTCATCAAAGAGATAACTCTTTATTATCGGCACCGTCATCCATATCCGCCACACTTTGGCAATTCAATTTGTATGATTATAAGCAATTACCAAATTGGCTTAATGCTGATTACTGGGCAAACCCTGAAAACTGGGGTAAGAACCGTTGGTAAAATATCTGATAGGCATATGTAAATTCTCGAATTATTTACAGTAATACTACTTACATAAAGTAACATTTAGTATATGATAGATAGCAATTGCCTAAGTTTTACCAAAAGCAGTTTACAACAACAAATGTCATTAAAATTTTAGGAGCTCATTATGTCAACCAGTTTTTCAAAAATCGCTGCTCTAGCAGTATTATCAAGTGCTGTGGTATTGGCATCAGGTTGTGCCAACAAACGCGCGACTTCAGAAGTTGTCGTGGCCCCACTAGGTATCCCAGGTGGTCAAGCGGGTTATAACGGCGCGGTTATCGTCGGTAACTCAAATGCTGTTATCACTGGTGCTGAGAACCTGCAAGCGGTTGTATACTTTGCCTTTGATAGCAGTGAAATCACTTCACAAGCAGCTGGCGTATTAAACCAACATGCCGGTCTACTAAGCTCAAATCCAAACGCTGGTGTTGTTATCGCTGGTCACACTGATGAGCGCGGTAGCCGTGAATATAACATCGCCCTAGGTGAGCGCCGTGCCCAAGCTGCACGTGATTATCTTGCTGCCCAAGGTGTTGCGGTAAATAATATTCGTGTCATCAGTTATGGTGAAGAGCGTCCAGCAGCTGCCGGTACGACTGAAGATGCCTATGCACAAAACCGCCGTGCTGAATTGTCTTACTAATCGCTGTTGATAAGACTTTGTTAGCCTAAATTAATGAGTAGCAAAAAGCCCAGCAAATATATTGTTGGGCTTTTTGCATTCTGCTACGCTAAAATGAATTGTTAAAAGTGGTTTGTATTCTGACAAACTGCAGCTATGACCAATTTAAAAATACGAAGAAACCTATCTCTCAACAACTTTAAGCTAATAGCCTTTACTATAACCAAATGATACCAACTTTAAACTTACATGATATTCAGTACAGTCAACTTGATTCCAAGACTTGGTGCGCGACGGCTCAGGTAACTGCGTCGTGCCCTCTAATTTTTTCTGACTTATTCAGCAATTCGACTTTACTGCTTAATGCAAACCTATCTAACATCAATACTGATAAATTCTGTCATATTACGTGGCACTACTATATTCCTAACGCTTCTTTATCAGCGCGCAAAATTGCTTATGAACAGCGCCAGCAACAACGTGCTGGTGTACGCCTATTATTACAATCTCTACTTAATAAGCTAAATATTAATGACAGTTTGGATGACTTAAGCTTTCCCTATCGACTTGTTAACAGCCAATATTACGTGTGCTTTAGTCATACTGGGAGAAGTAGTCCAAATACTTCTACTCAGCCGAGTGGGGGAAAACCTTTTAACGGGTTAGATAATAAAGTTGCGGTTGTTATTAGTTTTCATCGACCGGTAGGCATCGACATAGAAACCAATAACCTTGAGTGGCGGGTGGCAAAGCGCTTTTATCACATGAATGAGATTGCTATCTTGCAAACTTTAACCTTTATGCAACGTGATACTGTCGCTAAGTTACTATGGCAAATAAAAGAGAGTTTTATCAAAATTCATCAGTATAAGCTGGCACAAGGTTTAGGTATGGATTACTCCTATCTCATCACTGGCTTAGTGAACGGCATCGAAGAACAGGCACAGCTGTCTTTGGCCTTTAACGATGATAAAACCGGTTACTATCTCGTCTTACTACCTAAGCGGCAGACAGTAATTGTGTATTAACGATTTTTTAATTAAATTAAAGTTGCGCTAAGTTATTTTAGACAAAAAAAACGACCCTTTTCAGGATCGTTTTTTTATTACTACTTATCTTCTAATAACAGTATTTAAACTGTGATTAGCTTAGAAGCGGTAAGTTGCACCAACTTTAACAATTGGCATCCACTCAAGATAGTCTTTATCTTCTAACTGGGCTTGAGCTTTTTCAGCAACTGCACTACCTTTAATAGAATCAGGTTGACCTTGTGCATTTGTAAAATTCACATCAGCATTTGGGTTGCTTGAACGAACAGTCGCATCAGTCTTACCTAGGTATGCTGCACCTAATTCACCAAACAAACCGAAGTTATTAGTGATGTTAGGACGGAAACCAATAGTAGCATAAGGCGCTAATTTGTTACGATGCTCTACAGTACCTGATAAAGTGCCAGTTTGGGCAGCGTTATATTGGATACCATCAATTTTGAAGAAGGTGCCTTCAGCATTAGCAGTTACGTCGATATCGTTATCAGGAACGATGATACCAGCACCCATAGTGAACCAGTTCGCCATAGGACGTAATTGTACGCCTAGGTACGGGTTGCTAAAGTCTGAATCAACGTCGTAATTGATGTCGTTTACATCAAAGTCACCGCCGAACAAGTCAGCAACATCGCCACCTGCCCAACCAGCTTGTAGTTCGGTCTTGTCGTTAAGTGCCCAACCGATGTTAGCACCATAACCTAAAGTACCAACTTCAGCGCTGATAGCAGCTGGATGAGTAACAGTCTGGAAGAAAGTTTTAGTGCCACCGACAACAGCACCTGTAGTGTTACGTACAACACCAGCGTCAGCATTATATGCATAACCAGGTTGTGCTTGATAAGCTACTGCTACTGGCTCAGCTTCGTATACAACTGCTTCATTACCGTCAACAACGATAACTGGCTCAGCTGCTAATGCAGCACTTGATGCTAAAACAGCAGCAGAAATAGCTGTTAATTTAATAAGTTTCATAGAATACTCTCCTAAAGTGTGAAATAACTCGCCCGTAAAAAAATGATAATTTAGCTTTTTTTAAACGACCATTTTTGTTGAGCAGATTAAAACAATTTTGGCTCAAAAAGTCACCCCCATGGATGCGCTTTTTATTTGCCGTTATGTAAAGATTGCATAGATATTGTAATAATTGCTACACCAATCCGCAAAACTTCGCTTTTCTGTTACACAATACTCTCAAAGCAACTGAATAGTACAAACACGAGTATTGAATCGCTTAACGCTCATGTAAAGGTATTACAAAATATGTCAGTATAATGGCCTATGTCAGGATTTAACTCAATTACAGTTATAGAGTTTATTACTACAGTTTGTTGTGGTTTGTGAGTTAACGTATCTAATATTACCCAATCATCGATAATTTAGAAACCCGATGGCTGAAAAACCAGATAGTTTAGAAATCTGTTAGTTTAGAAACTTAGTATGGATCGCATTATGGTACAGAAATGTGTTTATATTTAATGAGATATAAGCTTGTCTAAGCGCCATAATATGCTAAATTAGTCTTAGCAATGAAGCTGATTTTAAACTTCAAATTTATTGGTTTTTAACTGACTGATTACCGCTTCTTCTGTTCTTTGCTTTATTTTTATCATTCTTATTGAGCCATCTATATGCCTAAAGTATCGTCGATTACCCGTGTGTTAGAGATTATCGAGGCCGTATCTTATGCCTCAAAGCCGCTCTCTCCACTTGAACTATCTCAAGAGCTTGATATCCCAAAACCTACCATTCACCGATTGATTCAAAATCTGGTCGATGAAGGATTTGTGACGGTTGATATTGGTGGCGGTATTATTCCAGGCAAGCGTGTACGTAATTTAGGTGTTGAGCTTTGGCAGCAGCGACTGTTCTTTAATGAGCGGCAAATGATTTTGCAAAAACTGGTCGATGAGCTTAAAGAGACCTGCGGTATCGGTGTGCCATATCAGATGAATATGATCTATACCAACCGCGCACAAACGACCTTGCCAATACAGATTTATTTGCCAGTGGGCGCAAAATCACCGTTATGGTGTACAGCCACTGGTAAACTGTACTTAAGTCAGTTACCGTGCACAAGTCGCGACAAAATACTGCAAAATTTATCATTGGATAAATTTACCAAAAACACCATCACCAATATCGATGCGTTAAATGCTGAACTTGATAGTATCGCTGCTACCGGTATCGGCATTGATAATGAAGAATTTATCTCTGAGATGGTAGCGATATCAGTACCTGTACTAGATAAAAAGTCACGCTATTTGGCCTCCTTATATCTTCATGCACCAACCATACGGGTATCTTTAGACGACCTCATAACCCATGTGCCACGACTGCAAAAAGCAGCAAAAGATATTCAGTCTCTAGTCTATGAGCTGCCAAGTTAAATGCCTTGATATAAACCAGAAATAAGTCCAAAAAAAGGTCTGCACTATTATAATAATGCAGACCTTTTTTAGTTGTATTTTTTTAATATCTTAAGACAATACAGAGCTGTCGTGACGCGCCATAATACTAGAAAAATCTCTATCACCATTTTCGACAGTATGTGCAGCATAAAGCTCAGTCGCTTTAGCGCCCATTGGTGTCTCTACATCGGTATCCTTAGCCGTTTGCATGGCAAGGTTAAGATCCTTTTGCATCAGCTTACTCATAAAGCCGCCTTTATAACCATTACTGGATGGGACGTTTTCCATCACTTGCGGATAAGGGTTGTAGACTTCTAATGTCCAATTACGACCTGAGCTTTGTAGCATAATATCTGACAACACTTTTGGGTCGAGGCCATTTTTGACGCCTAAGTTAATCGCCTCTGCTGTTCCTGCCATTAGAATACCTAACAGCATGTTATTGCAGATTTTCGCGACTTGTCCAGCACCATGATTGCCCGCATGAAAGATGTTTTTGCCCATAACGGCTAATATCGGCTCGGCTTTGGCAAATGCATCAGCGCTGCCACCAACGATAAAGGTTAGCGTACCAGCGATAGCGCCGCCCGTACCGCCGGAAACTGGCGCATCTAAGAAGTCGATACCAAGCTTACTTGCTGACTCTGCCACCATCCTAGCATCAGCCGCCGCGATGGTACTGCTATCAATGACTAATGTACCTTTGGGTAGTTCTGCTAGTAAGCCAGCAGCCCCATTTTCACCTAGATAGACAGAATGGACATGCTTGCCCGCAGGCAACATACTAATGACGACCTGCGCATTGCTTGCAGCATCTTTAGGGCTATCGGCCACACTGGCACCTGCTTGTTGCAAGCGCTGGGTCGCCTCCTCAGACAAGTCATAAACAGATAGTGCATAACCTGCTTTTAACAAGTTCTCTGCCATCGGTGCGCCCATATTGCCAAGCCCAATAAAGGCTATATTTGGCTTAGCAGCATCATTTGATGCTTTATTACTTAAATCTGAATCCTTTGTACCCATCTCATCGCTCCTTGATGATTGCTTATTAGTTACATATATATGCAGACAATGCTACACATAGGTTTGCGTTTTTTGATTTATACCTAATTTTATAATGAGCCTATGAGGCTCTTAGCGCACAAGCTGGCTGCCTAACGCTTTATCGCCCAACCAATCATCTAAGGGATGCTCACCTTTTGCATAAGGATTGACAAAATGCTGATGAATATAGGATTGCCCTTCGGTATTGAGGCAGTCTGCTAATGAACGCGACCATTGCGGGCTACGGTCTTTGTCAATCAGTAGCGCGCGTACGCCTTCTTTAAAGTCAGGATTGGCCGCACAATGTACTGCCACGTTGGTTTCTAAATACAGAACTTGCTCTAGCGATAAGTTCGTGACTTTATGATAAAGCGCATAGGTCAAAGCAGCGGTAACTGGACAGCCATGTCGATAAGTATCTACTGCTCGCTGCGTCCAGCTATCTTCTGCAAAGTCTGTATCTAGCTTTGCTAGTGCTTCGTCATTTTGTAGGAGTGCATCAATATCTCCCAGTCCGCCGCTGTTCATTAACTGTTGGATAGGTTTCCAGTATGTCGCTAATTTGCTAGCAGGTAACTCAGCTACTGGTTGCGATGCCAGTGCGCGGCTGACAATACTATGAGCGCTATTGTTATGGCATTTATCTTTGCTACCTGCTGCTGATTGCCAATTACTCTGTTTTAAACTTTGTATGACGGCATCGTAGTCACTACTGGCGACGGCATACTCTGCAAGATTGGCTAATATGGCATCGTTGCCATTACACATCGCACCCGTTAGCCCTAAAAACAAACCTGTTTTAGACGGCATACGCTGTAAGAACCAACTGCCAGAGGCATCAGGGAACAGTCCAATAGTTACTTCTGGCATCGCAAAGCGGGTACGCTCAGTAACCAAACGATGACTACAACCTGCCATCAAGCCCATACCGCCACCCATAATAATGCCATCACCCCACAGGATAAGTGGCTTAGGGTAAAAGTGCATCTGTCGATAAAGGTTGTACTCACTACCAAAGAACTCTGTCGCATAAGGGTTTGGCAGTGGTGCTGTCTCTGACATACTGTCATAGAGTTTACGGATATCACCGCCAGCACAGAACGCTTTGTCGCCTGCCCCTTTTAGCACCAATGCCACTATCTGATCGTCACTTTGCCACTGCTCTAGCTGCTGGGCTAATAACTGACACATCTCAACACTGAGCGCGTTGAGAGATTTGGGCGTATTTAGCGTCATTATCCCAATAAGATGGCCACAATCTGTCGGCTCGGTATTAAACAATACTGGCGCTTCTTGTGCATTTTTTTCTACGGATTTTTGATTATTATCATCCGTCGCTGTCGTAGCTGCTGTCATAAAAGTAACCTAAAAATTAAAAGGAAAAATATTAGCGCTAAGTCTGATTTAATTTGGTCTATTTATTTTGCCAATTGGGTTTACGCTTTTCTAAGAATGCTTGTACGCCTTCGCGCTGATCTTTGGTGTCGAATAACTTAACAAAAGCTTCGCGCTCATGAATAAGATTTTGTGCAGGCGGCGTATTTCTTGCGGCTTGGATAAGCTTCTTAGAATAACTGACGGCAACAGGTGATTGCTTAGCGACTTTTTGCGCTAATGCTTGCGCCGCTAATAAACCGCCACCTTTTGCTGTGACTTCTTCGACTAAGCCAATGCGTAATGCAGTATCGGCATCGACGCGCTCACCGCACAATATCATACGCTTGGCCCAGCCTTCACCAACCAGTAAAGGCAGATTCTGCGTACCGCCTGCACATGGCAATAAGCCCACGCCGGTCTCTGGTAAGGCCATCTGTGCATGCGCTTCTGCGATACGGATATCACAGGCCAGTGCACACTCAAGTCCACCGCCCATCGCATAGCCGTTGATGACTGCGATACTGACACCGCGATACGCTGATAGTGCTTCAAACGCTTCACCAAAAGCGATAGCCATGCTGATTGCTTGGCCTTTATCACCATCTGAAAAATTATTTAAGTCCGCACCTGCTGAAAAGAACTTCTCGCCATCGCCATGAATGATTAAGGCATAAACATCATCATTGGCATTGAGGTCAGTGACTAACTGCTTCAGCGCCGGTAGACTCTCCATCGTCCACGTATGGGCTGGTGGGTTATTCAATGTTATGGTAGCAATGTGACCATCAATTGATAACTTGAGATTGGTATAATCCGTCATAAATAATCCTTTATTTTATTTGAATTTGATACGGGTTCTTAAAAAGTAAAGTTATTAAATAGCCATAGAAAACCATAGCGAAATATAAACAGTAGCATTATGAAATTAACGCAATTGACTCAATACCTCATCTTGTAGCATCTGACGCGAGACAATCACGCGCATGATTTCATTAGTGCCTTCCAAAATTTGATGAACACGCAAGTCTCGTACATGGCGCTCAAGCGGATATTCATTGAGATAGCCGTAACCACCATGTAGTTGCAGAGCTTCGTTGGCGACATCGAAACAAAGATCAGTCGATAAGCGCTTTGCCATCGCGCAATAAGTAGAGGCTTGCGAATCCTTATTGTCGACTTTGCTCGCCGCTAAATAGAGCATTTGCCGTGCCGTGATAGTTTGAGTCAGCATATCAGCAAGCTTAAACTGCACCGACTGTAAGCTGGCAATCGGGCTGCCAAACTGACTGCGCTCTTGCACATAATTGGTCGCGGTCTCTAGTGCTGACTGCGCTGTACCCACTGCACAGATACCGATATTGATACGACCGCCATCTAAGCCTTTCATAGCGATACGAAAGCCTTGACCTTCTTCGCCAATGAGATTCTCTACTGGAACTTTGACATCTTTAAAGCTAATCGTCCGTGTTGGCTGCGCTTTCCAACCCATTTTATGCTCGTTTTTGCCGTATTCAATACCAGCACTATCGGCATCGACAACGAATGCTGAGATACCTTTGGGTCCTGCAGCGCCCGTACGAGCCATAACCACTAACACATCGGTCGAGCCTGCGCCTGAAATAAAGGTTTTTTCACCATTGAGTACGTAATGATCGCCTTGCTTATCGGCTTTGGTGCGTAATGAGGCCGCATCAGAACCGGCGTTCGGCTCAGTCAAGCAGTAGCTGCCAAGCCAGTCACCGTTGACCATATTGGGCAGATACTTCTTACACAAAGCATCGCTACCATACTCACCAATCATCCAGCTCGCCATATTGTGGATACTCATATAAGCGGCGACTGCCGTATCACCCCATGCCAACTCTTCAAAAACCATGGCAGAGTCTAAGCGTGACAATCCCAAACCATCATATTCTGGATTGGTATATAGCCCTAAAAAGCCAAGTTCGCCTGATTTTTTAATCACATCGACTGGGAAATGCGAGGTGCGATCCCATTCAGCCGCATTGGGCCTTAGCTCTTTTTGGGCAAACTGTCTGGCAGTTTGGCGAAAGGCCATTTGATCTTCGGTCAGTGAAAAATCCATAGGGTCATCCTTGTGCTTAAAAAGCAAATATGGTGGAGAGAATTTGGTAAAGTGTCAATTTAATGTCACTTATATAATGCTACTTATAAATGTCAATCATAATAGCAGTGGCATAACGACAATCACAAAATCATACATTAGTGTTTAAAAAACATAGTAAACAAGATTGACGTTACACCGCTAATATAGTGAATTAATGATTAAATTGAAATAGTCGTATTAACCCCGCGGCTCGCCTCATCATCAAACCAGCGCGCCGTGACAGTCTTGGTTTGAGTATAGAATTGCACAGCCTGCTTACCATAAGGACCGAGATCACCAAGTTTACTAGCACGCGAACCTGAGAATGAGAACATTGGTAGTGGCACAGGAATCGGCAAGTTGATACCGATTTGACCCACCTGAATATCTTGTTGGAACTTATGCGCCGCTGCGCCTGACTGAGTGAATATAGCGGTACCATTACCATGTGGATTAGCATTCAACATTTCTATCGCTTCATCTAAGCTGTTAGCACGCATGATACACAGTACAGGTCCAAAGATTTCTTCTTTATAAATTTGCATATCCGCAGTGACATTATCAAAGATAGTTGGACCAACAAAGTTGCCATTCTCATAACCTTCAACCGTAATGCCGCGACCATCAAGTATCAAGCTCGCCCCTTCTTCTACCCCTGTGCCAATCAAATGCTCAACACGTGCTTTTGCAGCAGGAGAAATGAGCGGACCTAAATCCTTGTCATCTTTACCGGCTGAGACAATCAAACCCTCTGCTTTGGCTTTGATGTCATCAATCCACTCACCAGCGGCACCGACAAGGACAACGACAGACAGCGCCATACAACGCTGACCGGCAGCACCAAATGCAGCACCTGCTAGCTGATTAAGGGTTTGCTCTTTATTGGCATCCGGCAAGATAACGCCATGGTTTTTTGCACCCATCATACACTGTGCGCGTTTGCCTGATTTACTAGCACGCTCATAGACGTGTTTACCGACATTGGTAGAGCCAACAAATGAAACTGCTTTGATGTCTGGGTGATCACAAATAGCGTCAACCGTCGCCTTGCCACCATGAACCACGTTTAGTACGCCTTCAGGTACACCCGCTTCAACCGCAAGCTCAACCAAACGCATGGTGACCATAGGATCTTGTTCAGAAGGCTTTAAGATAAAGGTGTTGCCCGTGGCAATCGCCATTGGGAACATCCATAACGGAATCATCGCTGGGAAGTTAAACGGTGTGATACCTGCACAAACACCAAGTGGCTGCCAGATGCTATATGTATCCACGCCTGAGGCAACGTTTTCAACGAAGTCACCAATCTGCAAGTTAGCAATACCGGCGGCATGCTCGACGACTTCTAAGCCACGAAATACATCACCGCGCGCATCAGCAATCGTTTTGCCTTGCTCGGCCGTTAAGATTTCTGCCAGCTCGTCCATATGTTCACGTATCAATGCTTGATACCTTAAGAAGATACGGGCACGCGTGGTGATTGGCGTTTTTCGCCAAGTTTGAAAAGCCGTTTGAGCGGCGGCAACTGCTTGGTTAATCTCATCATCAGTGGTTTGCGGAACTTTAGCGATGACTTCCTGCGTGGCAGGATCCGTGATATCAATCCATTCGCTGGTATTAGAATCAACAAATTGACCATTGATGAGCTGCTGAACGTGGTGCATAAGATTTCCTTATCTTGTTTACCGGACTGCCGTGTGACGGTGTCTTCGTGTGCGTAAAAGGTGTTAAAAATAATAAGTTTTTAGTAATCAAACATAATTTTAAAATGATTTGTTTCGTATCGTTATTGACTATAACAATAAAACAATTTTAGGGTCAAGCTCTTTATGTTGCTTTTAGCAAAGTTAATGTTAATGTCCGATTTCTTTATCATTACCGGTAAGTTATTGGCGACAATAAAAAAGCCCATGACCATTCATGAGCTTTTTTAGATAAAGGCTATTTTAAAATATACCTAAAAATGTGCTTAGTAATCTTTCATAGATTGTTTAATGGCCTCAATCGCTGTTGGATTATCCAGTGTAGACATATCACCTGTCTCATTACCTTCTGCTAAAGCGCGAATAGCACGGCGTAATATTTTACCAGATCGCGTCTTTGGTAATGCTTGTGGGAAATAAATCGCCGCCGGTCTGGCAATACCGCCAAGCGATTTGACCACTGCACCAATGACCTGCTGCTCAATGCGGAAGCGATTTTCTGTCGTTGCCACTTGCTCGTGATCTTTGAGCACACAGAAGGCGATGGGCAATTCGCCTTTTAACTCATCTTGGATACCGACGACCGCACATTCCGCCATTTCTGGATGGGTACTGATCGCCTCTTCAATCTCTTGCGTCCCAATACGATGACCGGCAACGTTAATCACATCATCGGTACGTCCTAATATATAAAAATAGCCGTCTTTGTCAGTCACGGCATAGTCTGAGGTCGAGTATTGCTTGCCGTCAAATAAACCAAAATAACTGCTAATAAAGCGCTCGTCATTACGCCATACGGTGGTGAGACAACCGGGCGGCAGTGGTGCGCGAATGGCGAGCAGACCTTTTTCACCTGCAGCACAAGGCTCGCCTGTTTCTTCATTAATGACATGCGCATCATAGCCATACATGGGATAACCCGGTGAGCCTTGTTTGTGCGGTTTATGATTAAACTTGGGCGTATTACTTAGAATCGGCCAACCCGATTCTGTCTGCCAGTAATGATCTAAAATTGGCACCCCTAAATGCTTAGTAAGCCAATTGGCCGTTGACTCATCAAGTGGCTCACCTGCTAAAAAGAACGACTTGACGCTTGAAACATCATAGCGCGTCATCCAAGTCTCATCTTGTTTTTTGAGCATACGTACACCGGTCGGTGCCGTGAATAAGATATTCACTTTATTGGCTTCGACAATGCGCCACCAGATACCTGGATTTGGACGATGCGGCAAGCCCTCATACATGACACTGGTCATGCCAGCAAGCAACGGCGCATAAATGGTGTAAGAATGCCCAACGGCCCAGCCGATATCTGATATTGCCCAAAACGTCTCGCCCGCTTTGCCATCGTAGATATAATCCATCGACGTCGTTAGTGCCACTGCATGACCGCCCGTATCACGTTGCACGCCTTTTGGCGTACCCGTGGTACCTGAGGTATAAAGCAAATAAGAGGGTGTGTTAGATTCTAACCAAACTGGTTCGACAATGGCATTGGCTTCACAGCTGATTCGGCGCTGGGCTGCATAATCCACATCAATAGCTTGCGGCTCAAATGGTAGTACACCGCGATTGACTACTAATACATGCTCTGGCTTGACCGTTGCTTGCTCGACACCTTGATTCACAAGGCTCTTATAGTTAACGACCTTACCGCCACGTAGGCCGGCATCGACAGTAATCACCATTTTTGCTTCGGCATCATCCATACGAATAGCCAGATTGTGCGCGGCAAAGCCACCAAATACCACCGAATGTACCGCACCGATACGCGCACACGCTAGCATCGCATAAGCCGCCTCTAGTATCATCGGCATATAGATGATGACACGATCGCCCTTGCCGATACCATGACGCTGTAGCACATCGGCGAAATAATTTACTTCTTTATAAAGATCGTTGTAAGTCAGGCGACGCTTGGTATAGTCAGTATAAAACTCAACGTTATTGCCCAAATCTTTAAAGGCATCGACGACTGCGGGGAAGGTTTCTATCAATTCTTGGTTAATCTCGGATGAGAGCCAAATAAAGGCATCCTGCTCTGCGCGTTCTTCAAGGTGACGATCGACACAGTTATAGCAGAGATTGGTTTCACCGCCGACGTACCATTTGGCAAACGGCAAATTGCTGTCATCAAGGATTTGCTCAGGCTCTTTATGCCAATAAATACGCTTGGCTTGCTCAGCCCAAAACTGCTCGCGATTATCAATAGAGGACTGATAAATATCTGCAAAGGTTTGCTTGCTGTCAAATGACGCTTGAGAATTTTGGCTAGAGAATTGCTTGAGGTTTTGATTATTATTTTGATTCACAGCTTGATTGCTGGTTTGAGATTTGGCTTGCTCGTTCATAATGGCTGTCCTTAGCGTAAACGATGGGTAATGCATTAAGATTTTATAAGATGCGCTTTTATAAGATACGGTTTCATAATATGACGCTTTATAAGATACGCTCTTATTGAATACTATCATAATATAAAACTGGCTATCCCTGCCAGAAATGAAAAACCGATACATTATGTATCGGTTTAAAATGTAGCAGAGCCAATGATAAAGGTCAACTAATAAGCACGTTAAAAGTTAACCACCCCAAGCGATTACACCTCACTCTGATTGGCATACATCTCGCGCATGACTTTTTTATCATGTTTACCAACAGAGGTTTTAGGTAGCTCATCGACGAATTTAAACTGACTAGGCACGCCATATTTAGGAATAATACCGCGCTCTACTGCCTGCTCAGCAATCGCTTTAATATCATCAGCACTGGTATCTTGGCAAGCAGGCTTGAGCACAATCAAGGCTAGCGGACGCTCGCCCCATTGCTTATCACGCACGCCAATCACTGATACGTCAGCCACCGCTGGATGTAGCGATAGAATCGTCTCAATCTCTAATGAAGATATCCACTCACCGCCTGACTTGATAACGTCTTTTAGACGATCAGTGATTTTGATATAACCATCAGGTTGAATATAGGCGATATCTTGGGTATGCATATAGCCATTTTCCCACAGCTCTTTACCCGCATCATCATTCTTCAGATAGCTTTGCGTTAACCAAGGCGCGCGCAGTACTAATTCGCCCGTATTGTCTTTACCCATACCGACAGATTCATTGTCAGTATTCCATATTTGAGCGTCCACCATCAGTACTGGCTTACCAGTCATACAACGGCGGGCGATATCTTCTTCTTCAGACATCTCAGGCTCATTGAGGCTAAACTCTGTCAAGCTAATAAGAGGCGCGGTTTCAGACATACCATAGCCAGTATAAACTTCAATACCTTGCGCCAATGCAGCTTTTGCTAAGCCTTCGGTAAGCTTAGAGCCACCGATAATCATTTTCAAACCATTAAAACTGGCATTACGATCTTGCGCTTCTTTAAGTACCATCTGCAAAATCGTTGGCACACAATGGGTGATACTGACCTTTTCATTGATAATTAAATCCATCAAGGCATCAGGTGCGTAACGTCCGGGATAGACTTGTTTTAGACCAACCATCGTCGCAGTAAATGGAAAACCCCATGCATGAACGTGGAACATCGGCGTCATTGGCATATATACATCACCATAGCTAACACCTTGCTTGTTGGGCAGCATTCCTAATGTCGCCGCTTCTGTCAGCGTATGTAGTACCAATTGGCGATGGCTAAAGAACACGCCTTTTGGATCACCTGTTGTACCTGAAGTATAAAAAGTAGTGGCAATAGTATTTTCATCGAAATCTGGGAAATCGAATTCGCTATTAGCGGCATCTAACAGGGCTTCATATTCACCAGTGACGCGGTTTTGGTTGCCACCAAAGACGCCTTCATAAGATACACCATTGTCATCGAGCCAAATAATATGCTCAATGCTGGAGTTTTCAAACTGATAGTCTTTCACCAATGGCGCAAACTCAGAATTAAGCAGCAATACTTTTGGCTTAGCATGATTGATGGTATAAAGGATTTTTTCGGGCGACAAACGGATATTGACGGTTTGCAGGATATATTCTGACATTGGTATTGCAAAGTACGATTCTAAATAGCGATGACTGTCCCAATCCATGACCGCAATCACATCACCGGCATCAAGATTTAAACCGGCTAAGACATTGGCTAAGCGATTGATACGCTGAAATAACTCTTTATAAGTGAAGCGCTTTTTATCGGCATAAACGATTTCCTGCTCTAGCGACACCGTTTTGGCACGGTTTAACAATTGCTTGACGATTAACGGATAATCGTAGGCTGACGGCGCACTATGGTAGATATTTGACATAAATCTGACTTCCTTGTGGATGGTTTTACTTATTTTAAAAGCGCTTTTAATAACTATTTAAATAGCTATTAGTGAACATATAACAACTTAGCATTTTTATTGTCTTTTTCACCATGATTATCGGCATAAACCCGGTGATAGATGATTGTGCTGCTTATCGTCATTCTTAATAAGATGCTATTGATAGTAAGAAAAAACCCAGGCTATGTAAAGCGTGCTTGCGTAAGTAGCATACGACTACAGGTACATTAATTCGCATTTAAATACTTAAATTATTATGCTATGGCAACATTGTGATAAAAGATACGGTGTAAAAATAAAAAGGTGCTGTATTAAAAATCATGGTATCAAAAACTGCCTTAATTCGCGCGGGCAGTTTTTTTAACCATGCCGATGCTAGCGACTAATAACGCAAGCACTTGTACAAATAATAATAACCAAACGGTCAGCGACCATTGCCCACGCGCATAAGCGATGCCGCATAGCCACGCGCCCATCGTGCCGCCTGCGTAATAGCCCATATAATATAAGCCAGAGGCCAATGAGCGTCCTTTTTTAACATTGACTGCGATATAGCTGATGGTAGCAGCTTGGGTAATAAAAACCCCAGTGGACATGACAGCAAGCCCTATCACGACTCCCCAAAGCGGTGTCAGCAGTGTTAGCAGCACGCCAAGCATCGAGATAACTATCGCTACTCGAACCGTACGCGCTGAGCCAAATCGGCGTAGCAACGTCGTCGACAATGGCGTGATGATAACCCCGATTAAATACACGGCAAAAATATTGGCAAGCGCACCCGTACTTAATTCATAAGGCGTGTCCGCGAGATGCAAGTTAATGAAGGTAAAGCAGCCTACCAAAGAGAACAGAACACAGGCACCAAGTAAGCAGGACGTGACGACATAACGGTTGACTAAATGCTCACCAAGGGTCTGCATGGCTGAGCGAAAGTTGGGATTGGCGATAAAGTGCCGTGACGATGGCAGCATTTTACCGACCCACAGCGCTCCGACAAGCGTCATAGCTGCCATCACATAGTATCCGGCGCGCCAACCAATCAGCTCATGCAAGTGCCCAAGTAAAAAACGCCCCATAAAGCCGCCAAGCACCGAGCCTGACACATAAAATGACATCAGCTCAGTAACCGCACGCCCCTCAAACTCTTCACCGATATAAGCAATCGTCACCACCGTAATACCAGGCACAGACAATCCCTGCATAAACCGCCACATACCCATCCAGCCAATATCTGGGCTTTGGGCAATTAATGCAGTGGGTATGGCTAAAAATAATAGCGCCCCAACAATAAATGATTTGCGCCCCACCGCATCAGAAAGCATACCTAAAAATGGCGACATGATAGCAATCGCCAATATGGTAGCACCGACGATCATGCCTGCCTGCACCTCAGTTGCCGAAAAATCCACCATCAACACCGGCAAAATAGCCTGAATAGAATAGACCTGCAAAAAAGCAAACATCCCAATCAAACCAATCGTCAGCTTCAATACCCATGAGGGCGCATCAAATGGCAGCGGTTGATTGGGTAGCTGAGTAGGCGGTTGAATATGGTGGCTAATGTCATTGCTATCTTTGCCATTGCCATTAGCATTGATGTCGTTATCTATACTGTTATTTATATTATTATTCAAAGTAGTACTGACTATGTTGGACGCCTCTTTTAGCTCGAAGCTAGACGGCATAGGTGATAGAGATAAACTGATAGAATGAAATTGTGATAATAGTAAAACTTATGACTTACTATAAAATGATGCATAATTTGTGAGTTTATCACAGCAAATACCAGACTCAGGTTTCGGTGTGTTATTCACAGTGCTATTTATGAAATCAGTTATCGTTAAAGTACTTATGATTAAAGCGCTTATAACTAAAAGCTAGGCTAGGTTTAACACTGTAGAGGTGACTGATATTTTTGACAGCTAATAGATTACTGTCTACCATTATTTTGCCCTGCAATTTATGATTGATATCGCTACTTTGTGAACCGTAGCGCATAAACAACAGACCAACTTAAGCTCTAAAACAACATAGCGCATAAAACAAACCTTCATCTAACAGATCCTTTATCATGTTAAACACCCCTTTTTATCCAAGATTGATTGCCGCGACAGGCACACTGATTGTTTCTATGAATGTGACAGCGGTTACGTCAGAAAAGGTAGACTCAATTGAAAAGCTTTCAATTAATGAACTATCAACCGCCACTTTAACAACCAAAATACCCGCAACTAAAATACCTTTAACCACAACAACATCAGCATCGCCTACATCAAACTGTATTCCTGACAGTGTCATTACTGCAGCTGAACTGTCAGCTACGCGTGATAACGGTCCTTTTACTGTGGCTAGCAAACCCGTTCTTCGGCAGCTGGAAAATGGCTTTGGTGGCGGAACCATTCATTATCCAACCAATGCTGGCGACTGTGGTCTGTTAGGCGGCATCGCAGTCATTCCTGGTTATGTGTCTTACGAAGCGTCTATTAAATGGTGGGGCCCGCGTCTGGCATCTTGGGGCTTTGTGGTTATTACTATTGATACCAACTCTATTTATGATAACCCAGATAGCCGAGCGACGCAGCTAAGTGCTGCTCTCGACCATATGCTTAGCGACAGTACGGTGGGTGCTCAGATAGATAGCAAACGTTTGGGCGCTATCGGTTGGTCAATGGGCGGTGGTGGCGCGCTGCAGTTAGCGACCAAACGCAGTGACGTACGCGCCATTATTCCGCAAACGCCCTATCATGATAAAGACTATGGCGACATAAATACACCTGCTTTATTTATTACCTGCCAGAACGACCGTATTGCTTCCAATAAGAAATATAGCAGTCCTTTTTATAATGCTGCTGCTGGGCCAAAAATGAAAATTGAGATAAAAAACGGTAGCCACTTTTGTCCAAGCTATCGCTTTAATGAGAAATTACTGAGCAAGCCGGGCATTGCTTGGATGCATCGCTACATAAATGGTGATACCCGCTTCGATAAGTTTTTGTGTAATAACGAAAATTATGGCAACAGCCCTCGTATATCGGCCTACGATTATAAAAACTGCGTATAGTCAATTTAAGCTAAAAAGAATACAGCACGGCTGGGATAAATTTTGCGCAGCCACTGGAGTATGAAGCACACAGCAAGCAAGGAGAGAAGGAAGGAGAATTTTTACCAGCAGAACGCTATTTTGAATTACATTACAGTCAAAGCAGTACTCTAACCAATTTTTAATATTTACACATCTATATGGCTGATATCTATTTCCTTACAGACTTTGCATGCTTAAAAAACCATAATCAGAACGTATGCATAATTCATTGCTATTACTAATAATTAAAAAACTAAGAAAACAACCATTAAGGAAAAGTATCAATGACCGATAAAATACATGATTTGGGTGCAGGATTTTGGAATATTCGCGGTACGTTTCGCTTGGGCGGGGTGCTAAATATAGGCACTCAGTGCTCGCTTGTAAAATTAGCTTCAGGGCGCTTTATATTTTTAGACAGCTACGAGCTCACCGGTGACGTACGCGCTGAGATAATGGCCTTAACCAATAATGGGCAAGATGTCGAGGCAGTACTCAATGTACACCCCTTTCATACTGTTCACTGCGCACAAATGGCAAAAGATTTCCCGCAAGCAACTTTTTATGGCAGTAGCCGTCATCATAAAAAGATCCCCGAAATTCAATGGGCAGACGATTTGGTCGAAAGCGATGCGGTTGCCAAACGCTACCCTGAGCTGAAGTTTTCTATGTCAGAAGGTATTCATTATATCTCGCCCAATGAGATGATTCATGCAGGCTCGCTATTGATATTCCATCCTGCCAGTAAAAGCTTGCACGTCGATGATACTTTTATGAGTCCACCAACAAAACTACTAGAAGCGGTGCTACCGGAACTGTTATTGCACCCAACCACCAAAAAAGCACTAAAAGATGAGTCTGATGCTGGCAAACAGTATTGCGACTGGGCGACCAATCTAGCGCAAGAATGGCGCGAGGTACGTAACTTCTGTGCTGCGCATTCTTATTTAGTGAAGTTTAAAGAGGGTGAGTTTGAAAAAGCTTTATTAAAAGCCATTCATAAAGCCCGTCCTAAGCTTGAAAATGCTTAAATGCTTAAATGCTTAAAAAATTGATAATAAAAAAGGCTGCCCATACTATTACTAGTTGGGCAGCCTTTTTTTGTGACGCTATTATATATAAAGCTTCTATTTTACAAAGCTATTTAGGCCATTTCTATAAAATAATAACTCCGCAAGCTCTGCTTCATTACTGATAATATCTGCCAATGTATAACGCTCAAGGACGTTGATAAAAGCGGTCAACGCTTCAAAAAATACCTGTTTTAGCTGACAGACAGGACTAATAATACAACCTGACTTGACCTCCGCACTTGCTTCCTCATCAATCAGCGTCAAAGACAAATCTTTGGCAACCGCATTATCGTCAGTACCATTAAAAGAGCTATCAGGCTTAGGATTAATCAATAAATCGGTCGAAAAACATTCAACCAAATTAAAATCAGGCTCAATCTGTTTGATTAACACACCCAAATTGATGTCTTTTGGCGCACACGCCAAGCGAATCCCGCCGTTTTTACCGCGCACGCTGTCTATGTAGCCAAGTTGCCCGAGCTGATGAATAATCTTGGTCAAATGACTTCTAGAAATGTGATAACTGTTAGCAATATCACTGATATTTGCTAATAGATGCGGCTCAGGCTTGGTCGCCAAATAAATTAATGAGCGCAGCGCATAATCACTATAGTTGGTCAGTCGCATTTTTTGCACTCCAATGTTTGTTATAACTATTAACTTTATAATTTGAAATAATGTTACGTTTTAAAATGCTAATTTTTAAGTTGCTTTAGCTTTTAAATTACTTAGATTTTAAATCAATTGCATTTTAACCGTTTTAACACCTTATTAGCCAAATAAACCATCTGGTCGCGGGCGTGCCAGTATCGGCAAATAACTGATACAAAACAAGGCAAAACAAGCTATCCAAGCGCTTTGTGCCAGCATAATCCATAATAAGTAATGACTCATATCTATTAATGGCAAAAATACCCGACTGACAAACGCCACTACCATAAGCGCGAACATTGCATTGACGATTTTGGGTGGCTGATGGATACTGCGCCCCGTATGGCCGAGTGACACCCGCGCCATCATCGCCACCGTCATCATGCCAATACCGGAAATCGATAATCCATGTACCGCAATGCTGTGATTGTAGCCTAACCATGGCTGCAGTGCGTACAATACAAAGCTCACACACATCCCTAAAAAGGCGATATATAACGACCATAGTAACGGTTTTTGCCAAATACCGCGATGATACCAGCCTATTAAGCGTACAATATTGACCACCGCCACCCCAAGCGCACTGATGGTCAGTAAGTATTTATTGGGATAAAACATATCAGTGATAAAAAAGGCAAAGAAGAACAATAAGCTGGCGATATCCTGCGCTTTATTATTACGTACCGTCACTACTTCGGTTTCGCCTTGAGCATTTGGCACACTTAGACCACGCTCAATAAAGAACGGCACCACGCGGCGACCGATGGTCAATACCAAGCCGATAATCAGATAAAAACCTAAATAAACGCCAACCTTGGTCAGAGTCATATTGGCGCTGATAATACCCCAATAGCACAAAGCATTGCCCACTGTTAATAGTGCAAGCTTGGCTAAAATCCCCATTTGCTTATATTGCTTAACTTGTAATACTGCACGGAAAATCACAAAAGCCATCGTGCCGATGAACAATAAATCGAATACCGCCGCCGCATATAGTAACGCCGCGCTGCTACCAGCAACCGTGATACCCAAGCCAAATCCTACCCAGCTCAAACGCGCCAACAACCAACAGACAAAAATACCGAGCAGCTTATAGCCGTGCGGCATCATAACGCCCGTCCAAGTCTTTACCGCAGTCAATAAAAATCCTGCCACGATGGCCAGCGCATAACCATAAATCATTTCATGACCATGCCAATACAGCGGATTCAACGTTTGCGCATCGATATCTGTATGCCCAGTAAACACAAATGCCCACAACGCCATGGTTATAATGGCAAACAGTGCGCCTGCGCTAAAAAATATCCGAAAGCTCAAGTTGAGTATGGGATGCGGCGAGCTTGGTAGCTTGCTAGGTAAATTAATCGATTGCATAGCAGACTTCTTATAATAAAAGTTAGAAGGTATGTCTCATAGATTCATTTTATATGAATGTTAATTATAATGCCACCTAAACTATATGACTACGGTGGTTCATTCAAGTGGTGGTTCATTAAAGTAGTTATCATATACAGCTATAATTGATATAAAGCGCTAGATTGGATAGTCTTATCTTAGCCCAATCTGTATCTAATAACTGATATTCGATAGCTTATACTCGATAAGTGATATTCGATAACTGACATTCTATAATTTACAGCCGCATAAAACTCTAAAGTAGCATATAGCTTGATATTTACCTTCACCATTACCATCATAGGTAATGACCACAGTTAATTTGACTGCGTAAATGGTTCACTTTTAGGAGATTGTCATGACAGAAGCGCATGCACCGATTGAGAAACGTAAAATCGTTAATAGATTTTTGACCCTACTGACTAAAGAACAGCCGCAAATGTATTATGCAACGACATCTGAGATCTCTCGTAGCATCCATACAATGATAAAAGAACATACCAACCGTCTGACAGTAGAAGAGCAAGCTTTGGTTCGACATATGACTATCGAAGAGATTGAAGCATTACTAGGCTTTCATTCTAAACAACATTAGAACTATAAAATTTTAGAATCATTGCGTATAAATAAAAAAAAGACCACCATTCAGGCGGTCTTTTTTTATATCGAAACATTTATCTAACTACATCTAAGTGCGTTTATCTATAACGCATTGATTAGAATGCACTGATTAAAACGGATATTGACGCGGTTCGTTTTGCATTGATATCCAATGCGTTCTAGTAAATTCTTCCAGTATCCACTCACCATTAAAGCGACCAATACCTGAGTTTTTCTCACCGCCAAATGGCATATTGCTCTCATCGTTGACTGAGATATCATTAATATGGGTCATGCCCGCTCTGATACCGCGAGCAAAGCGCAGACCTTTTTGCATATCTGCTGTAAATACCGCACTCGATAGACCATACATGGAATCATTAGCTATCGATAACGCATCATCTTCATCTTTGGCACGGATGATACCGACCAATGGCCCGAATACTTCATTACGTGACAAATCCATCTCGCGCGTCACTTCAGTAAAGATATGCGGCGGTACTACTTGACCTTTAATCTCACCACTTAAAATCATTTTGGCACCTTCTTCCTGTGCTTTAGCGATTTTTTCTTTCAGCGATTTGACTTGTTTTTCATTAATGATTGGACCGACTGCCGTATCTTGCTTGTCTGGATCACCGACGTTTAAGGTTTTAACATGAGCTAAGAAGCGCTCAACAAAGTCATCATAAATCTCGTCTTCGACGATGATACGGTTAATAGCGAGGCAAATTTGACCTTGATGCAAGAACTTACCAAAGGCTGCTGCTTTAACTGCCTGCTCAATATCCGCGTCTTTTAATACCACAAATGGACTGTTACCGCCGAGCTCAAGCGCAACTTGTTTGATATAGTCGCCGCCATTGGCCAGCTCGCCAATGTGTTTGCCGACTGAGGTTGAACCAGTAAATGATACAAAGCTTGGAATATCATGAGTGACGATGGCATCACCAATCTCACTACCCGCACCAACGACGACGTTGAGCAGCCCTTTTGGCAGACCGGCTTCTTCGAATACTTTTGCTAACAGTAACCCACCCGTAATAGGCGTGTCACTTGCAGGCTTAAGTACGACCGCGTTACCAAGTGCTAATGCAGGCGCGATAGAACGCTGAGTAAGATGTAGCGGAAAGTTCCATGGGCTAATAACGGCTACCACACCGATTGGCTCACGGTAAACGAAGTTTTCTTTACCTGGCGTGTTTGATGCGCGAATCTCACCATGGACACGGTTAGGGAAACTGGCAGCTTCAAGCGTAATCGCACGCGCACTACCGAACTCTACCATTGCTTTGATACGCGTACTTCCCGACTCTTTGATGAGCCAATCGACAATTTCGTCTTGACGCTGATCTAAGACATTAACAACGTTATACATTAAGCTGGCACGCTCAGCTGGCGTCTTTTGCGCCCATTCTTTTTGCGCCGCATTTGCTGCTTGATAGGCTTCATCAAGCTGCTTGCTGGTAGCCTGTTTAATCTCGACCAGCGTGTCGCCATTATATGGATCGACATCAGTATTGACGCTATCATCTTTACCTTGTTGCCAAGTACCGGCGATATATTGCAGATGGAAATCGCTATAAGCACTTTTCTGCGTATTCTTAGTATCGGTTGACATAATAATCCTTATTTATTTTATGTTTGTTATTTAAAACGTTTGGTTTATTAAAACGCTTAATTAATTAAAGCAGCGAGCTGCTACATTTGGAATAGGTAAACAGCAAAACAGTTATGTGCAATGGTTGTGTTGGGAAATGAGGGTTTTATGAAACGGTAATGTGAAACAATCATTTGCTACTAACCATCGATAACAAATGCAACTTGCTAGACGACTGGTCTAATGCTAACATAGTAAGCATAAAAACAAGAATCAATTATCACTAAGTATTGTTGAAAAAACGTAACGCTTAAAATAATACTCTAACTAACTTATATTTAACGATATAACCAAATAAAGATCTAAGGAGAACATCCTCTTCATGTCCACTATTACAACCACTGCTCCACCAGATACTAGAGCGCACCTGTTAGCGATAGGCTATCAACTCATTGCACAAAAAGGTTTTACCGCTGTCGGCATCAAACAAATCCTTGATACCGCTGGTGTACCCAAAGGCTCATTTTATCATTACTTTGCGTCAAAAGAGGCCTTTGGTGAAGCCATTATCGAGCATTATTTTGCCAACTATAAAAATCGCCTCGATGCAATTGCTGCCGAAAACATTAGCGCGCAACAGAAGATATATAACTATTTCCAAAATTGGTACGACACCCAACAAAACGGCTGCGATCACGAAAAATGCTTGGTAGTGAAGCTTAGTGCCGAGGTTTCAGATATGTCGGAGCCGATGCGCAAAGTCTTACACGCCGGCTATCAGCAAACGATTACTTGGTTAGCAACCCAAGTCAAAGCCGGCTGGGCAGACGGTTCTGTGCCTCATCCTGATAATATGGCTGCCGAAAGTATGGCAAAGCGTTGGTATTTTTCTTGGTTGGGTGCTAGCTTAGTTGCAAAAATCAGTCAAACAGATACGCCATTGGCAGAAGTATGGCTGATGACCACCTCACAGCTTGGTCGCTAACTCCTTATTTAAATCTTAAATCAAATAATCATTATTTTCAGTTATGCGATAGTTTTGTAAAATTGATAACAAAATTACTAGACGACCGGTCTAATTCATGTACAATGCGCACAGATGGAAATAATCGCTATGACGCATATCGATATAAAAGACGTCACTCATTAGCACTTACATCACAACTTATCATTAAAAACTAGGAATATTATGAATAACTTTCAATATTACAATCCCGTCCGTATCGTCTTTGGCGAAGGTCAAATCAAACAGTTATCAGAGCTAGTGCCAACAGAGGCACGTGTATTAATCACTTATGGTGGCGGTTCAGCACAGCGTACCGGTACGTTAGATGAAGTAAAGAATGCGCTATCAGCGAATGGTAATCGTGAAGTATTTGAGTTTGGTGGTATTGAAGCCAATCCAGAATTCACCACCTTGCTAAAAGCCGCTGATATGGTGAACGAGCATAATATTGATTTCTTATTAGCCGTTGGTGGTGGTTCAGTCATTGATGGCAGTAAATTCGTCGCGCTCGTCTCTTCATTTACTGAAGATGACAGCAAAAACAATACTGTCTCACGTGAGAAAGCATGGGATGCACTGCTCAGTGGTTGTGCAAACATAGACACTGCCATCGATTTGGGTGCGGTATTGACTATTCCAGCGACTGGTTCTGAGATGAATAATGGCGGTGTTGTTAATCATAGTGAACGTCAAGCAAAACTACCTTTCCGTAGTCCGTTGGTCTTCCCTAAGTTCTCAATTTTAGATCCGACTAAGACGCTAACATTGCCTGAGCGTCAAGTAATGAACGGTGTTGCAGATGCATTTGTCCACGTGATGGAACAGTACCTGACTTATCCAGTCAATGCGAAAGTTCAAGATGCATTTTCTGAGAGCTTATTAAAAATTCTGATTGAAGAAGGCGCAGCAGTCAAAGCCGATCCAGAGAATTTAGAAACGCGTAAAAATATTATGTGGACAGCAACCATGGCATTGAATGGTCTGATTGGTACTGGTGTACCGCAAGATTGGACGACGCATATGATTGGTCATGAACTGACCTCACTGCATGCGATTGATCATGCCCGTACGCTAACCATTGTATTGCCGTCAGTATTGCGTGAGCTTAAAGACAGTAAAAAAGATAAACTGCTTCAGTATGCGCGTAACGTTTGGAACATTGCAGATACAGATTTAGACGATGACACCATCATCGAAACTGCTATTGTTCATACTGAGAACTTCTTCCGCGAGCTTGGATTGCCAGTTAGCTTAGAAGATGCAGAATTAACCGAGTCAGCCATTGACCCTATCATCAAGCAACTTGAAGCACACAAAATGGTGAAACTGGGTGAACACGGTAAAAATGACTTAGCTGTATCACGCCGAATTTTAGAACGCGCCGTTACTAGCAAAGCTTAATCGTCACAAACCTTATAACTTTTTATTGTCACAACAATCGGTAGCCATTCACTTTGGCATGGCTACTGACTTTAAAACTTTAAAACAAAAATGAATAACTACAACTAATAACTACAATAAGGAGCTTTAACATGAGCTTTGATAATAATTTTAATGCACAACAAAACCAAAAACAAAACCGTCAAATCAAACTTGCCAGCCGTCCTAATGGCGTGCCAACCAGCGATAATTTCGAGCTAACCACCAGCGACATCCCAACTCCTAATGACAATCAAATGCTACTGCGTACCGTATATATGTCACTTGACCCCTATATGCGCGGACGTATGAGTGCTTCAAAAAGCTATGCTGACCCATTAGAAATTGGCGATGTCATGCTAGGCGGAACGGTTGCCCAAGTCGTCGAGTCTAATATCGATAAATTTGCCGTCGGTGATTTGGTCGTATCAAATTCAGGCTGGCAGGATTATAGCGTCAGTGATGGCGAAGGCGTGCTAAAGCTTGATAAGAACATGTCAAACCCTTCTTATGGTCTTGGTGTCCTTGGTATGCCAGGCTTTACCGGTTATATGGGTTTGACCGATATTGGCAAACCAAAAAAAGGCGAAACCTTAGTAGTAGCTGCGGCGACTGGTCCTGTGGGCGCAACGGTTGGACAAGTCGGTAATCATTTAGGCTTACGTACGGTCGGTGTCGCAGGCGGTGCAGAAAAATGTGCTTATGCAGTCGAAGAACTGGGTTTTGATATTTGTATCGACCATAAAGCCGACGACTTTGCCGAACAGCTTAAAAACGCTTGCCCAGATGGTATCGATATCTATTATGAAAACGTCGGTGGCAAAGTATTAGATGGCGTATTGCCATTATTAAATGCTCATGCGCGTATTCCAGTATGCGGCTTGGTGTCACAATATAACGCAACTGATCTTCCTGATGGCAAAGACCGCCTAGGTATGTTGATGGGTCATATCCTCAGTCAGCGCCTGACTATCAAAGGCTTTATCATCTTTGAAGAGTATGGCGACCATTTCCCAGAATTCTTAAAAATCATGGGTGAATGGGTTGAGTCAGGTAAAGTCAAAACCAAAGAGCATATCGTCGATGGCTTAGCACAAGCACCACAAGCTTTCTTTGACATGCTAGAAGGTAAAAACTTCGGTAAAACCGTGGTTAAAGTTGCTGACGTTCAGTAGTTCATATCAAGCGAGTTATATAAAGTTATAAAGTAGCCAGTTTCAAATAACTTTCAGATAACCACTTAACAACATAATGCGTTAAGACAATTACTGAAAATGATGATTAAAACATTAATACTGTTAGCAGCCAGTTTTTAGCAAAGACCCTTTTACATGGTTTTTGCATAGCTTTAGCATTGCTGGCTGCTACAGCCATGAACCTCGTATTAAATCAGTATTAAAACTTAGCAATCAATATAAATAATAAATAGGGACAATTATGAATATTTTAATGGTACTAACCTCACACGATAAATTGGGTGATACAGGCAAAAAAACGGGATTTTGGCTAGAAGAATTTGCCGCCCCTTACTATGCTTTCTTGGATGCTGGTGTCAATATTACTCTAGCCTCTCCTGCTGGCGGTCAACCACCTCTTGACCCTAGTAGCGATACGCCAGATGCGCAAACAAAAGACACCAAACGCTTTAAAGAAGACTCTGAAGCTCAAGAGCGTCTTGCCAATACCAAGAAGCTTGCTGAAGTAAAAGCCGAAGACTTTGACTCCGTCTTTTATCCGGGTGGTCATGGTCCATTATGGGATTTGGCAGTCGATAAAAACTCTATCGAGTTAATCGAAACCTTTGTTAAACAAGACAAGCCGGTTGCCTTTGTTTGTCACTCTCCTGCCGCGCTTAAAAACGTCAAAATCGATGGCGAGTATTTGGTCAAAGGTAAGAAAGTCACTGGCTTTACCAATACTGAAGAAGAAGGTGTTGGCCTGACTGACGTTGTGCCTTTCTTATTGGAAGATGCGTTAAAAGCCAATGGCGGTCATTATGAAAAAGGTGCGGATTGGGAGTCGTATGTCGTTGAAGATGGTCTATTGATTACCGGTCAAAACCCAGCGTCATCAGAAGAAGCCGCTAAACGTTTACTTGCCAAGCTGCAAGCATAATATAAAAATATCGTAAAAAGGCTAATATCATGATTCGCTTACATCATCTTAATCAATCGCGCTCACTGCGTACGCTATGGCTATTAGAAGAATTGGGGCAACCTTACGAGCTAATTAGTCATCAACGTGATACCAAAACGCATCTAGCACCAGACAGTCTAAAAGCAATCCATCCACTCGGTAAGTCTCCGGTTATTGAGATGGGTGGCGAGCTTTATGCCGAATCAGGGGCGATTATCGAGATGTTGATTGAGCGTTTTGCCCCCGAGCGTCTGCGCCCTGCTACCGATAGCGCAGAGTATGGTCATTATTTGCAGTGGATTCACTTTGCTGAAAGCTCGCTTATGTTGCCGCTACTGCTCGAACTGTTTACCACTAAAGCAGGCGTTGGTGATAATGAATTCTTGGCGGGTTATATCAGCGCAGAAAAGCACAAAGTACTGAGCTACTTAAATGATGAAGTCAAAGACAAAGCATTTATCATCGGCAATAAATTAAGCGGTGCTGACTTTATGCTAGCGTTTGACTTAATCATGCTTGCTCATCGTGGGGCGTTAAAAGACTATATGCATATCAAGCAATATGCGCTACAACTGGCAAGTATAGATAGCTATCAGCGTGCAATGCGTTTGGAAGCCAATTATGATGACTCGATTAAGCGCTAAGCCAAATAGTTTTATTGTTTAATAAAAAAAACAGCTCTTTAAGAGCTGTCTTTTTATGCATGATTGATACTTGATTCATTTATTAAAACTTTAAATACAAAATTTTTGCTCAAGCCAGCTATTCATAAAGACATTATCAGGGTCAAACTCTCGGCGAATCTCTAAAAAGCGATTGAGCTTTGGATACAGATTTTGTAGCTCCATATGGTTCAATTTATTCACCTTTCCCCAATGCGGTCGACCCTGCCATTTTTTCATATATTCATATAGCCATTTGAACAATGGCTCACAGTCCATGCCTTTATAGACATGGAATGACAATACCGCGCAATCCTCTCCTTGAGTGGGACTGAGCATACCAGTTTCGCCTTTATGTGTGCGCACTTCGATGGGAAAGTGCGAGCCTTTATTGTCTTTTAATAAAATATGATTGACCTCCGAGATACACTCGTCAAAGTCAGATAATTTAATAAAATACTCAGACTCATTAAACTTAACGCCGCGCGGTGTCGGAAACACCTCATAGCTATAACCTTCACGCTTAGTATTAGGAATAGAGTTTGCGGAGATTTCACTTACCTTTTGGGTTAGCGATGGCTTCATTCTTGCCAGCTCGCACAACACATAAAAAGCGCCATTGAGGGTGATAGCACTGTCGAAATGATCTTTGAGCTTTTGTGTACCCGTCATAGCTTTAGGTGCTATCACTGAAAGCGTCTTTTGCTGAATTTTATTGGTACCAGGAAATAAGAACCATTCTAAATGACGATGGCTGTGCGCCGTCTCATGAAACCTCGCCAACCCTTCTTCAAAACCTAACACCTCATTGGCTTCTTTAAGCCCGTATAAGTCAACAACCTTTAGGGTCAATTTGGTAAAAATACCCAGCATACCAAGACTGGCATGCAAAGCATTGCCCAATTCGTCGGTTTTTGGATCGCCGCGATGATGGATATGTACTTCTCCTTTGCCATCGACCCATTCCCATGTCACTACTTGATTGGCGATGGAGCCCAATGTTATTCCCGTGCCATGGGTCGCCGTACTGGCAGCACCAGCGATGGTCTGCGCTTGCACGTCTCCCATATTTTCTAGTGCTAAACCATACTCTTTAAGTGCTGCTCCGATTTCATATAAATAGGTACCGGCGTGTAAAGTAGCAAGCTTAGCGTCTGTATCGACCGAGATAAGACCGCGCATATTATGCAGACTGACGGCAATTTCTTCAGGTTTCGCGCAACCACTAAACGAATGCGCCGCACCCGTAACTCTAACGCGCTTTTTATTTTCCCGTGCGTTTTTCACAATATCTTGCAGTTCTGCAACCGATGAAGGAGTAAGTTTTTGCTCAGGTGTAGCACGTTCATAACCGACCCAATTTTGCCATTCATTGCTTCCTTGCCACAGCCTTAATGAAAACATTTGCCCTCTCCTCGGTAGGTTGTCATTGTTTGATTTTTTGTTTTTTTATTTATTGTTGTAAGCGTTCCTTCGCTTTCAAAATCATGGCTCGTAGAACCATCTGCTGCAGATTGCTCAGACTGTCGATAGCAAATGAGCTCATTAAAGTGTTCACACAGCTCGCCTGCCTTTGCATGACGGCACCAAACTCCATCGCCGATACTACTAATACGCGATGTATTACCATTCTTTTTCGTTTTAGAAATAGCCATCGGCGTTTGTACTTCACCGAAGCCTTCATCATTTAATAATGACAAATAATTGGGATAATGAATTACTGGCGCTTTATCCGAACCTGTCGCACCTGAAGCAATAAAGCCGCCGCTATGACAAGTGACGACGCCTTTTTCAGGTTGACGCGTCACAGGCAGCACAAATCCAGCGGCAGGCTGAAACTCATGCATGCTATCCATATAATCGAAATAAGCGGGTTTATAATACGCAGAACCCACGGTTATCTCGCTCACTTCAGGCTGGCTTGAGGTGAAATCCATACTACCGCTACCGCCACCGTTGACGAGCTTAAGGGTATAGCCTTGTTTGTTAAGATATTCAACGATTGAGCGGCGACGTTTACTAACTTGTTTTTGTGAGCGGGTTTTTAACAATCGAATGGCTTGCGACAACAAGGCTTTACCCGGTAAATGCTCGGGTAAACCAGCAATTTGTGCCTCATAACCCATCGCCGCACTAACATTAATATGGCTGCATTTTTTGATATGCTTTAGGAGTTTTTTAACGTCTTTGATACTCATCAAGGCTGAGCGCTTGGTACCAAAATACAGCTTTGGCAGCGGCATCGACATATTGATATCAAGGCAAACATCAATGATGACGTCATGAGTTTTACCGACTTTATTAAGTAAATCAACATGCTCAGAACGATCAACCATCCAAATCATGGTCGCGCCTTGCTTGGTATAGTTAAAAGTCGCAGCAATGCTTACCATATCCAAAGTTGGATAAGCGCAAAGAATATTATCAAAGCCATTTTCTAACAAATACAACGACTCATCAGCGGCGTAAGACATCAGACCGATAAAGTTGGGAGAATTATCTTTGATATAGCGCAGGACATCGAGAGAACGAATAGACTTAGTGGCCAAACGCAGTTTAATAGCTTGGGTTTTTTTATTGACCAGTTTTATATTATGATCAAGCGCATCCATGTCAAGCCACGCGCTCGGGGTTTTTGGCGGAGTAATGTGGGCAAAATCCATTTTACTTTCCTTATAACGACGATTAAACACAGCCCTGTGTCTTTTATCATTCTGTCATTATGCATCTATAAAAGACCATAAATCAGCACCATAGTTTGAACCGAGAGCATAAGACAGTCAAGCATCATATCTATAAAAATAGAACAATTGTTAGGATTATAAGATAAGTGATACTTATGAGCGCATAAAAAAGCCCCTCTAAATACCTATACTATTAGGTTTAGAGGGGCTTTATTTTATCGGTAAACAGTGCGCTATAACCATTGGCTATAAAGGCATAAGCATTATGGTAATAAGCGTTTGGTTGTCCAGTTTGCCATGCCGTCTGAGCCACTTTTATCTAAGCTATAAATAATACGGTCATGCATACGGTTGGCACGACCTTGCCAAAACTCAATCTCATTAACCGTAATCTCATAGCCACCCCAAAACTCAGGGGTCGGTACTGGACTATCTGTTGGATAATCGGCCTGTAGCTGTGCAAACGTTTGCTCCATCACAGTGCGATTTGCCACTTCACCACTTTGCGGTTGGCTAACCCATGCACCTACTTGACTGTCGTGCGGGCGTTTTTGAAAGTAAGCGGCTGATTTATTAGCATCGATTTTATCAATACTGCCACTGATACGAATCTGACGCTCAAGCTGATGCCAAAAAAACAGCGCTTCAGCATTGGGGTTTTCAGCGATATCTTGCCCTTTAGCGCTTTCGTAATTGGTATAAAACACGATACCTGTATCGGTAATTTCGCGCAGCAAAACGATACGCACGCTAGGCTTACTATCCGCCCCACAAGTTGCTAAACTCATCGCATACGGTTCTGATACTTGCGCTCCTATGGCCTCATTCATCCAAGCGTTTAATAGCTCAAATGGTGATGCGGGTACTGACTGTTGGTCAAGTTGACCTTTCTCATAGGATAGGCGCTGATCGGTAAAATCCATACTCATGCTTGTTTCTCGCTATACTTTTAAATATAAACTATACCCGTAAATACTATACATCTGAGATTTTTTATCCCAAGATTTCCTAGCCCAAGACCGTTTTTATTTTATCAGCCAAATCATTTGCCATCACATCACACTCTATCTCATCATCTGATTCAACCATGACTCGAATCATCGGCTCTGTGCCTGATTGACGGATAAGCAAGCGACCTCGACCTTCTAAGGTGGCGCGGGCTTTATCAAAAGCGGCGACCAACTCTTCGTGCTCAAACGGATCTTGCATTTGAGATAAGCGCACATTGACTAGCTTCTGCGGTAATACTTCAAAACCTTCGGTCAAATCACTAAGCGCTTTACCGCGTGCTTGCATGACTGCGAGTATTTGTAAACCTGCAATAATGGCATCGCCGGTACGGCTTTTATCCAAGCATAAGATATGACCAGATGGCTCGCCGCCCAATATCCAACCATTGGCTTCAAGGTCTTGCATCACATAACGGTCGCCCACTTTTGCACGGGTAAACTCAATATCAGCGTCTTTTAACGCCAACTCTAAGCCCATATTACTCATCAACGTTCCAACGACGCCTTTGGCTTTGGTTTGACCTTGGGTAGCTAGCACATACAAAATACCATCACCATCGACTAACTCGCCTGCTTCATCGACCATCACAATACGGTCACCATCACCATCTAGGGCAATACCGACATCCGCTTCATGCTCAAGTACGGCTTTTTGCAAACTTTCAGGATGCGTTGAGCCACACTTTGCATTGATATTAATACCATCAGGTTCGTTATTAATCGCAATCACATTGGCCCCAAGCTCACGCATGACGCGCGGGGCGACGCTATAGCCTGCGCCATTGGCACAGTCGACGACGACGGTTAAATGGTCTAAATCGTATTGATAAGGGAAGCTACCTTTGCAAAATTCAATATAGCGCCCTTTGGCATCATTGATACGATTGTTTTTACCCAATTGTGCCGGATCAAGAATAGGCATGAGTACGTCATTATTATCAGAGGAAGCCATAATGGCAGTCAATTTATCGTTAATGGCATTTTGCAGCTCATCGGTGAGTTTTTTGCCATCACCTGAGAAAAATTTGATGCCATTATCAAAATAAGGATTGTGCGAGGCTGAAATCACCACACCAGCATCAGCATTAAAGCTGCGCGTCAGATGCGCAATAGCAGGCGTTGGTAGCGGCCCTAGCATATGTACGTCGACACCTGCGGCATTAAAACCCGCTTGCAGCGCCCCTTCAATCACATAACCTGATAGACGCGTATCTTTACCAATCACCACACTGGGTTTACGCTCAGGGTTGTTATTATTTTCTATCAGCACCAATCCCGTGACATAGCCTAACTTCAAAATAAAATCAGGGGTAATAGGTAACTCACCAAATTTTCCGCGGATACCATCAGTGCCAAAGTAGCTCATTATTATTATTCCTCAATATTAAAAAGTAAAAACCAGATGTGCGTACAGGCTAAGCCGCAGATACGCTTAATCCAATCTTGTATTTTACAAAAAAAACAGCCAACAATAACAAGGCATTGTTGGCTGTTTGTATCTCGACGTCACGACAACGCCGCTAAGTCGTAGATTTGCACTTAGGCAGCGTTAAAAATGCTATTAGTTGACACGGTAGTTAGGCGCTTCTTTGGTAATCTGCACATCATGGACGTGTGATTCTTTCATACCCGCTGAAGTGACTTTGACAAACTGTGGCTTAGTACGCATCTCTTCAATGGTAGCACAACCGGTATAACCCATTGATGAACGCAAACCACCCATCATCTGATTGACAATACCAGAAACTGGACCTTTATAAGGGACACGACCTTCGATACCTTCTGGTACCAATTTCTCCACACCATCTTTGGCGTCTTGGAAATAGCGATCTGATGAGCCATTTTGACCTGACATCGCACCCAAGCTACCCATACCGCGATAGGCTTTATAATAGCGACCTTGGAACAGCTCAACTTCACCTGGTGCTTCTTCAGTACCTGCCATCAATGAACCAACCATGATGCACGACGCACCAGCAGCAATGGCTTTTGCCATATCGCCTGAATAGCGAATACCACCATCAGCAATCAGTGGAATACTGTCTTGTAACGCGTTTGCTACGCTATCAATCGCAGAAATTTGTGGCATACCAACACCAGCGATGATACGCGTAGTACAGATAGACCCTGGACCGATACCTACTTTTACCGCATCCGCACCAGCATCGCGTAACGCTTTAGCGGCATCACCAGTGGCAATATTGCCGCCGATAACTTGAACGTTTGGAAAGTTCTTTTTAATCCAAGAAACTTTATCAATCACGCCTTTTGAATGACCATGAGCGGTATCAACAACGATGATATCGACGTCAGCTGAAATCAATGCTTCAACACGTGCTTGGGTATCAGCGCCTGTACCAACAGCTGCGCCAACACGCAGACGACCATGCTCATCTTTACAAGCATTGGGGTTGTTTTCTGCTTTGGTAAAATCATTGACCGTAATCAGACCGCGCAGACGAAAATCATCATTAATCACAATGACTTTTTCGATACGGTGCTCATGAAGGAGTTTTTTGATATTTTCGTTGCTCTCACCTTCTTTGACAGTGACCAGTTGATCTTTTGGCGTCATGATATGACTAACTGGCAATGATAAATTGGTCTCAAAACGCCAGTCGCGGTGGGTCACGATACCGATTACCTTATCAGTACCTTTTTCAACTACAGGCACACCTGAAATATTATTATCTTGGGTCAATCTTAGTAGCTCACCAATCGTCATCTCTGGATGAACTGTGATAGGGTCAACCACCGTACCTGCTTCGAATTTTTTGACACGGCGTACTTGCATGGCTTGCTTATCGATATCCATGCTCTTATGCAAGATACCCAAGCCACCAAGCTGTGCCATGGTAATGGCCATATCAGACTCAGTGACGGTATCCATTGCAGCAGAAATCATTGGTAAGTTTAGCGTGATATTTTTTGTTAGGCGGGTCGTTAAATCAGCAGCTTTTGGCAGGATTTCAGAATAAGCTGGCAATAATAAAACGTCATCAAAGGTTAAGGCTTCATCGACAATTCGCAACATACAGACCCCTAGTGGTGGTTATTTTGATGGGTGGGCAATGCAGTATCAAGTCGATAAACGAAAATTTCATCAAAACCAGCAGGCTAAAATGCAAATGAAGATAAAGCCATCAGATTGTGATAAAACCATGAGGAACAAACACTAAATACCAACATTCGCTCGGCACGTTATCTATTTATCAGCGGTAATAAAACGATTGGGTAAGTAGATTTGCCAATACAGCGCCTCTAAACATCCTAAAGTCTGATTAACGATGCTTAATAACTGAATTATCCCTTAAAAATAACGCCATATTATAACAAATAAGGCAAGCCTTCGCATAACATATTTGTCAGCTTATTTTGCTACAACCGTAATAGTAACTAATCATCAATGCTTATTTATAAGACCACTCTTTAAGAAGCTCAACATATAATCAAATAGTATTGTTATTGACCAGAATGTTAACGTTAAGCCTTTATTAGAAATAACTCAATCATCACCCGCCCTAACAATTAAACGCTCAGCCGGCAAATACTCTTTTTGTTCGCTATATAAATAGCTCAGCATCTGCTCACGTACTTCACATTCAAGCGTCCATGCATCAATAGGGCTATTAGCAGCTTGGCTACAGCGCAGCTTAATGTTGCTTTCTGATACTGAGACGGTAAACATTTCAGGCTCAGTTTCACCGTCCCATAGCGCATTGTCTTTTACCAACTCGATGTATTTCTGTCGAATGGCGTCAATATCAGCGCCATAATCGACATGTAAATAAATCACTGACGTTTGATGCGATTCGGTATGCGACCAGTTTTCAACAATCTCAGTTATAAAATGCCGCATGGGCACAATCAAGCGGCGTTCATCCCACGTTTTGAGTACCGCATAGGTGTAACCTAAATCCTCAATCGTACACCACTCACCTTCCATCATCACCGTGTCACCGATACGCACAGGCTGGGTAATGGCGACCTGCATCCCTGCGATGATATTACCCAAAATGGGCTGGGCGGCAATACCTATCACCGCGCCCGCAATTCCCGCTGAAGTGAGTAGCGTCTTACCCAAACCATCGATATTGGTAAACTCACTCAGCCCTATCCAAATACCGCCCAAAATCATGACAAAGATAAAGACGCGGCGAAAGATAGACATATAGGTACGACGGCGGCGACCTTTATCGAACTGCTCTTCGCTTAAGTTTTCGATTTGCAAATCTTTATAGCGATTGGCAAAAAAGTTAATCGCTCGAATCCCAAGCCACATGGCACTAAATACTAGACCTAGCCAAATAATAGGACGTGTCGATGAGGCCACTGCATCCAAATAAGGAAAGCCACCTGATACCAATGTATAGACAGACGAAAAACTGATGGTAAAAGTCAACGGCACGGTCAGCTTATTAACTAAATCTTCTACCCCGTTGTGATGAACGGTAGCGAGTCGGTTGCCTTCTTTATCCAAAACATACCAATTTAGGAGTTTACCGGCCGCTTTACTTAATAGCCAACCGGCGCCCATGGTAAAAGAGAAAAACATGAATAACGCTATAAACTCCCAAATGGCAATACCAAAAATCTTTAATTTGGTCCAATCAGGCAAATAACGCTCAAACTTTGCGGGCTGATATTGCTCGTATAGCTTATCGATATTGGCTACCGTCTGCGCAGAAAACACCCAAAAAGGTGCGCTATCTTCGAGGCGAACGCGTTCGAGATGTATCGGTACACGGCGTTCGCGATAGTCGATATAGCCTAATTGAATCGAGCGCCTAGGAATGCCTTGGATGCTATTCGTGCTACCAAGCGGCGGCTCTATCAACCCATCTGGACGATCTGGCAGCTTATCAAATACATATAACTTCTTCTCTACCAATAAAAAATCAAGTTGCTTAGCAAGGTCCAGTGCTTGACTGCTTTGTCGTTTCTCATCAATCAAGTTCATGTTGAGCGCATAAGCCGCTAAGTCATACTGCTGCTTCATGACTGCTGATTGAAAAAACTCTAATGTGGCCAGTGGTGTCGATAAATTTGGTGGCTCAGATAAGGGCGGTAAGCCTGCATTGAGAGTATTTAATGCATAATAACCTTCGTTATAGTCACCCGTCAGACCAGAATCACCTTGTAACACCCCCGCTTGCTGCACGGTTTTTTTCTCAAGCGGACTAATCATTTCTTCGGCAATAGCAGAAACGCTAACCCCTTCTCTTTTTAGCTTATCAATCCTTTGCACTGCATAATCAACGATATTCTCTGGCGCGGCAGTGACTGGCGCAGTTGCCTCGTTTTTATTGCTTGTAGCTGAACTGCTCGCTGAATTCTCAAGCGCGGTATTATCAGTGCTGGCAGCATCAGCGGGCAGACAAACAATGCTTAGGGTAATAACACACATAATAAGAATAAAATGACAGACACTTAAATGCTTCACAGCTGATCGACGCTTAGCCGTAATAGTATTTAGACTCTCGACTTTTTCACAAGCCTCTAAATCCACAACATCAGCATCACCAATATCGCTCGTATTTTGAGATTGGATATTTTTGGCAATCAAAGATTGAAGAGAATATTTCATACGATAAGCTTCTGGGCTGATTAGTAAAATTAGTTATTAACTATTAAGGGTGAATATAAGCTTAAGCTAATGCACTGGACAAAAAAAAGCCAGCGCTAAGCTGACTTAATTTATGGGCAAACTGTTAATCAATACAATTGGTTATATAAGGAAATTGCTTTAAGCACGGCGCCAAGTCGTACCTGCGCGGCTGTCTTCAAGTTCAATACCGGCATTCTTTAATTGCTCACGTATCTCGTCAGCACGGGCGAAGTTTTTATTGGTTTTGGCATCTGCACGCTCGATGATTAATCCATCAATAGCTGCATCGGTTAAACCGTCTACTTGCGCCTCGCCGATGACCGCTTGTAGAAACTGCTGTACTGGCAGCTGTAGTATATTTAATGTCTGCGCCAAGGCTTTTAACTGCTGCGCCAACTGCCATGCGTCCTCTACGTCTTCAGCTTTGACCGCTTTATTGATATCACGCGCCAGCCCAAATAACACACTGATTGCCGTTGAGCTATTAAAGTCATCATTCATAGCTTTGATAAAATCTTGTCCCGCCGCACTACTATAAGCAGCTGTTATCAGCTCATCATTAATGACAAGTTCTTGTCCTTTTTGTTGCTCAGCCGCTTTTAAAGCTTGATAAAGTCTGCTTAGGCTATTATGTGCTTCATTTAAGGCGCTATCGGAGAAGTTTACTTGGCTGCGGTAATGGCTTGATAATAAGAAAAAGCGCAGCGTTTCAGGATGGAAATGCTTGATGACGTCACGAATGGTGGCAAAGTTACCCAAAGATTTGGACATCTTTTCGCCGTCGACATTAATAAAGCCAACGTGCATCCAATTACGTGCGTACTCGCAGCCGGTCGCTGCTTCAGATTGCGCTATCTCATTTTCATGATGCGGGAACTGTAAATCATGACCACCACCATGAATATCAAAAGTATTGCCAAGGCATTTGGTCGACATCGCCGAACACTCAATATGCCAGCCTGGACGCCCTTGACCCCATGGCGATGCCCATTGTGGCTCACCAGGTTTTGCCGCTTTCCACAACACAAAGTCAAACGGATTGCGCTTGTCATTTTCGACATCAACGCGCGAGCCCGCTTGCATATCGTCTAAATTGCGTTTGGATAGTTTGCCATAATCAGGGAAGCTATCGACCGCATAATAGACGTCACCATTATCGCCCGCATAAGCGTAATCATTGCTGACCAAATTGCCAATCATCTGTTGCATCTCATCGATATGGTCGGTCGCGCGCGGCTCAGCATCAGGCGATAAGCAACCAAGCTCAGAAAAATCTTCATGCATCGCTGCAATAAAACGCTGGGTTAGTGCGCCAATCTCTTCGCCGTTTTCGGCAGCGCGGGTGATAATTTTGTCATCAATATCGGTGATATTTCGCACATAATTAACGTCATAACCCAATTGCTTAAGCCAGCGTACTGCCATATCAAAGGCAACCATCATCCGCGCATGACCAATATGACAATAATCATAGACCGTCATCCCGCACACGTACATGCCAACTTTGCCAGCAACAAGCGGCTTGAATGACTGCTTGCGCCCAGTAAGTGAGTCGTAAATAGCAAGCTGAGACATAGCGTCTGCAAGAGGTGTGGTCATAGTAGAAAAGCCTTTTGATTAAAAGTATAAGAAATAAACGAGCATATCAATACTGCATTCTGTGGTCATAAAAAAGTCTATCTATAAAAGATTTCAACGTGATTATTACCCTGAAGAGCACAGCAATATAAAACTTAACCCATTATCTTAGCGAAAATGCTCGTAAAATACTACAATGAGCACACAACTAAGACTCGCACTGATAAGAAACACTGACCGCTAAGGATGCAAACATGGGCAATCGTTTAAGCAAGATATATACACGTACTGGAGATGACGGTACCACTGGCATGGCAGATGGCAGCCGTGTCAGTAAAGCAGACAATCTATTTAGCGTGATGGGTGACGTCGATGAACTCAACTCACACATAGGTTTAATCCGCGCACAATTGACGCAAACATCGACTGATACAATAAAAGAAACCGATTTTGCGCAAGCGTTAGTGATTATTCAGCATTTGCTATTTAATATCGGTGGCGAGCTTGCCATGCCAGAATATGAAGGCGTGAACGCCGTCCATATCGACTGGTTAGAACAGCAAATTGACGCGATGAATAGCACCTTGCCTGCGCTGAAAGATTTTATCTTACCGACAGGCTCAGTGCTTGTCAGTCAACTGCATGTGGCACGTACGGTCTGCCGCCGCGCTGAGCGTCAAGCAGTATTATTGCAACAACAGCGCCCACAAGCGATTCGTCCAACAGCAGTCAGCTTTATCAATCGCTTATCTGATTGGCTGTTTGTTGCCGCCCGTTTCTGCACGGATCCCGAGCAAGTTTCTGAAGTGCTGTGGGACAGTCAAGTACTACAGAAATTTTCTGATAATAAATAGCGTAAGCCTTACCACTACCTTGTCAGCTATAGACTAAATCTAGCAAGCAAAACGCCCGTAACTTATGATAGTTGCGGGCGTTTTTTTATTTAAGATAATAAGCTTGCGTAGTAAGCATCGTTAGTTGAAAAATTGCTACTGACACTTTATCGCTTAATACGTCGCTTCTTTATCTTCAATAATCACCATGTCGATACTTTCGTCTTTAGGTACTGATTTAGGTGCGGCTGGGGTCGCAGGCGCTGACGTACTAGGCGTTGTGGCGGGTGGATTACTGCTTTGACTGTTCTGAGTATTGCTACTACTAGTTTGACTGCTGCTATCTTGATTACTTTGCTTCACAGCTGGCGGCGTAGCAGGTTGAGTTGGGCGCACAGGGGTTGCTGGCGTTACCTGTCTTGGCTGACGCGGTTGGCTATCGCTGTTGTTTTGAGGAGCTTGACGGCGACGTTCAGCCTGCTGGGCAGCGCGCTGAGCACGCTGCTCTTCTAGCACAGATTGAAAGACTGAGCCTGCCACCACTTCTGATACGACTGTAATCAATGCCGGCTGGCCTGCGATACGCGTACGTACTTGACCACCTTGCGTACCAACGACATAAGTAAAGGCATCATCAACAAGCATGTTGTTATTGATACGGATATTGTCATTGGCTAAACGAGACTGCAAGCTTGGCTGATTGTTGGCCGCTTGGAGTTGACTCGCTTGATATAAATCTTCACTTGGCAAGGTCATACTCACGCTCGCTTGACACGTTGTCATACCATTGGCATTGGCTGCTTGTAAAATCGCCGCATTTTGTACGTCGATGACGATACCATCAGTTTTCTCAGTGACAGCCCCGCCGTTTAAACCAATCTCAGCATCGTTGGCGTAGCTTGCAGCCAGCGTTTGTCCTTGTTGATTGAGCGTATTTTTTAAAGCAGATTTGAGACGATCTTGTACCATCGGGTCATCACAGCTGACCGCAGTAGCAGCAGCGTTCTCACTAACAGCTGTTTCTTCGGTTAGCTCTGCCGCTTCCGTCGTATTTTCTTTTTCTGAACGGTCGCAGCCAGCAAGCGCTAAACTGCATGCGATGCTAATACCAGCAACCTTATACCATTTGCTCAAACTCTTATTTGCTACACTCATGTTTACTTTGCTCCAATTTACTGATTCGTACCGCCACTGATGGACATTGTTTAACATTCAAAGACTCACACTGAAAACGTCACGTTAGAATCGTAACAACTGACAGTCATCATGCAAGTTTTGAAAACCACATTATTATACGGTGTTTGAATTAAATGGTCAGCAGTGTAGCCTGCTGATATACAAATAACGCCTAACATTAGGGCCAAAATCGAGGTTTGGTTGCAAAAACGCAACAAACACATAGGGAAATAATGGCGTAAGTTTTCGGCGCATCTAATATATCTGACGAATCTGCTATCAGGTAAATATTTTATTAGACCGAGTTTCGCAGAGGCGATATGATGTCGGTAAAATATTTGATAGTTATTGATAATGATAAATTTTAAAAACACGCTTTTATTAGGGCATCGCGGCGCGCGCGGTGAAGCATTAGAAAATACCGTAGCAGGTTTTAAGCTTGCGCAGAATCTACAAACGGCGGGCTTAGCTGGCGTAGAATTCGATGTGCAGCTGACTGCGGATGGTCATTTGATTGTCTTTCACGATGACAATTTACAACGACTGTGCGGACAGCAATCACGTATCGATCAGCTAAGTCTTGCTGAAATTGAGCGCTACTCGCAATTGGACCATAAGCAATCTGGCCATAAAATTACGCCGTTAGCGCATATAGCAATTGCACTAGAAGGCTTTGGTTATATAGAGCTTGAGATTAAGACTCATGAGCGCACAGATTACCGCAAGCTAATCAAGGCTTTGATGACGGAACTAATCGACAGTCCTCTTGCCAGCTTACCTATTGTTTTGACCAGCTTTGATGTCGAGCTGCATGCAGGACTGCAACGCAATAAGCTGTTGCAACATATACCGCGTGGTTTATTGATTCGGACGCCTGAAACCTTAATAACAGCAACCAATACTGCGCGGCAACTTGGCTGTGTGCAACTGGGTATTCACTATCCATTGCTTAATCAAGCAGTCATTGAGCACTGTCATCGCTGTAACTTGCCTGTGAGCGCGTGGACAGTCAATGACAGCAACACGATTGCACAACTGATCGCGTGGCAAGTCGATGTCATCATTACTGACTATCCAACATACTTTCTCTCATAAGCTATTTATTCATATAATGAACTGGTTATTTATTCTCGTACAACCTTTGCCATCCATATAGTTCTAACCCCTCTTCTAATACCCGCCCATTTTAGGGCTAGCCTTAGATTAGTGACTATCAAGGTTTAATGCCCTACATATTTGCCTTGCTACTTACACTTTTACCCAATTGCTGATAAATCATGGCTTATTTACAATAATACTTCCCATAAATCATACAAGTTATTGTTATTTAGCAATATTTTTCTAGTGTATAACTGTTCACTTTATCCTTATTTTCAGGTAATATGGGGTTTAAAATTAATACCGTTAGGAATATTACATGATTGCTAAAAAAGTAATAGGCTTACCACTTAAGGGCTTACGTTTGGCCATGAAGTCGGGTGATACGCTTATACAGCACGCTGGCACTCAAGCACTACGCGTAAAGACGTGGCTTGATACTAGCAAAAGCAAAACTGACGACGCTGCCGATACGCAGTTTGCGACCACCAGCGGCTATAAAAATGTCAATGCAGCAAGCAACGATGAAGGCATCGATCCTCTGGAGCTCGAATTTCAAAAATCGCCGATTAACTTGGTACCAGCGATTTTCCTTATTGCCACGCCTATTGCTGCTGCAGTCATTACGCCGTGGTACTTGATGACTCATCAGGTTAGTGCGCCCGTTTGGGGGGTATTCGGTGCCTTTATGGTTTGGACAGGTATTAGTATTACCGCAGGCTATCACCGCCTACTGTCGCACCGTGCGTATAAAGCTCATCCTTTGGTAAAAAACTTCCTATTGCTAGGCTCAACACTTGCGGTTCAAGGCTCAGCCTTTGACTGGGTGTCGGGTCACCGTACGCATCACCGTCATGTTGATGATCGTATAGAAGACCCTTATTCAGCACAGCGCGGGTTTTTCTTTAGCCATATCGGTTGGATGCTACGCAATTATCCTAGCGGTCGCTTTGACTATAAAAATATTCCTGATTTAACCAAAGATAAAGTGCTGCAGATTCAGCACAAATATTATGGTTTATGGGTATTGGCGACCAACGTTGCGATGGTCGCTGCGGTTGGCTGGTTAATCGGTGATGTTTGGGGTACGTTAATATTGGCAGGTCTACTGCGTTTGGTATTGACCCATCACTTTACCTTCTTTATCAACTCGCTATGTCACATGTTTGGTACGCGTCCTTATACCGATACCAATAGTGCGCGTGATAACTTCTTCCTTGCTATCTTTACGTGGGGTGAGGGTTATCATAACTACCATCACTTCTTCCAATACGACTATCGTAATGGCGTAAAATGGTGGCAATATGACCCAACTAAATGGTTGATTGTTGGCCTATCTAAACTTGGTTTAACGAGTGAATTGCGTACGGTTGACGACACCACCATCAAGCATGCTGAAGTGCAAATGCAGTTCAAAAAAGCCCAACAGCAGATTGATAATGCCACCGCAAACGGACTTGATATTCCTCATGCGATGAAGAGCTTCCAAGATCGCATCAAGTTTGAATACGATGCCTTTACGCAAACGGTCGAAGAATGGCAAGCGCTAAAAGCCAAAACCATTGAGCTGAAAAAGACTGAATTTGCTGATCGCTTGCATGAAGTTGAAGAAACGCTAAAACAGGACTATGCCAAAGTTGAGCAAAAGATACTGGCTCATAATAGCAATCTAAAGAATGCGTTTCGCTCTATCGGTCAAAGCCCAAAAGCCGCTTAAGTATTTATAAAGATTACTGATTTAATTGCTTTATTGTCAGTCTCTCCTGCCCTCTATCTGTAAAGATAGGGGGTTTTTTATGGTAGTGATTTGCGGACTAATTACAAGAGATGGACAGAGTGAAACGCGGTATTATTAAGGCTATGTTATAGTGAGTTTATAAATATCAGCACTCACTATTTGCGTCTATATTTATACAGCTACAAATCTATATCTAGTACCTTACTAATCTACTCCCCTATATTGGAACGGCAGCTATGCGCTATCAGAATACTTATGTCAAATTAGACACTCGCCTTTATCATGAGCAACAGCCGACACCGCTAGACAATCCTCGTGCCGGTCATTTTAATATGCAAGTTGCCGAGCAATTGGGCTGGCTTGATGATAAAGATTTGATGGCGCGTTGGGTTGAGATATTGGGTGGTCAATACGTGCCAGCGCAGTTTCAGCCGCTGTCGATGGCCTATGCCGGTCATCAGTTCGGGCAATGGGCGGGACAATTGGGTGATGGACGCGGTTTACTCATGGCGCAAGTACTGGGTAATAATGACCAATTGCAAGATTTACACCTAAAGGGTATTGGTCTGACCCCTTACTCACGGATGGGTGATGGTCGCGCAGTGCTGCGTAGTACCATTCGCGAATATTTATGTGGCCATGCGCTGACCCAACTTGGCATCCCCTCGTCCAATGCTTTAGGCTTTGTGGTTTCTGATACCAAAGTGCGCCGCGAGCGTATGGAAGCTGGAGCGGCATTGATGCGCGTCGCTGACAGTCACATTCGCTTCGGTCATGTTGAGTGGATTGCAAGCTTTGCGCCTGACCTGCTTGGCGAATTTACCGATTATATGATTGATACTTACTATCCAGAGTGCCATGATAGTGAAACGCCAGTCTTAGCTTTTTTACAAGCCGTGGTTGAGCGTACCGCGCGTATGATTGCTGATTGGCAGCTGATTGGTTTTGCCCATGGAGTGATGAATACCGACAACTTATCTATTACTGGCAGCACCTTAGACTTTGGTCCGTTTGGCTTTATGCAACGTTTTAATCCTGCTTGGATTAACAATCACTCCGACCATACCGGACGTTATGCTTACCAAAACCAACCTGCTATCGGCCATTGGAACTTAAATATTTGGCTACCGCACTTTATGCGCCTAGAAGGTGTCACGCGCGATACCTTGGCTGATTGCCTAGCGCCGTATGAAGCGATCTTTATGCAGCATTATCAGCAAGGACTGTGCCGTAAGCTTGGATTACCGCATGCCAAAGAGAGTTTAACCCTTGCCTTTGAATGGTTGACATTACTAGAAGATAATTTACTCGACTATACTAATAGTTTCCGCGCGCTATTGGGTTTGGTCGCGCCAAACGAGCATCCTTATGAGCAGCAGCTGCTTGCAATAATGACTGCTGAGTTTAATAATGAGGCGCTAAACGTCTGGCAAAATTGGTCAACACGATATTTGGCAGCGCTAGAGCCGTTATCTAGCGAGACGTCTATTGATGAGATGCGCAGCAGTAATCCAGTTTATGTGCTACGCAATAGTATGGCGCAGCGCGTTATCACGGCAGCGGAACAAGGACAGTTTGATGAGTTAAATCGAGTCTTTGAATTGCTTGCGACCCCTTATAGGGTGCAAGACATCGCCACCGACCTTGATACCCTGCCCCCTGCTCCGCATGCGCCACAAATGCCGATTAGTTGCTCTTCTTAATAAAATGCTAGTAAACTTCTATTCTGTAATATTTTGAAACATGATGCAATTGGGGTTGATATTTTGCCCTATTATTTGTCATCATCAACCAGTGAAATAATGAATATCATTTTATTATATTGCTCACACTGTTCAGCCTAGCTGACTAGGCAGTGAAATACCAATAATGCTAGAATAGCTATTTTTGCACGATTGCTGTTTTTACTCTGATGTCTAGTTGCCAATGGCGACTCTTTTAGTATAAATGTACCTTGATGGTCATATTTTATGATTTTTGAGGTATAGGCGTTAGTTTTTATCACCATTTACTTTATTCCAATTATCCCAACCATGGCAATTATTATGAATGACGATATCACTTTGAATACGGATACCCCTACTACGGAAAAAGAGCAGTTCGAACAAGCTGCCTTACATTACCATGAGTTTCCACGCCCAGGTAAAATCTCAGTGACGCCTATCAAGCAACTGGCCAACCAACGTGATTTGGCGCTCGCCTATTCACCAGGTGTCGCCGTACCTTGTCTTGAGATTCAAAGAGATCCAGCTTTAGCAGCTAAATATACCGCTCGTAGCAACTTGGTCGGTGTGATTACCAACGGTACTGCGGTACTTGGTTTAGGGAATATTGGTCCATTGGCATCCAAGCCTGTGATGGAAGGTAAAGGGGTTCTATTCAAAAAATTCGCAGGTATCGACGTTTTTGATATTGAAATTGCTCAAAACGATCCAGACAAGTTCATCGAAGCGGTTGCGTCTTTAGAGCCTACTTTTGGTGGTATTAACCTAGAAGACATCAAAGCACCAGAATGTTTCAAAATCGAGCGCGAATTGCGTAAACGTATGAACATTCCAGTATTCCACGATGACCAACATGGTACGTCAATCATTGTTGCCGCAGCGATGCTAAACGCTTTGCTCATCACTGGCAAAAAAATCGAAGAGATTAAAGTAGTCTGTTCAGGTGCTGGCGCCGCGGCTATCTCTTGCTTGGATATCATCTGTGCGCTTGGTGTTGATAAAAACAACATTTTGGTATCAGACTCACGCGGTATTATTACTACCAGTCGTGAAAATCTTGATGAGACTAAGCAGCGTTATGCCCGTGATACCACTGCATCTACCATCGAAGAAGTAATGGATGATGTCGATATGTTCTTAGGGCTATCTATGCCTGGTACATTGACCGAAGACATGGTTCGCCGCATGGCAAAAGACCCTATCGTCTTTGCCCTTGCCAACCCAACGCCTGAGATTATGCCAGAATTGGCCCATGCGGTACGTCCAGACGTCATCATGGCAACGGGTCGCTCAGATTATCCTAACCAAGTAAACAACGCGCTATGCTTCCCTTATATCTTCCGCGGTGCATTAGATGTTGGCGCAACGACCGTTAACGAAGAGATGAAAATTGCTTGCGTAAAAGCAATTGCCGCCATGGCGCATGTTGAAGCCACGCCAATGAGCAATGTGAAAAACGTTGAAAGCACGCCAAGCTTTGGACGCGAATATTTGATTCCAGGACCTTTGGAGCCAAACTTAATCATCGAAATCGCTTCTGCTGTTGCTAAAGCGGCGATGGATTCTGGTGTTGCAACACTACCTATCTCAGACATGAAAGCGTATCGTCAACGCTTGTCTGAGTTTGTTTATAACTCAGCGTTTGTCATGAAGCCTATCTTTGCCCGCGCGAAAGCCGATCCTAAACGTATCGTGTACTGTGAAGGCGAGGACAGCAATGTCTTGTTAGCGGTACAAGTAGTGGTCGATGAGCAGTTGGCTTATCCAATCTTGGTTGGTCGTCCTGCCGTCATCGAAAAGAACATTGAAAAGCTAGCACTACGCCTAAAAGATGGTGAAAACATCACTATTATCAATCAAGATGATGATCCACGCTATAAAGACTACTGGCAGGGCTATTACGAGAAAAACAAACGTAATGGCGTCAGCATTGAACTTGCTCGCCGTGATGTCCGTCGTAAGACCTCTTTAATCGGCGCCCTACTGGTTGAAAATGGCGATGCCGATGGTATGATTTGTGGCACATTCAGCTACTATCAGCTCCATCTAAAATACGTCAGCAGAGTCATTGGCAAAAAAGAAGGCGTCAGTGATTTTTATGCGATGAATGCTGTGCTTATGCAAGATCGCAATATCTTTATCGCCGACACTTATATCCATGAAGACCCAACTGCTGAGCAATTGGCTGAGATGACGGTATTAGCTGCCGATCAGTTACGTCGCTTTAGTATCACTCCACGTGTGGCGTTGGTTTCGCATTCAAACTTCGGTACATCAGACCGTGCCAGCGCGGTAAAAATGCGTAAGGTGCATCAGCTGCTGACAGAGATGAATGTCGACTTTGAATTTGATGGTGAAATGCAAGGTGATGCAGCACTTGATGAGCATATCCGTGCCAATGACTTGCCATCAAGCAATCTAAAAGGCTCAGCAAACTTGCTTATCTTGCCAACGCTTGATTCAGCAAACATTGCTTTCAACCTACTCAAAACAGCGACCAGCAGTGCTTCTATCGGTCCTATCTTGCTAGGAGCTAATAAGCCTGTACATATTCTAACACCATCAGCAACGGCACGCCGTGTGGTTAATATGACGGCGCTTGCAGTTACTGAAGCTCAAGACCTAGAAAGTGAACAGCAGCAGCAGTAGTCGTTTATACAGTGTATGCACGCCTTACTAAGACGGCCTTCTGTTAGTTATTTATAGAAACCGTCTGCTATACTAAAACCAGTTAATGCTCCTAATCGAGTGTTGACTGGTTTTTTTTGCAAAATGATTTAGTAAATACTAGATAAAAAAGAGACTATTATGCAAGTGTACCTCGTCGGCGGTGCTGTCCGTGACCAACTGTTAGGTCGTCCTATCAAAGATAAGGACTTTGTCGTCGTCGGCGCGACTGTCGCAGATATGCTAGCGGCAGGATTTCAACAAGTGGGCGCAGACTTTCCGGTATTTTTGCATCCTATTAGCCGTGAAGAATATGCCCTAGCACGTACGGAGCGCAAACAAGGCCTAGGCTATCAAGGCTTTAGTGTACATGCCAGCCCTGATGTCACATTGCATGAAGACTTGCAACGTCGTGATTTAACCGTCAATGCCATGGCGATTGAAGTCAAGAGCCTTACCGATGACACGCCCATCAATGGTGAAGTGGTTGACTACTATGGCGGATTGGATGACATTAAAAGTAAAACCCTACGTCATGTCTCAAGCGCTTTTAGCGAAGACCCTTTACGGGTGCTGCGAACTGCGCGCTTTTATGGACGATACTATGACCTGGGCTTTAGTATCGCCGATGAAACTTTGCTACTAATGCGCCAATTGGTCAGCTCAGGAGAGCTTGCGCATTTAAGTAGTGAACGTATTTGGCAAGAATCGAGCCGTGCCATAATGCAAGTGTCGCCGCAGGTATATTGGCAGCAGCTTTTTGAGATTGGGGCGCTAACAGAGTATTTTGCCCCACTACATCAAGTTTGGAGCCATTCTCAATACGGTCAAATAAGAGAGATTGCACAAACCGCGCTGTATTTCGCCGGTCAAATGCAATTAAACTTATCACAGCGTTGGGCGTTATTAATGGCCAGTCTGAACACAGATTTATTTGCTTTAAAACCTACAGACTTGAGTTCAAATAACATAGCAACTGCTGTTAAAGGTATTAATGATATAGGAAACAGCGTAAAGGTACCAAAAGCACAGACCCAATTTGCCACTTTATTTGTGCAGCAAGCAAAAAATCTTAGCATCATAGACCAACTTAGCGCCGCCGAGAAAATTGATCTTATCCAAGCTTGTAGCGCCCATAAAACGCCGGAAAAACTCTCACAGCTCTTGGTCACTAGCCATGTATTAAAACTCGCCATACAGCATCGACAAATGATGTTGGCATTAGGCAGCTTTCATGCAATCGGCATGAATGATATTGACCAAAATCTCAAAGGTCCAGCGATTGGTGCGGCGCTGCGACAAGCGAGAATAGAACACTTAGAATCACAACATGCCTAGTAATAACTTATCATCTTAGCTAAGCACCTTTAATAATTATCTTAAAAAAGCTTCTTAAACATGCATTTTAGATTATAAAAGCACCTTTAATATGAACCAAGAGTTTGGATTAAACCAGCCAAAAGATACTAATGCCTCAGCGCCAGTCATGCTAGTAACCGGTGGCGCCAAGCGTATTGGTGCGGCTATTGTTCGTGCTGCCCATGAGCAAGGCTACCGTGTCATTATCCATTGTCACCATAGTAAACAAGAAGCCAATGCCCTAGCCGATGCGCTGAATAACAGTCGTGCTGATAGTGCGGCCGTTGTTCTTGCAGATTTGGCGGTTGTTAATAATAGTGAGACGCTACAGCAATTTACTCGCAATATCATGCGGGCTTTTGGGCAGCTCGATGTCCTAGTACACAATGCCTCACGCTTTTATCCAAGTCCGCTTGGTCATATCAATATTGAACAATGGGATGAGTTATTTTTAACCAATGCCAAAGCACCTTTGTTATTAAGCCAAGCGCTATACCCTTATATAAAAAGTCAGCAAGGCTGTATTATTAGTCTGCTTGACATTCATGCACATGATAAACCTTTTGCTAATTATACGGTCTACAATATGGCAAAGGCGGCACACAGGATGATGGTGCAATCTCTGGCGCTTGATATGGCGCCTGATATACGCGTTAATGGTGTCGCTCCTGGGGTAAACATCTTACCTGAGGCTGATAGCGACCAAGCCCTAGATCAACAGCAGCAAAAAAGCATCATCGATTCTATCCCTATGCAGCGGATAGGCAAGCCTACTGAAATTGCACATAGTGTGCTTTATCTCGCGCAGGCCAGTTACGTGACTGGTGAGATAATTACGGTAGATGGCGGTCGCAGCCTGACATTGGCTGGCGGTCATATTTGATAGAAAACAGCACTGCATAAAAATATCTGTATTAGTTCCTATCTTTTACTTGAAAATCTAGAAAAATCAGGTATCATTGTGCGTCTAACGTTAGGGCCCATAGCTCAGTTGGTTAGAGCAGAGGACTCATAATCCTTTGGTCGTAGGTTCAAGTCCTACTGGGCCCACCATATATTGAATCAGGCTTGTTCGCAGCGATGCGGCAAGCCTTTTTTTATGGGGGTTTGCCAGATTTAAGAATATCTTGGTGTTAGTTAGTATTGGAGTTTATCAATGAGTCCTCTACTTTTGCTCAAGCAACAACCATACTTTATCAATCTCGATCATTTGATACTCTTTTTGCCCGATGGTTTGTGTTCTTAATAGTTGCTGGTTATCTACACTCTCGATATATTCAACATCCCAAGGGTCGGCTAAGTCATACGCCTGAATATATTTGTGCAGCGTCCAGTCGTAACGGTCTAATACCTCAGCCGTGTCATCGTTGTAATGGTTTGAGCTTTTGATACCTTCGTTAGGTTGCTCCTCTACTGGCTCAAAAACATTCGTAAAATCCATCGGCTCATTGATAGTACATGTCACTTGTGAGCGGCTGATAGCCCCTTCAAATAGCCATGTTTGCAAATCATAAGGTTGCTCTAGTTGTTTTAAAGCCTTATCCCATAAGTCATAAATACTCATTAGATTGGCAATAAGTAAGGATTTAAGCTCACCAGTTGGCTCAGGATAGACGCTATTGATGAGACTAAAGTCAGTCCAAGGACTCACCCAAAACTTGACGTAATCTCGATGCATCTGTTTTAAATTTTTGATGTCCAATACTTTATTGCGTGAACCCCATTTCTCAATAGCGCGCTTGCGGCGGTTAATGCCTCTTATTTTTCGATATTTTATTTTTTGTTTTTTCATACTTAACTTCCGTTCATATTGTGGGCTTACAATACACTAAACCCAGTAGCGCATTATAACATTTGTACTGATTGTATTTAGAACTGACTATATTACGATTAACAAAACGCCTCACCACTCCTGTTGGAGTAGTGAGGCGTTTTTATCCCATTTTAAGGGTAATGGTAATATAAGAATAAGTGAGACCGTCTAGGCATTATGCTCCATCGCTAGGCTACTTAGCTGCATAAGACAGCTTCATACCAAATAAATAGGCATCATTGTCTTCAAACTTATCAATTTTTGTGCCACTAGCCGCCAAAAGTCCCTCTGCATCACCTAACATCAAATATTTAACACCGGCAGATACTGCCCATTCAGGAGTCAAATTATATTTAGCCCCAAGACCAACGCTATAGTATCCTTCGGTAGGTCCTAATAGCGATACTGGATTGCCCGCACCACTATCCCGACCAATTGATCCTGATATTGCTAGCGCTGGCGTAAGACGTTTACCCAACCCTACCTCAAGCATATAAGAGTCATCGCTATACTATAAAAGATTTACCTAGTCTATGGTATTGCCTTTTGAAGCATTTAAGACAATCCTATTCTGATTTAACAACGGCGAGGTAATCTTAAATTTCGACATTGTACTTCCTCCATGAAGAGTCGAACGATTAGCGTCCATTGTTAATCAACAGTTTACGACTCTCAATATTCTTATAAAAAGTCTCATTGATAAAAGCTGACTTGTAAATAAAAAGGCAGCCGTTAATAAAACTGACAAACCCTTTGAATATTCATTTTCAGAGCAGTCAAGCTTCAGCAGCTTGTTTTCTAAGCTCGTGACGCAATATTTTGCCCACTGTTGATTTAGGCAGCTCATCGATAAACTCCACATGGCGTGGGCATTTATAGCCCGATAAGTTCTTTTTACAAAACTCAATCAGCTCCTCTTTTTTCAAGCTTTTGTCATCAGTGACGACATACAACTTGACCGCTTGACCTTGTTGCTCATCATCGACACCCACTACTGAGCACTCTTTAACTTTAGGGTGCATCTCGACCACGCCTTCAACTTCATTAGGATATACATTAAAGCCGCTAACGATAATCATATCTTTTTTTCTATCTAACAGCTTGACGTAGCCTTCTGCATCGATAGAGCCCACATCACCTGTCTTCAGATAGCCATCTTCAGTGAAAAATTTGCTGTTATCAAGGTTATGATAGCCTTTGATGACGTTCATACCCTTAATAGCAATCTCGCCTACTTCACCGATTTCCAGCTTATTTTCATCATCGTCTAAAATGACTATCTCGACACCTGGCACTGGCATACCGATGGTACCTGTAAAGTTTTTATTGGTCAGTGGATTAGCAGTACCTACGCCTAAAGTCTCAGACATCCCCCAACCTTCGATGATCGTGACACCCGTGGTATCTAGCCACTTACGTGCCATCTCAGGCGTGGCCGCCATACCACCAGCTAGTGACAGTTTAAGGTTAGAGAAGTCCAAATCTTTGAATTTGGGATGATTGAGTAGCGCCTGGAACAAGGTATTTACCGCTGGCAGCAGATGGAATTCTTCTTTTGCAAGGAGCTTAACAAAGGCATTGATATCACGTGGGTTGGTAACCAGCAGCAAGTGCTGACCCGTACGCAGTCCAAGTAAAGAGATGATAAAAGCAAAAATATGATACATCGGTAAAGCAATCACTGATGTCAGCTGTCCATCGTTATCCGTATACTTCAGCGGTTTAAACCACTCGCTATATTGCTTAGTACCGTAGACGACATTGTGATGGCTAATTAAGATACCCTTAGCCATACCCGTCGTACCACCCGTATATTGAATCATAGCAAGATCATCAGGCTTGATTTCGGGCCTTGTATATCTCAATTGCCCGCCTTTTTGTAGCACCGTTTTAAAGCTCACCTCTGTACAGTTAGTACAGCCAGACAAGTCATACTTAGGCACGGCCTTTTTGATATATTTTGCTGCCAGATTGACCACAGTCCCCTTGGCTGTACCCAACATATCGCCAATAGCACTGACCACGACCGTCTCGACAGGCGTTTTATCTATGATAGGGTCTAAGCTATGACAAAAAGGCTCTAGTATAAACAGCAGCTTTGCATCAGCGTCGTTGAGTTGATGCTTGAGCTCACGTGAAGTGTATAGTGGATTAATTAAAGTCAACACCATGCCCGCGCGTAGAGTGCCAATGACGATAGGCAAGTATTGATTAACATTAGGCATCATCACCCCAACGCTACTACCTGCTGGGAGACCCAGATTTTGAATCCAAGCGGCGATGCTTGTAGCAATTTGATCAACCTGCTGATAGGTATAAGAGACGCCCATGTTGGTCATGAACTTGCGCGGCGCAAATTTAACCAATACGTCATCAAAAAAATCATTCAAGGATTGGTCAACATAAGGCAGCTCTTTGGCGACACCCTCAGGATACTTCTCGGTCCAAAACTTATTCATAAAAACCCTCCATGGTTTTATTAGCTCATTGGTGAGGACTAAGGGAATATTTGATTAACTGATAATAACGTTACTTCAAATTCATCATCTTACTGCCAGCCCGGTGTCGCACTATGCTCATCTTGGTGAGCAAATAAAGGATGTGCTTTGGCCTCTTCTAAGGTTAGCACTGGTGTGACGCAAACATCGGCGGATTCAAAAACCTGCTGCCAATGAGCAAGATCATGGCTGGCAAAGGTATCAGCAACCACTTGTGCTGCCTCTTGACTGTCCTTGGTATTAGGCATAACGCCCATTTGCCAATGCTTAGTCTTAAGCTCCGGCAGCTCTAATACTTCACATAGTCCTTGCCAAAACTTTAACTCCAAAGAGCCGACCGCCATATGACGACTATCTGCGGTTTTGTACAACCGATAACAAGGCAATAAACCACCTAAGAAGTCATGTTGTGGCTTTGGGTTTTTACCAGAGAAGCTCGCAACCAACTTACCAGTCGCTTTTGGCATGACCAGATGCTGATACAAGCTGTGGGTCATACTGACCGCAACGTGACGACCTTTTCCAGTACGCTGCGCTGAAAACACAGCGGCCAAAAGAGCAATCACCGCCGTGTCACTGCCGCCTGCCAAATCTGCAAACTGGATATTAGGCATTGCTTGATCACCATCTGCCGTTTTCAACTGGTCAAGCACGCCACTCATCGCCATAAAATTGATATCATGACCCGCTTTCTTAGCCCAGTTATGAGTGATGTTATCGCTATCAGCTACGCCATAACCAGTAATAGATACCATGACCAGCTTTGGATTGAGAGCATGCAGGGTCTTAGCATCCAGTCCCATGCCCTCAAGCACCTCAGGACGAAAGCTATCGAGCATCACGTCAGCATCTTTAAGATGCGCTTTGATAGCTTCAATACCTGCTGGATCACGGAAATCAACTTTTTGAGTCTCTTTACCATGGTTCAATGCGGTAAACAGCTCGCCAAAAGCGCGGGCTGGATCACCATTAAGCGGTTCAATCTTAATAATATCCGCGCCCAAGTCTGCAAGCAGCCTAGTCGCAAAAGGCCCTGGTAGGTTGCGCGTCAAATCAACGACGCGCAGCCCCTGCAGGCAGTCTTTCATAGCATCAGCTTGATTAACCATCTACAAACTCCTCGCCTTTTTGGGCCATCTCTACTAGGATTTGTGCAGGCGCAAAACGCTCACCGTATTTGCTCGCAAGCTCACGACTACGCTCTACAAATTTATCGACACCTACTGAGTTGATGAACTGTAAGGTACCACCTTGGTTTGGTGCAAAACCCCAACCGAAGATTGAACCGACGTTGGCATCGGCCACGGTACGTACGACGTTTTCCTCGAAGCACTTCGCGGTCTCATTGGCTTGCACGTAAAGTAGGCGGTCTACCAAGTCTTGCTGAGACGGCTGCTCATCGGTCGTTGGGTACAGTTCAGTGAGCTCAGGCCATAGATGCTTTTCACCATTTTGCGGATAGTCATAGAAGCCTTTAGCAACCTTTTTACCTTCACGGCCTAGCTCTTTGACCATTTTTTCTACCACGGGCATGGCAGGATGCGGTGTAAAGGTTTTACCTTCTGCTTCTAATGCCTTTTTAGTTTGCTCCATCACGTGTAGTGACAGACTTAGTGAGACTTCATCTTGCAATGCGAGCGGCGGCATCGGCATACCAGATTTCATACCTGCCACTTCAATACTACGAGGATGAATACCTTCGCCTAGCATAGCAATGCCCTCTGATACGTAAGTACCAAAGACGCGAGAGGTGTAGAAGCCGCGGCTGTCATTGACAACGATAGGCGTCTTAGCAATTTGACCGACATAGTCAAAGCCTTTGGCTAGCGTTGCATCGTCCGTTTCTTCGCCCACGATAATCTCAACCAACGGCATCTTATCTACTGGAGAGAAGAAGTGTAGACCGATGAACTGGTTTGGACGTTTGCTGGCTTTGGCAAGCTCAGTGATAGGCAAGGTTGACGTGTTAGAAGCATAAACGGCAGTTTCTGGAATAACGGCTTCAGATTTACGCGTACATTCTGCTTTAACATCTACATCTTCAAATACCGCTTCAATGATTAAATCACAGCCTTCTAGATCATCATAAGACGTTGTGGTTTTGATAAGGTCTAATAATGCTTGTTTTTTCTCTTCCGTCGAACGACCACGGCTAATAGCCTTGTCTAGCAGCTTAGTAGAATAATTTTTGCCCTTTTCAGCACCTTCGATAGCCGTATCTAACAGCACCACTTCCATACCCGCTTTGGCTGAAACGTAAGCGATACCAGCGCCCATCATACCGGCACCAAGTATGCCGACTTTACTCACTTTGGACCGCTCAAACCCTTCTGGGCGTGACTGACCTTTTTTAATGCTATTTAGCTGCGTCCAAAGGGTGTTGATCATATTTTTAGACACGTCTGATAGCGCACAGGCGACAAAAAAGCGCGACTCAATTTTAAGACCGTTATCGATATCCGTTAAGCAGCCCTCAAACACACTAGATAAGATATGGGTGATTGCCGGATAGTTGCCGTGAGACTTTTGGTATGCCATCGCTGGTGCAATTGAAAACACTTGTACCACTTTAGGATGCTTGCTGTCACCGCCTGGGATTTTAAAGCCTTTTTTATCCCATGGCTGCTGCGCTTTTGGATTTTCATTAATCCACGCTTTTGCCTTACTGATAAGCTCATCATTGTCATGAGCCACGTCATCGATAAGACCAATTTCAACCGCTTGCTGCGGGCGAAGCTCTTTGCCTTGTGTCATCAGCTCAAGTGCTTTTTGAATACCAACCAAACGTGGCAGACGCTGAGTACCACCACCGCCTGGTAATAGACCTAGTTTAACTTCAGGTAGACCAAGTTTGGTCTTTGGCGAGTCAATGGCGATACGATAATGACAGGCCAAAGCCAGCTCTAAACCACCACCCAATGCCGTACCAGTAATGGCAGCAACCACTGGCTTACCTGAAGTTTCAAGTTTACGCAGGCTAGTTTTTAAGTCCTCAACCAAGTCAAACGCTTGCTCAGCAGTTTCAATAGTGGCCAGTTGGTCAATATCTGCGCCAACTACAAAGGTTGATTTGGCAGACGTTAGGATCAAACCTTTTATTTCTTGGTCGTTGACAAAAGCATCAGTCAATTTGGCAAAGGCGTCATTAAAGCCATCACCGATGACATTCATCTTACGATCTGCTTGATCGATAGTAACCGTGATAATACCGTTATCGGCTTCGGCAGAAAAATTATTCAATGCATTGATGGCATCTACACTATTAGTGCTCATATTCAGTCCTTCTTAATTTATTGTGCTGTACGATTGGTCATTGAAAACCGCTATTTATAAATGTTTTATCAACGTTTTTATACACGTTCAATGATAGTCGCAATACCCATACCACCACCGACACACAGTGTAATCATCGCAGTCTTCAGATCGCGGCGCTCAAGCTCATCAAGCACCGTGGTCAGCAGCATCGCGCCTGTCGCACCAAGTGGGTGACCCATCGCAATAGCGCCACCATTGACATTGACTTTATCTAATGAAATACCAAAGTCGCTAGCGGTGTTCATTGGGACAGCAGCAAAGGCTTCGTTAATCTCCCAAAGATCGATATCAGCAGCAGTCATACCGGCTTTAGCTAAGGCTTTTTTACAAGCAGGTGTCGGGCCGGTCAGCATAATGGCAGGCTCTGAGCCAATGACTGATGCCATCGTAATTTTGGCACGAGGTTTAAGGCCGGCTTTTTGACCAGCAGCAGCACTACCGACGAGGCAGATCGCAGCGCCATCAACAATACCCGATGAGTTACCAGCGTGGTGTACGTGGTTGACGTTTTCAATAGTAGTGTATTTGTCTAATATCACGCTATCAAAACCCATTTTTCCTGGCATCATAAATGAAGGGTTTAGGCCAGCTAAAGTCTCTACTGAAGTGTTTGGACGAATGGTTTCGTCCTTGTCTAATAGCAATAAACCGTTTAAATCTTTTACTGGAACCACTGATTTATCGTAGTAGCCTTTTTCCCAAGCAGCGGCGGCTCTTCTGTGTGACTCTGTGGCAAACTCGTCAACGTCTTTACGGCTAAAGCCTTTTAAGGTTGCGATGGTATCAGCGCCCACGCCTTGTGGGACAAAACTTGTGGCATCATTGACACGGGGATCCATATACCAAGCGCCGCCATCAGAACCCATTGGCACGCGGCTCATTGACTCAACACCGCCAGCTACAACCATGTCCTCCATACCAGACATTACTTTGGCAGCAGCAAGATTGATAGACTCAAGACCTGATGCGCAGTAGCGTGATAAGGTTACACCTGCGACACTTTGATCCCAGCCAGCATCAATAACAGCAATACGCGCAATATCAGAGCCTTGCTCGCCAACCGGTGTAACACAGCCGAGCACCACATCATCAACCAAACTGGTGTCTAAATTATGGCGCTGCTGCATCTCTTTGAGTAGCGTGCGAGTCAGCCAAATGGGAGAGGCTTGATGTAAAGAGCCATCTTTTTTCCCTTTGCCACGTGGGGTGCGGATGGCATCATAGATATAAGCGGTCTCAGTCATAATAAATCCCTTTAATATTTCATTGGATACTTGTTAAATAATGAAGTTTTGAGGAGAATATATTCTCCTTAATTAAATGCTTAATAACATTCGTATATTGGCGTGCATATAGTGATTTGCATACAGCGGCTTGGTTTCACCCAACGCTACTACATAAAGCGTGAGGCCAACTCCTTCATAATCTCATTGGTGCCGCCGTAGATTTTTTGGACGCGAGCATCAGCATACATTCGAGCGATTGGATATTCGGACATATAACCGTAACCACCAAATAACTGTAAACACTCATCCATTACATTACACTGTTTTTCAGTGACCCAGTACTTGATTAATGACGCTTGCGGTGCGGTTAGCTTACCCGCAATCATCGCTTCAACAGCAGAATCACATAATGCTTTTACAGCTAGGTAATCCGCTTGAACTTCAGCGAGCTTAAAGCGCGTGTTTTGGAACTTCCATATTGACTTTCCAAAGGCTTCACGCTCTTTTACATATTCAAGTGTCAACTCTAAAGCTAGCTTGATAGCGCCGCAACCACTTAACGCAATGATTAAACGCTCTTGTGGCAACTCTTGCATCATTTGAATAAAGCCAAGACCTTCTATACCGCCCAATACATTTTTCTGTGGGACACGGACATTACTGAAGAATAGCTCTGAGGTATCTTGAGAAGATAGACCGGTCTTTTTAAGGTTACGACCGCGCTCGAAGCCTTCTAAACCATCCGTTTCGACGACAATCAGAGACACACCCTGTGCGCCCTGCTCACGATCTGTCTTACAAGCCAATACGATAAGGTTTGCGTGCTGACCATTCGTGATGAATGTTTTTGAACCGTTGATGATATAGTCGTCGCCGTCTTTAACCGCATAGGTTTTGATTGCCTGCAAATCAGAGCCTGTCGTTGGTTCTGTCATCGCGATAGCGCCAACAGATTCGCCAGTGGCCAGTTTAGGTAGCCATGCTTGTTTCTGCTCTTCAGTACCATGCTTTAAGATATACGGTGCCACAATACCTGAGTGAACCATACCACCAAAACCAGCTTGGTTAGCCTGTGCCTGAGCCAACAAAATAGCTGCTTCGTGACCGAAATCACCACCGCCACCACCGTACTCTTCAGGCATTGACGCACATAAAAAGCCCATATCGCCTGCCTCGTTCCAAGCTTCACGGTCGATCATGCCGTTTTCACGCCACTGCTCGTCTTTATCTTCCCAGCTTTTAAACATCTTCAAAGCACTGTCATATACCATGCTGTGTTCTTCGGTCATCCAGTTCGAGGCAAAGGCTTCAATACTCATGCTGTTCATCCTTGATATAAATTAAAATATAATTAAGTTGATGGTGTGGAATTAGAGCTTCATTAAGTATGATAAAAAATTTATGGTAATTTAAATTACCCTTTATCTTGAAACCCTAAATCTATATAAATAATAAATCGTAACGGATATACTAGATTAACAAAAAGCCTTGTTCAATCAATTTAGGTAAAATGGTAATCAAAATTACCTCTCTGAACTTTTATCAGTTGGACAAAGAAATTCACTCTATCTTAAGCTAAATATATAGGAATAAATGCTGATGACAATGACGAAGGTTAGCCCAAAAGATAGCATTACGACACCTCAGCAATTGGCACCGTTGGCGGATATGCGTCCTGCAACCTTGGATAAGATTGAAAAAGCAGTTCGTAAAGTGTTCGCAGGTTTCGATCCTAGTGAAGTCACGATGGCGCAAATTGCCAAGTCTGCCAACGTTTCATTGCAAACTCTTTATAAGTACTTTGGTGATAAGCAAACCCTGTTTAATACCATTATGGATATCGTGCTCGGCAGGCTGGCTGAGCGAATTATGGATCACTTACAAGGGATTGATAGTGTCAAAGATCGCCTGCGAAAGACGCTTTGGGTGTGTTTTGATTTTGTAGATAGCCATCCAGATGCAGTGCTGGTACTGTCTTCGATATCGGTATCACGCATTCGTAGTATCGCTATTTATGAGAATAAAGAGCTGATTGGCGCTTTTTTGGATGTATTAGAAGATGGGCAGAAACGTGGTGTATTAAATGACAGCGTGCCACTATACATACTCTTTGATGTATTTATGGGCTTTATTAGTCGTTTAGGCTTTATGCATATCATGCGTCAGAGCCATACGCCGATAAACAAAGATTTTGATGCACTCTTCATCATTTTGTGGCGAGCAATATCTAAGCCTGAAATAGAAAAACTTCAATAATATAAAGATGAATTGCTCAATATAAGTATTCAGCTAAAGACAACTAGGCTGAATGATAGTGTTCAATGTCGTTTGGCTTAATTGATGACATACCCCTAAGACCGTTCCTTATATTTTACGAAGAAAAAAGCTTGTTTGCAGCGATACGATGAGCTTTTTTATGGGGTCTTCAAGGTTTTCAAAATATATAGGACTATAGCGAACCGTATACTTAGATATAGTTGTTATGGCTGCTTCTAATAAACAATCTTCTTTTTCTAAGAAAATTGTTTATTAGAAGCAGCTGGCGCACATAAGCAATTATAAGTCGGGGTTAAATGACGGCAGCTATTCCAGCATGCCCTGACAAATGAATGGTAAAATGTCGAGGAAAGACTGTACTGTGCTTATCTAAAGATAAATAATCATAAAAAGCCCAGTGTTACTTTAAGCGTAGCACTGGGCTTCTTTATATATAACTTACAGAACTAAAAAGAAGTACGGCGATAGTTGCGATATTCAGGTAACCAAAAATTCGCTTTTAATCGACGTTGTAGATTCTCCGCCGTCACAGGTAATGCCAGCTTATCTTGAACCGCCTGCAGTGCCACTTCATAGGCTATTTTTTCACTAATCTCTCTAATGACTTTAATAGGCGGTAGTATGGCACCGGGCGCTTTTTCGTACTCCATTGATATATCTGCAAGCGCTTGGCTTGCCGCCATTAACATATTATCACTGATACCTGTCGCCCGTGCTGCTAGAACACCGAGACCGATACCAGGAAATATATAGCTGTTATTACATTGAGAGACCTCAAAAGACTGTCCGTTAAAAGTGGTATTAGCAAAAGGGCTACCCGTTGCGATAATGGCGCGCCCTCGGCTCCAATTCGTCACTTCTTGCGGTGTGGCTTCCACACGAGACGTCGGGTTTGAAAGCGGTAGTACAATTGGGTTTTCAGTATTAGCGCATAAGGATTCGATCACCTCTTGAGTAAACAGACCTTTTTGTCCACTTACACCGAACAATACCGTTATTTTTGCTTGTTTAACCACTTGCGCTAAACCCAGTTTTTGACTCTTATCCCAATGTTCAATAGCCGATTGCTTTTGCACGAGTGGCTCTTGAAATTTTTGTAGTTCTGTCATGCTATCAATGAGCAAGCCATAACGGTCAACCATAAATACTTGGCTGCGCGCTTGCTCTTCCGTTAATCCCTCGCGCTGCATTTGGCGAATGATATGCTCAGCAATACCGCAACCTGCTGATCCTGCACCTAAGAATGCTATTTTTTGCTGACTTAGTTTCTGACCCTTATTTAGGCACGCTGCAATCAAAGCACCGACCGAAACTGCAGCAGTCCCTTGAATATCATCATTGAAACAGCATAATTGGTCACGATATCTGTTTAATAACGGGGTGGCGTTTCCCTGTGCAAAATCTTCAAACTGTAATAACACCTCTGGCCAACGACGCTTAACGGCTTGAATAAATAAATCGACAAATTCATTATATTCATCGCCAGAGATGCGTGGATTCCTCCAACCCATGTACATAGGATCGTCAAGTAGCTGTTGGTTATTGGTACCGACATCTAGCAAAATAGGTAGACAGTAAGCGGGACTGATGCCACCACAAGCCGTGTATAAGGCCAATTTACCAATGGGAATGCCCATACCGCCAATACCTTGGTCTCCCAGACCCAATATACGTTCACCGTCAGTGACAACGATCACTTTGACATTTTGTTTGGTGGCATTTTGCAGCATATCATCGATTTTATGGCGCTCAGGATATGAGATAAATAAGCCCCGTTTACGGCGATAAATTTGCGAGAACTTTTCACAAGCTTGACCAACCGTTGGGGTATAAATGAGCGGCATAACTTCCTCTATATGCTGCTCAATCAAATGATGAAATAAGGTTTCATTGGTATCTTGTATATTACGCAAGTAAATGTGCTTATCCATGTCACTAGTAAACGAGCGAAGTTGGTGATAAGCCCGCAGAGATTGCTCCTCAATCGTCTCAATGTTGTGAGGTAATAATCCTGTTAAATTAAAGCTGTCTCGTTCTTCTGATGAGAAGGCACTGCCTTTATTCAGTAAAGGGGTCTCTAATAGAGCTGGTCCAGCAATGGGAATATATAAGGGACGCTTGTTTGGCATAATAAAATCTTCTTATTAAGGACGTATGAGTGAAAACTATGCTAGTGGTGCATTATACATAGCATCTGCCCGTACTTAACAATAGGTAACAAATCATTTTGGGTGAGGATGGCTGTAAACTTGATTACTTATACATTTGCCTAGAAATAATATCGTTTTCGCTAGTGAGATAATCTGAATAGATTCAAGTCCATGATAGTAACAGATATATTGGCATTTGCACCTTCGCCTACAGACCCTTTCACTTTTTACTGATGTTTCTAACACATCATTTGTCTCTGCAGCAGTGATAGCCCGCTCAATGTGATGACATATCTGCACAAAATTTGTTACCATGACATTTTAGATGCTACGATTTAGGTAATTTCACTTAGGTAATACAGACATGGCCAAAAACGCCCTACAAGAACAACTCTTAAAAGCTGGATTGGTGGATAGCAAAAAAGCCAAAAAAATCAGCAAACAGTCGCAGCATGCAAAGCGTACTGGCGACGCATCAAACCTTGAAGCTAAAAAAGCCTTGGCAGAAGCTCAAGCCAAAAAAATAGAAAAAGACCAAAAGCTCAATCAGGAAAAACAGCAGCTTTTAGAAGAAAAAATGCTAATAGCCAATGTCATTCAGATGATTAAGCAACACCAAATCACAGAGACACAAGGCGATGTCACCTATCAATTTGTTGACGATGCTAAAATTAAAAAGATTTATATTACCCAGAAGTTATATGATCAAATAGTGGCAGGTCATGTGGTTATTGCGCGATTAGAAGACGATTATGCGCTGCTCCCTCGCCCATTAGCTGACCGTATCAACTCCAAGTTGGAAGGCTTTATGGTGGTATCGAATGACAAGTCAGAGGTTGAGCTAGCAGAAGACGACCCTTACGCCGCTTATGTCATTCCAGATGATTTAATGTGGTAGGTAGTAGTTATTCATTATATTGCTAATGGCTAAGCATTAACCAAAATCCCCTGTATAGAATATCTATAACAGGGGATTTTTATTAGCGAAATAGAAAAACACTCTATGCGCAGAAAAGTCTAGCGATTAAAATCATAGTAATTCAAATGATAGAGCAATAAAAACCGCACTTAAGACGGTAGCAAAACATGCTTACTCTTCTGATAAGCAGATAAGCCATCAGTACCCAACTCGCGACCAATGCCACTTTGCTTAAACCCACCCCAGCCAGCTTCGGGCAGTACAATTTGCTGCTCATTAACCCAAATATGACCTGCTTGAATTTGTAGCGCCATCTCTAACGCTGCAGTCTCATCTGCGCTTACAATGGTTGCTGCCAAGGCATATTTGCTATCATTGGCTAGACGAATCGCCTCTGCATCGTCTGCATAGGTGTTACTCACCAATACCGGTCCAAACACTTCTTCTGTCCATAACTGACTGGTCACTGGCACATTGGTATAAATAGTCGGCGTTGCAAAATATCCTTGGCGGTTTAATATCTCGCCACCCGCTAGACAGTCAAGATTTTCAGCAGTCGCGATATCGATATATTTTTTGACTTGCACAAGTTGCTGCGCACTGACCAATGGACCCATTTGTGTGTCAGCAGCAAAACCATCGCCAATTTTCAAAGCTTCTGTTTTTGTTTTCAGTGTTTCAAATAACGCCTGGGCAATATCTTGATGGACGAGTAATCTTGAGGTCGCTGAACAGATTTGACCAGCATTGGTAAATATGCCGCCCATGATTAAATTACAAGCATAATCAACATCAGCATCCGCACACACTACGATGGCAGACTTACCGCCCAGCTCTAGACTGATATCCTTGATACCTTTTGCTGCTTGGCGCATCACTTTTTCGCCGACGATATTACTGCCGGTAAAAGAGACTTTGTCAATTAATGGGTGACTGGTCATTGCCGCCCCTACTTCAGCGGCGCCCGGTAGGATATTGACCACCCCTTTTGGCATCTCAATGGCGGATAATATATTTCCCAGCATCAACTCTGGTAGTAGTGTCATCTCAGAAGGTTTTAATGACATGGTGCAGCCTGCGGCGAGCGCGGGCGCTAGTTTCCAAGCAGTAGTCACCATTGGAAAGTTCCAAGGCACGATAAGGGCGCAAATACCAACGGGTGCGTAAGTTTTTAATAAGCGTATACCTGACTCGTTGGTGGTTACCTCAGTCCAAGTTTCTTGCTTGATAATAAGATTGGCATAATAGCGATAACACGCAATGGCATCACCGACGTCTATTTTCGCCTCTGCAATCGGCTTACCATTGTTAAGGACAGACAGGCCAACCAACTTATCAAGCTGCTGCTCCATCGTATCTGCAATAGCCTGTAAATAACGCGCCCGCTCAATAACGCTGGTTTTTGACCAAGACGGATAAGCACGAGCCGCGGCATTGGCTGCTGCTTCTACCTGTGCGCTATTACACAAACGAGTTATTGCAATGACCTTGCCTGAGCTTGGGTTAAATAAAGCATGCTCATCTACTGAATCAGATGCTTCAATAGTGACCCAATCCCCATCGATATAGGCGGCATTTAACCTAACTTCATTTTGCATCGTTTGTATGGCGATATCTCTTGTGAAGGACGTAGAATTATTCATTTCCATAATTTTCTCTGACCCCTTTAATCTCTTTGTTAGTAATGTCATTTTTATTAAATGGTACTTATTGATAAGCTTATTTATTATTTATATTACCAACTAAACAGTCGATTTCACCTTATTAAGGTAAAACCGACTGAGTGGTTGTTATAATTATTAGCAATGTTATCAAACTGAATATCCATTATCGTCATATAGCAGTAGGTTTTAGTACAGTAGATGCGCCACTGACGTAATGACCACCAAGCTAATCAGCGTGCGTAAGATGAAAATCAAAAATAGCTCTAACACGTTAAGCTTGATATTTGATTTCAAGATCAGCGCGCCGACTTCAGACATATAGATAATCTGAGTAATAGAAGCTGCACCAACGATAAAGCGCGTCATTTCACTCTCGATACTTTTGCCGACCAACGCTGGTAAATACATGTCGGCAAAGCCCATTATCATCGCTGGAGCTGCCTCTGCAGCTTCTGGAATTTGCAATAATTCAAGCAATGGCACGAGCGGTGCAGACAGCCAATTAAATACTGGAGTATATTCTGCTAAACCAAGACCAATGGTACCGATAGCGAAAATTACAGGAATGAGACCAAAGTAGATATCAAACAAATTCTTTAAACTGTGTTTGAATACGTTACCCAAACTTGGCATAGAATGCGCGCGCGTGACGGCACGATTGACCGCCCATTGATAGGTAGAGTACTCAGCAGGAATACCTTCATCCAGCATGCTTTTGCCCGAGTGATAAGTATCAGGCTTTAGCGACAGCGGCGGTATGCGCGGCATAATAATGGCGGCAATAAAGCCCGTTAACGCAATGGTCAAATAAAAGAAGACAAAGTTATTGTCGACGCCGATGGTTTTGGCAACGACATAAGTAAAGGCGATAGAGGTTACTGAAAAGGTGGTGGCAATAATTGCTGCTTCACGCAGACTATAGTAGCTTTTATTATATTCTTGCATGGTGACCAGCAAGCCAATGGAAGCCGCACCAAACCAAGAAGACATCGCATCGACCGCAGAGCGACCCGGTAACTTGAATAATTTAACAAATACTTTGCTGGATAAAGTACCCAAGAATTCCATCAAACCAAAATCCGTGAGAAACGGTAAAGATAAAATGGCAAAAAAGAACAAAGGAATCAAAATAGGAATAAGGTCTTCAAAAATCACGCCGCCGGTATTACGGTTAATAATAAATTCAGGGCCAACTTGTAGATAAATCATCCATGCAAACAGGGCGCCCAAAAAGCGCGCACCAAGCCAAAACCAGTCCACATCAAAAAGCTTTGCCCACATAGAGCCTTCGTGCAGATTGGGTTTTAACACCTTAACTGCCAGCGCCCCAATAAAGGATGTTGTCACAATGGCCAGTACCGCGTAAACAACATAACCTCCTAACAATGCTTGCAAAGTATCGGTTAACACGCCCAATAAAATGGTGATTTTACCATCCCACTGAAATGGGATAATAAATAACGCCATACCTAGCGCTGAAAATAGCAAAAACTTCCACATTGCGGCACGCCACTGTGCTCCTTGCGGCGTTTCTGGATCGACAGGGTCATTCCCTAAAATCGGCTGCTGCGACTTATCGATATAATTCGTCATTTAATCCTCCTTGATAGGCGATGATCGCCAAATTTCTTCCTTTTGCTGTCTGACCTATCCCTAGTTTTAGCGAATTGAGCAAATAGTTGAATACCGTTTTATTAGTTATTTTTAGTACAAATTATGCTTTAGAGTATTAGCTAAAGCAGGTAAAAGTCTTACCCATTTCAATAAGGAATTCATCGGCTTCATCAACTTCATAAATAATTGGTTGTTTCCCCTTGATGTCTTCTTTTAATGCCTTGAGCAGCTGCTGCTTATCTTTAATTCGACGATAACCTGCGCCAAATCCGGCTGCCAGTGGCTCAAAGTTCGGGGTTTTGATATTAACCCCAATCAATGGTAAACCGCCCTCCTCCATATAGCGGCGAATCTCACCGTAACCTTGGTTGTTCCATAACAATACAATCAACGGCAGCTCAAGCTCAGCGGCGCAGATTAATTCTGCGATGGTAAACTGAATGCCGCCATCGCCAATCAGACTCACAACTGGCGATTTTGAGCCAATCATGGCACCAATCGCGGCAGGCAAACCATAACCCAAGGTGCCAAATCCAGTCGATGAGTTAAACCATCGACGTGTGGCTAACGCCTCAAAGCCAAGGTTGCCGCTATAGACAGGCTGGGTTGAATCACCAACGAAAATGACGTCTTTTACTTCATCTCGAATCAGCTGCAGCAGCGCATTTTGACCAGCAAAGTCTGGCGTCATTTCTTCTAGCAACGTTTGCTTTACCTGTGCTACTCGCACGAGCGCTTGATGATTTAACGGTTGACTCTCTAAGCGATCACATAGACCGCTGATGGCCATTTGCGCATCTGACAATAGCGCAATATCCGCTCTAAAAGGACGCTGCAATTGCTGAGCATCGCAGTCGATACGAATCAGCGTGCCATTAATTTGGAACCCACCATTAAAAAATACATCGTAATCGGTCTCGCCAAGTTCAGTACCAATCGCCAATACTAAGTCGGCCTCGCTAATGACAGCACGACCTGCAGCCAATGATTGATTGCTACCCAAACTCAACGGATGAGCTGGCGGCAGTAAACCTTTGGCATTGATGGTCAAAAATGTGGGCGCATCGATAAGTTCTGCCAGTTTTTGTGCGTCATGATTAACATCAACGCAACCACCACCGTACAATACAACTGGGTTTTTTGCACTTTTTAGCTGCTCAACAATCAAATCAAGCTGCGCAGAATTGGGCAGCGGTCTCATGACTTGCGGTTGCGTCAAACGATGATGGGCAGCCTGACTATTTTCAGGATTGCTTAGATTGGGCGGTCTAGCGACATGACTGGCATCAGCAGTAATTACATCAATAGGCAACTGGATATGTACCGGTCCCGGACGCCCGCCATTAAATAACGCAAAAGCTTCGGCGATGACTTTAGGTAGCGACTCAGGCTGCCAAATGGTTTTGCTCATGAGCGCAACCTTGCTAACCATGCCTTGCTGGTCGTGCAATTCATGCAAGTGTCCTTCACCACTGCCGGTATGCTGCACTTTATTGACACTAGATATCACCAGCATTGGTATAGAATCCGCTAATGCTTGCGCCATCGCTGTCATGATGTTCGTCATGCCAGGACCGGTGATAATAAAACAAACCCCTACCTTGCCAGACGCGCGGTAATAACCATCGGCCATAAAGCCTGCGCCTTGCTCATGACGCGGTGTCACGTGGCGAATATCGGTATTGGGTAGACCGCGATATAGCTCGACCGTATGTACACCCGGAATACCAAATACCGTCTCCACCCCGTAATATTCTAGCCACTGGACAAGCAGCTCACCGCAGGTTAGAGATGAGATGACGGGCGCGGAATTTGGCAATGAAGAAGGCGTTTGTAGAGAGTGCGTCATGAGTTAATCATCCTAAAAAATTCAATAGCAATTAAATAAGTCGTTCAGTATCAAACCCAAACTGCCCTTTAATTCCTTATAAAGGACAGTTTGGAATTATAAGTCATGCTCAATAAATGGCTTTGACTTTATCGTCATATCGCACGCCCGGTAGGATACATAGCATCTCAAATAGCAGGTTCGCGGCTAGTACCGAGGTGTTACCAAACGGGTCATACGGCGGTGACACTTCTACCAAATCGCCACCAACCACATCAAGGCCACGCATACCGCGAATGATTTCGATACCTTGCGTTGACGTCAAGCCACCGATTTCAGCGGTTCCCGTACCCGGTGCAAAAGCAGGATCAATACCATCAATATCAAAACTTAAATAGACAGGGCCAGCGCCTAATTTTTCGCGCACTTCTGCCATCAAAGGTGTCAATGATTTATACCAGCACTCCTCAGCAGGCACTACGCGAAAACCTTGCTCGGTTGACCAATCAAACTCTTCAGCACTATAACCCGTACCACGTAAGCCAATCTGCACCACACGATTGCCATCGATGAGGTTTTCTTCGACAGCACGGCGGAATGGCGTACCATGGGCAATTTTTTCACCAAACATCTCATCATTGATATCAGCATGCGCATCGATATGTACCATACCAACAGGGCCATGTTTTTTGGCAAGCGCACGCAAGATAGGCAGTGCAATCGTATGATCACCGCCTAACGTCAAAGGAATAGCGCCATGACTAACGATTTTATCGGTATAGAATTTCTCAATAATATCGACGCTTTTTAGCAGATTAAAGGTATTGATAGGAACGTCGCCAATGTCAGCGACTTGCAAAGACTCAAAGGGAGCCGCGCGAGTGGCGACATTGTAAGGGCGGATCATGCGTGATTCATCACGAATCTGGCGTGGTCCCAATCTTGCACCGCTACGGTTAGAAGCGCCTATATCTAAAGGAACACCAACGAATGCGACATCTAGCCCTTCTGCATCGGCTTGGGTTGGCAGGCGCATCATAGACGCGAAGCCGCCAAATCTTGGCATGTCGTTGCCGCTTAATGGTTGATTGAATTTCATCATTCACATCCTTGTATCGATTGGTCAAAACAGACAATTTGTTTATGTTACTTTTGTCTATGTCACTTTTTATATACCTCTGACAATACCTAAATATCAGAGGCGAGACCATGGTAAAATTTAGAAGTAAACTTCTGATTTTTCGTAGTAACTTTGTTTTATTCGTTATTTATAGAAGTTTTATAGAAAATTTGGTTAAGACATGAGATACGGGGACATAACTTCTGATGCTAGATGAATTGATAAAAATTGACATTAAAACCTTACGTAGCTTTATGGCCATTGTAGAGTGTCAAGGTGTGACCGCCGCGCAGTCACGCTTAAATGTCACGCCGTCTGTCATCAGCGGTCATTTAACCCATTTGGAAGATCGTTTGGGTATGACGCTTTGTCATCGCGGCCGCGCAGGTTTTAAGCTCACTGAAGACGGCGCCGCGGTTTACGAGGCTTGCTTAAGTTTTACCGAAGCGGTGGCCAGCTTTCAACACCAACTGCATTATATCCGGCAACTGGATTCAGTACGTGGCGGTCATATTAGGCTGTGTCTTATCGATCAAATGCCAACGGTTTTTTATGATGCATTACGTCAGTGCTTAGCAGCAAGCTATCGTAATAACCCACTGATACATTTTTCTATCGATGTGCAAAGCCCTGAGAGTATGCTCGATAAGCTTTTAAGTAATGAGAGTGATATTGGCGTGGGATATTTTGGTAGTTTTCCACCTTTATTGACTTTCCAGCCAGCATTTATCGAAAAGCAAGTCGTCTGCTGCGGACGCGAGCATCAGCTATTTTATGAGGCAGAAGGTTTAACCTTTGAAGATTTGGAACAAAATCATCCTTGGATAAAGCGAGGCTATATTACTGATTTGAGTATCAATCATGTGCGCCCAAAAACCTTGAGCGCCACCACTTACCATATGGAAGCGACCGCGCAGTTAATTTTGGCAGGTCATCATGTCGGCTATTTACCCAATGATTTGGCAAAGCGTTATGAAGAGATGGGGATGATGAAAATACTGTTGCCCAATGAGGCAAGTTACGAGGTCAAGCATCATTGGGCTTATCGAGAAAACCTACATAAGCACGTCGCTGATTTTTTACAGCAAATGACGGGGCTTTTATAGAATCACGAGCTTTGTATAGACAATAACGATAAATAACAACAGCAAACAGCTACCCCGCCTTGGGTAGTTCCTCGCGTTTTAAGCCTATGGTTCTAAGCTTACCTTTATCATCGACTTCTTTGATAACCAGTGACCATTCATCATTAATCGCCACCGTATCACCAGATACCGGCGCCATATCCAAGCTGTCTTTGACGTATTCAGCAACCGTTTGCTCCCACATACTTTTTTCGTGGTCTTCTGGTTTGGATTTTAACTTATCGACCAAAGATTCAGAGGTCATAACACCGGTAAAAAATGGCAAATCGCCCAGTTTGACATTCGGTGATAGTAGCCAATCACCATAAAAGTCATCGATGGCTTTACGGTCTAAGGTTGTATCATTAAAAATTTTGGCAATCTGACTGGCATGATTGCCGCGCATGGCATACCAGACACTATCACCAAATTTAAGCTTGGTATTCTCATCGACAATGACAATCTGTTGCCCACGCACCAAGGCAAACACACTAATCTCATCAGGGTTGACGCGGTTAGAGATGCCCATCGGATGGCGACCAATCGCAAACGCCCCTGACTTTACTTGGAACTGATATAACGTAATACTCGCTTTGTCCGATACCCAAACCTCATGCTTTTCTTCGGGATCTTTATTATTGGGGATACGTACTTTAAATAAATCGGCCATAAAGGGAATGGTCGTACCTTGCAAAATCAAAGATAAAACCACCACGCCAAAGGCAATATCAAACAACATAAAGGCATCATCAATACCTGCCATCACCGGTAAAATCGCAAGGGTAATAGGCACTGCGCCGCGCAAGCCGACCCAAGAGATAAAACCGATTTCTCTGTCTTTAAATTTAAAAGGTTTAACACTGCTATAAACAGCAATGGGACGAGCAATCAAAATCATAAAGGCGGCAATGGCGACCGAGTAATACCAAACATTGAGCACGTTTGATGGTGTGACCAATAGACCCAGCACCACAAACAATACCGCTTGTGATAACCACGCAAAGCTGTCCATCACGCGCATGACATGCTCGGTTGAGCGTACTTTATGATTGCCTATCAACACCCCTGTAAGATAAACGGCTAAAAATCCGCTGCCGCCGATTAAATTGGTCGCCGCAAACACCGCCAAGCCAGCCGATAATATCAAGATGGCATACATGCCTTCTGCCAGATGTACCTTGGGCAATAACCTTGACAATAAATAGCCAAATAGTAAGCCCATACCGAGGCCAAAGCTAAGCTGTTGTAACAGCAAACCTAAAAAGCCAAATACTGTCTGTCCAGCAGGGTCAACATTTAAAGCAATCAACCCTGTCACCAATAAAATAGCTAAAGGATCGTTGGCGCCGGATTCCAATTCAAGTGTGGCTTGGACACGATCGTTAAGCTTAACACCACCATTACGCAGCAATGAAAATACCGCTGCCGCATCGGTTGAACCAACGATAGCCGCCATCAATAGCCCAAAGCGCCAATCGACGTCGAGTAGCCAAGTGACGAACACGCCCAGTATCATGACCGTCGCAAGTACGCCCCATGTGGCAAGCGTGATGGCTGGCTTTAGCCCAACTCTGAAAGATTTAAAAGAGGTGCGCAGTCCACCATCTAATAAAATACAAGCCAATGCCGCTTGCCCGACAAAGTTCGCAAGACTATATTGAGAGAACTCAATACCCAAAAGGCCTTCTTCACCGGCGAGCATCCCGACGACTAAAAACAATAGCAAAAGAGGAACGCCCAAACGCGCCGATAGCGTACTCGCCATGATGCTGGCAAAAATTAATACTGCTCCTACGAGATACAGGATATTTAAGGTATCCATCTTTTTTTAAGCCCTATTTTTATCAGTGATAACGAGTGGAATGATTGCGATAGTGTTGATCTAATTACTAACCTTTGTATTGATATTGATATTGATATTGATATTGACCTTATTTTGCGGCGGATAGCGCTGTGTTTAATATTGCAGACAAAATAATAAAACTGTCTTTAAGAATAACATCGTTGACCAAAGCTAGAGAACCTATATTCACAGCAATCGTCTTAAAATCCTTTATTAATCGCTTCATTTTCTTTATCAGCTTCTAAAACATCAGTTTATAAAAAGCCACTTTTACTCTATTGTTTGAATGGTAGAAAATACTGCCGTTTTTAAATCACCACTAAGCTTGAATATATTGCCATGCAATTACCAAAATAGCCGCTGCAATTGTCCAAGCGACCACGCCCAATAAAAGCGCCTTATATAAGCTGACATAACTGATGCTAAAAAACACCACCAAGGTATAAATAAGGTGCGGAATGACACCCAGCATACTAAAAATCAACGCTACCTTTAAGTCAGCAGGGCTACGCTCAGTGCCAACAATAAAATGGCTAATCAAGGTAAATGTGGGAAACAGCGGTGCCAAGGCTGCCAAATAAAAGAAGCGCGTCTGCGCAAAAAGTTGAATCAGTAATACCATCAAAGCGCCAATAAGCATTTTTAGCCAAATCATGATGGCCTATCTCCTATCACGTGTTAATCGCATAATTTAGCATGATAACGAATACTCCACGCAAAATGGTCGATAATAAATCATTAGCGCTGTAGAACCTTAGCCATACGCATCATTAATGTTATAAAAATTGCCATGCTACAACATAAAAAAATCCCTATTTAGCATAACGCCAAACAGGGATTTTTTTATAAGCTTTTTTAATGAATAAAGTGATTACTAAGTATTAATCTATTTTAATTTAAAACCCTTTATAGTACTTAGGCTATTTAGGTTTAAGGGCAGCGCTGATATCAGCCAATAATGGTGGAATATCATGCTTATCTGCAATCACTTCTAACATCACCAGCTTATCTTTGGTGGCAGCCGCTTTTTTCAACGCCGCTTTTAATTCGCCAGCGGTTTCCACTTTCATAATTAAGCTGTTTTCTTCTGTCGCACCAAATGCTTTTGGCATCATTTGCCAATCGCACTTCGGAATGTCATTGTAGCGTTGGTTTTCACCATGAATCGCCCGCTCAACGGTATAGCCGTCATTATTAATCAGTACAATCACCGGATTGATGCGCTCTTGAATCATCACCGCGATTTCTTGCACCGTTAATAAAGCCGAACCATCACCAATCAATAAGATACTACGCTTATGCGGGGAAGCAATAGCACCACCCAAACTCGCTGGCAAGGTATAGCCGATTGAGCCCCACATCGGTTGCCCATAAGACGTCACGCCTTCTGGTAGACGCACATCACTGATACCAAAATACGCCGTACCTTGGTCAGAAAAAACCAGATTTTTATCATCGAGAGAGTCGGCAATGATGTGCCATAAGTCATCTTGGCGAATCGGCTCATCATCCTTGCCGTTTTGTTCATGCGGCTTCATCTCTTTGCAGAATTGCTTGGGCACGATCTCAATACCCGAGGTCATGACTTCATGCAGGGTTTGCAGGGCATCTTTTAGCGCAATCGGCGCAAAGTTTCGACCACTGATAGACGCACGCTCATAATGCAAATCTACCACGACTTTTTCATCAATATCTTGGCTAAAACCTGCAGTCGTAGTATCAGTATATTGCACGCCGATTTTAATTAAGCATTCGCAATTTTCTACCGCGTCTTTAACCACAGGACGTGATGCCACGCCAGCATAAGTACCCGCCCAACGCTCGCTGTTTTCATCAAGCAAAGTTTTGCCCCAAGATAGCGTGGTATAAGGAATATCGGTATCAGCGATTAAAGCTTTTAGCTGATTTTGTAAACCCAAACGATGTACCATCAAATCTGCCATCAGTGTGGTGGTTTTGTTTGGCAAAAAATCTATTAGCGCTTGTTTAAAATCTGCTAACGCTGCTTGGCTGGTGATGTCTTCTTGGCTATCGTCAAGCTTGGTCGTGGGTGGATAAATCGGCATTTTTGCCACATCTGGTGACAATAACAAATAGCCGGGGCGATGCTTTTTAAGAATCAAGCGAATGACGCGATCAATCTCAGAGGCAGCATTATCGGGCGTGATATGCGCCCGAGCCACAGTAACGGGTTCAACCATTTTAATAAAATGATTAAATACGCCATCACCTAAAGTGTGGTGAATCCGGCGTTTTGAATCTTGCAGCGCCGTGCTTGGTGCGCCGACCACATGCAATACTGGTGCGTATTCAGCAAAAGAGCCTGCCGTGGCATTAATCGCTGATAGCTCACCGACGCCAAAAGTAGTTACCATTGCAGCAAAGCCACGCTCGCGTGCATAGCCATCAGCGGCATAACCAGCGTTCAACTCATTGGTGTTACCCACCCAGCGCAATTTATCAGAAGCAATTACGTTATCCAAAAACGTTAAATTGAAATCACCGGGCACCCCAAATATTTCAGTCGCACCCGCTTCAGCGATACGATCAAATAAGTAATCAGCGATGGTATATTGTTGACTCATTTTTTATCCTTATGATTTATCATTATAAGTGTTAATAATGGTGTATATGATAGTTGTTCTCTATAAACCGCATCCCAGCCTATTTCTGTAATGCAAAGCTTTTGGAATGTAGAATATAACTATCTGTTATAACATACGATGAGGGGCTGATGACATAGCTAATTTGCTAACTTTTACTTTTTTTCGTGATAGGTATTGACACCCTCAAAAAACTGCGTATAATACGCCTTCATCAACTGACGATAGTTAATTGATAATTAGCGGGAATAGCTCAGTGGTAGAGCATAACCTTGCCAAGGTTGGGGTCGAGAGTTCGAATCTCTTTTCCCGCTCCAAATACTTAAAAAGCCTCACTTAACAGTGAGGCTTTTTTTGTCCGAGTTTTAGGGGCTACAGCGTTTTCCAGTATTAGCTATTCAGTCTAATTGCTAAGTTTATCTAATATATTAAAAGCTTAAAAATCAGCACCGTGACCAAAACGTGACCATTTCGTGCCCACGCTATAAACACTGATTTCGTAATTGACCCCAACTTATTATTCATATCTTTATAAAAAGCGATGCTAAGAAATATTTTCTTAACATCGCTTTTCCTTTTTTACTGCTTTTGTATATTGAGCTCATAGCGTGACCAAAACGTGACCAAATCATGAAAAAGTAAGTTTTTAAAATAACCCCAACCTTAATTTTAGGCCTTGGAACGTCATATATATAAGGCTCTACCACTTATTACTCTGCGCATATTTTTCAATTTTGTAGATCCTCAAGACTCTTCATCATCCTTAGTATTTGGCTCATAAATAAATAAGTCACCTACCTGCACATCCAAAAACTCACATAACTGGTCGATAGTATTGAAGTCAATTCTTGATGACTCTTCATTGTATAGCTTATGAAGTGTTGATTTACTCATGCCTGTTGCCCTTACAACATCTGCTACGCGCAGTTTTTTCTCTGCCAGAATAACAGGGAGTTTAGACACAATCATAATTATTACCTCTTTTCGGGTAAAAATGCTTTACATTGAGGTAAAAAGATAATATAGTACACAAATCGGTTATTAATTACCTTTAAGCGGGTAAATAATTACTGATTACTTCAAGGTGCATTCTTACAGATTGATAAAATAATTTTTATTCTATCACTTAATGCGATGACTTAATAACTGAAAAGAGGTAAAGACCATGAGCAATACTTATTTAACAACTGATGAGTTGGCTGAACGTATCAAGTACGACGCACGTACTATCCGCAATCAAATGAAAGACACCGTTTTGATTGAAAACATTCACTACATCCGTCCTTTTGGTGGCCGTAAGATTCTGTATGTGTGGGAGCGTATCGAAGAGGATATGTGCAAGCCGGTTATGAGCGCTATCAACGGTATGGCACTTCAATAATAGAAGGAGATTTATCATGGCTACTATACAAGGAAGGTTTGGCAAACTAATCGCCGACTTCTACTACCTAGGTATACGTTGTCGAGAAAAGACTAGCTTGGAAGATAACCCAGCTAACAGAAAAAAACTAGCGACTGTTTTGAAAAAGATAGAGGCAGAAATAACCCTAGGTATCTTTGACTATGGCGCTTACTTTCCGAAGAGCACGCGTTTAAAAGAGATGACAGCACTGGCTGATAGAGCGGAAGCTTGTATCAGTCGTAATCCCACCTTTCGGCAGTTTGTCGATATTTGGTATGAGGAGAAGAAGACTGAATGGCGGCCGAGCTATCGGCAAAAGACGCAGATTATCTTAAATAAGTACTTGTTACCTGAGTTTAGTGGTAAAGCAGTACATGCGATAAAAAAACCAGACTTGCTGACCTTCCCTAGCTCCCTCGCCAAAGTTCGTTACGGTAAAGATGGTCAGTCAAGTCTGTCAGTAGCACGAATCAATCAGATTATGATACTTCTTCGTATGATACTAGAAGAAGCATCAGATCGCCATGAGTTTGAGATGCCTTATAAAAATATTAAGAATCTCAAGCAAGCTCGTCCGGATGTTAATCCTTTTACATTGAGTGAGGTATGGCTGATTTTAAAGCATGTCCGCGCAGACTATAAGCCCTATTACACCATTCGCTTCTTTACAGGAATGCGTACCAGTGAGATTGATGGGCTTAAATGGGACTGCATAAACTTTGATCGTCGTGAGATCAGTATCAGAGGGGCATTAGTCAACGGTGAGATGGGTCCGACTAAGACGTTAGGCTCACAACGTGACATTGCGATGTCACAACTGGTCTATGACGCCCTACTAGAGCAAAAGGCACGCACCTTTGGTAAGTCTGAGTTTGTGTTTTGCAATTCACAAGGCAATCCGATGGAGTACCGTAATGTGAATCGGCGGGTATGGAAGCCTACGCTTGCCCTACTCGGCCTCAAACACCGGCGTGCTTATCAGACTCGGCACACCGCAGCGACGCTTTGGCTGGCTGCTGGTGAGAATCCTGAGTGGATAGCACGGCAGATGGGTCACAGTAGTACAGAGATGCTGTTTCGGGTGTATAGCCGTTATGTACCTGATATTACCCGTCAAGATGGCTCAGCAATGGATAACTTGCTCTTAGCGAGTAAGGAGAAGCTAACCAGTGCATCGAATAGCTCTAATGCACAAACTGACAAGGAGGTGTCACAATGACAATTATCAATTATGGAGAGCTGTTTGCTGAGTTTAAACGGGATGGTGCAATCAGTGAAGATGCGAATGTTATTGCTAATGCATTGATGCATGAGCTGTATGTTTCATCGGGTCATAGCCTCGCTCGCTTTTTAGGAGTAAAGCGCTGTTTTGCTAATGATATGGCGATGCGGGTGTGGGTTTAGAAGCGCTTAGATGCTCAGGATGGGTACTTTGTAGAAGATATGAGCAGTAAGCTTCAGAGCGAGCTTTACGAGCTATTACCGCAGTCTGGCTATGGCGACTACTAAGGAGAATATGATGAGTGTAAAGCTTCAGCCGAATATGACGCAGAATGCGCGAGATTTAAAAAATCCGTGAGGATTACTGATCATATGATAACGAAAGTGATTATATCGCACATATAGAAAACATCTGTGAGAAGTATGAGATTAGCACTCAAGTACTATTCGAGACAATCAGTGAGTGTTTTGCTTATTTAGATGATGTGCGATGCGAATACTGTGGTTATGTGTGCCCTTTACAGATACCAGTAGACATACCTTTTATGCGCTCAAAAGACAGTTGGTGCTGTGAGGTATGTGAGCATGCTGTATGGCGGGAACATAATAGTAGATAAGTTGTTCAAATTTTAAAGCTAGGCAGCTTGGGTTGCCTGGCTTTTTATTCATGCTTCTCTCTTAAATGTAGTAAAGGTCTTAATGAGCCTCAGCATATATCATTCTTAAACGAAAAGAATTAGCTTCATCGCTAATACTTGTACAGTAGTACTTATATAACTCATCCCCTACAATGCTCTTTTCAAGAAAATCTATTATATAAGAAGTATGGTTTATTGAGAGGCTCTCGCTACTCTCCATGCCTACTAATAGACCTTCAACATTAAGGCCTTTAGGGAGCTGATCAACCAATTCATGGGCTGTAGTTTTTACCATATCTGTTTCAAATTCATCTGTTATATGAATTTGAATGAATTTATAAGATCGTGATCGTTCAAATAAGTTTTTGATATCGTTGACATCTATACCTATCAAGCCTCGCTGACTGATATTCAACAATTTAACCACTTGGCTTACGTCTTCAGATTGACACTCAACAATACCCTCTACGATATCGAAACTCACCAACTCACTGTCAGGTGTCTGTATACCTACTAAGAAATAAGCATCTGTTTTTTCTTTTAGCTTCAATAGCGATTGCTCATTCCAGTCATCGCTAATACAAAAACAAGCGATAACTGATGGATTATATTCCTCAATATTTGGTTTATATAGAAGTGCGTTAGGGGTTTCTATCATAAATAGAGCCTTGTTAAAGGATAAATTCATACTAATGCATAGCAACCATGCTAATCAACAATCACTTTGCTTCTCATATTGATCCACCCCATGATTTATAAACTTACGCAAGTCATTTATAAGTGTATTTACATCTTCTAGGTTCACTAAGCTCGTGCTATTAGTATTGATAATATCTGTATCAAGTACAGCGAAGGTCATATGTCTACCTAAACCAAAACGTTTAGGTTTACTAACCGTTAAGTCGAAGTTAGACGCTTCTGCTACGAATAATTTATAAAATCTATTTCTAAAATTTTTACGGTTTTCTTTCTGAGGTATAGCCATTTTAAAACAAATTTTATCTTGTTCTAATTGCAGATAAATATCTACATCATCCACTTTGCGAGTAAACCCCCAAAACCCCATAAAACCTCCTGATGGGTTAGCTACATAGCCCCAACTCCCTTCTCCTAATTGTGATTGTGATTGTAGATATTGAAAAAAACCTATCCAAGCTCTATGTCCCCATTTACTAACTGGTAAGTACTTAAAGCTTTGCACTGCATCCTCAATGGATGTTAGATAGTCGTAAAAATTGGTATATATATCACTATACTTTAAACCTTCATGTCTTTCATTGTTGAATATATCTAATAAATCTTTTCTAGTAATAGGATAAAATCCATCTTCTAATACTCTTTTATAACTGCTTTGATCATGAGTCTGCAAATAAATAGCAACAATTTTGTTTTCTTCAAATATTGTAGAATGCCCATCAATCATAAACTGCTTATATCGAACTAATTGATTTGAGTGCTGAATACTGCCTACCTTATCTTCGATTAAGACACAGTAGGTGTCATTAATAATACATAGAATATCAATATTACTCACTTGGCGTTGTACGACTATAGTCTCGATGGTATTCGGTATTTCTTTACCAGCTTTTTCGAAGAATAACGCTAAGACTCTATTTGCGATTCCATTTAGAGCCTTTTGTTTGTCGTCTCCTTTTTTATACTCTTTTTTTGCCCAAGAAAGTAACCAGCATATAAATGCATCTTGAGACAGCTCAGAAGTAGCAAACTTGAATAAATTGGGCGTTGTCATGATTAACCCTTAATTGATTTTTAAAATATTTTTTTATTGAAGTAAAAATAATGTACTAGCTTATTAAGACTTATATAGAAGTATCATAGGGAAGCCCATTAAAGCAGACATTACTTAAAAAGCTGGAGACCGCTTTTCAAGTATTTAACGATAACTAATTTTGAATCGCTTGTTTCAAAAATGCACTTAACCCAATTAGCTAGCAACATATATCGCTCCCATCCAACACCGATCAGGCTCATCAATCACTTCTGCATTAAAAAATAGGTTCTTTTCATCTAAAACCTTAGCCTCAATAGGAGCGGCTATGTTGTTCCATTCTTCAAACGATGGATAACGACTGCCCTCAAATTTAAAAATAAAAGACTTTATGCTAATTTCTTCAGGGATTTGACGGACAATTTGACTGAGCGCTACATCTAACTTAGACATGCTAATTATGCTTGATTGGATGAACCTAGCAGGTCTTTTAAAGCTGAGCGTATCTCTCAGATCATCATAAGGGATACCAACATAATTCACGCCAATAGATTCTAAGCAAAATGCAGTTTCAAATACCTTCATGATTTGTTGTACTTCATCAGGCTTGCAAATGATAATGCCATCTACCACATCAAATTGCTTAATAGCTTTTTCAGTCGTTTGCAGACCGAATAAAAATTCTGGTGCTGTCTTTTGCTTTAGATCAATTAATTGACTTTCATCCCAATCATCCTTGACAAGGAAAAAACCAAATGCGGCTAAGTCATATTCGCTTTTTTGCGGCGTATACAACTTTGTAAAAGTGATATTTTTAATCCACAATTCATTGTTACGATATCTTTCAATGACAGCTATTGGTAATCGACTAATTAACTGATTAGGAACATCTATTAGGCTAAGATTCTCAAGATTAGCGATGCTATCAGGAAACTCCTGTATTTTATGGCTATTGACCGTAAGCTTCTCTAACTGACTTAACTGCCCTACTGATTCTGGTAAATGCTCAAGCGCTTCGCAGTTTAGCTTGAGATTGGTTAAGTTGCATAAGTAGCCAATACTTTCAGGTAACTTAGTTAATTGGCTACAATCAATACTCAGGTCTGTTAACGCCAATAGAGTAGCGTGATCACGTGGCAAGACATCTTTAGAAATCTTAAACTTATCAGCCCATGTCCACAGCTCTGTCATCCATAGTTGCACATCAGTATTACTCTTAATTTCTGACATAGACTATATTCCTTTATTGAGTTAAGGCATGATTATTGAGTGAGGCATTTCAAAACATCAAAAACACTATCCATTTCCTCTAAAATTTTATCTGCCATTGTGCCTTTATCTATCATTAGCCATGCCTCACTTGAACCTTTCCAATCCTGTGGATAAAAATAATAGTAAGCAGGCCATTGTGGAGAGGAGTTTACTTTTTTATCAGCTAGCACGGTATTTAAGATTGTTTTCATTTTTTCCGTATATGGACAAGATTTTGCCTCTTCTGCGGAAATAAATTTAATGCCTAAAATGGGATGGTCGAAATTTGCATTATCGAACTCGAAGCAAACCCATCCCATATCGTAGCCAGGGATTATAAATCTAATCTGTTCGTACCTTCTACCTTCACCAAGATAAGTGACATCCAATTCATAATCAGTTTTTTTACATTTCGCTAATAAGTCTATTTTCAGCTTTGCTATCAGCTCTTTCTTCATTCGATCCACAGTGTTAGAAACCTTGATACTGGCATCGATGGTAGCTGCATTTTTTTTAATAATATCTAAAACTGCATTGTCTTCACTCATATCTTCAATCCCCATAAATTGCTTTTGAATAAACTTGATTAGCTGTGTAATAAACTCACTGACACTGTGGTTATGGCATTCTACTTTACACGCTTTGAGCCAAACAATTAGATCGCTAAAACGAAGATGGCTATATTGCTTTTCCTTTTTCAACGCTTCTAATTCACTCATATCAATACTGTATTTGCTCGGACCTTCATTAGACTCATTAAGGTAAATAAGATGCCAAGCCTTGTGGCTTCTTTTTTTAAGCTCTTCAGCATAATCCCTTAACTGCTCAAACTGATCTACCGCATAAGGCTTGTTCTCAATGCAAACACCGTAACTGTTCTCACCCACCCGACATTGTAGATAAATATCCATACGGCGTAGGCTATTACTTCTTGATGTAACTTGCTCAACAAAAACCTCTGTTTTATCAACATTATCAAGAAAAATCTGCCATTCTGGAGCTTTGTACATATCAGGTAGGCAATGCTCAATAAATAATCTTAAAAAGGTTTCTTGCTGAGCATGACTACCTTGTGGATCGAGTAGAGCCGCTAAAATACGGCTAAGTCCCAATTCATCGGTGGTGATATAGTCAAAAGTATTAAAGTCAGGTGAAAGCTGCCGACTGTAGAGTGCTTGCGCAGTCTCTAAAGCATGGATTTTTTGGCTGACTGCATTTATTAAGGTCTGGACTTCACTCACAATTATATTTCCTTATAATTTATTAATAGTTGTTGAATACATCTTATTGCACTAATCCTCATACAACTCTAACGCACTCTGTAAACGCTCTAGAATAACCGTTTTTAACGCTATTGGCTCAACAACCACGGCCAGCTGCGACATACTCATCAGCCAATCCTGCAGACGCTTAGTATTGGCAACAGTAGCACTTACCTGATTCCAAGTATCATCTATCATAGTAATCTGCTGATCTTGTGATAATGGACGCTCATAAAGATGCTGACAGGCATATTTTTGCACTCTTAAAACTAGTTTGATCTGGTCATTATCAGTCGGTTCTAACTTACCCAATTTATTCAAATGCTCTAATGAAAAAGCATTTCTCCCTACCCAATCAGGTATCACCTTATCTATTACTACTGCCTCAGCAATACGATTAACCGCAAAATTACGATGCGCTTCTAGCAGTAACTCATCATCGATATGATCATCAGTAGGATTAAAGCCTGTGAGGTAGATCATATTGCCAATAAAGATAAGTCCTTTGGGGTATATCACTCTTTCAGCAGAACTGCCATGCCATTTATTTTGATAACTAATTTTGAGTTGCAGTCTATTTAGCAGAGCTTGGTGAATACTGGCCATCACATCATTATTAAGCGTCGGTGCTTGTACGATACTAGGTAAGGTAATGAGATAATCTTGCCATTGTCCTAGCTTACTTTGATTGAAACCATCCTTATTGTGCCGGCCTAATTGGGTGAGCTTATCTGTGATATTTTGCTTAAAAGATATCGGCAAATAGTTTGCGGTATATTTATCTAGCATCTCCCAAAAGAAGACCGTTTGCTCATTGATAACATCGATGCTGAAGCTCGGCTCAATATAAAAGCGTGCTGTCTTTCCACTAATATTTTGCCCCCACGCTGGTACTCGAACCAAGGCTTCACTATAAAAAATATCGCTAAAGATTTGGTTTAGTGCAATCAGATCGTTCTCTAGGTTTTTACGCTCATTAGCAAAACCTTTGAGGTCATTGCCATAAGCACTCATAAGCTCAGTTAATGAGATGGCTTTGGCTTTATCACGTGGCAAACGTTGATAGAGTATAAATAGGCGTTCTGATTTATTATAGCTGGCGATAGGATGTGTGGGCATATTGGCTTCTCTATTAAGTGAACTCAGTAATGAGTTCATTATTCAAATAAACATTTAATCAAAACGAAGCAAAATCGCTGTGCCATTATCATAAGCATCACCCTCGGAATCATAAACTTGGTCCTTCAAAGTGATTAGCCAATCCTGTAAATCAGTCTCTTCACTGACAGCTTGCCATTCATGACTTGGCACTAAATCATGAATGCCATCCGTACAAACCAAGAGACAGTCGCCACTATGAATATCCATCGTTCGAGAGATACTTTCTGGCGCTTCACTACTTAGGTAACTGCTATCACTAGTTAATGCAAAGCATTCAGTAATGCTATATAAGCTCCCCGCCATCCCTTCTCGGTTATATTCTGTAAACTCTGCTTGGCGACCTTGCTCCTGTGCCTGCTGGTCAATGAGTTCATTTAACAAGTTATGATCACGAGTCAGGCACTGCCATTGTGACTCTCCTTTAGGCAACCAGTAAACGCGGCTATCACCGACATGGGTTATCTTCGCCTTTATTGCCCCATCACTATTTAGCTCTCCAACAATTATCGCCAGGGTTGCCGCTGCACCATGACGCTTGCTTGAGTGCTTAGCTTGATTAATCAACTGATGAATACTGTCTGAGCGGATACTCTTTTGCTCACTCCACAGCTAACTAACTGATTTTACCACCGCCTTTGAGCAATGCTGTGAATAATTGGAGCTGGCAACACCGTCAGAGACTGCTAAACAAAAAGGAAGTGTAACTGGTGTCACTGCCATTACTCCTAAGTCTTCTTGATACCAGTTATCTAAAAAGAAAAAAGCGTCTTGCTGCAGGTTATTACTGGCATTACCTTGAAAGGTAATTGCACAGGTTTGTGCTGTAGGAAGCATATTTTGGGCTTTATGTTTATTTGAAGAGATATTCATGATGTTGAGCCTATATATTTATCATACAGGCTAGTATAACGAACAACCTATAAAATTATTTTCTAGGTTAGATTTTATCTAAATGAAATACATACATTTAAAATTATTTTTCGCAGAAGCTAGGGTAATCTAATTTAAATTGTTGTACTGATAAATAGTAATTAAGTTGATGTCTATATCTTGAATAATTATTCCACCTACTTGCCTCTTAAACCTAAATAAAATAACCCTTATTTCCTTTATCAAATTCACTTTAAATTAAACTAATGTTTGTATATGAAACCAAGTTAATTGTTGCTAGAATATAACCTTTTTATTAAAGTGGATATTCGTCATGTATCACAATAGTTTCTTTGTTTAAGTAGCGGTTCAGCAGCGTTATTAAAATTAAAAAGCTATTTACTATTGAAATTTGACGTCAAATTAGCGCTAAATCTTCAGCAAACAATATAAGAGTATAAAAAGGACAATTAGGATGTTAGGAAGAAAATTTATTGTTTTGTCAGTAATGGCAAGCCTTGCCCTTAGTGGTTGTAGTAAAAACGAGTCCGTTCCAGACACCGTAAATACTACCGATAATATGAGCGTCGAATCAAAAAAAATCGAGACAGAATTAAATAAAAAGCCGAATACAGAAGTGGCACCAGAGTCAGATGAGTCACCAACTGTAAAGACTGATTCTAAATTGGTCCAATATACTGTGGCTAATGGTGAGTATTCAGAAGTATGTGGCTTTAAAAATAGTGAAGGAAAGATTATCTTAAAAGCAGAGTATGACTTCTGCGGTGATTTCCATGATGGCATGGCTTATCTACTCAAAAAGAATCTAAAGTCTGATTCTGACGGCGGCTATTACATTGGATACGTTAACAACTCAGGCGAGCTTGTGATCCCAGTAAATATCGAAGCAGATTATGGCTGGATGCTGGATGCAAGAGATTTCAGTGAAGGCGTGGTCGCTATTCTAAATAAAGACCAATGGGGATATATGGATAAAGAAGGAAACACAGTTATTCCTTTTAAATATGAAAGTGCCTCAGATTTTTCTAACGCTCTAGCAACAGTATCAAAAGACTACAAATACGGTGCGATTGATCATTCTGGTAAAACGGCTATTGATTTTAAATACAACCATTTAGGTGAATTCAAAGATGGTTTAGCAAACTTCACACCGACAGACTCAGAAAAAAATGGCTTTATTAATTCCAAAGGCAAAGAAATAATTGCCCCCATTTGGGATCAGGCAATGGACTTCTCTGAAGGGCTAGCTGCGGTCGCTAAAGGCGACTATGACGCTAAGTGGGGATTCGTTGATACCTCAGGCAAAGTCGTTATAGAACCACAATATGATCATGCTTTTCTTGAACCAGGTGGAGATTCATCCGATGTCATTGGTGGCTATTTTGAAAACGGTACTATGGTTGTGTACCAAGACGGTGAGGACGGTCAAATTGCGGCGATTACGATTGATAAAAATGGTAAAGAGCTTAAGCGAAAAAACTATGCAAATTATTCTGATTTGCTCTGATAGATCCATAGTCAGACATGAAAGCGGTCTACACCCATAACGTCATTTCTCAAAGTTAAAGTGACAAGATAGTAAAAATAAAAAAGGTTTTATATCTTACTTTATACCTGTAAAGTCTCTTATTTTGAGGGATAAACCCGCAATTACCGTTCGTCGGATCAATATTTTAACGCTAAATTAAGCGATATAATTTCGAATACGAATCGAGTTTAAAAAAAACATCTTCATTCAATAACAAGGAATACAACTTATGACTTTATCCCCTAGCCGTTTGCTTTCTCTGGCTGCTGCACTTAGCCTTTGCTCTTTTACATTATCTGCCCAAGCTTATGTAGATAACTGCAAGCCACCAAAGACAAAATACGCTGAAGTATCTTGCACAGCAGATGATAAATACTTCGTTGGACACAACGCTGACTATAGCGTGCAAACCCTATTAGATAAGCAAGGAAAGGCACTACTAAGTTTAAAGGGTTATGAAAATGTAGACTACTATAGTGTTGACAATGGTGTCTTTCCAGTGATGAAAAATGGCAAAGTCGGCTACATGAATACACAAGGAAAGCTCGTTGTGCCAACGGTCTATGACAACATGATAGACCCTGATGATAAATATGATGAAAGATGGGCTGAATCTCCTTCAAAAGGTCGTATCATAGTTTCAAAAGGCGGGAAATTAGGCATTATCGATACCTCTAACAAAGTCATTATGCCTTTTAGTAATAAATACAGTTCTATTGAATCCTTTAGCGAAGGCGCAGCACCTGTGATGTCAAAAGCTGGTAAATGGGGCTTTGTTGATAAGGATGGTAAAGAAATTATTGCTCCGCAGTATGATGGGACAAACGGTCACTTTGGCGGCGTCTACGGTTTCTCTGAAGGACTGGCCGGTATGGAAAAAGGTGGGAAATGGGGCTATATCACTAAGACAGGTAAAGTCGCTATACCTTTTGTTTATGATGAAATACGTCCATTTAAAGAAGGCGTCGCGGGCGTCTTAAAAGGTAATAAATGGGGCTTCATTGATGGCACGAATAAAACCATCATTCCTTTTAAATATGCTGATAGCAATGTTGAACGGTATAGCGTCAATTATATGGGTGCCAACTATTTCATATTTGAAGATGGTGTAGCAGAAGTTGCGACTATCAATGAGCAGACGGTTTGTATTAATAAGTCAGATAAAAAAGTAGCCTGCCCACAATAAATGCGTTTTGCTATTCATAAATAGTTATTAACTACTTTTATACTTTTCAAGGAATTATATAGTGCTATCTAATCGTCTGCTTTCAGCTTTTACTTTAATGAGTTTTATTGCTTTATCTGGTTGTTCTGACCAAACCGCCGTAGAAGATACTAAGCAAGATACTACTGCCAAAGAAGCAGTTACCACAGAACCTGTCGTGACTGCCTCAACGGATGCAGCTGAAACCGAGAAATCAGCAGAAGAGGCAGAGGTTGTCGTTGAAGAAAACCCACCTAGATTTGCCAACATTACTGACTCACTGGCACTTAAACCAAATGCAGAGTGGAGCTGGGATACATTAGCAAGCACACCTGATATACAAAAATGGGACCCTAAAACGCCCACTAAAAATGAGTATACGCCTGAAGATCCAAGCTACTATATATGGGGTGGTTTAGACGATCATGGTGGAGTCTCTGCTTATGGTACAAAAGATAAGCCCGTGTTAATTAAAATCAACTCTGGTCAAGGCGTTATGGAAGATGAAACAGGTAGCGCTGTGTATAAGACTGAGGATCTCTTTAGAGCAAATGAGCTTACTCGAGTGAAATCAAACTGTGATACCGAGGAAGATGGTTTATTCTCACAACAATTTTACAAATGGCAAAAACCAGGATATCAGCCTCTTTATGTCTATGCCATCACAGACCAAGCCAATGCGGGCACCTCAAGTGATGTTGGGATTGCCAAAAGCTTTGATGATTTTTTTAACCTTGACTATAGCAATGCCCTTATAAACTTAAGAGCTTTGGATGCTGAAGGCAATAGTGTGACTTGTACCTTTGAACTCTAATTCTTATTCAATACATTTGAATCTTAATGAATTAAACCATGAAATCGAATCATGTATAATTGTGATGAAAGTCGAAACTCATTCATTATATAAAAAATGCAACGTGAGCCGTCTCAATCTATTGGATTTTTCAGTTGGTAAAAAATCCTATTTTGGAAGACCTCTCAGTGCTATGTCTACTTAGACAATATCGTATATGAATAATGCGGTTATGCTTGTCCGATAAAGTACTTGTATATTTGAGCATTCTTTGGGGTGAACAGATAAAAGAAAATAAATGAGTATTAACCGTCAAAAAATCCAGACAGCTAAGCTGTCTGGATTTTTTGTGTGCAGTATATCTTCTCTTGAACATTATCAACATTTGATAAGCCACTTCACTTTTGACAAATGCTAAACAGCTTGTTATGATAAAAAAACATCGTGGGTTTACCGCTACTTCCAGCGCGATGAAAAATAAAGACTGGTAAAACGCACAACTCCTTTTCGCTCTGTAAGGTGACTGTGTCGTTTCAATTTGGCACAGACAGAGCAACAGGAGATTTCTTTATGACTACTTCTAGTCGATTGATTCCAACTTTTATATTTCTTAATCATTTTTCTCATACTCAGCTACTGAGTCTTATGAGCGCTTTATGCTATCCCGCTTTTTTAAACAAGCTCTCCAAACAGCGTCATAAGCTTTTATCAGTCTCAGTTACTGATAGATCAAGCTATGTTAAAAATATGGCTTACCTTGGTTTTATTACTGTGCCCAACTACTCTGCAGTTTGACACATAACAATAAGACCAGCTAAAAATTCGAATGCACTCACCTCATTTAACGATTATTAAAAGGTAACCTTATGACAGTATATAGCGATGAAACCAACAAAGATGACCACACTACTCGCAATCAAGATACGGGCGTTGAAGACTGGATGTTAGAGATATGGGACTGGATCGATAACCATAATATGCATTGTGGCCCTGATAGCATTGTCCCTCGTGATCCTGGGGCATTACGTCAGTTAGAGCGACTTGATTTAGGATATGGAAAATTGACGAGTTATAGCTATATTGATAATAAGTCAGTATTACAAAGCGAAAGTGAGTCCACTAAGCCATTGCCAGGCGCTATCGGCAATTTAAAAAACCTAAAATATCTTAGACTAATAGGTTTTAAGGAGCTGCCGGAAGAGATTGCTCAATTAGATAGCTTAGAGACGCTGGTTTTTATGAAGTGCGCTTTCACTGAATTCCCAAAGGTACTGTGTAAATTAAAGAATCTTAAATCGCTTAATATCTTTTCAAAAAGCTTGGAGAGATTTCCTGATGAGCTCGGTAATTTATCTTCACTTACCAGTTTTGATATGAGAGGAACGCAGGTTCAGGAGTTACCTGACTCTATTGGCAATCTAAGCAAGCTCACAAGTATTCAACTGTGCGCTAATAGAGATTTGAAGGCCTTGCCTGAGAGTATCGGAAATTTAACAAACCTTGATAAACTAGACATACGTGCTTCTGATTTCACAACCCTGCCAAGCTCGATAGGCAATCTACATCAATTAAAAAGTCTTGGACTCTATCACAATGACCTACAAAGTTTGCCTGATAGTATTGCCAGCCTAAAAACATTGGAACAACTCGATGTTAGTGAGAATCGTCTCTCAGATGTATCAGAAACTGTTAATCAATTTTTGGGTAGAGTGAGCGGTAAGGTGACTTGGTAAAAAGTAGCGCACGCAACTATGGCGTGTCATCAATTAAGCCCAAAAATGTAAGAAACCAAATGAATAGCACTTAGGAAATAATAAGCTAAACTACCGTAATAAAAAATTTTACATAAAAAAATCGTGGGTTTATGACCACTCTTCCCGCGATGAAAAATAAAGACCAGTAAAACGCACAACACTTTTTATTCTGTAATGTGTTGTGCGTTTTAACTTAGCAAAGATAGAGCAATAGTAGTTATTATGAATAGCAAAAAAAAATAACGCGACTTGTACTAAGAATTTTCAAATTAAAGACTGAATGTGGGAAATTTGGGATTGAGCACGTATACATGATATACCTGCTAAAGCCATTTTTCATGTGCCTGAAGTCTTGAGATTTTCCCAAGCTCTGTGTACGGCTTATAATCCGCTAACCTGAGAATAAGCAATGACTACTCAATCTGACATTAAAAAACTAGCCGAGCAAATTACCAGCAGCATGAACAGCTTTGACGATATCCAAGATTTTTAGGAATAGCTCATGCAATCCTTTATCGATACTACCCTTGAAGCCGAGGTAAAAGACCATCTTGGTTAACCCAAGCACGAGGAAGCAGACAAGCCTAATTTTCTAAATAACTAAATAACTAAATAACTAAATAACTAAATTGACATGCTATATCAGATAGGTAGCTTTTGACGTTTAATTAATATATATAATATTATATTGATTCTGAGAAAATGCTTAGTCAGCATATATTTTATAGGATAGACTCTATGATGGCGCTAAAAGCAGTTATTTTTAATCCATTTGAGCATAATTTGGCTAAAGAACTGTTTTTACCTATTATAAAAAATGCTATCGGTTATGATTGTATGATAGGTTATTTTAATAGCTCTTTTTTTCGAGCCATAGCCCAGTCACTTTTTTATTATTTGCAGTCAGATTTCAATTATCGGATGCATTTAATTGTTAGTGCAAACTTATCAAAAGAAGATATTACAACCCTTATTAATTTGTATGAAGGCAATATACATTACGAGGATATGACTGGATTTATTTTGAATCAAGATAACCTAACCCAATCAACTTTTTATGCTCGCGCTTATCTTATTAAGTTAGATAAAGTTTGAACTAGAAACAGCCCTACCAAAACTAGGGCTGTTTCATGTTAAATGCTGGTTAATTCCGTAAATTGACGGTAGTGAAATCATAGTTCAAGGGTGAAGTAATCATACTGACAGTAGCTTAGTAAGAAAACTTGAATATTTGAGTGTTGATTCCACTTTAGGGAGTAAACAGTCATTACAGATCTGTCAATAATTACGCCAAGACTTTAATCTATTGTGGGAGAACAGTTATTCCAACATTATTTGTGGTAACTTAACTTTAGATGTATTAAGGGCTTTATTGCTCCAATTTCAATCTACTCAAGTCTCCGCTGAATACAATAGGCAATATTTGACAAGTACATTACGGCAAGCTCTTGAACAGCAACAGGAATCTAAATCTATGCAAACTGAGGATTATACCTCAAGACTTGAAAGTCTTTTATCAGACTATAGGCCTAATACGCTGAAAGTTCCTGATTGGTTAGATTATCGTACAGGCGATTACGCTCATCAAGGGGATGCGATAGACGCTTGGTTTGCTAATGACAATAAGGGCATACTCTCGATAGCAACGGGCGGTGGCAAAACACTTGCCTCATTGACTACTGCCACCTTGTTAAGTAAATCTTTAAAAAATCTATTAATCGTTATCGCTGTTCCTACGAAGGCATTAATGGTTCAATGGGAAAATGAGGTGGCATTATTTGGCTCAAAAGCTGTGAACCTTAATAACGTTAGCGGTTCTAAAAATAAGTTAAGTAAAATTGACCGCACTTGTAAAAACCTCAAATTCAACTCTTCTCATGTTGAAGTTTTGATTATCAGCCATAACGCTCTCAAGTCTGAATTAATGGCTAAAATTAAGAAATACTCGGACTCGTTTAGCACGTTGCTTATTGCAGATGAGGTTCATAACCTTGGTAGTACTGGATTTATAGAAAATCCACCAGATTTTTTTGGTTTTAAAATCGGTCTTTCAGCGACGCCGATACGTCAGTATGATGAAGAAGGTTCTGAATTTTTACTACAGTATTTTGGTGATGTGGTATATGACTTCCCACTTGATAAAGCGATTGGCAAATGCCTTGTGCCATTTGATTATCATGCTCACATTACTCATTTAACAGAAGATGAAAACGATGAGTTTTACGACCTCACTCAAAAAATAAAACGGCTTTCTTTTGCAGTCAATGCCAATAAGGATAGTATTGAATTTCAAAATTGGTCAAGGCTTTGTATCAGACGACGTAGAATTATTGAAACAGCAGAAAACAAAATATTCAGTTTTAAACAATATCTCCCAACTAAAAGCTCTGATATTACCAATACGTTAGTCTTTTGTAGTGATAAACAACCCGAGCAACTTGAGTGTATAAATAGTATTTTGAATGAAAGGCATATTAATTTTCATCAGATTACCAGTCTTGAAACTGCTAATAATACTACTCTAAAACAAATCATTGACGATTATAATCAAGGTAGAATTCAAGTTTTAACCTCCAAACGAGTGCTAGATGAGGGTTTTAACGTACCGCAAACGCAGACTGCCTATATTCTTGCTAGCAATACAACCAAAAAGCAATGGACACAACGACTTGGGCGGGTGTTGAGAAAAGATAAGGGTAAAGATAATGCTAGCATTCATGATTTTATCGTCATGCCTTCTATATCTGATACTGTTATAGATGATGATTTTAAGAATCTACTAAAATCCGAAGCAGAGCGCATACAGTTTTTTCTTCAATTTTCAAAAAATGGCACAGAACAAAACGGTGCGGTCGAACTTCTTGGTAAGATTGGAGATTTATTACAAGAAAAAAGGAGATAACTATGTCTATTTCATCACGAAAAATTAATACCATGATAGAAGATGAGTTTTTAGCCAAAGACTACGGGGCTGAAAACAGCAAATTACTTATTAATCTTTCAAAAACTATTTATGCTATGGAAGCAAGTATTGCAGGTCAAAGCAACTCAAAAAAAATTGAAGAAATTCGAGCTAAAATTGATGCAAAATCAGATGACTTTATTGTTAAGTGAGTAAGAGATAGCCATGAAACTGATAAGAGCCGATATTAAGAACTTTCGTTTGTTGAAGGATCTGCAGTTAGACTTTTCAACACAAGCAGACAAGCCATTAACCATCATTCGTGCCGCTAATGAGTCAGGCAAAACAACGTGTCAGTACGCTCTTATGTGGGGTATTTGGGGTGAAGAAGGATTGCCCGATAAGTATCAGAACTTCAATATTGTTTCCTTTAGCGAACTTGATACGAATCAAGCAGTACCTGAGGTTACCATAGAGTTTGAAACAGAGGCTAAAGAAGATGAGCCCCACAAACGCTATCGTTTAATCAGAAAGTATATACCTGCATCAAACCCTCCTATTGATGACCTCACCATTTTTGAAATCAAAGCCACTGGCGCTATACCACTATACGATGCAGAGAAAAAACAACTTATTCAAAACATTTTACCTGAAACTCTAAAGGATGTTTATTTCACTGACGGGGATAGAGCATTATCATTTATTGAAGCGAGCTCTAGTGCGGGAGTAAAAAAAAGACGTGTTGAGAATGCGATTAAATCATTATTATCGTTAGACATCTTAACTGATACTATTCGCCATATAAATACAGTTTCCAGTAAATTTGAGTCGGAAGTAGATAATCGAGACTATGCAAAGGAATTTGAATTAATTAACAACCATATCATTTCATACAATGAAGATATCGAAGAACAAACTGAGCGTTTAGAAGATTTAGAATCAAAGAAAACCAACTTAGAACAAGGCAAAAAAACAGTTAATGCCAAAATAGAAGAGATTATTAGACAAGGTGATAAAAACAAGCTTATTGGAGAAAGAAAAAACATACAAAGAGAGCTTGAAAGTCTTATTAGAACAGAAGCTGAATCGTTAAAAATTATGCGAGATAATGTTCAAAACGAAAATGTTTCGCTTGGTCTATTAAAAGATGATTTTAATAAAGCTAAGTCCTATTTAGGAGATTTAAAAGATAAAAAACAATTACCTAAAGCTAATGTACCCATCTTAGAAGAGTTATTAGATAAACCGAAATGCTTTTGTGGCTCTAGCCTTGATGACCATACAGATGAAGGTAAGACACACCGCCATAATATCCAAGTTGCCATTAAAGACAGTGAAGAAGCTGATAGAAAGACTGAATTAGCAACAAGCTTACACTTTGCGATCTACCGCAGTGATACTAATAAAGCAATTGAACTGTGGAAGGATAAATATAGTTCATCTTCGCAACAATATTATAATCTAAGTAAGCTCATTAATGACAAACAGTTCAAGCTTAATGAAAAAGAAGAAGAGATTGCTCAGGTTCAAGACGATGGATTAGATATCTTTCGTACTCAACTGCGTGAATATGAGAATAAATTGATGGGAACTGTCTCTGATATTAGTGAGGCCAATACAATCATAAGTACAAATCAACAAAGGCTAGAAAGTAGCGAGCGAGAAAAGCAAAGAGTTCAGAAAAAACTAAACAAGAATGATAAGTCTGCTAATAAAATTGAATTGTCTAAAACCTTGAGAAGCGGCTTTCAAAGCATTCTAAATAAATTAAAAGGACAAGAGGTTGAAAAAGTCAGTCAAGAGATGAACCGCATCTTTTTAGATATGGTTGGGTCTTCTGCTGATAGTAATGACTTTTCATCCATTACAAAAGCTGAATTAAGCCCCAATTATGAAATCTTGGTTTATGGTATGAATGGTCAGAAAATCAATCCGGATCAAGACTTGAATGGTGCTTCTAGGCGTGCCATCACACTTGCATTTATTTTGGCACTAACCAAAATTTCACAAGTCGAAGCTCCGAATGTTATTGATACACCGCTTGGCATGATGTCAGGTTATGTTAAGCAGTCTGTATTAAGACAAATGGTGAAAGAAGGATCTCAAGTTATCTTATTTTTGACACATGATGAGATTAATGGCGTTGAGCCTTTAATTGATAGATATGCTGGCGCTGTCTATACCTTAACTAATCCTGCTCATTATCCCAAAATATTAAAGAATAAACCGCCTACAGATAATGGTAGCATCATACGCTGTGATTGCAATCATCATGAATCATGCTCAGTCTGTGAAAGAAATAACTATTTAGAGGAAGCCTAGTATGTCAATGCGAAACCCTTTTGAAAGCTATCAAATTGCCATACCCAGTAAATATTCAGATAAAGTAAAGCAATTTTGTAAGCTGTCTAGTTCACAAACCAGCCCACAATATACACCTTTTAATCGCCAAGTGGATTTTTGGTACTTTGCTTTTCTCTATGCTACTAAGGAAGATTTACAACCTGACCATTTAACAGATATGTCTAATATTACTGCTGCCAGCATTCTAGATGACTATCATATCAATCATATTCAAATGACCTATTTAGCTAAGAACCTAGATATTGAAAGCCTAGTAGACAGTAGAAAAATATTTAATTACGCTGTTGACATGGCAAATGCAGGTATCCCGCATGTCATTCAATTATTAAGTGATGATGAAGACACGCCTTTAGATAATTTGTTTTTCTACTTAGAACAAAACTTAAAATGAGTTTGTGTTGACAGGATACTTGATCATAATTATGTTTTATTTTAGGATTAGTTAATAGCAAGCGAATTAACTAATAAGTGTAAAAACCTTAAAGCATTAAAAATTGTTCAAGGTTTTAATCAGCATGCTTTTTGATATATCACTGATGATTAAAATGCAATCACTTATGACACATAACACACATTTTTCCCTGACCATAGATATCATCCATATCTAGCTCAGGCTCACCATCAGGTCGAAGCGGATTAACCTTAATCCGCTTCTTCATTTTAGCAACTCGCTTCTCATGATCTGCTTTAATCTCAGCGATGCGCTCAGGGCGACTGAGCTGTTCCAATGATTCACGTTCAGACCAGGTGAAAGGTGTTTGGTTGGCTAAAGCTTCTTTCTCATAAGCCATAGCTTCTTTAAAAGCTTCAGGATGACGCTCTAGTAGACCTACCCACTCTATCTTTCGCTGGAAGAAACAGAAAGTGCACCCACTACGTGTACGCCACTCATAATATGATGGCAGCCCTACTCCAGAGTTTTCTAAAATATCCATAACGCCTGGCTTATCGATACCGTCCTCTCTAAAAGGCAGCTTAATGATAAGCTTTTCATCGCTAGAATCATAACCAGTACGGTAAGGCTCATCAGCACGAATAGCAACGTATGAGTGTACTTCATAACCATCATCTAAGAAGCCTTGTACCCAGTCTTGAAAGGGCTTTAGTTTCATTTTAATGGTACACCAACGTGCCTGAGGTGAAGGCAAATAGTCATTATGCTGAGTTAGCCAAAAATCAAAATCTCTATCAGGGTTGATATGTTGAACAGGTTTACCTAAGTATCCCTCTAAGTAAGAAAGGTACTCGTAAACTTCATCAAGCTCTTTGCCAGTATCGGTAAAGAAATATTCAATTTCTAACTCTGGGTAATGATCACGCATATAGATGGCTAATGCCGCGCTATCTTTACCACCTGAAATACCCAGTACATGCTTAATTTTTGACATTTAAGATTCTTCCTTTTCAGCAGATTCTTCATCATTGAGGGACTCTAAAAGCTTAGCAATCACAGCAATTCTATCGTTCATATCAAGCGCGCTAAGTTCTAAAGCTTGATTAATCTGCTGTACTTGTTGCCTGATAGATTCGGCATTCTTGGATGTGATATGAGCCTCTTTTACTAAGCTTGTCGTGGCATTTGGAGACTTAGTAATAACCCCTACTTTCTGTCTATCTGGGCTGGCATTCACATCAGCATTAACTTCAGCCTCTAAAAACTGAAAACCATATGTAGCGATACGCTGCTGGGCTTTAGTAATATCCTGATCAATCCACTTTTTAGACGGCTTATTACCTGCTAATAAACTGATTAAGCTTTCAGCATCATTCATAGAGCCATCGTACTTAACAAGCCTTGCTATGAATGAATCTAGTAAATAATCACCTGATTTGCCAAATAGTGCTTCAGAACGTTGATTAATTTCAGTATAAGGATTAACACTGTCTTCTTTTATCTTAAGATAGTTTTGAAGGTTCATATTAATATCAGAAACCAGATCTGGATAAACTTTATCTAGCTCTTGCAAGCCATCAATAATCTTAGCTACCTTTGCATCATCGTCATCTGCTGCACTGAAAAACTTCGGTAAGTCATCAAAAAGCAGTTGGTTAGGGTCATTTGCTTTTTTCAAAATATCACGCAATTGCATTGTCTTAGGTGATAAGTTGCTGGTACGCTGTATCCATGGATGCATGCTAAAGAATATACTCACCAATGCTTGCGCAATAGGTAATGGTTCATCTTCAATTTTAGTATTCAGACGTGCACCAAATGCTTCTTGTAGTCTATCTCGTAAAACGTGAATCCATGATTGCACACCCTCCAGAAAAGATACCTCTCTTATGCCTACATCAGCTGGCACTTTAATTAAGTACTCAGCCAGTAAGTATTGAACCGAAGGCTTATATTCACCATTGATATAACTGGCCAAATCACTATGGCGCGATAGTATGTAAGCAATATATAAAATTTCATGAAGTCCAGCCTTAACACCATAAGGAGGGGCCTCCCAAGCTTCATATATCTCTTTAGCAGTGACCAGATCACCTTTAGCCTCAGCAATGATACTATCTGCGCACTTCCAGATAGTTTCTAACTGTGCATCATCAGGCCTAGAAAAATAATAGTTACCGTCACTATCCGCTTTATGCAAACCGTTTTTGACAATGACTGATTCATATACGCCTTTTTCAGGTGGATATTTCTCAATCCCTAAGCTCGGCTCCTCACTACGTTCAATCATACGTTTAAGCAATTCACGGATGGCACCTTTAGCGCTAGGTGACGGCTTATTACGATTGACCAGCTCATTATTACAAATGAAATTTTGAGTGACTTGCTTATCAGCGATAGTTGATGCAAGTGCTGATAATTTAAATCGGTTCAGCTGGCTTTCAGGGTTTGATAAATGACTGCTATACCATTTTGATGCATTCAAACTCCTATCAAGCAGCCTATTCAACGCGTCTTCAATTTCAACCAAACGTCCCTCAGTTTCTTGACGCGCAATCTTATCATTCAGCAGCCTCTCTTCATTTTTTAAGATATTACTCAGGGCAATTTTGTCTTTTAACATATCAATGATAGTCGTATGACTATCCAAGACCGCAACAACCAAGTTACTAAACTCATCAGAGCTGTCTATTTTTTTGCAAACCTCTGTAGCCAGCAATATTTCTTCGTCATTTTTAGGTATAAGTAGACAGAAGTATCCCACTAAGGACGCATTGATACTATCTTGCAGGCCTGAAAGTACTTCTTCTAGTACATCAGTAACTGGAAGTAGTTTTACTTCCATCCAACGCAGGCTACCGGTAATTTGATAATGTTTTTTTGCAACGATAGGCTCAAACTGTTCCAGCTGTTCAAATGGTAATGAGTCCAGATCTTGAATCTGTTCTCTCACCGCATCGTTTAGGTTAAAATCGCTACCTTCACTAAGCACATAGGATTGTTTGAATTTACTGTAGAATATAACCGAAGCAGACTCTAATGACTTTATAAGCTCAGCCAGCTGCTCTCCATCAACACCTAGTAGCGCTATTAATATATCAGGACTTGCATGCACCCCCGTTCCATCTGCAAAAATACTAATGAGAGCTATTACTTTAATTAACTTAACTGCAGACTCATCCTCAATTCCTTCATAACGATTAACTGCCGTTTGGGACAGCAACCATTGTTTACTGTATTCAGATGCAATGATGGCATTATTTAAATTGCTATCCAGATAATCCCAAAACTGATGCGGCTTAAATAAAGCAAACTCATCCATTGTGGTATTTTTTAAATAGTAGCCAAATCCATTTGGTTCAGACGACATTAAGAAAGAGAAAATACTACGCTGGTTTTGACCAAAGTTCTTTTGAGACAATTTACACAATAAAATTGCAACAAGAGGGTGTAGAGGGAAGACATCGCTTAGTAGTTGGGTGAAGCTCTCTACATTGATTTGGCGAGAGTTAGCAATATTAGTGACTAAAGATTGGATTTGGGCGTTGAAGTCATCGCTATTTTTGTATCTTTCTAGCTGCTCACCATTTATATTGATTACTTGACCAATTAGATAAATTTGCTCTTCAACTGATAGAGTAATAGCGAAATCAACAAACCTTCCTTGAATCTTCATCCATTCATTATGCGTTTTAGCCGTTGCTTGACGTGCATAAGCGGTGAAAGACTGATGTAACATACCAATTAATAGTATTCTTCCATTGGTTCTATTTACAAACTCAGCAAGCTGCTGGAGAAAATAAATATCTTCTGCGCGATGACTTTTAGCTGCACCATCAAACACCTTACCTAGCTCATCAATAAAGATTATAAGATGTTGCTCTTTAGTGACGTAGTTGTCTAACGCCTCTAAAATGTCTTTAGCACTCGCACTTGATTCTAAATTTAATGCTTCTTTAAATATCTGTTCTGGCGCTATCGTCTGACCTGTTAGGTTAAGCGTTTTCCATTGTTGGTCTTCAGAGTTAAAGTGTTTAACAATAGCAGCCTTGTTTTTTTTGCTTAACTTAGAAGACGCTATTTCAACGATCTCCTTATCATCACTTACTAGACCCTGTAGAAACAAAGCTAAGCTAGATTTTCCTGACCCAAAAGGACCTGTCCATGTAAATGCTGTCTGACCACCCTTTATATTATCAATCATATTGATTAGAATTTGTTCATAGGACGCAGTACAGTAAAAATTACTAATAGGTCCTTTATCGTTGCTATCAGCATGGATGTTTATAGAGCGTTGAAAATATTGATTACGCTCAATGTGGTCTACAAGGTATTTATCTGTATTAGGAATAGTATTCATGACTATTTATAACTCTTTAATTAATTTATTAAAAATATGGTAATTAAATATTCTTCAGTAAGTCTTAATGGCTATAGTCTTCTTTTCGCATATGCTCTACGCACTGCTCAAAAATAGCAGTCAGATTGCTGCCATCCGTTATTTGGAATTGGCGAATCCCAGCAGACTGAGTCCAAGTTAAAGAGTAGTTAGAATCCTGTAGTTGCTCCGCATAATCTATAATCGCATCTTCGTCTAACATAAATACCCGCCCTGGCGAACATTCGTCATAAGTACACATCTCTAACGACAACGTATCAGCTGCTCCATTATGAATCCGCCAACAGTTTATGAGCGCATAAACAAACACATGCAGAGTCAAAGAGTTTTTCTCACCTCGCAGCGCTCTGATATTCTGTTTGTTAACACGAGTCAATAGACCAAGCTCTACTAATGGGCCCTCTAATACATTTTCGAAATCATCAGATGCTTTACGTGTTTTTGTTGTGTAATTTTGAATTAAGCATTCGATATCTTTTTTTATTGTTGAGTCTGAAGGAGCAGATAAGCCATGGTCTTTAAAAAACTCTTTTAATAATCGAGCAAACTCTTCTCGGCTTAACTCCGACTTCGTATTGATATTAAACAACCAATAGTAAGTCATTAGATTAGGATTAGTGACCAGACATAAATGTAATAACCAAATCGTTGAAGGTGACTCTAAATAAGGGTCTAAACCATTGTCAGCAAAGATATTCTCAGAATTATAAAAGGAATTGAGTTTTTTAGTCACATCAACAGCATTATTATTCGCAATTTCATCAATTATCGTATTAGCATGTGTATTATAATAAGCGCTGTTATCTCTGATAATCATACCGGTATGGGTCGACCAAAATCGCATAGCATTCAGCATATTTTTACCAACACCAAAGTCAGCAATGGCAGTATCCTGAGAAAACACATTGTCGATTTCCTCGGATTCTGGCTGTACTGCAATTTGATCATGGACTTTTTTTAACCAGCCATATCGCAATGGGAACGTATCGTGGCCTGAAAGAGTTGGTTTTATATTATTTATCAAAGATGCAAAGTAACGCATAAATATCAATCAATCCATATAATTTATAATAAGCTTGTATAACTACCTACTGCATTGGAACAACTCTCCAATGCGAAAGTATATCATGTTACTATCTCCCTGTAATTAGATTCTAGTTTTTTCGTCCTAAAAATCATCATTATAAACAACTAATAAAAAACCTATGAAAAACCTATACTTAGACTATAACTCGCATACACCATGTGATACTTCGGTTATTATCGCAATGCATGATGTATGGTCACAGCCTGGTAATCCTCATTCAGGTTCACACTCTTTTGGCTGGGCCAAACAACAACTAGTAAGTGACAGCTTGGCGACATTTACGGACATATACGACTGCTTTGAAGAGGAGCTACTATTTACCTCAGGGGCTACTGAAGCTAATAATTTAGCCATATATTCGGGCATACCTATTGCCAAAAAAATCAATCCAAAAGCAGACACAATACTAACCAGTCACTTAGAACATAAATCTGTCTTGAACCCCCTGGAGATCGCCGCAGACAAATATGGTCTCAAACTCCTTTATGTGGACATTACATCGGAAGGTATTATCGATTTAAAAGATATGCAGACCAAGCTTGAGCAGAATAATGTGCTATGGGTTTCTTGCACGATGACCAATGGCGTTATAGGAACAAACCAGCCTATCTATCAAGTTGTTGAGCTATGCCAGCGTTATAATGCAATGTTGCATGTAGATGCCTCACAAGCCGGTTATCTAGATATCGCCTGTCACGATTTGCAAGTAGACTTTCTGACACTATCAGCTCATAAAATATACGGTCCATCAGGCATTGGTCTATTGTATTCAAAGCATCTTCAGAACCCTGAGTTTATGCCTATAATTTCTGGTGGCGGCCAACAGGATGGTCTTCGTGCTGGCACACTACCTGTACCATTGATTGTTGGATTTGCTCAAGCAGCTAAAATATTAGATGATACTAAAGAAACTGAAGCTTCAGGATTAAGAGCTCTGAGAGATAGATTACTAAATGGCTTGAACCAAGCGCTTCCCATTACGGTGTTTGGCGACTTAGATGACCGCCATCCTGGTAACTTATATTTAGCGATTGAAAATATCGATAGCATGCAACTTCTGAACAACTTACAACCTCACATCGCTTTTTCGCTTGGCTCCGCTTGCGACGGTTTGAGTCGTGAATACTCACCCATTATGAAGGCTATGGGTATTCCAAAAAACATAGCTGAGTGTGCATTTAGAATTTGTATTGGTCGAATGACTACTAACGAAGAGGTGGATTTAGCCATTAAATTAATCACAGACGGTGTGAATAAAATATGTAGGTAGGCAAATTGTTTAGATAAACCTGTAGCGATTAGAAATATTTTAGAGAAGGTTTGCTTAGACCCTCTCTAAAATACAGCAGGCTAATGATTATCACGGTATATATTATTGCTCATCCATTGCCATATATTCTGAAAGGAATTGGCCCCAGTTCTGACGGACAACTTCGTATTGCCGTCTTCTATCTGATGAGACTGCTTCTGACTCCATATGACCCCAAGCAGCCAAACTTAACTTAAGTAAGTCTTTATTCTCTTCAGTAGCATTTTGAATAAAGTTTTTATAGAAAGTATGTTCTGGATTGATTTCAATTAAGATAAACCCGTCACTTACAGTTACGTCAAAAAACTGATCAAATGGTAGGTTTATTTCTTCAAACTTTACACGCAGATTGTTTTCTAAAATCTCTTCAATCATTTGTGGTACTTTTTCTTTAGATAGTAACCCTTTATCAGTTAAGTCCTTAAAGCTTTTTTCCAGACTTTCTTTAGTAGGAGATTTATCAATCCCACCTCTTTTTTGACTGCTTTTTTCATTAACGTAAGTAGCCTTCAAGTTCACACTATCGGTTTTCATCCTATGATGCTCTACGCTTTGATGCTTTAAGCCTGCTAGATTGATAGCATCTACCTTACGATATGACATCTCAAATGCTGAAATAATTTTATTTAAGCATTTTACAAGCTGAGCATCTTCAGGATTTTGTCTTTCAAGTAAATCTAACGCTTCTGTTGGCTCAGTACAACCTTGCTGGATCATAATATCCTGCATATCAATAGGTCTAATCTTATTAGCAGACTGCTTATTATTAGTCACACCAAAGAAATCGTCTAGCACTGGATCAAACTCAATTTCTACACCCATCCACCTATCTTTACGTTTATCATCGAAAATTTTAAAATTTTCTATCAAATCTAGCTCTCGACCTGCACGCATGATCGAAAGACCGATATTATTCTTTAACTTTTTACCTATATCAGTATTACCAATATATCCGGTCGTTGACTCTCGCAGCTTTTCAACTAAATCATCAGCGATCATAGCAGAGGTAATGGTTACCATTCCTTTTTTACCATTATTCAGCAATATCTCAAAGCTATCAAAAAATGCTGTTTTAAAAGCAGGTTTTGTTTTAAGCTCTTCAGGATAGTCTCTGATATCTTTCAAAGTAGTATTAGCCATAAGCTGTAAAGGATCATTAGCAACAAAAGAGCTGCTATTATCTAGTATATATTCAGATCCGAACAATGCATCGTCAGTCATATAGTAGGTTTGGAAAATCACCTTAACATCACCATTATTTATCATACGGCGATACATTCTGCCAATAATATCTTGAGTGTTGCGTAATAGTGCAGCAGAAGTTTTCCAATGCAACTTATCTAAATCACTCCAAACAACTGCTGTACCAGACTCTGGAATACTTTCTTCAAAAGGTAGTGATAAACAATCAGGAATTTCAGTTTGATGAGGATAAAGGATATGTTCCTGCTTATCTTCTTGAATTTTTTTAATATCTAGATACGTAGTATAAGGTTGCTCGCCATGTTGCCAGCTATAAACATCCGTTCTTCTACACTGTGAGATACTTGAGTTCGGCAGCCCCATACCGAACTTACCCATACCTTTAAAGTCTTTACGGTTTTCAGACGCACCAAACTCTAGGGCAGCATGTAATATCTCAGGTGGCATACCATCACCATTATCAATAATGGCAATTTTATCAATCTGCTTCCCACCTGTTGAGCCGTCAAGATTTTGAACTTGTTTTTCGTAAACAACAAAATAAACTTCAGTTGCATTGGCTTGAATACTATTATCAATGAGCTCAGCAACGGCATAGGCTGTATTTTTATAACCGTTGTCCCGCATAGATTCAATTACAACAGATGGGCTAATAAATAGCTTGTTACTTAATGACATTATATTTCCTCAAAGAGTATTTTAAGATGGTCGTTCTATAGGTTAGTTAGGTCGTTCGGCTGATAGTTTTTCGGAAAACGCTCTTATTCTATCTCACTCCATTCTGCATAGGTCTTTTTAGAGAGTACCTTACCTTGGCGATCTAACGTATAACGAGTAATACTGTCATAGCCATCGTTATATGCATTCGCGCCTTTAGTATTCAAATTATAAACATCTAACTTTCCACCTTCATAGCGTCCACCATCGACGTCTGGCGAGTCTCCCATTGGCTCAATATAAGCCCTATCGTATTTAGGCGGTATAACTACCTTGCCAGTCTTATCTATAACACCCCATTTGCCGTTGTTATATCCTCCAACTTTTACAGCAGCCAATCCTTCTGAGAACTCCATGGCTTCATCCCATTTAGCAGGGATTGCTATATTGCCAGACTTATCAACGAAGCCAATCTTACCCTCATCATCACCCTGCATTGAGGTGTTATACCTAGCCAAACCTTCATAGTAACCATCTAGCCAGTTGAACTTAAAAGGCACGACGGTCTTACCAGTTTTATCGATGACGCCGTACTTATCGTTTTTACTGACGACCACTCTACCGGCACTGAAATCGCCTGCCGTTTGGTAAGCATAGGGTATGACCATTTTACCCGTTTTATTCATATAGCCGTATTTACCGTTTTTATAAACGGCAACCAGACCCTCTTTAAAATCACGATAGTCAATAATCACGCCATAAAAAAGTGGTGCTTGATGTTCAACTGGGATGACCAATTTGCCAGCTTCATTGATATAGCCTTGCATGTATAAATAGTCTTCATAATCCTCAGCGCCATCATAACCTTTGACCATGCCCATTTTCATTAATGAGACACGCGCCATGCCCTCAGAGAAATCACTACAACTATAATATTTTGCAGCTACAACAACCTTCCCATTATCATTTTTATAGCCACATTTAATGTCATTGTTATTTTCTACCTCAAAACTCTGCAATGCAGCTACAGCAGGTAATGTCAAAAATGCGCCACAGAAGCCTAAAGCCAGTGCCGTTTTTTTATAATGTATCTTCATAAGCTTCTCATTAAAAGGTGTGATAAAGGGATGTGATTGTCAAGAATTCATCTCTGCTGTTTTCTATAGCTATATATGTAGCTTTGCACCGCTTTCATAACCTTAATCATACTACTCAACTAATTTTTAATTATCAATCTACTAACAAGTGGAAACGTATTTATTATTTAAAATAGATGAAACTAAGCTGATAAATGAATAAAAAAAGACCACAACATATAATGTTGTGGTCTTTTTATGAAAAACACTTTATTGCTAAACTTACGAATCAGGAAAGCTTTAAGACTACTAAAGGAATATAACCATGACTACATTAACTGTCTTAATCCCTTACAAATCAGGGAGGCTTTCAGACCATGACAAATGGTAAGTTCTACGAGATGTTCTCGTCTTAATCCCTTACAAATCAGGGAGGCTTTCAGACAATCAAAGACTGCGCGACTTCTTTTGGTTCAATGTCTTAATCCCTTACAAATCAGGGAGGCTTTCAGACAGTAACTGAAACCATTGAAACAAGGATTCATGTGTCTTAATCCCTTACAAATCAGGGAGGCTTTCAGACACCAGTAGCAGTGAATGCACCTAACTTAGCACGGTCTTAATCCCTTACAAATTAGGGAGGCTTTCAGACGTTGGCTGAATTAAAAGAAGAACTAGCCACGTTGTCTTAATCCCTTACAAATCAGGGAGGCTTTCAGACAGATGGGCTTGAAGATATGGTACAAGATGCAGATGTCTTAATCCCTTACAAATCAGGGAGGCTTTCAGACTGTACAACCCTTTTTATTATCAATTAAATCAATAACTTACACCTATAAAATAAACCGACTAATGTTCGGTTAAAAGTTGATGTTTTTTTGACCAATTTTTAACGATTAATTGTACAAATAATAAGCAATTATACGTCTGAAATGTTAAATAACGACTATAACCTTCGTCAGATTGAGTCTGAAAGCAACCCTGATAAGTCAGGGCATAACTTTTTATGGTTACCTTTATTATGGTAGTACATGCTAGCCGTTGAGGCAATGCTTATTTGGCAAAAACACTAGCAAGCTTGTAATAATCATCACTCATAGCTATCGTCAGTATAATAGTCGCCAGTCAAAACGATAGTCAAAATAGGTCTGCTAGTATATTTAGAGGAGTAAGTATGAGCATATATTTGGTCAGTCGTCATCAAGGCGCGGTAGAGTGGATGCAATATATGGGTCATCACTACGATCAGCATCTAACGCATCTCGATAATTATGAAACTCTGTGCGCAGAAGATGTCGTCGTAGGATCGTTACCAATCAATATCGTGGCGGACCTAGCTCAGTGTGGCGTGAGTTATCGACATCTGAGCTTATATATTCCAGAGCATTTGCGAGGTATTGAGCTGACAGCTAATCAGCTATCTAATCTCGATGCAAAGCTCGAAGCATACGAAGTAAGACGGATAGTTAAGACAACCTCATAGTCGCTGCTTTTTAATAGCTGCCCATAAACCAAGAAAGCCACCTTAATAAAGTGGCTTTCTTGGTTTGAGAAAAATTGAGTTTGCAGCTCCCTACCTTCAGCAATCACAGATGCTTTCTGACCACACCAGCAGATGGTTGGGCAAACATTATGTTGTATTAATCCCTTACGAATCAGGGATGAGGAAGGATACAGCAAAGCACTACTTTGCCCCGACGCAAGAGAAAATCTATGATTTTCTGATCAGACGATGATAACAAGTCTTCAAAAAATCCTATTTAAAGGATTTTTACTTGCGAAGCTAAAATTGGCATGCAATTTTAAACGCTTCTCACCCTTACGAATCAGGGAGGCTTTCAGACCCTAAGTTCAAAGATAGTAGATTATTCATGGGGTCTTAATCCCTTAAGAATCAGGGAGGCTTTCAGACATCAAAGAGAGAGTTTGACTTAGTTGCTCGTAAGTCTTAATCCCTTAAGAATCAGGGAGGCTTTCAGACTACTAAAGAATACTCAGATGATACTTCAGTCAAGTCTTAATCCCTTAAGAATCAGGGAGGCTTTCAGACTGTACAACTATTTTTATTATCAATAAAATCAATAGCTTATACCTATTTAATTAACCGACAAAAGTTAGCTTGAAAGTTGATGCTTTTTTGATCAATTTTTAGCTGATAATTGATCAAATAATAGGCAATTACAAGTCTGAAATATTAAATAATGACACTTATCTTCGTCAGATAAATTCTGAAAGCAGTCCTGACTTTTAGGGAATAGCCATATGATGACTACCTATGTATATTAATGCAAGCCTGTCATCTGTGCAACCGCTAACTCCATGATGACTGCTCACCGTAGCATCATATCCGCTGTACTCAGCGATGACCAAACAGATACATCACTGCTTTGATAAAGCCGCCAATCATAGCGATGATAAGCAAGATAGCTGAGCCACTAATCAAAGAAATCACCAACAAACCAAAGATCGATGCCATGCTTGCTCCCAATATAATCAGCATGATTGCTAACCACCATTAGAACTATCTTACGATAATGATACCGTCCTACTTATCAATGACAAGCTTGTCGAATTGAAAACACATCAGTTTGATTGGGTATCATTTCAAGCATGGTTTTACCTAACCATGCTCAATTTACGCCTAGTCGTCAATTTAGATAACGTTTATATAATATGGAGAAATACAATGCCAAAGTCCCTTATAGTTGCCGCCCCTTATGTTAATGAGCTAGTAACTGAGGGCCTGAAACTATGTAGCCATATTATGGAATACCGTCATGCCAGCAGTCAGACAACATTACAGCGTGAGACCATGCACAAACAGGCAAACCATGCTATGCAGCAAGAAAAAAACCACCATGAAAGACAAATGGCCAATCTCTACCAATTAAGTGAACAGTTCGGTGTCACGTTGGCACACAATCGGCAAAAATGTGTGGACGTCATACAGATGTATAACGACTCAAATACGATGCTCACCAAATTACTAGACCGTATATGTGAGCCGGACTTAAATATCGAGCAGTTGCAGCTATTCAAAGCAGTCATAGACACCTTGCAAGCCAAGCAGACTGAGTTGATTGCTCATCATCGTAGTCTTAGCAGTCATGCGCTCACAGCATTCAAACACAGTAGCGATATAATGATAGAAAGATTACTGAGTTTGATGGATGTGCAATAGACGCTAGCTGATTATTATCATTACCACGTATCAAAGGCTGCGACGATTAAAGGTTGCTAAGTCAACGACTGCTTATATTCATGACTTATTGATAAAGGGATACGCTTATGTTTTGGCTAAGTTTTGGTGTTACAGCAGTAGGTGCTATTGCTTGCTCTCTAGCTAGTATTTTAGAGAAGAGCTCAATAACAGAGTCAGAGCAAGCCTTGAGAAGTCTAAAAAAACAAAGTCAGGCGCGTCAACGTGAGCTTGAGAATTACCAGAGTCAGTGTCAAGCGGCCTATTCACTTAGCCAATACGTCGAGCTTTATAATCTTGTGTTTCAAACGGCACAGGCATGTGCTTTACACTATAAAGAACAAGAGAAATTACTGTCTATGCTCAATGAGCGTATGACTAAAAGCATTACCTCTAGGCTTGCTCTGATGCGACAGCAGGAGCAAGCGACTGATGATCAAAGACAGACGCTAGATCAGCAGCTTGCTATCTTACAAAATGACGCCCATAAAGCATTGGATGAGTTTGAGCGCATTGAGGCGCAGCGACAAGAGTCACAGCAGCAGTTGCGTTTATTTTGTGAGTTACTACTGGAGCTGCAAATGTATCTTGAGTAAGTAACACATCAAATAGTGATTAAACCAATAAAGCCACCTCTCGTAGGTGGCTTTATTGATTTGGTCTTATAGCAGTCCGCAAGCGCTTTATATCAACGCAAGAGAAAGTTTATAGTTTTCTGACATGCAATTTTAACGCCTGCGCAAGCGTAGCTCTTGCCTTGTGCTTCGGGAAAGTGTCTCCCAGGCACTCACTATTCCTCACTCACCTTACGAATCAGGGAGGCTTTCAGACTCTACATCGTTGCAGCCATCGTAGCATTCAAGTTGTCTTAATCCCTTAGGAATCAGGGAGGCTTTCAGACGAAAGAATGCTCGACGTGAGAAGAACAAGTCAGTCTTAATCCCTTACGAATCAGGGAGGCTTTCAGACAGGCAATGATTGCACGTTACACGGCAGACCCTGAGTCTTAATCCCTTACGAATCAGGGAGGCTTTCAGACCCAAGATTAATAGCGAACGCAAGAAAGCTCAGCTGTCTTAATCCCTTACGAATCAGGTAGGCTTTCAGACCAAGCTTTCTGGGAATGTATCAGTGCAGACGCAGTCTTAATCCCTTACGAATCAGGGAGGCTTTCAGACATTATGTAAGGAAGTTCTTCTATACAATTAATAAGTCTTAATCCCTTACGAATCAGGGAGGCTTTCAGACTGTACAGCCATTTTTATTATCAATTAAATCAATAACTTACATCTATTAAATTTACCGACTAATGTTGGCTTAAAAGTTGATGCTTTTTTGATCAATTCTTAGCTGATAATTGATCAAAAAATAGGCAATTATACGTCTGAAATATTAAATAATGACACTTATCTTCGTCAGATAAAGTCTGAAAGCAGTCCTGATAAGTCAGGGCATAACATTTTTGACGCTACTTTGCTATGGTAATAGATGGGCGCTCGTGATGCAACGCTTATCTATCAGATAGTAACTAATATTAGGCAAACAGCAACGCTTGGCTTTTTACTTAAAACAATCTTTAGCAAGCTTGTGCTGCTATAGCGTTTGCGCTGGATATTGATACACTGCGCTGAGATATTTGTATTTTTTATAGCCTGGCATTTCTTATCGTATCGTATTTTTCTAAACAAATACTTAGATTTGCTATAGTATTATGCCGTGACGATTTTTTCTTTCATTCATCTGTATTTGGATACCATAATGGACAGCTGTATGGATACTTGTACGCCTTTTGCATCAACCGTCTTAAATATTGCCAACCTTATTACTCTACAGTTTACCGTGCGCCAAGATGATAGCTTACAGATGCCTGAGCATGCAGGCTCTATGCTACGTGGTGCATTTGGTGTGGCATTACGTTCATTGACCTGTATTACTGATCTTCCTAATTGCAAGGATTGCCCACTAAAGCAGTATTGCAAATTTCCAAGTATCTTTGAGCAGCCGGCACTACAGAACAAGAGCGTACAGGCAGTCAACCCTTATGTCATTCACGTCCCTATACGCTCACAATTACAGTCACAGCTTGCATCTGTAACAGCTACTTCTAACAGCCATAGAGTATCTGCGTCCGACCGTTCAGCTTATACCTATCATAAAGATACTTATCATAAAGGTGACATCTGGCAGTTTGGAATGACTTTGATAGGCTCTACCACTACAGAGACAGCTTTAATTATCAAAGCATGGCAGCTTGCACTACAAACAGGGCTTGGCGCTTATGCGCCTTACAAACGTGCGACGCTACTCAGAGTCACAGCTGGTGATCATATTCTCTACTCTAACGCTGATTATACTAAGCCATCAGACATTCTAGCTCATACAACAGTAAAAAACTCACCACATTCATCAGTCACCTTAGATGATACGCATAGGCTAAATGAACTGTGGCAGCAGCTACAAACAACTGACGTAGCAGCTAGATTGACCCTAAGATTTTTAACGCCCTTTCGCTATCAGCAAGACAACCGTATCGTCTCACGACCGAGTCATTTAGATAGCGCCACCTTTATTGCCTCTTTATACAATCGTATCCGATTATGCCAAGACAACCATAGCCCTAATCAGAGTTGGGATATCGGTTACGACTCTTACCATGATTTTAAAGACGATATTGTAACTTTAGACATAGAGGTCGATGTCGCAGCCAATCATGTCGCACGGCGCTCTAATCGGCAGCAGCGTAAGATGGAGCTCTATGGACTACAAGGTGACATTCATCTATCAGGTGACGGTCAAACTCTTAGTCGTCTCTTGCCAGCACTACTACTTGGTGAGCAGCTACATATCGGTAAAAACACCACCATGGGATTGGGTCAATATCGGCTTATATTCATGCCAATGGTCCATTAGTATTCATCATACGCAAGTTTAATACATGACAAGCTTGCACCTTTAAACCTAGTACGCCCATCTGATGTCTAATAGCGCCTATACAACGGCCTAGAGGACATTACGATGATAGCTACTACAGAACGCGCTACAGAACTAACCGTAACGTCTTCAAATGCTGCGGCGACCGAGCGATTGAACCTTATCAGTGCTCAGCTGAATCAGCACTTTGCTAGCGATAGCGCATCGGCCATTGACAACTCTAGTAAGTTATCACTGACCAAGCTTGCATCCCTGCTTAGTCAGCACTGTCATCTTGCCAGCATCACTACTCTACTATCTTCTCTCATACAATCACCAGAGCTCCTTGCAAAAATTGCAGCGCGTTCTTACTGGCATGGCAATGGTTTTTTAAAAGTCGTCCTTCTTGACCAAGGGTACAAGCTGCGTTTACACATCTGGTTTGCTGGTACTTCATGCGAAGAAAACATTCACAGTCATCGTTGGGGCTTTGCCTCACACGTACTTACAGGCGCGCTGAGCAGTGAAATATGGGCTGATGCCGCAAACGATGATTTGGCGGTCTCAGACTATGCTTCAAACGTAGTACCAGCCACATCCCAAGCTTTAAAGCTACAGACTAAAGAGTACGTCTATACCGCCAAGCACCAAAGCGGCCATACCTCTATGCTACCTCACAAGCAATACATTGGTAAAGCTTACCTTCAAAAGCTGCTAAACGTCACACAAACGGCTGGTGCAAGCTATCTTATGACACCGGATCAGCTGCATCGTATCAACCATCCTGGACAAGAACTGGTCGCCACCATCATCTGTACTGCCCCTACTCAGATACTGACCAACCGCTTGTTTCCAACCATTGATGATCCCAATCTTCAGCCTGCCAACCTGTCCGCTGATGAGCTGAAGCATGCCTTGACTCGCTATATAAACCATAGCCCTCTCGCGGCATAACCACAAAATCATAAAAAATCGCTTATCTGTAATCTAATAATTGCCATCAGATATAACCAACCATCATCGATAGATGATTACCTTTATTAAAACCGTCTTTACTCCTGCAACACTCTAATTCCTTAATAAAAAAGAGAGAAGTTATGCCCGACCTGAAACGCCCGATGCCTATAGATACTGCACTAATAAAAGCATTGCACTATACCGATCAAATCAAGCCTGCCTCACAGGTTGCCTTTGATTTGGCGCAACAAGAGCAAAGCCTATATCGCTTACGCCAACGTTTACTCGACACATCAAACCCTGTATCTCCAGAGCAAGCTTACTTGGCGTTATACGACTGTTTATTTCGCCATGTCAGTATCGCTCTGCTCGCGCAAGGGTATCAGCTCACTGCGAGACAACCACATCAGACGTTATGTCGTATCGTAAGACAAAGTGCTCCTGACACCCAAGTGCAGAAAATGATTGGTCTTCGGCATGCACTCAAAAAAACCACAGGCTCACTTGATTGTGAAAGATCCATTGCCACCTTGACCAAGCTGCTTAACGACTATGACATTCGAGATGCACAAGCTTGTCAAACACTATGCCTGCTACCTATACAAAGTATAGTGCGCTCATCGGTATCCAGTTAATGCAACTAGTAGCCATAAAGCCTTACCAAAAGTAATTTTAAAAATAGCGCATAGGAGCGACACATGACCCAATCGACAAAGATTTATATGACAGAGACTGGTTTTGACAACCTAAAGTCATTGCTGGCTCGTAAAAAACAAGAGTATGCGGATGTGCGTGATCATCGACAAGTCGCTTTTGAGATGTCGGGTGATGGCTGGCACGACAACCCTGAGTTCAACCGCCAGCAACAGCTAGAGGCAAACCTAAATCATACTGTAAAAGAGTTGACCGAAAGGTTGCAGCACGCTCGCCCAGTCAATATTGATCCTAGTAATCGTCCTACTAACCACGTTGCCATTGGCTCTTTGGTCAGTATCACACGTTGGAATTTGAATAACGATATCAACGATAAGGGCTTAGAAGAAACTTGGGAAATCGTTGGTTTTGACGAAACTGATATTAAAGCAGCAAAGATTGGCTACAACGCACCCTTGGCAAAGTCAATCATCGGATTGCAGGTAGGAGATGTGTCAGAGCAACTCGTACTTGGTACTCAAGCTTGGGAGATAGAAGTTATCGCCATTCATCCAAGCTCATAAAGTTGCTCTAAGCATAACTCAATAAATAAGAGTGAATATTACATCTTTAAAAAAGCACTGAGGGTTAGCATGTATATCGCAATTGAAGGTCTAAAAGGCACTGGCAAGAGTACATTACTGCACGCTCTAACCCCTTATCTAAAGGCATATTGCGACTCAAAGCAACAACGGCTTGCTATATTGCAGCCCACTAAGCCCATCCCTCATGGCAGTTATCTAGAACATAGTTTTGCACAGCAGCAGAGTAATGATACTTATATTAGAGCGCTATATGCCGAACGCTCTAACTATCATGCTGCATGCACTGACTGGAATTCCGATCTAATTATTAGTGATAGGAGCATACTAACAAGTTTAGCTGTCAGGTGGCATGACGCCATTCAGGACAATCTAAGCCCTAGTGAGCACTACCAGCAAGTGCGTAGCCAAGAGTGTCTAATAGCGATACCAGACATCGTCATTCAACTTGATACGCCGAATGCAATCTTATTAGAGCGCTATGCTCTGAGAGATCGTCAATACGGTCAGCATGAAGAAACCATAGCCTCTGTCATAACCATGAAGAACAATTATATGGATTTGTTTGATTGGCTAAGAGGCACTCAGACAACATACCTATTAGGTAAGTCTATACATCTATACATCTATGACACTGGGATTGTCAATGTTCAAAGTATTTGTCAAGAGATTATGGCTATGGTAGAACAATATTTCGCTAAAATTAATAGTGAATTTTTGTTAAAAAATCAGTATAGTCTAATCCATTAAAGTTTTTAAACGTATGCTAAGCCACCATTTAAAAGACACACAACAAAATAATAAGGTATTGAATTGAAAACATTATTCGTGACCGCTACTGCCCAAACTGAAGCAAACTACTATCTTATTTGGCATTTGTTCAAAGAAAACAATACTGATATCAAGAAGATAGTTATTATTAGTACTGAATTCACTCGTTCAAAAGGCTACGTAGACAATCTCACTAGTGTATTAAATGCATTACAGGTAGGTTCTGAAAACTCATCAATATCTTTAGAGGAGCTGCATCTACAGAACGGGGTTGAGGAGAGTAATATAGAGGCAATCAAGGATGTGCTGTTACAGTGGATTGCCCACAATAAGGCATCGCAGATTATCTTTAATATTACCGGTGGCACCAAACTGATGAGCATCGCTCAAGACCAAATTGCTCAGATTAGCAGTCGCTATGAGTGTGTTTATCAAAGCCGTGCTAATAATCAGCTAGTTTGGTATAACCGTCCTCCTACTAAGCAGTGCTATGACTTAGTACTACCAGAGAATATCGAAGCCCGTCTTAAAGGTCGTGGCTATCAAACGGTGAGTGCTGAAACCTCATTTTTAGACCTGCCCGCTCAGCAATATCACTATATCAATCAACTACATCAGTATATGAAGGCTGATTTTGACAAAGCGCAAAGCTTGGTATTACTGCTCAATGCCTTAACCGCTGGCTTGATGAAGCAGCCTGAGCATAGCTTTCCACAGACCGTCAAGGTACAAGACAGCAATCTACTTAAAAAATGCATCACTTGGGTGAAATTATTAGCCCAAGCACCGCAACCATACTTCAGTTATGACAGTGCAGCAGGCACCATCACTTGGCAAGACAAGCAAGCCGTCGAGTTCGTCGGTGGCAAATGGTTCGAAGTACTGACCGGATTGTTGATTGTTCAACATTATCTTGCTCAGGAGCAACAAGTTGATGTTCAGATTGGTTTGCGGTTCAAAAAGACCAGCGATGGCAACGAAGTCGATGTTGCTTATATTAACTCAGGCTACTTACATCTGTTTGAGTGCAAAACCGTGAATTGGGACAAACAAGATAACCCTACTACCAAGGTCAATGCCGACTTGCGTAAGTTCGACTCCGTTGGTCAAGTTGGTGGACTTAATACGCATAAGTACTTCATTAGCTTATTTGACATCTCTAATCAGTCACTTGCTGTCGCTCAGGATACGGGTGTCAAAGTCATTATGGGCAAGCAACTATTGGATTTTGGTCGTTATATCGCTTAGTCATCTTCATATTGCAACGTAGTGCAAGTTTGCAATCTCGCAAGCTTGCGCTAGCCACACCACAATCCTAAAGCCATTATACTAGACACACATTAACCAGATGATAGAGAGCAAATTATGTCACGTAATATCTTATTTTTAGTTACTGGCGCCACCCCGCAAATCATTACTGAGACAGTATATGGACTATCTGTCGCCCAAGAAGAAACTTGGATTCCAGATGAAATTTATATTTTAAGCACACAGTTTGGTATTGATCAGGTAAAGTCAAGCTTATTCAAAAAAGGTATTTTTCAACAGTTTTTAGATGAATACAACTTACCAAAAATTAAATTTCATGAAGATAGCTTATTTTTTATCACTGATAACGACGGACGAAAGCTTGATGACCTTAAGACACCTTTAGACAATGAGTACGCTGCAAATAGTATATGTCGCATCATACGTGACTTCACTAAGGACGATGACGTCACTTTGCATGTATCAATAGCAGGTGGGCGCAAAACTATGGGATTTTACGCTGGTTACGCGTTATCACTTTATGGACGCGATCAAGACAGTATGTCTCATGTTTTAGTGGATGAAGTATTTGAACAAGTTCGTGAATTTTTCTATCCGGCAAAGAATCCTGCTGAACACTATGTGACAAAGACAGTCAATAATAAGTCAATAGAACTTGATGCTTATAACGCAAAAGTATGGCTAGCTAAGATACCTTTTGTAAGAATACGCAGCCTATTAAGTAAAGATATTATCGCCCAAACTCATGAATTTTCACAAGTCGTTCAGCTGATTAACGACAGCCTAAACCCTGTTCAAGTCACCGTGAACAAATTTTCTAAGACTATTAAAGCAAATAGCCAAAGTTGCAAGCTATCATCAAAAGAGTTTAGTTTTTACTTATGGTTTTTACAAAGACGCTGTGAATCCAAACTTGGTGTCAGCTACCCCTCTAAAGATATTAAAAACGACCAACTCTCCGAACAAGAAACTGAAGAATTCAAGCAAGTATATAAAGATTATGCGGCTAAAAACATAAACATAAATAGCATTGTGATAGACCATGACTATTTTTCACAAGCATTATCAAATATAGATAAAAAGCTAGCTGCTACTTTTTTACCCAAAGTATATGATCAATTAAAAGTACAGCCTGACGAAAATAGACTATATCAAGTAAATCTAAATAATGACCAAATTAAAATTATAGATTATTGATATAGCTATAAAATCTCACGTTTGTTACAAGCTTGTGATCTCAGTTTTATAGGCTAAAACACGATATATTTAATGTCATCAGCTACCCAATATTAAATACTTAGGAGAATACTCATGGCACTACCTGCTATCGTTGTTAGTCATACTGTTGCTGTCGCCGCCTTAAAAGAAGGCTTAAGCTTGTGCCAATCAATTATAAGTTATCGTATCGCTACACAACAAATTGAGCTACAACGAGACCGTATGCATGCTGAAGCTAATATTATCATTCAGCAGCTCGATCATGATTATAAAGTTAAATTAGCTAACCTAAACACTATTGCTGATGCTCATAAAATCACGCTTAAGGGTATAAATACTTCTAGTAAAGAAGTCGTCAATATGGTTGAGAGTGGTCAATTAGAGCTTGATAAGTATTTAAACATCATTGTATCACCTGATGTTTCAAACGATATTAAGCAAAGTATGATGACGGTAATATCTCAGCTCTCGCAACAACAGGCTCAGCTGGTTAACAATCATATGCAAAGCTCACAAGCACCTATCAATGCTTTTGCTATGATGCTAGATAGAATGCGAGACAGCGATCAACCACGTACCTTTACTGATGTTAGTTAATATCGTCTATAAGCCTGATTGATAACGTGATGTATATTGGTTTCTAATTAAGGAGAGGTATATGTATTGGGTTATTGGTGCAGTCGCTGTTGCTGGTGTCGTTGCTTGGTTAAACAGTGAAGAACAGGCAGCATGTACAAACTACCATGCATCTAGCCGCAGGCTCTCTACAGAGACCTCTCAACGCCAGCAGCAAATAGCTGAACGGCGCGCTAACTATGAGAAAAACCAAAACTTTTATGAGCATATTGAGCTGCATCATGCTTCTCATTTGACTGCTGACGCTCTATACAAAGAACTTGAAAGTCATAAAAAAATTGTCGCTATGCTTAGGGAGAAACAACAGTCGTTTGGTCAATGCATTGGTGAGCTTAAACAGCAGCGCGATGCTGCGAAGAGTGATCAAAAACAATTTATTAAAGAGCAACTAAAGCAAATGCGAGAGCAACTTAATGAGGCTAAAGAATATCTTGTCATGCTGTCAGAGGAAAAAGAGCATAAGCTAACCCAAATTCGTCAAATAAACAATGCCACACGCGAATATAAGCTGTATATTCGAGACTACTGCGGTGAAAAAGGTCGCGACTGGTATGAGCGCAGTGCCGAGCGTGCGCGTTTGCGTGCGTCTTAAAACATACCTACGAGCAACTTAAAAAATAAAGTTATCGCATTAAGTTTATTATAAACTACATTGCTTGAGATAAAATGGCATAATTAGTGTTGCAAAGCTGAGTGGCTTGCACTAGATATAACTCTATCGCCGATTAAATCAATAGGGACTAAAACGGAGGTTCATTATGTGGGTTATAAACACTTATTAGTCTGAAAAGCTCCTCGATTCTCAATGTAAGAGACATTTAAAAAAAGCACTGCTTTTTAGTCTCGCAAGAGAAAACTCCTTAAATGGAATTTTCTGAGCAAACAGTGTGTTGAAGATAATTATTCAAAGCACAAGGCAAGAGCTATGCTTGCGCAGTCATTAAAAAAATAGTTATTGCTCGAAATGACATAAAAAAGCGGTCATTATACCTTTAGGGGCATGATGACCGCTTTTTTGTGTCTCAGATCATTTAATTAACAAGTCAGCTCCATTTATTGATTTGCTTAACCACTTTATCCAGTTGTTTTTTTGTACCCACTAGTTCAGAAAGCTCATTCGATAGCATTTGCAACTTAGTCTTTTGCTCGTCAGTAAAGGTATCTTTGTACGTTGTAAAAGATTCTTTTAGAATTTTATGAGCATCTTCTTTCATGGTATTGGTCAGCTCTTGCTTTGCTTTGGCAATAAAGTCTTCTATCTCATATAACGCCATTTCTTCTTCTGTAGCGCTCTGTTTTGCCTTTTCGCGTACTTTGGTTTTAGCTTGTTCTACTAGCTGTGCTTTTGCGTCTTCTATACTCTCATCAATATTAGACTGATACTCAACCACTTTGATCTGCTTTGGATCATCAATTTCGATAGGCTCATACTGGTGAAAATCTTTTGCAAAATCGTCTATATACTCTCGTTTTTTAAGGTCTGCATAGTCTTTAGGAGTTGATAGATACTGATAGCTTTCTATGTCATGGCTAGGCGTCGCATACTCACGCAGAGCTTTTATGACATCGCAGTCCTCCCATTTGGTAATAGTAGCGATACTATTGGCTTCAAAGACATTATTCATATACTTTTGAAACTCAATACGGCATCCTGCCAGCCACGCAGTCTCATCCTTAATATCCTTGCCATCATTAAGCACTAAACGGCTATCAACTATAGATAGCTTCACTTGACCTAGACCAAATGGCTTACCAGTACCTAGCGCGTGACAGCACTTATCACTCTCGCCAAAGTCTAAAGACCATAACAATGCGCCAAGCTCGACAGGACGTATATTATGCAGTCTAATTTTGAAGTGAAACTGACTTTCGTTGGCTAAGGTTTCTAGTCTGACTTGTACTTTTTTATTTTGTAATACCTTCGCTTCTAGCTTTGGATAATCCTCAACAGCTTTGGCTTGGTATCTTTTCCATCCTGCAATTTTTGCATGGTTTTGCATCAATTGATTAAAGCCGTTGCCTTTACCATCTTGATATATATAAGCAGGATAATAGGTCGGCTTAGGCGCACTTAAAACCACCTCAGGACTAAACTGTAATAATGGAGTGTTACCTTGCCATGCAGCAAATCCTATTTGCACTCTACCTCTAAGACCTGACTCTCCTTCTTTCTCACCAAGATACCCAAACAGCAAGTCAGCCATGCCAGCACTATCAGCGTTAAGATTGTCATTGACATGCTGCGCGTTAGTATGACCAACCGCATCATGAATGCTGTTCTTATACGGTAGTTTATACATCATCGCTAACCCTAAAGAGCGCACTGAATTACCATCGGTATGATAAAAAACAGGAACGCCATGTTTTAGAGTGTTGATATTCTGTTGCCAAAACTGCCACTCTTTGGTGTCTTGATGGATTTGGCGAAAGCCGCTCATCACTGTACTACTTACCTCCATAGCACTGTCTTGAGTATTAAAAAACACAAATTCGTATTTTTTGGCACCTTTGCTTTTATCAAATGCAGCACCTGGCTGTCCTGTCATAACCAGCACACCAGAGTTACCTTGAGTACGACTGATATCAGTCAACTGTTTACCGTTTTTCTCTTCCGTCTGTTCAAACTTAATGTCCGGACAAACTCCTATCTTATAGTATCTATCCATCACTGTTTGACAGTCTGTCCAGTCTTTATAAGAAAGCTTAAAAGTATCAATAATCTGTTGTTGATGTACTCGAGCATAAGAACATGGGTAAATAACCCAGCCTTTTTGCTCATCGAACTTTAGCCAGCCAGATTCAGCTTTCTGCTTAATAATTGCCTCAGTATAAAACTTTCCTGCTGGTGTCAGATCACGAACTCCTAGTTTTTGATCCTCAACTTGACGCATGGGCGAAAAACTAGCAATCTCTAGTACATTTTTGAGCATGCCTTTTAATGAGCTACCAGGTATTGATAACTTACCATCTGGCGTTCTATAAAAATGTATTTTACCAGCCTCGTACTCTGATGAAGATGACTGCTGACCACCCACACAAAGCGGTGTCTGGTTTTTAAGTGCTATGGTAATCTCACCACTGATACCATCTTTAAATGGCTTGTCATGACTAGCTTTATTCGCCCAGCTTGGGTAAACAATCAAATTAGATAAGGGGACAAAGCGATATGGTGCGGTTACGTCTGGCATTTTGGTTTCCTTTTTATACCGTTACTAAGCATACTGTTGCTAATACAATAATATTATCTATCAAAACCTACAAAAAACGCCATATCCGCAATAGCGGTAGCGTCTTTATACACCCAAAGCTTCTGATAAATCAGATTACGTGTGTTTTTGACACCGACTTCTTTGTGTACCACACGCTCCGCTAAACTATTAGCTGGTTTTTTATCGCTAAAATCCAAAACGCACTGTTGTAACATCCACTTATTATTACCGATATATTCAAGCACATAGCTTGTTTGAATATCCCCTTGTCCATCGTCTTCTACCCATTCACCATTGAGTAGTGGGCTGCTTGTTATGATAGCCTCATTATCAAGTATCTTTACCTCACCTGTTGCTTGCACCCAGCCTGATACGTTGTTTATTTCTTGAACTTTTATGGCCATCTGATCTTTATCAAGCGTTTGATGACTGGTACTACTATGCACCGCTTTAAACTTATTCATATCTATTTTTAAGTTGCTGTTCTGACTTAGCGTGGCGATATCGTCTAGTAATTCAGACAACCAATTTTGAGTCGTCATTATACCGCTCCTCTTGTCTCAATCCATGTCTGGTCATCTGACCACTGAATACCTTTATTATCTTTGTCCAAAAACACACCTAAACCACGTGAGGCTGATGCACCTAGAGGCAACCAACCATTTGCTAAGTCTGTTAATGACTTGTGTAGCGCTAACTTAATATCTGGATCTGTGACTTTATCAGGATTTACCACATCAAGTTTTATGGTGATGCTAGTGTGCCAAAGGACATTTTCGCTAAATAACGCCCCATTTATCACGCCGCCTGTGAATTTATCTATCTTGTTGTGCATTAGCACTTGCTGCTTTTGTGATTCTAGATAGGTATCTTGAAATGCCAGTATTCCCGCACTTGATTCGTTGTCTTTGGCATAGCCAAACAATGCAGTTATCGCTGGACTTTCATCTGACTCATAAGCTGAGTCATCATCTACAAAGCGAGAGGTTAGACAGTTGTAATGATAAGCCACACGATGACGAATAGCACCTTTGATTGCACTGGCAGGCAGTAGATATTGCTGCTCTCCTATCTCACCTACTTGTGTACCATTAGACTTTTTAGTCCAATATATCTTAGCTTCGTGCATGGGTAGCATGTCAGGATCTCTATCGTCATCATATGACGAGGTATTAGCCAAATAACGCTCACCACCGCCCACTCGCCAAGCAGATTCAGCGCTAAGTTCAAGCGAAGCTGACAGCGGTGTTGATGACTCATGACCATCTAGCTCAGACTCAGTGTTAAGTGACTCCATATGCTGATAGTCCATTCGCGTACGCCCACGATTAACATAAGCGCTTTGGCCTGCCTCAGTAGTCAAATCCCATACTGATTGGTATAACGTTACCGATTCAAACAGTCCATAACCATTTTTTGTGCCATGTCCGATGCGTATGTTTCGCTCAACAAACAGTTTGAGTAAGCGACTCCATTGCTCGTTAGACTCATCAGAGCCATCACCCCAGTAGCTGATGCCAAAGCTATAACGCGTGCCAGCAGGTACTAAGGTAACATCAAACTTGCCAGAATCTACACTTGAACCACGGTCGTTTAAGCGAACACGTTGACGTACAATCAGCTTGGCATCACTAAGCTCGGTATATAAAGAGTCCTCTAACTGAGCTGAGGTTAGCAGACCTTCTTGCGCTTGGTTTAAGCTATTGTGCACTAGACCCCAAGTGACGTTTAACCAAGAGGTTTGACCATCTTGACCATTGGCATAGCCAAACAATGTCTGTGTGGCAAGCTCACCATACTGACGCTGATACTCGTGACGTAATACGCCCGCCAAGCTAGACCCTGATAGCGTAGGTAGTCCATTAGCGTCGCGCATAACCAAGCTATCATGAACCGTATCACCATGCCCCGTATGAATAGCGTGAGCACTCTTTGCTTCTAGTGTCACTTTTAATAAGTGGAATATTGGACGAGAACTGATCATTACGCTTGCTCCTCACGTTGTTTTTCTATTGCTTGCATCTCACTTGCTGTCGGTCTAATACCAATACAGTACTCATCCCATGTGTCCGATAGGCCTAGTATGGCAAGCTCAGCAACAATATAAGCAAAATAGCTTTCTGACTTATATGCGGCTAGCTCATCTTGCATAAACTGACCAAGGCTTGCATGGGTACTAGGCGCATACTTAATCTCCCATCCAGCACTTTTATACGATGACCCACTTTGTCTGTTATCGCGGTTTTGTTCCGTACTGATCTTCAGCATTGCATTTTTATTCACTACTAAATTTTGCCATAGCTGGTTGACATCGCTACGATGATGATTAGCTAGCTCCTTTAATCGACCGAACTGTGTTCTTGAAGGCGGCGTAGGCTCTAATGGTATACCTCTAACCAATCCTTGGAAGCGTCTGGCTTGAGTAATTTTGGTGCACAGCTTTTCAAAGATATCAGCAGCAATCTGGCGCGGCTTAGTACCCACCTCAGCGACTTGTTGTTTTCTAAAGAGCATTGATACTAGCGTGCTATCTTTAGGCTGGGCAGCTGACATTGAGCGGGCATTGTCTACTGTATTATCCTGATTCTGCCAAGAGGGATGCGTACTTGATAAAATATAAGGATTGATCCATACCTGACCTAAGCCGCATTCTGTCTGTATGCCAATACCTTCTGATATATCTTTATACAACCTATCGTAGTCACTAAAGTCTGAGGGTAACTTGTATCTCAATACACTACCTCGACTGATAACTTGACGCTCTTTGTCATAATGACGGCGATAGGCGTTATACATACTGTATCGACGAGTACGCAAAAAACTTGATTCAGTTATCCATCTAGTGCCCTCAGGCAGCCCAAGTACTTGCGGCTCTGGTATCAGGGTTGGTTGTCCATTATTTTGTAGCTGCATATCGCTTATTAACCATAAGGTCAATAGCTGTTGCGCCTGATTTTTAGCTTGACTGGTTTGAACTGAGTCTTGTTGCTCAATATCTACAGCGCCAAACTGTGCCGAGCGAGAGCGACCTAAATGTGCTTTGCCCACTATAGCTGATAGCTTATCAACCAGCTCATCACAGACATCATCATCTATATCAATACTAAAACCAAAGACTTGACCTGCTGACAGCGCTTCATAACCAAACAGATGCGCATCTTGTGCTCTGTTTTGTGTAGGGTCAATGGCTGTTTTTAGGGTGTGTTCTTTGTCTGGACTGATACGCATACCATCCATAGTAATATAAAAGTTGCGCAGCTGTACGGGCTGTTTTTCTTTGATAGCTTCTTTTAAAGATGCATCTGTCATTACTTTAGAGATGTCAAATATTTTATCGGCAAACAGCGCGTTACCGTCAGCATACTTCTCAGCTTTAAAACTATGCAAACACATAGGAACAGGATAAGCAATTTTTGAGCTGCCTTGAAGCGTTGGTAGCGCGTCGTTGAATCTAATCTTGCCACTGTGAAATACTAAAAAAGCCTCATCTGCTGACAGATTTTTATATAGCCGACTTGCCAGCAAACCGAGCAATGTAGAACCTTTGATATAATCTAAGCTTTGATGAGCGCCAACGGATGCAGATTTTTCACTGATTATTACAGGTTGACGAAGCGTTAGGAGGTATTGATTGGTTTTCATAAGGTTAGTCCTTTAACTCGTGAACAAATGAGAGCACTACTTCTCCTAATCCGCGACTTCTATGCGCGCCTATAGCATCTATCAGTGGCAATGCTTTTTGTATAATTTGCCAAGGGTTGCTAACAAGCATTGCTTGTTGTTGCTCCAAAAGCGTGTCATCAAGTGCAGTCAGCCTTAACTGTAGCTCAGTGTATAGATTCATAGGCAAAGCAACTTCTATACCGCGCAAGCTCATATCCTCAGCAGTGCCACTATCGTGCTGTATTTTGGTGTTATATAGTGGCTGATACAGGTACTGACGTAATGATGCTTGTTCTGTGTCTCGTAGATAGTCATATTCTGACTTTGCAAGCTCAGCGTTACCCACAAAAATCATCCCTGAAGAGGTCTCAAACCGACCCTCGCTCTGAGTAGCACTACCGAATAATAAGTCTTCAAAGCTGGTAGCCCCGCCATCACCGTTTGGCAAGCTAATGTCTTTGTACCATCCCCATGCTTCTGCTCGTCTTACCGCATGACGCAACAGGCCCTTTAGCTGTTTTCCTGAAACAAATGGCAGTCCATAAGTGTCTTTTAGGCACTCCTCATCGAGATAGTATCCACGCCCTTTACCACTACCTACATGCCAATAACCCTGAAAATTTAAATGAATCACTTGTTCTAATGCATTTTGCATGCTTATGCTCCCTCAGAGTCTTTCGCGTTTTTATCGCTACTTTGATACGCTGTTTTTTCTTCTGCTATAGTCATTAAGGTCAATAAATCCGCAATCACACTTTGATACTCAAGCTTATTATCTATATCAGTGCTGCCGGGCTTAACCTGACTAAAGGGTAAGTCGCTTTCAAGCTTACCGATGACTTGGGCAAGCTTTTGTAGGAACACATTAATTTGTTTAACTTCTCGCTGTTCAGCTCTAGGAACGTTTTTTAGTTGCTCATCAGAGCGCTTAGAGTATTGTACCCAGCGCTTGAAGACGTGCTGTGCTTGATCAATATTGAGATACATTAATGTTGCAATTTCTCTAAGTGCTCGAGGGTTGATTGCAGAGTTGACCAATAAATCGTTGAGTTCTTCTAACTGATGTAAGCTTGCCACTTGTTGACCTTCTATCTGCTGTATCTCATCTACCATATAAGCAGCTGCAGACAAATGATAAGACTTATGATCGGTTGAGACTGTCATACTGTTTTCGACCATCATATCCACTTCTTCTATCAGGCTGTCGCCAATCTTATAAAAGGCTAAGCTCGATGGAATAATCGGTGTTTCACTACCTGCAACCGATTGCTTATAATTGCGTGAGAAAATTTTTGCTTGTTTACACAACCCTTCAGCCACCTCATAGGCTTGATAAAATGGCTGCGAGGATTTCATATAGACGATACCAGCACAAGCAGTCAAATAAGCAGGTAGCTTGTTTGCTGATGCTGTCAGCCCATTATCTATAAACTTCTGCTTGAGCTGTGCTAATTCCGTTTGACTAGTCTGCTTAAAAGCTTGTAAAAATGCACGAGTAAAATCAATGGCAATATCAGCTTTTACGATGACAGATAAATCATCACCGCCCAATACCAATGGACGAGCTGGAATCACATTATTATCAGTAATACTGGCTACGAGAGTGGCATGAGCGGCTTGATTAGTCGCCTCAATCGTCGCTCTAGTGATACCTTCTGAAAAAGTACGATATAGATCAATATAGACCTCATCACTGGCATCTTGACAAGCTTCATTGAGCAAACGCAGTATCTCGCCTAAACCATTACCGTCTGCATGAATGAGCCCTACTAACTGGCGGCGACCTAATGGGAATTTTTTTGAGGCTTTGGCATCTGATTCGAAATTATTAGGAAAGTGTACCTTTTGACTATCCTCATCGTCTTCTTGACGTTCAGAAAAACCATATAAAAATCGGTCCGTTAGAGATTGGCTCTTAGCAGGCCTTTGAAAGCTGCGTAATATTGAGGTGCTCATATCAAGTGATTCAGTCCCGCGTTTACCATGCGCCTCTCGTCTGACTACCGCCTGCCCCGTTCTTGGGCTTCTTTCTGTGATAGGGCTGGCATTAGGTAGCGCAGCACTGATAATATTGCGCTGCTGAGCAAGCTGCTTGATACCGTTATTAATGGCTTCTTTAACGGAGATTGCTTGACTGACCACATCTACCTGCTCAACAGAAGGTATCCACTGCGACATGAGTAGTCGCCAAGTTCTTTGAAACCTTTCTGCATCCGCTAACTCATCAAAGACCAAGTAAAAAACACCACCAGCCTTGCGGGGTGACATGACTTTACCTGTCAAATTCAAGCAGTCTAAAGTCTCATCTAATAGACCGTTATCCGCACAGATATAATCAATCAGCTCACTACCCTCGAGCATATCTTTGAGCTTGCCTGTAGCGAATAAAAACCGCTGAATGCCTCTGGTTTCAAACAGATAAGCGTTTTTCATATCACATCCTTATATTAGATAAGCAAGCTGTATTTTAAGCTAAGTTAAATTCCAGCAAAAAAATATTCAGCTACCCTTACTTTTGTTTGTCATATTATTTCGGCTGTTAGCATAGCAGAAATGAATCATCTATATAGCCAGAATAACGCAAAACCACTCAATTAGTGATTATCACAAGCTTGTCATATTTTGACTTCATTACATTAGTATTGTAAGAGTCTTTATTGAACTTATATTACTATTGCACAGTGGTTGACTCATTATTGCAAAAGTTAGATATTTGTTTTACTATAACAGCGTTGCTTTTTATTAAGTGACCCCTAATTATCAGGGCGTTCTGGACTTAATCTGACGAAGATTACTGTGGTTATTTAACGTTTTGGACGTATGATTGGTTATTATTTACACAATTTTCATTAAAAAATTGGTTAAAAAAGCATCAACTTTTAAGATAACTTTTGTTGGTTAAATTTATAAATGTAAGTTGTTGATTTTATTGGTAATAAAAATCGTTGTACAGTCTGAAACGCTCCCTGATTCGTAAGGGATTAAGACATCGATGGGATACTGGCGTGATGCGTGACTGTATGTCTGAAACGCTCCCTGATTCGTAAGGGATTAAGACCATGCCTGCAGGTAGAGTCACCTCATCTGAATCTGTCTGAAACGCTCCCTGATTTGTAAGGGATTAAGACCCACCAAAGTGTGCTTGCGCGAACTTCGGGTCGTCTGAAACGCTCCCTAATTCGTAAGAGATTTAACCTATAAAACAGAAAACCACCTTTCGAGGTGGTTTTCTGTTTTTAATATCCTGATTGTCGCAAGCTTGCCATTTAAAGATCAAAGTGCTCCTACCCTGCATAATGGGCTCATTCAACAGCCAGTGGAGAGAGACCGATGATCGCATTCAACCGAGCAGCAAACACTCAATCAGCGCAAAGCTTAGCAGAGCATATATCCCATGCCGCTGAACAGTTACAACTTCATGGTTTTGATCGCTACTACAATGCGATGGTCGGCGCTTATGTGTCTGAAGTATATAAGACGCTTAACTACCCTAGCTTTGCCAATGCTACCAACCGTGCGCAGGCTCCACTAACCTCTTTAGAGCAAGCAGTGATATACACAACATTATATGGCAAAAGCCACTTTGATCGCTTTAGCGAGGTTATTGCTCAAATTATGGGTAAAAATAAACGCTCAGAGGCAATAGCTAGAACGATTAATATCGTAGATTACGGCTGCGGACAAGCAATTGCCAGCTTAGCGTTATTAAGTTATCTTGAAAAGTATGTCAACTGGGAGAATTTTACGCTGAACTTCCATCTCGTTGAACCTTCACGCACCACGCTCGATTTGGCAGTTTTATTGGTGACCAAAATGTCCTCACGCATCGCAGCCAACGTAGTTATACATCAGTATAATAAGAGTCTGTCTGACTTTTTAGAGTATGACAGTGAAGCCCTTGCAACTGCGGATTACTCAATGCATCTATTTTCTAATGTATTGGACATAGATGCAGTGCAGCAACAGATACCGAGTCTCTGTAAGTATTTACATAGCATTGAGGGCAAACAAATGGTGATTGCCGTAGGTCCGCAGTACTCCAATAACTATCAAGGTTTACAGCAGCTAAAGCGTTCGTTAAACGATGTGACTGTTAAGCAAGACGTGGCTGACTTCTCTATCGAAAGTGAAATATACTCAATTAAGAACAATCACTGGCAGCATAGCGCTTCTTATGGGGTGATGATGGGATTGTGCTTTAAAAACACACTATCAGATAAAAATATAAAGATAGCTGCTTAGATTTTTTAGACGTCTACTTAGCAATATGACTAACAATCAGTACTCATTAGGAGAATAAGAGATGGACTTATTTGATACTTTGATTGCAGATGAGCCAGCATTTGCACTGGCAGGATTGATTAATGATGGGAAATTTATGCAGTCTGATTACCCTGCACACATTCATCAAGATGCTAAAGGTATCGTCATCGATCTGCCAGATGGTCGACTTTACTACGCGCCGCAGTACTTCGATAGTATACACAGCGATGAGATCTTGGATAGCTTGTTGGCATGTAAGGGCATTGACCATACCACTCACGACTGGCATCAAGAGGGCGAGATTAATGAGCTGCCCTTTAAAAATATCCGTTGGCAGCATGATAGTGTCAGTATGTTTGGCAAAACCCATCCTCTACCGCGACTATCGGCATGGTATGGCGATAACGACAGACCCTATACCTACTCTGGTATTACCTTACAACCAAAGGCTTGGAATACAGTGTTACTTGGTTTACGAGAAGCACTAGTACCGATATGCAAAAGAGAGTTCAATAGCGTATTACTCAACTGGTATCGCTCAGGTGAGGATCATATCAGCTGGCATACCGATGCTGAACCTGAGCTTGGAGAAAATCCATTAATCGCGTCAGTAAACTTTGGTGCCAGTCGGCGGTTTTTATTGCGTCGTCGAGACAATCACAGTATCAAGCTTGAGATATCACTACAGCATGGCAGTGTATTGGTGATGGCAGGCGCACTGCAACATCATTGGCAGCATAGTGTACCGAAGCAAAAAAAGGTAAAAGAAAACCGTGTTAATCTAACCTTTCGGACCATCCACATCTAGTATCTATCAGCTTGATGGTTTCGTATATGCTAATCAGCTGAATTAGTACTGCCGTTAAGCGCAGATTTTTTTATGTCTAGCTTACGACTACTTTATGGCTGGCTAGGCAACAACGTTGGGGCATAAAATCATGAAACAGCTACTGTATCTAGTCGGCTACGACATCAGCGATCCAAAGCGCCAAGCACTACTGCGCTATCACGTTAAAAGCTATAGTGCGACAGGTCAAAAATCTGCTTATGAATGCATGCTCTCACTAGACAATAAGCAACAATTAACTGAATTTGCGCTATCCAAGACTCATCCAGGAGATGCGTTTTTTATTATCAAAACGCGGCGGACGTATTGGTCACAAGTCGTTAAAGGCGACCTATCCAAGTCAGAGGACTCAGCTACTCATCATTTTTATATTGGGTAAACGTCTACTTAGGAGGCTGTCATGCAAAATATAGTCGTAGATAAAAAAGGCAGCCAACTCTCCACCCAGCGCAACATCCTCATCATACATTATCAAAGCTTTGCCAAGCCATTAAGTATTCCCCTATCTCAGATTCAAAGCCTGACGATTACCAGCCAAGTAGATTTGAGCAGCACCTTACTGACTCGTCTCTCTGAAAACGCCATCAGTGTCTGTATCTTGCCGAGCGGTCGTTCCGGAGAAGCGTGTTTCTTGCTGGGTAGTTGGCATGCCGGCAGAGAACGCCGTACACAGCAATATGCCGTTATTGATAATGATGAGGCAAGAAGCTACTGGGCATCTGTTGTTGTGCGGCTCAAACTGCACCAACAAGCCACTACGTTAAGTAAAATACAAAACTGCATCCTAAGTGCTGACTCTACTGGCAATACTCATGCTTCACAGATAACGCTTATTGAGATAGAAAGCTCTGTTCAAAAAATCAAAAGCTTACGTGATAAATTCCGAAAACGTTATACCAATACATCTACAAAACCAGACCAGCCCTCTAGTATTTATGATGGATATACGCCTCAATACCAAATATCCAGCTTGTTAGGTACTGAAGGTGTCGGCTCTGCTGTTTACTTTAAATGCTATCAGCAGTTTTTTGCTGATGAGTGGCGATTTTACTCTCGAAATAGAAGACCACCGAAAGACCCTGTCAATGTGGTTTTATCATTGTCGTATACCCTACTACAGCATTTATGCCAGAACGCCACATATAGTGTCGGCTTTGACCCTTATCATGGTCTATTGCACAGTCCAAACTATGGCAGACAGTCTCTAGCCTGTGATTTTGCCGAATTGCAACGCAGTACTATCGACTTTTGGGTTTGGCAATTATTTGATCAGAATATTTTAGACTCAGCAGATTTTAGTATGGCTAACGACAGCAGCTATCCCTGTGAGCTACTAAAATCTGGACGCAGTAAGTTCTACAAAGCCTTTGCTGCGATACGCCCAATCTTAAGTAAAACTGCACTCAGTCATGCGTGGCTCTGGCAAAATCGTCTGCAGCGCTATCATTGCCATCAAGATGCCACATCAGTACAGTCACCATTGTCCTTTGTCAGTCATCATCCTGAAGCACCAACACCACTATTGTAGGCGTATAAAATAATGACGTAATATGTAATTTTTGTCCGAGCTGAATCTATCAATACACTGGATTGCTTATGAAAAACACCTATTTTATTATTGCTTATGACGTCAGTGAAAAGAACAGACTACAGCGATTGCAGCGCTTAATCAGCAATCAGTTCTTGCAACTACAATACTCTGTCTACTATGGCAGTATGACGCCTAAACGCATGGATACCTTTATCACGTCGATACAAAAGATCATACATCCCAACGAGGATGATTTGCGTATCTATGAAGTTGAGCCACTTGAAAACTCATTTGTCATCGGTAAACGTGACGATGAGATTATGTTGTTTAGCGACATCGGAGAGATAACATTATAATGATAGTGGTGCGCGCTTCAGATCGTGATTCAACTTTATTATAATCTTGCACTTATCCGGCACATCTATTATGATTGAGCGGTGAATTTAAAATCCTCACATCCTAAGCAATTAGGGATGGCTTCAGACGCTATCTGACTAAGATACTGGTCATTATTTAAAATTTCAGACGCATAATTGGTTATTATTTATACAACTTTCAGTAAAACATTGATCAAAAAAGCATCAACTTTTAAGCCGACTTTTATCGGTTAATTTTATAGATGTAAGTTATTGATTTTATTGATAATAAAAATCGTTGTACAGTCTGAAACACTCCCTGATTCGTAAGGGATTAAGACACCCCTTTTAATTCTTCTAGCGTATGTTCCTCAGTCTGAAACACTCCCTGATTCGTAAGGGATTAAGACTCCATCTCACCTGTTAATGCGGTTTCGATAAGAGTCTGAAACACTCCCTGATTCGTAAGGGATTAAGACTATTACTTATAGCTTGAAGTCAATCTCTTCTAGGTCTGAAACACTCCCTGATTCGTAAGGGATTAAGACGCCATATCAAAAAGCAGAGGATGTTTAGCAATCGTCTGAAACACTCCCTGATTCGTAAGGGATTAAGACTATTGAGCTCCTGCCATGAATGAGAAGTCATGAGTCTGAAACACTCCCTGATTCGTAAGGGATTAAGACTAGGTGTCATGGTGTTGCTCCGGTTGTTGTACGTCTGAAACACTCCCTGATTCGTAAGGGATTAAGACACATACATATTAGCGTATGCGTCAGGACGTTTAGGTCTGAAACACTCCCTGATTCGTAAGGGATTAAGACCTTTTGCAAGGCGGTAGGCTTCTAATATCTTCATTGTCTGAAACATTCCCTGACTCCTAAGGGATTAAGACTTACCGTTTATAGGGCACGTATAACGATTAATTATCTGAACACCTCCCTGATTCGTAAGGGATTAAGACGTAGCTAAGTACTTAACGAAGATTAGCTGATAGTCTGAAACACTGCCTGATTCTTAAAATGAGTGAGGATAAGAAAGTATCTAGTAGACAGCTTGCCAAAGTGCAAAGCTAAGCTTGAGTAAAACCCTAAAACAGATAAATTATTAGCCAGTAATCACCAAAATAGCTGCTATTTTCATAGCAGCTGCTTTACCATATGCTCAGAAAAAGGACAGTAATAGCATGACGACCTTAATTAGCTTTTTGGGTGGCGGTAAACGAGGTGGTAGCTACCAAACTACCGATTACAAGTTCTCTCATGGCACTGTTTATGAAAATGAGCGTTACTTTGGGATGGTACTTACCAAAGAGGTCAAGCCTGATAGGCTTATTCTCCTTGGCACGTCAGCTAGCATGTGGGATGTGTTTTTTGTAGCAGGACTAGAGGATCATATAGAGGCATGGAGTACATTATCTGATGCTGTGCAGAGTGACAGCGTTACCATAGAACAATTACAACCATTTGAGCAGTTTTTAACTGATGAGCTAGGCCTGCAAGTGACCTGCCAGCTAATAGACTATGCAAAAGAGTCTGCAGGACAGATTGACATACTAAAGAAGCTAGACGAGCTGCTAGTTAAAGACGAGCATGTCGTCATGGATGTCACCCACGGCTTTCGTCACCTGCCCCTAATTGCACTGGTCGCTGCACGCTATCTGCAGGTGACCAAAAACGTACATATTGAACATATTTATTATGGATTGTATTCTAACGAGCTAAAATTCTCTGAGGTTTTAGAGTTACGTGGCTTACTAGACATGCTGAACTGGGTCAGTGCGCTTGAAACCTTTGATAAAGACGGTGATTATGCGGTGTTTGCCCCATTACTAGTCAATGTAGGTTTAGACCAGCAGTCTGCCGACGAGCTTGAGCGTGCCAGCTACTTGGAGCGCATATTAAATGCCAGTGCCGCCAGCGCCAAATTAAAGCAGGTTATGCCTAAATTAGATGAACTGCACAAAACTGACTCTCCTCTATTTAGTCTATTCTATACGCCTTTAGCCAAGCGTCTATCTTGGTACAAAAAAACCTCTTTAGGTTTACAAGAGCAAGACTTGGCAGAGAAATACTTCAAGAGAAAGGATTATGTGCGTGCCGTCATTTATGCGATGGAAGGACTGATCTCAAGAGAAACAGCGCTGAATGAAGATGATGTACAGAGCTTTAAAGCGCGTAAAGAAGCTTACGAATACTTAGTTGACTCAAGAGAGGACTTTAAAATATTTAAAGAGTTTAGAAATGCAATGGTACATGGAACCGCATCTGGAAAAGACAGAATCCGGCAAATAATGAAAGATCCTGAACGTTTGCATGCCTCATTAAAAGATCGCTTTAAACAATTATTCAAAGATCTATCATGATATGAGTGAGTTTTGTCTTACCAAATGACATCTTTATAAGTTTTTGGACACTCGAAAAGCCGTTTTTCCGACCACTCGAATCAGACTAAAGCTGCTTATAGTACCGCCAAACAACCCTTGTGAAACAAGATAAATAGCCACTTTAGAGACTTGCTCACTCCGTGATTTACCATAAATACACCAATTGATAAAATGCTCACAGTTATTTAATAGCAGATTATATTTATCTTCAGATAAGCGGCTACGAGCACGCTTGATTGTCTGCCTACGACTGAACATACGACTATGATGCTGCTTCACATACGTGCGCTTCCCTTGAGAGAAATTATCCCAATCAGTAATCTCAACTGGACCCGCTCGCAGACCGGCAGCAAGTCCTGAGTAATGAATGACTTTGTTACGACCTAAATATATACCGTGATGGGTATATCCTAAGCGCTCAGTAACCAGATGATCGCCTGCTTGTAGTTGCTTATCGAAAAATCCCATCACTACTTTCATCCATCGTTAAAACTGTAATGCACATCATAGCAACGCAGCTATAAAAGTTGATTTATGACAAGCTTGTCATTCATGACTTCAGTCTGCTAAGCAATAAAGAATAAGTGAGCATAGTAACTTACTCTTACCTTGCACTTATCTGGCACATCCATTATGATTAAACGGTGAGTTTAAAACCCTCACATCCTAAACAATTAGGGATGGTTTCAGACGCTATCTGACGAAGATACTGGTCATTATTTAAAATTTCAGACGCATAATTGGTTATCATTTATACAATTTTCAGTAAAAAATTGATCAAAAAATCATCAACTTTTAAGCTAACTTTTGTCCGTTAATTAAATAGGTGTAAGTTTTTGATTTTATTGAAAATAAAAATCGTTGTACAGTCTGAAACACTTCCTGATTCGTAAGGGATTAAGACCTTCATACTTTCTGAATATAGGTACTTTGTGTGTCTGAAACACTTCCTGATTCGTAAGGGATTAAGACATATGGTTAACTGATTCATTATTTAATTCAATTGGTCTGAAACACTCCCTGATTCGTAAGGGATTAAGACATATCTGCTGCTGTTGGTAATGTGTTCATAATTGTCTGAAACGCTCCCTGATTCGTAAGGTGAGCGAGGATAAGTGAGTGTCTGGGAGACACTCAGCTGAAGCGCAAGGCGTAGAGCTATGCTCGAGCACAGCGTTAGAAAATTGCATGCCAATTTTAGTCTCGCAATTGAAAATATTTAACTTTCCATAAAAGCCAAACAAAAAAGCCGCCTATCAATTGATAGGCGGCTTTTTTTGAGCTGAATTCATACATTGTCCGCAAGCTTGTCATTTTATGAGGTGTCATCAAGAAAAGTTGATAATCAACTCAACGCATCAAATAACCGCCATAAGGATAATGACTATGTCAAATCAAGTTCAGCTTCAAATGGATAAAGCCAGCGAATCTATGAATGGCGGTTTTACTGACTACTATCAAAATATGGTGGATTACTTTCATCAGAATCCTGATCAAAACATAACCTACAATACCTTTTCTAACCGTACCAATAGAGCGACCAATGCGCTTATCAGCGAAGAAGAAGCAATATTTTATATCGTGGCTTATGGTTGGCAACATCACCAAAGTATGCAGCATCTATTAACTGAAACGATTGATATGACGGCTGAGGTACAAGAAAGTATGCGTGTGGTCGATTATGGCTGTGGTCAAGGGATAGCAACATTAGCATTTATGGATTATTTGGCACAGAAGGGACTCGCACAACGAATCGCACTTGAAGTGCATCTAATCGAGCCCTCTAAAGTTAGCTTAGATATTGCAAAGCTCTTAATTGAGCGTCTAGCGATAGTACATGGCATGAAGGTGTCTATTCATTGCCAACAGCGCACGCTCGATAGTGTATTACTGCCATTAAATAGTGAGTGTAAAGAGACTTTTCACTTACTGTCTAATATTGTAGATATAGAAGCCGTACAAGTAGCGCTGCCGAATGTAGCGAAGCAATTAAAATCTTGTACAGGCAAGAACTTTCTATTTGCCACCTGCCCACAATATGATAAGGCACAAGCTGGCTTTCGCATACTTCATCAACAAATGGACTTTGCTATTTGCCATCATGATGAGTCTTGGAATATGACCTATCAGATGTACCGAGTTATACAAGCAAGTTGGAATCAGCATACCTCTACCCAGCGTATGGCAATGATGTCGTGGACTAATAATTAGAAATCGTTTATCTAGCTGCTTAAAAACTGGCTTATCTCATGAAAATATAATAGGAAGACAGTCGATAGGCTTAAATAAATTAAGAGGCTGTCCTAGATTATTTTGCTTATCTAGGACAGCCCCTTTAAGTTATAACAAAATCATCGTACTAAAATATAATTTTAGAAACGCACAAAAAAAATGCTGTGTGTTTCCTATTAGAGCCTGAAGCCATAGTAAATAATTTCAGTGATCAATTACATTATCTAATTTTTTATCATATACATACAAAAAATGAATCAGACTGCTTATCACTGATATAGCTAGTAAAGCCACGCTTTTCTAGAGCAGTAATATCCAATTTTCTTACGACTTCCTTAAACTGCCCTCTTCCATCGTCAACATAACCTGCAAAGAAACACTGACCTTTTTCAAGACTATTCAGCTGTTCAATCCAGTCACTTTTTCTTAGTTCAGGATGTACTTTAGATAATAAATCAGCAAAACTGCTTATTTCTGTAGTTGCAGGCTTAAAAAATAGCTTTGTAGAAGCTTGAAACAATCTATCCTTTTGTTCATTAGTGAAATTACTAACCGTCTGTGTTGCCAAAACCAAACTGATACCGAATTTTCTACCTTCACGAAGAAGCTTATCAATTGGGGAGTCTGCACTATGGTCAAGGTTTTGCATTTCATCTAAAACAATTGTGATGGGCTTATTCTTGTGACCATGTTTTTGTACATATGCCCATAAATCCCACAAAACAAACTCAGTGATGATCCTTTGTAAGTCTTTAGGAATTTGAGTGAGCTGAATAATCTGTACAGCATGTTTACTACGTACTTCATCTTCATACAAGTTAGTAGCAGAAGTATTATCAAAACAGTTCATTTTTACTAAGGTACGAATTTTATTGGCAACACTTTCGCCCCGCGTACCCTCTTCTTCTAAGTCATCAACAAATCCTTCTAAATTATAATTGGGATTAGCTGTTAGCCCAGCTTCAAGTACCTTATCAATAATTGCAACTTGCTGACTCCCAAAGTCTGTATATACAGAGTTTAGAATATTTTTTACTCTAATCGCTACTTGGAAAGGTCTTTCTATAATAATTTTACCCGGAAATATTTCTGTTGAGTAACTTTTAAATGGATTGATAGGTAATGGATCTTGTATGACAAAATACTCTTGCGGCTTACAAACATCTTGATATATAAGCTCTGACTGATGCTTCAAAAACCCATCTGTATAATCAATAATAAAGGAAGAAACACCTGCTAATGCTAATTCAGATAACAAGCACTGAATAGCGTATGTTTTCCCTGACCCCGAAGAGCCAAAAATAAGCAAATGACGGTTGCTTAGCTTTTTGTGATTATATTCCCAATAGATTGGAGTTTGTTTTCTTCCTTCTGTACCGATTACTATTTTTCTATCTGCAACAACATCCACAGTCTCTGAAGTCTCTGAAGTCTCTGAAGTCTCTGGAGCCTCTGGAGCCTCTGGAGCCTCTGGAGCCTCTGCTACTTTAACTTGGGTCATCGACTGACTTAATGTTGGTTCTGTAACAGACATATTATCTAAATTGGAATCATTTTCACCACTTATATCTATAGCTGGCGTCGTAATAATAGACTTGAAATCATTGTCGCTACTATTGTTTAGACTTATTCTTTCTGTCTTAAAACTCAACAAACCTTCTGAATAAAGATGGTTTAGAATAGTTTTTTCAAAGCCAACCTCTGAGTACTGTCTAACAAAATATCTCTGTGAAGCCTCTTCTAGATTATTAAACTCATCCGTATAGAATTTTTCTATTACTACAGAATCATTGCTATTATCCTCGGTATGACATATCACTACACTGGATGTCCAATGGATTGTAAAGTCACCCTCACTTAATCGTTCAAGTGCAATATTCAATTGTTCGGCTTCTGACTGATTGATGTGCGAGCGTATTACTAAAGCTCTATGCAGCTGTCCCCACCAATATCTTCTATTATAGCCATTATTACTTTTATTACTGTCTTTTGGTGCAAATAGCTTACTTAGGTAATGTATGCTGGCTTCAATTTGATCTTCAGCTTTTTTTACCAAATCTGGCGAGCCAATTTTAGCTTCGACAACATGAGCACTTAATATAGGCTTATTATCTTGATCTAATGTCAGTGATAACTGCAATAAGTCTGCTCTATTATAACTATCTTGTAATTTGAACCAATGTTGGCATGCATCTAAAGGTATCCACTGGCTAATTAGACAATCCTTTGATGCAGGAATTGCTTTGATAGACAACGCATAGCCATACAAATTTCTTACCGCTTCGTTATTTCCTAAAACCGCTTTAATGTTAGCAACACCTGATAAAGATTCATTCAGACGTAATATCTCATCAACTAACTGTAATAATGTCTCTTTATGAAGATAATGCATGATACCGGAAATATGGTTATATATACTTTCCTTAAGCTTCTGTTGGGCGTTATGTGCAGTTGATAAAGTGACATTTAGCTCGCCATAATGACCATAACCAGAACTAAAGCTGACGACTTTATGATTTTCATTATCACCTTTCTGCAGTAAATTATAATCAAAGTATTCATCAATATTGACTACCCACTGCGATATCTGATGTAGAGTTTCAATAAACTCAATATCAGCTTGCTCATATTCCATTTTAGATACTACAAAATACTGCTCATTTTCACTTCGATTGGATACTTCAAGGTTAGCAGTCAAGTTTGCGTGTTTAGATTGGATGGCAATCTGTCGCTGACTAAGGCGTAGTTCACGTAGGTTGTCTTGTTGTTGGATAATAGGTTTTGGATAGTAGATAATTGGAAATATTAAGCTACGATCCTCATTTGACTGCAAGGATATAGTGGCTGCTGGATCAGTTTTACCATAAGTTCTATTTTGTAAAAAGCTAAAATTAAACACCATGTCAAAGCAACCAAGCCCGGTTGCATCTTGCATTTCAAGTATTGAATCTAAGTTTTTCTTAATATGCCCTACCTCAGAGTTAAAATGGCTAATTTTTAACTCTATAACCTTATCCTTTTTAGCAAACTTGTCGACTAAATCTTCTTGCCAATTTTTTAATGTATTTACTGCAGTTAATTTGGATAAGCCAATGGTATAGACAGAAATATGTAATGAATAATGAATGCGATTTAGGTCTTTGATTAGAGAATCCTGACAATACTTTGTCAGCCCAGCTAGCAACGAGGGTAGGTTCGTTACATTTGTTGCCAATATACGTAGGCCATCTTTTGCATGAGAGTAGACCTTTTGATAATCATTGAGCGTGTTATAAACAATGCTTTCTTCAGGAGTAATAGCTTGCACATCCTGAGTATCTTCATCATCATCGCTTTCTTTCAGCAAAGCCTGTACAGATAAGTCGATATTATCATCAAGTGGCTTACCAATATAATGCAGCCAACCAAAAGACTTCGCATGAGTACTAATACCCTGTTTTTGTTTTAGCGCAAGGATTGGTGTTTCAATCTCAGACTGAACAAAAACATCATCAATACCATTTTTATTAAATATATAGTTTGAATCACTATAGATATCAGAAACAGCAAAAGTAATAAAATCTATCTGGGCAGAGACTAATTCAAATACTGCTGGATGATAAGCATTAATTAGTACTCCCTCTATTGCATTAAAGCCACTATGACCTAGATTCTCAGTCATAAAAAAACCATAATAGAATTTTTCTTTAATATCTTGTGCAATATAAGCTTCAGATGTCATTATCTCTTCTAATGCGGAGCTATATGCATCTAAAAGTATTTGAGATTGATGTCTGGCAACATATAATCCTTCATCGATAACGCACTCGAGTAAACGTATATAAGTATTGCTTAAATTCTGAAGTGATAACTGAATACCTTCAGCTTGTGAAAAATCATAATCTTTAAAAATATCAATAACTTTCATATCACTCAAGCCTAGACTTGTTAAGCGACAAGCCTCTTCTTGATTTGAAGCATGGTAAATTGCTTGATAGATTTGTTTATTCATTACTAATATAGGTAAAAGACAGCCTTTATTAGTCTCTATTTTTTGTAGTATTGTTTTTGCGAGTTGAACATGTAACCGCTCGACCTGAAACTCTGATAGCTTCCATTTAAACAGATATACTTGAGTACTTTCTCCAGTTATCTTTGTTTCAAAAACCACATGTGGATTTGAGGTGGACGAACGATAGGTGGTATCTTCATTAAGTGGTAAAAACTCTACAACACAATTTTCTATCGCTAAATTTAAATTCCCGATATAACCCTCTATACCACCCAATACTCCTTTCAATACAGACCTAGCCAGCTCATCTTTATTTATATTATTATTTTGAGCATCTTTACTATTGAAATCGTGCTGAAAATGTTTGACTCTAATAGTAATTAGCGAAATACTACGAGATTGGTGCTCATCACTAAATCTTTCTAAAGAAAAATTCAAACCTTTACATACCGCTTCAAAGCTATGGCAATTAAAAGAAGGGATGCTTGTATTAGAAGAGGCTTCTTCCTTTTCTTCTTTTATATTTAAAGCTTTTAATACAGGTAATAAGTCTGTTTCGATGAGCTTTGACTTACAATCGTTATCTGCATTAAGGATGAAATTTTCTATGTAAGAAAAATAAAGATCAACATCTATTTTACTACCTGATATATCAGATACTTTAACTTCAGAATTTTCCAGTAAGTATTTTCTAACTTTATCAAGGTCTTTTGTTTTTCTACTACCTTGATTATATAGGCGATGAGAAATAAATTGATGAGCAGCTTTTAAGTATTGATGACCTTTTTTACTCTTAAACAACTTTATATCATTCTCAACACGTAGATAAGGAATACCTAAGTTAGTTAAGCTTGAGAATAAACTGCATAACAGACCATCGTAGTCTTCACTATACTCGTCATTTGAAGAGTAATTCGCTAACCATTCTTCAAGTAGGTCTGCTTTTTGACTCAATGTCAGAGGTACTAGACTATCTATTAACATTAAATAATCGTTTAACTGATTATAATGTTGTTCTCCAAGCGTGAGACCCTCATTTTCAGCTGTTTCCTTCAACCATTTATTGTAATTACCTTCTAATGAATCCCAAACTTTGTTACTTGTACAAACAAAGAAATCCGCGAGTCCACCTTTATCAGTTGTATGATCAATACCTACTAGTAGAACCAATAGTCTTTCAACGCCCTCATCAACAGTGGTTCTATTACGATACCAAGTTAGCTTATCCTCTTCATCTAGCCATGAATTAAGTCTTAGTCTAGTGAAAGCTTCCATATCATTACTGTTTAGTTTCAAAGATTGCCAATGCTTAACTAAGCCATGAGCAACCCTTAAATATGATCCACAAACACTTGCAGGATATGATGTTGTTATTTTTTCAAAAATTGATAGTGCTTGATTAGGCATTAAGCTTTGAGTGATAATTCTAGTTTCACCAGCATGGATCAATGAATTATCAATAGTATCCTTTAAATAATCAGTATAAGCAGATAAAAACAATTTACTTGAAAGGGTCATAATTATTTCTTCTTTAATCATTTATTTTTTATTTAATAGCTGAGGCCGAGTAATCAGTGGTCTGGATAAACCTCAAGGGTTATTAACTATTGAAATAGCATCTGATAGCTCGATTAACAATCCAGACTGCTTCAGACCTTCCTCTACCCAGCTAACATCTATATTAAGTACTGAGTCATCATTACGCTCTAATTGCCAGGCAATAGCTTCTTGAATCTGTTGACCTTCTATAGCAATACCAAAATGGGTATAAATTCTGCTCAAAAAATCATTAAGCTTAATACGTGTGCCACTTTCAATTAGAGAATATACAAACAATCTTATTAGACTAGCTGTTAATACAAAACGTTGTCCCGAACCTTTCTGTGGAATTACTAAGCCTATATTTTTTGACATCCTTCTAAATACATCCGAGCTATGTTTATCAACTTGCCTATAATCGCTTGGTTTTAGATTTTTCTCTTTGCCCACTGAGCGCATCACTCTATAAACAATTTCTTCAGACTTACTAAAAGAAGATTCGGCCAGCTTCCTTACATTGTCTTTAGTAGTCGCGCTCGGATTGCATACAATCCATGCATAATTTCCGTGATAGTTTTCAGTTGTGTGATTATTTTGATCAATCTGGGTAGAACGAGCCATAATAGAGCGTAAAACTTGAAGTACACAAAGCTGCTGCAAGAGCTCGATTTTTTCAAGCTTGCTTATTTTAGAGCTTAATAAATTGAGCATTTCATTAGCAAATAAAAAGCCTTCGATAATATAGCTCTTCGGAATAGTTGCCAAAGTAGCTGAACGATTATCGTTGTCTTCAATATCGTATTCACTTAAGGTGCTTTCTACAAAGTGGCAGATTTCTTCTAATTGATGAGTTTCATCTTTTAATAGCTGTATTAACGCATTCTCAAGCTTATGCTTTAAATTTGGTAAGTTAAATTCTAAGTGTTGATAAGCAGCATTTTGTTCAATTTTCTGTAATGTTGATTTAATAGCCATGTCGTTAGTGAATAAAAACGCTATTTGTAAAAATAATGCCTCTCCACCTCGAGCCATGAAATTATGACGGTCTAATTGGAAATCTTCAGCGCTATCTGACCAAGTTCCATATTCTTTAGAAGAATGTGGCCAGGTTACTTCTCTCCCAAGAAAACTAGGGGTGATTGGCATAAAGCTATAAGTAGACCACGTTCGGTTATTAGCAATACCAACAAAGCCATATAGCAAATTTTGTAATGTATTTACCAAATTATTTTTTTCAGCATCAGACAGACCTCGCTGCGTTTTAGCTCCTAACTCATCTAAAGCGTCTAAAAAAGATTGTTGATGAATAGGGTGACGCGTATCCAGCTTTGATTGACTAAAAAAACTAAAGAGTTTAAGAGGAAGTCTAGACTTTGGAAAATAATATCTACTATCTTCACTAACATTAAATGAGTTTTCACTTTGGTTCATTTTGAGTTCATCAGTAGTTACCTTCTTTTCACTCTTTTTAGAATGAAAGACTAAAAGGAATTCTGATAAATACTCTATAGGAGTTTGGTCAGCTAAGAATCTTCTACCATAGACTTGAATAGCAATATTGGTTTTACTGTCAGCTTTAAAGCTAGCACTAGGAAATTGAATCGCATTAATATCAGTCATTACTACCCTTCCATTCTAATAATCTTGTGATCACCTGATTGCTCGAAATATATCTCTAATTTATTAACACTTTCATCAGACTTCATTCGGACCAAAGTAATTGCATCATCATCAACGTCTTGAGCATAATCAATAAGGCTTAATTTAAAACGTTCTAACTGAGTCTTATAGATAGGATTTAATGATTCGGTAACATCTCCAATCACAATATTTTCAATGTAATCTAATAGTGGTAAGCTTAAGTCTAAGCGAACATTTTCTGAATCTTTTGATTTTTTTAAGTGTATAAAAGGCAGCTGTTTTTGATTATCATAATCAATGCGAAAGGAGTTTTTAGCAATACTACAAACCATTAATTGAGCGATTTGAAATACTGAAGAATCTGAACGCTTTAGCGTGATATTGATATTATCCTTATCATCTGAACCTGAATAGAACAAATTCAATGCCTTCTCACATAGTCTCTTAACTCTTCGGGATTCATCATTAAAACTCTCAGGATTTATTTGCCAATTATTGAATTTATATATGCTAGTAGAACCCAAAAATAGAGACTTAGTGTTTTTATTCACATTCACGCCATACATAAATAGAATTCTACGTAAGGTCGCTTTCTCGTAATGGGACTCACTTTTCTTGTCGTTATTGATATATTCTATAATAATAGACTTTAAAGGCTCCTTGACTAGCTCAAAGTTGCTCTCATCTGTAATAAAGTTCTCAATTTCTATCCCTGTATATTTGCCAGCATGAATTCGAGAAACCAGATCTATGGCCTTCAAGTCTTTTGCTTTATGCCAAATCCTATTGCCAATGTAGCCGAAAAAAGTATCGCTAAACAATAGAGTTTCAGCATTATTTTTAAATGGCATCTCATCATCTGATATGCTCATACCGGCAGTCAAAGAAACACTTAGATGCGCTAACATCTGCCGCAGAGTCATGCGCTTTTCATAATTTAATAAATACAAGTATGTTAAGCGAATACTTTCTTCAACATCTTGATAGTGATTTTTGATAGTGCAATAATTGATACTAATAGGATGAGTGGGATACTCTTGTATAATTTGATCCCACTCTGGATGGTTGATAATATTTTTAAAAATATTCAAGGCTACTTCTATATTATTTAACTTAGCAATATTGACAATATAAAATGCTTTTGAGTTTACGTCATCTAATCTCAAATTACTTATATCTTCAATAGCAATATCTTTATCAAGAAACTCTAGTATTTTAGATTCTATTTGATGAGCTTTAAAACTAGAAGTCCAGTTAGTCTTCCTCAAAGAACTGGCTATTGAAGTTAATAAAGGGCCTGTATTACTTACAATCAACCAATTTCCTGATGAGTTAAATGCTTTGCTTAACCAACTTCTTCTATCCTCTAAACTTAGTTCACTCATATCTTTGATTACATTCAATTCATTTTTTTCGAGATATTCATGCTCTTTGAATTGATAGCCTTGTGGATACTCTTCTTTGCCTAACTCTCTCAGCAACTCGAATGCTATTGTAGATTTGCCATCCCCTGCATGACCGGTGAGAATGATGATAGCATCACGATCTTTAGAAATAATGGATTTTAAAGACTCAACAATAGGAAAAGGATGATATATATCTTTAAAGTAAGAGGAATTAGCTTGAGATTCTGCAAGACTGTTTGTACCTGAAGCATTAAGATTATGAAGCGAATTAATGTAATTTATGAGTTCCATGATGACTACTTAATATATGATTTTAGAGTTAATTTATGTGCAACTGCTGTTATTTTTAAGTAATTACTCATAATTCCCTTAAATTTGTTAAGAGAATTGTGAGCAGATGAATCGAATTATAAACTTTTAACTCCTTTGAGTTATGTTAACAACAAAGAAAAAATATATAAAAACCAAGCACTAGCTTTATTTTTTATACTTACTAAATCTATTTAATATTAAAAAATAGGCTTACATATCCTCTTAGTACACAGTAATTTATAGCTTAATCATTTCAACTAAAATAAATCTTGAGCAGTCATTACGATTATCGACAGTTGTTATGTTACCACTAAAATTAAGATTATCCGTTCGAAAACACTTTTTCTATAAAATACTCTTATTGTGCTGGTTAGCTAATATTTTGATAAGTATAACCTAGTCTAAGCTATTGGAGAAAATCTCTAGCCTGTGACTTTGTAGAGTTGCAACGCAGTAATATTGATTTTTGGGTTTGGCAATTATTTCATCATAATATTTTAGACTCAACAGATTTTAGTATGGTCGACGATAATGGCTATCTGTGTGAGCTACTAAGGTCTGGACGCAGTAGATTCTATAAAGCCTTTACTGCGATACGTACAGTCTTGAGCAAAACTGCACTCAGTCATGCGTGGCTCTAACAAAATCGACTACAGCGTTATCCAGAAACCATATTACTACAGCCATCATTGTCTTTTGTCAGTCATCACCCTGAAGCGCCACCGCCACTACTCTAAGCTTATGAACACTGATATAACACTATACTCTTTACAAACCGGAATACTAATCTATAAATATACTAGATTGTCTATGAAAAAGACCTATTTTATTCTTGCTTACAACATTAGCGAAAAGAATAGACTACAAAGTTTACAGCGCTTGCTTAGCAATCAGTTCTTGCAGCTACAGTATTCTCTCTATTATGGCAGCATGACGACTAAACGCATGGATAGTTTTATAATTGCAATGCAGAGGGTTATTCATCCTAACGAGGATGATCTGCGTATATATGAAGTTGAGCCACTTGAGAAATCGTTTGTCATCGGCAAACGTGATGATGATATTATGCTGTTTAGTGATATAAGAGAAATGACACTATAATAATGAACGCCTGACACCCTGATAACGTCGCTTTATCATCTTGCACTTATCTGGCACATCCATTATGATTAACCGGTGAGTTTAAAACTCTCACATCCTAAGCAATTAGGCATGGTTTCAGACGCTATCTGACGAAGATACTGGTCATTATTTAAAATTTCAGACGCATAATTGGTTATTATTTAGTCAATTTTTAGTAAAAAATTGATCAAAAAAGCATCAACTTTTAAGCTGACTTTTGTTGGTTAATTGAATTAATGTAAGTTATTGATTTTATTGATAATAAAAATCGTTGTACAGTCTGAAACACTCCCTGATTCGTAAGGGATTAAGACCTAGTTTGCGGGTTTTTCATCAACTGCTGTTCTGTCTGAAACACTCCCTGATTCGTAAGGGATTAAGACCTAACTTGCTTTTCTTAGTAAATAATTTAGGAGTCTGAAACACTCCCTGATTCGTAAGGGATTAAGACTTTAAAGTTCCAGGCGCAGCCGCTACTGGTGTTGTCTGAAACACTCCCTGATTCGTAAGGGATTAAGACTTTAGTTCGACTTTCAATCTTGCTGGGTACTTGGTCTGAAACACTCCCTGATTCGTAAGGGATTAAGACTGCGACTAGGTCAACATGCTCATCAATAGGAAAGGTCTGAAACACTCCCTGATTCGTAAGGGATTAAGACTTCTCTAGCTTGCTGGCAAGCTTGAAATTGGTTGTCTGAAACACTCCCTGATTCGTAAGGGATTAAGACCACAAATACTGCCTCCATAAAGTGCATCGCAATGTCTGAAACACTCCCTGATTCGTAAGGGATTAAGACATACTGAATGACTCTAGGTAGTCACACTTATTGGTCTGAAACACTCCCTGATTCGTAAGGGATTAAGACTTGTTGAGTAGCTTCTTCTTTTTGCTCGATAATGTCTGAAACACTCCCTGATTCGTAAGGTGAACGAGGAAGTAACGAAACACTGTTTCGTCCGAGTGCAAGAGAATTTACATTTTCGTAAATTCTGTCCAACTAGCTACAACAGTCTGAACAGAAAACCCTAACTTCCTATAAAATCTTGCAAAAAAGCCGTCTACCAGTGCGAACTGATAGACGGCTTTTTTGTTGTGCTCAATTTATGCATTGTTCGCAAGCTTGTCATTTTATGAGATGTCGTACAAAAGAGCTGATAATCAACTCAACACATCAAACAACCTCCATAAGAGTAATGACTATGAAGAACCAACTTCAGCTTCAGATTGACAGTGCTAGCGAGTCTATGAATGACGGTTTCGTTGATTACTATAAGAACATGGTGAGCTACTTTCATCAAAACCATGCTCAGAATCTAAGCTATGGTGATTTTTCTAGTCGCACTAATAGAGCGACAAATGCGCTCATCTCGGAAAAAGAAGCCATATTTTATATTGTCGCTTATGGCTGGCAGCATCACCAAAGCATGCAGCACCTATTGTCTCAAACGATCGACGTTACCAGTGAGCCACAAGAAAATACCCGCGTGGTGGATTATGGCTGTGGTCAAGGCGTGGCGACATTGGCGTTTATGGACTATCTGGCAAAAAAAGGCGTTGCACAACAAAGCGCGCTTGAAATACACTTGATTGAACCATCCAAAGTCAGTTTGGACATTGCTAAGCTTTTAATTGAGCGACTGGCAAAAGTCTATGGCATGCAAGTGTCTATCCATTGTCAGCAGCGCACACTTGATACTGCACTCATTTCCTTGAATAGTGAATGTACCGAAACCTTTCATCTATTATCTAATGTGATAGATATTCAAACGGTGCAAGCAACCCTCCCAAATCTAGCAAAGCAGATGAATTCTTGTACAGGCAAGAACTTCTTACTCGCTACTTGCCCAAGATATGCCAATGCACAAACTGGCTTTCGCCTACTGCAGCAAACCATGGGGTTTGCTGACCACCTCTATGATGAGTGCTGGGATATGACTTATGAGATGTACCGTGTCATGCAAGCATGCTGGAGCCAACACACCTCAACACAGCGTATGGCCATGATGTCATGGATTAGTCACTAAATATCGTCTATTCAACTGTTTTAAGACTAGCTGATATCATCAACTTTTAATGAGGACACATGTATGAGAGGCGTAAACAAAGTAATGGTTATTGGTCATTTGGGTACTGAACCAGAAGTTCATCAATTCGCTAATGGCAATCGTGTCACTAATATCTCCGTCGCTACCTCAAATCAGTGGACAGATGCTAGTGGACAATCAAGAGAGTCAACAGAATGGCACAGGATTAAGCTATTCAATCGCTTAGGCGAAGTTGCAGCTGAGTACTTAAATAAAGGCAGTAAGGTATATATAGAAGGTAGTTTACGTACGCGGAAATGGAAAGATGATAATGGCTTAGATCGCTACATCACCGAAATCCACGCCAGTAGCATGCAGATGCTTGGTGATAACAGCAGAGCTGATACGCAAAAGCCAGAAGTTGTTAAACCTATAGCTCAGCATACTAACCTACCAAAACCGACTGTGATGCCAGATTACCCTATCGATGATGACATTCCATTTTAGGATATACCTAAGACTGTGCTTAAACTATTCGTCAGCTCATAGGTACGCAGCCTGACAGTAGAAGACAGTCTGCATCAACCTCCTCAATCATTATTCCAGTCAAGCTGTATCACTAACACCTCTCCCAAAAACTTCAAGACACCGGAAGATTCATAACTAGCTTGTCTTTCAGATTTGGATTTCATTTTTCTGACAATCCTAACTTCAAAGCCTATACAGTTTTGGTTGGCTTCTACCCTAATGGCACTATTGAGTTTATGCTTCTTCTTGAAGTCTCTAACCTCCTTTATACTACTAGAAGTCAGTTGCCAATGCTGAGGAGCAATAATTTCACAGCCTATCTTCAAAAATTCAGCCAATAGCTCATGTTGAGATTTTTTAATACCAAATTTTAAGTAAGATCTAGAGGTAATGTGCTTTTGCTTATAAATACTGACAAACTCTCGTAATTGATCAGGTTTCTGTACGGACATGTTATAAGCGTTATCCAATGCCGTGGTAATGATTGCTTGAGCATTTTGACCTTTGACTTGAGTGATGAGCTTGTCGTTATTATTTAGGTTACTCGCATTTTTGTATAGCTCGCGTGCATTGAGTAAATGAATACCGTGTCTTATCGCTATATTTTCCAACTCTTTTTCACGCAGCTCAGGTTTAAGGTTGTCTACCTCTCTTATAAAGCTTATAACAGCATCATATCTTGCATCAATAAAAATAGAGCGATATATTCCCTCACCTTCATTATTATGCTGGATAAGTTGAGAACTCATATCAGGTGCTGTAAATAAAGGAGTGTGATGTGCTTTTAGCTTTTTTGCAAAATAAGGTCTTAATTTCTTTAACACTACTGTCTTAGTAGATTTGTTATAAGCCGTTTTATCGTGATAATTGACGGTTTGGTAATCTATACCAGTTATAATTTTCAGCACAGTAAAAGGTATTTCGATTTTAGCTTTCCTCAGCTGCCATCCTGCTAATAAATGTGCGGTATGGATATAATGCTCAAAGGTAGTGTCACAAGTGAGATGACCTACGAAACTTGCTAATCCAAACCAAGCACCTTGATTTTGATGATAACCTGCCAAGCTATCAGCGATGTTCTGGCATTCATCCAAGGTATAGTCGGTCAGCACCTCTGCTAATGCCGAACCGTTAATAGCTAGCGCTAATTGACTGATTGCCGTATGCCTAAGGCTATGAAAAGTATAATTATGATTATCTTGTCCAAGTACTCTATCCCATAGTATTCTCATCAAATTGCTAAAAAAATACGTTGGGAGTGGCTGCCTACTAGCCCCTTGTGAAAATAAATAGGACGCACCCATTCTTTGTTGCTGAGCAATAAACAACGTAACTATTTTTAACTCATCTTCCTTTAAAAGCGCCGCCAATAATACTCTTCTTTTAGCACTGCTACTTTTAAGACGTAGATAAGGGTTTGGCGTCAGTACAATACTAATATCCAAAAGGGCTTTTACATTCTTGAGTTTTATACCTGCAAGCTCATTAATGCGCATGCCAGTACGATACGCTAAAATTAATATCGTCTGGCATAAAAGCGTTTGACTCTTGTTTAATTCAGATGCTTGTAGCGTTTCATGCATAGGCTTATACACCCGAGGTGAGACCATGCTCGCTTTGACGACCTGTTTGTTTTCTCCCCATGCAAAAACTACATCAGGAGCTTCGAAATACTGCATCTGGTATCGGTGAAAAGCGCGTATCCGTCCGTAAGTGTAAGACTGGGTGTCTTTAAGCTCATCTAAGCTAGTGGATTGTTGACTCTCATTCTTTGACTCTTTATTTTCGTCTAGCACCTGCGTTAAATCAGATATTGGTTCCTCTAAATTGTCACCCCCACTATTCTTGATATTGTCATCATCAAGCCCAATATCATCTCTATCATCGATCGGGTCTTTCTGCAAAACATCTTTTTTACGAGCATCTTTGACTTTACTTAAGATAATTTGCTCATATATTTCTTCATAATCATTGGTACCCCATTCCTCTAATTCTTCATCCATGGTCAACATAAGCCATTCACGTCCAATACAACCTACATATTTACTGACTGAGTTTAGGTTGGTTTGATTGCCTTCTAGTAAAAATAATACCCAACCTAGCAGACGTATGGCGTTGGGCTGAGTAAACTCATCTTTTATGTTGTTAATAGTATCTTTGGCAGATGATTTAGTCCCTTTCAGTCCCTCTTGAATGAGCTGAATGATATTCTTGCTAAAAGCGGGATAGCTTTTACTAGGCTTAGAGGTATCGTTCGATGATGTGCTTTGAATAAACAGCTTTTGCCAAGTAATAGCTGGCTGGGTACTTTGAATAATTTCTTGGTTATAACTAAGTAGTTGCTCAGTAGGTAGTGACGTACTTTTAAGTTGTCCTTGCATGACTAGACTGCCAGCGCCATCGATAGCACTACCAGGCCACTGCCGCCAATGAAAATTAGCGTATTTGATAAGATGTGATAAATGAATTTTTTTTGGATCTCGGCAAGTAAGTTCAAACTTATTGTTCAATCCTTTGATAATCGTCTCAAACTGCTGTATTTCACGCTTATTTATACCAGTATCACCTAAAGCGTATAGAAACATAAGACTTAGGTCATCAGGAACATAGCGAGTCAATGAATCATCGTTGCCATCAACTCTGCAACCATATTTGTCATCTCTGATCTCTAAAGGGATCACGAGCAGAATTTTATCAGTATCTAACTTCTTATGATGTTCAGTCTGTTTTTCTAAATCAACAAGATGCAATTTTCGATCGCTAAAGACCCACTGATATAACGCCTTTAATGCAGATAAATCATTTAGGCCGCCGAATATAATACTGCTATACTCTTTAGATGAGAATCGGTGCCTTTTGAGTGGCGCTTCCACTACCCATAACTCTATCGTTTTGAAGAGCGCGAAGAACCTCGACCTTTCGCAGGGCGCTTGCCATTTGCAGCAGGTTTGCCCTTACCACTGGGCTTCTTGCTATCACCAAAAGGACGCCTATCTTTGCCTTTAGAACCCGCTGGTTTTCTAGCACCATCTTTGGGATGTTTAGCATTTCCCTTTGCTGTGCCCGCTGGTTTTGAAGATTCTTTCGACTTTGACGAAGTATCAGTACAAGGTTTTTTTCGTGGCGACTTACGAGGTTTCTTAGCAGCAGTACTGTCTTCCGAAGAAGAGTCTTCTATAGATTTAAGTAAAACCGATAACTCTTTTGGGGTTAAATCTCGCCAGTCTCCAACGGGAAGACCCTTAAGACTCACATTCATAATACGTGTGCGCTCAAGCTTTACAACTTCATAGCTAAAATGCTCACACATACGACGAATTTGACGATTCAAACCTTGCACTAACGTGATATTAAACACGTTAGGTGACACCTTAGTGACCGGACATTTTTTGGTCATCCTGCCCAAAATAGGCACGCCACCGGCTAAACCCTCAATGAAACTATCTGTTATCGGCTTATTTACCGTCACCACATAATCTTTCTCATGGTTATTACCAGCACGCAATACCTTATTAACCAAATCGCCATTGCTCGTTAAAAAGATTAAACCTTGGGAATCTTTATCCAAACGCCCAATCGGAAAAATACGTACGCTATGTCTCACAAAATCAACAATATTGTTTTTCTCAGAGCTTTCCGTGGTGCTCACAATGCCTACTGGTTTATTCAACGCAATAAAAACGAAATCATCTGCTTCTCGTGGCTCAATAAGCTGGCCGTTAACTTTTACGACATCTCCAGCAACTACTTGCGCACCTACTTGGGCACGCTTGCCATTGACGTACACATTACCTTGTTCAATAAAGCGGTCAGCGTCTCGCCTGGAGCAAATACCGCTTTCGCTAATGTATTTATTTAAACGAGTCGAAGAAGCGTTAAACATAAAGCACCGTTTTTACCTAATAAAAAGCCCTTTTTACTAAGAAAAAGACCTAAAATGAATGGATTATCAATAACGAGATAGCTCGCATTATATAGGAAATTCAGTTCACGTTTCAGGAGAGATGGACAAAAACCTATCTCTCATTGTTTAAAGTTACAAGTAGTCTCATAACCGTGACCATTACTTCGTTTAAGTTATAGTAATAAAGGTTATTCAATGTCAGTTCAGAAAGAGATTTTGATTTAATTTAACTAGAAGATTTAGCCCTGCTCCATGCATCTTTATGAGCATCTAAATCACAGTTCAAATTTAGTATAACAGCACCCTATCACTTGTTATAGTTATCCTCTAAAATAGATACCATTTGTGTAAACCATCAACGTATTACCGTTCAGCTTACTGCAAACCCTTATTGCATAACAAATACTAATTAGATAGCATGTGCTACTTGATACTTATCACAACAGCAGTAAGTGACTGTCTGCTACATCAACGTAAGGCTAATCATAATGACCCCAATAATTAGAGTCGCCATCGCCGGTTACGGTAACCTCGGCCGCGGCGCCCAAGCCGCCATCAAACAAAGTCCAGACATGCAATTAGTCTGCGTATTCAGTCGCCGAGATCCTGCCTCCATTACCCTCATTGACCAAAGCGTACCCGTGTACGCCATGGACGATATTGCCCAATATAAAGACGACATAGACGTGCTGATATTATGTGGCGGCTCTAAGTCTGATTTGCCTGAGCAAGGTCCAGCGTTGGCTGGTTTATTTAATATCGTTGACAGTTTTGATACTCACGCTAAGATTCCTGAGTACTTTGCAGCACTTGATATACCTGCTAAGCAAGCTAACAAAGTAGCCATGTTGTCCGTCGGTTGGGATCCTGGTTTATTCTCTATCAACCGCTTATACGGCGAAGCCATTTTACCGGTTGGCGAAACCTATACCTTTTGGGGCAAAGGCTTAAGCCAAGGACACTCAGATGCCGTACGCCGAGTAGATGGCGTTAAGTCAGGCGTACAATACACCCTTCCGTCAGAATCTGCTATGGCACGGGTACGAAATGGCGAGCAGCCAACGCTGAGCACCCGAGAGAAGCACACCCGCGAATGCTATATTGTATTAGCAGATGGCGCAGATAGCGATGCCGTACGCAATACCATCGTGACCATGCCGGATTACTTTGCCGACTACGATACCAAAGTGCACTTTATCGACCAACCAACGTTTGAGCGTGAACATCAAAAGATGCCTCACGGCGGTTTTGTCATTCGCAGTGGCGTGAGCGGCATGGATAATGAGCAAAATAACCAAGTGTTGGAGTTTTCATTAAAGCTCGGTAGTAACCCTGATTTTACCTCTAGCGTGCTCGTGGCCTATGCCCGCGCTGCCTATAAAATGAACTTGGCAGGCGAATCTGGTGCCAAAACTGTACTCGACGTCGCACCTAGTTTATTATCTCCTAAGTCTCCAGCTCAGCTGCGTAAAGAGCTACTATAAATGTCTGCTCTAAACTAAAGATAAAGATTGAACCACAAAAAAGCACCAAACCCATTAAGGTTCGGTGCTTTTTTTCTAGTCTGGTTTTTAGTGAGCTATGCTAAATAAACAGTAGAAATCTTTCTACGTGATTTAAAGCTAATTGATGATGTATAAAAATTTTTCTTTACAAATTATTTAGACCCAACCGTCTTCCAAAAGGTGCTCGGTGTTACTCACTTTAAACTCATGATATAAGTTAAAAAATACCGTTGGATCTTCAACATTATCAAGTAACCCACGTTTATTGAGCGCGACAAACATCGCCAGCGCATAAGCCGCACAATGGATAGATCTTTTAGGATTAAATTCACGATCGGTAAAAGCTTGATATTGCATGACTTCCTCATGCAGATGAGTATTTTGCTTCAGGGCATTCACATAGAGCCAGTCATAAAATGTAGTCAATGGCTCTACACTCCATTCCATGCCAAAATAATCATAGCCAATCAGCTCACCTGATGTTATTAAGCGCTCGTCTTTTTTGGCTTGTCTTGGTGGTACTGTCAGCAAGTCAGTATAGGGACCACCATCCTCAAAAATCATGCTGCTTTGAAAGGCATTTTCGACACTATATGCTTGACCATCATACTCATTGGTAAGTTTTAAGCTCAATGGACTGAGCGGAAAACTCAACTTATTGCCAGACTTACTCGATAGCTCTAAGACATGACTAAAGCCATATTTTTTGCGAATGACTTGATGCATATCATTGATAGATTTTTTCTTTTGGCGACTGGCAAACCCCACATGCCGCTCAAACCTCACCATGTCCGTCTTGACCAAATTGTCACTATTGACTCTAGGCATGAATACCGGTCTGTGTTCTACCGCGCTTTGCGTTTGTTCCATAGGGTTCTGTGTTTCTTGCATTGCAATATGCCTTATATCTTAATTATCAATGGTCTTGTATAAATGTACTTTTATAACATTTCTTTTATAGCTGGTGATGTGCAATATAAAGTCGTGCTTCATCGTCGCGGCCATTATTGAATACTATCCTATATCCTTTAATCACCCCAGCGAATGGAATCTTACCCCGCATCGCCTTATAGTGTGCAATTATGCAATCATTAATGATGTCTAGCTGCTTTTGACGCGGCAATAACCTGACGTCATCATCCAATGAGATGCGTTTAAATCTATCAACCGCCATATACGAATTGAATGACGGCCTAAAGTGTTCATTAAATGTGATATCAGCATAAACAATCGGTGTGATGGCATTTAATAAATGACTGGCATGGCGCTCTAGCTCTGTTAAAAGTTGTTGGTATACCGTTTTATTAATCTCCAAAACCGTACATAACTTTTCAACAAATTCTGAGGCAGCATACTTAAAATCATAGGTTGTATTAGTCAGTCCCAACGCAGGACTGGATAGAACTGTTTGCAAGCGATTAATGGCTTTGTCTGTCGTTTTAGGATGATTATGATACCCCATTAGCGTCAGTATTTCATGATGGGATAGTGCTTTTTGCTCGATGCGTTTTAAAATGATAGATTGCAGTGTCGTTGTCGATTGACTAGAATTAGTCATATGAGGCGCTCCTTTTACTCTGTGTATGCCAAAATAATTCAGCACAGTCGCTTTAACTTTACAGAGAAAAAGGAGTTGTGCGTTTTACCAGTTATTGTTTTTCATCGTGCTGGAAGTAGCGTTAAACCCACGATGTCCTTGTATATTAGCAAGGATAAAAATATTTGTCGAGCTGTACGCTTTCTTCGGCATAGATGATATGGCTTACCAACGACCAAAGAGTAGATAGAGATGAGAAGTGGTTTAATATTATGATTACGCTATAAAAAAGACACTAAATCTCATAAGCCTGACACCTCCAACTTACCTACAGCACGTGGTTTGTATTTATCGCAGTCAGACTAAATCTTAGCTTATTGAAGACAGAGGAAAAACCACCACCTCATCCCCATCTTGCCATGGCTGAAACTTGGTCATCGCTTGTAAAAATAGCGGATGCTGAAGCCAGTCCTGTAGCCATCGCTGTAGATTCATATAAGGAAGACTATAAAAAACATCGCGATTCACATTCGCAAATTGACGGACAAAAGGCATAATACCGATATCAGCGATGGTTATACTCTCCCCTAACAAATAAGAGTTTTTAGTTAATAACTCCTCTAAAAGCTGTAAAAATACTTCACCCTGTTGTCGATACTCTATTTGGCTCATCTCGAGATGACGGTCGGCGTATTTGTAGCGATCAAGCCAATATTTAAACTCATTGTCGTTTTTATCAATCAGCGCATTCGCTTGATGCAAAACCTCTGCATTAAGTAATTCTTGCGAATCTCGCTGCGCAAGCGCCCATGTCACTATCTCTCTACTCTCTTCAATTACTGTCCCGTCTAAAAGCTGTAAAACAGGCACAGTACCTTTTGGGCTAATCGCTAGCATTTGCGGCGGCTTATTTTTCAGCGTTATCTCGCGCAGCTCCACCTGCAGCTCGGCAAACAGTATGCCAAGTCGGACACGCATAGCATAAGGACAGCGACGAAAAGAGTACAGACAAGGATAAGAGGAAGTCATAGAGGTGTTTCGCAGTTTGATTAATTTTTATCGCTTTAGACTTAAAAAGTATTATTTTATTGCCAATTATTGTCAAGGTATGGGCAGATTTTAGAAGTGATTTTGAAAATTATAATAATAGCTTGGCTTATCATAACAATGACCGTACTGACCTTCAATGGTAGGCTTGAATCTTAAAAGGGTCTACTCGATATAAAAAAGCCTCACTATCATAAAAAGTAGTAAGGCTTGTGTTTAATCTAAAACATTGTAAAGGCGATTTTTTAGAATTATAAGACTATAGAATTAACATTGCTTAGGCTATTAAACACTTTTAGATTTTGGCAGGTCATACTCGACTCTATAGACTTCTTTATCTTGCAGTTCAATAATCAAGCGATAGCCTTTTATAGTGCCATCGTACGGTACATTAGCCCCACGCTCTTGATAATGCGTGCGGATACGCTCTTTAATAATGCTTTTACGCGCAGCTTCCTCTAGTTTAGCAAATCCAATTGGCAAATCTACATGAGTCCAAAGTGATGCGCCCCAACGAGACAACCAATTTGCGTTACCATCAAAATTAAAATCAACATCGGCGTGTAAACGATATTGAGGTTGCGGCTTAGAACCCTGTGCTATCTCATCCTTAATCTGGGCGATATCTTCTGCAAATGGCTCATAAGGCAAATCGAGCACCAAAAATAGCTTGGCTAAAAACTCATCGGCGGTAAAGTATTTATCTCTATAGCTGCCATCAAGGCCAATATGTTTATTAGACAACACATGACGTAAGCGTTCACAGGCAGGCATGGTATGTTTTAAAGGGTAACCCATGGCTTTGACAATATCTTGCGCACGATATTCTAACGTATCTATTTGAGCGATGACGTATTGTGCGAGAGGATGACACGGCTGATAACGGCGAGTATATTTGGATAGATTGGTGGATTGGCTCATGATAGTGAAGACCTTAGATTCCTATAACTCCGACGAAAAAGTATAAAATCAGGCACAAATGAGGATGTCGGAGTACAGGCTCATGCGCTTTACCAGGATTGTTTTATATCGTGCTGGAAGTTGCAAGGTTTATACGCCACCATTGATTGCAATTATGATAATTTGCAATAACCATTGGCAACGACAAAACTGTTAAACCCACGATAGATAATTAGATCGTTTAATAATGATAGCACATCAGCTCATAGAAAATAAATACGAGATAATGACTTCTTTTTTAAAGAAATATCCTAATCTTCACCATGATACGTCGCTTCATCCATCCAAACGATAGGGTCTTCACACAAATGTACCAAGTGATACCAAATATCACTGCTACGGGCGATACGGTGATGACCGCCGTCAAAATAATCGATTTCCCAACTATCAGGCAGATTGACTAAGGTTCGTTTGGCGACCGCCACATCTAAGTTTTCATCATCGACTTCCACCATGACTCTTACCATCTCAGTGTTTGACGTTGGAAAAGACAGTTTCATATCCACCACTGCTGGAATACGATCTGATAAAACCTCACTTGGATAAATACAAGGCGCAATCAATAGCGCCCGCAAGTTATATTTATGGGCAAAATGATTGGCAAACCAACCGCCAAGCGAATGCCCTGCCAGCACTACGCGTGGATACTCATGCATCTTCTCCTGAATTAAAGCGTCATAAATCTCAAATATTTCTGCAAAATTGTCTCGATAATTGACCGTTTGGCAATATTTCGGTTCACGTGTAATACAAGTATATTTACTGGTCTCACAACTCGAATCGAGACCATGAAAAAACAATAAAAACGTCTCATTATTTTCGATAGGAAACATCATAGCTTTTTCCTTTTTTCATTATTATTTAGATTTATTGTTATTAATCTGGCCAATTATTTAAACCGCTTTTTGATTGGCAATCTGCGCTTGGTATAAACTCAAAATCTCTGCACAAGCTTGTACTGAGGTATTTTTTGCAAAACCTTTATTAAACCAAAAATCATAAACGGCTTGGACAATGGCTTTCACTGCTTCAGCATCTTTTGGCTTTTGCTCTGTTAATTTACGCGCAATGTCTTTTGCCTGAATATCAGACTCATTATAGGGCGCACTCCAGCCCACACAATAGCGATAGAGCACATCATTAATGGCCAATATAAATATGGCTTCAGCCACACCATACTGATCGATAAATTGCTCTAACACCCAACAGCGCTCCTCATAAAGTGCAGGCTCTATCGGCATCTCATCACGCTCAGTCACACACTCACTACTCACTACGTGCGAGGGCTTACTAAAATTCTCCCAAAGTAGTGGATAAGACCCGCCAATACCGCCCTTCTCTACTACGTTAAAACGCCAAATACCATAATGCGTATCAACGCCCTTATAAGGCACACTAATAAACCACTGCATCAGCGCATCGCTATCATAAATGATATGAATACTGCCAATACGCACCCCTTGCTTAGGTAAAACGTCCGTATATAAACAATCCATGTCATCGCTATAAAGTCTTACTTTTTCTACGTTCTCAGCGCTAATATCACCAAGCTTAGCCCTCGCTTCATCTATGTTCCGGCACAGCCTAAACGGCGCGACAAAACTCAATATGTCATCAGTATTATTGACAAAATACACATCGGTTTCATAATTATTTATCGAAACCGTCTCAAGATAAAACAATGGGCTTTTACGTACGCGCCCTTTCTCATGACTCGCCAGTGCCGTTATTCCAGACAGTTTTGCGCCATCTGACCACTGCACATTGTCTATCCGTTTTTGCTCAAATTGATACGTTAACTTTGTCATCTTCATATCCTTATTATTTTGATTTTAGTTTGCGCGTTGCAGTATTTTTCGTATTGTTTTTCGTACTGTTTTCTTATTTCTTGGGGTTTATTAAGCGCAATTTTAAGCCAGCCGAGTATATTCGCCATTTTGTAAAATGACGTTATTAGCTATAAAGTTAAGTAAGTTAATCGGTTTTAGAATGTAGGATTCGGTGTTTTTTCTAATTGTTTAGCCGTAGCTGGTCATTATCGTAAAGCTGCTTTTTTTATCGTTATTACTCTTAAAAAAATTAAAATCAACGAGCGTTTTTCTGATTATCAATCAATATGTTTTTTGGGGCTTAGATTTGGATTTGTACAGGCGAAGTTGTTTAGGAGTAAACGAAAATAACATTGCTAAAAAGGACACTGTTAAAAGTGTTTGTTAAAGACAACTCAGTTAAGAAGTGAAGCGTTGCGCCCCGAGGGTTAACTGTTTGTCATGTTATTTTTGCCTGACTCAATAACTATAATATAAAACCTTATGAAAATAAAGAGGCTAAAATAAGCCGCGCGACAACTGCTGTCGCTCAATCATTTATTATTAGATTTATCATTCAATTCACTATTTATTGAACGAATTTATATAAAAAACCCCATAAGCTGTATGCAACTTATGGGGTTATCTTTTGCCAAATTGTTGATCGAATGTCTAAAATCTAGCAAGCCATCTACTAGCTTTTGATGAATGAATTAACGCTCTAAATGGAGATACTGCATATGACACTCGTACTGATGCAAGATATCAACCAGCACTTGCTCTTTGGTGTAACCAACCAAGTCATATTCTTGCGAGCCGTCACTTAAAAACACTTCAGCACGGTAATAAAACTCGGCCTGCTTGCTTGAAGTATTTAGTGTAAAGTTCGGACGCTCAGCTTTGATTAGATTAACTTCGTAAATAAAGTCATCTTCATCACCATGACCGACGCGCAGTTTCACCCCATCTATCTGACCGTCATCTTCATCTATCCCAGCATCTATATCTTTACCGATACTCGCCAGATTTCGGATATCCAATGAGGTTTTAAGGCCACCATCTTTTAGCTCTTTTTCAACCTCAATCATGGCAGGCTTAACGACCGTCTGTAAAAAGCGTTCGACCTGTTTATGGCTTGGGAAACTGACGATACGTTGCAATCGTGCTTTCCAGCCTTTACCACTATCAAGTACATTTGCCGTGCCAACGGTACTGGCTTTGCGCTTATTACCTTCCTCTTTTAATGACTTCCACATAGCCATCATGTAAAGCACTAAAATAAGAGAGAACGGCAAACCGGCAATCACAGAGACTGACTGTAATGACGCGAAGCCACCAGCGAACAATAGACCCAGAGTAATCAAACCTGTAGCTGCCGCCCAAAATAAACGCAACCAAACTGGCGCATCGGTGTCATTGGTCATACCTCTTGAACTTAGGTTAGCAAGGACTAAAGCGCCTGAGTCAGCAGAGGTCACAAAAAATATCAGTCCAATAACCACGCCTGCTAATGAGAAAATATCACTGTAAGGAAAGTATTCAAACAAGGCAAACATACCCATCGCCGCATCATTGACGGCAATTTCACCAAGTTCGGTAGCACCATTCGCAACCAAATCTATCGCTGAATTACCAAAGATAGAGAACCATGCAAAGATGAAACCAAGCGGGATAAACATCACGCCAAACACGAATTCACGCAAGGTACGACCGCGGCTAATACGCGCGATAAATAAGCCTACAAAGGGTGCCCAAGCAACCCACCATGCCCAGAAAAATATCGTCCAACCTGACTTCCAATCAGCGCCAGCCTTACCGTCATAAGCATAAACATCAAAGGTTTTAAAAACAATGGTCTGAAAGTATTGACCAATATTTTGGGTAAAGGTATTTAGTAAATAAACCGTATTACCCAGCACCAATATCGCCAATAGTAGCAATATTGATGACAGCATATTAAATTCAGATAAACGGCGTACGCCTTTTTCAACGCCCGTCATCGCAGAGATAGCTGCAGCAATAACCACGCCTAAAATAATAAGGCTCTGCACCATTTTGCTAGATTCGATACCGAAAACATGAGTCAAGCCCGCATTAGCCTGCAATACCCCAATACCTAAGCTAGTCGCAATACCCATTAAGGTACAGACGACGCCAAAGGTATCAATACCATCACCTAGCCAGCCTTTAATCAAGCGCTCACCAAAGATAGGAGTCAGTGGTGACCGTAAGGCGAGCGGCATGTTTTTACGATAAGCAAAGTATGCCAATGCCATCCCGATTAGCGCATAAATACCCCAACCATGTAGACCCCAATGTAAAAAGGTCTGCGACAGTGCTTCACGCATAGCCTCGGCACTGGCAGGCTCAAGTCCTGTATGCGGTGTTAAATAATGCATCAAAGGCTCAGACGCACCAAAGAACAATAAATCAATACCGATACCCGCAGAGAACAGCATAGCTGCCCATGCTAAAAAGGGAAACTGGGCTTTTTCGTGGTCTTGCCCAAGCTTGATATCGCCGTACTTAGAAAAACCAACAAACAAGGCGAAAATACTATAAGCGGCGACCACCAGCATGTAATACCAGCCAAAGCTCTCTGATACCCATGCCATGCTAGCGCTTAATAATGTCTCACTATAATCTGGAAACGCAATCGTCCAGATGATCAATAAAATAGAAATAATCGCTGAGCCTAAAAAAACCGTCTTATTTAGGGTCAGGGGTTTCGTCGCATCTGCTGATGGCGAGCTGTACATAAAAGACCTCAATAGGTAAATTAAACAGGGTCTGATATTGCTTTGTCCGTCATAACCTTATGACTGATAATCCCATAACGTATAAATAACCACATGACGCACAAAGCAGTACCAATAAATGAAATTTGCTAAATCAACAATCTGTGAAAATAGCAAAATAAACGATAAACAGAAGCAGCCTCAAAGGCTTTATATTCTTAAATGTCAGTGCTGATAGAAAGCCTTTCCTGTGAAAGGACTTCTTTTTTTGAAATGGTCTTATATTATTTATTGTCCGATAGCCGATACCGTCGTTCAAACACTTGTTTAAACAGCCTTTTAAATAACAGAGTTATAAACGCGCATTGGTTCGGCTCTGAGCGGTGCGCCATTGGCGACATAATAATCTGCTGTTGAGCGTGGTAGCTGCACACCGCGCATCTTATCGACGATTTTTTCGGCAAGCATAATGGTGGTCGCGTTCAGATTACCACTGATGATATTTGGCATAATCGACGCATCGACGACACGCAGGCCATCGATACCGTGTACCAGCCCTTTTCCATTAACCACCGAATCATTGCCTTCGCCCATCGCACAGGTACAAGACGGATGATAAGCGGTTTCGCTATGGTTACGGACATACTCATCCAACTGTGCATCGGTAACCAAATCATCGGTTGGCGCAATAGCTCGGCCACGATATGGGTCAAGCGCTGGCTGATGCATAATCTCACGCGTGATACGCATGGCAGCACGGAACTCTTGCCAGTCCTGCTCATGCGACATATAGTTAAATAAGATACTTGGATGCGCGCTTGGGTCTTTCGAGGTCAGCTTGACACGACCGCGACTTGGCGAACGTAATGAGCCCACATGCGCTTGGAAACTATGAGATTTCACTGCACTACGACCATCGTAGCGCACTGCTAACGGTAAGAAATGGTACTGAATATTAGGATGAGTGAATTTTTCATCGGTACGAATGAAGCCACCCCCTTCGAACTGATTTGACGCGCCGAGTCCGGTGCCATTAAATAACCATTCAGCACCAATCGCTGGTTTATTCCACCACTTATTGGCAGGGGCTATCGAGACTGGCAACTTACATTCATATTGCATATACAGCTCTAAATGGTCTTGTAGATTATTACCGACCCCTGGTAAATCTAGAATCTCATTGACGCCCAAATCTTTAAGCCATTGACCAGGACCAATGCCCGAACGCTGTAACAGTTGCGGTGAAGCAATCGCGCCAGAGGATACAATCACTTCACGAGACGCGTAGAAGTTTTTAGTTTGACCTTGATGGGCGACTTTGACGCCGACAGCACGCTTGCCGTCGAATAAGATGACATCGGTCAGTGCACCAGTTAAAATCGTAATATTGCTACGCGGTTTGGCATGGTCAAGATAACCACGAGCTGTTGATGCGCGGCGGCCATTAGGTGTCACAAAGCGATCCATTGGACCAAAGCCTTCTTGTTGATAGCCGTTTAGGTCATCAGTACTTGGATAGCCAGCTTGCACGCCCGCTTCTATCATTGCTTCAAATAGCGGATTAACCCCTGGTTTTGAGGTGGTCATTTCAACCGGACCACCGATGCCATGATAGTCGTTCTCGCCAGCGTCACAGTTTTCTAGTTTTTTAAAGTAAGGTAGGCAGTCCGAATAGGTCCAATCTTCTAAACCTTTAATTTTGGCCCAATCGTCAAAATCTAGCGCATTGCCACGGATATAGCACATACCGTTAATCAGTGATGAGCCGCCAAGCCCTTTACCGCGACCGCAGTCCATCACGCGGTTATTCATGTAGGGTTCAGGGTCAGTTTTGTAGCCCCAGTTATAAGTGGTTCCTTGTAACGGCATTGCGAGCGCCGCTGGCATCTGCGTGCGAAAGTCTAAGCGATGGTCCGGACGACCCGCCTCTAACAGCAACACCTTAATGTTGGCATCTTCGGTCAATCGCGTGGCCAGCACATTTCCTGCTGAGCCTGCGCCAACGATGATGTAGTCATACTCAGGTGTGGTTGATGTCATAAAACGCTCCATAATATTAAAAAATCCATCATTTCATATCAGTAAGGCGGTGCAAAAAGACATAATTAGTCCTAATAAGCCAACCTTACTATTTTAAAAATTTTTACAATACAACTGCTTAAAATACTGATTCAAACTTACCCAGCTCTACTTGGATAGATTTGGTCTGAGTATAGTGCTCAAGTGCTTCAATGCCATTCTCACGGCCAATACCCGAATGCTTATAACCGCCAACTGGCATTTGCGCTGGTGACTCGCCCCAAGTATTTAACCAGCAAATACCCGCTTCAATCTGACCGATTACTCGATGCGCTCGGGTCAAGTCCGCAGTCACCACCCCTGCTGCCAATCCATATTCGGTATCATTGGCACGGCGAATGACCTCTTCCTCCGTCTCATACGTCAATATTGACATCACTGGACCAAAGATTTCCTCACGTACGATAGTCATATCATCGCTGCAATCTGTAAATACAGTCGGCGCGACAAACGCACCGTTGGCAAGCTCGCCTGTCGTGATACGTTCACCACCCGTTAATAGACGCGCGCCACCCTCCTTTCCTTGCTGTATATAGCCAAGTACTCGCTCCATATGCGGGAAGCTGACCAATGGGCCCATGTTGATATTTTCATCCATTGGATCGCCAAGCTTGATACGCTCAACACGCGTTAAGATGGCTGCTTCAAACTTTGCTTGTAGCGACTTAGGTATAAAGACGCGCGTGCCATTGGTACAGACCTGACCTGTACTATAAAAGTTCGCCATCATCGCAATATCAGCGGCGGTATCGATGTCAGCGTCTTCAAATATAATCAGTGGCGACTTACCACCAAGCTCTAGGGTCACGTCTTTAAGCGATGATGATGCCGCACTCGCCATGACTTTTTTGCCCGTTGGTACGCCACCGGTAAACGAGACTTTGGCGATATCAGGATGCTGGGTTAATGCTTCGCCGACTTTATAATCCCCTTGCACAACGTTAAAAACACCATCTGGTAAGCCTGCTTCTGTGAAGATTTCTGCCAATTTTAATGCAGTCAATGGCGTAACTTCTGATGGTTTAAAAATCATCGCATTACCAGCGGCTAATGCTGGCGCAGCTTTCCACATCGCAATCTGAATAGGATAATTCCATGCACCAATACCTGCGACCACGCCAAGCGGCTCGCGGCGGGTATAGACAAAGCTGCTATCACGTAATGGAATCTGACGACCTTCAAGCATCGGTGCAAGACCTGCATAATACTCAACGACATCAGCACCAGTGACGATATCGACATACCTGGTTTCAGAGAGCGCTTTACCGGTGTCTTTGGTTTCGAGCAATGCCAGTACATCATTGCGTTCGCGTAATAGTGCAACCGCATTTAACAAAATACGGCTGCGCTCAACCGCTGTCATCGCTGCCCAAATTTTTTGACCTTGCTGCGCCGCTTTTACCGCTTCCTTAATCTGCTCATCAGTCGTTTGCTGAATGGTTGCTAGCACTTCACCCGTCGCTGGATTAATATCTTCAAAAGTGGTTAACGAATCATCGATAGCCAAATAACGACCGTTGATATAAGCGGTTTGTATTTGCTCTAAATCGATGACGTCTTTTAAGTTGTTTAGCTCTGTTTTTGAATCAGTATTTGTAGCTGTCATAGGTTCTCCTATCGATGACTGGTAAAGGCTTTATAATATAATCAAGCCAACACCAAATAATGTCGTCATGGGTTAAGTATTTAAAAAAATTTATATCATTTATTTCTAAAATATTTTCTTTCAGTGTTTCTTTGATAAACGCTTGAAGCGACGCATTTAAAGCATTGTGTTCAAATCAAAGCAAAGCGGCGTTTTACTCATGCTCAGGTTGGGTCATTTTTAGCAAACGCTCACGTAATGATTTTTTATCGGATATATTAATGCCGGAAAAATCAGAGAGCCAAATACCATCAGCGACCAGACGCACCATACATAGCGTTTCAGTATTATCAGTTGGTTTATGCTTATCTAATTGCGCATTTGACCACTCAGCCCACAGCTTGCGCAGCTCACTGTCCGCCAGCATCAATACATATAAGGTTGCCTGACTATCAAACTCTTCCTGCCCTTTTTCGCCCAAGCTAATCGTGGCATTGATGTAGGCACGGGTAAACGAACCGTAAGGCACTGGGTCTTTGGCCATTGCCTTATCGACCTCTGTCTCAAACTTTTTCATCGCGTCATGGAATACTTCCAAAATCAACGCATTCTTGGTGGTGAAATGATGCATCACCCCACCTTTAGTCACACCAACTGCATCAGCCACTGCTTGAAAAGTAACTTTAGACAACCCTTGCCCTAGCGTGATGCGTGCTGCCTGATCAAGCAGCGCACGACGAACGATTTCTGGCTGTTTTCTACGTTTATAAGGATTTTCTGTTTTCATTTTTATCTCGATGTTTATGCACCAAAGAGTTTGAGAATAAGTTTGTCGCCACTATTGCCGCTGTCTATGCCATCAATAATTCTGACAATGTTCACAATGCTAATAATGGCAACTACCGCCGTATAACCAGTCTTTACTAAATATCTTGCGCCAAGCACTTGAAAGATAATGACTCTTGCAAGCTCTTCATAAGCTTTCATTATTGATACTAAGACGCAGATGTAAGGTTTCCGCCTTAAAGAAAATGTGGATTATTTATTTATCCTAAGCTTAGAGAGCAGTTTTATAAGGATAAAATTATATATTGCACAAAAGAAACCACACGGTCGGTATTTTATAGAAATAATACAGCAATGTGAAGGGCTAGTATGTATCTGGGTTTTACAGAACATTATTCTAGATAAAATTGTTTGAGAAAATACTATTTTAGAAGATGCTGATTTAGACCACACTGGCTTAAATAAAGCCGCATGGTCTAAATATAAAGAGAAATTAATGTTGAAGTTTTAAATCAAGTAGACTGATAGAGATTATTAAGTATCAATCTTAGGCTCTGGCAGTATCAAGCAATTGCAGTACCAACCAGCTATAGTAGAATTACTTTAAAATCAATACAATGCGACTAGGATAAATTTTTCGTAGCCTCTGTCATAACAGCAAGCAAGGAAAATTTATACCAGTCGCACATAGCTATAACGTAGCGCTTTTATTTTGAACTGACTATGCTATCGACTCAGGTAAATTTTTAACGCCGATGCTTGCTGCATCGATAGCGCCCGCAATATAACCGGGGAACTGTGCTGACCACTCGCTACCTATACCGATCAGACCGTTTGCCCATATGCCAGATAGTGCTTTAGACATAGGTGCAGCGGCATGCTGAACATCACTATTAGCATCGGCAACAGTTGCCGTAAAGAGCTCTTGCGCCCAATCTTTAAGATACTCAGCCTTAGGCGCGTCTGCTTGCTCCCCAAATAAACGTACCAGTTGCGTGCGACAATGGGCCTTTAATACTTCTGTAGAGACACTTTGACGTGCGGCTGCAGGTACACCTATAAACCCAAATAATGCCCCGCTGCCATCTGCCACTGATGCATCATGAATCTCGACCATCGGTCCTTGTCCGCTGCGTGCTGAGCCTGACAATCCTTGTTTTTGCCAAAATGGACTGTCATAAACAGCAAGGTACTTAGCGTGCGGCGCCATCCAAGTGGCCGTTCCTCTCCACTGCGTCGTGAGATTGGTCGGTAACGCTGGCTCAAAGGTTATGCTTTCTTCTGCCAATCTAGGCGGTAGCGCCAGTAACACATGCTGCGCTTGCCATTGCTGTGTCTGACAAATGGCCACTTGCCCAGACTCATCTTCGCTAGTGATTTCAATATACTGCCCAGTATTATGTAGCTGACGCACTTTTTGATTAGTCAAAATCCGTGTGACATCTAGACTATGATAGAGCGCGTCAATCAATGTCGCCATACCACCCTTAAGCCGCATAGACGGCGGCGCACTTTTGTAGCCATGTGTACGCATAGCAGGCTCATTAGGTGAGCGCTCAACCAGCATATCGCCCTCCTCGAATTGCGCAAAACTCTCTAATTGCAATTCATCAATCAGACGCGCCAACTGCTGCTGATATTCTGGCCAAAACCATGATGGTCCCAAATCAAAACCATTCATGCTATCTGTTATTTGTGCAGTATTTAAATCCGTTGGCCGCGCTGTCACAATACGACCGCCCAAGGTTGGACGCGCCTCTAAGAGCACATAATCAACGCCTTTTTTCTCTAATAAATAAGCCGCATATAAGCCACTTAAGCCGCCGCCAATAATCGCTACAGATACTGTTTGCATATTATGCTCCTTCTACGTCAGCGCCGATGATGTGAGATAAATGACCAGTTTTGAGATAAGCCGTGACACCTTGCGCACCTGCTTTTATTTGTGGCAGCGCATCTACTGATAAGCGTATCCAACCACCGCGTCCGTAGGTTTGAGTATTATCTGGTAGCTCAGCATCTATCAGCTCGCCGTCTAGTACCAGTATCTCAGCGCCGCCTTTGACAGCTTCAGTAAATAGCACTTTATTAGCATCTAAGCGTTGTAAGCTGACCTGTTCGCTATCATCTGAGAATAAATGACAGACATCACGATTACCTTGTTTCTGCCAATTTGCCGTATCGTTGGTATCGATGGCAACATAACGTGCCTCTTCTGCTGGCATTTGCCAAAGTTTGACAAAAATAACTGCTCCCTCTTTACTATACGGCTGATGGCCAGAGTTTGGTGGATTGCGTAAATACCATCCCGCTGGATAATCGATGTTATCTGCCGAAAAAGTACCCGACAAGACCAAAATTTCTTCGCCGCCCGGATGCAAATGATGGGGAAAATAGGAATCAGGAGCATAGCGCACGATACTGGTGGCACGGGCTTTTTCTGCGCCGACACGGTCGAGCATCACGCGCTCGACGCCATTTTGCGGTGATGACACCCATTGATAGTGTTCGGGTGCTAATGAAGCACGGCAGGTAAAATCTGCATTAATGAGCATAGGATGTTTTCCAAAGATAAGGTTTAATGCCGTCAATTATCTACTGATTTACATCGGCTGACAAACGAGATAATATTCACTTATCTAAAAGAAAATGTTTGCCACTATGAAGAAAGTCGTGTATTTAAATGCCCTACGTGCCTTGGAGGCGAGCGCCCGTCATCAAAGTTTTTCTGCGGCGGCAGAGGAGCTAAACGTGACTCCTGCTGCCGTTGGACAACTGGTTCGTAGTTTGGAGAATTCAGTAGGATTACCGCTGTTTTATCGCAAAACCAGTGGTAAATCGCGCTTAATCCCCACAAAAACCGTCGAGCTGGCATTGCCGCATATTCGGGCGGGCTTAGATAACTTGGCAAAAGGATTGGCGCAGTTACAAGAAGGCTCAAATAGCGGCATGCTCACGGTGACTGTCAGCCCTGCCTTTGCCGCTAAATGGCTGTTGCCGCGCATTGATCGATTCCAAGGCCTACAGCCAGATATCGATGTACGGCTTGATACCAGTGCTAAATCAATCGACTTTGCCGTTCAAGACGTCGATATCGGCGTGCGCTATGGTGCTGGGGTTTGGGCAGGATTGCTGAGCGAAAAGCTGATGGAAGAAGAGATTTATCCGGTTTGCTCGCCACAATTATTACAAGGAAAAAACGCGCTTGACTTGACCCAAGAGATGCTTATCCATGACCGCTCCATGGATGGCTTTATCGGTTTTCCTTCGTGGGATGATTGGCTTGCACAATCAAGTTTAACCAATGTAGCGCTCACCAAAGTAGATACCTCGCGAGGGATGCAAATCAATAACTCAGCAGCAGTGCTACAAGCGGTCATCGATGGTCATGGAATTGCGTTGGCGCGTAGTGTGATGGCACGTGATGATGTCGCTGCTGGACGCTTAGTAAGATTATTTCCTGAGATTACCTTTAGCTCGCCATTGGCTTATTACGTTGTTTATCAAGCAGAATCTGCCAATATGGCAAAGCTTAAAGCCTTTCGCGATTGGCTGTTTGCAGAAGTCTCGTCCACTCATGAGAACAAATTTATTTAAGTATAATCAGCTCAATATAAAAAGGTATAGGCGATTCAATATAAAAAAATATAGCCGTTTCAATTTAGAGAAAAATACTGCCTAAACCTATTCAGCGGTTTAGGCAAAGTTCAGCATTCTCCTCAGAATAGGGCGTGTTCTTATTCCCTACCCAACTTTCCTACCCAATGATTCTCAAGCATTGACCCGCATGATATAAAGTCAGTCCCAACTCAGTAAAGCCTGACTTAACGCTTCCAAAAGAGACTTTTGCCTCTTCTAAGGTCTTAAACGGTAAGGGAATACTCTCTCTATTACCCGTCATTATATAATCTGCAAAGCATTTACCCATTAGCGTACCTGTCGTAATGCCGCGACCGTTATAAGCTGTTGCGGTCAGCAAACCCTCAGCGGGCTCCATGACTCGAAAAATGTGATCTTGCGTAAAGCCAAAGCTACCAGTCCATTCATACTGCCACTTAAATGCTGGCAAATCTGGATAATAGCTTTTTTGCACCGCATTGGCCCATGATTGATAAAAGGATTTTGGTTTAAGCTGTGTACCACCCACCGTTCCCAATAACAGGCGATCATCGTCATCACGGCGAAAGCTAGACAAGGCCAAGCGTGTATCCCACGCCCCTGTTTTGTATGGCAAAATCCGATCTGCCGCCTCTCCGCTGAGCGGCTCAGATGCAATCTGATAATAATAAACCAGATAAAATGTCTTTTTAATTTCTGTCCATTCGCCTTCGGTATAAGCGTTGGTTGCAATAATGACGCGCTCAGATTTCACGCGCGCTTTAGAAGTCCTTGCATACCAATAGCCATCCACCTTTTCTAATGCTTCAACAGCGGAATGCTCATAGATAGTGACGCCAAGATCTTTTGCTACTTTGGCCAGCCCTCTCACATAAGCCAGCGGGTTTATGGTACCAGCACGGTGATCGAGTAGTGCCTTATTGATATTCTTGGTACCACAATACTCATGGCATTTACTGCCAGTTAATACCTCAACATTCGCACCGCGACGGCTAAGCTGCTCGTATCTAATATCGACATCGACTTCACCTTTAGCGTTATGTGCCATATGGATATTACCGGCTTGGGTGGCTTGGGCATCGATATTATAACGCTTGATTAAATCAAACACTAAGCTTGGCGCTTGTCCAAGGGCTTCTGTCAGACGCTCACCTGCTGCTTCACCTAGAGCAATATTCAAATCATCAGGGCGCGCCCAAGTACCTGCATTGACGAGCCCTACGCTTTTTCCTGAGCCGCCACTGCCTATCGTATGGCTCTCTAAGAGGATAACTTTGACACCTTTTTCTGCCAAATGAATCGCAGCCGATAACCCTGTATAACCACCACCTATGATACAGATAGTCGCTTCAGTATCGCTATTCATCTGGCTATAGGTATCAATAATAGGTGCGGTCATATTCCACAAACATTGCTCTTGCAACATCTTATATTCCTTCTAAATTACACGTTGTCTACAGTGGAGAGCGTGCTTGTGTCGTTATTAACAATAGGTTCTTCACGGGGAATAAATTTATCTAAGAATACCCATAGCAAGCCAAATAGCGGCGATAACCAGCAGGCAAAGGCAAATGGCGCATAAGTAAGGGTCGCAATACCTAGGGTTGCCGCAACGAAACTACCACCCATGTTCCAAGGAATCAGAGGAGATAACAGGGTGCCGGTATCTTCGATAGAACGGGTAAGCGTCGTGCGCTTATAGCCCATTTCTTGATATTTGTCTTTGAGTAGACGGCCTGGCAATACCAGTGTGGTATAGACGTCACCGATGAGCGTACCAACACCAAGAGTGCTGAGATAAGTGGTAATTACTAGGCCAAATCTTGATTTCACCATCTTATTAATTTTCGCCATTATGGCTTTGAGCGTACCGTAATGCTCAATGGCACCAACGAAGGCTAAGGCAAAGATGGTCAAGGTCACAACCCAAGTCATTGACATAACGCCGCCTTTAGACAGCAGTTGGTCGACGACAGCAAAGCCTGTCTCACTGACAAAGCCATTTTGTAGGACGTTAAAGATATCGTGAACACCCACGCCTTGCATAAAGAACGCAACTAAGCCTGCAACTACTACACCTGATAATACCGTTGGAATAGCAGGCATTTTCATTACCGCCGCAATGACAACGACTACAGCAGGTAATAAAGTAATCACGCTCAAGTTATAGTTGGCCGCTAGTGAGGTTTGAATTTCTTTGATCGAAGATAAATCGACATTTTCTGCACCGTAACCCATCCCAATCCAAGCGTAGATAATTAATGCAGTCACCATGGCAGGTACAGTCGTTGGCAACATGCCGCGAATATGATCCCAAAGCTCAACACCAGCCGCTGCTGGCGTTAAGTTGGTGGTATCAGATAAAGGAGACATTTTGTCGCCAAAAAAAGCACCAGAAACGATAGCGCCGCCCGTTAGTGACGGCGGGATTCCCAAGCCTAGCCCAATCCCCATCATAGCAAGACCGACTGTACCAACCGTGCCCCAAGAGGTACCGGTTGCGACAGAAATAATGGCACAGATAAGACAAACAGAGACTAAAAATGATGAAGGAGAAAAAACGCTAAAACCGTAGTATAAAATCGTAGGAACGGTACCAGCGATAATCCAAGCCCCGATGAGCATACCAACGCCCATCAAGATAATCATGGCCGGTAGACCAATTTTGACAACCTTTAAAAAGCGTTGTTCCATGCCGTCCCAATCACGGCCACGCAGCTTCATAAACAAGCCTGTGATTAAAAGACCGCAAGCTAAGGGAATGTGAGGGGTAAAATCTTTGAATACAAAAAACTGAACCATCAGAATAATGGCAGTCAACACCAGAGGTGCAATATCTAATAAAAAACTAGAAGACGGACCGTAGCCATCTTTAGCTTCGTCATAAGGTTTATCATCCATCATAAGACACCTACCTTCCTTAGTAGTGGATACTGTTGTCATAGATATAACAGTAGTGGGAACAACCAATCCATGGCTGCTAATAATGCTAAAAAAACGCTGAAAATAGTACTAAAAAGGGAGTAAAAAAGCCTGTTTTTGAAATCATGAATAGTTATTCATCACTTCCGCAGGCTTTCATACTAAAACGATAAATACTTAATAATTGGCTACCAAAATAACTGATACTTGGCTTGTTAAATAGGCGCTGAGCCTACTTAACAAGCGTCACATCACGTCACATTCTTATTAGCCAAAGTTGATGCCTTGCGCTAGTGGCAGCTCGGTTGAATAGTTGACTGTATTGGTCTGACGACGCATATAAGCTTTCCATGCATCTGAACCTGATTCACGACCACCGCCTGTTTCTTTTTCGCCGCCGAATGCACCGCCAATTTCAGCGCCACTGGTACCGATGTTGACGTTGGCGATACCGCAATCACTACCGCGGTCGCTGAGGAACGTTTCAGCTTCACGTAAGTCATTGGTAAAGATACAAGAAGACAGTCCTTGTGGCACATCGTTTTGCATCTCTAGCGCATCGTCGAACTCCTTATAAGGCATGACATATAAAATCGGCGCAAACGTCTCACTACGTGCCACATCATTTTGCTCATCAAGCTCAACAATCGCAGGGGTCACATAATAAGCGTCAGGGAATTTATCCATTAATACACGTTCGCCGCCCGTGACTTTACCGCCAGTATTGCGGGCTTTTTCTAACGCCGTTTGCATATTATTAAAGCTGTCTTCATCGATTAGGGGACCGACCAAATTGCCTTCTAGCGGATGACCGATGCTCACGGTCTCGTAAGCAGACTTCACGCGCGGTAAGATATCGTCTTTGACCGACTCATGAACGAATAGACGGCGTAAGGTGGTACAACGCTGCCCTGCCGTTCCTACTGCTGAGAATAGAATGCCACGTAGCGCCAAATCCAAGTCCGCCGTTGGTGCCAAAATCATGGCATTATTGCCACCAAGCTCAAGCAAGCATTTACCAAAACGCTCAGCGACTTTTGGTCCTACTTCTCGGCCCATGCGTGTACTGCCGGTGGCACTGACCAAAGCGATGTCTTTATTTTCAACCAACGCATTACCGATATCGGTTTTGCCCAATATGATTTGCGATAAATGTGCTGGTGCCTCACCAAATTTTGCCAACGCTTTTTCAAATAACGCTTGGCACGCTAAGGCGACGAGTGGGGTTTTTTCTGAAGGTTTCCAGATGACAGGGTTGCCACAGACGATGGCCAGTGCCGTATTCCAAGACCAAACCGCAACGGGGAAGTTAAAAGCAGAGATGACGCCGATGACACCCAGTGGATGCCATGTCTCACGCATATGGTGACCTGGGCGTTCTGAGGCAATGGTTAGACCATAAAGCTGGCGCGATACGCCCACGGCAAAGTCACAGATATCAATCATTTCTTGTACTTCGCCAAGGCCTTCTTCTTTGATTTTTCCGGCTTCTAGCGATACTAAGATACCTAAGTCTTCTTTGTGCTCACGCAGGACTTCACCCAATAGACGAATCAGCTCACCACGTTTAGGGGCAGGAACGACACGCCATTCTTGGAAGGCTTGTTTGGCATTTTGGATTTTAGTATCGACGTCGGCGACTGTATCTAGCGTGACTTTACCGATGACTGAGCCATCAATTGGGGTGGTGACTTCAAAGTCGCCATTTTGATAGTGTGCTTCTTCTACGCCCATTGCAGACATATATTGCTTAATCATAATCAATCCCTTGCATATTGGTATAATGGTTTACTACGTCCTTGACTGACTTATAAAATTACCCTGCTACCTACTAAGTTGCAAAATAATAAATTTCTTGCAGCCATTCCTTTTTGGAATGACGTGCTAATAAGTCGGCTATACGCTAGACATTTCTAGCCTAAATTTTACTAAATATTGACACTAGACAGGCACTGCTCAAGGCTTTGCGCCTGCATCGCTTCATACAATGCCATCTCATCATAAATGGCGGCGCCCAAATCACGTTCAAACTCTTGTTGGCTTGAGTAACCATCATATTGGCTTGGCTGCGCCTCTTGCAGATTCGATTGAAAGATACCAGCGGCACTAACGGGCAAAAAATCCTCATAAACGATAGGTTCAATGCGAAGCACTTCATCATTAATCAGAGCAGTCAGCTTAGCATTAGTCACTTTATTCAAATCATCATTGGTTAAGGTAGCGGCCAATAATGCTTGACCATCTTCAGAATCAAGGGTGCTGTCCGTCAGCTGGTAATAAAAATACGCCAGCCCCTCATCGTGTAGAGTTTGATAATCATCAGGAAAAGCGGTAAATACCTTGGTTAAAATTTGATTATACTGAGCCGCATTGTCCTCATTTGGGGTAGCACCAAGCTGGCGGCGAGCTGCGGCCAATAATTCATCATAAAGCGCGCGGCCCTTTTGCGTTAACGCCACACCGCGTTGTTCAATCTCTCCAAAGCGCGCGGTATGGTGCCCTTGCTCGTACTCTTCATGGCTAGCGTCTGAGTTATTAGCAACTTTAAAGCCAACCGCTTCTTGTAGCGCCTTAAAACTGGTTTGCCTTAATAATATAGGACAAGCTCTACGTGGCGGCCCTTCGATGATGGCTTTTGAAGGTATGTCGCGTGCTTGCATTCCTTGTTGTACCGCATCAATATCCAAGGTTCGAGGCGTTAAATGATTGATATGCGGACCCTTAAAGCCGACCACATCAGCGACAAGTGGATGCTGATTTAATAGACGCTGATAGAGCGCTTTTGCCACCGGCGTTTTATCATGCCAACGAAATGTCTCTATCGCTTCTTGGATAAACTGATCTGCTTGCTCAGTGGTCAAGCCACCTTGCGCCTCGAAAACCTCAATAAGCTCAATGACGCCAGTAGTGAATATCTGACGCTGCGCCAATGTGGCCGTGGCTTCTTGTTGTAAGGTCTCATCGGCAATCAAATCTAAACGCAATAACGAGGTAAAGACGCGAAAGGGACTTTTATGCAATGAATGGGAGTCAAGCGCACGAAAGGCTGTTGAATGTACTGGTACGCCAGCAGGGGCTAAATCGTAGTAGCCAACAGGGTGCATACCCATCACGGCAAAGAGACGGCGCAACATGCTCAGCTCTGCTGCGGTACCCAGTCGAATCGCCCCGTGGCGCTCCATGCTCAGACGCTCAATCTCGCCCGTATGCAGCAGCTGTGATTTGATATCGGGATGTGTGGTCAACACCTCGGCATTGACATCGCTGACCAAATCGACCAAATCGCCGTACAGCGGCACCTCGTTTTGGTACATGGCTGACATGGCCATAGAAAAATCATGGCGGATATCATCGCTGCAGATAAAATCCTTATCTGGACTGACGCTACTATTTTTCACAAATAAACATCCTTGTAATAGAGTTAATAAATTTTTAGCTTAACAATAAGTGTTTTATTTCGAGCATTTGGTTATGAAGATGCGCTATCTATCCTAAGCACTCTTAAATATTCCTAAACATGCCTAAGCATTAAACGACAGGTAATCCATAAGGAAGTGCGATGAGCACTTCTTTTAGAATATCCAATCCTTCTTTGAGGGTGTCAGGCTCTATTGTGAGTGGTGGCAATAAGCGGATGATATGGCGATGTTGCCCACTTGGCATCAGCAGTAGACCACGCTCACGCGCTTTGGTTAATACTTGCGCCATGACACTTGGATGCACATCGTGCTCAGGATGACGCAGCTCAATACCGCGCATCGCACCGATACCCGTAAGACCAAACAACCAAGGCGAGATACCTTCTTGCTGCCATTGGCTAATGGTCGTTTCAATCGTCTGGGCATAATGTTTGGCTGACTGCCAAACGTCATCGGCTTCCATGATATCGAGCGTGGCATTGGCAGCAGCGCAGGCGACTGGATTTCCGGAATAGGTACCACCCAAGCTGCCTTTGGGTAGACCGTTGACCACACTAGCCTTGCCGATGACTGCACCTAAAGGCAAGCCACCCGCAATACTCTTGCCAAGTAAGATAAGATCAGGCTCAATGCCTAAATGGGTAAAAGCAAACGGCGTACCAGTACGACCATAACCAGATTGGATTTCATCCATGATAAGTAACATGCCCTGCTCATCACAAAACTTACGTAGATACTGCGCAAAGGTGGGCGACAACAACTGAAAACCGCCTTCCCCTTGTACAGGTTCGACGATGATGGCACCGATATTATCGATATCGGTTTCTACCACAAATAAACGCTGGAGCGCGTCAATCGCTTGCTCGTCGCTGATATTGTTATCAGGACTAGGAAAAGGAATGTGATAAACGCCGCTGGCCAACGCGCCGAGCCCGCGCTTATAAGGCGCGACCTTACCATTGAGATTGACGGCAGCCAGTGTGCGCCCATGAAAGCCGCCATCAAATGCAATAACGCCTGTGCGACCCGTTTTCATGCGTGCTATCTTGATGGCGTTTTCGGTTGCTTCTGCGCCGCAGTTGGTTAGCATGCCTGCCAGCTCACCGCTGATGGGTACAAGCTCACACAACCGCGGCATAAAGGTTTGATACGGCTGATGCGCTGCCGCATTGTAGGCATAGTGAATCAGCGACTGGGCTTGATGAATGATGGCGTCAACAATGTGAGAATTGCAGTGACCAAAGTTTAAAACACCAATTCCGCCAACAAAATCGATATAACTGCGGTCATTGTCGTCCCAAACTCTGGCGTTTTTTCCTTTGATGAGTGTGAGCGGATGCACCATCGTAAAGGCATCGGTCACGTTATAAAGCTTGTCCATGATGAATCTCTATCTCTTCCTTGAGTTAGACTCATTTCAACAAAACATCATTCCAGCAGCAAACGAATAATAGTTGTGGTGGCATTCCTTTTTGTCATTACCAGTAAATTAGCTCCCTAAACGAATCCTTTAAAAAACAAAAAAACTGCGTATTAAGGCAGTTTTTTTGTTTAGCTTATTAAATCCTTACAGCAAACAACTTTGCAAGATAGAATTCACAAGACCAGTGCTATAGACAAATACTTTAGATCATAAATAAACGTAAGTGACATTATAAAACCAATCCTAACGCCTTTTCACGCTCATCTGAGATTGCCAAATAAGCCGTAATCCATTCTAAAACTGCTTTTACCTTATGCGATTGTCCTGAAGAGACAGGATAAGTCACATAATAGCCGCCGCGACCCTTTGCTGCATAATCCCACGCCATCACTAAAGCGCCTGATTGTAGCTCGGGCTCAACCAAACGTAACGGCACCAAGGCAATGCCATAGCCAAGTAAGGCGGCAGAAACGCAGGCATGAAAAGTCTCAAAACGTGGACCTACAAAGGTGCCATCGACGCTGATATCTTGTTGCTTAAAGTACTCATACCACGCACTTAAGCGCGAGCTTATTTGCAATAACACATGGTCATCCAAACACTCACTACTTAGCGTATTACCTTGTAAATACTGCGGCTGACAGACCGCAACGCAGTATTCATCGAACAGTTTTATAGCTTCCATATTGCTCCACATACCATCACCATATAAAAAAGCAATATCGACATTTTGGTCTTCAGAAAAAAATGGCCCCGCCAACTCTTTAATATCTAAGTTAATAAGGGGATATTCTTGACTAAAGCCACTCAGTGCGGGAATCAACCAACGGGCACAAAATGTCGGATGCGAGACGATTTTTAGCAGCTCAGTATTACTGCTATGCGACATCAAATTGGTGGTTGCTACCTCGATATGTTTTAAAATCTCTAAAACTTCAAGATAATATACTTTACCAGCAGGGGTCAGTGAAATCCGATGCGGCGTCCGATAAAACAAAGATAGGTTTAGCATCTCCTCTAACTGCGCCACTTGCTTACTGATGGCGCTTTGAGTCATGTGCATCTCTTGCGCCGCATTGGTAAAACTCAAATGACGGGCAGCGGTTTCAAAACATTGCAGCGCCGTCGTTGAAGGATATCTTCTAAAGGCCAGCGGTTTATTGGTGTCTGTTTTCATAGATTGCTTTTCTTTTATTCCATCTTAGTAAAATATCAATAACTCTTTAAAATCACATTATCAGGTATTCCTAGCCTATGGCGTCATCATACCTATATTCAAGCTTAAATAGCGATACCTCACCATAAGCACTATGTAACTGACACTGCTACCATTATCGGTTTTACTTAATCATGAATTTGAAAGTCCACTTAATTATTCAGTCGCCAATTTTAAAGACTCTCCTACAAAAAATACCCTCAATTCCTGATAAAATAGTAGGGTCTGATGATAGGCTCTGAGATACCGCAACTAATTTGCTATCTTGCCCTCCTCTTTTTCATCATTACGACCTATGCCGCCGTTATTCTTAAACTCATGAATTATTTTTCAGCTAACGTTATTTGTTAGCGCCCTCTTTATTTGTATTGGATCATATGAAACATAACCTTGAGGTGAGCTCAAATGCTCGCCGAACTCAGTATTTCCAAGTATTTTTGATGGGCGTCAGCGCCTTTATTATGAATACCACCGAATTTGTCCCCGTTGCCCTATTAAGTGACATCGCCCAAGATTTTTCCATCACTACGGCTGAGACTGGCTGGATGTTGACGCTGTATGCGTGGATTGTCGCAGCCATGTCACTACCATTGATGCTGCTCACCAGTCGCTTTGAGCGTAAAAGCTTACTCTTAGGCTTGTTTGTGGTTTTTATTGCCAGCCACGCCTTGTCAGTATTTGCTTGGAGTTTTGATGTATTGCTGATTAGCCGCGTTGGTATTGCGCTATCACACGCGATATTTTGGTCCATCACCGCCGCGATTGCGATACGCGTGGCACCGGAAGGCAAAAAAGCACTGGCGCTTAGTGTACTCGCGACCGGTACCTCATTGGCAATGGTACTTGGCGTGCCACTAGGGCGCTTAGTTGGTCAATGGTTTGGCTGGCGGGCAACCTTTGGTGGTATTGGGGCAATTGCTTTTGTCGTATTTGTACTGCAAATGAGACTGTTGCCAACATTGCCTAGCATGTTTGAAGGCTCATTTAGAAAAATTCCAGAATTGCTCAAAAATCCCTTGTTGGTCTGTTTGTATTTACTTATTTTACTGGTCTTTACCGCTCACTATACCGCTTATTCTTATATAGAGCCTTTTATGCGGCAAGTCGGTGCAATCAGTGAAAACGCCGCGACTGTCGTCTTGCTATTATTTGGAGTGGCAGGGATTGCAGGCAGTGTGATATTCAGTCGTTGGGGTGATCGTTTTAATACCAGATTGATGCTGATATCGATAATATTAATGCTGCTATCTATGCTAGTGCTGCTATTTGCCGTGACATCCATCTGGGCGCTGAGCTTGATTGCGTTACTTTGGGGCGCGGCGCTTATGCTGCTGATTATCTCCATGCAAGCCAAAGTCATCATGGTTGATGTCACGGCGCAAGACATGTTGATGTCAATGTTCTCAGGCATCATTAACTTAGGGATTGGTGCAGGTGCGCTGTTTGGTGGTTATGCAGTGACGCATATTTCAATATCAAGCGTCGGCTATGTTGGCGCAGCTATCGCCAGTGTGTCGCTGCTCTTGATGTTATTTATGATAAAGCGTTTTCCTGAATTAAGCAGAAGACTTGGTTAAGCAAAAGACTCGGTTAATTAGAGAAGTCTGATAATAAATAAGGCTATAAAAAATGCCAGCCACTTAAAGGGGCTGGCATTTTGCTGCTTGCTTTATTTAAAAGTATCAAAAAAGAAACCTATTTAAAAATCTACCTTACCGCGTAAGGCTTTGGTTTTACCGCGCTGGGTCTTTGCATCAACGCGTTTACGTTTGGCATTTCTGCTAGGTTTGGTAGCTTTGCGGGTTTTATTGACATGAGTTGATTTGATAATAAAGCTTTGCAGCCGCTCCAAGGCATCAATTCGATTACGTTCTTGGGTACGAAATTGCTGCGCCTTAATAATTAGTACGCCTTCTTTAGTGATTCGATTGTCTTTACTGTCCAATAAACGCTGTTTAATGACATCGCTCAAGCTCGAAGCATGAATATCAAAGCGCAAATGAATCGCAGAAGAGACTTTATTGACATTTTGCCCTCCAGCGCCCTGCGCACGTATCGCGCTAATTTCTACTTCATTGTCATTAAGGATGATGGTATTACTGATAAAAATCATAAAATGCTTTTCTATATCGTTAATAGGTAAGATAAATGATAAAGCATTATCTATATTTTGGGCACTTTAAAAAGTTACAAGGCAACAGGTAGAAGTTTTCCAAATATAGTAATAACGGCGCAAGCTCACAAATTTATCGCAGCCAATCGCAATCCATTAATACTCGCATATTTAACATTGCTTTTGAATCCTTATACTATTTATCATTATTACCTATATACAATCAAATAAAAACCGCATGCTATTTATTGACATGCGGCTCTAGCAATTCATCTGACATAGTATAAATTACGCCAACATGCCGCCGTCAACGACTATCGTTGCGCCAGTGGTATAACTTGATGCGTCAGACACCAAATACAATACCGTGCCCGCCATTTCATCAGGATGGGCAACACGCCCCAACGGGATTGCATGCAGCGCCATTTTTAAGACTTTGTCATTGGTCGTTAAAGCAGAGGCAAACTTAGTATCGGTTAAACCTGGCAATAAGGCGTTGACGCGAATGTTTAATGGACCACATTCTTTGGCAAAAGCTTTGGTCATGCTAATAACCGCCGCTTTAGTGATTGAGTAGATTCCTTGCTTGTCACCCGCGACCAAGCCATTGACCGATGCGGTATTTAAAATCACCCCACCGCCCTGTTCGCGCATCATTTTTCCCGCTGCCATCGACATAAAGAAATAACCACGAATATTGACTTCGACCGTTTTATCAAAAGCTGCTAAATCAGTATCTAAAATATGACCGTAATAAGGATTTGCTGCAGCATTGTTCACTAAGATATCGATTTGACCAAATTCGCTTTTGATGTGCTCAAAAATAGCATCAATTTGATCCATCTCGCCCACATGACAGGCAAAAGCGCTGGCTTTATGACCATCATCGATGATGCTATCCGCGACCGCTTGGCAAGCATCAATCTTACGGCTAGAGACAATTACATGCGCGCCTCTTGACGCCAATAAGCGGGCGATAGATTCGCCAATACCGCGGCTCGCACCCGTAACCAAAGCAATCTTACCCGTTAAATCAAATAAATCTTTCATCATTATTCCTTATATTTTTAAATATTTTAATAAATACTTTTGATGTTAAGCCAGCATACCGCCATCAAGGGTAAAGGCATGACCATTCATAAAGCTGCTTTCATCACTCGCAAGCCATGCAATCGCGCCCGATACCTCATCAACTTCACCCAAACGGCGTAGTGGACTGGCTTTTATCGTCGCTTGCTGGGCGCGCTCGTCCATATTAGCCATGGTATTACGCACCATTGGCGTATCGATAAAGCTTGGGCACACGGCATTAAAGCGAATATTGACGCGAGCATATTCATGGGCAGCAGATTTGGTCAGACCCATCACGCCATGCTTAGCAGCACTATATGCTGACAGCAACGGCGCTGAACGCAGGCCTGCGATAGACGCTATATTAATCACATGGCCGCCGCCATTGGGCGCCATACAAGTAACTGCCGCACGCATACAATGCCAAACACCTTTTAAGTTAACGGCGATATTACGATCAAAATCATCATCACTTAATTCATGCATCGGTGCAGGCTGATGGTCAATACCCGCATTATTTACCACGACATCAAGACCACCAAGCTCTTTCATAGCAAAGGCAAATAAGACGCGCACTTCATCGCCACTGGTCACATCGACCTTTTTAAAGACGATGCTGTTGCCAGCATCTTGTGCTTGCTTAGCAACAGCAGCACCCATCTCTTCTGCCATATCACCGATAACGACTTTCGCACCGCGACTGGCTAACAATAACGCACTTGCTGCACCGATACCTGATGCACCGCCTGTGATTAAGATGCGTTTACCCGTTACGTCTGATGCAATTCCATTTGTATTCAGTGTCATGATTTATCCCTCTACCTTAAGTACCAGTTTGCCGAAGTTTTCACCTTTAAAGAGCATCATCAACGTCTCAGGGAATGTCTCGATACCTGCAACGATATGATCTTTTACTTTAATATCACCTGATTGAATCCAGCCAGCAATGTCTTTCATTGCCGTCGGATACTCTTTGATATTATCGAAGACGACAATACCTTCCATTCGTGCACGATTGACTAATAGAGACAAATAGTTTGATGGACCTTTTGCTTCTGTGGTGTTGTTATATTGGCTAATCGCACCGCAAATCACAATACGCGCATGCAGGTTAATTTGTGTCAGCACGTCATTTAAAATATCGCCGCCGACGTTGTCAAAATAGACATCGACGCCGTTTGGACAGGTTTCTTTTAACGCTTTTTTTACATTCTCATTCTTATAGTCGATTGCCGCATCAAAACCTAGCTCATCGACTAAGAATTTACATTTCTCAGCACCACCCGCGATACCAACCACGCGGCAGCCTTTAATTTTGGCAATTTGCCCAACCAAACCACCAACAGCACCGGCAGCGCCAGAAACAACGACCGTCTCGCCAGCTTTTGGCTCGCCCGTTTTTAATAAACCAAAGTAGCCCGTCATACCCGGCATGCCAAGCACACCCAAGTAATAAGACAATGGCGCAAGGCTTGGATCGATTTTGTGTAGTCCAGTACCATCACTGACTGCATAGGACTGCACGCCGTTATGACCTACGACATAATCGCCGATGGCAAACTTCTCATGCTTACTTTCGATGACTTTGCCGACAGTACCAGCTCGCATGACATCACCAATCTGTACCGGTGCAATGTAAGACTTAGCATCATTTAACCAACCACGCATCGCCGGATCTATCGAGATATACTCAATCTTTATCAGTAACTGACCATCCGTAATAGTTGGTACTTCTGTTTCGGTATAATCCCAAGTCTCAGCGATTGGCTCGCCAACTGGTCTTGCTTTGAGGCGCCACTGCTTATTTATCGCGGTCATCATTTATTCCTTTAAAATTTTATCCGTTATTAATATCAAATAGGGTTCAAAATTACTTAGAACCACGCTGCCTGCATATCTGTACATACCGCATTGTCGTTATTTAACAAAGCAATATCGCGATTGATTAACGGTAATTCCCAATCGATAAAGTATTTTGCCACTTGTATTTTGCCATGATAGAAGTTTTGCTTTTCAACATCCTGCGTTGAGCTGTCGTTAATTTCGCTTAGCAATTGCTCAGCCTTACTCGCTTGGCGTATCCAAATCCAACTCACCACGATGGAGGCAAAGATATTCATCAGTGCTTGCGCATTACCGGTCAGCGTAATGGCTTTTTCTGTTTGTAAAACCTTGCTTAAGCGTACCAATACTTCATGCAGATGACCCATATAAGGCATCAATTTACCCGCCAGTTTGGCAGTTTCTGGTGTACTAATATTTTCTAAATCCTGCGTGATTTCACGTTTTAGAACTTGAATACCAAGACCCTTGTTTTGCCATAACTTACGAAATGACAAATCTAACGCTTGCACGCCATTTGTGCCTTCATGGATAGGATTCAGACGATTGTCACGCCAAAATTGCTCGGCCTGATATTCACGTGTATAGCCTGCGCCGCCCAATACTTGAATACCCAAATCATTGGCTTTAGGCCCAAATTCAGACGGCCATGCTTTTAACACTGGGGTTAATAAATCCAGCAATTCTGAAAGCTCATTTTTCAATGCAGCCTCTTCACAAGTATTAATACGGTCAATGAGGTTTGAGCCATATAAACACAGTGAAATACCGCCTTCGGTATAGGCTTTTTGCGCCAGTAGCATACGCTTGACATCACCATGATTAATAATTGCCGTTGCCGCATCTTCAGGCTTATTATTAGGCGCGATTCTGCCTTGCATTCTGTCTTTGGCATAATCTAACGAATACTGATAACCGCGATAGCCAATCATCGCTGCGCCAAAGCCAACGGCAATGCGTGCTTCGTTCATCATTTTGAACATGTAGCGCAAACCAAAATGCTCTTCGCCTATAAGATAGCCGTGACATTCACCTGCATCACCAAAGCTTAATGTTGTAGAAGTCGCGCCTCTATAGCCAAGCTTATGAATGAGTCCGGTTAAATGCACGTCATTGCGCTCGCCAACCGATAAATCGTCATTCAGACGATACTTCGGCACAGCAAATAAAGAAATACCTTTGACACCGCCAGGACCACCCGGCACTTTAGCTAAGACCAAATGCACGATATTGTCAGACAATTCGTGATCGCCTGCTGAAATATAAATCTTGCTGCCTTTTACGCGATAGCTGCCGTCGTCTTGCTTTACTGCCGTGGTTTTGATATCGGCAAGCGACGAGCCAGCATGTGGTTCGGTTAACGCCATGGTGCCCGTAAATTCACCCGTCAGCATACGCGGCATAAAGGCATTTTTAATCTCATCACTGGCGAAATGTGAGATAACATTAATCGCCGCCGTGGTTAAAAATGGATAAGCAGTGGTCGATGGATTGGCTGCCATAAAATAGCCTGCCACAGCGGTCATAACCGTTTCGGGTAATTGCATGCCACCATCGTCAAAGCTATAACGACCCGCGATGAAGCCCGACTCGCGGAACGCATCAAAGGCAACTTTTACGTCACTTATCATGCTGACTTTTTTGCCATCGAACTGTGGCTCGTTCTTATCCGCCACATGGTTATGAGGCAAGAATAAATTGGTCGCGATTTTATTGGCGGTGTCTAATACCGCATCGAAGGTTTCGCGGCTGTGTTCTGCAAACTTCGGATGCTCGTTTAAATGTTCAATGCCTAATACATCATATAATTGAAACGGTAATTCAAAGTCATTGATAAGCGTATCTGCTGCCATAGTATTCTCATTAAATTTAGTTATGCATTGATATTAATCTAATTCATCGCCTTGCCGTATTGTCATTTATGACATAATTATGGTCAAATAAGACAAGCATAATTACATTTAATTAGAAAAACGTAGTTGGAAAATACTATTTTTAAAATGTTTCTAAAGGAAATCACACAACTATGCCCTACTTTAAACCCTTTAAAGTCATCATTGTCGGTTTCGATGGCGTACTTGGCAGCGCTTTGACAGGAGCGCTAGATTTATTTTCATTTACTGGCGTCAGTTGGCAACGATTTTTAAATGAGGCAGTAGAGCCGAGGTTTAATGTACAAATCGCCAGCCTAGGTGGTGTTGACATCAGATGCAGCAACCGCTTAATCATGCAAGCGCATTGCGATATTCAGGAAGTGACAGAGTGCGACTTATTATTAATCCCAACGATTGGGGATTCGATCGATAAAGTATTAAGTCAAAACAGGGAATTAATTGTTCATATAAAGCGGCTGGCAAACACCAAAGCGGATATTGCCAGCAACTGTAGCGGCGCTTTCTTTTTGGCAAAGGCAGGTTTGTTAGATCATAAGATAGCGACGACCCATTGGGGCTATGCGAGTAAATTTAAGGCAGACTTTCCACTGGTTGATTTGCAAGAGAACCAATTTGTCACTCACTCAAAAAGCCAGTCAAAAGACCAATCAGGCAATATATTTTGTGCAGCGGGCGGTAGCGCCTTTTATGACTTGGGATTATTACTAATCGAGCGCTATTGCGGGCGCGAGATTTCTACTCAAGTGGCAAAAACTCAGATTATTGATAGTAAACGAGGCAATCAAAACAGTTATACCAATGTGACCTTACATAAGCCGCATTCAGACCCGCTGGTCAAGCAAGTGCAAGAGTTTATCGAGGAAAAATTTAAAAGTCCTATTCAAGTGAGCACTTTGGCTGCGATGATTAATATCACCCCGCGCACTTTAAACAGACGCTTTCAGTCGTCTGTCGCTATGCGTCCGATCGAATATATTCAAGCGGTCAGAATTGAACAGGCAAAACGTTTATTAGAGTCAGGAAATGTCACGATAAAATCGTTGGCGGAGCAAGTTGGCTACGATGATATCTCATCATTCACTCGGCTTTTTAAGCGTGCCACTGAGCTGACCCCGAAAGAGTATCAAGATAAGTTTTCGCGCTTAGCGATTTAACTTTATAGCAGATGCCTTTTGAAAGTAATAGGTTGCTGCTGTGATATGTTCTCTGCAGACTCTGAAGTGGCGAAGTTACACAGCAAGCAAAGAAAATTTATCACAGCAAAAAAACTTTATAGACCTAAATTTTATTGCCACAACCCTTCGACATGAATCGCATCAGCTTTAATTGTTGGATAATCCGTAAATGTTAATTGGTAGCCGCCGATTGCATTGGGGCTAATTTGACACCTTGCCCCCAGTGGAAAGCTGTGTTTTTGTCCAATATGACCAAAGCTCATGCCGCTATAAATAGGCAATCCTGTCAGCTTATGCAATTGACGAACCACCGTGGCGACATCATAACGCTTGTCATAACTGTCCTCACCTGTACTCGATAATGCGCCAAATACGATTGCTTGCTGACCTTTAAACGCGCCTCCTAGATACAAATCATACAGCATGCGCTCAATACGATAGGCTTGCTCGCCCACATCTTCTAAAAATACAATACCGCCGTCAATACGTGGTAAATACTCACTACCTGCTAGCGCGGATACCACACTCAGATTGCCACCCCAAATAGTGCCAGTTATCGTTTTAGGCTCAGCTTTTGTCAAAATACTCGGTAAATTCTGACTCGTTAACGAGGCATCTGCTATATTGATAGCCAAATTAGGATTGGTTAATGCTTCCGCAAACTGTCGGCAACTGACTCGATTGGGTTTGATCTTACCAAACTCACTATAAAGCATCGGTGCGGCAAGCGAGCTCATGTTTCCTTTTGCCAATAGCGCGCACTGGATGGCTGTAACATCACTAAAACCTGCGAGTATCGTGCCCCGCTCTTTCATAATGCGCCCAAGCGTCGACCAATCAACCATCGGCAATAGACGCACAGCACCATAGCCACCGCGTACGCCAAGCAGTAATCTGGGTGCAGCGATTGCTCCCGTCGCAATATTTTGCAAGTCACTGGCTCGCTGTGAATCGGTACCTGCAAAACGCAGATACTGCCGAGTGGTAATCGCAGGATTATCCACCTTAAAACCCGCACAAGCCAAACGATCTAACGCCAATTGATTGCGCTCATTACTACCACCGACATTGGAGCTGGCAAAAAGCCGCGTTTCAACATTTGGTATGATACAGCTCGTTTGCGCCTGTAATGTTTCGGGCGCTGCTTCTTGTAATGGCAGGCTCTCATCCATCAATGCCGTTGGCAGATCATCTTTGGTAAGTTTTGTACTATTATCTTGTTCAATACTACTAGAAGCCAGCGCCTGAGTCATGCTTTGGGTTACTAATAATCCTGCCCCCGCACTGATTCCTACTTGACGTAAAAACTGGCGACGATTAAGCCCAGAGATAGTTTCACTCGCTGTATGACCATTCTTACTTATATTATCTTTTAATAACTGACTCTTGGCACCCATATCTCGCTGCTACCTTATCTTTTTTATTTTGATATATTTTTTAACCATCTTTCTTTATCTTGGCAATTCTGCAACCTACTTACTTAAACACCACAGCAGCATATTGTAGACGCTTTATTGGCTATAATAGTTGCCTAAACTTTGCCCGTATTTACTTTTTCGCTACTCTATAGACTAAAAACATAATCTAATTAAAGCTATTAATAATACGCAATATTGGCGCACGCCACGACTTTGTTGTAGTATGAGAATACCGATTGCGCTTAAATAAGGATAATAATAATGGCTGACAAAGCGACTGATAAGCAAAAAAAAGATGAGATATTGGATGCCGATTTAGAATATCTCATTAATGAAGAAGAAAAACTGCAAGAAAAGCTAAAAGATAGTAGCCATCTTGAGCGCTTCACCAAAGATTTGATGCTTTTTATGAGTTTGCTTAAAGATTATTACAAAGGCAATTATCGCGACATTCCTTACAAGACCATTTCAGCGGGCGTCGTTGGGCTACTTTATACTCTCAACCCGATTGATATCATTCCAGATTTCATTCCTTTTATCGGTCATATAGACGATGCGCTGGTACTCACCTTTTGCCTAAAACTTATCGAAAAGGATTTGCAAAAATATCAAACGTGGAAGAAAAGCGAATCAACTGTCAAAACTGAAACCAATTTAAAGAAAAACACTTAACTATTTGCAAGTTAGATTCCTCAAATGAGCATTCTAAAAAGCCACGACCGATAAGTAAGTTATCAGCCGTGGCTTTTTTATCAATCACGAGCCATTTATCTATATAGGTTAATCCGGCACTTCATAATTGGCTTTTTCTGGATTCAAACCAAATGAATACACAAAGGTAGCCACTAAGCTGTTAATAATAATAAAAGGCAAGTCTACGGCAACGTGTCCAAGCAAATAGCGACCGATAAGCCATGAAACAATCAGCATAATAATAAAAAACCCGCCAAGATACGCTAAGATTGCTGGATGCTTAAGATTATAAGGCTGTGCAGGTTTAGGCTGTTTATCTAGAATATAGGTTCTGACTGCCCAACCCGCCGCATAAGAAAATCCGCCTAACACCACATAACTAAAAAAATTCATATTGCTTGACTCTAATGACGTATTTGTTGATTACAGAAAGCTTTGATTGTTTATAGGTAACTTTCTTCGCTTATTATAATACCCGATAAAGGGCTATTTATATAAAGGGTTCTCTATAGCTTTACTAGCTACTCTCATTCACATTATCAATCACAATGTTTGAATGAGGATTGGCTAAAATATCCGTATTAACATCGTCACACTCGACACGGTAAATGGTATTGGCACCTCGATAAATGTAGGATAAATACTCACTATCAAGTAGTGGGTCAATATTGGCATAGACAGGCTTCACATGCGCCAGTACCAGCACTCTGTCTGGACGACCGATGACCGCATCGACATTTTCAGGGTCGATAGAGAAATATGTCGCTATGTCGCTATTTTCGATCACCTCTAACGGCTCAGCATCATCCCAAACGCGCTTGGCGCTTGCCGGCTCTTTCATTTGCATCACCCACGCGCCACCTTCTTGGCTGACCTTTATTTGTGCAGGCTCGTCATGGCTGACAGTGTAGCAGCCTTCAAATATGGATAAATCCGCTGTCGTTTCTATCTGTTTAGTATCGGCTTGCGTATTGCTATTATTGCAAGCACTCAAAAACAGCGCACTACTTGCTGTGATAGCGACCATCAAAGGCGTCAATGTTTTATAAAACACGTTTGAGCGTACGGACATCATAGGGTTATCCTGCATTTGCATATAAAAAGCTGTTATCGAGCGTATGACTATTAAAAACAATTAAATCGTGCCATCGCACTACAATCGCAGCCATTTTAACAGAAAACCACCGCGTTACTATTATCATCACTACTATCATCTGTGCTTTTACGATTTTGTGCATGGCAGCTGCCCATAGCTGGGCTAGATTTGCTATACTCAAACCTAAAATATAGCGTGCTAGCGGGTGTAAAATAGCACTACCGAAACCTCCCTGCTCCACGTTTACCATTTATTAGGTCAATACGCTTTTATGTCAGACACTTCTACTTCAGCGCAGTCATTTAATACGAGTAACGCCATAAACCCGTTGGCCGCGAAACCTAATACGACAGTTGCTTATACTGACGGTGCGTGTAAAGGCAATCCGGGTGCTGGCGGCTGGGGCGCGCACCTGATATTCAGTGATGGGTGCACACAGGATTTATATGGTGGTGATAAAGAAACGACCAATAATCGCATGGAGCTGATGGGCGCGATACAAGCACTGACCCACAGTCCGCATGAGCACAACCTTGAAATTTGGACAGATTCAAGCTATGTCAAAAAAGGCATTACCGAGTGGATTGAAGGTTGGAAAAAAAGAGGCTGGAAAACGGCAAGTAAAAAACCCGTCGCCAATCAAGACCTTTGGCAGCGACTAGACGAGCTATGCCAGCAACGTGATGTTGATTGGCATTGGGTCAAAGGTCACGCCGGACACGCAGGCAATGAAAAAGCAGATGAGCTAGCAAATTTAGGCGTGACCTCTAGCAGTGAAAATACTGCCATACTCAATTCACAAGAGACTGCTAAAAAAAAAGAGCAAATAGTGACCGATAATACCCAGAACGCTAGCGATGATTGGCTAAAATTTGATCCGTTAGGGTTTGATATGATGGATGATGAGCTTGATGCGGAGTTATTAGACAGTCAAACAGACAGTCAAAACCATCATGATACGATGATAACTACAGATGCTTTAGCTGCAGAAAATAGCAATGAGCACCATGCTACCAAAACAATAAGCGATACAGTGATGCCAGACACCAGCACAAATAACCAAATAGCAGATATAACAGCTGATATAGAGACCAGTAGCGAAGCCGATACGCCAAAATTTGATGGTGATACCAGCCGTGCCAATCCGTATTTTATACCGCTGCTACCCAAACCTATCCATCGTCATGAATCTGACCGCCAGCTTATTATGGATACCGAGACTACAGGTCTTGACCCAATGAAGGGTGACCGTATTATTGAAGTTGGTATTGTAGAGATGGTTGGGCGTAAATTTACCGGCGAAAAGCTCCACGTCTATATCAACCCGCAGCGCGGTATGGATGAAGAAGTTATTCGCATTCATGGTATCTCTGAGGCATTTTTAACCGATAAGCCAACCTTCGATCAAGTCGCTCAGGCGCTGTATGACTTTATGGACGGTGCCGAAATCATCGCTCATAATGCCACCTTTGATATGAACTTCTTAAATATGGAGTTCGCCAAAGTTGGCATGCATGACTTTGCACAGCGCGTCCAAGTGACCGACTCGCTGGTCATGGCCAAGCAGCAATATCCGGGGCAAAAAAACACTCTAGATGCCCTCGTGCGCCGCCTAGATGTCGGTAAGCAAGACCGTACTTTCCACGGGGCATTACTTGACTCAGAGATTTTGGCTGAAGTTTATTTGGCAATGACCGGCGGCCAAGTCACCCTTGCTATCGAGGACGACACCCAAGCCGATGGCGGACATACCGCCCATGCAAGCTTTGCTGATTTGGCCAGTTTATTAATGACGTCAAGCAGCAATGAGAGCGCCAATCAAAGCTGGTATGCGGCACTTGCTGAGGATTATCCTGCGCTTAAAGATAAAATGTAGCCGTTATAATCACCAGCATTGAAATCGCTTTTTTTATTAAAATAACCTCTTATACTGGCGGTTAAGTAAGTTACTCTTGATTATTATGACAATAAGCGTTAAAACCTTATTCATATTATTTTTAATTGATCATAAACCATTGCTATTTTCATCAGTACGTCATGGAAAAAAACAACTATGAACCATTCTACGCAAATGAAATTAACCGCCCCAACCTTGAGTGTGACTGATTTTAACCTTCCATCACTGCATTTATTGCACGATGAAATTAAAGTCATCTTAAAAGACACTGAAATTCATCTGGGCGAATTTAATGATGATAGTAGCCAAGCACCTTTATTATTAGATTCTATTATTGTGTTAAAACAGCTGTCTTGTATTTTTGAGCTGATTGCTTTGGCAGGCGCAGAGGCGCTCAATAACGCAATCGTCCATGGTTTACAGCAACTTTATGACAGCGGTGATAATAGCAATACGGCTTTGATTATGGACTTATCAGAAGCCATTATGACACTCGATCGTTATATTGAGTTTGTCTTATTGACTGAGTCAGTAGAGCCAACTTTACTACTGTCTATTATTAATAAGCTCAATGCTCACGGGCAAGAAGCACCGATCGCTGCCGATTATTTTTCCACTTTTGGTAGCAGTAGCGTCATCATTGCCAATCCTGAAAACAATTTTCAACCGCTTCACGAGCTCAATCTTGATAGCGAATTATTGACTTACGCTTATCGTAGTGGACTTGGTGTTGCTTTGTTAAATCAAGATGGCAACGTGAGCGACGATGAGCAGAAAAAACTCGATGCGATGTCAGCAGCTTGCGCTTTGATAGCCGCAAACTCTAACCGTTTGTTTTGGCAAGCGGCAACTGCCGCCGTGGCGGATATTGCCAGCATTTTACCGCTGAACTTAAGCCAAAAACACACGCTTATTTATTTAGAGCAGCAGTTCCAAAGCTATCTGCCTGTAATGGACACACGCTTTGCAGACTTGGTCAGCTTTGCTTGCCAGCGCGATACGGCAGAGGCCAAAATACTGCGTGAACAATATGCTGCCAATCAGCTAGAAACACCGCAACTTGAGCAAATGGCTCGCTTTTTATTTGGTCCTAATCGTGCATTAACGGACACTTTAAACACTATTATTCAGGCACAAATCAATACCATTAAAGAAAATGTCGATAGCTACGCACGCGGCGACTCCATCAATCCTGTGGATATGCAAACCTCACAAATCACTGAGCAGCTGACCGAACTAAGTTCAGCGTTCCGATTATTGGGCTTAGCAAATGCCGCAAACAGCTTGAGTACTGCAGCAGATGCCGTGAGCAAATGGCGCGCGCCTACTCCAGAAGATTTCGACCATTTATTATTGGCATTGATGCACGCTGAAAATGCTACTATCGCCATGGCAGAAATGCACACCCCAGGGGCAATTTATTTGCCTTTGAATAATCCACATATCTCATTACATCAGCTGAATACCGCTTATGATACGCTGATACAAGAAAGCCGTACCGCCATTGCTAGTGCCGAACAAGCCATCAATGACTATTTGGCTGAGCCTGAGCGTGATGTATTGAACATTCAAAATATCCCTGAAATGCTACGTCAAGTATCAGGTGCGGTGCGCTTTTTACAATTGCCCACCCCTGCTAGTATGCTCAGCCAATTAGCAAGTTATTTGCAGCAGCGTATTGATATTGGCACACGGATTGATGATGGCACCTTGGCTTATATTGCCGATGTCATTATGGCCGTCGACCATCATTTAGATGGCTTTGAGAACAATCGCCCCGTGAGTAAACAAGCGCTAGATGTTGGGCAACAAAGCTTAAGCCAACTGCTTGCTGCCTAATTGCTAGGTTAGTAGGTAGGTAGATTGCTCATTTACTTACTGAGTTATCATTTCACTGCCCATTTTAAACAGACTCCTATCGATGCGGATATGAGTCTGTCTTTGATTGTTTGGAAACTTATCCTATGACCCACGCCTTTATACTTCGTGACGAAACGGTTTTATGTCGTCAAACCCCCAATGGCTGGTTGCCTATACAGGTTCAGTTACCAGATTCGGTTAATGATACAGCGTTAAATACTCATGACATTCATGACACGCAGCCAGCCTATCAAGTTGGGCGAGTCACATTACTTGAAAGCTTAGCGCCGACTCATTGGTTACCTAATGATGATGTAAAAAGCAGCACCCGTAGCATTGATAGTACAGATACAGATAGTTTGGCTGATTTTGAAACTGAGACTACCTATACTTTTACATCACAAGCGGCCATTGCTATTACTTATGACTATGCCATAGCTCATCATATCGATTTACCTAGAATTTTTGAAAGTCATGATATAGAAAGCAACGCTCTAAAGAATAACGATTTAACAAGTAATAGCGACGAGAAAATTAGTCCAGACACCGATACTTGCGCTTTTATTGCTTATCGCTTGCTTATCACGCAGCTGCCGTTCGCGTTATCCGACCAACTGAGCCAAGCCATACAGCTGCTTCGTTGGCAAGCAGATACGCAGTTTTGTAGTCGCTGCGCAGCTCCAGTGGTGCATGCCACAGGTGGTGAGCGTGCGATGCTCTGCCAAGTTTGCCGCTTACGCCAGTATCCGCGAGTGCAGCCGTGTATCATTACCGCCATTACTCGACCGAATCCGCAAACGGGTGAAATGCAAATTTTACTGGCGCACCACCACCGTTATGGGCAGCAAAAAACGCCTCAACAAGCGCTACAATATGGCTTGATTGCCGGTTTTGTAGAAGTCGGTGAAAGCTTAGAGCATGCGGTGGTACGCGAAGTGGCCGAAGAGGTAAATATTAGCCTTAAAGATATTCGCTATGTCAGCAGTCAACCTTGGCCGTTTCCATCTAATTTAATGCTCGGCTTTAGAGCATCGCATGCTGGTGGTGACATCGTCATACAAGAAGATGAGCTGTCACATGCCGATTTCTTTGACCTGTCAGATTTGCCAAAAATACCGTCAAAAGGCAGTATTGCTTATGCACTGATTGCACAAATTGCTCATGAGCAAGGTATCTCGCTCTAATTGATATTCAATTTATAAGGGCAAGATGTCTTTTTATGAATATAGATGTTCTTAATAAGTATCTCTATTACCTTATTTATTTTTAATATCAGCATCTAGCACTGATATAAAGGTTTTACATTAAATGCAAAGCACCATGAATAAAAACAGCCGTCATATCCGTCTGACCAATCTCCCTATTTTGTTCGATAGCTTGAACATAGAGAGCTTGCCTGCCGCCACTCAAGCAAAGATTGCGCGCATTGATGCCTGCTTGCCGCAAACACAATGCGGACTTTGCGACCACGCTGATGGCTGCTTGCCGTATGCGGTGGCGATTGTTATCGACAATGAGCCTTATAATAAATGTGTGCCTGGCGGTCAGCCTGTGACCGATGCTATCGCGCAAATTGTCAATCAAAATAGCAACGATACACAAGCATTTAGCGCTGAGCCGTCAAAATGGCCAATAGATGTAAGCTCACAGCGTCCAGTAGAAGTGCACGCGGTGATTCGAGAAGATGATTGTATCGGCTGTACCAAATGCATCCCTGCCTGCCCGGTTGATGCCATCGTCGGTACTGGCAAGCATATGCATACTATTTTTACGGACTTGTGCACGGGCTGTGAGCTATGTATTGCACCCTGCCCGGTTGATTGCATTGATTTGGTCACCGTTGAGCGCACCTTATCGACAGCTGAGCGCGCGCTTGAACAAGAGGATTTGCGCCAGCGTTATCATACGCATTTAAGACGCGTCAGTGAGCAATTGGCTGATAGCAGCAATAGCAAGCCTGTGTTCAGCATGGTAGAGGCAAAACTGAATAATGCCGCCAGTCAATCGTTAAATATCAGCGAAGCACAAGCAAAAAACACCATTGCAGCAGCAAAGCTACGCAGTAAAATTAAGAAGTTAGAAAAGCAACTTAGTGTACGTCCAAATGAAAGTAAACAACTGGAACTTGAAGGATTACAAGCTGAGCTTGCACAACTTTAATAGCAAATATCTACTCCTGAATAACCAATGAAAAAATAATGGTAACAATACCATGAGTAAAGCCGTTAAACATAAAACTGCCGATACCCCGCCATCGAGGCGCATGCCCAATCGTGATGTGCGTCCGTTTTTTGAGAAGTTGGCGGCGACGATTGATGAGCCCGTGACTGAGCTCAATTACAGCAGTAACTTTGAGCTGCTTATCGCGGTCATATTATCGGCGCAGGCAACCGATGTCAGCGTCAATATTGCCACCAATCAGCTTTATCCGGTAGCGAACACGCCTGAGTCGATTTTGGCATTGGGCGAAGAAGGACTGAAAGCGTATATTAAGAATATCGGCTTATTTAATGCCAAAGCCAAAAACGTCATCAAAACCTGCCGTGACTTGATTGAGAAGTTTGATAGCACCGTCCCTGATAACCGCAAAGACTTAGAGTCTCTAGCGGGCGTCGGACGTAAGACGGCGAATGTAGTCTTAAACACAGCTTTTGGACAGCCGACGATGGCAGTCGATACCCATATCTTTCGCGTCGGCAACCGTACCGGACTTGCCACAGGCAAAAACGTCTTAATCGTTGAGAAAAAACTGGTCGAACGTATCCCCGATGACTTTATCGTTGATGCACACCATTACTTGATTTTGCACGGGCGCTATACTTGTCAGGCTCGCACCCCAAAATGCGGCGCTTGCCCTGTGTACGAAGAATGTATGTTTAAGGATAAAGCCAATTTTTTAGAGCTTTAAAGACTTTTAGAGATTTAGAGGCTTTTAGAGATTTAGAGGCTTTTAAAAGTTTTCTTTCTAAATACTTCGGCTTAATACTTTAACTTAAGGAAGCAGAATGCAGACCTTGACCGCACTTGTATTTGATGACTTTGAAACTTTAGATTTATTTGGGCCTATTGAGCTATTCGGTAGCTTACCTAACGATTTTCACATTCAGTTTGCGTCAATGAAAGGTGGTATCATTCATAACCATCATGGTGTTGCCTTACAAACTGTCGCAGTAGCAGAGTTAGCCCATCAAACGAATATATTATTGGTCATCGGCGGTAAAGGTACGCGTCTACTCATCAATGATAGTAAGTTTTTGCAAACCCTGACTACGCTCGCTGATAACGCCGACTGGGTGCTTAGCGTCTGTACAGGCAGTGCTTTATTGGCAAAGGCAGGTATTTTAGACAATAAACGAGCCACGTCAAATAAGCGTGCTTGGCAATGGGTTACCGAACAATCAGATCAGGTTGATTGGATAAAGCAGGCGCGCTGGGTCGTAGATGGCAAGTTTTATACTTCTTCAGGTGTCACGGCTGGCATGGATATGGCGCTCGGCTTTATTGCTGATAGACAAGGTCGCGATAGCGCAAAGGAAGTCGCCGACTATACAGAATACCGCTGGCAAGAAGACAGTCACCTCGATGATTTCTACAATTGTTAGCCGTCATGGCTGATACTAGAGTTTTACCTCAATTCACGGTAAAATACCATAATTTTTTGATTCACTTTTACCTTCTATTTTCCGTTAACATTTAATAATGACTGATTTTATATATTACAGTCCCTGCAATTAAGCGATCCCACTATGCGCGAATACAACTTATTTACCTCAGAGTCTGTGAGCGAAGGCCATCCAGATAAAATGGCTGACCAAATCTCAGATGCTATCCTTGATGCCATTTTACGCCAAGATTTACATGCCCGTGTGGCGTGTGAAACGCTGGTTAAGACGGGCGCGGTAATACTAGCAGGCGAAGTCACTACGACTGCCAATATCGACGTTGAACGTATCGTACGTGATACAGTAAATGGCATCGGTTACCATCACTCAGATTTGGGCTTTGATGGCGAGACCTGTGCTGTTATTAATATGCTGGGTAAGCAGTCTCCTGAAATTGCTCAAGGTGTCGATCGTAGCGATCCTGAAGAACAAGGTGCCGGCGATCAAGGCTTAATGTTTGGTTATGCCAGCAATGAGACCGAAGTATTGATGCCAGCACCTATCGAATATGCGCACCGCTTGATGGAGCGTCAATCTGAGCTGCGCCGTGGCGGCGAGTTACCTTGGTTACGTCCCGATGCCAAAGCTCAAGTGACTCTCAAATACGACGGTAATAAACCGGTTGCCATTGATGCCGTGGTTTTGTCAACGCAGCATGATCCAAGCATCTCGCAAGCAGACCTGCAAGAAGCGGTAATGGAATCCATTATTAAGCAAGTATTGCCAGCAGATTTATTGCATGCCGGTACACGCTATCATATCAATCCAACGGGCAAATTTGTCATTGGTGGTCCGGTCGGTGATGCTGGTCTTACCGGTCGTAAAATTATCGTTGATACTTACGGTGGTATGGCGCGTCATGGTGGCGGTGCATTTAGTGGTAAAGATCCTTCAAAAGTCGATCGCAGTGCTGCCTATGCGGTGCGTTACGTGGCCAAAAATATTGTTGCTGCCGGTATTGCAGATCGTTGTGAGTTACAAGTGAGCTACGCGATTGGGGTTGCTGAACCGACTTCTATTTCAATTAACACCTTTGGTACTAATAAAATCAGCAACGATGAAATCATTAGCTTGATTCGTAAACATTTTGACCTACGTCCTTATGGTATTACGCGTATGCTGAATTTATTGCAGCCGATGTACCAGCAAACTGCAACCTTTGGTCACTTCGGTCGCCAAGGTTCTGAAACCGCCTTTACGTGGGAAAAAACAGACAAAGCAGAAATCTTAAAAGCAGATGCAGGTTTATAAACCTAACGTTAGATTTTTTACTATTTTATCCATTGTTTGATTTATCCAGTCTTTATCCTTCTTAAGTTTAAAGACTGCCGTAATATATTTAAATTTACTTACCCTTATTAGGAGTCGCTTATGTCTCAAGACAATATGCCAAACAATGCCCAAAATGATGATATTGATGCTGCTCTTGAAATCACCCCTGAGATGCAAGCCTTTTATCAGCGTGCTGATGCGATTATTGGCGTTGCAAACAGTCAACTAGGCCCTGAAGCACATTCAGGTCAAGTAGGCGCGTCACTGCTTTATGCGGCGGCACGTTACAGCGCCTCAGTTGCCTCGATTGGCTTTGTAAAGGGTGATGATTTCGCTAAAGAAAAAGACGATATCGTTGAGTTTTATACCAAACAATATCGCCAAATGCTAAGCGACAACTTGACCGACTACGCACAGAATTTTGATAAGTACGTACAACTTAATAAAGATGATAAACCTGCGCAGTAACTTGTATAAAATCTGATTGCAGAATTTTATTAAGAAGTAACATAAAAAACCCAAGCCTTATAAGCTTGGGTTTTTTTATCTGTTTTGCACTAGATGACTGAGCATAAATCCTTTACTATCAAATATCTTACGAGCAAATACTCTATGATTAAATACTAACCTTTGCATCGATAATTGACTTTTTTAACACAGACTGTTGATGCAAAATGAATAATTAAAAGCACGTATACATAAAATATAAGGATATTTATTATGAGCGCTCTATCTAAACCATGGCTATCTCTATTAAAGCCTTCTACCCTCGCCCTATCAGTAGCCATAACCTTTACGCTTGGCTTAGCCGGTTGTAACAATATCAGCCCTAACCCTATGCCTGATAGTACACCAATTCAGCCACCTGCTTCGAACACCAGTCAACCTCCTAAAGGACTCGTTGCTCAGTGTCCAACCTTTGACCCCGCAAAAACCATGTGTACGGCGCAATACGATCCGGTCTGCGTAAAAACACAAGTAGGTTCAGTGATAAGCTATCGCACGGCAGGCAATGCCTGCTCAGCTTGTAGTACACCTCAGGCAATCAGCTATGTGAAAGGTGAATGTTTATAACAGCAAAGCTGATTTTACAAGCATATCGTTAAATACCTATCATTATCTAAACACGCATAAATTATTCAATGCCCATAAAAAATCCCAGCTCAACACTGGGATTTTTTATATTTTTACTGCGACTGTTTTCTAGCAAACCTGCTATAAACATTCGCTACATAGCTTTTAATTATAGCTATTCATCAGTCGGCTTTAGACTTGGTGGGCCGGTTAATAGCTCTTCATCGCGGAACTCATTGGCTGAGTTATGCTCGGCTGATTCTTCGGTAATAAACCGCTGCTGATTACGATAAAGTATCAATCTATCACGGCTCAAACCCCGCAGTAATGAATACATCATAATGACAATCACCACGGCAAACGGAAAGCCTGAGACGATAGATGCTGCTTGTAACGCACCCAAACCGCCTGCGGCTAATAGTACCGCCGCGATAACCCCTTCTGTACCTGCCCAGAATAAACGCTGGATTTTTGGTGGATTGGTATCACCGCCTGAGGTCAGCATATCAATGACAAAACTGGCAGAATCTGATGAGGTTACAAACCAAAGTACAATCATCACCACGATAAGCCCGTTTAGCGCTGCTGTAAACGGATACGACTCCATCAACTTAAAGATAGCGCTACCTGTATCGGCTTTTACCGCCTCCACCAGTCCAGGGCTTACCATATTTGGGTCAACCGCTGCCATCAATTCCATATGGACGGCTGAACCACCAAAGGCGGTGAACCATAGAAATAAGATAGTAATAGGGATTAATAATACCCCTAAGATAAATTCACGAATGGTACGACCACGAGAAATACGGGCAACGAATACCCCAACGAATGGTGACCAGCTAATCCACCATGCCCAGTAGAATACCGTCCATGATGACTGCCAGTTTGCTTCACCTTCATAAGACTCTGTCCACAGCCCAAGTGGAATTACTTGATGCAGGTAGTTACCGATATTCTCAAAAAAGCTGTTAAAGATAAACTGGGTTGGACCCAAGATAATCACAAAGCTTAATAGCACAATGGTAAAGAAAATATTGATATCACTTAAACGCTTAATGCCTTTATCAAGCCCCATCAATAGTGACAATCCTGCCAGCATGGTGATAAAAGCAATCAATATAATCTGTACGGTGATGTTATTTGGAATACCAAATAAACTCTCAAGCCCCGAGTTAATCTGCAGCACCCCAAGACCTAAAGTGGTGACCACACCAAACATGGTGCCGAATACTGCCAGCGTATCAACAATATGACCCATAGGGCCATAGATTTTTTTGCCTAATAATGGATATAAGGTTGAGCGAATGGCCAATGGCAAGCCGCGGCGATAATGAAAATACGCCAACGATAACGCCACCATGCCATAAATTGCCCAGACATGCAGACCATAATGCAAGAATGAGATATTCATCGCTTGCTTAGCCGCGGCAATACTTTCAGGCTCACCTAAAGGCGGTGCCATAAAGTGATATAGCGGCTCTGCCGTCCCCCAGTAGAGCAAGCCAATACCGATACCGGCCGAAAACAGCATGCCAATCCAAGAGACAATATTGTACTCTGGGGTCTCATTTTGATGACCCAATCTAATATCACCATAGCGGCTAAATATCAGATAGATACTCATCACCAACGTTAAGTTGACCACCAGGATAAAAAACCAACCAAAGCGCATTGATACAAATGCCTTCGCTTGGCCAAACACTTCGCTTGCCAATTCATTAAAAAAGGCACCGAATATAATAAATGCGAGGATTAAAATCGCTGAGGTCAAAAAAACAGGTTTGCTTACCCGTGGAAAAGGGCCCAATCGGCCAACTTTAACGTGATCCATTCAGTCGTCTCAATTTTTTAGGACGCCAACCTTAACAAGATATCTACAAACTATCAAATCGGGTCAGTCATCTGTTAATGGGCAAAAGTAAAAAATCCTAAGATAACGATGCATCTTAGGATTTTAAATGACAATTATTATATTATTTAGGTAAAATGAATATAAGCTAACTATATGATTCAATTTACGAAAGTATTTCTCATACGGCTATATATCGCCTCTTAATCACCTTTCACAATTTTAGGCGGACCTTTCAATAGCTCTTCGTCCACAAACTCATTGGCCGAATTATGGTCGGCTGACTCGTCAGTAATGTAACGCTGCTGGTTGCGATATAAGATAAGACGGTCGCGACTCATGCCACGTAGCAGCGCATACATCATCACAAATATGACCAGAGCAAAGGGCAATCCTGCCACAATAGCCGCCGCTTGTAATGCATCTAAACCACCGGCCGCTAATAAAATTGCCGCAATCACGCCCTGCATAATGGCCCAAAATAAACGTTGGATTTTGGGTGGGTTGGTATCGCCACCAGCGGTCAACATATCAATGACGAAACTGGCAGAATCTGATGACGTCACAAACCAAAGTACAATCATCACTACAATTAATAAGGTGATAGGTTTAGTAAGTGGATAGTATTCAACCAATTTAAAAATGGCACTACCAGTATCGGCTTGCACCGCGGCTACCAATCCTGGGCTAACTAAATCAGGGCTGATAGCGGCTAATAGCTCCATCTGAATCGCAACGCCGCCGAAAGTCGTAAACCAGAAAAACAAAATCGTCATCGGGATAAGCAGCACGCCAAATACAAACTCGCGAATGGTACGACCGCGGCTGATACGTGCAATAAATACGCCGACAAATGGTGACCAGCTGACCCACCATGCCCAATAAAATATCGTCCAAGCGCTTTGCCAGTCAGTACCACTATAGGCTTCACTCCACGTCGATAACGTAACGATGTTTGCCAGATAATTGCCAACGTTTTCAATAAAGCTGTCAAAGATAAATAACGTCGGACCCAAAATTACCATAAAGGCCAGTAGAATACCGGTCAGCCCCATATTAATATCACTGAGGCGCTTAATCCCTTTATCAAGACCTAGCATCAGCGAGCCACAAGCCAGTGAAGTTACGAAGGCAATGATAATAAACTGTACGGTCAAGGTATTAGGAATACCAAACAAACCTTCTAGACCCGAGTTAATCTGCATAACCCCAAGACCTAAAGAGGTCACAACCCCAAACATCGTCCCAAATACCGCCAAGATATCGACGGTATGTCCCCATTTACCATAAATCTTTTGCCCGAGGATAGGATACAAGGTTGAGCGAATCGATAATGGCAGACCACGGCGAAAATGGAAATAGGCTAACGACAGTGCCACGACGGTATAAATCGCCCATGCATGCAACCCCCAATGCAAAAATGACAGATTCATCGCTTGCTTTGCCGACTCTACAGTCTGTCCCTCACCAACGGGCGGTGCCATAAAGTGATATAAAGGTTCCGCTGTGCCCCAATAGACCAATCCAATCCCGATGCCCGCTGAAAACAACATCCCAATCCATGAAAACAAGGTATATTGCGGTCGCTCTGTTTGTTTACCTAAGCGAATATCACCGTAGCGACTGGCGGCAAGGTAAATACAAAACACCAGCGCCACATTAAACAAGATGATAAATAACCAGCGGAATTTTTCGGCAATAAAGTCCTGTAAGAAGCTAAAAAGCGCTGCTGCAGTTTCAGTAAATAACGAGCCAAAAATGATGAAGCCGACAATTAAGATACCTGATGTGATAAATACAGGCTTATTTACCCTTGGAAATGGGCCGAGCTTGCCTACTTTTACTTCGTTCATTTGCTAAAACCTTATATTTAAGAAAGGTCACCTTAACAAACTAACCTTTAATTATCAATTAACTACAAAATAAACTCGATAAAGATATTTTTTTGGTAACAATTTGCTTGGCTATTTTAATTCTCGATTTAGACATTTTAAGCAATTATTTCAGTTATATTATTTAGCCAGCGATTGATGCGTGCTATCAGATAAGTCACTAGTTAGGTAATAATCGCAGCAGCCTACCTTTAGTGCCATCTTCTAATAACCATACCTGCCCATCGACGTTTAAAACGCCACGAATTCGTTCGCCCATATCATAGCGATAGCGTTCTGCCGCTCCGTTATTTTTATCAAAACTCACTACGATGAGCGCTTTTGATGATAAACCACTGATCAGCGCGTTGCCTTGCCACGCTGGAAAGTCATTGTATTTACCAGCATCATAAATACTCATGGAAGAAGGTGATATGACGGGCGTCCAAGTAATTTTAGGCGCTGCAAAATCAGGACGCGTATCGTGATCAGGAATATCGGTTCCTGTATAATTACGGCCATTCGAGACGATTGGCCAGCCATAGTTCTTACCTTTTTCAATAAGATTAAACTCATCACCGCCGCGTGGCCCCATTTCATGCGCCCAAAGTCTGCCTTTCTCATCGAAAGCCATGCCAAGTACATTACGATGACCAGTGGTCCAAAACTGGTCAGCGATATCATTATTTGTATTCATAAATGGATTATCGGCTGGCACTGAGCCATCAGTATGTAATCTGATGATTTTACCCAAATTAACGCTCATATCCTGCGCTGGGGTTTTTTCTTGGCGGTCACCTGAGCTGATATATAAATACTGCCCGTCAGGTGAAAACAGTAAGCGATGGCTATAATGCCCCTGCCCTTTCACTTTCGGAAATTGCTCCCAAATGGACGTAATGGCTTGCAAGCTTGGCGTATCAGTATCCAATCCAGTCAATGTAGCCTTGATTACTTTTGCCCCAAATTTATTGTCATCAGTATTTTTACCTGCTTCAACGTAGCTGATATATACAGTATTAGACGTGGCAAAATCTGGCGCAAGGATAATATCACCAAGGCCACCTTGTCCACCGTAAGCCACTTTTGGACTACCAGCGATTTCTGTCTTAGTACCAGTCACGGTATCAACTATAAGTAATTCACCAGTCTTTTGGGTTACCAGCAGTTTGGGCGGCTCATTATTAACGGTAGGCAACGCTGTCATTGCCCAAGGTTCATTAAAGGTAGCAACCGTCTTGGTTATAAAGGCAGGTTTTTCAGTGCTTGCTGCTGATTTATTAGCATCAGCTTGTCCTTGTTTATATTCTGTCAGATCTTTATTGGTATTAACTGCCGAGGGATTTGAGCAAGCAGAGACACTAAACAGCAGTGTGGTTAGGATTAACGGTAATGTTATTAGCCTCTTTGTCTTAGTGGTCATCATCCTGATGTCATCTCCCTTAATGTGACTGTCTTTTTTTTGGTATATAGCTTATTTATACCACAGTCAAAGTACAGCAAAAGTAAAATAATTATAGCCCCCAACGCAAAAACCCCTTACTTGCCTGTATAAACAATAGGCAAATAAGAGGTAGTTTTAAGATTTCCATTAGCTAGACAGTGAAACTAAGTGTACTCAGCTAATGTAACAAACTCTTGATTTAGCTCATTCTAAGCTTATCAAACGTTAGCTTATCATCAGCACCGACATCGACTTTGATGATATCACCAGCGACAAAATCACCCGCCAGCAGTTTCAAGGACAATGGGTTTTCAATCTCTTGTTGGATAGCACGTTTTAGTGGACGCGCACCATACACAGGATCGTAACCAACTGCCACCAGCTTGTTCATCGCATCGGCTGATAGTTCGATATCGAGTTCACGCTCCTGCAAGCGCTGACGCAAGCGATCCAACTGAATCGCAGCAATACCAGACATCTGTGACATACCGAGCGGGTGGAATACTACAATTTCGTCGATACGGTTAACGAATTCAGGGCGGAAATGCTGTCCAACCGACTCCATCACCTCAGCTTTGATATCCTCATAGCTTTCGCCGACCATCTCTTGGATTTTATGCGAACCCAAGTTACTGGTCATAATGATAACCGTGTTTTTAAAGTCTACGACGCGACCTTGCGAGTCCGTTAAGCGACCATCGTCCAATACTTGTAGCAAGATATTAAACACATCAGGATGTGCCTTTTCGACTTCATCAAACAAAATCACACTATAAGGCTTACGGCGTACAGCTTCAGTCAAAGCGCCACCTTCTTCATAGCCGACATACCCTGGAGGCGCACCTACCAAACGACTGACGTTATGCTTCTCCATATACTCACTCATGTCGATACGAACAATTGCATCTTCAGAATCGAATAGGAAGTTCGCCAATGATTTTGTCAGCTCAGTCTTACCGACCCCCGTTGGTCCTAAGAATAAAAACGAACCTGAAGGGCGATTCGGATCCGATAAGCCCGCACGACTACGGCGTACCGCATTGGCGACCGCCTCGACCGCTTCATCTTGACCGATGACGCGCTCATGGAGCTTTTCTTCCATCGCTATCATCTTGTCACGCTCGCCTTGCATCATTTTATTCACTGGAATACCAGTCGCAGCCGCCACGACCTCAGCGATTTCATGATCTGTAACTTTATTGCGCAGCAATTTTACAGTGATTGGCTCGCCCGCTTGCTCTTTTTGCTCAGCCGAATCAATCTCGGCAATTTGTTTTTCGAGCTCAGGTATCACACCATATTGTAATCGAGACATCTCTGCATAATCGCCTTCTCGACTGGCTTTCTCTAACTGAATACGTGCTTTATCCAAGTTTTCTTTATGCTGTTTGCTCCCTTCAACTAACGCTTTTTCAGCCTGCCAAATCTCATTGAGATCCGCATACTCTTTTTCTAACTCTTCGATCTGACTGTCTAGTATTTTAAGCTCGGCTTGCGCGCCTGCATCCTCTTCATTTTTGAGCACTTCACGCTGCATTTTTAACTGAATACGGCGACTATCTAGCTTACCTAATGCTTCAGGTTTACTGTCCATCTCCATCCGCAAGCGACTGGCGGCTTCATCAATGAGATCAATCGCTTTATCTGGCAGTTTGCGGTCGGTAATATAACGATGGCTCATGCGCGCTGCCGCTATAATCGCGCTGTCTTGAATAACGACACCATGATGCAGCTCATAACGATCTTTTAGACCACGCAAAATTGCAATGGTATCCTCAACTGTTGGTTCATCGACCAGCACCTTTTGGAAACGACGCTCAAGCGCGGCATCTTTTTCGATATACTGGCGATACTCATCTAAAGTCGTCGCACCAACGCAATGTAACTCACCACGTGCTAGCGCAGGTTTTAACATATTACCAGCGTCCATCGCACCATCGGCTTTACCGGCACCGACTAAGGTATGTAGCTCATCTATAAATAGAATGATATTGCCTTCTTGCTTTGATAAGTCGCTGAGTACCGCTTTGAGGCGCTCTTCGAACTCACCACGGAATTTGGCACCCGCAATCAATGAGCCCAAATCTAACGACAATACTTCTTTATGGCGTAGACCTTCTGGCACATCACCACTGATAATTTTCTGTGCTAAGCCTTCAACAATAGCGGTTTTACCAACGCCCGGCTCACCGATAAGCACTGGATTATTTTTGGTACGGCGCGATAGTACCTGAATGGTACGGCGAATCTCTTCGTCACGACCAATCACCGGATCAAGCTTACCAAGTTCCGCCTGTTCAGTTAAATTAATCGTATATTTATTCAGCGCATCACGCTGATCTTCGGCATTTTGATTGTCCACTGTGTCATCACCTCGCAATTGCTCAATCACGGCTTTTAAATTACTTGCGGTCACGCCAGCACTTTCAAATATCTTTTTGGTTTCGCCTTGTTCAGCGAGCGCCAACATCACCCATTCAGTGGCGATAAAATCATCGCCTTCTTTTTGTGCTTGACGATCTGCCAAGTTTAAGATTTTAACTGAATTGGGGTTTAAATTAACGTCGCCGGTTGGTTCGCTAATCGTCGCTTGATTATCAAGTGCTTTTGCCACGCCATTTTTTAACGCTGGAATGGACGCGCCCGCTTGCTGGCAGATAGATAAATTAGACTCATCTTGCAGCAGTACGGCAAGCAAATGCACAGGGTCAATACCTGTGTGGTCGCGCCCTAACGCCAAACTTTGCGCTTCTTGAATCGCAGATTGCAGTTTTTGGGTAAATTTCTCGAATCTCATATTTGTTTCCTCTTATAATTAATCATAGTTTATATCTGATAGTAGCTGCGGCTTTTTATAAGTATTAAGTTGCCGCAAGCTTTTCGTTGTTATCTATATCGGGTTTGTTAAGTAATATTTCAATATAAATTTAACTTTTATCAATAGTATTTAGTGGCTTGTGAGTGTCAGCTCCTTTCAACTAAGAAGCCAATGCAAAGCGCTAATATATCACCTTATTAATATAAACCTTACTTATAACAATGATATTACGATAAAGTATTAATAGGCACATTTATGAGAGATTTCAAGGGAGTATAGAAAAGAAAAAATAAGAAGTTTTGAGTGTGTGCAAAAACAGACAGATGTCGTTTAGAGTACGACTAAAATAGCGGAAAACAGCAGGAAGTGGAATTTGTGAAATATCTATAAAAGTAGGAATTACGTTAAATATGAGCTGAATAAAAGCCTGTTAACAAAAGCCTGTTAACAAAGGATTTATTCTACAATTTCGATCGGTGTGCCAATCTCTACAGCAGCCATGATTTCATCCATCTCATCATTAGTCACTGCGATACAACCATCCGTCCAGTCACGTTGCTGACTCACCGTTGCCAGATGTCCAAAACCATTTTTCTGCCCATGAATCATGATATCGCCGCCGGGACTAACGCCATGAGATTTGGCGCGGTCTTTATCTGTCGCATTGGGGTAGCTTACGTGAATAGAGCGGTAGAATTTGGATTTTTCATTTTTATAATCGAGTGTATAAGAACCTGTCGGCGTTCGCTTGTCGCCTTGTTGCTGCTTATGACCGATAGGACTGCCGCCTAAGGCAATATGATAGGATTTAATAACTTCATTATCACTAAGCAACTGCAGGGTGCGAGCGGATTTATCGACAAAGACTTTATCAATCATCATACTTTTCGGCATGGTTTGTTTATTCTCTGAAGTAGTCTCAGCAGCAATGACACTCGTACTGGTAATGATAGCGAGGCTAAGACCTATGACGATAAATAACCAATGTGAATATTTACTATCTATATTGAAAAAAGACATAGCTTTTGCTTCTTAATTTTATGCATTCATTGATAAAACCATCTTTGATAAGATAGCAAAAGACTATGTCAATTTGTATACAAATTTTATGAATTAAACTTAAAGTCGTTGCAGTCAAAATTTAAAATCACCTTACACCATACGAATTGCACCATCTAAACGAATGACTTCACCATTCAAGTAGGCATTATCAATGATGTGCGTGACCAGTTTGGCGAACTCATTTGGAGTACCCAAACGTTTAGGATATGGTACTGCAGCCTCTAGTTGCTCACGCGCCTTCTCAGGCAGACTTTGCATCATCGGCGTGGCAAAAACGCCAGGCGCAATAGTCATCACTCGGATACCATGACGGGTCAGCTCACGTGCTAGCGGCAACATCATGCCAACGACTCCAGCTTTAGATGAGGCGTAACTTGCTTGCCCTACTTGCCCATCAAAAGCAGCGATAGAAGCCGTATTAATGATAATTCCGTTGTCAGCATTGACTTCGGCGGGTGTGCTAGCAGCCACACGCTTAGCAATACTGGCCGCGACCAAACGCGCCACGTTAAAAGAGCCAACGAGGTTAATATTAACCCCACGGCTAAAAGCATCAAGATCCGCTGGATTGTTTTCACGATCAAGTAGCTTTTGTACGACAGCGATACCTGCACAGTTAATAGAACCTTGCAAACCGCCGAATTCTTTTTCAGCCAACTCAACAGCTGCTTGCACCTCATCACCACTGGTCACATCACAACGTGCAAAGCGTACGTTGTCACCTAGCTCATTAACCAAAGCATGCCCAGTTGACTCGTTCAAATCAGCAATGACGACCTTGCCGCCTTGACTCACGATAGCGCGAACCACTGACTCACCCAAACCTGACGCACCGCCCGTAACCAAAAAGCTATGTTTTTCTATTTGCATAACAATTCCTTTTATTGAAATTTTTACTGCTATCTTTATAAGCTAACTATTTTATTATCTTCAACTTCTATGAATGCTTCAACTCATTTATGCCGCAGACAAACTACGCAGCAAAAAGCGCTGGATTTTACCGCTTGGCGTTTTTGGTAACGCATCGACAAATTCAACTTCACGTGGATAAGCATGCGTCGATAGACGTCTGCGCACCAAGTCCTGAATCTCCTTGGCAATCTCGTCTGTCCCTTCAATACCGTCTTTTAGCACCACATAAGACTTAATCGTATGACCGCGCACTTCATCTGGCACCCCAACTGCTGCAGATTCTGCGACTGCTTCATGTTCGAGCACGGCGTTTTCTACATCCGTAGGCCCTACGCGGTAGCCTGCCGTAATGATAATGTCATCATCACGTCCAGAAAACCAATAACTGCCATCGCTATGACGCTCGACCACATCGCCGGTCAAATAATAATCATCAGTGAACGCATCTTTTTCATTCCAACTATAACCGCGGAAATAAAACGCGGGCGATTGGCTAACCACTACGGCAAGCTGCCCTTGTTCGCCATCAGGCAAGACTTGCATGTCATCATCTAGCACGACCAATGTGTGGCCGGGTAAAGCCATACCCATCGAGCCAACTGGGCATTCATGTGCTAATGCATGATGTTCGCAGCAAGTCATACCCGTTTCGGTCTGCCCGTACTGATCGCAGACTTTACAATTTAAGTAGGTTTCAACCCAGTTGACGACTTCGGTATTTAAGGTTTCGCCTGCTGAATTCGCACAGCGTAACGATAGCTTGGCATTGGCGTCGTCGTGAGCACTTTCAAACACACCGCTTGATTTCATCATACGAAATGCCGTTGGTGAAGAAGCCAAATTGGTAATCTTATGACGGACCATAAAGTCGCGGGTATTGGCAGCATCAAAGCCCAATTCATTAAAATAGGTGGTGACGCCCATCAGTAAGGGACCCGTAATCGCGTAATATAATCCATACGCCCAACCGGGATCGGCCATATTCCAGTAGTTGTCATCTTTGCGTAAGTCAATCGCATAACGCATATACAGATAAAAAGCTGACAGAGCGCTTAATGGTACGCTAACGCCTTTTGATTTGCCTACCGTACCCGAGGTAAACATTTGCAAAAATGGCGCATCGGTATCCAGCAATACTGGCTCTAGCGTTTGCGGCTGCGTCGCCATCATTTGTGCATAGTTATCATCACCCCAGCTTTGCGCATCTACCTTACTACCAACCAACACCATTTTGGTTTGCTTAGCCAAGTCGTTAAACTTGCCACGATTTTCTTGATTGGTAAAAACGACCTTGGTATTAGCTTTATCCATTCGATACTTAATCGAATCATAACCAAAGGCAGTAAACAGCGGTTGATAGACCGCGCCAATCCGCCAAGTGGCTAATACAATAGTGAGTAGTTCAGGGGTACGCGGTAGCATCGTTGCTACTTGGTCGCCCGCTTGCACGCCATAAGACAGTAATAAATTGGCAACCTGTGCACTTGCCTTGTCCAATTCAACAAAGCTCATACGCGTCACATTACCCGCTGTATCTTCATGCACCAGTGCAATATTATCGCCGCGACCATCACGCACATGACGACCACAACACGCCATATAGGCATTTAGACGGTCATCTAAATTTTCACCAAATATCTCTGTTAATAGCGCATTCATATCAAAATTATGATAGTAGTCGTTATAGCTTGTTATTGTATTGAGGGTATTTATTGCGACTTCTGTAGATGAGGTGTTCATAAGCTAATCCTTTAGCAATCGAGGGTCACTGACGATATCAGCGATTTATCAGGAGTAAAACAGTCATATCCTATACACTGTTTTCTCTTATTGTTTGCACTTATTAAAATTCATATACTCTATTAGTAACGCATTTTTATATTTATTTCAATACATAACGTATCATTTTTAATTTTAATATATTTTTCTTATGGAAGATAAACTTATTGTATTGCATTTAAAAATCCCAGTAATGCTTTCTCTTCACAGCTTTGATATTGCTTGGTACGTCCGCGACACGCTTGTTTATAAGGTTCAAAAAATTGTCCTGCTAGAAAACGCTCGATAATAATAGGATTGATATAAGATGCTCGACAGACAGCAGGTGTATTGCCCAATTCCTCCGCCACCGCTTTGACCATAGCAGTCACCAGCTGTTGACGCTCATCGCTATTCGGTTCACTGATTAGTACTATTTGACCTTTGGAGGTTTGCAGCTCATCGTATAAATGACTGTTTGCAGCTCATCGTATAAATGACTGGCTGCAAGAACACTTGCCATCCAAGTGCGAAAGTCCTTTGCGCTATATAAATTGCCGCTATACCTCTTGCTCTCACAGTCATGACCGCAAGTATGTGTGCGTAGATAGTCATTGATATCGCTACTATCGACAATTTGCTTGTCGCCATTGTCATCCAAATATTTGAAAACCTGATAACCAGGCAACTCACTACATGCCTGCACAATATCAATTAAACGCTCGTCTTGTAATTCAATATGATGCTCTTTGGCACTTTTCCCGACAAAATCAAATGCCAGCCCATTGTCTGTTTCGCTTACGTGCTTGCTGCGTAAGGTACTCAGGCCATAGCTTTTATTCATCTTCGCATAGCGGCTATTACCGATACGGATTAAAGTCGTCTCAAGCAACTTGACCACTGCTGCTAGTACATTAGCACGTGATAGCAGCGTGGCTTCTAAGTCTCTTTCGACTTGCGCACGTAGGTTTGGCAATGCCTCCGCAAAACCTATCATGGCATCGAACTTGGCTTGATCACGTACGCGATCCCACTCGGGATGATACAAGTACTGTTTACGAGCTTTGTCATCACGCCCCGTTGATTGCAGATGCCCTTTTTCATCTTGGCATATCCAAACCTCTGACCACATCGGCGGTATCACCAACGCATCAAAACGCTGGCGCAAGGCTTTATCTTTGACCGTTTTGCCAGTAGCGTCTCGATAAGTAAAGCCGCGACCCCAACGCCTGCGCGTAAACCCAGGCTCATCGTCGCTAACGTAGCGTAAGTTGGCCAAGCCAGCCAAATGCTCATAATCATGGCGCACATCTTGCGTATCTGTCTGTTGCTCTAGCTTCGCCATAACACATACTCGATTGATAAAATAGTCGTTTTAGCATAATCAATTGCGATTGTCTTTGCTGTTTATTTGCCACGAGCAAAGTGTAATCGATATGTAAGAAACACTTTTTAAAAGGTTCTAAATATTCAGCTTTTGAGCCATAATTCGATAACAACCATAACTTAAGTTAAATAAAATATAATGAAAAATACCTCTATAAAAATAACCCCATTATCTAAAGCTAATTACGACTCTTGGTTAAATTTGTGGCAGCGCTATCTAGCATTTTATGAGACCAGTTTGCCACTGAGTACGACTAACACAACATGGCGCAAACTGCTTGATAGCAATGTGCCGATTTATGGCTTTGGTGCTTGGCAAAACGACACGTTGGTAGGTATCACGCATGTGGTAATACATCCTAATACTTGGAATACGACAGAGTGTTGTTACTTAGAGGATTTATACGTGGCTGAATCTGTGCGAGGGCACGGTGTAGGACGAGCATTGATTGAGTATGTCTATGAGTTTGCCCGCCAACAAAACTGCAATCGTGTTTATTGGACAACTCAAGAAGGAAATACCACCGCGCGCAAACTCTACGATGCAATTGCTACCCAAACTGATATGGTGCAATATCGTAAAAACTTATGACTTTGATTGTCTCTATATTGGTTCTATGTTGCCAGTCTACTATTTTTTAAATTTATGCAAAATAAGACGCACAAAAAAACGCCAAGCGTTAAACACTTGGCGTTAATTCTTATACTACTAATCTAAAAACGATTATTTACCATACACACATAAATAAGCGGTTTCAACGGCTACCTTTACTTGAAACTTCTGATTGGCCTCAACGGTAAATTGCTCACCCGCATTAAAGGTTTGCCACTCATTGCTTTCTGGTAGCTTCACTGTCAATGCACCACTTACCACACTCATGGTTTCAAATTCGCTGGTACCAAATTCATATTCACCAATCTCCATTACCCCAACGGTAGCAGGCTTAGTCGCTGTTTGAAAAGCAATAGAGGTAACTTTATCATCAAAATAGTTATTAACGCTTGGCATAATTTTCCTTAATTTGTTTGGTTTAAAATTTGATTAGTGATTAAATATGAGCAATAGCCTATCTATAACAGTATGGCGATTTAATAAATAACACTCGACTCCGTTGTTCGTAAACTCTCAAAGTCGCTCGTTTATCTTTATTAAATCGCATTTCAAAATGCTATCTGTCGCACTTTTACGGATAGCTGTCGATAGTCTTTATCGTCTAAATTTACAATCCCGCTTTTAGGCTTGCTTCGATAAATTGATCGAGGTCGCCGTCTAGCACCGCGCCAGTATTAAAGGTTTCAACGCCAGTGCGCAAGTCTTTGATACGCGAGTCATCGAGTACGTAAGAGCGAATTTGGCTGCCCCAACCGACATCAGATTTACCATCTTCAACTGCTTGTTGCGACTCCATGCGTTTTTGCATCTCAAGCTCATAAAGCTTGGCGCGTAACAACTTCATCGCTGTGGCCTTATTACCATGTTGGCTACGCTCGTTTTGACAAGTGACCACAACGCCACTTGGCTCGTGGGTGATACGTACGGCAGAATCGGTGGTATTGACGTGCTGACCACCTGCACCAGATGAGCGATAAGTATCAATACGCAAATCCGCTGGATTGATATCAATCTCGATATTATCATCAATTTCAGGCGAGACAAAAACGGCGGCGAATGAGGTATGACGACCGTTATTGCTATCAAAAGGTGACTTACGTACTAAGCGATGCACACCAATTTCGGTACGTAACCAACCAAACGCATAATCACCTTTAATCTCAATGGTTGCTGATTTAATACCAGCGACGCTACCTGACGATACTTCAATGACGTCAACTTTAAAACCATGAGACTCTGCCCAGCGCGTATACATCCGCAGCAGCATTTCAGCCCAATCTTGCGCTTCCGTGCCGCCACTACCCGACTGGATATCCAAGTAGCAATTATTTGGATCCATCTCGCCACTAAACATACGACGAAACTCTAAATCAGCAACGCGTTTCTCTGCATTATCGAGCTCTGCTTGGACATCAGCAAGCAAGGATTCGTCTTCTGCTTCTACCGCCAGATCAAGCATAGCAGCCGCATCTTCTAAAGTCGTTTCAAGCGAAACCACCACATCAATGACGCCATCAAGCTGGCTTTTTTCTTTATTAATCTTGGTCGCGCGCTCTGGATCATTCCATAACTCAGGATTTTCCAACTCTAAATTGACTTCCTCTAAGCGTTCTTGCTTACCATCGAAGTCAAAGATACCTCCGAAGGTCCTGTCCACGCTCGGATAAGTCTTTGATACGTTCTTGATACGGATTGATTTCCATAAGGTTTCCTGTCTTTTTAAATAAATATCTCGCTGATATGGCGCTATTTTAAATGAGATTGACGCTAAATAGTTGGCTAATTAGTACTGCCTTTATATTAAATAGTTATAGACCACCTAAATCGACCAATCTTCTACTGCCCAGCGATGAGCCAGCGCATGCGCATGTAACGCATCATCGGGTGACACGCAGATAGCCACATCCGCCCATTCAAGCAATGGAATGTCATTTTTGGAGTCTGAATAGGCATAGGTTTTATCAAAGGTAGTACCTACTGATTGTCGTTTATCCAACCACTTATTAAGATGATAAATTTTACCTTCTTTAAAGTTAGGTTTATCCGTTAATTTACCAGTATAACGCTCGTTTTTTATCTCAAGCGGTGTCGATAATACATTGCCATCTTCAATACCAAAACGCTTAGCAATAGCTGATACCACAAAGTTGTTGGTCGCAGAAATAATGACTACCTCATGACCTTTTTCGACATGATGACAGAGCACCTCCATGGCTTTTGGGCGAATATGTGGCTCGATTTCAGTTTTAATATAATCTTCGCGCAGCTCATTTAACCTGTCCATAGGTAAGCTACTTAAAAACTGCGCGACAAATTCATTGTATTCGGTCGCATCAAGCGTACCTTCGATATAATCTTGATAAAACTTTTGATTGGCGGTGCGGTATTCGGCTTCGTCAACGAGATTATGCTTAACGATATACTCACCCCAGAGATAATCGCTATCGACGTCGAGCAAAGTATGATCTAAATCAAAGAGTGCCAATTCTTTTGGCGCCTGTCCTGCTTGTGTTGCCTGCATAGTGGAACCTTATTTTTTATTTATTAAAAGAATAATTTTTTGAATGTAAAATATTTTAGAAAGAATATCGGATATAAAACGTGCTGCATCACTTCCTATAAGACTACTGTTTACCAAACAAATTTATGCTAACTTGTTTACTTTAATATCTCATTAGCTTATCTTTAGCCTGCTTGATAATAACAATAGAGAAATTTATGAAAGCGCCTGATGATAAAACCGTTTTGTCTAATCGACCGCGACGTCCTGCCCGCTCAATCAGAGAAATCAGACGACGGCAATTAGGCAAAAGCTACCAATCGCCTTTAGAGCGTCTGTTTTATGCACTGTTAAATGGCTTGATGTATGGCTTTGGCGGCTTACTTATCGACCTTGCGATTGTTGTTATTCGCTCAATCGCTGGTATGGGCAATGGCGAGATATTCTGGCTATTTACGCCATTTATGCTAGCTTTGGGTGCGTTGACGGGTTTTATCGTTGGTAAAAGCGCCGGTGCTGAGAGCGTCAACGCCTTAAATATCGACGACACGGGTAATAATCATTACCTTAGTGACTACTCTATTCGCCATGATATCTTTCGCGGCCTGATTATTGGCATTATCATCTTTGCCATCATTTGGCTTATCATGATGCTAATGGCATAACCACTGTTTGCTTAAAAAGCATCACAACAATATAAAACAGCGATAATTTAACATCTAAAAGAGGATTGGTTACTATTATAAAACCACCTTCTTTTTTTATAAATTTGTTCTGACTTCTTTTGTTCTAACATCTATAGCAATTAATCTGGCATGGCTATTTCTCTTAAGCCAGTTTTAAAATTCTGACAACGTTCTGCATAGTGCATTGCCGACAGTTTTAACATTGCCGCCTGCTGATCGGTTAAAGTTTTGACCACTTTTGCAGGAGCGCCCATCACTAGCGAATTATCAGGAATCTCTTTGCCTTCAGTGACTAAGGCTTTGGCACCAATGATACAGTTTTTGCCGATTTTGGCATTATTTAGCACCACTGCGCCAATACCAATCAAGCTGTTATCACCAACTTCGCAGCCATGCAGCATCGCTAAATGTCCAATAGTGACATAATTACCAATTTTTACCTCAATGCCTGCATCTGTATGAATGACACTGTTTTCTTGTACATTACTATAATCACCGATATGAATGCGTTCGTTGTCACCGCGAATCACCGCCCCAAACCATACGTTGGCTTTATGACCCAAATACACATCGCCTATCACGCGAGCAGTGTCCGCTACCCAACCATTAAATGGGCTAGCAAATTCTGGCGCTTTGTCTAAATATTGATAAATCATAATCCATCCTTAGTCGTTATTTTTATACAAGTTTATGCATAGTGAAAATTGTGTCGTAAAAAATAATAGGGTTAAAATCATGTCATAAATAAATATGACCTAAAGCGTGATAGTTGTAAAGAATGACAAAAACTTTATAGTATAATGCTGCCGATAAACAGAGCCGCTAATTAATAGAGCACTTATAATTTAGAGTAAAGCCGTATGCCATTTATCCCTATAAAATAACAATAAGATTTTATACGGACAATCAATGCTCACCAACCCTCTTTAGGATCGCAGTGATGATCAGCAAACAATACTTCCCTATCATTTTATTATCGACCAGCTTGATGGTTGCCATCCCTGCCCATGCAGATGGTAGCTCTAGTACTACTAAGCTAGGCGATGTGCTGGCCTTTGCGATACCGGCAGCTGCTTACGGTAGCACTTATTATATGGATGATAAAGAGGGTCGTCAGCAATTTTACTATTCATTTGCGACCAACGTTGCTGCAACTCACGTATTAAAGTCAGTGATAGATAAAGAGCGACCCAATGGCCGTGATGAGGCCTCCTTCCCCTCTGGTCATACCTCAATGGCGTTTCAAGGCGCAAGCTTTATTCATAAACGTTATGGCCTAGAATATAGCGTTCCTGCTTATATTGGCGCAGGTTTCGTGGCTTATAGCCGTGTTGAAGCCGATGAGCATGATGTGACTGACGTATTAGTAGGGGCAGCCTTAGGGGTTGCCAGCAGTATGTATCTAACCAAAAGCTACTATGATGACCAATTGCATATCGCCACCAATTTGTCACCCGACTATTACGGCTTATCGGTTCATTATAATTTTTAAGGCTTTAGATTGATTGCAGATATAGTCAGTTCGATGTAAAAACGATACAGCGGGACTGGGATGAACTTTTTGCAGCCTCTGTCGGCGTAGGCACAGCAAGCTAGAAAAAACATCTCTGTCTCGCGTCATAAAATAGCGTATCTATTTTATTTGGCATCAACTATACAACCAGTTTAAAATAAAAGCGCTTTTGTCATTGCCTAAGTTTTCGATTAAATAAGAACAGTTTTAACATTACGTCCATTTTATCCGCCTTCCTCACCTTAAGAAGGTGCTAGCCCTTAACGCAAAACTCTAGTATAATGCGCAAAATCTGTGCCAAAGCGAGCGGACATGATGTAAGTTACTTATTCACCACCTAGTGAATCCTGTACCTTTTCATCTATGATGTCTTCTCGCTTTTTTGTGGAAAAAATTTGGCTTTAACACTTTTTTATCATTATTTAACAGCCGTTAGGTAGAGATTAAAATGCACTTTAGAGAAAGATTTTAACCATAACACATCATGGCACTCACTAATAACAGCGGAGGCAACCCTTGAATTCATCGGCAGAAATACAAGCAATTTTGGCACTAGCAGACGGTACGATTTTTCGCGGTTTGAGCATCGGTAGTCTCGGTCATCGTGTCGGTGAGGTGGTATTTAATACGGCCATGACAGGGTACCAAGAAATCCTAACTGACCCAAGTTACGCACGTCAACTGGTCACGCTTACCTATCCGCACATTGGGAATACTGGTACCAATTCTGAAGATGTCGAGTCTGGTAATGGACATCAAGTTTGGGCTGAAGGCCTTATCATTCGTGATGCGACCATGGTTACCTCAAACTTTCGCAACTCAGAGTCACTGAGTGATTATCTACAGAGCCATAATACCGTTGCTATTGCTGATATTGATACGCGCCAGTTGACCCGCCTACTACGTGATAAAGGTGCTCAAAACGGCTGTATCATGACCGCTTCTAACGGCGCAACGATTAGCAGCGAAGACGAACAGCAAGCAATTAAATTGGCGCAAGAATTTGCTGGTATCGAAGGGATGGACTTGGCAAAAGAATGCTGTACACCGACAACGTTTGAATGGACAGCTGGTAGCTGGGATTTATCAGACACCCTACTTAACCGCGATGTACCGGGTAGCCATGATAGCGGTACAGGCGGCTTCTTTAAGCATTTGGGTACGCATGTCGAAGCGAAATATAACGTGGTCGCCTATGACTTCGGTAGCAAAACCAATATCCTACGTATGCTTGTTGACCGCGGCTGCCATGTTACTGTCGTACCAGCGCAAACACCTATCGCAGATGTGTTAGCAATGAATCCAGACGGTATCTTCTTATCAAATGGCCCTGGCGACCCTGCGGCTTGTGACTATGCTATCGACGCGGTACGTCATATCATTGAAGAAACGGATATTCCAACTTTTGGCATCTGCCTAGGTCATCAGCTGATTGGTCTTGCCAGCGGTGCAAATACCATCAAAATGAAAACCGGTCATCATGGTGCTAACCATCCCGTACAAGATTTGGCTACGGGTACCGTTATGATTACCAGTCAAAACCATGGTTTCGCGGTTGATGAAGACACCCTGCCTGCCAACGTTAAATCGACCCATCGCTCATTATTTGACGGTACCAACCAAGGGATTGAGCTGACCAATAAGCCAGTCTTTAGCTTCCAAGGTCACCCAGAAGCCAGCCCTGGCCCGCATGATGCTGCACCACTATTTGATAAGTTTGCAGATATGATGGAAAAGGCGAAAGCATAAGTTATCAATAATTAACAGCAAGCAAAATATAAATAAAAAGTATAAAGCTTGAAGCACAGACAGTGTTTCAAGCTACTCCCGACCAAACACGATAAGCGTTATTAAAAATACAGATTAATCAAAATATCACCCAAACGAAGGTAGCCTTAACTATGCCAAAACGTACCGACATAAAAAGTATTCTTATCATAGGCGCAGGTCCTATCGTCATCGGTCAAGCGTGTGAGTTTGACTATTCAGGCGCGCAGGCGTGTAAAGCGCTAAAAGAAGAAGGCTACCGCGTCATATTGGTCAACTCAAACCCTGCGACCATCATGACTGACCCTGCTATGGCTGATGCCACTTATATCGAGCCAATTACATGGCAAACGGTTGAGCAAATTATTGCTAAAGAACGTCCTGACGCTATCTTGCCAACGATGGGCGGACAGACGGCGCTAAACTGTGCCTTAGAACTAGACAAGCATGGCGTATTAACCAAATACAATTGCGAGCTGATTGGCGCGACCAAAGATTCCATCGAAATGGCAGAAGACCGCAACTTATTTGATAAAGCGATGAAGCGTATCGGTCTTGAATGTCCACGCGCTGAAACTGCTGAAACCATGGAAGAAGCCTTCGCGACCCAAGAAAAAATGGGCTATCCATGTATCATTCGTCCATCATTTACCATGGGCGGCTCGGGCGGCGGTATCGCATATAACCGTGATGAATTTATCGAAATTTGTGAGCGCGGTTTTGACTTGTCGCCAAACCATCAATTACTGATCGATGAATCGTTAATCGGTTGGAAAGAGTATGAGATGGAAGTGGTTCGTGACAAAAACGACAACTGCATTATCATCTGTGCCATCGAAAACTTTGACCCAATGGGCGTGCATACGGGCGACTCAATCACCGTTGCACCAGCACAAACGCTGACCGATAAAGAATATCAAATCATGCGTAATGCTTCATTGGCAGTACTGCGTGAGATTGGTGTGGAAACGGGCGGCTCAAACGTGCAGTTCGGTATCAACCCTGATACTGGTCGCATGGTTGTCATCGAGATGAACCCACGCGTATCACGCTCATCAGCATTGGCATCAAAAGCCACTGGCTTCCCGATTGCCAAAATCGCTGCAAAACTAGCAATTGGTTACACGCTAGACGAATTGCAAAATGACATCACGGGTGGTAAAACACCAGCCAGCTTTGAGCCTGCACTTGATTATGTCGTCACCAAAATCCCTCGTTTTAACTTTGAGAAATTCCCACAAGCCGACAGTGTTCTATCAACGCAGATGAAGTCGGTTGGTGAAGTCATGGCAATCGGTCGTAACTTCCAAGAGTCGATGCAAAAAGCATTACGCGGTATGGAAACTGGCAATGATGGTTTTGATGAGCAAATTGACTTAGCAAAAGTAAGCATTGAAAAAGCCCGTAGCGAGATTAATAATCGCTTAACCATTCCAACGCCTGAACGTATTTATTATATTGCTGATGCTTTCCGTATTGGCATGAGTGTCGATGAAGTCTTTAACTTAACCAAAATCGACCCATGGTTTTTGGTACAAATTGAAGATATCGTCAAAACCGAAGCGCAAGTTAAAGCCTTAGGTTTTGGTGGTTTAACTGAAAAGAACTTACGTAGCTTTAAACGTAAAGGCTTATCAGATTTGCGTTTGGCGAAACTGCTTGGCGTCTCACAAAAGCAGCTACGTACTAAGCGTTGGGATTTAAACGTTTATCCAGTATATAAGCGCGTCGATACCTGTGCCGCAGAATTTGCCACCAGTACTGCTTATATGTACTCAACGTACGATAGCGAATGTGAAGCCAACCCAACGAATAACAAGAAAATCATGGTGATCGGTGGCGGTCCTAACCGTATCGGTCAAGGTATCGAGTTTGACTATTGCTGTGTCCACGCCGCACTTGCCATGCGCGAAGATGGCTACGAGACCATCATGGTCAACTGTAACCCTGAAACGGTTTCGACCGATTATGATACCTCTGACCGCCTCTACTTTGAGCCAATCACGCTTGAAGATGTGTTAGAGATTGTGCGTATCGAAAATCCTGATGGCGTGATTGTACAGTTCGGTGGTCAAACGCCATTGAAACTAGCCCGTGCCCTTGAAGCCGCTGGTGTCAAAATCATTGGTACCAGTCCTGATGCGATTGATCGCGCTGAAGACCGCGAACGTTTCCAACATATGATTCAGCAATTGAACCTTATTCAACCAACCAATGCTTTAGCAACGAGCTTAGAAGATGGTTTGGTTAAGGCAAAAGACGTTGGCTATCCGCTAGTTGTACGCCCATCTTATGTACTTGGTGGTCGCGCGATGGAAATTGTTTATAACGAAGACGAGCTAAGACATTACTTGCGTACTGCGGTACAAGCATCAAACGAAGCACCGGTACTATTAGACCGCTTCTTAGATGATGCCATCGAAGTCGACGTTGACTGTGTTAGTGACGGTACTGACGTCGTCATTGGCGGTATCATGCAGCATATCGAACAAGCTGGCGTCCACTCTGGTGACTCAGCCTGTTCATTGCCACCTTACTCATTGTCTGATGAATTGTGTGACGTCATGCGCGCGCAAACGGTAGCAATGGCAAAAGAGCTTGGTGTAATCGGTTTGATGAACGTCCAGTTTGCGGTAAAAGGTGAAACCGTTTATATCTTAGAAGTGAATCCACGTGCGGCGCGTACCGTACCTTTCGTTTCTAAATGTATCGGTACGTCATTAGCGCAAATCGCAGCTCGCTGTATGGCTGGCACTTCATTGAAAGACCAAGGCTTTACCACTGAAATTGTTCCTGCATTTTTCGCGGTCAAAGAAGCGGTATTCCCGTTTGCTAAATTCCCTGGTGTTGACCCAATCTTAAGCCCTGAGATGAAATCGACCGGTGAAGTTATGGGTGTGGGTAAAACCTTTGGCGAAGCATTCTACAAAGCGGTCATCGGTAGTAATGAGCGTCTTCCAGGTCTACCGACTGAAGGTGAAACTAAAACCGTCTTTATCTCTGTCCGTGATAGCGACAAAGAACAAGTTGCCCCTATCGCCCGTCAGCTGATCGATTTTGGCTTTAAAATCGTCGCCACCACTGGTACTCAAAAAGTACTGAGCGACAACGGTATTGAGTGTAAGCAAATCAATAAAGTCACCGAAGGGCGCCCACATATCGTCGATGCCTTGAAAAATGGTAAAATCGACCTTATTATTAATACCACGGAAGGCAAACAGGCCCAAGAGGACTCATTCTCTATCCGCCGTAGCGCCCTACAAGGTAAAGTATTTTACGTCACCACATTAGGCGCGGCAGATGCAGTCTGTAAATCTTATGCCATCGATTTACCGTTTGATGTATATAAGCTACAAGATTTGCACGAACAAGCAAAGACTATCGCATAGCTCTATTGACTTAGCAGCATAATTTCAGTAGATTAAGCATAATTGCAGTGCTTGTTGAATAGCTGATGCAAAACTTGTTATTGATTTTTATATGACAGCAGTGCTTAAACAACGTACTGCTTTAAAAAAACAAAGTTTTAAAAAGACAGACCTAAAAAGCATAGTGGCTAAACTGCGACTATGCTTTTTATTACGTAAGGTTAATGTGTATCATCTATCAGTGTATATATGCTCATAGATAAACGCGCATTTACTTGTGACGCAGTCTAAACCTCATTCTTTTTATATCTTCACATACTCATTGCAACAACACTGACACCATCTCACTATTCATTAGGAGATGGTGTGGTGTTATTGGTTTAAGGAAAAAACATGCAACGTTATCCCATGACTCCGCAAGGACATGCGGCTCTAGAAGCCGAATTAAAACAGTTAAAAAGTGTCGACCGTCCACGCATCACCGCTTCTATCGCTGAAGCTCGCGAACACGGCGATTTAAAAGAAAATGCTGAATATCATGCAGCTCGCGAACAACAAGGTTTCTGTGAAGCACGTATCCGTGATATCGAAGCCAAACTTGGCGGCGCGCAAGTTATCGATCCTACGACATTACCAAAAGATGGCCGTGTTATATTCGGTGTGAGCGTCGTTATTGAAAATATGGATACTGAAGAAGAAAAACAATACAAAATCGTTGGTGATGACGAAGCTGACTTTAAAGCCGGTAAAATCTCAGTCAACTCGCCTATCGCACGTGGTCTGATTGGTAAATCTGAAGGCGACGAAGCGCGTATTGAAACGCCAAAAGGTGTGGTTGAATACGAAATTATGAAAGTGATTTACGATTAATTTAACCTACTTTACAAATATTTTGCTTGGTTTTTTGATGATTTTATAAATAGAAAGCTTTTGATAATTGCTTTTTATTTTAGATAAGCCTGCCGTTTGAATAGCTAATGAACGCAGAAAATGGTACATAACCTCATTATTCATAGAGCAGCAGTTACACAACGCTGCTTTTCTAGTCAGTTTGTTTTAGCGCATAATTGCTCGAGTATAGATGCTGAGCACTGCGTTTAAGCATACGTGCGTCATGATGAGTGCTTAATTATAAGTACTTAATGATGAGTGCTTAGCAAATGACTAAAATAATGATGGAGAGATAGCGAACGTTGGCTATCATTAGTACCTTTACCCTCGTTATTTGACATGGTTTACATGCTCATTTGACGGGGGTTTTTCTTATCTTAGGTTTATTTTTTTAAGTCTTATTTTCTAAGCCTTATTTTATGAATTTAGTTTTTTGCTACTACATTAGCGGCTTTATTTACTGTTATTTTAAAGGAATCTCTTATGACCATGCCTATCAATACGCCAGCGTTACAGACTATAAATAAGAAAGCGCTTATTCAGCAAAGCCTCGTTAAAAAAAGCGCCATGACTACTGCCATTTCAACGGTTTTAGCAGGAACTTTACTGACGCTATCTGCCGCACATGCCGCGCCTGAGATTGCTGTTAGCTCGTCTGTTGGTAGCACGACGGTGGTTGAGCAGTATTCTGACGGTAAAACGGCGGTCATCACCGCAACGCCTAATAGCATCACCATGCAAGATGGCATGCCGTTTGCGGTGACACAAGTGACCAATGTGCCGCGCTATACGGTTCGCCAAGTCGCCAGTAATGGTGCTAGCAATACAGTCGTCACCCAAGGCGCCGCCACGGTTACCAGCGTACCTGTGACCAACCAGATGACCAATCAAACCAGCAGGGTTGATGTTATAGCTGTGCCGACGACTAGCGTGACAGAAGTCTTGCCTGTGATGAAAGCTACCCAATTACCAGTCATCAATGCGCCGACGACAACTGTCGTGACTAACCAACCTGCAACGACGCAAATCGTATCTACTTCTTTAGACGCTCTGCAACTGACACCAACCTTTAGTACCCCTGGCGTGGTCAATGCACAAACCAAAGTCATGAAGATATTAAAAAACAAAGACGGTCGTGAAGTAGCTGTACCTGCCAATCATATCGCACCTGGCGACGTCATCGAATATTACACCACTTATACCAATACCACCGCGCAGCCTGTTAATGATATCAATGCGATGGTCTCATTGCCAAACGGCGTTCAATTGGTATCACTAAACAGTCCACTGCCAACGCTTGCGACTACGGGCGGCGACAGCTATCAAACTATCCAACAAGTTGGCAATACTGTAGTCATCACAGAAAACTATTCTGGACTAAAATGGAACTTGGTTGACCTCCCTGCCAATGCACCGCAAACGGTTGTTATACGTGCGAAAGTTCAATAATAGTTATCTTGTATAAAAAATATCTGCTGAATAATTACTCCAAAAGTCCTGCTCATGCAGGACTTTTGTGTTTGTAAAGAATATAAACGATAAAGCTCTTTTCGATAGTTACTTTTTGATAATTACTTTTTGATAGTAATCTTACAGCAGTAACTCTTCGATAATAAATTATTACCATCTAGCGACACTATCTGTCGTGTTATTCTAGATATTTCTCTATTAATACAATGACTTAACAATAATTTTGTTAAAATAGTCTTTCATTAATGCATTGGTAACTACCGCTTATGGCAACCATCAATTATGAACGACTGCAAGGCAAGCTTAATATCTTGGCCGATGCTGCTAAGTATGATGTCTCTTGTTCCTCCTCCGCTGGCACGCGCAAAAATCAAGGTGGTGGTCTTGGCGATGCCTCAGCAACTGGTATTTGCCACAGCTATACCGAAGATGGTCGCTGTGTCAGTTTACTCAAAATTCTACTGACCAATCATTGTATTTACGACTGTGCTTATTGTACCTCGCGCAAAAGCCATGACACCCCACGCGCGGCTTTTAGTGTTGAAGAAGTCGTCGATTTAACCATGCAGTTTTATCGCCGCAACTATATCGAAGGGCTGTTTTTAAGCTCAGGTATCTTTAAAAGTGGCGATTATACGATGGAGCGCTTGGTCGAAGTTGCTAAGATATTACGTACCCGTGAGCGTTTTAACGGCTATATTCACCTAAAAACCATTCCCGGTGCATCAAAAGAATTGCTGTTAGAAGCTGGTCTTTATGCTGACCGCTTAAGCGTTAATATCGAGATTCCGACTAAATCAGGCTTAGCTTTACTCGCACCAGAAAAATCTCATGAGCAATTAAAAGCACCAATGCAAACGGTGAAAGAAGAAATTATCACCATTCGTGAGAGCCGTAAGACCCATAAAAAAGCGCCGAAATTTGTACCAGCAGGTCAAACCAGCCAAATGATTGTTGGGGCTAGCAATGAAACGGATTTGCAGGTTATACAGCTATCAAGCCATTTTTATAAACAATATGATCTTAAGCGCGTTTACTACTCTGGTTATGTGCCGATGTTGTCCGATAGTCGCCTACCAGCTATCGGTACGCCTGTACCGATGATACGCGAAAACCGTCTTTATCAAGCCGATTGGCTGATGCGCTTTTATGGTTTTGGTGCACATGAAATCGTTGAGCCAGATTCGCCATTTCTAGACTTAGACTGCGATCCAAAATTGGCGTGGGCAATCCGCCATCGTGAGCACTTCCCCGTTAATATTCAAACCGCCACTTACGAGATGATTGTTCGTATTCCGGGTATCGGCACCAAAACCGCTAAAAAGATAGTGAAGGCACGCAAGTTTAATCAACTGACACTTTATCATTTGAAAAAGATGGGAGCAGCAGTCAATCGCGCCAAATACTTTATCGCAACGACCGGTAAAAACGAACATCTTGCCCATTTAACGCGTGATAATTTCCGTCAATATGTACTGGCACAAACGCAGACTAAGTTTAAAGATCAACGCAGTGGGCAGCTGGCTTTATTTTAGTAAAATTATTAATAAAGTTAACTACAATCATGAAGTTGTCTTGGGATACATAATGTCGCAATCACGGTTAGAGCTTGCCAGAAACCAAAACTATCAGCTGGGTCAATTGACACCCAGTATTGTGCTTTATGAGCCCAGTTTTGAAGGTTGGCTGAGTGCGGTATTTTATGTCTATGCTAATAAGTTACAGGACGATGAATCCTTACAGTTAATTGCTCAAGACTGCTATGTACCTTCATTAATCTCACAAGCGACCAGTGTTGCAATTGATGAAGACAAAGCTGAACGCGTACTATCAAAGCTTAATAACTTATTAGGTCGCTCAGGTATGCGCAATTTACTTTGGGGGTTTTTGTCGGAAAAAGACAGTATTGGTAGTACATTGTTTCAAGTGGTCAAATACGCTATTGATTATCCAAGTCGCTCTATTATGGAAGACTTAGGTAACTTGAATGTTCTGTATTTGGTACAAACCGTTAAGTCTGTCGGTCGAGAAAAACACCGCATGGAAGCTTTTGTACGCTTTGAGCATACTACTGATGATATTTACTTTGCTCGGGTTGAGCCGGATTTTAATGTATTGCCTTTAATTGGCGAGCATTTTCGTCAGCGCTACCAAGACCAGCATTGGGCAATTTATGATGTGGCTCGTGGCTATGGTATTTATTATGACAAAAGTAAAAGCACGCCCATGCGCCCTGCTGCCCTACAAACCATCACTGACTTAGATGATGCAGTACTGCGTAATCCTGCCAGCATTCATAGTAAGGACGAGCAGCGCTATCAAAAATTTTGGCAAGGTTACTTTACCAACGTCAATATCAAGGAGCGTAAAAACCCGCGCTTGCATAAACAATATCTGCCGCAGCGCTATTGGAAATACCTCAGTGAGAAGCAAGTACTACCAAATGCTGAACATTTACAAAAACGTCGCTAACTTGTTAGGATTGATACTAAGATTAAATATCGTTAAATTATTATTTTTAGCTAAAAAAAGCATGGCAAATCCGACCTTATCTTTTTATCTTGGTGGTTGAGTTTTCAGCACTTTTAACTGACAATAGCAGCTTGATATCTTATTTGGTGACCGACGCTATTATGAAAGTTATGCGCTTACTGTCGTCTTTAAAGCATGATGAATCCGAGCGCGGTATTTTTCATCTTGGACGCGCTTTGGTTAAAAATGAGCATACCTCCATCATCATCTCCAGTGCTGATGAAGAAAACGACTTGGTCAAGCGCCTAAAGCGTGACGGCAATATCTACCATCAGCTCTATATGAATAAGAAATCTTGGCTGTCACTGCTACAAGTTGCCCCGCTACGCCGCCTGATTGAAAAATACGACCCCGACGTCATTCATGTGCATTCCCGCACACCTGCATGGATATTACATTTAGCATTGCGCCGTGCTCGCGTCAAGCGCCGACCAAAACTGGTCTCGACCATGTATGGCTTTTATCCGATTAATAAATACTCGCAAGCGCTGCTTGATGTCGATACCATCATCACGGTCTCCGATAGCGTCACCAATTATCTAAAAAAAGGCCTGCGCCGTGAAGATCTAGAACCCAAAGTCATTAAGCGTATCTACCGCGGTGTCGATACGCGCCGTTATCCGTATCGGCATAACCCTTCTGTTTATTGGTTGCGGCACACTTTTGCTGAATATCCTGAGCTTGAGCATAAAAAATGGCTGGTCTTTCCGACCATCATTGGTAATGAGTATGGGCAAGAATGGCTGATTGATATTTTGGGCAATCTACAAGAACAGTTTCCCAATATTCACGCCATTATTATGGATGAAGATTACCGCGAGGGTGACGTCGCGCATGAAGACTTTCGCCAACGCAGTAATACACTAGGGCTTTCTGAGCGTATTACCTATGTCGGTAGTAAGCGTAACGACATGCGCGAGTGGCTGTCAGCTGCTAACATTGTCATGGCGCTTGCTAATGAGCCTGAATCTATCGGTATCAATGCCCTACAAGCGATTCATTTAGGCACACCGGTGATTGGTTGGGATCAAGCGGCGTTTAGCGAGATTTTACAACCGCTCTATCCGCAGGGCTTGGTCAGAAAGTACAATGCTAAAGCACTTTGTAAAGCGGTACGCAATCAGCTAGAAAGTGTCACGCGCCCTGAAATGACCACCAAATTCACCATGCGTGAGATGATTGAGCAAACCCTTGCGGTATATCAAGAGCTGTATGAAGAATCGCTTGCAGCAGCACAGGCCGATGCAATAGCGGTCAAAAGAATTAGAAACAGCCTTAGCAAGGCGTCTAAATCCATTCCTGAATCCCCTTATGTAAAAATCGAACCAGCAAATAAAAATACCAAAGTCAGATTGCTTAAAGACTCTACTAAAACGACCGATGCTAAAGTGCTTGAGACTAAAGTTCTAGAGGCTAAAACCGCAGATGTTAAAGCGACAGATACCAAGGAAATACAGGTGAAAGCAACAGAGTCAGTAAAACCAGCCGATGATTCAAAAGCAACTCAAGATAATACCGAATAGCTTATTTACAAGCCCTCATTTTTAACAAAAAAGCGCTGCTTCTATTTCTAGAAGTAGCGCTTTACATGATAATTAATAATTTCTAAAACTCTTTCAAAGTACCCAATAACGTTAATTAAGCTCTAACATTAACTTAATAAGTCGTGGGTGTATGGGCACTTACGATACGAGTTATGCCATCAGTAGGATTGATAAAAGTGTGCGGTTTAATCGTATCAATCACATAACTGTCACCTTCATTTAACAGGTAAGTTGTCTCTTCAATACGAATCAATACTTTACCTTCAATAACAGTACCAATCTCTTCACCTTCATGAGCAATTTTTTCTTCCGTCGAGCTATTTGGCTGATAAGTCTCAATCAAAAAACCCAGATTTTTGGTGGTGCTACAATTATATACCTGCTTTAGAGACACTCTACTACTGGGCTCACTAAGCTCTATCAAATCTTTTGGCGTGACCACCACACGTGCTTTAGGCTCTTTCCACTCATCACTAAAAAAGGTCGTTAAATCAGATCCTAGCACCAACAAAATTGCCTTTAGCGTATTTACCGCGGGGCTAACCTTATTACGCTCAATCGCGCTGATTGAGGTATTAGTCACCCCTGCCATTCTTGCCAGCTTGCGTTGCGAGTAGCCTTTTGCAAGGCGCAGCTGATTGATTTTTTTACCGATATCTTCTTCTGGCTGTCCATCCATCTCGAGCACGGACGGCGCCTCATCAGATTCTAACGTGTCTTCCTTATCGCTATTAACGTCATCAGCTTCGTCTTCTTCAGCCTCGTCTTCTGGCGAAGCCATCTCATTTTCGGGCGCAAGGCCATCTTTTTCGATATCGTTTTCTGCACTATTATGAACCGTGTTTTTTGCTGGCATAGTGGATAAATTCCTTGAATAGAAATTTCGACAAGTCGTCTTGTGCATAATTTAACTCAGGATGCCATTGTACACCAATCATAAATGGATGTTTTATTAAGCTGATGGCTTCTACCAATCCATCCGGTGCGCGTGCTTCGACAAACAAACCTTTACCTACTTCATTGATGGCTTGTTTATGCAACGAATTGACATGCCATTTTTCACCAAACGCTGCCAATCGACCCTCAGGTTGAATAATCACGTCGTGCACCGGCTGATACTGCACCTCAAGTGGCTGGGTATTGTCTTCTAAATGCGGCTCATAAAACCCTTCTACTTCGCGCCAGTCTGGATGCAAGCTGCCATCAAAATAGACATTCATCTCTTGCAAGCCTCGGCACACTGCCAATAAAGGCGTACCGGCTTTTTCTGCATGAGCAAGCAGCTTAAAGCTTAACTCATCACGACCTAAATCCTGTTTTTCTTCAATATGTGAAGCGCCATAACGTGCAGGCGCAACGTTGCTATAACTGCCTGTTAATAGAATACCTTCAGCAATGGCAATCAAAGCGTCGAAATTATCACTTTCTGCGGCGGTATTAGGCAGCAAGATAGGATTACCACCATAAAAGTGGACGGCATCGATATATTTTTGATATACCGCTTGGGCGGGTTGACCGTCAACCATTTTATGGCAGGAGACGATGGCAATAATAGGTCGATAAGTTGGCATTTCACTCTTCCTTGAATGTGATATACGGGCTTTAAAGCTCAAGTATGGCGATAATTTATTTATTAAAATCTAACACAGTCTTTTGGATAATGTAAACTATAAACTTCATTTTTAGTTAATAAAAACTATAATGGATATAATTAATTACTTTTTAATAATTTTAAATATCAATTGACAACTATAAATTTCAGTCATATATTGAAGGACGTCAGTAAGACAAAAGGTTAATAACAGTGCTTACAACCTTCATGTCATCACTGATAAAAAAATGCTAAGTGATTAATTTTGCAGTAAAAATATCGTGAAACATCATTAGAAAAATACTTAGAGAAATGAAAAACGTGGTATCAGCCACAGCATTTATAAGTGCTGTTTTATTTAGAAACACTGTCTTACTTAACGTTATTCATAATCATGACTTGTCAATTATGAATGACAACGACCATAAACGGCGCAACCATAATCAGAGTAAAAATCAACATCAATAGGGATAATAGACATGACGACAACCAATGGAATGGTCGAATCTGCAAACAACACCGAATATGTGTATGTGGCAGCGGGGGATATTAATGGATTACTTCGTGGTAAGCGCATCCCCTTTAATCAGATGGAAAAAGCAGAAAATGGCGCAATAAGATTACCCCTATCAATTTTAGGAGTCGACATCTGGGGCGCTGATGTCATCGAATCTTCTCAATGTAATGGCGATATCGATGCCATCGCCCGTCCTACAGGACGCGCCGCCTACCCCCTTCTGAATACCAGTGCACCTTCATCGCTATTACCTGTTTGGCTTTATACCGAAGACAATGAACCCTACTACGGTGACGCACGCCACGTCTTAGATTACGTCAGCAAAAAATTTAAAGCACTCGGATTGACGCCGGTCATGGCAACGGAGCTTGAATTTTATTTGATTGATTACACCGAAGGCGAAACACCAAAGCCGCCTATTCGCCCAAAGAGTGGCTTAAGGCTGAATAAAACTTCTATCTTAAGTATCAATGACTTGTTGCAATTTGATGAATTTTTAGACGAGGTTTATGAGCAATGTAAAAAACTTGATATTCCAGTTGATGCAGCTTTGGCTGAAAACGGCTGTGGTCAATTTGAGATTAACTTACTGCATGTTGATGATCCTTTGAAAGCCGCTGACGATGCGATTTTATTCAAACAAGTGGTCAAGTCTGTTGCTACACGCCGCAAGCTGACGGCCACCTTTATGGCAAAACCATTCGGCTTGCAATCAGGTAATGGTTTTCATGTACACTGCAGCCTGCTAGATAAAGATGGCAACAATGTCTTCGATGATGGCTCAGAAGAAGGGTCGGATATCTTACGTCATGCAGTCGCAGGCTTATTAAAAACCATGTCAGATTGCACCTTATTATTTGCGCCACACGTCAACTCTTATCGCCGCTTTACACCTGGTACGCTAGCACCAAATAATGTGTCATGGGGTTATGAAAACCGCACTGCCGCCGTACGCATCCCTGGGGGTGACTCACAAGCACGCCGTATCGAGCACCGTGTATCTGGGGCTGATGCCAATCCTTATCTGGTCTGTAGTGCCGTATTAGCAGGCATGTTATATGGCATCGAAAACAAGCTTGAAGCGCCAGAACCGGTCAATAGCATCACTTACAACGAAGCCGAGCTTAAAACCTTGCCATTAGACTGGCTATCAGCCATTCGTAAGTTTGAAAGCAGCGATGTCATTGATTCCCTATTCCCAAGTGAGATGATTGAGCTATTGATTGCGGTCAAAAAGCAAGAAGCCAAACGCTTTGCTCAGCAAGTGACCAACCTTGAATACCTTACCTATTTACAGGATGTTTAATATGTCAAATAGCAACTCGAATAACGACTTAAATAGTAATGCAGCAACGAACCAAAACCTATCATCAAACAACAAGCGCAATATCCCGCATTATTCAGATCAAGGTCGATATCCTGACAGCTATTACGCTGCCAGCCGTAATCATAAGCCAGATAGACCGACCTTAAAAAATGATATCCAAGTGGAAGTCTGCGTGGTCGGCGGTGGTTATAGTGGCCTATCAACTGCCCTACATCTGATTGAAACTGATCATGAAGTCGTGGTACTAGAAGGCGCGCAAATTGGTTGGGGTGCTTCAGGTCGTAATGGCGGTCAGATCGTCAACGGTCTTAACGCCAGCCTACAAAAAATCAAAAAGTCCTATGGTCAAGAGAATGCAAACTTCGTCGGTCAGCTCGTGACCCGCGGTGGCAAAATCATTCGTCGCTTTGTTGCTGATTACAATATTGACTGCGACCTTAAAGAGAAGAACATCTTTGCGGCGTTAAATAACGGTCAATTAAAAGATTTGCAAGAGACGCATGCCCTATGGGAAAGCCATGGTATGCATGATCGAGAAATGCTCGATAAGTATGGTATCCAAGAGCATATAAAAACCGACGCCTACGTGGGCGGTATTATTGACCATTCAGGTGGTCATATCCATCCATTAAATCTAGCGCTTGGTGAAGCGGCTGCAATCGAAAAATCTGGCGGTACCATTTATGAAAATACCTTGGTGGTTGATATTGAATACGCCGATGACTCTATCAAAATCATCACCGAGTTTGGCACCGTCACTTGTAAACAGGCGGTGCTGTGCGGTAACGCTTATCTTAATAAAGTAATACCTAAGCTGACGGACCGTGTCATGCCCGTATCGACGCAGATTATTGCCACCGAGCCATTAGGTGATTTAGCAGATCAGTTGCTTCCAACCGACGTTTGTGTCGAGGACGTACGCTATATTCTTGATTACTATCGCCTGTCAGCGGATAAACGCATGTTATTTGGTGGTGGTACGGTCTACGGTGGTCAAGACCCTGCTGATATCACGGCCAAAATCCGACCAAATATGAACAAGATTTTCCCAGAGCTGCGTGATGTCAAAATTGACTACGCGTGGAGTGGTAACTTTGCCTTGTCTTTTTCTCGAGTACCACAAATGGGCAAATTGCATGACCGCGTTTATTTCGCTCATGGTTATAGTGGTCATGGCGTAACGGGCTCGCATTTGTTTGGACAAATCTTGGCCGATGCCATCAATGGTAACACCAGAGAGTTTGATAATTTTGCCAAGATTCCTTGGATTCCTTTCCCAGGTGGCCGAGCCCTACGTGTGCCTTATTCTGTGATGGGTTCATGGTGGTATGCGCTAAAAGATACGACTGGTATGTAAATACATCAAAGCCTATAAATAATTAACGTTGATTGATACATATTGCATTCAACGTTTTATTTTAAAGGTGATGTGACATGAATCTGTCATAGCAATGGACTGTTGTGATAGAGCTCGATAGAAAGCGAATTCATTGATGCGCTACTGCCTATCGAGCATCAACCATAAAACAAAGTTTGTTCCAAACAATGAGGTTTTACAGGGAGCGTAAGTATGAACATGAAACTCAATGATGCGGTCGAAGGGCAGTATCATAATAAGCGAGTATTTCTAACCTTAATAGTGGCAGCCGTCATATATCTGGCTTTTGCTTGGCTATCCACCAGCCGTGATGCTAATGAATCTTGGGGTGCTTTATCCCTATTACCAACATTATTAGTATTGGTCACCGCTGTTGTTTCTAGACGACCATTTGAGTCTATGATTGCAGGCTGTGTCGCGGGCCTCGTAATGCTCAATCCATTTGATTTGGTGTCTCCTTTTGCTGACAATATGTCGATGGTACTCGGCAATGAAACCATTATATGGATTGTACTTGTCTGTGGTCTGATGGGCGGTCTTATTCAGCTGCTTGAGATTAGTGGTTGTCTCGATGGCTTTAGTGAATGGCTACAAAAAATCATCAAATCACGCCGTCAATCCTTATTAGCCACTTTTGCTTTAGGCGTCGTTGTTTTTATTGATGATTATTTAAACTGTCTAGCCGTATCCACTTCTGTCAAAAAGCTCACTGACGTCTATAACGTTTCGCGTGAGAAACTCGCTTATATTGTCGATTCAACCGCCGCACCTATGTGTATCATCGTTCCTATCTCTACTTGGGCGGTCTATTTTGCCGGTCTATTAGAAGAGAATGGTGTGGCTGGAGATGGTGAAGGTATCGGGCTTTATATCAGTGCTATTCCTTATATGGCTTATGCTTGGTTTGCACTTTTGATTGTTTTTTTGGTGGCATATGGCATTTTGGGCGATTGGGGTCCGATGAAAAAAGCCGAGGCTCGCGCCAAAGCGGGTAATCCTGTACCTGAAGCATTTGTAGAAGAGCAATTGGTTTCAAACGTTCAAGCCAAACGTAAGCTGTCGTTTAAAGCCAATATCACGAACTTTGCCTTCCCAATGATTTTATTGATTGTTTCAACGGTTTATTTTGAGATTGATTTATTACGTGGTGCATTACTGACTTGTTTCATCACAGTTGTGGTTTATTGGATGCAGGGTATTTTAAGCTTCGAGACCCAAGTTGAGGCTATTTTTAAAGGCTTTAAAGTGATGCTCTATCCATTATCAACGGTGGTCGGCGGCTTTTTTCTAAAAGCCATCAATGACGAGCTAGGTATGACCTCATACGTGATTGAAGCTATCACCCCTTATATGACGATTGTCATTTTTCCTGCTGTTATCTTTGCAGTCATGGCGTTTCTAACTTTTGCCACTTCATCAAGCTGGGGACTATATGTTCTTGCCATGCCAATTGTATTCCCAATCTCTATCGCGCTTGGTGTGAGCACGCCGCTGATGATTGGTGCATTGTTATCAGCATCGTCATTTGGTAGTCATGCTTGTTTCTTTAGTGATTCATCGTTACTTGCTGCCCAAGGTGCTGGTTGCTCTCCAATGCAGCATGCCTTCACCCAGTTCCCCTATGCCATGCTCGGCGCGGGTTTATCCGTCGTGACGTTCCTAGGCTTGGGTTATATGATGGCTTAATTTGCACTATTACAAGCTTTCAAAATGAGCTCTATCTATGGATAAATAATCTATCAATTATTACCCATAGATAGTCTTCTCAGAAGACCGCCTACCTCTCTCAATAACTAAAAGGAATTAGATAATGAGAACTGTCACCGTTGCTACTACCCAAATGGCTTGTAATTGGGATATACAAAAAAATATTGCTACTGCTACTGACTTAGTGACCAAGGCTGCTAAAGCCGGTGCCAATATCATCTTGCTACAAGAGCTGTTTGAAACTCCCTACTTCTGCCAAGTTCATGACTTTGATTATTTTAAACTGGCGACTTCAGTTGCCGACAATGCCGCTATCAAACACTTTAAATCATTGGCCAAAGAGTTGGACATAGTATTGCCCATTAGCTTTTATGAAAAGTCAGGCAATACCTTTTTTAATAGTGTGACCGTGATTGATGCCGATGGCGAGATACTCGGCACTTATCGTAAGACTCATATACCAGATGGTATCCCTTATGCGGAAAAGTTTTACTTTACCCCAGGTGATACAGGCTTTAAGGTTTGGGAAACCAAATACGCCAAGATAGGTGCCGGTATCTGCTGGGATCAGTGGTTCCCTGAGTGCGCCCGTAGCATGGCGCTGATGGGTGCAGAGCTACTATTTTATCCAACAGCAATTGGCGATGAGCCAACATTGGACATTGACTCAAAAGGTCATTGGCAGCGCTGTATGCAAGGTCATGCCGCCGCCAATCTTATGCCAGTTATCGCGGCTAATCGTATCGGCAATGAAACTATTACTCAAAACGGAAACGATAGCGTCTTGGCGTTCTACGGTAGCTCATTTATTACCGACGGTCGCGGCGAGATTATCCAAGAAGCGTCTAGGGATAATGAAGAAGTACTTACTGCCACTTTTGATTTAGATCAGTTGGCTATCGAGCGACGTCAATGGGGTGTCTTCCGTGATCGCCGCCCATCGATGTATGGTACGTTACTGACTCATGGCTAAATGATACCTAAGTGAAGCCTTTATAGCACTTGGAACAGACTTATTAAGCGTCAGGTCATAGGTGTACGAATAAGACAAATCGTTTTCAATAGCAGTAAGAATCATAACTTTACTCAGTAGCAACCAACCCTATCAGCTTAAAAAGATAAACTTAAACAGACAAATACACGCATAGAAAGAAACATAAACGGATTTTGCATCTAACCCTAAGGAATAATGATGAGCGATTATCAAGTAAATAACCCAGCGACTGGCGAAGTAGAAGCCACCTACCCGACAGCAGCTGAGCAAGATATTCAAAACGCAATTGAACAAGCGCACAGTGCTTATCAAGATTGGCGTCATGTCTCACTTAGTGAGCGCAGTGCGCTTCTACATAAAATTGCTGACATCTATCTTGAGCGCCAAGATGAGTTGGCTCGTATCGTGGCCAACGAGATGGGCAAGCCTGTCGCCCAAGCAAAAGGCGAGATCGGACTGGTTGCTGAGATTTATCGATACTATGCAGACAACGCTGAGCAGTTACTAGCACCGCATAGCATCGATGTCGATAGTGGTTCTGCTTCTGTAGAAAAACTTCCCGTAGGTGCGTTATTAGGCATCATGCCGTGGAACTATCCACATTATCAAGTAGCACGTTTTGCTGCACCAAACTTTATGGCGGGCAATACCATCATTCTAAAACACGCGCCGCAGTGTCCTAAAACTGCAGAAGCCATCGTTGACATCTTAAAAGACGCAGGCTTACCTGATGGCGTCTATAACAATGTGTTTGCCACCAATGAGCAAGCAGCGACCATCATCGAAGACAGCCGCGTACAAGGTGTTTCACTGACAGGCTCTGAGCGTGCAGGTCAAGCAGTTGCTAAAGTAGCAGGCGGCGCGCTGAAAAAAGTGGTGCTAGAGCTTGGCGGTTCAGATGCCTTCATAGTCGCAGCCGATGCAGATATCGCAAAATCCGTGAAAGGCGCAATCGAAGGTCGTTTTGGTAATACAGGACAAGCTTGTAATGCTGCCAAACGCCTGATCGTCGTTGAATCGGTTTATGACAAATTTGTTGAAGGCTTTACCAATGCGGTACGTAGCATGACACTGGCTAATCCACTTGATGAAGGTACCTTTATTGGTCCAATGTCTTCAAAAGCCGCGGCTGTTAATTTACAAGAGCAGCTTGACAGTGCTGTTCAAGCCGGCGCAACGGTATTGGTCGAAGGCGGTTTGGTCAAAGACAAACCGGGTGCTTGGTTTGCGCCTGCAGTACTGACAGACGTTGATGAGTCTATGGATGTTTATCGTCAGGAGCTATTTGGTCCTGTGGCGGTCGTCTATAAGGCTCGTGACATCGAGCATGCGATTAAAATCGCTAATGATGTACCCTTTGGACTTGGTGCTTCTATCCAAACGCAAGATGCTGCTCTAGCTGCTGATATTGCTGACAAATTAGAAGTCGGTATGGTTACCATTAATGCCCCTTCTGGTAGTGAAGCAAACACGCCATTTGGTGGTGTCAAACGCTCAGGATTTGGCCGCGAGCTTGGTACGCTTGGTATCACTGAGTTTTTAAATTATAAATTGATTCGTGATAAATCTTAAGCTATCCGACTGAATGGTAGTAGAACTAGAAAAGCCTAGCGTCTGTAATAGACGCTAGGCTTTTTACTATCATAATTTCTACTGATTAAATGTCTTACTTTTTTGGATTGTCCTTTAACCATAGCTGATTGACAATTTTTAATTCGCGTAGCTCTTCTGCCATAATCGATTCACTGATACCTGGATATTTAATCCTTGCATAGCTATATAACACGATACCTAACACGGTCCAACCAAAGAATATCCACCATTCAACAGCGGTCAACGCGGATGGCATACCTGGCATATATAACATCAATAAACCAAAGCTGAGTACAATCGTGACCATACCGACAAGCTTACCTGCTGGTATTTTAAAAGGACGCACCATATCAGGCTCGCGGTAGCGTAGCACCAAGAATGAAATAGCAACACAGGTATAAGCGATAACGATGCCAAAACCACCGGCATCAACAATCCAAACCAACATTTTGCGACCGAATAACGGCGCGAGCGTCGCCAAACCACCGATTAATAAAATGGCGTTTGAAGGTGTTTTATATTTTGGATGCAATTTGCCTAAGAAGGCTGGCAACATACGCGCTTTTGACATCGCATACAGCAGACGACTGCCACCAATTAAGAAAGCGTTCCAGCTTGATAGAATACCAAGCACACCACCGATAACTAACAAAATGCCTGCCCACTTGCCTTGCCAAGCATTGGTCATGGCATCAGCAGTCGCTAAGGTCGAGCTCTCTGCTTGTACCAGTGGCAAAGTCGTACCCACGCTCCAAGCGATACCCACATACCACATCACCGCAACGATAATTGAGATAATCAGAAACTTGCCGATATTAGGGCGCGTTAAATCGATCTCTTCTGCTGCCTGCGGGATAACGTCAAAGCCGACAAACATAAATGGCACCATAACAATAACCGCCATTATACCGCCGATACCACCAATGAATGCTGGCGCTTGTACTGAATTTGAGCTTTCAGGATTAAACAGTACCGCACCGATAAACAGTAACGTCCCAACAAATAAAATGCCCAATACGGCGGTTTTTTGGAACCAGGCACTGACTTCCATACCGCGGATATTGAGCCAAGTCACAATGACAGAGCCAAGCATTCCGACTCCGACCCAAGTGGCGTAGACATCCCAGCCAGCGATGGTCCAGAGATACCCTTGGTTATAATTGGGAATAAAATATTCTACGACTGTTGGTAGTGCGACCGCCTCAAACGCGACCACTGAAAAATAACCAAATAGAATACTCCATGAGCAGATAAAGGAGACATTGACCCCCAATGCCCGATGGGTATAGGTATGCTCACCGCCGGTAATCGGCATTGATGCCGCAAGCTCAGCATAAGTCACACCAATCAGTATCACGGCCAATCCGCCTACAAAGAACGCCAGCATCGCGCCCAAAGTACCCGCAGATAAAATCCAACCGCCCGCTAAGACGACCCAGCCCCAACCGACCATCGCACCAAATGCTAAGGCGATAACATCTAGCGTCCCTAACGATTTTTTTAATTCAGACATAATCTACTCCTTGTCCGTGTTTCATCCATGTGAATCTTTCGCTCATTACACCTAGAGTGACACTGTATTTTAGATAACAGGATTTTATGTAACAGGGCATCGCCCCTCATATTTATCTTTCCATACTTCTCGATTGAGAAGCTTGATAATATTTTGATATATCGATAGCAGAGACAACAACGGCGTCTTGACTTGCAAGGCGCCGTTGTAAAACCGCCGCTCAAAGCAGGACTGTCATAATCCTAACCTTGAGCATTCATTATGTTAAATCTTAATGCCTTTAAGCAGTCAAAATACTTTTGATGATATCAAGACCTTCTTGTAGTACTTCATCTTCAACCGTTAGCGGTACCATCACGCGAATGGCGTTACCGAACATGCCACAAGAGGCTAATAACAGACCTTGCTCAAATGCTTTGGCTTTTAGGTTGGTAGTCGCTTCAACATCAGGCTTGCCATCACTGTCGATTAATTCAAACGCTAACATCGCGCCTTTATGACGAATATGACCGATGCTGCTTAAGTTTAAACCCTTTAAGAAAGCTTCGATTTTGTCGCCAATCTCAATGCTACGCTCAAGCAAGTTTTCTTCTTCGATAACTTCCATCACTGCTAAAGCTGCCACACAAGCCAGTGGGTTACCAGAATAAGTACCGCCCAAACCGCCTACTTGCGGCGCATCCATGATGTCAGCACGGCCGATAACGGCAGAGATAGGATAACCACCCGCCAAGCTCTTAGCACTGGTCATTAGATCCGGCTCAACACCCAACTGCTCACTGGCGAACAACGTACCCGTACGGGCAAAACCACACTGTACTTCATCAAAAATCAGCACGATGCCATGCTCATCGCAAATCTCGCGCAAGGCTTTGGCAAACGATGGCGTGACTTGATGGAAACCGCCTTCACCCTGTACCGGCTCGATAATCATCGCCGCCACTTCACTTGGGTCAATATCCGCTTGGAAAATCATTTCAAGGCTGTGCAATGCCTGAGCTTCAGTAACATTTAGCTCTTCAGCTGGGAATAACGCATGGAATACAGGACCTGGCATCGGACCAAAATTCTTTTTATAGGGCAATACTTTACCTGTTAAGCTCATGCACATCAGTGTACGACCATGCCAACCGCCAACGAAAGAAATGACGCCTGGACGACGGGTTTTTGCACGAGCAATTTTGATACAGTTTTCAACGGCTTCTGCACCAGTGGTCAAAAAGAACGCTTTTTTCTCACCGCTGATTGGCGCTTTTTGGCAAAGCTTTTCAGCAAGCTCAACATAGCATTCATAGTTAATCATTTGCGCAGCAGTATGGGTAAATTTGTCTAGCTGCTCGTGTACACGCTGAGTGATTTTTGGATGGCTGTGACCAGTATTTAGTACTGAGATGCCGCCAACGAAATCGATATAACGATTGCCTTCAATATCCCATACTTCTGAGTTTTTTGCTTTTTCTGCAAAGATAGGAAAAGCCACACCCAGTCCGGTTGGTAATACAGCTTTACGGCGTGCAAGTAATGATTGATTGGTAGTAGTCATAAGAATATCCTTTTCTTTCTTCTTTACGTAGATGCCAGTGATGTGATGGCGGTTTATATAGTAAGGTTTATTGATAGTTGAGATTCATGGTACTGAATCCCGTTTCATGCTGTGTAATACTTAAAATAGAAAATATAAATCAAAACTTAGCTGACGTCAGAGCACCAATATTTGGTCACGACATACTCTTCGATGCCGTATTTTGAGCCTTCACGACCAAAGCCTGACTGCTTGACGCCGCCAAATGGTGCGACTTCGGTAGAAATTAGACCGGTATTATGACCGATGATGCCGTACTCTAAACCTTCAGTAACGCGCCATGAGCGTGCGTAGCTGCCACTATAGAAGTAAGCAGCCAACCCATAAATAGTATCGTTAGCTTGACGGATAACGTCGGCTTCATCTTTAAAGGTAAAGATGGTAGCGATAGGACCAAAGATTTCTTCATGGGCGATATCCATGTCACTACTGATATCGGTAATTACCGTTGGATTATAAGTCAGCTCTGATGCGCCGTTAGTGCTGCCACCGGTGATAAGGGTTGCGCCTTTATCTAAAGCATCTTTTAGCAGTGCTTGCACTTTTTCCAAGGCTTTTTTATTAATCAATGGACCAATATCGACGCCTTCGTCCATGCCATTACCGACATTAAGGTCAGCGACTTTTTTCACAAACACGTCTAGGAATTTGTCTTTGATACTATCTTGCACATAGACGCGGTTGGCGCAAACACAAGTTTGACCAGCGTTACGATATTTAGAGGCGATTAAGCCTTCAGCAGCTTTTTCAAGATCGGCATCATCAAAGACGATAAATGGCGCATTGCCGCCGAGCTCTAATGACAGTTTTTTGATGGTTGGCGCGCATTGAGCCATCAAGGTACGACCAACTTCGGTAGAGCCGGTGAATGATAATTTATGAATGCGGGCATCGCCGGTTAGGATATCGCCGATGGTTGATGATTTGCCTGTGACGACTTGGATAACGCCTGCTGGAATGCCCGCTTGCTCAGCCAATGCAGCCAATGCTAAGGCTGAAAATGGCGTTTCGGTTGCAGGTTTGATAATCATAGTACAGCCTGCTGCTAAAGCAGGAGCAGCTTTACGGGTAATCATCGCTGCTGGGAAATTCCAAGGCGTGATAGCCGCGCAAACACCGACAGGCTGTTTTAGGACGACATGGCGTAGTTGTGCTTGATTGGCAGGGATGACATCACCGTATACACGCTTGCCTTCTTCAGCAAACCAGCGGATAAAGCTATTGGCATAGCCAACTTCCCCGCGTGACTCGGTTAAAGGTTTGCCTTGCTCGGCGGTCATAATGATGGCCAAATCTTCTTTGTTGGCATCGATAAGATCTGCCCACTTTTGTAGTAGCTCAGCACGCTCTTTTGGGGTTTTGGCCGCCCAAGTAATTTGCGCCTCATGAGAAGCCGCAACCGCGTCATTGACATCATCGGTCGTTAAACTTGGCACGCTACCGATAATCTCGCCGTTAAAAGGATTGCTGACGTCAATAGTCACGTCATCACTAGCACCATGCCATCCATCTTTGATGAAGCACTGCTGTTTGAGTAAGTCTGGGTTTGATAGCTGTAGCGTATGTGGCAGTTGTGACATGTTGACACTCCTTGTCAATGTTGTTTTGCAGATAGTGATTGCAGATTTATAGCGATAAACACCTAACAATAAATAAAAGGTTCTGACTTAAATAATTATTGATAACTTGTTATTTGTTCAATATACTGAACATCTATTCTATATATGAGACATCATTATAAGAATGATGGACGCATATTTGCAACCCCTATTATCAACTTTGTGATGAATTATCGCTTTATTTTGATGTTTTTTTAAACTTACCGACTTTTATAGGTTCCTTATGAGCACCACTGCCGTTCCTGCTTTGGACAAGACTTTTCAGATTTTAGATTTGATAACCGATAGCGCCCAACCTTTAACGGCGGCTCATATTGCCAAAGAGCTCAACCTGCCGCGCAGCTCAACCCACAATATTCTGCAAAGTCTGTTAGCCAAGCATGTCATCTATAAAGACAGCGATAGCCGCTTTCATTTGGGCTCGTATTTGATGTATTGGGCGGGCAAGTATGAGCAGCAGCAAGGCGTCATTCAGTTATTTAAAGATCTTATTGTCCAGTATCCAACCCTTCTTCAGCATACAGTGACTTTGTCCAAGCTCGATTTTGGTGAAGTGGTGTTTTTGGCCTGTCATGAAGCGCCCGCTCCGCTTGGCTTTACTTTCCGTGCTGGTGTTCGCGTTCCAGCAGTATTTTCTGCTACGGGTAAAGCCATGCTTTCTACCTTTTCTATGGACAGCATAAAGTCCATCTATGCCAGCGGTTTCCCTACGCCCATTACCCAGCATGGTGTCGATAACTTTACCGATTTATCCACTGAGCTGACGGCTATCCAAAACAGTCGCATCTCCCTTGACGATGGGCAACTGCGCGAAGGTATGTATTGCCTTGGCACTTATATTCGTAATGCGTCAGGCAATGCGGTTGCCGGTATGGCGGTCAGCTTTTTGCAAGCAGAATATGAGTCCAAGCGTGCTGAGGTCAGTGCCGTACTGATTGAATTGGCAGAGCAAATTGAGCAGCGTTTGGGTTTTATCGATAATAAATAAAACTTAAACGCTGCCAGTTTCTTGTTTACTTCAAACTCTTTCAGTTATTTTGGTGATAACTGTTAATCTTCTGAAATAAGCCCCGATAAAAATGCTTGCAAATTGTCATTAAGCTTTTGCAGGTAATAACCGCCCTCGACTAAAACAATCAGTGGTTTATTTAGCGCTTTCATCTTTTGTGCTAGTACCTTAAACCCTTTTGTACTGACCGCACATCTGGCTTCTGGATCGTCTTTATACACATCAAAACCCAATACATGGACGATGACATCAGGGTCAAATAGTGTCATCGCCTCGATAGATTTATCAACATAATTAAAAAACCCAGCTTCATCGGTGCCATGTGGCATCGGGAAATTAACGTTATAGCCTTCGCCCGCGCCTGTGCCCCTTTCAAACTCATGCCCAGTGACTGCTGGATAAAAGTTAACCGGATCACCATGAACCGAGGTATAGAGCACATCGCTGCGCTCGTAGAATATCTCTTGGATACCTTGACCGTGGTGCATGTCGGTGTCTATAATGGCGATTTTTGCGTATTTCTGCCGCAGGTGCTCGGCGATGATGGCGGCGTTATTAAGGTAACAAAATCCGCCCGCTGCGCTTTTACGCGCATGATGGCCAGGAGGCCGTGAAAAACAAAGCTGTATATTGTTTTGCGCACGCTCAGCACTTGATGTTTCTTCATTTAACAAGGCTTCAGCAGCATTCAGCGCTGTTTGTGCGGACCAATAGATAGATGTCCAAGAATGCTCACTGATGGGCGCGCTATCATCTGCCTGATATTTTGCCGCTTTTGCCATGATACCGATACCAGGATTGTCATAAGGTACAAAAATTCCCGTCTGCACCTGCGCGCCCAAATCTTCCTCGACCGCTATCCATTCATCATAGCCATGCTTGAGAAACTCGACATAGCCAAAATCATGAACCGCTAATATTGGTCCCATTCCGACATCGGTGGCAGTGGTTACTTCCAAGCCTAGTGCCGCTGGTGCTTTTAGCAACTCGACCATGCGCTCTGGTATCTCTAACGGCTCATGCATCTTGCCATAAGAAAAATACGGTAACGGTCTATGCAAACTGAGGTTTCCATGGCTATATATTTTCATGCTTAACATTCCTTTGTTTAACATTGATTTGTTTAAAACTGTCCATTTCCTAGCTTTATTTGGAACAATTAGTATAGTGCTGCACATACTGCAAGCGCTTTACTAAACAATTCCATCGGCTTTAAGCCTAGCTATCATTTCGCTGTCATAGCCTAAATCAGCAAGCGTACTATCGGTATGCTCGCTCAATTGCGGTGGCGGTGTACGATAAGTAACCGGTGAGGCAGATAATTTAATCGGACTACCAAGTGCGCGAACAGGGCTGCCTTGTTCGGCAAAATCAACCACCATCTCACGTGCCAGCGCTTGCGGCATGGCTAATGCTTCAGCGACATTATGAATCGCCCCACATGGTATACCGGCTTTATCCAACACCTCTAACCAATAAGTGCGAGGTTGCTCAGCGAATTTTTTGCTTAGTTCGCCGCATAATAACTCACGATTGGCAACGCGTTGTGGATTGGTCGCAAAACGGCTGTCGCTATGCCAGCCAACACCCAACACGTTACAAAGCTTGGCAAACTGACTGTCATTACCACACGCTAAGATAAAGTGAGCGTCACCCTGCCCCGCAAACACTTGATAAGGTACGATATTGGGATGCTGATTGCCCAGTCTTGGCGGCACTTTGTCGGACGCCAGATAATTCATACCGACGTTAGCCAACATCGCAAGCGCACTATCAAGCAATGCCACATCGACATGCTGCCCAAGTCCCGTATTTTGACGCGCTAATAAGGCCGCTTGAATACCAATGGTCAGCTGCAAGCCTGCAAATAAATCAACCACTGCCACGCCAACCTTGTGCGGTTCGCCATCAGTAGGTCCAGTGATGCTCATCAGTCCTGACAAGCCTTGAATAATATAATCATAACCGGGGCGCTTGGCGTCTGGACCTGTCTGACCAAAGCCTGTCAATGACGCATAAATCAGGCGCGGATTGTCTTGTTTTAGACTGTCGTAATCTAAGCCGTATTTCTTTAAACCACCAACCTTAAAGTTTTCAACCACGATATCGCTATCCGCGACAAGCTGCTTAATAATAGTCTGTCCGGCAGGTGTGGTGATATCTACGGTAACGGATTTTTTATTGCGGTTAATGGTAGCGTAATAAGCGGAGGTGTCATCGCTGAATTTTGGCGGCGCCCAATGACGGGTTTCATCACCGATATGCGGACGCTCAACTTTGATAACTTCAGCACCTAAATCTGCAAGTACTTGGGTGCAAGAAGGACCGGCCAATACTCGTGACAAGTCGAGCACCTTAATACCGTATAATGCGCCTTTCGCCATATCAGTCATAATCTTCCCTTATTATGTAACTTATTCTTTGATAAAGATTTGATAAAAAATTGCTATGTATCATTTAGCTTTTACTGTCTTTTCTTCAATGCCTTAATACCTTTTAAGAATAGACGCTAAATAAATGATGCATAACAACGATGGATAAAAATAATTAACAAAAACTCAGAAACGTACGTTCCTGTTTATAACAGCTTATGAAAAAGCCAAACAGTAACGTACGTTTATAGTCTAGAAATCAGCTGATACCTATTAGCTGCTAACTATTAATAAAACGCTTGAATCCCAGTTTGCGCACGACCTAGAATGAGCGCGTGAATATCGTGCGTGCCTTCATAAGTATTGACCGCTTCCAAGTTCATCACATGACGAATAATGTGGAACTCATCAGAGATACCGTTGCCGCCATGCATATCACGAGCAATACGTGCGATATCGAGCGCCTTACCACAGTTATTACGCTTAATCAGTGAAATCATCTCAGGCGCGGCATTGTCTTCATCCATCAAACGACCAACACGCAATGCTGCTTGTAGACCCAAGGTGATTTCTGTTTGCATATTGGCAAGCTTCAATTGTACGAGCTGCGTTGCGGCGAGCGGACGACCAAACTGCTTACGGTCTAACGTATATTGACGAGCTGCTTTCCAGCAGAACTCAGCCGCACCCATTGCACCCCATGCGATACCGTAACGGGCTTTATTTAAGCAACCAAATGGACCTTTGAGTCCACGGATATCTGGGAAAGCGTTGGCTTCAGGGACAAACACCTTGTCCATCACAATCTCACCCGTGACTGAGGCACGTAGGGAAAACTTACCTTCAATCTTCGGCGCTGATAAACCTTTCATGCCTTTATCTAAAATAAAACCGCGAATCTCACCTGCATCGTCTTTTGCCCAAACGACAAATACATCAGCGATAGGACTGTTGGTAATCCACATCTTATTACCCGTCAGCTCATAACCACCGTCAACCGCACGCGCACGTGTCGACATCGATGCAGGATCTGACCCTGAATCTGGTTCAGTCAGCCCAAAACAACCGACATATTCACCAGTCGCTAGCTTAGGCAGGTATCTCTCTCTTTGCTCTTCGGTGCCGTATGCCCAGATAGGATGCATGACCAAGCTTGATTGCACGCTCATCGCTGAACGATAACCTGAGTCAACCGCTTCGATTTCTTTGGCAATCAGACCGTAAGCGACACTAGACAAACCGGCACAGCCATAACCCTCAATCGTTACGCCAAGCAAGCCCATCTCACCCATTTGACGCATGATATTACGGTCAAAGTTCTCGTTACGATTGGCTTCGATAATGCCAGGCATCAGCTCTTTTTGAAAAAACTGACGGGCACTGTCCGTGACCATGCGCTCTTCATCAGTAAGCTGATCGCGTAATAAAAACGGGTCTTCCCAATCGAAGCTTGGACGCGTAGATGTTGCCATGTGGATCTCCTTGATGTCAGTCTTCCTGACCGACGAGTAGTGATTAATAAGTAGATTGACTGCACAGGTTATTGACTTACCAATTCCGCTATGCGAAACTTAGTTTCATAATTTAAATCTATTTAAGCAAAGTTTTACCGCGCTGTAAACCTTTATCAAAAAAAATGAGTGCAAAATGACAAAAAACGTATCCGCAGCCTTACCATTGCTGGCTCGAATCAATACAGTCCTTGAACAAAGTAAGGAAGATAACGATAGACAGTTTGTCACTGCACTGGGGCGTGGACTGACCGTATTATCAGCCTTTGAGCAACATGAGCAGCTCAGTCATCAGCAATTATGTCAAATGACCGGACTGCCAAAAGCGACCATCACTCGGCTTATTCATACTTTGATGACGCTTGGATTTTTACGCCTCACTGAGCACGGACAGTATCAATTGGGTAGTAGTGCGGTGCGATTAAGCGCTACCGCTTGGAGTCGTCACGACATGGTCGCGGCAGCTGAGCCGTTGCTACGACAGTTTGCCAGTAGCAATGAGGTATCAGTGAATTTAGCAACCGAAGTCGAAGGAGAAATGCGCTATCACGCTTGCTGTCGTAGCCCTGCTCGCCTGTCAGTTAATTTACAAGTTGGCTCGGCAGTGCCCGTCGCACGAACCGCTATTGGACGCGCTTTTTATGCATCTAGCTCGCCAGCAAGACAGGCTATTATTCTTAGTAATTTACAAGAGCACTTATCTACAGAAGATTATAAGCACGCGCAGTTGGCTTTATCTGATGCAGAAGAGCATTATAGATTGCATGGTTATACAGTATCAGATGGTGATTTTTCTACCGATATATTGGCAGTAGCCGTTGGTGTTTTTGATGTTGCTACTGGACATTATGCGTATTCGCTCAATGCCAGTGTGCCGAGTGCCAATTGGGAAGCGGAAGAATATGCGGCAATGATTGTGCCTAAGTTGCAGGTATTGGCTGAGCGGATTGGAAGCGGTGTTTAAGCCCTTACCTGGCTAACAAGTAGTTTATGCCATGCTAAAACCTTTAAAAGCGGCGTTATCATGTCATTATTAGCAAGCCGTTACTCAATTAATATGGAGCCGTGATATTATAGGCGTATGATGTACGCCATCAATTTGAGCCCCGTCTTTATGGTCGGCGCTCAAGTTGATGGCGCTTTAATTTGTTTTAATGAGTATTATCCAATCCTTTTATACTGAATAACGAATAGCGTCAAAGTTACGAAATAACTTTCTGCCGCATTTTTAATTCCAATGTTTTACTGTTGAGTATTGTTATGCCCCAATCTCGTACCAATTTGAATCCAGAACCAAAAACCAGTTCCCCTTATTTAGTCGGCGTATTTTTGCGCTATAGTACCTTTGCTGCCGCGGTCTTACTGTTTTTAGCCGGACTGTTACTGGCGAATTGGTGGCTAATTATTCTTGGCGGCTTCGGTGTGTGCCTGGGGATTTATGACATCACACAGTTAAAGCATGCTATTTTAAGAAATTATCCGGTTGCAGGCCATATCCGCTACGTGCTTGAAGATTTCCGCCCTGAAATTCGCCAATATTTATTGGAAAACGATAAAGAACAAGTGCCGTTTTCACGCCAGCAGCGTGCATTGGTTTATCAACGTGCCAAAAACGTCAGTGACACCAATGCCTTTGGTACGCTAGACAATTTATATGCCCATGATAAAGAGTGGTTTTTACAATCCGCCGTCAGCCAACCGCTAGAAAACAAAGATTTTCGCATCGTGGTCGGTGGCGATCGTTGTAAGCAGCCGCATGATATGTCGGTATTTAATATCTCAGCGATGAGCTTTGGGAGTTTATCTGCCAATGCCATTATGGCGCTTAACCAAGGCGCGAAGATGGGCGGCTTTACCCATGATACTGGTGAAGGTGCGATTAGTCCTTATCATCGCAAATTTGGTGGTGATTTGATTTGGGAGCTCGGAACCGGTTATTTTGGTTGCCGTGATGCTCAGGGTAATTTTGATCCGCAGTCGTTTGCGGAAAAAGCTGTTGACCCGCAAGTAAAAATGATTGAGATTAAACTCTCACAAGGCGCAAAACCTGGTCAAGGCGGCGTATTACCCGCCGAAAAAATCACCCAAGAAATCGCTGATACCCGTGAAGTACCAACTGGTCAAGATTGCGTTTCGCCCTCTTCGCATAGCGCTTTTAGCACGCCACGAGAATTGGTTGCTTTTTGGCAGCAGCTACGTGACTTATCAGGCGGTAAACCTGTCGGCTTTAAGCTATGCGTAGGTCAGCCTTGGCAGTTTATGGCGATTGTTAAAGCGATGATAGAGACGAACAACTATCCTGATTTTATCGTTATCGATGGCGCAGAAGGCGGCACAGGTGCAGCGCCCGTTGAATTTATGGACAACGTCGGTATGCCAATGGTTGAAGGATTTCTATTGGTACACAATACCTTGGTTGGCGCCGGTATCCGTGACAAAATCAAGCTTGGTGTCAGTGGCAAAATCGTCTCAGGCTTTGATATCGCCCGCATGATTGCGCTTGGCGCTGATTGGTGTAACTCAGCGCGCGGCTTTATGTTTGCCGTTGGTTGCATTCAATCACGCTCGTGTCATACCAATACCTGCCCGACAGGGGTTGCGACCCAAGACCCATATCGCCAAAAAGCGCTCGATGTGCCTAGTAAAGCGGAGCGCGTGGCAAGCTTCCATAAAAACACCCTTAAGTCACTGGCCAGTATCGTTGGCGCAGTAGGCCTCCAGCATCCAAGCCAGTTGCAGCCTTATCATATTGCGCGCCGTTTAGATAACGGACAAATTAAGCTATTATCGAAGTTCTTTTATTTTGCTGACCAAGGCGCATTACTTGAACAAAATGCGCGCGCCGACGTTTTTAACCAAATGTGGGTCATGGCAAATCCTGATAGCTTTCTTGCCAATAATGACGCGCTGATTGCTTATAATAAAGACTCACGCGATAGAGGCAAAGAAACCAGTGCGCCTACCACGCAACACCCAGATGATTCAGTAGACATCATCGATGGTGGCATGTTAATTGGCAACGTCAATAATACTTTTCGCGACTTTCCCCATACAGATGACTAAGCGAATAAGTGAACCAGCAAATAAGCGACAAAATATTGTAGAAGCATTACAATAGACAACTTCTATCTACCTGCCACAAGGCAAGTCATTGATGCCAAGTTCCCTTTTCACTTCATCCCAAAATCTTTTGACAGCAGTGCTGATTGCATTAAGCATCAGCGCCTGTCAGCCGACAGACCAGAACGATAGCAGCGCTGATAATACCAAAGATCACTGGTCATGCCAGTCGCAAAACGCACCCTTTACTTATAGCGCTTGTCGTATAGACGCGCAAACGCTATCAGACCCACGCTATTCTTTACAGCTGTTTTGGCAGCAAGCGGATAACAGTGCCAATAACAACCAGCCGCTGCTCACTTTCGATACTTTGCTAGCGACATTACCGTCTGAGCAAACGCTGAATTTTGCCATGAACGCCGGTATGTATAATGAAAATTATGCGCCGATTGGTTATACGGTTATCGAAGGTAAAGAGCTACGGGCGTTAAATATTAAAGAAGGCGGCGGCAACTTTCATTTATTGCCCAATGGCGTTATGTGGTGGGATAAGTCTGGCAAGGTGCAAATTACTGAAAGCAATGCTTTAGATAAGCAACTCAAAAGTGGTAAAGCACAGCCTTGGTATGCCACGCAATCAGGTCCTATGTTGGTCATCAATAATGAAATTCACCCGCAGTTCAATCCTAACAGCACTTCGATTAAGCTGCGCAATGGTGCCGGTGTTTGCAGCGATGGCAGCTTACAGTTTGTCAGTAGCGAAGAGCCTGTGAGCTTTTATCAGTTTGCCACCCTGTTTAAGGATGATTTAAAATGTCCAAATGCATTATTTTTAGATGGTGGTATTGCTTCGGCAATGTATGCACCGACTATCGACAAGCATGATAAAAAAGAGATGGGCGTCATGATTGGGCTGATAGAAACAAAAAATTAGAAAAAAAAGGTAGAAACGAAAAATTAGAAAGAAAAAATAGCCGCTATATTTTATAACGGCTATTTTTTATGCGCATTTCAATAAAAAATAAAGCAAATGATTCTTATCGTTATCTATAGTTATCCGCTAGCGCGCCATATAATTGGTCATATCTTCCACACCATGCAGGGTCATGGGGTACATTTTATTGTCGAATAGCTTTTTAATCTCAACGATGGTTTGTGTATATTGCCAATAAGCAAGATTTTCAGGATTAAGCCAAGCGACTTTATCAAAATGCGCCAGCACCCGCTTAAGCCAAACAATACCCGCCTCATTATTCATATACTCAACACTACCGCCGACCGTCATCAGCTCATAGGGCGACATCGATGCATCACCGACGAAGATAACGCGATATTCTCGGCCGTATTTATTGAGCAGCTCAAAGGTAGGCATCGGCGCACTATGGCGACGATTATTGTCCTTCCAGACATAATCATATAAGCAGTTATGAAAGTAAAAAAACTCTAGGGTTTTAAACTCATTCTTCGCCGCTGAAAACAGTTTTTCTAATGCTTCCACATGGATATCCATACTACCGCCGACATCAAACAGCATAAGCACCTTGACGCGATTACGGCGCTCAGCTTGCATATGAATATCGAGCATGCCTTTTTTGGCGGTGCGCTTAATGGTCTCATGAATATCTAGCTCATCCGCGCTTCCTGTACGCGCAAACTGGCGCAAGTTACGCAGTGCCATTTGAATTTGGCGCGTACCAAGCTGATTATCATCATCGAGATTGCGATACTTTCGCTGTTCCCAAACTTTAGCGGCGCTACGTTTACGCGATTCACCACCTACTCGCACCCCTTCTGGATGGTCGCCATAGGCACCAAATGGTGATGTCCCACCTGTACCGACCCATTTACTGCCGCCTTGATGACGCTCTTTTTGCTCTTTAAGACGCTCTTCAAGCGCTTTCATCAGCTCCTCTAGCGAACCGTATTTTTTTAGCAAGCGCCGCTGCTCTTCGGTCAGATTTTTTGGGTCGAGCTGTAAGTCTAACCATTCTTTAGGAACGTCCGTTAACTTGGCCAACAGCTCATCCATATCAAGGCTATCAACCCCCTCGAAATAATCTGCCATTGCGCGGTCAAACTTATCAAAATGGCGCTCATCTTTAACCATACAGAGTCGAATCAGCCGATACATGTCCTCACGACTGGCAAAGGTAGACAGCTCTGGATTCTCAGGATGCGGCTGCATCATCAGCCCCTGATCTAACGCAGCGTTTAGGTCAAGCAGCTCACGGGTACTTACGGGCACGCCGTAAGTACGTAAGGTGTAGAACAATTTGATAAACATAAGAGTCGCATCACTTATTGGCTGATATAGTTACGAATTAAGCCGTTTCATTGGCTTTAATCATGACAAATGGTCTTTCGCTTAACGACGCATCATATTGGCAAAGCGCTGCAACAGACTCACATCAGCTTCGTTTTTGAGCAGTGCACCATATAATGGCGGAATAGACTTTTCACCACGCAAATTTTCTTCCAGCTCTTCTTGCGCCATATCATCTGCCAATAATAACGTTAACCAATCAACCAACTCTGACGTCGATGGTGGCTTTTTAAGCCCTTGAATATTACGCAATTTATAAAAGATATCCAATGCATCATTAACCAGCTTTTCTTGGATATCGGGGAAATGCACCTCAATAATTTGGCGCATGGTTGCTTCTTCTGGGAAATCGATATAATGAAAGAAACAACGACGCAAAAACGCATCTGGCAACTCTTTTTCATTGTTTGAAGTGATAATAACTACAGGACGTTGCTCGGCGGTAATGGTCTCGCCCGTCTCATAAACATAAAACGACATCTTATCCAGCTCATGCAGTAAGTCATTAGGGAATTCGATATCTGCTTTATCAATCTCATCAATCAATAACACACTGCGCTCTTTACTGGTAAAGGCGTCCCATAGCTTACCCGGCTTGATGTAGTTGCCAATCTCATAAACCTTATCATCGCCCATTTGCGAATCTCGCAAGCGCGATACCGCATCATACTCATACAGCCCTTGCTCAGCCTTAGTAGTCGATTTGATATGCCACGTAATCAGCGGCATACCCAAACTCTCAGCAACCTCTTCAGCTAATAATGTCTTACCAGTACCCGGCTCACCTTTGATAAGAAGCGGCTTTTGCAAAGTCATCGCTGCATTGACTGCTAACTGTAAATCATCGGTGGCAATATAGCTTTGCGTACCGGTAAAGGTTTTCTTGGTTTTATCGGTCGTGTTTGTCATAAACTAAGTCTCAGTTATTGTTATAAATTAAAGGGATTAAGGGGCAATTGGTGAATAAGAAATAATGAATTAGACTAGCACAGCTACTTTAATTGCCAAAATACTCATGCGTTCGCAGTTGCTAACAAATATTACTGATATCGTTTTAATAGTCATTAATTGCTTATATCCTCAACCAACAGAAAACGATTTTACATAAAAATGCTTCACATAAAAAAAGACACGCATGGTGTCTTCTATTTTAACTAATGCTGCTTAACTCTACTTTAAAGCCTATCAGACTTATCACTATCCGCTTGCTTCAATGGCTTATCATCTTTTTTTAAACTGACTTCAGCTGCAGGCTTACTTATTTCCGTCTTAGCCATTTCAGGTTTAGTTATTTCAGGCTTGGCCATTAATGCTGAATCAGCAGACGGCTCTGCTAAACCAGCATTGTCTGTTAAGTAATTACCCGTGGTTAGCTGCATCGTCGCTTGCGTATCTTCTGCGGTACGACTGCGGGCTTTATCTAAACTAGACTCAAACGCGCCGCGAATCAGTTGCCAAACAAAGCCAACAAACAGACCGACGACCAATACCACCAATATCGGCAACATATTAGCAATCGCGCCAGCCGTGTCTTTCATCATAATGGCGTAAACAACACTGATACTGGCCGGTGCAATCACGCTAGGGTCGCCAAGAGCTGTACCGGGAGCTAATAAAACGGCAAAGAGCATCATCCAGCTCATACCGCCGAGTGGACGCGGCAAAACCCGCGCAACTAGCAGCCAAAGTATCAAGACAATAATGACACCGCCCAGATACGCATACATGGGTAAGTCTGCGGCTGGAACGTCTTTTACCAGCTGCCCCCACCAAATCGCAATCTCGCCGAGAATGTCACTGATGGCTTCCAACGGTAAGCTGTGTAAGATACTTTTAAACCAGTCCATACGTGTTTGGTTACCTGCATTTATCACCGGCGACACGTTATGTGTCTAGCGGTATAGGGTACATTCTTTCGTACTAAAAATAGGGCCGACTACATCATCGACATCTGTACTGAATAGGCTGCTAGTTTATCACGACTTCTAAATAAAGTGCATGCTGAGCACTGTTTGGTAACGTTTTTTATCAATTGGTCATATCGCCAGTTAGCTTGTTATTAGCACCGATTATGACTGTTTATTACTGGCTGCCACTTGGCCACTGACCTATATTTACCTTCAGTTGCCGTTAGTTGCCTTATAAAATCAGACGTACTGTAAAATAAACTTGCCATACAACTTAATAGAAACGCTTTAAAATAAGCACATTAGTCGTAGATATTGTCTTGTGCTTCACGGGCGCGCAACTCGGCTTGACGGCGCATAACATCTTGCGGCGGCATTTGTACAAAATAGCCTTGTGATTGTAATTTCGCCAATACTTCTTCTTTATCAACACGCGCAAGCGTTTCCGTGGTTGCCAAATCTAGATGCATAACAAACTGACTGCGCCCTAAGCCTGCACGGAAGTCTTTCGGTAATACGCCAAGCCAGTCTTTAATCTCGTCGGTATCGTTAGGATAATCAGGACGAGCAATATAGACGTACATATCGTTGTGTTTGGGAAATTTGTAAATATCGCAATGCATAAAGGGCACCTATTGAGCACGAAAGGTTAAAAACCATCAATTAAAACAGTTATCAAATGACTGGTATTAAATAACCTGTATTAAATAGCTTAAATGAAATGAATGAGGAATACGGGAATAATGGTTGCTAGCCTAGCATAATTTGCCTGACTTTCAATAGTGGCTTTGCGTAGCAGGCTTTAAAGAGATGGCTTTTGATTGCCTTATGTTGCTTTGTACAGGCGCAAAAAATTGACCTTTTTAGCGGTTTATTTGCCTAAATATCTCTAAAAAAGCGCATTTTGGTTAAATTATTCACTTTAATCCATGCGGTGGCTTGTAAAAAAACCATTAACCTTTCATAATAAAAGCGTTTTTCAGGAGAGAGTCTTGGGCACGATGTCGAGTGCACTCATTTAATGAGTTGCGCTGATAGTTGTAACAAGACCACCGAAGGCGCATATACCCTGCCAATCGCTCAGGTAAAAGGACTGAAAGACACATGCCACGACTGTTTCGCTGTCTACCGTCAATCGCGTAGCACACTTAAACACAAGGCATAACAAATCTGGAGAGCGGTAAGGACGGACGACGCCTTACCCACCGAAGGGGAGAAAATGCGACATCATTGTTATCTTTTTGCAAATAGATGCTTAAAAAAAATGATGGTTCGTGTTGAAAATCTCAGGTTACAGGACAGATAGGGCTTTTGCTTAAACCGACGTTCAGCGCTGGTTTGGCTTACTGCTTTATCTTTTTTTTCTGTGCTACCCTTGGTTGCAATGCTTGCACCCTGCAATGTTGCTTCTCGCTACTATGATACTGCACATCGCTCATTACTCTACCGAGTACGACTGATGTACACATAAGGATTTGTTATGACCGACACTCAAAAAGCCAACAATTCAGCCCCTAAACGCACGCCTCTTTACCAGTCTCACGTTGATAGTGACGGCAAACTGGTGGATTTTTCTGGTTGGGAATTGCCAATCCATTATGGTTCACAAATCGAAGAACACGAAGCGGTGCGCACCGATGCCGGTATGTTTGATGTCTCACATATGGTCGTTGTTGATGTCAAAGGCGCTGACGCTAAAGCATGGCTCCAAAAGCTACTTGCCAATGATGTCGATAAATTAAAGACCGTCGGTAAAGCGTTATATTCTGGCATGCTCAATGAGCAAGGCGGCATCATCGATGACTTAATTGTTTACCTGATGAATGAAAACGCTACCGAATACCGTATCGTCTCAAACGCAGCGACCCGCGATAAAGACATGGTACAGTTTGAAAAAGTCGCTAAAGGTTTTGACATTACCCTTACCGAGCGTCCAGAGCTTGCGATGATTGCCGTACAAGGACCAAATGCGGTTGAAAAACTGGCGCAAGTTAAACCGAGTTGGGCAGATACTTTGGCTACCCTTAAGCCTTTCGTTGGTGCTGATTTAACAGACATCGAAGGCACAGATTGGTTCGTCGCTCGTACAGGCTATACCGGTGAAGATGGCGTCGAGGTCATTATGCATGGCGATGAAGCGCCGGCGTTCTTTGAGCAATTAAAAGCCAATGGCATAAAACCTGCCGGTCTTGGCGCTCGTGATACCTTGCGTATGGAAGCTGGCATGAACCTATATGGTCATGACATGGATGAAGATGTTAGCCCTTATGAGTGCAATATGGGCTGGACTCTAGCACTAAAAGACGAGCGTGACTTTATTGGTCGCAAGGCTATGGTCAGCAAACGCAAACAATCAAAAGATGACAATACCGCAATGAAGCAAGTCGGTCTATTAATGACTAGCCGTGGCGTGTTACGTGAAGGTATGGAAGTGACCATTAATCAAGGCACTGATAAAGAGCAAAAAGGTATCATTACTAGTGGTACTTTTTCTCCTAGTCTCAAAAACTCCATCGCCATCGCCCGTGTTCCTGCTACCCTAGCAGACGATGACAACGTACAAATTGATTTGCGCGGTAAAGGTAAGTTTGTCGATGTACGCGTACTTAAACTACCGTTTGTCCGTAACGGCAAGCAGCAGTTTGACTCGTAGTCATTATAAATTCTATTATTAGCTTCCACTATTTTTGTTAACCATCCTCTATCACTTAGGAGAGAGACCATGAGCAATATCCCAGCAGAACTAAAATACATCGCCAGCCACGAGTGGCTACGCCTAGAAGACGACGGTACTATAACTGTTGGTATCACTGACCATGCTCAAGACCTATTGGGTGACGTGGTGTTTGTTGAATTGCCAGACGTGGGCGACATCATCGCCGTTGACGACGAAATCTCAGTCGTAGAATCAGTAAAAGCTGCCTCTGACGTTTATGCGCCTATCTCAGGCGAAGTCGTTGCCATCAACGAAGCACTAGAAGACGATCCAGAAATCATCAACTCTGACCCATACGGTGAAGGTTGGTTCTTTAGAATGAAGCCTGACAACATCGCTGACTACGAAGCGCTGCTGACTGCTGATGAGTACGAAAACGAGCTGTAATATCAGCTTTGCTCACTCGCATAAAAGCGGTATTTGACTGAAATGAAATATCGCTATTTGCAACCTTAAAGAATGTAGCTTAAAAAATATAACTTGTTATGACAGATATTGGCGTCAGCTGATATCTGTGCGTTTTTATCTAAAATACTTATCGCTCAATTGACTACTGCCAACCGCTATTCTATTTACTCGTATTCATCACTTGTCAGACACTATTGAAAAGTTGCACTCAATACTGACCTAAGTTGATCATTCAATCCCCAGTATGGATTCTAATATGACCTCTAGCACTGATAAGCAAGCAAGTTTTGCCACTCCTGATAATACCCCGCAGCTGCAAGCGTTTCGCGAAGTGGTTGAGTCACGTCGTTCCGTTCGTCGTTTTACCGATACACCGATACCTGATGACGTGTTAACAGATTGTCTACGTTTGGCCATGCTAGCGCCGAACTCGAGTAATCTGCAGCCGTGGGAATTTTATGTGATTGACGATGCGGACAATCGCAAACGAGCAGTAAAGAACTGCATGAATCAAAATGCGGCAAAAACCGCAGCACGCTTAATTGCGATCGTTGCTCGTACCGATGTCTGGCAGGATCATGCTCAGCAGATATTGCGCGAATACCCTGATACGCCAGTGCCAAAAAAAGTCAAAGACTACTATAACAAAGTCGTTGCCTTGGATTTTTTGCGAGGTCCTGCCAACGTAGTCTCAGCGGTCAAATGGAGTGCCACTCAAGTATTTAGACGCGTAAAAGGTCCGATTAAGTCACCTTATTACACTTTTGAAGACACCAAAAACTGGGCCACCAACAATGCTTCCCTTGCCGCTGAAAACCTAATGCTTGCCCTACGCGCACACGGTTTTGATAGCTGTCCAATGGGCGGCTTTGATGAGCCTGCTATGAAACGCTTATTAGATTTAAGCGGCGACCAACATATCATTATGATGATTGGTGCTGGTGAGCGCGCTGACAATGGCGTCTACAACACCCAGTTCCGCTTTGACCAAGAGCAGTTTGTCCATTACGTATAAACCTGTAAGCCATCATTATTTATTCTTGTTAGTTATTTTAGCCAATCCCTTTATTATTCCCTTAACCAAGGACTGTCATGACTATTTCTCAAAACCCAACGTTTGATACCTTTAAAGGTTTATTCAACGAAGCTGAATTTGTCTATCGTCATATAGGCTCGAATGAAACCAAGCAAGCTGACCTGCTCAGCGCAGTTGGCTATAAAGACATGGCGAGCTTCATTAACGATACCGTGCCTGAGCCTGTGCGGTTGCATAAAGAGCTAGATTTGCCAGTCGCGATGAGTGAGCATGCTGCCCTAGCTAAATTGCGCGCGATGGCAGATGACATCACGGTTAATAAGAGCTATATCGGTCAAGGCTACTCGCCCGTGCGCATGCCAGCGGTTATTCAACGCAACGTCCTTGAAAACCCAGGCTGGTATACCGCTTATACGCCTTATCAAGCAGAAATCGCCCAAGGTCGTCTAGAAGCATTGCTAAACTTCCAGCAAGTTTGTATTGACTTGACTGGTTTGGAGATGGCTGGCGCGTCATTACTTGACGAAGCAACGGCCGCAGCAGAAGCGATGGCGATGTCAAAGCGTGTGAGCAAGAGCAAATCAAACCAGTTTTTTGTTGATGACCGCATTTATCCACAAACCTTAGATGTCATCAATACTCGTGCCAAATATTTCGGTTGGGAGGTTGTTGTTGGTGATTTTGAAACCGCCAAATCAGGTGATTATTTCGGTGCTATTTTCCAATACGTCGGTCAAGAAGGCGATGTGAAAGACTTAACCGACGTTATCACGGCGGTAAAGAAAAATAAAACTTACGTGAGCGTTGTCAGCGACATCATGAGCTTGGTGTTATTAAAATCACCAGCCGATATGGGTGCAGACGTTGCATTAGGTAGCACCCAGCGCTTTGGTATTCCAATGGGCTTTGGTGGTCCGCACGCCGCCTACTTTGCCTTCTCTGATAAAGCCAAGCGCTCAGCACCTGGTCGTATCATTGGCGTCTCTAAAGATTCGCAAGGCAATACTGCCTTACGTATGGCACTGCAAACTCGTGAGCAGCATATCCGCCGCGAAAAAGCCAACTCAAACATCTGTACCTCACAAGTCTTACTAGCCAACCTCGCCGGTATGTACGCCGTTTATCATGGTCCAGGTGGCGTTAAGCGTATCGCTACTCGTATCCATGCGTTTGCTACTGCCTTCGCTGATGTTATTAAACAAGCCAACGATAGCAATCTAAATGTGGTACATGACCAGTTCTTCGATACGGTTGTTGTTGATTGTGGTTCAGAGAAACTTGCGACGCAGATTTTTGAAAATGCGGACAATGTCGGCTATAACTTATGGCGTTTGGGCGACAATAAGCTTGGCGTCGCGTTTAGTGAAATCAGTGATGAGCAGGACTTTAATGTCTTAACTCAGCTATTTGTCAGCAAATCACATGACTTACCTGAAACTGCTAGCGTATCACTTGATAGCACTCACTTGCGTACCGATGACATTTTGAGCCATCCAGTATTTAACTCGCATCATACCGAGCATGAAATGCTGCGCTACTTAAAATCGCTTGAAGATAAAGATTTGGCGATGAACCGTAGCATGATTTCACTTGGTAGCTGTACCATGAAATTGAATGCTACCAGCGAGATGCTACCGATTACTTGGCCTGAATTTGCCAATGTGCATCCATTTGCACCGCGCGATCAAGTCACGGGCTACATTGCAATGATTGATAGCTTACAAGAGCAACTTAAAGCCATCACCGGTTTTGATGAAGTGTCTATGCAGCCGAACTCCGGCGCTTCGGGTGAATATGCTGGTTTATTAGCAATCCGTCGTTACCATGAGTCATTGGGCGAAACAGACCGTGATGTTTGCTTAATTCCTCAGTCAGCGCACGGTACCAACCCTGCTACCGCAATGATGATGGGTATGAAAGTAGTCGTGGTCAAAACCGATGACAACGGTAACGTAGACATCGATGACTTGACGGCTAAATGTGAAGAACACAGTGCCAATCTAGGTGCCTTGATGATTACTTATCCATCGACGCATGGCGTGTTTGAAGAAGGTATCCGTCATATTTGCGATTTGATTCATAAGCATGGTGGTCAGGTCTATATGGATGGCGCCAACATGAATGCGCAGGTCGGCATGATGCAGCCTGCAGATGTTGGAGCAGACGTACTGCATATGAACTTGCACAAAACCTTCTGTATCCCACATGGCGGCGGCGGTCCTGGCATGGGCCCTATCGGTATGAAAGCACACTTAGCACCATACATGGCCAACCATACCTTGAGCCCTGTACACAATGCGCAAAATGATTGCTCAGCCGTATCAGCAGCACCTTATGGTTCAGCAAGTATTTTACCTATCTCATGGATGTATATTGCCATGATGGGCCGTGATGGTTTGCTAAAAGCCACTGAGCTTGCGCTATTAAATGCTAACTATGTTGCCAGTCAGCTTAAGGACCACTACCCTGTTCTTTATACTGGTAAAAACGGTCGCGTCGCTCACGAATGTATCATCGATATTCGCCCGTTGAAGGAAGAAACTGGCATCACTGAAAGCGATATTGCTAAGCGCTTGATGGATTATGGTTTCCACTCGCCAACGATGAGTTTCCCAGTAGCGGGCACCTTGATGATTGAGCCAACGGAGTCTGAATCTAAAGAAGAGTTAGATCGCTTTATCAGTGCGCTACAATCTATCAAAGCCGAAGCGATGAAAGCCAAAGCTGGCGACGATGGTTGGACGTTAGAGGACAACCCATTAGTCAATGCACCGCATACCGCGGCGATGATTACCAGTAGCGAATGGTCGCATCCGTACAGCCGTGATACAGCTGCATTCCCACTGCCTTACATTCGTGCCCATAAGTTCTGGCCAAGTGTGGCACGTGTTGATGATGCTTATGGTGATAAGAACCTCATGTGCTCTTGCCCAAGTATCGAAAACTATATGTAGTTTTCAAATAAGTATAAACAGTTGATATAAAAATAAACCTCCAAGTCAGTTACTGATTTGGAGGTTTTTATTTTGCCTATAAATTGTCAACATTTTTCGCTGTTGCTTAGGCTTAACCACCCAACCAACCTTTATCTAGACCACATTCTATCCAGCTCACTTTTACGTGATCTGTAATGTTAGCATTAGGATAAGTAAATGCCCCGCCACCAAGATAAAGCTCATCGCCAATCTTATAGGGTTTTCCTTCAAACAGTAGACTCTCTTTATCTGCATCCCACGAAAATGAAGTATCCGCTAATACCAATAAATATGTATTGTCTTTCGTCGTTAGCTCTTTACTATCCCTAGTCAAAGCAAGACAGTTATTAACAACTGTTAAATATCCAGATACCATAGCTGTAAACCGACCGTGATATTTAGTTGGTGACCAAGTAGCAATTTGTAGAAGTGGCTCAACTACTAACGGTTGGCTAACTATTGGTACGCTTGCCAGAACAAACACAGGCTTTTCTAACTCTTGGCTAACGCATCCTGATAGCGATAGAACCGCGAATATTAAGAAAAAAGACCCTAGATAATTTGACAACCTTTACCCCTAAAAAGTTAATATAACAGAACCTGTCTGCCCGTTTATTTTAATAAACAAGCGTCGATAATAGATCTTATGATATTACTGATTTGGATATTTTTATGCAACAAAAAGCGTCTAAACAAAAAAGCCGCGTCATTCTGATTCATGGTCTGCATCAAACCGCTTGGATTATGCGGCCATTGGCCAAACGCTTGCAAGTAGCAGGATTTGACACCCATCAGTATGGCTATCGTAGTATGCGTGATGGCATCAAAACCAATAGCGCTCGCCTAAATGACTGGCTAGAAAACCATCATCACCCTGACCAACCTATAGATTTGGTCGGTCATAGTTTGGGTGGTTTGGTTATTCGTGATTTTGTCACTGCATATCCGAAATGGCAGATAGGACGCTGCGTAACGCTTGGGACACCGCATTTAGGTAGTGTTTGTGCAGATTATATTTGGCGTTTGACCCCAGCTGTGGTGGGGCGCTCGTACGTCGATGCGCTAGATGGCATGGTCGCGCCCTTACCGGAGCATATTACCTTAGGCGTAATTGCCGGTAATCGTCCTTATGGCTTAGGTCAGCTGTTTTTGCAATATCATAATCGCAAACTGTGTAAGACAAATAATATGCCATCAGCAGAACATCTACTACACGATGGCACAGTATATATAGAAGAAACCAAAATAGAGGCAGCCACTGATCATATTGTTTTACCCGTATCACACACTGGGATGCTGGTCGATAAAACAGTGGCCGCACAAACCAAGTATTTTTTACAACATGGACAGTTTGACCATAGCGAGCTTAAGCATTTATAAACACTAAGCACTCATAAATGCTAACCTTTATTGCTTATCGAACATTGATACCCATACCCTGCTGTAACTCGGTTTTATGCGCTTGAATCACCGGAATCAAGGTTTGCATCACCCACTCATTGCGCCAGCCTTTTAATCCTTCTGGTAGCTCGCTTAGGTCTTTATCAAAGGCCATCACTTCATAAAGCTGCGCTAGCCATTTTTTACGCATCAATACATTGGCAGGTACGCCAATTTTTTCTGCTTGCTTATCTATCGCGTGTTGTACCGCTTTTGACAGTACTTTATTTTTTGAGCGATACGGTGGCAACAGACAATCCGGATGCTCAGCAGGATGCAGATTTTTTGCTTCTTTAATGACTTTAAGCAATTCTTCACCATATAGGCGCAGCATACTACGGTGCATCGTGGTTTTGTGCGCCAGCTCTCGCATACTGTTTGGTTTTTCCGTGATAATCTCACGTACTGCTTGTTTTTTTATCACAAAAGTACGCGGCTGATTGGTCGCGCGTGCTAGCTCCTCACGCCACGTTGCTACTGCTTGTAGTATCGCCATTTGCTCAGAGGTATAGCGATAATCTGCCATCGTTAGATACATCGCCTCGTCTTCAACGTGCTGCGCGTCATACAAATCACTGGCATAAAGCTGGCAGTCCGCCCATACATATTCAAACAGACCTTGCTTTTTTAGCTCATATTCGAGACTTAGATATAAAGCTGGCAAAAATCTTACGTCATCAATCGCATATTGCTCTTGCTCATCTGATAGCGGACGCTGTAGCCAGTCTGACTGACTATGTTCTTTATCGATATGCATATCTAACTGGTCATCAAGCGCCTGCTGATAGCCCATTTGCAATTGACCGGTTAAATATGACAGGGCAATTTGCGTATCAAAGATATTGGTCAGTGGCGGACAACCAGACAGTAGATAAAAAATCCCTAAATCCTCGCCGCAGGCATGCCAAATCGCCACATCCACTTTCATCAGCGCTTGCCATAGCTCAGCCAACTGTAATTGCGGAGCATCTAACAAATAAATATGATTACCTGTGTTGAGCTGCACCAATGCCAAACGCGGATAATAAGTATCGCGCTTGATAAACTCGGTATCTAACGCTACCCGCCCGCAAGTCGCCAAGGCATCGATAACTTCCTTTAAACCATCTTGCTGACGTACCCAGGTGACCGCAGCTTCATCGGCGATATCTAGCAGTGCATCGATATCTGGCTCGGGCGGCAAATCTGCGGGCGCTACCTCATTATTGACTGATGGTTTTGAGGGCTCATCATCAGTAGCAGCAGTATTGTCTGAGAGATTTGATGGGATAGCAGCAGTTGAAGCTGTTGAAGCATGGTTGGACACGGGCAGATACCTGCATAAATAGGAGAAAATAAGACACTAAATTGCGTCTTAATAAAAGTGGATAAGAAAACAATTATAACAATTTCATGAAATAAAATGGATAAGACTTGGCTTTTATAGAGAATTCATGAAATTGCTATATTTAATACTACAAGAATGAGCGATTTTGCATGGCTTGCCCAAGGGTCATACTATCAAGGTACTCAAGCTCGCCGCCCATTGGTACGCCTTGTGCCAAGCGAGTGACTTTATTAACATGACGACCGACCGCTTCACTGATAAAGTGTGCCGTCGTTTGACCCTCAACGGTAGTACCAGTTGCCAATATCAACTCTTCAACAGGCTCTTGCTTAACCCGCCAAACTAGCTGGTCAATGTTTAAATCATCAGCACTGATGCCGTCTATCGGTGATAAGTGACCGCCTAAAACGAAATAGCGCCCACGGTAACCCGCAGTTTGCTCGATAGCCATCACATCTGCGGCGGTTTCGACCACGCATAACAGGCCATTATCACGCCTTGGATCTTGGCATAATGGACAAACTGCTTCATCACTGAAGCTGTGGCAACGCTGGCATTCGACGATATCGCGCATCGCCTCATCAAGCGCTTGCGCGAGCGCCATACCTTGTGGGCGTTTTTTGGTAAGCAGATGTAGCGCCATACGTTGGGCACTTTTTTGCCCCACGCCCGGCAAAATACGCAGCTGTTTAACCAGCTGATCAAATTTGGCTGTCAGCAAAGTAACTTCCTTTATTTAACTTAATTTATAAATCGTAGCTATAAAAATGGGGTCGTATCGTGTCGATAACAACCCCATTTTTGTTTTCAATCAGCAGTTTTTCGAGCTTAGAAGCTTAATATTTAACGGCTTTGTTTTTTAAAAATTAGTCTTTAAAATTTTCGTCTTTAAAAACTTAGCGCTTAAAATCTAGCTACTTAGAACATGCCTTGCATACCTGGTGGTAAACCCATACCTGAGGTCGCGCCAGCCATGGTTTCTTCGTATAGCTCATCCGCTTGACGGACGGCATCATTGATCGCAGCAGCGATTAAGTCTTCGATCATATCTGGCTCATCTTCCAATAAGCTTGGATCGATGGTCAAACGCTTAACCACGTGACGACCCGTCATAGTAACTTTTACTAGACCACTGCCCGCTTCGGCTTGAACTTCTTTATTCGCCAATTCTTTCTTAGCGTTTTCAACGTTTGCTTCAACTTTTTTTTGCATCGTTTGTGCTTGTTGCATCAATGCTTGAATATTCATAGTTGCCTCTTTGTATTTTGTCTTAATGCGTATAATAATGAATCGTCATTAATTACGTAAACCTGATGTTAATTGCGATTATACCTTTATCTTTACAAACTGTCTAAACCACGCGCCAAATCTTTGATGATATCTTCCACATCTTCTAAGCCTACCGACAGACGGATAAGACTATCATTAACGCCTGCCTCTGCGCGTGCCTCAGGCGTCAGACGAAAATGGGTAGTAGTCGCCGGATGAGTGATGGTGGTTTTGGCATCGCCCAAATTATTGGTGATAGAAACCATTTGCGTTGAGTCAATCACATGCCACGCAGCGGCTTTTGAATCAGCGCTATTAGAAGCCTTCACTTCAAAGCCCATGATAGCACCGTAGCCACCTTTCATATGATGTTGACGCGTTACCAATTCGTGAGCGGGATGATCGCTCAAACCTGAAAAATGCACGGCACTGACATTGGGATGATTGACCAAAAACTCTGCCACTTGATTGGCATTCTGACAATGCGCTTGCATGCGCAGTTTCAGCGTCTCAAGCCCCTTAGTAAAGACCCATGCGTTAAATGGGCTCATACTAATACCGCCTGAGCGTACCACGGTAAATGCTTCTTGCATCAGCTTATCATTGCCAACCAATGCGCCGCCCAATACACGACCTTGTCCATCTAAATACTTGGTCGCAGAATGAATGACCACATCAGCACCCAAATCTAATGGACGCTGCAATGCTGGGGTGGCAAAGCAGTTATCAACGACCAATAAGATATCATTTGCTTTACACAGCTGACTTAAATATCCAATATCACAAATCTGTGCCAGTGGATTGCTAGGACTTTCACAGTAAATAACTTTGGTATTCGGCTGCACAGCCTTTGCCCACGCCTCATTATCGAAGCAATCGACATAGCTGACTTCAACGCCGAACTTTGCCATATAGTTATTGAACAAACCAATCGATGAGCCAAATAGTTGATTGGCAGCGAGCAAATGATCGCCCGCTTTTAGGTAGGCTAAGCACATGGTCAAAATCGCACCCATACCTGAAGCCGTCGCAACGGCGCGCTCACCATTTTCAAGCGCCGCTAAACGACGCTCAAAGGTACGGACGCTTGGATTGGTATGGCGTGAGTAAACGTTGCCCGTCTTATCTCCATTAAAATGGGCTGCCGCGTCTGCTGCCGACTCATAAACATAAGAGCTGGTGGTGAAAATAGCTTCTGAATGCTCGCCCTCGTCGGTACGATGCTGCCCTGCCCGTACTGCTATCGTCTGCATACCATAATCGAGTTCTAGATTGAGCGCGTCACTGCGCCAGTTAGGGTCTACTTTATTCAAATTTTTATCATCATGCACTTGCGACTGGCTCATAAATTTTCCATTGCACTGGTTATTATTAAACATACGGCTTATTTCGCTTATAAACAGCATTTGTTCGCGTTATCATAGCATGGCAACTTATTCCAAACAGCTGGTTTCAAAGGCCTGCTAAATATTATTTTTGAATACTATAGGATTAGCTCTTAGCATTAGGTATTCAGAAATTATTGTTAAGTATTTAGAATGAGGTATTAATGACTTGATACTAAAAATACCCGATGCATTTATAAGGATAAGATGCAAGCGCAGACGATGACTATTCGATGTGGTTATCATGACCCAATAACGTGTTTTATCTAACAAAAATAACGTATTTATAATAGGCACAGATGACAACAGCTGCTAAGCTTAGCGGCGCTTTGAATATTGCTTTGAGCGATATTATCACCCGCTTCGTAATCAGTGCTATCATCGGTAAAAACAGCAAGCAACGTTAAGTCCATTATTCACAAGTATGTCATTACATTCAGGCTCATTAAGGTATCTCATTTATGTCGATGTTTAGTATAGAACCAAGCAACTTATCGCTGAGTCTAACACTGGGACTCACCTTGAGTCTTAGTGGCTGTCAGAGTTTACCAAAGCAGCCGCATTTGCCTGAAAGCCAAGCTTTATCAGCGCGTGTTGATGCTCTATATAAGCAAAGCAATGAGCCACAAGATGCGAGCACTGAAGGTAACAGTCAAAGTGGTAGCAATAAAAATAGTAACAATCAAGACAACAGCCAAGAAAATAGCCCAAATACCAATCCAAAAATTGACAGTACGGATTTGGTGGCGGCGATTAGTGAACAAAGTGAGATTCACCCTGATTTATCTGGCTACCATCCGATTGTGACTGGCGCCAATGCGTTTGCGTCACGCAGTATTTTGACCAGTATGGCCACCCGAAACATCGACGCGCAATACTATATTTGGCACGATGACCAAGCCGGACAGCTGATGCTTAAAGACTTGTGGGATGCCGCAGAGCGCGGAGTTATTGTGCGCTTGTTGCTCGATGATTTTAATAATAATGCCAAATTCGATCAGCATTTATTACGCTTTGCTAGTCATCCTAATATCGCCGTGCGTATTATTAATCCCTTGATGTACCGTAAATTTCAAACTTTAAACTTCGTGACAGGTTTACCGCGAATCAATCGACGCATGCACAATAAAAGCATGATTTTTGATAAGCAAATCACCATTATTGGTGGGCGTAATATCGGTGATGAATACTTAAGTAACGATAAAAACAGCCAGTTTGCTGATTTAGATGTTTTATTGATAGGTAAAGTCGTCGCTGATATTGACAATAGCTTTGCAAGCTACTGGTCGGCACCGATCTCATTTGATATTCAAACCTTAGCGACCCTTGATAAAGGCGAAACCACGGATTTTTTAGAGGGCTTAGATAAGTTAAGAGTTGATGAGAAAAACAACAGCAAAAGTAGCTTAGATGTCTATAAAACCGCTATCGAAGATTCTTCTATTGATACTGATTTAATCAATAAGCGCGTGCCCTTTCGCTGGACGGACATGCAATTCTTGAGTGATGATGTGGGTAAACTGACCAAGACCGTCCCAGCAGATACCAACTTGGTGCATCAGCTGCGCACTTTATTGGGTAGCCCGACCAAGCGCCTGACTATTATCTCATCTTACTTTGTACCGACCAAGGATGGTGTCAAGACGTTGGTTGCCTTAGCTGAAGCGGGCATTGATATCAAGATTTTGACTAACTCATTTGATGCCACCGATGTGACTGCCGTGCATTCTGGCTATAGTCAATGGCGTCCTAACCTGCTGCGTGCAGGGGTAAAAATCTACGAGCTAAAATCTACCGCTTCTGAAGAAAAACGCGAAAACAAGCTTTGGAAAGCGCGCAGTCAATCGTCAACCAGTTTGCATGCAAAAACTTTTGCCGTTGATGATTATCAAGTATTTATCGGCTCGTACAATGTCGACCCGCGCTCCGCAAATATCAATACCGAGATGGGCGTGATTATCAATGATGATGAGCTGGCAAAACAGTTACACGGTGCGCTCAGCGATGACTTATTAAGCCAAGCTTATGAAGTCAAGTTATTAGAAAATGGTAATTTGCAGTGGCATACCGTGGAAGATGGCAAAAAAGTCATTTATGATTCAGAGCCACGCGTCGATATCAGTGACCATGTATGGCTCACCATCATGTCATGGTTACCGATTGACTGGTTATTATAATTGTCAGCTCATTTAGCTTTAACTCCTTTAACTTGAATTAGTTTTAGCTTGAATGAATCAGTTTCGTTTATAAGCGCTTATTTACAAATTGTCTATAGCGACAATAACTTGAGCGAGATATGTTAAGCCGATAATCTAATGCTGCAGTATTTTTTAGTGCCAGACCTTATCGTTGCGGCAAATCATTAGCCAGTTATATTGATTTGCCGTTTTTTATTATGGCCGGTTATCTAGATGGTGACTTGCTTAACAAACTCTTCCCTATGTGGATGCGTGATATATTATGCCTTCTCGTTCTCAATATGCTCTGATGTCCTCTAAAGATAGGAATGCCGTACTGTTTGTTTGCTTTAGCAGCGCGGTCGCGTTTTTTGATTTTTTGATTTATTTATATCTTGCAAATATCATCGCCGCCACCTTTTTACCTGCCAATGCTGACTCTACAGTGGCCAGTATGCAAGGGCTTGGGCTTTTTGCGATTGGGTATTTGGCACGTCCATTTGGCGGTATTATCTTTGGCCGCTTTGGTGATATCAAAGGTCGAAAACCGCTCTTATTAATCAGTATATTGGTCACTGCGGCAAGCTTATTGGCAATGGCATGCTTACCAACGCATGCACAATGGGGCTTAGTTGCGCCCGTCATATTTATTGCCTTACGTCTGATACAAGGGATGGCATTTGGCGTTTTTGTACCGCTTGCTTGGGTTTTTGTCTCAGAACACGTGCCGCGCCAATATTTATCAATCGCCTGTGGCTATGTGACCGCAAGCTTCTATGTTGGTGTGTTATTCTCCAACGCCTTTTTTCTTTGGCTGACCAATGCGATGACCACCGAGCAATTGGCTGATTATGGTTGGCGTATACCATTTTTTATCGCAGCATTTCTGAGCGTTTTACCTTTGTTGGCATGGCGCTGGATAGATGAGTCACCGTTTTTTATTGCCATGAAAGCATCAAAACCACGCGATTATGTGGTCAAACCCTTTACCCTGCTCTTCAAACATTGTAAGCATTCTATCTTTATCGGGTTGGTTTTGACCCTCATTGTCGCTAGTATCACGACCGTTATCGTCCTGTTATTACCGGATTTAATTGAGTTGCGCTTTACCCTAGATAATGACTTGTTTGGATTTTCACACAGTCTTGGCATTGTGTTTATGATTTTCGGCTGTGTGTTTTATGGCATCATATCCAATCATCAAAATTTTGGTAAAGTATTGGCGATTGGCTCTGTCTTATTAATTGTGCAAATGCTTGCTTTCTTTTATCATCTACAAGCCAGTGGCGACTATATTCTGATTATGTATGCGCTTTTAGGTTTTTGCGCTGGCGTCGTTGGCATGATACCCGCTATCCTTGTGCAGCTATTTCCAACCAATGTACGTCTGACAGGCATGTCACTTTGTTATAATCTGTCTTACGGTCTCGTCGGGGTATTGGTTCCTTTCGCGCTTGGTTACGCCACTTTATATATCAGTTTCTCACCCGCCCTGTATATCGTATTTATCGGCTTCATTGGCATCATTATGGGCATTTATTTTTATAATTTGCCAGAATTTAGAAAAATCAATGAGGTTATTTAAGAATTAGCTATATCATAGTAGCTATGTCATTTAACTCTACTTTGCTTGACCATTGATTTTTTCATCGTTCAACCAATATAACTTTAGTAATAAAAAAGCGCCCTGCCTCTATCAGACATGGCACTTTATCAACTGTTTTTTAAATATATATAAAAATGCACCTAAAAGTATTCATGCTTAATAACGAGGCTTATTCATAATGGTTGATATGACCAACAAACGACTCTCTGTTGCGCCAATGATTGATTGGACAACAACAGATTATCGCTACTTTGCACGGCTGTTTAATCCGCACGTTTATCTTTATACCGAGATGATTAGCACCGGTGCGCTGATACATGGCAATCGCGCACGGCATTTGCGCTTTGATACGCTTGAGCATCCGCTGGTGCTACAATTGGGCGGCGCAGATATTAGTGAGATGACCCAATGCGCTGAATTTTCCCAGCAGCATGGCTATGATGAGGTCAATATTAACGTTGGCTGTCCGTCTGATCGCGTCCAACATAATAAGATTGGTGCTTGTCTAATGGCAGAGCCGCATACGGTTGCTGATTTGGTCAAGCATATGCAGGCAGCGGTTGATATTCCGGTGACCGTCAAGCATCGTATTGGTATCGATGATTTTGACAGTTACGAGTTTATGGTAGATTTTGTCGAAAAAGTAGCAGCTGCAGGTTGTACGCGCTTTATTGTCCATGCGCGTATGGCGTGGCTACAGGGCTTGAGCCCGAAGCAAAATCGCGAAATACCGCCTTTACGTTATGATGATGTTTACCGTCTTAAGCAGGATTTCCCTGCGCTTGATATCGAAATTAATGGCGGTATCGAAACGGTTGCTGATATTAAAGCGCATTTACAGCATGTCGATGGAGTAATGATTGGACGGGCGTTTTATCATAACCCCTACTTGTTGGCAGAAGCTAATAGCTTATGGGGCGAACCTAGCCCTAAGCGCTCAGATATTTTAGCAAAGCTATATCCTTATTTAGAAGAACAAGTCGCTAAAGGTGAAGCTCTACCAACGATGACGCGGCATTATTTAGGGTTGTTCCAAGGTTTGATGGGTGCTCGCAGGTGGCGACAGGCATTAAGCGGCAAACCTCAATTGACGATTGACGATATTAAAAGAGCCGCTGAAGAAGTCTTAGCACTTAACCCAGATGCTTAAAGATAAGTAACTACCCTTCTCGCATAAAACTATGGGTAAATGGCCAATTGGTAAAAATATCTACCAATTGGCCGTTAATCATTTATATATAGGTATCTAAGTAACTTGCGCTAAATACTGCCACATGGCTGCCCCATTATTAATAATATGTAGCAACATAGGCAGTACTAGCGAGCCTGACTTGATGCGCGCGTAGCAAAATATCAATGCCAATACCACAATGGTACTAATTTCATAAATACCATATTGCAAGTGAATCACTGCAAATATTAAGCTGGTAACTAAACTAGCTACTATTACCCCGCGATGCTCTGCATAGGTTGCGTCCGAGAATTGCTCTGCGATAGCAGACCATAATAATCCGCGAAATATAAGCTCTTCGTAAATTGGCGCGACAATCACCATCGCAAATATCAATATCCACACCGAGCTGACAGACTGATATAAAGGGTCAACGAAAACCAGTGGCGATTTATCAAGTAGGTAAGTTAATGCCTGACTGCCAATCATAAATATCAGCAGCAATCCTAGCATGCCGATACCTAACGTCCATGAGAAGGGCTTTAGCGCCAGATACTGTTTTACATTCCCGCCTCTCACACGAATCAACAACACGCTGATTGCTACCAATAATACACATCCGATGATGATAGAAAGACTTACTACCGTGCCATCATTACTACCAAAAAAGAAAATATCGCCCATGGTTGCATTTTTAGCAGCAGGCAATACCAGTTTACCGGCGATATATACGCCGATTAATTGACTGATAAAAAATGTCACTACCATGCCTATGACCAACAGCAACGCACCCAAGCGTGAAAATAGTGGTGCAGGCTTAGCTGCTTTAGTCATAACAGATGAGATCATAACAGGTTTTGTGGTCGCATCTTTTAGCATAAAGTTGTCACTCAAAAAGGTGTACTAGCTGCCTACATAATATTTATTAAGAGCATTAATAATGCATCGGCTTATTTTGGTAACTGCTGCTCAATAAGCTCAAGTACTTGTAGCGCCACCGATTCTGGGTGCTCAAGTGGGAACATATGACCACCAGCGTGGGTTTCATAACCGATATTAAGGCGTGATTTGATTTGCTGCGGGAACCTACGCTTAAGAAATATACTGTCTTTACCAATGATAAGCGTTACTGGAGATTTCGGTGCACGGTTTGGAGTCAGCCAATACCATGACGGATTGGTACGAAAAACCTCAACTTCGCTGGCTTTAGGAATAGCCAATGTTACCTTTCCGTCCGCACGCTCATATAAGCCATGCTCGATATAGCCCTGAAAGCTACGCTCATCAAAATCTTTAAAAAAACCTTTATGACGCAGCTTATCATAGGCATCTTCGCGGCTATCCCAAACATCACGGCGATGCTTAGACACGCCCGCTGGCGATAGCTTATCCATCAAACGATTATTCATCAGCGGTAATCTATCTGCGGTTTTGGCCAAATGCCATAGCAAGCTGACCTTGCCATAAATCCAAGGCGGATCCATCAGTACCGCCTGCGCAAAGTGTTCTGGCGCACGGTATAACGCCTGCATAGTACACATCGCACCAAGCGAATGACCGACACCTACTACCTGACTAACGCCATGCTGCTCACAGGTACGTTTAACATTATCAATAACCTGCTGCGTCAGGCTCTTCCAATGGTCATCTACTGGATAATCGGGCGTGTTACCCAACATTGGAATATATTCAATGGTAAAAAATTCAACAAGCGCTTCAAAAAACGGCGCATAAACAGCACTTGGCATACCATTAGCATGGGCAAAATGAATGACAGGTTTTTGGGTTATTTTAGATTTGGGTAATGACGCAAAGGTCTGTAAATTAATGGCACTCATGACAGGCTCTCAGTAATTTAAATAGCGATTTAAACAGTTATTTGGAATAGTTATTATAATAATCAAAACTTATATACAATTAAGGCTGAGCATAATCATATACTCAGCCTCAACAATCATACACATTAAATCTAAAATATAAAGGGCTTAGCGCATTTGCGCATTACCCTCTTCTTGCGGTAACACATCAAGCTTGATGCTTGAACCAAGTCCTGCGCCTAACTTGACGGCGAAGCGATCCATAAATAAGCTAAATGGGTCAGTTGGCGTATAATTGACCACATTTTTAAGCTTAAGCTGCTTCTCTAAACTTGAGATACTGCCTTTTTTGTCTGCTAAACCAAGCTCAATAGACTGCTCGCCGGTCCAAAATAGCCCTGAAAACAGTTTGTTTTCCTCAGGGTTTTTCAGACGATCACCACGACCTTGTTTGACCGCGTTGATAAAGTGCTTATGGGTATTATTCAACACTTTTTCGACGTGCTGCTCTTCATAAGCAGTAAGCGGACGTGACAAGCTTAAGATATCTTTATACTCGCCTGCGGTAATAGTACGGTCTTCAACACCGAATTTATCCATTAAGCCTTCGATATTATAGCTTGGCATAATCACACCAATCGAACCAACTAAGCTTGATGGATTGACATAAATCTCATCCGCTGCCGAAGCAATATAATAAGCGCCAGAAGCACCCATATCACCAATCACCGCGTAGAGTTTTTTATCAGGATATTCTTTACGTAAATCCATCATCGTCTGCCAAATTTCATCAGACTGTACCGGCGAGCCACCAGGTGAATTAATATCGAGCGCCACCGCTTTGGCATTGCTGTTTTTAAAGGCACGCGTCAAGGCTTCATTGACATCATAAGCATTGGCCGCATCACCACTACTAATCGTACCTTGGATTTCAACTACTGCCAAATGTGGTTTACTGGTATCTACGCCATCGAGACTGGTTGGTGTTTTAGTGCTGCAACCACGGCCAAGGGTCAAAAATATCAATAATATATAACCAAAGGTCAATAGCTTAAAGAAAATACTCCAGCGACGGGCGCGGCGCTGCTCAACCACACTGGCTAATAACGTATTTTCAATCAGTCGCCACTCTTGTCCGCTCGGCTGATTTGACTGCTGCAGGGGCGTTGGCTGATTTGCCGAGTTGTCAGGACGTTTGTTAGGGTCTGGTGGCCAGTTGGGCATATAACTTCCTAAGTCAGAAACAATGTAAAACAATAAAAGAGAGGGTCTTAAAACTTAATCAAGCAAAAACTTAATATAACCGCAATAAGTATATTTACTTATAGAAGTGCGTTTTGTAGCGCTTTCATAAAAGTTAAATAAGCTACTAAGTATGGTGTCATTTCACTCATGGTTCAATAGCAGAACTGTGAAATAGCTTGATATTATAAGGGTAACACCTTATAGCAGCGAGGCATTTTATAAGAATAACACTATTAAGATAAAGCCTAAGATTAATCCTTAGTATCAGCATTAAAAGCTAGAGCGGCATCTAATGGCTTATTATCGTAAGTGATTATCTCATGGATTTGTTGCTGGCTTATTACCTCAGTAGAGATATGCGAGGTACTGTGTCCAAGCCATGTCGTGCTATTTATTGCATTGTTTAATCTGCTATTTAAATTGTTATCTTTATCATTCGGTTCAACTGGGCATAATAACGACCACATTTGCCACACCCGCGGATGCGTATCGGCATTCAGAATCAGGCGTGATTGAGGATTTTTAGCTTGATTGATTGGCGCTTCTATATCGGATTGAAGCGTTTGTACTTTGCTAGGTAATGGTCTGAGTGGCTCAGCAGCATTATAATTTATCACTTGAATAGGCAGTCTACTATCAATCGTAAGCGTGCAGTCCCACACACTGGTATCGTTTATTTTGCTCCAACCTGTTATTGCTTGCAAAGTTAAATCACCAGTTGCGAGTTGCCAGATTTTACCTTGCTCACAACGTTGAGCGCTAATGGTTGCATGAGTTTTAGCTTGACCAGATTGACTGGCTACTTGATAAGCGTGCTGAAGCTCAGACCAGCGCTCACTACGTCCTGCTTGCCAGTATTGAGCGGTTGGGAAACGTTGACTTAGTTGCGCCACTGTTATTGGTAGTAATTCAGAATTGCTCGGCTCAGAATTATTCAACTTAAAACTTTTGTGCTGCAATGGTTTGCCGTTGCTAGTCGATGATGTTGACAATGTAGCAGTCAATGCAGCGCTACTACTTTGCACCACGATACCTTCTAAACGCTTAATGGATAAGCTGCGTAGTTGCTGCTCTAGCGTCGCAGAAAGCTTGTCAGCTCTTAGCGTGCTTGGCATCGTACGGACACCATCAGGTCTGTGATCAGCCAAAAACAACCAACTGACATTTTTCTTATTTATCCTTTTAGCGGATGCGCCTTCATTACTACCCTTATGCGCATTTTCATTGTTTATCACAGGATATTGCAGCAAAACCGCACTCACATATTGATCGCCAGTCGGTAAAATATAAAGAGTCGGTATCGTGGTTAGTGACTGCTGATTGGCATATACCGTCATCACTAGCAGTGTTAGCGGCGGTAGCGCGAGCCAGCGACTGATAAGCCCGCGCGGCAATAACCAAGGCAACATCGCCAGTAATACCATCAGCAAAATAGCCATATTCACTGGCGTATAGAGCCATGCCCCTGAAAATATAGGTAATGCCGTCAGCCATATAATCAGCTCGTGTAAATAAGCGACAATGGCAATCACCAATGCCCAAATAGTCTCCGCCAGCGTGGGTACGATAAGATAGCAAAGCCCTGCCAATAGATTCAGCGGGACAATCACCCAGCCAAATAAACCAATGGCAAATAGATTGACGACAAGCCCTAACAATGAAGCCTTGCCGAATAACAATAAGGTAATGGGTAATAGCGCGATGAATAGCCAAAACTGTAACTTCAACAGTCGTTTGAAGCCTAGCCACATGCGTTTAAGAATCTGCCTGCTTGTATTGCCATCATGACTAAAAGCCGTTAACTGAGCGAACTCTGCTTGACTCGACTGTACTGAGCTATCTTCATATTTTAGCAATAGCGCAACTGCTATAAAAGATAACCAATAACCTGCCTGCCACAATACATATGGGTCGAGCCATGCCATCAATATTGCTAGCGCCAACAATATACGCGTGGTACTAATCGGTAGCAATGTTAAGCGTATCAACCCTATCGCTAATAACATCCATGCGGTACGCGCAGCAGGCACATCAAACCCCGTAAATAGAGCATAAATAAAAGCCGCGCTAATCATGACCCACCAGCGAACTTGCCAGCGCGGGATATGACGATAAAGAGATGGACAAAAACGATTAACCAGTAGGACAGCCAATCCTGCTAACACAATCGCTAAAAATAAAACATGCGTCCCTGAGATGGCCAGTAAGTGTGAAATACCGGCCAGCTGATACAAATCTTTGGTATCGCGATTGATTAAACTGCGATCACCTGTCAGCAAACTTAGAGTTACCGCTTTTGCTTGCTGCTGTGCGATAGTTTGTGCTGCCCAATCTTGATAAAAGTATTGGCGCAGCTGCCAACGTCCTTGGTCTATAGCGGTACGAAAACGTTGTAAATAAGAATCGTCAGCTCTATATAGTGCCTCTGAGTCATCAAGCCTAATCGTCGAAGTACTGATCTCTAGTATATTGGCAACGCCATCGATATGCCGCCCTCGCAACCAACGATAACTATCAAATCCCGTTGGATTATTCAGCGCTTGCTCAGAGCCAACAAGTGGTGCTAACGTCAAAGTCATCAATAATTTATCACCGGGCTGTAGATGATTTAAATCTGTAATCTGTGTTTGCTTAGATAGTTTTTTAGCTTGTTTCTTAGAATATTTTTTAGAGGGGTTTTTAAGCGATTTCTTATACTGCATTTTGGGATATGCATTTAGCAATACACGATATTCAGCTTTTTTAAAGCCCTCAAAACCTTCAGAGTTATCATGGTTTGAATTATCTGTATGTTCGCTATTTTCGCTTAGGCTATTACTCAACCCTTCTTTATGATTGGCAGCGTAATTCGCCGTAAGATTATCTAAATCCTGCGCTGTCATTTCAGACAATAACGGTGATATCTGACTGATGGTGGCAACCTGTCGATAACCACTATCGCTTGCAATATCATAGACACTATCGCTTATTCCTTCGATGCTAACTAGCGCCTGTACACGCAAAGATTGCTTTAAGGCACTATTTTGCGCCTCCTGATGACTCATTAAAGCGAGCAGCCCACTACCTATAATCAGCGACAACGATAATCCTGCCAATATTAAATAGCGGATACCTTTAGAAAGTAACGACAAGGTATACAATGAATTTTTAGCTGAGTTTTGATCAGAAGGGTCTTGAGAAAGAGGTGTTTTTTCGTTAAAGAAATGAGGATATGGAATACGACGTTGACTGACGACTAGTAAAATAATAGTAATAATCGTTAATAATAGCGGCAATGGCGCGGCAGCACTGAGGTTTGCTAATAACGGACTGACGGGTACCGACATACTATCAGCAACGGCTAAAACGCCCATCATAACGATGATTATCAAGCTACCAATTAACCAGTACACCAGCGCTCCTTGCTAGATAGTCTGTATGATAAGTATAGGCTGTATAATAAATATTGATTGACGATAGTCTTAATATTAGACCGAACCGTCAAGCGATGGTATTTATTCTGCGATTACCCTATACTGAGCAGAAATATTGCGATAGTGATTATCCAACATTATCTTCCTGCTTTTCTGATAACATCCTTACCTGTATTTTTTATTAATAATATCACTGCATACCAGCCCATCAGTATGATTGAGCGGGCTGTAGATAACGAGTAAAGGCGATTCGGTGCCAAACAAACGTCTGAAAGACCTACTTCCTACCCCTGAAAAAATCTTAGCCAGTCGCACATTAAAAATGTTTGCGCCGCAACTTGCCGACCCGCGTTTGTGGCATTTTAATCGCCACAGTCTAAATAAAGCGGTTTATATCGGTGTGCTTAGCGCGTTTTTTCCGCTGCCAGGACAGATGTTACTGGCCTTGATCGGTGCGCTCATCTTTCGTGCCAATGTGCCAATGGCGCTCGGTTTGACTTGGATTACCAATCCGGTGACCAGCTTGCCTGTCTTTTATGCTGGCTACTATGTCGGCGCCAAGATCCTTGACGTACCAATGATTAGTTTGCGGCTTATCGGCAGGATGATTGCTGATTTCAGCTTATGGGCATTGTCAGACGGCGCTAATCCCTTTATTACGTATAAAGGCACGGTATCCCTGACGGCTTTTTGTTTGGGACTCACCATTCTAGCCATCATTAGCAGCATCGTATGCGGCTTGGCGTTTAAAGCTATCTGGCGCTATAAGACCGTTACTAGTTGGCAAAAACGTCAGCAGAATTCCTCTGACGAAACGCCTAAACATTAATATCAATCAATCAATCACATATTACTATTCATTTAGTGCCAGTCGTAATATAAAAATCGCCCAAATATTAGGCGGCGTTATAACTCGCCTTCTTGCTCTTTATGTTTTTCGATAGCATTTAGAATATTGTCAGTAAGATTGGTATCCATCACAAAGATATCTATCACCTTCTCATCTTTAAGCAGCGTATAACGCTTGCCCGTCGCACTATCTTGCGCTTTTAAGTCGTAATCGACGCCCGCTAAAGTAATCGAGTCAAAAACCGGCGTTAACAATTCTATTTGAGCCTGTTTATCGATGGTGTCAAACAGCGTTGGATCCATATAAGGCTTTAATGGCTCATTGCCTTCTTCGATACTGCCAAACGCTTCAATCGGGTCATCGTCTTTATTCATAATATTCATCCTTACTTAATGAATAAGGCTGCCCTGTACAGCCTACTTGTTATCTCATTTTTATAAAAAAACCTAACCCTATCATGCTACTGCTTAGTAACGGCAATCATGCAAATTTTATAAACAACTGTTAAAAATATCTTTATTAACAAAAGGTTAAAGGTTTAATAATCTTCCCAATGACCATTACGTAATAGCAGCTGACGGTCCGCAAGTGCTGCCAAACTACGGTCATGCGTCACCATTAACAGCGCCGTTTGCATGGTACTTTGCAGCTCGGATAACAGTCCAAATACACTTTGGGCATTGTCATAATCCAAGTTACCGGTCGGCTCATCGGCCAAGATAAGCGAGGGCTTAGTCACTAGCGCACGAGCAATCGCCACACGCTGACGCTCACCGCCTGACAGCTCACCCGGTCTGTGCGCCAAACGATGCTCAAGACCGACACTGTTTAAAATATCAATGGCTTGTTGACGCGCTTCTGTGGTCGACATTTTTGGGCGCATCAGTAGCGGCATAGCGACGTTCTCAACCGCAGTAAATTCCGCCAATAAATGATGAAACTGATAAATGAACCCTAAATGCTTATTACGCATCGCGCCGCGTTCAGTCTCATTCATGGTATTTAACAGCTGACCATGTAACCAGACTTCACCACTGGTTGGCGTATCAAGTCCGCCGAGCAAGTGCAATAAGGTGCTTTTTCCTGAACCACTGGTACCGACAATAGCAATGCGCTCACCGGCATTAACGGTCAAATCTAAGCCCGTCAATACTTGCGTACTTACCGCCCCTTCATCATATATTTTATTAATATTGGTCGCTTTTAAAATCGCAGACATAGCGCTTCCTTTATTTTATTTATCATGGCATTAACGCCTATAGATTACTCGTAACGTAGCGTTTGGGCTGGCTGGATTTTAGCCGCTCGGCGTGCTGGATAAATGGTCGCCAAAAAGCTCAATACAAATGACGCGCTGGTAATCAGTACCACGTCTGCCAAACGTAGCTGTGATGGCAGATAGTTTACAAAGTAAGCATCAAATAAATTTAGACCAAAGCTGTTATTAATAAAGCCCAAAATGTCGCTAACGGTTAGGGCAAATATCACACCCAGTATCGTGCCCGCAATCGTACCGATAAAGCCAATAACCACACCCTGTACCATAAAGACATGCGTAATCAGACGCGGTGAAGCACCAAAGGTTTTTAGAATGGCAATATCGGCTTTTTTGTCGGTCACTAACATGACTAAACTTGAGACAATATTAAAAGCTGCAACTAGAATAATTAAAAACAGCAGCAAACCAACCATGGCTTTTTCCATTTGGATTGCACCAAAAAGATTGCCATGCGTTTGGGTCCAATCGCTAGGATATAACTGCTCAGGAGCAATGGCAGCAGCTCTTTGGGCGGCCATCGGTGCGTTAAAGATATCATCAAGCTTCATACGGATACCCTGCGCGCCCTCTGGCAGACGCAGTAATTTTGCCGCATCACCCATCGGAATAAATGCCATCAGGCTATCTACTTCTGGACTGATGGTAAAGATACCTGTCAAAGTAAAACGCTTAAAGCGTGGTATCACACCCGCCGGTGATGGCGACGCTTCTGGTAGCACTAACGTCACTTTATCGCCTAAGCGCAGTCCCAAAGATTGCACCATCTCTTCGCCAAGCACAATACTGAACTCACCGTTTTGCAAGGTATCAATACTGCCTTCTACCATATGCTCATTGATGATAGAGACGTTTTTTTCGTATTCAGGATCGACACCAGTGACCATAATCCCAGCCACTTGACCGTTGGAGGTCAACATACCTTGCAACTGGATAAAAGGCGCAACGGCAGCGACCTCTGGATCTTCTTTGATCTTATCTGCTACCTGCTTCCAATCACCGATAATCTCGGTCGAGATAACCGTCGCTTGTGGCACCATACCCAAAATACGAGTCTTTAGCTCCCGATCAAAACCATTCATGACCGATAGCACGGTAATCAGTACCGCCACGCCAAGCGTCAGACCAATCATTGAAATCAGCGATATAAAGGAGATAAAACCATTACTACGCTCTGCTCGGGTATACCGTAAGCCGATAAATAACGCTAAAGGACGAAACATATTCAAACTCTTTATCTTATCTACGTGCGACTTTATTTATGTTATAAAACCAGCTGCAACAACCGCCTCGTAGCATTACATTTACTAAGGCAGTTGCCGCAAAACATATCAATCGAACACAAAAACAGGGGTTATGACCAGCAAAATGCCGCTGTCAAAAGGGAGCTAGTTTGACACAATTTGACTTATATGTGCCAGTCATTAGCGCAAACTGCCAGTATTTTTTAATAAAAACTCAACTTTTAACATTATTTTTCATGAGGGGCTTGCTATTAGTTGCGTCTATACCTATATATTGTATGCTAAGGACAATTGTCATTAACCCCTCATTGTTGTTTGTTGCCTCTTTACTGACGACATTGCTGGTTATCATAAACCAATCCGCTCATACATTGGATAATGGTCAGCAATCACAGTTTTAGACCCAAACCTCATGGCTGACTTAAGTTTGAGTATATTCATGACCATTAATTATCAATATAAAAATATCCAATCCCCCACCAAAATCACTCTATCTGACGAGCAGTCTGCCGGTCACGCTGATCATTGGCGCATTTTGACCGATGACATGAGTCAAGACGTGCCAGAATGGCTGCAAAAGATGATTGAAAAGGCTGCAATGCCTAAAGGGCTCAACAGCAATGTCAGTGCCAAAGACAGCTGTTTACTACTATCTGAAGACCAGCCTTGTCATATCAATCAGGTACTGGCGATGAAAGATGGCAAGCCTGAATGCTTTATTAACGCCTACCCTTGTGTCGATAGCCCTTATGGGCTGACGTGCAAAATCGAACGTATGATTGTCAATGACAATACTCATGATGCGGTATTACGTTTACGCACCGCTGATGGCAGTATCATTTACGCTTTTGACCAGCTCTATACGGCCAACCGTCATTTATATCAACAGGATATGGCGTATTATGTGAATTTTAGTGCTTGGGCGCATGAGATTAAGCTTAGCGAACAAGACGAGGTGATTATGGTCGAAGACCAAGAAGCCATTCGCTACCATCGCGCTTTTAACGACATTGTCGCCGCCAATGATGGAAAAATTCCTGATGATTTACAAGAGCAAATCAAAGCATGGCAACCAGAGACCAAAGAACAAATGGCACCGGTTGAGATTAACTTAGGTCATATGTGTGCCTACCTGTTTGGCGATACCTTAGGGCAAGAAGACGAAGCCTGGTGTCAGGGTCAAGTACTGGGTAAGCAAGAAACTCTATTTAATGGTAAGCCCATCCTCTTATTTGATGTGGTGGTACTGCGTGAGCAAGATGCTGACCCATTTGTAATCCGTATTGGCGCGCCTAAAACTTCGACCACTGCTGCTATCCAAGTTCATGACTATGTACAGGCGAATATCTGGTTACAAGCAGCGATTTATAAAGAAAATCAAAAATCGCAAGCAAACACGCAACAATCAAAAGCCAGCTAATTTAACACAGCCCTCTGCTGTTAAATTTATCAATAAAAAAGCCCTTAATCTTAATTAAGGGCTTTTTTATGTTAAGCGTTATACTTTATAAAAACTCAAGACAAACCATTAAGCCATGGTAGTCATTGACTTAATACGACTATAAAGCTCTTTTTGCTCAGCACTTGGGCGTGCCGTTTGTACTGCCATCAATTGTGACATATCGCCTTCAACACGGATTTTACCACCCATAAAGGCGCCCATGATTTCATTGGTATCAAAATCAGTAATGATTGATTGCAAGATGCTACGATCAAGCAATAAAGTGGTTGTCGCTGCGTCATTTAAGCCACGATGTAATAAACCATCAGCGAAACTGGCTTCGATATCTTGCTCAGTATCAGATACTTTTAGGTTTACAATCATATTGCTTAATGCTGGTGGTAAATTCAATTCACCGGCTTCTTGACCCATTTGCTCAACTTGCTCAAACCATTCGTCTGTCAAAAAAACTGCCATATTATTATCCTTAATACCTATTATAAAAAGCTCATATCTAGAAAGCTTATGTATGGACAGCTTGTGCCGTTAAAGGCATAAGCTTGACCGCTATTTAATTGATTAAAATAATTGTTAACAGAGGTATAAAAACGTCCTGTTCGCAATACTGCTCAGCGCCATTATAAGATGCAACTTGATAATAAGTAAAACTTATTTATAACCCCTTAAAGCTCCAATGTCGTCATGATTACAAATTTTTCTGATAAATTTCTGTTTTTTCTAAGCTAGCACTATGTTTTTTCACCCCTAGAATAGTAGAGAAATTGGGTATAAAATGGGAGCATAATGCTGCAATATTAAGTTGTTGGCGCATATTTTTACCAAAGAGTTTGTATTTTGGCGCATAGTTCTGATGATATTTGATTAGGTTTGCGTTACAATACCCTTAAACAGAGTCGGGAGTTTTAACTAAACATTACCTAAACATGTTTTTTTGTCAGCCGCCGCTAGCATACATTGATGGTGCATAAGCTTTTTAGCGCCAGTTGAATATCAGTATCTATCTTCGTTCATACTGTTTTTATCAGTAATAATTAAGATACATACTCAGCCTCAATAGATGTTTGATGCTCAAGGAAGGCATATTTTCTTATCAAACCTGACCGTTTATTAACAATCCTACTATCGACTAGCTGTGAGCGCAGTGCGTTTTTATCGCCTTCCTCTACTCATCAGCGATAGCTGATAACTAGCGAAGTTGATAGTTAATAATGGCAAGACTGATAAGAGTAGTCAAAAAATAGCATGTACCGCAATCATTATCTGCTTATAAATTTTTATAAGACGGATGCCGCGGAGAGTTAGTTAATTCTGTTGATAATTCGGGCTGTAAAGGAATCATCCAATGAGTTTACAAAACACAGCAGTCGCCCCAGTTGACCGTGAATATGAAATCACTGTCGTAAGATTCTTTACGATAATGGCCGTGATATGGGGCATCGTCGGCATGAGTATTGGTGTGTTCATTGCTTCACAGTTAGCATGGCCAGCACTAAACTTTGACATTCCATGGTTGACATTTAGTCGTCTAAGACCGCTCCACACAAACGCGGTTATCTTTGCATTCGGTGGCTCTGCCCTGTTCGCAACCTCTTATTATGTGGTACAGCGTACCTGTAAGACGAGACTATTTGCGCCTTACTTGGCTTGGTTTACATTTTGGGGTTGGCAAGCGGTTATCGTATCAGCGGTTATTACGCTTCCTTTAGGTCTAACATCGACTAAAGAATACGCTGAGCTTGAGTGGCCAATCGATATCTTGATTGCCTTGGTATGGATATCTTATGCCATCGTTTTCTTCGGTACACTAATCAAGCGCAAAACCTCACATATCTATGTGGCTAACTGGTTCTTTGGCGCTTTTATTATTACGATTGCTCTACTGCATATCGTAAACAGTATGGCTATCCCTGTTAGTGCGTTTAAATCTTACTCGTTATTTGGCGGTGCAACCGATGCGATGGTGCAGTGGTGGTACGGGCATAATGCGGTAGGTTTCTACTTAACGGCCGCTTTCCTTGGAATGATGTACTATTTCGTTCCGGTACAGATTGGTCGTCCTATTTATTCTTACCGTTTGTCTATCGTTCACTTTTGGGCATTGATTGCTTCATATATGTGGGCTGGTGGTCACCATTTGCATTATTCAGCGCTTCCAGATTGGACGCAGTCATTAGCAATGGTGTTCTCGATCATCCTATTTGCACCATCTTGGGGTGGTATGATTAACGGGGTACTAACGCTATCAGGTAGTTGGGATAAGTTACGTACCGATCCGATTATTCGCTTTATGATTGTGGCATTGTCGTTCTATGCGATGTCGACGTTTGAAGGTCCAATGATGTCTATTAAGACCGTCAACGCGTTATCTCATAACACTGACTGGACTGTAGGTCACGTACACTCAGGTGCGCTTGGCTGGGTTGGTATGATTACTATTGGTTCGCTATACGTACTGTTACCACGTATCTATAACAAACCAAAAATGTACTCAATCAGCTTAATCACCACGCATTTTTGGTTGGCAACAGCAGGTACTATCTTCTATATCGTCTCTATGTGGATTTCAGGTATTGGCCAAGGCATGATGTGGCTTGCGACCAACCCAGACGGTACGTTGGTATATAGCTTCGTTGATACGGTTGAGTTCTCACATTTCCCATATATTGGTCGTGCTTTTGGTGGCCTATTGTATGTATCGGGTATGTTTGTTATGGCATATAACGTTTATAAAACACTGCAAATGCCAGAAGGTAAGCCTGTAGATATCGCTGACCCAACGGATCATGAACCTAGTGTTGATAAACCTTCGGCAGCTAACGTATAAGGAGCGATCATGTCTGGTACACCGCATGAAATTATTGAAAAAAATACCGGCTTGTTGGTTATCGGTATTGTTATTGCCATTAGCTTTGCAACGCTCGTTGAAATCGTACCGCTGATTTATGACAACAAGGGTCCTGAAGAAGGTGGGGTAAACGCTCCCCTTCCCGCCATGGAGCCATGGACTGCACTTGAATTTGAAGGTCGTGACATCTACATTCGTGAAGGCTGTCACGTCTGTCATACCCAAATGATTCGTCCGTTACGTGCTGAAGTTGAGCGTTATGGACCTTATTCGCGTGCTGCTGAATCAACGTGGGACCATCCATTCTTATGGGGTTCAAAACGTACTGGTCCTGATCTTGCACGTGTCGGTGGACGCTATTCTGAAGATTGGCAAAAACAGCATCTGATTGCACCACGTTCTTTAGTACCTGAATCAGTCATGCCTGGTTTCCCTTGGCTTGCAACCAATGAAGTCAATGGTAGCAATGTTCAAGCCAAAATGCGTCTATTCCGCGATCGTTTCGGTGTGCCTTATACTGAAGAAGATATCGAAGGCGCACCAGACGCTGTACTTGGTGCCACTGAGCTTGATGCTTTGGTTGCCTATCTACAGCAATTAGGTACCGCGATGGAAGGACAGCGCTAATGGGTATTGGTGAATTACAAACAATTGCGACCGTTTCTGCCTTTGTTGCCTTCGTAGGCGTTGCATGGTGGGCGTATTCGCCAAAAAACAAAAAACGCTTCGAAGAAGATGCACAACTTGCGCTTGATGACGAGGATATAGAATCTCTGTCTGAAGAGCAGCGCAATAAGGATAAACGATGACATTTTTTTGGAGTTCTTGGATCACCATACTAAGTATTATGTGTTGGGCGGGTATCCTCGGTGTTTTGCTAATGGTCTTGAAATACAAGCCAGAAGTAGAAGAAGACGGTACCACAGGCCACACCTACGACGGTATTCAGGAATACGATAAGCCACTCCCTAAATGGTGGCTAGTGATATTTTTTGGCTCAATTATTTGGGCAGTTGCATATTGGATATTTTTCCCAGGTATTTTTCCATCGAAGTGGGAAGGTATTACAACCGTAGAAGTAGATGGTAAAACCGTACCATGGACTTCTCATAACGAGTTGAACAGCGAACTTGAAAGTAATAACAAAGTATTTACCGATAACTTTGAGCAAAACATTTTGGCCAAAGCAGATGCGAGTGGTGCAACAAAAACCCTAGCAACGCTTTCTGAAATGCAAGCAACAATGCGTCACAGTGAGAAGCCACCAGCAGAGCTACAAGCTCAAATTGATGAGAAAGTTGCCGAGTTGGCACCTTATGTAGAAAAACTGGCTGAAAACCCGAATGCATTGAAGGTTGGTAGTCGCTTGTTCTTACAGAACTGTGCAGTTTGTCATGGCTCTAACGCCAAAGGCGCTACAGGCTATCCAAATCTCACCGATAATGACTGGTTGTATGGCGGTGAGGCAGCAAACATCTTGACGACTCTACATAACGGCCGAGTCGGTGGTATGACCGCATGGCGCGATCAAATCGGTGAAGATGGTGTTCGTGCAGTGTCTGAGTATGTTCTATCAATATCTGGTAACCAACCAGGTTATGAGCTTGATAAAGCAAAAGTTACTCAGGGTGAGGCAATCTTTAATGAGCCAACTAACTGTGTACTTTGTCATGGTCCAGATGCAAAAGGTATGACTTCTACTGGCGCGCCAAACTTGACAGATAAAGTCTGGCTATATGGTGGCGATCGTGAAACTATTCGCGAAACGATACGTTATGGTCGTGCAGGCGTAATGCCTGAGTGGGAAACCAAACTGGGCAATGAGCGCATTATGTTGCTTGCTGCTTATGTTTATTCTCTATCAGACAGAAGTGCTCAACCTGCTAAAGCAAAAACAGTCTCTGCCCCTGCTCCTCAGGCAGCGACAACCGCTACAGCTACAGCAGAAACGACAGCAGCTAAATAATTATATTTAGTCAGTCGTTATATCGTAAATAAGTAAGTTTAAAAAAGGGAGGACTGTTATTACAGTTCTCCCTTTTTAGTTATTCACTGAAGGCTAAGTCACGCTTATCGTGAAGGGACGCGATAAAAACAGGGCTAATCTTATGAGAAATAAGCACGCTTTGTCATTTACCCTTTGTTTATTATTTGTTTGTCATTATTGGCTGCTACTACCGCATTTAGCTATCGATAATAATGAGATTAATGTTGCTTTCTAACATTATTGCCCCATTTATAGTAGGGAGAATGTTAAAATAGCTATCTATGAGAAACACTATTGAATCATCCATTTAAGCATATTTAAACCCATTATCTACAATCGCTCATTTGGTAGTCGAGTCAGCATATTTTGACTTTCATGATGTCTCGCTACTTACTGACATTGATAACATCGCACATTCATATACCCAGTTATTCAGGGTATTTGTTCATCATGCCAGCAGACTGATTCTTTTTTTTAAAGAGGCACGTTTATGTCAGCACAACAATCCAATAAAATCCCTGTCGTCGAAGTCGATCTTAACGCCAGTAAAAAACGTGTGCATCCCAGATTTGTCACCGGATTTTATCAAAACATCCGTGTAATTAGTATGTATGCGTTTTTGGCATTATTTCTGATTTTACCGTGGCTACGCTATAACGGTAGGCAAGCAATCTGGTTTGATGTGCCGTCGCAGCATTATTATATTTTTGGTATGACCTTTTTAACCCAAGATTTTTACTTTATTGCCGCCTTTGCGCTTATTGCCGCCTTTGCCCTATTTATGGTAACTGTCTACGCCGGACGAGTATGGTGCGGCTATGCTTGTCCCCAGACCATTTGGACGCATATGTTTCAGTATGTCGAAAAATTGGTCATTGGCGATCGTAACAAGCGTATGAAGTTCGATAAAGAGCCCATGAGCGCACAGAAAGCGTTTAAGCGTTTTTTGGTATATTTTATTTGGTTTGTGTTCTCGATGATTACCGCCACGACTTTCGTCAGTTATGTGTCCGGTACAGAGGCGTTGTATCAAAATTGGCAGATGATAGGGTTTATCCCCTTCCCTGATTGGTCAACGTGGATATGGGTATCAATATTTATTTTTGCCTTCTCTACCTACGTCAATGCAGGCTATATGCGTGAGCAGATGTGTGTCCAAATCTGTCCTTATGGTCGCTTTCAAAGCGTGATGTTTGATAAAGATACATTAATTGTCTCTTACGATTATGAGCGCGGTGAACCTCGCGGCGCCCGTAAAAAAGGCACTAATCCTGAAGATTTAGGCGACTGTATCGAATGTCAGATGTGTGTGCAGGTCTGCCCAACAGGTATCGATATTCGTGATGGTCTGCAAGTAGCTTGTATCCAATGCGCCGCCTGTATCGATGCGTGTAATGATGTGATGGATAAAGTTGGCTACCCACGCGGGCTAATTCGTTATACAACAGAGCGTCAATTGGTCGAAAAAGAGCCAAGCCGAGTATTCCGTCCACGCTTCTTTGCTTACTTAACCTTACTGACCGTACTTTGTGGCGGCGTTATTTATGCCTTGAATGATCGTGTGCCGCTAGAGATTGATATTCGCCGTGACCGCAACCAGTTGTCTTCATTGAATCAGCAAGGCATGATTGAGAACAGCTATATCGTCAAATTGACCAACAAAACACAAGAGCCACACACTTATAAGATAACCCTTGAGCCACAAGACGGTTTGAGCTTAGAGCTACGCTTTAACGATGTACCGCTTGAAGCGGGTGAAAGCTTTGATATGCCAGTCAGTATTTATGGTGACCCAGATGTGATTGAGTTTGGTCAAACACCAATTACTTTAAATGTGAAGAACGAAGATGGTCAGTATAATGTCAGCAAACAAAACATCTTTACCACTCAGGGGCAGTAAGCCTCAGTATTATCTTGAGCTATTGAGCTATTGAGTTATTGAGTTATTGAGTTATTAAGAGCTTAACTAGCATATTGTTATATAATTCACTTGTTGGCAAACAGCTAGCAAGTGAACCATTTATTATTATACTGGCAGTATTGAGCCATCATTTTATCCGTTGATACCGTTTATAATTTTCTGATAGAGAGCTATAAACGAATATCTGATTAATAGGTATGTTATGTCTAGTCCAGCCCCCAATTTTAAGCATCAAGATAGCCAGCCATGGTACAAAAACTATATGGTGGTTATCTTTGTCATTGGCATGCCAGCATTTGTTGTGATCGCTTGCATCTGGTTCGTTTATTATTCTTACCAAATACGCGACAGTGTGGTACGTGACGACTGGTATATGGATGGTAAAACCCTTTACCATGACGTTTCGCGCGACAAGCTCACTTACGATTTGGATTTACACGGTCAAATGCAGTTTGCCGATAATGGTGATATCGTGTTTTATTTAAATTATCCAGAGCAAAGCCTGCAATCTGGTAAATTATTAAATGGCGAGCCGGTTACTTATCCTGACACCTTAGAGTTATCCATCTCACATGCCACCGATATCAAAAAAGATCGTGATGTTGTGTTAAAACATGAAGAAGGCAACAAATATAGCGCTCAGGTAAATATTGATCCTGTCAAAGCCAAGTACTATTTGCAAGTTAGTAACGATGGTAAAGACGACTGGCGCATGCAAGATGTGGCAAAATTACCGCGTTCAGAGGTTAGTTTTAATCCGCTACAGGTTTTTGCAGAAAGCTAATACTATTTAAATAGCTACTCTTAAGATTAAAAAAACCAGCCCTTAGTTATTAAGGGCTGGTTTTTTATGGTGCTAATTTTTTATGGCTCTGACTTTATCAAATTAACTTAAAACCATTTGAGTAACTTAGCTTTAAACCATCAGCTCATTAAATAACAGGATTAATGGTTGGGATTTTCTGCGTTATACGGCTGTCTTTCACTGTCTCAGTTTCAGCTTGCAAGTTCTGATTATTGGTAAACTTTGGATTAAAAACTTGGGTTTTTGGCGCTACAGGTAAGCCAATCTCAGCCAGACTGTCTGTCTGCCCTGCTTGAATATTATCGCCTTCAAATAAGCGCTCATTATCATCACGCTCGAGGCTTAATGTCTCAAAATCAAATAACTCACGATCGGCTAATTGCGACGGTGCCACGTTTTGCATCGCTTTAAAGATAGATGCTAAACGCTGCGGATGGGCATCATCCCATTCGCGTAGCATATCATTGATAATCGCCCGTTGCAGATTGGTTTGGCTACCGCATAAATTGCAGGGAATAATCGGAAATTCTTTTAAACGCGCATATTCAATGATGTCTTTTTCTTCAACGTACGCGAGCGGACGAATAAGCAGATTTTGTTTATCATCGCTTAGCAGTTTAGGCGGCATCGATTTAAGCGCGCCACCGTGAAATAAGTTTAAGAAGAAAGTCGCCAACATATCATCACGGTGATGACCAAGGGCGATTTTGGTCGCGCCAATCTGTTTGGCAAAGCCGTATAGCGAGCCGCGACGCAGACGTGAACAAGCTGAGCAATAAGTCTTACCTTCTGGCACCACGCTTTTGACAATACTATAAGTATCTTTTTCTAAAATGTAATGCGCAATACCTTGTTCGTTCAGATAAGCGGGCAAAACATCCTCAGGATAACCGGGCTGTTTTTGGTCAAGATTGACCGCAACGATATCAAAGCTAATCGGGGCGATACGTTTAAGTAGCAACAAAATATCTAACAGTGTATAGCTGTCTTTGCCACCTGAGACGCAGACCATGATGACGTCGCCATCTTCAATCATATTAAAATCGCGAATCGCCCATGATACTTGACGGCGTAGCTTTTTTTGTAGCTTGCGAAATTGTACTGTTTCAGTCGGTAGCAGTTGACTAGATGATAATTGCTCAGCCATATCATCGTCATGCGCAACTTGGTCTGCAACATTAGTATCTTCCGCATAGCTATCCCAGCCAATATCGGTGGAACTAGCATCTGTAAAAGCACTATCCGTAGAATCAGGCTGAGGGGTGATTTTTGGCGTAAACAAGGTCGCTACGGTCATAAGTTACTCAATATCTTTACAAGGTTAGTTTTGCTACAAAGCAGTTAGCAATATTTTTTAGCGCATGGGCTTTAAAAGCAGCGATTATAACAAATTTTGCTAACAGATTGAAAATATGACGTTAATTGATAAGGCTAAATCAGCGCTTGATTGCTCTATGTCTGATTAACAGTGTTTGATGGATAATACAAATACAGTGCTGACTGAACTATTCTTTAGCCACTCTTTGACCATGCTTTAAGCCTTTTTTAATAACACCTTCCAGGTTCTGTAATGATGCTATTTTTGCTAAAATAGACGGCTTTCGTAAATCCATATTTTTTAAACCACTAATAGATACCACTATGACTCTTGTTACTGCGCAGACTCCCTCTACCAATCCAGCAAATGATGCTAGCTTGATGGCGCTGCATAAAAGCCAAAATGCGGTGGTGCTACTATCAGGTGGGCTTGATTCTGTGACTTGTTTGTATTGGGCAAAGGCGCGCTATGCTTCTGTGACAGCAGTCAGTTTTAACTATGGTCAACGTCATAATAGTGAGCTTGTCGCTGCCAAAGCCATCGCTGAAACCGCAGCAGTCAATCATCGTATTATTGATATCGATATCGCGCAACTGGGCGGATCATCACTCACCGACCATAGCATGATTGTTCCTGATGGTGATGCCGATAAATTCCTCAGTAAAAATCGTGATGAGATCGATAACGATGCTATTCCAAACACTTATGTGCCTGCACGTAATACGATATTTTTATCTTATGCCTTAGCAGTCGCTGAAGTGACCGATGCCAATCATATCGTCATTGGCGTAAGCTCAGTCGACTATTCAGGCTACCCTGATTGCCGCCCAGAATATATCGCCGCCTTTGAGCACATGGCAAATCTTGCCACCAAAGCTGGTGTCACCGGTCATCATTTATCGATTCAAACACCGTTGCAGCAGTTGTCCAAAGCCAAAACCATTGAGCTTGGTTTATCGTTAGGGGTCGATTATGGGCAGACGATTTCTTGTTATCAAGCAGATGCCAACGGTCTGGCTTGCGGTGTCTGCGATAGCTGTGCGCTGCGTCGTCAAGGATTTGCCCAAGCTGGCGTTGCTGACCCTACGCACTATCAGTCTTGATAGCATAAATAAACCATCTGTAAATGCGCTTATAACTACCTGATAATGCAATATAAACACCTTAATGCAACAAGCATCTATATATTTGTGCAACATTTGCTTGCATTAACACAGCACGCTGACGTTGTATTTTAAGCAATTTACTTGCTATGGTATGGACGATTATATCAATGACAAGATACTGGTTCTGATAGATAGCAAATAAATAGCGATTTTTAGACAGAAGAATTGCTATTTATTTACTCATAATAGCGACAAAACCCATGCCAAACCTATTAAGCAGACCAGTGACAAAATAAAGTTATCGAGATTTTACTTTAGCTATAAAATCTAAAAAAACGCGACCCGTAGAGGATGTTTATGAAGTTTTTGCCCGTATTACCCCTAGCCCTAGCTGCTCTGTTTGCATTACCACAAGCAAACGCTGCCGATATCAAGCAAAATAATATCAATACCTGTGTCAATGGCGCGGTCAAATATAAGGTCGCTGACAAAAATACGGCGACCAAATTATGTAAATGCACCATTGGTGTCCGCAGCGAGATGACCATTGGTCAGATGTGGGAAATTGAAAGCTACGCACAAGATAAAAAAGACCCATCAAGCTTACCTTACGTGAAAAAGATGCAAAAAGACTTGCAGCAATGCACCGTTGGTTTGGATTTAAAGCAGCCACAAAAACCTGCTTAAACCACGTAAAATATATTTTCTGCAAAATAAAAAAGACTGGTCATTGCCAGTCTTTTTTGTTGCTAATGAATAAGTGAAATGTAAAACTGAGTAGTTATTGCTATTAATCTGCCTATAATAAGAACACTGACTATAATATATATAAACGACAATATAACCAGAACTAATAAGGATTTTATAATGGCCAAGCCGACCACCGAGACTATCGCTCTACCTGATTTTCCAGTCACCATCGTGCGCGAGCTAGACGGCAACTTTATTCATGACGACATCAGCCTAAAAGAGCTGGTCACTCACACCGATAAAGGGCTTATCTTATATTTTTATCCGAAAGACAATACCCCAGGCTGTACCACGCAAGCGACAGAATTTACAGCGCGGCTTAATGAATTTGATGAATTGGGCTACGATATCATCGGTGTCTCGCGTGATAGCGTCGAATCTCACGAAAAATTCATCGCTAAACACAATCTCAATATCGCGCTTATCAGCGATAGTGATGAGAAGTTATGCCAATACTTTGATGTTATTAAAGAAAAAAACATGTATGGCAAAATCAGCTTAGGTCTAGTACGTTCTGCCTTTGTCTTTGATAAATATGGCACGCTAACTCATGCGCAGCGTAATTTACGCGCTGCTGGCTATACTGAGCGTTTACTGAATACGTTAGCACCTTGATTTTTCAATAGCCTTTTTCATCGTTTTTTTGTGCAAATCTATCACCTAATATTTCATTCGCCTGATTTGAGAATAATATGAATAAACAGCCTGACAGCGCTGCGGATAATAGCCCTCACAAAAAAGTGACGCGTAAAGTATCTGTTGCGGTCATTGGTGCCGGTACCGCCGGTCAAAACGCCTTTCGCCAAGCCAGAAAACTAAAAGATGATGTATTGATTATTAATGAGGGATTTTGGATAACCACCTGTATTGCGGTCGGTTGTATGCCAAGTAAACTCCTCATTGCCGCTGCTGACCGTGCACATGACGCCAATCATTCTGGTGAGTTTGGTGTGCATGCCAGCGCACAAATAAATGGCAAACAAGTTATGGATCGGGTTCGCGCTGAACGTGATCATTTTGCCAGCTACGTCAAAGAACAAGTAGAAAGTTGGCCTGCCGAGACAAAAATAGCGGGTCGCGCTCATATCAATAAAAAAGGATTGATTGAAGTCAATAACGAGCTAATCGAAGCGGATAAAATCATTGTGGCGACTGGTAGCTCAACCTTTATCCCAGATGGCTGGGCAGATAAGCTTGGCAACACGATGCTTACCTCCGATACTGTCTTTGAGCTGGCTGATTTACCAAAGTCACTGGCTGTGATAGGTGCAGGTGCCATCGGCTTAGAGCTTGCCCAAGCCTTTAACCGTTTGGGCGTCGATGTCACCTTATTTAATCGTGCCAAACGCGTGGCTGGTTTAAAGGACGATGACATTAATAATAAAGCCATAGATTGCTTAAATCGTGAGCTAACCATGCATTTGGGTAGTAACATTACCGAGGTTGGTACCCAAGCAGATACAGGCGATGAAAGCTTTCGTGCCTTTATTAATTATGAAGATAGCGCCGGTCAGAAGCAGCAGTGGAAAGGCGAATACGTCCTAGTTGCCACAGGTCGCCGCAATAACATCGAAGAGCTTGGTATTGAAAATCTAGGTGTTGAGCTTGATGATAAAAATCGCCCAAAACAGCTTGATAAAAAAACCGGTAAAATCGGTGATTTAGAAGTCTATATCGTTGGTGATGCCAATGCTCACCTGCCGTTATTGCATGTTGCCAGTGATGAAGGATTTAGCGCCGGCAGCCTTGTTTGTGACAATAAGACAGACGCCTATATTCGCCCGCCTGCCACGCCATTTTCTATCGTATTCTGCTCGCCACAAATCGTTAATGTTGGCATGTCGTTACCTGAAATCCAAGCAGACTCAGAGCTTGAACATGTGATTGGCAAAGTGAGCTTTGACAATCAAGGACGTAGCCGCGTGATGGGTGTTAACTGCGGCCTATTGCATATTTATGGTTGTAAAAAGACGGATAGAATCTTAGGCGCGAGCATGGTCGGCCCTGATGCTGAGTATATTGGGCATATATTGGCCATGGCGATTACCAATGATTTGAGTATCAAAGACATGCTTGATACGCCTTTTTATCATCCGACGATATTAGAAGGTTTACGTACCGCATTACGTGATGTTCAGCGACTGATGGAAATACCTTATCAATCGCATGATACCCAAGAAGGCAATTTTTAAGCATCTACTTTTAAGTGCGTACTTTTAAAAAACTACTCTCAAGAAACCGTTTTTAAAAGACTAAGTAACGAAAGTTTTTAATAAAATCATGCGTCGTCATTTTAAGTTAGCGCTAAAATAATCGCTCGCAGTACTCGAGGTCATACTTGATTTGCCTGAGCGATTTGAGTTAATTTAGAATTAGACTTTTTTAATACCCACTTTATTTAGACCTAAACCCTGCATGGATGAAATGATGGCAATCGCTAGTATTACTGACTTCTTTCAAGAGATTGTTCGCGACCTACATACTAGCCTATATCTTGCTATCGGCGGCACCATAGAAGAAGATTCCTTAGACTGGTCAGCTAAATCAGTAGAATTGGTAAGTACGGGTATCAAAATCCTAATACTGCTGGCGGTATTGGGGTTTTTTTATTGGCTTGCTATCTACATTGTCAAAAAAAGCAGAACCAGAATTCGACTTAATGAGCGCCGGTCAAAAATTGTCCGCTCAGTGCTACGCTATATCTGGATTGTAACCAGCTTCATTGCCATTATGAGTCAGCTTAATTTTGAGCCAGAGACGGTCAAAGCCACTGCAAAGGCCAGTACTTGGGCGGGTATCTATTATGTGCTATGGACATCATCCGGACAAATCATTCATAAAGTCTTGCAGCATTATGGTCTGAACGCTTCTATCGAGCAGCTACTTAAAAATATTTTGTCCGTGCTGTTATTGGTATTAGGGCTTGCCAGCGTCATGGCACAATTTGGCTTTGATATCGTGTCATTGGTAGCAGGTTTGGGTATCGCTGGTTTGGCGGTCGGCTTTGCTGCCCAATCGACGCTTGCCAACTTTATCGCTGGCATTACTATCTTGCTTGAGCAATCGTTTCAAGTAGGCGACTGGGTAAATATCAATGATAATGAAGGGCGCGTTGTGGTTATCGCCTTACGCACCACTCATGTCTTAACCCGCGACAATATCACCGTTATTATCCCCAACTCAAATGTCGCTTCTTCTGTGGTCATCAATTTAACCTCGAAAAACTTTATACGTTTTGATATCCGTATGCGCATCGCTTTTGAAGATGATATCGACAAGGCTCGTGAGGTGATTTTGCAGGTATTATCTGAGAGCGACGTGGTATTAAATCGCCCTGAAACCTCAGCGACTGTTGATGAAATTGGCGAATATGGCGTGTTCTTTATCGTGCGTTTTTGGGTCAAGCCTGCGGCAGTGGCGCGTATGCCTAAAATCAAAGAAGCCTTACGAGAGCATATCAAACGTGCCTTTGATGCTGCTGACATCTCAACCCCTTACCCGCATATGCGCCTGCTGATGCCAAAAGAGCAGGCCTATCCTATCGTTACCAAGCCGATTGCGACCCCTACTCATTTGGTTACAGAAACAGTGTCGTTAAAAAAGGATGATAAATAACGTTGATTAGAGCGTGTCCCTAATCTAGAAAAGTAAGTTCAGAAGCCTTAAACTACAGAGGATACTTCAATCAGGGCTCTTTAGGATATGGTAAGAGCAGCTAGCATAGCTTGTAAGGTCTAAAAAAAGCTCCTATATTTTTATATCCTATATAGCGAATATCAGTTTAAAGATTTGCTTATGGATTGCTACAACCATTATTATATAAATGAAGTATTTTAAAAAAAAGACAATAACCTAAATCGGAGTGAATAATGATTACCCATGTACCTGATGTGACTTTCAAAACTCGTGTTCGTGATGAATCTATCGGAGGAGACAATCCATTTAAATGGCAAGACCTAACCACAGATGAGTTGTTTGCCAATAAAAAAGTGGTTGTGTTCTCGCTACCAGGTGCCTTTACGCCAACGTGTTCGACCAGCCATCTACCCCGCTATGAAGAGCTTTACAATGAGTTTAAGGCGTTAGGCGTAGATGAAATCGTTTGCATTTCTGTCAATGATGCCTTCGTCATGTACCAATGGGGCCTAAATCAAAACCGTGAAAACGTTTTCTTGCTTCCTGATGGCAATGGTGAGTTTACTCGTAAAATGGGCATGCTGGTTGATAAGAGTAATCTTGGCTTTGGCATGCGCTCATGGCGTTATTCGATGTATGTCGATAATAAAGCAATCAAGAAAGTGTTTAAGGAAGCTGGTTTTGACGACAACTGCCCAACAGACCCGTTTGAAGTATCAGATGCAGACACCATGTTAGCGTATTTGAAAAGTAATGCTTAATCACAATCCTTAATTACAATGCTTAAGTACATTAGCTCTTGACTCGTATTTTCAGGCGTCGATAGATGCTTAAATACTGAAGCTTAATACTGAAGCTCAAATACTGTCGAATGGCTTATTTCTTAAATATAAGGACTAAGCCGTTTTTTTATGGTTTTTTACAAGATTTTCTATCACTGAGCGGTTTATTTTCCTTGTTTGAATGTAATTTATCTCATATTTATTACCATTTTTAAAATCAGGACACACCTTAGATTAAAAACCAATAATGAGCCATTTTTTTAATCTGACGCTAACTAGCCATGCTTTGAATAATGCCTTAAAGCCAAAATGTTAAAACCCATCTTTTAATCAAAGCCACTTAAACCATCCATAGCGTAATTATGGTAAAATTAGCAGTTAAACATCTTACTTTATGATGTGCCTTATTTATCAATATTTATCAATTTAGCCCACAGGTATCCGTATGACCGAAACAACCACGCCCAACTCCTTACCAGCCACTTCAGCAGAGTTGTCGCTTGACCTTATTATTACCTGTGCCGATGGGCTTGAGGCACCGCTACAAACTGAGCTGACCAGTTTCGGTATTGCAAGCGAGATCAAGAGTACCGGTCGTTTGGCAGTCACCGGTACATTGCGCGACCTATATACCATTTGCTTATGGTCGCGGGTTGCGTCACGGGTATTGATGCTGATTAAACGTAAAAATATCAACACTGAATACGATGTGGCAGAGCAGCTTTATGGTTTGGCAAAATCGGTCGATTGGACGGAACAATTTAAGCTAGAGCAAACATTCGCGATTCGTCTATCGGTTGATAAACGCGTTGCCGTCAGTCAGCAGTTTGCCATGCTGCGTATCAAAGATGCGATTGCCGATACTTTTAATGAAGTTTATGACAGCCGCCCCAACGTTGATAGCAAAAACCCAGATTTTTCTGTGTTTGCAACAGTCAATGATAAGCAAGCTGAGCTTTATCTAGATTTATCAGGCACCAGTTTGCATCGCCGTGGCTACCGCGTGGCCATGACTGAAGCGCCATTAAAAGAGAACTTAGCAGCAGCATTGCTCTACAGTGCAGGCTGGCATAAGAAAAATAAAGAAGGTAATGCTCCTTTATATAACGCTCTTATTGACCCGATGTGTGGTTCTGGCACCTTTATTATCGAAGCTCTACTCATGCATTGCGATTATGCCGTCGGTATTGATAAAGCAGCCAATCAATTTGGTTTTTATCAATGGCAACATCATGACGATGCGCTATGGCAACAGATGATTGATGACGCCCAGACGCGTTTCCGTGATGCATTGGCCATTATCAATGAGCAGCCAGATACTTTACCACTGATTTTAGGCTTTGATGCCGATAGTGGTGCAATTTTGGCGACAGAAAAGAACTTAATCGCCGCCGGTTTACAGGACTTATTACCACTGCTTGACCTTGAGACGCGCGCCCTTGACCAACTAAGCAGCGTCCTAAAGCCACTGGTCGATGATGGACGCTTAAGCAATCCTTTAGTCATTACCAACCCGCCGTATGGTGAGCGCTTGGGTGATGAAGAGATGATTAAACCGTTATATCATGCGCTTGGGCTGATTTTACAAGACAGTTTTGCTGGCATTGATATCGACCCTATGGTTGGAATCTTGGCGGCCAATGTCGAACAAGTCGATATATTACCGATTAAAGAGCCAAAAACCTTACGTTGCCATAATGGTGCTATTACGGTTTATTTCCGCTACGGTACTTTGATTGCTGGGCAAACGGGTAATTTGGTCAGCCGCTTTGAGAAACGTGAGATTGAAGTGGAAGAAGGACAAGACTTCATCAACCGTTTGCAAAAGAATCTTGCCAAACTGAAAAAACTGGCTAAAAAAGACAATGTCAGTAATTTACGCGTTTATAATGCTGATTTGCCCGATTTTAAAGTAGCGGTCGATTTATATGGCGATTATGTGCACGTGCAAGAATACGCACCACCAAAAACCATTCCACCTGAAACGGCGAAAAAACGCTTTAATTTGGCCTTAATGGGCATTCGTGAAGTATTTGGTATTAATCGCGAGCAAATTTTTATTAAAACCCGTGCGCGTCAGTCTGGTAATGACCAATATAGCAAGCAAGGCAATACTGAAAAGCGTGGCAAGTTCTATGTCGCTCGTGAAGATGGCGCGTACTTCTATGTCAACTTTACCGATTATCTCGATACAGGCTTGTTTATTGATCACCGTAATATGCGCGCCCGTATCAAAGACAACAGTCGTAATAAATCTGTCCTGAACTTGTTTGCTTATACCTGTACAGCAAGTGTCCATGCGGCATTGGCTGGCGCGAAAAAAGTCACCAGCGTTGATTTATCACAAAACTACCTCGATTGGGGCAAGCAAAACTTTGTCTTGAATGGTCTTGACGTTAGCCGCAACAAATATCAGTTTGTCGCTGCTGATATCTTTGAGTGGATTAAAGACAATACGGAACAATTTGATATTATCTTTATCGATCCGCCAACCTTTTCGAATTCGAAAAAGTTCCAAGGTACCTTTGATGTGCAGCGCGACCACTCTGCTCTTATTAATCGTGCGATGAACCGCTTGACCTCAGATGGCGTATTGTATTTCTCCAACAACTTTACTCGCTTTGAGCTCGATGAGCAGCTGACTGAGCGCTATGATATTGTTGATATCACCCAAAAAACCATTGGTTTTGATTTTGATGTTAAAAAGCCCATTCATCAGAGCTTTGAGATTCGTCATCGTCAAAGCCTATAATTTAGATTTATAGATGCCGGTAAAGGTTGAGCACTGCGTTTAAATGTTGTCCTTTATCGTTAGTCTTATCGTACACATAACAATGACCCAATCGGCTTTGATTGGGTCATTTTTTGTTGTTATGATAGAGCGTCACTAAGTAATGGTTAAGCGATGGTTTTATGTGCATTTTAATCCCGCTATCGCTTGCATGTATAGATTTTGGCTGTTGCAGCACTCATTCCTAACGCTGTAATAGTTAAACCTTCCCTACTCTAATAACAAGGACAATTCCATGGCATTATCCCTTAATAAAGGCGGTAACTTATCGCTCACTAAAACTGACCCAAACTTAACCAAGCTGCTTATCGGTCTTGGCTGGGATGAGCGCGCGACTTCTGGCGCTGAGTTTGATTTGGATGCCAGTGTATTTTTACTCAGCACGGCGGGTAAAGTACGCGGCGACCATGACTTTATTTTTTACAACCAGCTTAAATCTGACAATGGCGCTGTTGAGCATACCGGCGATAACCGTACGGGCGAAGGCGATGGCGATGATGAAGTCGTTAAAGTAAACCTAACCCAAGTTCCTGCTGATGTCGATAAAATCGTCGTCACCGTCACTATTCATGATGCAGCTGCTCGTAGCCAAAACTTTGGTCAAGTGGCCAACGCTTTTATCCGTGTTGTAAATGAAGAAACTGGCACGGAAGTGGTACGTTTTGATTTAGCAGAAGATTACTCTGTTGAAACCGCAATGGTATTTGGCGAAGTCTATCGTCATAACGGTGAGTGGAAATTCCGCGCCGTTGGTCAAGGTTATTCAGGTGGCTTGCAAGCCATGTGTCAGCAGTATGGCGTCGATATCTAAATTGATATTTACCCTGTGTTAACCTCTTTAACTAGACAATAAACACGTCCAGAACTTAAAGTTATGCTACATCACTATGTGCTATCCCTATGCGCTGTAACTATGACTGTAAAATGTGGTTGCAAAATAGTCACAATTTTCAGTAGTTAAATGATTGGTAATGCTTTATGTTTCGTTTAAAATTATGCAAAAAAAGCGGTTAGCGATAACCGCTTTTTTTGTGGTTAGTGTCTATAATAGACCGACCTTAGCTTTATGCAACCAGACAGGATGTGTCATGAGACATTTTTATTTAGACTTTATCTTCACAGCCATCGCCCTAGCGGTAGCGGCGTGGTGGGGATATTCACACGGCGGTATGGGCGGCTTGATAACCACCCTATCTATTACTGCTATTTTGGCCGTCATGGAGATTTCATTATCATTTGATAATGCGGTGGTCAACGCCTCAGTCCTTAAAGGCTGGGACGAATTTTGGAAAAAGATATTTTTAACCGTCGGTATTTTAGTTGCCGTATTCGGTATGCGCTTGGTATTCCCTATTGTCATCGTTGCGGTTACCGCCGACTTAGGTATTATGCAAGTGGTCGACTTGGCTTTAAATGACCCTAAAGAATATTCTGCCCGCTTAATGGCGCACCATGCTGAAATCTCAGCATTTGGTGGTATCTTCTTGCTATTGGTGTTCTTAAACTTCATCTTTGATGATAAAGAAGTCCATTGGTTTGACTGGTTAGAGAGCCGTTTGGCAAAGCTGGGTAAGGTTGATGCGATGAGCGTGTTTGTCGCCCTTATTGTTTTGATGATTGCCGTATCGTGGGCGAATGCCGATCAGTCAGCAGCGGTATTGATTGCAGGCGTCTGGGGTATCTTAGTATACCTTGGCGTACAAGTTGTCTCGGGTATGCTTGAGGGTGACCTTGAAGCAGACTTAGAAAACGAAGAGAGTGGCTCGGGAGCTGCGGCGACTAGCGCAATTATGAAGGGTGGTATTATCGGCTTCTTATACTTAGAAGTCCTTGATGCTTCATTCAGTTTCGATGGTGTGATTGGCGCATTTGCGATTACCAATGACGTTATCGTGATTATGCTTGGTCTTGCTATTGGTGCGATGTTTGTTCGTTCGATGACTATCTTCTTGGTCGATAAAGGCACACTTGATGAATTCGTCTACCTTGAGCATGGTGCGCATTATGCCATCGGTGCTTTAGCCATCATCATGTTGTTATCGGTGAAATTCCATGTGCCAGAGATTGTGACTGGTCTTATTGGCATTGCGTTTATTGGTTGGGCGTTTGTCGCTTCACTGAACTATCGTAAGCGAGAAGCAAAGTCGATTACTTAGTTTGAATTTTAGTTTAAAAGCTAAGTTCAAATTAAGCAAAAAGTGCTTTGGTAGAAAATCGTAGTAATGACAGGTTATATCAAGTAATTGGTATAGCCTGTTTTTTTATCTGTATTTATATACTATGTTTTTGAATACTTATAATCAGTGAAAAGTAATATAGATACATCACGCACTGCTGATATCAATTTTTCTTGCTTGCTGTGCCTGCGCAGACAGAGGCTACAAAAAATTGATATCAGCAATACCGTAGCGTTTTTAGGATATTTTGACTATATCTAAATCTTTGGCGTTAATTTGAGTTTATCTACCCTTTCGATGCGTGAAAGACACCTTACCAATACATACCATTTTAAATACGGTCAACCTAGCTGTTTATTTTCACTTCCCTGCCAGTATCTTCTGCAATTTTGCCAATATCACACCATATAGAGGTAAGAAGATAAGCACGCCCATCACTATCTTAAACAAGTAATCCATCGCGCCAATCTCAACCCAGTGCGTTGCCATAAAGGGGTCTGGGCTTTTATAAAAGGCGATGGCAAAAAAGCAAAAGCTATCGACAAGATTGCCAATAAATGTCGATACCAGGGGCGCAATCCACCATGTTTTAAGTTGGCGTAATTTATTAAATACTTGGATATCTAACAGCTGTCCGACGACATAAGCGCTAAAGCTTGCTACTACAATGCGAAAGACAAACAGATTAAAATCTAGCAGATGCTCATGACCAACAAACTGTCCATTTGAAAATACCACTGAGAAATAATAAGAAATCACCAAAGCTGGCAACATAGCAAAGAAGATGATTCTTCTGGCAAGATTTTGACCAAATATGCGTACAGTCAAATCAGTAATTAGAAAGATGAACGGAAAGGTGACGGCGCCCCATGTGGTGATAAAACCAAATAGCCCAACAGGTATTTGCACCAAGTAATTACTAATAGCGATGATAAAGATATGTAGGCTGACAAGCCAGAATAAAGCACGGCTGTAGCGAATAGATTGAATCGGGGTGGTTGAAAGGGTACTACTGCTCATAGAAGAGTCCTTTTTTTAATTCAGGGTTGAGGGAACCTGGGCGCGCTATTATAAGTCATAATAAGATAAATAGCCAAAATAGGTCTTATATCGCCATAAAACCCTTTTTTTATAAACAAAAATACAACTGTCATATAGTCACACAAAATACGCCTTGCTTAGTAAGCAAACGCTTAGTATAGTAAACCGTAATGATATGCAGGACGTGGCGTACAGGTCGATTTATTGACCTTTTACGCTCAGATACTTTCGCTAAAAGAGTAATCACTGCATTATTTTTAGTTTGTTTTATAAAACCAAATCCACTTAACTATTAATCCAAAGGATATTTATATGGCTATTAGCTTAACAAAAGGCGGCAACGTAAACTTATCAAAAGAAGCGCCAGGCTTAACCAATATTACTGTCGGTCTTGGCTGGGATCCACGTGCTACTGATGGTCAAGAATTTGACTTAGATGCGATTGGCTTTTTGGTCAATGAAGCAGGCAAAGTCCGTAACGACCAAGATTTCATCTTCTTTAATAACCTAAAGTCAGACAACGGCGCGGTTGAGCACACTGGTGATAACCGTACTGGTGAAGGCGACGGTGATGATGAAAAAATTAAAATCAACCTAGCTAGTATCCCAGCTGACGTCAGCAAAGTTGCTATCTGCGCTATCATTTATGAAGGCACAGCCCGCAACCAGAACTTCGGTCAAGTTGGTGAAGCTTATATCCGCGTTGTAAACGATAATGGCGATTCTGAAATTGCACGTTATGACCTATCAGAAGACGGTAGCACCGAAACGGCAATGATTTTTGGTGAATTATATCGCCATAGCGGTGACTGGAAATTCCGCGCGGTCGGTCAAGGCTTTAGCGGTGGTCTTGGACCATTAGCAGCCTCTTACGGCGTAAACGTTTAACGTTAAAGTAACGTCATCGTTTTATACGATAACTGTAAGAACGCTATCAAGATCCCTATCGCAATCAACTATTTGATTGCGATAGTCAATAAGCCATCAAGTGTGCCTGTTTAAAGCATTTGATGGCTTTAAATGTAATGGGCGGGCTTAAATTGAAAACGATAATTCTTATAAAAAAATATTTAAAAATATAGATACTTGGCATCATATATTAAGAGCATAATTTCAAGACATTAGAATAAGGATTTGCACCCCATGGCCGCAACGTTTAGCTTAATCGGCACAATTGAACCCTTTTTGCATTGCAATTTAAAAAAAGGCGATTCAATTTATTGTGAAGCCAATGCGATGGTGATGATGGAGTCGAACCTTGAGCTGAAAGGTAAGCTACAAGGTGGGCTCATGCAGTCACTGATGCGCCGCTTTGCCAATGACGAATCACTTTTTCAACAGCAAATTGAAGCGACGGGCGGTGAAGGTGATTGTTTGCTAGCACCAACCCTAGACGGTGACATGCAAATCATCGATTGCGGCGCTCAGCAATATACCTTGAGCGATGGCGCGTTCGTTGCCGCACAAACTGGCGTCGATATCAGAGCCAATATCCAACGTAACCTCGGCGGCGCGGTATTTGGTGATACCGGCGGCTTTATGGTCATGCAAACCCAAGGTCAAGGTCAGGTAGTGGTGTCAGGTTTTGGCTCACTATTTGAGATTGATGTGACGCCTGATAAAGACGTCATCATTGATAACGGCCATGTGGTCTGCTGGGATTCAAACCTTGATTATAAGCTCTCGGTATCAACCAGTAAGAAAAAAGGCATCATGAGCAATATTATCAACTCCGTCACCAGTGGCGAAGGGATGGTTTTAAACTTCTCAGGAACAGGTAAAGTTATCATCTGCTCGCGTAATCGTGATAGCTACCAAGGCTGGCTACAAAGCATCCTAGGTACTAGCTCAGGCGGTCGCGGTGGCAGCGGTGGTTTTTTAGATAACATCTTATAACTTAAATTTCATTTTATAATTAAAGTTTATAGCTAAAATTAAAGCTACAAATCAGCGCTGAAATTGATAACCGAAAAATAGCGCTGACAACTTTAGTTTTCTACTCACAATTATTATAAGGATTTTATCATGGCAGTTAGTTTACAAAAGGGTCAAAAAATCTCCCTCAGCAAAGAAGCTGGTGGCGAGCTTACTCAAGTAAAACTGGGTTTAGGTTGGGACGTTTTTCAAGGACAGCAAGAGAAAAAAGGCGGCTTCTTAGGCAAATTATTTGGCGGTGGCAGCGGCGGCGACTCTATCGATTTAGATGCCTCATGCATCATGTTTGATGCCAATAAACAGGCCGTCGATGCGATTTGGTTCAGCCAGCTAAAATCAAAAGATGGCAGTATCGTCCATACCGGCGATAACCGCACTGGTGATGGCGACGGCGACGACGAAGTCATCAATGTTGATTTATCAAAAGTTCCAGCAAACGTAGTATCACTGGTATTTACGGTAAATAGCTTTACTGGTCAGACGTTTGAAACAGTAGAAAACGCATTTTGCCGTATCGTTAATGCCAACAACAATACCGAAGTGGCGCGCTATAACTTATCTTCACAAGGTACTCATACAGCGATGATTATGGCAAAAGTCTATCGCCATAACAATGAGTGGAAAATGCATGCCATTGGCGAGACTGCCTCTGGTCGTACCTTCCATGATTTAATGCCTGCTATTACACCGCATGCTTAATTTATCCCAGCATAACTTGTAAGACTTTTAGTAATCTATAAAAAATCAGCCCGTCTATTTATAATAGACGGGCTGATTTTTTGGATTAAATAATACTATTAAAGCGCTTACTTGCTACCACGCTTCCAGCTAAAGCCCCAGTTAAAGGCTTTATCCATCTCTTGATGGCCCTTAAAGTATTGGTTGATACGCTCAACATTGATACTGCCTTGCTGATTGACCAAACGCGCAATCGCACACATTGGTAAATTACCCGCACCTTCCGTTAAACGGGTTTCAATCGGTGGCTGCTCGGGTACATGAATGGTCACCACGCCATCGGTTTGCGCCCAATTTGGTGCACCTTCATAAATAAAAGCGAAAATAAATACCTCTTCTATCTGGGACCACTGTTGCCCATTAATATCGAGCCACTCACCGCCGCTGACTTGTCCGGTTCTATCATCGGCACGCAACAATACATAAGGCGCTGATTGTAAGTTACCAAAGCGATTGCCCAAGGCTTGAATCAGCGTTTTTTCACCATTTTTCAAATGAATCATCGCTCCAACATCAAGGTCAATACCACCAGCTTTATGCTGTTTAAACAAGTCACCAAGCAGCCCTTTTTTGGGTGCTTGCTTGCTCATATCTGGACGTTGATTCCAGTTAAGATTGACAGAGATTTTACCAAAATCATCACGTTTTTTTAGGTTGATGCTAGATTGGTTTTTGGTTAAGGTAATTTTACTTAGGTTAATTGACGGATTTGGAGAAGCTGTAGGAATTGGCGGTGGCGTATTTGTTTGAGGCGCACTACCCGCTTTTTGCGTGTTAATAGGCCTTTGCGTATTGATAGGTTGAGATTGGCTTTGATTCTGATTTTGTGACTGGTTTTGAGCTGGTGCTTCATCGGCAATCTCTACACCGAAATGCTCAGATAAAGGTTTTAAACCACCTTCAAAACCTTGCGCAATAAAACGAAATTTCCAACTGCCTTGGCGGCGGTAACACTCTGCTAAAATAATCGCTTTTTCACTACGTCCAGCAGCGCTTAGTTGGCAAGTCATCAGCACTTGGCTGCCTTGTAAGACTTGAATATCCACATCACCAACTTGAGCAAGCGTTTGCGCACTAGAAAATGCGAGGGCTATCTTCTCAATACTGGCTGGCTGCGCAGGTAAGTTAATATCAAAAAATCCATCGCTATCATGACCACGGAAACTTACGCTGCCATCATCGCTACGCGTCTGCCCATAAAATATCATATCGCCATCGCCGCGTACTTTACCTTCAGTCGTCAGGCGATAAGCGGCGCAATCAATGGCGCTTTGGCTTAAAATACGAATGCTGATATTATCCGTTGGCAAAGGCGCATTGGCACCCGCAATCAGCTTTTGAGGTTGACTCATCATTTATCCTTTACGTTATTTATTATTTATTGATATGGGTGTTGTTAACTATCGCTATATAGTAGCATGGATAACGCCTGATTTTTACAGTGTACGGCCGTTCAATAAAGCACTAACAACGCTGCAAAAACATTTTTACAAATCCTTAATGCTATTTTGTCAGCAGCATTTATAACGCTTAGCATTTGTATATAATAGACCCTGCTATAGCCAATGCCGTATCGTACCTTGGGTTATCGCCTTATTAAATGCCATTACTAATTAGTCCCCTCTAAAATTTATGATAACGCTGAGAGAATTATGAAAAACCCTGCTAACGATAGCCCTCATACAACGTCGACTGCCGTGCCACCTGCCGCTTGGTTAGCTGAAGGTCAGTCGAGCCAGCGTGATATGTTAGCCAGTCTGCAAACACTAAAAGCACAATCTGAGACGCCATTTAACATTATCGCTTCACACCGCCACAATAGACCCGAGATTTTTGAATTTGCCGATAGCGTTTATCGTGAGCCATCTTCGAGCGCTACAGATAGCGATGAGCAAGCAATGCTCGAACCTTTAGAGCCATTGATGCCGCGTTGGCAGTTTGTCTTAGAGCAAGCCAAAAACAATAACGTTAAAGTGTTACTGACTGGACGTAATGGCATTGATTATGAAGCTCATCGTCAGGCATTTGACGCGGCGGGTATTCGTTTATTAACTGGCGCGACAAGTGTGGCGGCGTTAGAAGCGATAGATGATAAATTTGCCTTTATGCAACAGTGTCATCAGCACGATATTCCCGTTGCCAATGCATGGCGCTTTGATAATGTCGCAGAGCTTGAAGCATTACTTGCTACGCATGGTCATCAGCCTTTATGCGTTAAACCGGTTACTGGTATTTTTGCCCAAGGGTTTTGGCGGCTAGACTTAGCCAAAAACGATGGTGAACAGTACGATAGCTTTGAGCATTTATACTTTACCGAAGAGAAAAAAATCAATACCTTGCAGTTTATCAATGCCTACGCGAACAGTCTGATGGTGCACGAGCGCCCTATTCCTATGTTGCTGATGCCTTATTTATCAGGGCAAGAATACTCTATCGATGTCGTTTGCGAATATGGTGAAGTGCTAGCTGCTATTACCCGTTATAAGACGGGGAAAATCCAGCATATCGGCTATGAGCAATCGGTCATGGATGTGGTTATTCCACTAATCAAAGCCTTTGGCTGTGATGGCATCGTCAGTGTACAAACCAAGGCCGATGATGACGGTCAGCACCGAGTGCTTGAGATTAACAGTCGTCCCTCTGGTGGCATCGGTTACACCACCCATAGCGGGGTCGATTTAACCCAAGTTGGATTCAGTTATTGGCTTGGCTTAACCGATAAGCCAAAACTGGTTGATATTGCACAGCAGATTACGCCGTGCCAAGTACGCTCTATCATGGTCAGCGTAAAAATTGAAGAAGATGCTGGCGAGTAAGTAAAAATAACGATATAAAAATTTGAAAGACCAAAGGAAAATAAATGCTAAATAAGCAATACAGCACGACCATTAACTTACCACGCGGTACCCTTGATTTAACTTATCAAACCAATTCAGCCACTGCGAAGAATGGAACAGAACAAAGCAATCATTATCAATTAGAAGACTTGCTTGGATTTGCACAGCGTATTAATCCTAAACGTGCGTTTTTATTTGTCTCAAAAGTCTTAGGTCGCCATATTCCAGTCGCGCCTAGTACCATGCGTCATGCTTTTACGGATTTGGCAAACCTAGTACCTAATAACTTGCCTGAGCCCATATTGGTCATTGGTATGGCTGAGACTGCTGTTGGCTTATCTGCGGGGGTGCATCAAGCGTTACAAACGCGTTACCCCAATGCACTACTATTAAACTCTACCCGTCACGCGCAACATGATGACAGTAGTAATGATTCTTTATTGACCACTTTTAGCGAAGACCACAGTCACGCTAGCCAACATTTGATTTATCAAAGTGCAGACAACGTCACTCAAGCGCAGCTACTAGCGAGCAAAACCTTGATTATGGTCGATGACGAAGCATCAACGGGCAATACTTGCGTCAATGTCGTCACGGCCTTACGCAATGCGGGACTTGACCAATTACAGCAAGTACATCTGACCACTTTGGTAGATTGGTCATTAAACCAGCATCAGGGTGCAGCTGATTCTGATAACGCTGACTCGGAAGACGTTGTGTCTGATCAAATCGCTAAACGCCTACCTAATATCAAGTTTCAACGTCATCACCTGTTGTCTGGTGCATGGACATGGACAGATGTGCCTAATCCTGAACCGATAACGATGCCATCGGTCGATACCACTGAGGCTGGCAGTCATACGCTAGGTGATACTGGCAACTGGGGACGCTTCCCAACCCTAGACAGCACCGATGGCTTTGATAATTACCTTTTGAAGTTTCAAACCGCATTCAAGGTGTTTAATAAGCAAGCCCAATCTGAGAAAGAACAATTTGAGAAAGAGCAGTTGCCCAAGCGGATTTTAGTATTGGGCAGTAATGAGTTTGTTTGGTTACCGTTTTTATTGGCTGAATGGCTTGAGACGCAAACTCAAAACTCTACGGTTAACTTTAGCGCGTTAACCCGCTCACCGATTGCCCTTGGTGGCGCGATTAAGACGATGCTGAGTTTTAGCGACAACTATGGGCTTGGTATGACCAACTTTGCTTATAATGTTGAGCCTAACGATTGGGATTTGATTGTCTTATGTGTAGAAACATCGGCGGATAGTGTTGATGACATGTGGAAAGATTTGGATAATGTGTTGGTGATGAGTCCGACGCTTTAAGCTATCTTATAAAAGCTGTCCCATTGAAATTATCCTTTGAATTCTACTTTATTTTCACATTCAACACTTACGCACGCTTTATGGCAAATATTATGACTACCCCATTTTTTCAAGCCAATCCCGATATCATCAAACCCTACGCGCTGATGGATTTGGACGATACCCTATTTCAAACCCAACGCAAAATTGATGCATGGGAACTGCCAACGTCTGAACCTGAAAATCTAGTTTGCGCGACTGTTAATAAACAAGGAAAGCCACTGAGTTTTATGAGTCAGCGTCAAGCAGTGTTCTTTAATTGGCTACTTGCTAGTACCGAATTGATAGTGGTCACCGCACGCGACCGCAGTGAAATTGAGCGCGTTAAGCTGCCTTTTGACAGTTGGCAAGTTTTAACCCATGGTGCGATTATTCTTGATAAAGACGGTGCGTTACAAGCGCAGTGGCAACAGCGTATGCATAGTCAGCTTGCACCGCTGCAAGATAAATTACAGCAGCTAAGCCAATTATTTGCCAACCATAGTAGAAATGACAACAGCCAGCTGGTATTTACACCGCATATCGATAGCTTTAATAATGGTGCTGTGAATGAAGAATTGACCATTTATCTGGCTATTAAGCATGCACAAAAAGACCATCAAGCATTAGTAGAGCTAGCTAAAAAATTGCCAACGTTAATACGTGATTTTGAGCAAGATTTTTATGTGCATGTGAATGCTAATAATCTGGCGATATTACCGCACGCGGTTCATAAACATCATGCGGTACAGTTTTTATTAGAGCATCATTTAGACAGTCAGCGTTCAAGCTTTGGTTTTGGTGATAGCTTGGCCGATTTACCATTTTTGCAATTACTAGACTGGTATGGCGTGCCCAATCATGGTCAGCTACATGAGTGCTTTAGCTCGCAATAATTCTAAACGTTTAACCTCTCTTAAATAAAAATAATAATCGAACTCATTTTTGTAAGTAGAAACCATCTTATGACCCATCCTATAACGAACCCTAATATTCAAAAAATACAGGAATACGGCTCGGGCAGCTATCTTGCCAGCGATGTGACTGTACTGCTTGATATCGTTGATAAAAATGCCGTTGCTGATGTACCAGTCAGTCAAAAAGAAGCGCTGATCCAAAGCGGTCAGCGCCATTATTCAGATATGTTGACATTAGAAAGCGCGCCAACTGCCATGCATGAGCAATTGTATCAGCAGGCATTAGTGCAAGGTACAACCAGAACTGCGAATGATATTGCAAACTTGGCTTATACACTACAGCAGAATTTTCAGCAAACTGTGAGTAATGAACGTCCATTAGTGTTAGTCAGCTTGGTACGAGCAGGTTTACCAGTTGGCGTATTGCTGCAGCGTGCCCTATCAGATAATGAAAGGTCAGATACCGATAGCAGCTATGCGTTGCCAAGTATGCATTATGGTATCAGTATCATTCGCGACCGCGGACTTGATGCAGTCGCTTTGCAAATGATATTAGACGCTCATCCACACAGTATTATCGTATTTGTTGATGGCTGGACAGGCAAAGGGGCAATTTATCAAGAGCTAGCTCGTAGCTTAGACATCTTTAGTAACCCTAACCATCCAAATTTTGCCAATATTTTCCATCAAGGTGCAGATGTTATTCCGCTACTTACACTTGCTGATCCAGCAGGCGTTGCTTGGTTGGCGGCTAGTGAGGATGACTGGCTGATTCCATCAGGTTTATTAAACAGCACCGTATCAGGACTGATATCACGCAGTTTATATACTGAGCCACAATCGGGGCTACATCGTAGCGTCTTTTATGATAACTTGGTTGAGGTAGATCATAGCCTAGCCTTTGTTGATCATATTGATGGTGCGCGACGTGCATTGTCTACATCTCCACAATACTTGCAAACGTTTGAGCAACCACGCTATCAGACCGCGAATTTAATTGATACGCTGGCAGCAGAATATAACATTAACAACCGCAACCGTATTAAGCCGACGATTGCAGAGGCGACACGGGCGATATTACGCCGTGATCCTGAGCGCATCTTGCTGGCAACCGCCGATCACCCTGATACTGTATTATTGCGGCATTTATGTAGCGAGCGAGATATCAATATCACGGTATTAGGTGCTAAAATACTCCCCTATCAAGCGATTACACTGATCAAGCAGCGGGCAACAGATCGCTCATGATTCATTAATATATTAATGAATTGATGCCTTGCGAAAAAATTGCATCTGTACTGAATCAGCACCGCTGTTTTTATCATACATCCTTAACGCTATGATTTCTTGCTATAACCATTCACTTATCACTATTTACGATGCCAACTATGTCCGATATGCCCCACAATGAGTCCAACCTTTATAATAACAATCAGTCTTACGCCCATCTGATTACTGAGCGTCATGCGATGCTTAAGCCGCATACCCATCATCCATATCAGCTGGGTGCCAGCCTATATATGCCTGCGACGCGACAAGATATTTGGCAAGTCATTACGCGTGATAAATTACCGACGATCAACAGTATTATTATCTGCTTAGAAGATGCTGTCAGCCATAGCGATGTTGAGCTGGCACTTGAGCGTCTGCAAACGCTGCTACATACTTGGGCCGCGCATGCCGATAGTATCAATGACCCAGCAAAAAAAGATGGCATTCAATCAAAAGCGCACACCGGTCAGCCAACCAGACCGTTAGTATTTATACGTCCGCGTCATCCAGCGATGTTAGAGCAGCTGGCAGATTTTGCGCATATTGATTTGGTCGACGGCTTTGTTATGCCAAAAGTCGATATGTATAGCTTGTCTAATTGGCGCATGGCCTGTCAGAATTTAAGCACTGAGCAGCTATTGATGCCGACGCTTGAGACGGCAGCGCTATTTAATCCGCATCACAATCAAGAATTGGCGATTGCCTTTAAAGAAGCCTTCAGCCAACCAGTATTTGCCCTGCGTATCGGTGGTAATGACTTATTTGCAGCGCTGCGTTTGCGCCGTCCTAAAAACAGCATAGTTTATGACACCCCGATTGGTACGCTCGCCTATCAGCTGCTTGGCTGCTTTGTACCGCATGGTTTTTATCTCACCGCGCCGGTATTTGAATACTTAGAGCAGCCAACGCTATTTATGAAAGAGCTGATGCGTGATGTGAACTTGGGACTGGTCGGAAAAACGGTCATTCACCCAAGTCAGATTGCTTTGGTACAGCAAGCGTACTGCGTGCCTTTAAGCACCTTGGATGAAGCGCAGGCAATATTGCACAGCGAGGCAAAAGCGGTATTTAAATATAACGATACGATGCTCGAGCCTGCCACGCATCGTGCATGGGCAACAGAAATCGTCAATCGCGCCGAGGTTTTTGGCACCCTTGATGATATTAATAATGACTATACAGCACGGTTATAAATAAAGACGTTAACCTTGTTGCTTTAAGATTAACGTTAACCTCTTAAATAGTTTCAATAAAAAAGCCGTTATCTTAAATAGGATAACGGCTTTTTTTCGTATAAACACTTTATGAATTGCTATGTCTGATTCAAAACTGGTTCCAGTCTATCTCAAACCTAGACACAGTTTGCTAAAAAGGTATTAATCACCTTATTAACCTGCTCAGGCTCTTCTACCGTCGCTGTATGCCCAGCGCCATTGATAACCGCAAGCTTAGAGCCTTTAATCGCAAAATGCATACGCTCAGCCTTTGCATAAGGCGTTGCCGTATCTTCATCGCCAACAATAATCAGTGTCGGCGTGGTAATTTCCCCTAGCTGATCATAAGTGCCCGAGCGCTCTATCACGCCTGTGGTCGCCTTAACGACGCCGCCTTTACGATTACTTTGTAGCATCGCTAACCACTCTCTACGGTCAGCCTTACGCGACTTATCGTTCAAAAAGCTATTGCCAAACATAATAGGCATGACTTTTTGACTGACCCGCTTCATCCCAAGCCAGCGGATAGCTTTCATCAATTTACGATACTGTGGGACGTTTTTTGGGTCTTCAGGGTCTGCCGATGTTTCCAGTAGTGTCAGCGATAATAGTAACTCTGGATGTTTTAGCGCGATACGCTGAGCGACAAAGCCACCCATGGATAACCCTAAAAAATGGCATTTCTCAATATTTAGTGCTTCCAATAACGCTAGTGTATCCTCGGTCAGAGTATCCATATCATAGCCCGACTTGGTAATCTCAGACTGACCTTGTCCACGAAAATCAAATGTAATACAGCGGCAGCCGGATTTAAAGTATTCCACCTGCTTATCATACATCTGCGTATTCCATAGCAGTCCATGGGCAAATACCATCACTGGTTTTTGCTTATCCTCGGGCGCGCTGTCTTCATAATAAATATCAACGTTATTTACATTTATCATTGGCATAATAACTTCCTTGTTTTTTGCTTGTTGATTGCTTATTTAATTAACGAAATCCTTAAAAATACTACCTTTTAGCATAATGCAGCGAGCGGATAGTTCATAGCGTTATTTTTGCACAGTACGCGTTATATATTCAATAATATAAATATTTATCGAAATAGATAAAATTTAAACCTCTTTAAGCGTGCCTTAAGCGCCCACAAAACCTGCTTTTATAATCATAGCAAGCTGCTATAGTAATCAGCTTGAACGATTTGTTACACCTACCTAACCACCCTATCCATCATAACGTCCATTGTTATCAGCAATGCTTATCTAAAACTTCTCATTAAGGAAACCAAATATGTCACAACCTCTGGTCGAATATCACAGCGAAAATCATATTGCCACCATTACCATGAATGACCCTAAGACGCTAAATGCGTTTAGCACGCCATTAAAAGGCGCGATTATAGACGCGCTTGATCAAGCCGATCAAGATACTGATGTGCGCGTAATTGTCCTGCAAGGGTCAAATAACAACTTCTCTAGTGGCGGTCATATCGGTGAGATGCTAGAGAACGGTATGGAATCTGAAGCACTAGTGGCAAAGCTTGATTTTATGCTCAGAGAAGTGGCAGAAGTGAGCCTAAAGTTGCGTAATATTCATAAGCCAATTATTGCCAAATTAGAAGGTGCGGTAGCAGGTGCTGGGATGAACTTAGCATTAACGTGTGATTTCCGAATTGCCGCTGATAATGCCAAATTTGTGCAAGCATTTGTCAATATCGGTTTGATTCCAGATGCGGGCGGGATTTACTTGCTTAATCAGCTGATTGGCGCGGCTAAAACGACTGAGCTTGTGATGTTAGGTGATAAACTCACTAGTGATGATGTCGCGCGTCTAAACTTAGTCAATAGTGTCGTGAGCAAAGATGAGCTTGACGCCAGTGTATTGGCATTGGCAACACGCCTAAGCAACTTACCCGGTAAAGCTTTGGCATCAATGAAGCATATGATTAACGTTCATGCTTTTGCAGGCTTAAATGAAGCACTCGATATGGAAGTTGACCAACAAACCATGATGGCAAAAACTGCTGACTTTGCCGAAGGTATCACCGCCTTTATGGAAAAACGTAAGCCCGTTTATCAAGGTAAATAAAAGTTTCTAACGCTTTTTTAGTATCAGAAAAAAGGCTGCCATTTGGCAGCTTTTTTTTGAGTAAATAAATTTGAAGTACAGTCTATATTAACACCCTTGATCTATTTACTCATGAAGAAGCAGAAGCGGTCTTATAGTGATGCGGCAAAGTAAATATCTTGTCAAATCCCAAGGTAAAAACAAAGGTATAAACCAAGAAAAATAGCAGTAACGCCGCCTCCATCATAAAGGCTTTTATTAAACCAACATCGTACCAAATCATATACAGCGGTAAGCAAATCAATACCAATCCGCCTTCAAACCCTAAAGCATGAGCACTGCGGATGAGTAACGTGCGCTTAGTCACTTGCTTGCGACGTTCCCACGCTTCAAAAGCCGTATTGTATAAAAAGTTCCAAATAACGGCGGCTAATGACACCATAACAGCAACGGGTAACGACTCTGCCGCATCGCCGCCGCTAAGTTTCATTAGTACAAAGGTAGAAGCAATGATAGCGATAATCTCAAAAACAGTCACATAGACGATGCGACGTTTGAGTGGGGATAAAGTAATCAACCAAAACTCCAAAGCACTTAAGTATAAAAAAGTTGCCTAGCAAAGTGTCGGTCCGTCCCGAGATAGAAAAGAGAAAAAAGTGCAGAGCCACGGTTTCCGCCTGCCCCTATATTATACATAAGACAACACAAGAAACCAAAGGCGAGAAACCAGTCGTAGCTTATTTTGCTGGCGGACCCCATTGATTGGTCTCGAGCTTAGTATCGCTCGCTAAAAATACCAGTAATATAATAGAGCCTATCAATGGCAAAATGGATAGCAAAAACCACCATCCTGAACGGCTGGTATCATGCAATCTGCGAATAGTCACCGCTAATCCCGGCAAAAACAGACCGAGCACTACAACAATATAGAATAGCCCCGTTTCTGAATTAAATATAATGGCATCTAAAATCATCGCTACAATAATTAAACCCATTTGTACTAATACAAAGTACCAATATTCTTTACGTCGAGCACGACCAGAGAAATTGGTATAATTTCTTAAAGCTTTTTTAAACCAGTCAAGGATGCCAAAGTTTGCTTCAGCACTATGATTATTAACCATTGCAGAATTCGGTAAAGGTGGCGGCGTCATTTTATCAAGCATATTTTTATTTTCCCTAGGATTGGTCGTCAACCTTAACGGTGAAATCATCAACCAAAAAATTTAATCAGCCACTTTGATTATAAGCACTCAATAAAAGTTTGCAAACCGTTATTGATTTATTTTAAATTAAAAAAACCCCGCATCATCACGATACGGGGTTTCTATTTAAATGAGAACTGTAAAACTTAAAAATACTTAACCTAAGCTTTAAGCAAAATTAGGTCAACTGAGCAACGTTAATTTTGTCAGCTTCTTCAGTATAAGAATCCATACGGTCGAAGTTCATGTACTGATAGACTTCTTCACCCATGCTATCAAGCATGCCAGCATACTGCTGATATTCGTCGTTGGTTGGCAATTTACCAAGTACCGCTGCGACTGCTGCAAGCTCTGCAGACGCTAGGTAAACGTCAGCACCTTGACCTAGACGGTTCGGGAAGTTACGCGTAGACGTCGATACCGCAGTAGAGTTCGGTGCGATACGTGCTTGGTTACCCATACATAGTGAACAACCTGGCATCTCAGTACGAGCGCCGGCTTGTGCATAGATGTTGTAATAACCTTCTTCCATCAATTGACGCGCATCCATCTTAGTAGGCGGCGCAATCCATAGACGAGTTTTGAGGCTACCTGCTGGTACGTCTTGTAGCAGTTTACCGGCAGCGCGGAAGTGACCAATGTTGGTCATACATGAACCAATGAATACTTCATCAATGGTATCACCAGCGACATCAGCTAAAGTCTTAGCATCGTCTGGATCGTTCGGGCAGCAAAGAATCGGCTCTTTGATTTCAGACATATCAATAGTCATGTCTATGGCGTATTCTGCATCTTCATCAGCACGCAATAGGCTTGGGTTTGCTAGCCATTCTTGCATTTGCTCAACACGGCGGCTAATTGTACGCGCATCCCCATAACCTTCTGAAATCATCCACTTAAGTAGTGTAATGTTTGAGTTTAAGTACTCAGTCACTGACGCTTCAGATAGAGTAATGGTACAACCAGCAGCACTACGCTCAGCTGACGCATCAGATAACTCAAACGCTTGCTCAGCGGTTAGGTCTTCTAGACCTTCGATTTCAAGAATACGACCGTTGAACTCGTTGATTTTACCTTTCTTATCAACGGTCAAATAGCCTTCTTTGATCGCTTGATAAGGAATCGCATGGACCAAGTCACGTAGCGTGATACCAGGCTGACGTTCGCCAACGAAGCGCACACGAACAGACTCAGGCATATCAAGTGGCATAACACCAGTTGCCGCTGCGAATGCAACCAAACCAGAACCAGCTGGGAACGAGATACCCATTGGGAAACGAGTATGCGAGTCACCACCAGTACCAACAGTATCTGGAAGTAGCATACGGTTCAACCATGAGTGAATGATACCATCACCAGGACGTAAGCTTACGCCGCCACGGTTCATGATAAAGTCAGGTAGTGTATGCTGAGTTTCAACGTCAACTGGCTTTGGATAAGCAGCGGTATGACAGAATGACTGCATAACTAGGTCTGCTTGGAAACCCAAGCATGCCAAGTCTTTTAGCTCATCACGGGTCATAGGACCAGTAGTATCTTGCGAGCCGACCGTAGTCATTTTTGGCTCACAGTACATACCAGGACGGACGCCTTGTAGACCACAAGCTTTACCAACCATTTTTTGTGCTAATGTAAAGCCTTTACCGGTATCAGCTGGCTCTTCTGGCTTAGCAAATACGTCAGAATGACCAAGACCCATGTATTCACGAGCGCGGTTAGTCAAACCACGACCAACGATTAGTGGAATACGGCCGCCTGCACGAACTTCGTCAAGGAGTGTTGGCGAGTTTAGCGTAAACGTTGACAATACTTCGTCAGAATCATGCTTAGTGATTTTGCCTTCATACGGATAGATGTCAAATACATCGCCCATGTTTAGGTTATCAACCGCAACTTTTTCGATTGGTAACGCGCCAGAATCTTCCATAGTATTAAAGAAGATAGGAGCGATATTATTACCTAGTACTAGACCACCACCACGTTTATTTGGTACGTTCGGGATATCATCGCCCATGAGCCAAAGTACTGAGTTGGTTGCAGACTTACGGCTAGAACCCGTACCAACCACATCACCAACATAAGCAAGTGGATGACCTTTTTCTTTCAAAGCTTCGATTTGCTTCATTGGACCAACAACGCCCTCTTCGTCAGCAAAGATGCCGTCGCGAGAGTTTTTGTGCATGGCTAATGAATGCAATGGGATATCTGGGCGGCTCCATGCGTCTTGCGCAGGTGACAAGTCATCCGTGTTGGTTTCGCCAGTCACTTTAAAGGTTGTATAAGTGGTTTTCTTTGGTACTTCAGGGCGGTTTAAGAACCACTCAGCGTCAGCCCAAGATTGCACGACTTCTTTTGCGATGTCATTGCCAGCTTCAGCTTTTTCGGTCACGTCATTGAACGCATCAAATACGAGTAATGTCTTTTTCAATGCATCAGCGGCTTCTTGTGCCACTTCCGCATCATCAAGAGCAGCAACCAATGGCTGAACGTTGTAACCACCTTGCATAGTACCTAATATTTCAACGGCTTTTTTCTTGCTGATAAGTGGTGAAGTCGCTTCGCCTTTAACGATAGCGGCTAAAAATGCAGCTTTAACATAAGCGGCTTGGTCAACACCGGCAGGAATACGGTTTTCTAACAAGTCCATTAAGAACGCATCTTCGCCCGCTGGTGGGTTTTTGAGTAGCTCAACCAATTCTGCTACCTGCTTCTCATTTAGTGGAAGTGGTACAGTTCCTAGCTCAGCACGTTCTGCGACATGTTTACGATAAGCTTCTAACACAATAGTCGTCCTCGTCGGTTGGTGACCAGTACATCACGTGAGTAGTCAGGATGACAGCCTACATCGATGTACTGCATTGAATAATTATCCGTGCAATCATAGCTCAAAACGCTCAAAATGTTAATGGCTGTGCGGCGAAAAGGCGCAGAATAAGGCCATATTGGACATTTATTATAAAAATAGTACCATAACTAATATGATTGACGCCCTTAAATAGCAACCCTATCACCTTACCGCTCATTTTTGTCCTTCTCCTTTTCTGCATAGACTTCTACATTGACGGTTAAATAAAAATGGCACGGCTGCTATACTCTTATCATCTAAACGTCTATGACTTTATAAGATATTTTTTCTAAGACCATTTTTTAATACATGGTTTTATAACACAGACGCCATGAGTGAATATTAAGGACAATAGCAATATGGACAATAGCAGTATGAAAAATAGCGATAAGGACAATAACGCTCATTACGATAATGGTTTAAAAGTTCGTACTGAAGTGATGGGCGCAGCGCATGTTAAACGCTCGCTTGACTCAGCGACACCATTTACCCAGCCGTTGCAAGACTGGATTATCGAACACGCTTGGGGCAGCACGTGGCAAGATGATTCTGTATTACCGCGTAAATACCGCTCATTAATTACCATGGCTTTTTTAATTGCACAAAAAAGTCCCGCTGAGCTAAAAGGTCATATCCGTGGCGCGATAAATAATGGTGCTAGCGTCGCTGAAATCCGAGAAGTATTGCTGCATAGCCTACCTTATTGCGGCGCACCTGCCAGCCAAGAAGCGTTTCGCGCTGCCATAGAAGTGCTAAATGACATGGACATTGATATCAATAAATAAAACTACGGTAAAGGCACGCTTCGTAGTACCCTGTTATTTAGACATGCTTTGTTATTGCTAGTATCTTTCTTAGTTATCTTAACAAGATTTCCTAAAAAATATTGACCCGTTATCTGCTATAATAGCTTCATTCATAAAACATTCTAATAATGCCATAAACCCTTATTCTATCAGGGGTTAAGAGAACATTTGATTATGACAAACGCCGTACAAACCCACGTCCCCGCTGCCCGTGCGAAACCCAAAAAAGCCATCCAAGGTGAAAAGCTACGTGGCTACGACAAGGTAGCGCGTATTCCTATTAAAGTGATTCCGACCGTCGAGGCAAAGAAAAAGCCAGATTGGATTCGGGTCAAAATGTCCTCACCTGCGGAAGTGGCGCGTATTAAATCCACCCTGCGTGAGCAAAAGCTTTATACCGTCTGTGAGGAAGCCGCTTGCCCTAACCTGCCGCAGTGCTTTGCCGATGGTACCGCCACCTTTATGATTATGGGTGATATCTGTACGCGTCGCTGCCCGTTTTGCGATGTCGGACACGGTCGCCCAAATGAATTGGACAAAGACGAGCCACGCCATACCGCTGAGACCATTCAAGGTTTGGGTCTTAAATATGCCGTGATTACCTCGGTTGACCGTGATGATTTAAAAGATGGTGGCGCCGCTCATTTCGTTGAAGTCTTGAACGAATCTCGCGCTTTAAGTCCAAATTGCTTAATCGAGATTTTGGTGCCAGATTTCCGTGGTCGTATGGAAGTTGCCTTAGACCTGCTGACGGAAACGCCTCCCGATGTCTTTAACCATAACATCGAAACCGTGCCGCGTTTATATAAAGCCTTCCGCCCAGGCTCTGACTATCAGCATTCCTTAGATTTGCTGAAGCTCTACAAAGAGCGTCGCCCTGATATCGCTACCAAATGCGGCTTCATGGTTGGACTTGGTGAAACGGAAGAAGAAATCTATAAGCTACTTGATGATTTAAAAGCCCATAACGTTGATATGATTACCGTTGGTCAGTACTTACAACCAAGTAAAGATCATGCACCTGTCGATCGTTATGTTCATCCAGATGAGTTCCAGCGTTATATGGATTATGGCAAAAAGATTGGCTTCTTTAACATTTGGGCAGGTCCTATGGTACGTTCAAGCTACTTTGCTGATCGTCAATACTACGGCGAAGATTGCCCAGCACCTATCCGTAGCAAAAAAGCCTTAGCAGCAGAAGGTAAACTTGGCTGTTAAATGATATTCGTCACTATATCAAGGTAGAATGACGACTATTAAAATATAAAAAGGGCGAATAGTAGATATCTACTATTCGCCCTTTTCTATGATTCAGAGTTATCTGTCTCACTTAAAGCATCAGCCTATCAGCTTTAAGTACTTAAACATTTAAAACTGCTGGCGCCTTACTCCTTTTTATATTGAATGCCGCGATACCCAGTACTATTACACCACCGATTGCACCTGTGATAAGCCCAGGATAAATCAGTAGTAATGCACCCAATGCTAATATTAAGCGCGTAACGGTATTCATATCACTTTTGAAATAACCCTCTAATGCTGCGCTAAGTCCAATCACACCAATGACAGATGTCACAACGGCAATAACAATATCGATGACCGGTGGCAATGGAAACTCTTTCGCTGTGACGGCAAGATCTGTCGGGTCAATCATCAACATCGCAGGATTATAAATAAACATAAACGGCACAATAAAACCTGCTAGCGCTAGTTTTAATGACAAGTACCCGGTTTTCATCGGATCACCGCCAGAGATACCAGCACCAGCAAAAGCTGCCAGACAGACTGGCGGGGTAATGTTAGCAAACACACCAAAATAGAAGACAAACATATGCGCTGATAAAATAGGAATATCAAATCCCGCTAACGCTGGCGCTGCCATAGTTGCAGTAATGATATAAGCAGGAATAGAAGGCAATCCCATACCTAAAACCATCGAAGCCAGCATGGTCAGAATCAATGTAAGCAATAGCGATCCTGCACCCAAGGTGACAATCGAAGAAGTCATTACCGTACCAAAGCTGGTCAAACTGACGACACCAATGATGATACCTACAACCGCACAAGCTGCCATCACTGCTAATGACTGGCGTGCACCATCTTCTAGCGCACCCAATATATCCTTAAAGCCCATGCGCGTTTCTTTACGTAGCATACTGATGACAACAGTAAAGCCAATGGTATAAGCCGCAGCGTACCCTACCGGCACATTTTGTATTAATAAATAAATCAAAAACACAATCGGCAATAGCATATGACCGCGTGCTTTTAAGACCTCTTTTACTTGTGGTAAACTCTCTTTTGCCATGCCCTTTAAGTCTCGGCGACCGGCGCGAAAATGCACCTGCGCGATAACGCCTAAATAATAGAGAATAGCGGGTAGCAATGCTGCTAAAGCGATAGTGCTATACGGTAGTCCTGTGGTCTCCGCCATAATGAAAGCACTGGCACCCATAATAGGTGGCAATATTTGACCACCAACTGACGCACTTGCCTCAACTGCCCCTGCAAAGTCTTTATGATAACCAACCTTTTTCATCAAGGGGATAGTGAACGCGCCCGTACTGACTACGTTTGATAAAGCTGAACCATTGATACTGCCCATAAAGCCGCTTGAAATGACAGCCACCTTAGCAGGGCCGCCCTTTTTATCCCCTGCCAGCGCCAATGCCAAATCATTAAACAGCTGACCCATTCCAGAGCGCGCCAAAAATGCCCCAAACAAAATAAATAGAAAGATAAAGGTGACGGATGCGCCGATTGCAACTGAATATAAGCCTTCGGTTTTTAAGAATAATTGACCAAAAATATCACCCATATCATAAGGGCGGGTGAGTAGCCGATCAGGCATAAAGCTCAGATGACTGACAAAAGGATATAGCAAAAATATAGAGGCTAATATGGGCAATATCCAGCCCGTAATCCGCCGACTGCCTTCAAGGACGCAGATGACGGTGATAATAGAAAATATCACATCGACCGAATTTGCCATGCCGCCGCGACTGGTGACAATATCTTGGTATTCATAGATGAGATACGCCATCCCAGATAAGGAAAAAATAAACCAAATCCAGTCATACCATGCAACTTTCTTACGGCTACTCTTCTTGCTAGCAGGGAAGATCAAAAAAATCAAAGCGAAGCCAACGCCCACATGCACTGAGCGCTGTAGTAATGATGGCATTGGGTTAAAAGTGATGTATAAATGAAAAATGGAGTAGAAAATACAGATCGCAGCGATGATATACTTTACTGGACCTTGAGTGATATGACGCGTAATAGACTCTCGATCGTATTTTTCTAATATCGCTTGCGTGACACTAGGATCAACGTCGTCGTAATCTTCAGTCTCTGCAGGCGCATTTGGCTGATGTGCCAATATCGCATTTTCATTAGAATTCACATTATCGTTAGAATTTGCATCATCGTTATAAATAGGAGTCCCGCTATTGTGATCCATCACTTGGGAGTTCATGACAAAAATCCTTATTAAATCTATCGATTAGACTATATGCCTTGGGCATGATAGTTACTTCTGAATAATCTGGTACCAGTTGATGAATAAAAATGCGCTGACCAGCATAATCAATCTCACCCTGAGTTAATCTTGATACAACCCAGTTAAGATGAGGAAATCTTTGGTTGATTTGATAGCCGACGTAGCCCTCTTTTTGTATAGTAGCAAATTTCTCAGTAGATGGCGTTCCAGCGCCAAATGCTTGAAAGTAGGTATTGGTTAATAATAGGCCATCTTTTTGACGAAGATACTCCTCCTCCCACCACTGTTTTTCTACTGAATGGATCCAGCGCAATTGAAAATTGGGCTCGACAAAATAGCAAACTAGGCTATCGTTATCAGCAACGCTCGCTACCCGTACTTCAATGACAGTTTGGCGGCTAAAAATCGCCCATAGTATAAACAAAACTAGCGCAGCAATAGATGCTACGCCAGTAAACCACCATAGCTGCTTATTTAGCTGCTTTCTCATCATAGTATTTTTTGGCACCAGGATGAATAGGAGCAACCATACCGACTTGGGCCGTCTCTAAACTGATATCGTTTGCCGCTTGGTGAGCATTCTTTAGACCATCCAAGTTTTCAAACAATGCCTTGGTCAGCTTGTAGCCGTCTTCTTCAGAGATATCAGAACGCACCAATAAGGCATTCATGACGGCTGTGGTTGGAATAGCAACATCATTACCATAGGTACCGGCAGGAATCTCAAAAGTCTTAAAGTAAGGCTTGGTCTCGATAATTTTCTTGAGCTTATCTTGATTGATGGTGACCAGCTGCAACTTAATGCCCTGCTCTAATTCTAATAATGAAGAGTTTGGTAAACCACTACTAAAAAACGCTGCTTCAATTTTGCCCGCTTTCATCGCATCTGCAGCATCCGCAAAGCCTAGATAATCGACCTTGACATCATCATAAGTAATACCAAAACCTTCTAACAAAGTACGAGCATTGACTTCAGTACCAGAGCCTTGGTCGCCAACCGCAATACGCTTGCCTTTTAAATCTTCAATGTTTTTGATGCCAGACTTTTCTGAGGCAACCACTTGAATGACGTTAGGATAAAGCACGGCAATTTGCTGAATATTGGCGATAGGCGCCTTAAAGTCATTTTTACCTTCAACCGCATCAGTGACGACATCACTAAGCGCCAGCACCATATCTACTTTACCCTGGGTCAATAGATTGACGTTTTCTACTGAAGCACCGGTCGTTTGAGTCTTGGCGTTGACCCCAAAAGTTTTGGCATAAATCTCTGCCAAAGACGTTCCAATAATGTTGTAAGGACCTGACGCACCGCCTGTGGCAATGGTGACAAATTTAGTTTCAAGCTTATCGCCTGCTGTAGCAGCAGTATCTGTAGAAGTGTCGGTAGTAGCACTGTCATTAGCTGCGTTATCAGCAGGCGCTTTGTCTGAACAAGCGACCAGCGTCATACTGGCTGCAATCATTGCGGCTAGTAGAGGCATTTTATAAATAGACTTCATTATTTTCTTCCTTGATAAAATAAAGCAAAATGGGTTTATAAAAAATACTTAAATGCAAAGTTCTTGAACGCAAGGTTACTAAATACATAGTTCTTAAATACAAAATTGAAGTAGCAACTCATTCTTGTTGACTACTAACCCCAATCTATAACGTTAAATTTCGCTATAGACTCAGGAGTTAAGCACCTCACAACCTAAGGTCTACTCAATTAAAACATGACATGTCATATATTGCTATGATGTTTTAATAGATACGAGTTATTATGTGCAAAAGATAGTCAGTTATCTATATGTGATAAGCGAATCAATATAGCGCGAGTCACAATCCAAATCTAAGCTACACCCTGTACCAAAGCTATGGTTAATCCTAAATAAAACTGAAACGTTTTTTGTCACGTGCTGCTGGGATTAATTTTACTTTCGTACTTTGTCTACGCTGACAGAGGCTGCGCAAAATTAATCCCAGCAACACTGTATCGTTTCCAAAGTCTTTTAACTATATATCAACAACCGAAACCATGCGTATAGTTTCGCTATGCGATACTAAGTTTCATATTATAGTTATTTAAGCAAATTTTAAAGGGGTTGTAAACCTTTATCGGCGCTCCTCCTCATAAAAAGGCGCTAAGGTATTTTCGTCAAAAAGATATTTTATTAAAAAATATATTAATAGCATTTTCCTTATAATACTGCTACTAGCCATTTATTTGCTTAATTGATTGATGCTGCTTATATAACCGCCCTTTAACAGAATAACTGCACCTCGACTGAAAAATATTTTTTATTGCCCATTCAATTTTTTGAAGGCGAAATCCATCTCTATTATGCTAAAGTGCAAACGCTGTATTCGCTCTATAGCTAAGCCTAAGATAGAAAATGAAAGTTATTAACGCTTAGAGCATACGACCACCAATAATACTGAATAACCTTATAGGAAAATTTATGAAAAAATTACTTACTTCAACCATGATGTTGGCCACATTTGCGCTAGCGGGCTGTGCCACAACTGATGTCAATTCCAATGCCGGTACAGCGATTGGTACGGCAAACGAGATTGGCATGAATATCTTTAAAACTGCCATTGATAATCAATGCCGTAGCCAGATTGAAAAACAAAACGCGTGGCGTATTGCGAGTGTCGCTATGACTGATGCTCAAGAAGAGGCGGTAAAAGGCAGAGTTTGTGGCTGCGTTAGCGAGCAAGCACCGCAACAAGTTAGTATCGTTGAATTGGGTAATGCAGCCATAGATCCACAATATCGTGTGCAATTAGTGGCTAGAGTCGTCGCCAAATCATTGCAGAGCTGTTATTCCAGTATCGTTAAATAAATACTTTGTTAATAATATCAGTCATTATAAATAATTAGGCTGGGTTAGCGATTGCTTAACGCAGCCTATTCATATAGATTATTTACTATCATTAAGGATAAATGGAATTTATCTGCAACTCATATCAAGGATGACTCATGAAAAGACGCGCATTTATAAAACTGGTGGTCAGGTAACGGTATCTGGCACTATGTTGACGCAGCTGAGCGCTTGTTCGTCAGATGACGATAACGTCAGACCGCTAAATAAGCTTTATGATCTAGATGACTTAGGCTATCAAGGGGCAGCACCATTTGTGCATGGTATTGCCAGTGGCGACCCACTGCATGGCCGCGTGATACTGTGGACACGAATTACCAACGACGGTAGTATCGAGGTTTCCAGCATCCCTGTGGCTTATACGATTGCAACAGATCCAACACTTAAAAACATCGTCGCTCAAGGGCGAGAAAAAGCCTCCACCGCCTCTGATTTTACCGTAAAAGTTGACCCTAAGAATCTGCAACCTAATGCCACTTGTTACTATGGCTTTGAAGCATTGGGCTATCTCTCTCCTATCGATCGTACACGTACCATACCGCACCCAGACCTGCCAGCCAGCGAAGTTGATCGCGTACGCTTAGCAGTGGTTTCCTGCTCGAACTACGGCTTTGGTTACTTTAACGGCTATGCCAATATCGCTAAGCAAATCGACATCTCTGCTGTTATACATTTAGGCGATTATATCTATGAGTATCGAGAAGGCTTTTATCGCGATAACGACTTAAGAGAAGAACGCCCGCTGTTTCCTAAAAACGAGATCATCAGTTTGGACGACTATCGTCGCCGCTATGCCTGCTACCGTACCGATATTGATTTGCAAGAATGTCATCGCCAGCATCCTTTTATAGCTGTCTGGGATGATCATGAAATAGCCGACAATTCATGGAAGGATGGCGCCCGTTTCCATAATGATAGCAAAGGCAGTTATCTAGAACGTAAAATGTCCGCCGTACGTGCCTACCATGAGTGGATGCCCATTCGCGATGACAGTAGTAACGAATTAGACAGTCAATTACGCATCTATAGACGTTTTGAATTTGGCAAATTGTTTGATTTAAATATGCTAGATACGCGCATATTTGGTCGTGAAAAGCTTGATGCGGCTGCCAGTAATGAGCCTGAACGCCAACTGCTGGGGCTTGAGCAAGAAAACTGGCTATATTTAAAGATGCTGGAAGGCAAACGCCGGCAAGCAACGTGGCAAATACTTGGGCAGCAAGTCATTTTAGCGCCCTTTAAAGGTGCTTCTGCTACCAATTCTGGCGATATTTGGAACGGCTATGCCAGCGCGCGTACGCGTTTACTAGACTTTATCGAAGAAAACGCCATCGATAATACGGTGGTTTTAACCGGTGACTATCATGCCTCATTTGCTTTCGATGTTTGTCAAAATCCTTTTGATGCCAATAGCTACAATCCAGAGACCGGAAAAGGCTCCATTGCGGTCGAATTTGTCTGTCCTGCCCTAACTTCCTTAGCGTTTCCCGAAAGTGGCGCAGGAGTAGAAGAAAACCCGCACCAAAAATTCAATAACCAAACCGACCATGGCTATATGTTACTGGACATCAACGAGCAGGCTTTTCAATGCGAGTGGTACTATACTGAGACGTTAAAAAAACGTGATGACCGCTGTCGTTACGCCAAAGGACTGGTGACCCAAGCAAGTAGCAATCATTTAGTCGAAGGTGGCCAGTCTCGCCCTATTACTAGAACGGCTGCTTTAGCCAGTAAAGATAGCTCTATAGCGATGAAAAAATCAGCTGCCTTAAGTGCTGGTTAAAATAAAAGATAGATACATCTACTATTTAAAATAGTTGTAGCGTCTACTAAAAATACCTAATAAAAAATGCTTAACAAAAAGGGCGTGTTATATGCATATAACACGCCCTTTTTATGAAATAGCTAAGTAGATGTATTATTAAAAGGAGCTATCCTCTTTAATAACGGTTGACGTTGGCAGTTGCGGCGTCCTTATAGGCACCACTCTATGATGGAAGTATTTAGATTTTCCGTCTAAAACTTTGTTTACCGCTTTGAGTAAGTCACGAATAATGTCATCATATATCCCATGACTTAACTCCTTTTCAAACGGCGTATAAGGATGCTTGCGCGCCGCTGAACTGACTTCCGTCACCCCTTGCTTGGTATAAAAAATATCAACGCGACCATCACTATTTAACACACAGTTCAATTTACCACCTTCGAGCGCCATCTCTATGCGCTCAGGCATAAATATATAATCATCGACATCAATAAGCTTTTTTTCTACCTCGCGCTTTAACAACGCTTTTATATCGAACATTTCTATATCCCTAACATTTACAAATTTATAATTATGATTAAACGTTCATTAGCAGACTTTTTTTAACTTTCACTAGCTGACCAGCCTATAGTTATTAGTTACTGGTCTTTTAGCTAATTGGCTAATAGGTCATGCTTTGTTTACTTAGACTATAAGAGGTAGTGCTATTTTTTAAGACGGGATATGTAAAACTGCGTTTGCTGTTGGTAAAAAATGCTGCTCGTTCCAGCTGTAGGCTATAAAATTCATTAGAAAAAAAAGGAAAGCTGCCATCTAAGCCGCTCTCCTTTTCATCAATCAAAACATACAATTTAGCTTATTCACACCCAGCCTTTCTTTCGAAATAAATGCAACGTGTCAATAACCACCGCCATCTCTTCGGGTGTCCCTAGTGTGATGCGATTGAAACCTGGGATAGAAGGAAATTCACGACCGACCGCGATACCATGCTCTTTCATTCTATCTATGTATGTTTGCACACTACCCTTTACTTCATAAAAAATAAAATTGGTTTGCGAGGGCAAATAACGCAGTCCTAGCTCATCGAGCGCCGTCTCCATCATTTGCCTTGCTTGGTTGGTGGTTTGCAAACTGTGCGCCAAAAACGCCTCATCTTCTAGCGTTGCGATTGCGGCAACGGCACCTGATACGTTGATGTTATCCGTAGACATTAAAGACCCGATTTCCGCAATAATCTGCGGCTGTCCAATCGCGTAGCCGACGCGCAAACCTGCAAGCCCAAATAGTTTTGAGAAGGTACGAACGACAATCAGGTTATCTGATAGCCCTTGCTTTATCCACTCAACGCCACTCTCAAAATTTGGGTCTGTGATATACCCAAAATAAGCTTCATCCAATAAGAAATAGTGGTTTTTTGGCGCGTTTTTTATCCAAACTTTGAGCTTATCCGTTGCGGTAATGATGGCCGTTGGATTGTTAGGATTACACAAATAAAATAAGCTAATACCGTCAAACTTAGTGGCAGGTTCTTGTAGGTTGTCGAAATCTAAATCGTAGTTATCGCGTGTTAATGGTACTTTGACCACTGGTACCCCTAGAGAGTGTGCATACAACTCTGCACAGCCAAAGGTTGGGTCTGGAATGACGAGCTGAAATCTTTTATCTGTCTTTAAGGCTTTGTCATGAAGCATTTGCACAACAGCCCTGATACTTTCAATTGAGCCATTACCCAATAAGACCTGTTTTTCAGGTACGCCGTTGATGTCGGCTACTTTGCTCATCAGTTTAGCGCGCTCTTGATCAGGATAACGAGCAGCGCCATCTAAAGCACTGAGGATAGCTGCTTTGGCAGAGTCTGACATGCCTAAAGAGTTTTCATTGAAATCTAATCTGAGTAATTCATTGGTTTTATTCTGGGTACTGGTATGCATGATAGATAATCCGCCTAAGTCGTCCGTGAGTAATAAAGCGCATGCAGCTGCTTAATATCATATTAAGTGGCATTTGGTATAATTACAAGTTATCTGACAGCAAATTATTAGTTATCAATCTATGCAGGTACAAGCCTACTTGGTTTAAAATGTTAAATAAAAAAAGGTGAACTACAAATATGCAACTCACCTTATCTACGTTTACATTCAGTCCGCCTTAACCTACTAGATTAAATGCGCTTTTAACTCCAACACTTTATCACGAGTTTTTGCCGCTTCTTCAAATTTTAAATCCCGTGACATCTGCTGCATCTGCTTCTCGAGGCGTTTGATTTCTTTGGCCAACAAATCAGGGCTACGTAAAATACTGATATCGACATCAGGTAGATGACTTTTGACCGGAATCGCCTGATTATCATTGGCATCATGGTCATCACCGGTATCGATTTTATCCGTGATACTACGACGCGCGCCTTTTGGCGTGATGTTATGCTCAAAGTTAAATGCCACTTGTTTTTCGCGGCGACGATCGGTCTCGTCTATTGCCTTTTGCATACTGTTAGTAATGCGATCAGCATAAAGGATAGCCTTACCATTGATATGACGCGCAGCACGACCAATGGTCTGAATCAGTGCCCGCTCAGAACGCAAGAAGCCCTCCTTATCCGCATCAAATATCGCCACCAGTGAAACTTCTGGCATATCTAAACCTTCACGTAATAGGTTGATGCCGACCAGCACATCATGGACGCCAGTACGCAGTTCATGAATGATTTGCATGCGCTCTACCGTATCAATATCCGAGTGCAGATAAGCGACTTTCACATCGTATTCTTTTAGATAGCTGGTCAAATCCTCTGACATACGCTTGGTCAAAGTGGTAATTAAAACGCGTTCATCTTTTTCACGACGCTTAGTAATCTCCGATAGCACATCATCAACTTGAGTCAATACCGGACGAATTTCAATCTCTGGATCAATCAAACCCGTTGGACGTACCACCTGCTCGACGACTTGCTCGCTGTGCTCAAGCTCATATAGTGCCGGCGTAGCACTAACGTAAATCGTTTTAGGTTTGATACGTTCCCACTCTTCAAACTTCATCGGGCGGTTATTCATCGCACTTGGCAAACGAAAGCCATAATTGACGAGGTTCTCTTTACGCGATCTATCACCTTTATACATCGCGCCAATTTGCGAAACGGTCACGTGTGACTCATCAATGAATAGCAACGCATCCTCTGGAATATAATCAAACAATGTTGGCGGCGCTTCCCCTGACGGACGACCAGAAAGATGCTGTGAGTAGTTTTCGATACCGTTACAGTAGCCAAGCTGCTGAATCATCTCAAGATCATACTGGGTCCGCTCTTTAAGACGCTGCGCTTCGATCAATTTATTGTTTTCACGGAAATACTCGAGACGCGGCTCAAGCTCAGCACGAATCGTATGACTGGCAGCTTCTAATTTATTGCGAGGCGTCACATAATGCGATTTTGGATAAATAGTAATACGCGGCACTTTGCGTACTGTCTTGCCAGTCAATGGATCAAACCACGTAATTTTCTCGACTTCATTGTCAAACAGATGCACACGCACTGCCAACTGCTCAGACTCAGCTGGGTAGATATCCAACAACTCACCGCGCAAGCGATAAGTACCACGTCCAAAGTCCAGCTCGTTACGGGTATATTGCATTTCAACCAAGCGCTTAATCGTTGCGGTACGGTCTATTTTGTCTCCGACTACAATATGCAGCAGCATTTTCAGATAACTCTCTGGATCACCCAAACCATAGATACAGGATACTGAAGCGACGATAATCGCATCACGACGCTCTAATAAAGCCCGGGTCGCTGACAGACGCATTTGGTCAATATGGTCGTTAATGGCGCTGTCTTTTTCGATAAAAGTATCACTAGCCGCGACATAAGCTTCTGGCTGATAGTAATCATAGTAACTGACGAAATACTCAACGGCATTGTTGGGGAAAAATGACTTAAACTCACCATATAACTGCGCGGCAAGGGTTTTATTATGCGCCATAATAATGGTAGGGCGTTGAGTCTCAGAGATGACCTTTGCCATAGTATAGGTCTTACCCGAACCCGTCACTCCAAGTAACAGCTGCTCATCCATGCCAGAATTAATACCCTTGACTAACTTTTCGATCGCTTGCGGCTGGTCCCCTGCTGGCTCAAATTCTGTGACCATCTCAAAAGCACGACTTGATATTTGCGTCCCAGACGCGTTGACACCACTAATTTCGGCTTCGCCTTGCAGCTGAGTGGCCAATTGGTTTAACTGACGCGACGAGCGCGGTTCAGGCATTCGCATAATGGCTTTCTTCCTGGTATTTATAAAAGGTTATAAGAGGTTAGATTTATAACAATATGGGGTCTAAACTACAGTTTTTAAAGGATAATATCTGGGTTTCTCCTTTAACGGTCATGCTATCTAAAAGCCAAAGCAAAAGATCAAGTCAGCCTCGTGTAAATAAGCACATAACGTCCGAGACAGAAGCACTAGGCTGAGTATTTCTAGAATACTACCAGCCATATAAGCACTTTTTCTTTATAAAAAACGCACAGAGCCGCGGTTAAACTTACAAAGATTTTCACGATTAACAAACTCATTACACGACCACTTAATAAAGCCTAACGCACAAGGGTTCCATAGCGAATTTAAGCTGCTATTATCAGTATTGAATTAAATAAATATCAATACATAATAAACAGAAAAACGATTAGTAAATCCTTAATTAGCTATTGAGCATTTAATGAATATTTATTTGGAAGAATATTAATAACAATCTATATATTCATTAACGGCTGACTCACTAACAGCTTATTCACTAACGATGTAAAATAATACAATGGAGAAGAACATGAGAGAACGTTTCGCAAGTGGTATTGATGATAAGACAGCTAAAAAAATGATCGAGTTATTGAATGCCAACTTGGCAAATTTAATTGACTTAAGCATGGATAGCAAACAGTGCCATTGGAATTTGCAAGGTACTGGCTTTATTGGTGTGCATCAGCTATTAGATGACACTTATGAGCGCTTAACAGAAGCTTATGATACGGTTGCTGAACGCATTGTTATCCTTGGTGGTAAAGCCAATGGCATCTCTAAACGTGTCGTTGAGGACTCTATTTTAGAGACTTACCCAACTGATATTACAGAAGTGGATGAGCATGTGCGCGAGCTTACCAACCGCTATAAAACTATTGCCGCTTCATTGCGCGAAGCGATTGATACTGCGGGTGATGTAGGCGATGAAGATACCGCTGATTTATTGACTGAAGTTAGCCGTATCGTTGATAAAGATGCTTGGTTTATCGGTGCCAATGCGCCAAAAAAATAAATGCCTTATAAATCAACAAAACATTAAAATAAGTTATAAAATTATAAAAAGGTCACTTTAATAGTGACCTTTTTTTATGTACGAGTTTTTATGCACGAAGATTTTAAGTTTGAATTGCAATCACATCTAAAGGAGTTGACGTTGGAGACAAGCGTTGAAACTAAGCTTTAAAATAGCAAAGTTAAAAAACACCTTTAATGATTTGCTTCATTTGTGGCAAAAGCTCGCCCAGTTGTGCTTCAGTTTCACTGGTATCTTCTGGCAATGATTGCTGTAAAAAGGCCGCCGTAATTTGTGGTTGCTTGGCAAGAATACTTTGACCCATTTCCGTATCATAAAATTTGATTTGGGCATCAACTTCTGCTTGTGTATAGTAAGTCTTAGCCGCACTGATATAAGCTTGCGTTAAAGTCTGCGCGTCAGTAGCATCGCCTATCCCATTGCTCATAATCTTAGCGTATTGACCTAGAACACTTTGAATCTGCGCTTGTAATTCACGTTGACGCTTGTTTAACGGCTTATCATTTACTTGCTGACTGCCGTTTTGAGCCTGTTGTTGTGTTTGCATATTGATGGCATCGATAGCCGCCTGTTGGCCATTAACGATAGATTCTATTTGCTCGTCAATATGCATCACTTGCATCAACTTGATAATAGAAACATCAGTCGGTGCTTGTTTATTATTTTTCTGATTGGCAATATTATTGGCGTTGTTATTAACCGTATTGGGCTCACTATGGATAATCAATTCTGCATTGGCATTGACGATAGGCGCTGATAAAAGCGTCGTTACTACTAAGGTGAGCAATGGGTTTATGGCACTGGTATACTTTCGCGACTTTTTTATAGTAGCGTTATTAGAACGTTTCATATTAGGCTCTCATTATTATAGTTTTCGGCATTATAGTTTTAAGTAGTATGGTTATTAATGTTCAGTTATTAATGTTCAGTTATTAAATAGACCTTTTAAACAGTATCAGACATCTGGTGGGAATAGAATCTCAGCATTAGGGACTGACAGCGTTAGGATGGCTTCTTGAAATAGCGGATTGGCGCGAAACTGATTTTCAATATCTTCAAATTTTTGCGCGATTTGTTGTTCTTTCTGGTTACCAGCGATGTCTACTGCGGCCACCATAAATACTTTTTTGGGTCCGACCCATTCCAAATGTAAATAAGAGACGCTATCGATATCCGGATGATTTAATAACTCAGTTAATATGTAGCAATGCATTTTTTCTGAGACTTTATAGCCAACCAAAAAATCGCGATTGCGGCTGATTAAAAAGATAGCGACCATACCCAACAGTATACCGACAACAATTGATCCAAGCGCATCCCAAAAAGGTTGTCCGGTATAAGCATGCATGCCCATCGCCGCTGCGGCAATGACCAAGCCAATGACCGCTGCTAAATCCTCAAAGAAGACGCCGCGCAAGGTTGGGTTTGAGGTATCAATAACATAACCGAGGGCGCTAAGGTTGATAGCCTCGCCATGTTTTTTACTTTGCAAATAAGCTTGCAACAGGGAAAAGCCTTCAAGTACAAAGGCAACTGCTAAGACAATAAAGCCGATGGTATAGTTGGTGTCAGTTTCGGACGCATTCCATTCGGTAATACCGGTATAAATAGAAACAATGGAGCCCGCCATAAAGACGCCAAAGGCAGCAATCATCGACCACACGTATGATTCTTTACCATAGCCTAATGGATGACTTTTATCAGCAGGTTTGATCGATTTTTTTTCTGCAACGATTAACAAAGTACCATTACCCGCGTCTGCCCAAGAGTGCGCGGATTCCGCTATCATAGAAGCAGAACCGGTCATAAAGGCCGCAATTGTTTTGGCAATGGCAATAATAAGATTTGCCCCAACCGCAATCAGTACCGTAGTCAATGAGGAAGATTTTTTATCATCCTCTTTTTTATTATTATCGGGTGCAGATTGAGAGGAGATATTCGTGGCATTAGAATACGAGCTACCACCACCGCGAGTATGAATGGTCTGCGGTGTTGGCTGCTGTTTAACATAGGACTTTGAAGATTGCGAGGATTCTGAACTCATATGAGTCTCAATAAATGGTCTATATAATGAATTAAAGTAGCGAATCAAACAGCTAAGCCAGAATATTTAACTGTTTTGATTCGCTTTATTTATCATTAAATTTAACCAAAAACCTAGCCCTGGTCAGTAAGGTTTTCGTGAGACTTTGTTTAAGTACTGATAGCTTTAATAGACGCGATAGTTTGAGGGCGCCCTACTTCGCATTGCTACGCTGAGAAAGCTCGCCAACCATGCCTTTATCTGCCTTGTTTTCAGCGTCTAGATTTCCAGCGCCTAAACTTTCACCAATCATTTGATTAATATCACAACTGGGACGATGCGAGTCTTCCATACGCAGGTTTTTACGCGCTAAGCCTGCATCAAAACGGCATTGCTGCATCTCATTTTTAATTTCAAGCTCAGGCACAGGGGTTGGCTTACCATTATCGTCAATTGCTACCATAGTAAAATAGCAGCTATTGGTATGGCGAATCGTACGGGCGCGAACATCTTCGGCTTCAACACGAATTCCCACTTCCATAGACGTTCTGCCGACGTAGTTGATACTGGCTGCAAAGGTAACCAACTCGCCGACATAGATAGGCTCACGGAACATTACCTGATCGACCGATAGCGTCACGACGTAACTACCACTATAGCGACTGGCGCAAGCATAAGCGACTTGATCAAGCATCTTGAGCAAATCACCGCCGTGCACATTGCCTATAAAGTTTGCCATATCTGGTGTCATTAACACCGACATATATAACTCATGGTTTAAAGGTGCACTTTTGGCAGTAGAGCTGGTATTGTATTGCGACATAATATTCCTTACCGTTATCAGAAGCCTATCTATTTTGAATGTCCGTTATACAGCAGCCTCTGATAAATCGCAAATAAATGCCTATTAGATGAAAATATTTATGAAAAGGTAATGATTAAACACAGTATTGGCTTGTTATTTTATTTACTGATGTATAGTTTTTATGGATATTACAATTGCTCGCTTTTAGCTAAAACCCTTGTAAAAGGGCTTATCTAGCAAGTAAAAGAACAATCTTTACTAAATATGCAAAAAAAGCTTGACGTATTTTTTATCTTTGCTAGAATACGCCCCACTTAGCAAGAACTCGTTAGAGACTTTCTAAGCTCGCAGTAAGCAATTAAACACTTACCGCTTATTCTCCAATAGCTCAGTTGGTAGAGCAACGGACTGTTAATCCGTGTGTCCCTGGTTCGAGCCCAGGTTGGAGAGCCATATTTTAGTAGTAAATTTTTTGAGTCATTTTTGATTCGATTATGGCATTTGCCAAGACCCTCATCACTTTGATGGGGGTTTTTTTATGGCTGCTTTTCCATTTTATAAATATCTAAAGCATAAAATCGTTAATCCAATATCCTTTTCTCTTAGTTCTGCAGAGCTTATAACCTCAGCTGAATTCTTAAATATATGCAATGCATTCAAATAGATTTCGCCCTACTCACTCGACCTTCTTTAATCATCAAAACATAAAATAAAAGCATTTATACCCAGACTATTGTACGATATACCATAAACGAGCAAACAATTTGACCCTGTAACGCTTGGCGATTAGATTGTTCGCCCCCATTATTTATTTTTATAATAAAACCTTTATACCTATATATACTGTTTATATTTTAACCCTTCACCATTCAAGGACTGGATTTTTATGAGTCACACTGAACAAATTACTTCCTCTGACAATACCCATTATTTACATCATAATTTTTTTGAGCCAAGCGATACTAGCACGGCGATTACTGCTACCTTGTTGATTGTGCATGGTATGGCGGAACACAGTGGACGCTATGCAGAGTTTGCGCAGTTTTTAGCAAATAACGGTATTGCGGTCGCCACTTATGATCAGCTTGGTCATGGTCAGACGGTCAAATCAGCCAGTGATTTGGGTTTTTTTGCTGAAGAGCATCCAGTACAGTCGTTGTTAAAAGACGTTATTATCATGGCAGACAGCCTAAAGGCGCGCCATCCTAATGTACCGCATTTTGTCATGGGTCACTCGATGGGCTCGTTTATTGTGCGTAACGTTCTCAAGCACCACGCGCAGAACTTTACTGGTGCAATTCTAATGGGCACAGCTGATGCCAATCCATTGACTAAAGTACTGCTGCCGATTAATAAAATCTTAGCAAAAGCGGCTCCTAGAAAGCCAAATACCGTGTTTGCCAACGTAATGAATAAAGTGCTCAATAGTAAGCTTGATAACCGTATTTCTGCTTCAGAGTTTGCATGGTTAAATGAAGACCCCACGGCTGTCGAAGCCTACGAAGCAGATCCCTTGACTGGCTTTGAATTTACCAATAATGGCTTTTTAACATTATTCACCTTAATGGACGCTGGCCTCAATAAAAACTGGGCGACAACCGTTGCCAAAGGCTTTCCTATGTTATTGGTCAGTGGTGAAAACGATCCTATTGGCGATATGGGTAAAGGCATCCGCAAAATTGCCAGCCGTTTAGAAAAACAGAACTTTAGTGATGTCGAGCTTCAGCTTTACCCGCACATGCGCCATGAACCACTCCATGAGCAAAACAAAGCGTTGGTTTATCAAGACATCTTAGGGTGGATAACGAGCCATACTCCTAATTAATAGCGGCATTAGAAATGAATAGCAGCACTGTTACTGGCGCTGAACTTATTTGCTAAAAGCCGCCAAATTAGCGACAATACAGCAAGCCCGTTTTTGAGTTAAAACGCTTTTATTCACTTTATTAGAACCGCTCTTCTTACTCGCTTTTATTTACCTTCCATCAATTTTAGGAATATTTATGTCATTGCAACAAACCATTGAACAAGCCTTTGAAAATCGTAACGAATATAGCCCAGCAACCATGCCAAAAGACGTACGCGATGCCATCAACGAAGTGCTTGAGCAACTGGACAACGGTAGCTTGCGTGTGGCAGAGAAAAAAGATGGCGAATGGGTGGTCAATCAGTGGGCTAAAAAAGCGGTTTTATTATCATTCCGTTTAAATGATAACTATGTCCAAGCTGCGGGCGAACACGTGCAGTTCTATGACAAAGTACCCACGAAGTTTGCCAACTGGACAGAAGCGCAATTTAAAGAAGCTGGCGTACGCGTGGTACCACCAGCGGTTGCCCGTAAAGGCTCATACATCGCAGCCGGTGCCGTATTGATGCCATCGTATGTCAATATTGGCGCTTATGTCGACCAAGGCGCGATGGTAGATACGTGGGCAACAGTCGGCTCATGTGCCCAAATCGGTAAAAATGTACATTTATCAGGCGGCGTCGGTATCGGTGGTGTCTTAGAACCTCTGCAAGCCAATCCAACGATTATCGAAGACAACTGCTTCATCGGTGCGCGCTCTGAAATCGTTGAAGGCGTGATTGTAGAAGAAGGTTCAGTGATTTCTATGGGTGTGTTTATTGGGCAATCAACGCGCATTTATGACCGCGAAACGGGTGAGATTCATCGCGGCCGTGTGCCAGCTGGATCAGTCGTTGTACCGGGTAGCTTGCCATCAGAAGACGGCACGCACAGTTTATACGCCGCTATTATCGTGAAAAAAGTCGATGCGCAAACCCGTGCTAAAACATCAGTCAATGAGTTATTACGTTTAGCCTAATGCTTTATTTATTACGTTTTAATCATTACATTAATTGTTTTTATCATCAAAGATGCTGGGGTTGACTCTAGCATCTTTTTTAATGCTTTATGCCAAGTTAATAGCAACTTAATGGCAAGTTTAATGTAAGACATTACGTTATAATCTTTATCTCGTTTGGACACTGAAATTCCTAGCATTAGACAGATTATTAAACCTTTTTTATTTGATAAATGCTCACGGCATTATCAATCTCTAACCGTATTTGACATATTATGAGTGAATTATCTTTACGCACATCATTGATTCCTGTCACCGACCCTGAAGCAGGCTTACGTTTGACCGAGATTTTTTATTCCCTGCAAGGTGAAGCACTGACATCAGGCTTACCAACGATATTTGTACGCTTGACCGGCTGTCCGCTGCGCTGCGTCTATTGTGATACCGAATACGCTTTTAGTGGCGGTGAACGTCAGTCGCTAGAAGCCATTATCACTACCATCAAAGGTTATTCTTGTAAGCGTATCTGCTTAACCGGCGGTGAGCCATTAGCGCAGCCGAATGCCATTGAATTAATGCAGCGTTTATTGAATGACGGTTATGAGATATCGCTTGAAACGGCAGGGGCGCTGACGGTAGAAAATGTACCACCCGCGGTCAGCAAAGTGATGGATCTTAAAACGCCAAGCTCAGGTGAAGTCGACAAGAATCTTTGGTCAAATCTCGACTATCTGACTCAACATGACCAAATCAAGTTTGTCATTATGAACCGCGGCGATTATGAGTGGGCGAAAGAAAAACTGCTTGCGCATCAGCTGGATAAATTGGTTGGTACGGTTTGGTTTTCACCGATGTTTAATGTCGCAGAAGAGGTAGCCGATAGTGAAGCAATGAGCAGCCCTGAGGTACCCATATTGGCACGTGAGCTGGCTGAATGGATGCTAGCAGACGCATTACCGGTACGTTTTCAATTGCAATTACATAAGATTATTTGGGCCGATGCCAAAGGTAAATAACCGTCTAATATCTGCATAAGTCATGCAAAACGACAGTCCAAGTAGATAAGATAAATACACTCTAAATAGCTAACGAGCCAACTGCAAGGACGCATGAATGGTCAAACTGATTTTATTGGGCTTATTGGCGGGAGCCTTTTTTAGCTCGACATTTATTTTAAATGAGATGATGAGTAATGCCGGTGGTCACTGGTTTTGGTCAGCGAGCTTACGCTATGTCTTTATGTGGCTGATTATCACCGCCATTATTATCCTTCAACATGGCTTTGGTCGTATTCAAGAGCTGATGACCATTTTTCGTCAGCATTGGGGCTTTTGGTGCATTACCGGCAGTATTGGCTTTGGGTTATTTTATGCAGGCATTTGCTATGCTGGCGACCATGTTTCAGGTTGGGTGGTTGCCGCAACTTTTATGTTTACCGTGGTAACCAGCCTACTTGTCCTACTGGCATTTGGGCAGCGCTTCGATAAAAAGTTCATTATTTATGCGCTGTTGGTCTTTATTGGGGTGGTATTGGTCAATGTCAGCGAAGGCTTGCGCGCTTCTGCCATAACCGATACCAATAGCGCACCGATGGCTGATATGCTGCTTTATGGTGCCCTTCCTGCATTAATCGCCGCCTTCAGTTACCCAATCGGCAATCAGCTGGTCTGGCAAGTGTCGCTTAACGCTCGCAAACATAGCGCTGAGCAACAACTGGCTCATGACAATCTTCAACTAAATGACTCTGATACTGATATTGGCAATTCTACCCAGCGCGTCATTACCGAAGCTCCTATATTACCTATCGATAGACAGTCTGCGTCACGCCTGCAAAATTTTATTGCCTGCATTCCTGCTATCCAAACGACACTCTTACAAAACGCGTTTAACAAAGTCTGGCTAATGACCCTTGGTAGCTTTCCATTTTGGATAGTTTTAGGCGTGCTCTTACATCCTGAGCCACCCGCAACCACACAAATATTTAATACTTTGCTAGTCGCACTGTTGGCTGGGGTGACTGCGACGAGCATATTTCTTTATGCACGTGAACAAGCGGTAACCTCAAGTGAGGTAGCAGGCGTTGACTCGACCCAAGCCAGCGAGGTAATCTTTGCTTTAATTGGCGGTATACTATTGTTGAATAACACGATACCCTCAGCATTGGGATTGGTCGGTATTGGGCTAATTATGCTAGGGCTTATATTGTTTGCAAAAGACGGTTGAGGCTCAAATAAATCATGATAAGTAACTTTATTTTTCCTGATATTCTACTGTATTTATTAGATATGGTTGGCGTTATTGCTTGTGCCATTGCGGGCACTTTGCTTGCGCAGCATAAAGGCTTTGATATTGCTGGCTGTATTTTAGTTTCTATGGTCAATGCCATTGGCGGCGGTACATTACGTGACATGGCGCTCGATCGCCATCCGCTATTTTGGATGACTGACCTTAACTATGTCATCGTCATTACCGTTACCTCGCTTATTCTACAAATTTTCTTTCATCTGTATCATAAGATTGATAAAGCGCTTAAGTTCTTTGATGCGATTGGGCTGGCGGCTTTTAGTGTGATTGGTTTTAAAGTGGCTTTGGCGCAAGATGTATCGCCAGTTATTGCAGTTATGATGGGCGTTTGGACGGCGATTATCGGTGGCTTATTACGTGATATTATCTGTAATGAGATACCTCTACTGCTACAGCGCGAGATTTATATCACCGCCAGTATCGCAGGGTCTGTGACGTATTTAGTGCTTGATTACTGGGGTGTTGATGCTATTACCAATGAGTTTATGATGTTATTTATTATCTTTGCCGTGCGTATGCTGGCGCTTAAATTCGATTGGCATCTGCCTTCGATTCGTTTGGTTGATTAACGGTTTAGCCGATTTTCATGATTAGCGAAGAAAACATCAGTATTTTAATATCAGTGCTTTAATGAGAAAAACTCATGCTCACCATCGCTTTAGATTCCGAATTGATTACTACTTTTGACCCGCGCTCGCTGATTTATCTGTTTGATATGATTGGGATTGTCGCTTGTAGTATTTCAGGCACGATACTAGCCAAGCATAAGAACTTTGATGTCTTTGGCTGCTTATTGGTATCGATTGTGACTGCCATCGGCGGCGGTACGGTGCGCGATGTGATTTTGGATCGTCATCCGCTGTTTTGGATGGTAGACATGAGTTATTTGACGGTTATTACCATCTCTTCGTTGGTGATGCAGATATTCTTTCATCCCAACTCTAGGCGCGTTGATAAATTTCTCAAGCTCTCCGATACCATTGGGCTATCAGCCTTTACCTTAATCGGCATCAAAGTTGCTGATAGTATGGGCGCCAATGTGCCGGTGGCATTATTACTCGGGGTAATTACGATTATTGTCGGCGGTATCATCCGCGATATGATTTGTAACGAGATTCCGCTGGTGCTACAGCAAGAGATTTATATTACCGCTGCGTTAACGGGCGGTATCCTCTACTTTGCGCTGCACAATCTTGGCGTGACCGCTTGGATTGCTGATATCTTGGCAATGGCGACGATTTTCACCTTGCGTATGCTTGCCATTCGTTATGACTGGCAATTTCCAACCATTGAATGGAAATATTAGAGCATGAAAGTATGCAAATGTTAAACGCTAACTATTATAAGCACCGTTACTGTCGATACCATCAAACTACTAGCTCGCTTCTACCGTCTCTTTTACTAACGCCAAATCTTTGACCATCAACTGCAAGCTCTGTTTGCCGTTCCACTCGTTAATGTCTAGCTGGAATAATAAATGCACTTTTTCGGCGCGGTAATCCCAAGCACTGCTATCAAAATTGAATTGGATTGCTTCAATTGGATATTGCACATCAGGATAACGTAGTGATAATTTAAGATGTTTGTCTTTTAATATCTTAAAGTTTAATACCTCAAATACACCGTCAAATATCGGCGGCGCAAATCCATGACCCCAGATACTGGCATTGGCTAAATGCTCCGCAAACCATAAGCTAAAGTCACCCGCTTGTAGTGCTCCATCGGTAAATTTTTGCTCGGCAAAGACTTCATCATCCATCTGTGCCATCACTTCGTTAAACGCGCTCACAAAACCATCAAAGTTGCGACGTTTAATGGTTAAACCTGCTGCCATCGCATGACCACCAAAATGGCTGATTAAATCAGGATAACGTTCGGCCACTTGCTCAATCGCATCACGAATATGTACGCCTGCAATAGAGCGCGCCGAGCCTTTGATGGCATCGTCGTCACCTGTACGTTCTGTATCGGCTGGCGCAAAGACGATACTGGGCAGATAGTGGCTTTCTTTTAAACGTCCAGCGACGATACCGATAACGCCTTGATGCCAATCGTCTTGATATAAAATAATACTGCGGTTTTGATTATTAACAGTTGGCTTCTTAGTTTTAGGCTGAATAAGATTTTCACCGCTCTCGTCAGCAGCAGTATTCACATCATTTTCAACAGCAGCTAACGCTTGCACAATGTTATCTGCTTGCGCGCGCATCTCACCCTCGACATGGCGGCGCGTACGGTTAAGCTGTTCAAGCTCCTGCGCCAGACGCTGTGCGGTGCTCCAATCATCGGTTAATAAGCACTCGATACCGATGCGCATATTATCCATACGTCCAGCGGCATTGATACGTGGACCTAAAACAAAACCGAAGTCCTGTGCCTGTAATTGCTTAGGGTCACGACCTGCTTGTTCAAGCAATGCCAATATACCGAGCGAACAGCGACCTTGACGAATGGCGTTCAGGCCATGGTGGACTAAAATGCGATTATTTTTATCGAGTACGCCCACATCGGCAATCGTCCCAAGTGCCACTAAATCCAAATATTGGCTGACTTGCACGCTAGATTTTCCTGCTTCGCGGCGTAATTTTGCCAAGCGTCCCAGCACATAAAACGCTACCCCCACCCCTACCAATGCCTTACTGCTAAAGTGACAGCTGAGCTGATTGGGATTGACCACTGCTTCTGCGGGCGGTGTTTCTTTAGTGGTTAGGTGATGGTCAGTGATAATGACCGTGATGCCATCAGCTTGCGCGCGCGCCACCCCTTCGTGACTCGAGATACCATTATCTACCGTCACAATCATGTCGGGATTATAGGTCTTGATACCTAACTCGACAATCTCTGGCGTCAGACCATAGCCATATTTAAAACGGTCAGGTACTAAAAAATCAACGACTGCGCCCATCTTTGTTAGCGCACGCATCATCAATGCGGTACTGGTTGCCCCATCGCAGTCAAAATCCCCAACGATTAAGATACGCTGACCTTCATCGATAGCGACATCTAATAGACGCACTGCTTCGGTGACGCCATGCAGCATCTCGGCTGGCAATAGACCAGACAGTCCTGTGTCGAGCTCATCAGGCGCAGTGATACCACGACCGGCATAAAGCCTAGCAAGGGTAAGGGATTGGGCGGCAAGTGGTTGCAACGCGGCGGGCAACTCGTCGATGCGAGTGCTGGTATAACGAGGGGTTAAATTTAGCATGTTGGTATTCTACTGGCTTTGGCAGATAGCCACAATGGTAATTTTTAGCGCTATCGTCTAGGTTTAGCGATTGCGTCGCTGCGTCTAATGGCGTAATTTATATTCTACGTAATTGTATGTTAAAAAACTATATATGGCTTATTTTAAAATTCCTCATTGCTAATCTGTTACTTTTTTACAAAAACGGTGCAGAGTGACTGTAATTTTCTGCATTTTGCTACAAAGGAATGATTGTACAAGGCTTATAAATACATAAAATGGTAAACATCTAAGAACTTATAAGATACTTATCAATTTTGCTTTTACTATAATCACTATTTTCTGTTTGTTAAACATTTTAAGGACGCTTTATGAAAACCACTCCCCTTGTTGAAAAACTGCCTAATACCATCGACCCAAATTTAGACCTTGAGAAAGTTAAAAAAGACTGTGAAAAGCTGGTTAAAAAACGCGCCAAACTGTCAGCGGGTGTTGCCATCGTTCCAGTACCATTTTTTGACGTGGCAGTTGATGCCAGCATGCTGACCATGCTGTTACCTGAGATTAGCGAACGTTTTGGTTTGATTGAAGGACGTCAATCTGCCATCGACTTGGAATCACGCGCCATTCATTGGGCAGCGCTAAAAGACCGTACCGTTGACTTTGCAGGCTTAATGGCAACACGTGGTATCGTGAAAAAGACCGTTCAAGGCTTTGGTGGTCGTATTGCAGCCAAGCAAGTAACTAAATTTATCCCGCTTGGCGGACAAATGGTTGCAGCAACGATAGGTTATATGATTTTCAAAAAAATCGCCACCGACCATATCAATGAATGCTATAACTTGGCAAAAGACATCCAGCAGAAGCAACATGGTAAAAATGTCTAAAAGCATTTAACAAAGACATGAAGTTTTAGTCGAGAATTCAAAGCTTAACAAATGGCTAATAAATTAATAACGCGCTAAAAACAAACCCAGCTAAGAAGCTCTTAGCTGGGTTTTTTATTTAAATTTAATTAAGCAGTATATTACGGCAAACTTCTAGCTACTTTTTTACACAAAACTTCTAACTGCCTTGTTTGGCTATCCAATTTTGCATTTGCTCAATTTCAGACTGCTGGGCGTCGATGACAGCTTGCGCAAGTTGACGCATTTCGGCATCTTTACCATATTTTAACTGTACCTTTGCCATATCAACCGCGCCAACATGATGCGGCAACATACCACGTGCAAATGCCATATCTGCATTAGGATCGGCAATACCTACCATCATCTCATCATGCATGGCATCCATACCATCGGCATAGGCTTGTTGCATGGCTTTGGTATCGGATGTGGCTTCAGGTGCATCAGGATGACTGGCTAGCCAAGTTTGCATTTGCTCAATTTCAGCTTGTTGAGCATCGATTATCTCTTGTGCCAGCTGGCGCATCTCTTTATCAGTACCATATTTCAGCTGAATATCTGCCATATCAACCGCGCCAATATGATGACCGAGCATCCCTTTTGCAAAGGCGGCATCTGGATCGTTATATTCCATCCCAACCATCATCTCGTCATGCATCTTTAGCATAGAGTCACTATACGCCTGATGCATCGGCGTCATATGCTCAGCATCTGCCATTGCGCCCGCAGACATATCGTGACTGGCGTGCGGACCCGTAGCGGCGGCTGCATCGTTAACATTATCAGTATCATTAACGACTGCCGCCTCTTCTGTAGCAGGTGTAGTCTTGTCATTGGTAGGCTGACAGGCACTGATTAGTAATGCAGCACCGATACTAGCGGTGAGAATAGCAAAACGTGAATGATGAGTGATTTTCATGGTATATCCTTTATATAGGTAGAAAATAAAAAAATGGCAAATCAATTAAGATCTACCAATAAGAAATTTATTACATTAATGTGTTAAATGGAGGTGATAAATATAGCCAGCTCACAAGATTTATTTATCAAATAATTTATTTAAGCGCTTCAATAAGCGCTTGCATCTCCCCGATTTCACGCTTTTGCGCGTCGATAATATCATCGGCAAGCTTTTGTACTCTAGGATCTTCGATATTGGCGCGGCTACTGGTCAAAATAGCAATCGAATGATGCGGTATCATCGCTTGCATCCAGTCGACTTGATCGACGGTCGCTTGTGATCTGACGCCCAAAATACCCACGGCAAACATCAAGACACTAAGACCATAAATCATAAGATTGAGCTTGGTTTTTTTATACATATTACCCATGAATGCCAGCATAATGACTGCCATGCCAGCGCCCATATACATTGCCATATAAGCTCTTGTCTCATTAAAGTAGACATGGTCCCATTGATAGGTATTGAAGTACATCATGATATACATGACCACAGTGGATGTTAAAATCATCAGTGAAAACTTTATATACGGGTTCATTTTTTCTTGTTCTGCATGATTCATAACTAGTCTTCCTCTACATGACTTAGGTCTTTTTGATAGCCTATATATTGCTTAGGCTATTTAATAGATCGTCCATTACCAAAGGTCCTTCTTCTTTTATTAGCTTCTGTAATGTGTTTCTTATTGCATAAACTTATAACTGCTGATCAGCAGACTCAATATCTGCATATACTTGGTTGGTACCATCTTTGTTTATTTGCATAATCTGATAAGGCGCAAACTGTCCTTGATACTCCATCCCCGGACTACCCATTGGCATACCAGGCACGGCAAGCCCGATTGCTTGTGCCGGTGGATTGGCTAGAAACTGCGCGACATATTTAGCTGGGACATGCCCCTCAAACACATAACCATCAGTCGTTACCGCAGTATGGCATGAACGCATTTCAGTCGGCACGCCATAGCGATCTTTGAATAATGACAAATCCTTTGGATGCTGGCTTGTCGCTGTAAGACCATAATTTTGCACATGCTCTATCCAGTCTTTACAACAGCCACAATTGACATCTTTATAGACAGTCGCTGAGACATTTTTGAGTAAATCAGAATGCAGAGCTTTAGCATTTATCGTAGAAGATTGGTTAACATTTTCTACATTATCTATCGACGTATCTACATTAGCATTTGCCTTAATATCTGCTTGATTACAGGCGAAAAGTGTCGACGCCGCCAATATCATAAAGCCGCCGCGTAGAGATTTTTTTGTAAGCTTATTAGGTTTTGGCTCACGCGATTTAAACTGACGAATAAATTTAGTGGCAAGGATAACCATAGTAAATGTCTCATTAATAGCAAAAAATGGCAGGTATTTTTAGAAATGCATGGCATTGGTAGCTATAGTAATAGTGGTAGTAATAATGCCTAACGTTAAAATATTATATAAAAATCTTAACAACGTCAGCCTGACAAGCAGATGACGCTAAGATGACAATTTTGTCATCTTGCCAGCTTAGTATAGGAATAGCGCTGCCATTGCTCTATGATTGATGGCAGAAAACTCAACCATATCGCAACTGTACTTGCATAAAAACATCATAAATAATGAGCACGAATAATGAGCATAGATACGCTATGAAAATACTATTGGTCGAAGATGAAATATCGCTTGGCGACTATATTAAAAAGGGTTTGAGTGAAGTGGGTTTTATCGTTGAGCACCATAAAACTGGGCTAGATGGTTATCATGCTTTGATGACCGAAGATTTCAATGTGGTCATTATGGATGTGATGTTGCCTGACATTAGTGGCTTTGAGTTGGTGCGTAATTATCGGGCAGCGGGCAAGCTGACGCCAGTATTGTTTCTAACGGCAAAAGATGATTTAAGCGACCGCGTAAAGGGCATAGAAATCGGCGGTGACGATTATCTGACCAAGCCTTTTGCCTTTGCTGAGCTACTGGTCAGAATCAAAAACCTATTGCGACGCGTCAATCAAACCGATTATGCCAATACAGTGCTGCAGATTGCCGATTTAAAAATGGATATTGCTAAACGCACAGTATCGCGTAGTGGGCAGATTATTAAATTAACCGCCAAAGAGTTTGCGCTATTGCAGTTTTTCCTTGAGCGACAGGGTGAGGTGCTGCCGCGTTCTGTGATTGCCTCGCAAGTATGGGATATCAATTTCGATAGCGACACTAATGTGATTGACGTGGCGATACGGCGTTTGCGGATTAAAATCGATGATGATTTCGATATTAAGCTGATTCATACGGTGCGCGGTATGGGTTATCGGCTCGACCATATTGATAATACCAATGATAGCGACATCATAACGATGAATCAGTAATATGACACCGATTGCGACAGATGGTCGCTTATCCTTATTGTGGCGCACTATCCTATTATTAAGCCTGTGCGTTATCGTCACCCAAATATTTCTATATATTTGGATACAGCGTTCAGTTAATGACCATTTTGAGCAAATGGATGCAGAGATTTTGACCCATGCGGCGTTTAATTTACGCCAATATATGGACAGCAATCACATCGGCGACACTATGAATACTGGTAACATTGCCAACATTAACAATATTGCTACTACCGATGCTGACTCTAAAAAGGAAAAACTACTTTCTCAGCAGACGCTCGCTTTACAGAACGCTAGCATTGACTATGAAGTCAAAACCGTCATTACCGACAATAACGGGCAAGTCCTTATTAGTGTGCCCGCAGGTTTTATCAATCAATCGAGCAATGATGGGGCGGTTAAAAATCTGTGGCAAAAACATCATGAGCAGCCGTTTGACTTAACCATCAACGACCGCCACTATCGCGCTATTGTCATTCAGCACGCCAGTCGCTTAGCACTCATCGCCCTACCCATCGATGTTCATCATCAGTATCTGGCGCAGTTTAACCGTCAGCTGATTCTTATCTTAATTGCTATTACTTTTACTTTAGTATTTATCGCCGCTTTTAGTGTGCATTTAGGCTTTGCGCCACTGGCGACTATTAGGCAAAAAATGAGCGGCATCAATGCCGAACAGCTCGACGATAGAATTGTGATAGCTGATATGCCCAGTGAATTGCGCCCGCTTGCGGAGACGTATAATGCGATGATGGATAAGCTGGCGCACAATTTTGCATCGCTTTCGCGCTTCTCAGACGATATCGCCCACGAGCTGCGCACACCGCTTGCTACTCTTAGCACCCAAACCCAAGTCATGCTTAGTAAACCGCGAGATAGCCAAGAATATATCGAGCAGCTGCACCATCAGCACGACACCTTAGCACAGTTATCCAATTTAATTAATAATATGCTACTACTGGCAAAAACTCAAAAAGGCTTGATTCATTCGCAATTTCATCGCGTGGATAGCAATCTATTGCTGACTAAGATGATTGATTATTATGAATGGATAGCGGAAGACCGTGCTATCTCTTTTGAGAAAACGGGTGAGTTTAAAGCCGTGCTTGGTGATGAAAGCTTATTGCAAAGGCTGTTTGCCAACTTAGTTGCTAATGCGGTCTATTATGCGGCCAGTGATAGTATTATTTATATTAGCGCCGCAACTGTAACGGATAACGTTGCAAGTAGTGGGCAGGTTTTATCTTTATCAGGCATGCCTATCTCGTACCTGAAAATTACTTTTACCAATCGTTTAACTGTTCCGATGACGCAAGCAGAAGTGGATAAATTATCAGAGCGCTTTTATCGCCATCATAAAACAATAAATATGCACTCTGGCACCGGTCTAGGTTTATCCATTGTGCATGCGATTGTCAACGCTCATAACGGTAAAATAGCCATCAGCGTAAAAGATGAGTATTATTTTGAAGTGAGCATCAAGCTTATTATCGCATCATAAAAATAGGTAAAACCTTTAAGAAAACTGGTTATTTTTAGAGCTGGTTCTCATTAAAAAGACATTTAATAAGGCACTAAAAAAGCCCTGCCATTACAGAGCTTTTTTATTCTTTAACCTTGTTAATGACTTAGATATTAATCATTTACAGGGTTTTCAGGTTGGTAGTTTGAATGTGAGGGTTTTGCAAAGGCAAACTTAACAACCTGCAATGCCACACAAACAGCACCAGTGATTAAGACCACGTCACCAAAGGTACGAATCCAACGTAATGTCTGTAAGAAATCTTGTTGTAAGAAGCCTTCACTACGAGCGTACCATAGACCTTCGGTCATTGATGCATGTGCTTGGAAAATACCGATCGGTAATAAGCTGGTGACAATCATCAATACCAAGCCTGCATTTAGCGCCCAAAAACCGGTTTTGATAAGGTTTTCACTAAACACATAGTCTGGACGGATATAACGCATGACCAGTAAGACAAAGCCGATTGCTAAGAATCCATATACCCCAAATAAAGCGGCATGTGAGTGAACGGCTGTGGTATTTAACCCTTGTAAATAGAACAGTGACACAGGTGGGTTAATCATAAAGCCGAACACGCCCGCACCCAACATATTCCAGAATGCGACGGCAACGAAACACATGATAGGCCATTTGAGCTTATCCATCCATGGCGCTTGACGCTGCATAGACCAATGCTCATAACCTTCGTAACCTAATACAACCAAAGGTACAACTTCCAAGGCACTAAATGAGGCACCGATTGCCATCACGGGCGTGGTCGTGCCTGAGAAATATAAATGGTGGAAGGTACCTGGTACACCGCCGAGCATAAATAGCGCCGCAGAAGCGATAGCTGAACCGGTAGCAATTTTTTTATTAACCAAGCCTAAGTTATAGAAAATGAAAGCCAATGATACGGTGGCGAATACTTCAAAGAAGCCTTCTACCCATAAATGCACAACCCACCAGCGCCAGTATTCCATGATGGTTAAATGCGTACGCTCACCATAGAACAAGCCTGCACCGTAAAATAAACCGACGCAAACGACTGATGCAAAGAAGATTGCCAATAAATTTTTATCGCCCGGCTGTTTAAATGCCGGTAAGCAACCGCGGGTCATTAACAACAGCCAAAACAATATACCAACCCATTTTAAAATCTGCCAGAAGCGACCAAGGTCAATAAACTCATAGCCTTGATGTCCAAACCAGAAGTTGTATTTCGCAGGCATAATGCCAGCAATGGCAAAGTATTGACTGATAAATGAGCCGACAACCACTATGATTAACGCCACCCAAAGTATATCAACGCCCAGTTTTTGATACTTAGGATCTTTACCGCCATTGATAAGCGGTGTCAAATACAAGCCTGCCATCAAGAAAGCAGTGGCAATCCAAAACAATGCGGCCTGAATATGCCACGTACGCACCAGCGAATACGGGAAGTAATCGGCGACGGCAATACCATAAAACTCTTGCCCTTCAACGGTATAATGCGCGACGAAACCGCCAATAAATACCTGAAAAACAAACAGCCCCATCACTAAAACACCGTATTTTGCCAAGGCTTTTTGCGACGGCGTTAACGCTATTTTGGTTAACGGATCAGTATCTGGTGTGATTTCCTTAACGTCTTCTTCTTTACGTAAGAATGACCAACCCCAAATGAGGAAACCAACCCCAGCAATTAAGAACACCACACTGGCGATAGACCACATGATATTTTCTGAAGTCGGGACGTTATCAATTAGTGGCTCATGCGGCCAGTTATTGGTATACGTCGCATCAGTACCCGGACGGTTGGTAGAAGCCATCCAAGTCGTCCAAAAGAAAAAATTAGTCAGTTTTTGTCTGTCTTCAAGATCTGCCAAAGTATTGTTTTTCATGGCAAAGTTTTCACGCGACTTTTGCAATGAAGGCTCATTACCGTATAAACCGATATAATAAGGCGTGACTTCATTGATGGCAGCGATACGCGTATCCGACAACACCACTTGATTTTTATCATTAGTATTGCTACCACGATACTCTTTTTTCAACTGCGCATTGAGAACCGCTTTTTGATCGTCTGTTGCAGTGGCAAAATCATGCCCATACAACTCTTTTGACCTGATATCTAACCAAGCCACAAGCTCTCTGTGTAACCAATCCGCCGTCCAATCAGGCGCTTGATATGCGCCATGTCCGAGCACTGAGCCAAGCTGCTGACCACCGGTGCGCTGCCAAGCAGATTGACCATCTAAAATATCTTCTTCTGTGATTAAAACCTTCCCATTGCCATCAATATACTGATCAGGGATAGGAGGTGCAGTACGATACACTTCCACGCCGCCCCAGCCTAAAAAGGTAAAGGTAATCACGAGGACGGCGATTAAGCCCCACCAATACTTCTTGTACTCGCCCATATCTTGCTCCTACTGGCTAGATAAATAATGTGAATACTTAAAAATTCATTTTAAATGAATGTTTATAAGCGTAATGATTCCAAAATGAAAAAATAATATTGCCCGTTGGGATAAATCTATTGATAGCTCTGATTGATAATTCTTCAAATATTAAGCCTACTGCCTTAGTCTTAGTTTTGGTCTTGATATTTAGGTAAGAGTAAAGATTAATAACTTAAATTTAAGATTACGTCACTGATTAATTAATATACTTTATCGCTTCGATGGCTAAAAGTATTTGAGGAGTATTTACATTTAGCATCAAACTGGAAATATAATAACATTCATTTAATATGAATGTTAATAGTTATTTCTATTTATTTTTATAAGTATAATAAACTGCGCTGTTCACTCTTAATAAAACCGACAATTAACCTCGCTATAAATTTCCAAAACACTTGGGCTAATATCAAAGCCGGTTAATGGATTGTGCATAATTAATAGGCATAAAAAAGCCAGATAGCATTGAACTATCTGGTACGTGGTTAAATTACTCTAAAACCAATATCGCACTAATTATTCAGCGCTTAATAACACCTGATAACTGCGTTCAATCACCGGCGCATCGACCATATTACCGTCAAGTTTAAAGACTGCTTGTCCAGTGCGCTCATATTCTGTGACTACTCGTTGCGCAAATTCAAGCTCACCAACCGTTGGTTGCAGCGACCGCTTGACGACGTCAACTTGCTTAGGATGAATACAAAGCATACCTGACATGCCCATTTGCGACCATAACTGCACACGATTATGCAGCCCTTTACTGTCATTAAAATCTGCATACACACTATCAATCGGCGCGAGCAGTTGGTGGACTCTTGAAGTCAGGATAAGCTGATAACGAATTTGATTGGCAATAATATCCGCTGACGCTGTACCCACTTGTACTTGTAGGTCGTTGCATAAATCTAAAAAACCATAGCTAAATGCAAGCAGTCCTCTCGCTTTTGCCATCTCCTCAATACGGTATAAGCCCATGGCATTTTCTATCAATGCAATCACGGGAAGCCCCGTTTCTTGATAGACCCTTTCGATATCTGCTGCCTGTTCCGCTTTTGCCAGTAACACGCCTGCCAGCTTAGGCAGCTGCTGACATAAAGCTAAATCTTTAACAAATTCTGCACTGCCCGCTTGATTGATACGCAGCCAAATCGGACGATAGCTTTTAGCATCATGCTCAGCATCATAATATTCTTTTAATTCCGCACGAGCTTGAGCTTTGTCTACTTGCGCCACCGCGTCTTCCAAATCAACAATCACCGCATCTGCCCCACTAGCAAAGGCTTTTGCTACCCGATCTATTCGCGTTGCAGGGACAAATAACCATGTCTGGGTAGCCGCAAGTGATTTAATGATTGCTCGATAATTTTGCGATTCAATATTGGTATCGATACCCGCGTTTTTATTGGCAGGCTGATTGATAAAAGCTGACATGCTTAGTTCCATAAATAAATAGGTAAATAGATGGATAGTCATCTTATCAACATTTAGCGCGATTGTGCCATCATAAAAGCGCTTGTAATAGCACAATAACTTTATAGCATAATTACCCTAGCTGATTAAGATTCCTCTGGCTTATCAAACAACTTTTCGATAGGTTTACTATGGATTTTGGAGCTATTAAACAGCGATTTATTACCAGCATCACCTTCTGTCCAAAAGTTGATATTGAACTGGGCATCGTCACTTAACTCTACGCGGTGCCAATATTGAGGCGGGCTGACCGCAAACTGTCCGGCATTAATAACGACTGTCTTTTCTGGCTCAGTAGCTGCTTCGTCAGCAAAGCCATAAAAGGTAACCGTACCTTGCATGACACAAATTTGCCCATATACGCCCTCTGCCGTATTGTGATGGGTCAGTAAGGCGTTAGGCACTTTATCTTTGGTGAAGAAGTGTGTTGAACGTTTTATTTTCCAATGGCTTGGAATGACGGGATTGGTCGTGCTAGTGGAATTGTTAGTATTAGTCGTGGCACTCATGATAACTCCTTGGCTAGTTTGCTTAATATAGATTTTATTTCTCAATCCGCCTTAAAGGCTAACATTCAATTGAGAATAATTATCATTAATATAAAATAGCACCTTTTAAATGGTTTTGCTACCCTTGTATTAGCTTGATTATTAATAAACATACAACACCCGAAAATGTCCGCCTACTCCCCATTAAGTAGTATAGAAAGTAGTCGCTATACTGCTTTTGCTCAATAGTTATAACGCCCCCTTTATTGCTATCTTGTGTCCATTACGGGCATCAGAATTTATAATGGGGACATTATCATGCATGCAAAAGAATTACTCGAGGTTGAACGCCGTGAGATAAGGGCGCTTCACTATACGTGGATTGCTTTTTTTCTCACCTTTTATGTCTGGTTTAATATGGCACCGCTGGCAACATCGATGCTGCAGACAGAAAGCTATTTGACCCCTGATCACATCAAATTATTTTTAATTGCCAACGTCGCGTTGACGATCCCGGGGCGCGTCATCGTCGGTATGGCATTGGACCTTTTTGGTCCACGGCGCGTGTTTTCTATATTAATGGTGGTGATGGCGATACCGACGTGGTTTTTCGCGTTTGGCGACTCTGCCATGCAACTATTCGTTTCGCGCTTGTTTATGTCTATCGTCGGTGCAGGTTTCGTCGTCGGTATCCATATGACGGCATTATGGTTTAAACCCAAAGATATTGGCTTTGCCGAAGGCTTTTATGCTGGCTGGGGAAATTTTGGTTCAGCAGCAGCGGCGATTACCATTCCAACCGTTGCCTTACAATTCTTTGGCGGCGATGATGGTTGGCGCTGGGCAATTGCACTATCTGGTCTATTAATGGCGCTATACGGCGTGGCTTATTGGTTTTTAATCACCGATGGACCGGACGTCGGTACGCATAAGAAATCCCGTAAAGCTGGCGCGTTAGAAGTGTCGACTTGGAAAGACTTGTGGTTATATTGCTTATTTATCGTTCCTTTATACGGCGTATTGGGATTGCTGGTGTATCGCACCCAAGCGATGGGATTTTTAAGTGCGACGGGCGCTATCATTGCTTATAGCGTGATTGTATTGATGGTCATTTATCAGATTTATAAGGCTATTAGCGTCAATGTGCCCATGCTTAAAGCCGGTATTCCAGAAGATGATAAATACCCGTTTAAATCGGTGGCGGCGCTGAATGTCAGCTATTTTGCCAACTTTGGCGCAGAGCTAGCGGTGGTTTCTATGCTACCGATGTTCTTTGCTGCGACTTGGAAACTTGATCCGACTGCGGCTGGTTTGATTGCCTCTACCTTTGCCTTTGTCAACTTATGGGCGCGGCCACTTGGCGGTTATATCTCTGATAAAGTCGGTAATCGTCGTTTGGTGATGCTGATTTATATGTTCGGTATTGGTATTGGTTTTGCGCTGATGGGTATGCTTAATGCCGAATGGCCGCTATTTATCGCCGTGGTCTTTACCATTCTGTGCTCGGTGTTTGTACAAGGGGCAGAAGGCGCGACCTTTGGAATTATTCCTTCAATTAAACGTCGTTTGACCGGTCAAATATCAGGCATGGCAGGCGCTTATGGTAACGTTGGCGCGGTATTCTACTTATTTATTTATACCTTTGTAGAGCCCAATCAGTTCTTTTATATCATCGCAGTTGGCGCATTGATTGCATGGGTTGTCTGTTATTTTTGGTTGGCAGAACCAGAAGACGCCTTTGGTGATGAATATAAAATGTCATCCGTTGATCGCCAAATTGCGGCAGAACAAGGCTAGTTATTCATAATACCTTTTGACCAAAAAAAACCCACTTAGCAAAAGTTAAGTGGGTTTTTATTTTTAGATAAATACGATAAAGGCTTCTATCTTGCTTATTAAGTTTAAAACGCTATTTAGATAAATGGTTCACTGTCCACACTGCCGCTTCTACTCGAGTTCGCAGACCGGTTTTATTGAGGATATGCTTAACGTGTACTTTAACCGTCGATTCGGCAATATCTAGATTATTAGCAATCATCTTATTACTCATCCCCTCAGCAATCATCTGAATGACTTGTAGCTCTCTGCTGGTCAGATTACTGGCGATATCTTGAATGCTTGGAGTGCGCAACGTTTGGGCAAGTATCGAGGCTAGATTGGGACTGATGACCAACTCACCGCGGAGTATTTTTCTGATATCAATAATGATCAGCTCGGGCTCCATATCTTTTAGCAGATAGCCATCGACGCCCAATTTTAACGCCTCTTGTACGTCTTCACCGCTATCAGAAACGGTGAACAGGACGGTTTTGGTATTGATATTTCTGGCTTTGATTTCTCTCAAGGTTTCGATACCGGTGAGCAGCGGCATTTTATGGTCAAGTATCACCAAATCGACGTCATTATTTTCTAAAAATGCTAATGCCTCTTGACCATTACTGGTTTCGCCAACGACTTTGACATCGTCTTCAAGACTTAATAACTCAGATATGCCGCGGCGTAGCATCGGATGGTCATCGACCAATAATAGGCGAGCGGGCGACGTGCTGGTATAAACTTTGGTGCTCATAACATACTCACAAATTAAAAAAATGGTACAAGAATTTAATGGTTTAAATTTAATAGCTCAGTATTACAGGGCTTAAAAACTGCTTAGCTGAAAAAATATTTGTAAATAAAACTGGTTAAAAACCCTCACCAAAAAATCGCAAATAAACAAATTTAAAAAAAGCTAATTAATTACCTAAAATCATAATATTATGGGGTTATAAATAAGCGTCTTTATTACTCTCTTCGTCGAAGAAATTGGGCTCAAATCTGACCGTAACGATAGTGCCGCATGGCTCGTTATCGGTCACGATAAGTTCGCCGCCGATATTATGGGCGCGCTCTTTCATAATCATCAAGCCGTGATGCTGGGTTTGATCGACACCGCCAGACATGCCAACGCCATCATCGATGATACTCATGACTATATATTTATCACCGTTCTCGTATTCTAGGTGAATTGCGACGTTTTGTGCTTTTGCATGGCGGCTGATATTTGACAGCGCCTCTCTGGCAATCTGAATCAAATCTATCTGCTCAGTGGCGCTCAAATTGAGCGTCATAATATGGTTGTGTACCTTTATATTAAAGTCGCCTTTTAAGGCAAACTCACTAGCAGCTTCATGCAAGGCTTCATCAAAATTGTCATTATCAATGGTCAAACGAAAGGTCACCAACAAATCTCTTAACTGCTGATAAGCGGAGCCTAACCCCATTTTTATCTGCTCGATATTTTGCGCTACCGGCGCTTTGACGGGCTCGCTGCTAGCGTTTTTAAGATGTCTCTCAAGTACGCTGACTTGTATTTTTAGATAAGATAACGACTGCGCCAAGGAGTCATGCAATTCTCTAGCAATGGTCGAGCGCTCTTCAAATAAAATCAGCTGATGCTCTTGCTGTCTTTGCTTACGTAGTGATAAGGCGGTACTGATTAAGTTGGTCAGCGCCACGATAAGCTCGTTATTTTGCGCATCCAATTCTGGACTGCTAGACGGGAAAACACCACCCGCCTCTTTCATGTTTATGCGCTGCTCTGGCGCCATACCATGACCAGTCTTATTATTATCATTAATGCCATCATCAGCAAGAAAAGAGTAATTCATCATTAGCGCCGACTTAGATCGCACACGTAATTCGCCAAATTCTTCTTGTTGATGAACAATGGGATAAGACTTGGTATGTTCGCCATTTTTCGTTGCACAGTTATCACAGTTGAGCTTTTTGCACAGTTCTTTCATTTTTTCGCCATGCAGAACGATGGCGTTTTTACTGGTGATATATTTATTCTGTATGCACAAGGTGAATTCTAAATGCGGCAAGGTTTTACTAAAATCTGCAATTAAAGCGTCGAGCTGATATAAGCTCACTTGGCTAGTGGTCAGCGATTTTGAGAAGTCATAAAACAGTGACAGCACTTGATTGGCTTTGACCAAATGCTGGGTTTTAATCTGCACCTCACTCTCAAGCGAGCGCTGATAGGTCTCAATCGTACTTGCCATATCATTAAAAGAATTGCCAAGTACTTCAAACTCTCGATAGCCTGTGATGGACACTCTGGTATTGAACTGACCGTCTTTAAATTGATTATTGGCTTTTATCAATTGATAAATAGGCGTGAGCACCAATTGATGCAATCTTCGCATGCCAATCAGCACAATAATGATGGTCAGTATCAATGAGAGGATTTGCAGGTTTTGCTGCCATGTCTGGCGCTGCTCGTTTCGGTACTGCAGCTCACCAACAAAGCGGTTCACATCTTCGATATAACTGGCGGAAACACCATAAAACGCCTCTTTATTCTGCGCCAATAAAGTCGGCTTTAAGTCTTGATACCATTGGTCTTTTATCTCATCAAGCTGCTCATTAATAAGCGTATGTCTATTGGCACTCGTTAGCTGATAGACCTGCAATTCTGCCAGCCGATTTTCCATATCCTTAATTAAGATAGCTGTCTTTTCAGCGGTGTTTTTATTAGAAAAGTCTAATTTATCTTGGTTAACAAGCAGCTTATCTTCTTGGTCGCCGACGCTGTTTTGGCCAATATTTAAACTTGAGCTAAAAGGATGATCATCGGAAAAACCAGTCGCAATTTGAAAGCTAATGCGATAAGTGGCCATGCGTATCGAGCCGGCGGTATTAATCGCTTCAGCATCAGACCGTGCTACCCAAGCCAGCGCCCCACTCCCCAGTGCTGACATCAAGGATAAGATGGCGATGATAATAATAGCGCCCCAAGCATGAAGGGTTAAAGACTGGCGGCGTTGAATAGACTTCATAAATAGTATTGACCTATCAGTATTAGTAAAAAAGAGGCGTTCAGTATCAGCGTTAACAACTTCTTAAAAGTATTAAAAACATCTTAAAAACAGCCAAGTGCGCATAACCAAGCTCAAAGCAGTTCTGGTTAAAAACTCCGAACTTTTTAAAAAATAAAAACCATATCAGCCCATTCAGAGCAAAATTTTAGTAATCACTCTGCCCGCAACATACCTCTTTTAGCCATCAGTATACCACTATGTATGAATACTCATCATCGGGATAACGCAGTACCGTGAGTTATCGTTTCTATAAAACCATTGATTGTGATGATTCACTGTTATCAAGGGCGCATTGATGACAGACATCAATTTACCGCATCAATCCAAGCCAAATATAAGCAGTCATTAACAACAATCAAAGCGACTGCATACGGTAATTTTTATAACGGCTGAAGGTTATAAAACTATCCATTATAACCAAGCATAAATGATATTAAGTGAGGAATAGTATGGGCAATAATTACAACTTCAAAGGGGGTAAGCTCATTACTGACTGGCGACCCGAAATAGAAGAGTTTTGGAAAGGCGGCGGTAAAAAAGTCGCCACTCGAAATTTATGGATATCCATTCCATCCTTGCTACTGGCGTTTGCAGTATGGATGGTATGGAGCGCGGTCATCGTACGCTTACCTGAAATTGGTTTTGATTTTGATGGCGGGCAGCTGTTTTGGTTAGCGGCGCTGCCCGGTCTATCAGGGGCAACGCTACGAATTTTTTATTCTTTTATGGTACCGATTTTTGGTGGTCGTCGTTGGACCGCGATATCGACTTTGTCTTTATTAATTCCGGCATTATGGATGGGCTTTGCGGTTCAAAATCCTGATACGCCGTTTATGATATTTGCCATTATTGCGCTGCTTTGTGGCTTTGGTGGTGGTAACTTTGCCTCGTCTATGTCCAATATCTCGTTCTTTTATCCAAAAGCGGAACAAGGTACGGCACTTGGGCTAAACGCTGGTTTGGGTAATTTGGGCGTATCAGTCATGCAGTTCGTCGTCCCGATGATTATATTGGTAGCCGCTTTTGGTAGCTTAGGCGGCGACCCACAAGTAGCTGAAAGCGGTAAACTGTTTTATTTGCAAAATGCTGGCTTTATCTGGGTACCCTTTATCCTGCTGTTCTCAGCATTAGCATGGTTTGGCATGAATGATATTGCCACCGCCAAAGCCTCGTTTAAAGACCAATCGGTTATCTTTAAACGCAAACATAACTGGATTATGTGCATTCTTTATATGGCGACCTTTGGCTCCTTTATTGGTTTTTCCGCAGCGTTTCCGATGTTGATTAAGAACTCGTTCCCTGCTATTGATGCGCTTAAATTTGCCTTTTTAGGTCCTCTGGTCGGCGCACTATTTCGTCCACTAGGTGGCTGGATATCTGATAAAACCAGCGGCGCAAAAGTCACTTTTTGGAACTACATTGTGATGGTATTGGCAGTATTTGCGGTGATGTATTTCCTACCTAGCGAAACCCATGAGGGCAGCTTCGTTGGCTACTTTATCTCCTTTATGGTGCTATTTATCACCACAGGTATCGGTAACGGCTCGACCTTTACCATGATTCCAGTTATTTTTAGAACCTTTCATGAACGCCTTGAGCCTGAAAAAGCGGGGACAGAGCCACTATTTATCGAGATACGTAAAGAGTCAGCGGCCGTGGTCGGATTCACCTCAGCAATCGCAGCTTATGGCGCGTTCTTTGTGCCAAAAATGTTTGGTTCAGGGTTAGGCGTTGACGGTACCTTTATGGCGCTCATCGTCTTTTATGTGGTCTGCATTGTGTTGACTTGGTGGTATTACAGCCGTGATAACGCTGAGATTCCTTGTTAAGGCTGCTTTTTTACAAACAACCCTTTAACAACATTCTTTTGAATGAGCAATAACTAATCCTATGAAGTGCTACTTGCTGATGTGAGTAGCACTTTTTTTGTTTTAAATTTTTGCTGAGCAACTTTTAGCTCATTAATTGGCATTAATCATTGACGCTTAACGGTATTTTTAATCAGTTTTTATTTTTGTCAGCTACTACTAAGGTGGTAGTGCCCTGCTCATGTTAGCTGATAGTAAGAGGATGACGGCTTACTTAAAATGACGCTATCGAAATAATATTTACGGCTTAGCTGCATACCGATATCAAGCACTATCAAGATAGAAGCATTCTGCACTCAGCTCTAGATACACCTTAGGCAATAAAACAGAGGATAGCGAAATGAGCCATTTACTCGACCAATTCCGTTTTTTTAAACGTAAACAGGGCGAATTTTCCGATGGGCATGGCGAGACGCGTGATGAAGCTCGTGATTGGGAAAACGTATATCGTAGCCGTTGGCAGTATGACAAAGTTGTGCGCTCAACGCATGGTGTCAACTGTACCGGTTCTTGCTCATGGAAAATTTACGTCAAAAATGGCTTGGTGACGTGGGAGACGCAGCAGACCGACTATCCTGAAACCCGTCCAGACCTACCAAACCACGAACCGCGTGGCTGCCCACGTGGCGCAAGCTATAGCTGGTATATGTACTCAGCCAACCGTGTTAAATATCCTAAGGTACGTAAGCCGCTTCTAAAATTATGGCGTGAAGCCAAAGCGCAATATCCTGATCCGGTCGATGCATGGGGCAGTATTGTCCAAGACCCTATCAAAGCAGAACAGTACAAATCTAAGCGCGGCTTGGGTGGTTTTATTCGCTCAACGTGGGCGGAAGTCAACGAAATCATCGCTGCCAGTAACGTTTATACCGCCAAAACTTTTGGCCCTGACCGTATCGTTGGCTTCTCTCCGATTCCTGCGATGTCGATGGTCAGTTATGCTGCGGGTAGTCGTTATTTATCGTTGATTGGTGGTGTTTGCTTATCATTCTACGACTGGTATTGTGATTTACCGCCAGCGTCGCCAATGGTTTGGGGCGAGCAGACTGACGTGCCAGAGTCAGCCGATTGGTACAACTCTGACTATATTATTGCGTGGGGCTCAAACGTTCCGCAAACGCGTACACCAGATGCGCATTTCTTTACCGAAGTACGTTATAAAGGTACTAAAACCGTCTCCATCACCCCTGACTATGCGGAAGTCTCTAAACTTACTGACTTATGGCTAAATCCAAAACAGGGTACTGATGCGGCTGTCGCGCAAGCATTCTGTCATGTCATTATCAAAGAGTTCTATCTCAAGCAGCCAAGTGACTACTTCTTAGATTACGCCAAGCGTTATACCGACTTACCTGTGCTCGTCATGCTAGAAGGTGAAGAAGGCGCACGCCATGCTGGTCGCTATCTGCGTGCTTCTGACTTAATCGATAATTTAGGTCAAGAAAACAACCCAGAATGGAAAACCATCGGTCTAAATAGTAATGGCGAGCTGGTCTCTCCACTCGGCTCGATTGGTTATCGTTGGGGCGAAAAAGGCAAATGGAATCTTGAACAAAAAAATGGTACGACAGGCGCAGATATTGACCTAACCCTGACGTTAAAAGACAGCAATGAAACCTGCGTAGTCGGCTTTGATTACTTTGGTCATGTGTCACACTCACACTTTACCTCGGTACCGGGCGAAGCGATACAGCAAAAAACCGTCCCTTGTAAAACCATCACCCTTGCCGATGGCAGCACTGCTATCGTTGCCACTGTATTTGATTTAACCGTTGCTAACCTTGGTGTTGATAATGGTGTTGGCGGCGAACACGTCACCGATGATTATAATGACGAGACGGTTCCGGGTACGCCTGCTTGGCAAGAAGTCATCACGGGTCTTAGCCGTGAGCGCGTTATCCAAGTCGCACATGAATTTGCTGAAAACGCTCATAAAACGCATGGTAAATCGATGATTATCATCGGCGCGGGTATGAACCATTGGTATCACCTCGATATGAACTATCGCGGCGTGATTAACATGCTGATGCTGTGTGGCTGTATCGGTAAATCTGGCGGCGGCTGGGCGCATTATGTTGGTCAAGAAAAACTACGTCCACAGACCGGCTGGTTGCCGTTGGCATTTGCCCTCGACTGGATGCGACCACCGCGTCATATGGCGGGTACCAGTTTCTTCTATACGCACAGCTCACAGTGGCGTCATGAAACTATTTCTGCCCATGAAATCCTATCGCCACTTGTCAATAAAAAATTCTTCCCAGAGCATATGCTTGACTACAATATTCAAGCAGAGCGTGCAGGCTGGCTGCCTTCAGCGCCACAATTAAACCGTAACCCATTGACCATCGCGGCCAAAGCCAAAGATAGCGGCAAAGATATAGAAGAATATGTCGTCGACTCTCTCGAAGATGGCAGCTTACGCTTTGCTTGTGAATCTCCTGATAATCCGGCCAACTTCCCGCGCAACATGTTTATCTGGCGCTCAAACTTATTGGGCTCATCAGGTAAAGGCCATGAATATATGCTCAAGTATTTCTTGGGTACCAAAAATGGCTTGCTCAATGAAGAAAACGCCGAGGGTCATCTGCAACCAAAAGAAGTCGATTGGGTAGAAAAAGGTCCTACCGGTAAATTGGACTTAGTTGTCACGTTAGACTTCCGTATGTCTTCGACCTGTCTGTATTCTGACATCGTGCTACCAACTGCAACGTGGTACGAAAAAGATGACATGAATACCTCAGATATGCATCCGTTTATCCATCCACTTACTGCAGCGACTGACCCTGCATGGGAATCTAAAACCGATTGGGAAATTTATAAAGGGATTGCCAAGAGCTTTTCTGAAGTCTCAAAAGGTCATTTAGGCGTTGAAACCGATGTCGTCACTTTACCGATGCAACATGACACCCCGGGTGAATTAGCACAGCCATTTGGTGGCACTGACTGGAAAACCGCTGGCGAAAAACCAGTACCGGGTAAAAACTGTCCGATGATTATGGTGGTTGAGCGTGATTATCCAAACACTTACAAGAAGTTTACTTCTATGGGTCCTGCTTTAGAAAAATTAGGCAACGGCTCAAAAGGCTTGAACTGGGATATGAAAACCGAAGTCAAACAGCTCGGTGATTTAAATCATAGAGTGACTGATCCCGGTATTTCTGAAGGCAGACCAAGTCTCAATACCGCTATCAATGCTTCTGAAATGATTTTGATGTTGGCGCCTGAAACCAATGGTCATGTCGCGGTAAAAGGTTGGGCGGCATTGTCACAGTTCACCGGTCGCGACCATACTCATCTTGCCAAATCTAGCGAACATGAAAAAATCCGCTTTAAAGATATCGTCGCCCAGCCGCGTAAGATTATTTCAAGCCCAACGTGGTCAGGTATTGAGTCGGATCAGGTGAGTTATAACGCCGGTTATACCAACGTTCATGAGCTGATTCCTTGGCGCACCCTGACTGGTCGTCAGCAGTTTTATCAAGACCATCCTTGGATGCAGGCGTTTGGCGAGCAAATGCAACAGTATCGTCCACCGATTGATACCAAGACCACTGAGCTGCTCAAAGACGCCAAGCCGAACGGTAACAAAGAGATTGTACTGAACTTCTTAACACCGCACCAAAAATGGGGCATCCACAGTACCTACTCTGAAAACTTGCTGATGTTGACCCTAAGCCGCGGTGGACCTTGTGTTTGGATGTCAGAAGTCGATGCGGCAAAAGCAGGTATCGTCGATAACGACTGGATTGAATTATTCAATGCTAACGGCGCCCTTACCGCTCGTGCCATCGTCAGTCAGCGTGTCAAAGAAGGCATGACAATGATGTATCACGCTCAAGAAAAACTGGTCAACATCCCAGGTTCTGAGCAGACCGGTACACGTGGCGGTATTCATAACTCAATGACTCGTACCATCTTGAAACCGACGCATATGATTGGTAGCTATGCCCAGCAATCTTATGGCTTTAACTACTATGGCACCGTGGGTTGTAACCGTGATGAGTTTGTGGTAATTCGTAAAATGTCAAAAATCGACTGGCTAGAAGATAAGCCAGATAACGAATTACCGCGTCCACTACCAACCACCATTGAGGATTAAAGCATTTTCTTCTATTGAGAATATGTCGTTTTAAAAGAGTTTTTTAAAACGACATCTTTTAAACAACCTTAATGAAGAATAAAGGCTGCTTTTTCTACTAATATTTGGAGCACAGATCCATGAAAATTCGTTCGCAAGTCGGCATGGTGCTTAACCTTGATAAATGTATCGGTTGTCATACCTGCTCAGTCACCTGTAAAAACGTCTGGACCAGCCGTGAAGGTATGGAATACGCGTGGTTTAACAACGTTGAGTCAAAGCCTGGTATCGGCTATCCCAAAGAATGGGAAAACCAAACCAAATGGAAAGGTGGTTGGATACGTAACGCCAACGGCACGATCAATCCACGCATCGGTGGTAAATTCCGAGTATTGGCTAATATCTTTGCCAACCCTGACTTGCCAGAGATTGATGATTATTACGAACCATTTGATTTTGATTATCAGCATCTGCATACCGCGCCTATTAGTAACCATCAGCCTATCGCCCGTCCGCGTTCAGCCATCACTGGCAAGCGTATGCAAAAGATTGAATGGGGTCCTAACTGGGAAGAAATTCTAGGTACAGAGTTTGAAAAACGTCGTAAAGATAAAAACTTTGACAATATTCAAGCGGATATCTACGGCGAGTACGAAAATACTTTCATGATGTATTTGCCGCGTCTATGCGAGCATTGCTTGAACCCAACTTGCGTAGCGGCTTGTCCTAGTGGTGCGATCTACAAGCGTGAAGAAGACGGTATTGTCTTGATTGATCAAGAAAAATGTCGCGGCTGGCGTATGTGTATCTCAGGCTGCCCGTATAAAAAGATTTACTACAACTGGAAGTCCGGCAAATCTGAAAAATGTATCTTCTGCTATCCACGCATTGAAGCTGGCTTGCCAACGGTTTGTTCAGAAACGTGCGTTGGTCGTATCCGCTATTTAGGTGTCTTGTTATATGACGCTGACAAAATCGCTGAAGCGGCTAGTACGCCTAATGAAAAAGACATTTACCCTGCGCAATTGGATTTATTCTTGGATCCTAATGACCCTGTAGTTATTGCTCAAGCATTAAAAGACGGTGTCCCGCAGTCAGTGATTGATTCTGCGCAGCGCTCACCAGTCTATAAGCTTGCAGTTGATTGGAAGCTTGCCCTACCGCTACACCCTGAATATCGTACGCTACCAATGGTTTGGTATGTACCGCCATTATCACCGATTCAAAACGCGGCTGAAGCGGGCAAAGTTGGTATGGATGGTCTCATTCCAGATGTCGACAGCTTACGTATTCCGCTACGTTATTTAGCCAATCTTTTGACCGCTGGTGATGAAGAGCCGGTTCGTCTGGCGCTAAAACGTCTGCTTGCGATGCGTAGCTACAAGCGTATGCAACTGGTCGAAAAACAAGAAGTACAAAGCATTTTAGATGATGTTGGCTTAACCAAGCTACAAGTTGAAGAGATGTATCGCTACTTAGCCATTGCCAACTACGAAGACCGCTTTGTGATTCCAACGGCGCATCGTGAAGAGGCGTTAAGTGATGCTTTTGCTGAACGTAATGGTTGCGGATTTACCTTTGGCGAGGGCTGTTCAGGACATTCTGACAACAGTATGTTTGGACAACGTAAAGCCAATCGCCGCGATTTCATCGATACTGTCCAAAAGTGGGAGTCATAAGATGCAAACTACTCAAGTTCATACCGACAGCTCTGTTAGCGACTCTGTGATGCCATTAATTGGCGCTTCAGACTTAAAAATACTCAAAGTCCTAAGCTTACTTATCGATTATCCAAGCAATGAGTTATTTTTAGGCGATACGCTTGCTGATTGCACAGAGATTGTTGCGAGATCAACCATCATCAGCCCAGAAGTACGTGCGCAAATCATTGACTTGATTGAAGATTTAATCGATACCGGCTCTCTTGAAGCGCAAGCACGCTATGACGGTCTGTTTGAGCGCGGTCGTTCTTTATCGCTGTGGTTGTTTGAACACGTGCATGGCGAGTCGCGCGACCGTGGTCAAGCCATGGTCGATTTGATGGGTCAATATCAAGAAGCTGGCTTTGAAATTAGCGTTAAAGAGCTGCCTGATTATCTGCCTTTATATCTAGAGTTTTTAGCGTATCAAGCGACGGTTATCGACGATGATATTCAGATTCGTATGGATATCGCCGATGTCAGCCATATTATTGCCTTGCTCGCTGCCAGACTTGAGCACCGCGGCAGTATGTATAAAGGTTGCTTTAATGCACTATTGCAGATTGCTGGAAAGCCTTTAGACATAGTCGAAGAGTATCAAGAGAAAATCAGCAAAGAAAAGCCTGATGATAGCTTTGAGGCCTTAGATAAAGAATGGGAAGAGGAAGTAGTGACGTTTTTGGATGCACAGCAAGAAGAGCGCTGCTCCTCTCAAACCAGCACCCAAAATCTTGCTGCAAAAGCGGGTGTTAGAGCCAATCCAAATGCTGTCGATGCCCCTGTGCACTGGGTAGACTTTAAAACCAACCAGCCGGTTAAACCATAATAGGGAGAAAGGACATGAATATTGCAGATCCTAGTGTACAGTCTTTAGCCAACCTCAGTTGGCTGCAAATTTTCCTTTTTGGCGTTTATCCGTACATAGCATTGACTATCGCTATCATTGGTACTTGGGTACGTTTTGATTTATCTCAGTATTCATGGAAATCTGGTTCGACGCAAATGCTTAGAACCAAAAACATGCGCCTTGCCAGCAACTTATTTCACGTCGGTATTATCGTCGTATTGCTTGGACATTTATTTGGCATGTTGACGCCGCATTTTCTTTATGACCGCTTTATCAGTGCTGGTCATAAGCAGATTTTAGCGGTGGTTGTCGGTGGTATCGCTGGGGTATTCTGTTGGTTTGGTCTGGCAATGCTGATGTGGCGACGCTTTACCGATGACCGCATCTCAAACACTTCATCGTTCTCGGACAAACTGGTACTGGTGCTATTATTTATTCAGCTTAACTTAGGTCTTATTTCCATCTTTACCTCAGTGAAGCATTTAGATGGCTACACCATGATGAATTTGGCAGGCTGGGCACAAGACATCACTATCTTAAGACCTTGGCAGGCAGCGGCGCGTATCGAGCAAACTGACTTGATTTATCAGCTGCATATGGCACTCGGTATCACCCTGATTGCGATATTCCCATTCACACGCCTTATTCATATTATCAGCGCGCCAGTCTGGTATTTCGGTCGCCGTTACCAGATTGTGAGAGAGAAACGTTCGCAATAGAAACGTTGCCAATAGAAACGTTGCCAATAGAAATAGGCACAATAGTGATACAGCATTGATGTTTGGATGAAGTTACGATACTATAAGATTCATTTTTAATGAATCTTATAGAAACCACTCAATTATTAGACGGCTAAATGCTTAATCCCAGCGCTTTTATAACGTCTAATAATGGTTGCCAGGTTCTTAAAAAGAATTTTAATCCCTAAACTTATCAATGTGAAATATCACTAAAGGATCTATCATGGCGTCACCACAAACATTAGAAATCGTGAAAGCAACCGTACCTGTGCTCGAAGAACATGGGACCGCGATTACTACCGTATTTTATAAAAACATGTTCAACGAACATCCTGAACTGCTGGATATTTTTAACGAAACCAATCAAAAATTAGGCCGTCAGCAAACGGCACTGGCTATGACCGTTTTGGCAGCAGCCAAGCATTTGGAAAACTTAGCGACACTATTGCCGCAAGTTACCCAGATCAGCCATAAGCATCGTGCTTTGCAAATTTTGCCTGAGCACTATCCTATCGTTGGTCATCATTTATTGGGTGCTATCAAAGAAGTACTGGGCGAAGCGGCGAACGATGACATCATCGATGCTTGGACAGAAGCCTATGATGAAATTGCCGATGTCTTTATTCAGTTAGAAAGAGGCATGTACGAGCAAGAGATGTGGGAAGGTTTTGCGCCGTTTACGATTACCGAAAAATCAGAAGCAGCGACTGATATTGCAGCCTTTACTGTCGTTCCTGCAAACGATGATATTGATTTAAACAAACTTAAACTGTCTGCCGGTCAATACATCACGGTTAAAACTGATCCAAAAGACAGTGACCATATTGCCCTACGTCATTATTCTTTATATTCAGCACATAGCGACAAAGGCATTCAGTTTGCCGTTAGACGTGACAATCGCAATGAATATAATGGTTTAGTGTCAAACTACTTACATGATCACTTAGACGTTGGCGATACGATTTTATTATCTGCCCCTGCCGGTGACTTTGAGCTCAACCAAGACTTGGTACAACAAAACGAAATCCCATTGGTATTGGTCAGTGCAGGTGTCGGTGTCACCCCAATCCTATCGATGTTAGAGGCGCAAGTAGCGGCCAATCCACTACGCCCTATCGTTTGGGTTTATGCCTGTCAGAATAAAGAACATCATGCCTTTGAAAGCAAAGTTAATGAGTTGCTTGCCGCTGCCGAAATTGTAGAAAAGCACATCTTCTACTTTGACTCTGGACAAATTTTAGATGAAGCGTGGCTCGCCAATTTACCGAAGCCTGCCGATATTTATGTCTGTGGCTCTATGATGTTTATGGAAAGTATCATTGATGGCTTAATGAATCTTGACCATGGCGTTGATAGCGTTCATTACGAACCCTTTGGTCCGAAGATGAGCCTAGAGCTGGCTTAATATTATCAGTCTAACTAAGCGTTGAGCAAGATAGAAAATGCGCTCAATACTTGGTTAAAGATAATATAAAGTCACTTAGCAACAGCCATAGAGCCACCTTTAAATGCTTCATTAGCAGTAACATCATTTAAAGGCGGCTCTATTTTTTTATTCCGCTTTAACACTCGTTATCTTTAATGCAAATAGTTTTTAGTATAAATAATTTGTAACGCAAGTAGCTTTAGCACAAATATTTTTAATCGTCATACTCATATTAACTGTAGTTTAAGATTGACTGTATTTTAAAATTCCTATTACCAAAACCCTTAGTGGAGCAAAAGCCATGACTGTCAGTACCTACAATCCAGCCGACCACACGACGACTAATAACGTCAATAACCATGTAAATAATAACGTTAGTAGTGACACTCATATTGACCATGCTGCTCATGCCCCTACTGGTGCGGATAACACACACAGCGGTCATAATTGTGGCCATGACCACAGCCACGATCACCATCATCATAACCATAGCCATGAGCACAACCATAGCCATGAGCACAACCATAGCCATGGTGATGATATCGTGCATCTGATGCCAACCTTGACGGATCTGCAAAAACCACATTCTGATCAAGAGTTTATCGAAAAAGCGATGGCAGAAGAGCGTAGCAACCATAATAATCTGATTGCCTCTAGCCGTAATGAGCTGCCGTCAGTGACGGTTAATGGCGTGATGATAGATAGAACCAATATCGCCCAAGAGCTACAGTATCATCCAGCGGAAAACAAAGAAGATGCGGTATATTTAGCGACACAAGCGCTGGTTGTGCGTGAATTACTTAGATTGGCAGTTTTAGATGAGCCAAGCCTTGGCGAGACTGCATGGGGAAACGACGAAGAACAAGCCATCTCGAGTCTGATAGACAAAAACGTTGAAGCGACGATGCCAGATATGGCAACTTGTGAGCGCTATTATAATCAAAACATCACTGATTTTAAGACCGATCCTATTATGACCGTACGCCATATTTTATTGGCATGCTTACCTGAAGATGGCGATGAGCGCTTAAAGCTTAAAAAGACCGCTTACGAATTAATTGAACAAATCAAAAACAATACCAATCCTGACGCCGAGTTTATTCAATTAGCACGCCAGCATTCAGCTTGCCCTTCAAAAGAGCAAGGTGGCGAACTGGGTGTTATTAGCAAAGGTCAAACCGTACAAGAATTCGAAGGTGCGTTATTTAAATTAGACGCAGGACTTGCCCCAAGCCCTATCGAGAGCCGTTACGGTTTTCATATCGTTGATGTGCTCAATAAAGAACCTGGCATACAGATGACTTATGAGCAAGTTAGCCCTGCTATCCACAATAAGCTGAGCCAGCAAGCGTTTCACCAGTCATTATGCGACTACTTATTTACTTTAGCGAATGAAGCTGAAATCGAAGGTATCGACATGACGCTTGAGCAAGAGAATATTTTCCGCGGCTAAGCACTATGCTGTCAGTCGCTTACTTCTTATGTTATAAAGTAGCTGCTATGGTATAAAGGTTGCTAACATACAACCTGTCCTTTATAGCTATATGCAGTTTCAAATTAATAATACAGTTCAATTTTAATAAAATGAGTAAACGTTTATGATTACGGTTGCAGGGCTAATCTCTGAAATACAGCAGCGTATAGAAACTTATAATACCAACGACTATCCGCTCAATAAAAGAGACGTCGTTAGCTACGACTTATTAGACAGCCGTCATCATATATTGGCAGAAGATATCGTCTCACCTTTTGCGATACCAAGGCAAAACCTATCAGCGATGGATGGTTATGCTATTGCTAAAGACAGCGTACTCTCAGCAGACGGCACGATTGATATCGTCGGCGAATCACAAGCGGGTAGCCCTTACAGTGGTGATATACATTCAGGGCAAGGTGTCCGCATTTTTACTGGTGCGCTCGTTCCTAAAAGCTGCACTACGGTTATCATGCAAGAAAACACCAATTTTGCCGCGATAAAAGACAGTATAGATAAATCGCAGCCTTATGCTATTACGTTAAGTAAAGACGCTAAGCATGATGATAATATCCGTAAGCAAGGCGAAGAAATTGAAACTGGCGAAGCGGTTTTATTAAAAGGTAAGCGCTTAAATCCTTCGGATATCAGCCTGCTGGCTAATTTGGGTTTTGATAAAGTAAAGGTATACCAGCCTTTAATCGTTGGGGTACTGGCGACTGGCGATGAACTGGTGGCGATTGGTCATGAGCTGACCAGCTTGGCGCAAATCTATAACTCCAACACCCCTACTCTAAAAAGCTTACTCGCTGACTTGCCCGTCACTATCCGCGATTATGGCATCATTGCTGATGATTTAGACAAAACTACCGCTGCCGTAACTAAAGCCATGCAAGAGTGTGACGTCCTTATCTCTACCGCAGGCGTATCGGTCGGCGACTATGACTTTTTAACCACTGTCATTGAGCAGCTAGGGCAAATTAACCACTATAAAGTCGCTATGAAACCCGGTAAACCGTTTGTCTTTGGCGAGCTAACTAAAAACCTTGCCAAGCCCGTATTATATTTTGGCTTACCCGGTAATCCACTATCGACCGTCGTCGGTAGCTTGCAATTTGTCATTCCCGCTTTGTGGCAAATGGCAGGCGCTGCGCCACAAGAGCGACCCATGCAGCTCAGCCTAATCGCCACCCTTAAAAACGATATAAAAAAATCGGCAGGACGGATGGATTTTCAAAGAGGCATTTTGTCGCAGAATGCAGCGGGCGAATTTGAAGTTGAAAGCTTTAGCAAGCAGCAATCGCACCGTATTAAACAGCTTAGCCATGCCAATTGTTTTATTGTCTTGGCGCAAGATTCTGGCAATATAGCTGCTGGCGAAACAGTAACCGTACAGCCCTTCCCTTGGTTACATTGCTAAATAACAGCTAAATCATTGAATCATTGAATCATTGAATCATTGATAACTTTATAGCTAAAAAGCTGCATGGCTAATCAATGGCATAAAGAGTTACACAGTTAATAACTCTTTATGCTATTGATCATGAGAAACTGCTTAGTGCATATCCTAATTTTTAAAATTACGACCGATTAGCAGCTACTACTTTGGTGGTAGTTTTCAGCTCACTTATGGTGAATGGTTATTTGCTAGCAAGCTGTCATAATCGTATTTAAATAGAATATTCCACTCATAACCTGAGGCAACGCCTAAAAGTACACACTATACTTAATATTAATGGTAATCATCTATGAACCATCTTGCCCCCACCGTAGGCAATGCGCAATTGTATTCGCCTGCCGCTGCACCCGCTGTTTTTGATGTTGACTCATCGAAAACTGCTATCACGTCGACGTATTCTCCGGTCACGCTTTCTCAACCATTAACCGATGGTTTCGCACGACGTCTAACTTATTTGCGTCTATCGATTACTGATTTCTGTAATTTTCGCTGCGAGTATTGCCTGCCCGATGGCTATCAAGGCAAACCACCACAAAACGAGCTCAGTATCAGCGAAATTGCCACCTTAATCCGCGGCTTTGCCCAAGTTGGCACTAAAAAAGTCAGAATTACTGGCGGTGAACCCTCTATACGCCGTGATGTGGTAGAGATTATTAAAACCATCAAAAACACCAAAGGCATTGAAACCGTTGCCATGACCAGCAATGGTTATAAACTTGGCAAGCATTTAGCTAACTGGCAAGCAGCTGGGCTTAATCAGCTCAATATCAGTATGGATAGCTTTAATGCTGCTACTTTTCATAAGATGACTGGCTTCGATATGTTGCCGCAGCTCTTGGCTGATATGGATACCTTACTTGCGACCACAGATATTAAGCTCAAAATAAACAGTATTTTAATGGCAGAAACGGCCTTTGAAAATCTGATGAATGCCATCGATTATGTAAAAAATAGACCTGTCACTTATCGATTTATTGAATTTATGCAGACCAGTGACAACAGTGACTTATTTTTTGCGCAGCATGCACAGTCCGATATCATTACCAATTACTTATTAAAAAACGGCTGGCAAACCCATATACGTGGTAGCAACGATGGTCCAGCGATAGAATATAGCCATCCAGATTATAAAGGTCGTATCGGTATGATTGCCCCTTATGCTGCCCATTTTTGTGACAGCTGCAATCGCCTGCGGGTCAGTAGTCAAGGCAAGGTGCATCTGTGCTTATTTGATCAAGGTAACTACGATATTCGTCACTATCTTGAGCAAGATGATGTGGCTGGTCTCGTTAATACCCTGCACAGCTTTATGCCGATTAAACCTGAGCATCATCACCTTCACGAATCAAACAGCGGCATGATGAATAATTTGTCGATGATTGGCGGTTGATTTATTAATAATAAAAACTTTTATTTCCATAACAAGCGTATTTATTAAGGAATATCCATGAGTAAGCTGCAAGCCCCCTTTACCCCGCTTAATATCGCTATTTTAACGGTTTCTGACAGTCGTACTCTTGCAGAAGACACCTCAGGGCAGTACTTGGTCGACCAACTGACCGCAGCAGGGCACCAGCTGGCAGATCGCCAACTGATTATTGATGATATTTATAAAATCAGAGCCGTGATTAGTGGCTGGATTGCCGACCCAGATGTGCACGCTATTATTACCACTGGCGGTACTGGCTTTTATATTAGAGACAGCATGCCGGAAGCGGTTGGCGTATTATTTGATAAATCGGTTGATGGTTTTGGTGAGATGTTCCGCTTAATCTCAAAAGACGATATCGGCATGTCTACCATCCAATCTCGCGCCGTCGCTGGCATGGCAAATGGCACGGGTATTTTTTGCCTGCCTGGTTCATCAGGTGCTTGCCGCACCGCTTGGGAAGGCATCTTACAAGAGCAGCTCGATAGCCGCACGCGTCCTTGTAACTTTGTGCCGCACTTTATGCGTACCAACCCAGGTCATGATTGATTCGTGCTTAAAGTGGCGGATAGCTTAATCCAAACAGATGAACTCAGTCGTTTAGCAGGTATCGTGATTTTGGCGGGCGGTGCATCCAAACGTATGGGGTCGCCAAAAGCTGAGCTTATACTGCCCACAGGTGAACGCTTGCTTGACTATCATGTCAGACAAGCGCTTGAATTAAGCACTGCGATGATAAGCAATATAGCTATTATGATTGCAGATAATGGACGTGGATTTAGCATCACTCCAGATTTGCTTAAGAAAAATCCACAATCGCTAGTCTTTCATCTTACTGATTATCTATCTGCTAACGGTTTTTCTAACAAGATTCTGTCAAGCAATGATAATAAACCGATTGAAACAGGCGGCGCGTTGGTAGCGATTGAAGCAGCGCTGCAATCATTAAAGAGTTTGGTAAGTTCAAACCAATTAACGAAAGACGCAAGCTGGCAGCAATCTTGGTTGATGGTCATTAGCTGTGATAGCTTAATTCCAGTTACCGATTTATGGCAAAAACTGCAACCTTATATCACGCAAGCTGCAGACAAATCTGTCATTTGCCTAACTGATAACAGTAATTTATATCCATTGTTAGGTTTATATCGTTTAAGTATTGAACCTGATTTAAAACGTTATATTGACGATGGGCAGCGACAAGTGATGAAGTTTATTAAGCCGATTATGCAGCCTGTCCCTTTTGCAAAAGCATGGCAAGATTTAACCAATTTTAATACGCCAGATGCGTTTGAGTGTGCATGCACTGCTTTGCGTGATATATAAAAATATTTATTAAGAGAAACCAGTCATTTAAGAGACATGAAAATGAATAACGACAATAAAAAAAATAATCAACCTGTCCTATCGCATTTAGATAGCGACGGTGATATCACCATGGTAGATGTCAGTGGCAAAACGGCTAGCACCAGAGAAGCCCATGCAGTCGGACAGGTCGTTTTTCCTGCAGATATTTATACGCAAATCAAAGACGCGGACGGTATGACTAAAAAAGGCAGCATTACTCAAACTGCTCATATCGCCGGTATCATGGCAGCCAAACGCACCCACGATTTAATTCCACTTTGTCATCCTCTGCCTTTAGATAAAATCAGCTTAAGCTTTGCATACGATGATGACCAAAACAGTATCACTGTGACTGCTGCCGTCAAAGTCACCCATAAAACTGGGGTAGAGATGGAAGCATTAACGGCGGTTAGTGTTGCCTGTTTGACCATTTATGATATGACCAAAGCCATCTCGCATGACATTGTGATTGATAATATTCATCTACTGAAAAAAACTGGCGGTAAGTCAGACTATCAGCATGGGTAAATCAGCCTCATTAACGCCATATAAAAAAAGCTTAGTAATGAATCAATAATGGAGACTTCTATGAGCACTTTAATCGACGACAATACTGATGCCACGATGAGTATTAATGTCTTATATTTCGCTAGCTTAGCCGATGAAGCCAATTGTCATGAAGAAAAAATCACGGTGCCACAGTCAACTTCATTGACCGAACTGTATGAGCAGCTGAGCCAAAAGCATCGCTTTAGTCGTCCGCAGTCGGAGTTACGTGTGGCAGTAAATGATTACTTTGCTAAGTGGACAGATGAGATTTATGACGGTGATAGTGTGGTTTTTATCACGCCGGTCGCTGGCGGTTAAAACCCTCCAAATATTTATTTATATAGCTAATAATCTTAAAATAATAAATAGAGAAAATAGTTATGACAGACAATGTACATGGGCAGTCGATGAGCATCAAGCGTAGCATCGATGAAGCGTATCTCATCGCTGAACGTGATGGTTTTGCACTGTTAGATACTGATATTGATGAAAGCCGCCTTAAAAAAACGCTCGATGATGACAGCTGCGGCGCATTTGTATGCTTTGAGGGACGGGTACGCAATCATAATAATGCCAGTAGCGTCAATCGCTTGACCTATTACGGTTATGAAGACCTCGCCATCAATCAAGGTCGCGTCATTATCGAAGAGGCAAAAAAATGTTTCGAGATTACCCATGCGATTGCCATCCATCGTATCGGTGCGTTAGAGATTGGTGATGTGGCGGTGTGGGTTGGCGTGGTCTCTGCGCATCGCTATCCTGCTTTTGATGCCTGTCGCTGGATATTAGATACCATCAAAGCCGACATTCCAGTTTGGAAGCAAGAATACTACCAAGATGACTCTTCAAAATGGCTTAACAACAACGGTTAAAAATGCGATTCAAATGGCTGCTCAAAGCGATAGGGAATAGCGAGCAATAATAGGAAGGTTCCATAATAATGCTTAAAATAATAACCATAACCTCAGCTTGCTTAGCATTAATGCTAACTGCTTGTAGCAAAGAGCAAACCACTCAGCCTACTCAATCGGACGCTAACACCACTGAGCATAGCCAAACGCTGCGTATCGCTGCTGCGGCCAACTTATCTGATGTATTGCCTGACATTATTGCCGGCTATAAAAAGGGTAAGAGCCTGCCAGCACAAGAGATTGAGGTGACTTATGCCTCTTCAGGTAAGCTATATGCGCAAATTATCTCTGGCGCACCGTACGATATATTTTTATCCGCCAATCAGGAATTCCCTGCCAAACTTGCCAAAGAAAAACCAGATAATTTAAAGTCTGCTGACAAAACAACCTATCAGCCGTTTACCTATACCCAAGGTCAACTGGCACTATACAGCACTACTAAATCTCTAAAAGAGTTAAACCCTACTACCTTAAACGAATTATTAATGAATGGGTCTGACAGTAAAATTACCATTGCCAATCCAGAACTTGCCCCTTATGGCAAGTCGGCACAAGCGTATCTACAGGCGCAAGATATCTTTGACACGCTCACTGAGCAAAATCGTATTATACAAGCTGAAAATATTGGGCAAGCGTTTCAATATGCGCATACTGGTAATGTCGATTATGGCTTTGTCGCCCAATCACAGCTGACGGCGATGAAAGCCACGCCTGAGCAGTTTTATACGTTAGCGCCAGACTCTTACCCAGCTATTTTACAAGATGGAATAGTGCTTAGTGATGCTACTGCCGCGACAGATTTTTCCAACTATCTACGCGCGCCTTCTGGACAGCAGTATTTTTCTAAAGCTGGCTATCTTGCGGTTGATTGATAAGGCTTTGTGAATTGATTGATTAATAATTAAATACATGCGTTTATTGATAAACTTGCAGATAAATTCAATGAGTAGATGGTTAGGATAAATGAAAAGGTTAGCATGGACTAAGCCAGTTGATAAGTAACGCTATGATTGCTCAATCTCTGATAGCAGACATGCTAAGCCCCGTTTGGGTAAGTATTAAGCTTGCTGCTATCACCACCTTATGCTTACTGCTGTTCGCTACTCCTGTGGCGTATTGGCTTGCCAAACCTAGCCGTGGGCAAGCGGTGTCTCGTCTTAAAGTTCTGTTGATGGGCATCATTGCTATGCCACTTGTCTTACCGCCTACCGTGATTGGTTTTTATTTATTATTACTGCTGAGCCCCAGCGTCGGTATTGGTAAGTGGCTTATCGAGCATAATATCAGCCCCTTGGTTTTTACCTTTGAAGGACTGGTTATTGGCTCTATTATCTACTCCCTACCCTTCTATATTCAGCCCGTCTACGCGCAGTTTTTACGCATTCCACCAAGCGTGATGGAGGTCGCAAGCTTACTAGAGCCCAGCCGTCTTAGACGCTTTATAAGGGTTGCTCTACCGCAAGCGCGCATTGGAATTATTTTGGGTAGCTTAATCAGCTTTGCTCATACAATTGGCGAGTTTGGCGTGGTGCTTATGATAGGTGGTAGCATTTCAGGCGAGACAAAGGTTGTGTCGATTGCAATATATGAGCAAGTAGAAGCGCTAAATTATGAGGCGGCACACATGATGTCGGGGATTCTTATCATTATGGGTATTATTATGGTAGCGCTGATTGCTAGTGTTAGCCGGCTTAATCAGCACCCATAACCATTGAATTAATCAATTAACTAATAACAAGTTAAACTTCTTATTTAAGAAATTAAATTTCTAGATTACTGGGTTTTTTTCGCCAAATCCAGCTCGTTGGCATAAGCAAATAAAGCCGGTGCACCGCCAGTATGCCAAAATAAAACACTGTCGCTTTCCTTGATTTTCCCCGTGCGAACCATGTCTATCAGCCCTCCCATCGCGCGACCAGTATAAACAGGATCTACTAATATCCCTTCCATTTGGGCAGTCATGGCAATAGCCTCATTTTCTAATGCGCCCACTACGCCATAGCCTTCGCCAACATAATCAGAGTTAAGAATTAAATCTGACGCGGTAAATCCATAATCCGTATTGATTAATTTTGCCGTGCTATTAGCAAGCGCCAGTGTATATTGATCGAAAGAAACTTTATCGGTTTCACCTTTATCAATATTGATGCCCACGATTTGATAAGGGGAGTTAAAAATTTTGTTGCCAAGCATTAGGCCTGCTTGCGTGCCGCCAGAGCTCGACGCAAACACGATATGCGTAAAGGAGATACCCATGCTTTGACGCTGCGATTCTAGCTCTTTAAACGCTTCTACAAAGGCTAACGCACCTCGCTCACTTGAGCCACCGTACGGCACTACATAGACGTTCTTACCTTGTTTGGTTAATTGCTCAACGATGCGGGGAATGTCTTCGCCTTTGCGATTAGCGCCTGCCCAGTGAATATGACAACCGAATAGCTTATCTAGCAACAGATTGCCACTTGCCAGCTCAGGCTCTTCGCCGCCTAAGACTAAATGACACTCCATCCCTAAGCTCGCCGCCGCAGCAGCTGTCTGACGACAGTGGTTTGACTGTATCGCGCCTGCGGTGATGATGGTATCAGCGCCTTTGGCAAGCGCGTCACCGAGGATAAATTCAAGCTTGCGGGTCTTATTGCCCCCTAATGCCAGTCCGGTATTGTCATCTCTTTTCATATAAATTTTGGGACCGCCCAAGACTTTACTCAATCTTTTCAGCTCAATTAACGGAGTTGGGAAGAAGCCTAACGGCTCTCTAGGTATGTGGTTATAGTCCATGTTATTTTTCATTCCTATTATATTATTGATCTAGAACTTGCATATTAGCACAGCCTACAAAAGCTGTATGAACAGTACTGCCTACTATCTTAAAAACCGTATAAAACTTAACAAAGGTAAGGTAACAGGCGATATATTTTTATTCGACGAATAATCAATAGCACGTAGGGCTAATAGAAAAAAAATGAGCGTGCTTTTAATCAAAGACGCATAAAAAATAAACAGACACAAAAAAACCCCAAGTAAACTAATACTTGAGGCGAAACTTGCTTAAACTTTACAGTTTAAATTCGTTTTAAATATGGCGCAGCGGACGGGACTCGAACCCGTGACCCCCGGCGTGACAGGCTAGACCCACTAAACTATGTAAAAAATCATTAAAGTATATTAACATGCATTACTATATATATCAAAGCCTTAACTGAATAAAATATCATGACACTTAGCGTAAATTAAGACATTTCATACAGGCCAAAATCTGTATTCTGGTCACTATATAAGTGCAAATATTATACATTTTAGCAAAATAAAAGTTTGGTTTTTATACATGCAGCTATATATTTACATCTCAATAAAACCTACCGCTGCTGCCCAAGTCACTATTCATTAACGTCGATAACAGCTCAATAGTAAGTACCTTCATGTGAACATTGAGCCCTTAAATCTATGCTAGATTATAATCATAACTACAGTACTGACTCCCTATGCGAGAATGCACAATTAACGCTTAGCTGGTTTGTTTACTCTTAATTGCCATATTGAGCCACGGAATACTAGTTCTGTTGTCATACGCTTATTGATGGCATAGCCGATGAGCTCTTTAACTCCTCCTAAGTACGTACAGCCAACCCTTATTAGGTCATATAAGAGTGATAACACTGACCCAGACTTCGTTAGAGCGATTTGCATCAAACTTCTGATCAACTAGGTTTGGATAAACTAGCTTGTTATGATCGGAGTTTATATTGACTTCAAAGCGCTCGTGATGACGGCATTTAATGCCGTACTCTTCTGGAATATAATGAATCATCTGGTGAGCTTACTCTGCAAGACGAGCATTCAGTCGCTCAGCACTATGATGCTGCTTAGTTTATCAAGCCTAGGTATACGTTTTCTTCAGCATAACTTAGTATCAAAGATTGATTACAATTACTTGAAACCAACAATCAATATATTTCTTGTTTGGGTAAGTACGGCCTCTTATTAACTTTCCTATTTCATTGTGCACTTACAATATTCTAAATTGAAATATTAAGCATAAAGAGCAAGACATCTAATGTCTTGCTCTTTACATTTCTATTCTCAAGCTATTAGCGCTTAACGAGCCATTAGCGTTTAAACTGTGCATATTTAGCACAAGATGCTGGCTGCCAATAAAACTCAGTGGCGAAGAATTCATCGTCGCGTATTCTGCCCTCATAGCTGTCATCAAAGATTATTTTATATTGGCACGTTTCTACTGTGTTATTAGCATCATAGAATTTTAGAATATAATCCCATTCACGAGCATTAAAACCTTCGCTGAAATGAGGCGTGCCAATTAACTTATACAGCTCGTCTTTCGTGGTTCCCACTCTAATCTTGGCGATATCTTGGTGATTAACGATAGTGCCGCCTTTTTGCCAGGCTTTATTAGAATCAGGGAATACCACATCATCAGGGGTGACAGAGCCTTTTTGCGCGCCAGGTGTCAAATGCCAAGTTGGCATTATATTTTTTTGCGCACAGCCAGATACTGTGAAGAGCAATGCGGTCGTTGCCAATAAGCCATAATGGCATAGAGATTTTTTCATTATTCATTCCTTAATATATGTTATGAGTAATTTGACAACGCCTGCCCATTTGTGGACGGGCGCTGTCATCAAATAATGTAGCAATACGAGATTTAGAAATGGAAGCCTGCACCAATTGCGCCGCCAGCATTACCTTGCGTATCGGCTGTACCATTTGCTTTAATTACCCAACGACCATTATCAGAAACTCTTGAGATACCCACTGCAACCGCACTTTGACCGTTGTAAGTCGCGACACCACCGCCTATCATGGATTTACCAGGGATATAAGCTTGTGGCAGTGAAGACATCGCCATGGCTGCTGAAATACCGGCATTAGCACCATCTTCAACTTCACCAATCTTGTAGCCCAACTCATTGACGCTGTTGCTAACTCTCTGGTCCAGAGCATTTAATTGACCAAGATTGACCGCATCATTAACCTCGATACCATCAGCCACGCCAGTAATGGTTTTATTACCAGCATAAATACCATCTACTGTCATGCTTGGACCGTCTTTGATGCTTACGCCATTATTATTAACCGTGGTATTACCAGTGGTCACACTATCTACGCTGATATTGCCACTTAAATCAAACTTAATGCCGCTACCAGTCGTGGTCGTCGTGATATTGTCACTACCTTCAAACTTAAGCGCAGTACCATCGCCTATTGGCTTATTAATATCAGCACCATTATCAGCACCGAAGCTTAGACCAGCGTCAAGTCTGCCAGTATTGGCTTGAATGTTATCGTTCGATGCATTCTCACCATCTTTGAGAGAAGCAATAGCATCGTCGATGGTGTTTTTACCAGTGCCGCCAATGTCTGTGGTAGTAATAACCCCACCTTTATTTTTGGCATTGCCACCGATAACGCCTACGATAGAATCGGCAGTGTTGTTTAGCTGATCACCATTTACGACATCATTAGATCCAGCCGCTACGGTACCGTTAGCCACACCCGTTAACATACGGTCGCCATCTTTACCAGTAAAGTCAACACTAGTCCCACCGGTTGCAGCTCCTACCGTAATGCTATCAGTAGGAGTTTGCTGCTGGACGAGGCCTGCTTTGCCAGCAGCCAGATTAGCGATATTATCAGTGTTTGAGGTAATGCGGTCATCAAGGTTGGTTAGCGCATCGCCTACATTGTTGGCATTCACATTCCCATTATCTAAGCTATAAGAAGGTGCGCTTACTTTACCCGTATCTGAATCATATTTTGCGCCGCCACCTAGGTTGTTTGCTGTGCTATTACCTAAAGCATCCGTTTTACCGTTAGCTTCTGCCGTAATTTTATCTAACTGTCCTTTGTTCACAGCATCTGTTGCTTTAACAGCATCGCCTACATTGGTAATGATCGTGCCACCAGCATTAAGACCATGGACACTGATGCTCGGGCCTGTCTGCAGACCTGTACCATCAATGAATCTGACACCGCCTTGGTTAAAGATGGTAGTGTTGCCTGCTGCGTCAGTGGCAATAAAGCCATTAGCGCCATAGTCAACACTGTTGCCAGTTGCATTATCAACGACATTAGTGCCTTTACCAGTGATGGTGGTCACGTTGTCGCCGTTAGTGATGGTATTGCCCTTAGCCGTACTGATATTGGTGTTGCCATCTTTATCAGCCAGCTCAGAACCCGTTGCAGTGTAGTCAGCGCTGTTGCCTTCATCATCGACAACATTGGTACCAGCAGTAGTAATAGTAGTGCTATTGCCTTGGCCGTCATCTACTTTAACACCTTTATTATTGGTCACTGTGTTACCAGTCTTCACGCTGCCATCTGCACCAAGATCGATGTCTTTGGCAAGTTGCACGAGTAGACCATCTTTATCATTGGCCACCACACCAATGTTGCCAGTCGTTAAGGGAGATTTTGCACCGCCAGTGATATTTAAGGTCTCACCAAGTTTGCGCTTAACATTCGTACCGCTATCATCTGCAAAGCTTAAGCCTGCATTCGTTAAGGCATTTTGCGTTGAGTCTAATTGACCCTTATTCACCGCGTCAGAGGCGTTTACCCCATTGGCTACATTGCCAAGGCTAGTGCCGCCACTGATGACAATGTTATTGCCATTAGCATCTTTACCAATGACAGCAGGCGTACCAGCTAAAATGACTTTGTTGTAATTGATAGCGTTCGTAATAGGATCGCGCTCATATTGCACAGCTCCGTCGGCTAGGCTGTCTAATTGACCCTTATTCACAGCGTCTGTTGCATCAACGGCATCAGCGACACCAGTAATGACTTTACCGCCTGCATTAATACCGCCTACAGCAATGCTTGGACCTGTTTGCTGACCTGTACCATCAATAAAGCTGACGCCGCCTTGGTTGACAGTGATGCCATTGTTACCAGCAGCGTCTGTAGCTGTAAAGCCATTAGCACCATAGTTGCTGGTGTTGGTTCCGTCAGTGACGTTGGTACCAGTAGCTGTTAGCTTGGTTTCATTGCCATTGGCGTCTTTAGCGGTCACGCTATCAAGATCAAGGTCACGCTTGGTTTTGACTTCATAGCTGCTGGCACCCGTTGTTTGGTCGACGGTTTCAGTGACTAGAATGTTTTCACCTTCAGTAACGATAGTCTTCGCCGCGGTTGCTGCATTCTTAACATTGGTAATTGCACCATGAATGGTATCAGCACCAGTTCCACCAATGTCAGTTGAGGTGATCAAGCCGCCATTATTCTCGGCGTTGCCACCAATAACGTTTTTGACCGATTCTGCTGAGTCAAACAGCTGGCCACCATTGATGGCATCTTTGCTGCCAATCAGTACACTGCCGTTGTCGACATTGATGATTTTCTGGTTGCCTGCATTGATACCAGCGGTAGTGACACTTGGGCCGCCAGTGATGGTCAGACCTTCCGCACCATAGTTACTGGTGTTGGTGCCGTCAGTGACGTTGGTACCAGTGGCTGTTAGCTTGGTTTCATTGCCATTGGCGTCTTTAGCGGTCACGCTATCAACATTGATGTCATCCGCCGTACCAATCGTAATGTTATTACCACTACGATTGACTTTAATATTATTGCCGTCTTTAAAACTGACTGTTGCATCAGCACCGACAGCAGTTGCTGTATCATTATTTACCTGAATCTTAAAGGTTTGATTTTGTAGATTAGTGATGTTATTACTATTTGTAGTAGTACGACCATCGATATTAGTAATCGCCGCACCAACGTTAGTGACTTCGTTGCCATCTACATTGTATTTAGGTAGAGTCACTGCACCCGTAACTGGATTATAAGTTGAACCGCCACCTAGAGCCGCTGCTGTATCTTCACCTTGTTTATTGCTCAATATATTTTGTTTTCTTAATTGCGCTACTGTTACCGCATCGCTGTCTATCGCACCATCAGCTAAGTTTGTCAGACGGCGTTTTTCAGTGCTGTTACCAAATGACACAGTGCCTTGAGTAGTGGCAGCCATATTAGTTAAAAATGATGCTCCTGACTGTGCTTCAGCAATAGAGTTTTGTCCTAAAGCTGCACTATTTATACCATTTACTCTCGAATTTAGACCCAGTGCCACACCACCTGAAACAGCGGTATTAGCACCTTCACCAATGACTACAGCATTAGTGGCTGTTGCTTTCGCGCCTGTGCCAATAGCGACTGACTTTTCAGCTGTCGCTTCTGAAAAAGCACCAATGGATAAGGCATTTTCTGCAGTCGCTTGCGCACCACCACCAAAAGCAATTGAATCTTTAGCAGAAGCTTTTGTTTGACCGACAGTTTGATAATTGGTTCCTGATTGTCCTGTACCTACGCTTCCTGCGTTTTCAATATCTGGTGAACCGATGGCAATCGCACGATAACCTGTTGCAGTGGCAGAATGACCGATCGCCAGTGTTCCTTTACCTGTCGCAGCAGACACATTACCAATTGCTTGTGCGTAGTCAGCAGTGGCTGCTGATTGACGACCTATTGCTAAAGAAGTATTTCCGCTAGACACGGCAGCAACACCCACTGCAACAGCTGCGGTATTACTTGCTTTAGCATAAGTTCCTATGGCAGTTGCTAGACCATTAGACTCTGCGCCAGCACCAATAGCAGTACTACCGCCTGTATAGCCATTATCTGTACTCCATTTAATGTTATTAGTATTACCAGCTGCAGTGCTATTGTTATACGGATTTTGTCTATCCAAAATACCTGAATTTTCAGTGGCTGTAGAGTTACAACCAATGGCAATAGCATTGGAAGCACCAGAATTAGGTGTAGTTGCTTGCTTATTTGCTCCTGTACTTCCTTCACAAGAAGAAATTACGGTACCACTTCCTGTACCCCCTGTACTAGCAGCAGCAAAAACTTGAGGCGACAGACTCATTCCCGCTGCTGCTAGACCTATATATAAAGTACTTAATCGCAATAGCTGTGTACCTTCTGTTGCTATATCAGCAGAGACAGGGACGCTGGCTTTCACGGCGCTACTTGAAGATTTTCCACGGCTTTTTGCATATTCTGAGACTGCCATAAAACAGCGTAATGACTTATTCCAAATTACCTTATAACTACGGTTCATACTTTGTTCTTCCTATATGAATTAATCATGGGTACATAAACATAAAGCCTATAGTGATCAGTTAAGCTAATTGATAGCTACAATAGGCTTTATATGAAAAAAAAGACAAACGGGTCCTGTCCACCACTCTGAAGTAGTAGATAAAAGAAGACAGACAATGAAAGAATTTCTTTATGTTTTATAGAAAAACATAAAATATGGATAGTTTATGAATACATCTTTTTATAATACTTTGGTGTCATAGCAAACCAACTTTTAAATGCCGTAAGAAATTGACTGCTGGATCGGTAGCCTAATAGCGAAGCTACATAGGTGTCAGACAGTTGATGGTCTACTAAATGCTTATGAGCCAACTTTTTTCGTATATTTAATAATATTTCTTGAAAGGTGGCATTTCCCTCTCCTAAACGCTGTTGCAAACTACTCACACTCATATTTAAAACCTGCGCCACTTGTTCATGAAACACATGATGTAAAGGGTTAATGAAAGACCATTGCTAAAAAACTACTTATGCGCACTTTTCTAAGAATAGTATCCATCTAAATCGTTTCTATTTCTTAAATTCAGTTCTTTAACTCCCTGTTTTTAAAGCTATTAAAACCATAATGATACTTAATCATGAATAATTTATAGCACTACAGTTAGGGCTTAATATGATCTTTTATAGGCTTACAATGGCTCTCATTTGTTCTTAAAAGCAGGTGATATATTTCTAAAAATGATGAGCTATGTAACATGTGTCGCATTATATAGAGCATATTGTTACTTAAGAACATCTTAAATTCATTTTAACTCGATATAACATAATACGAATTAAAGTTGACCCGAATTAACATAAAAATAGGTAAGATATAGAAACAAAAAACCCATCAAACCTTAAGGTTTGATGGGTTTTCTAAATAGAGTATTAAATAATTATCTTTAATTGATACCCCTCCAAAGTTATCAGAGTCGAATGAAATACTCACCACCTATAGAGGCGAGGGAATTCTGCCAAAAGAGATTAGAAATTAAAGGAGGACGCACTTATATGCTTATCATCATTTAGCTAAGTAGATTGACGAGCCCCTAGATCTCCACTCTACTAGAACTTTATCTGCTCTTTTATATTTTAAGCAGTACACGTTCCGCGCATAAAGCTATCACGATAAGCTTTAGGGGTTACGCCAAACCAACCTTTAAAACATTTAAAAAACTGGCTAGGAGATTTATATCCTAACAAGTAGGCAATTTCATTAGTCGATATATTTTTTTCTGCTAGATACGTCTGCGAAAGACGCTTTCTAGTATCTTCTAGAATTTCTTGAAATGAAGTGCCCTCATCCTTGAGTCTTCGTTGCAGGGTACTAATACTTAGATTCATTGCACTCGACACATTACCACGCGTAGGTTGGCTAAATCCTATTAAAGTCTCAATAGCAATTTCACACCGCCGTTTATAGTCAGAATCAGTAATCTGCACTGAAAGCAGGTTTAATAAAGGGTTAACAAGAAAGTTTTTGCCAACATCTTCTTCATTTTGTATTAGAAAATCGATAGCATCACTGTGGTCATTTGTGTTTTCAAGAGCATAAACCAAGCTTGTTGTTTGACTTAACTCAATAGGAACACCAAAGACTGATTTATAATAATCTAGTTCATACAGACTACTCCGATGACCAATCGTTATCTTTTTGATAACACCTGGGCAAAACTCTTCCATAAGTCTGTAAACGATTACCAGCACACCATCAATTTCATGCTTGTTCGATACGTACTCTTTACTAAAAACCAAATCAAACCGAATTTGACCTTTTTCTGGTACCAATTTCAGGGAAATTAAACTAGTAATAAGAGAAAAGAAACAATGCACCAGTCTGCTAACTAGTAAAAATAGCATTTGTTTATTAGTATTAAGACAGGGCTTTATACACTCACTAATAGACTTATAAAAAGGTATTGAACTAAGATTCATCCTGAAATGTAGTTTTAAACCAAGATAAGTATCCTGAAATAATTCACATATAGCACTAAGTTCCTTATTGACTATATTTACAGGAATCATATCCCCTTTATAATTATCGATATCTACGTAATATTTTGGAAGCCTATGTACGTCCTCTTGACGACCTTCTTCGAGTAAATATAGAGTAGTTGCCTCTCTTGCCGCATAAACTACACTTCTATGTGTACTATAAATTTCCATATTTCTGCTTACCTAAAACTTTTTTGTTTAGATCTAGCAACTCCTCTAGCTGCTAAACAAACTAAAGTTATCATTTTTTTATTAAAGTCGAATAGAAGCACTCAAGAATGTTTGTAATAACTCGTAAATGAAACCCTCAACACATTGTTTACATATAGTATATATAATTCATTTAAAATGTATCATTAAAATTGATTACCTGCCACCTTTACATTATTTTCTTAGGTAATACCCATACTTGATACGAGATTTTGAAACAGCGGTTAGGGAAACTGACTTAAATAACCGCCGTCGCACTGATGTTTTTTCTAAAATTATAATGCAATTCTTAACTCATCTTATCCCACATTTTGCTTAGGCGCTTCGGAGATACTGCCATACGGGTTTTCATTGGTTGCGCGAAAAGCTGAATGCGATGCTCCTCAACCATCCATCGATACTTGCTAATCTAGCTATAAGCCCTTCAAAAGCCACTTGAGAAAGATGCCTGTTTAGATAGACTTATTATATCTTTAAAAAACTACTGTTCTGAGTAATTCTGGCCGTCTAGAATAGAGCGGACTTATTTCATAAGATGAAGAAACTTGACTCACTATGTCTGTCAGTTCAAATGATTAATTATTACAATCGTCTTTTCAGCACTATCTATAATAAAGCCATGTCATAACTTACTATGCCATAAAGTATCATATTTCTTCAGTACATTTTTCTCTAAGAAATCACTGATATCTCGTAGTGCTTTGTATAAAAGCCACTTAGTTATCACACCTAGTGTTTACGAATCCGCACTCCATGAAAATAAGTTAGCAAATTATTCAACATAGATACTTAATATAGTGTTTAAAACATACTATCGATTGGTATGCCAAAAATTACTTCGTTGATTGTTTTATGTTAACTAACAAACTGTTCAAATAAAGCTATTGGACTCAGTTAAGTACTTAAACTTCTTTAATTTTGTTGTGATTATTCACAGTACCTCGAGTCTTATCGATAAGCATTGAAAAGTCTTTTTGACTGAAATAATTTATTGGTGATTCATCCTCATTACCAAATATTTCGTTCCAAACAGCGCTACTATATTTGCTTTTAGCCTGTGATAACTCTCTAATTTCTGAATACATGACACCTGGTTTTGAAAGTGAGAGAATAGAAATTGCCCTAATATAATCCATATATATAAAGTCTATTACGTCTTGGTCAAACTTATCTTGAATTCTTTTTTTCACTCTATTTAACTGTTAATCAGTTTTATTTTTTGTACCATGACCTTGAGATGTTGTATAACTTAGAATCACAGTATTTTCATTAGAAATATCATTTAGATCAAATATAGGAGAAAAACAGCCTCCAATGATTTCGTATGAACCATCTTTAAATATGACAGAGATATTATGAATAGGTATCTCAATTCTGCTGCCGAAATAGGTGGATACATTTTTGAGGTAGGTACTTTTATCACTACTAATATAGGCGTTCATCAGCACTTGATGAAGCCTCCTAGCTAAAGGATGGAATTTTACGGTTGAGTTGCTATTTAAACTAATCGTTTTGGCATATAATTTCATAATATTAATCCTTGACTTGATTTTATCCTCTTGCCTATCATAATAAATACATAGTGGCTAAATATTTCTATTGTTCGCAAATTCCACTGATTTATAGGTATGTCTTTTAAAGCATCGTCCCAAGCATCCTGATCTTGTTCGGTAGCTTGCGCATAGTTGTAGTATCTTAGTCGAATATCCTTTTTATAGACTAGTTTACGAATAACTTGAAGGTAGTTATAGAGGTCTACTGCGCAATTGAATGTGATAAAGTTTTTATTATATTGAGAATTTAAAGATAGAATAACTAACCCTTACGGATAAAGGCTTTAGGAGGAAATTCAGACACAAAAAAACCTCAAGTAAACTAATACTTGAGGCGAAACTTGCTTAAACTCGAAAGTTTAATATTCGTTTTAAATATGGCGCAGCGGACGGGACTCGAACCCGCGACCCCCGGCGTGACAGGCCGGTATTCTAACCAACTGAACTACCGCTGCTTAGGTCGTTTTTAGCATCTTGCCCTTATCAATAGGCCCACTCGCTAAAAGAGTGGTGGGTGATGACGGATTCGAACCGCCGACATTCTGCGTGTAAGGCAGACGCTCTACCAACTGAGCTAATCACCCTGAGAAGCAAATTAACTATAGTTGTCACGCTATCGCTAATTTTTGAAATGTCTTAATAGACGTTTCTAACAACAACTTGCTTTATCAATAAAGCCCCTTGCTGTGGGTGTGTATTATATAGATTTACACATGGCTGTCAAACAGTATTTGCCCTTTTCTTACGAATTTTTTCTGAATTTATCAATTCTATGGGCAAGCCTCTGTTTTCATTGGTTTTATATTTTATATAAAACCAATGATTTTTCAGCTTATCGTCTATTTTGCTGCTAGCGCTTGCTCAATATCGGATTTAAGCGCTTCAGGCTTGGTGGTTGGCGCATAACGGTCAATGACTTGTCCATCCGACCCAATTAAAAACTTAGTAAAGTTCCATTTGATACCGTCTGTCAGCAGCCCGCCCTTTTGATTTTTTAGCCATGCAAAAATCGGATGAGCATCATCGCCATTAACATCAACCTTAGCCATCATCGGAAAGCTGACCCCATAGTTCTTTTGGCAAAACGCGCCAATCTCATCATTAGTGCCAGGGTCCTGAGCGCCGAACTGGTTACATGGGAAACCAATTACAACTAATCCTTTATCCTGATATTGTTGATACAACGCCTCTAGCCCTTCAAACTGTGGCGTAAAGCCACATTTACTGGCGGTATTGACGATTAATAACACTTTACCTTTGTAATCAGAAAAATCTTGAGAGGTGCCGTCCATACGTTCAGCGGTAAAATCATAAATAGTGCTCATCTTTCATCCTTAAATTGATTGTTTTATTATTAATGGTTCTTTAAGCCTTATTATTTCGTGAATGTTCTATACAAAGCTTATTAGAAAAAAGGAAGCACCATGTACTTCCCTCTTATCAGTCTAACTTTAGCTAAAATACTAATATTTATTCTTCAGTTTTGTCCAAATCGATAGATACTGAGTTGATACAGTAGCGCATGCCAGTGGTCTCACGTGGTCCATCGGGGAATACGTGACCCAAGTGCGCGCCACAATTGCTACACGTTACTTCGGTACGGCGCATACCCAATGAGTCATCAACGTGCTCATCGATGGCGCCATTATCGATACCTTGATCGAAGCTTGGCCAGCCACAACCGGCATCGAACTTATTGTCCGACTCAAACAAGCTTGCACCGCAGCCTTTACAGCGGTAGATGCCTTTATCATTGACATCATTATAGACGCCAGTAAATGGACGCTCTGTGCCCTTCTCACGCATCACATGATACTCATCGGCACTCAGGCGCTCTTTCCAGTCCGCTTCTGTCAACTGGCCGATTTCTTCTTTACTTAACTGATTGTCTTGCATCGTTTATCCTTATGAAATATTTGGATGAAATGAGTGGCTATCTCATTTGTTGTCTCTCATTTTCTCGCGAAACATTATTGTTGGTTTTTATGAAAATGATAGCCTTTATCTGCTGCTTATCGACTGACTATTCAAGGTTGTTATTATAAAGGTAGTCGACTTGCCAGCTTAAAGCTTAAAGTTTTGAGAAACTCATTTAGATAGAGAAGTAAAATATAACAAATTATCTTGCCACCTAAATGAGTAAAGTTGTAATTGTATTGTGTTAGCACATTACTTATTTTCCTATTCTCGATTCATTGTCACTGGTTTAATACCTTCTTACTCAACTCACCATTTGGCACCAATTTCTTTGGAAACATCAAGCAGAGATGCTCGACCTATAAATGCAAGTTATTCTTTCATTTTTCTATATGCTTAAGATTAATTTGATAGATATCAATCTATATACTTGCATTAGAAGTTTATTTGCAATAATATCTTGCATTAGTACTAGGTTATGGCTAAGCAATCTATTAGTCGTCTGCTATTACAAATGCATTGATTGGTTAAGGTTAATAAAAGGTATAAATGATGATGGCTGACAGCAAAGAGTCACAAGCTAGCAAAGGCACGCAAGCCGAACGATTGGTACAATTGCGCCGCGATAAGGGCATGACTGCTGAGCAATTGGCACAAGCGATGACCGCAGCAGGCGCCAAGGTCAGTCGCGGGGCTATCTCTAATTGGGAGCGCGGCACCAACGGCATCGTATCATCGAAGCTGCCGACCTTAGCCCGTATCTTAGGTTGTAGCGAAGGCTATCTATTACGTGGTGAGCTGCAAAGTGGAGCTAATGTTAATAGCAACGTTAATAGCGATGCAGATTCAACTCAACGCATAAATACTCATAATAAAAATGCAGCCTCTAGCAAGCAAGTTAGCAACGCTCAACCAATGCCAAATCAAGCAGCGCCAAATTCACAAAACAACCCTATGGGTGGTCACTCTATGAACACAATAAGAAAATCCGATAAATTACAAAACGTTTGCTACGATATTCGTGGTCCTCTGCTGCAAACGGCTAATAAAATGGAAGCCGAAGGCAAGCGCATTTTAAAGCTTAATATTGGTAACCCTGCCCCGTTCGGTCTTGAAGCACCGCATGAGATTTTACGTGATGTGGCGATGAATTTGCCAGAAGCGACGGGATATTCAGACTCACAGGGGATTTTTGCGGCCCGTAAAGCAGTCTTACAATATTATCAATCAAAGGGGCTGCTGTCCGCTGTTGACGTCCGTGATGTATATCTAGGTAATGGCGTCTCTGAGCTGATTGTCATGACCATGCAGGCGCTCATGAATGATGGTGACGAAGTCCTTGTTCCTATGCCTGATTACCCGCTTTGGACCGCAGCTGCCAACTTAGCAGGTGGTACAGCAGTGCATTACCGCTGTAATGAAGATGACAACTGGCATCCTGATATCGAAGACATCAAATCTAAAATCACCTCTAAGACCAAAGGTATCGTGGTTATTAACCCCAATAACCCAACGGGTGCACTGTATAGTGATGAATTGCTTCTACAGATTATTGAGGTCGCAAAAGAGCATGATTTAATCATCATGGCCGATGAGATTTACGACCGTATTCTTTATGATGATATGGAACATACACCGATGAGCACCTTGACTGATGATGTGCTTGTGCTGTCCTACAACGGTCTATCAAAATCGCATCGTATCGCAGGTTTTCGTGCCGGTTGGATGATGGTTTCTGGTAAAAAGCATCACGCTGCTGACTTCATCGAAGGATTGGATATGCTGGCGTCTATGCGCCTATGTTCCAACGTCCAAGGGCAATATGCTATACAAACGGCGATGGGCGGCTATCAAAGCATGAAGGATTTGACCTCTAAAAAAGGTCGTCTCTATAAGCAGCGTGAAATGGCGGTCTCACGCCTCAATGCCATTAAAGGGATTTCTTGTACCATGCCGCAAGGGGCGTTTTATTGCTTTCCAAAGATGGATCCTAAGGTCTACCCTATCGAAGACGATATGGCGTTTATGATGGATTTATTGGTAGAAGAGAATGTACTGATGGTACAAGGCACAGGATTTAACTGGGATAAGCCAGATCATTTTCGCTTGGTATTTTTGCCCAATCTACACGATTTAGAAGATGCCATGGATCGCTTAGAGCGCTTCTTTGCCAAAAAACGTAAGCAGTTTGGTACTGAATAAAGATTCAAAAATCATAAAAAAACGCTTATCGGCATAAGGCTGATAAGCGTTTTTTATTGTTAAATTAAGCTATAAATCTTTATGGTTAAAGTCTTATTAAACCATTATGCGGCTTTAATTTTAAAAAAACTTGGTCTTAAAAAATATTACTTAAGAAAATATAGCTGATAGCTGACATTGAAGCGGCGGCAGGAAGAGTAATTACCCATGCCAAACCGATAGGCTTCATCAGCGCCCAGTTGGTGTCTCTATTGACGATACCGATGCCAAGTACCGCGCCGACCAAGGTATGCGTACTCGATACTGGCAGCCCCATGGTCGAAGCGCCCATAACCACAGCAGCAGCAGCCAATTCCGCTGAGAAGCCAGAAGCGGGATGCATTTTTGCCAAATTGGTACCGACGGTTTGAATCACTTCTTTACCGATAAACCAAAGACCAACGATTAGCGCGACACCAAAGGTCAGCATAACCGCAGGTGGTACTGCCGCTTCGGTAGCAATACTATTGGTACGGATAACGTCCATAATCGCCGCAAAAGGACCGACGGCGTTGGCGATATCGTTTGAGCCATGACTAAAGGCAAAGGCTGATGCGGTAAACACTTGCATCCAGCTAAACATAATAAATGTCGCTTTGGTCAAATCTTCCTTATGTTTGCCGCGGATACTCTTGGTATAGATATAGGTCGCAAGCCACACCAGCGCTGCGATCATACCCATGATTAAAAAACCCTGTAGCGTCGTCAAGCCATTATTGACGTTTTTAAGGCCTTTAAAGATGACCAAAGAGGCCATGACCGCGCCGCCGGCAGCCGCAATGATAGGTACCCATTGCTTAAGGGCTTTTAGAGTATCAAGATTGGTACGCTCATTCTCAATTTCATAAAGCTTTTTATAGTAATCGGTCTCTAAATCTTCAACCACGCAATCATCATCTTTATAGATTTCCTGATCACGTAACATTGCTGAGGTATAAGCCAGTTGTTCTGATTCGGTAAGACCATCCAAAAACTCTTTGTGATTTTGCTTTAAGGTTTTTTTATCGCCTTTAAGGGTAGCAATATACGCTTCTGTTCTATCATTATATTCAATGATATTTTTCTTAATTTGTCCATATAACAGGTAGGACAGTAAGCCGCCTAATAACGGTGAAAGTACCCAAGAGATAGCAATTGTTCCAATGGTTCCCCAATTCACAGTAGAGAGTGCCATTTCGGTGCCACCTAAAGTGATACCCAATACAATGGAGCTACCAACAACGCCGCCGATAATGGCGTGAGTGGTCGAAACCGGCAAACCTTTTTTGGTCGCAAACAACAACCAAAATGCAGCAGCGATAAGCGCTGAGAGCATGACATAAATAAACTGGTTGGGCGTTACTGATAAACCATCTAGATCGACAATACCGCTCCGGATGGTATCCGTCACCTCACCGCCTGCCAGCACCGCTCCTGATACTTCAAATATCGCCGCGATACCCAACGCTTGAGGGATAGTTAATGTCCCTGCTCCCACCGAGGTGCCAAAGGAGTTAGCGACATCGTTACCACCGATATTGAATGCCATAAAGACACCAAAAGCGGTTGCTACAATAAATAGCGTCGTCTGTTGACGCATTGTGTAGTCTAGACCCCACCACAAAAAGTAGCTGGTCATCGCAATCAGTAAAATGGCAAAAAATAGATTAATTCTCATAGAGCCTACTGATTTGGTTGACCCTGTAGAACTGCTGCTAATACCCATACGTTGATACGTCCTGCGTAAGCTGATTGAAATTATATGAGATTGAAAACGTTACGCTGCTATGGATAATGTTTATTTTATCATCCAACTGATAGACAGCTTATATAATCGCGCAACGTAATTTTTGAATAACGGACTTTCTTATTACTGTTTTAAGTTATTACCCTAACGCTCGTGCTTTATTATTACGTTCGATGTTACTTGAAGGCAGTAAGGTAAAACACATCACTCAACATGCCACAAAGCCGCAAGTGGTATTGCCAAATCGTCTGATTACAGCATCTTGCGGCTTAAATGTTTTATGATAACAATGTTGGTACTGATAAATGTCGCTACTGATAACGGTATAAAAAATCAAAGCACTCTGTGCTGCTAACTTATTTTAGTGGTCAGCAGGAAACTTTACGCGCCTATTATATTAAATATAAGCGCACAATGCATGATGATATTGCGAGATTTGTAACTGCAAATGTAAGCGCTATAAAACTCATCGATTTAGTGAAAAATTGTTGTCATATTTTATAATTTGACTAAGCTAAAATACCATCAATTCTCAAAAATTTTAATCAGTTATCAGACAGTGCCAAAGACAGCTGCTCAATTGCATGATCCAACACCTCCAAACGCGCCTGCCGCTTTTCATTGGTGGCAATGACACACCAAGGAGCGTCTTCTGTGTCGGTACGTGCCAGCATATCAGCTGCCGATTGTACATAATCTGACCAGTTATCACGATTGCGCCAATCATCATCGGTCAATTTAAATTGCTTATGCGGCGTCTCTTCTCGCGCCTCAAAGCGCTTAAGCTGCTCCTTCTTATCGATGGCAAGCCAGTATTTGATAACTATCGTCCCAGCCGCTACCAAATCTGTCTCGAAGCGATTGATTTCATCATAAGCACGCTGCCATTCTTCATCGGTAGCAAAGCCCTCAATACGTTCGACCAATACACGCCCATACCAAGTACGGTCAAAGATAGCGATACGGCTGATACGATCCGTTTGCTCATTGGGCAGTTTGGTCCAAAATCGCCATAGGTAAGGGTGTTGTAACTCGTAGAGCATTGGCGCGCCGATATTATAAATTTGATACTCGCGTGGGTCGAGCGGCGCCACCAACCTTTTAATAGCGCCGCCCTTGCCAGCCGCATCCATGCCCTCAAAGGCAAAGACCACATGCCGACCCTTGCGCGCACGCAGCAACTCAGCAAGGCGCGCTTGCTTATCGGCAAGCGCTTCATGGTACTCGGACTTATCTATTTCTGCATCGTCAATATTTATCAAAGTTTTAGGGACTTTTACTGGGTCAAACGTTTTAAGATTTTCTACCTGTTCGCCTTCCTCTGTGCGACTGCTTGCTAGCGCTGTTTGCATTGCTTGCAAAACTTGATGACAAAAATGCATGGCTGCTTGTGATTTGTCATCACCATCGATGATAATCCAATCTTCCTGCTGGCGTAATAGCGCCGTTGCCACCTCATTAAAAGTTTCGACGACCTTTTTGCTTTTCCAATCAATTTGATATAAAAATTCTGGATCCGCTTTATCGTCATTAAGTCGCGCCTGCAAAGTTTCAATATCGACATGAAACCAGCATTTGAGCAGTTTGGTTTGGTTAGCAGCAAGGTCTTGTTCAAATGCTTGTAACTTAGTCAGCTCTTTTTTTAAATAGTCTTGCCATTGGGCAATAGGCAACGCTTTATTTTTCAGCTTCTTAGTATTTTTATCGCTGCTTTCTTTATGTTCATCACCTTCATTATCTAGCGTTGCCATACGCATGACGTTATAAAGTAAATCAGCATACCAGTTACCAAAATAAACCATCACATCGCCATGACGTGGCAGCGCCTTGGTATGCGTCTGCCAAATCGGCTGATGCTCTAAGGGGCAATCACCAATGGTTGCCTCAACCTTAAGTAAACGCGGATCCACCCATTGCCGCAGCTGCGTAACGGCTGTGCCCTTGCCTGCTTGCTCCATACCGTTGACCAGCACCAATAGTCCCGTTGGTTTATTAATAGTAGGTGGTGTCTGTTGCCGCGTGGCGCGCAGAGCAAACTGCGCGGTAACCAATGCCAATCGCAACGTGTCTTTATCCATAGAAAAGAGATTCAACGGATTGGGTGTTAAGCGTTGTTCGATGACTTGCTTACTAAATTGGTCACTCACGGCTTGTGGTGCTTGGTCTTCAGTAGTATCATTTTTTTTGCTCATGTCCATACTCGCTCTATTATTATTAGATAATGTTTTATGCATTGCTATACAGTTTTTATGGATATTCTTTATGAATGATTTTCTTTGGATTGCTATGTTATAAATGATTTGTTTTTATAACATTGATTACAACACTTATCACAGGCCTTAAAGTCACCATTTTAGTTAATCATAGCATTGAGTAAATTCAGTAAATAACCCTGCTATGTAACAGTTTGGCATTTGTATTCTGCGTTATTTTCTTTTAAGGTGAACAAAATCTTGCAAGCATGCTTTAATAGCTGCCAATAAGTATAAGACTTAGTACCGTCTCACCCCTTTTATCATCAGTTTGATTGTTATTTTTACTTTTTATAGGACTACCTGCCATGACTGCGTTAGCCAATTTACAACAGCACTTAAACCGTTTTTGGGCGCTGCCACATCATGAAAATGCCGCCCTAAACACTAAGCTAAAAGAAGTACAATCATGGCAACAAGCGCGTATCAAACGTACGCACAGCGCGCTATTTGAACAACCAAAAAACCAGTTAATGGCAGATTATTTCTTAACGCAGCTGTATGGTGGTGATGAATTTAAAGTATTGGCAGAGCAATTAGGACGCATCCTTCCTAAAGCCAAAAAACTTGAGCGCCTTGCCAAAGAGTCTTCTTTAGAAGCCGGTAGTATGGGCATTCAAGCCTCTATCTTGGCCATTGAGCTTGATTTACATTTGGCCAAGTGGCTGCTTGCTCAAGACTTGGCGGTTAATGAAGAGAATATGCTTGCCGCTTATCGCGCTGTCGATGAGGCAGATGAGCGCCGCGTGCAAATCAACAACCTAAAAGAAGTCTGCTATCGTACCGATAAAGACCTGAACTCCTTTATGCTCAAAAAAGCTTTTGCAATGGCGAAAGGCGCTGCGTATCGCTATAACTTCCAACCGCTTTACGACTTTATTGATGCAGGCTTTAAAGCCATGAAACCGCTAAAAAGTGTCAGCAGCTTTATCGAACCGTTTTGTGAGCGTGAGCTTGAGATTATTGACGAAGTTCACAACACGGATAATGGCGGTAAGCCAGCAACGTTTGGTGTATGATAGGTTCAATAATACACGTGGCCAATGGCGCTGTATCTTTATTCAACAATGATTAAACAGCGCTTATATATGCCATCATAAAAAAAAATAATAGGATAATTGTATGACTGATCATTCAAATAACAATGCTGCAACTGATGCTACTTCTCATGGTCACCTGCAAGATAAATTGGTCAAAGACAGTATTACCAATAATCAAAATATCACTGAGCAGGTAAAAGCGCGTCAAAGCCTTGTTTCTAATACAACGCTTAATGAAAATGCCGCAGTCGATAACAGCAAAAATAATGACTTTACGCAAGTGCAAGATTTACCAACCGGAACCCCACAAGGTCAACAAACGACTATGCCAAACCACACAACCAACGCTAACAACACTTTAAACAACAGCGCAAACAACGCTCCTACGCAAGCACAAACTGCTAAACAAACGCTTTTTAACCAACGTGATGACATCAATAATCCACATACGCCTGATACCGACGGTAATGAGCAAACGCATTTTGGTTATCAAACGGTCAATAAAGCTGAAAAGCAAGCGCGCGTTGCTGATGTCTTTACCTCAGTTGCCAAAAAATATGACATCATGAATGACTTAATGTCATTTGGTATTCATCGTTTATGGAAGCGTTATGCGATTAGCTTATCGGGTGTACGCGCCGGTCAGCATGTGCTTGATATCGCTGGTGGTACGGGTGATTTGGCCAAAGTGTTCAGCCGTGAAGTTGGTCGCAACGGTAAAGTCGTGTTATCTGATATCAATGCGGCGATGTTAGAAGTTGGTCGTGAGCGCTTGATTAATGCTGGCTGTAACAACGTCGATTTCGTCTTAGCAAACGCTGAAACCTTAGCGCCATTTGATGATAATAGCTTTGATCTGCTAACCATCAGCTTTGGTCTGCGTAATGTCACGGACAAAGATGCTGCTCTAAAATCTATGTATCGTGTGCTTAAACCAGGTGGTCGTTTATTGATTTTAGAGTTTTCAAAACCTGTGTTTGAGCCTTTGTCTAAAGCATATGACTTGTATTCATTCACAGCGCTACCGATGATGGGTAAGCTGGTTGCTAACGATTCGGAAAGCTATAAATATTTAGCTGAATCGATTCGTATGCATCCTGATCAGCAGACGTTAAAGCAGATGATGCAGCAAGCAGGCTTTGAAAATTGCGATTATCATAACCTGACGGCTGGCATTGTCGCTGTCCATCGCGGTTTTAAAGCGTAAACAAGCTTATTTATGCTTAATGTCTAGTGATAAAAACTAATTATAAAAGCTTATTGATAATATAAAAACGTCTGTCATTAGATAGACGTTTGATAATCGTCGTAACAGCCAATATTGAGATATGCGCCACGCTTATGGCGCTTAACCAAACATGCGAGAGCCTTATGCTGACTGTATTACTTTTGGCGGGTGCCGAAAAGCTGATTAATATCGCCATTGCGAGCGATGAGATTACCAAAGCTGGTCTGGCACCGCTTGCGGGTAAAGTGCTGCGTTTAAATATGGGCATGCCTGAGGTGAATTTGGACATCTTATTTACCGATGAGCGTTTGCGCTTTGAGCCGGTCATGACTGAGAGTGTGTTTGAGCAAAGCGGTAATATGAATGAGCGCCAACAGGCCAGCCTAGAGCGTGCGCGTCTTGGTCATAGTCGTCCAGATTGTATTATTACCGTTGATAATCCAGCGCAGCTGCTCAACCTTATGCGTGGCACAGAAGGCAACCTACCTATTGCTGGTGATTACAAAGTACTGATGCAGCTTAAGCAGCTGGTGGCAGGTTTTGACCCTGATGTCGCTGGACAGCTTGAGCCCTTTATTGGTAAGCCGATGGCTAGCCAACTGCATTTGCTCATATCGCAGTTAAAAGGCAGCTGGCGTCATAGCGCCAAACGTGCCTTTAATGATGTCAGCGACTGGGCAAACGATGTGGTAGGTAATGTTGCTCCTGACCCGATGGAAGCCGCGGAAGTCAACGACCTTAAACAGCAACTGTTAAAATTGCGCGCTGACGTTGAGCGTGAAGAAGCCAAGCTTGCTGCTATCAAAGATGAGCAAGCACGTTTAACCAATAATAGATAATAATAAGTAGATGCTATGATTGTTTAAATACTTTCTATAAACACATACTGATATAAAAAAACAAAACATCTAGCCTATTTTCGAATTTTTAGAGTACCTATATCCCATGCTACTATCCCATCGCGCCCGTTTACTTGAACTTTGGCGTATTGCCGCCGCTTATCGCATTGATACTCATCTGTCTGTCGAAGAAGCGCCGCAGCTACAACCTTTAGCGCGTTTAATCCGTTTGCATCCGGCAGCGTGGGGTAAAAAACATCAACCCAATGCGATTAAGTATGCGCTTGAAGATATGGGCACGCTGTTCTTAAAGCTGGGGCAATTGCTTTCGACGCGCCGCGATTTAGTGCCGCCTGAGATTATCGAGCAATTGGTGCAACTACAAGACAAAGTCAAACCTTTCGATTCTGACGTTGCCATTGCTCAAATCCAAGATTCAAAATATGGTCTTGGTCAATCTATCGCAACGCTATTTGCCCGCTTTGACGTTAAGCCGTTAGCAGCAGCTTCCATCGCTCAAGTGCATACAGCGGCTCTTCACGATGGGCGTGAGGTAGTGGTAAAGGTGGTTCGACCTGACATACGCACCACCATCGTCGCAGATTTTGAACTACTGCGTGAGCTTGCCAATTGGGCATCGGCACGTATCGAAGCGGCGCGAGCCATCCATATTATCGATATTGTCGAAGATTATCGCCAAGTGATGCTTAATGAATTGGACTTGACGTTAGAAGCAGACAATACCACGCAGATGCGCAATAACTTTTTAGGTTCAGCATTGATGTATGTGCCTGAAGTTTATGACGCTGCTAAAAATGTCATGGTGATGGAGCGTATTCAAGGCGTACCTATCTCGCAGGTTGAGGTTTTTGATCAGCTGGGTTATAACCGTGCGGCACTAGCAGAAAAAGGCCTAACGATATTTTTTACCCAAGTATTTCGTGATAACTTTTTTCATGCTGATATGCATCCGGGTAACGTATTTGTAGAAACGCCGCCGGTTAAAACACTCACTGCAGATATGGCAGCGGTTAACTTAGGTCATGAGCCGCGCTATATCGGCCTTGATTGTGCCATTATGGGTACGCTATCTAAAGACGACCAGCTTATCGTCGCGCGTATGCTGTTGGCGGTGATGAATAATAACTTCACGGCGATGGTTGATATCGTCAGCCGAGCAGGTTGGATACCACCCAATACCGATAAGCATGCTTTAATGCGTGATATGAAACGTACTGTCGGTCCAATGCTACAAAAGTCTATTAATGATATTGACTTTGCTGGTGTCCTGATGCAGATTTTAGATATCGCGCGCCGCCATCATATGAGCATTCCGCCACAGTTAATGCTGCTACTCAAAACCTTGGTACATGTTGAAGGACTGGGTCGCGACCTATACCCTGATCTTGATATTTGGTCACTGGCTAAGCCTATTTTAAGTAGCTGGATTAAAGAGCAGCTCGATCCGATGCGTAATTTGCAACACCTGCGTCAGCAGTTGCCAGAGATTCTATTATCGACGACTGATATTCCTAAGCTGCTAGATCAAGGTCTACAAAGCCTTGCCTCACAAGGCTCACGCCAAGACAGTCAGCTACGAGAGATCCAACAAATTCGCGCCGACATGCTCAATGACCGTCGCCGTGATTGGCTAGCACTTTCAGGCTTTGCTATGTTTATTGCTATTGCCACGCAAATTGGTTGGTTTGCGCCTATCTTTTATCTGTTAGCTATTGTTGTCGTTATTTGGCGGGTTTTAACTTAGATTACTGATTTTTTAATGGCAATGAATACTCGTTAATAGTTATAAAAGTAAAGCTTTTATTTAATAAGCTCTAATTCATTTTTATTGTCCTTTACGATAATAAAAATGAATTAGAGCTTAACTTTTTATCTTATTTAGCATTTAGTTTACTCAGTTAATATACGTCCTATATGGAGAATTTATCTATGTCGACCATATCATCTATATCACCCTCTCAGCTTCATGGTTCAGTAAAACCAGATAATAGTGAGGCTATTTCTGCTTTGCAAACACGCTTTGGCAAACAACTGAGCACCAATACAACAATACGTGAACAGCATGGTCATACCATGACGTGGCTTGCCAATCAGCCACCCGATGCGGTATTGACGGTACAGGATAAACACGAGGTTGCTGCTGCGGTTGAGATTTGCAATCAGTATCAAATGCCAGTGATTGCCTTTGGTATTGGCTCATCCTTAGAAGGTCAGTTAAACGCGCCCTATGGCGGATTATGTATCGATATGCATGCCATGGATGCGATATTACAGGTTAATAATGAAGACCTGACGGTTACCGTACAACCTGGCGTCACACGTGAGCAGCTCAATCATTATTTGCGTGATACCGGATTGTTCTTTCCGATAGACCCCGGTGCCAATGCCAGTATCGGCGGCATGGTAGCGACCCGTGCTTCAGGTACCAACGCCGTACGCTATGGCACCATGAAAGATGTGGTACTTGCACTTGAAGTGGTGACCGCGAGTGGTGATATTGTCCGCACCGGTACGCGTGCCAAAAAGTCTGCCGCTGGTTATGATTTGACGCGATTGATGATAGGCTCAGAAGGCACGCTTGGTATTGTCACCGAAGTTACGCTTAAATTATTCGGTATCAGCGAGTGTATAGGGAGCGGTATTTGCCACTTCCCAACGATTGAAGATGCTTGTCAAGCGGTGATGTTGACTATTCAAATGTGCTTGCCAATTGCCCGCATTGAGCTGCTCGATGCGATGCAAATCAAAGCCTGTAATCAATACGCTAATCTTGATTTAACTGAAACGCCTACGCTATTTGTAGAGTTCCATGGCACAGAAGCCAGCGTCGCTGAACAAGCGCAAATCTTTACTGATATCATCGAGGAATTCGGCGGTACGGATTTTGCTTGGGATACCAATGAAGCCGAACGTAAACGCTTGTGGCAAGCGCGGCATAACGCTTACCATGCCAGCTCTGCATTGCGGCCTGAGGCTAGCGCCCTATCTACAGATGCTTGCGTGCCCATTTCACGATTAGCAGAATGTGTCAGTGCAACGGCAAAAGATATCGAAGCGTCTGGCATGATTGGACCTATCGTCGGTCACGTAGGTGATGGTAACTTTCATGTTTTATTATTGGTCGATACCGATAACCCTGAAGAAGTCGCCACCGCCAACGGTATTATCAGCCGCCTTGCATCGCGTGCAATTGAGATGGATGGCACCTGTACCGGTGAGCATGGTATTGGACAAGGCAAACAGAAATATATGCAACAAGAGCATGGTAATGCATTAGTGCTGATGCAAGCGATTAAGTCAGCGCTTGATCCTAAGAATATTTTAAATCCAGGGAAAATATGGCCTGAGACTTTAACTACTACTTAATAAGCTTACAAAAATAAGTATAAAAAAGCACCTACTTTTAATTCGAGATTAAAAGTAGGCGCTTTTTTCATATTTAAAATTTTTAGTTTTCGAACTATAACATCTGATCAATCGCCATCTGCGTCAATACCCGACCGCGTGCAGTCCGCAGTACATAACCTTGCTGAATCAAGTATGGCTCAATCACATCTTCAAGCGTCCCACGATCCTCAGCCATTGCCGCCGCTACTGCTTCAACGCCAGCTGGGCCGCCATCAAAACGCTCCTGTAATATCTCGATATAACGTCTGTCTAAATGATCAAGACCACGTCTATCAACGGCGAGCATATCGAGCGCACTACCGGCTATCGCGCCATTGATACTACCGTCGCCTCTCACTTGGGCATAATCTCGGACACGGCGTAATAAACGATTGGCAATCCTTGGTGTCCCACGTGCACGGCGAGCAATCTCTACCGCGCCATCTTCACTCATTGGCACCCGCATCAAACGAGCCGCACGGCTAACAATGGTAGTCAAATCAGCGATATTATAAAACTCTAAGCGCTGCACGATACCAAAACGATCCCGCAGTGGTGAGGTCAGCAGCCCTGCTCTTGTCGTTGCGGCAACCAAAGTAAACGGCGGCAAATCAAGCTTGATAGAACGCGCAGCAGGACCTTCTCCAATCATGATATCCAATTGAAAATCTTCCATCGCTGGATACAGTATCTCTTCAATAACCGAACTCAAGCGATGAATCTCATCGATAAATAACACATCACCTTCTTCTAAATTGGTCAACATCGCTGCTAAATCACCTGGGCGCTCAAGCACTGGCCCTGAGGTAGAACGTAGATTACCACCCATTTCACGAGCAATAATATTGGCAAGTGTTGTCTTACCTAAGCCCGGTGGACCAAAGATAAGTGTATGATCCAACGGCTCGTTACGGCCTCTGGCAGCGCTAATGAACACTTCCATCTGCTCACGTACCACCGGCTGACCAATATATTCCGCCAATAGTGCCGGTCGAATATTGGAATCAGGCGCATCACCTGCCCCTTCTAACGGATTAATCAAACGATCTTGCATCATAGGTTTTATCATTTTATTTAAATCATTATTTTCAAAAGACTAGTTAATAAACAGCATAACCAAACGCTATGCATAAGTCATGCAAAACCTTATTAAGCACTTGCTAAAACGAAAATAAGCGACATCTAATGTCGCTTATTTCCTTCTCAGTTTATACATAAAAAATAGCGCTATTTAAAACTTTGAAACTGCTGCAGCGTCGCCTTTAATAAGCTTTGTGTATCTGTAAATATTTCGCCGTCAATTTTAGCCGCTTTAATCGCTTGCTGCGCTTCTCTTTCTTTATAGCCCAAACTAATCAGTGCGCCTTCTACTTCAGCGATGATACTGCCTTCCGCTGAAACGGGCGCAGGCTGAATCGCAAATTCTAAATTACTGTTATCAACCTCGATATTTTTCAGCTTGTCTTTTAGCTCAATCAATAAACGCTGCGCCGTTTTTTTACCAATGCCTGGGATACGCGTTAATGCAGTTTCAGATTCTTGCTCGACATGCATCTTTAGCTCAGCAGCTGACATCGCAGACAGCATAGCCAGTGCCATTTTTGCGCCAACGCCATTAATCTTAATCAACTGGCGAAAGACATCACGCTCTTTACGATCGATAAAGCCATAGAGCAGCTGCGCATCTTCACGCACATGAAAATGCGTCCAAATGCTCGCCTGCTCGTTGAGACGCAACTGGCAAAATGACGGTAGCGGTAGCTCTATATCATAGCCGACACCAGAGGTGGTCATGACACAGGCAGTCGGTGCCATCAAATACTGCACCTGTCCGTTAATCAACCCAATCATCATTCACCACCTTTTATAGAACCTACGTACAGTAAATAAATACAAAGCTTAAATATAGAAGCTGCGCTAAAAATAAGCCGCGCTGCTATGGATAAATCACCATGCCCTCTTGGCAAGACTTATTTATAAAAATCGACCATACCTTCAAGGCTAATAGGGCGAATCTTATGTGCTTGACCAGCAGAACCAAAGGCTTCAAAGCGATTGGTACAGATATCTGACATTGCTACCATAGAAGCTTTAAAGTATTTACGTGGATCAAATTCGCTTGGGTTTTCTGCAAGGAATTTACGGATTGCGCCCGTCGATGCTAAACGTAAATCGGTATCAATATTTACCTTACGTACACCATGCTTAATCGCTTCAACGATTTGCTCAACCGGTACACCATAAGTCTCACCGATATCACCGCCATTTTCATTGATCACTTTTAGCCACTCTTGCGGCACTGATGATGAGCCATGCATGACCAAATGCGTATTCGGAATACGCGCATGAATCTCTTTGACGCGCTCAATGGATAGGATGTCGCCTGTTGGTGGACGCGTGAATTTATACGCACCATGACTGGTACCGATCGCAATGGCTAGGGCATCTACATTAGTGTCTTTAACAAACTGCTCGGCTTCATCAGCGCTGGTCAATAGCTGCTCGTGATCTAATATACCTTCTGCACCAGAGCCGTCTTCTTCGCCCGCCATACCCGTTTCAAGGCTGCCCAAGCAACCGATTTCGCCTTCGACAGAGACACCGCACGCGTGCGCCATCTTGACCACTTCGCGAGTCACGCTAGCGTTATAATCATAATCCATCGGCGTTTTACCGTCTTCACCGAGCGAGCCATCCATCATCACTGATGAAAAACCAAGCTGGATTGAACGCTGACAAATCGCTGGCGACATACCATGGTCTTGATGCATTACGACTGGAATATGCGGCCATTCTTCAATTGCAGCAATAATCAGATGGCGCAAAAACGCAGAGCCTGCGTAACTACGTGCACCAGCACTGGCTTGTACGATAACAGGAGAGTCACAGGCGTCGGCCGCCATCATGATTGCACGCATCTGCTCTAAATTATTGACATTATAAGCAGGAACACCGTAGCTGTGCTCGGCGGCGTGATCTAGAAGTTGACGTAACGATATTAAAGCCATAAGACGCTCTCTGATTATATTCTAAAAATAGTATTTTGAAGGTGATATTAAGACATCATTTTTAACAATACGACGCTGCCATATTTGCACTGCAACTTAGCTTTGCAATGGATAATCCATTATAAGCCAACAAAAAACACTGTTTCTTGCTCGTCATTATTACGCCGTGATTATAGCAAAAATTGCCGCTGCTTCGTAGTAATTAGCTGACTATTTCTTATCCGCTCGTTCCTGCTCGCTTAATTGGTTGATTCATTGACTAAACAGCTAGTAAGTAAAGTGCAATCTATTCCGGATTAAGGAAACGCTCTAACAAGGATGACTATATTTTACATACAAAAAAGCCTTGGCTATTACCAAAGCTTTTTAAATATTTTGAGGGCTTATAAAGTAATTAGTACTTATAACCAATGCTTAAAATTAAAACTACTAATTAGTACTGTTGCTCTGCTTCTACTGCATTTTCACTAGCTTTATCTTCAACAGCAGCTGCGCCATCGGCAACCACACCAGCAGTAGCGGATACGGCTTCATTTGCGCCTACCACAACCGCTTCGCCAGTATTTGCTAGTGCATCAGTCGCAGCAGCACCGGCAGTTTCAGCGCTTTCGGCAACTTCAGCACCCGCATTTTGGGCAGCAACTTCAGCTTCAGCAGCAGCGGCTTCTGTTTCAGCAGCGGCAGCATCAGCGTTAGCAGCAGTATCTTCAGCAGCAGAATCAGCAGCAGCTGCCGTTTTATCTTGTGTTTCTTGGCTACATGCAGTGATTGCAAAAGTACCAGCAAGTACGCTAGCAAGTAATAAATGACGTTTTAACATAATAAACCTCTCGTAAATAAAGCATGCCAAATACATGATTTGCGCTATTTTATAGAGTGCAAATTAGACATGCAATAATAATTTTCAGTATAGAAACAAATAATTACCACTTAATAATAATCAGTGACCACTTCTACTTATTGCTTTCATATTGACAGTTTAAGCATCGATTGAAAGCTAAACATGGCGGGCACCTTATTATTTTTATAGCCTAACCTAGATGCTCACGATAAGTTGTACGTCTACTGTTACTCAACTGCTGAAGTATCGTTAAGCGCTTACTCGCTAATTTGTAAGGCGGCGACAGCAGGTAACACTTTACCTTCTACAAATTCTAGGAATGCGCCGCCGCCTGTTGACATATAGCTAACACCATCAGCCACTTGATATTTATCAATTGCCGCTAAAGTATCGCCGCCACCAGCAATCGAGAAACCTTGACTGTTTTTAACGGCATTTGCTACGATTTGGGTGCCCTGACCGAAAGCATCGACCTCAAAAACGCCGACCGGACCATTCCATAAGATGGTTTTTGCCTTGATGATAGCATCAGCCAATTGCTTAGCACTTGCCGGCGCGATGTCTAAGATCATATCATTGTCGCCAATCGCATCGACAGATTTGATAGTCGCAGCAGCTTGTTGTAATGAGCCGGTAAAGTCATCAAAGTTGATGTCGTTTTTATCAGCAACGACCACATACTCAGGTAATAAAATCTCAGTTTTACTCATGATGTCACGAGCAGTTTCCACCAAGTCCGCCTCATATAAAGAAGCACCAACGCTATGACCTTGGGCTGCTAGGAAAGTGTTAGCAATACCGCCACCGACGATAATCTGTGAGCATACTTCAGCCAAGCTATGCAGTACTTCAAGCTTAGTCGATACTTTCGAGCCACCAACGATTGCGAGCATCGGCTGTGCTGGTGTTTCAAGCGCTAAGCTCAACGCATCAAGCTCTGCTGCCAATAAAGGTCCGGCGCAAGCTACTTTGCCTGCTTGGTGCATGGCTTGAGTAACGCCTTCTGTCGATGCCTGCGCACGGTGAGCGGTGCCAAATGCATCCATCACGAATACATCGCATAAGTCAGCGTATTTCTGCGCCAAATCTGCATCGTTTTTCTTCTCGCCTTTATTAAAGCGCACGTTTTCTAGCAATACGACTTCACCGGCGTTGATTACCACGCCTTTAATCAAATAGTCAGTGTTTAAACTGACTGGCTTTGATAGTTGTGTGGCTAATTTATCGCTCAGATAATCAGCGACTGGTGCTAGCGAATATATGGCTTCGGGGCTGCCTTCAGTCGGACGACCGAGATGTGAGCACACAATCACCGCAGCGCCTTTTTCTAGCGCCATTTTGATGGTAGGCAAACTGGCTTGCAGGCGAGCATCACTGCTGACTTTGCCGTCTTTAATAGGCACATTTAAGTCTTCACGAATCAATACCACTTTATCCGTTAAGCTTAGCTCACTCATACGCAAAAAATTCATTACCTGCTCCTATGCATCATCTATGGTTAATCTACCGTGTGGCTTTTATTCATTACTAAAAAGTATTATTGAAATTATCTAATCGGCTGTTTTTAGGCTGTTGTTGCTTATGATTTTGTAAAAACAGCCCAACAAGAATTTGCGGCGGTGTATTCTAGCAGTTTTCTAGCAGATGCTCGTAAAGAACCTGCGATAAATTTTGCCCAGTAAGCTTAGACAATAAAAAAATAGGCGAAATTTCAATAAAAATCAGTAACATTTCGTGGTGGTACTCAATCGTTAGGCTGTTTATCATAAAACAGTTAGTAATCATAAATAATGCCAACAATAAAAACATCCCATTAGGAGAGCCCAATGAGTATCGACCTTAAAGCTGCCAAACAAGAATTATTAAAACTCAAAGAAGAATATGAGACTCGTATCGATAAAATCGAGGATCATATCCAAAACCCGCAAGATGACCTCAATGAACATTGGGAAGATCAAGCCATCTCTTATCGTCAAAATGACATGCGCACAAATTTAATGGGCGAAGCACGTCAAAGTTTAGTCTATGTTGAAAACGCCCTAAGCCGTATTGAAAACGGCACTTACGGTGAATGTGAAGTATGTGGTGAGAAAATTGAAGAGCAACGCTTGCAGGCGTTACCTTATGCGACCCTTTGTATGGAACACGCTGAGTGATACTTCATTGTTATCTCTAAATCAACCGTTTATACCGCTTATACCGCAGGCGCACACCAAGTATCGAGCGCCTGCTGCCACTGCTGACAACGCGCAGCGATTTGCTGCATGGGTAAGTCCATAATATCTCCAACGACTGCCACATAAGCAATCGGCAAACCTGCCAGCTCAACGATATTTTCTGCGCTCAACCCACCAATCACACACATATTGATCCCTTGCTGACAGCCATCAATAAGCTGCTGGCGTGAGATGATATTGGCATTGGGCTTGGTGTTTGAGGCAAAAACTGCCCCCATCGCCGCATAGCTTGCACCCTCTTTTTTGGCTTCTTTGACTAAATCCACATCACCATGACAAGTACGACCAATAGTCTGTTTAGGCGCAAGTTGACGTTTGGCATCATTAATATCGCCATCTTGCTGACCCAAATGCACACCAACACCCAGTTTTTCAGCAAGTTTTATATCATCATTGATGACCACCGGAACATCATAGGTCTTTGCCAAACGGACTATTTGCACCGCTTCATCATAGAGTTTTGCGGCGCCATCAGGCAGCTTTAAAGTCTTTTTACGGCGGATTTGTAAGAGCGCTATCAACCCTGTCGCGAATGCTGCTTCTAGCTTGGCATATAAAACTGGGAACTCGTCGTCATTGGTAAGTAAGTATAGTTTGGGAGCTCGCGTAACAGTCAATGCTTGAGTCATATAGTTTTCCTAAAGCGCATCCTAAATTCAACACAATAAAAAGGCTGTTATATCGCATAACAGCCTTTTTATAAACATTAAAACAGCAAGCCTACACTGTACGGCGAGTCGCTAAACTGTTTAGAATGTTTTTGGCATCACCCCAACGCGTCGCTGAGCTGTTCGCGCCTAAAATCACAATAATCGCAGGACGATTATTAACGCGTGTTTCCATCACGACGCAACGACCAGCTTCATTGATAAAGCCTGTTTTTGAGATACCAATAGGATAGCTACCATCACGTACTAAGCTGCTTGTGTTATTGGCTTTATAAGTACGGTTGCCACTTGAGAAGTTAGAGACATAAAAGTCGTAGCTTTTGGTGGTAGAAAAACGACGAATGACATCGTAGTTACCAGCAGCACGCACCATTTTGACTAAATCATTTGATGAAGCTACGTTACGCTTATCAAGACCGGTTGGATCACCGAAGAACGCAGTGGTCATACCCAAGTCTTGCGCTTTGCGATTCATCGCACGAATAAAGGCGCTATAACCACCTGGATAATTACGCGCTAGACTTTTTGCTGCTGGGTTTTCTGATTTCATCAATGCCATCAATAACATCTCAGCACGGTTTAAACGGTCGCCTGACTTCAGGTTTGAGCTGGCGCGTTTAGGACCGACAAAGTCTTCGGGGTCAAGTGTGAGCTCTTCACGCATGTCAAGACCGGCATCTAACACTACCATCGCCGTCATAACTTTGGTGATACTGGCCATTGGACGGGCAATATCAGCGTCTTTTTCGTAGATAGATTCGCCTGTTTCAGCATCGATGACCGCAACACTGCGCGAATCGGTGCTGATTGGAATCATACTACTACTGCCAAAACTGCCACGGTAGGTGGTGTTATAGCTGTTGGCATTAGTCGTATTGTTAAAGCTGTTATTACTACTACCAAACGTACGGGTATTGGTAATATTGGTGGTACCATGACCGTTATCTACTTTTTTAATCGCCGAGCCGCTATTACTATTATTGGCTTTATACATGATGCTGCGAGCTTCGGACAGGCTATCAGCACCGCCCCAGCTCACGCGAGCGCTAGACTCTGAGCTAGAACCACCATTAATTGTAAGTGCGGCTTGTGCAACACTGCCCAAACTCAATGAAATCATAGCAGCGATTAATTGCTGTTTGGTTAATGGTAGTTGCTTCATTATGCCTCCTGCTGCCGCGCTGCCATTAGTTAGGGAGTCAGTTACATACTCACTAACAGCAACCACGTACGTAGCGTTTATGGATGTGTTTGTAGATACTCACATAGAGTTTTTGTATTTTTAGTGTATCATGGTTTGCATTTAAGTTTAATCTACTAAATCAATTAGATGTCATTTTTTAGCCACGTTCAAACTTTACTACATTTACTTTATATTACAGCAATACTTATTAACACTGGCGCAATATAGCATTACATTTAAGCCTATAACCTCTTAATTGCAAGGTTAATATTAAACTATGACGCTTAATATGATGGTCTTTGTTAATTGATAAATTTATGGTAGCAATTTTTTAGAGTATTTCAATAAAGCAATACAATAAAGCACCCAAAAATAAGACACGCTAAACAGCTTAACATTAGCTGTGCACCCTTTATTTTGACAGATAGAAAAGAGTACAACTATGATTCGAGTATTAGTAGTAGATGATCATGATTTGGTGCGAATGGGCATTAGCCGTATGTTGGCAGATAGTGCTGATATCGAAGTCGTAGGCGAAGCAGATAGCGGCGATATGGCGATTAAAATGGCAAAACAGCTACGCCCCGATGTGATATTACTGGATGTCAATATGCCCAATATTGGTGGTCTTGAAGCAACCAAACGCTTGGTTCAGCTAGATATGGGTATCAAGATATTGGCCGTCAGCAGTATGTCAGCGCAGCCTTATCCTTCCATGCTTATCAAAGCGGGCGTTAATGGTTATATTACCAAAGGTACGCCGCTCGATGAGATGATACGTGCGGTCAAAAAAATCTATCAAGGTGGGCGCTACTTTAGCCAAGACGTCGCCGAACAATTGGCGGACGTACTTTTATCTGATAATGCCAAATCGCCTTTTGACTTATTAAGTGACCGCGAAAAACAAGTCGCCATGATGGTGGTCAATTGCCAAAGTCCGCAGCAAATCGCTGATCAGTTATTTGTCAGTGTTAAAACCATCAATACTTATCGTTATCGTATTTATGAAAAAGTCGGTGTCGATAGCGATGTGAAATTGACCCATCTGGCCATTCGTCATGGTCTTATTCAACCGTAAGTTACTAAGCATAAATTGCTAAGCGTAAATTGCTAAGTCTAGTAAGCAACTCCCCTTCTATTATGTTTAACTTAAAAGGCTTTAGAGCCAGTGAAAACTTTAAAGCCTATGAAACCTCTAAAGCCTGTGCAATCGTTAAAATCCAAGCAAGATGAGCAGCATGAGAAATCTGCTACTAGCCTTATAGCCGCTATTATGGATTATTTGCAGCGCGATGATACTTTGCCGGTGCCGCAGCTGCGTAGATTGGGTTTGATCTATAGCAGCTATCGCTTTATCGTCAGCCTGTTTTCTATGCTGATGGTCTATATCACTGTACGCTCTAGCGATGACGCCTCACTACCGAGTTTTTTGCAGCAAACCGCACTCAGCTTTTACGTCCTGCTGAGCCTGATTTTACTTGGTTTATTTTACGTCGTGACCAAGCATCTGCGGCGACAGCTGGCTTTTGGCTTAGTAGTAGATGTCATCATTTTAAGCTTATTACTTTATACTGCTGGTGCGCCCGATTTGCAGTTGACCATGCTATATATGGTGGTGGTCGCCGCCAGCTTTATGCTTTTACATAGCTCGCAAGCACTTATTATTACTTTGCTTGCGATTATATTTGTTATCTACCAGCAGTTTTTTTATGCCATTGCCAATAGTATGAGTTTGGCAAATCTGGGTGACGCGCTACTGATGTCTGCCAGCTTTTTAGCTGTTGGAGGCTTAAGTTGGTCAATCTCACAGCGTTTGGTCCAGCTTGAAAAAGTAGCAGCAAGCCACGCCAAAGAAGTCGAACGCTTAAACGTCATTAATCAAGAAGTCATCACGCAAATGGTGAATGGCGTTATCGTCATTGACTGTAAGCATGTTGTGTTGGCAAACCTTGCCGCCTATCAGCTGCTTAGCATCTCAAACCCTTCCCCACTAGCGATGACAGAGGCGGTCGATACCAGTCACATGCTAAAGATGCTAAGCACGACAGCGAAAAAAGCGCCACACTATGATGATAACCAACCTGTAAACGATAACCAACCTGTATCTGATTTTCAGCAGCAGCTACGCGCAAAACATCTGCAACTACTCGAAGCCTGCTTATCGGTAGAAGCTGGGCAATCTCGCACTTTTATTTATGAGTTACCAGCGGTGGCCAATGTTTCAGTCGTCGGTAAGCTGCGTGTCGAGATTATTCCTTTAAAAGATGACAGCAAGCTAATCATATTAGAAGATTTACGCCGTGAACAAGCCAGCGCACAGCAATTAAAATTGGCGTCTTTAGGACAACTTACCGCTAGTATTGCGCATGAAATAAGAAATCCCTTGGCAGCTATTTCCCAAGCCAGCCAATTATTGATAGAAGATATTGAAGAAAGCCAGACAACAAATAACGATGTAAGCGAAACTGATGCAATGGCGGGCAACCATGAGCTATATAAAATGATATTTACGCAGACCAAGCGCGTCAATCGCATTATTGAAGATGTCTTAAAGCTGTCTCGTCAGCATACTGCGAATCAACAAATGATTGTTCTTGCGGATTGGATGCCAACATTTTTAAACAATTACTTTCAAGGTCATGATGTTTTTTTACACAGCCATACGCAGCCGACAATCTCCTTTGACACTCACCAGTTAGAGCAGATTCTTATCAATTTAGTTAACAATGGTTTACGCCATAGCAGCTATGCCCACCCTCATGCTATTGTGGAAATCGAGATTTATTGTGCTGATAACGATGTTATAATTGACGTGTTAGATGATGGTACGGGCGTTAGTAATGCGGATTTTAACCATTTGTTTAATCCGTTTTTTACCACCGATAAAGCTGGCACAGGTTTGGGATTATATTTATCACAAGCGTTCTGTGAGGCCAATCATGCGCGCTTGCTTTATATTCCAGAACATAAAAAAACCTGCTTCCGTTTGATTGCGCCCGCCATTCAACATGAAGTCTTTGACAGTAAAAATGAAAGCATATAGGAAGCGTTTGCCTAATAATTGAAAACCTATAAATGTTTTATAAACGCTACTATTTATGCACTATAAACTTTGATACGATGATTTTTTAATACCTTTTTAACACCCTTGTAGTACTTGAAGACAATGAAGTACTTGAAAACAATGAGATGATGTATGACCACAACCGCGCTAGTCGTTGATGACGAAGTAGATTTATGCCGCTTGATGCAAATCACGTTGACCAAGATGGGCATCAAAAGTGATGTGGCCTATACTTTGTCGCAAGCCAAATCCTATTGGCAAGAAAATGACTATGATTTTTGTTTAACCGATTTAAAGCTACCTGATGGTTCAGGGTTAGAGTTGGTTAAGCACATTAGCGGCAGCTCAACGACGCCTATTGCGGTGATTACGGCACACGGTAGTATGGATTTGGCGATTGAAGCGTTAAAGCTAGGCGCTTTTGATTTCGTGAATAAACCGCTTGAGCTGCCCCGCCTGCGTCAACTGGTTGAAAGCGCTCTCAAGGTTATTCATCAAGATAATGCGGCCAAATTGACACCTGAACGTTCACCTGAGCAGCAAATGCTCGATAGCCGTCTGATTGGCGACTCTGCTGTCATGCATCCGCTAAAAAATACGATTTTAAAATTGGCGCGCTCACAAGCTCCAGTTTTTTTATCAGGGGCTTCAGGCACTGGTAAAGAAGTGGTGGCGCGCTTGATTCATGATTTAAGCCCGCGTCGAGATGGAAGCTTTGTACCCGTCAACTGTGGAGCAATACCGTCAGAGCTGATGGAGTCGGAATTTTTTGGTCATAAAAAAGGCAGCTTTACTGGCGCTGTTGCCGATAAACAAGGACTGTTTCAACAAGCCGATGGCGGCACTCTATTTTTAGATGAGGTCGCTGACTTGCCATTAGCGATGCAGGTTAAATTACTGCGCGCTATTCAAGAGAAAACGGTACGAGCCATCGGTGATACCAAAGAGGTACCAGTCGATATTCGTATCTTGTCGGCAACCCATAAGGATTTGAATCAGCTGGTACAGGTAGGGAGTTTCCGCCAAGATTTGTATTATCGTATTAATGTGATTGAGCTTAAACTGCCAACGCTTAACGCGCGTCGTGATGATATCCCTGTATTGGCCAAGCACTTTTTGGCACTCATCGCCGATGAATGGCAATTGGAGTCGCCGCCTTTACTGACTGACAATGCTTGCGCGCGCCTGCAACATCATGATTTTGCTGGTAATGTTCGGGAGTTGCGTAACGTCCTTGAGCGCGCGGTCACCTTGGCAGAAACGTCGACTATCGATGCCAGTCATTTAGGTCTACCTGATTTTGATAGCCACCAAGAAGTGATAACCTCTGCAAGTCAAAATATCAGTACCAATAAAGCGAGCATCTCGAACGCCTCTGTTTCAAATAAAAGTGAAAGCTCAGTAGCTGACTCAATACAAGATAATTCCATAAAAAGTAAGATAGAAACAGACAGCACGCAACAAGCAAAAACTAATATACATCCTTATCGAACTACCATTCAGCATTATCCTTCCATGAATACAAGCTCAACGAGCACGCGCTCAGCAGAAAATACCGAAAAACTTGCTAATAAATCAATGGCTAGTAGTTTAGATGCGTCAACCATCAATCAAGTTGATGAGCAGGACAGTGTAAGTAAAGCAGTGAATATAGAAGATGTTGCGACTGGTCAATTACCCGCCCAAGGGTTAGAGCATTATCTACAAGAACAAGAAAAACGGCTTATTATTACGGCTCTTAAGCAAACAAACTGGAATAAGACCCAAGCGGCTGAATTACTGGGTACAACTTTTCGCTCTTTACGCTATCGCATGACCAAGCTAGAGATTGCTGAAGATCAGTCTGAATCATAAATACTAGTAAATATTGAAGCGATGCCTCAATTTAAACTCCACTTAAATTAAAGTTTATCTTTAGCAGTCGGCTTATCAATCACATGGTCGATCACAGTATTGTTTTGAGTGACTTTCTTTTTAATCGTTTCATCTTTAATAATCTTATCTTGCTTAACACTGCTGTCTGCTTGTGCCTTACGTACAAAGCGTATACCAGCAGGCAGTGCTTTCTGACTGAGTAAATCAAGCGCCTGTTGCTCCCATGTGCTCTCATTACCCAAAAACGTCACATCAGGCTCTACCCCAACCCCATCTATTTTTTTACCTAATGCGGTCATATAGTGGGCAACTGTCAGCTTGACCGCTTGCTCATCATTGAGCGGTATAACGGACTGTACTGAACCCTTACCATAACTGACCTCGCCCAAGATAGTGGCGCGCTTTTGCACTTGCAAACTACTGGCTAATACCTCGGCAGCTGAGGCTGAATAGCGATTTTGTAAAACTACTACGGGCAATGCTTCTAATAACGCTGCGCCCTGCGTCGATAGCGTGCGCGAATCACTCTGGCGACCTTTTACTTGTACCACATCAGTATCAGTCATAAACAAGCTGGCAACGCTTACGGCTGACGCCAATACGCCGCCTGGATTATCCCGCATATCTAATAATATTCCTGTAACGGGGGCATCTAAATCAATCAAACTTTGCAGTAATTTCTCACGGCTATTGTTTTGAAATGCGGGTAACCTAATAATGGCCATACCATCAACAAGTCGAGTTTCAATAATTTGCGGATGATTGTTATTACGCTGCAAAGTCGTGGTGTGTTTACGGCGCCCTGCTTTTGATGTCACCACATCCACTTGCGTGCCAGCAACCCCTGTCAAAAGTTGCTCGACATCATTACTTTCTTCCTCTTCACCAAGCTTAAACTCATCCACTTGATGCAAATAGTCCCCAACGGCAATGCCCTTTTTATCAGCAGGTGAGCCATCAATTACCTCCGTAATCACCCAATACCCTTCTTTTGGCTGATATTGCACCTTTATACCGATATCACCGACATCCCCTTCAGTAAAAGCACGCAAATTCTCATAAGCCTCTGCATCCAAAAACTCAGCATGGCTATCAAGCTTGGTCAACATGCCGCTCATGGCATTATTAAACAATTCTTCATCTTTTACCGCATCTACATATTCACGGCGTACCAAATCAACGACAGCAACAAAGGTTTTTAGAGTTTCAGGAGAAATGGCGTTTAATGACACCTGCGCCACTTCATCTGGAATGTCAGTATTAATCGCATCTGAACCATTATCCAATGCACTTTCATCAGCGACAGCATCTATCGAGTCATCAACTTGATCGGCTGATTCTAGCATGTCCGCAATATCTGACAAATGGTCCGCACCATTATCCAGTGGCACATCATCTGCATTAAGACTGATTAATTGCAAACTTGAAGTAGGGGTTTTATTATTATTGATTTTACCGCTATTGTTAATAGCTGCTTGGGCAGATAAGTTCACAACGCTTAACCCCAGTAAGCTTGTGAGAATAGCTGGCTTTAATACATGCGAGCCAATAGATTTAAAGCCAAAAGATTGAGAACTCATGAATCGGGAACTCATAAACAATGTCATCATTGGGTTTTCCAATCTTTTAAACATCAATAGAGATAAAGAGCTAATAGGACGCATAAAAGAAACCCCTTAAAAATTTGGTTATTTTGGTTTGGTTATTATTGTTATAACTTTGTTAGATATATCAGATTATTATATGGTCATTTATGATTATAAAGTGATTAATAAATGATAGAGTTATTAATCAACAATGTCCGTTAAAATAACACCAAGCTACTACCTTAAACTAGGATAGTATTGCAAATAATTTAGGCAAAATGTATCGGGTAAAACGCATCAAAAACAAAGCAGCAGAAAAGATCGAAAAAAGCACATAAAAAAAGAGAAGGATAGTAAATATCCCTCCCTCTTTTAAAATGCTTAGCCGTACTAATAAGCTGTTAAAGCCTTACTATTAAGCATTAGTGATTAATCATTAGCCATCAAGCATTAATGCTACATGACCGTACTATTACAATGCTGGAAGCAATAAATTTTCACCGGTCATCTCACCTGGCTGCTCAATATTCATTAACGCTAAGATAGTTGGCGCAATATCACTCAGCTTACCGCCACTACGCACTTTTACTGATTTCTCACCAATATAAATCAATGGCACGTGTTCCGTAGTGTGCTGCGTATGTACCTGCCCGCTTTCATAATCTTGCATCTGCTCACAGTTACCATGGTCAGCGGTGATAAGCATGTTGCCACCCGCTGCTCGCACTGCTGTTTCTACGCGACCAATACAGACATCTAGCGCTTCTACTGCTTTAACCGCCGCGTCAAAGATACCTGTATGCCCAACCATATCGCCATTGGCATAGTTGACTACTAACACATCATATTTACCTGACTCAATGGCCGCTACCAATTCATCCGTCACTTCAGGTGCGCTCATTTCTGGCTTTAAATCATAGGTGGCGACATCAGGAGATGGCACTAAAATACGCGTCTCGCCTTTATACTCTTCCTCACGACCACCACTAAAGAAAAACGTCACATGCGCATATTTCTCAGTTTCGGCAATACGTAGCTGGGTTTTACCTTTATTCTGCAGATATTCGCCAAGGGTATTAGTCAATGAGGTTGGATAATAAGCAATGCTGGTTTTTGGATTGTCTGCTAAAACGTCAGAGTATTTAGTCAACATTACAAAAGCGGAAAGCTTTGGCTGTTTATGACGAGCAAAACCTGAAAACTCATGGTCTGGAAGCACAAAGGCTTGTGCAAGCTCACGGGCACGATCGGCACGGAAGTTCATAAAGATAAGCGCATCATTATCATCAACGGTATATGGCACCTCATCACGACCAATAACAATGGTCGGATTGATAAATTCATCAGTTTCACGTGCTTTGTACGCCGCTTGTACCGCGCCATCGGCACGCGTCGCTAAGCGATCGGCTTTACCTTCGGTAATAAGCTCATAGGCTTTTTGGACGCGATCCCAACGATTGTCACGATCCATCGCATAGTAGCGCCCGATAATGCTGGCAATCTGTACGCGACCACCTTCGTAATGGGCGTTGAGTTTCCCAATATGCTCTCGTAAGCGATTGATATACTTATCAGCAGACTTTGGTGGCGTATCACGGCCGTCTAAGAAGCAGTGCACAAAGACGTTTTTGGCACCGTGCACCAATGCTGAGTGACACATCGCTTCGATATGGTCTTGATTCGAATGAACGCCACCATCTGATAACAGCCCCATAATATGAACGTTACCGCCAAGCTTATTAGCGGCTTTAACCGCATTGACTAAGGCTTCGTTTTTATAAAACTCGCGATTGGCCACTTCACTTGAGATACGGGTTGAATCTTGGTAAAGAACGCGACCTGCGCCCAAATTCATATGGCCGACTTCTGAGTTACCAAACTGACCATCTGGTAGGCCGACATCTTCTCCCGAAGCAGATATTAACCCATGCGAATATTGCTGATAAATCTTATCCAAGTTTGGCATATTGGCAGCAGCAATCGCATTATCCTTGTCATCTTCACGATGCCCAAAACCATCTAGTATCATTAAGACATGCGGCACTTTTTTATTCTGCTCGCTATCCTGCTTATTATTGAGCTGGGCCTGACTATCGTTGATAAATTCTGATTGTTGCTGGTTATGGGTCATGGATTACCGCTCCTCAAGTGGATGAACGCCTATAATGCTATATTAGGATGTTTAAAGCCCTCTATATTACCACACATCTCCAAATAGCTGAAAAATCACCCCTTTAAGTCCGTGGTTATGGGCTTAAAGCGCCTTTATTTGCTAGAAAACACGCTTAAAACTCGACATCAATAATACTAATAACTACACCTACGTAGCAATCTGTAAATCGTACTTGCAATCACTCAAACCATTGGTTAAGATAATTATATTCTGAAGTGTTGGCTAGTAGATGTTTATTCCCTGAGCCGATAATGCTTTACCAGGATGTGGTACCTATTGCTTCATTGTGTATGCCTGCACCGCTTGCGGTGTCTCAGGAAACCTGCAGAGGCAGTGACGCATCCGCCCTGAACTTCACGGTTCATGGGTCACCATCTTACGGCGGCACTTCGGTTGTTTCATTCAGTTATTAGCTATTTTTTTATAAACATTATCTTTATAAAAAATAGTTTTAACACTCAAAAAGCCCCTTTTGTCATTAACGAAAGGGGCTTTTTTTATGCTTTATTATCTACTTGATAATCGATGAATTAATTATTCATCATTAGCAGACTTGGTGATTTTTTTCACATCTTTAGGGATGGTTTTTGCGGTACCATCAACGGTGGTATGCTGTTTAAACACATCGCCGAATGGGTTTTGCTGTTGCTGACCAAATGGGTTCTGGTTATTCATACCACCTGCGCCACCAAACGGGTTTTGACCGCCCATGCCGCCAAATGGATTCTGTCCGCCGCCCATTTGTCCACCCATCTGCTTAGCCATCATCTCCATCATTTTTTGCTGATTGTTCATGACATAATTATTAGCAAAGTCTTTAAGCTTTTTCTGCACTGGCGGCAATATCACTAACAATGCTAATAAATCACTCAATACACCAGGAATCAGCAGCAGGATACCGGCGGCTGCCATGGCGACACTTTTAATCATGGTTGATTCTTGTGGACGCATCGCAGGATTCATCATGCCGCCCGCTTTCATCTGCTGTGCCATTGGATTGAGTGCGGCCATCCCTTTACGCATCAGCGATATACCGATGACGGCGGCGATGATAAACCACATAAACACCCACCAACCGCTCACAAATTGAGCAAGCAAATACCACAGTAGCATCTCGATAATAAACCAAACGATGGCAATACCAACTATCTGACCCATAAAGTGTCGTCCTATAAGATAAAATCTAAAAAATTAAGCGCCATGCAAATTAAAATGGCTAACATATGATGTATATGGGGATTGATTGCTATACTATCAAACTTACGGCTGATTTTTAAGCCATAAAACAAAATGTAAGCAAGACGGAATACTATGGCAATTATTATCGGGATTGATCCGGGTTCGCGCATGACCGGTTATGGCATTGTTCAACAAACGGGCGATAAGCTGACATATATAGATGCTGGTACCATTCGTACGGATACCAAAGAGATGCCTGAGCGCCTTAAACGTATTTTTAATGGCTTGACCCGCATCACCCAGCATCATTTAAAATATGCCGATGAGCCTATTTATACCGCGATTGAACAAGTATTTATGGCAGAAAACCCTGATTCAGCGCTGAAACTTGGGCAAGCACGTGGTGCTGCTATTGCTGCCATGGTCGCCTTGGATTTGGAAGTATCTGAATATACGGCACGCCAGATTAAACAAGCGGTTTGTGGTTACGGTGCAGCGGCAAAAGAGCAGGTACAAGAAATGGTTTGCCGCATCTTGTCTTTAGACGTGGTTCCGCAACAAGACGCCGCTGATGGTCTTGCCTGCGCCATTTGTCATGCGCACTCGAGCCATTCAATGAACAAACTCATATTAAATAGCGCTATGCGTGGGCGCGGTGCTTCTAAGAAAAAAGGCCGCTGGCGTTTGACTGAAGAAGATTTAGGCAATTTGCGTTAAAGCAATTAGGTAATTTTCGTTAACGCAGTTAGGCAAATCACCATAAAAAAACACGCGTCTAAACGGCGCGTGTTTTTTTTGCAACTATCTGACTATTTATGCTATGGCAGATTCGATTTAAAAAGAATACAGTGCTGCTGAGATAAATTTTTCGAAGCCTCTGGAGTGCGAAGCGCACAGCAAGCTAGGGAGGTTTATCTCAGCAGAACGTTATTTTAAACGCATCTCTTTTATATTGAACTGACTATATAATAAAAACGACTAATCGAGTTACTCTGCTACGGAGCTTTCAATCACCGCGTCCAACACATAAGCATATTCTTCGCCTTCTACACTTTCTTCATTGTCTAACTGGTAACGTTGTAGACGTAACACTTCCTCGTGCTTACCATCATGCTGATAGCCATCAATTTGCCCAGTGAACGTTGTCCATTCACCTTCACTCACTTTAATGCCTTGGTCATCATAAGTGATAGGCTTTACTTGTAAACACATCTCTGAGCTATTATCGGCACACGCTACTTTCTGAGCATTTACGGCCCAAAATACTGTCTTGCCTTTACTATTATATTTGGCTTGTGAGGTAAGCTTACCTTTCCAAGTCAACGTAATAGCATCACTGGTCACTTGTGTCAGGACTGGGTTTTCACCTTCAGTCACACTCAGCTTACTGGTACTTTGCATCAAGGTATCTAAACGATTTTCTGCTTTATTGAGATCTTCGCATAGCATCTTAGTACTCATGCTCTCTTCGGTCGTTAGCGTCTGACCTTGCAATTGGTACACGGCACTTATCGTGTTGCAGCTCACACTATAGTTCAGCGTGTTTTGCCCTTGATGTTGATTAAACAGCAGCGTGACTTGCTCCTTAATATCCACAAGCGTCGTTATGACAGGTCCGCCACTTTTGTCATCGATATCCAGTAATGTCCAACGATAACGTGCTAAATTTTCAATCATCTCTTGCTCTGCAGTCAGTTTCGTATCATTAGTTGTATCAGCGACGACAGTTGCATCAGATGCCGCATCGGTGTTCAATGTGCCATCAGTTTCTATGCCAGCTTCAGTATTGTCTAGTGCCTGACTATCGGTAGGGACAGCGTCTTTTTGACAAGCACTCAATGCCAAACTTACTGCTAAGATACTTGGTAATACGGCAAACCTAGAAAATGAGCGGATAAAAGATAGCGTGGTAAAAGATGATGTCATGATCGTCATGCCTTGTGGTTAAACTTTTTCATAATTCACTATTGCCTATAACTGTTACCTATATAAGGAGTGATTATATCTATTTTTGTAAAGTGTTCATAATTTGACCACTATAGCGCCGATGATTGTGGATTTTGTAACGAAGTGTGTAATTTTATATATCAATAGTAACTATTATCGTTAATTTTCTCATTTAAACAGCGGATTAAAAAAGCCTCGGGTCGCTAACAATGATATTAGCGAATCAAGGCTATCGGCGTTATTTATTGCTAAATTTGCTGTTAAATCTATAACACCATACTATATTTACTCACTTTCATTAGCAGGCTTGGCTTTTGCCATATTTTTAATATTAAAACGCTCGTTCATCATTTGATAAAAGCGTGCCAGGTTTTCGCCCTGTTCATTCGGGTTAACCTTGAGTATTTTGCCAAAATCCAAACCTAAATACAGCACAATATCAGCAAAACTTAACTGGTCACCAACTAAGTACTCATGACCTTCTAACATAGTTTCAAAATAAGTAAGTGCTTTAATGCCGCGCGCGATAGACGGTGCTACAAACTCTGGCACTTGTTCAACCCGCTGCGCTTTGGATGGGTGACTGTGCTGAAACGCGAGCATAAAATTATATAGCACCTCAAACTCGGCAATACGGCGCATAGAACACACTTGCGCCCGTTGTACCACATCATTACCCATCACTGAACGCTCGCCATAGACACGGTCGAGATATTCGCACACGGCCTGCGAATCATTAAGTATGGTGCCATCATCTAATTTTAATACAGGTACTGTCTGCATCGGATTCATCTTGGTAAACTCATCAGACATCTGCTCATTAGTAGCAAAATCTATATCGACCACATCGACATCATCCATATCGTCAACGTCGATACCTTTTGACGCTAATAAAATAAGGGCTTTACGTGGATTGGGTGCAGTACGGGTAACGTATAGTTTTTTCATGGCGAACTCCTTGTAAGATGGTCTCAAAAGCGACTCAGCGCTGATAGGCTTTATTATGATTATCGCAGATAGCGTTTGGATAAAGTTGTCAATGCGCTATATAACAGTTATAGCCTACTCTGCTCATCATAGCAAAACCTTAACGCCAATAAAAAGCTGAAACATAAAAAAGCCCCATAACATTAAGTCATAGGGCTTGTATTTATTAATCCATTACAACTATCAAATACGCTTAGCTTATTTGTTAGGCGCAGGTGTGGTACGTAAATAAGGCTTGATTTCAGTATGACCTTTAGGATAATTAGCAGCGATGTCTTCGTTTTTCACACTTGGTGGAATGATAACGTCGTCGCCATCTTTCCAATCAACAGGCGTTGCCACGTTATATTCATCAGACAGTTGCATTGCGTCAATCACACGAATAATTTCATCAAAATTACGGCCACAGCTGGCTGGATAAGTCAGCGTTAAGCGTACTTTTTTCTTAGGATCAATAATAAACACGCTTCTGACCGTCGCCGTACTATCAGCATTTGGATGAATCATGTCATAAAGGTCTGCGACTTTGCGCTCAGGGTCAGCAATGATAGGGAAATTGACAGCAGTACCTTGGGTTTCTTCAATATCACTTACCCAACCTTTATGATCTTCTAAACCATCAACCGATAGTGCAATTGGTTTAACATTGCGCTTCTGGAACTCACCGCCTAGTGCTGCGGTACGTCCAAGTTCAGTGGTACATACTGGCGTATAATCTGCAGGATGTGAGAAAAAGACAACCCAACTGTCTCCTGCCCATTCGTGGAAATTGATATCACCATCAGTGGTTGTCGCGTCAAAATTTGGTGCAGTATCACCCAGACGTAAATTTGCCATTCTTAATTCCTTATTTATGTTTGTGATGAGCGTTAATATCAATACCTTAACGTTAAAAGATATCGGCTCACTCTATTATTATCAATGATATGCTCAGTTATCAAAATAACACTAAGCACATCAGTAAAAAACTCACTTTATATTAACAAACTGATTATGAATGTCTTGTGACGGATTGTAATGCGCTTATTCCATTTATCACTAAGTAAACCAGCATATGGGTAGAATAGAGCATTAAATTAACATGCCTGCATCCCACAAGCAAAATCCATAAAAAAGCCCATCTCTAGCGTACTAGAAATGAGCAAGTTTGAAAACTACTATTGTGCAGTGCCGTTTTAAACACTATCAATAAAGCCAATAGTTCTACACTAAGCTGGTTTATAGCTGTCGCGCAAACTAACAATTTGGTTAAATACCGGCTTATCCCTGCTATGATCTGCCGTATCAGCGATAAAGTAACCTTCACGCTCAAACTGGAAACGCGTGCCAGCTGCTGCATTTGCTAATGACGGCTCAACCACGGCATTTAGCTCAGTCAACGAGTCAGGATTTAGTGCTTGATGCACATCAGCGACGCTACTTGGGTCTTCGACACTAAATAGCTGCTCATACATTCGCACCGTCGCTGGGACGCCTTGGCTAGCTGATACCCAGTGAATCACGCCTTTAACCTTACGACCTTCAGGGTTGTTGCCTAGCGTTGCAGGGTCAATCGTGGCTTTTAGTCCAACTACATTGCCAGCGTCATCAAGAATATGCTCAGTCACTGCCAATACATAGGTATTACGCAGACGAATTTCTGGCTTTTCTGGTGACAAGCGCTTATAACCTGCTGGCGGCTCAATCTCGTAATCACCTTGGTCAATATACAAGGTCTCAGTGAAAGGAATTTCACGCTCGCCCATATCGACATTAGGATGATTTGGCTGCGTTAACCATAAAGTCTGTGCATCATCGTCCCAACGCGCATTAACGCTATCAGCCTTTTGCGATTCCCAACTACTAACCGCTTCCGCGAAGTTCGTAATCGTCACTTTTAACGGCTTAAGCACTGCCATAGCACGAGCAGTAGTTGTCTCTAATGATTGACGAATACTAAACTCTAATAAGCGAAAATCAACAACGCTGTCTACTTTGGTCACGCCAACACGCTCACAGAAGTCACGTAAACCCTCTGGCGTATAACCACGGCGACGCATGCCAGCAATCGTCGGCATACGAGGATCATCCCAACCGCTGACGATATGTTCATCAACCAGCTGCTTTAACTTGCGCTTACTGGTCATAGTGTGATCAACATTTAGGCGGCTAAACTCGTATTGATGCGGTGGTACATCAAAGCCAACTTTTTCAACCGCCCAATCATAGAATGGACGATGGTCTTCAAACTCCAGCGTACATAACGAATGAGTAATGCCTTCTAGTGCATCAGAAAGCGGATGGGCAAAATCATACATCGGATAGATACACCATTTATCACCCGTTTGATGATGCTCTTGATGCATGACGCGGTAGATGACAGGATCGCGCATATTCATGTTTGGGCTTGCCATATCAATCTTGGCACGCAATACGGCTTTTCCTTCCGCAAATTTGCCTTCTTTCATATCATTAAAAAGCTTTAGATTTTCTTCAACACTGGCATCACGCTGCGGTGACGCTGTGCCTGCCTCATTAAACGAGCCACGGTTTTCTTTAATTTGTTCAGGCGACTGCAAGTCTACATAGGCATCGCCCTGCTCAATCAACTGCACGGCCCATGCATACAACTGGTCAAAATAGCCCGACGCATGATGCGCCTCTCCTGCCCACTCAAATCCTAACCATTCAACATCGTTTTTGATATTATCGATGTAGTCTTGTTTTTCTGCGGTTGGATTAGTGTCATCAAAACGCAAGTTACAGACACCGCCAAACTCTTCGGCCACGCCAAAGTTTAGACAGATAGATTTGACATGTCCCAAATGCAAGTAGCCGTTTGGCTCAGGCGGAAAGCGTGTCACAATTTGTGGGTATTTTTGCGCCTTGACATCGTCACGAATGATATTACGAATAAAATCGTTTTTTTGTTCGTCTTTTTGTGCATTGTTGCTTGAGTGCTCACTCATCGGGCATTGCTCCTAACGCAAATTGTCAGTTCATGCTACGTGCCATCACGCAGCATGGAAAAATCAAACCAAACCATTAAAGACAGGTTGTAAAAAAATATAGTAAAAAGTTAAAGTTGCGTTATTCTATCAGGTTTCACAAACGCATTAACAGCCTGATACATGACACGAGATAAAAAAGCCGTTAGACTAGCCATGACTTTTTATCAATCACTCACGACAGTGCTAATTAAGGCGCTGCAATCAAAAAGGAATATCACATGGTAGACATGCCACCAGTAGTAGAACTTGACACCAGTATGGGTGCGATCGTTATTGAACTCAATGAAGAAAAAGCGCCAAAAACGGTAGAAAACTTTTTAAACTATGTAAAATCTGGTCACTATGATGGCACGATTTTCCATCGCATTATTGACGGCTTCATGATTCAAGGCGGCGGAATGGACGCTGAGATGAATGAAAAAGCAACCAATGCACCTGTTGAAAACGAAGCAGATAATGGTTTAAAAAACGACAAAGGTACGATTGCTATGGCGCGTACCCAAGATCCGCATTCAGCAACCAGCCAGTTTTTCGTTAACGTAAAAGATAACGATTTCCTAAACCACTCTGGCAAAAACATGCAAGGTTGGGGTTACACGGTATTTGGTAAAGTAACAAGCGGTATGGACGTGATTGAAAAGATGCGCGGCGTACCAACAGGTCGTTTCGGTATGCACGCTGATGTGCCAAAAGAGCCAGTGGTTATCAATTCAGCGACTATTATCACTAAATAACTGTTTCTCAGTAATCATTCTTCAATAGTTATTACTCAGTAGCGATGAATCAGTGAAAGCTTATGAGTCGTTACTGTTTAAAATTACGAGGATAAGGATAAATGCAAAGTTTTAACCATCTAATTACCACCCGCCCTCATGAGGTGCGGCAAGTATTAATTAGCGATTTGCATTTATCGCCAGAAGAGCCTGCCTTAGTGCAGGCTTTTTTGGCGCTGTTTGATGATTGCCTTGCCTTGCCCGCGCTAAAACGCTTGTTTATCTTAGGCGATTGGTTTGAAGTATGGCTGGGTGACGACGTTTACTTATCGTTATCGGAAGATGAGCGTCAAACCCATTGGCTCACCCCGCTGATCGTTAAGTTAAAAAGACTACGGGTAGCTGGCTGTGAGATTTTGATCATGCATGGCAACCGTGATTTTTTGTTAGGTCAGCCATTTTGCAATCTATTCGGTGGTGAGCTTATTTATGAGCCGTATACTCTGACTATCAGTCAGCAAAGTTATCGCTTAGAACATGGCGATGCATTATGCATTGATGATAAGAAATATCAGTTTTTTCGCAAAATCATGCGTAATCGGTTAACCCAATGGTACTTGCTGAATAAATCATTAGAAAAACGCTTGGCTATCGCAGATAAGATGCGCAAAAAAAGCCAGCAGAATAATGCCAATAAAGCCGCTTATATTATGGATGTTAATGAAGATGCGGTGACAAAAGCAGTGGCTGATAGCGATGCGTTACTACATGGTCACACCCATCGCCCAGATATTCATCAAGCCACGAGTAATAAAAAGCGCTACGTGCTGGGCGACTGGCGACTGCTAGATGGCGATACACGCCAGCCAAAAGTCAGTGCGGTGATTGGCGCGGTGATAGCAGATGAAGATTCAGATGATAATAATGTTGAGTTTGATATGTACGAATTTAAGGTGAATATCTAAACTGCTGCTGCAATTTTTATAAAATTGTAAGAATAAAAAAACTCCGTCATTAACGGAGTTTTTTTATTCATTAGAGCTATTACTTTTAAACCATCGCTGAAAATAGCGATTGTCTAAGAATAGTGACTTTAATCTGTCTCACCATCCTACCAATGAAGACGCACTACGCTGAGTGATAAAACCGTCTGGAGTTTGACCATTATCTGCTTGCCAGCGTTGGAATGCTAGTCGCGTATTGGTACCGACAATACCATCAGCGCCTTTGGTATCATAACCTGAGTTGGTCAAACGCTGCTGTAAATTGCGTACTTGTGACGTCGATAACGGACGCTCATAGCGCGGCCATGTTTTTTGTAATCCACTCTGACCGGTAAGCGCTTTACCTAATAAGCTGACACCGAGCGCATAACTTGATGAGTTATTATAGACTTTAATCACATCAAAGTTTGGGCTTAACAGTAGCACTGGACCGTCTTTACCAGCTGGCAGCCACAGCTCCATTTGAGTATTGGCATCCAAGTAAACATCAGCTATGGTATCGACACCCATAGAAGCCCATCTGGCAGCAGGCTGCTTGGTACCCACCAATGAATAATCAAATGACGCAGGAACAGTTGCTTCATAAAACGGAGCCAGACCACGCACCCAACCTGAATTACTCAGATAATTGGCGGTAGATGCCAAAGCATCGCCTGTCGACCATGGGTTACGGTGACCATTACCATCACCGTCAACCCCGTGTTTTAGCCACGTATCAGGGATAAACTGCGTCTGCCCCATGCCGCCTGCCCAAGAGCCATCGAGCTGTGACCACGAAACATCGCCGCGTTGCAATAGTGTCGCTAATGATAATAGCTGAGTTTCAGCAAACTCTTGGCGACGACCATCATAAGCAAGACTTGCAAGCGAGCTTGGAATATTACTATTGCCCGTTACCACACCGTATGAGGATTCCATACCCCAAATCGCGGCAATGATTTCTGCATTGACGCCATACTGCGATTCTAGTTGCGATAAAAATGCCCGTTGCTCGGCGAACTTACGCTTACCAGTGCTCACACGGCCATCTGATACGGCAGAATCAACATATTCCCAAGGCATCTTAGAAAATTCTGGCTGACCTGAATCAAGCGAGATGACTTGCTGGTTTAAATAAGCCGTATCAAGCAAACGACGCACCGTCGAGGCATCATGACCCGATGCAAGCGCGCGCATAGAAAAGTCAGATTTCCAATCAGAAAAACTGTTATAGCTTGGTTTGGCAACGGGTGTGGGTTTAACGATAGGTACAGGCGTTGGCTTCACCTGAATGGTTTGGGTCTGGGTAATTTGTACATTACCCTGGCGTACGGGTTTGCTCGGCTTTTGCATCGCCTGCTGGCTAGTACAGCCAACCATAACTAAGGCGGGAAACAAAGCCAGATATTGTTTTTTTAATAACATAAGGGATCTCAAGTATGAATAAGTAAAGTAGCTTGATGGCACAGCTTTAATAATTACCAACTAACATAGCCAAGTTATTATAAAAGCTGCCACAGAGTTAACATCCTTTTTAACGCCTTTATTAACGACCCAATACCGCACGCGGGTCGATAGGATTACCATTTAAGCGCACTTGGAACTCCAAGCCTACTTGATTGGTCTGACCGCTGCTACCCATATTTGCAATACGCTGACCGCGCTGTACCGCCTCACCTTCTTTAACCAGCAGCGCACTGTTATGCGCGTAGGCGGTGATATAGTTATCGCTATGGCGAATCATAATCAGGTTGCCATACTCTGGCAGTCCATTACCTGAGTAAAGCACGGTTCCTGATTGACTAGCAACGACTGGATCGCCCACGGCGCCAGCAAACCACATGCCCATGTTGCCGGCGGCGGCATCAAAGTTACGAGTGACTTGATTGCGACTCGGATACTCATAGCCTGAAGTGGCGTTGGCCGTCACTTCATAAACAGGATTTTGTGAATAATTAGGTGCATTAGTCACAGGTGGCGTATAGGTCGACTGTGCTTGCGTTGGTGTAGAGGCGTTATAGCGATTGTTATTGGTGGCGCGTACTGGCTCACCTTGCCATAATTTGAGCCATTGACCACTATAAATTGTATATTTACTATCTAAGCCATTTAGCGCACCGATTTGGCGATAATTTAAGCGATAGCGCGCCGCAATTTGGCTGACCGTATCACCGCGCTGGACGCGATGATAATTGGGAACACCTTGTCCGTTGGTAATAATCTTAGGTCCTGCTTGGTTGGCTGCCTGATAAGTGGGCTTGGTGGCACAGCCGACCATCGTTAATGTGGCTGCTGTCAACGTACCCATCAATGCCACTGTTGCCAAGCGCGATCCAGCAATAAGCTTCTTCATACAAGATTTCCTATTCTTTATGTTGCTCACAAATTCCTTGTGTTACTCACAAGCATTTTGCTAACGGTTATAACGTTTAATGTCTCAGATACCATGATTAATGATTGGATAATCAATGGTTTTTAGCGATTTTTAAGCACTAATAAATATCACTACGGATAAACCTGTCAATTTACAGCACCAACGCCGAGAGCGTATCAAGGGTTTCAGTTGGCGTATGATGCAGGCGCACAGGCGATAGACTAATATACCCTGCTGCCACCGCTTGGTCATCCGTCATTTCTATGGACGATGTTCGAGCGTCTACATTTTCTGCTGATAGTTCACTTGATAGCTCACTGGATAATGTACGTTGACGTTTGCGTAGCGATAACCAGTAAGCATCGCGGCCACGTGGGTCGACCACATGATGCACAGGACGTGCAATCTCACTATGACTTAAAGCCGTGATTTTTCGACCTTTAATCGCATCGGCACTATCAACATCAGGAATATTAACGTTTAATACATGATAGGGCAAATTTTTGCAAGCATCTAATATTGGAGTTTCGGTCAATAATTTAAGAATCTCATTAGCCGCCACTTTATAATGACTTACCTGCTCTTGCCCCGTACCTTTGACCCCGCCGCCCACTAAAGAGGTGGCAATCGCTGGCAAGCCAAAAAGCTGCGCTGTCAATGCGGCACCAAACGTACCAGAAAATAAAACATCCTGACCAAGATTGGCCCCTGAATTGATACCTGTAATCACACAGTCAAAATCGGTATGACGGTAAATTTCATGTAACGCCAAATATACACAATCTGCAGGCGAACCATTCACCGCGATAAAACCAGACTCCAATTCATGAGTATATAACGGCGTTGAGATGGTTAAAGAGCTTGCGCAGCCGCTTTGCTCATTACTTGGCGCAACTACCATCACCTCTGCGATAGTAGACAATGCGTGATAAAGTGCCAACAACCCTGGAGCATGCACCCCATCATCATTACTCATTAAAATTTTCATTTTTGCTCAATTATGCCCAATACAGTTATTAATGACCGTCTGTCCACTTAGCAACTTTATTATCGTAAAATTGCTATAATCCCTCTTATCGAGACTAGGTCAGTGTCTATACTCAAAATATTGTGGCCGATTATACCCTAATAGCGCCATGAGACGAACCCAGACTTTGCTTAGAAATTGCCTGCAATTAAACTTTATGAGCGAATTTTTATTACCGATGACAACCATTTTTTAGCGTAAAAACATAGCGATAGCGTTACAGTAGGCAACAAGGTACAACATTATCCATAGATATTTTTATGTTGAGGTAACTTAATGCAGCATACTACTGATATGTTGCTGTAAACGTGACTTAGCTCACAATATATCTACACATAAATCAATATTTTATGTGACTTTTAATTTTTTACCGATTAACATAGCACCATCAAACAAAGATAAGCGAGTGTAATACTGAATGAATAATCAATCGATATTATCTATAGCTTCTGTGATAGCGAAGACCGCCTCAAAAATAGGTCTGGCAGGACTGATAACGTCTGTTGCTATGCTGTCTCAAGCTACCAATGCCGCGTCTAATTCAGCGACGACCATTCCTCTGGATTTATCTGGCATTAACATCACTAAGCATGAAATTGCGGTGATGCAAGTGCTGTCAGAGATATGCCCACCTATGCTAAATGGTAAGCAAAAACAGCGTTTTTATAAGTCTTATAGCGTGCAACTTCATGAGTTGATGCCGTCATTAGAAGATCCAAAAGCGGCTATCCAATACTTGTCTACTCAGCAAGATTACCGTCAAATTTTGCAAGGTATTCGCAGTTGGACGATGGGTTTCTCTAAACAAGACAATAGAGCCTTGTGCGAAGATTTGGCGAACGCCCAATATTAGTAGTATTTTACTGATAGACTATTTTATGGACATGCTTTTCTGAACAATGCTAGGATATTAAACAGATAAAGACCACTATAATTAACGACAATAATCTACTGGCTTATCTATCTAAAATCCATAACGAGCTTGCTGCTATCCCTATTATTTCATAAGGATAGCAGCAAGTTTTTTTTATGAGTGATTTTTATAAAATCACCTATGTTATTTTCGACGATGTCTTATTTTATTGTATTTATCGTTTCCCCATCGGTCGGCATTTTGCTAAGATAAGGCGTTAATTTTATGTCCGTCGCTAAATCTCCTTTAACCTCAAAAATCCACGGTTTCGCTTTGGGTTTACTATCGTCTTTTAGAGGCTGTATAGAGAGGTAGAATTTGATATGAGCGACAGATACATTTGATTTTATGATGCGGTGTAACAATCTATGACAGTAAAGCGTGTAAAAAAACAGTTAGTACAGCTGGTAGTTGGTGTCAGTGTTTCTATGAGTGCAATAATGGCGAGCGCAGCCATACAGCCACCTGAGATGGAAAATACGGCTTATGTATTAATGGACTATAACACTGGTGAAATATTGGCACAAAAAAATGCCAATCAAGCACTACCACCAGCCTCCTTGACCAAGATGATGACCAGTTACATCATCGAGCAGCGCTTAGCATCAGGCGACCTCAAAGAAGACGAACAAGTTTTGATGAGCCCAAATGCTTGGTGCCGTGGTAGTAGTAGTCAGTCTTGTATGTATGTGCCGGTCAATAAAACCGCCAGCGTCATCGATATGTTACGCGGTATCATTATTCAATCAGGCAACGATGCTTCAAAAGCAATGGCTGAGCATATTGCTGGTAGTGAAGCCTCGTTTGCTATCTTGATGAATGAGCAAGCAGAAAAGCTTGGGATGAAAAATACCCATTTCGTCAACTCGACAGGTATGCCAGACGAAGGGCACCAAGCATCAGCGTTGGATTTAGCCATATTGTCACGGGCTATTATCAAAAACAGTGGCGACTACTACGGTCTATATGCCGAAAAAGAGTTCACTTATAACGGTATTACCCAAGGTAACCGTAACGCCCTACTCGCGACTGATCCTACGGTTGATGGCCTAAAAACAGGTCATACCGATGCAGCAGGCTACTGCTTAGCGGCCTCAAGCAAGCGCGAAGATATGCGCCTGATTTCTGTCATCATGGGTACAGAAAGTCAGCAAGCCCGTGCCGATCAATCACGTGAGCTACTTAACTGGGGTTTCGGTCATTTCACTACCGTGACTAAAGCACCTGCTGGACAGTTTGTTAGCAAAGTACCGGTGTGGTTTGGCGAAGCGACTGAAGTAGAGCTTGCGACTGGCGACAGTTTGCAGATTCTTACCGATAAGACGCAAAAGAATAAAATTACTACTGTGGTCGATATTCCTGAAAGCTTAGAAGCGCCTATCAAAAAAGGTCAAGAAATTGGCAAAATGATGGCGGTTATTGATGGTAAAGCGGTTGCTTCAGTGCCTATCGTAGCTACTAGTGATATCGAACAATCAGGCTTTATGAGCCGTATTTGGCAACGTTTTACACGCTGGGCACAAAACTTATTTTAAGCACGTTATTTAATAACCTGCACGAAAACCTGTTTGCATCCAAATAGCGGGTAGTAGTGATTTTAGTATTAAAAAAGACGCCTTTTTATGGGCGTCTTTTTTATTTGTGTATGCTTATAATTATGTTCATACCTACCGCCATTATTAAGACCAAGCGAGCCAGCTTTTCAATAAATCGCTCAGCGCTTTATCTTCATAGGTCGCCACCTGACAGTAATCAACTCCGGCGGCTTTTAATCCATGCTCAAAGCTGTCTAAATATCGTGCACGCTGCTGTGGATACCAAAATACCAATAAAGCCCGATAGTCGGTCTCAGAGGCACGAATACGCTTAGCCAGTAATTCCGCTTTGCTTGGTAATACGTCTTCAGCGAACATGACCATATCGACTTTTCTATGCTGCATCTCATCGATAACAAGCTGCTCATGTTGATAGCAGATAACACGCGCGCCAAGACGCTGCAATTCATCCACCAAAGCGCCGCTGTCTTGATTATAGTAGTAGACAACGACCAATCCCATCAGCAACTGTTGCTGGAGCGATTGGCGTTGATTAGACGTCGGGATGGTAATAACAAACTCAGTCCCGACGCCAATCGTGCTATCGACACTAATACTGGCACCCATCAACTGCGTCATCTGTTTGACGACTGGTAAGCCAATGCCCGTGCCTTCATACTGGCGAGTTTGCGATGAATCTACCTGAAAAAACGGATTGAAAATATCATCTATAAAGCTACTATCGATACCAATACCCGTATCTTTGACTCGAATCTGCCAACGATTACTATTATCAAAATGGGTCAATTGCGAGGTAACACTTACTTCACCCATGGGTGTAAACTTAATCGCATTGCTGAGTAATATCGATAATATTTGCTGTATTTTTTCGACATCACCTTCAAGGCTATAATCAATATGATGAATATGGCTGGTTAATGCCAAGCCTTTTTGTCTGGCAATAGGCTCAAAATCTGCCAATAGATCAGCAATTAACTGCAGTGGATTAAACTCGCTTGTCTGTAGGCTGACTTGACCTTTTTGTATCTGATTAAGCTGAATGATTTGATCCAATGCTAAAACCAGCTTTTCACTGCCATTACTAATGATATCAACCGCGTCTTTTTGCTCGTCATTGAGGTGTTCATTATCTAACAGCTGTAAACCGCCGACAATGGCGTTTAGCGAGGTTTTTAGCTCATGGGTAATCATGCTTTGAAAATTATGCAGCTGCACATCCAAGGACAAGTCCTTTTGATGCAATTGCTGCTCAAAGGCGGCAAGCGCTTCATAATCTTGTTTTGATTCTTGCAGGCGATTGAACAGCGTCGTAAAAGCCTGTTTAATCTGCACCAATTCTTGAAACTTAAAACGCTGCGGAATCACGGGCAGCTGCTCAAGCTCAGGGTTTTTGGTGACAATGTCACAAACTTCAGTAAGCACAGCGATATCTTGTGATGGCCAGTTTAATTTACGTAAAATATACAGCGCCCAAATAATGGCTAATACTGTGGTCATTAACCACAACCATAGATTATTTTGTAGCCAATTTGAGCGTAGGGTCGCCGCATCTAAGGTAATATTAATATAGCCGACCAAGGTATTCTCAGTATTTAAATCACTGACCGAGTTTGATTCACGTCTATTATTAGGCAAACTGCTTGCAGCTTGCTGGCTTGAATTTAGCTGAAGTACATTCCGGGAAGTGTTCTGCGCAGTAATACTTGTTTGGGAGGGATTTGGTCTATCGCTAGCCATAAGTAGGCTGCTGCTGCCATTTATATAATCGCCGACCACCGGATAGTTAAAGCTGACCGTATTGGCAAATAAGGCATTTTTCCAATCATCTCTGGACTGATTGCTATCAGCAATAGGCTGAGAGGTTGAATAAAATAAAATATTCTTAACACCCTGCTCATGCCCTAACAGGTAGCGCACTTGCTCCGCGACTACCTTGTCACCATCTACGCTCGCCGCACTAATCGTCAGCAAGTTCGCCAATTGCTGAATATGCTGACGCTTTTCTTTGTAGTGCTGCACTAAACCATAAATAAAAGACAATAGAAAACCTGCCAATACAGCCAAAATCATGGTCTGCACGATAGATTGCCAAATAAGCATAGGAAGAGTTTGTGGTGGGCGGTTGTTCATATCACTCAACTGAGTTAAGACAACTTCTGATTATAGTACAGGTATTTTATAGAGGTGATAAGTGAAAATTGATGTTTTAATGCAACGGATAAAAAGTATATCAAATCGAAAAATGCCATGACAGCTGATATGGCCATCATGACAAAACACTTTACAGCAAAACATGATAAATAGCATAAAATGCTATTTATCTGCTACCTACTCTAATAACTAAAGATAATAGCCTTGTTAAATTAACGCTTTTTATCTTTGTTAGGAAATCTCGGCTTATCTTTGGTGGTAAATTTCTGCGCACGATTGCGTTCGCGTTGGCGTAGCTGTTGCGCTTTTGCTTTGGTGGGCGTGTCGCTCTTATTGGCATATGGGTTATCATTTTGTTTAAAAATAACATTCAGCGGCGTGCCTTCAAGCTTAAATACTTGACGGAATTGGTTTTCAAGATAGCGCTGATAGCTTTTTGGTAGCGAAGATGTTTGATTACCATGAATCACAATCACTGGCGGATTATGACCACCAATATGCGCAAAACGTAGCTTGATACGGCGACCAGCAACCGTTGGTGGCGGATTGGCAGCAACAGCGTCTTGTAAAATCTGCGTCAAACGGTTGGTTGACACCTCAAACATCGACGACTGATAAGCACGCAAGATAGAAGGATATAAATTACCCACCCCTGTACCGTGTAATGCTGAGATTTGGTGAACTTTTACGTAAGAGATAAAGTTGAAACGGCGATCCATCTCAATCTTGATATAGTTCTTTTGATCTGCAGTTAGACCATCCCATTTATTGATGGCGACTACCAAGGCACGCCCAGCATCAAGCGCATAACCAATCATATGTAAATCTTGGTCGACGATACCTTCTTGGGCATCAATCACAATAACCGTGACGTTGGAATCATCGATTGCTTGCAAGGTTTTAATGACTGAGAATTTCTCTACTTTTTCATCGATTCTGCCACGGCGACGGACACCGGCGGTATCAATCAAAACGTAGTCTCTACCTTCACGTGTATAAGGAATATAAATACTGTCACGCGTGGTACCCGGCATATCAAATACCACCACGCGGTCTTCACCCAATAGGCGGTTAACCAGCGTTGATTTACCAACGTTTGGACGACCAATAATAGCCAGCTTTAAGCCTTTTGGCTCGACAACATTTTCTTGCGTTGGCATATCAGCAGTCAGAACTTCTAGCAAGTTACCGACACCGCGCCCATGACTGGCTGCCATTGGATACGGCTCACCCAATCCTAATGCATAAAATTCTGCAGGCGCGGCATCGTGCGCGCCATCGACTTTATTCGCAACGACATAAACAGGCTTACCAAGGGTATGCAAAAACTTGCCAATCTCAGCGTCAGCACCAATCATACCAGCACGGGCGTCGACCACAAAGACAATAATATCGGCTTCATGAATGGCAGTATGCGACTGCTCTGACATATAGTCATCAATATTGCCGCTACCATCATCCGCTTCACCAATACCGCCGGTGTCTACAACGATGAAAGATTTGTCTTCATAGGTTGCATCACCGTATTGGCGGTCACGAGTCAGCCCTGATAAATCAGCAACCAATGCCTGCCGACTTTTAGTGAACTGGTTAAATAAGGTTGATTTACCGACGTTTGGACGACCAATTAAGGCGACCACAGGCTTGATACTCATGGGTTACTCTCAGTGAAGGGCACAATGGCGGACAGGTCGCTGACTCTTATCATAAAGATGAATAGCTGCACTTGACCGCGAATTTAAATAAATTATAGAAATAAAACGATAGAAATCAGATAATAGCGAATATAGTCAATTGGAAATAATATCGATATATGAATAGCCACGTGCTACAGATATAAATTCTAAAATGAATCGACTATATAGATAGCGCTATTATATATGAATAACGCTATCATACATCGGTCGCATAGAGTACGCGAAAGCTTGCGTTTAAACAAGCAGTTTACACAAGGCATTAAACGCTGACAAAGCAGCGTTTTCTCTTAAGCCTAGCATCCGTCACGCGACTTTATTAATAATATAAAAACCTTTTTTATTAATAAAGTCGTCTCTCAGAAAATTTTAGCGTGCCAACTGCCAGATAGCAACTTGCCCTGAGGTGCTTTGGGTTAGTAAACGGCTACCTTGTACTTGTAAGCTACTTAATGCACCTTTAGTCTGTACGCGGCTAACGATTTTGCCGCTAGCAGGGTCAAATAAATGCACCACGCCATCAAAATCACCGACAGCAATATAATTGCCAATCATCACAGGATTGGTTAAGTGACGATAAGCCAACTCTTCGCTTTCCCACAAAACCTCACCATTGCTGCGATTATAGGCAACTACTTTGCCATCTAAACTCGTTGCAATCACTTGCTGATTGTTCACCGCCAGTGATTTTAAACTGGCAAGCTCATTGACGAACAACACTTCACGAGAGGCTAAGTTAATACCTAGCAATTGACCACTATAGCTGATGGCAAATAACTGATTGTTATCGACGATAGGCATACCGTCGACATCGCTCATACGCTCAACTTCACTACTGCCCGCACCGACACCAACACGGCGTGACCACTGCGGTAAGCCATTATCGACAGTGATAGCATGTAAACGGCCATCAGCCGTGGCCAATAATGCGGTTTTAGCATCTAGCAATGTTGGTGCTGCACTACCACGTACGCTGATAGCAGGTACTTGGGTGGCAAACTGCCAAACCGATTGACCGTTCTGTAACGACAAACCATGTAGGAAGCCATCATTCGCTGATAAAACCACGCGGTTGTTGCTGATTAAAGCAGGCGTTAGCACTGAACCAGTAAGCTGTGTCTGCCAGCGTTTAGCGCCAGTAGTACTGTCAAAGGCCATTACTTGACCACCACGGGTACTAATAATAGCGGTTTGACTCAAGGAATCTAAGGCTACGCCTCCGGTAATTTGATCACCAACATTAACTGACCATACGCGTTGACCGGTATTATCAAAGCCTATCAAATCACCACCGCGTGATGCAGTGACTATTTGCAAATTGGCATAGCCTACTTGCAGGTCAAGCGGATCTTTACTACTGGCTTTCTTGCTACCAACATCGGTACTAAAAACCGGCTGCAATACACTAATTGGCTGCGCAATTTGCACCAATTTGACAGGGTCATTGACGACTGGTTTGATACCTCGATTACACCCAACGACTGCAGTTGCCATCACTGCGATTACGGCGACATGCATGGCCGTCGTTTTGATGGTCTTAGCGTTTATAGTTCTGTTAGAGCGAATAGCTTGAGTCATTATGGGTTCTCACTACCAATAAATTAATCATTAATAAATTAGCTGTCAGCAAGTAAACGGTGAACAATAATAACCAGTACATAAATAAGCACTCATTATTAATACTACCCTCCTGACTTACTGCGCTACTTAGTTTTTTAAAACGGTTTGTAGAACGATTTTGGGTATTAAAATTTTTATTAAAATACTTAATAAAGCGTTAGAGCTCATATTTAGCAACAGCGATTGTTATTAGAAATATTTTTAATATCTGTTTTTGACATCTACTACTCAGCAGTGGCTACCGTATTTTGGTCTTCAGCTAATACGGGCTGTGTAGGCGCAGTAGATTCTTGAATAAGACCAGCTTGCGGTTCAATAGGCTCAGCTACCACACCGAGACTTTCCATCTTTAATGCCAATACTGCACGTGTTTCTTGACGGTTACGTAACAATTCCCAAGCATTATTGTAAGATTTACCCGCTGAATCTTTATTATCTTGTGCCAGATAAATATCACCCAATAATTCTTGCTGACTCGCTTCAAACGAGCTTGGCATATCATTATTAGCTTCAGCCAAGGCAGCATCAGCATCACCAGCCGCTAATAGCGTCTTGGCATAGCGCAGACGGGTAATCGCTTCTAAGCCTGCATCGCCCAAATCGATTGCTAATGCCTTTTTAAAGGTCTCACCTGCACCTTTAAAGTTATCGTTATCCACTTGTTGACGCGCTTTAATCATCAGCGCTTGCCATGCATAGACAGAGTTACCATGAGTGCTTACTAAAGCATCAATATCTTTATCTAACTGTTTACGACTCTCAGCCAGTGACGCTTGCGCCTCTTCTTCTAAATCTGGATTCTGTGACGCCAGGCTGACTTCTTCATTCAAACGCTGAATATCGGCATAATGGTCGGCTGCAACCGTATCGACGCGCGCATGGTTATTTTGCCAATACGTCCAGCCGAAATAGGCGGCTAACGCCAATAAAATCGCGGTGACAATATAGCTGCCATATTGCTTTAACGCTTGCATCGAATTGTCTGTATTTGGCGAATTGGGTGTCAGAGCCATATATTTTTACCTAATAAAAGTGTTATTAAATTGCGAATACTAAAGCCACCATCGATTACTGGCGAATAAAACTTTCTTTTAATGACGAACAAAGTTCTCTTTATTCGATAGCCAATCTGCCGCAACCGTTTGTTGCTCACCCGTCTGCATATTTTTAATACTAATAGTATTATCATCGAGCTCTTGCTGGGCGATAATCACTGTCAACGCAGCGCCCGACTTATCCGCTTTTTTCATTTGAGCTTTTAAGCTGGTTGCACTCGCCATTTTTACACGTAGATCAGGACGGCTATAACGCAACGCTTGCGCATAGCCAATACCCGCACTATAGACTTCTGGATGAGCAACCACAAAAACATCGCAAGCTGGCAGCTCTGCAATCGGTGCCACGGCTTCGATAAGCAATAATAAACGCTCAAGCCCCATCGCAAAGCCAACCGCTGGCTCAGATTTCACTGGTTTATTATACCCTTTATCATCAGGGGTACCGATGGATTTTAATTGCCCAATCAAACCATCATAACGACCACCAGCACAAACGGTCGCTTGGCTACCAAGCTTATCAGTTACCCATTCAAAAACGGTTTTATTATAGTAATCAAGACCGCGTACTAAGTGCGGATTAATCTCAAACTCAATACCAAGTGCGGTCAAATACGCTTGTACTTGCTCAAAATGCGCCTTACTCTCGGCACCCAAAAAATCAGCAAGTTTTGGTGCATCTACCAATAACGCTTGGGTAATCGCTTCTTTACTGTCTAAAATACGTAATGGATTGGTCGTTAAACGACGTTTGCTGTCTTCATCTAGCTGATCTTGTTTGTCAGTCAGATAAGCAACCAGTGCTTCACGATAAGCATGGCGCTCATCAAGCTCACCCAAACTATTAAGCTCTAAGCGCATCTCGTCTTTTAGACCCAATTCCTGCCACATCAAATGCGTCATAGCAATCAGCTCTGCATCGGCATCCGGTAGCGCACTACCAAAGCTTTCGACACCCAATTGATGAAACTGACGGTAGCGACCTTTTTGCGGACGCTCATAGCGAAACATCGGACCGATATACCAAAGTTTCGGCGTATCACCTCGGAGCAAATTATGCTCAATCACTGCGCGTACTGCCCCTGCCGTACCTTCTGGACGCAATGCCAATGGCGTTGGCGGCTCAGACTTATCGGTAAAGCTATACATCTCTTTTTCGACGATATCGGTTGCGCCGCCAATAGCACGGGCAAATAAGTCGGTTTGCTCAACGATAGGCAAACGAATATGCTCATAACCGTATCTGCCCAGCACATCAGCCAATATCGACTCTAAGTGCAGCCATTTTGCAGACTGTTCAGGCAAAATATCATTAAACCCTTTGATAGCTTTAATCATGGTACGGTCGCATCCTTAAATTTTTTAACAAAGCACTCTATTACTAATTACTCTTGTCGTAACGCTCATAAACTCAGCTTTAAATAGCTCAGTGAATTACTTTACGCGAATGATTTCATTTTCACGTTTTTTTGCCAAATCTTCAGCATGAGCACGTACCATGCCTTCGATCTCATCAACCAAATTATTGGTATCAATCAAATGGCTTTTTTCGCCCATACGGTAGACCAGTGATTTTGGTGCCGCACCTACAACGCCAATGTCCGCTTCTTTCGCTTCACCTGGACCGTTTACTTTACATCCAATCACCGATAAGTTCATCGGTTCACGGATATCTTCTAAACGTGATTCTAACGCTGTCATCACTCTAATCACATCAAACTCTTGGCGCGAACAGCTTGGGCAAGCAATAAAGTTAACGCCATTTGAGCGAATATTTAGCGACTTTAAAATATCAAAGCCAATTTTAATCTCTTCTTCTGGCTCTGCGGCTAAGGAGATACGAATGGTATCGCCGATGCCGTCTAATAATAGCCCGCCTAAGGCAATTGCGGATTTAACCGCGCCCGTGCGATAAACACCCGCTTCGGTGACGCCTAAATGTAACGGATTATCAATCTGTGCCGAGATAAGACGATAAGCATCTAACGTTAAAAAAACATTACTGGCTTTAACCGACACTTTATATTGATCAAAGTTCAAACGCTCTAATATATCGATATGGCGCATGGCTGATTCAAGCATCGCCTCGCCGGTCGGTTCAGTATATTTACGCTGAATGTCTTTTTCCAATGAGCCTGCATTAACACCAATGCGAATAGGAATATTATAATGCTTGGCACAAGCAACCACTTCACGTACTTTGGCGTCGCTACCGATATTACCAGGGTTAATACGCAGGCAATCGGCACCAGCTTCAGCAACGGCTAAAGCAATTTTGTGATCGAAATGCACATCGGCTATTAAAGGGACGCTAACCAACTTACGAATTTCTGCAAAGGCTCTTACCGTATCCATCGTCGGTGTCGATACGCGCATCAAATCTGCCCCTGCTTCAACGCAGCGCTCGATTTGTGCAACGGTCGCTGCCACATCACAAGTATCGGTATTGGTCATACTTTGCACGCTAATCGGTGCATCACCACCAATCGCGACATCACCGACATATATTTTTTTAGTAAGACGACGGTTAATAGGCGCTGACGTTGACATAGACAAACCCTTTCATTGAAACAAATTGGAACGAAAAAACTGGAAACAAACATCGCATTTATAACGCTAATAGCTTTTTAAGAGTAATGGCTTTTTGAGACCAATTATCTTCTTAAAATAACGGCTATTTAACACTAACAGTTTTAAAAACAGTAATCACTTAAAGAGTTAATACTCATTTTCAAAACCCGTTATTTAATGAGCTAACCAATAAGTAAACCAGTTATTTAAATTAGGGTGCTAGCTCAAAACTGGCTTGCGTACCTGTAGCATAACTGTCTAAAGCAACCGCCTCTTGATTAAGCATCAAGCTGACATTATTGATATTATCAATCTGTACATTAAATGGTGGCATACCAGATAGTTGATAATTACCAGCATTCTGCGAGCCAGCTATCAAGCTACTACCGGTAGCGTCCGTAATAGTGACGACAGCGGCATCTGTCAGTTTTACGTCTAGTGTAGCCGGCGCCATACTTGCATCGCCACCCAAGTTGAGTGCCGAACCAGAAGCACCGACACCATTGGCGTCGGTATCAATCGCTGCACCTTGTGCTTGTTCTAGCGCTGAGATATCTTCACTACTGGTTACTGGCTGCTCATTATTTTCTTTACTAGCATTACTGACCATACGAAATAAGAAAATCGCTAAAATAATGACGCCAATGACCGCGATAATTAATAATGGGTTAAAACGGATACGGTTATGGGTGTCGCGCTGTAACGTACCCATCGGGCGTAGTGGCGACTCAATATTGTTGGTCGAGCGCGACTTTAGGTCAATTGGGTAAGCAGCATCGAAGCTATTGGCTATTTTTACTGGATCTAGACCCAAAAACTTTGCATAGTTAATCGCAAAACCGCGCGCAAACGCCGCCTGCGGTAAATCTGCGAAATTTTCATTTTCTAGGGCTTGCAAATGTCGTTTTAAAATAAATAACTCGGCGGCCGCGTCCTCCAAGCTGACTTGCTTAGTTTTGCGGGCTTGCTGCAACATGGCACCAAATGATCCCTGAGCGTTAGATTGAGTGTTTGATGATGGGGTGGTCATTTCCATGGTGCCTCTGGATTGTTAAGCCAAGTCTTAAGTTGTTTTGCTTCATCGCTTAGTGGATAAGCGGATAAAAGCTGCTGTGCCAATTGCTGGCGGGTTGCTATGTTATTTTGTGCTGCCGCAAGTTTGATGCCTTGTAATAGCAAGCGCGGGTTAATACCCTGCCCCTGTACCAACATCAAAGTTTCGTCGTAAAGCCTTTGTGCTTGCTGCACACGCTGCTGCTCGAGTAATAAATCGACCAATTCAATGTGTGCAATCACACTATTGCGATTGCCGTCTAGAGCACGCAAGAACGCTTTGGCTGCGGCAGGATGATCATTTAGCTGAAGGTAGGTGCGTCCTAAGTTCTCTAACGCCCCAATACGACCTTCATAGCCAAGTGCCGCCCCTGCAATCTCAAACTGCGCCGCCGCCTCTTTATAGCGCTTCATCTGCGACAGATAAACGCCATAATTGTTGTGGGATTGATCGAAATCTTTATCAAGCGTAATGGCTTTTTTAAAAAATTGATCGGCTTTTTCAAGATTGAGGCGACTACCCTCTTGCTGCAACAAAACGCCCATCATATCATAGGCTGGCGCATAACGGCTATCAGCAGTAAAGGCTTTTTCAAGTTGACGCTGAGCGGTATCAAGCTCATTTTTGCGGATATATTGTGCAGCAAGTAAGGTGCGAACGCGAGCAATTTCTTGCTGATCCAAATTACGATTGTCACTCGGTCGCGTCGAGGTTTGATAAGGCGTTCCACCTGTTAAATCCGTGGTCGTTGTACTCTGGCAACCGCTAAATAGCAAGGCACTTAAAGCACTGACTAACAAAATAACGTTTACGCCGCGCTTTTTGGCAATACTCATAGCATTGACACTCGATTGCTGCGCCGTTTGAGAAATGAATGTTTGATATTTGAACTGACAAGGATTTTTAAAAGTCATCATAGCCGCCATCATAAAACTGAGGTTCAATGCGTTCGATCAAAGAAGCATCAGTTTAATAGATTTAGCCCCCATAAGTACAATTTATTATGATTAATTGCGCCACGCCCAATTACTACTGCCAATGACTACATTCTATTACCGTTGTGAGACAAAAACGACAGCTAAGTATTTAATCTGAGTGCTTAAACCCATTACTACGTCCAAATGCTCAATCAGCGAATATTTAACTCTGTAATATTAGCCCTGCTTTATTAACGCTGCACTAAATATCTTCACGGTCTTTAATGCTTTGCTGCCAAGCGGCTGAACGTCGTGTTCTGTCAGCTACTTGCCCTACCAATTGCCCACAAGCGGCATCGATATCATCTCCGCGCGTTTGGCGAATGGTACAAACAAAACCTGCTTCACTTAATATGTTGCTAAAGGCATGAATACGGTTATTACTCGACTTGTCATAGTTTGCATGTGGGAACGGGTTAAACGGTATCAAGTTAATTTTACTTGGTAAATCGCCCAATAAGGCAACCAATTGTTCAGCATGCTCATTACTATCATTGACACCGTCTAGCATCACATATTCAATCGTCACGTGTTTTTTATGGCGCGGGTTGACTTCAAAGACGTAATTTCTCGCTGCCGCCATGAGCTGCTCTAATGGGTATTTCTTATTAATCGGTACTAGCTCATTGCGCAGCTCGTCATTGGGCGCATGCAGTGATATCGCTAATGCCACGTCAAGCTCCTGTGCTAACTCATACATCTTTGGCACTACACCTGAGGTAGACAGCGTGACACGACGCTTTGATAAACCATAAGCGTGGTCACTGAGCATCAATTCCATCGAGCTGACAACAGGACGATAATTTAACAATGGCTCGCCCATGCCCATCATAACCACGTTAGTGACATTATTTTCCCATAAGCTATGATCAACATTATCTAAGCTGTCATTTTCATTGGTCATATAAGAGGCATTTGCCACCCATAATTGCCCAAGAATCTCAGCCGCTGTTAAATCACGCTCAAAACCCTGCTTACCAGTACTGCAAAAACTACAATCTAATGCACAGCCCACTTGTGACGATATACATAGAGTTTTACGCCCATTCAACTTGCTGTCATCTGCCGGAATCAATACCGTCTCGACCAATGAACCGCCAGTGACTTCAAACACCCATTTACGCGTGCCGTCATCACTATATTGACGATGAATCACTTTTGGCGGAATGACACAGGCATTGGCTGACAATTTATCACGCAAAGATTTACTCAGATTGGTCATTTGCTCAAAGTCAGTCACACCCTGCTGATAGATCCACTTGATGACTTGCGTTGAGCGAAACGGCTTTTCGCCAATACCCTTAAAGTATTCCGCCAGCTGCGCTTGTGTCATACCTAATAGATTGGTTTTCGCCTGCGCCTCGTCTACTAATTTTATACTCTTAGTAGTCTTAGCAGGTACGTGTTGGACGGGGGTTTGGACATTCGACATAATAAATAACCTTTTTGCATCTGCTGATATAAGTGATGCAATTGTTGAGATGGGCTTGCTAGACGTACTCAATATATGAGTGCATGAGCAATCCGTTATGAGCGCATTTTTTACCAAAAACTGATAGAAATATGCTGATAAAGGATTGATAACGCTTAATAAAACTAATAATGAGGGAGAAAAGCTAAAATTTCAATGCATAGTCAGACTATTATAATAGCTAAAACGGCTTATACCAAAAGATATAAGCCGTCTCGCTACATTAATTATTAATCAGCACTATTATTATGCATAACAACTATGATGCACAAAAGCAGCTGTTAATAAAAACTGCTATTAACGCGTACGTGCACACACTTCTTCTTCATTGAAGAAGTAGCTGATTTCACGTGCCGCTGATTCTGCTGAATCTGAACCATGAACCGCGTTTTCATCGATGCTGCTAGCGAAATCAGCACGGATAGTGCCTTCAGCAGCGTCTTTTGGGTTAGTAGCGCCCATGATGTCACGATGCTTAGCGATAGCGTTTTCGCCTTCTAATACTGATACCAATACTGGACCTGAAGTCATAAATGATACTAGGTCGTTGTAAAATGGACGTTCAGCGTGCTCAGCGTAAAAACCGCCTGCTTTTTTATCATCAAGTTGCATCATTTTAGCAGCAACAATTTTTAGACCTGATTTTTCAAAACGGTCATAGATAGCGCCGATGTTATTGCCAGCTACTGCGTCAGGTTTGATGATAGATAAAGTACGTTCGTTAGCCATGAAAAGCTCCTAATGGATGAGGGGTTAAAAAATTGAACTAAAATAAGAAATGAAATAGCAAAGGGATTTTTTTATCACTGACCACTAATTTTATCTCTGACCACCATGTTGGCTTGGGCTGACTAAGATGACTCAGGGTTTACCAATACGAAAACATGAGTGCCAACACAGGATTGTTGCCTATTATAATGATTGGGACTATAAATGATAGGGTTAATTACGCTAACCGCTCAGAAAAGCAAGGTTTAAAAAAGCTTTAAAATTGCTATGCATTAGAAAAGCACCATTTTAAAGCCTACTGATATAAAGACAATACAAATACCATTACAATAGCTTTTATAACCATACGATTAGCCAATTACTCTTCTAAACGACTGGCTCGACAGCTGCCAGCATTACATTCACGTACACGGTCATTTAAGAAATTTACCCGTTTGGTAGTAATACGGGTAGCGCAGTCCATATTAACATAAAAACCATCTTCATCATGATAGCTACATTGATCATTTCGGTCACGCATCCAAGCAAGTTGCCCACGTTTAAGTGTGGTTTTTTGCTGGCTATTTAAAACTTTATTTAGCTTGGTATAAGAATTATTAAGCTCTTTATCTGCTTCTAGATATACTTTGGTTAAGCAATAAAGACCATCAAAATCATTGATGGGCTTATCACAATTCTGGGCGCCCCAAGACAGCATAGGAAACATTAAAGCAGCTGAGGTCAAGATGGTTAATGAGGTTTTAATAATAGTATGCTTCATAATATTAGTTTTCATGTTATGTCCCTATTATAGTTTGCTGATAATCAAAAATCCTTTTTGACACATGGAATTCTCAATTGTCAACGACAATGCAGTTGTGGCTATTAGCTTAATCTTTTTTGAAAGTGCTTATCTTGATTTTATGTAATTAATAACTGTAAGCATTTTATAAATACTCTTAAAAAACTCTCATAAAAAAACCCCCATTACATATAGACAATGGAGGTTAGTATTAAGTGTTGCTAAGTAACTTTTTTACTAATTAAGCATCATACGGATCGCGCAATACAATTGTCTCTTCACGGTCTGGACCGGTTGAGATGATATCAACTGGGCAACCAATCAATTCTTCGATACGTTTGATGTATATTTTGGCATTTTCTGGTAGATCGTCATAGTTGGTGATACCAACGGTTGACTCGCTCCAACCTTGTAGGGTTTCGTACTTAGGCGTTACTGACTCATAGAATTCAGCATCATGCGCGCCAGCACACTCAGTCTCAGGTAGGTTATAACCGACACCGATTAGCAACTCTTCTAGACCGTCTAATACGTCAAGCTTGGTCAAGCAGATACCTGACATAGAGTTCAGTACCACTGCACGGCGTAATGATTCAGCATCGAACCAACCACAGCGACGGGCGCGACCAGTCGTTGCACCAAACTCATGACCGACTTTGGCTAAGTGAGCACCAACATCATCAAACAATTCAGTTGGGAACGGACCGCTACCAACACGCGTGGTATAAGCTTTAGTGATACCCAATACATAGTCTAAATACAATGGACCGATACCCGTACCAGTCGATACACCGCCCGCGGTTACGCTAGAGCTAGTAACAAACGGATAAGTGCCATGGTCGATATCAAGCAACGTACCTTGCGCACCTTCAAACATCAGGTTCTTGCCAGCAAGACGTAATTGATTTAGGTCTTCGGTTACATCGGTAACCATGCCTTTAATCTCTTCTTTCCACTCTTGGCAAAGCTTAAACGTCTCATCAAAATCAATGGCGTCAACTTTATAATACTGAGTCAGTTGGAAGTTATGATATTCGATTAAGTTACGTAGTTTTTCTTCTAAGTCATCACGGAACAAGTCAGCAAGCTTAATCGCACGGCGCGCAACTTTATCTTCATAAGCTGGTCCAATACCGCGACCTGTCGTACCGATTTTGCCAGTACCGCGTTTTGCTTCACGTGCTTGGTCAAGTGCTACATGATATGGCATGATAAGTGGGCAGTTTGGTGAAATACGTAGGCGCTCACGTACTGGCACGTTGTTGTCTTCTAGCTCTTTCATCTCTTTTAATAATGCGTCAGGTGCTAGCACCACGCCATTACCGATGAAGCAAGTCACGCCTTCACGTAAGATACCTGATGGAATTAGATGTAAAACGGTGGTTTTACCATCAACGACTAGAGTGTGACCAGCGTTATGTCCGCCTTGAAAGCGTGCAACTGCTGCGGCTTTTTCGGTCAGTAAATCAACGATTTTACCTTTACCTTCATCGCCCCATTGGCTACCCAGAACTACGACATTCTTACCCATGATTAATCCTTACCTTTATGTATTGAGGTGTGTGCAATAACGGTTTAAAACTGAAATTATGCTAAAAAATATGGTTGGCAATAATTCTTTAGCGGTTCAATAACTCAGTCATTTAATGATATTTCTTTAAATAAATTTTAGATTCAAAATATAGCTTTTAAAATTAAATAGCTTCTAACTGCCACTGGTTATTGACAAAGTTTAAACGATGCGTCAGCGCTGCTGGACGGTCTACTGCCGTTAATGGCATAGTGACGCGATAGCCTTGCTGACGTAAGCTAGTGACCTGCTGTAATAGCACTTGCATTTGTGCTTTATCGGCATTAGCCTGATTTAATGCCTGATAATCAACCAATACAATAATCGGTGACTCAAGCTGCGTATGCGCTAGCAAACGGCTGACATCCATACTAAAGCCTGTCGCTTCACGTGACCGCTTAGCACTTAATTGCCCCACGCTCTGCATACCATCAAAACGCCCGCCACGTACTAGCGGCTGGGTTTCACTATTGATATAGCCGTTAAAGATTATACCCGTATGATAATGATAGCCCGACAGTTCGGTCACATCGATACTGACTGGTGTCTGCCATTGTATCTCTAAATGCGCTTTAAGCCGTTGTAGCTCATCGACAGCCGTCACAATGTGCGTATCTTGCTTGGCAGTATCTGACAGCGTGTCTAATAACTTTGCCATGTCATGGCCAAAGCGTGCCAATGCGTAAAAATCATTACCCATTGTCAGCAACTGACAGACACGTTTTAGCTCTGGTAAATTCTTATTGGCATAAAGGTGCATCAATTGCTCGGTGTCATTATCCGACAATTCAGCCAATGCCGCTAAACGCTTAAATATCGCCACATGACCCAAGTCAATATGCAGCGTCGCGCTCATATCCAAGCTATTGACCATACTGAACAGCACATCTATCAGCTCAATATCAGCCGCCAGTTCGCCGCAACCAAATATCTCAGCACCCAACTGTAGCGGTGTACGCGAGCCAAACAGTCCTGAAGGCAATGTATGAATCACGTCCCCTGCGTAGCAATAACGCGCAATACCATTACCACCGTGATGAGCATCAATACGCAGAATCTGCGGGGTAATATCAGCTCGAACTCCCATCAAACGACCGGTCAGCTGATCGATAATCTTAAAGGTTTGGCGCTTTAAATCTTCTGAGGCTTCACTCAATAAGGATTCAGTAAACTCGATCATTGGTGGATTGACCAACTCATAGCCATGGCTGATAAGCTGCTGGATCAATTGATGTCTAAGTGCTTCTTGCTTATGTGCATCTTCAAATAACACATCGACGACCCCATCAGGCAGCAGCCAGCTATTATTGGCAACATCGCTGGCAAAGTTGCTTAGATATGGCAGGCCATTAGCGGTAGCGCGATTATCAGCAGGCTGAGTTGCCGCTGGTTTTGTCGTATTTGACTGGGCAGGTTTTGCAGAATCAGAACTGGCAGACACAATGAATCCTTGTTTGGCGTATCGCTTACCAAAAACGCGGTACTGATGCGGTACTAAAAGGTTGTATTTACAATTGCAGGGATGCGAGGCGTTTCGTATTTTTGACGCGCAACATCACTGACCCAATTATCTATAAGCAAACTAGGTGACCGCAAAAGGGTGAGTAATAAATATAAGTTAGGATGATAAGACGAGTATCTTTATGCGCTAAAATTTATGCGATAGAAAACTATGATAAATAATCAAGGCACTTTATGCTTTAGTTTAGCATAGCAGCCAAGCTTCGCCTAGTGACAATTAACCTCAATTAACCTCAATTACCATCTAATTCATGGTGAATAAGTTTTAAAGCCTTCATTATTAATAGCGTATGTATTCAAGATGAATAACTAAAAATAAAAAGTAATACCTATCATTGATAAGAGTAACACAGGGTTGTTTATACTAATTATTTTTCACAATTTTTACTTATTTTCTAGAATTTGGTTTCTTAACATCACTGCTTATCAGCATTACTGTTTCTATCAGCCTTAAGCGTTGCGGTCTGTTGCTTGCATAACGCCTTATCGGTGGACTCATGTTACACTAAAGCATATTTTATCTCGGAAAGCCTTATGTCAACTGATTACCACCCAAATCCTGCCATTAATAAAACCAACGTCCTTGGTACTGCCCTTGCCAGCTGTTGTTTTGACCCGCTCACTGGTTATTATCGCAATGGCTTTTGTCATACTGGCAACCATGACGTTGGTCAGCATACCGTATGCGCTAAGATGACCAGCGAATTTTTAAACTTTTCTGCCAGTCGTGGTAATGATTTGATTACGCCGCTGCCTGAGTATGGTTTTGCCGGTCTACAGCCTGGTGACTACTGGTGTATTTGTGCACTGCGTTGGGTTGAAGCCTTAGATTTCGATATTGCCCCGCAAATCAAATTAGAAGCCTGTCACGAAAGCTTATTAAGTCTGGTTGATATCGAAACGCTAAAACGCTTTGCACTGTAGTTTGCAGACAAATAACTTGCAGGGGAAAATTCATTTTAGTCGCATGTCATAATCTATTTTAAGTAATATTTATTTAATATTAACCACAGACTAAAGGAGAAGGTATGAAACAAGATGATGACCTGATTGTCAAAACGGCAACGCGTATCACACCTGACTCTAATGTCAGCCTTATCGATCCTAACACGGGCGATGAGCGCTCTTATTTAGACAATTACGATAGCTATGACAGCTATATTTATGGCGATGCGGACGCGACGGTCGAGGATACGATTGAGACGATGACCGTCTATGACCCCGACTCTGAGCGCTATGAGGATATCGATTTATCCAGCGATGACGAAGTGGTCAATTGCTATGCTTACTCGCGTAAAACGGGCGAAAAATTAAATAAAGTGGCGCTGAATGATGTCAGTCGCGCTTTAAGCAATAGCGGTCAATTTATCTGGCTTGGTCTCTATGATCCCAGTTTAGAGACCATGGTCAAAGTCAGAGATGCTTTTGAGCTACACGAGCTGGCGATTGAAGATGCCTTTGCCGAACATCAGCGTGCTAAGGTTGAGAACTACGATAATGACATGATATTTGTGGTGCTGCGTACCGCCAAGCTCGAAGACAATGTGATTCGTTATGGCACCACTGCGATATTTATGGGTAAAAACTACCTTATTACCATTCGTAATGGTCCTTCCAACTCCTATATGCCCGTACGCGAACACTGTCATCGTCGCCCAGAAAAGCTGCGCATGGGACCTATTTTTGTGCTGCATGCCATACTCGATTTTATCGTCGATAACTATATGCCGATTACCGATCGTTTGGGCAGTTATCTACGGGAGCAAGAACGTAACATCTTCACTTATGAATTTAATAAAGAAACGCTTAGAAATTTATATGAATTAAAATCCCAACTGGTACATATGCGCGCGGTGATTTTACCGGTGCAAGATATCTGTAGTTTCTTTATTAATCACGATAAAAGCGACTTAATCTCGCCCTTTTCTCACGCTGCTAAACCTTACTTTCGAGATGTGAATGACCATTTACTCCATTCTTTAGATGCCATTAACGGCTTAAATGAGATGCTAAGCGTGGTCATGAATACCTATCTTGCTATGGTCAATATGGGACAGAATGAGGTGGTGCGTAAGCTTGCCGCTTGGGCTGGTATCTTAGCGGTACCGACAGCGATTGCGGGTATCTATGGGATGAACTTTGATTTTATGCCAGAGCTGCACTGGCAGTATTCTTATCTCGTTATCATGGCAGTTATTATCTCGTTATGTAGCTTTTTATACTTTAACTTTAAAAGATTGGGTTGGTTATAAGTCAGAGCATGTCTTCATTTAAAATAGAAAAAGGGCTGCCATTGGTGAACTGAACCCCATAAGTTGGACACAACTTATGGGGTATTTTTATGCGTTACGATCTAGACTTTAAAATGCAAGTTATCGCATACTATCGGCAA
>NZ_JACHXL010000002.1 GCF_014192115.1 Psychrobacter luti
TCATTGGCTTAAACCATATGGGTTATGCCTTGAAGCGAGCTGACTATCATATCATAATGATTTGGTTTGTCAAGCTTTTTTATAAATTGTTTCAACTCGGTAATCTAAGTGATAAGTTGGTTAACTTATTGCCTAGCTTCCTTTGCTGTGGGGCGTATTATATAGATTTTGACTGGGGTGTCAACTGCTTTATCAAAGGTTTTTAAAGTATTTTCACTAAGATTTGAATAGTCGATTGTTTTCAATGGGTTAGAGTATCAACCAATATTACTATTTCCAAATTATGTGGTAAATAGACTTTTAGCCCTAAAAGCATTCTATCTAACTACATTATTACTGTCTTTCAAATGCCATCATCAACCTACTTTAATGGCCGCTTTTAGGACTATGCACTCTTTTATGTGACTGTATTGATATTGATATGGAAAGCGCCTATATATAGAAACTTATCAATGACTATATAGAAAGCTATTCCTAACAGCCACTACTCCCTATCTATCTAGTGTTGATAGACAGTTTTTGCTATAATAGCTGACTTTACAATATTACTTAATGGCTCTTCTTATCAGACTTAGCTAAGAGGCTGCTAATTTAAGCCTTTGCCATTAAGTGATATCTATCTCTTACAACATATCATAGCAGTTAGATATAATTGACGTGGTCTTACGGTTATATGATTGATGGTTGCAATCATCACTGCCAACGGACCCAAAAAGGTGAATAGATTATGGTAGCGATTACTTTACCCGATGGTAGCGTAAAAAACTTTGAAGGCAATACAACCGTCATGGAAGTGGCGCAAAGTATTGGGGCTGGATTGGCGAAAGCGACGGTCGCTGGGCGCGTAGATGGTCAGTTAGTCGATGCGCACGACCCTATCGCCCATGATGCCAAAGTTGAAATCGTGACGCCGAAAGATGCTGACGGTGTCGATATCATTCGCCATTCATGTGCCCACTTATTAGGTCATGCCGTTAAGCAGCTATATCCTGATGTAAAAATGGTGATTGGTCCTGTTATCGAAGATGGCTTTTATTATGATATCTATAGTGAGACGCCATTTACCCCTGAGCACATGGAAAAAATTGAAAAACGCATGATGGAGCTGATTAAGCAAGATTATGACGTTATAAAAAAAACGACGCCACGTGATGAAGTAATCAAGATATTTGAAGAGCGCGGCGAAGACTATAAGCTTAAACTTATTAATGATATGCCGGGCGAAGAAGCCTTTGGTCTGTATCATCATCAAGAATATGTCGATATGTGCCGTGGTCCTCACGTGCCAAACACTCGCTTCTTAAAAGTATTCAAATTGACTAAAATGTCAGGTGCTTATTGGCGCGGCGATGCTAAGAACGAACAGCTACAACGTATTTATGGTACTGCGTGGGCGGATAAAAAAGATTTAAAAGCTTATATCCAACGTATTGAAGAAGCGGAAAAGCGTGACCATCGTAAGATCGGTAAAGCGTTAAATCTGTTCCATATGCAAGAGCAAGCGCCGGGTATGGTGTTTTGGCATGCTAATGGTTGGACAATTTATCAGGTACTTGAGCAATATATGCGTAAAGTACAAAATGATAATGGCTATGAAGAAATTAAAACTCCGCAAATCGTCGATCGCAGCTTGTGGGAACGCTCAGGACATTGGGGCAACTATGCCACCAATATGTTTACCACATCGAGTGAAAACCGTGATTATGCGGTAAAACCGATGAACTGCCCGTGTCACGTGCAAGTATTCAACCAAGGTTTAAAATCTTACCGTGAATTGCCGCTACGTATGGCAGAGTTTGGCTCGTGCCATCGTAATGAACCATCAGGCTCATTGCATGGTTTGATGCGCGTACGTGGTTTTACCCAAGATGATGCGCATATCTTCTGTACGCAAGCGCAAATTCAGCAAGAAGTCGCGGATTTTATTAAGCTGACCCTTGCTGTTTATGAAGATTTTGGTTTTGACAATATCATCATGAAGCTCTCGACCCGTCCTGAAAAACGTGTTGGTAGCGATGAATCTTGGGACTTTGCTGAGAAAGCACTAGCCGATGCTCTAGATAGCTCAGGTCTTGACTGGGAATATTTGCCGGGTGAAGGCGCGTTTTATGGTCCAAAGATTGAATTTAGTCTAAAGGATTCATTGGGTCGCGTCTGGCAGTGCGGTACCATTCAGGTCGATCCAAATATGCCGGAGCGTCTTGATGCTGAATTTGTTAATGAACAAAATGAGCGTGAAGTACCTATTATGTTGCACCGTGCAATTTTAGGTTCGTTTGAGCGCTTTATCGGTATCTTGATTGAAAACTACGCCGGCTGGATGCCAGTATGGCTAGCACCGCAGCAAGTAGCGGTGATGAATATCACTGATAAACAGGCAGATGCGTGTGAAAATGTGGTCAGTCAGCTGAAAAATGCGGGTTTACGAGCCACTAGCGACTTGCGTAACGAAAAGATTGGATTTAAGATACGAGAGAAAACATTAGAACGCGTTCCCTATATGCTAGTATTAGGGGATAAAGAAGTCGAATCGGGCAGTGTCAATGTCCGTACTCGTGAAGGTGAAAACCTTGGCGTGATGAGTGTTACAGAATTTATTACATTAGTACAGACTGCTGTTGGTAAAAAAGGCCGACAGACCCCAAAAACAGATGAGGAGTAATACCTATTAAACAGTCAAACCGTTTGAACATCAACGAAGATATCACAGCCAAAGAAGTCCGTCTCGTTAAAGAAGACGGCGAACAGATGGGCGTGGTCGATATCGACACCGCGATGAAAGCGGCACGTGAAGACAGTCTAGATTTGGTCGAATTGGTTCCTGAAGCCAAACCGCCAGTATGCAAAATCATGGATTATAAACATTTCCTCTATGATCAAAAGCAAAAGGCGAAAGAAGCTAAGAAGAACCAAAAGCAAACTCAGCTTAAAGAGATGAAATTGCGTCCTAGTACTGAAGAAGCCGATTATCAGGTAAAACTGAAAAAAATCGTCAGCTTCTTAGAAGACCAAGACAAAGTTAAAATCAGTATTCGCTTCCGTGGTCGTGAGATGGCGCACCAAGAGATTGGTCGCAAGCAACTTGATCGTATCATCGAAGACACTGCTGAGATTGCAAACGTCGAGCAATATCCAAAGATGGAAGGTCGCCAAATGGGTATGCTGCTTGGGCCTACTAAGAAAAAGTAATCTGCTAATAGATTGCTGCTAGTGGTGGCTGTAAATCAATGTGACTGTTAGTTAATATGAATGATTAACTAATATAGACAGATCGTTGATAGAGATAGTTATAATCTTAACCATCAATATGCTACGGGATATTGGTGGTTTTTTAATATTCAAAGCCCTAAATACGTATTTTTGCATATAACGAGTTAACTACAATCAGTAAATATTATTTATAAACCTTTTATAAACCGCAGTTTACAAAATCCATCTTCTCAACCTTTTCATTACCAGTTAATCTAAAGGTCAGCGCTATCACTCTTAAATATAATTCGAATAAAATCATTAAGGGCATAAAAACAATCGATACCACGACTAACTAAGAGTCTCATTAAAAACTTAATGTCGTTGGTAACCAACAACGCCCTTTTCAGCTATTATAGGATATACCATGCAAGAATTAACCCCACCCGAAAACACCTCGACGCCAAGTATCACTTTGACCGCGCCTGAACCAGTGAAAGAAATACAAAAAAGCGAAGCCGATCAAATGGTGAAGCTAGACGAAAGCCAAATTCCAGAACTTGATGCCAAGGTCGACGCCTTTGTTGATCATGTGATTAATAACTCAGTACATAGCTCTGAGTTTCAACAAAACGTACAATCTATCCATAACTTGGGTAATAAAGAGATTCGCGAATCGGCGCAAGTGTCTAATCGTATGCTCGATTTACCGGCGAAAAGTCTTAATAATAGCTTGTTTGATAACTCCCCTATTGCCAAGTCATTGACTGAGCTGCGCGGGATTGTCGAAGATTTAGACCCAAGCAAAAAAGAGCTAACCAGCTCACGTAAGCTGTTTGGTCTCATCCCATTTGGCAATAAAGTTCAAGATTATTTCCGTCAGTACGAGTCAGCGCAATCACATATCAACGCGGTAGTTACTAGTCTTTATAATGGTAAAGATGAGCTACTCAAAGACAATGCCATGATTGAGCAAGAAAAAGTCAATATGTGGGAACTCATGCAATCGATTCGCCAATATATCTATGTCGGTAAAAAAATCGATGAGCAGCTTGAGCAAAAGGTTTATGCCGTTGAAGCGACTGACCCTGAAAAAGCGCGTATCATTAAAGAAGAGATGCTGTTTTATGTGCGTCAAAAGAATACCGACTTCTTAACCCAGTTGGCAGTAAATATCCAAGGTTACTTAGCCCTTGATACCATCCGTAAAAATAACTTAGAGTTGATTAAAGGCGTAGATCGCGCGACCACGACGACTATTTCTGCATTACGTACGGCGGTAGTTGTCGCTCAAGCGATGACCAATCAAAAACTGGTGCTCGACCAAATCACGGCGTTGAATAAAACGACTAGCAGCTTGATTGAATCAACGTCGGTGATGCTCAAGCGTCAATCATTGGAAATTCACGAGCAAGCAACCAGTAGTACGATTGAGCTTGATAAATTGCAGAATGCCTTTAATAATGTCTATGATACGATGGATATGATTAGCAATTATAAAATTGAAGCCTTAGAAAATATGAAGCAGACAGTCAATACTTTGACGACTGAAGTGGATAAAGCGCAGAAGTATCTCGATAAGTCGAATCAGACGACAGTACTTGAGGTATCGAAGGAGCTAGACAGTAAAAAAATAACCAATCAATCAAATACGGTCGATATCGATATTTGATATTTAGTTTAGCTAGGACGTCGAATGCTGCTAGCTATTAAAGCTGACAGCTACTTGCTATCTAATACAGATAAGACAATTGACCTAAGATATTGCGACGTTGTTCGTGTTAAGATAGCTCCTATTAATAATTTTAAAAATAGATACGGTACTTTATGAGTTGGAACGATCCAAACGCCTCAACTGAGGCACAAAAATATGACAATCCTATTCCTAGTCGCGAACTGATACTCAGTACGATTAATGAACATGGCGAAGTCACACATCAACAATTGGCAAAAGCCTTTAATATTGATGACCCTGACCAATTTGACGCTTTAGGCAATCGCTTAAAAGCAATGTCACGTGATGGCCAAGTAAACCGTGACGGGCGTCCTTATCGCTATCGTACGGTGACTAAGCACGATATCGTCACAGGTACGGTAACTGCGCATCCAAAAGGTTTTGGTTTTGTATTACTAAGTGATATGCCTGACCTGTTCTTGCATGAAAAGCAAATGCGTTGGGTCTTTAATGGCGATACAGTAGAAGCTGTTGGCACGTCAACGGATAATCGTGGTCGTACCGAAGGGCGTATTGTCGATGTCGTTGAACGCCGCCAAAGCAACTTTATTGGTACATTGGCGCATGATGAAGACGGCTACTTTGTTGAACTTGGTAGCCCAAACAATCATCAGCCGATTACCGTTACTGAAGAAAACGTGCAAGCGTTTAATGCAAAACAAGGTGCGCCGGTTAAAGTCGATATTATCGATTGGCCAAACCAGCATGAATTTGCCACCGGTAAAATCACTGAAGTGCTATCCGATGATAACGACCGTGAGTTAATTATCGAGACTACCTTACTCAACTATGATATCCCATCAGACTTTAATGAAGCGGCACTTGAACAAGCCAATGCTTATCAAGAACCAACCGAAAAAGACTTAAAAGGTCGTAGAGATTTACGTGATTTACCGCTAATTACCATTGATGGTGAAGATGCGCGCGATTTTGATGATGCAGTATTTGCCGAAAAACGCTCAGGCGGTAACTATCGTGTTTTAGTGGCGATTGCTGATGTCAGTTATTACGTCACGCCAAACTCGCCACTCGATAAAGATGCTTACGAGCGCGGCACGTCAGTCTATTTTCCGCATCGCGTGATTCCGATGTTGCCAGAAGTATTGTCTAACGGTCTGTGTTCATTAAACCCTGATCTTGACCGCCTATGTATGGTTGCCGATATCAAGATATCGCGTGCAGGCAAGGTTACGGGCTATGAGTTCTATCCTGGAGTTATGCATTCGCAAGCGCGTTTGACCTATAATCAGGTAAACGCTTATTTAGAGAATCCAAGCGATAAGAGCGTACCTGAGTCATTAACGGGCAATAAGGACGTTAAGAAATCGGTCGATACCTTGTATCAATTGTATGAGCTATTGGTTAAAAAGCGTGAAGAGCGCCATGCCATGGAGTTTGAAACGGTTGAGACATATATTAAGTTTAATGAAAAAGGTGGTATCGAAGCAATCTTACCGCGTACGCGCGGTGATGCGCAAAAGCTTATCGAAGAGTGCATGCTGCTTGCCAATACCTGTGCGGCAAACTTTGCGCTAAAAAATGAGCTGCCTGTTTTATATCGTAACCATGATAAGCCTGACGGCGAAAAATCGATGCGTATTCACGAATATGCGAAAAACTTTGGCCTAAGCTTCCCAGAAGAAAGCCCAACGCAAGCGGACTATCAGCGGATTATCGAAGCCACTAAAGACCGTCCTGACGCGATTAGTATTCACAGTATGCTGCTGCGCTCGATGATGCAAGCGAACTATGCGCCTGACAATATCGGTCACTTTGGTCTCGCTTATGACGAATATAGCCACTTTACCTCGCCGATTCGCCGCTATCCTGATTTAATGCTGCATCGCGCGATTAAAGCAAAAGTAACGAATAGTCAGCAGCCAGTGATGGACTTCTCGCTTGACGGTGCTGGCACGCAAACCTCAGATACTGAGCGCCGCGCTGAAAAAGCATCGCGCTATGTAGAATCTTGGCTCAAATGTCATTATATGAAAGATCATGTCGGCGAAGAGTTTGATGGAGTGGTGACTACTGTTACTAGCTTCGGTCTATTTGTGACCTTGACCGATTTATATATCGATGGCTTAGTGCATATCTCAAACGTTGGTGACGATTTCTTTGTCTATGATGAGCAGCAGCAACAGCTTATCGGTAAAGACAGAGGTACAGTGTTTGGTCTCGGTGATTTGATTAAAGTAAAAGTAGCGGGCGTCAATATGGACCTACTACAAATTGACTTTGATTTAAAAGAAAAGCTGCAAGCAAGCCAAATGAATCAAACCAAAAGAGATCAGCCAAAGAAAACGTCGGCTAGCAAAACCCCTGCCAACAAAACGTCTGCTAAAAAAAGTAGCAACCGTGGTGGTAGAGGCGGTAGCAAAAAAAGCTAAGGCGGTTTAGCTCTTAAGAAACAAAAAAAGACTAACGTTATCGTTAGTCTTTTTTTATATGTGTCGATTAATTGATAGTTAATTAAACGGCCAGATTGAGACGTGGCTTATTTAAGCACTAAAATCTAAGCGCTAAAAAATCATTGAGCATTCACTGTTTGCTCAGCACGTTGTTGACTGACCTGCTCTGCTTGCTCTATCTTGGTAGTAGCATTATCAAGGATGGCTTTTGGTTGCTGTCCTAAAGGCTGACTTGCAATATCTGCTGTATTACTATTAACGTCGCTAGTATTAGTACCCTTGCTTTCAGCTACAGCTAAATCATCATCAATATTTTCAGAATTCGTACTAGCGGTTATTGCCTCTCTATTTTTCTCACGTTGGCTGCCGGTCATCATATTAAAGCCTAATAGAATAACGATGCCTGCCAAAGCGAAAATAATCAGATGTTTCATTTGCATAAAAATGTCTCGTCTATTGCGATAAAATGTAGATAAACGTTTCACTGCATTTTTTATGCCGACTTTTCCATGTGGTATTGAACGCTATTCTTGCGGGCTACTATTACTTAATAAATCAGTTTCATCTGAATTTTCGGCAATTTCTTGCTCGACTTTTTCCATCAGCTTCTCATCAGGGCGAGCATCCAGTACGTCATCAGCATTCCGACCTTCTAAAATATGCTTTGCCCGCGCTTTGGCTTGTTTTTTATCTTTGTCCTCAATTGCAGTTTCAGTAGCTTGAACCTCGTTAGATATTTTAGAAGAGCTAGAAACGTCAGAAGCTTCAGCAATATTCGACGGTACTATTACTTGCGCTTGAACTTTATCAGCAGTTTGACTGCTTTGGAAATACTCAAACGCTTTTTCTAGATTATGGTTAAAGCGTAACTGATAAATCGGCTCGGGTAAGCTAAAGCCTTCGTCTTCCAAGGCATGCTTAGTCTCGCGAATGGCAATACTGCGGGCTTTGGAAAAATCAGCTTCTAATTGATTGACCCATACTTGAAACTGCAAAATAATATTTGAGTCACCAACTTCTTTGATGACGGCTGTAACCTTTGGTTTATCTAGAGCAAAACCCAACTGACATATCGCATCGATACCTACTTTAATAGCAGCAAGCGGATCGTCATTGGCATCTACGCCTAATTCAAAAGTAAAACGGCGCTCAGGGTTTTTGGTGTAATTTAAAATCGTTGCTTTAAAGACTTCAGCATTGGGAATACGTAACTGGTTGCCATCTAAAGTCATCAAAATAGTCGCGCGTGAAGTCAGGCGTACCACAATGCCCTCTTGATTATTAATCAAAATATGATCGCGGGCGCGAAAGGGTTGCCGAATACTGAGCATCAAGGAAGCAATATAGTTTTCAATGGTATCCTTGACGGCGAAACCTACGGCGATACCTATGACCCCTGCACCGCCAAGTAACGTGCCCAAGATCGTCTCGGCACCAATCAAACTTAACGCTAAGATAAGACCAAAAACGATAAAGATGACTTTAACGGTTTGGGCGAGCAATTCGGCAACAAAAGGATTGGGCGTAAGGCGTTGCCACATCTTTTTGCGATTGGATAACCAGCTGCCAAACCATGTGACCAAGGCAAATAAAACAATCCCTACTAGTAATAACGGCAAGGCTTTGACTAAATTTTTGGTTTGCGCCTTAAGGCTTTGGTAAACGGTCGAGACATTATCTTGCACATCAAGCGTGCGATTGATTCTATCTTCTACCGTCACTACGTCCGTTAAGCGATTGGTCAAATTAATGGCTTGTTGGGCTTTTTTCTCATTAGGCGTCTCACCGGTTAAGGTAACAACCCCTTGGTTGACACTAACATGAACCGCTTGCAAGCCGTCAATTTCGGAAAAAATACCACTGATACGTTGACGAATGTCATTGTCTTTTAATGGTGTTGGGGTGGTTTCGATTTGAGCATTGTTGGTGCTTTCACCGCTGATAACCGGTGGTAGCTCGACTGGCGTCGACGGTGCAGTGTCGGAGTTATTAGGAATCTCAGGCGTGATAGTTATATTACTATTTAGCCCATTGTTTAAATCACTGGTAGCTGGATTGTTGATAGCTGGGTCATTAACAGTTAGTGCAGTAGTCGTCTGAGCGCTTTGTTCATTATCAGTTATACTATTATCAGCAACATCATTAGTGAGTACAACAACCTCACTTGTACTACTTTTTTCAGCCGCGTAAGTGGGCATACTTAAAAGGACACTTAGTAGCAATAGCAACTGACTGCAGACCATTGTCGTTATGCGCAACCGTTGTAGCCTGCTTAACTTAGGCTTGTCAAAATACGCTGCCATAAGTATCCCTTTTTTATTTTAGCTTTATACTTATTTCTAATAATGCTCTGCAAATATAGCGCTTTAAAAACTACTTACCATCCAGATAAAGCTGCGCTTCACCCAAATCTAAGGTGCCTTCATAGATAGCACGACCAGTGATGATACCTTCGATACAATCACCATAAGGTTTGAGCAGTTCGATATCCTTCATATCGGTGACGCCGCCTGATGCAATCACAGGCAAGCCGCCTTCACGCGCCAAGTTGACCGTCTGCTCGACGTTGACGCCTTGCATCATGCCATCACGGTTGATATCGGTATAAACGATTGACGATACGCCGACATCAGCAAAACGCTTAGCAAGCTCAGTAGCTTTTGTATCAGTAACGTTTGCCCAACCGTGCGTCGCAACCATGCCGTCTTTGGCATCGATACCGACGATGATGTGTCCGGCAAATTCACGGCAAGCTTCGGCCACAAAATCAGGCTCCTCAACGGCTTTGGTGCCAATGATGATGTAAGTCAAACCAGCACTAATATACTGCTCGATGGTTTTCATATTGCGCACACCGCCGCCCAATTGAATCGGCAGCTTAGGAAAGGCTTTAGCAATGTCATTGACCACTTGCTTATGTACTGGAATCCCGTCAAATGCGCCATTTAAATCGACCAAATGCAAGCGACGCGCGCCTTCATTGACCCAACGCGCTGCCATCGCAACTGGATCATCAGAAAATACCGTATCATCTTCCATACGACCTTGTTTTAAGCGCACACATTTACCATCTTTTAAATCAATAGCAGGGATAATGACAGGGACAGCACACATATAGCATTCCTTATAAAAACGATATGGACAATAAAAAACCATTAAAGGTGAAACAAGCTTCAATAGCCACTTAATCAATAGCCACTTAATCAATAGCCACATAATAAATAGCCACATAATAAATAGCCACATAATAAATGGCTACTTAAAAGCGACTGCGTATAAAGTCATTTAGCATAGCAAATTAAAAGCGGCTGTTAGGAGAAATTCGTTAAATATTAAAATGAGAGTAGAAAATAAAAAAAATGCTTAAAATTTGGCTGAATAATGGCAAAAAAATGACAATCATAACCATAAGTTTTAGCACGTGGATTCACTAGCAACATTAGGTAAATTCAATTACCAACTGGCAATTTTAGGTCAGTTTAGCGTATAATCCTAGGTAAATTTGTATTTGTGCGATAAAACCTAATCGTCTGCTACCTATCGACGATTTCAATCAGCACAAGGTAAATACGAGCTGAGCGTTGACAACCAGATTAATGCTTACGCTTATCAAGCAATTGAGTTTGCCCTGTAATCATAGGTCATTAGACAGTGCTTAGATAATTTTCTAAAAGATGGCTTGGACAAAATATAAGCAAGTCACTTATCTCTCATTTATATTCATTCAAATGAATAGCGCTGTTTAAATCACAAAGATTCTATGATGTACAGATATTCTGATTTATAGATATTAGGATTTTGAATACTACAAATTTTAAGATTTTAATAAATCGTATGGTAAAACTGTCTTTTATCTGATGTTAGCCTAGTTGAGGCTGGCTTGAGATTGGAAGGTTTTAGTGTACACCTTGGTAGCCAGTCGTCACTTTGGTCATTCGAATAAGACATTAACGTGTTGTTAAGGAGTCTAAGGTCAGCGTTAATACTCTTACTAGTAGTCATGAAGTGTCATTATTAGAAAACCTTATCGCTGTCTTTTTATAAGATATGATTTGGTTATTTTAGTGATGGCGTTACCATTCATGCTGCCGATATACCAAACAGGACGTCTGGTATCGTTTTAGACTATGGACTAAGTTTTCGCTTATGATTACCATCAAAAAAGGTTTGGATTTACCCATCACTGGTGAACCCTCCCGCGAGATATCTGAGCACAGACCTTCCCATGTGGCACTTGTTGGCTATGATTATGTGGGCATGAAGCCCACTATGAATGTCAAAGAAGGCGACATCGTAGCAAAAGGTCAGCCCGTTTTTGAAGATAAAAAACGTGTCGGCGTTATCTACACTGCCCCTGCTGCTGGTAAGGTCGTCGCCGTTAATCGCGGTGAGCGTCGTGTGTTCGAAAGTCTTGTGATTGCGGTCGACCCAAACGGTGAAGAAGTAGAATTTCAGCGCTACGACTCCCAGCAACTTGCTGACCTAGATTCTGAAGTCGTTGAAACCCAACTGCTTGCCTCTGGTGAATGGACCGCGTTCCGTACGCGTCCTTATAGCCGTGCTCCCGAAATCGGGGCCCGTCCCCACGCTATCTTTGTCACCGCTATGGATACCAATCCATTGGCGTTTGATCCGATGTTGCTGATTAATGAGCAATTGCAGGCGTTTAACGACGGACTTGCCGTATTATCAACGCTCAGCCCCAAGACCTTTGTCTGCCATCACGGTGATGCCCAGTTGACGCCAGTTGCCAAAACGGCGACTAATAATGTCACTGAGTATGATAGCTTTGCCGGTAAACATCCAGCCGGTCTTGCTGGTACGCACATTCACTTTTTGCATCCTATCATGCGCGGCGTGACCGTTTGGACGATTGGTTATCAAGACGTGATTGCCATTGGTAAGCTATTTACCACCGGTCGCTTATATACGCGCCGTATGCTGAGCCTTGCCGGTCCTGCCGTTAAAAACCCGCATTTAATCGTCACCGAACGCGGTGCTGATATCACGGCATTGACCAAAGGTCAGCTTGAAGCAAGTGAGAACCGTATCATTTCAGGTTCTGTGCTATCGGGTCGCAAAGTGTTTGGTAATACGGCTTATCTTGGTCGCTTCCATAATCAAGTCAGTGTACTTACTGAAGGTCGTGAGCGTCCAGCGTTCCACTTCTTTACGCCAGGCGCAAACCGCTTCTCAAAACTACCTATTTACATCTCTAAGTTCTTTGGTAGTAAGAAATACGACTTTACCACTTCGAGCAATGGTTCGCCGCGCGCGATGGTGCCAATCGGTGTCTATGAAGAAGTCATGCCACAAGACTATCTGCCAACGCAGCTATTACGTGCTTTGATTGTCGAAGACATCATCAGCGCCGTCGATTTGGGTGTACTTGAATTGGACGAAGAAGATTTGGCATTATGCACCTTCGTATCTCCTGGCAAATATGAATTCGGCGATATTTTGCGTGATAACTTAACGCGCATTGAGCTGGAGGGCTAACCACGATGAAATTTTTACACAATATGTTCGATCGTATGGAGCCGTCTTTCACCAAGGGTGGCAAACACGCAAAATACTATGCCATCTTTGAGATGTTTGATACGTTTTTGCGTCAACCAGGCTCAACCACATACGCATCATCACACGTACGCGACGGCATTGACCTTAAGCGTATTATGATTACCGTTTGGTTATGTACCTTCCCTGCTATGTTTTGGGGCATGTACAACATCGGTCATCAAGCATTGACCGCGATTGCAACCTTAGGCTTACAGCCTGAAGGCTGGCGTACCGTTATTACCAGTATGGCGGGCTACAACCCAGACAGTATCTGGGCAAGCTTTGTCTACGGGGCCATGCAGTTCTTACCTATTTATATCGTCACCTTTGGCGTCGGTATCCTCTGTGAGATTATCTTTGCCGTGGTACGTGGACACGAAGTTAACGAAGGTTTCTTTGTAACCTCTGTACTGTTTGCGCTAACGCTACCACCAGATATTCCTTTATGGCAGGTTGCCCTAGGTATTATCTTCGGTGTGGTCGTGGCAAAAGAAGTCTTTGGCGGTACGGGTAAAAACTTCCTTAACCCGGCCCTATCAGGTCGTGCGTTCTTATACTTTGCTTATCCTGCTTATATGTCAGGCGACTCAATATGGACAGCGGTTGATGGTTTCTCAGGTGCAACGCCACTTGGCCTTGCCGCACTTGGCGTTGTCCCACAAGATTTCGTTGATGTCTATGGTAATGCCATCACGTGGAGTGATGCATTCTTAGGCAACATGCAAGGTAGTATCGGTGAAGTATCGACGCTAGCTATCTTAATGGGTGCAGTGGTTCTACTTTGGACACGCATCGCCTCATGGCGCATCATGGCAGGTTGTGTAGTTGGTCTGATTGCCACATCCCTTGTCTTTAATATGATTGGCTCTGAAGACAATATGATGATGAGTTTGCCGTTTTACTGGCATTTAGTTATCGGTGGCTTCGCCTTTGGTGCTGTATTTATGGCGACCGATCCTGTTTCTGCCGCACACACCAATAAAGGCCGCTGGGCTTATGGTATCTTGATTGGTTTTATGACCGTATTGATTCGTGTCATCAACCCAGCTTTCCCAGAAGGCATCATGCTTGCCATTTTATTCGCCAACTTATTTGCGCCATTGTTTGACTATTTTGTGACGCAAGCAAATATTAAGCGCCAAACGGCACGGAGGGTTCGTTATGTCCAAGCCCAAAAGTAATAATGCAAAGACCATCAGTGTGGCGTTGACGCTATGCTTGGTGTGTTCTGTATTGGTCTCAGCTGCTGCTGTTGGTTTAAAACCAGCGCAAGTAGAAAACGCGCGTTTAGACCGTAATAAGAACATCTTGGTTGCAGCTGGTATGTTTGACCCTGCATCTGACACCAATGAAGATGTGGCTGAACGTTTTAAAGACTTTGAGGTAAAAATCGTTGACCTTAATAAAGGTAATTACCTTGATGATGATGCGCTTACCGCTGCTGGCATCCCTGATCGTAACGCTTACGATGCCAGTCAAGCAACTAAGAATAAAGCACTGAGTGAAGACCTAGGCGGCAATGATCCTGCTGGTATCGGTCGTAAGCCTAAATATGCCAAAGTCTATGTCAAAAGTGATGACACTGGCCAGCCTGAAATGGTGGTTCTGCCGATTCAAGGTTATGGACTGTGGGGTACGATTTATGGTTTCTTAACGCTTGAAAGTGACATGAATACCATTAAAGGTATCAGTTTCTATGAGCATAAAGAAACCCCAGGTCTAGGCGCTCGTATCGAAGAGCCAGAGTGGCGCGCCATGTGGAGCGGCATTCACTCTTATGACGAGAACGGTGCTGTTGCGACTGGTGTAAGCAAAGCTGGTAATCCAAAAGACAACTGGGTCGATGGTATTAGTGGCGCAACGTTAACTGGTCGTGGCGTTAGCAATATGATTCAGTTTTGGCTTGGCGAGCAAGGCTATAAGCCGTACTTAGACCAGCTGCGTGAAGAAAGTGGTAAAACACTGGCAGATACTGAAGTCAAAGCCAGTCAAAGCCCGTATAAAAAGCTGGGTCAAAACCTACATCAACAGCAGGCGCATCCCGTAACCGAACTGGTAGCAGTAGTACCAGCAGCACACGGCAAGGAGGCATAACATGGCTGATACAAAAAGTATTTTAACCTCGCCCATCTTTGATAATAATCCTATTGCCCTACAAATCTTAGGTATCTGTTCAGCATTGGCGGTTACCACAAGTGTGGCAAATGCGTTGGTAATGAGTGTGGCGTTGACCTTGGTCACCGCGTTTTCAAGCTTTTTTATCTCTATCATCCGTAAGCAGATTCCATCGAGCATTCGTATTATCGTGCAGATGACGATTATTGCCTCGCTGGTTATCTTGGTCGATCAGATCCTAAAAGCGGTCGCTTATGATGTAAGTAAAGGCTTATCAGTATTCGTTGGTTTGATTATCACCAACTGTATCGTGATGGGTCGTGCCGAAGCATTTGCGATGAGCAATCCGCCTATTCCAAGTTTCTTAGATGGTATTGGTAACGGTCTAGGTTATTCGGCAGTATTGCTATTTGTCGCCAGCATCCGTGAGCTTTTGGGTGCAGGCAGCTGGTTTGGTATCACTGTTTTACAAACCGCGACCGATGGTGGCTGGTATGTACCAAATGGTCTATTGTTGTTACCACCGTCAGCATTCTTTATTATCGCCCTGTTTATCGTGATTATCCGTACATGGAAACCTGATCAGGTCGAAGACGCTGAATTTGTAATGAAGCCGCAGTCTAAAGGCATGGCACAAGGGGGCGGTCACTAATGGGACATTATGTCAGTTTATTTATAACCTCGGTCTTTATCGAGAATATGGCGCTGGCCTACTTCTTAGGCATGTGTACTTTTTTGGCGGTATCGAAAAAAGTCTCAACCGCTATCGGTCTTGGTGTTGCAGTCATTGTCGTTATGGCGATTACTGTACCGCTAAATAACCTACTGTTTCAGTTCATCCTAAAAGATGGTGCGCTGGCATGGGCAGGCTTCCCAGATATCGACTTAAGCTTTTTGGGTCTGCTCAGTTATATCGGTTTGATTGCTGCGACGGTACAGATTCTAGAGATGTTCTTGGATAAGTTCGTCCCAAGTCTGTATAACGCGCTAGGCGTATTCTTACCGCTGATTACTGTTAACTGTGCCATTTTAGGTGGCGTGCTATTCATGGTTGAACGTGACTATAATTTCAGCGAATCAGTTGTCTATGGCGTAGGCGCAGGTTTTGGTTGGGCATTGGCGATTACCGCATTGGCGGGTATCCGTGAAAAGCTAAAATACTCAGACATTCCAGCACCGCTGCGTGGTCTTGGTATTACCTTTGTCACGGTCGGTCTGATGTCACTTGGCTTTATGTCTTTTGGCGGTATGTCAATTTAAACCGCTAAGCTTAAAAGCCTATTTAGCGATTTGACCTATTTAATTCATTTATTCGGTAGGGGTTCAGGAAATACGCAATGACGTTTTTTCGCTCCCCTACTCCATAGATTAAGGATACCTACCATGGATTACGCTACGGCGATTGGTGGCGTTGCTATGTTTACCTTGATCATCATGGGTCTCGTTGCCATTATTTTGGCGGCGCGCTCAAGACTGGTCAGTTCAGGCGATGTTACTATCCATATTAATGACAATCCCGAAAATGATGTTGTGACACCCGCAGGCGGTAAACTGCTACAAACACTGGCAAGCGAAGGTATTTTCTTATCTTCAGCCTGTGGTGGCGGTGGTACGTGTGCGCAGTGTCGTTGCCGCGTTATTGAAGGGGGCGGTTCTATCCTGCCTACCGAAGAAGGTTACTTTACCCAAGGTGAAATCCGTAACCACATGCGTCTTGCCTGTCAGGTAGCTGTTAAGCAAGACATGAAAATCGAGATTGACCCTGAATTCTTTGATGTACAAAAGTGGGAATGTGAGGTTGTCTCTAATGATAACGTTGCCACCTTTATTAAAGAATTGGTACTTAAAATTCCAGATGGCGAAGAAGTTAACTTCCGTGCCGGTGGTTATGTACAGCTAGAAGCGCCACCGCATGAAGTACATTATAAAGACTTCGTGGTTGACGAAGAGTATCGTGAAGACTGGGAAAAATTTGGTATCTTCAACTACGTGTCAAAAGTTGATGAGCCAGTGATTCGTGCTTATTCAATGGCTAATTACCCAGACGAAAAAGGCATTATCAAGTTTAATATTCGTATCGCCAGTCCTCCACCACGTGGTCCTGACGGTATTCCACCCGGCAAAATGTCCTCTTGGGTATTTAGCCTAGTGCCTGGCGATAAAGTGACGGTTTCTGGTCCTTATGGTGAATTCTTTGCCAAAAAGACTGACGCTGAAATGATTTTCGTCGGTGGTGGTGCAGGTATGGCGCCGATGCGCTCGCACATCTTCGATCAGCTTAAGCGCTTACATACTGACCGTAAGATTAGCTTTTGGTATGGTGCGCGTTCGATTCGTGAGATGTTCTATGTTGAGGATTATGATCAACTAGAAGAGGAGTTTGATAACTTTGAGTGGCATGTGGCCTTGTCTGATCCATTACCAGAAGACAATTGGGAAGGTCCAACCGGCTTTATCCATAACGTGCTACTTGAAAACTATCTGAAAGATCATCCAAATCCTGAAGACTGTGAATTCTACATGTGTGGGCCACCGATGATGAATGCGGCGGTTATCGACATGCTACACAGCTTAGGTGTGGAAGATGAAAATATCATGCTTGATGACTTCGGTGGTTAAGTGGGTGGTTAAGCTGCTTGGTTAAATGGGGTAATAAAACCCATTCATCAAGCAAACATAATTACCCTGATAATATATGATAAATTAAGAGTCTCACTGGAGGCTCTTTTTTTATGGGCTAAATAAGTTAGATGATGTGATGAAAAACATCTTCGCACGAGAAAGGATTCTTATGAAAACCAACATTAAAAATTTAACCATTTGGATAACTGGTGCCTCTAGCGGCATTGGTGAAGCACTATCTATCGCCTTTGCCAAACACGGTGCCACCATAATTCTAAGTGGCCGTGATAAGGATAAATTAGAGACGGTTAAAAATCGCTGCAAAAACAGTAAAAAACATATCATAGTCTCCTTTGACATCGCTGATGCTGAGCAAGCAAAAGAAGCCTATAAGACAGTCAAGGCTAAAACTGAAAAAGTAGATTGGCTGATTAATAATGCCGGCGTCAGTCAACGTTCACTTATCATGGAAACCACTGAGGACGTCGAACGCCAACTTATGGAGATAGATTACTTTGCGCAAACGCGTCTGACCAGACTGGTATTGCCAGATATGATTGCGCAAGGCGGCGGCAAAGTTGTCATGGTATCGAGCGTGGCAGGTTTACTTGGTACCCAATATCGCGGCGCTTATGGGGCTGCTAAAGCGGCTATCCATATGTGGGCAAACAGCCTGCGTGCAGAATTGCATGATCAAGGCATCGAGGTGGCGACAATATTCCCAGGATTCATTCAAACCAACGTCTCTATCAATGCCTTGACAGGTGATGGTAGCGCGCAGGGTACGATGGACGAGGCAACCAATAAAGGATTGACGGCAACAGCCTTTGCTAAACAGGTCGTCAAAGCACTGACTAACAATGAAGAATATATTATCGTTGCCGGTAATAAAGAAAAGCTCGCCACTAGGGTCAATCGTTTATCGCCGCCAAAGCTTTATAAACTTATCCGTGAATCGAAAGTAACATAAATCTAATAAACTCAGTAACTAGGTCTAAGGTCGATGATTGGCGTTATGGGTGACAAGGGGTGTAAAATAGGCAACGCTTAGCTTGCTTGGTTATTGATTAACTGTCTTTACTAGCCACTCTTTACTAGCTGACAATCCAACCCACTCACCCTTTCGCTTTATCAAGCTGTGATGACTTATATGACAAATTTAACCACGTTTTCCTCTGCTAATAAATCCCTAAAATACTCTTTCTCAATGGCACCCGCCTTCATGTCCATAATCGCTATCGGCTCTGTATTAAGTATTAGCGCCTGCCAGCAAAAGCCCGATTATAACAATCTCAATGGCGAGACCATGGGTACCAGCTACCATATTAGTTATCAATTACCCAAAGGCGCTGATGAAGCTGCCATACAAGTCGCCATCGCTAAGCGCTTGCAAGATATCAATGACAGCATGTCTACTTATCAAGCGGATTCTACTATTTCTAACTTTAACCAATTAGGCAAAGATACGCCTATTACTATCGATGCTGATTTTAGCCATGTATTAGAGGCATCGAGGCAAGTTTATGAGCTATCGGGCGGCGCCTTTGATCCAACGGTGATGCCATTGATTGAAACCTGGGGCTTTGGCAGTACCATGACGGTTGAGCGCTTACAAAGCCCACCGACGGCGTTTGAGATTGCACAAGCCAAAGCCTTGGTCGACTTTAAAAGCGTGATACAAAAAGAGCAAAGTATTTATAAAACCAAAGATGGTGTCGAGCTTGATTTTTCGGCAGTCGCTAAAGGTTACGGCGTTGACGTCATCGCCGATGTACTCAGAGATGACTATCAGATTCGTAATTATATGGTTGAAATTGGCGGCGAAGTGGCGACCTCTGGGGTCAGCGCTCAGCAGCAACCGTGGCAAATCGCCATTGATGCACCTATTGAAGGCAGCACGGTAAGCGCCCGCCAAACCATGGCAGTGATTCGCCAACCTATTAATAATGGCAACACGATGCATCTAGCAACCTCTGGCAACTATCGCAATTCCGTCATTTTCGATGGTAAGCACTATAGCCATACCATCGACCCGACCACAGGTGAACCCATTGTTGGTGGCGCGCCATCAGTGACTGTAGCAGCAGAATCAGTCGCACTGGCGGACGCATGGGCAACTGCCTTGACCGCGATGCCTTATGAAAAAGCCCTTGCCACTGCCAAAGAGCACGACATCGCCGCCTTATTCGTTATCTTGGCTGATAATGTAAAGCTCGGCGCAGCGGCAGACAGTGTTGATGATTGGCAAATGGTAGAAACCCCTGCGATGAAAGCTTTACGTGCCGACAAAAAGTCCTAATATCAAAAGCATAGGCTTTAATATGCCTGCTAAGCACAAACGGAGCAGGCGAATTTTTGCTATACTATAAACAAGTTATCGACTAGATGACTGTCCTATATTTTAAACGAGAGGTTCCCTCTATGCTTAACCAATTGCTTCCTATGCTTGCCATTACCTTTACCGTCTTTACGCTGTTTTTTATCTTTATGGGTATCGGTTATATGGTCAAGAAAAAGCCACTTAGAGGTTCTTGCGGCGGTGTGGCAAAATTAATGGGCGACGAGAACTGCTCATTTTGTGGTAATGACCCCAATAAATGCGATTCACTGGTCGACCAACAGCAAGAAACTGCGCTCAAAGCGGCCCAACTAGGTAAGTCTGTATAAACGCCTTATTTGTTACCATACGCTGGTAGTATTTAGCTAACATCTATTCCTATAATAGCGTCTAGTCCTTTGCAATTTAACGTTGCAAGCTAATAGTGACTGGCGCTATTTTTTTGTGCGCCTAGCGTTTATAGCTTAGCATTTGTATAGAGTAATTTTTATAAACCAATTTCTATCATAAACGCTCTATAAGCAAAAGCTATATATAAGCAAAAACTAAAAATACGAATTAAAATTCACTACTCATATACTAATTTTTTCCTGCTAAATGGGGTGGTAAATTTATATGACGGGCGTTCTGCAAGTGTTTTTATATCCTAAATTCGTACACTCTAATATATTGTCTTAGTCTTAATTACCGTCTTGGTGACGTACTCTGGTGTTATTTTATAAGCGATGGTGCGCCAGCGCTTTTTAATGACGTGTCCTTTTTCTTATGCTGATAGTCGTGCTGCTATGTCTACCTCTCCTAATTTGCAAACTGATTTGCCGCCCCAGTCTTCCCCTTCTCAGTCGGGTGCGCCGTCAAACTTTAAGCTGCCTTCTTCACGCTTTACGTTTTGGCTGGTGCTATGTGCCATGATTTTATTGGCGACCAATATGCGCTCGCCAATTGTGGCGCTGGGTTCTATTGCGCCGGTGGTTCAAGGAGCGCTCAATATCTCCGAAACCCAAATTGGCTGGCTTGGCGCGGTGCCGATGCTGACCTTTGCGCTTGGGGCTTTTATATCGCCAGCGATTGGTAAGCGTTTTGGTCTGGAAAATACCTTGATTGCGATGATTGCCCTTTTAACGATGGGTATGATTATTCGCAGCGTCATTCCCACTTGGATTGGTTTTTTAGGCGGTACGCTACTACTGACATTGGCGATTGGTTTCGCCAATACCCTTGCCGCTCCTGTTATCAAGCAGCGCACACCGAATCATATCCCTTTGATTACGGGCTTATTCAGTCTAACCATGACAGTGTCAGCAGGGATTGTTGCAGGTGTTGTTCTGCCATTATCTGAGCGAGTTGGCTGGCAATGGGCGCTTGGTGGTTGGTCGATTTTGGGCTTGTTTGCTTTAATTATTTGGGTATTGCTAAGACTGCGTTTAGGTTCGTCAAACCATCAGCCAATCATACCGCTTGCTGAAGGTGTGCAAGCGCCGTCCCCTATATCTATGTGGCGTACGCCTTTTGCTTGGCAAATTGCGGTGTTTATGGGCTTGCAGTCGCTGCTTTTTTATACGGTTGCCAGTTTTTTACCCTCGATTTGGCTCAGTAAAGGCCTATCAGCGGTAAACGCGGGACAGATGAACTCGGTATTCCAGTTTATGGCACCTGTGGCGATTTTAAGCTTAACTTGGTTGGTCAATCGCGGGCGTCCTATTCAGGCGTTGGCGGTATTTGCTGCCGTCTTAAACGTGATTGGTATCTTAGGCGTCAGCTATTTATCAGCTGATTTTGCGTGGTTATGGTCAGCGCTGATGGGTATTGGTTGTTCAGCGATTTTTACCTTAAGTATGATGCTGTTTTCGATGCGTACTTATACCGCCAATCAATCAAGCGAGCTATCGGGCATGGCGCAGGCGGTCGGTTATCTGATTGCATTTTTCGGTCCATTGGGCACAGGCTGGTTGCATGAAGCAACGGACAGTTGGGATTTGCCCTTATTCATCATGTTGGTTTTGATGGTCATGAACGTAGTATTTGCTTGGATGGTCAGCCGTCCAGTGATGGTCGATGGTAAAAAGATTTAATCTTTGCCTATATCGACTGACAGGCGTGCAATACCGTTAACTGTCGCGCCATATTGCTCATAAGCTTAGTTTGCTACACTGGTTTGATTGTAAATAGGACAGCAAAATCATGATAAATATATCTTCTTATTTGGCTAAACCTTTAATAATAACGGCAGCATTAAGCGTTACCCTTGTGGTTAGCGGTTGTCAAAAAGAGCCTGATGTTAATAAGGCAGATGATAGTACGCAAACTACTAGCACTCAAAGCACTAGCACCCAAACTAACGAAACTCAGAAAACAACAACTGCTAATGAGCAGCATCAAGCGCCATTAACGATATTAGCATTGGGCGATTCATTAACCGAAGGATTGGGCGTCGATAATGATGCCAATTACCCCGCTCAGTTAGAAGCACGCCTAAAAGAGCTTGGCTATAAAGATGTCAAAGTGGTCAATTCGGGCTTAAGTGGTGAAACCAGTACAGGCCTCGTCAATCGCTTAGATTGGGTATTACAGACCAAACCTAATATCACGATATTAACCGTTGGAGCTAATGACGCTATCCGCGGTATTGATGTGGCAACGGTCGAAGCCAATATTCGCACCGCTGTTAAACGCCTGCAGGATAATGGAAGTGAAGTTATCTTGGGCGGTATGCAGATTTATGACAATCTTGGCTCTGATTACGTAACATCATTTGCCGCGATATATCCAAGGGTGGCTAAAGATATGAATGTGACGCTGATTCCTTTCTTTTTAGATGGTGTGGGCGGCGACCCTAAATTAAACCAAGCCGATGCCATTCATCCAACCAAAGAGGGTTATACGATTATCGTTAATGATAATATTTTGCCAATCTTACAACCTGAAATTAAAAAGCTAGAAGAAAATTCAAAAGCACCATCGACAAGCACGCCTACTGAGACCACGCAATGACACCATTAGCTTCAGATTTAGATTCAGCTACAACTATCACACCTGCTTCAAAACCATCAGCATTGCTAACTGCCATACAACTGAATAAAACCGTGCAAGTCGGTGAGCAAAAGCTATCTATCATCAAAGACGTAGATATATATGTTAATGCAGGCGAATTTGTGGTCATTATGGGTAAATCTGGCTCAGGTAAATCTACCTTATTAGCGCTATTAGCAGCGTTAGATTATCCTGATAGTGGTTCCGTTGAATTGGCGGGGCAAACCTTAAGCAACCTTGATGAAGATGCGCTGGCAGTCATTCGTCAGCGGGATATGGGTTTTGTCTTTCAGTCGTTTCATCTATTGCCGACATTGACGGTAGCGGAGAACATTGCCTTTCCCCTTGATATCGCCCGCCGTCCAAACAAAGCGCGCGTTAATGAATTGATTGAAGCGGTTGATTTGGGACATAGGCGTGATAGCTTACCCAACCAGTTATCAGGTGGTGAGCAGCAGCGTACTGCCGTTGCGCGCGCGTTGGTTTCACAGCCGAAGATTGTGTTTGCAGATGAGCCAACTGGTAACTTAGATGAGCAAAATGCCAATCAAGTGATGCAGCTATTATTAGATTTACGTCAGAAAACCGGTTCGGCATTGGTCGTAGTGACCCATGATGCCGCGCTTGCAGAGATGGCAGATCGCGTCATTACCATGCATGATGGGCGGATTGTGTCTTAATGAATAACTTAAAGAATAATAAGCAAACAAAGAAAGGTTCAGCCATCGATGCTACTGCTACGACCGATACTAATATGGCAAAAGAGTCAGATTATACTGGCGGTATCATGCGCCAGTTATTTAGCGGTATTTTGAGTTTGCCAATTTTAGGTTTACAAGGATTAGGCGCGCAAGCATTAAGTCGCAGTTGGTGGCAACGTTGGATTTATCCACTATTATTTTTATTGACGCTAACGTTATCGCTTGCGACTTACCTCACGCTCGACTCCGTTCAGCAATCTGTTGATACTTATATCAATGACAATCAGCGCGCCCTCGTTGGCGGCGATTTAATTTTAAACAGTAAGCAAGAGTGGCCAAGCGAGGTATTAACGCAGGTAGAGACGGTCGCCGATACGCAAATAGTATATGACTATCAGTTTAGCGCGATGGTAGTGACCGATGAGCAAACCTTGCTTGCCAGCGTCAAAGCCGTCTCTCCGGCTTATCCGTTATATGGGGAAGCCGAGCTTGCTTCAGGGCAGCCTTTATGGGAGCAATTAAGCGCTGATAATGTCGTTGTCGCGCCTGAAGTATTGAATAGCTTAAATGCCAGTGTCGGTGACCAAATCACCATTGGTGATGCTGAACTTACCATTAGCGATGTGCTGACCAAAGAGCCTGACCGTCCATTGACTGCCTTTGGTTTTGGCGGGCGGGTTTTGATGCATCAAGATGCGCTTGCAGCGACCAATTTATTGGGTCAGCGTAGCCGCATTAATTACCGTATTGAACTGGCTGGCAAGCCTGAATTAATGGCCGTGCAGCGTGATAAACTTACGCAAATACTAAGCAATTACCCTGATATCGAGCTCTCTGATGCAGAATCAGCAGATACCTCTGTCTCGCGTATTTCTGATAATGTATTGATGTTCTTAAAGCTGCTCGTCATTGCCGTGCTGTTGTTATCTGCGGTAGCGATGTATGGCGTCATTACGGCTTTTGTGACCAAGCAGCAGTCTAGCAATGCGATTCGCTTAGCATTGGGTGAACCGCTTAAGTCGCTGAAACGCAGCTACTATCAACTATTGATTGCTACCACTATCATCGCTTGTATCGCCGAAGTTATCGTCAGTTTTGGCTTACTTAAAGTCGGTCAGCCGTATTTGATTGCTATCTTGCCTGCTGATGTTGGTCTAGCTATCAATCCTATCAGCGCCATTAAAACGATTATTATCGCTTTAGTGCTGACCTTGCTGATCGCTCAGCGTGGTTTAAGCACACTAAGTACGACCAAGCCTGCTACTTTACTTAATCAAGGAGTAAGCACAAACTCACAAAATATGCCTTGGTATCAACGCTTGCCGTTATTGTGGTACGGGCTGATGCTAATCGGGCTTTATGCGTTTTTTGCTTATGAAGTCAATTCTCTGATACTAGGTGCGCAGCTCTTGATAGGCTTGACTGCCTTCGTAGCGATATTTTGGCTCTTGGCACGCGGTTGGTTATGGCTGCTGACTAAGTTTGCCAAGCATTCTAATATCAGCTGGATGCAGCGTATTGCTATCCATAACCTTGCGCGTAAAGGCAATCAATCAGCATTGTTTTTTGTCACTTTATCGCTATCAGTGGCGGTCTTGACCCTGATTACCACTCTTAATCACAGTATCAATGCGCAGTTTATCAATGCGTATCCTGAGGATGCACCCAATTTATTTTTACTCGATATTCAAAGTGACCAGCATGATGAGATTAATAACATCATTGCTGCGCCTGTGAGCTATTACCCCGTTATTCGTGCCCGCGTCGTCACGGCCAATAATGTGCCTGTGCAAGATATCGAACCTGCTGACGGCTTCGATGACCCCGCACGCGTCTTTAATTTAAGCTACGCCGATACGGTGATGGATACTGAGTTCATTATGGAATCGCTAGCAGATGATAAGCTTTATGCACCTATTGAAACTGCAGATAGTGACTCCGCAAAAGCCGTTGCGCCATTATCAATTTTGGATACGGCTGCCAGTTTGCTAAACGTCGTTATGGGTGATCAGGTGCGCTTTAATATCCAAGGGATTGAAATCGTCGGGCAAATCACCAGTATCCGCTCGCGTTATGAAAAAGGACCCAGCCCCTATTTTTACTTCTTATTTGAGCCAGCAGTTTTATCGGCTGCTCCGCAAATCCAATTTGCCACCGCCCACGTCGCAGCAGAGGATATTCCAGAGCTGCAAGGTCAGCTAGTACGCAAGTTTCCTGCCGTGACGACCATCGACGGCACGGCTATCGCGCAGCAAGTCCAAGAGTTGGTCGTGCAAATGAGTCGTTTGGTTTATGTCTTCACCTTACTGGCATTACTGACGGGTATTATGGTTTTGATTAGCTCGCTACTGTCTACCTCGCAAGATCGCATGGCGGATAGTGCTTCATTTAGGTTGCTCGGTATGCAAAAGCGTGACCTATATATGCTCAATATCTTAGAGCTGGGGATACTTGGCATTAGTGCCGCCTTATTTGCAGTGATTATCGCTAATATCGGTGCTTGGGCTGCTATCACCCAATGGTTTAATCTGCGCTTTAGTGTGCCATGGGTTAGCTTAGGCATCGGCGGTGCGGTATTAATTGCGTTGTTGTTCGCTATCGCTATTATTTATGTGAGATTGGTGATTGGACGCGGGATTATGGCGCGGGTTCGGGCGATGATTTAGGGCGGAATTATAAGTAATAGTCAGCTTTTATATTCCAGCTCGTTTAAAACTGACTATTTGCTATACTAATGCCCATCTCAGTATTCAGATATAACTCTCATAAAACATTCAGGAAAGTACGGTAATCTTATGAAATTTTCAAAGTTCGGTCAAAAATTTACCCAGCCAACTGGCATCTCACAATTGATGGATGATTTGGGCGATGCGCTAAAAAGCGATCAGCCTATCAATATGTTGGGCGGTGGTAATCCTGCCAAAATTGATGCCGTTAATGAGCTATTTTTAGAGACCTATAAAGCGCTTGGTAATGACAACGATACGGGTGAAGCCAATAGTAGCGCGATTATTAGCATGGCAAATTACTCCAATCCGCAGGGTGATGCGGGCTTTATCGATGCTTTGGTTAGCTTCTTTAATCGTCATTATGACTGGAACCTCACCTCAGAAAATATCGCTTTGACCAATGGCTCTCAGAATGCTTTTTTCTATTTGTTTAATTTATTTGGTGGAGCGTTCCTTGATGAAAAGAGCCAAGATAAAGAAAGCCAGTCTATCGATAAATCAATTCTACTACCATTGACCCCTGAGTATATTGGCTATAGCGATGTGCATGTCGAAGGTCAGCATTTCGCAGCCGTATTACCTCATATTGATGAAGTAACCCATGATGGCGACGAAGGTTTTTTTAAGTATCGCGTGGATTTTGAAGCATTAGAGAACTTGCCAGCGCTAAGAGAAGGTCGTATCGGCGCGATTTGCTGTTCGCGTCCGACCAACCCAACGGGAAATGTGTTGACCGATGAGGAGATGGCACATTTGGCTGAGATTGCCAAGCGCTATGACATACCGTTAATTATTGACAATGCTTACGGTATGCCCTTCCCTAATATCATCTATTCAGACGCGCATTTAAACTGGGATAATAATACGATTCTTTGTTTTAGCCTGTCTAAAATTGGCTTGCCCGGTATGCGTACCGGCATTATCGTTGCCGATGCGAAAGTCATCGAAGCGGTTAGCGCGATGAATGCGGTGGTGAATCTAGCGCCAACACGCTTTGGCGCAGCGATTGCGACGCCATTGGTGAACGATGACCGTATCAAGCAGTTAGCTGATAATGAGATTAAACCCTTTTATCAAAAGCAAGCCACATTAGCGGTAAAGCTTTTAAAAGAAGCGTTGGGTGATTATCCTTTAATGATTCATAAGCCTGAGGGCGCGATATTCTTATGGCTGTGGTTTAAGGATTTACCGATTAGCACTTCTGAGCTGTATGAAATTCTCAAAGAAAAAGGCACGCTTATCGTACCGAGTGAATACTTCTTCCCTGGTGTCGATGTTAGCAATTATCAGCATGCACATGAATGTATTCGTATGAGTATTGCCGCTGACGAACAGACCTTAATAGATGGTATTAAAGCCATTGGTGAAGTGGTGTGTAAGCTTTATGATGAGGCTAATAGTCAGAACTATTAAAGCTTTTATTAAGCAAAGCATTAATGATAGAAATAAAAAAACGGACTTATCAATAGTCCGTTTTTTTCTGCCGTTTAATCATAGGTTTGACGGTATTGATTGATTGAAACATCTTTGTCCATACGGTAAAGCCGTAGATTATATAGGACAGCAGGCAGGTATTAATCAAATCACGAATGCTTGCTTTTAGCTCTGTGCTGCCTATCGCTGTAATACCCAGCTCGGTAATCGTCTGGCGATTATCCAAATATTCGCCCAGCAAAGCGATGGCAGTCACCATTATCAAAGCAATAAAACCTCTAACACTGTATTTTTTAAAAATTGGACGCATCAGAATTAAGCTTAATAGGTAGACACTAATGCCCACATACATATGTAAAGCATCTTTGTCTAATCCTGTGGCATCGACGACACCGTTTTTGAAAAGATAGAAGTCCACGATTTTATTCCGTGTATAAGAGATAGAAAACAACTGAATATAAATAAAAAGCAACTAAGTATAAATTGAAAATAAAAAAGGTAGATTACGCATTTGCTAACCTACCTTCCTATTTAATCGAAGCTGTTCAATCAAAACTGTCCAATCAAACATGTAATACATGCTTTTTAGATATTCCAATCTACAAAATTCTTTAACAGCTGTAAGCCCGCTGTGTGGCTTTTTTCTGGGTGGAATTGGGTCGCAAATAAGTTGTCTTGCAAAATACTGGCACAAAACGGCTGACCGTAGTCACAAACGGCAGCCACTTGCGAGCTGTCGGCTGGCGCGCAGTAGTAGCTATGTACAAAGTAAAAGTGCGCATTATCCTCGATACCATTCCACAGCGGATGGGCAAAATCCATACCGTTAATAGTATTCCAGCCCATGTGCGGCACTTTAATGGTTGCCCCTTGCTCATCTTTCCACGTGGGGTCAAATGCTTCTACGCTGCCATCTAAGACGCCCAAGCATTCTGTACCACCATTCTCAGCGGACTGCCCGAACAACGCCTGCATGCCAACACAGATGGCCATGACGGGCTTATTAAATATCGCCTGACGTATGACCTCATCAATACCGGCCTCCTGCATGCCAGCAATACAATCACGCATCGCACCGACACCGGGGAAAAAAACCTTATCAGCAGCCGCGACCACTTTTGGGTCATTGGTGATAGAGACGTCTGCACCTACCGCTGCTAGTGCCTTGCTGGCTGAGTGCAAGTTACCCATGCCATAATCTAATAATGCAATCTTTGTGGTTCGGCTCATCTAAAAAGCCTCTTTGGTCGATGGCAAGGTATTCAGCGCACGCTCATCATATTCGCAAGCCATACGTAGTGCACGAGCAAACGCTTTAAACGTAGATTCGATTTGGTGATGGCTGTTTTTGCCTTTAAGATTATCCAAATGCACCGTCATCCATGAATGGTTGACGAAGCCGTAGAAAAATTCGCTAAATAAATCGACATCGAAGTTACCGACATGCGAGCGAGTAAAAGGAATGTCCATATGCAAACCAGGACGTCCTGACAAATCAACAACCGCGCGCGTCAATGACTCATCAAGTGGCGCATAAAAGTGCCCATAACGACGGATGCCCTTTTTATCACCCAATGCTTTATTGAATGCTTGTCCAAGGGTAATGCCAGTATCTTCGACACTATGGTGATCATCGATAAAGGTATCACCGGTGCATTTGATGTCTAAGTCAAACAAACCGTGACGCTTGATTTGATCAATCATATGGTCTAGAAATGGCACGCCAGTATCTACAGTTCCTTGTCCCGTTCCATCAAGATTGACGGCGCAAGTTACTTGCGTTTCAGCAGTATTTCGCTCAACGGTGGCGATACGGGCTGGGCGACCATGTAAATTTAGATTTGCAGATTGGTTTTGCCCAGTTGTATCGGCGGTATTAGTTGTCGTCGTAGAATTGGCAGTCATGGCTACTCTCTATAAATGAAAAGCGGTCAATAAAATAGGGCGAAAAAGCGCCCAAGTCATTCTTACTAGCGTCTAAAACAGATCATAAAGTAATTAAGCTAAAAACAGGTTTAATACTTATTCAAAACACCTATTAAAAAAACCCAAACATTAGGCTTTTTGCATAAAAAGCCTCGTCTATCTTCATCATAGCAAACCCTAGCATTTACTGCCACGACCAAGCAGTAAACCACGCACAAAATCCTATCATTCTGCTAAAATAGTGAGTTCAGTATTATCAATCATGAACCGCACCGACTCTACAATGCTACACTCGATGCCACGCTGTATCACCTTGTAGCAACCGATTATTTATAGGAACTGATTATGCCTTTAGAAGCGATCGCCATCAACAGCTTGGATGCGCCACTGATTAAAAAACCTGCGCGTGAAAACGAACTATCCGAGCGCCTGCATGCCTTATATGACAGCGATGAGAACCAGCCAAGTGGCGCAGAGGTACTTAACCTCATTGAGCAAGGGTTTAAGCGTGGTCAAACCCTGTATGTCGGTATGTTCAATGACAAGCCTATTGCCGCGGTTGCCTGCTTTGATGATGGACAAACTGATGCTAAGCGCTTGCAATATCTCACTGTGCATACGCAAAATCGTGGTCGCGCTATCGATGCTAAGTTTATCAAACTGGTCTATGATGCCGAAGTGAAAAAAGGCGTGCGCGAGTTTGTCCCAGTCGATGCCGATATTCATCGTATCATGAGCGAGTATGAGCTCCTGCGCGTTAAGGATTAAATACGAGGTTAAAACCTTATATTTGTCTCATATTCGATTATTTATGCGCTTTTTTCGCTTATTATGCAAAAAGCGCTTGACAGTAACGGCTATATTTAGTTTAATAGCGCCTCAACGAAGACGGCTCGATAGCTCAGTCGGTAGAGCAACGGATTGAAAATCCGTGTGTCGGCAGTTCGAACCTGCCTCGAGCCACCATTCGTTTAAGCATTCTAAAAAGCCCCAAACATCACTGTTTGGGGCTTTTTTTATGTTTAATTTATAATTAAAGTCACGATCACACCTACCAATCACACCTGATACTTGCACTAATACATAACACTTTTAGGCTATTTTTAAACCAAACACTCTCTCTATACTAAAACAACCAATTAGCTGCGAGGGGTAGAAACCATGAGAGAGTTTGATTATGATTTGGATTATAAAAACCTAGACTTGCGCGCGCAGCCTGAGCTGTATCGCGTCGGTCGCGGTGAACAAGGGGTGTTATTGGTAGAGCCTTATAAATCCGAAATCCTGCCGCACTGGCGCTTTGCTACGCCTGATATTGCGCTTGAGAGTAGCGAGATTATTTATCAGATGTTTTTGGATTATCTGGCTGCCGATGACTTTGTTGGTGCCGATATGGCGCGCAAGTTTATCCAAATGGGCTATACCCGTGCGCGCCGCTATGCCAATCACAAAGGCGGCAAAAAGTATAAAGGGCCAGTACCTGATGATAAAAAAGGTCAAAGCGGTGCGCATGGACGCGAAGAGCTCCCACGGCAAGAGGAAGATCCGATTAAAGCAGAATCTGCCCGTATTTTTAAAAAAAAATGGGATGAGTGCCGTAAAAATGGAACTTACTTAAAGATGAAAGCGGAGCATCGTGAACGCTATAAAGAGGTTAATTAATTGAGCATAACCGCGTTTTGATGGCTTCTTATGTTATGGTTAAAACATGAATCTAAGAAACAGACGTGATAACCCGAAAGGCGAGAAATAATGGATAAGCAGCTTTTAATTTTTGACTTTGATGGCACCTTAATTGATAGCGTACCAGATTTGGCAGATGCAACTAACACTATGCTAACCACCCTTGGTAAAGAGACCTACTCTATTGACAGCATACGCAACTGGGTCGGCAATGGCTCAAGAATGCTGGTCGAGCGCGCATTGGTAGGTAAGATAGAAGTCTTAGAAGGTGAGTTAACAAAGGCAGAAGCCGATCACGCCGAGCAAGTATTTTTTGAGGCTTATAACAATATTAGCGGTAGTAAAACCGTCGCCTACCCAGATGTAGATAGCGGACTAAAAAAACTCAAAGCTGCGGGCTATACGTTGGCATTAGTGACCAATAAGCCCATTCGTTTCGTCCCCAAAATCTTGCAATCTTTTGGCTGGCAGGATTTATTTAGTGAAGTATTGGGCGGTGATAGTTTACCAGTGAAGAAACCAGATCCTGTGCCGTTATTGCATGTCTGTGAAGCATTGAATGTTGCTCCAACGCAGGCGGTGATGATTGGCGATTCAAGAAACGATATCTTAGCCGGACAAAACGCCAATATGGATACGCTTGGGCTATCTTATGGTTATAACTATGGGCAAGATATTCGTGAGCTCAACCCTACTGCAGCATTTGATGATTTTGCTACATTGGTTAAATACCTTTTAAAAAAGTAAATGATACATAATTGAACTTCAAGTAAGCTACTTACTACGATAACTCAGCGCCTCTGATACATGAGCACTGGTAATATCTGTACTATCAGCCAAATCAGCAATGGTACGCGCGACGCGCAATACGCGATGATAACCACGGGCAGATAGATTAAGACGTTGCTGAGCGAGCTGTAATAACTGCTGCTCACCCTCTCCTAACTGAATATATTTATCAATCTCGCTAGGGCTCAGCTCATTATTGACCTTTTTTTGGCGCTTTAATTGCTGCTTATGCGCAGCAGCGACCCGAATTCGTACCTGTGCAGAGGTTTCGCCAGCTTGAGCATTTTGCAAATCGGCTATTGGCAGTGCTGGCACGGTAATATGCAAGTCAATGCGATCAAGTAATGGTCCTGACAGCTTATCTTGATAGCGCTTGATTTGCTCAGGTCGGCAGCGACATCTTCCTGAACCGTCGCCATCATAGCCACACGGGCAAGGATTCATTGCCGCTACCAATTGAAAGTTTGCGGGAAAAGTAAGCTGTGAGTTTGCACGGCTAATGGTAATTTGCTTGGCTTCCAACGGCTGACGTAAAACTTCTAACACCGTACGGTCAAACTCTGGTAATTCATCCAAAAACAAAACACCTTTATTCGCAAGGGTAATTTCACCAGGTTTGGGACGTGAGCCACCACCGACCAAAGCAACAGCAGATATAGTGTGATGGACTTGGCGAAATGGCCGCGTACCATAATCGTAGTCGCTGTCTGCCACTGAATAGGTACTAGCGACTTCTAACGCGTCCTCATCACTCAAATCAGGCAAGATAGTCGGTAGCCTTGATGCCATTAACGTCTTGCCCGAACCGGGTGGCCCTGTAAACAATAGTGAATGACCACCGGCGGCGGCAATCTCTAACGCGCGCCTGGCATGATGTTGACCTTTCACATCCGCCAAATCCACCTGATAACCAATATGCTGCTGCGCCGGACTGGGTGTGACTATCTCTAACCTCTCAGTGGTTACGCTTGGGTCTGCTAACGATTGCAAGTGGTCACAAACCGATTTTAGGCTTTGAGCACCTAATATCTCTATGCCTTCAACACGGCTGGCTTCCGAGCCATTATTAATCGGTACTATTAATTGACGTAATTGCCGTAACTGGCGCGGCGCTTGTTCATCAGCTGTTGTAGACTTTGCCACTAGTGACTCTGCTTTCATTGCCCGAGCAACTGCCAAGCTACCACTCACCTGCCGCAACTCACCATTCAATGCTAACTCGCCGATAAACTCAAACCCTGACAGCACTTCTGGCTCAAGTTGCCCGCTTGCCGATAAAATACCGATGGCAATCGGCAAATCTAGCCTTGCACCATCTTTTGGTAAGTCTGCTGGTGCTAAATTAATCGTCAAGCGTCGATTAGGAAATTGAAAGCCTGAATTCAGAATCGCCGAGCGTACCCTATCTTTACTCTCACGTACAGCAGCGGCGGGCAAACCGACAATAGTCAACGCTGGCAAGCCTTGTGATAAATGCACCTCGATAATCACTTGCGGGGCATGCAGTCCGACGACTGAGCGCGTATAGACTTGGGCAAACGACATGAGCGTTTCCTAACATAGAGATTTATCGATAATAGAGTATTATCAATCAGTGCGCAAATGTCGTGTTTTAATTTTTATTAATTAGTCTCATAGATGTTTCAGCGCCAGCGAAATATCCACACAAGCCGTTGGGGAAGTGATTAAATTGAGGCAATAGTCATAGCCAAATCGTTAAGAATTATAAAAAAGACTTTAGGGCAATCGTGAGGTTTTTCTTATTTTAGATAACAATACAACTTTATGGGTATATACGAAAACCTGCCATCCATGCCACTATAACCAATGATTTGTTATACTGCTTATTACTTAAATGGCGATTTATACAGTTAAACCGAGGAATCTCGCATGTCAGAACCATCCGATATCCATAGCGACCAAAAGTCTTTCGCTCATGCCAGTGAGCAGCCGACCATGGTACGCCCTGTGACGCAGCCGGACAATCCGTATGCCAGTACCCGTGGCAGCATTACCAGTAAGCAGCTGCCAGCATTTGATGAGGAGATTATTAATAAATATAATCGTTCTGGGCCTCGCTATACTTCTTACCCAACCGCTTTAGAGTTTTCACCAATGCCAGTAGGGCTTGAGACCAAAATCCTGCAAGAGCGCGAAGCCCATGCACCGCTATCGCTGTATTTCCATATTCCGTTTTGTCGGCACCTTTGCTATTACTGTGCTTGTAATAAAATCATCACCAAAAAAAACAGCGATGCCGGTGATTATTTAGAATATTTGATAGCGGAAATTAAGCACAAACGTAGCTTATTACAAACACCAGAAGACGGTAAAAAGCCACTGGTCAAACAGCTGCATTTCGGTGGTGGTACGCCAACCTTTTTACAAGATAATGAGTTAATACAACTTTGGGAGTTTTTGCAAACCCAGTTTGAGTTTTTGCCAGAAGATCAAGGCGATTACTCTATTGAAATCGACCCGCGCGAGTTAGGTGACGAGACACTAAAAGTGCTACGTAACTTGGGTTTTAACCGCGTGAGTTTGGGCGTGCAAGACTTAGATGAAAAAGTACAAATCGCCGTTAACCGTATAAATTCTGCTGAACTTATTGAAAATGTACTTGCTGAGGCGCGCGCGCTGGGCTTCCATTCTACTAACGTTGATCTGATTTACGGCTTACCGCATCAAACGCCTGAAACTTTGGATACAACGGTACGCCGCATTATTGAGATGGCGCCTGATCGCTTGTCGGTATTTAATTATGCCCATCTGCCTGAGCGTTTTAAATCTCAACGCCAGATTAAAGAAGAAGACTTACCGACGCCAGCCGCCAAACTTACGATGCTCGGCAATACCATCAATACCTTAACCGAAGCCGGTTATCAATATATTGGTATTGACCATTTTGCCAAACCTGATGATGAGCTCGCCATTGCCCAGCGCGAAGGCAAACTACATCGCAATTTTCAGGGTTACACCATCATGGGTGATTGCGATTTATTGGGCTTTGGGGTGTCGTCAATCAGTCAAATCTCTAATGCTAATAGCAGCTATATCTTGCAAAACCATACTGATTTGCAAGTCTATAAAGAGAATATCGACGCAGCACGTAATAACCCAACCCTCATGCCCGCTATTAATGTGATTAAGACCTCGATTAAAGATCGCTTACGTGAATACGTGATTATGAACTTACTCTGTCACGACTATATGGATTTTCGAGATATCAATCAGAAATTTGGTATCGATGCCATTACCTACTTTATCGATGAAATCCAACAGTTGGGTGAAATGCAACAGGACCGCTTGATTGATATGGATGCTGCTGGTATTCGCGTATTACCCAGAGGTCGTCTATTAGGTCGTAATGTCGCCATGGTATTTGATGAATACCTTGAGAAAAAACATAAAAACCGCTTCTCTAAGGTTATCTAAGGTCATCTAAAATATACTGAGTCAATATTTAACAATAAAAAAGACCTCACTTGTATGAGGTCTTTTTTATTGTCAGTAGTAAGAATAAATAGTTAAGAATAATTAGTTAAGAATAGGTGGTTAAGAATAAATAATTACGAAAAATCACGCTACGCTACTCTATTCAGTCGGCATCACGATATATAAGCGATTGGCATCTTCTATCGTTTTATCTTTATCGAGATACTTTTGCTCAACCGTACTTTTTGGGTTGATGACCTCTGAATCAGTCATGGCAAAATCATCATCATTGAGCAAACCTAATGAGCCATCTTTTCGTAACCATAAGCCTTCAAGCTTATCATGCGGATAGTTTAAAGTAGCCAACACATCGACGACCAAGGTTTTTTTAACAGGTTTTATGTTTATTTCTTCAAGCATTTGCCAGTTTCTTTCGTCAGCGGCAATCAACTGCTCAAGCGTTTGTCCATTGACTAGCAAGCCAAGTGTTTCATCTTGCTTAACATTCTCATCATTTAAAATATTTTCAATATCTGTTGCTTGCGAGATATCGATTTTGTAGATTAGTTTTTGCGCTGATTTATCTTGTAGTGGGAACTTACGATCATGCTCAATCAAGTAAAATTCATGATTACTCAAGGCAACGATGCCAGAAGTCACGTGCTCCGCTTTATCTAATCGATATAGATATTGGGCTATTTGCCCCGAAACCAAATTAATCGTCACAATGCGCACCAAAGAAGACAGACGCCCTGACTTATCAGGATTGTCCATAGAGGACTCCATGATACCAACAAGCGTCGTTTGGTCTGGCATAATCGTCAATGATTCCATGCCGCGATTGGCACGACGCTTGGTAAATTCTGTCGGTAACAGAACCTGCTGACCGTTGATAATTACATTATTACGCTCATCATTGGCAAAGGCGTTGATACGCTCAATCTCTACCCCATTGGCATCATAATGCACAAGGTGTGGACCATATTCATCACTGACCCAAAAGCTGCCATCTTTGAGCGCTGCCAGCCCTTCAGGATCCAAGCCATTGATATCGGTTTTAATCGGATTGGTCACCGCATCAAAAGGTAAATTTGGATTAACCATCATCGGCTGACCATTGATATCATAAGGTACTTCATTGGTGCCGCCCAGTCCCTTATGATTCGGTAACCCAGAGATGGGATTGCCCTGACTGTCTTTAAGCAGCAGCTCTTTTACTTTGATAATTTTGCCGTCAGCTTGCAATTCAAACAACCCAATAGACGGCGTATAATTTGGCACAAGAAACTGCTTACCCTTGCCAGCAATCCCGTCAAAATCTGCATTAGGACCACGATCGGTAAGGGCATAAAATTGATTGGCATTGGTTGGATGTGCCGCCGCATCTGAACCGTAGCCGCCACCGCGAATCTCTAATTTCTGCTCAGGATAAGCGGCATTGATATGCGTCGCATCAAGTACGGTATAAGGCAATAGGCTGCCTTGCGGAAATTCATTTATAGCAATAATTGCAGCATTCATATCTTGCTTGGTCACTATTATTTTCCTTATACATTTATTTTATAGGCATATTTTTATTATTGAACAAAAAGAACATCGTATGCTAAAAAACCACTGACCTGATTATGGGTAAATTAAAGTTAAAAAAATAGCCAGCACGTAAAACGCTCACTGACTATTTTTACTTGTTGGCTACTTTTAAGAGTTACTTCTATAACAGCTTAAAATATGCCTGATTAAACTTTAAGCTTATCGCCAACCATACCTTTAATAGTGCTTAAAATATCAGCTGGTAACACCACCATTTTCGCGTTATCCGATTCTGCTAACTGGCGAATCGACTTAATATATTGCTCACCCAATAGATACACAATCGGCATTTCTTCCGTGCCCATCGCCGCGGTAATAAGGCGAATAGACTCTTCTGAGCCTTTTGCCAGTACCACCTGTGCTTCAGCATCACGACGTGAAGCTTCCAAACGACCATCAGCCTCTAAGATAGCCGCTTGCTTTTGACCATCAGCACGAGTCACAGTCGCACGACGTAAACGCTCTGCCGCCGCTTGTTCTTCCATCGACGCTTGCATGGTCTGCGAAGGGTTAATATCTTGGATTTCTACAGTTTTTAGGGTAATACCCCAATCGGCAATATCTTCTGAGATGGCATGTTTTAGCTTGGTTTTTATTTCATCACGGCTCGACAAGGCGCTGTCTAAATCCATCTCACCAATGATTGAGCGCAAAGACGTCTGTACCAAATTTCGAATACCATACTCATAATCTTCGATACCATAAACAGCTTTATCAGGACGGACAATATTAATATAAGCAACGGCGTTGGCGATAATCACCACGTTATCTCGGGTAATAACCTCTTGTGAAGGAATATCAAGCACGATGTCTTTGGTTGTGACTTTATAAGCGACATTATCGACATAAGGAATAATAATATTGAGTCCAGGCTCTAGGGTTTGGCTATATTTACCCAGTCTCTGCACCACCCATTTATAGCCTTGCGGGACAATGCGCACCCCTTTAAACACTGTAAACACAACCAATGCAATCAATACCACCATCACAATACTAAAACTTTCCATGTTCCACCCCTATTATTCTGCTTAACTATTTTTATTAATAACCGCTTGCGATGTCATCGTACTGACAATCAGCTCATTACCGACGATATCTGTCACTATCACCCGATCACCAACAGCTACTTGCTCGCCTCTGGTACGGCACATCCACTCGGCAGCTCCAACGATAGGTACGCTAAAACGCACCGTACCTGCTCTCTCAGGTTGCGGAGCGACGATAATCATACCGGTCTCACCGATAATCACACTACCGCCCAAGCCCGCTTTGGTGCGATCGACAGACAAGGGTTTGATAAACTTAAACCATGCTAATAAGAAGATAGCTGAAAGTACCAACCAAATAATAATTTGGACAGAGACAGGGATAGGAAGTAACCATGAGAGGGCAGCAACGATAATAGCGGCTGCCCCAAACCAAAGGCTGGCAAACGTCGGTACAAACATCTCGACGATAAGCAGCACAAAGCCTAATACGAGCCAGTGCCAAGGTTCAATCATCCAAAGCATCTCCATTACTGTCATATTCCCTATTCTGGCCAATCTAGCTTTCAATGTAGCACATTTTGTTATCAAACAACGCCTTAAAAGTTATACGCATAAAAAAACGACCACCGCAGTGATCGTTTTTATTTATTTAACCGACTTAACTTTTAAAATATCACAGCTAAAACTCTAAACTAATACTAGAATTTGAAATGTGCACCTAAAGTAAATCCATTAGCATCTATATCTTCATCACCATCCCAATCAATCGTAGGATAAATATTGTATAAAGCTTCAATACTTGCCATAGGACTTAAGTTATAACCTATGCCTAAGCTACCGGCTACACCAGTATCAGAAAAGCTAGCACTGTCACTATCGCTTGGAAGAATTTTATCAGTATAGTCTACGTCAATTTTGTTTTTTGCTATACCTAAACGGCCTTTAACATAGAGTGCTGTACTTGGAAAAGTATAGTCGTAAGTACCATATACTCCATATACATCAGCACTATATTCTGATTTTTCAAAGCGATCTTCATATGCATCAGTATCGCTAGTAGTTAGGTACTCAGCCTCAATACCAAACTCTGGTGTAAATTTATAGCCACCATAAACACCATACGATACAGCGTCATCTTCTGCTTCATCTGGGCTATACTGACCGATTTTTACACCAGCGTACGGCTGACCTGCATAGTTAAGTGCCGCTTGCGCGCTTACACTCATCAAAGAACCAACTGATAATGCGAGCAAAGCTTTTTGTAGAGTATTCATATACGTTCCTATTAAATAAAATACAATTTGGATGAATATTACAAAGCATACAAATTGATTCAACTATTGTTGGACGCGCAATACTAACAGAACGGTTTCCATAATGCTTGTTTTTTTAATGACGCTTACAGCACTTTTTCTTTTCGCATAAAAAAACGACCACCGAAGTGATCGTTTTTTTATTTTACTAACTATTTAAGCTATTACTAATTAAAGAACTTAAGATTCAAATAATTAGAATTTAAGTTGTGCACCAACGGTCATAAGATCAACATCACTACCTAACTTGTCATACTCAGCTTCAACGCTGAAGTTAGGGTTTACTGAATATCCAAGACCCACACCACCAGCTAGGCTAGTATCACTATCCGAAAAGTTTTGTGTCAAAGTATTTTTGCCTTCCACTTCAGTTTTAGCAACACCTAGCTTACCTTTAGCATATAGACCAGTGTTTGGGAAAGCATAACGGTATGTACCGTAAGCACCATAAGACTTGGCATCTACGTCACCATTTTGGCCAAAGCTACTATAATCAGCATCATCTGAGCCTACGTATTCAGCTTCAATACCGAAGTTAGGATCAAAGTTATAACCGCCATATATGCCATAAGCTGTTGGTTTATCGGTACCAGCATAATCCAAGTCAAATTGACCGACTTTTACGCCGACGTATGGTTGGCCAGTATAGCCGTTACCATAAGATACAGCTGCTTGTGCACCCATGCTTACTAAAGAACCAGCGGCTAGTGCAAGTAGAGTTTTTTGTAGAGTTTTCATATGTAGCTCCTTAAAATCAATTTGGACAAACAAGTTATTTATTTATTTGGGCTTTTTAGCCATATCGCCTTGTTTGCTAACGATGTATACATAGTAACAAACTATGTCAAAGACTCTGTCAGTGTTTAATGGTAAGAAAGTTAAGTTTTGCAAGTGTTTATCAGCACTAGAGTTACAAAGGCCGATATATGAAATCTTTTGTTACAACCACCGGTTTTGGGTAATACTTCCTACTCATTGGCTCTGACTAGCTTCATAAAATAAAAAACGCACCCCAAAGGATGCGTTTTTTATTCAACAACTAGACTTAATAACTTAAGCAGTAGAATTATTTTTTATCTTCTTCTACTTCAGTAAACTCAGCATCAACGACATCGTCATCTGCTTGATTACTTTCGCCTGCATTGTCCGCGCCTTGTTGGAACTGGCTTGGATCCATACCTTCTGCACCAGCGCCGCTATCTGCATAGATTTTTTGGCTAACTGGCAAGAATGCATTGTCTAATGCTTCAAGCTTGGCTTTGATCTCATCGTGGTCATCTTCTTTAGCAGCCGCTTCAAGCTCAGAGATAGCCGTTTCTACTGTTGATTTCTCATCTTCAGTAACTTTATCTTCAGCGTCTTTCAATGCTTTTTGTACTGCATGGATACGACCATCTGCTTCGTTACGCACTTGAGCTAGGTTAGCAAATTTCTCGTCTTCTGCTGCATTGGCTTCTGCATCACGAACCATTTGTTCGACTTCTTCATCCGACAAGCCAGAATCCGCTTTAATCTGGATACTTTGCGCTTTACCAGTACCTTTGTCTTTCGCTGAGATGTTCATGATACCGTCAGCGTTGATGTCAAAGGTAACTTCGATTTGTGGTAGACCACGCGGTGCTGGTGGAATATCCGTCAAGTCAAAACGACCAAGCTGTTTATTTTGGTTAGCAATTTTACGCTCACCTTGATAAACCTGAATCGTTACTGCTGGCTGATTGTCTTCTGCCGTTGAGAATACCTGTGATTTCTTAGTCGGAATCATGGTGTTTTTCTCAATGATTGGCGTCATGACACCACCCATTGTTTCAATACCTAGCGTCAATGGTGTTACGTCAAGCAATAGAACGTCAGTTTTGTCACCAGACAATACCGCGCCTTGAATCGCAGCACCAGCGGCAACCGCTTCGTCAGGGTTCACGTCTTTACGTGGCTCTTGACCGAAAAACTCTTGTACTTTTTGCTGTACCAGAGGCATACGTGTCTGACCACCTACCAAGATAACGTCATCGATATCGCCGATTTTTAGACCAGCATCTTCTAGAGCTGTTTTACAAGGACCCATGGTACGTTGTACTAGCTCTTCAGTTAAGCTCTCAAGTTTTGAACGGCTGATAGTCACAACCAAATGCTTAGGACCACTGCTATCAGCAGTGATATATGGCAAGTTCACTTCAGTGCTTTGGGCACTTGATAGCTCAATTTTTGCTTTTTCTGCAGCTTCTTTTAGACGCTGCATCGCAAGAGAATCACCTTTTAAGTTGACGTCTTGGTCTTTTTTGAACTCGGCTACTAAAAAGTCAATTAACGCTGAGTCAAAGTCTTCACCACCAAGGAATGTATCACCGTTGGTTGCTAGTACTTCAAATTGCTGCTCGCCATCAACGTCAGCGATTTCAATGATTGATACGTCAAAAGTACCACCACCCAAGTCATAAACAGCAACGGTGCTATCGCCTTGCTTTTTATCCATACCATAAGCAAGAGCAGCGGCAGTTGGTTCGTTGATGATACGTTTTACATCAAGACCCGCAATTTTACCCGCATCTTTGGTTGCTTGACGCTGTGAGTCATTAAAGTAAGCAGGTACAGTGACTACTGCTTCAGTAACCGCTTCACCAAGATAATCTTCTGCTGTTTTTTTCATTTTTTTCAAGATTTCAGCAGAAACCTGTGGTGGTGCTAGTTTTTTACCGTTGATTTCTACCCATGCATCACCGTTATCTGCTTTGGCGATTTTGTAAGGCACCATGCCGATGTCTTTTTGCACGACTTTGTCATCAAAACGACGACCAATCAGACGCTTAATGGCAAATAGCGTATTGTTTGGGTTGGTGACCGCTTGACGCTTAGCTGACTGACCAACAAGGATCTCGTCATCTTTATAAGCGACAATCGATGGCGTGGTACGTGTACCTTCAGCATTTTCGATGATTTTAACTTTATCACCTTCCATCACTGCCACACATGAGTTAGTTGTACCTAAATCAATACCAATTACTTTACCCATAATTAATTGCTCCTAATTTATTTTTAAATAAAAATATCTATATCATCAGACCCTAGACTATGAAAACTATCAACATCTAGTCGGTCACTTGTTGCTTTATATCGGTTTAAGGCTTCGTTTTTTCAAGTCAATCCACAGCTAAATATTGCCTTTTGTGTGATTTTTTGTGTAAAACCTTATTAATAATAGGGTTTAGTACAATTAAAGACTTATTTTTTAAATACTAATACCTTAAATCTTCTGTATTTGATTGCTATTGGCCAACGCGTACCATCGCTGGGCGCAAAAGACGACCGTTTAAGCTATAGCCTTTTTGCAAGACCGTACCTACCGTATCGGCTGGCGCATCGGCATCGATACCGACCGCTTCATGTAAATCAGCGTTAAATTTCTCGCCTTGAGGCTCTACGACTTCAACGCCATTTTTATTCAACACGTCTAACAACGCTTTATGAGTTAGTCTTACCCCTTCAGTGACAGGGTCATCGGCATGAGCGTTTTCGATAGCACGCTCTAAATTATCGACTACTTCTAATAGCTCTTTGGCGAATTTCTGCAGGGCAAATCTTTTGCTTTTATCAGCTTCTTGTTCCATGCGTTTTTGCGCGTTGTATGCTTCGGCATTGGCGCGAGCGGTGCCTTCTTTAGCTTGCTTGACTTCACCTTCTAGCTCAGCGATACGCGCTTTAAACGTATCTAAATCGATATCGTTTGCAATCGTGCTCTCTGCACCCGAATTATTTTGCGGATCAAACTCTTGCAAGGTTTCATTTAAAATACTGTCATCGTGTTCGACATTATGGTGTGAAACATTGTCGTGTGGCATATTTTGCTCATTAGATTCGTGGTTATTATTCTGCTCGCTCATGATAGCTCCTTAGTAGGGATATAATTATTAATGGGGTTGTTAACATAATAACGATAGATTAAAAAACGCAATAAATCAGCTACTGGCTAGCCAAACTGTGCTTCTCTCCATCGCTTACTTAATAGGTTTATCGGCTCTTAAGAATCATCTCGCCGTTATCACTCACTTTTTTATCAATCACGGATTTTTAGCAATCGCTTTTTTAACCTCTTCTGATAGCTGCTTGATAAAGGTGATGAGGGTAAATTTCAAGCCTAATCTGAGGAATTTTTCTCGATACTCATTAATGTCGGGATAATACCTACCAACTATGCCCTAAAATAATCACATTGCCCTTACGCTTATTGTCAATAAGTGGTTAATTTCGCTAACAAAACCAACAAAACACTGTCAGTTATTCCAAATAAATTACTATTCACTCCTAAACCATTACCAAAGAATACTCAACTTTATTTCCACTTATCATATGATGGCTGCAAATATTATCTATCATTTATAGGAGGTGTTATGCCTAATTCAACAGTATTATCAATAAACACCTTACTTAATAAAGCAGTGAGGTCACTTAAGCTGACGGCTTTGGCTCAAGAAAAGCCTGAAAGTGCACGTGATAGCTCTTTAAACAGTCATGAACTAGAAAACTTACAGACTTTACCAATAAAAAATGCAGAGTTTATAATCAGCACTGATGATAAGCCATTATCCATTAAAGATAAGGCGCTTTATTACAATCTAATAACCAGCTATCAGCCGCATCTACTGCATTACGCTATGAAAGGCATCGGTTGCTTACCAGAGTCAGTATTAGAAAGTTTGGTCGGTTATTTGGATGGACCAACCGCCAAGCAATACGAACACGTTGATGCCCATTTGCGCTTAATCCTTGCAGTCAATAGCAAGCTTAAAACGCCATTACACCTTGTAGACATGGTCGAGTTGCGTAAACGCTTTGCGGCCGACGTCGTTGCGATGCAAGCGCCAACCGTCTGGCAACAGCCAAGCTCTACCTTATTTAGCAGTATTAAACCCTTTACCAAAAAAGATGGCCCTACCGTAGAGTGGGAAGACAAAACCATTGCCAATGCTGATGATGGCGACATGACCATTCGTTGCTATCAAAAACAAGCGAATACAGCAGGGTTTAGCTTTAAAAAGAAATCCAAATATAATCCTGATGAAACCGTGATGTTATTTTTTCATGGCGGTGGATTTTGTATCGGTGATGTCGACACCCATCATGAATTCTGTCATGCCGTTTGTGAGCAAACGGGCTGGCCGGTGGTCAGTGTTGATTATCGTCTAGCACCTGAATATCCTGCACCGACAGCGCTACGAGATTGTATTGCTGCTTATGGATGGTTGGCTGAAAACTGCCAAGCATTTGGCGCATTGCCTTCGCGTATCGTACTGGCAGGTGATAGTGCGGGCGGCGGGTTATCAACTATGGTTGCTCAACAAGTTATCACCCCGACCGCAGAAGCATGGCAAGATTTGGGCATTAATGGTCAAAAAACTTTTGAGATATTGCAGCGCATGCCATCGCCAATGGCGCAAATGCCTCTGTATCCTGTGACAGATGTTGAAAATGATTATCCTAGCTGGGAGTTATATGGCGAGGGTTTATTATTAGATCATGCCGATGTGGCGGTATTCGACGCCGCATGTTTGGAAAACAGTCCGCTACCACGCCAACATATCTTGACCTCACCTATGCTTGGTAACAATAGCCAAATCTGCCCTACTTATATTGTCGCGGCAGAATTAGATGTCTTGCGTGACGAAGCTTTTGCTTATGCTAAGCAGTTAGAGCACTATGGTGTTGCGGTCGAAACCTATACTGTCTATGGCGCACCGCATGGATTTATCCATTTTATGAGCGTCCATCAAGGGCTTGGACAGGAAACGCATCATATCATCAATAATTTTGCTAGTTTTGTACGCGAGATAATCAGCACTCAAGACTTATTAGCAGCATGACTGACTAAATAGTGGTTATGAATGATTGCTAAACATGGTTAAAACTTAGTTTGGTGGGCAGTTGAAAAGGAAGAGAAATAGAAAATATGAATAGAAATGATTTCTACTACTAAGCTAACTACTATGAGTTATCTTTACTGGTCAAAGTAATCAGCCAAATCTCAGAACGTGACCCTAAACGAAACGGTATACCCCAAAACCCATAACCTGAAGACACTACAAAATGGCCTGTGCCGATTTGCTCATATCCATAACCTAAACGATTAATGGCATTAACGATAAAATTGGCCGGAAAAACTTGACCATTATGGGTATGTCCCGAAACCTGTAAGTCTATTGGTAACTGGCTATGTGCCATAATATCGCTCGGTCTGTGATCTAACAGAATGACTGGCTCAGTGGTATTAGCTTGGTCTAGCAGCTCAGTTGTCGCTACACGCTGGCGTTTATGATTATCAAAACGTCCTAGCAGCCAAATACGCTGGCCTTGATGCGATAGACAAGTCACGTCATCGTTGAGCAACTGCACGCCAGCATCTTGTAAAGCCACACTAATCGGCTGCTCGTGACCATATAAATCATGATTGCCTAATGTCGCATAGATGCCGTACGGCAAACTGGTGACCAGTTTTGCTAAATCTTTTGCCATATTATAATCAGTGAATGCTTGCGTATTGTCGTCCATAATATCACCCGGCATCAGTAATATATCTGCTTGATGACGATTGATAAGAACATGCAATCTTGCAATAGCTTTATTGCCAAATAAGCGCCCCAAATGTAAATCACTAGCTACCACAATGCGCAGCGGATTGTTAAGTGGTTTATTGATCTTAATAGATAGCTCTCGCACTACTGGCACATAGGCACTATACAAACTGTGAATAAATAGCCCGATAAAAAATAGCAGCGCAAAAATTCGTAAGCCAATAGCGAGGATTTCTGAATAATACAATGCACTACTAGATAACTCACTTAAAAGCCAGAGCCCTGCATACAATAGACTGGTAGATAATGCGGTCAGCATCATAAAATGCATCACCAACATCCAAGCGCTTATCCAGCGATAACTATTAGCAAATAACTTTATGACGGTAAGCAGCAACAGGCTGTTGGTAATCGCAAAAACCATTATCCATGGAACGGTGTGCAATGCAGGATTGCTCCAAGGCTGTAGCCACCACTCTAAGCTGAGTGCCGCGCCGAAACTAAACAGCTGTAGCAGCACAATAATGGTAATAATAAATGCGTAGCGCATAACCGATCCTAGCAGTGCTATATGATGTTAATTAGTGATAGTTAGCGCCCGTACTTGTAAGCCAGCACTCTCTTGGCAGCTTTTTTTCTAATTACTGTGCTGCTTATTCTGTCGCCTATTTTGTAGACTGTAAGGTAATCATCCATATCTCAGAACGCGTACCCAATCTAAATGGCACCGCACCAATACCATAACCTGAAGTCACCAAAAACTGCGTACCTTCAATATTTTTGGCACCATAAACCAGTGGCGTAAACCATTTTAGCAATATCGTTAAAGGAAATATCTGCCCGCCATGCGTATGCCCTGATAGATGTAAGTCAATGGGTAAGCCTTTTATTTGTGCTAAATCGGCAGGGCTATGCTCTAAAAATATTACCGGTTTATCAGACCTCACTTCACCAAGTAAATCTGTAGCAGCAGGGCGTGCAGGATCTGTTTCATCCGAACGCCCTATCAATAATACTGAGTTATCCAACCATACACTTTTATTATCAATCACCTGAATGCCTGCCCGCTCGACTGCTTTGGCAATAGCAACTTGATTACCTGAATAATCATGATTTCCTAAAGTAGCATAGACACCGAGAGGTGCTGTTAATTTTGATAAATACTCATGCATATTGGTATTGTCATAAGCATCAGTAGAATCATTCATGATATCGCCCGCGATAACGACGACGTCTGGGCTTTGAGCATCAATCAGCGTGACCATCTTATCTATCTGCCGATTGCCAAACCATCTACCTAGATGAGTGTCAGATACTAAAGCAATCTGCATTGGTTTATTAAGTGGCTTATCTGTCGTTACTTCCAAGTGATGTACGACAGACGAATAAGCATTAAATACTGCTAAACCCACAATACCTACATAAATCACAGCAGCAACAGCTCTCATGAGCTTTGGATGGTATTTTTGCTTCAGGATATAGACATAAACCAAGGTAATGACAGCAGTCATTAAGCCTGCATACAACATAAAGCCTTGTAAAATACTAACAACCAAATAAACATGAAAGCGCTCGTGCCAAAACTCACTCAATCCGTAGACAAGAAAAGCATTATTAATTATAAAAGCACTTAAGACTAAACCAATCGTAGCCAAGCGCTGTTTTGGTTTGATAAACCAGTACAGTATTACGCTACTCATCATCGCAAGCAGCTGGGTAAAAGTAATAAAAAGCCACATAGTAAAATTGAATCAAACAAAGACGGGCTTATAGTACGCCAATATTCTTACCTATTGTAGACAGCATGATTGTTTATTGAAACTATATAAAGGTTTTAAAAGATCAAGGTTATAAACAGTTATCAAAGAACCAGCTTATTTTAAGGAGCGTATTGTTTCACATGAAACAATACATTGTGTGAGTTGATACGGCTTATATTTAAGAGATACTTTTTTCGCTACTCACTTTTTATATTTGCTACTTATACTTTCTGCTCTAACGCTTGCTTAAGGGTTGGCTGTTTGAATGTAAAGCCCGCATTGAGTAACGCTTGTGGTAATACCTTTTGCCCGTCAATGAGCAAGGTCGACATCTCACCAAACATTAACTTTAATAAAAATTTTGGTAAAGTAAAAAACGTCGGACGATGCAGCCACGCGCCAATTGTCTTGGTAAAAGTATGATTAGTCACAGGGTTGGGCGCGGTTAAGTTGTAGACCGCGGCTGGCGTATCATTTGCTGTGTTTAAAGTATTGCCCGTATTATTTAAATGAGCTTGCTGCTGACCAGTAAGGTGTTGCTCTATAATAAAAATAGCCGCCCTTACCCAATCTTCACGGCTGATCCAACTCATGATTTGCGTACCATCAGCCAATTGACCGCCAACGCCCATTTTAAAGGGTGTTAATAACTTACTAACCATACCGCCCTCAGGATGGATAACGACACCGGTGCGCACGATAGCAACAGGAACGCCATAATCGGTGGCTTTTAATGCCAATTGTTCCCAATCGTCACATAATTTATGCGAAAAATCAGTGTTAAAGTCGCTGCTCTCAATTAAAGGCTCATCACCTTGATCGCCATACCAGCCGATCGCTGAACCGCTCACCAACAGCTTAGGTTTAGTATTAATGCACGCTATAAAAGCAAGTAGCGCCTCGGTAGGCTGTACACGGCTGGCGAGCAGTTGCTCTTTACGTGCATCGCTCCAACGCTTATCTGCAATCCCTGCACCCGCTAGATTTAAAATGACATCAAAGCTTTTATCGAAGTTCGTCAGCTCATCATAAGTCATCATCTTGATATCGACAGGATGTGGCTGACTACTATCACGGGTCAGCCACGTAACCTGCACTTCCTTATTCTCACTTCGATAGCGCTTGATAAGGGCTTCACTAAACGCGCTACCTAAGAATCCTGAGCCACCACTGATTAGAATATTCATTGGTTATTGTCCTTATATTTATCCCAGCTTTTTATCAGTGTGACAAAAAACCTCTTACAAAAACAAGAGGTTAATTGTAGGTATAAGGCTTAGAGCAGGATTGGATATAAATATAGGATTTAGCAGTATCGGAGATTAAAATAGGCAGTGATAAACAGGTAAAAAGAATAAGGTAACTTACTGGCAGTTGGCGGCTATTATAAAAAATTGATCAGACTTAAAAGTGGACTAACGAATCACTTGCCCCGTTAGCGCATCACTGATTTGACTAGGTAATAGATAGCCAAGCGTCTCGCCTTTTAAATACCCGACTTGTTCGTTTCCATGCATATTAGCTGAGGATTTGGCATCATCTTTTTGATTAGAATTGACACTATTCTCATTGCTTAGAAAATAAGCCTGCGCTTCTGCTAATGATAAAGCAGGCTGCTGACCAGAAGGGTTACAGCTGGTCGAGACGACAAAACCATAAGGGTTCTGGACTGAAACCACTTGTTGACACAGCTGCTGTACCAAAGGATGGTCGATAACCCGCACCGCCACGCTATTATGAACGCCGGTTATCCATGCGGGAATATGAACAGTCAGGTTTGGCGCTAAAGGCAATAACCAAGTATGTGCCTGCTTAGTGCCAGCATCAGAATTAGAGTCGTTATGCCAGCTTTCTAACACTAACTGGCGTTGCTCATCACTTAGATAATCTAACAATGCTGTAAGTCGACTGGCGCTATCGGTGACCACTATCATGCCCTTCTCTATCGATCGCTGTTTGATGGCCAAAAGCTGCTGCACCGCTTGTTGATTAAAGGGATCGCAGCCGATACCCCAAACGCTTTCGGTTGGATAAGCAAGCAGCTGCCCGTCTTGAAGCCAACGTACAGCTTCAACGACAGAATCAGTAATGAGTGGTTTGGATGTAGACATAGCTGAAGGGAAAAGAAAAAGTGTGAGAGGATATAATACAACTTTAATGATAAGCAAAGTAGCACGTTTAGAGATTTCTTAAAATCGCGTTTTGATTAGAAACAACATTACACGCGCAAATAACGCCCACCTTGCACACTGATAATCCCTAATAATTCAAGCTCCATAAGCCGCCCAATCAGTTGCGGTGGTATCAGGTTAGTAGTAATTAATAATGCATCTAAATCTTGCCCATGCCAGTCAAGCTGCTCATAAACCTGTGTTAAATGCTCGGGAATAGCGATAGCATTGGAAGAAGGTTTGATATTAGATTGCGGCACGTGACCAATAGTTGTGGTAGAAGTTCTGTCTGTATTTAGAGAATGAGAGATTTGGCTAATATTTTTTTGAGTACTGTTTTCTTGTGTGCTACTAGCTTCTGCATTATCTGATGGCTGATAGCTATGGCTTTGATAGCTCAATCCTAATTGACTATTGATATCTTCAAGAACTTGCTGTGGATGGTAAATCAAGGTTGCGCCCTCACGTATCAAGTGATGACAACCTTCAGCATTGCTATTGTCGATATGACTTGGAATCGCAAAGACTTGCTTGCCTTGCTCAGAGGTTAGGCGCGCAGTAATGAGCGAGCCACTTTGGATAGTGGCCTCAGTGACAATGGTCGCGAGGCTGAGTCCTGCAACTAATCGATTACGGCGTGGAAAGGTATGCTTATGTGGCTGCGTATGCGGTAGCAGCTCACTAATGATACAGCCGCCTTGCTCGATAATCTGGCTAAATAATTTATCATGATGATTAGGATAATTAACATCAATCCCCGTACCCATCACGCCGACCGTACGACCTTGATATTCTGTATCAACTTGAGCCAATGCACCTAAATGTGCACGCTTATCAACACCCATGGCAAGACCGCTGGTGATGATATAACCTGCTTGCGCTAAATATTGCGCCATATCAAAAGTGATTTTTTGGGCGTGGGTAGTAGGTTTGCGGCTCCCAACGATGGCGATTTGCGCTTGTTGCAAACGTGATTTATCGCCACGATAAAATAATAAAGGCGGCGGGTCATAGATGTCTAGTAATTGCGGAGGATAGTCGGACTGATCGGCAAATAGCAGACCATATTTTCTATCTAGCAGTGCCTGTTGGATGGTATCGATAGTGACTTGCGTTTGCTCTAGCTGTTCGTGACGCTTAAGATGTGTACTATGAATACCAAGCTGTCGCCATGCTTCTACTTTCGCACCCCGAGCAAGCTCTGCACTACCAAAAGAAGTAACAAGTTTATGATACGCCGATAATGACAAATTCACTTCAGTCCACAGCGCCAATACTGCGCGCTGCTCATCGGATAAAAGAGAAGAGACTGCGGTCACGGTCATAAGCGCTTAACTCACAGTAACTGACGGAGATGATGGCTCAATAGAGACTCATGTCATTATAAGTAAGGCGGTGGTAAGAGCTGATCACCGACGTTGAGCGGTAGCTCAGAGTCAAGCACATAAGCATAGCTGATATTATCAAAGGTATTAAAGACCATCACCATACCAGTATGCTCACTTGGTAAACGTACTGGGGTATCGTTGTCCTTGATATCGCGTATGACAGCGCCTTTTTGATAAACGGTCAATACATCACCAGGTTTGGCACCTTGCGTGCTACCTAAATTGATAGCAACCACGCTGCCTTTAGCAGCTGAGCTGATAGAATCCATGACGCGGACAATCATACCGCCACGGTTGACGACAGCAGGCGCTGGATAAAATACTGGCGGGATAGAATTGTTTAACTCTACAAAAACGCGGTCGCCTTCACGGACTTCTTTGCCATAACTGTCAATAAGCTGCAAGCTCGTGACACCGTTGGTTTCTGTAGAGGTGACCAAACCAGTAGCAACTTGGGTGACTTCTAGACCAATGATGTTTTGTGTTTTAGGGTCAACATACTTCTCGCCTTCACGGTAAACACCATAGCGCTGTCCAACGATAAGTGGTACGCCTTTGGCATAGACTTTATCGCCGCTTGCCGTAATTAAATTGCCTTTTTTCGAGGCTAAAATATAGGGCGTGGTATTAAAATCTGCTGGATTAACAATGATTGTCTTATCGAGCCAATGCTGAATCGCAGACCATGGAATAGGCGGAATGCTATTAGCGGTTGAAGTGACTGAAACTGTGCTAGACACTACATTGCCCGTCAACTGCTTCTCAACGCCCGCACAGCCCTCGCCTGTATCAACGCCAATCAAAGTCTTACCTTGAATCACACATAAAATAAGAATGTCGTTAGGATAAATAAGGTCAGGGTTTTTAATTTGCTTATTGGTCGCCCAAATCTCTTTCCAGCGCCATGGACTGTCTAAATAGCGCCCTGAGATATCCCATAAGGTATCACCTTTTTTGACGATATAACGATTGGGTGCGTCCGCTTTGATGGTCGGTGGTGGATTATTAGCGTGGGCAGTGGTCATCAGCATTGCACCACTAAATGTCGTCACCAATAGTGCTTTTGCTATCTTTTTTAAGCTCATCTTCATTGTTATATCCACAATATGTAGCGCTATTAGCGTCGAATCTGGTCTACTTAAGTCTATTACTTAGGTTTAAAAACTAATTCCAGTCATTAAATAATCACCAGAAAATAAAAACACAAAAGACTTAAACATCACCATCATAAAGCTTCTAGAGCAGCTGTTCAGTGTTGTCGACTGATACGATTGACGGGTTTGATTGCTAAAAAAGCGCCGAACATGATGATGACTCGCCGACGCTGTTTCTAATATTACAATTATATCTACCATAACACAATCATAAACACTTTATTACAATAGCGTAACCTTTAATTGGATATTAATTTCAATGAATACTGTATATAAATAAGCTACCTACGCAAGATTCGGCTTTACATGTTGACGGATTTGCTCAGCGACCAATTCAGCCTTGTTATCTAGCACCACCACATGCTGCTGTAAGTCTTCTAAGCCTTCGGTATGAACAGGGCGAGCAATCTCTATTTGCCCAATTGCTTCAACGATGGTATCGGCAAACTTAACCGGCAATGCCGTTTCTGCACAAACAATCACCTCACCCTCGCGCTGTAGTTCTTTGGCAACCTTGATACCATCAGCAGTATGCGGATCGACTAGCTCGCCATGCTGCTCATAAAGCGCTTTAATGGTTTGCAGGCGGTCACTATGGGTAGATTTGCCCGCAGCAAAACCGTAGCGAGTGTTTACCGCCTCCATTAGCTCAGACAAATCAAAACCTTGACCAGATTTCACACCTTCAAATAATTCATGAACGCGGGCGCTGTCTTTATCTAATAGCAAATAAACAAAACGCTCAAAGTTAGAGGCTTTGGATATATCCATTGAAGGGCTTGAAGTGACGTATGTTTTATCGGTCGGACGTGGCTGATAAGCACCTTTATTAAAGAAGTCGTTTAACACGTCGTTTTCATTGGTCGCGACGATTAAACGCTCAACTGGCAATCCCATTTCACGTGCAATGTGACCGGCACAAATATTACCAAAATTACCTGAAGGTACGCTAAAGCTAACTTTTTCATCGTTGTTTGAAGTGACGGCAAAGTAAGCTTTAAAGTAGTAAACAATTTGCGCTAGGATACGACCCCAATTGATAGAATTAACCGTACCTAAGTTATAAGCTGCTTTAAACTCTGCATCTTGCTGTAGTGCTTTGACGATGTCTTGGCAATCATCAAACATACCGTCGATAGCAATATTGTGAATATTTTTATCAGTCAGGCTATACATCTGCGCGCGCTGGAATTCACTCATTTTGCCATGCGGTGACAACATAAATACTTCGATATTTTCTTTACCGCGTAGTGCGTATTCTGCTGCACTGCCCGTATCGCCACTGGTCGCACCAATGATGGTAATACGCGCGTCTTTTCTTTTAAGCACATATTCAAAGGCATTGCCTAAGAACTGCATAGCAACATCTTTAAATGCTAATGTCGGACCATTCGATAAACCTAAAATGTATAGATTATCTTCAAGCTTGCGCACAGGAACAATCTCATCAGAACCAAATATCTCAGCGGTATAAGTGCGCTCAATAATATCTTGCAAATCAACGGCAGGAATATCAGTCGCAAAGCGCTGCATAATCGCCATCGCAAGCTGTGGGTAGCTCAGCGCACGCCACTCAGTAAGCGTTGCACTATCAATATTCGGATAATGCTCAGGCAACATCAAACCACCGTCTGGCGCAAGACCCATTAATAACACATCACTAAAATCCATCGGCGCTGTCTGACCACGGGTACTGATATATTTCATTAGATTGTCCTGTCTACAATGAGATGATTAATTAAAACAGTTTATTCAGCGGTTTTGTACAGCAAGGCATAATAAAAACCATCGCCGCTCTCGCTGTCTATTGGCAAGCACTGACGACCAATCGCCTGTTCAATACCCCAATTACAATCGTCGCTAAATTCAACAGCTGCTACATTATTATAGTAAGTCATGAAATCCTGCATCTGCTCGACGTTCTCTTGCTTTAGGATAGAGCAAGTAACATACAACAGGTAACCGCCAACCTTAAGCTGTGGCCAAAGGTTATGCAAGATATCTGCTTGTAAGAGTGCCGTTTGCTCGATGTCTTCTTCGGTACGCAAGATACTTATATCAGGATGACGACGAATCACACCAGTCGCCGTACAAGGTGAGTCTAATAGTATAGCGTCAAATACGAGCTTACTCTTTTTCTTACCGGCACCTTGCCATGTCGTTGCGTCAGCACAGACAATATTGAGTTCGATATTTTTCTCAGCTTGCTGCAAGTCGTGCTGACTTAAATTCAAGCGCTGTAGATTAGTGTGAATGCGCTCGATACGTGGCGCTTCATTATCTATCGCAGTAATCTTAACTTTCGAAATCACAGGCGACGTTTCAGCACTGTCTTGTTTCACGTGAAACAACGAAGACTCATTTGAGCTGATTAATTCTAACCAATGAGCAAGCTTACCACCCGGCGCTGCACAAGCATCTAAAATGCGGATCTCGTTGTTGCTCGTATCCGTATCGTCGTCTGCATCATCTTTTTTAACACTCAGCTTATTAAGTAAAACGTTATGGATAAGCGGCGCGGCAAGCTGTGCATGCATATCTTGCACACTAGCCGCCCCTTCAGAGAATTGCGGCAAAGCATTGACTGCCGTACTTTGATGTAGTCTTAACCCTTTGGTTAATATGCTATTAGATGCGGCTGCATCCGATGAGTTGGGTAAATTAAAACCACTCGTTAGCTCAACCAAATCTACTTCAACTTCAAACTCCACCAATGCTTGCTGATAACCCTCTACCGAGGTAATCGCTGTATTCACTCGCAAAAACATCGGCGCGGGTTGACGTAAACCCTGCATCAGATCGTCATACTGCTCACTCCAGTCTTGTTTAAGTTGATAGGCAAGCCAATTGGGTAAACTGTGTTTTTTATCACACTTTTTGCGGAACTTACTTGGGTTCTTAGCAACTTTACGCAAGATAGCATTGATTAAACCTGTCGCATGCGCAAACTCAATTTCTTTTGCCGCTTCAACCGTTTCGTGAATCGCCGCATGGTCAGCCACTTGCAAATAGAGCAACTGCGTCAAACCTACTTGAATAGTCGTACGTACTTCTTTTTCATCAATAGGGTTGTCAGCTAGACTATCGAGTAGACGCTCAAGGGCATACCACTGACGCAACGTGGTTAGCAATAGCGCATGAGCAAAACCTTTATCGCCATCATGCAAACTGTTTAATAGCGGATCAAGGACGCTCGCTAACGACTGACCATTTTGAATCGCCAGTAAAGTGCGAATGACGCGGACGCGGACGCTACCATTCATGATCAGGTTGCTTGACGGTTTGAGCTTATTGTTTCTTGGCGCAGTGCTGTTTTGTCTCATTAAATTGAATTTCCTTGACGTCTGGTCGAGAGCGTCTGATAAAAGTTGGATTGCTTATTATTAAAGTAGAGTAAGCGTAATTGAATTATTTTGATTCATGAGTAAATTCGTCACCATCGTTTAACTGATTACCATTGCAAACTTGCTCGGCGGTCATCGGCTTACCACCCGCAAACTGCAAATAAGTAATCGCCAAAGTCATGGCTGATTGCTCTGTCTCACTATCCTTATCCTTGCCACAAGCTACTAATATAGCTTTGCGTCCTACGCTAATAACAGTGCCAGCAGGCTCATTGGTTTGCTGTGATGAATTTACTGGCAAGCTGGCTAAAATTTTGACGCGCTGCCCTGCCAAAAAAGTATAAGCACCTGGCCATGGAGTCAGCCCACGAATTTGTCGTTCAATCTCAGTAGCGGATTGCGTCCAGTCAATTTCGCCTTCGGTTTTGACCAATTTTTCAGCATAATTGGCTTGGCTATCATCTTGAGCTAGCGCCTGTGCTTGATAGTGCGTCAAGTCCTTTAAGACGGTATTAATGGCTGTTGCCCCAAGCTCAGCCATTTTATCATGCAGGCTGGCAGCCGTATCATCAGACTCAATAGGAGCGCTGATTTTATAAAGCATATCACCAGTATCAAGCCCTTTATCCATCTGCATAATAGTAATGCCGGTATCAGAATCGCCCGCCAATAATGCACGGTGGATAGGCGCTGCACCACGCCAACGCGGCAACAGTGAAGCATGAATATTTAGACAGCCATAAGTCGGCGTGGTCAATACACCAATCGGTAATATCAGACCATAAGCAGCGACAATCATCACATCAGGCTGGTAGGTACGTAAAGTCTCACGTGCTGCCATGCCTTCTGTGCTAGATTTTTTAAAGGTAACTGGCTGCTCAACCGCAATACCATGTTCTAATGCCACTTGCTTGACGGCAGACGCTGATAACTTTTGCCCGCGCCCTGCTTTGCGGTCAGGCTGGGTATAAACCGCAACGATATCTATATTGAGCGCTGCCTGCTGCTTGATAAGAGACTTAAGGCTAATAGCAGCAAACTCAGGTGTCCCAGCAAAAACTACTCTTAAAGGGTTGGCAGCAGTCTGCACCTCAGTGATAGAAGTTTGCTTAGGTTGATTGGCATCAACACATACATCAGATTGTGCAGCAAGTGTGGTCATAGTCAGGCATTATTTATAATTAATTTGCCTATTATAGGTGAGTTTGTGGTGTTGTGCCATGATTGTAATAGCAGCCATCCAACGCTACTAATGGTGCTATTTATCTCTATAATAGTAAGCAAGCTCAGCTACTTATTTATCAAATAAGCCACGGCAAGTAAATCTGTCAAATTTACCATTATTTTATGATATGCCATCATGCCGACTTACTGTCGATTTAGGGTCATACTTTTATGCAACAGTTCCAGTCTCTACAACGCTTGCTGATTTTTTATACGCTGACATTATTGGCGATGTTGTCAGTGTATTACGTCACCATGTTTTATGAGATAAGGCAGGATAGTAAGCAAGACAGTATAGAGAGTTTTTATGAATTGCAGTATGAGATTTCTGAGCTTGCCAACCCTGATAATACTGACATTAAAAAGGTCTTAAAAAAGCCGTTTATAAAAGACATAAGCTACCAGTTAATTTTTATGATGCCGTCTGGACAGACTTATATTCATCGTCATACCCGCCCTAATGAGGGTGAGTTTAGGGGTATTACCTTTCCTAATGTCATCACCTCACTTCCTTCTAGTAGCAATCATTATAGTGCCTCTACGGTAAACAATAACAGTTTAATCGGCACCATTGAGCTTGAAAGTGGTCATAAGATTTATACCATCCTGCGTCATAAGCCGCTCGATATCAATTGGACATCCTATCGCTATTGGCTGCCCTTAATGATAGCCATCATGTTTTTTACTATGGCATTATTGTATACGCTAAAACGCCGTGCCAATTGGGAACAGCTTCTGGTTTATACCGATGAGTTAAGTAGCCATGCAAAAGATGCCTATATCGCGCCGCCGTTTATTGAAAAAAAAACCACGGCTGAGTTTTTGCGCTTAGGTCACGCGCTTAGCCGCATCAGCTATCAGTTGCATAATAATCACCGACGCATTACCACCCTAAAACATCGTCTTGATCGGTTGGTTGATCATGCGCCGCTGCCCATGCTGATGATTATGAGACATGGTCAAATTAGCTTTTTTAATCAGCGTTTTGAGCAAGTATTTGCAACGCCCTTTCAAAGCGATAGCAATTATCAATTAACTGATTTTGTTTTTGCAGAAGACGAAACAACCCAAGCACTACTATCTAAACTGGCAGAGCTGCGTGTCACTCGTACGCTACTGGTTTATGGATTGCATAACAAAAAAGCCTATCAGTTGCATATTACTCCGTGGTTTGGCGAGCATGGACAAGTGCATGGCTTTACTGTATTACTAAATAATATCAATGAGATGGTCAATCAAAGCGCGGATTTACAACAACGAAACCAGCAGCTACAACGCCAACTTGATGAGTTTAATACTCTTAAATCAACTTTGGGTCATGATTTACGCCTGCCTTTAGAAGCAATGATTGATACCTTAGAACCTATTGATCCTATAACTTTGACGGTTGCTCAAAATGAAATTTTAAACACCTTAATGCAGACCAGTCATTCTATGCTTACTATGCTTAATGATATGCTAGATATCGGTGAAATAGAAGTACGGAAAACGCGCCTAAATATCGAGGCGGTCGACCTTTATAAACTTGGGCAAGAAGTTAGTCAATCAGTCGTAGAAAGAACTAAAGATCAAGGGCTAGAGCTCCTGTATTTCTTTACACCGGACAGTCCGCGTTGTATCGATACTGACCATAAGCGCTTGCAGCAAATATTACGATATTTATTGGATAATGCGGTTAAATTTACCACGGCTGGCTATGTGGAACTGACCATTGATACTGTGAGCAATGCAGAAGTATTGTTTATTAAAAACCGAACTTTAATAGATGTTAATAAAGACTCTAATACCCCTAAAACCACTGAAATCAATAACGACAATGCCAGTCATTCAGCGCACGATTGGGTTCGATTTAGCATAAAGGATAGCGGTATAGGCATTGATATAGCAAAGCAACACCAAATCTTAACTTATCTTAATCAGAGCAATAATCAAAATAACCGCCAAAGCCAAAATAGCAATCAAGCCAATAAACCAAGCGAAAACCAGCACCTTAACTACATTCAAAATAATAGCACTGAGAAAGGGCTTGGGTTAAATAACGCCAATAGTTTTGCGCGCTTATTAGGTGGTTTTATTGAAATAAAAAGTACGCTAACTAAAGGCAGTACTTTTAATCTTTATCTGCCTTGTAAGCGTCCAAATTATCAGTTGGTCTACCATCTTAATCCCCATCTGACCCAGATTCATCTGCTTGCGGTAATCAAACAACCGCTACGTGCTGAACATCTGCGCCGTTTGTGCGCCTATTTATCGATACCAGCCACCATCTCTACTTTTATAGATAGAAGCGCGCTACAGCAACTGAGAGAGAGGTTAGCCAAAGAGGAGCAGAGCCTCGCTCCTATCTTGCTGCTAGATTATGAATACTATGAAGAGGTAAATATCGCGCTGACCAACGCCAAAGATATAGGCTTCGAAAAAACAAAAAGTATAAAGACAGGCGATATAGCTACTGAGCATAAAAAAGCAGAAGATGAAGTGTCTGTCCATATTGATAGACAACAAGCTTTAAACAGTTTACTTGCTGATACTGCGCTGCCAAAGATATTGGTTAGCATGAAAGCTGAACGCCGTATTCCTTCTATATTATTAGATAGATGTGACGGCTTTTTAAACAAACCAATCGATGTGGCATTGTTACTATCTGAATTATTGCGTTTGACATTGCCAGTCAGACAAACCCTGATACAACCAGAAAAGATTCAAGAGGACATCCAAGAGAATACTCAAGAAAATAGTATCCAATTAATCACAGCTGTAGAAGAAGCTAGCAGTGAAACCCTAGCACCATTAATATTAGTAGTAGAAGATAGTTTAACTAACCAAAAAATAGCCTGTAAAATATTGGCGAAACTTGGCTATCGTAGTGTGGTTGCAGAAGATGGGCAGCAAGCGCTAGATAAATTAAAAGAGCAGCGCCAAGAAATTGCGCTTATTTTGATGGACTGCCGGATGCCAGTGATGGACGGACTACAAGCGACCCAAGCTATTCGTGCGCAAGGGGATGATATTCCTATCGTTGCACTGACGGCAAATAATACTGAAGAGGATCGTAGCGCCTGCTTGCAAGTTGGTATGAATGAGTTTCTAGCCAAGCCTATTAACAAGCTTAAACTACAACAGATTTTGCAAACGTTTATTAAAAGCTAATAAGCGTTCACAATACTTGTCAGGCTTATTAGGTTAGCATCACAGCTAAAGCAGTGTAAGTACAGCCATGCCTTTAGACTTTAGCCATTACTTTATAAAACCATTATCTGCCAAAAATGCCTCGGTAATCGCGCTCTGAGGACTGCTTGTGTTTGAGGTATCTGTTTGCGATTTATTCAATAAGCGCTCTAAATAGCGCGCCACAATATCCACTTCTACATTGACTTTAGCTCCTACCAACCAATGCTGCGCTATATTGGTCACTTGCGCGGTATGCGGAATGATATTCAGTGAAACGATATTATCGCGTACCAAATTGGTGGTCAGGCTGATGCCATCAAGGGTGATAGAACCTTTGGTCGCCGTATAATGCGCCAGCTCGTGTGGTATTTCAACTTCGATATAAATAGAGCGCGCATCTTTTTGCAGCTTACTGACCACGCCTACTCCATCGACGTGACCTGCGACGATATGCCCGCCAAAACGCGTGGTCGGTAACATTGCTTTCTCTAAGTTCACAATGTGACCCGGTTTTAAATCAGCTAACGCAGTACGAGCAATCGTTTCACGTGAAACATCAACAGAGTAATAATTACTACCAAACTCGACCACGGTCAAACAGATGCCATTAGAAGCAATCGAATCTCCCAGTTTTACATCAGTAAAATCTAAACCGTCAGATTCTATCGTTAAACGGATATCACCACCAGTTGGCTGCATAGATTTTACTTTGCCGACGCTTTCTATAATTCCGGTAAACATATCAACCTCTTTTCATTTTTTGTTGCCGTTAAAGGCAGAATATATTATTTAAGACTATTGTTTCATGTGAACCTATCAATCAATCCGTCAATAATGGCAACTGTTAGACTTTATGATAGCTATGACGTTTATTACAAACCTAGCGAGAAGTAAGACGAATTATGGGATAAGTTGTGGATAACTAAGAATAATTCAACACATAGCGCGGTTAAAACCTTGGTTTTTAAAGAGTTATCCACAGAAGATCTATTTCTTACTAATTTTTTATTAGAAATAAAAATAAATCCTAAACTATTGATTTTAAATGAATTAACCATAAAATCCATTATCGATAGCCATTAATAAGTTTCATGTGAAACAAAGTTATACACAGTTTCATGTGAAACAAAGTTATACACAGTTTCATGTGAAACCTTAATTAAACCACTATGTTTATCCACATATCCTATCAATAGATCTAATCTTGTGGGTAAAACATTGAAAAACAAGAGTATTTGTCAGAAGGTTTACAAAGGGTATAGGGTAAGCTTAAGGTCAGCGCCCAATTGCTCATGACAATGAACATCGAAACGTAGCTGCTGCGCTAACGATAACGGATTAATAGCAACCATAGGCCGTGCTTGCATACCTAATAAGCAAGGTGCTTGATAAACAATAAGCTCATCTACCAGCTGCTGCTGTAAAAAACTACCAGCGACACTTGCCCCTGCCTCTACCAGCACGTCATAACATTGATAGTCACGCACTAGGCTTTTTAATAATTCAATTAAGTTTTCTTCCCGCCAATATAATGTATCTGAGCGACGGCATAGCTGATAGTCAGATTGCAAATCGTGTTTTAGTCGCCCTCTTCTATCTAGTATTACTATTTTAGGCGGTGGCACTTCCTCAGGCGCGACACCTAACTGACTAGAGCGTATATTTAATTGCGGATTATCAACGATGACAGTTTCACTGCCCGTGATGATAGCGCCACTTTGCGCACGAAGTTTCTGTACATCTTCACGCGCAGCCGTGCCCGTAATCCATTTAGACTCTCCAGACGCCATTGCCGTTCGACCGTCAAGACTGGTAGCAATCTTAAGCCTGACATAAGGCATTTGACTGCGCATCGCCTTTAAAAAGCCTTTATTCAATGCTTCTGCGTGCGCAGTTAGTACGCCAACGGTTACGGGTATCCCCGCTTCTTCTAACAGTTTTACACCGCGACCAGCCACTTGTGGATTGGGGTCGAGACCGGCGATGACGACACGTTTCACACCCGATTCAATAAGCGCTCGCGCACAAGGCGGTGTACGTCCAGTATGACTGCAAGGCTCTAAAGTCACATAAGCCGTTGCGCCCACGGCTCGATTACCGGCATCTTTTAGGGCGAAAACCTCAGCATGCGGCTGCCCAGCTTTGGGATGAAAGCCTTGACCGACCACTTCGTCTGCTTTCACCAATACGCAACCAACCGCTGGATTGGGACGCGTCGTATACAAACCACGCTTGGCCTGCTCAATGGCAAGCATCATAAAATAGCGGTCTTTAGTATCTTGAGAGTGGTTTGAGTTTGGCATAAAGGTGGACTTAATCAATGACTGACAATTATTATTAAAGATCTTATAGGGTAGAGCGAGTAAGAAATATAGACTTGCAAGCAGACTAAATACTTAGCGTGAATCACGCTTATTTTTCATTAGGACGGATATTGGCAATCTCTTGATGAAAGGCATCGATATCTTGAAAATCGCGATAGACACTGGCAAAGCGCACATAAGCGACATCATCGAGCGTCTTAAGCTCACTCATGATAATCTCACCTAGCACTTTACTACTTACTTCGCGCTCGCCCATTTGCCGTACGCGTTTTTCAATACGGCTAATCATCGCTTCTTGTTCATCAATGGTAATCGGGCGTTTTTGTAAGGGCAATAGAATCGAGCGACGCAATTTATCATTATCATAAGGTTCGATTTTGCCGCTTGATTTGATAATGCGCGGCATCACTACTTCTACCACTTCAAAGGTCGTAAAGCGTTCCTGACAGCTATTACATGAGCGGCGGCGCCGAACTTGTGCGCCTTCAGCAGCCAGCCGTGAATCGATAACCTTGGTATCTGACGCATTACAATAGGGGCAATGCATACTCTATTCCTTGTCTTAATATTAAGCGCTATAGGAGCAATTACTGCATAAACAATGGTATCTGAACAATAGATTTAATGATTAATATGAAACATATTTAAATCTAAACAACTTAAGACATTAATCAGTACCTATAGGTAATGCCATCAATAATGACATCACTTACCAATACAGAAGCTACCAAAAATCTTACCTAATAAATCATCAGCGCTAAATTCACCAGTAATCTCACCCAGACTTTGCTGCGCTTGGCGCAAGCTTTCAGCGACCAACTCACCCGCTTTAAAAACTGTCAGCTGCTCATGAGCTTCTGCTAAATATTCAGCGGTACGTCTTAACGCATCTAAATGACGTGTACGGGCGATTAAGCTATTTTCTGGCGGATGGAAACCTACTTTAGCACATAGGATTTCGACTAAGTCATCAATCCCTGCGCCTGTTTCACATGAAACATTTACCTGTTCGTAGCCACGATTCTTGATTTCTGCTTGCGAAATAGAAGTTATCTCCTTACTACTGTTATCATTTAATAAATCGCTTTTATTGGCAATAATCAATAAGCGCTTGGTTTCTGGCAACTCACCAAATAGCTGCTCAGCGAGCTGTAGCGGTGTACTGTCGCTCTCAAGGTCACGAGTCACATCATAGACCATCAGTAGCATATCAGCCTGTGTAATAGCGGTACGAGCACGTTCAATACCGATACGCTCGACCGTATCTTCAGTCTCTCGCAGACCTGCAGTATCGGTCAAATGTAGCGTCAAGCCATTAAGAACCACTGTTTCTTGCAGGGTATCGCGCGTTGTCCCAGCAACGTCGGTAACGATAGCACGCTCTTGCCCTGCTAAGCGATTCAGCAAGCTTGATTTACCGGCATTGGGTCTACCAGCAAGGACTACATGAATGCCATCGCGTAATAGCTGACCTTGCTTGGCGGTCGCTAGCACTTGCTGTATTTTAGCTTGCGTTTGCTCAAGCTTATCTTGGATAACCCCATCAGATAAAAAATCAACGTCTTCTTCATCGGGAAAATCAATCGCCGCTTCAACGTGCAAGCGCAGATGAATCAACTGCTCAAGCAATTGATTAATTTTTTGTGAAAACTCACCGCTAAGCGAGCGAATCGCACTACTGGCAGCGGCGGCACTAGTCGCATCAATAGCGTCAGCGATAGCTTCTGCTTGTACCAAATCCAGTTTATCGTTATCAAAGGCACGGTAAGAAAACTCCCCTGCACCCGCTTGTTTTGCGCCCAATTCAAACACCCGTGCTAACAGCTGATTTTGCAAAATCATGCCACCATGACCTTGCAGCTCAATCACATCTTCGCCGGTGAACGAGTGCGGACCTTTGAAATAAAGCACCAAACCTTCATCAATGGTAGTGCCATCAGCCTGATGAAAACGGCAAAAACTGGCCATACGCGGCGTAAAAGCCGACTTACCAGTGAGCTGACAAGCAATATCATAGGCACGTGCGCCCGACAGACGAATAACCCCGACGCCACCACGCCCAAGCGGTGTGGCAATCGCCGCAATGGTCGGAAGGCTAGATAGATTAGACTTTTTAGGTGACTCATCTAAATTATCGGCGGCTAGTGCCATCTCTAAAGAATCCACAATCACTCTCAATAAGCAAAAACCCCATTATAGACGGCTTGATGCACACTGACAAAGCAAACTTCAATAAGCTGTTTTTTAAAAAATTAGAATACGGCGATTTTTATCAGTCATTAATGGAAGAAAACACTAAAATTTAGCACATAAAAAAACCACCGCCGTAGCGATGGTTCTTTATCAATTTAAGCGTTATTTAGTCTAGAACTTTAACGGTACGACGTTTCTGCTCTTCTTCAACTTTGCGGTTGATTAAGTACTGCTGAGTCATACTGAATAAGTTATTCACGGTCCAGTATAGAACCAAACCTGCTGGGAAGAACAACATAAACGCGGTGAAAATAATCGGTAAAAACTTCATCACTTTCGCTTGCATTGGATCAGCTGGCTGTGGGTTTAGCTGCTGCTGTATAAACATCGACGCACCCATGAGCAATGGTAAAATGAACCACGGATCCATCGCTGATAAATCTTGAATCCACAAAATCCAAGGCGCATGACGTAGCTCAACACTTTCAACCAATACCCAGTATAGCGCTAAGAAAATTGGCATTTGCATCAGAATTGGCAAACAACCCGCCATCGGATTGACCTTTTCTTCTTTATAAATTGCCATCATTTCTTGCGACATTTTCATGCGATCGTCGCCGTGCTCTTCTTTCAATGCCGCTAGTCGTGGCGCGATAGCACGCATTTTTGCCATTGAATAGTAGCTCTTATTCGAGAACCACATCAAGGCAATTTTAACTAAGATAGTCAGTAAGATAATTGACCAACCCCAGTTACCGATAACTTTATGAATACCATCCAAAACGGCAAACAGTATCTTCGATATCGGCCATAACAAGCCATAATCGACGGTTTGGTTCAAACCTACCGCGACTTCTTTTAGCTCAGATTGTACCTTTGGACCAGCATACAAGGTTGCATTTAAAGTCACTTGTTTATTTGGCGCAACATTGACAGGTTGGCTGTTAAAACCAATAAAGTAATCATCGCCCGTTTCGCGGCTAAAGAACTTGCCGGTAAAGTTTTCCGGCGTCCAAGCAGAAACGAAATAATGCTGTACGATGCCAACCCAACCTTTATCACTGGTCGTGGTCAACTCACCATCATTAAACTTGCCGAATTTCAGCTTATTATAAGGGTCATCAGGTGTGCCCCAAGCACCGCCCAAATAAGTCGCCATGCTTAGCGCGCCTTTATCAGACATACCAGGATCTTTACTATCATCGCGTTTTAACTGTGCAAACATCTGCCCTTGCCAAGCATTGGCAGAAGCGTTTTGGATTTGATAGCTAATATCAATCGGATATTTGTCTTGGGTAAAGGTAAAGGTCTTAGTAACCGTTACGCCGTCTTTTTTATACGTAAGCGGTACTGACAGCGTTTGCTGACCTTTCTCCATTACATAATTGTTAGCCGTGTGGCTGTATTTAGCGCGGCCTTCTGCGGTATCGATACCATTTTGACCAATCAGACCAGACTGTGCGACATAGACGCGATTGCTATTATTTTCTAACAACACAAAAGGCTTATCACTATCGAGCGTCGCATCATACTGCTTTAGTGCAGCATAAACGATATCGCCGCCTTCTGGATTGATTTTGATGTCATAGCGATCGGTGGTTACCGTGATAAGACCGGTATTAGCAGCAGGTGTTGCTGCTACCGCACCCGTATCCACTGGTAACGTCTGTACCGGAATGTCGCCTGCTGCGCCGCTAGTCGAAGGAATATCCGCTCCTACCGATGTTGCAGTTTTTGGCACTGTGTCTACAGCTGGCGCATCGGCATAATCATCTCGCCATGCCAAAATCAGCAGATAAGCGGTGATTAGCATCGCAATGATGATCATCACCCGAAATATCTTTTGCATAAACCTTTCCTAGATTAAAAAATTAGGGAATGAAAAATCAGGCATGTGTCATGACCACCACACAGTATTAACCCGTATTCCTAGCGGCAATATCAGCAGTCAATCACATAAAATGTTCATCATTTTACTAAAAAACCACTCTAAATGATACCAAGAGTGTGGATAACTTGTGGGTAACTAAATAGATATCCACAAAGGCTCTGTCGCTAATAAGATTTAGGCCTGTTTCATCATATGATTTAGGCGCGAAACATAGCTTGTCTTATCTCTAAAAACATATAAACCTTGCGCTCTGACATCAGCAAGTGTGATAGGGGCTAAATATTGATAATAATAAGTAGATAAAGGTAACGGCACAAAATCAATGCCATGTCCGCCCAAGGGATGACAACGGCCAATACGTTTTAATAACAGCCAGCTACCTGACCAAACGCCATGCCATGCTAAAGCTTGTTTACCGTAATTTGAGCAAGTTGGATAATAACGACAGCGAGCAGGTAATATAGGACTAATTATCTTTTGATAAAATATAATAAAAAAATAAAATAAATTATAGAAAATTTTATTTATTTTTTTTAATAAATAATTCATTTTGTTTTTTTTCTATTTTTTTAAATATATTATTAATCTCATTAATTAATTCTTTATTACTCAAACCTTTTACAGACTGTTTAACAATAAAAACAATATCTTTATTTTCTAAGTTACTAGCTTTTACGCGAAACTGTTCACGTACTTGACGTTTTATTAAATTTCGCGCAACGGCAGTAGGTACTTTACGCTTAGTAATGGCCATACCGACTCGAGGCTGCTCATGGGTATTGGTACGCACAAACGCCATTAAATGGCTCTGATGAAGCTTACGCTCAGGTGCATCAAACACCTCACGAAAGGCTGCAGGCGTGAGTAAGCGCTGCGCTTTGGTGAAGCGAGCATTAGGTGGCGCTGAAACAGTATTAGACATAGTACAACCTGGTATAAGAGCTGATAACAATAGCAGAAATAGTAGCGTAGAAATAATTACAAAGTATAGAGACAAAAAAAGCGCCGATGTGGGCGCTTTTAATATATGGCTAAGTGTCAGTTGTGATGATTGACGATCGCAATCTATAAATAATAGAAACACAACAAGCACTATGAGCCATGCTTATCGCAATCTACTGATTATACAGTAAGGCGATGACGTCCTTTAGCGCGGCGACGAGCTAAGACCTGACGGCCTTTTTTAGTTGCCATACGAGCACGGAAACCGTGAGTACGTTTACGCTTGATCACGCTTGGTTGGAATGTACGTTTCATAACTCACCTATCAAAATAATGGACTAAATTCGTAATAACGGAGGATTATACCACCGCATAGTATCTTGGTCAATAAACTAATTGAGTCTGTGTTTATACAGATCCGTTTTATAACAGAAAAAATAATCTTTTTAATGATTCATTGTTAAAAAACACTGATTTCTAATACCAGTCTACCTACTGAAAACATCTATTTTGATAATTGAATTTTAAAAGTTATCCACAATTTGTGTGGGTCTCTATAATAATTAACTATTAATATATATAAGTATTGTTGTTATTGGGAGCAATATTATCTGTGGCTAACTCGTTATTTTCATTTAATATCAACAAATTAGACTATGGGTAAGGTTGTGGATAACCTGTGGGTGGAATATGGATAACTCGCGTTGTTTACTTATCCACAAAACTATCCACAGTCTTATCCACAAAAAACAAGGTGTTATCCACAGGCCGTTTGTGTTAGATTAGCCCCCTAGCTGATGTACGGTTTTAAGTGATCTCACCGTAGAGTATCTTAGTTAAGAAACGAGTCGCTCTATAGGTAAGGATTCAGTAATTTCAACAATAAAAAAAGTTGTTCTTTTGACCAATTGTTTTGGACTATGGGGTTAGTACTTTTCATGATTGATACAGCAACTATTTGGGATAAGTGCCTAAATGACTTACGTTATCACGTTAAAGACAACGTCTTTACGATGTGGTTAAGACCATTATCGGCGCATCAAGAAGCCAATAGCATGATTATTCTTGCTCCTAATGATTACTTTGTGACTTATATTAAAAAGAATCATCTGCAAGATATCCAACAGCTGGTCGCTAAACATAGCCAAGGTAGTATCGAAGAGGTAATTGTTCGTGTTGATAATGCTGGTCGTGACATAAATGACAGCCATCAATCACAGTCAGGCTCATTGTTTGAAGACGATAAGCCCTCCCCTCCCCCGGCAGATCACAGTTTTCAAACCACACATAATAATATTGCTAGAGCAGATATTGATGCCAATATGCGTCATGCAGAACTGATCGAGTCTGCCGATGCCAAATCATTAAGCTATCTAAATCCTGACTTCACCTTTGAAACCTTTGTCACTGGTAAGTCCAATAACCTGGCTTACAAGGCCTGTTATGAGCTTGGAAAGCGCCAATCAAAAAATCGGCACAATCCTTTATTTATATACGGACCTTCTGGTTTGGGAAAAACGCATTTAATGCATTCTGTAGCGCATCGCTATTTAAAAAATAATCTAAGTTTTTACTATTTCACTTCTGAAAAATTTATTAATCAATTAGTTTATTCATTAAGAAATAATAAAATAGAAGATTTTAAAAAGAAAATAAAAAAAGTAGATTTATTAATTGTAGATGATATTCATGTATTAGCAGGAAAAACAAAAAGTAGTAATGAGTTTTTGACATTATTTGCAGATTTTACCAGTGGTGATAAACAGCTGATTTTGGCATCAGATCGCCATCCATCACAGATGACAGAGTTTGACGAACGTTTTAGGTCGCGTTTTTCGTGGGGTTTGACGGTTGCGGTTGATCCTCCAGAGATCGATACGCGTGTACAAATCCTACAGAGAAAAGCGGCATCGTATGGAATGAGTCTCCCTAAAGAATGTGCATTGTTTATTGCTCAAAATGTGGTTTCTAACGTCAGGCGTTTAGAAGGTGCACTAAATCAGGTATTTGCCAATGCTAATCTTACCGGTGCGCCGATAACCCTTGAGATGGTGCAATACGCGCTAAAAGATATCGTTGCGATGCGCGTGCAAGCTGTGAATATGGACAATATTCGTAAAGTAGTTGCTGAGTATTACGATATTACAATCAAAGATATGATGGGACGTAAACGTACGCGCAGTATTGCAAGACCGCGTCAAATCGCGATGGCATTGTCACGCGAGCTAACGAGTGAGAGCTTTCCTGAGATTGGTCAGTCATTTGGTGGACGCGACCATACGACCGTGATGCATGCTTGTGATAAAGTGAATGAGCTACGCGCCGCCGATCCAGCGTTTGATAAGGATTACAAGACTTTGGCGTTGATGCTGCAAGCGGGTTAGAAGCTTGTGGTGTGAAGATGTTGTTATGAGTCGTCATGGTTTATAATAATTAGATTGTCAGTAGACACAAGCTATATGGATTATCGTTAGTAGACAGGGTATTATTAAGCCATTATTTTAAAATTATATAATTTAAAACCATATAAAAAATTCTTTTAATAAGAGCAACTAATAAACAAGAGTAACTAAGCATGCAATTATCGATTAATCGAGAGTCGTTACTAAAAGCTATTAACTTGATCGCCAAGGCTGCTGATAAGCGCCATAATATGGTTATCTTGGGTAATATTAAGCTACAGTTGTCTGAGTCAGCGCTGATTTTGACCGCATCTGATTTAGAAGTAGAGCTGACGTCGACGTTGAAATTGCCTGCCGGTGCCTGTGTGGAAGCCGGCACAACGACGTTACCTGCGACCAAACTGAAAGATATTTGTAAATCACTGCCGTCGCAAGCGCAAGTCAATCTTAGCACTCAAGAAAATGAGCGTTGCTTGTTAACCAGCGGCAAAAGTCGTTTCACTTTAGGGACATTACCTAGCGAGGATTATCCAAGTCTTGGTAATCCTGAAAATATTACACCTTTAACCATCAGTCGTAGCCGTTTGACCGACTTAATTCACAAAACCCAGTTTGCGATGGCGATTCAAGATGTCCGTTATTATCTAACCGGCATGTTGTTTGATGTTTCACAGCAGCAACTGACTACGGTAGCAACCGACGGTCATAGATTGGCGTTAGCGCGTAGCGTTATTGACGTTAGTGCTGATTTAAATATGCAGGCGATTTTACCGCGTAAAGCTGTGATTGAGCTTGAGCGCTTAGCTTCTGAGCTTGGCAAGATGCTGGGTGATAAAGACAATGCAGTCACACTAAGCTTTGGTCGTGAATTCTTGCAAGTAAGCTTGCCGTTTGGTGATATGGATAGTACAGGGCAGGTGAGTGATAACTTAATGGTGACGTTTACTGCGCGTCTTATCGATGGAAAATTCCCTGATTATCGCCGTGTTATGCCTAGCAATACAGACAAACTTGCTCTGTTTAATCAAGAAAAAATGACCGATGTGCTGCGCCGTGTCGCGATTTTGAGTAATGAGAAGTCTCGCGGCGTGGTATTTAACTTTGCCAGTGATGGTATGGTAGAAGTACGCGCCAATAACGCTGAGCAAGACGAAGCAGTTGAGATGATACAAGCAAAATATCAAGGCGAGCCGATGGAGCTGTCTTTTAATGCTGCGTATCTGCAAGACGTCTTAGGCGTGATTCAAGGTGATTTGCAAATGCATATGAGCCAATCAAATGCCTCTGTACTGGTCAATCAGCTCAATGATGACTTCCATCAGTATGTCATTATGCCAATGCGCATATAGTACGATTCTATTATAAAATTATTTTTAAATAAACTTTTGCCTAATAATTATTAGGCGGTAATATAGGCGGCTGTCACTGTTATGATTGAACGTCTACAAATCTCGCACCTGCGTAATCTAACCCAAGTGAATCTGCAGTCGGCTGCTTGCAACGTCATTATTGGCGCAAATGGTAGTGGTAAAACTTCCTTACTTGAAGCGATATTTTTGCTTTCAAGAGGTAAGAGTTTTCGTCATCATCAGCCTAAACGCTATATTCAACACCATCAAAATGCAGCAACGGTGCATGCTAGGCTCAATGATAGCAGTACCTTAGCTATCCAAAAGCAAGCCAATGCGACGACGGTTCTACGTCTGAATCAAACCACGGTTTATAACCAAAGTATCTTAACTGAACAGCTACCCACGCTACTGATAGATCCATCGACAATGGATATGTTAGAGCAGGGTAGTGCGAGTCGCCGGCAGCTACTAGATTGGTTAGTGTTTCACATGAAACAAGGGTTTCATCCACAGTGGGTAGCTTATCAACGCCTACTAAAACAGCGCAATAGTTTGCTAAAAAAGAGTCGCCATCTGACGCAAGTTCAGCTTGCTGAGCTAAAATCATGGGATAAAGGACTTAGTAATCATGCTGCGCTTATTCATCATTATCGTGAGCGTATCTTTACAGAATGGCAGCCTTATTTTGCTGAGAGTATTGCGCAATTATTGCCTGCTTACGCTGAGAAATTAAGCCTGAGCTATAATGCCGGCTATGACACCAGTATGGCGCTTGAGGTGCAGCTTAACGAGCGCTTAGAGCAAGATTTGCAACTGGGTTATACTCGCATCGGTAACCACCGCGCTGATATTCATGTGCATTGGCGCTCTAGTGATGTAGCACAAACGACAAATGACGATGTAAAGGACGTTAATTCGAATCCCGCATCAAACACAGACCTCAATACCAAGTTGCCAATTTTAAAAGAACAAGCGGCCAATGTATTGTCTCGGGGTGAGAAAAAGCTTTTGATCACCGCCTTACGTTTATCACAGTTGCCGTTATTGCTTAATGACGAAAAGACCACATTTGCTATAGGAAAAGACGGTAATAGTGATGTACCCAACCGGCATACCAAATCAAGAGCCACGCCAGTGGTGCTGCTCGATGATATTACAGCAGAGCTAGATGATAGGGCGATAGATATTTTATTGTCGACGTTAGCGCAGCTGCCATGTCAGGTATTTATGACCAGTTTGACTGATGGAATTTTACCGTTGGTGCATCGATATTGGTCAGATCCTAAGATGTTTCATGTGAAACAAGGAAGTGTGACACTTTTATAAACAACAATTTATAAAAATTCATTTTCAATTACTAATATCAGCTGAATTTGCGCTTAATTCTTAGCGCATATTACTTATATTCCCCCTCAATTATCATTAATCTACTTATATTTTTAGTAAAGTAATGACCATCCCGAAATACTTGCTCAATATCGATAAAACTGTCAGTAAACAGTGACTTAGCGACGAAAAAATGCTAAAATAGAGCTTTATTTTTGTCCTATTCTCAGCAAGTTATCTTACAAATTTTTATCAGTATTGTTTAAGGTTTTTTTAACGCTTATAAGCATCTAAGTGTTTGATAAACATAAGCTTAATTCTACTCTACTTTCATGTTGATTAAAAAAAGTAGAAGCGGATATTAAAACTGGTTATTGAAAAACAGGCTATGTTTAGAACTGCTTTTTTAACACGGTTTTATACGCCTTTAGATGACATCTGATAACGTTTTAGCGAATACTATAACTAAATATTTTAACCCTAAACGTTAAATCTAAGATAACGTCATTCAGTGTTGCCGTCGTGGTGAGCTGATGACAAATAGCTGATGATGGCTAGATTAAGGAATGCACATGAGTGATTCATTACCTACCGACCACGAGCAACTGATGCCAGATAACGCTCTAGATACTATTGCCGCCCCTGAAGGATTGCCCTCTGATTATAGCTCCAAAGATATTCGTGTATTGCGTGGACTAGAAGCGGTGCGCGTACGTCCTGGTATGTATATCGGTGATACCGACGATGGTACTGGCTTGCACCACATGGTCTTTGAGGTGGTGGATAACTCGATTGATGAGGCGTTGGCCGGTCATTGTGACCAAATTGACATCATTATCCATGAAGATGAGTCTGTCAGTGTCATGGATAACGGTCGCGGTGTCCCTGTGGATATCCATCCAGAAGAAGGGGTGTCGGCAGCACAGGTTATTATGACCGTCCTGCATGCGGGTGGTAAATTCGATGACAACAGCTATAAAGTATCAGGCGGCCTACATGGCGTCGGTGTTTCTGTTGTTAACGCCTTATCCAAAAAGCTTGAGATGAATATTTGGCGTGAAGGCTATCATTATCATCAAACTTATAACGACGGCGTACCAGACGGTGATATCCAGCAGATGGAAGCGACGGATCAAACCGGTACACAAATTCGCTTTTACCCAAGTAACGATGTGTTTACCGGTACTATCTTTGAGTACGACATTTTAGCCAAACGCTTGCGTGAACTGTCTTTCTTAAACTCGGGTGTACGCATTGTCTTAACTGATGAGCGTATCGATAAGCGTCATGAGTTTGAACATAAAGGCGGCTTGTCAGAATTTGTTAGCTATATCAACGCTGGTAAAGATGGCATTAATGATGTCTTTCATTTTGTCAGTGAGCAAGATGATGGCATCAGTGTCGAAGTGGCGCTGCAGTGGACAGATACGTATAACGAAAAAGTATTGTGCTTTACCAATAACATCCCGCAGCGCGATGGTGGCACGCATTTATCTGGTTTCCGCTCAGCATTGACGCGTGGCCTAAACAGCTATATGGACCGTGAAAACTTATTTAAAAAAGAAAAAGTCGTCGCCACTGGCGATGATGCGCGTGAAGGCTTGACGGCGATTGTCTCTGTGAAAGTGCCAGATCCTAAGTTTTCAAGTCAGACTAAAGATAAGCTGGTCTCAAGCGAAGTGAAATCTGCTGTTGAATCAGCGATGCATGATAAATTTAACGATTATTTATTAGAAAATCCAAGTACTGGTAAAGCTATTGCCAGTAAGATTATCGATGCCGCCCGTGCCCGTGATGCGGCGCGTAAAGCCCGTGAAATGACCCGTCGCAAAACCACCTTAGATATCGCAGGTTTACCGGGTAAATTGGCAGATTGTCAAGAAAAAGATCCCGCATTGTCAGAGCTTTATATTGTGGAAGGTGACTCTGCAGGTGGTTCAGCAAAGCAAGGTCGTAGCCGTAAAACCCAAGCAATTTTGCCGTTAAAAGGTAAAATTCTTAACGTTGAGCGTGCCCGTTTTGACAAAATGTTATCATCTGCTGAAGTGGGTAACTTGATTACGGCGCTTGGTTGCGGCATTGGTCCGGATGAATATAATCCTGATAAAGTACGCTACCATAAAATTATCATTATGACCGATGCGGACGTTGATGGATCACACATTCGTACGCTATTATTGACCTTCTTCTTCCGTCAAACGCCTGAGTTGATTGAGCGTGGTTATATTTATATCGCTCAACCACCACTTTATAAGGTGAAAAAAGGTCGTCAAGAGCTGTATCTAAAAGATGATGAAGCTTTAAAAGCGTATTTATTGTCTTCAACGATTGATAATACCAAGCTGCATATCAGTGCCGATGCGCCTGCCATTACTGGTCAGGCGTTAGAGACGTTGTTAAACGATTATAACCAAACTCAGCTTATTAAAGCGCGTTTGCAGATTCGTTATCCTGCGGTGTTATTGGATGCGTTGACCCATACGCCAAAGCTTAGCACCGATATGACCTATGATAAGTCGGCGATGGAAGCGTGGAAAGCATCGTTACAAACGCAGCTTGAGCACTTCGGCAGTGATTTAAATCCTGAGATTGAACTGGTCAATATCCATGCGCCGCAACCAAAAAATATGGATGCTGCGGCTGCTGATTTATTGGGTATGAAACCTGTTATCGAGCCTGAACAGAGCGTCGCGTCAGATATTGACGGTGAAGCAGCATCCGCTAAAGCCCAATGGTTGCCACGTATCACCGTTTATGTACATCAATTAGCCCATAATTATCTGCTAGATGCCAGCTTTATCAATTCAGGCGAGTATACTAAGCTGCTGCGCTTATCAGCTGAATGGAATACATTACTTGCAGAAGATGCCTTTATCCGCCGTGAAGCCACCGCAGGTACGACTAAAGATATCCCAGTACGCGACTTTGATTACCTATGGCAGCAAATGATGCTTGATGCGCGTCGTGGTTTGGCGATTCAGCGCTATAAAGGGCTGGGTGAGATGAATGCTGATCAGCTATGGGATACTACGATGGATCCTGAAAACCGTCGTATGCTACGCGTCACAATTGAAGATGCGATTGCTGCTGACCATATGTTTACCTGCTTAATGGGTGATCATGTCGAGCCACGTCGTATTTTCATCGAAGAGAATGCGTTGACAGTATCTAATCTAGATATCTAAACTGGCTGTGAAAAGTTGCTTAATGACTATTAATTGATTAATAAAAACCACCGTCTTGGCAATCAAGGCGGTGGTTTTTTACTGTTAGAGTTGTTTCACGTGAAACTTATGACAATAAGCAAAAAGAAGCGAATAATAAAATGATAGAAGTTGTATTGCTTGCCATTGCTCTTGCGATGGATGCGTTTGCTGTTGCGATTGGGCTAGGGGCGAAATCACAAAAACAGCATCGTCATTATGTGCTGCGTTTGGCGATTTATGCGGGTTTGTATTTTGGTATTGCGCAGGGCGTGATGCCACTGATTGGTTATTTATTGGGCGCCGCTTTATTAGGCTGGTTAGCTGCTGCTGCACCTTGGATTGGCGGATTTATCCTTATCGGTCTTGGTAGCAAAATGCTTTATGAAGTGTTTTTAGGAGATGAGAAAAAGGCTGTAGATAAGGCGCTGCATATAAATAGTGAGGCAGTTTCTATAAATAATAGTATAAAGAAAAATATTAATCATCGCACCATGTTTACCCTCGCGATTGCGACTAGTATTGACGCAATGGCAGCAGGCTTTACTTTAAACTTACTGGCGCTTAATGCATGGTTAGCTTGTTTAATCATCGCTATTATCACCGCTGTTTTTAGTATCTTTGGTATTTACTTGGGTAAAAAATCAGGTACGCATCTTGAGGATAAGGCGGAAGCGCTTGGTGGGCTGGTTCTTATAATGATTGGCCTAAAAGTAATGTTTTTCAGCTAATTTATTAACTTCTATCTTTTACTCTATAAAAAAACACCGCTTTGTTTATCAAAGCGGTGTTTTTTTTGTTTCACGTGAAACCATGATTATTTATAACGGTAACTATTATCTACTCTTCATCAGTATCAAAACGCCATGCCAATATACGCGTGCTTTTTTGACCTTGGCTCATCTCAATGATGCGCATCTGGGCAACACCAAGTTGTTTTAATAGCAATTGCAATGGTTTCACGTTTTCTGATTTTGACACTAAACTTGTGAACCAGCCAACATGCTCAGCGAAATCTTGACTCTCTTTTGCCATCTTGGTTAAGAAGGCAATCTCACCACCCTCAGACCACAACTCTTTATGCTGACCACCAAAGTTTAGGTTTTGTGCGGCATTGCCTGACTTGGTTGAGCTACGGCTGACTTGTTCGTTTTCATTCTTACCACGATGTCGTTGCAGATTATGCTGTTTACGGCTATTGGCTTCCATTGCTTCTTCTAATGAGGCATGGAATGGCGGGTTGCAAACCACCACATCAAAGTAATCTTGGCGACCAATGATATTAGCAAAAATGCGCTTAGGCTCAGGTTGTAGCTTTACTTTAACCGCGCTCTTGAGTTTGGGGTTGGTTTCACAAATCAGCGCAGCGGTATTAACTGAAATAGGGTCAATATCTGAAGCCGTAAAGCGCCAGCCATAACTTTGGCTACCAACAATGGGATAAATAGCACTGGCACCAGTACCGATATCAAGGGCATGGATTTCTTTACCAGTTGGCGGCGTATTGTCTTTATTAACATGCGTCGTTTGCGCGAGCAAATCGGCAATATAGTGAATGTAATCGGCACGTCCCGGAATCGGTGGGCAGAGATAACCTTCCGGGATATCCCAAAATTTCACGCCATAATAATGAGCCAGTAACGCCTGATTAAGGACGCGCACGGCTGCACTGTCCGAGAAATTAATCGTCGACTCGCCTTTAGGATTGGTAATAGTGTGCTTAGCAAGCTCAGGTAAGGCACGGGTCAATACTTCAAAGTCATAGCGACCTTGATGCGGATTGCGCGGATGTAGCTGCCCTAATTTTTTGGCAGTTTCAGGCGATCTGTTTCTGTGATTGTTGGCGGTCGAGCGATGGTTCATAGGCTTACTGGTCATAGTATCGGGCTTTGATGTTTGAATATAATGCACCATTTTAGCAGATTTAACGAGTCACTAGCGTCTTATCGACTACGTAAAATCAGATTTAATCCCAATATTATCATCGCTGTACCCAATACGCGGTCGATCCAATGTTCAAAACGCTGAAAGCGACGATGAATGGCAGGGATAGAGAGCAACATGACCACGGTACTAAACCATGCCATCTGCAAGACCATCATCCATACGCCATAAATAGCCAGTTGCCACAGCGGTATATCGGGTGATAGGACAAGGGTAAATATTGCGACGAAATATACGGGAGCTTTTGGGTTAAACACATTACAAAAAAAGCCACGACGCAGGATAGCAGTGGTCGACTCTGTATCGGTAGGCGGTCTTTTGGTCGAGATGGCTTTATCAGAAAGCTCGTCATCATTGGTAGACGTCGCTTGCTTGGTAAGTGCGTCTTGTGAAATATCGACGCTTGAATCTGTTGCACTTTCTGAAATTGCTGAGTCTAATGGCTTTTTAGGTTTGGCTTGAATACCTTGCCATCCTAGATAAATAAGATAACTGCCACCCAACCATTTAATAGCAGTCAATAATGGCTGCGAATGGGCAATGAGCGTTGCCAGTCCTAGTACAGAATAAATGATGTGTACGGCAAGACCTAAAGTAATACCAAGACTACAAATCAAACCTGTGCGTCGTCCTTTTGCTAAGGTTTGCTGCGACACCAATACAAAATCAGGACCCGGGGAGGCGGCAGCGAGTAGATGGACGCTGGTGATAAGCAAAAAACCGTGCCAAAATTCCATAAAATGCTCTGAGTCATGTCTTGAGTTGGATAATAGTTGCACATTACCGTAAATGAGGTCAACTGATATTGATGTTGCCGCTGATATGTTGCTTGCGTTGCACTGAACGTATGTCTATATTGAAAGGAAGGTTTATTGGCTGTAGTAACATCAATTTAGTGTAATTTGTACTCTATAAATGAATGCTTTAAAAAGGATAAGACCATGACTATGGAAAGCCACAATAGCAAAGATGCTGGAAATGACACTCGCATCACCTATGATATCCAAGATTACATCTGCCTGATCGGACTCAATCGCGCCGATAAACGCAATGCGTTTGATAGTCATATGATTAAGCAACTCTCTAAAGCACTCACTCAATATGAAAATGACACCAATATTCGCTGTGCGCTGATATTTGCCCATGGTGAGCACTTTACCGCAGGGCTTGATTTGATGGAGCTACAAGATAAATGGGACAAAGGCGCGTTTGAGTTTGCTGTCAACGAAATCGATCCGTGGGGAATCGGTGGAAAATTACGCAGTAAGCCAGTCGTCGTCGCAGTACAAGGCACGTGCTTCACCGCTGGAATTGAGCTGATGCTCAATAGTGATGTGGTTATCGCAAGTGACAACTGCAACTTTGCACAAATGGAAGTTCAGCGCGGTATCATGCCGTTTGGTGGCGCGACAGTACGCTTTATCGCTGCCGCTGGTTGGCAAAAAGCCATGCCGTATCTATTGACTGGTAAAAACTTTGATGCGCAAACAGCTGACAAGCTAAATCTGGTCAGTGAAGTCGTAACAAATGGCGAAGAGTACGAGCGTGCGCTAACCATCGCCCAAGAGATTTGCAAAGCTGCACCGCTTGGCGTACAAGGATTGCTATCCTCAGCGCATGATTCCAGTCGTAATGGCGCAAAAGCGGCACTCGCCAATATTCATGGCTATCTGCCGCATTTGTTTCATTCAGAAGATGCCAAAGAGGGCGCGATGGCGATGGTTGAGAGACGTGAGGCTGAGTTTAAGGGGAGGTAGTAAGGTAAAATATAGCCAGCTTTTGGTAATGAAAATAAAATTGGATAAGTTGATTATTATGGGTATGGAAACTACAGGAAGCGTCAAAGAAATTAAAGATCTCGTTATAGATACTAGTCAATTTATTACTAATTTTTTTGACAAAGATTATCAAAAGTTTGCTACTAAATATAATTTTGCTTTAAATGACTATCTAAAAGCTAAGCTAGTAAATCTTTCTAAAGTCAAAATGGCGTTCTTTTCTTCACAAGTTGTTGATCTGGATGAAATTTATGTTGCACAATATATCTCATTGGGCAGTAAGCTTTACTCGCAGGAAAGTTTCTTTGAGTTGCTTCTACAACATAAGAAAGTGGTCGTGAGTGCCACAGCAGGTTCAGGAAAGTCCTGTCTTTTAAAAAGTATGTTTATAAGTATAATAAAAAACAAGAATAATCTACTACCTCTATTCCTAGAACTTAGAAAAGTAAATGAGACTAATGATTCTATTTTCGAAACGCTCAGGACAGATATAGCGATATATAACGAAAAATTTAATAAAGATAATTTGAACTACTTACTTGATAGAGAAGGGACAATAGTATTTCTAGATGGTTTTGACGAAGTGAACCATGATCTAAAAGATAGGTTCACGAAAGAGATTAATAACTTAGCAGATAAGTATCCAAACCTTATCATCCTAGTTTCATCAAGACCAGAATATAATCTATTCTCTGATTGGTCGCTATATAACGTCGCTCATATTCAGCCTCTGATCTTACCTCAAGCAATAGATGTAATAAAGAAGTTAGATTACGATAGTGAGGTAAGAGCGAGATTTATATTAGCTTTAGAGACTACACTTTTTAGTAAGCATAAAAGTTTTTCTAGTAATCCTTTGTTGCTCACAATTATGTTAGTGACATATGAGCAGTTTGGCGATATACCTGACAGAGTCTATATATTTTATGATCTTGCTTATCATGCACTATTTAATAAGCATGACGTATCGAAACAGGGCTTTCTAAGAAAGAGTTCAACCAATCTAGATATGTATGAGTTAAGAGATATATTCGCTCTATTTAGTTTATTTACATACAGTAAACAGATGTTTGAGATGACAGAAGATGAAACCCATACATTTTTGAAAAAGTGCTTAATACATTCAAAATCTGAGGTTATGGAGAAGGACCTAAAGTTAGAGCTATTAAATAATGTGCCTTTATTAATGAGAGACGGCTTAAATTATTGCTTTACTCATCGTTCATTTCAAGAATATTTCACTGCATATTACATAGTAAATCATGCAGTTAAAGAACAGGTTTTTGAACGTGTATGTGAACGATATTATTCAGATAATGTTGTCGATATGGCGTTCTCTATGAATAAAAGCATAATCGAAGACAAGTGGATACTTCCAAAGATTAATAAAATTTTAGAATTAAAGCCGGTGGATATTACAACTATAGATCGTAAAATAACGTTAATATCAGTGTTCTTTAATCGAATTGAAGAGATCGAAGACAGAGGAAAAAAGGAAATAGGGTTCACACACAATGAAAACTCTAATTTTCTGTACTATTTAATCAAAAAATATGATTGCCATAGTCAAATTATTCATTTGAATAATAAATATCACTCTCATGATTTTACTTATGAAGAAACAGATTTTTTTGAATTAGTCTTAAATGATAAGCAAGCTATAATGCTTGAAGAGTTGAACGATTTTGAGAAAAATTTAGTTTGTCGTATGGGTAGTTCGCGTTATGGAGAGTGGAGTTTTGAGTTAATTGAATATATTAAGAGCTTAATTCTGACTAATAGAAACGATTCTCTAGATGATATTGAAAATTTTATTTTTGATTAGATATAACCTTAGTTGTTCTGTAGAGATTGCTACGAATACAAGTTTTAGCCCTGACATGAGAGCCGTAAAAAAATTGCACTGCAATTTTAGGCTTGCAAGTGAAATTCTCTTAAATAAGAGTTTCTTAGGATTATCCTGCTTAAATAGCCTCGCCACGCCTAGATAAGCAGATAATAGCGGATGGCAGGATTGGCTACTCACACACTCAACTCTAATCAAACCGCTAAACCTCCTTTCTAGTATTTCACAGCACTAATCTTCTAGCGTTAATCTCAGAGCGCATCTACGCAAACGCTATAAAGCGATTGGCGATGACGCCATTCATGTTGTACCCTAAAACATTATTTTTTTTCTAATGAAAGGAAATGCCAGTGTTGTACAACTTTGATGAAATAATAGACAGACGTCACACGGGATCGTTTAAATGGCATTATAGCGATGACACGATTCCGCTATGGGTCGCGGATATGGATTTTAAAACCGCGCAGCCTATTTTAGCGGTGATTGAGCAAGTAGCGCAGCATGGCATATTGGGTTACACCGTGCCGACCGAGCCGTTGTATCAAGCGATTATCGACTGGCATGGTAGTCGTTATGACTTGTGGCTCGATCAGCAGAATATTCTTTTTTCTCCGGGCGTCGTGCCAAGTTTGGTATTGATGATGAAAGTATTTACCGAGGCAGGGGATGCGGTACTCATCAATGATCCTATTTATACGCCTTTTATGACCAAGGTTTTGGACAATGATCGTAAGTTTGTCACCTCTGCATTAAAGGAAGCCGAAGGGAAGTATATCCTGGATTTAGCTGATATCGAAGCCAAAATTATCGAGCATAAAGTTAAGCTTTATTTGTTCTGTAATCCGCATAATCCGGGCGGACGTGTATGGACAACTGATGAGCTTGAAGCGTTGTTTTTAATCTGTAAAAAGCACGATGTGGCAATTGTGAGTGATGAGATTCATCAAGATTTAACCTTGAGTGGATATACATTTACGCCTTTTTTAACCCTAGCAACAGGCTATGAGCACAAAGTAGTCAGCCTAACCTCGATGACCAAAACCTTTAATATTGCTGGTATCAAAGGTTCGATGATATTTGCTAAAGACAGCGCATTACTGAGTAAAATTAACCAGCAGCAACGTTTAAGTGATGAGCATGAGCTAAATTTATTTGCTTATACGGCGATGCGTAGTGCTTATGAGCAAGGTGACGAGTGGTTAGAGCAGGTGCTGACTTATATCGAAGCCAATATTGAAGTAACCCTGCAGTTTTTAGAAGAGCATCTGCCTAAAATTAAGGTGATGCGCCCAGAAGCTTCGTATTTGATTTGGCTTGATTGCTCGGCATATGCACAAGACGATCAAACGCTTTATGACAAGTTGAGAGCCGCTAAGGTTGAGCTGAGTGCAGGGATTAAGTACGGTAATGAAGGGCGTCTTAAAATGCGCCTTAATGTGGCGTGCCCTAAAGCGCTGCTGTTAGAGGGCTTAAGTCGTATGCATAAAGCCTTAAATAGCGAAGTCTTAAACAGTAATGTCATTTAGCAGGATAACCGGTAATATCTTGAATACTTTGATATAAAGGTTTGAGGCGCTCATACATTTTTAGATACACCTCATTATAAAGGCGTTTGTAGAGCTGGACATTGGCGTCAATGGGTAAGAACTCATCGCCCAAATGGGTCATTGCCTCACTTGCAGTCGCGTGATCAGGATAAACGCCAAGTCCCACCGCACAGTTAATGGCAGCGCCTAAGCCTGAAGCTTCGTAAGTGTGCGGGCGATAAGCAGGCATACTGAAGATATCGGCGGTAAGCTGCATGGCTGAGTCGCTTTGGGAGCCACCACCTGAGACACGCAGGTGTTTAATGGGTTTGCCTGTGCGCTTCTCAATGGTATCAAAACCAAGTTTTAGCTCATAGGCAAGCCCTTCTAAGATAGCGCGATAAACGTGTGCCCGTGTGTGCACATCGCCAAAACCAATGAGTGCGCCTTTGCCTTCAAGCCCCGGATGACGGACACCGGGTGACCAATATGGCTGCATCATTAGTCCCATACAACCTGCTGGAATGTCTTTCACCGCTTGATCGAGGAGTTTTTCGGTATCAATGCCCTGCGTTTTTGCTAGATGCTCTTCATATTGAGCAAATTGTTCTTTAAACCAGCTGACCATCCAAAAGCCGCGATAGATCATGTACTCATGATTGTAGTAATCTGGTGCGGCGGCAGTGTAGGCGGGCATATGCTTAAGGATTTCGACATAATTGCTCGATGTGGTATTGATAGTCGCGGTAGTACCAAAGCTTAAACAGGCGGTGTCTGCTGCGAGGCCTGCTGAACCCAAAGCTTCGCAAGCTTTATCACTAGCAGCGGCAATCATTGGCGTGCCTTCAAGAATACCAGTAGCTTTGGCAGCTTGGGCGCTGATATGACCGAGTGGCTGACCTGGCGGAACAATCTTAGGCATTTGTTCAGGTCGGCAGCTGAATAGACGCCACTTGATATTGTTGGGTTTCATCCACGCTTGTGCTTTATAGTCATAGGGCAGATAGCCAACCGAATGCCCTGTCGAATCGGCGAGTTCACCTGTGAGCTGATAGGTGAGATAGGCAGAGAGATTGACATAATGCGCCGTCTTTGCCCAAACCTCAGGCTCGTTTTGCGCGAGCCAATTACAGCGGGCTTTTTGCTGCGCTTCTTGTACCAACTCACCTAGGCCGATGATTTTGGTGAGCGGATTTAAGAAGCCGATATCATTGGTTTCAGCGCGGCGCAAATCCATCCAGACGATAGCAGGACGTAGCGGCTGTTTGTCCTTGTCCAGACATATCATGGTATAGCGCTGGGTGGCGAGACTGACGCCAGCAATTTGCGCTGGCGTTATATCGCAATTTTGCCACAACTGCTGGCAAGCCTCAGAAAGCTTTTGCCAATAGTAATCGGCATGTTGCTCAGCAAAATTAGGCTGCGTCGAAAAATACGGCTCGATAGGGACGCGAGCTTTGGCGATCTCAGCGCCAAACTGATCAAAGATAAGCGCTCTGACGCTTTGGGTGCCATTGTCGATGGCTAAAAAATAAATAGGGTCATCAAAGGTGGTCATAGTCATCCTTAACTATGTTGTGATAAGCATTAATAAAAATAAGCTTTAAGCCGCTGGCAAATGATAATAGCTTTGCCATAATTGTGTATAACGGTCAACTTCTCGTTGCCATTTTTGCTCATTCCAGCCCAGCTCTTGCTGGCATATTTGTTTAAGCCTATCGCTAATCAACGGCGTCATTGCGCCATGCGGCAGTATCAAGCCCAAGCGCGTACGCCGCAGTAATAAGTCATCTAAGTGAATCACCTGCTCGTAGTGCGCAGCAAAGCGAATCTCCGCCCAAATGGTATTGCTATCGGTGACGTAAGCTAAGTCTTCTTCATGGGCGAGTTCAAGTAACCTATCGAGCTGTAGACCGTAAAACCCTTGTAAGCGCTGTTGTAAAGTTTTTGATAAAGTCGCAAACTTAGGATTGGTTGGGATTTGGTTGCTAAAGACTTGGTCGCTGTCTAGGTTGTTGTTTTGAATAACTGACTCATCAAGGGCAAGCACTTCTTGACACTTTTTGAGGACATCAAGGGCAATGAGGCGAAAGGTGGTTAACTTGCCACCGCTGACGGTAACCAGATTATTATCCAACCAGACGCTATGATCACGCTTTTCTTTACTCGGGCTGACGCGCTTACCATCACCGCCATCAGAAATCAGTGGACGCACGCCTGCCCATGAGCTGATGACATCCTTGCGACTAATGTCTACATCATTAAAGAGATTATTGGTCGCTGCCAATAGATAATCCACCTCTTCATTAGTGATACCGACTTCGTTATCATCTAATGGCGGATGATCCAAATCGGTTGTTCCGAGGACAGTACGGTTTTCCCACGGAAAGACAAAGACGGCTCTTTTATCGACAGGATGTAAAAAGGTATAAGCTTGATTGAGCGGTAGGCGCTCTTGACTGACTACCAAATGACTGCCGCGTGACGGACGAATTTGCTTATGAAAGCTTTGTTCTGTTTGTTTGCTTGCTTGCATCCGTAAGGTATCCGCCCAAGCACCCGTAGCACTTACTACCACCTTTGCATAGACATCGTAATTATGACCGTTGTCTTCAGAAGAAGTGTCTTTTAGAGTAGCACCCGTCACCAAGCCTTGCTCATTGGTGATTAAAGACTGAGCTTTAAGGTAGTTAATCGCATGCGCGCCATCATGAATGGCTTCGTCTAATACCCGCATCACCAAACGTGAGTCATCGGTCACTGCATCACTAAACTGACTGGCACCCAAAAACTTATCTTGTTTAATATGAGGGTTAAGGCTAAGAAAGGCATCTTTCTTAAAGTACTTAGAGTAGCGCTTACCCGCCAACCCATCGTAGACGCGTAGCAATGTATTGAATATCCATGGCGGTGGAAACTTGCCTTTATAATGCGGCATGACGTAATGCATCTCGTTGACGAGACCACTTGCTTCGCTAAGCATCCGCTCGCGCTCACGGACGCTCAGTAAAGTGGTTTTATAGTCACCTGAGGCAATATAGCGCAGCCCGCCATGTACCATTTTACTTGAGCGGCTTGATGTGCCCCAAGCAAAGTCTTTTTGCTCAATTAATAACACTGCTAAGCCGCGCCTTGCCGCTTCGCGAGCAATACCAGCGCCAGTAATCCCGCCACCGATGATGAGCATATCCCATGGCTCAGCGCGAGATAGTGGCGCTAATGCTTGCGTGCGTTGCTGGCATTGCTGATGTTGATTGGCTTGGTTCATAAAATATCCGTCTCAAATTACACTCAAATTAATCAATGACTCAACAACATTAAGCCATATTGCAGGGCTACGGCAGCCTCTTAATTTTTGATTAAAACGCCTGGATTCATACGCTGCTCAGGGTCCAAGCTTTTGAGCATATCATGGGTCACTTGGATGCCTAGCTCACCCTTTTCGGCAGCAAGGTAAGGTGCATGGTCACGACCGACGCCATGCTGATGCGATATCGTCGCTGTGCCATTAGCCAGACTTAAACTGGCAGCATGTTTGATTTTTTGCCAGCGCTTTAAGGTCGTGGTGTGGTCTTTGGCTGCTCTAAAGAAGTAAGTGGTATAAAGACTGGCACCTTGTTTATAGACGTGTGAGATATGAGTAAAGGCCATGACGTTTTCGCCTTCGTCTGCCAAAGCGTTTTGCACCGCTTCTTGCATCTGCTGCATTTGCTCATCGATACGATTCCAGTTGGTTGCAGTCTCAAAGGTATCGACCATGATGCCTTTTTCCCACAAAGTGCCACGAAGATAAGGAAATTTAAAGCGTCCATGTGCCCATATATTACCCATGATATCGGTTAGCTTACCTGTGACACTATTTTGCTGCTTTAATAGCTTATTAAACTGCGTCAGCGCCAGTTTATTCTGTGCTTTATCACCTGATACACCATAAGTGAGCATGACTTTATCTGAGCTGAGTCCGCGCGCTTTTAGATAAGTGCTGATGGCCATAAACTGGCTGGGCGTCGTACCCAAATGTAGATGCGCGTCAGTCTCGACAGCATTACTCAAGCGCAGCATAGATAAGCGAATATTTTTTTGCACGGCTTGTCTAAGCACTTCTTTACCCGCTTCCCAGTTGGGTAAAAAGGCTACTTTAAACAGCTCTTCTTCTGGTTGCGACTGCACACGCATTTTCACTTCGGTAAAAATACCAGCGCGACCTTCAGTGCCCATCATCATCTCGCGCAGATCAGGCCCTGCCGCTGACGCTGGAATATCAGCAATATTGAGTACTCCTTGCGGCGTCACCAACGTACCACCGGCAAACATCTGCTCGATACGCCCGTAGCCTAAAGACTGCTGACCACTAGAGCGCGCTGCAATCCAGCCACCCAGTGTCGATAGCTCCCAAGACTGAGGGTAATGTCCCAAACGATAGCCGTGTGCGTCCAGCTGGGCTTCGACCGCTGGCCCTTGTGTGCCTGCGCCAAAGGTGGCAATTTGGCTCTCAACATCTAAATCAATAAGCTGAGCCATCTTGCTCATGGCGATGGTCAATACGGGGCGTGAACCCTTTTGTGGATTGATATGACCCGCTACTGAAGTGCCACCGCCAAAAGGAATGACGATAAGGTCGTGCTCGCTCGCTAGCTTTAATAAGGTTTCGACATCAGCGGTCGATTCAGGAAAAGCGACGCCATCAGGAAAGACTTCAAAGTCGCCACCATGCATGGCTATCCAGTCCGGAAAGCTTTGGCCACGGGCGTGTCTGAGTCTGACCTCGTTATCGATGGATACTGTATCTAGCTTAGTCAGGGCAGCAGGCAAGCGCGATTTTGGTACGGTTTTGAGTACCTGCGCCAAACTGACAGAGTTTAGTTTTTTGGTTTTACCGATATGTGATTTGATCAGTTTTGCGCCATGTGGCGAAACTTTTTTATTGATATTGATATTGCCCCAACCATTCCAGCGCGTTTGCTCAATAGGAGTGTTGGCGGATGTATTAGCAGGTGTATTGGTGGGGTCGTTATCTTTTGAAGCCGTGTCTAAAGAAATATTATCAGTATTAGTAGAGATAGCTTTTTTACGAAAAAGAGATTTGATGTTGCTCATAGGGACATACCTGTCAATTTTATATATATAGTCAAACTCTATATAAATTGAACACAGGTTCAGGCGCGCAGTCTACTATCCTGTAGTAATATTACTCGTCTTCCATGTGTCCAAATTATCTTGAACCGACTATCACTGTTATTTAAGTTTGGATTTAGATCTGGTCTAAATAATTAGGACCAATTTAATTAACCACTGCTTAACCGCTGATCGTTAGCTTGGGTAAACCATGCACACTCTACAGCGTTAAAGCCAAGTGCTGATAATCCGAGCATAGCACAATATAAACAAAAATTTCATACAGACTCGTCATTTGTATAATAAAAATTCATGACTTTTTGTTTGGGTGTTAATTATCAATGCTCTTTCAGGAATATTATTCTTATCACTGTATAGTCATGCGTTAAAAAAAGTCTTGTGAAGCTGCTTAAGTTATACGCTTACCTTCCTAGTGTTCAAATAATCCTGAATATCCGCTAATAACTATCAATAATCACCCATAAATCCTAATAACTCGCAAAAATCATGGATAATTAACCATCTAATAGCCATTAATGCGCGCAAACTTGTTAAAATAGGGCACTAATTTTTTCTTGATGGACATCGATTTATGACCACTGCCGCTGCCACTCCTGCAATACCTACTATGCCTATAATAAAAGCAGACCGTATCTTAATCCTTGATTTTGGTTCACAATACAGCCAGCTTATCGCCCGCCGTGTACGTGATTCAGGCGTATTCTGTGAGATGTTCCCGTTTGACATCGATACTCAGCGTATCACCGATTTTGGTGCAAAAGGCATCATCTTATCTGGTGGTCCTGAGAGCGTCCATGCTGAAAACAGCCCGCGCATTAATGATGCCGTATTTGATTTAGATGTACCCGTACTTGGTATCTGCTACGGTATGCAAGCGATGGCAGAACGTTTCGGTGGTAAAGTTCACGCCAGTGATATCCATGAATTTGGCGCCGCAACCATCAATATCGATGGCAAATCTACATTGACTGATGGTATCGAAGACGCCGCAGCGAAGCTAAATGTTTGGATGAGTCATGGCGATAAAGTGGTCGACGCCCCACAAGGTTTCGATATCGTCGCCAGCACCCCAAGCTGCCCGATTGCCATCATGGCAGATGATTCGCGTCACTATTATGGTCTTCAGTTCCATCCAGAAGTCACACATACCGCGCAAGGTTCTGCACTGCTAGGACGTTTCGTTCATGAAATCTGTGGCTGCGCGGGTAGCTGGACGCCTGATAACATCATCGATATGCGTATCGAACAGCTTAAAAAGCAGATCGGTGACAAGCAAGTATTACTTGGTTTATCAGGCGGTGTTGACAGCTCAGTCGTCGCGGCATTGTTGCATAAAGCCATCGGCGACCAATTAACCTGCGTGTTTGTTGATACTGGTCTCTTGCGTCTGCACGAAGGCGACCAAGTAATGCAAATTTTCGCTGAAAACATGGGTGTAAAAGTCATCCGTGTTGATGCTGAAGAGTTATTCTTAACGGCATTGGCTGGCGAGTCTGACCCTGAAGCCAAGCGTAAAATCATCGGTAAAACCTTTATCGATGTATTCGCTAATAGTGCGCGTGAAGTCAGTGAGCAAAGCGATGGTAAAGTCATCGAATTCTTAGCACAAGGTACGATTTATCCAGACGTGATTGAATCTGCTAAGTCGCACCAAGGTAAAGCCCACGTCATCAAGAGCCACCATAACGTTGGCGGTTTGCCAGATGATTTGGCGTTTGAGTTGGTTGAGCCGTTACGTGATTTGTTTAAAGATGAAGTGCGTAAATTGGGTATTACCCTTGGTCTACCTGCTAAGATGATCAACCGTCATCCGTTCCCAGGACCGGGTTTGGGCGTGCGAATCCTTGGCGAAGTCACCAAAGAATTTGCTGATATCTTGCGCTCTGCTGACGCTATCTTTATGGAAGAGTTAGAGCGTTCAGGCTGGTATGAGAAGACCGCGCAAGCATTTGCGGTATTCCAACCGATTAAATCGGTCGGTGTGGTTGGTGATGGTCGCCGCTATGCGTGGGTGATTGCGCTACGTGCCGTTGAGACTGTGGACTTTATGACTGCGCGCTTTGCGCATCTGCCGTATGATTTGATTGAAACGGTATCGAATCGCATTATGAATGAAATCGCTGAAGTATCACGTGTGACTTATGATGTATCTAGCAAGCCACCGGCTACGATTGAGTGGGAGTAATTACTCATTTAGTCTTTAGCTGAAATAAAAAAGCACTCAACTTGGTTGGGTGCTTTTTTATGACGTCTAAATGACCTAGAAACTATTATTCAAATAAAATCTATTATGATTTTATCGGATAGACATTAAGGATATTAGAATGCAAAAATTATTATTAAATATTTTAGAGAATTATAAACTTGCTAAGTTAAGTAATCTTACAGATCATGAGCTTGCAGTATATGTGAGACAGCAATCTGCAGATGTTTTAGCGAATGCTATATCTATAGATAGTGAGAAATATAAAGTAAAAGGATCAGTAGGGCAAGGACAGTGGGCAGATGTGCCATGGATTGCAGTTTTTGATAAATCAATTACTCAGTCGGCTACAGAAGGTTATTATATAGTTTATTTATTTCGTGCAGATATGAGCGGAGTCTATCTATCCCTAAATCAGGGTTGGACTTATTTCAAAAATAGATATAAAACTAAGTTAGGGAGAGAAAAGATAACCCAAGTATCAAATGTATGGAAAAATGAACTTTCATCAACTTTGAATGATTTCTCATATGAGAAAATAAATTTAAAAAATGAAGGTAAGATGAATAGTCTTGTGGAAGGCTACGAACTTGGTCATATATGTGGTAAGTTTTATTCCGTTGAAGATATGCCAAGTAGTGAAGAGTTAGGGTGGGATCTACAGAACTTAATAGGAGTTTATAGAGAGGTTAAAGGAAAGTTGAAGCAAGGTTCTGTTGAGAAAACTAATGATTATTTAATAGTAAATTCTAATATGGGTTTATTGGATGTAGAAAAAACAGAAGACGATTCATACGGAATTGAGAGTTCTATTGAAAACTATAATGAATCTAAGCTTAAGTTGAATTCAGTTCCTATATCTTTTGCAGCAGAAGAGCAAAAATCAAGAAGCTTTACCCCTAAAAAGATTGATTTTATAAAACAGGCTAAAAGTCAGAAAAAACTAGGTTATGCGGGCGAGTTAATTGTCCTAAAATATGAGAAGGACTTTTTAGAAAGAGCGGGTAAATCTAACTTAATAAAAAAAGTTAAGCATGTTTCAGATGAAGAAGGTGACGGAGCTGGATACGACATATTATCGTTTGATTTAGATGGTAATGAAAAGTATATTGAAGTTAAAACAACTAAACTCAATAGTGATACTCCATTTTATCTTACAGATAACGAGCTCGAATTTTCAAAAAAGGAAGCTAGTAATTATTATCTATACAGAGTGTATGATTTTGACATACAAGCAAATCAAGCTAAATTCTATATTCTTCACGGTGACTTAACTAATATGTTAAGCCTTAAGCCGCAAAACTATATAGTAGAAGGACTGTTATGTTCTAAATAATCCAATTAGAAAAGAGTAAAGGCAGCATCCCAAAAGGAACACTGCCTTTACTTATAAAACCTATCCTCTAAGCAAAAAACCTAACCCCGCACATTCACCACATAACGCCCAACCGTTTTACTCGCCATAAAGCGATCTAAATACTCAGGCGTTTGCTCAAGGGTAATCTCTTCTCCATAGCTTTCAAGATTGGGCAACTTCATATCTGTAGCCACGCGCTGCCAAATAGCCTTTTTATCCGCTAGTGGAATATAGACCGAATCGATACCGAGTAGGGACACCGCGCGAGTGATAAAAGGCATGACCGTCATCGAAAACTCAGCGCCACCCGCCAATCCACAAGAGGTAACTGCGCCACCCGCTTTGGTTTGTTTGAGCAAGTTTGCTAAATAATTACCACCGATGGTATCAATGGCATTTGCCCACAGCTCGCGCCCAACAGGTTTATCTCCAACCTCATTGATGGTATCGCGATGACGGACTTCACTTGCACCTAACTCTTTTAGATAATCGCTTTGCTCAGGCTTACCGGAGAAGGCGATGACGTCATAGCCAAGCTGACTCAAAATCGCGATACTGATACTACCGACACCGCCCGTTGCACCAGTGACGGCTACTGGTCCGTCACTTGGTTTTGCGCCCATTTTTTCTAATTTTTGAATACTTAAGGCTGCCGTTAAGCCGCCAGTACCATAAATCATCGCTTCTTTTAGCGTCAATGAAGACGGACATTCGACCGCCCAATCCGCTGGGATAGAGATCATTTGACTGAGACCGCCATCGGTATCCATGCCCAAGTCATAACCGAATACCACGACCTCTTGCCCTGCTTTAAAAGTGCCAGACTTATCGCTGACCACGACGCCAGCTGCATCGATACCAGGCGTATGTGGGTATTGCTTGGTGATTCTTTTATTGCCCGATGCTGACATCGCATCTTTGAAATTTAACGATGAATAATGTACTTCGATTAACAAGTCATTCTCAGGCAAGTCAATGATATTGCGCTGTTGAATGCTTTTTTTAAATTCACCGTCGCTAGTTTCTTCGACTACCAAGGCTTTAAACGTTGTGTCGTCAGACATAAGGCTGCTCCTAATTGGATTTCTTTATATAAATATGCATTTGCGAGTAGAGAAAAATGCTTAAAACCTTAAAATATAAAATGAGCCTTAAGGCTTTAACAGCACCTTACCGCTTTTTTCTGACTGCAGTTTTCCATCAACCGCTTTTAAGATATCAGCCAAATCAAACGTCGCTTCCGTTGGCAGTTTTAACTGACCACTGACGGCACGATCAATTAACTCATCAACCAAACGCTGTTTATTCTCAACGCTCATCTCTTGGCTAAGCTTACTGCCCCAAAAGCCTTTTAGTATGGCTTGCTTAAAAATCATATCCGTTGGATTGAGCATCATTGGCTTACCTGACATCGCACCAAATACCGCAAATGTCCCGCCATGACCGAGTAATGATAGTAAAGCACCACTGTCTTCACCGCCGACCGAGTCAACCGCTGCGGTGATTTTGTCATCGCCAATGATAGCTTTTACTTGCTCTTTCCAGTCACTATCTTCGGTATTGATATTGTTCTTCACACCGATAGCTTCTAGCTCTGCTACGGCATCGCTACTGCGTACTACGTTAATAGTTTTTATACCGCGTGCTGCTGCTAGCATGGCAAGTGATTTACCGACTGCGCCATTGGCGGCGTTCTGGATAACCCATTGACCAGCCTGTAATTCTAAGAACTCAAGTAGCATTAAAGCGCTAAGCGGCATGGCAATCAACTGTGCTGCCATTTCATCGTCTAAGCTGTCAGGCATCGGGAATACCATATCTTCCACAGCGACGAAATACTCTGCCCAAGTCGCTTGCACACTGGCTGCTGCGACACGTTGACCAACTTTCAAATTTTTAACATCGCTACCGACAGCATCGATGATACCGACTGCCTCACTACCACCGATGGCAGGCATTTCGGGTTTAAAGCCATATTTACCACGAATGGTTAGTAGATCGTGATTATGAATTGAGGCTAAGATAGTTTTGACGCGGACTTCATTGGCTTTGGGTTCTGGAGTAGGGCGATCGCCGATGCTGAGTACTTCAGTTGGTTTGCCAAAATGGTCATAAGTTGCGCTACGCATGATAAATCCTTTTTCTAATTTTTGAGTGAATAGTTAAAAAATACTAAGCAACAGTAACAAGTCACGTGCGTCTATCGCAATATCAGTTTGGTTAATGAAGGTTATTAGCTAGCAAGCTTCTATTGTTTAAGAAGAGGAATTATCAGCTGATTCGACTTTGCCTTGAATGATCTGAAACCTGCCATCTACCATTTCGGTTAATAACGGCTCACCTTTATCATTCACCCGAAACAGCCCATATTCTGCCACCTCAAAAGCCGCGCCATGACCTTCTTGGAAGAAAAAGGCATTTGTCGCAAGCTGCATTGCGCCGTTACGGATACGATAGTGAATCGTCATCTCATTAGTCGCTAGATTTTTAGGCTGATTAGCCGCTAAGCGCACAAACTGTGCGACTTTATTGTTATCTAAGGCAACTATGACATAGCCCTCTTCACTAGTAGGATAGCTACCGGGGTCTCTATTTAAGGCGGCAAATACGTCACGCTCTAGCGCATAGCTAAGTGTCATATAATCACCCTGCATAAATCCGCGTGGATCAACGGGCGCAAGTGCTAGTAAGACGGTATCACCAGTAGCTAAATGGGTTTCATACTTTGCGATATTCATCGTCATCACGATCAATATCAGTGCTAATCCAAGAAGGGCAATAACAATCGTGACGGCCGGTTTTTGTAGCCAATGGGCACTCGATGCGCCCTTAATCAAGCACTTGGTCAAAATTTTATTGTTCATGACAGCCGCTCCTGATTGTCGTTAGCACTTGGTTTTATATTCGCAAAATGGCCTTTGATAAGCAGCAAGCGCAGCAGTAATAGCGCGATACCGATGACAAGCATGGAAGCGGATTTGACTAGGAGAGTAGTATCGAGCTGATAGTAATACCAAAAGATATAACCAACTAAGGCGATAACGCCCAGTCCTAAGAGTACGCGTTGGCTATTGGCAGTCGCGATAATAATAATTAAACTGGTGGCCAATAAGCCTGAGACATAAATAGATATTATCCCAAGTAGTACAATCGCAGCGCTAATGAGCAGTCCTGCTGCTGATATTAATTTGACGTGATAGCGCTTAAGAATAAGATAAGCGGCATAAAGGCTAGCAAGCGTTAATAGCCCCTGTGCTAGGTAGTAGTTATAGCCAAAGGCTTCTCCATAACTATCGCTATCAAGGTTATCAAAGCTATTGCCATATTCAGTAGCGATAAAATAGACGGAAATAATGAGCAGAACATAGGCGCTTGCATAGCCAATAGCATTGATAATTTCTAGAGCGTTCATTCGCCATTTGGTCGGAATAAAAGCAGCTAGCCTATAGCGTTGTAAATGAGTCACGCTAGTGATTAATGCTAATAATCCTAAGCTTACCTCAGACAAATTATAGTAATTTAACAGGTAAAATAAGCAGCTTAAAGCTAAGGTCGCGCTCAATAAACGATAGATAAAATTGGGTATTACAACAGTCATCGACAGTTGTACAAGTAGCAATAGCACTATATTTAGTGGCTGTGCAATCTCACTCGCCAGTAAAGCATAGGCAATATAACCTTGACCTGCTAGCGTAATTGCAAAGGCTAAGCTATTCCAAAAAGGGCTATGGCGTATGCGCGCGTTATAAAATAAGAATCCGCCAATGACGCTTAATAGTGCGCCAATAATAGATACTGCTATCGTAATATCAAGCAAACCAGTGTTATCTAAAATTAACGTTAAAAACCCTATAAAAAATAGACTGGCTAGAATACCGCTCATACCAAAAAGTAAGCTTATAAACCAAGGGCTGTGCGCTTGAGATGCTGCATTATTTAAAAGCTTATCACTGACATTCTGCGTATCGATGAGTCCCTGCTGTTGTAATAGTAAAAGGTCAGGCTGTTGCTCGTTATAGTTGATATCATTGTTCATCACTGTTCTCCTTAATGATAAAAGAAGCAGTGTCATCGTTCTTTATACGAGCAACTTTACGCAGCCACATAACTGCCGACGAGCTCATGCCAATAAGCAACAAGGCCAATATTAAAAAACCAGCGGCGTCAAAACCATCTAACAGCCATTTACCAGCCCAAAACATCACCACAACAATAATAGAAAACGACAGATAAGTCAGCATCAGCAAATCAATATGGCGCTGATAAAATTGCCAAAACATAAAGCCGCACCAACCTAACCACACTATGATAGCGATGAGCGTTGCCCACATATTGCCACTCTCAAAGACCGTGACAATTGCCAGATGAGTTATAAAAAACGTACTACATAAACCAACGACATAAGTACTCCAGTGCAAGTTGGATTTGGTTTGAGCACTGTTTATTTTAGAGGTATTTAGAAGATACTGAACGTCATTATTGGTTGTATCGGAGATAAGGGCTTTACGGTTAATACGATTGAAGGAATTGCTAGCAGGGGAAGGGTTGTTATTATCGAAGCTAATAAGCCAACTATAAAAGGCAATAAAATTAAATAGCGCAAGGATGGCTACTTGAGAGACGTTTTGCAGGCTATAGTTAATAAATTGTAGATTTTCGACATCTAAATAGAGTGCCAAGCAGGTATTAACTAACCCCAACCAGAGCAGCCACAGCGCAGGGAAACGGCCAATCATGACCCAAGGCGTAATCAGTATTGCCCAACCAAAGAAAAGCTGCCACGTATCAGCACCCGTTTGATAGACCTGCCCAAATAGCGCCAATAAGCTACCGGTAATGATGCTAGCAATGAGCAACAATAACTGCCGAATTAGTTGAAACTGTCGCCTAAAAGACAGGGCTACATAAAGCGCAATGGTAATCACCAACGCTCCTTCAACCAAGGCAAACTTACCTATTTTGCCCATATTTTGCCAGTTATAGGCGATAAAGAACACAAGCGATAATACCAATGCCACCGTGCCAATAATCAGTAGCACTTTATCAAAAAAGTCTAGCCAAGTGCGTTTGCTTGGATAGACTTCTAAGTGTATTGCTGCTGCCTCGGTATTTTTAAGAGGGAGGATATCTTGTTGCAGTAACTGCTCGATAGTACGCCGTGCGTGGCTCATAGTCGCCTCTGATTAAAAACAGTTTGTAGGCTATCTTAGCTGTTTTTACGCCGGCATAATGTACTAAAGTTTATAAGTTACTATCTTTTATAACTTACTAACCTTTATAAAAACTTTAATTAATAAAACTCGATACGGCTTAGCAGGTGCTCTTGAATTAAATAGGCGCAAATATAAGCGCTCGGCCAAGCAACCATAAAGGCATACTTCCACGAGTTAAACAGGGTAATAAAGAAGCCTTCGACAAACCCTACGTTAATCAGTAGCAAGGCCGTCGAGATAATCGTCGACATCATCAGCGCCATTAAAAAGGTGAAAATTAGCCGATAGTATTTGCGCCGCGTGCGTATTCTGACGGTCGGGAACTTTGCCATAATGTTCTGTTGTCCTGCTTGATGAGAGCCACGTTTAACGGGTGTTATAAACGTGATTTTGCGATGAGAGAGGATGATATAAAGCATTGCTCATGCTTAGCGGCGACTATGATAACGCGTGATGACGGCGAGGTAAAACGGTTATTATCAATCATAAAGTTCGCCTTATTATATTGTTATCATTCAGTTTTAATGCTTCGCTGCTATTCAGGCTTATTAAGTGAACTTTAATGCTATTTAAAATAGCTGTATTTAAAATAACCTTCTTTAAAATAACTGTATAAGGATAAAAAATGTCTGCTAATCACAGTAATGCAGCGAAACAATCAGCCAAACAATCCCCGTCCAAAACCTTATCTAAACAAAGAATGCTTGGTATCATCGGTGGCATGAGTTGGGAGAGTACCGAAAGCTATTATCGACTGATAAATGAAGGCATCAAGGCTAAGTTGGGCAATTTGCATTCAGCAGATTTACTGCTTCATAGCGTGGACTTTGCGCCGATTGAGGCACTGCAAGCTACAGGCGCGTGGGATGAAATGGGCGCAATATTAGCCAATAGCGGCAAACGTCTACAAGCGGCTGGCGCGCAAGGTTTACTTATCGCTACTAATACCATGCATAAAGTTGTCGATGATGTCCAAGCCGCGACTAACCTGCCGATTATTCATATTGCCGATGTCACGGCTGCTGCGATTAAGCACCAAGGTCTGACCAAAGTAGCGCTACTTGGGACTCAGTTCACCATGACGCAGGACTTTTATAATCAGCGCTTGATTGATGCAGGCTTGCAAGTGTTGATACCAGAAAATGACGCACGGGCAGAGGTACATCGCATTATTTATGAGGAGCTATGTCAAGGTCAGCTACTTGCTAGCTCACGCCAGTATTATCAGCAAGTGATTCAGGATTTAGCGAATAAAGGTGCAGAGGGCGTCATCTTAGGCTGTACCGAAATTGGACTGCTTATTCAGCAAGCAGACAGCCCCATTCCCGTATTTGATACCACCGCTATTCATGCCGCAGCAGCGGTGAATTTTTTATTAAGTCACTGATTTTAAAAAAGTTGAGCTTAAATCAATTGAACTTACTATCTATAAACCACGCGATGAGCGTTTATGTTTTCTTATCATACGATGTTTCTGTATTCGTCTTTGCAGACGTCGACGCAACCTTGTGACACGGCGTAAAGGGGAAAGTCTCCACACAGTGGTTGGTACAATATCACGAAAAGATGCACTGGTTCCTGTATGCGCGCGAAACTCTTCAGACCTTTGCGCCGCTTCTTCTGCGGGCATGTTTTTACCTTTGCGCCAGCCACCGTACAGATATAATCCCGCGCCCATCAGAGCAGTTGCTACCATACCTGCTGGAAACGACAGCCAAAGCGCATCGGTGCCAAGGAACGGATAAAGCCCGAAAGCAAAGCCAAGACGCACAGGATACATCGAAATTATCATGACAATCAGCGGCCAAATCACATAACCGTTTGCCCGCATAGTGCCAAACAAAACCTGCGCTATCCCAAAGAATATAAAGCCCCATGTCGCCATTAGCTGAATATGACGCCCGATCGGCACCGCTTGACTGTCACTGCCAAGGAAAAGGCCTAGAATGGTTTCATCAAAAACAGTTAGTAGCACAATAATAAATCCGGTCAATATCACGTTGAATATAAGCCCCCAGCGTGTGATACCTGCAACCCTATGCCATTGATTGGCACCGATGTTCTGTGCGACCATCGCGCTGGCCGCGGCACTTAGCGCCATTGCCGGCATCTGCACGTAGGTCCAAAGCTGTTGAGTCGCGCTATAAGCGGCTGTGGTCTGTACGCCTTCACGGTTAATTAGCGACAACATCGTCAACGCCGCTGATGAGATAACGATCATCTGCAGGCCCATTGGCAAACCTTTTGAGAACATCGACTTTAGGATTTCTCGGTTTGCGCGTAAAAAACGCAGCTCAGGCAACTTAAGCGTCAGCACAGAGCCACGTAGGTACATGGTGACGACCATGCCAATAAGTGCTAGCGTGTTTGCGACGGCGGTGGCGAATGCCGAGCCAAATATACCCCATTCGGGAAAGGGGCCTAGTCCCAAAATCAATACCGGCGTCAAAATCACGTCAATCACGACCGATATAATGATAAACCAAAGCGGCGTCGTAGAATCGCCCGTCCCGCGCAGTGCCATCATTATCAGCGTAAAGGTTAAGGTGACAGGCATCGCAATGAAAATCATGCGCAGATAGGTCAAGGCAAGGTCTAGCGCACTTGGTGGCGTGCCAAGTAGATTAAGCAGCATCGGCGCAAATAGCCACCCTACTGCCGACACCAATATACTTATCGGAATAATGCTGCCCAGCGCCGTTCCCATGGTTTTTTTGACCATGGTGTTGTCACGGCTGCCCATGGCCTGACCAATCAAAATAGTAGACGCCATACCGAAACCAAACACGAATGAGATCAGGATAAACATCAAGATGTTGCCGTTTGCTGTGGCTGCCAATGCTTCCTCACCCAAAAATCGACCTACCCAGACGGCATTAATCGAGCCGTTTAATGACTGTAGTGCCGATGAGCCAAGTGTGGGCAATGCAAACAGCAGCATCGTTTTGGCAATTGACCCCTCGGTGAGGTCACGCTGTTTACCAGTAGAGGTATTTATTTTACTCAATGTTGATCCTTTTGCGCTAGACCGTTAATTTGGAGCTGACTAAACGAAAACGCTTATCATAAACCAGAAAGTTTGTGCCGTCTTTATTAGAGCTGTAAACTCTCGGCAACTTTTATAATGACTTGACTGTCATTTTTTATGTGATTGTCATACAGTCTATAAGCGAGGATAATTGTTATTATTGCTTAAACTTAAATAAGCTTGTGCTAGGATTATGCTTTTTAATCTATTCTGCCAGCTTTTAACAAGGATGTTTCGATGCTATTAAAACGCCTGTGCCTTGCCGCGCTTTTTAGTCTTTCAGTCGTCGGCTGTACTACTGCGCCCAATACTTTAGCGGTCAACACTACTCAAAAATTAGTTCAATATGAGCGTAACAAGTCTGATTTAGCCGTCAAAGCGATGACATTAAGCTCTGGTGAAAAAATGGTCTATGCCGAAAATGGCAATGTGGCGGGCGAGCCTTTATTACTCATTCATGGCTTTGGCGGTAATAAAGATAACTTTACTCGTATTGCTCGCCATCTAGAAGGTTATCATCTCATCATTCCTGACCTGCTTGGTTTCGGCGAGTCGAGCAAACCGATGACTGCGGATTATCGCTCGGAGGCGCAGGCCACACGCTTGCACGAGCTATTACAAGCTAAGGGCTTGGCATCCAATATTCATGTCGGCGGTAACTCGATGGGTGGCGCTATCAGTGTCGCTTATGCCGCGAAGTATCCTAAAGAGGTTAAGAGTTTATGGTTGGTCGATAGTGGCGGGTTTTGGTCGGCAGGCATTCACGACTCGCTGAAAAATGCCACGCTTGAGAACAATCCGCTACTGGTGAATAACAAAGAAGATTTCTATAAGATGTATGACTTTGTGATGTCTAAGCCACCTTATATTCCTAAGTCCGTAAAAGCCGTATTTGCGCAAGAGCGTCTTGCCAATCAAGAATTGCATGCCAATATCCTACAGCAAATCGTCACCGACAACGTCGAGGAGCGCGCGAAGACTATCGCTGAATATAAGATTCCAACGCTGGTGGTTTGGGGTGAGGAAGATAAGGTAATTAAGCCTGAAACAGTGACACTAATAAAAGAAATTATTCCGCAGTCACAAGTGATTATGATGCCAGAGATTGGTCATGTGCCAACGATAGAGGCGGTGAAGCAAACGGCTGAGGATTATAAAATGTTTCGTGAAGGGCTTAATAAGTAGTTATTTAGGTTGATAGGTTTGGTTAAAACTAGAAAAGAAACATCAGATAATCTGATGTTTCTTTTTTTGGCTACAAGATTGTAGTAGCGTAGGCTAGGGTAAATTACAACTCTTTTACCAATCGCTCTAGCAGTTCAACCGTGCGCTCGTGTCTGACCAAAGCCACCCCTTGTCCTGCCCATAAAGATTGATATTCAGCATCTAAGTTTTTGGTTGCATGGGTACGCATGAACTTGGTCATGGCATTTAATTGTGGATAAGGCGGCAGCTCATGAGCGCTCTCAAGTTTTGCAAAGTCGCGCAGATAGTCATTTAATAACCCACGTGCCTGCTTCCCTGAAAATAACCGCGTTAAGCGTGTTTCAGAGCTGCGTTTATCTTGGCTGGCATCAAGTAATGCTTGTTTATAAATCTCATTGATACCGCATTTATCTGTGGTCAAAAATGCCGTGCCAATTTGCGCAAGCTCAGCACCAGCTGTTTGTACTGCCTTGATAGCTTGTCCCGTCATAATGCCACCAGCCGCGATTAAAGGAACATCAGTGCAGGCGCGCGTTTGACTAATCAACGTCAATAACCCCAATGGATCGTTTTCACTTTGCGGCAACCAACCACCGCGATGCCCGCCAGCTTCTACCCCTTGTACACAAACCGCATCTGCGCCAATATCTGCCCATGCTTTTGCTTCTAATGGGTGATTGGCAGTACCGATGACGCGTGTACCTAGACTCTGCAAATGCTGAACTTGTTCAGCGCTGATAATGCCAAAGGTAAAGCTGGCAACAGGAACAGGATTGTCATAGAGCACTTGTAGCTGGTCTGCAAACTTTAGTGCTGGGCGTTCAGGTAACGCGACTTCGATGTTTTCCTTTTGATAATACTCGCTTAACCAAGTAGGAATTTCGCTGTCCAAAGCATTAGACTCATGCTCAGATAACATCATCAAATTGATCATAAAAGGACGATTGGTGAGCGATTTAATGGTATTAATTTCACTGTTTAAAACGTCTGGCGCCGTCATGCCAGACCCCAATGACCCTAATCCACCGAAGTTACTGACCGTCGCTGCCAGCTCAGGTGTGGTTGCTCCTGCCATCGGTGCTTGCACAATAGGATAGGTTAAATCAAGGTTCGTAAGTAAGGTCATGACGGGTTTCCTTTTTATTTTATGAGGAGATTTGCATGACTTACTTTAGCAAAGCTGAAAGGAGTACGTGTTAGATAATGTGTATTTAGTTGCTGAATAGGAAGGGTGGGTTGTGACTAAAAGGCTGTTATTAATATTTATATTCAAGGTTGAAATAAAGTCGAAAACCTAGTATTTAACATAAAAAAATAGGTCAGCACTTAAACTATCAAGAAGATAATTAAGAATACTCACCCATTTTCATAACAACGCTGCTTAAGCTTTAGTTCAACTGCAAAGAACCTTTGGCATTCATTAGCAGCTCAACTACGTCATCACCACTGATGACCGTGAAGCGCTTATCAATGGCTGATTCTTCTACGCCATTGTGTTTCATACAAGCGCCGCAGACCAATACCTGGCCACCTTTTTCGATAAAGGCTTCTAGTAATTCTCCTGCAGGTTCAAATGGCGCGCCAATATTAACGTCATCTAATGCATTTGGTAATGCCAAATGTACCGCATCTACCATCAAAATCACCGATGCAGAGTGACCTTTTTTAAGCGCCACACCTGCCATGGTAAAGGCTAAGGTGATTTTGCTTGGGTTTGAGTCACTGTTATCAAAGAGCGTACCGACATAATCCGTATTATTAACCATATTATTTTCCTTATTAGACTGTTTTTAACTAGCTTATTTTTAATTAGACTGTTTTCTAATTAAAGAGTATTCAGTTGAGTATGGAGCTCACTACCATCCTAACATTGATTATATGTATTTATATAATGTCTTGTTAGAAAATAGTAGCTATACAGTAGTTATAAGGTTACTTAGTTATGAATATCCGCTTGTGACTTACGAACACTGTTGAATAATTGGTTTTAAGCTTGCGGCGGCCACGGACGATCAGCGTCACTGACTATCCACTCTGCTACATATCCAGTCGGCGGCAGCTCCCAATCTGCTTGGTCTAGAGCTGATAATACTTGTGCGGTCTCGATGACCTTACCGCCTTTGGTGACGCCTGTACGTAATAGTGCCGACGAGCAAGGCTGGCCCTTTACCCACATCGATTGCTCGATATATATCCAGCGCTCATCGAAGCCTGAGATTTTGGTCTTCATGGTAACTTTATCAAAAGCGCGAATGCGTTTGCGATATTGGATGGTACTACCAGCGACGACCAAACCCCAACGCTGCTTTAGCAGTTGTCTGCCAAGTCCGCTTCGTACCGCAAAGTCAGTACGCCCCAAATCATAAAGGGTCAGCACGCGTCCATTATTCATCTCTAAGAAGTTATCAATGTCCGTCAGACGACAGCGAAAGGTAATCTCACTGGTTTCTTTAAACGTTAAAGTATTGCCTTTTTTTACTTGCAGCGCAGCATGGGCGATGGTGCTGGCATAACGGATAAATGGATACATAGCACAGTCTCAAAAGGTTAAAGTTTAAATAGTAGGGTTGAGATTTGTCAGATTATCAATCGTTATTATAAGTCTTAGAGGCTACACCAATATGCTTAAAATAAGCACTGACGGTTTCGGGTATCCAATTGATATCGAATTTTGAGCTTTTTACTTTTTTACCATTGCTGCCCGCCTGCTTGGTTTTAGCCTTATTATTAGTTGATTGGGCGTTTTTTGCCTGACTGTCTGAGCGATAGCGCAGATAACCGATATGGCCACCGTGTTCGGTGTCTAAAATGGTGACACTGTCCGAGACATCATTTGGCGTGGCGGTAAAACCAATAAAAGGATCGTCTTTGGCGCTAATGAGTAGTAGCGGGCGCGTGACATTCCTTAGATATGGCAGGGCAGAGGAGGAGTGATAATAGTCATTTTTGGAGCGATAGCCATGACGTGGCGCGGTAAAAATATCATCAAAATCACTGATACGGTTGGCCGCTTTAATAGAGTTGATTTCATCTTGGCTTAAGTCATTGGCCAACGCTTTTTTGATAATGGGATTGAGCAAATACGGCGTATAGATGCGATGGCTCAAAAAGCTGTGCATGGTAATGGCAGCTGACGACATATCAACGGGTGCGGAAATCACGGCTGCACCCTCGCACAGCGCTTTATCGCCATATTCGCCCATATATTTTGCCAACGCATTGCCACCAAGTGACACGCCTACCGCATAAATATGCGCGTAATTTTCGCGCAAGTTTTCTAACATATGATGCACCTCGCCCGTGTCACCAGCGTTATAAAATACGCGCCCGTTAGCAGGAATGCCACCACAACTGCGGAAGTGCGCCACGACAAAATGCCACCCTTGCGCGTGCATTTGATACGCCAAGGCACGGGCATAATGACTGTCGCTGCTGCCTTCCATGCCATGAAATAGTACGATTAATGGCGTTTGCTCAAGCTCGCCGTTTTCTACATATTGTAGAGAATGGGCATCATAAAAGTCATAAGCGATATCGGTTTCACCTAGGGAGTCCTGCTTAATCACGCGGCGGTAGCTCGGTGTCTTAGGCGCAAAAAACTTCGGTAAGATGCTTTGCAAATGTGGATTGCTCAGCCAAAAAGGTGGTTTAAAAGGGGCGGGAGAGAAAGGTTTGGTCGGTTTTGAAGTTGGCATAGGTCAGTCTTATATGAGTTGTTATAAAAAACAGTGACTTATCATACCGACTGACAAGGTTAAAACCAATGATTTTCAGTGAACGCATGGTTACTCAAAACGGTGTTAATAAAAATACTGTTATTCAAAATAGTTCATTAAAAACAGCTAATCAAAAATACGCATTTCTTACGGCTTATCCAAGACACGCCCATCCATTGCCAGACGTTCTTTCAAACTGTCAATATCTGCCTCAGCGAGCGTCACGGTTAATATCACTTGCTTACTATAAGTCACGTCATCGATACTGCCATTTAAACTTTCTACTACATAACGGCACTGCGCTTCAGTGGCAAATTCTGCCAATATTTGTACTTGTATCATCGGCACATACGGTAGCAATATCATTTCATCAACGGCCGCTTGCGCTGAGCCGGCATAAGCGCGAGTGAGACCACCTGCGCCGAGTTTGATACCACCAAAGTAACGCACCACGATGATAATGACGTTGCCGATAGATTTATGCTGCAAGACATTTAATATCGGTCGTCCTGCAGTACCGTTCGGTTCGCCATCATCATCAAAGCCCGCGCTGGTGGTGTTATTGGGGTCACCAATGATATATGCCCAGCAGTGATGTCGAGCATCGGCATATTGCTGACGCAGTTGTTCCACGTGAAACATAGCTTGCTCACGTGAGGTAACTGGATAAGCGTAAGCAATAAAGTCAGATTTTTTAATTTCTAGACGAGCGGTGACCGCACGTTTTAGCGTTTGATAGCTCATATTTCATCAGGCTTAGGTTGGATATGGTAAACTGGTCTAACTTTCACTGTCGTCCGTATTTGGCGCAGTGTTCATTAATTTTTTATTATAGTACCATTTCTAACCAGTGAAGATAACGAGCAGGTCATGCCTGAATGAGAATGACGTTGGCGACTGGTTTAGGGTGGGTCACATAAAACGGATGGTAGTAAATAGTATGCGTCTAGATAAATTTCTGAGTAAAGCCACTGAGCTGTCGCGTAAAGAATCAAAAAAGATTCTGCACGCGGGTGAAGTGACGGTAAATGAGACTGTGGTCAAAGACCCTGGGTTGCACGTCGATATCGTCAACGACGAAGTGACGTGGGCAGGCGAGCCATTGTCGGTTGCGGCTGGCAATCGTTATATCCTCCTGCATAAGCCTGAAGGTTTTGAATGTACCTTAAAGGTTAAAGAACATCCTATCGTCACTGAGCTGATTGCTGTACCGGAGCTTGGCAGCTTACGTATTGCTGGTCGCCTCGATGTCGATACTACAGGTGCGTTGCTTATCAGTGATGATGGCAAATGGTTGCACCGTGTCACCAGCCCTAAACATGAGCATGCCAAAATTTATGAGCTGACACTAGCTGAAGCGATGGATAGCGATGCTCAAGCCAATGCTGTCAAAGAAGTGGCTGAAGGTATCTTGTTAGAAGGTGAGCACGAAGAAACCAAGCCTGCGATTCTTGAATTTATCGATGAAACCCATGCGCGTCTAACCTTAGAGCAGGGTAAATACCATCAAGTAAAACGTATGATGGGTTACTTTGGTAATAGAGTTACCGAGCTGCATCGTGCCAGTATTGGTCATATCACTTTAGACGGTTTGGATAAAGGTGACAGCCGTTTCTTAACGCCAGAAGAAGTGGCTAAATTCTAGGTTTAAGCTTTGTTAAATCTTAAAATGAACGATTAAAATATTTTTCCAAAATGAGCAGCCACTGAAAAGTGTGCTGCTTTTTTCTGCTTGTTGTTTGCCGTGGTTATTTCTGTGAGCTGTCTGTGTTGCCTATCTCTTAAAGCTCAGTAGCAGTTTTGCAAAATTGACGGCTTAAGACTTTGCAAAATCATCCCATGTGCTACAGTCTGTTTATTATTTTTAATCTATGTTTTTACATAATATGGTTGTCTTGATTAATAATGGGAGTTTTAAAATCCTTACTATTAAACACAACTATTATTAAAAACCAATAGGACTGTCTCTGTGAAATTACCTGTATTAAAATCTGCCAGCTTAATCAGCGCCATATTGCTGACGACCACCGCCTGTGCGCAGCCAAGCGCTACTGATGCTATCAAGAAAACTACCAGCCAAGCGCCTCAGAATGCCCAAGCGGCTGGCAGCATAACCAAGTCTGTCGATAGTCAATTACGTCAACTACTGACTCAAGCCGGCATAAAAACGCAAATTACTTCTATCGTAGTATCTAAACTGCCCAATATGTATCAGGTGAATTTGGCCGGACAGCCGCCGCTGCATATTACCGAAGATGGTAAATATGTCATTCAAGGCGAGCTGCAAAAGAACCCAAGCAAGCGTGTAGTGACTAAGACTGCAGCACGTAGCAGCAGTGCACAAGTCGGCAAGCCTGTCAGTGACAGCGTAAAATCTGCCATCTTAGCCAATATGGATGCGCTGAAAAACATGAGTGCTAAAACACCGTTCTTTTATACCGCAGTACCGGGCGTCATTTGGGGCGCAACATTGGAAGGCGTGCCTTTTTTATTATCAGATGATGCGCAGCATATTACCGATGGCGAGATATCAGTGATTGAAAATGGTCAGTTTATTGGGCTCGATCAAGAGTTCGAAAAGCGCAAAAATCAGTCTGTATTTGCAACATTAGATGAAAGCCAGCTGATTAATTATCCAGCGACTGGTCCTGAAAAAGCGGTCATTTATGTGGCCAATGATGTCAATTGCCCTTACTGCCGTCGCTTGCATCAACAGCTGCCCATGCTTAATGCCAAAGGTGTAACGGTGAAAACCATTGGTTATCCGATATATGAGCAGTCACCTAAGCAAATGCGCGCTATTTGGTGTCAAGGCAGTGAAGACAGTCGTCGCAGCGCTTTTGACAAGGCAATGTTAAAGGGGGAAATGACTCCTGCACCAGCAAGTTGTAACGTCGACTATGTGACCCCTAACCGTGAAAAAGCGGCCGGGCTTGCGGTAATGGCAACGCCTGCTATTTATCGTGAAGATGGTGTGCTGTATCAAGCAAGCTTTGATAGCCCTGAGTTTTTAGAGTTTTTGGGTGTAGAGTAGTTAGTGTTAACTATTTTAAGTCTATGAGATAAAGTGTTTAATAAAAATAACTCATAAAAAAACTGCCTTATGAACTTAGCTCATAGGGTAGTTTTTTTTATTGCAATTAATAATTGGTTCTAGCCAACCTATTGCGGCAAGACGATATCAACGATTTTCCAATTTATCAAACCATCTCGCTGCATCTCTATAGTAAGCGGATAACCTTTAACCTGACCGCTGATAGTAAAGCAATTAATACCGCAATAGCTCAGTGTTGGCTTATCGCTATCGGTACCTTGCGCTGCTTGTTGTTCCAGTTCCGCCGCTTGCTTTTGCATGATTTGCTGCATCTGATTTTTAACGACTGCATTGATGTCGCCGCGATTGATGATTAAGTTTTGAATCAGGTTTTTTAAATCGACTTGATTGCTGGCGATTGCCCATGCGGCGGCAAGCTCCTTGGTCGCGGTATTGGCTTGACCTTGGGTATTAATCAGTTTTTCGATATTTTGCGCGGTAATGGCACCATCAACTGCTTGAGTGATAAAGCCGTTGGCCGCTTCCGTTAATGGTGCGCCGCCAAGTTCGGCGACCAATGGATATTTGGTCATGGTTACCGCAAACTGGCTGGTCAGCTGATTTTGGATACTTGGACGTACCTGTTCATAGTCAATCGCCGCCGCGATAGTCGCACCATCTTTGGCATCATAAGCATTTTTCAGCTGATACGCGCTGTAATAAGGCGAGCCGCCATAGACAGCGACTGCAATAATAATCAATAGAAGAATCAGCTTTTTCATAAAAAGTGCTACCTTAGCGCAAACGGAATGGCGATAAATCTTAAAAATAGGATCTAAAACCCCATCAATATGGCGCTAAATATTAGCATGGCCAGCCTTTATAAAGGTATAAAAACCTTTGCTCAATTCTTAATAAAACCTTTTTTTGAGGGCTTAAGTCCTCATAAGTCAGAATTTCAGCATCCAAGCGCTTGATAAATCATGTTGGCATCTCCATAAATAGCGCAAACTTTTAATAAATTGATTTGGCTAAGCAGCATCCCGCCGTATTCGCTTGCAAGATTCATAAATCATCCTCTTTGCCGCCACGTATTTCGCTATGTTTCATGTGAAACCTTTTAGTGCGAGTGTAGGCAGAATTATAAGTAGGGTGATTAACTCGGGTTGATGAATCGACCGACCGGTGGACTGTGAAGACGATAGGAGAGCCCATGAGTAAGCGCGATTTTTATGAAGTATTAGGTGTCAGTAAGACTGCCGATAGCAAGGAAATTAAGCGAGCCTACCGCAAGCTGGCCATGAAATACCATCCAGACCGTAACTCTGAAGATCCTGATGCTGAAGATAAATTTAAAGAAGCATCGATGGCTTATGAGGTGTTGAGCAACGAAGAAAAACGCTCAGCTTATGACCGTATGGGTCATTCTGCGTTTGAAAACGGTATGGGCGGCGGTTTCGGCGGCGGCGGTGGCAACTTCCAAGATATCTTTGGCGATATCTTTGGCAACTTTGGCGATATTTTCGGTCAGTCGCGTGGTGGCGGTGGACGTTCGCGCCGCGGCTCAGACCTACGTTATGTGATTGAGCTGACCCTAGAAGAAGCGGTACGTGGCTGTAAGAAAGAAATCAGCTTCACGGCTCCTGCGCCTTGCGACACCTGTGATGGTAAAGGCGCCAAAGATGCCTCTGATATCGTGACTTGTCAGACCTGTCATGGTCAGGGTCAAGTACGTATGCAGCAAGGCTTCTTTGCCGTTCAACAGGCCTGCCCGCATTGTGGCGGCACAGGTAAACAAATCAAAAACCCTTGTTCTGACTGTCATGGTAATGGCGTCAAAGACAAATCACGTACGCTTGAAGTATCTATCCCATCGGGCGTCGATGATGGCGACCGCGTACGTTTAGCAGGTGAAGGCGAGGCAGGTGGCGCTGGTGTACAAAACGGCGATTTATACGTCGAAGTACGCGTGAAACCGCATGATGTCTTTACCCGTCAAGGCGCCGACCTCTATATGGATGTGCCAGTGAGCATAACCGACGCGGCACTTGGTAAAGAAGTTGAAATCCCAACCTTAGATGGCAAAGTAAAAATCAAGGTTGCCGAAGGTACGCAAAGTGGTAAGTTATTGCGTGTACGCGGTAAAGGGGTGACGCCAGTACGCACCACGATGAAAGGTGATTTGATTTGCCGTGTGGTCATCGAGACCCCAGTGAACCTAACTCGCGAGCAAAAAGACTTGTTACGTCAATTCCAAGATACATTGGACGGTGATAGCAAGCATCAGCAGTCACCACATAAGAAGTCATTCTTTAAAAAGATTGGCGATTTATTTGATTAATCCTATTTATTGCTCAGAAGCTATATTTAAATCATGTAGCTAAAATAAGCATTTCAGATAAATATTTAAGCTAGCCCAAAGGTTTCATGTGAAACCTTTGGGCTTTTTATTGAGCGTATTAAAAGCCACGCACGCAGTGATATTTGCTAAACTTACGATAAATATTATGCAAAAATCAGCTTATTAAAAATAAAATATTTAGGACAAAGATATGAGTCAACAAGCAAAAGAACACGGTATTAAAGTCGGCGTGATTGGGGCAGGCGGTCGTATGGGACGTATGCTCATCGAAGCAGTACAGGACAATCTGCAAACGACACTAAATGCCGCGATTGAGCGTCAGGGTTCAAGCTTGGTTGGTGCAGATGCTGGCGAAGTCGCAGCTATCGGACGCTTGGATGTGCAAATTGTTGATGACCTAGAAGCAGTCATTAGTGACATTGATGTGCTCATTGATTTTAGTTTACCTGATGCGACCGAACAAAATATGCAAATCTGCGCGGCGAATAATGTTGCGATGGTGATTGGCACAACAGGTTTTAATGAGCAACAAGAGAAAGTATTAAAAGAGGCAAGTAAGCAAATCGCTATCATCTATGCAGGTAATTATTCAACTGGCGTTAACTTATCATTAAAGTTGCTCGGTATGGCGGCAAAAGCCTTTGGCACTGATGCCGATGTAGAAGTCATCGAAGCGCATCATAAGCATAAAATTGATGCGCCATCGGGTACGGCTTATATGATGGCAGAAGCCGTCGCAGAAGCGCGCGGACAGAACCTAAAAGATGTTGCCGTTTATGGCCGTGAAGGGCAAACTGGCGCGCGCGAAGCAGGTACCATTGGTATTCATGCGATTCGTGGTGGTGAAATCATCGGCGATCATACCGTAATGTTTATTGCAGATGGTGAAGTGGTTGAAATTACCCATCGTGCGCGTGCGCGTATGACCTTTGCAGCTGGTGCGGTACGTGCGGCAACTTGGGTTATTAAGCAGGAAGTTGGTCAATATAATATGCAGGACGTTTTAGGCTTAAATGACTAGTTTCTAAATGTAGGTTTTAAACAAGCAAGATTTGAATTACTAAGTTTTTTTGTTTGTTGCCTAATGGCTGCTTGATATGGCTTTTAATAGCGTTTAACTATTGCTAGAGGTCAGTTATGAATAAGTTTAGTGAAAATATAATAGCGAGTTTTGGTCGCACGGTGACTATACTTAACACTTTTAAAAATATAAAAACTGCCAAAACCATAAGTTATGCGCGCCCGATAGCATTTACCCTAAGTTTGGCCGTAATGCCAATAGTGGTACAAGCAGCTGCTTATCAGACCTATGTCATTCATACCTATGGCGGTGAATCCTTATTACCAGCCGTTCGTCAGCAATTAAATGCCAGTCGCGACGGCGGCACGGTGTCGATTTATCAAGATAAGCTCGTGTTGCATACCACTGCTGCTAACTATCAAACCGTACAACAATTACTTAGTCAAATTGACGGTCAGCCACAGGCACTAACTGTTGCTGTGCGTGTGGGTAATAATAGTCAATCCCAAGGCAATATCCAGCAAGGTCAGGTCATTATTAGCAATCGCGGTATTCAAGGTGCAGGCATGATTAACCAGCGTAACAGTCAGCAGCAAGGCAATAATTTATATCAAGTACAAACGTTGTCTGGCAGTGCAGCAAGTATCAGCACAGGCACGCTGTATTCGCTGAATCAAACCTATATTGCTAATAGCTATCCGACCTATCCAGCTTATAACCGCCCAACTGGACAAATCATTATTCAGCAGCAAGTATTATTACCAACGACGCAAGGCATTGCTGTAACGCCAAAGTTATTGCCAAACGGGCAGGTCGAAGTACGACTAACCCAAGTAGAAGAGCAGCTCGTGCGCGCTAATCCTTCTTATAATCGCTACGGCTATCATACTAACAGTAGCGTGCAAGGCCAAAGATTGAATAGCACCATTGTCGTACCACGCGGGCAGTGGGTTAATATTGGACAAATCTCGCAGAATAATCAAACCCAAAGCTCAGGTTATGGTAGTAATCGAGTTATTCGTAGCAGCAATAGCGTGCCTATTTCGCTCTTAGTGCAGTAGTTGGTTCTTACTAACGCCACCTCGCTGGATATATTGAAATAGACACAAAAAAGCGCGGCACTGCTTACACAGTATCGCGCTTTTTATTGACATTGATTGTTTAAAAATTAATCAATATAAATCACTTCTAACGGCGGGAAACCATTGAACTCAACCGATGAATACGAGTTGGTATACGCACCCGTAGTCAACCAAAAGATTTTATCGCCAATTTCTAGCTCTTCTGGCAACTGATAACCCGCTTCCTCATACATGATATCGGTTGAATCACAAGTTGGCCCTGCCAATACGACCGTGCCTTCGCTTGTTGAGGTTTCCATTTTAGGCGTGTAAACAGGATATTTGATGGCTTCACCCAAGGTCTCGATTAAGCCTTGGAATAAGCCCACATCGGTATATACCCAGCGCGTTAAATCTGTATCCGATTTACGCGATATAAGTACCACATCGCTGACCAATACACCCGATCCGCCAACCAATGAACGACCTGGCTCAAGAATAATCTCCGGCATTTCATCTTCATTATAGTCATCGGTCAGATAACGGGTAATCTCTTCAGCATAGACTTTGACCGGATTGACTTCACTGATATAGTTCGCTGGAAAGCCGCCGCCCAAATTGATCATTTGCAGTTTAATATCTTCTTCGTTCTTCATCCAGTCAAACATATATTTGACCTTGGCGAGCGCATCATCCCAAGCAGCTACGTCTTTTTGCTGGCTACCGACATGGAACGAGATTCCATAAGGTACTAAGCCTAAATCGCGCGCTTGTATCAACAGGTCAATTGCCATATTTGGATGGCAACCAAATTTGCGTGATAGTGGCCATTCAGCGGTTTCAGAGCCTTGTACTAAGATACGTACAAATATTCTTGAACCAGGCGCGTGCTTAGCGATATTTTTTAAATCCGCTTCTGAGTCAGTTGCATATAAATCAATACCTTTTTCAAAAGCATATTTGACATGCTGCGCTTTTTTAATGGTATTGCCATAAGAGATACGTGATGGTTCAACGCCGCAGTCGAGCACACGATCAAGCTCGTAGATTGACGCACAGTCAAAGTTTGAACCAAGCTCAGCAAGCAAGTTAATCACTTGTACCGCAGGACTTGCCTTCATTGCATAATGAATTTTCGCTTTCGGGAAAAAGCCGACCATTTCCGCATATTTGGTTTTGATACGGCTAAGGTCGACGACCAAAAACGGGGTTTCGCGACCTTCGGCAGCTTTGGTGAATTTCTGCCAGCCGGCAGGGTCAAAATATTGGTCAATTTTGATCATGGTCATGGTTGGAAACCTTTAATGAAGACACTAGATGTCAGAGAATAAAAACGTCAAAGAGTAAAAGCCAATATCAACGTCATAATCTTATGTTTTGTCATTATCAATGCATAATTACAATCATAATTTATTAACGATATTTCTTAATAATAACGAAATGACAATAAACAAGGCTTAAAAAATGGATGAATTAAGAGCTGGTAGTTTGCGGCTGTTTATCCGCGGTTTGTTCACCTTGTTTTTCGCGTATTTTTAGCACTTTACGGACTTTATCACGCGCACGAGTTTGTTTAAGACGCGATAAATAATCGACGAAGATGACCCCATTTAAATGGTCCATTTCATGTTGAATGCAAACCGCAAGTAAGCCTTCGACTTCCTCATCAATCTTATTACCATTCTCATCTAAGGCTTCGATACGCACTTTATTAGGGCGCTCAACCTTATCATAGACTTCAGGCACCGACAAACAACCCTCTTCGTACGGCTGCTTTTCTTCTACCAATGGCGTGACTTTAGGATTAATAAACACCCTTGAGCTGTCTTTATCTTCAGATAAATCCATCACGATAAGCTGAATATGGCGATCGACTTGGCTCGCTGCCAAACCAATACCTTGGGCATCATACATCGTCTCAATCATATCGGCGATTAAGGTTTTGATTTCAGCCGTAACTTCCTTGACAGGCTTGGCAATCGTGCGCAAGCGCGGGTCGGGATAACTTAAGATAGGGAGTAACGCCATAGGGCTCACCTCAATGATAAAGATAAAATAGGTCTGATATTATAAGATAAATGGGGACAAAAGTAATGCTTATCAATACACGACGCTTTATATCCTTATTTACTAACATAAGCAAAACTTATGATTAATAGTTAGGACAGAATGTAAAAAATAGAAATAAAACTCGCGCCATAAAAAAGGTCCTGCATAGAGCAAGACCTTTTATTTATTATTTCTTTATAATGTAGCTTATTGAGTTCTCAATTTAATCAATTGCTAAATAAGCTGACATCAAAACTGAAATAATATTCAATTATACATTGCGCTTGCTCATAATCATCTCATAAATAAACAGTAAGATAATCGCACCGATTACTGAGAAGATAAGACCAGTAAAGCCGCCATCAGCATTGATACCGATTAAGCCTGCAACAAAACCACCTAACATCGCCCCAACGATACCTAAAACGATGGTCATAATCCAGCCCATAGGGTCGCTACCTGGCTTGATAGCACGTGCCAACAAACCTGCGACCAGACCTACAATAATCATCCAAATAAAGCTCATTTTACTCTCCTAATATGTTGCCATTTATAATGTGTTACTTATTTATATTGCTTTCTTTTAATGAATTTATTGTAGTCATTTCTGAAACTAAAAAGTAAGCACAAAATGTTATCTGTGTATGGGCTATGTGAGGAAAAAGCCATATTTGCTATTAAGCAGATGAGATAGGTAAACGGTAGGTTACAAAGGTAGTAAAGTCGCTAACAGACTTAATAGTTAGTAGTGCTAATGTACAAAGTTTTAAGTGTGCGGCTTTGACTAAGAGAGCACAGCAACGTAGGTAAGCTAGGAAGATTTAAATCGTAGAATTGTTAGAGGTTAAGTAGGATTTTGATTGGAAATAATTAGATATAAAAAAAGCGCAGCTCGTTTAACGAATCACGCTTTTAAACATTGTTAATATGTTTGTTTTTTCGACAAGTTCTTATTGGTTGCGTAGAGCCGTTAGTAGACGCTGATGGATACCTTCAAAGCCACCGTTCGACATAATCACAATAGCATCACCCGCTTTGGCATGAGTGCTGATATGCTCGATAATCACCTCGACGCTAGAGATCACATGCTGGCTACCCATATTTGGATTGGTTATATTGGCATTTTCGATGACTTCTCTTAGGCCCCACTCAAGTCCCGTAGGTTCATACCATAACGTATAGTCGGCGAGGGCAGCGGACTCAGCCAAGCTGTCTTGATGGATGCCCATTTTCATAGTGTTGCTACGCGGCTCAATAATCGCCCAAATACGTCTGTCTGCCAGTTTCTTTTTGGCACCATCTAACGTGGTGGTAATGGCGGTCGGATGATGGGCAAAATCATCAAATATTAGGATGTCATTTACATCGCCAATCAGCTCCATACGGCGTTTGATACCAGCAAAGGCTGATAATGCAGCACACGCTGTTTTGACATCTACACCAACGTCATAAGCGGCGGCGATAGCAACCAAGGCATTATTGACGTTATGAATGCCGCTCATTGACCAATCAACGATTCCCGCGGCTCCTTTATCAGCTGCAAAACGGACGCTAAATTGACCACCATCGGCGCTGATAAGCTCAGCTTGCCAGTCGCTGCTATTTTTTAACATCTGCTCTTCTGTATTGATATTATCTGCCGCTGAATCCAGCACCGCAGTACGCCAGATAGGTGTCCAAACGCCTTTTGCTAAGGTGTCTTCTAAACTGATAGTCGCAGCAGGCATGATAATTTTGCCCGTGCTTGGAATCATGCGCACCATATGATGAAACTGGGTTTGGATAGCGTTTAGGTCAGCGAAAATATCGGCATGGTCAAATTCAAGATTGTTTAAAATCGCCGTACGCGGGCGATAATGGACGAACTTTGAGCGCTTATCAAAAAACGCTGAATCGTATTCATCGGCTTCGATAACAAAGTATCCCGTCTTTTCTGCTTCGTCATTGGTCTTGTCAGCACCCAAGTAGCTGCTATGGGCAAAGACGTGCTGTAAGTGCTTATCAGTGGTATCGACCAATGGCACGCCGCCAATCAAGAATCCTGCATCAATACCCGCATAATGTAATATCCATGCTAGCATGGTCGTTGTTGTGGTCTTACCATGCGTACCTGCCACCGCGATGACATGGCGCGATTGCAATACCTGCTCGGATAAAAACTGCGGTCCTGAGGTATAGCGCAGACCGCTATCTAGCATATATTCGATGACATCCATACCACGTTTCATAGCGTTGCCCACCACCACCAAATCAGGCGCTGGCTGCAAATGTTCCACCAGATAGCCTTCTGCAATCGTTACGCCCGCATTTTCAAGTTGTGTGGACATCGGCGGATAGACATTAGTGTCAGAGCCCGTGACCGTATGCCCGAGCGCGCGCGCCAATAATGCCAACGAGCCCATAAAAGTACCACAAATACCAAGAATATGAATATGCATAGACGTTCCGTACGAGCTTAAATGAGAGGGATAAAGGGTTTCGAGTTTTTCTAAAAGTGAGCGTATTCGTCACGGCTGGTTTTAGAGGGCACTCAAGCTAAGTATCATGCGTAATGGTTGTATTTTATATGATGCTATTTCGTATTGATATATGCCAGTGGTCTGCCAAATATTAGGATGGCAACCAAACAATAAATGATGTACTCATTGTAAAGTAAACACCAGAAGATGACCAATAAAAAACGCCTAGCAAGTAGGCGTTATGTGCTTATCCATTGGCGCGTTTATTTGCGCGCCAAGCTATAGTCATCATCAAGATTTTTATCTGCGTCTAACTTAATCAAAAGGTTGTCTTTGATACGATAGGTTTCAATATTTTTTCTCTCATAGACAATCGTAATCATATCGTCGTCTTGGCGATAGACGCCAGATTCTAGCAAAGGCGCGCGCGCTGGCTCTGCGTGATTAAAGATACTGGTTTTTAGCACAGAGCCATCTGAAAATAAATTTAAGGTAATGTCAATATTAGCGCAAGAGTCGCATGGTACGATGCCGCCATAATCACCCATTAAGGTTGCCTGTAGCGTACTCTCGTTATTTGATGCGGAAATCATCGGCACGCGACGAGTACTATCAGTCAAATTGGGCGCTGCAATGACTGGCTGACCTTCTTCGGTACCTGTCTCATTCACCACATTGTTAGCACTGCTCTTTTGAGACTCAACGTCTGGCATCTCAGCTTGCTGCGAGCCGTTAATCGGCGCACCTTGTGTCGTTTTATTATTGGTAGAAGAGGACGCACTGTCACAGCTTATCAGCAGCAGACAGACGGGTAACGCCAACAGCGGGCGCATACAGCGTCTGATAGCCGTCACAGCAGAGAAGGAAGTAGACCAAAAATTTATCATAGTATTACCAAAGAACAGTTTTTTAAATAGTATGGCCAAACGTTATCAATATGATATATGAACTAAAGCTTTGAGAGAAATCAAAGCAGATAAGAACAACAAGCTTAACGGCAATAAGTAAAACGCGCGACCCTGACTTCGTTAAATTATGTGATAACCGTAAATGAGCTAATCAATAACATCGCATATAAGCGTTAAAAACACTGTTTATATGCGATTAATGGGCTATAAAACCTATCGTTATTCCAATAGGGTAGATAAATCTTGTAGAGATATCAAAGCGTAAAAGTGACTAAGGCGGCTCTTTAACCCGCTTTTATCATAACAAGGACGAATAGAAATCTGTATCAGGTGCAGAATAAAATAAAAAAAAGTGTAAACATAAAAACCGTCAGCATGATTAAGTGTGACGGTTTTAGTTGGTTATTCATTAAAGCAAATAGCTAAAGTAAAATGGCTTATAAAAGCACGCTAGCGCGCAGGACGCACAATGCGCCACAATATCAGCACATGAGTTAATATTAGAATACTAAATAGTATCAAGGATTGCTCAGGGATGCTCAGCCCCATAAATGTCCAGTCGATAGAGGCACATTCACCAGAACCGGCAAACACTTCTTTTAGTACCTGCTGCATAGGTAGGGTATCGAGCCAATAATCTAAACCTGGGCCACATGACGGCACTTGGTCAGCAGGCAAGTGCTGTAGCCAGACATGACGCCCTGCTACTGTCGCTGCCCAGCCAATACCTGCCAAGCTACCCAGCCATAGTAGCAAGCGTACTGCCATTGATTTGGGATTAAATACCGCCGCGATTAGCGCAAAGCCGCCCATCACCATCAGGCCAATACGCTGAAAAATACATAGCGGACAAGGCGAAAACCCCATATAACGCTGCAAAAAAAATAGCGCAAAACTCATGCCTATTACGGTCATTATCACTAAAAACACTTGCAAATTACGGTAAGTGGTCAGCTGTCGCATGGGGCGAATACTCTTATAAAGTGCTTATTGATGAAGGGTTGAAATTCACAAAGAAATTAGCGATATTGCTGTAAGAAATCCATAAAATCTTCGGTTTCGGCTGCTTCAAGCTCAGCTTGCTGTAGGATAGACTTTTCGGCAAGCACTTCATATTTAGCTTGGGTATTTGGACTTAAAGTTTGCTGTAATAATGACTCACGATGCTGCTGCGCCAAGGTAAAGCCAAGCTGCCATAAGCTGCCCAAACGCTTACTGTCCGAGTTAACTTGCGCCGAGATTGTTGACTCAGAGTGTCCTGCTTTACCTTGCATCAATGCAACCGCCGCACGATAGTCGTTACCACCATAATGCGCATCAAGCAGTGCTGCCAATGGTTGCATACGACTTAAATGGGTAAGCATCCAGCTTTCAAGGGTTTGCTCAGCGCCGTTATTAATAATCTGTAAGTTCTCACGGCGACCTTCATTGACCACGCGCTCAAGATTCACAGCCAATGCTTCTTCCTCTGCAGGCAGCAGCTCTGGCGAATCACTCAGTAAGCAATATAATGCCATTACTTCTAGGAAGCAGGCACTAGATAAGCGAATACCAATATCGCTATACGGGTCGAGATCAATAGCGCGAAACTCAACGTAAGCAATCCCGCGACGCTCAAGCGCTTCAGTTGGGCTCTCGCCGCTTTCAGCGATTTGTTTTGGACGGATAGGGCTATAGTATTCATTTTCTATTTGTAGAATATGATCATTGATTTGAATCGGATTGCCATCGGCATCATTTAAGCCAAGTTTCTCGAAGCTTTCGTGCGGGGTTTGAATCGCGCGGCGCAGCCCTTTGATATACTCGGGTAAATTGTTATAACGAATATCGAGATGTTCTTGCACGCTGTTGGTATAACCAAGCTTGCCCATGCGCAGGCTGGTCGCAGTCGGCTTATAATAGGTCGAATCATTGAGCAGCTCAAGGTCGTGCTCAACCCCTGAAACAAAGCAAGGGCAAACACTGGGACTTGCGCCCAATAAATACAGCACCAAACTGGTCAGACGTTTAAAGTTACGAATCAGTCCCAAATACTTATCATTTCTAAATTCTGTGAGAGTCAGGTCTTGTGCGGCTGGCGTTTGCGCTTGCCACGCGGCAAATAAATCATCGCCAAACGATAGGTTATAATGTAAACCTGCAATCGTCTGCATACGGCGACCATAACGAATACCAAGTCCACTACGATATAGCGTCTTAAGCTTACCGGTATTAGAGCTACCATAATCGGCTAGTGGGATATCTTCATCATTGGATGACAGCATACACGGCATCGATAATGGCCACATCAGCTCACCTTCAGGCATACCTTGATAAACCAACAAATGCAGTTGGCGCAGCATGTTTAAGGTTTCTTTTGGTGAGGTCTTGGGGTCAGTGATAAGCTCAAGCAGGCTTTCTGAATAATCTGTGGTGATAAACGGATGGGTAAGTTTGGAGCCAAGCTTAGTCGGATGCGGCGTTTGCGCCAAATAACCATCAGGTTTAACACGCAGACCTTCTTTTTCGATACCGCGGAGCATACCCGCTAGGTGCTGACTGTCAAACCAGTTTGGAATTTCAAAATCGACAAAGCTGCTCGCAAAATTACTCATAATAGTCATCTGTTGTTATTAGTTATGTTCGGTCGAAACACAGGCGGTCCGACCGCAAAAAGGGGTTAGAGAATCAGGTCAGTTTAGCCCAAAGCCACCCTAAAAACCACGTGCAATTACAAATACAGTAAGCTTTTACTGCGTTCAATTCGGGCACTTTTGATGCAAAAACTGGCGATAAAATAGCCGTAAAAACCTAAAGTAAATAGGGCTACTTTTACTTCTCGGGCTTTATTTTCTGATAGCTTGTATGGTGCGTCATGACCGCTTTATCAATATCAAACCTTTTAATATTATCTATTAATAATAAAGCGGTAGGCTAAAAAGCACCTAACGATAAGATAGGTGCCTTAATAAAATGAGGAAACAACAAATGATTTAAAAAATAGCAGTTTAGATAGAAAATGATGAACCACAACCACAAGAAGTAGTGGCATTCGGGTTTGCTACCACAAAGCGCGCACCTTCTAAGCCTTCGGTATAGTCAACCGTAGAGCCTTGCAAATACTGATAGCTCAACGAATCGACGACTAAGGTCACATCACCATTATCGAAGTTGGCATCGTCTTCGCCCAAGTCGCTGTCAAATCTAAATCCGTAAGAGAAGCCAGAACAGCCGCCGCCGGTCACATAGACGCGTAGCATAAGCTCACTGTCACCTTCTTCTTCACGCAGACGACGTACTTTTTGTGCAGCACTGTCAGTTAAGCTCAAGGCAGTTGGGTCGACGGGCTGGCTGGAGCTTGGGTTAAATTGGTTGATTGATTCGTTCATATCTACCTCAGTTGCTAAAATCAAATGATATTATTTTTTATTGATGCGAGGTCGTCTATTTATACTGGATAGGGCGACTGATCCGTAGCGGCTGATAAGCATAGGCTACGGTAACATTTTGGGTTATGCATAGTTTGAGTCATGGCTTTAGACGCTCATATCAAGCTGTCATGGTGGCATGCCACTTAAGCGGATGGCCATACTATTATGGCTGTCACGACTTAACTGCATGATGTCAATAGTGTTTTACTAGTATAGCATAATTGGGCTAATGATTGATTTGTCAAGGGTAACAACAGCGTTTATGACTAAAAAAGTGATTTAAACTGCAAGGCTTTTAAATAGTCTACCCGTCATTATGATAGCAAGCGGTTTTTAGCAGTATAAAGGTTTGAATTTAAAATACTTATTTAATTGTTTGCCTATGCGGCAAGCGTTTGAAATAATAGCCGCCAGTAAACATGCCAGACGTGTGTTTTTTATTGCCTTAAGTTTTACATTATTGTTGAGATGAAGAAATTATATGATCGAATTTAAAGACGTTGGTGTTCGCCGTGATGGTCGTGAGTTGTTTGCAGGGGCAAGCTTCCAGCTACATCCGGGCCATAAAGTTGGCTTAACGGGCAATAACGGTACAGGCAAATCAACCTTGTTTGCCTTATTATTGACCCGCATGGGCACCGGTGATACCGAAGTGACGCTTGATAAAGGCGAAATCAGTATCCCTGATAGCTGGCATGTGGCGCACATGGCGCAAGAAGTTGGCGCGACCACACAGACGGCGATTGATTATGTCTTAAGTGGCGATGAGCAGTGGTATGAGATTAATGCAGCTTTAAATGATTTGAGCAGTGTCAGTGATGATCAGATTGGCGTATTACATCAGCAGTTTGATGAGATTGATGGTTATCGTACCCCGACCAAAGCCGCACAAATCATGGCGGGTCTTGGTTTTAATACTAGCCAGCATGAATTGCCAGTAGAAGGGTTTTCGGGTGGCTGGCGCATGCGTTTAAACCTTGCTAAGACCTTGATGAGCCGTGCAGACTTAATGCTACTTGATGAACCAACCAACCATTTGGATTTGGATGCCATTCTTTGGCTTGAGACGTGGATTAATGCCTTTACTGGTCTGGTCATAGTCATCTCGCATGATCAAACGTTCTTAGATAACACCGTTGGTCATATCTTGCACGTTGAGCAACAAAAAATCACCCTTTATACCGGTAACTATCAACAGTTTATTCGTACCCGTCATGAGCGTATGGCGCAGCAGCAGCAAGCGTTTGAGAAGCAAGAAGCGACCAAAGCACATTTGGATGACTTTATTCGTCGTTTCCGTGCAAAGGCTAGTAAGGCAAAACAAGCGCAGAGCCGTATCAAGCAGCTTGAGCGCATGGCAGAGTTGTCACCAATGATGGCGGACAACCCGTTCTCTTTCCGCTTTTATGACCCAGCGAATATGAGCTCTCCGTTAATTGAGCTGACCGATGCAGATATTGGCTATAGTGACACGCCGCTCCTTTATAATGCCAATGTGCAAGTGACTCCTGATACGCGTATTGGACTACTTGGGATGAATGGCGCGGGTAAATCAACCTTGATTAAAGCCTTAGTCGGTGAGCTTGGCGTATTAAAAGGCAGCTATAACGTTTCAGATACGCTAAAGCTTGGCTACTTTAACCAGCATCAAATGGATATTCTTGACCCCAAAGCCACTCCGATAGAAATGCTGCGTCGTTTAGCAGGTAAAACGTCTGATGCAATGCTACGGTCGTTTTTGGGTAGTTTTGATTTCCGTGGCGACCGTATCGATACCATAAGCGAGCTATTCTCCGGTGGTGAGCGCGCGCGTTTAACCTTGGCATTGATTGTTTGGCAACGTCCGAACGTGCTGGTACTCGATGAGCCAACCAACCATTTAGACCTACAAATGCGTCAAGCATTGACGATTGCTTTGCAAGGGTTTGAAGGGGCAGTAGTACTAGTCTCGCATGACCGCGAGTTGATTGCCAACGTCTGTGACGAGCTGTTTTTGGTCCATGATGGTCAAATAGATGAGTTTGACGGTGATATCAGCGATTACGGTAAATGGCTAGCTGAAAAGCGTAAGCAAGAAAATACGTCCGACAAAAGTAATGGTAAAAAAAAGAGCAAAAAGGACAATAAGAAGTTTGTTTCACGTGAAACAAACGATACTCAAGTAAAGAGTCAGGCGAACAATAAAGCTGCTACTGCCGCAGCAAAAGCTGCTCAGCCTACGCTTAGTAAAGAAGAGCAACGTAAATTGGCCGCCGAACAACGCAAACTTACCGCGCCTATTCGCCGTGAGATTGAAGAGATAGAAAAATCCTTGGCTAAGATTGCGGATAAATTGGCGAGTTTAGAGACCAAGCTTGCCGATACTGAGCTATATGAAGAAAGCCGTAAAGCTGATTTGTTAGTGTTACTTAATGAACAAGCCGCGCTACAACAGCAGCATAGCGATAATGAAGAGAAGTTGTTGCTAGCGATGACGACGCTAGAAGAAATGGAAGCGGCGGTTAAATAAACGGCGGTCAGTTGGCAAATCCTGACAGTTTCAATAGCAGTCTGAATGTTTCTTAAGTTATAAAACTATTGTCTTAGAGCCATTGAACATAAAAAAGGGAGAGCGTGAGCTCTCCCTTTTTTATTACATTATTCCATACGGTATTTACCATCACCATAAGATAGTATCTTCATGGTGGTGGTACAAAGTTCACAGTTTATTTGACCTGCAGCGGCTTTCGATAAATCCAAGATACGACCTCTAATAAAAGGTCCTCTATCAGTAATTTTTACGATCACGCTCTGCTTTGTCTTTTTGTTGGTCACTTGTACCTTCGTACCAAACGGCAGCGTCTTATGCGCGGCGGTGAGGGAATTCATATTGAAGATACTGCCACTTGCGGTACGTTTGCCGTGAAACTTACTACCATAGTAACTGGTGTTGCCGGCAAAAACAGTGGTACTGAGCAGCAGCGATAAAGTGATGACTAAAGACTTGATTAAATAAGACATTTAATACCTTTTTTCTATTGATGAGATAGACAGATACTCTTGCCTATGTTACCCATGCCCCTATCAGCTTGAATAATATGGGTATTTTACAATAGAGAGCTTACTTCGTTCTTACGGTTCTGTAAAAAACGCCCCAGTTCAAATATCTCATAATAGAGAAGTAGAAAACGTTTTTATAATCATTAGTGAGTCTTGCTACTATTCCTGTAGACCATGGTATATATGACCAATTCTGTGAAACCTCTTTATTAAGGTACGTGAATAGATAAAAACGGATAGTGCTAATAAAGTGATTTTCACATCAAAAAATTTAATCATAGAGCTTCAGTAAATTTAAAAATCAAGTATGCTTATTTGGTTAAGATTATCGGGAAGATGCGGTATATAAGGGCTAATGCCTTATATTTAATTATTTTAATATTTAAAAAAGTAAAATGAATTAATATTGAAAAAAATGTAATAAAACCTTGCTGTATTCTTACTAATTATGAAGAAATCGCAATATTCAGCGTTGTATGAGCATAATAGTTTTTTAGTTAGTTAATGAAATAGCCCTTATACCCAGGTTGGAATCAGTGCAGGCGCAAAGTTTAATAAGCTCATACTTAGCTATGCTATGGTAAATGTAACGGTTCATTACCAAGAGCGATATGCGGATAGACATACATATAAAGATATCAAGTTTGGTTTACGCGCTAAGCGTGATAAGCAAAGTACTGGTTTTTTTATGTTGCCCTAAACGAAAAGGCTGTGCTTCCATTGTTTATACTGAAATGACATTACGCCAACAGCTGTCAAAGAATAATAATGCCAGAATCATAGTGACACACGCTGACATAATGAGGCACGCTAATATAGTGACACACGTCAATGATACTATTTTAAATGACTCAGACAGTCTAAATGTCAGTATTGCTTGGCATCATTACTGGTAAAGCTTTGATGAGTACAATCGTATGTTAAAAATGAAATGTTCACTCATTGCCCCCATATTATGTATTAAGTAAATGATCAGTAATAAATACTATAAGAAGGAAAAGTAACATGGCAGAGAAAAATTACTATGACATTTTAGGGGTCAAAAAAGACGCCACAGATGCTGATATTAAGAAGAAATATCGTAAGCTTGTGCGTCAATATCACCCTGATGTCAGCGACGATCCAGACGCTGATAATAAAATCGCGGAAATTAACAACGCTTATGAAACTATTAGAGATAAAGACAAGCGGGCGGAATACGATGCGATGCTTAACAATCCTTTTGCCGGTCAAGGTGGTGCAGGTGGCTTCGGTGGGCAATCAGCAGGCGGCGGACAAGGCGGTTTCCGCTGGGAAGATATCAAAGATCAATTTGGCGAAGGCCAAGCTTATGGCGATGGCGGTTTTCGCTTCGATGATATTTTCTCCGCTTTTGGTGGCGGTGCGCGTGGACAATCGCAGCAGGGCGGTTTTAGGGCGCAAAATAGCCAAGGTCAAGACCAACATGCAGAGATTACTGTCGATTTGTCCTCGGTCTATAGTGGCGATGACTATAGTATTAAATTAAACGTTCCCGTCCGGCAGCCGAATGGTAGTGTCGATTACGAAAATAAAACCCTGAAAATTAAAATTCCACAAGGCATCACTGATGGCAAGCAAATTCGTTTAGCAGGGCAAGGCGCGGCGGGTATTGGTGGCGGTAAAAACGGCGATTTATTTTTAAAGGTGAAAATTCGTCATGCGGACAATATCCGTATCGAAGGCGCTGATGTTTATCAGACGGTCAATGTAGCGCCATGGGAAGCGGCACTGGGCGAGAAAATTAACATCAGTACTCCAGCAGGAACGCTTGGCGTGACGATTCCCAAAAATAGCAAATCAGGGAGCAACTTACGTCTAAAGGGTAAAGGTATTCCTGCTAAGCAAGCAGGCGACTTGTATTTAACTTTAAACATCGTCAACCCTGATATCAGCAGTGAAGCCGCTGCCAAAGCCTACGAGCAGCTTAAAGAAGCTTTTGCTGAGACCAGTATCAGCCGTTAACTAAATCGCATTTAAAAATGCCATAAGCTATGCGAATAGCAGCAATATAACCAAGAAAACAACAGAGATGAAGACCATACGATAACGATAAAATAAAGAACAAATGAGGATAATCGCTATGAAACACTCGCCTGAATTTACCGACATTATCTTGAGCTTGGATGAGCTCGTATCTGCCTGTGGTCAAGAGCGCCAATGGGTCATCGAATTGATTGAAGAAAATATCATCGAATATGATGTGCCAGAGCATAAGCAATTTACCGGTTATCAATTAACCACCGTGCGCCGCGCCTCACGCCTTAGCCGCGACTTTGAAGCGAGCGTGCCGGCAATTGGTCTTATACTTGAGCTATTAGATGAGGTCGAACAATTACGTCAATTTAAACGCCAGCTAGACATGCAGACACCAGTGATTGAAGTAGATGTCGATCATTCAAAGTAGCTGTTTAAATTAATGAATCACACGCTATTTAGCACATAAAAAAAGGGTCTCTAATATGAGACCCTTAATGTTTTGCAAACACCGTTTATTATTTGCAAGTACCGTTTTAAACATTAGCGCGCATATTTTGGATCAGCAGCAGCGGTGAATAAGACGTCGGTTGATGAGTTTAAGGCAGTTTCTGCAGAGTCTTGTACCACACCGATGATAAAGCCAAGTGCCACTACTTGCATGGCAATATCGTTTGGAATACTAAATAGGCTTGCTGCTAATGGAATTAAGAGCAATGAGCCACCAGCAACACCTGAAGCGCCACAAGCACTAATCGTCGCGACCAAACTTAATAACAGCGCTGATGCAAACGATACTTCGATACCGAGCGTATGAGCTGCGGCAAGGGTTAAGACGTTAATTGTAATAGCAGCGCCTGCCATGTTGATGGTTGCACCCAGTGGAATGGTGACCGAATAAGTGTCTTCGTGTAGACCTAATTTACGCGCAAGGTTCATATTGACAGGAATGTTGGCCGCCGAACTACGGGTAAAGAATGCAGTAATTCCTGACTCACGTAAGCACGCAAACACCAACGGATAAGGGTTTTTACCTGTTTTAACCAATACAATCAGCGGATTGACGACTAAAGCGATAAATAGCATACAACCGACCAACACCATCAAAATGTGAGCATAGCCTGCTAACGCGGCAAAGCCTGTCTCAGCAACGGTATTGGCAACCAAGCCTAAAATACCAAAAGGCGCTAGGGCGATGACCCATTTGACCACTTGTGAGATGGCGTCAGAAAAATCACTGACCACGGTACGCGCGGTGTCACTGGCTTGACGTAGGGCGAAACCAATGATGATTGCCCACGCTAATATACCAATATAATTGGCTTCAGCGATGGCCTGGACAGGGTTAGCGACCAAATTCATCAGCAAGTTGGTCAATACTTCTTGAAGATTAGCAGGTGGTACTTGCTCAATGGTGGCATTGACCAATATCAGCTCTGTCGGGAATAAAAAGCTTGCCGCAACCGCCGTTAGTGCAGCCAAAAAAGTGCCGAACATATACATAATCAGCACGGGTTTGACATACACTTCATTGCCGCTACGCTGTTGGCTAATGGCTGCCATGACCAAGATAAATACCAGTATCGGCGCGACCGCTTTTAGCGCCCCGACAAATAGCGTTCCTAATAATCCTAACGCAATACCAATATTTGGTGCCAGCCAGCCAATCAAAACCCCCAATATTAAACCAATAATAATGAGCGGTACCAGCCCTATACGCTGATACATCGCAATCAATGAACGCATCTATACACCCTCGACTTTGTCAATAAATATGAAACTTATAATAGAACGGAAAAGTAATCGAAGGATGGTAGCATTTTTTGCGATAAGCGCCTACCTTTAACCCATGTGGACATGGCGTTAGAGGGTAGTGAAAAAGGGTGGCACGGTAGACAAATAAAGGGCGCTAGTAAGGTGAGAAAATAAAGGTAAAAATCAATAAATTAAACTTTAAAGTGCGTGAGCTCATAGCCTAATTGCTTATAACTTTTATATTTGTGACGACCTTCTTGCACGCTATTGGCATCAGGTTTTATCAGCTCAAGTACCCGAGTAGGCTGGGCATTATTGGTTGCTGCCATAAAGTCATTAACAGGATGGATGGTGGTATTCAGGACAATACCTTTAAAATCAGTTGGCATATAGCTGCCAAGTAAAACGGGTGCTAACGGTTGACTGTTAATAGGGTTAATTACCGTATTTTCGGTATTGCTAGTATCAGTATCAGTATCAGAACCGTCAACATCGCCAACATTTGAATCTAAAAGCCGCTGATGCGGTATAAAGCTTGTGGCATCATGTGCCCAAAATGCTTCATCAAGCGTTGATAGCAATGCATCATCGCTTTCGATAAGAATCAGTAATGACTGAGCGCTTTTATTAAGCGCCGTTTGGGTCAGCTGACAAATAAAGCCCAAGAAATCTTGGGCTTTATTCTCACTTAAAACATAAAAACTCACTTTCATAAATCGGTCTTCATCAATGAATTATTCCTAACTGATTAAGCCATGTTTGCGCTGTTTTTGAGGTATTGCATAAATAGCGGTACAGGACGACCGGTTGCCGCTTTGTCTTTACCTGAATTCCATGCCGTACCAGCAATATCTAAATGCGCCCATGCTTGACCTTCTTCGACGAAGCGCGATAAGAAGCAAGCGGCAGTGACAGCACCAGCGCCTTTACCACCGATGTTCTGCATATCAGCGATAGGCGAGTCAAGCTGCGCTTGATAGTCGTCATCCATTGGCATGTGCCAGATTAAATCGCCTGATAAGTGACTGGCGTTTTCTAAGTCAAACAAGACGTCTTCATCATTACTAAATACCGCTGAGCGTACATGACCTAACGCAACCACACAAGCGCCGGTCAAAGTCGCCACATCAATAATTGCTTTTGGATTATAGCGTTGCACGTAGCATAAAGTATCTGCTAATACCAAACGACCTTCCGCATCAGTATTTAAGATTTCAACCGATTTGCCGTTCATGGCTTTCACGATATCACCAGGGCGCGTAGCATCACCTGATGGCATATTTTCTGCGCAAGCAAGGGCACCAACGACGTTAATCGGTAGACGCGCTTCACACAATGCTTTAATCGTACCTAGTACAGACGCTGAACCGCCCATATCGAATTTCATCTCATCCATTGCCGCACCCGGCTTGATTGAAATACCGCCTGAATCAAAGGTGACGCCTTTACCGACTAAGACGATAGGCGCGTCATCATTGGCAGCATGTACATCGTTATCACTGTTTACATCAGCATTTTTAGCTGATTTCTTAGGTAATTTGGTTGGTAGTTTATCCGCTAATGCTTTTAGACCGCCTGCGACTTTGGCGCTGTTAGTCGTAGCTTTGTTAGTACCTGCACTAAAGTTAGATTTACCACGGTATTCCATGAGTACCAGCTTACCTTCTTTGGTAGAGCCTTGCGCAACAGCCAAGAAGCAACCCATACCCAGTGCTGACATCTCATCTTCACCGAGTACGGTGACTTTTAATAGATCAGGATAGGTTTTGGCTAATTCTTGCGCTTGTTCTGCCATATAAGCAGGGAAGCAAATGTTACCCGGCTCGTTGGCGACATCACGGGTCAAGCTTTGACCAGCGAAAACCGCTTCGGCAAATGTTAATGCAGCGTTCAATGACTCATCAGCCAATAAATAGATATCGGTTAAAACAGGCGTGGTTTGCTCAGATTTGTATTTATCAAAACGGTAGCTCGCTGCCAACAAATTAAGGGCAAACTGACCGAAATGATTTTCTTCTAATGCATCACCTAGGGCGACGGTAATAGAGTCGACACGTTTTTGCGTACTTTGATAAATGGTATTGGCAATTTTTTGCAATACACTATGGCCAAGCTTATCAATATTACCAACGCCAACTAACAACAGTTGTACTGGATTTTCTTTGGCTGTCTTTTTATCACCCGCCAAGGCATAATCAGCGACGGTTTCGCAAGCTTTACCATTAAAATGCGATACTTCCATCAACTGCTCAATGCGCGTTTGATAATCGCTTAATGCGGCTTCACCTAAGATGTTTTTCTTATCATCAATGAGCACCACAAGGCAGGCTGCGTCTTTACTTTTGGCTTCTTTTTTAAGAATTTTTTGCGTATGCGTCTTTGGCAGGGTTTGGGTTAATTTAATATTCATATAGTTATCCTTATTAGAGTTATGAAATTAGCATTATAAAAAATCAGGTTTTATTTAAATTGCTTATACCTGTTAAATTGTTTGGGCTAATGAGGCATCGCAATAGTGTAGCATATTGCAAGGCGAGTGCGCAGTGAGCAAGGCTTTGGTAATATATTTGCACAATTTTGCGATAATTATTTAAATAATTGTTTTATGTCTTTATAGAGTAGTAAGTTATTCACCAGCCAATTCAGCAGTCGTGACTAAAGCGGCAAATCTATCCTGTAATGCTGCCATCGCAGTCTCGTGCATTACTTGCGCACTTATGGCTTCTTTTTTATCATTAGGCAAGGCGCGCGTGGCACAGGCGTTATGGCAGACAAAACTATCAAAGCCCAAATCAAATGCTGCTCTGACGCTTGAGCTGACACACATATGACTCATAAAACCTGCAAAGATAATTTGCTGCTTTTGCGTGCCTGCTATTAGCGTTTGTAGCTTAGTATCGTAAAAAGCATTAGGGTGTTTTTTGACAATGATTGTCTCGCCAGCTTTTGGTTGTAATTCAGCGACAATATCGACATTCGACGACAAAGGATTGAAAACTTTGTCATGATCTGCGCCGTGATGTGCTATATGGAAAATAGGAGTGTCTTGCGCGCGAGCTTTATCTAGTAGTAGACGCGCATTTTTAATGGCGTTAGCACCAGCTTGCCCCAAAGGCATAGCCCCATCGACGTATTCATTTTGATAGTCAATAAAGACGATAGCGCAATTTGACCAATCAAGTACATCAAATTGACCACCCGCGAGTTCAAGTAAAGTAGAAGGCGTAGTGTTGAGTTTATCCATTAATAGTATTCTCCGTTTATCGTTATAAGTATAAATTTTGCAGGTATTCAGTCTAACAATGAAATCTAAAGATAGCCGCGCAAGGATACCAAGGACACACAAACTTTTCCAAATGACATAAAGCAAAAATATAGGGCATATACTTAATAGAGTTGCTCTTCTATTATTAAGACAAGCTTAGAAATTGTATACACTGTACGCTTTCTTGGTTTTATCCATTATCAGCCAAATAATACAGTGTTATAGCAAGATAGATGCAATGTTTTCCAACACATTTCACAGCCATTTTTGGGCAAAATATGCTAGGATTAACGGCTATCTTTATCGCTAATATTTATAGAGTAGCGCTGGTCAGTGGCTTGGCTGCTTTTATAGCGGCTGTCGTTACTTTGTGGGTTATTTAGCTGTTTGAGCCGTCCTTTATACTTTATGGTTTTGTGACCCAATATTATTCAGCTATCGCGATTATATCTACTCCTAATTATCCATCCTTGCCAATAAAACTGCGATAAATCGTGCGCATACCAACCTTTTTCTAAAGAGTGCCTATTGTGATATTACGCCGCTATATGACTCAACAAGTTGCCTCAACGACCGCCTTGGTATTGGGGTTTTTAGTGGTGATGATGCTCGGCGGGCGCTTAATCCGTTACTTTGGTATTGCCGCAGAAGGCAATCTGGACATCAGCTTATTATTTACCATCATTGGTTATAATCTGCCTTACTTTTTAGAGCTTATCCTGCCACTGGCATTTTTTATCGCTCTCATGTTGGTATTTGGGCGCTTATACGTTGACCAAGAAATGGCGGTGATTAATGCCAGCGGCGTGTCGCGCGGTAAGCTTGGACGTCTGATGACACCATTGATATTGGCATTGTTTGTTGGGGAAGCGGCTTTATCTATCGTTGGTAAACCGTGGGGCGTACGCTCATCGGAGAGTGTTTGGCAACAGCAAGCGTTGACCAGTGCTTTTGATTTAATTCGGCCCAATCAGTTTATCAGTAGTGGCAATTATCATTTGTATGTGGGCAGCTTGAGCGATGATAAAAAGCAATTGCAAGATGTGATATTGATTCAATCTGAGCCTAAGACTAAAGGCAGCGCGGCAAAAAATGTGGCGGTTGATGTCAATAACAACATTGACCCAGAAACTGCTGAGCAACTCAATATTCCAGAGCTGCCAAACGCGCTTATAAGCAATAATAGTATTAGTAAAGATACCATTACCCTTGCCAAACGCGCTGAGCAAGTAGATACCGGCAGTAGCGGCGTCACCCAGTTGGATTTATTCCAAGGTCGCCGTTATGAAGTCGGCGCTGGCAGTTTAAAATACAATCAAGTGGGCTTTGATCGCTACCGTATCACCTTGACCGAATCCTCCAAAGAAGTCATCACCGAAGACAATATTGAAACCCAAGCAATTGGTCCATTATGGCAAGCCGCAACAGGCAGCGCAGCAGTGAATAGTGAAAATGCATTACGAGCGGCACAAGGTGAACTTGGCTATCGTTTGGCATTGCCTTGGTTAATGATTATCGCACCGATGCTCGCCGTGCCACTGGCGCAAGTACGTCCGCGTCAAGGTCGTTGGTTGCGCCTGTTCCCATCTATTTTATTATTTGTCAGCTGTGCGCTGGGTATTATCTCGCTCAAAAATGCGGTGAGTAAAGGCAGTGTCAGCGTTTGGGCGTATGCATGGTTGGTATTAGGCTTTATAGCATTGGCGCTTTATATGAATTGGGGCAGCCGCGTCCAGCATCGTTTGCGCTTTCGCAAACCAGATGAGCTGTTAACCGTTAGCGATAATCAAGGCAATATTGACCATAAAAGCAATGGCTCACAAGGAGGACAATCCTAATGAGCGCTTTATTCTCTAAATTATCATCGTCTAATTCATCAAAGCCGAATTCGCCAAAAGCCAAACTGAAACTTGCGCCAAAACCGACCAATTTAAAAGTGCTGAGCCGTTACGTTAAACTAAACGCTTTACTTGCCATCATCGGCGCGGTCATAGGTTTGTGGGCATTGCAGTTGGTGTTCTCTTATTTGTCTGAGTTAGATTCGCTAGATGATAACTATACGATGGGCGAGGCGATTAAATATATCTTTTATCGCTCGCCGTACTTCTTAGAGCAGTTTATCCCAACGGGCGCATTACTTGGTGCTGTGGTTGGTTTAGGTTTACTTGCCAATAAAAGCGAGCTGGTCGTCATGCGCGCTGCTGGCGTCAGTGTTTATCGTATCGTCGGCTGGGTGTTGCAGCCTGCTATGATTTTTGTGCTATTGGCATTGGTGATTAATCAGTTTGTATTGCCGCATTCGAATCAATTGGCGCAAGAGATTAACGATCAAGACAACAGTTCGCTTGTCACCTCGGTACGCGGTTATTGGACGGTACAACCACGCTTTGAGAGTGCAACAGACGGTAGTGCCAAGCCCGATGGCAGTGATATTTTGTATATTGATTATGCCGATGTGCAAGGAAATATTGGTGAGGTCAAACGCTGGCATTTAGATAATAATGGCAACTTGCAAACCGCCATTCATGCTGAGGGTGGCAAATATATCGGTCGCGAACCAATAGATACCGATAGCAGCAAGCCAAGCGAACAATATCGCTACGAGTGGCAGCTGAATAATATGACCAAGCTGATGATTAGTCAGGGCTTTGAGAGTAGCCAAGCTATCGCACCGTCAGATACCTTGAGTTTACCTTTTGCGCCTGAGTCAGTGTATTTACTCACTCGTCAGGCAGAGGATTTATCATTGACCCAGTTATACGAGCATCGTCAATTTATGCGCCAACAAGGCACGCGCTCGTTAAGTCATGAGCTGGCATTTTGGCAAAAGCTGCTCTCACCGTTATCGATTTTATCGCTGGTGATTGTTGCTTGCTCATTCGTTTTTGGCTCATTGCGCACCCATAGCTTGGGCTTGCGTATCGTCGTGGCTTTATTATTTGGCTTGCTATTTAGTTACGTGCAAGACTTGGTTGGCTTTGTTTCGCTTGCGACTGGATTTTCGCCATTATTAATGGTGATATTACCCATTATCGCCAGTACGATTTTGGGCGGGTATTTGCTTAAGCGGCAAATGTAATTCTAAAAATATAATTTTAAAATATAGTTCTAAAAACTGCGCAAAAAAAATCCCGCTAACACATCATCATGTTAGCGGGATTTTTGTTTGCTCATTTTTTAAGTTGCTTAAGCTTAGTCTTTGGTCGCCATGGTAATGGTATAGGTCTTACCTTGTTTGATCTTTTCACTATTGCCAAATACTTCGGTAAACGAGCGCTTCATAAACTGGCGCAAGCCATTGATTGTCACCACATAAAAACGCCCGCCTTTACGCATACGCGCATAGGCATCGAGGAAATATAGATAATGTTGCTCTTTGCCTACTTTAGCGGGCAAGTTCGACATTACAAGGCTAAAGTCCTTATCTTTTGCCACATGATTAAAGCCGTTTGATAAATGCACATCGACATTTTTCAGACCGTTTTTCTCACAATTAAGGCGCGCATATTCCACTGCCATAAAGTCTTTATCAATCAACGTATGCAGACCATTCGGACATTCACGCGCCGCTGTCATACCAAGCACGCCATAGCCACAGCCCAAATCTATAGAATCATCATCCGCTTGAAAATCCACATAATCAAGTAGCATCAAGCTGCCATCATCGAGCTTTTGCGGTGAAAAAATACCCCACGTGGTCGAAAAATCAAACGGCTTACCCAACACTTCTTGGCGAAAGTTAATATCTTCACGCCAATGTTGGGCGCTTTTTAGTAGGTCAGTAGGTGGTCTATGGCTCATGGGATTCTCAGATATTGGATAAGTAAAAGGGGTGCGCTGCTCAATCGGACAGCGTGCATATCATGACGCACTTTATTGAGGCTATTGTAACGAGAAAAGGGCAGGTTTGCAGCATCGTATTAATAGAATTGTATGGTGGGAAGTTGTTATTGCAAAAATTGCGATGGGAGCCAATCCTGCTATCCGCTTGTATCTGTCTTGACGCCAGCATACGCACTATTGTGTCTAGCGCTGTTTCTATTACCTCGATATGAGGAGGGAAATCGTAAGTGTCTGGGAGAAACTTACCTCGACGCAAGAGAAAATCTATGATTTTCTGGAAAACCACAGTACGCAATGCCATCGTCTGCATTAGGATATCGCTACTATCAGGGCTACACTGCATCACAAGGCGACTATTTTGTGATTGCGAAATTTGAATAATAGTAGAATACGCTAGGCACACCCGATAACCTAATAGTGATAATTATTTTCTATATAAAATATTTTATATACCTGCCCATTTGTTTAAGATGTTATTGTTTTAAATTAATTAGTTACTCTGATTAGAGTATATTTAAATAAAGAGGTTTTATATGATCAATAGTTTAAATAAAAAAATACTTATTGCTATATCATTATTTTTCTTATCCTCTTGTAGCTCAGATAATGATTTCACAAGCGAAGATGAAGAACTATCTTCTGATTATATTATATCAAATGAAGTGTTGGATTCAGAAGATAGTGAAGATTATTTTGAGAATGCAGAGTTAGTATCATCTGATCCAAGCATAGATGAGAACTATTTTTTGGAGGATATAAACACTTCTTATCAGTATGAAGACAGAACTGGCACAGTCGGTGACTATACATATAATTATGATGTTAGTGGACAAGATAGCTTTGGAGATGAGGTAGTAGGGAATATCGATATTAGTGGAAAATATGGAAACGGTACAATAACAGATTCTGAAGGAGATGAAAAAAATATTGATGTCGAATGGACTGACTACGGTATATTAGAAGCTACAGACGATTATGGCAATACTTACGAAATGGAAGTTCAATAATAGAGTTATAGTAAGGTTTTAATACAGAAAGCAATATAGAAAAACTTAAGATTCTAAGCGTTGAATTAATTGGTTGCTACTTTTAAGATAAATTTATCTATGATTTATCTTAAAAGATGCCTCCTAATTTCTTTTGTTGGTTAATTGTCCTATAGGACAATTCGCTACATTCAGTTACTGCAATTTCGATGATGTTATACGAGTACAAATCTACGTCATTAATAAATCACTATCCTCAAAAGTCTAAGCGTAACCGATACCGAAAAGCTTTTAATCCTATTTTCTCAAACGCTTTTTTAATAAATGATCAAAGATGAACGGACCAAACGGTAAAAACGAGCCAAGCACACCTGCAGGCATTGCCCACAGTGGCATTTTTATTTTGCTAGTTGCAATCAACAGCATTAAAATATAGGCGATAAACAATGCCCCATGTGCCATACCGATATATTTCACTGCCTCAGGAATACCCAGCATATATTTTAGGGGCATGGCGATACCAAGTAATAATAAAAAAGACGTGCCTTCCAAGTAACCCATGATGGTCAGATTTTTGAGGGCAGAATTTTGCCCTTTTGTTAGGGTAGGCAAAGTAGATGGCTGAGCTTGCAACACGTTATATCCCTTTTACAATCATCAATAAATCTTTAATTTCAATTCTAACCGCGCGGATGATGCTCGGCATGCAGCTTCTGCAATCTCGCCGTCGCCACATGGGTATAAATCTGCGTGGTTGATAAATCACTGTGCCCCAGTAATAACTGCACGCTACGCAAGTCCGCGCCATGATTTAATAAATGCGTAGCAAAGGCGTGACGTAAGGTATGCGGCGATAATTCTTTATCAATACTGGCGATTTTGGCGTATTTCTTTAATAGATACCAAAAGTTCTGCCGTGTCATATAACCACCTTGCGCGGTCAAGAACACCGCTTGGCAATTACCAGACTTCAAATGCGCAATCAAATCGCCACGAGCATGCGTTAGATAATCTTCCAATGCCTCTGCTGCATATTCACCTAGCGGCACCAGTCGGGTTTTATTCCCTTTCCCCGTAATTTGTAACCAGCCAGAATTTAGATTGACTTGTTCTAGTGATAGATTAATCAACTCGCTAACCCGTAGACCACAAGCATATAACACTTCCAACATGGCTTTATCACGTAGACCGAGTGTGGTGCTGCTATCAGGTGCCGCCAATAGGTTATCGACATCTGCCTCGCTCAAATCCTTTGGCAGTGGACGACCTAATTTGGGGCTTTTGATACGCTCACAAGGATTGTCCTCGCGCAGATTACTGGCAATCATCCATAGATAAAACTGGCGCAAGCTTGAGAGCATACGTGCTTGCGTGCGCGGCGTTTTGCCGTCTTGGGTAAGCGTTGATAAGCAGTGCAGCACGTCATCAGGCTGCCACTTCGTCAGCGCAATAGGATTGGTCAACTCGCAAGAACGTAAATCGCGGACATAAGCATTACGCGTCCGCGTTGCAAGTCCGCGGGCAAGCATCGCTTGACGAAACTCAGTGATATAAGTTGGCTCGTCATCAACGGCTAGCGCTTTAGGTTGGCGCTGTTGCACAGCACGGTCGCGGCTCATAATTTGATACTCAATGATTAATTATCAATTATTAAAGTTTAGGCAGCTTCTAAGCACCATAAAGAAGTAACCTCGCTACTCCTCGCCACAAATAGAGGATCGGTATTATCTTGACTGCGACCATGCTTAGGTTTGGTATCGAAGCGGTATTTCACTTTTAGACCACTATCTGCAAACCAGCCTAATAATTCCTCACGAGTGCGTAATTGTAAATGCTCAGCCAAATCCGACAGAATCAACCAGACTTCTCCTTGCTTAGCTAAATGAGATTTCGCGCCTTGCAAAAATCCACGCAGCATTGTGCTATTGGTATCGTAAACGGCGTACTCTAACGGCGAGCTTGGCTTAGCAGGTAGCCAAGGCGGATTACAGACAATTAAATTGGCGAGTGGCGCATCAGTCGGATAAAGGTCTGCTTGCTGTAACTGCACGTTAGGTAGTTGTAGGCGCGTAAAGTTTTCGCTGGCGCAGGCCAAAGCACGCGGATTTAAGTCGGTTGCAATTACCTGATTTACACCGCGCTGCGCTAAGATAATTGCCAGCAAGCCAGTGCCCGTACCAATATCATAGGCGACATCATGAACCGCTGGTAGCGGTGCATCAAGTAACAGTTGTACATACTCATGGCGAGTTGGCGCAAAAACGCCATAATGTGGGAAAATCGATACACCTAAGCTGTCAATCGGTACGCCTTTTTCGCGCCACTGCGCTGCGCCTAATGCGCCTTGCAGATCACGAAACGATAGCACACACGATTCATCTATCGACTTATCCAACTGACCAAAAGCTGCTGTACAGGCGGCACTGACATCAGGGGCACGACGTAATTGGCTGACATAATTGGCATCAAGCTCTAGTAGCAAACGGCTTAATATGCGTGCACGCTGGGCTTGGATTTGGCGTTGTTGATGAAATAAATTAGGTATGCCTAAGGATTCAGTTATGGATGCAGAAGATTCAGCAGACTTATTAGCCGCTTTCTTCATTTTGCGCTGCTCAGCGCGCTCATTAGTACGTTCGATACGTCGCTTAAGTGCTTGTAGTAATTGCCGTGCATTATGAAAATCGCCGCGCCACAATAGTGATGTGCCTTCGCAAGCCAAGCGGTAAGCATCATCCGCGGTTGTTTTGTCATCGACCAATACAATACGCGCAGGCGGCACATGATTGCTTTCTGATAACCAAAGTGCTTGATGTAAAGTTTCGTTTCCGTCTTTGTTTTCGAGCCACTGCACATAATGCTTTTGGATTGCTAACACGCTATCTACCTTTAATTTGTGAATGATATGTTTCGTACAAAGCAAAGATATCTTGATGCTATTAGTGCTATTACTTTATTAATGTAATGAAGTTCTTAGTGCTCTTAGGTTACTAATGCTCTAGGGTCAATCAAATGCATTTAAGCATTCTTTTTCTTGACCAAATAACGATAAAGCGTGGCGCTGGTTGGCGCGTTATCATCGCCAGCGACTCTTATTTCATCCGGATCGATATTCAAATTCACATTTTCAGCAAGCGTTTCTTGCTGTACAAGCTCATGCCCCAAATGACGGCAAAAATTAGGAATATCGCGAGTTGTCGCAGGGTCAGTGGCGAGTATCTCAATCACTTCACCAGCATCGGCTTTACGAATGGTTCGATGCAACATCATGACCGGCTCAGGACAAATGAGCCCTTGGGTATCTAGATGATGTTGAATCGTGATATTAGATGTTGAAGTTGTCATAGTCGTGGTTTTGAATCAATAAAGTAAGGTTAAGGTTTTTTGCTATTTATAAAGGGCTGTATAGAATACATCTGCTTTATGCTTCCTCAACGATTTCAGTGTCTTCTTCAGTTTCTAAAAAGTTAAAAAAGCGCTTAAAGCTCACCTTAAATAAAAATGCCACCCCAAGCCAGCAGGATAGTCCCAACCAAGCAGTATCGGCAAATAATAGCCCACCAACCAATATTATAGTCGATACACCAATACTCATGGCAATCATCGATGGCTGATTTAAGCGATAACGGTAAATAACCAATGCATCATAGATAGTAATAGGAATCGTGAGCGCCACTAAAGCGTATGGCAGGTTATAGAAGAGTTGATAAAGCAGCTGATTGTCATGAAATGCTTTGATACTGGCAATGGTGCCAAAGACCATAAAGGCGAGAATAGCGGCATAAATAAGATAAATCGCTATTTGATTTACTCGCTGAGCGCCTTTGATACGCTCAATCGCTAGTGGCGCAAAGCCATGTTGCGACTTATTTTGCAAAGATTGGTCTGAAACAGTGGTCATATTAATCAGTCATTTATTCGTTTAGATGATATAGCAAAGAGGCGCGGTATGTTAGCAATGGATTTACTGCACTATTAATCCGCTTTAATCGCGTCGATGGCGATACTGCTACTGGGATCAGCAAAGTAAGTCGACATCAGAATACAGGCAGAGATATCATCAATCGGGTCGCGCTCGTTTTTAATCCAACCATTTTCCCAGGCGATTCCCCGTGCAGCCACCGAGGTCAGGCGCTCATCGCAAAGGCTCACCACCACTGGCAGATGCTGCTCCATAATTCTATGTGCTAAGCGGCGGGCAAATTTGTGCGCCCGCTTGGACAGCATCGAGCTGCTACCATCCATATTGAGCGGCAATCCGACCACCACTTTTGCCACGCCCCAAACCTTGATAATACCGAGCAGATTATCCCAATCAGGCTGACCGTTATTCATCGCCAAGATATCAAAGGCACGCGCAGTTTCGGTAATGGTATTACCTAATGCCATACCCATCTTTTTGACACCATAATCGAGTGCCAAAATAAGATGCGGTTTAATCGTTGGTTCGACAGCTGTCGTATCTGTTATAAGCGTGCTATCTACCATAATCAGGGGTGTTTCCTATTTCTGTATTCATCAAGCAAATGCTGCTAAGTATATAGCACTCAATATATAACGCTAGGCATGACCAATATCGCTACTTAAATAGTCAAAATTAACGCCAATCTTATCGGCAGCGATTTGCCAACGCTCTTCAAATGGCGTATCAAACAATAAGTTTAAATCGGCAGGGCAGACGAGCCAGTCGCCGTTATTAAGCTCTTGGTCGAGCTGTTTTTTACCCCAGCTGGCATGACCTAAGCACAGCTGATAATGCCCAACACCTTGACCGGCGGCGATACGTTTTAGAATATCTTGACTGGTAGTAATACAGACGTTCTCTGAGATTGCAAAAGACGATGCCCATTCTGGTTGACCGGTATGCAGGACAAAGCCAACTTCTGGATACATAGGACCACCTTCTAGCGCCACATCTTCCATCACTTGCGGATCCGTGACTTCAATGTCTAAATCCTCTAGCAGTTTGCCCACGCGCGACTGCTCTAATGGGCGATTAACCATAAGACCGAGCGCACCATGTTTATCATGACGACAGATATAAATCAGCGCCTGCTCAAACCGTGGGTCTGACAGCTCGGGCGCCGCGATTAAGAAATGATGGGTCAAATTGGCTTTAGACATAGCAAAAAACGCAACCTAATATGAATGGTAAAATAATAGAGATGACATACCACTATATGGCGATACTGAGTAAAAAATCAACCAAAGCAAATATTTAGCGCTTATTTGATAAGAGCGCTATAGTGTTGCTAGTCATTTAATGCCAGACATTCGATAACAATCATTCAATCACCTTTATTTAACATCGGTTAACAAACTACGCGCATGGTCACGGGTGACATCAGTAATGGTCACACCGCCAGACATACGTGCCAGCTCATCGACTTGCGCGCTATCGGTCAATATTAATAGCTCGCTTTCGGTTTGCTCATCATGATGCTTTTGCACTAGGATATGTTGATGCGCTTGCGCCGCGACTTGCGCTTGGTGGGTAATAGCCAATAACTGCTGCGTCTGCCCAAGCGCGCGTAATAACTCACCGACCACTTGTGCGGTGCCGCCACTGATACCCACATCGACTTCATCAAAGACGAGCATTGGCTTAGCGGCATTATTATTGGCATTAGTCGCTTGCAATACTTGCATAACCAGTGCCATCCGCGACAGCTCACCGCCCGAAGCAATCTTATGCAGTGGTTGCATGGGCATACCGACGTTGGCGCTAAATAATAAATCAATATCATAGCAACCTTGCGCACTATACTGGCTAGGTTCGGATTTTTTGGTAAAGACAAACTCGCAGCGCGCATTGGGCAAGGCCAGCGGCTGTAATTGCTTAATTAATTGTTTGCTGACAGTCGGCGCAGCTTTTGAGCGTGCTTTATTTAACTGCGTTGCAAGCGTGAGATAGTCCTGCCATGCTTGCTCGATTTGTGCCGCCATCGCATCACTGCTTGGCTCATTTTCTAATTGTTCTAACTGTGCTTCCCAACCTTTTGCTTCATCGATTAAATCATTCGCGGGCAAACCATGCTTACGTGACAAACGATGCCCGAGACTTATTAGGCTGTCGAGTGTTTGCAAGCGCTCAGGATCAGGTAGCTGTTGCTCAGCATAATCAGATAGTAATCCCGTCACTTCAGTGATTTGCTGCTGAGCTAAATGCAGCTGTTCGGAGGCCTGCTCAAAGGTTTGACTGACGCCCATTTGGTTATCACAAAGCTTAATCGCTTGCCCGAGCAAGGTCATGACGTCAGGTTCATCAGTATCATTGTCGAGCAGATGCAAACCATGACTGGCTTCTTGCATTAATGCTTCAATATTGGATAGCTCTTCATGCTCCGCTTCAACTTCTGCATAATCAACGGCGAGTAATGGCGCAATATCGGCAAGTTGACTTTGCAACAATTGCATACGGTCTTGGCGCTGGGCTTCACGGCTGGCGATATCATCAGCCCGGCGTTTGAGCTGCTGATAAGCTTGATAACTGCTGGCCGTTTGTGTCGCAAGCGGTATGATTTGCGCCATCTCGTCCAGCCATTGCACCACAAACTGCGGCTTAAGTAATGCTTGCTGGGCATGTTGACTATGGATATTGACCAATAATGCGCCCAAGCTTTTAAGCTCTGCCAAGCTGACTGGCGTACCATTTAACCACGCTTTTGAGCGCCCTGTATTACTGAGTTGACGGCGAATAAGGACTTCAGGTTCTTCTAAAGGTCGTTCATTTTTGGCAAACCATTCCGCCACGACATCATTATTTTCTACATCAAACTGCGCATAAATATCGGCGTGCGCAGCCCCATGTCTGACCATCGCACTGTCTGCGCGCTCGCCTGCACATAGGGATAACGCATCCAATAATAATGACTTGCCAGCACCCGTCTCACCGGTGATGACATTGAAGCCTTCAGCCACACTCAGCTCATGCTGAGCAATCAATGCAAACTGATGTAAAGTTAATGATACTAGCATCAACGCCTCTCATGGCAGACAATGAACTTCACCAATTATGCTGATAAGTCATGTCTAAAATAGGTAAATAAGGAAATAAATGGCTTTGGTTAATGGTGCTAATGAAATAAAGGGGATTGGCAAATATTATGGTGGCAAAAGACAGTAAATACAAATTTTAAAGGTAAACAAAGTTAGTCGTTCATTTAACAATAAAGGATACTTTCCTAGTCGCTGTAACAAACTTTATAGATATAATGTGGTAGCATAATCTCACATAATGATAAACTCTTACCACCAGATTTTCATACAATCTGTGCTACAAGGTTCGTCTTATAGATAAAGAGATACAGCTCTCTGACGGTCAAAGTCAGTGTCGTATGATTGTTTTAGATAGAGCAAGCTTAGTCTGTCGCTATGTTTAGTTATTAATGATATTAAGCTAAAGACAGCGGTAGTCGTTAAAAAGAGGTTGTTTAACTGTCATTTAGGCGGTGAATTAATCTCTGGTTTTTCAATTTGGTTTTTTAGTTTGGCAATAATTATTTGATAAGGAAGCCACTATGACAGCGGCGCAATTTACCAATGTAACAGTCAATGCTCAAGCCACGATATCCTATGATGGTCGTTGCTCAAGCCATACCATTATGTTTGAGGACGGTCGCCATAAAACGTTAGGGGTTATTTTGCCTTGCGATAATTTGGTCGAACACTATCACTTTAGCACCAATACCTCCGAACGTATCGAAATCATCAGTGGTGAGTGTGAGGTGAAAATAAACGGTGAAGAAGAATTCAGTTACTACCGCGCAGGACAATCATTCGTGGTTGAAGGTAATAGTGGCTTTAACTTACGCACGGAAGAAATCGTGCAGTATATCTGTCATTTAGAAGGCTAAGCCGGCTAGAAGATCGTACTATAAGGTGTCAAGAGCCACTTTATGACCCTTTCAATTAAGCATTTTAAAAGAGATAAATCTTAAATAAGGTTTGTTTCTTTTTTTTGACGATTTTTTTAATAATAATATTTCGTTTAGCCGCTGATTAGTTGCTACAATTATCGCTATATTTTTCTTCTTGATCGCCAAGTGCGATCCTCATTTTTAAACGGCAGGCCTATTATGGCAAAACCCAGCTATTTCTATGGCATTCATGCAATTGATGCCTTACTCGAACATCGTCCTCTTGATGGACTCAGCTTATTCGTGCAGCAAGGACGTGAGACTGACAGCCACGTACAAGCGATTATGGCGCAAGCACGTGATAATGGCATCAGTATTCAACCAACGCAAAAAGACAAGCTCACGCAACTGTGCGGCAGCCCGCAGCACCAAGGCGTGGTGCTGAATGCACGTCCGTTAGGCTTCGCTGACGAAGGCTTATTAGATACTATTGCTGGACGTGAGCAGTGTTTGTTATTGGTGCTCGATCAGATTACAGACGCGCATAACTTTGGTGCGTGTTTACGTACCGCTGTGGCAATGGGCGTTGATGCGGTCATTTGTCCAAAACACCATGCGGCAAGCTTGACGCCAACCGTTGCTAAAGTATCGGTAGGGGCAGCAGAGATGATGCCTATCGTCAGTGTGACCAATTTGGCACGTACGCTAACCAAGATTAAAAACGCTGGCGTATTTGTCTTTGGTACTGCCTTAAATGCAGAGGCTAAGCCAATACATGAGGCAGATTTGACAGGAAAAACCGCTATTATTATGGGATCAGAGGGCGAGGGCATGCGTCGCCTGACAACAGAAAGCTGCGATGAGCTGGTTTATATTCCGATGTCAGGCAACGAGCATGGTAACTTACAAAGTTTAAATGTAAGTGTTGCTACCGGTATGGCGCTCTATGAGATTAATCGGCAGCGAACTTTAGCTGCTGGGCAAGCGTAAGATAGTCTTGGTGTAAGGGCTCAAGCTGTACATATAGCGCTTCAAGATCGCTCTCGTTTAGTACCACATCATCCGCATGACGATTACGTTCTTCGCGGCTTAGCTGATTGACCATAATGGCTTTAATCTTCTGTACACTTTGCTCATCACGCTGGCTGGCACGCGCAAGTTGGGTGTCCTCGGTGGCATCCATCACTAGAATACGGTGGCATAAATTGGCAAGCCCTGCTTCTGCGCCTTCAATGAGCAGCGGCGCTGACAGCACCACGTACGGTGACGTACTGGCTGCTAGTTGCAGTTTTGCCGCCTCACGTATCGCTGGATGGGTGATTGCTTCAAGCTCAATCAGAGCCTCAGGATGGGTAAAGACATAGGTGCGCACGGCGGCACGATCCATTTCACCATCGGCCTTTAACACCCAATCACCAAATTTTCTCTCAATTTTGCGTAAAGTGGCGCTACCTTTAGCGACCACCTCGTGAGCAATCACATCCGCATCAATAATATCAATCCCTTGCTGAGCGAACCAGTCGCTTGCAGCCGACTTGCCACTGCCGATACCACCGGTCAAACCGATGACTAGTGACTTGCTTTTGGCTTGGCGAGGCTGTGGTTGAAAAGAATAAGATGAAGATGAGGCATATTTTGACATAATGATGGCTTATTTAACTGATAAAAGAGGGATGACCGTAATACAGCAATAGCCTATTCTAGCAGGTTAAAGTCACAGTCTTTAGAAATTGCTGCTCTACTTGCATAGTATTACGGGTCTACTTGCATAGGATAGATGGCTAAGTATACATCCCTAGGTACCAATTGACGATGTCTGAGCCGTATAGTAAAGCGATAATACCGGCAATCGCGATATAAGGACCAAAGGCAAAAGGGCGACTTCCCCCTTGTTTTTTCATCAGAATAAGCCCAACGATGGAACCAAGTAGTGACGACAGTAGAATAATTAACGGCAACATCGTAGGGCCAAGCCAAGCGCCTAACACCGCCAATAATTTGAAGTCGCCTTGTCCCATACCATGTTTTTTAGTGATAAGATAAAAGACTTTGACCACAACCCACAAAGACAGAAATCCTAGTAACAATCCCCAGATGGACTGAGTAGGGGATACAAACCAGCTTTGCGAGTTTACTGCCAAGCCTAATCCTGCTAAAGGAAAGGTTAGGCGGTCAGGCAGTAGTTGCGTATCAAAGTCGATACCGGTTAATGCAACCAGCGTCCAGACCAAAATCAGGGCAGATAATCCAGCGGCGTTGACGCCAAACTGATAAATGACCAAGACAGATAGTAGGGCTGTAACTAGCTCAACGATAGGATAACGCAGTCCTATAGCGGCTTTACAATCCGAGCAGCGCCCACGTAATATAAGCCAACTTATTAAAGGGATATTCTCATACCACTTTATTTTATGGGCGCAGTGAGGACAGCGTGAGGCAGGTTTGCTTAGTGTGATAGGAGTATCAGTAACGACAATGTTTGCTAGAGGTGTCGTATGCTCACGCAGCATATCTGCTTGCTCAGCCATAAACTGGCTACATTCTTGTCGCCAAGCTGCTACCATCATAAGCGGTATACGATGAATCAGCACATTTAAAAAACTGCCAACACAAAGACCGAGTAGACCAAATACGACTAAGGCAAGAGTCATATTTTCTTGTAATAACTGTATAAATTGCATGAAATCGTTTTCCTTGCAGCGGCTTTTAGCCTACCACTGAGCCCATTTGGAAGATTGGCAAGTACATGGCAATCACTAAGCCGCCGACTAATACGCCTAGTACTGCCATAATTAATGGTTCCATTAAGCTGGTCAAACCATCAACGGCGTTATCGACTTCATTTTCGTAATAGACTGCTACTTTGTCTAGCATCTCTTCTAAGCTACCTGATTCTTCACCGATACCGACCATTTGAATGGCTAAACTTGGGAAGAGGTTGGTTGAACGTATTGAAAATTGTAATTGTTGACCGGTTGAGACATCGTTTTTGATTTGTTGGATGGCATTATAAAATACTACGTTGTTGGCTGCACCAGCAGTAGAGTCTAAAGCGTCAATAAGCGGTACACCTGCAGCAAAGGTGGTCGATAGCGTACGGGCGAAACGGGCGATAACCGCTTGATAAGCAATATTGCCGAATATCGGGGCTTTTAACACCGCACGATCTAAGAAGTCACGAAATTTCTTAGAGCGTTTTTTCGCTTCTAAAAATCCAATAATAGCACCCCCGATAATAACAACCACAATAAACCACCATGCCTGCATCCACTCAGACATATTAACAACCATTTGAGTAAAAGCAGGTAGCTCGGCGCCAAATGAACCAAATAATTCTGAGAACACAGGTACGACCTTAATTAGCAAGATCATAGTAACAATGACAGCAACAACGATAACCGCAATTGGGTATTTCATCGCCTTTTTAATTTTGGCCTTCAGCAGCTCACTTTTTTCTTTATAGGTTGCAACACGCTCTAACATGGTCTCAAGTGCACCTGACTGCTCACCAGAGTCGACGAGTGAACAGAAAAGGTCATCAAAGTAGCGTGGATGCTTACGTAATGCTGAAGCAAAGGTACCACCTGCTTCAATATCAGCCTTTATTTGTAAGACTAAGTCCTTCATGCTCGGGTTATCAAGTGAATCGGCGACAATCTCAAAAGACTGGGTCAGTGGCACACCTGCTTTCATCATGGTAGCTAATTGACGCGCAAAAATAGCAATGTCAATGGGTTTGATTGACTTTTTAAAGGTATAGAGTGGCTTTGGTTTTTTCTTGATACCTTTAACGGTGATACCTTGTTTGCGCAAGGTGGCTTTCGCCAGCTCCAAGCTACGACTGGTGGTCTCGCCTTTTATTTTTTGTCCGCGCCGGTTTACCCCATCATAGACAAAGTCTAACAGCATGTCGGTTTTAGCTTTTGCCATGTTACTACCCTCAAAAATTGTCTAATAGAGATACTGCCAAACTATAAAAAATTGCCAAACTATAAAAAGATACCTGATCTGTATTTTGAATGTGGCATACTTTGTTTTAGCTTAAAAAGCCAGTATATATCTGTTTTATATTTAAGTACATCTGTTAGGTAATATTGCTGGTTTATAAAAATCCATGCTCAAAACTATCAATAGTGGCGTTTTTATGTTCGACGATAGTTATTCAGAGGTCACACGCATCATTTCCTGAATACTGGTCACCCCTTGTAATACCTTTAAAACACCAGAGCGGCGTAAGTCTCTAAAACCATTTTTCAGCGCCGCATCTTTAATGTCTATCGCGTTACCATCTTCCATAATAATACGGGAGATATCAGGGCTGACTTTCATCACTTCGTAAATACCAACACGCCCTTTATAACCTTCACGGCATTCGTTACAGCCGACTGGTTCATAAATAATATTGTCTGGATTGTCTAAATCAGCATCGGTAAAGCCCAGTTCAAGCAGGCTTTGACGCGGGATATTGATTGGTTTTTTACAATTTTTACATAAGCGCCGTGCTAACCGCTGGGCAATGACCAAGTTTACTGACGTTGCGATATTAAATGAGGCAACACCCATATTACGTAAACGGGTTAAAGTTTCAGGTGCAGAGTTTGTATGCAGGGTCGACAGCACCATATGTCCCGTTTGTGCCGCTTTAATCGCAATTTCAGCGGTTTCAAGGTCACGAATCTCACCGACCATAACGATATCAGGATCTTGACGTAAGAATGACTTAAGCGCATTTGCAAAGGTTAAACCCACCTTTGGGTTGACGTTGACCTGATTGATACCTTCAAGGTTAATCTCAACCGGATCTTCGGCAGTCGAAATATTGGTCTCGCCGGTATTTAGAATATTAATACCCGTATAGAGAGAGACGGTCTTACCAGAGCCGGTAGGACCGGTAATAAGAAGCATGCCTTGCGGCTTATGTAAGGCTTCTAAAAACATCTCTTTTTGGTCAGGCTCATAGCCCAATGCTTCAATACCAAGCATGGCTGATGAAGGATCCAAGATACGCAAAACAAGCTTTTCGCCAAATAAAGTAGGTAAAGAGTTTACGCGGAAGTCGATGGCTTTATCTTTAGAGATTTTAAGCTTAATACGGCCGTCCTGAGGTATACGGCGCTCGGATATGTCCATTTGTGACATTACTTTTAGACGTGCCGCGATTTTACTGGCAAGCTGTACTGGCGGGCTGGCCATTTTTTGCATGACGCCATCAACACGGAAGCGTACACGAAAGGTTTTCTCGTAGGGTTCAAAATGTAAGTCTGATGCGCCCATACGAATAGCATCAACCAACATTTTATTAACAAATTTTACAACCGGTGCTTCATCGACACCGTCACTAAGCTTGGTTTCACCTTCTTCATCATTTTCATTAAAACCTACATTTAAATCACTATCAGAAAAGCTATCAAAATGTTGCATGGTATCGGCGTAAAGGTTTTCAATACGCTTTTTTAGCTTATCTTCTTCAACGACAACTGTTTCAATGGACAGGCGTGAATTAAAGGCAATGGCGTCAATAGCATCAATACGGGTTGGGTCACTCAATGCCACAAACAGGCGCTGTCCACGCTTAAACAGCGGTAAAGCATTAAACTTACGCACGATTTTTTCATCGACTAAGTCTTTTGGTATGACCTCTGAGCTTAGCGCATCAAGATCAAATAAAGCATCGCCAAAAGCTTGTGACAACATTTGTGCCAACTGATAGGCATTGGCAAGCTTATGTTCGACTAAGTAAGACACTAGCCCTATTTGTTTTTGTTGTGACTCCGTTTGCGCAGTTTTCATATGCGCTTCGCTCACAATACCTTCGCTAATTAGCTGCTGCGCTAAGCCGCCGTATTTACTGGCTGTAATAGACATTAAGACCTCTCTTTACTTGATATCAAATGGGCTGTATTTTTTAAACTGTATTTTACCGAGCTCGCATCATCATATATCTATATCATTGGCAACCAAATATCAATCATGACTTATAGAGTTATGTCTAATAAGCGAGTGCTAATAAGTTGTATCTAACTTGTTATAATTATTTATATCAATCATACAGAGGATTGATTGTCTTGGTTTTAGTTTCTATGAATAGAATGATATCTAAATTTACGGCTGTTAAAAGACTTTATATAGGGTATGAGATTGTTAGTCTATAAGAAATAACTACTTAGAATAAATAGAATGTAAAAGTCGGCAAAACATCAGTTTCGATTCTGAGCGCACTATACTATAGCACTTGAGAAATATTTGTTATACTTGCGCGCATATGAGCCATATCGGCAGCAATAGATAAGACAAGGTATATAAGTATGCAAGCTTGGGTAATTGGAAATTGGAAGCAGAATCCAGCAACGAGCCATGACGTCAAGGCGCTACTAGACGACTTATTAACTGCCGTTAGTACCAAAGCCCAGCTTGATGGCTGTCAATTGATGGTTGCACCAAGTCTGATTCATTTAACTGCTGTCAGTGAGCGTATAAAGGGCAGCTCAATACTTAGCGCCGCCCAAGACATCAGCGCGCATAGTGCAAGCATAGGTGCTTATACAGGCGATTGTTCAGCGCAGCAAATCGCAGATGCTGGCGCAACATGGACGATACTGGGTCACTCTGAGCGCCGCCAGTACCATCAAGAATCTCATGACTGCTTATTACAAAAAATGACTCATGCGCTCACGCAGAACCTAGGCGTGATATTTTGTATTGGTGAAACCCAAGCCCAGTACGATGCAAAGCAAACACTGGCAGTCATTGATGCGCAATTATCCGTTATTACAGACTTGCTTACCCAGCAACCAGAACTTATGGCAGGTTTATCGGAGCGTTTAATCGTCGCTTATGAGCCAGTTTGGGCAATTGGTACTGGCAAAGTACCAACCGTGGCCGAGGTGAGTGCGACGCATCAACATATTAAGCAAACGCTTGCGAGTTTTAATACTGCATTAGAAAACATGACTGTTTTATATGGTGGTAGCGTCAATGCCGACAACGCCGATAGCTTTGCCGCCGATAGCATGATTGATGGCGCTTTAGTTGGCGGCGCATCATTAAAAGCAGAAAGCTTTTTGGCCATTGCTCAGGCCTTTAGCCGCGCTACGGCTCAATAAAATCAAATAAAACAGCCGTTTAATAAATACAAAATGGCTACCTTACTCAAAAAATGTCTTTATCAGTTGGCAAAAGTGGCTTTAACAGTGCCCTTGCAATCGTGTACAATGCGCCTTATTCATATAATCGCTTTGTTTATACAACTGGTTTGGCAATATTAGATGTCAATTGTTAAACATCACTCATTTTTACTATTAATCCCTACGATCTATTTTTCGTTATCAGTCGTCATTACGCGGCAAAAGAGGCCACCATGTTTACGTTTATATTAGCCCTGCACATTATCGTGGCGATTGCCATGATTGGCTTGATTTTGATACAACATGGCAAAGGGGCAGACGCTGGGGCTTCTTTTGGTGCTGGTTCATCAGGCACCGTATTTGGTGCGGCGGGGACTGCAAACTTTTTAACGCGTGCAACAGCCGTATTAACCGTGATATTTTTTATCACCAGCATGACGCTTGCTGTCCATGCGCGTAAGCAGGCAGAAGACCAGTTTCGTTTAGATGCACCAGTGTCAGTACCACAAACACCGCGCCCATTGACGCAAAATCCTCAGTAGCTGTTTTTAACAGTTATTGATATTCTTTAGTCAGTATTTAGTGACTGTCGATAAGTTAGTAATAGCTGATTTTAAGTAGAACTGTTGTTAAGTGGCTTTTGATGCAGGCAGCACTTGCTATTTTAAGACGTTAGTTTTACAATGCTTCTCTGTTTTTAGCAGTCTTTAACTTTCGATGCCTTCCTTAAGCATCTACTATAATGGGTTAAAGGTGAAAAACAGCGCAGTGAGAAAGATGCGATTGTGGTGGAATTGGTAGACACGCCATCTTGAGGGGGTGGTGGCGCAAGCTGTGGGGGTTCAAGTCCCCCCAATCGCACCAAGCTTTATTTGTAAGATGTTTTACTTGAACGGTTTAAGATTGGAATTATCGTCGACAATACTTAATTTAGTATTTATTTAAAATAAGTATTGACACTTCTATAAAACCTCCCTATAATACGCGTTCTAGATTGATGCGGGGTGGAGCAGTCTGGTAGCTCGTCGGGCTCATAACCCGAAGGTCGTTGGTTCAAATCCAGCCCCCGCTACCACTTTTTATACTGATGTTTTGTACACTAAATTTGTCAGTAACGATTAGCCCACCATTATGTTTGTGGGTTTTTTTGTATCTGATAGTCGGTGTTATCGCGATATCTATCCTACTTATGCTAAGCTCTATTTCTATAGAGTACGATGCTACTCGTTACTAACCATCATCTGCCGCGACTAGCGCGATGCTTGGTAAGCATACTATCCTTTATTCCTCACACCTTTATCGATAGTTCTGCTTTATAAATAATAAAAGCATTGTTTGGTTGAGCTTGATGTTTTTTATGCTCATCCTTATATAAAAGCACGAGTCTGAAACGTATAGCATATATAGTTACGTTTTAAGAATAGAATTAAGGTTATGGCTTAAGTAATATTCTTGTCCATTAAGACAATGATTAACGAAGCTTTAATTTAATAAATTTTGAACTTATAAAGGTTCGATGCATAAAATCAAAAACACTTAACTCGGTACGTTCGATAAGTGAATAGGAAAAGATAAATAGATTATGAAGCTTTCGACAAAAGTTACAGAACTGACTAATATTATTGCTCCTGCAGTAGCTGCTTGTGATGTGGCGCTATGGGGTATAGAGTTTGCGCCACAGGGTAATCGCTCATTGTTACGCATTTATATTGAGGCATTGCCAGAAGATCAAGCCCAAGATAAGCAAGTAACGATTGAGAACTGTGCCGCAGTAAATCATCAAGTGAGCGGTATTCTTGAGGTTCATGATCCTATTGCTGGTGAGTTTATTTTAGAAGTCTCGTCACCTGGTTTTGATCGTGCTTTCTTTTCAGATGAGCAGATGCATGCTTATGTCGGTCAAACAGTGAGCTTGCGTCTAATACAAGCGATTGGCGAAGGCGATAAAAAACGACGTAAAGCAACTGGTACTTTAGACAGTATCGATGATACCTTTTTAACACTGACTGCTAGCGATGGTGAGCAGTTTGAGATTGCGTTAAGCAATATTGATAAAGCCAACCTGATTTATGAAGATGCTTAATTTTAAAGATGGGTTTTTAAGAAAATGCATTGTTTCAAAATAGCTTTTCTTAAAACAGCTTCCTTATAAGTCGGTATTTTAATCTCCAAACAGCCTATGGCTGACGGTGAAAATATAACGTCAACACACTAACGATAAAGTTTAAGTCAATTATAAAACGATAGGACAGGTATAGCATGAGTCGTGAAATCTTAACGGTAGTAGAAACTGTCAGTAATGAAAAGGGCTTAAATCCTGAAGATATCTTTGAAGCAATCGAAGATGCTTTGGTGGTATCCACTAAGAAAAAAGTATATACCGATCAGCCGGAAGTAGAAGTGCGGGTGTCAATCGACCGCGCAACCGGCGATTACGATACTTATCGTTACTGGACAGTGGTTGCAGATGAAGACCATGAGATGCCTGCTTGTCAGTTAGCGATTACCGATCTTGACCAAGATGAATGGTCAATTGGTGATATCAAAGAAGAGCAGATCGAATCGATTGAATTTGGTCGTATTGCTGCCACTCAAGCCAAACAAGTCATCATCCAAAAAATTCGTGAAGCGGAACGCAATTTAGTAGCTGATGCGTTTGAGCCACGTGTTGGCGAGATGATGTATGGCGAAGTCAAAAAACAGACTCGCGATGGTTATATCATTGATTTAGGTGACAACGCTGAAGGCTATTTATCACGTGACCAAATGCTGCCACGTGAGCAGTTACGTGCAAAATCGCGTATCAATGCCATTTTATATCATGTTAACCGTGAAAATCGCGGCGCACAGTTATTGTTGTCACGTACCCATCCTGAAATGCTCTCAGCACTAATGCAAAAAGAAGTGCCTGAGATTGCAGAACAAATTATCGAAATTCGTAACGTCGCTCGCTTGCCAGGTACGCGTGCTAAAATAGCCGTGAAGACCAACGACCATCGTATTGATCCAGTTGGTGCTTGTATCGGTATGCGCGGTACGCGTATCCAAGCGGTACAGCAAGAGCTTGATGGCGAGCGTATTGACGTGGTGGTGTGGTCAGATGATCCTGCCCAATTTATCATCAGCGCTTTAGAGCCAGCTGACGTTAGTAGTATCATCTTAGATGAAGATACTAAAACTGCGGATATTATCTTTAGTACCAATGATCAATTGGCGCGCGCGATTGGCTCACAGGGTCAAAACGTACGCTTAGCCTCTGAGCTAACAGGCTATAAGCTGAACATGATGCTAGAAGAAGAGTATCAGCAGCGTCAAGCAAACGAATCGAAAGCCTTTATTGAACTATTCTATGAGCGTTTAGAAGTCGATAAAGACTTAGCACAAGCGCTTGTCGATATCGGTTTTACCAGTATTGAAGAAGTCGCTTATGTACCCGTCGAAACCTTCTATGATATTGAAGGATTAGACGACGAAGCGATTGACATGATTCAAGAGCGTGCGAAAGAAGTTGTCATCGCCGATGAATTGGTCAAGCAACAGAACATGAAAGAGCCAAGTCAAGAACTACAAGATCTTGAAGGAATGACGGTCAGTTGGGCTTATAAAATGGCGCAAAAAGACATCATTACCGTGGATGACTTGGCAGAACAAGCCGTCTTCGATTTAGAAGATATCGAAGGTTTAGACTCTGAAACCGCAGGAAAACTCATCATGAAAGCTCGGGAATCTTGGTTCAATGAATAAGCGGTAACTGCATATCGCTGTCTTTTAGTGATATGCTATCGATAATAAGGGCTGGTGCGACGTAACATAGTCAAATGCAACACAAACCAGCCTTAACCCAATCATTTGTAGCCAACAACTGAATTGAACATATAGCAAATAATAGACAGTAGGTGATAATAAATGGCAGATAAGACCGTCAAAGAACTGGCAGATATGGTAGGCAAAACCGCAAGTGCTGTACAACAGCAACTGGTAGACGCTGGACTGCCTGCTCGCGCAGAGGGTGACCTAGTCACCGAGCTTGAGCAAGAGAAGTTGGTGACGTATTTAAAGCAAAGTCATGGTCAGCAAGAAAAGCGTCGTATTAGTCTTAAATCTAAAACGACTAGCACCGCGCGCGTGACTGGCTCTTCAGGTAAATCGAAGAGCGTCAATGTGGAAGTGCGTAAAAAGAAAATATTCGAGAAGCCTGACCCAGAAAAAATGGCTGAAGAGTTGGCTGCTCGTGAGCAAGCAATGATTGAAGCACAAGAGCGTGCTGCTAAAGACGCTGAAGAACGTGCCGCTACTAAGAAAAAATCTGAGGAACGTCAAGCAGCGACTTTAGCAGCGATGCGTGCCAGCTTGGGTTCTAGTAAAAAGTCAGACGATAAGAATGATGATATCTCAACCTCAGTGGTTGTGAAAAAGGGCGGTAAAGCGGCAGTAGAAGTTAAACCAAAAGACCAACCGAAGAAAAAAGTTGCAGCGACGAAGCCAAAGGTCGAAACCGCTGTTGAGCGTAAAGCTCGCGAAGCCCGTGAGAAAGAAGAAGCACGTCTACGCGAAATCGAAACCGAAACACGCCGCGCGCAAGCAGAAGAAGCTCAAAAACGTACGCTTGAGCAAATGCGTAAAATGGCTGGTAAATATACGGATCAGCCTGCTGCTGAAGTGCGTAAAGATGAGCCATTAGCAGAAGGTTTGGTCGGTGACGCTTTAGAAGAGTCATTTGAAAAAGAACGTCGTGAAATCAAACGCGGAACTAGTACCACTAGTGCCCGTGGTCGTGGTCGTCGTAAGAATCAAGATGAGCGTGAAATTAAAAACCGCAAAAACGGTTTACGTTCAACGCAAGCTTCACAGCATAAGTTTGAAAAGCCGCTCGATAAAATCATTTATGATGTCGAAATCAGTGAACACATTACTGTTTCTGATTTAGCGCAGCGTATGGCAGTTAAAGCTCGTGAAGTGACCAAATTACTCATGAAAATGGGTGAAATTGCGCGCGAAGAAGATACGATTGATCAAGCGACAGCCAGTCTAATCGTTGAAGAAATGGGTCATAACCCAGTACCAGTTAGTGATACGAAAGTTGAAGACGATCTACAAGATGCGGTTGATGAGCGCAGCAGCAACGTGCAAACGCGTCCGCCAGTCGTCACTATTATGGGTCACGTTGACCATGGTAAAACCTCACTGTTAGATAAAATCCGTGAAACTAAGGTTGCAACTGGCGAAGCCGGTGGTATTACCCAGCATATCGGTGCCTATCATGTGAAAACTGGTCGCGGTGTTATTACTTTCCTTGATACCCCAGGTCACGCCGCCTTTAGTGCTATGCGTTCACGCGGTGCACAAGCAACGGATATCGTCGTAATCGTTGTCGCAGCTGATGATGGCATGATGCCACAAACGGAAGAAGCGATTGATCATGCACGCGCTGCTGGTACACCTATCATTGTTGCTATCAACAAGATGGATAAGCCAAGCGCCGATCCTGATCGCGTTCTTAATGAATTGACTGCTAAAGAAGTGGTTTCAGAAGAGTGGGGCGGCGATACCCCAATGGCTCGTATTTCAGCCAAAACAGGCGACGGTATTGACGAGCTACTAGAACTTATCAGCCTACAAGCTGAACTGATGGAGCTAGAAGCGCCATTAGATGGTGCTGCTCAAGGTGTGGTTATTGAGTCAAGACTTGAAAAAGGTCGCGGTCCAGTTGTCAGTGTCCTTGTCAAAAAAGGTACCTTGAAACAAGGTGACTTAGTCTTAGCAGGCGAGCATTACGGTAAAGTTCGTGCGATGACCGATGAGCATGGCAAGCGTATTCAATCAGCAGGTCCTTCTATTCCAGTAGAGATTTTAGGATTACCTGAAACGCCAGCAGCTGGTAGCGAATTCTTAGTCTTAACCGACGAGAAAAAAGCCCGTGAAGTGGCTGACTTTAGAACCAATCGTGAGCGTGAGCGTCAACTTGAGCGTCAGAACGCCATGCGTCTAGAGAGCATGTTCGATCAGATGGAACAAGGCGATGTATCGTTCTTGAATATCGTTTTAAAAACCGATGTTCGTGGTTCGCTTGAAGCATTGCTAGCCGCACTAAATGAGCTATCAACTGATGAAGTTAAAGTCAGAGTCATTAGCTCAGGGGTTGGTCCAATCTCTGAATCTGATGTGACATTAGCAGAATCTAGTGAAGCGGTATTATTAGGTTTCAACGTCCGTGCAGATGCAACTGCACGCCGTAAAGCAGATACTGCTAACATGGATATTCGCTATTATAGTGTTATCTATGGCTTGATTGATGATGTCAAAGCTGCGATGAGTGGTATGTTGGCTCCTGAACATCGCGAGAAAATCTTGGGTGTTGCAGATGTCCGTGAAGTATTCCGCTCTAGCAAATTTGGCGCAGCAGCAGGTTGTATGGTTGTTGAAGGTACGATTTATCGTAACAAACCTATCCGTGTATTGCGTGATGACCAAGTTATATTTACTGGTCAGTTGCAATCATTACGTCGTTATAAAGAAGACGTCAATGAAGTACGCACCGGTATGGAATGTGGTCTAGCGGTTCGTGGTTATGATGTCGAAGCTGGCGATAAAATCGAAGTTTTTGAAATCCAAGAGTTCGCACGTACTATCTAAAGTAGCTGCTTGATAATTCTTACTATTCAGCTGTACTTAGGCCTAACAGGTACACCCTGCTAGGCCTTTTTTAACAAATAAAAGTCCTAGAATTTGTTAATTAAAAACTTATCAATCAATAAAAATAAGCCATATTAAAGTAAGGTAATAACATGAACCAACGTTTACAACGCTTAGCCGATCAAATTCAGCGTGAGCTTGCTGTCCTTATTCGTGATGCTGTCAATGATCCGCGTCTGACTGGTTTTGTCACTATCTCTAGTGTTAAAGTCAGCCCAGACCTAGGCTACGCTGATATTTATGTCACCATCATGGAGCCTGAGCTCAACGATGCCATGACTAAGACCAATCATGAAGACAGCATCAAAGTTCTTAATAAGGCTGCTGGCTTTTTGCGAACTGAGCTCAGTCACAGCCTAAAAACTCGTACCACGCCGCGCCTACGTTTCCATTATGATGAAGTCACTGCTCGTGGTAATTATATGATGGATTTGATTAGCAAAGCCGTTATTAAAACTGAGCAAAATGAATCTGATGAGCAAGAAATACAAGAGTAAAAGCCATTATGTCGATAGCTGCTACCAAGAATGATAATATGCCTGACAAGATTAAAGTTAATGGCGTTATTTTAGTGGATAAACCTCAGGGTATGACCTCACAGCAAGTGGTGTCAAAGGTAAAATATCTGTTTAAGTCGCCCAGTTATGACAGTAAAAAAGCTGGTCATACGGGTACGCTTGATCCGATGGCAACTGGTTTATTGCCTATCTGCCTAGGTGAAGCGACCAAGTTTAGTCATTACCAACTTGATGCGGATAAGTCTTATCAAGCGACTATTCTATTGGGTAGCCAGACAGATACGGGTGATGCCGATGGGAAAATCGTTGCGCAGGCGAGTATTCCAACATTTGATGAAGCTCTATTAGAAGACGTTGCACAGCAGTTCTTAGGCGCTCAGCAACAAATTCCACCGATGTATTCTGCGTTAAAAAAAGATGGCAAAAAGCTATATGAATACGCGCGTGCAGGTATCGAAATTGATCGTCCGCCACGAGATATTGTCATCAAAGCAATTAAGCTGACAGAGCTAGATGTTAAGCAAATCCAGTTAACGGTGACTTGTTCTAAGGGTACATATGTACGCGTATTAGCAGAAGATATCGCTAAAGTGCTTGGCACCTTAGGACATCTGACCGCTCTACGACGTATCCAAGTCGGCTACTTTCATATTGACGCGGCGATTGCTTTGGCGGATTTAGAGTCTTTGGCTTTAGATGGACGTCAGGCGCACTTATTGCCCGTAGATGCCTGTATCAATCTTGAAGCTGAGCTTACATTAACCGCTGAACAGTGCGCTCGTGTACAAATGGGGCAACGCTTAAATGTTATTGAGCAATTAAATGATGATTTACGAAGCTATATTTCAGCTACCGTCGAGCAACAGCATAGTCATGATGATAAGAGTGTTATCCAACAAAATGCTGGTGATGGTAAAAATGATGATGAGGCTTTGCTGCCTTATGAAGTACCCGTAGATATCCGTCTATTAGATGAGCAAGGGCAGTTTATTGGCCTAGGGGCGGTAAGTTTGAACGGTCGATTACAGCCCAAAAAGTTGATTCAATTATGATGTAGCTTTCTCAAAGCAGCTTAACTGAAACTAGGTAAAGATTACTAAGAGTTTACACTAATCACATATCGTCACATTTAATTGCAGGTCTCACCTATAGTGAAACCTGCTTTTTTTGTACCTTAGTTAAGTCAGCTAAGGAAAGCATGACAAGGATATAAAAATAGTAGGATGATAATAATAATTAAATCACAGTTTTATTAAAATATAATTATAAAAAGCTGTCTCTATAAAGATAAAAAGATATCAACTAATATAATTTTCGATTTTAATCTAAAGATAATAATAAAAATATATTTGTAAAATAACAAAATTGACGAATCAGAGCATGAATTAAAGTATAAGGATTATTATGAAAACTATTGCTTTCTTATTACACAATAACTTCGAACAAGCAGAATACGAAGAGGTGAATAACCAACTAAAAGAAAAAGGCTATAAAACCCTTTTAATTACCACCAATAAAGACAAACAAGTCCAAGCGATGCAGCAGGATGTGAATAAAGGCGATACCTTTACCGCTGATATATTTGCTAAAGATGCCGAAGTTGCTGATTACGATGCGCTGGTGCTACCAGGTGGGACGGTAAATGCCGATACCATACGTGGCAATAAAGAAGCACATAATATTATCAATGCTATCAACGATGCGGGTAAACCTTTAGCGGTAATCTGTCACGCACCTTGGGCGTTGATTAATACTGGTATAACAAAGGGTAAGACGCTGACCGCATATCAGACATTACAAACCGATTTAGAAAACGCTGGGGCAACCTTCGTAGATAAAAGCGTGCAAGTAGACGGTAATCTGATTACTTCACGTAATCCAGACGATATTACAGACTTTGTTACTGCTATTGATAAAGCATTATCTTAGTAGCAATATTTTGCAATCAGTGAATTAGCAAATTATTGCATCACAGTAAGTGCTGCACAATATTAATCCAAATTAATTTTCATTATTAATGACAATCATAAAAAGGAAGCTATTATGTCAAACTCTAATCCAAACGATACCAAATTTGAGCAACAACGTTCTGAGTCAGCAAAAGCGGCATTAAAAGGTCAAACTGAAAACAATCATACTGAAGATTCAGAAGCCGCTGCCAAACGTATTGCCGATAATTTAAAAAATGCTAAAGAAGAAAAATAGTTAATTTTCTTATGATATAGCTTTAGAAAAAGGCTATTAGTTTAGTGGCTATATCAGTAACTGTAAATATTCAGTAAATATAAAAAATAACTATAATTAGGGACTACTATGACTGATTCAGCAAAGCATATGGATATGGATGCACAAGAGCGGAAAATTAAAGAGCAGGCAGAAGATATCAATCCTAGTGAGAACACTAGTCCTGATAGCCTAGCGGAAGCAACGACAGCGCCGCTTGATGATGATGCTCTTGGTGGGACTGCTACGCAAGATGACGTCAAAAAATGACATACTTTAAACTGGTTATAATAATGCATAATATAAAGCGTTATTAATCTATAGTAATTGCCGCCTCATTATAAGCTATAAAACTATTATAAAAAACTGCTGCTAGTTCAGCAGTTTTTTGTTATAATCGCTGGCATATTTGAATATTGTTTTAGATAAAGCTTTATCTTAACTTTGGCAACAGTCTAAGTTAGATAATGTCTTATTTTGAGCGGTTTTGAATAAAGATTATCATTAATGAGTTTGTCGTACACTAGGTCAACTCTAGTAATGCAGGGTTGTCCTGAATGATGGTCAAACTATTTTATTTATTATTCTATCGTTCCTTGATGCTTAAATGTTAAGTACATCTCGGAGCTTATAGCATTGCCGGAGATTTTTATGCTAACTAATACCGATCGCGAACAAATCATTGCCCAGTACCAACGTGGCGAAAACGACACAGGCTCACCAGAAGTACAAGTAGCTTTGTTAAGTGCGCGTATTAATGACTTACAAAACCATTTTAAAGCACACAAAGCTGACCATCATAGCCGTCGCGGTCTTATCCGTATGGTTAACACGCGTCGTAAACTACTTGACTACCTAAAAGGTAAAGATCTTGGTCGCTATACCACCCTTATTAGCCAATTAGGTCTACGTCGTTAATTTGGCGACAATAGTACGAGTGGTCACTAATATAGAATATGCCAGAATGTGGCAAGATTTTAGATTTTTTGCCAAACCATTTGGAACTTGCTTGTTGAACTCGATAAAATAGATTTTTTCTAAAGACGGTGTGGAATAGTTTCACGCCGTTTTTTTATGCTTATTAGGACGGCGCATCGGCTTGCGTGCTGGGCTTAAATACTAGAAGCCTATGCCATAAGATGATTGCAGCGTAAAAAATGATTTATGAGCAGCTATTTAATGATCATTATAAGCAAACAGACGGTTTTGCATTTCATTGGTCAATGGTTATAAATCACTGTAAAATAATGCCTTGTGCGTTTTAGAGATATACTGGTGCGTGCTCAAATATTTGTATAGCTTACCATTAGCTGATGACTGTTTAGACGGCATAGAAGACACTGTAAATATTTTACTAAAGAAAGGCAGTAAACAATACCGTATCAGATGCTAACTTATTTTGACTTGGTAACCCCTTTAATAGTAAGTAAAAAAACTAGCCTTGAACAAGGCTAGATTGGCACAAGACCGAATGTGCACAAGAAACATATCAGAAGTACGTGCTCTATTTGAAACAAATGCAAATGCATCAGATATATAGATAATGAAACCCGTACTAATTGACGCAGTTTTTAACTGAATCGCTGTCAGTTAGTAGCTAAATTAGCGGCTACATCCAAAGAATTTTAAATGACAGATATCAGCTTGTTATAGTGCTGATATCACTTTCGTCAGTCAATATTAGGAAAATTATATGACAATGTTTAATACCATTAAGCGCGAATTCCAATACGGCGACCAGCAGGTCGTTATCGAAACGGGCCGTATCGCTCGTCAAGCAAACTCTATTTTAGTCCACATGGGCGGCGTATCTGTACTAGTAGCAGCCGTAGTAAAGTCTGATGCTAAAGAAGGACAAAACTTCTTTCCATTGACCGTAAACTATCAAGAAAAAATGTATGCAGCCGGTAAAATTCCTGGTGCTTATGGCAAACGTGAAGGCCGTGCCAGCGAAGCTGAAACGCTAACATCGCGTCTGATTGACCGTCCGATTCGTCCATTGTTCCCTGAAGGCTATGTGAACGAGATTCAAATCACGGCAACGGTTGTATCATCAGATAAGAGTCAGTCTGCAGATATTGCTGCACTAATCGGTGCTTCAGCAGCACTAGCTATCTCTGACGCGCCATTTAACGGCCCTGTGGCTGCTGCCCGTGTTGGCTTTATCAACGGCGAATATGTTCTTAACCCAACGCTTGAACAGCTTAAAGAGAGCGACCTTGACTTAGTGGTTGCTGGTACCAAATCTGCCGTTTTGATGGTTGAATCAGAAGCGAAAGAATTGTCTGAAGACCAAATGCTAGGTGCGGTTTTATACGGTCATCAGCAGCAACAAATCGTTATCGATAATATTGCGTCAATGGCAGCAGAAATTGGTACTGTTAAGCAAGAGTATACGGCACCTGTTCGCGATCAAGCGCTAGAGACTAGCATGAAAGCGCAGTTTGGCGAGCAAGTTGCCGACGCTTATACCATTACGGATAAGCAAGAACGTTACACCAAGCTTGATGAAATCAAACAAGCCATTATCGATGCATTGGCAGGTGATGCGGAAGCAGAAACCTACAACGATACCGTCTCTGAGCTAAAAGAAATTTACAATGACCTAAAATACCGCACTGTTCGTGACAATATCTTGTCAGGTAAGCCGCGTATTGATGGCCGTGATCTTGAAACCGTTCGTGCTTTAGATGTACAAGTAGGCGTATTACCATTTACCCATGGTTCAGCACTATTTACCCGCGGTGAAACACAAGCCTTGGTGACTACCACGCTTGGTAACACGCGTGATGTAAACATGATTGATTCATTGGCTGGTACGATTCGTGACCATTTCATGTTGCATTATAACTTCCCGCATTTCTCAGTCGGTGAAACCGGTCGTGAAGGCATTCCAAAACGCCGTGAAATCGGTCATGGTCGCCTAGCGCGCCGTGGTGTTGAAGCGATGCTTCCAGATAGTGACCGCTTCCCGTATGTGATTCGCGTAGTATCAGAAATTACTGAATCAAACGGTTCATCTTCAATGGCTTCTGTTTGCGGCGCAAGCTTGGCATTGATGGACGCTGGTGTACCGTTAAAAGCACCGGTTGCTGGTATCGCGATGGGTCTGGTTAAAGAAGGCGAGCGCTTTGCGGTATTGTCTGACATCCTAGGTGATGAAGATCATCTTGGCGATATGGACTTTAAAGTAGCGGGTTCAAAAGACGGTATCACAGCACTACAGATGGATATCAAAATCGAAGGTATTACCGCCGATATCATGGAGCAAGCGCTTAAGCAGGCCCATGCAGGTCGTATCCATATCTTGGATGCAATGAATAAGGTATTGCCTGCAAGCCGTACTGAAATTAATGCTCATGCGCCTAACTATGCGGTTATCGAAATCAATCCAGACAAAATTCGTGACGTGATTGGTAAAGGTGGCGCAACGATTCGTCAGCTAACCGAAGAAACTGGCGCGGTTATCGATATTGATGATGCTGGTACAATCCGTATCTTTGGTGAAAACAAAGCAGCAACTAAAGCGGCTATCGGTAAAATCGAAGCAATCACCGCAGAAGTGGAAGTTGGTAAAACTTATGAAGGTACGGTTGCCCGTATCGTTGACTTTGGCGCATTCGTTAACGTATTGCCAAATACTGACGGCCTCGTGCATATCTCGCAAATCGCAGACGAGCGCGTAGAAAACGTATCTGACTATCTAAAAGAAGGTCAAATCGTTAAAGTATTGGTTCAAGACGTTGATAACCGTGGTCGTATCAAACTGACCATGAAAGGTATCGAGCAAAGCTAATCCTCGATATTTGATGTAATTTGACCTAGTCAAAATTTGAAAAACCGCTTTGGTTGCTGATAACTAGCAATCAAGGCGGTTTTTTTATGTGCTCAAAAAGTAATAACAATGAGAAAGGAGTTTATATATTTATGTCTTTAGGAAGATGAATATCGATACGCAGCTTGGGTAAATCTTGTAGATGATGGGTGACAAGAGGCAGGATATCGTTATACCAATCTAGAGCAATGGATTTTGCTATTTCATCATCGCTACTGTCCTTGTCGCTATTTTTTAAAGGAGTATTCTGTCCCTGACTAGAAATAAGCGGACGCGCTAATAGTGCAACCCTACGAATCCCTTGATAACGGATAAGCGGGACGAGCTGCTGTTGTAAATCGACTAGCGCCGCCGTGAGCCAACGAGTTCTAGTTTGATGATAAGGATGGTCTGATATCACAAGATTGGCAATATAACTTGGTTGATTGCCATTACTGCTGACGCCAAGTCCCACTTGCTCGCGTGAGCATTTATGCATTAAACAGCTACCAACCATTAAGCTACCATCACGGCAAGCACGATGGTAGCGTTGGTAGTTGTCTGGATACAGGTTTTTGCTACGTGTAAGGATAGGGTCTAAAAGAATACCGGCGTTATTCACAGGCAGTATCATCAACTGGGCGCTACTATTTAAAATAGGGGCATGGGTGGGTTGTAGATGTGCCATTTATTAGCCCCTTTATAAAAGTGTTATTATTTTACGCTAGTTTTAGCCCCTTCAGCGGCTTCTAACTGGGCGATTTGTTCTTCAAGCAAGGCGATTTGCTCAGCCTTCATCTCTGTCAGCTGTTTATTCATTGTCAATTGCTCAGCCGCTAGCTTTTCTTGTTCTGCTAAGCGTTTACGCTCGTCCGCTAAGCGATCAATTTCTTCTTTGGCTAAGCTATCTGTCTCTGGTAAAGGCGCGTTTAAGATAGCTTCGGGATCAGGCGTCTGACTATCTGTGCTAGTTTCATCGGTATCTAAAATCGACGCACTAGTATCTAACGCATTATTATCTAAGGACGTAGTATCCGATTGCGCAGCGCTATTTTGCTCGGTAGGCGTTGGTGTGCTTTCGATAGGCGAAGTATTAGCGTCAGGCGAACTATTTTTCCAAACCAAATAACCAATTAATAGTGCTGCCAAGATAATGATTGGCAACCATTTTTTCCGTGATTTCTTAGGTTGTTTTTTTAGTGTCTTAACGGGTAAAGGACGTATTTGTTTTTTATTCATACAAGGGTCGATTTATGTCAAAAGTATAAGTAGGCATACTATAACAAACTCAAATTAAAAAGCCTATCTAACTGGATATATATCATTAGATAGGCTAGTAGCTATTAAGGCTTGACGATACGGATTTTGTTACTTATGGTTTGAACTTGACCGTACCGCTAGTGCCGGTCACCATCGCATCACGAGCGATTTGGTCTTCTGCATGGTTTTTGGCACTGATCAAATCAGGGTCGGGGCGATGCTCGGTATGTCCGCATTGCGTACATTCGATATACTCATCTGGATCGGGTATGGCGATGTTTACTTGTACTACTGCATCCATCGCCTGACATTTGGGACAACGAACGCCCGCTAAAAATCGCCGCTTTGGGGTTGATGATTGATAGCGCATTTAGATAACCTCGCGCGTCGTTTGCGCATTGCTTTCAGTATTGGCAGCATCGACATTTTTAACATTATCAAAACCGCTATGACGTAATAAGGCATCGATATTGGCGCTGCGACCACGGAAGTTCTCAAAGTTGGTCTTGGCAGGGAAACTACCACCCACTGATAAGATAGTTTCACGGAAAGCTTTACCAGTGATAGGGTTAAAAACACCTTCTTCTTCAAACTTACTAAAGGCATCTGCTGATAATAGCTCTGCCCATTTATACGAGTAATAACCTGCCGCATAGCCGCCGGCAAAAATATGACTAAAGCCATTGGCAAAACGGTTATAGTCAGGGGTTTGCATGATGGCAATATCATCTCGTACTGCATTTAAGGTCGCTAATATACCGTCATAATCAAGCGCTGGCGTATGCGCATGAATCAATAAGTCAAAAAGCGCGAATTCGATTTGACGCAAGGTTTGCATGCCGCTTTGGAAGTTTTTGACTGCTAGCAGGGCTGCAAGTTTGTCTTTTGGTAATGGCTCACCAGTTTCGACATGGCTACTAATCAGCGCAATACCTTCTGCATCCCATGCCCAATTTTCCATAAACTGACTGGGTAGCTCGACTGCGTCCCATTCAACGCCATTGACACCAGCGACATCGCCAACTGTCACTTGGGTCAATAGATGATGTAGACCATGACCAAACTCGTGGAATAAGGTTAGTACTTCATTGTGAGTTAATAGGCTTGGTTTGCCATCGAGGGCAGGGGTGAAGTTACCGACCATAAAGCAGACGGGTAGCTGCTCATGATCTTGCTCAGAATACATATAACGCGACTGGAAACCACTCATCCAAGCGCCGCCACGTTTACCGCTACGAGCGAATAAATCAAAGTAAAAACCACCAAGCAAGTTATCATCAGCATCAAATAACTGATAAAAACTTACCTCATCGTGCCAGCGTGATACAGATTTACTGTGCTCTTGTACTTTGATACCGTATAAACGCTCAACGATAGCAAATAATCCGCTAATCACTTTTGGCAGTGGGAAATATGGGCGAATCTCTTCTTGCGATAAGCTGAACTCGCTTTGTTTTACTTTTTCAGCAATATAAGCGCTGTCCCACGGCTGTAGCTCAGTAATGCCATAATCCTGCGCATACTTTTGCAGCTGTGCTAAATCTTGCTTAGCCGCTGGAGTCGCTTGCTCAGCCAAATCCCGTAAAAAGGTTTCAACTTCCATCACGCTATCTGCCATTTTGGTCGATAGCGAAACTTCTGCATAATTATCAAAACCTAATAGTTTGGCTTTTTGCGCGCGTAATTGTAAGATTTGACTCATGATTTCGGCGTTATTGAGCGACCCACCTTTGGCATTGGTGTGCTTATCAAACTCAGAAGCGCGGGTAACATAAGCGCGATAAAGCGTTTCACGCAGATTGCGGTCATCGGCATGGGTCATGACAGCAAGGTAAACTGGGATATTTAAACTTGCAACATAATAAGGAGCCGGCAACGCATCGATTTCTACTTGGGTGAGCACACCGCTGGCAAGCTCGCGAGCTTTGTATTGTTCGCCAGCATCAGCCAAGAGCGCCAGCCCACTTTCAGTTAGACCTGCTAATTGCTCTTGGATAAGCGGTAGAGCATATGCTTGGGTGGCATCTAATATGTGGTCTGAAAATGTTGCCGATAAAGTAGATAGCTCGCTTTGGATAGCAGCAAACTTTTCCTGTTCAGCTTTTGGTAATGCAACCCCTGATAGCTCAAAGCTACGTAGCGCAAGCTCGATAGCACGCGCTCGTGCTGGCTCAAGCGCGGCAAAAAACGCTGTATCATTAACGATAGTTTGATAACGACTAAATAACGGCTGATGCTGTCCTACTCGTGTGCCATAAGCAGACAGTTTAGGTAGCAGCTCGTGATGGACATGACGGATTTCATCATTACTCATGACGCTATTAAGGTGCGACAAAATCCCCCAACTGCGATCTAAAGCAAGATTAATATGGTCAAAGGTCATGATATCGGCCAGTGCTTGCTCAGCATTGATATCAGTCGAGCCATTATTGCTATCGTTGTTTGCGCTCATATTATCTAAAAAGGCATTGACAGTATCGATAGCACTGATAACTTGATTTTGTAAGGTGTCTGGTGCGACATTGTCAAAATCGACAAGGCGTAAATTTGCAGAAATAGAGGTCATAAAGGTATCCAATAGTAATGAGAGAATTATTATTAATTACGAGTATTGTTATACAAGGGTTGTTATGTAGTGTATCTAAAAGATGGGTATCAATTGCTTGGAATACAACCCAGTTCGGCAGATATCGTTTTAAAGTAGTGCGCTTATGAGATTATGGTAGATAGCGATATCTTGACTATCACTGTCATTATTGATAATTATCATTACTTCAATTATCGCCTGTACTTAAAATTAATTAAGCTTCACTTACAAAGCGCCATCATTTGCTTGCAAATTAACCCTATAGGCAGTGGGGTTAAATTGTTAGCATCATAGTAAGGGAATAGCAAAAATGGACTTTTCCACTACCTGAAATGCCTGAGTAAATTGATTAAAAAGGGTGATAACTGGTATTGTTTAAACCGCTCAAACGGATTTTAAGAATAAATATAAATTAATGACTTTTAAAAGCAATTTTTAATAAAATCAGTTATCTAAGATAATCAATAAATATAAAAAGTCTATTTTAACGCGCAAACCAATGATAATAAAACAAGGAGCAGTATTTATGAAAGCAACTCTGAAAAGTTTACGTGAGACAAAAGCCAATCCAGCCGTGAGTATTTTTGTCAAAACGCACCGTGAACATCCTGATAATGAAAAAGATCCTATTGCCCTAAAAAACCAATTAAAAGTCGTCGAAGAGCGCTTAACCAATGAGTATGATAAGCGTACTGCGACCACTATATTAGAAAATATCAAAAATAAAACCAGCGATTTTAATCACAATTATAATCTAGATACGTTGGCGATATTTGCCAGTACTGACGATGTCCAAGTTATCCGTATGCCGATTGATACCAAAGAGCGTGTCATTATTTCAGACCGATTCGCCACACGTGACTTGGTGCGAGATATGGCTAGTGCGGTTCATTATTATACGGTGATATTGACCCGTGATAATGCCCGTTTGATTGAAGCCTCTAACGATCGTGTTATCAAAGAATTTGATAAAGACGATGATGCGCAAAAAAATATGGACAATATCCCATTTCCTATTGAAAATAATAGTCTGTATACCACAGGTGATAGCGGTTCAGATCGCTCAGCGAACAACGAAAGCAGTTATCTAAAAGCTTTCTTTAACCAAGTAGATAAAAGTGTGCAAGAGATATGGGGCGAAAATAAAATGCCACTTGTCATCGTTGGTGATGCCAAAAATATCGGTTACTATAAAGATATCTGTGATCGTCCAGACAATATCATTGCCACGGTTTCAAACGCTACTAAGTTAGAAGAAGGTAGTGCTCAGCATATTGTTGATAGCGTACAAGAAGCCGTAGAAGGCTACCGGTCGTCATTGCATCAAGCGGCCTTGGGCGAGATTGACAAAGCGCGCGGTGCAAATATGCTGCAAACGGATTTACAAGAAGTCTATCGTAGTGCGTTTCAAGGTGTAGGCGAAACCTTATATGTCCGTCGTGGTTATATGCAACCTGCGAAGATTGATGAAAAAGCGCAGACGTTGAGTATGGCCGATAATGCAACGGCAGATGGTGTCACTGATGATGCGATTGGTGAAATCATCGAGCATGTCATTCATAATGGTGGTAAAGCGGTCTTTATGCCACAAGATATTATGAGTGCAGATCAACCAATTGCTCTGGTAACTCGCTATTAATCGGTTGCTGATATTCGTTAATGAATTAGCCATCGTTGCAACATAGGTATAATATGGGAGCATTGGTTCAATATGAATCAATGCTCTTTTTGCATTGATAGACGCTTAATCTTATCTTATTCATTGTTTGTTGAGATAAATTTTTAATGAAGTGCTATTCACCCTTACTCTATAAATACTGAATTTATGACAGATAACTTTATGACTAACACCGCCTCTTTTATTTTAACCAGCTATAACATTCATAAAGGCATGTCGCCGATGAATCGCCAAGTAAAGATACAAGGTATCGCCCAAGCGCTCGATATCATTGGCTCAGACATACTCTGTCTTCAAGAAGTACAAGGTCAAAATCTGAAGCGCAATATGCAATATAACGAATACCCTGACCAATCCCAACATGAGTGGTTTGGTGAATATCTACAGCTGCAAAATAGCTACGGTAAAAACTCAGAGTATGAAAACGGTCATCATGGCAATGCCGTCCTCAGTCGCTTTCCGCTTGATCCCAAACATAATGTCAATATCACGGTTAATAAGCTTGAGCAACGTGGCGTTTTGCACTGCGAGGTGCAGCCGATAGGGTGGGAGATGCCAGTTGTGGTGTTATGTGCTCATTTAAACCTTTTTGAGCGCGATCGTATCAAACAATACGAAGCAATCTCCAATTATGTGCGTAATGAGATTGCGCCCGACCAGCCACTGATTTTGGCGGGTGATTTTAATGACTGGAAAAAAATGTCTTGTGACAGACTCGCATCGAGCTTAGGCATGACCGAAGCATTTAAGCATTGTCATGGTAAGTTATTACCGACCTTTCCTGCCAAACTGCCGGTGCTAAGCTTGGACCGTATCTACGTGCGCAACCTAAGGGTGAAGGATGCTTGGGTACATACCGGCAAGCCTTGGTCTACGTTATCGGATCATCTGCCGCTTAGTGCAGAGTTGGCATTGCCTTAACATCACGAACTATCAAAAAAAGAAACTATCAATAAAAAAGCTGTAAACAAATTAAAAAAGTAAACCAATCAAAAAAGAAAGCTGAAAATAATACAAGGATGATCAATCATGTCTGATAAAAAAATACCAACGACGCAACATGCCGCTCTTATACGTGAATTTGGCGAGCCTGAAGTCATGATATATCAAGAGGGCGTGGCTATTCCTGAATTAACGGACAATCAAGTATTGATAAAAATCGCTTATGCTGGCATCAATCCCGTCGATTATAAAACTCGTCAAGGTAAAGGTTGGGGCGCTGAGGCGATTCAAAAAGATAAATTTGATAAAAATGAGCCTGCTATTTTAGGCTGTGATGTTGCCGGTATCGTGGTCAAAAGTAATAGTGATAAGTTTGCAATCGGTGAGCAAGTCGCGGCATTGACCTTTGACGGTGGCGGTTATGCAGAGTATGTCGCGGTCGATGCTAATCTACTGGCAAAAGTACCTGATTCTGTCACTTTGCAGCAAGCAGGCGCGCTACCTTGTATTGGACAAACGGCGCTACAATTTGTCGAGTTTACTGATATTAAAAAAGGTGAACATGTCGTTATTAATGCGCCAGCTGGTGGGGTTGGACATTTGGCCATTCAGCTATTGATGGATAAAGTCACGCAAGACAATGTGAAAGTAACGGTTATTTGCTCACCTGAGAAGTACGATAAATTGGGTGGTTTAATAGATAAAAATAAGCTGGCAGGTTGGATTGATTATACTAAAGACGACGCTTTTCCTGACTTACAAGCTGATGTGCTACTGGACTTGGTTGGCGATGATGCTGGCGTGCGCGCGCTGCCCGTCGTCAAATCTGGTGGCCGCGTCAATGTTCTACCGACGATTTGGGTTGATAAGCTAAAAGAAGCTGGTAGTCAGAATAATCTGCAGGTGGCGGGTTATAAAGCGCAGCGTAGTGGTGAAGATATGGCACGAGTTTTACAGCTCGTAGCCGATGGCAAGTTAACCCTGCAGATTCAGCAGACCTATCCATTATCTGAAGTAGTGGCTGCTCACCGCGAGCTAGAAAAAGGCGATACCTTTGGTAAGATTGTGCTAAAAGCAAGCTAAGCCAAACTTGTTTAATTTAATGCCATTTGCCGGAAGGTCAAGCTAATACGCCCTTCATCGACCGTTTTGGTCTTAGTAATGCTATGCTTCCAATATTTTTGTGTATCGCCGTGCATGACAATAAGCTGACCAGACTCAAGATAAAGCTCGACTTTATCTTGAGTTTTTTTATGCTTAAAGACAAATTTTCGTGTGGCACCTAGTGACAATGAAGCGATAATCGGCTGATGACCAAGCTCTTTTTCATCGTCTGCATGATAGCCCATACCGTCATCGCCAGATGGATAGTAGTTGAGTAAACAAGAATTAAACTCAGTATTGATACCGCTTTTTAATAGTTGCTGCTCAATATGATGTTTCACATGAAACACTGAGTCTGTCCATGCAATGGCTTGACGTGTGTGCCCCGAGTATTGATAACTGGCATCACTATCGCCCATCCATACTATTTGACGAGTCGTGACATGCGTCTTGCCAAATAAGGTTACAATATCAGGCTGCCAAGGTAGCGTCGTTACTAAGGCATAATATAATGCGCTTGGGTAATCAATCACGACGCCTAAATCATTTACTTTGCCATCATAAGGCAATAAATTATCAGTCGGCGCAGGCGCAAAAAGGTCAGTCATAACTCACATCCCACATCGCTCAGCTTATTTACTGTTTTTATAATGTTCATTGATAATCTGCGCACACAATTCAGGCGCTTCCATCGGTAATAGATGACCGTAGTCTGGCAAAGAGATAACACTGCCATCAGGGACAAATTTTTGCCATTGTTTGCGTACTTTATCATTGATAAATAAGGTCGGTTTGCCCGTGATCAGGGTATAAGGACAGCTGAGCTTTTTCAATGCCGCATCGATATGGGGCGCACCAAAATAGTTAGCAAGTTCTTGCTCAGGGGCAAACATCAAGCTATAGCTGCCATTATCATTGGCAGACAAGCTTTGCTCAGCAAACACTTTTAAATGCTCATCACTGATACGTTTATAAGCACGTTGCGCGCGTAAACTCTCATAGTAATCATCGATACTTGCCCAAGTAGATTGCTTGGTTAGGGTACTTTTAAAGGGTTCACGGCTTAGCAAAAATTGACGAGGTAGCAAGTTATAAAGTGTCGCTTGCTTTTTAGTAAAGGTGACAGGCTCAATAAGGTATAGCTGTGAGAATAGGTCAGGGCGTTTGGCCGCTGCCATGGCGGTGGCGGTCGCCCCTTGTGAATGCCCAATACCAACGATAGGCGCGTCTTGGGTTTTCTCTAAAAACTCAATCAGTATATCGGCATCTTGTTCGCGCGTCATACGCGGCGCTTGCGGTTTGTCATACCAATAACCACGTAGCGCCAGTGCCGATAAATCAAAATCCGTTGCTAACTCATTTAATAAAGGTGCATAAGTACCAACGGTGAAACTATTACCGCCATAAAAATGGGCAGACGGGCGTTTAAGATCATTCGATTTTGCAGCTTGATTCGCTAATTGATTCAGCGGCTGCAAGTCATAATAGCGTGCTTGTTTGCCATCAATATTAATACGCTTGGTAAATGCTTCCATAAAAATAAAACTTCCTTGTGACGAGTTTCTTAATCTTTATTATTAACTTTTATCATTGAATTTTTATTAGCTGTCTTCACCTAAGAAGCCACCACTTTGACGCTGCCATAAGCGTGCATAAACGCCATTTAATGCCAATAGCTCATCATGGCTGCCTTGCTCAATGATATGACCTTTATCCATGACCACCAATCTATCAAGGGCAGCAATGGTAGATAGTCTATGGGCAATCGCAATAACCGTTTTGCCAGTCATAATGTCGTTTAAGCTTTCAGTAATGGCAAACTCAATCTCAGAATCAAGCGCACTGGTCGCCTCATCCAATAACAATATCGGGGCGTTTTTGAGCATCACGCGCGAGATAGCAATGCGCTGACGTTGACCGCCAGACAGCTTAACACCGCGCTCGCCGACTTGGGTATCAAGACCGGTATTGCCTTTATCATCATACAAGCCTTCGATAAAGTCCCATGCTTGTGCTTGCTTAGCAGCTGTAATGATTTCCTCATCGGTTGCATCAGGACGACCGTAAGCGATGTTTTCACGGACGGTACGATGCAATAATGAGGTATCTTGGGTGACCATGCCGATTTGCTGACGTAACGATTCTTGGGTAACTTCGTCAATTGCTTGCCCATCGATAAAGACTTTACCTTTATCAACATCAAAAAATCGTAAGAGAAGGTTAACCAGGGTAGATTTACCGGCACCAGAACGCCCAACTAAACCGATTTTTTCACCCGGTTTGATATCTAAGTAAAAATTATCTAGTAGCTTTGCGTATGAAGTTCCCGCAGCATAATCAATGCCATCCTCATTAATATCATTAAAACGTTTGCTTGATTTATTGGTATTTAAACCTGTGTCATCGTCTTCACCTTCATAACTAAAATCAACATGGTCAAAGACGATACGACCCTCGGTAACTTTAAGGACGGGCGCGTTTGGTTTATCAACGATGGTTTGCGGTGCCGATAAAGTTCGCATTCCGTCTTGTACCGTACCAATACTTTCAAACAAACTGGCGGTTTGCCACATTATCCAGCGCGTGAGACCATTTAAGCGCAGTGCCATCGCTGTCGCTGCAGCAATTGCCCCAACGCCGACCGCACCTTGTTGCCATAAATATAAGCTAATACCAGCAGTCGAGCTGACCAAAACCACACTAATTAAGTGGGTTGATACTTCTAAATAACTGACCCAGCGCATTTGTGCATGGACAGTGCCTAAAAACTGCCCCATGGCGTTTTTGGCATAACCAAGTTCACGGCGCGAATGACTAAAAAGCTTCACGGTCATGATATTGGCATAAGCATCGGTTATGCGCCCCGTCATTAAAGCGCGGGCATCGGCTTGTACAATCGCCGTTTGTTTCAGTTTGGGAATAAAGTACCACATTGCTAGCCAAACTAAGACGAACCAAGCGATAAATGGGATTAATAATAAGCTGTCTAAATTAAATAAAATCACACCAGTGGTAATAAAGTAGACGGCGACATACATAAACATATCGGTGACCGTCATCACGGTATCACGCACCGCCAATGCCGTTTGCATCACTTTAGCAGAGACGCGACCAGAGAATTCGTCTTGGTAAAACTGCATCGATTGCCCTAGCATCCGCTGATGAAAACGCCAGCGCATTTGCATCGGAAAAACGCCTTGCAAGGTTTGAAAATGAATAAATGATGACAAGGCAATCCAGAGTGGACTGACAATCATCACGGCTAACATTAATAGCAGCACATCGCCTTTTTCTGCCCACAGATTTTGCGGGGTGTAAACGCCAAGCCAATCAACGATATTCCCAATCCAGGCAAATAGCATGGCCTCATAGATGCCGATACCGGCAGACAAAATCATAAACAGCAATAGCCAGCCGCGCAAGCCTTTGGTACAGGCCCACAAGAACTTTAGCATGCCATCATTCGGTGACGGCAGTGGCATAGGGGTATCAGGAAAGGCGGGCAGACGAGTTTCGAAGAAACGGAATAGAGCATTCATAGGCAGTGATAAAGCATCAATAGCAGTACGCCAAGATAAGCACATTAACGTGCTATCTTGAATCTTTACTTTTGTGATTAGGATTGTTTGTTATTTTAACAAACTTCGCTCTGATGGCTGCATGCTAATTGTAAGCTGCAGAGTGTCGCTTACAGGGTGTTTCTATCTTAATAATGGTATTGGTGGTTTTGCATATTGTTTATGACTTTATTAAGCATGAGAAATCTATATTAAATAGACAATACTGAAAACCAGCAAGATAAATAGATTGCTGCATAAGAAATATTTTGTTACATTCCATGGTTATTTGATTTAGTAATGCCTACACTAAAACTATCTACTGCTTAAAAAATAAAAGAGTAAAAATAAAGGCGATACTGATATCAGTATGAAATGCTAATAATAAACACGCCCTATTGTAATTTAACAAGGATGACCTTAATGATGTATCTAATAATAGCGGTGCTATGTAGCGTCGCTGTTTCCGTACTCTTAAAAATATTACGTCAAAAAAATATCGATATTCGCCAAACCATCGTGGCAGGGTATCCTGTGGCATTTTTGCTAACTTGGGTGTTATTAAAACCAGATGTCAGTAGCATCGGCGCACTTGGTAATGCATGGGGCATCATTATTGCACTTGGGGTGTTATTGCCGGCGGTATTTATCATCCTTGGGCGCGCGATTGAATCGGTCGGTATGGTCGCAACCGATGCCGCCCAGCGTTTATCGCTTATCATTCCTATTGTTGCCGCATTTTTACTGTTCGGCGAAGTGCTGACAGGTACGCGCATACTTGGGCTGGCGTTAGGGTTCTTGGCGCTTGGTGCTTTGGTCTATCGTCCGCAACATGGGCTCATAAATACCCAAGCAAAGCAGACGCCGCTGTGGCTGTTTGGCGTTTGGTTAGGCTACGGCGTTATTGATATCTTATTTAAGCAAGTTGCTAAGCAAGGCGCGGCTTTTCCTTTAACCTTATTTGTGGCGTTTGGGCTTGCAGGATTACTGTTACTAGTTTATTTACTCATCACGCGCGTCCGCTGGCAGGGTAATGCCCTTAGCGCAGGATTATTACTTGGCGCGCTAAATATGGGCAATATTTATGCTTATGTCCGTGCTCATCAAGTATTATCTGAGTCGCCAAGTATCGTCTTTACGGGTATGAACGTCGGTGTGATTGCGGTGGCAACGTTGATAGGCGTCGGCATATTTAAAGAGCAGCTTAATCGTATCAATATCGTCGGTTTGTTATTGGCAGTTTGCTGCGTGGCAATATTATTTTTGGCTTAATTTCGCCGCTTATAATCGAGAAAAATTTTAACTTATCAACGATAGGCACACGCGATGTCCTATGTTAAGGTTATTTATAGTCAAGCTCATGTTAGCTGCGGGCTGATTGACTTATTATAATAATGTTTGACCTTTATTAATTAGGATAGGATATCTACTCAATGGAATACGAAAAACAATTACAGCGTATCAAAAGCGGTTCAGGTTTTATCGCAGCCCTTGACCAAAGTGGTGGCAGTACGCCAAAAGCGCTAGAAAATTACGGCGTCGGTGGCGATGCTTATGATAACGATGAAGCGATGTTTGACTTGGTACATGAGATGCGCGCCCGTATCATGACTTGTGACTGCTTCGATAATGAACGTGTCCTTGGCGCTATCTTGTTTGAAGATACTATGGAGCGCGAAGTTAATGGCAAGCCGACGGCTAATTACCTATGGGAAGATAAAAATATCGTACCGTTTTTAAAGGTAGATAAAGGCTTAGCTGAGCAAATGGATGGCGTACAAGTGATGCGCCCGATGCCAAATCTCAACTCGTTGTTAGATAAGGCAAAAAACTATCCGGTATTTGGCACCAAAATGCGCTCAGTGATTTATGAGCCAAGTGTCGATGGTATTGAGCTAGTAGTGCAGCAGCAGTTTGATGTGGCAAAGCAGATAATCTCCAAAGGTTTGATGCCTATTGTTGAACCTGAAATAGATATCAACAGTAGCAAAAAACATGACTGCGAAATCATCCTTAAAACCAGTATTTTGCATAATCTTGAGCGCTTAAACGATGGTCATCAAGTGATGCTAAAACTGACCTTGCCAGAAGAAGAGGGCTTTTATCAAGAGCTGATTGACCATCCAAAAGTGCTAAAAGTGGTGGCATTGTCTGGTGGTTATAGTCGTCATGATGCCTGCGAAAAACTTAAGCAAAACCCCGGTATGATTGCGAGCTTCTCACGTGCCTTTACTGAAGGTTTAAGCAAGCAACAGAGCGATGAAGAGTTTGCTGCGACTATTAACGCTTCTATTGACGAGATTTATGAGGCGTCAAAAATCTAACTTAGTTTTTACTGATTGAAGCTATTCGCTAATAAAAAAGCGCTACTCATGAGTAGCGCTTTTTTGTGAGCTCAGAGTCTTGCTAATAAGCTATACCTCTTTATACAGCTGACGGCCTTCACTATGATATTTTTCGGTCATCTCTGCCATACCTCTATGTACTTCCTCAGCACTGGCTTCGCCAACTTTTCCAACCAGCTCAGTATCTACTTCTTTGATGACATGACCGGCATGAGTTAGGTCGCCTGATTGCGGGGTGACCGCTCTATTGGTGGCATCTTTATCCAACCCTGCTGCATATTCACGCACGTTTTGGGTGATTTTCATTGAGCAAAACTTTGGTCCGCACATGGAGCAAAAGTGGGCGGATTTGTGCGCGTCTTTGGGTAAAGTTTCATCATGATATTCACGCGCCGTATCTGGATCAAGCGCTAGATTGAACTGGTCATCCCAGCGGAACTCAAAACGAGCTTTGGATAACGAATTATCACGTGCCTGCGCACCGGGGTGACCTTTTGCCAAATCAGCGGCATGGGCGGCAATTTTATAGGTGATGATACCGTCTTTGACATCCTTTTTATTAGGTAGACCAAGATGCTCTTTTGGCGTGACATAACAAAGCATGGCGGTGCCGAACCAGCCAATCATCGCAGCCCCAATGGCGCTAGTAATATGGTCATAACCAGGAGCAATATCAGTTGTCAAAGGCCCTAAAGTATAGAAGGGGGCGTCGGCACATAGTTCAAGTTGCAAGTCCATATTTTCTTTAATACGGTTCATGGCTACGTGCCCAGGACCTTCAATCATCACCTGTACATCATGTTTCCAAGCGACTTGAGTTAGCTCACCAAGCGTACGTAGCTCGCCAAATTGCGCTTCGTCATTGGCATCTTGCAAACAGCCGGGACGCAGACCATCGCCTAAGCTAAATGCCACGTCATACTGCTTCATAATCTCGCAGATATCTTCAAAATGGGTATATAAAAAGCTTTCTTTATGATGGGCAAGGCACCACTGCGCCATGATTGAGCCGCCACGCGAGACAATACCTGTCAAGCGTCCAGCAGTTAATGGTACATAACGTAGTAATACACCTGCGTGGATAGTAAAGTAATCAACGCCTTGTTCCGCTTGCTCAATAAGCGTATCGCGGAAAATCTCCCATGTTAAATCTTCTGCAACACCGTCAACTTTCTCCAAAGCTTGGTAAATAGGCACCGTACCGATTGGCACTGGCGAGTTGCGAATCAACCATTCACGGGTTTCATGAATATGATTACCCGTCGATAAATCCATGATGGTATCCGCACCCCAACGTGTCGCCCACGTCATTTTTGACACTTCTTCGTCGATAGAAGAGCCGAGCGCTGAGTTACCGATATTGGCGTTAATTTTCACTAAGAAATTGCGACCGATAATCATCGGCTCGGATTCAGGGTGATTGATGTTATTTGGGATAATTGCGCGTCCAGCAGCCACTTCATCACGGACAAATTCAGGCGTGATAATTTTTGGCGTATTAGCACCGAAGCTCTCACCTTCGTGTTGGCGCATATCGGTCAGTTCGTGCTGTTTTTGCGTTTCGCGAATGGCGATATATTCCATCTCAGGAGTAATAATACCGCGGCGTGCGTAATACATTTGCGTGACATTCTTGCCCGCTAGTGCACGGCGAGGCTTATCAATATGAGCGAACCTTAAGTTAGCAGTGCTGATATCACGAGCGCGGGCTTGTCCATATGAGCTTGATAAACCATCTAACTGCTCAGTATCACCGCGCTCAGCTATCCAACCTTCGCGCAATTTAGGCAAACCTTTGGTCAAGTCGATGTCGACATTAGGATCGGTATAAACACCTGAGGTGTCATAGACATAAAACGGAGGATTTTGCTCCCACTCGCTCTCAGGAACGCCTTGGATAGGAGTAGGGTCAAGGGTAATCTCGCGCATCGGTACTTGAATGTCAGGGCGTGAGCCTTCGATATAGACTTTTTTGGAGGCGGGGAGAATACGGTGTAAGTCGCGGGCGTCTTCTTCAAAACGCGCATCATTTGCCGTACGGTGGGCAGGCGTTTTTAGTGCGTCGGCTTTTTTATCGACAGTTTTAGTAACAGGGGTCGAAGGGGTTTGGGCTGTTTGTAAATCTGAAGTAGTCATATGCTGTCCTAGCGTGTTGGTTTTTGAATAAAAGCAACACCGCCAGTAGCTGCGGGGCAAGACTATGCGAGACAGACAAATTCAATCATCGAATGCGTGCACTATTATCAAGTTCAAGTTTCATTGAAACTTAATCTAATGCCATTTTTAAATGATTGGTAGGCGCAACTTTGGATTGATTGCCATACAGCAGCGTAAAAACGCTGTCAGACATAAGATATTGGCAATAACAAAAAGGCATTTCTGCGCGCCCTTTGTACATATATAGCATAGGCTTAAGACTTCCCTGCGTCGGTACTAACCGCATCAGGTTCGGCGGGTGATCTCTCAGCGAATGTATTAAAAAGCTTATAAAGTAAGCTTGTCATACACCGCACCCCGAGTCTGTCAGTGTTGTAAATCAGTCTCATACTAACAAACTATAGGGTTGATGCCTAGTCATTTGCCGTTTGTTAGTTGAGATGCAAGCGTGGTACTTTCAGTTTGATTACTGTCTTTTCAGTATTATTTTTCTGGTGTCCAGCCCTGCGCGCGCTCATAGTCTTCGTTATCTAAGAACTTCTCGCGTTGCTCAGTTAAGAACTTTTTAGCTTCAGGGTCTAGCATGCTGAGATGGTTTTCATTAATCAGCATGGTTTGCTGTTCAAGCCACTCTTTCCATGCTTTATCAGAGACGGTTTCTTGCAGATCTTGACCTTTCTTATTGGGAAAAGGCGGATGCGGCATTTTTGGTAATTCTTGTTTATATTTGCGGCAAAAAACCGTATTGGCTTGCGGATTAAAAGTCTCAGTCATAAGGCAATCCTTATTAGTTAATGGTATTAAATTATTAAATGCAATATTGGTATCGACCTATGATAACGGTCTTCGAGGGTTTAGCCAAGGATAACAGGTGTAGAGAAGGTAACAGCTCATGTAGCTACTGATGTTCATAAAACCATATTTATAAAACGATCTGCATAAAAATACCCGCGATGATGCGGGTATTTTTATGCATGGGCTAGTACTGTAATTAAACCTTGTATGGCGTCGCTAGCTTTACGCAAATGCTTTTAAGCGCATACGACCATTAACCACCGCTTGCTTCACTTGATTTGGCGCAGTACCACCTAAGTGGTCACGAGCGGCTAATGAACCTTCTAGCGTTAGATACTCAAAGACATCATCACCAATCGCATCGCTAAACTGCTGCAGCTGCGCTAAAGACAAGTCGCTTAAATCAACGCCTTCTTTGATACCCAAAGCAACGGCATTACCGACCACTTCATGGGCATCACGGAAAGCCACACCGCGGCGTACAAGGTAGTCAGCCAAGTCTGTGGCTGTTGCATAGCCTTTCATGGTGGCAGCGCGCATATTTTCTTTATTCGGCGTGATATTAGGTAGCATATCAGCAAATGCTAATAGCGAACCCGTTAAGGTATCTACGCAATCAAATAGCGGCTCTTTATCTTCTTGGTTATCTTTATTATAAGCAAGCGGCTGGCTTTTCATTAGACTAAGCAATGTCATTAACTGGCCAAAGACACGTGCTGCTTTCCCGCGTACCAGTTCTGGTACATCAGGGTTTTTCTTTTGCGGCATGATAGATGAGCCAGTACAAAAGCGATCAGGGATTTGCACAAAGTTAAATTGCGCTGACATCCATAAGATAATCTCTTCGCTCATGCGTGACATATGCATCATCAAGATAGAAGCCGCTGAGGTAAACTCAATAGCAAAATCACGGTCTGATACGGCGTCTAAAGAGTTTTGACAAATACCTTCAAAACCTAGCAATTTGGCAGTAATGGTGCGATCAATTGGGAAGGTCGTACCAGCAAGAGCAGCACTACCAAGCGGCATCTGATTGATACGGCGGCGTGCATCGACAAGACGCTCTGTATCGCGGTATAACATCTCAAACCATGCCATCACGTGATGACCAAAGCTGACGGGCTGCGCGGTTTGTAAATGGGTAAAGCCTGGCATGATGGTATCAGTATGTTGCTCAGCCAAATCTAGCAAGCCGCTTTGCAAACGTACGAGTAGCGCAATGATATTGTCGGTTTCTTCACGCAACCACAGACGAATATCGGTAGCAACCTGATCGTTACGGCTACGCCCAGTATGCAGTTTTTTACCTACTGCACCGACAATATCAGTCAAGCGTGATTCGACGTTCATGTGTACGTCTTCAAGCGCGATAGACCAGTTAAATTCGCCTGCTTCAATCTCGCTTAACACTTGCTGTAGACCATCGATAATGATCGCAACGTCATCAGCGCTTAAAATGCTACACTCTTTAAGCATGGTCGCATGCGCAATCGAGCCTTGGATATCGTGACGGGCAAAGCGTTGATCAAAGCCAACAGAAGCGGTAAAGGCGGCGACAAAGCTGTCCGTCGCTTCACTGAAGCGTCCGCCCCACATCTGCTGACCCTGACTACTGGTAGGGCTTTGCGCTGCGGCAGTATTTGTTAGAGAAGCTTCTGTGCTAGAATCAGAAACAGATGAATTTTTATTTGAATCGGGATTATTACTATTTGAAGAATTGGCGTTCATATCGGTACAAGACAAGTCAAGAGAATAAGAACTCAAGTATAGCAAATGATGAGGTTGCCTTACTAGCGGAGCGCTTAGAGTTTTTTATGCCCAAGCTCATGGAAATCATGAAGGCTTGGCAGTGGCTGCTGGCAATCTTTTTTTGGTCGCTGTTTGTAGCGATAGTCGATCGCCATAGTGTGGCCAACCAATCACAATTTATCATCAAATTTATCGCAAGGTTTATCCAAACCAGCTTAACCTTGATACCTTCTTTTTATTTAATTGATTATCTGCGCCCTATATTGAAGCGTTTAAGCGTATCCGCAGCCAGCATGTATGTCTTGCTAATCTTAACAGGTGCCACAGCAGTGACCATGATGTTGGTCTTGCTGATTATGATAAATTTTGGTTGGTTTGATTATAGTGTTCGCGTCTTTATCTCAACGGTTGTCTTTAATACCGTCATTACCGCAGGCTTTACGGTTGCCACTTTGCTGATTTTTTTACGTCGCTACCGTGAGCTGAATGCGCTGAAACAATCATTTGAGCAAAAATTGAGCGCCCAAAACGATATATTAAAAGCTCGCCTTGCGCCGCATTTCTTTTTTAACACTATCAATACCCTGATGTCGCTGATTGAAACTAACCCAACCCGCGCCGCTTACTTATTGCAGCACGTTTCAGCGTTATTTCGTGCCAGTTTTAATGGCGCGCGTGAGATTAGCTTTGAGGAAGAGATTGCCCTTTGTGAGCATTATTTAGCCATCGAATCTATTCGCTTGGAGGATAAGCTGGCAGTAAATTGGCAGCTACCTGACGAAGATGTAATGTATGACATGGTCATCACCGCTTTGACTTTACAAAGCGTCATTGAAAAAATGCTGCTCAATGTGGTTGAGATGACCACTGACACCATTTATATCGATATTAAAGTCAGTTGGCTGCAGCATCGCGTTGAGATTACCATTAGCGTGCAGTTGCCTAAAAAAACCTTGATGATTAACCATGACTTGCGCCAGCATATGGATTTTTATATTCAGGCGGAACGTCTGCGTGCTTATTTTGGCGACAGTGCTGATATCCAAAGCCGCGTGACGAGTAAACAAATTATTACTATTATTCATTACCCGCTACAAGATGTCAGCTTATAATCTTTGCTTTCTAAAGCGCTTTACTTGGTTAGTCATAATAAACCAGCAATCGTAGGCGGGTAGCGTGGCATATTTATTGCATTGTTTATCATATTGTTGAGGATTATCAGTTTTTAAAATTAGCAGTACTTAAATGCTTACCAATGCTTAACTATTACTAATGTTTAAATACTAGCAGTGCTTAAATGCTAAAAATGGTACTGAAACGCTGAAGCGTTATGGGCGGCTTGCAGAAATAGGACGGTTGGTTTATAACTGAAGTAGGGTGTAGTGTCTGAGCTAAAAGGCGAATGATAGTTTTGCTAAGCAGTAAATTTCAAATGTAGATATATGATAAATACTATTAAAGATTTCTAAGTATGCACTTATAAAGGAGTTTGCATGCGGATTGTTGTTTGTGATGATGAGCCATTAGCCCGTGAACGTTTGGTTAGGATTGTCCAAGAATCAGGTCATGAGGTGGTTGCCCAAGCAAAGACGGGCATTGAGGCCATTATTGCCGTAAAATCTCAGCAGCCAGACATCATACTGCTTGATATTCGCATGCCTGAGATGGATGGGGTTGAGTGTGCCCAAGAGCTTGCGAAGCTGAACCATCCGCCAGCCATTATATTCGTAACGGCCTATGACCATTATGCGATAGCGGCGTTAAAAGCCAATGCCATCGGCTATTTGTTAAAACCGGCCAATAAAGATGAGTTGCTAGAAGCGCTACACAAAGCCACCAATCTCAATGCCGCGCAATTAAATGAGATTCGCAAACTTGAAAACCCGACCGCCCGTCCAGTGCGTGAACATATCGCAGCGCGTACCCACCGCGGGGTTGAGCTAATAGAGCTCAAAGATATCTACTACTTTACCGCCGATCAAAAATACGTCAAAGTACGCCACAAAGAAGGCGTTGTCCTCATTGATGACACCCTAAAAGAGCTTGAGCAAGAGTTTGAGGGCAGATTGTTTCGGGTGCATCGTAACGCGATTATCAATATCAAATATCTAGACTTTTTAGAAGCCTTAGATGCAGGACAGTTTCAATTGCACTTTAAAGGGATTGATGAGACGCTAGCAGTGAGTCGTCGCCATCTGCCTGCACTACGTGAAAAGATTCAAAGCATGTAGTGATAAGGGCTTCATGCTGTTGACATAATCATGCCATATCATCAAACCCTTATTTATGCTTAAATAGGGGTATTTTTTTTGCATCATTCTTCTTTATATATCGTTTTTAGCGCCCATTTTGGGTGCCAAATTTGCATTATTGTTGAGCACTGACATCCTAGTATCGAAATTATTGAGGCCTTTTATGAGCACCATGCAGCCAACTGCTTTGACTACCTTAAATATCGCCACGCGCCAAAGCCCCTTGGCATTATGGCAAGCGGAGCATATTCGTGCCCGCCTACTGGCGCTGTATCCTGAGCTGACGATTAATCTGCTAAAAATTGTCACTAAAGGGGATAAGATTTTGGATACACCGCTGGCTAAAATTGGCGGAAAGGGTTTGTTTGTTAAAGAGCTTGAACAAGCTTTATACGATAAGCAGGCAGACATTGCGGTGCATTCTTTAAAAGACGTACCGATGGAATTACCAAAAGGTTTGACGCTGGGCGTTTATTGCAAACGTGCTTCGCCAACCGATGCTTTTGTTTCTAACACTTATCAAAGTATTGATGAGTTGCCACAAGGCGCGGTGGTCGGTACAGCAAGCTTACGTCGCCAATGTCAAATTAAAGCCTATCGTCCCGATTTGCAAATCAAAACTCTACGCGGCAACGTCGGTACGCGCTTAGGAAAGCTCGATGCTGGCGAGTATGATGCTATTATTTTGGCAACCAGCGGTTTACAGCGCATTGAGCTCGATGAGCGTATTCGCAGTGAGCTAGATATTGATATTTGCTTGCCAGCGGTTGGACAAGGCGCACTGGCGATTGAATGCCGTGAGGGTGATGATGAGGTTTTAAAATTACTAGCGCCCTTAAATGATGACAAAGCCCGTATCCGCCTCATCGCTGAGCGCGCATTGAACCGTCATTTACAAGGTGGCTGCCAAGTACCTATTGCTGCTTATGCGGTGTTACAAATGGCTGATGCAGACAAAGATAGCAATAGCAAAAACAATGGCCAAAACGGCAATAATGATGCTGGTGATAGCTTGTGGCTACGCGGTCGCGTCGGTCAAGAAGACGGTAGCGAGCTGCTCAAAGTTGAAAAACGTCTGACTCTAACAGGCAGCCAAGCTGAGCAAGAAGCGCAAGCCAATCAACTAGGTATTGAAGTCGCTGAGATGCTACTAGAAATTGGTGCGGGTGATATTTTATCAGCCATTTATAATCCTAAATAATGTTTAGGTTAAATCATATTGAAATTGACGCATGCTTAAAATGAGTCCCCTTTAAGTTGCATCATAATGTACTCTCGTTATCCACTTAATCATAGCGCCGTCGCTCAGGTGGCTATATGATTAAGCTTCCTTCTTGAGCCTTTTATTACGGTATGTTTATGTCTTGGTCATCACCAAAATCTACGGATTCCCATCAACCCTTTGATAAGCCATCATTGCTGCCGCAAGTCGTCATTAATACGCGCCCAGTTGAGCGTGCGGCACCGTTGACCCAGCATTTACAAGCGGCAGGAATGTCGGTGATTGACATGCCAATGTTGACACTAGAATCGCGCGCAACTACCGAGCAGGATATGGGACTGATGCGTCAATGGTTTGCGGGTGATTATCAAGCACTCGTCATTGTTAGCCCAACTGCCGCCGCTTCAGGATTGGCTGTTTGGCAAGCGCTTGAAAATGAACGCCAAGCTCAGAAATCTGAGAGAAATGTTAGTGAGCATAAAGAATCAGATCTTAAAAATGTAAAAGCCCCGAGCCATCTGATTGCAGTTGGAGAAGCGACTGCGGCGGTATTAAATGACTGCAAATTAGATATAGCAAGCTATCAAGTATTGCAGCCGTTAATTGCCAATAATGAAGGTATGTTAGCTATGCCTGAAATTGAAAGTCTCCAAGCAGGCGATAAGCTCTTGGTATGGCGCGGGCTCGGTGGACGGCGACTATTGGTTGATACGCTACAGGCACGCGGCGTGCACATAGATAGCATCGCTTGGTATGAGCGCATCATGCCTGCCGGCGCTATGGCACAGTATGAGCAATGGCACGCACAGTTTCTTACGCAACAGTCTTTGCAGCAGACAACCTCAGTAGCACAGCCAAAGCCCATCGTTATTGTCAGTAGCGGCACGGCTTTTGAGCATTGGGAAGCTATTGTTAAGGCAGTTGCTGCAAAGGTTGTAGAGTCAAAATCAAGTATGGATAAGCCCGCCCACCCAGAGCTGCAGCTCACCGATTTTGCGTATGTGGTATTAGGCGAGCGCTTAGCCAATATGGTCGCTCGCCAGCAGTTGAGTTATAGGCGTGTGGAAGATTTAGCGCCAGCTACTATCCTTGCGGCAATCCGTTCGCCTATAGTTGATTCAATGTAAAAAACGCTTTATTTTTTTAATCTACTTATTTTATATTTGCTTAAAAATTATCAATCACCAACGGTGCTGCCTTATGTCCATTAATACTGAATCATTATCTCAGGAACCTTCTGCTATTCAGCAGCGCCGGCAAGCAAATATGTTTTTGGTGCGCCTGCAATGGCTAATGATTTTATTGCTTATCGCCGCTTTACTCTGGCTTTATATCAGTCAGCAGCGTTTTGAGCATAATGTCAATGAGCGTTTGCAAAGCAATGAGCAAGTCGTCAGTCGCCTCAATGAGATGGATGATCGCATCTTTGCGATGAGTCAGCAAACCTTGCCGGCACCACGGACTGCCGCTAGTAGTCAAGCTCAAAATCAGCTCGATTTATTGCGTATTCAAATACAAGCGGCTGATAGATTATTGGCAGACAATAACGAGAGTGCGGCGATTGAATTATTGCGTGGCCTGCATTGGCAATTGTCTCAAAGCAGTAATGAGATTGCCCCAGCGCTAACCGTGGTGATTAAACAAAGCTTGGCAAAGGATATTGAACGCTTGCAGGCAAGAAGCTCGCAGCCGAGTCCGTGGCAGCTACAAAATATAGCCATTCAAAATATTCAAGAGTTTTTGCACAGTTACGAACGTGAGCGTCCTACTAATGCAACTGACTCGACTAAAATTCCCGATAATAATATGAGCTTAACGCGCCGGCAGCTCATGATTCACGAAGTTATTATGACGTTGAATCTCGCCACTCAAGCAAGCAATATGCGTGAACAAGAGCAGCTGGTCGGCTATCTGCGTCAAGCGCGTAAACAGCTACAAACACTAGTGACACAGTCATCAGCATCAAAAAAACCTAACAATAATAAAACTTCTCAAACAGCGAATAGTGAAACCTCTAACAATGGTAAGGTTCAAACAAAATCGTCTCCTAACGACATTACCGAGGTTATAGACTGGTTGGATCGACTGATTGCCAATGCGCCAAAACCAACGCCATTATTAACCAAGCAAATTTTGGATAAGCCTAAGCGCTAAGTACATACCGCTGTTTTAAAAGTTCATAATTATAAAAATAAGAGCAATAATAAGAGAAATCAAATAATGGATAGCCTGAATCAAACCTCATATTTAACGAATACTAGCTTAGATAACCGTCACCCTGATGAGTTGGCGCATTATCCAATTATCCATCACCAGCCAATCCATTGGGGCGAGATGGATGCCTTTAACCATCTAAATAATGTGGTGTTTTATCGTTACGCGGAGTCAGCACGGATTGGCTATTTGCAGGCGCTCGGCATGTTTGATGGCAGTATGGTGACAGTCCTCGCTCAGTCTAGCTGTCAGTATTTGCACCCAGTCGTATATCCTGATACTTTATTATTGGGCGTGCGTTGTCAGCGTTTGGGTAATACCAGCATAGTAATCGAATATAGCTACTATAGCACTGCTCAGCAAGCTGTGGTCGCTACTGCTGAAGCAGTGATAGTACGCTTAGAGAGCGATGGTAAAACTAAGTTGCCATGGACATTCGAGGAGCGTGAGCGCTTGTTGGCGCTGGAAAAAGCAGTCGGTCATACGCCCGAATTTTAAAAGAGAGTTTATTTAGTAAGTTATAAATACTGCTAGAATGATACTGATAAGATAAAACTCATTAATAAAAAACCATAAAAAAAGGCACGCTAATAATTTAGCGTGCCTTTTTTGTTCTCTTTCTACTGCTTAATTTTACTATTAGTCTTTATTTTTGCTTAGGTGCGTAAACAAAATCAACAACGTTCAAATCAAAGCCTGACAACGCATAAAACTTCATCGGTGATGACAGTAAGCGCATATCACGAACCCCTAAATGGCGTAAAATCTGTGCGCCAACCCCAATGCTGCGATACGGCTGCTGAGCAATGGTTGAGATTGATTGATTTTCAGCAGCTTTATCGAGCGCATCTCCTAAATCAATCGGTTGATGGTTGCCAATCCAAACGAGCACGCCGCGTTCTGAATCTTGTATTTCTTCTAGCGCTGAACGTACACTCCAGCCACTACGACCAGTTGCATCATTTTTCGCTGCAAATAAGTCACGTAATGGATGGAAGCCATGTACACGAACGGTACTGATGCCTTCGCTCACATCACCTTTTACTAAAGCCAAATGAGTTTCGTCAGCACCAAACTCGCGGAAACGATGCAGGGTAAAAGTACCATATTCTGTCTCAAACGGATGTGATTCAATTTCTTCGACCGTTTGCTCATTGGCAATGCGGTAGTTAATCAGATCAGCAATCGTACCAATCTTCAGACCATGCTCTTTGGCAAATATTTCTAGATCATCACGACGTGCCATCGTCCCGTCATCATTGATGATTTCAACGATAACTGCTGCTGGCTCCAAACCTGCTAAGCGAGCCAAATCACAACCGGCTTCGGTATGACCGGCACGATGAAGGACGCCGCCATTTTGAGCCATGATTGGGAAAATATGTCCAGGCTGCACGATATCTTCTGGTTTTGCTGAAGAGGAAACCGCAGCTTGGATAGTACGCGCACGATCAGCGGCAGAAATACCAGTCGTCACACCTTCAGCGGCTTCAATAGAAACGGTAAAGTTGGTACTAAATTTAGCTTCATTGCGATCTGACATCAGTGGCAATGCTAGCTGCTGGCAACGTGCTTCTGACAAGGTCAAGCAAACCAAACCACGAGCATGGGTAATCATAAAGTTAATATCATCAGGGCGAATATGGGTCGCTGCCATAATGATATCACCTTCGTTTTCGCGATCTTCATCATCCATTAAGATGACCATTTTTCCAGCACGAATATCTTCGATAATCTCAGGAATCGTATTTAAACTCATAGGAAGTCTCAATATTTTATTATTTATAGGTAGGTTTAATTGGGGATATAAATCATTATCTGCCTATTGTAGCAGTAGATTGATAAAAACACTGTTGCGGTAAAGCACAGCAAGCATTGATAAGAGCCATATAAACAGAAGCAATATGCTTTAAAGTTTTTCCGAGCAACTGGTTTGTATATATCATTATGAGGACATTTTAACGCTTTTCACCCTAGCGTGCTGCGTCATCTTCCCGATATGTCAGTTAATAGGTTAAAAATAATCATAAGTATTATCAACAATGCAGACGGATAGCCATTATTGGTTACTGGCCGCTTGGCTCTTTAGCCAGTCCATAAACTGCTTACTGTGTTGCTCTCGTTGATTGTCAGCGAATTTATAAAAACTGGTCCCGACTAAATTATCGGGCAAATAGCTTTGCGGATAATAGTGATTGGGATAATCGTGTGGATAAGCATAACCTTCGCCGTAACCTTGATTGCGCATCAATTTAGTCACGCCATTACGTAAATGTAGCGGCACAGGCGAGGCGTCTTTCTCTGCCAACACCATCGCCGCATTAATGGCTTTATACGTGCTATTACTTTTGGCGCTGGTCGCAAGATACACCACCACTTGCCCCAGTATAATACGTGCTTCTGGCATACCGATGGATTGCACGCTACGCAAAGCGGCATCCGCAAGGAGTAGGGCGTTAGGGTTGGCATTCCCAATGTCTTCACTGGCTAAAATAACCAAGCGCCGTGCGATAAAATCAGCAGGCTCACCGCCAACGAGCATCCGCGCCATCCAATACAAAGCTGCATCAGGGTCGGAGCCACGGACAGATTTTATCATGGCAGAGATAATATCATAATGCTGCTCGCCATCTTTATCATAGCGGACTAGAGCCGTCTGAGCGACACGAGCCACCAATTCATCATCGATAATTAATGGTGATTGCTTAGCATCCGCCGTTTGAATGGCAAGCTCTAATAAATTCAGCGCTTTTCTGGCATCACCGTGCGCCAATTGGCTAATCGTCTGTTGCGCCTGTAAATCAACTGTTAGAGTTTTTAGAATATTATCTTCTAAAAGTGCGCGCTGTAATACCGTACTTATTTGCTCAGGCGTTAGCGGCTCTAAACGATAGACTTGGCAACGCGATAGCAGGGCGTTATTAACACTGAACGACGGATTCTCGGTTGTCGCGCCAATCAAAGTAATGTCACCCGATTCTACCGCACCAAGTAATGCATCTTGCTGGGCTTTATTAAAGCGATGAATCTCATCAATAAAGACCACAGGCGACTCAAAGCTTAGCGAATCTTTGGTATCTAACACTTCACGTAATTGCTTAACGCCCGTATTCAGTGCTGATAGGGCGTGAAAGGGTCGCCCAACGGCATCAGCCAATAGCATCGCGATGGTGGTTTTGCCGATGCCCGCTTCGCCATGAAGAATAATCGACGGCAAATGTCCTTGTTCGACCAAGCGCCGTAAAGGTGCACCCGCTGCTAATAAGTGCTCTTGACCGATGATAGCATCAAGGGTCGCGGGGCGCATACGCTGAGCAAGGGGAGTATCGGCATGAAAATTAGGTGGCATAAAGGTCTCTATTATCAATTAAATATTTTCAATTCTTATGAGGTAGTGTCTTCGTTTTAAGCTTAACGCTAAAAACAATGACTCATTTCGTTCTAGCTAGGCTAACGCAGATTTACGTTAATAAAAGTCAATTAAGTGTACAGCTTATGTCTTAGAGGCTTTATTTTTTAAGTTTTTACCCTTATTAAAGGCTTAATAGTTCTATAAAAATCGTACTTATAAAATAGTATCTATACATGCTCAGTTATTCGACTATAAGGTAAGACAGTAATGAGGTTGCAATCGACTTTCAAGCGCTTATTTAAGCACTCTATAGCTGCTAAAGGCTCAAAGCAACAGTCACGTCAGCTGACTGAGGGAGAGATAGCGCTGGCACGCTCAGTGTTCGGTGACTGTCTTAAGCTTGATGATGTGCAGCTTAAGACCGCGTGGTGGGTACTAAAGCATTATGCTGTCAGTCCTAATGGCAATATTTATTTCCACCCAGTCGACTGGGTTAAGGATTTTAGCCAATGTTCCTTGGGCAAGCAAAGCTGGCTTATCCATGAATTGACCCACGTTTGGCAATTGCAGCAAGGTCTTAAAGTCGTACGCGGCGCTATCATGAATCGCCGTTATGAATATGTATTTGAGGCAGGTAAGTCCTTTTTTAACTATGGAATCGAACAACAAGCACGTATGGTGCAAGACTATTTTGTCCGTCGCCATCATGGTCACGACTGTCGTGACTTTGAAACTTGTGTTCCATTTTTAAAGGAACAAATGCTCAATAGCAATCATGATACCCGTGACAGTTACAGCTCGTTTAAAGTTTAATCTTTCTATTATGTTCGAATATTTATATGATGGCTTAAGCTTTCTTTCATTATAGACAGTCAATATATAAACAAAATAAATATAGAGAGTACCAACAGCAATTATAATAAAAAATCTGGTAATGAAAAAACTGAGACTTTATCACTCAATTAATTCAATAATTTTGCTAAAAAAATTATCAGTCATGGATGGTGTTATCACGTTGGCTTTTACTCTTTCTGCTTTTAATAAGGATATAAATTCGGATGTTTAAAATTTCATCAGTAAAATCTGACACTGACACTCATCATCGCTCTAACAATAAAACGATGCTAAATAAATCCGTGATAAATAAAGCCATGATTCGCCCGTATAAAATACCGACATTGCTTGCGGCAGCATTGACTGGCGTATTGTTATTGAGCGGTTGTCAGCAGCAAACAGAAGAGCCAGTATCTGATACCAACCAAACCAGCGAGCAAACGACTGCGGAAGACAGTCAGCCTATGCGCAAAAGCGATTCGGCTGCTGCTCGTATAGAGCAGTTCCAGCCTTTGTATCTTGCACAAGCGAAAGGGCTACAGCAGCGCTTGCAAGCAGAATATGAATCGCTACAAGCCGCAGATGCATCAGACAGTGACAATGATTTGTTGCCTGATAGTGCTGCAACTGATGCTCTAGCGACTGAAAATAGTCCGACTAGCACAGTTTCAACTAATGCAACGTCTGAGCAAATAGCAAAACCAGCTATCACGGATTCAGCAGCAGTCACCACGGCCGATAGTAATGGTGACTCTGGTGCTAACAGTAATTCTGATATCAATACTAGTACAGAGGTTGGCGAGCGCGATTTAACCGTACTCAAGCGTATTAGCCTTGAGCCGCGTAAACCGGTGATGTTGACAGATAAGCAGATTATAGAAAGCTATCAACAAGCGATGGAAGCCCTTTATCAGCCTGTGACCACGCCGCTTAGTGCGGAAGATGTTGATACTCTAATTAATATCGCGACATTGGTGCCGCAGGTATTTGAACATGCAGAAATCGCTGGTCGATTGAGTGCAAAAAGCCCAGCGCTGGCACGTTTGATTATTCAGCATCAAGTTTGGGAGCAAATAGAAGCCCAGCAAGTCATTGATATGCAGCAGATGAAAATCAATCAGCAGCAAGAATTTGAAAGGCTGATGGCGAAATTTAATGAAACCATTCAAGACTATGACGAGCAAATTGCCAAATACGAGCAGACGTTAAAAGAGTTTCAGTAAAAATTTAGAAGATTACCGCTGATTGCTGTATTAATCCTACTAAATATAAACCATAAAAATCCCGCTACGAGAGCGGGATTTTTATCTGTCTAATTTTTATAATTCTAAAACAAAAGACTGACTATTTGCGGTCTTCAACTTTAACGAATTTGCGATGCGTCTCACCAGTGTATAACTGACGTGGGCGACCGATTTTGAACGGGGCGCTGTGCATCTCTAACCAATGGCTGATCCAACCAGAAGTACGCGCTAGTGAGAAGATAACAGTAAACATTGACGTTGGGATACCGATGGCTTTAAGGATAATTCCAGAGTAAAAATCAACGTTTGGATACAAGTTACGCTCAACGAAGAACGGGTCTTCTAAAGCGATTTTCTCAAGTGCCATAGCAAGTTCAAGCTTAGGATCATTGATACCTAATGCGCCTAGTACTTCGTCACAAGTCTCTTTCATCACTTGTGCACGTGGGTCAAAGTTTTTGTAAACACGGTGACCAAAGCCCATCAGTTTCACTTCACGGCTTTTCACTTTTTCCATAAATTCTGGAACGTTTTCTACCGAACCGATTTCATCTAACATCTCAAGTACGGCTTCATTGGCGCCGCCATGCGATGGTCCCCAAAGGGCCGCAATACCAGCAGCGATACAAGCGTAAGGATTCGCGCCAGTAGAACCCGCTAGACGTACGGTAGACGTTGAAGCGTTTTGTTCGTGATCAGCATGCAAAGTAAAGATTTTATCCATTGCACGGGTGATAACGTCATTGGTTTTGTAATCAACATCAGCAGGCGTTGCAAACATCATGTATAAGAAGTTTTCTGCATAATTGAAATCATTACGTGGATACATGAACGGTTCGCCTTGTGAGTATTTATAACTCATGGCTGCAAGCGTTGGCATTTTAGCGATTAGGCGAATAGCGGTGATTTCACGATGCTCTTCATTGCTTACATCAAGATTTTCATGATAGAACGCTGATAAAGCACCAACGACACCAACCATGATAGCCATAGGATGGGCATCACGGCGGAAGCCTTCAAAGAATTTACGCAATTGGTCATGAACACCAGTATGCTTACGGATTTTTTCGTAGAAATCTGCTTTTTGCTCGCTATTTGGCAAATCGCCATGAATCAAGGCATAAGCTACTTCTAGGTATTCTGCATTGTTCGCTAACTCATCAATAGAGTAACCGCGATGCAACAGCTCACCTTTACCGCCATCAATATAAGTAATCTTTGATTCAACCGGAGCCGTTACTTTGAAACCAGGGTCATAAGACCAAAAACCTGAATCTTGTAGAGCAGCAATATCGATAACTGGGCGCCCTAGAGTACCTTCAATAATAGGAAGTTCGTATTCTTCACCATTTACGGTTAATTTGGCATTGTTGTCAGCCATAAATTGCTCTCCATTGTTTTTAACTTGTTAGAATAAAAATATATCGACGCACACCCTCGCGTCGTCACTAGTCAAACGGTCAAATAAATTTAACCCATTTAAGATGCAGGCTATATTAGCAGTTATTAGCTAAGTTTTGAAAAGACTTTTAGCAGTAATGTCTGTAATAAGGGTGCTGTAGTCATCATTAGCGACTGTAAACTTTGTATCAAAATATGTCTGCTTAGTAATTTGGCTGTAAAGCACCATGCTAATATTAAAGTAATGATTATCATTAACATTATAATATTACAGTGTTTTTACTAAGATAAACCATTTTAATCTATAAGGCGCTATACTATATAACAGACAGAGTATGCGTAACCGACAAATTGGCTTAGTGCTACGAATTATTTTGATTGAGTAATACTAATGAATTCATCTTACTAATAGCCAGCTTTTTGTTAATTAATCTCTAATAACCACTATTTAGGGGATAAATTTGTAATTAGCGGCCAGTCATTTTATAATTAGAGGGATTTAACTGGCACTAGCTTTGCGTAAATTGATAGCTCATCGTAATCGAGCCGCTGATAAAGCCTAGCTTTACTGCTGATTGGTTATGATTGGACGTTCGCTTTATAGACCAAAACCTGGCTTATCGCTTAAATATTCTTGTTAACTGTTCTATTTTTAGATATCCAACAGTGAAGTTTACCTTAATAAAAAATGATAATATAGAGATGACACTCTGGCGTTATCTTTTTTTGTTGATGGCAAGCAGTAAAAATAGAATAGTTAATCGATTGATCCCATGCTGCGTGCTTACTATTACAAAACACGTAGACAGCTTGTTATTGGTAGCGATTATCCGTTCCACGAGCGAGGTTGAGCCGTCTATAGAATCCTTATATAAATCTATAAAAGTCTTATAGAAAAAGGTCTCATAGAAAAAATATATAGAAAGCTTATCTCCTATATAAAATCTATCTATCAAATTTAGCGCAAATGAAGCAACGTCAGCTAGCCCTTCCTTACCTTATTCATCTCATGTGTTGCTCGCCGCTTATAGAAGTGTATTTGTACCAAGCGTTGATAGCAGATACAGGAGTATAACCGCAAAAAGGATGCCCGCTGTGAAAAGCAACCGACCTATTGATCTGCCCTTAAGCCAAGTGATTAGCGTTAATCGCTCACCGATTGCGATAGCTTCAATCTTGCATCGTATCTCTGGCATTATTTTATTTCTACTTATTCCTGTCATGTTATGGATATTACAGAATTCTTTGGCATCGCCTGAGAGTTTTGAAGCCATATTTGACAATGTCCTTGTTCGCTTTTTGGCGTGGATTTTTGTCGCCACCATCGCTTATCACTTTGTGATGGGTATCAAGCATTTATTTGCTGATATGGGCATGAATGAGGAGCTAAAATCTGGCCGTGCCGCTTCTATGATTAGCTTTGTAATTGCAGCAATCTTAATTGTCGCGTCATTTGTATGGGTGATGTTCTAATGAAAAATGATTCAGGAATCAAAAGCGCTACTGGTCTAACTGGTTCAGGTTCACGTGATTGGATTATTCAGCGTATCAGTGGTGTGGTTTTAGCCGTATACAGTGTGGTATTACTGGGCTTCTTCTTAACTCATGGCAATGTAAGCTTCGTTGAATGGTCAGAATTTATGACCAGTTTACCGATGCGTCTGTTCAGCTTATTAGCCGTTTTGGCGTTGGCTGGTCATGCGTGGGTTGGTATGTGGACGGTATTTACTGACTATATTACCACTGGCAAACTGGGCTCAAGCGCAGCAGGTCTACGTTTAGTGCTACAGTCATTAATGATTATCGCTATTTTAGTTTTCCTATTTTGGGGCATTATGATTTTTTGGGGTAACGGCTTCGGTGTTGTTGCGGTTTAACCATTAATCATACGTTTAGATATTGATTCATTTAATTTTTATAAATCGAATATTTAATAACAACGGACGAACCTGACAGCATTGGCGATGATTCGCTTATTTAAAAGCGTTTATTTTAAACAACGTACTTTAAAGTGCTCAGGCGATAATAAATCCGTTAGTAGCCAAAATAGTCATAGCTAATCATAGCGTTGGGTGCACACTGAATTCACGATTACTGATACGGTAAATGACGCTTATTTAATAGAAAAAGCTGTGAAAAAGTGAGCAAGCCCAATATAACGATAGATATGCAAATTAAGTGGTTGAAGGCTGTTTGTATTGTATTTTGATTATTGTCAGTAGCGTTGCAGCAAAAGCTTGCTAGCGTTAGCGCACAATAAGATACAGACCAACCTTTTTATTTACTTCTAAGCATTAACAGGCATTAGGAAAACCGTAATGGCAACTAGACAAGATAATACCATTAGTAATATTAAAACCCTGAACTACGACGCGGTCATCGTTGGTGGCGGCGGCTCAGGTATGCGTGCTTCATTGCATTTAGCGGAAGCGGGCATGAAGGTTGCAGTCTTGACCAAAGTATTCCCAACCCGTTCGCACACGGTTGCTGCTCAAGGTGGTATCGGTGCAAGTTTGGGTAACATGAGCAATGATAACTGGCATTTCCACTTTTATGACACCGTTAAAGGGTCAGATTGGTTGGGTGACCAAGACGCGATTGAATACATGTGCCGTGAAGCGCCAAAAGTGGTGTATGAGCTTGAGCACATGGGTATGCCGTTTGATCGTAACGAAGATGGCACGATTTATCAGCGCCCATTCGGTGGTCATACCTCAAACTATGGCGAAAAAGCCGTACAGCGTGCTTGTGCTGCTGCTGACCGTACTGGTCACGCGCTACTACATACGCTATATCAAAAAAACCTACAGCAAGGTACTGAATTCTTTATCGAGTGGATTGCGCTTGATTTGATCAAAGATGACGCTGGTAATATCAATGGCGTTATCGCGATTGAACAAGAAACTGGTACTGTTGCGGTATTCCAATCGCCAATCACTGTCCTAGCGACAGGTGGTGCTGGTCGTATCTTTGCGGCATCTACCAACGCTTATATCAATACTGGTGACGGTATTGGCATGGCAGTTCGTGCAGGTATTCCATTACAAGACATGGAATTCTGGCAGTTCCACCCAACGGGCGTTCATGGTGCCGGCGTACTATTAACCGAAGGTTGCCGCGGTGAAGGCGCAATCTTACGTAATAAAGATGGCGAAGCCTTTATGGAGCGTTATGCGCCAACCGTGAAAGACTTGGCACCACGTGATTTGGTTTCTCGTTCTATGGACCAAGAAATCAAAGAAGGTCGTGGTTGTGGTCCAAATGCTGACCATATCGTGATGGATATGACGCATTTAGGCGTTGAAACCATTATGAAGCGTCTGCCATCAGTATTCGAGATTGGTAAAAACTTTGCTAACGTTGATATCACGAAAGAGCCAATTCCAGTTATCCCAACCATTCACTATATGATGGGCGGTATTCCAACGACTATCCATGGTCAGGTGATTGTTCCGGATCTAGAAGCGGGTACCGATGAAGACGGTTTATATGCTAAAGGCAACGTGGTTAAAGGTCTTTATGCCATTGGCGAATGTGCGTGCGTGAGTGTTCACGGTGCCAACCGTTTAGGTACCAATTCATTGCTTGATTTATTGGTCTTTGGTCGCGCTGCTGGTAAGCATATCGTTGATGAATTCCATCATGCTGATCACAACTACAAGCCATTAGATCCACGTGTTCTTGATTTTACCGTGCGTCGCTTAGACAAACTGCAACAATCAACCTCGGGCTATAATGCGCAAGATGTCGCTGACGAGATTCGTGCAACCATGCAAACGCATGCCAGCGTATTCCGTACGCAAGCGATGATGGACGAAGGCGTTGAGAAAATCTTAGCGCTTGGTGAAAAAATCGACCAAATCCATTTGGCGGATAAATCACAAGTCTTTAACACCGCACGTATTGAAGCGTTCGAAGTTGCTAACTTGTATGAAGTGGCAAAAGCAACGATGATATCAGCGGCTAAGCGTCACGAAAGTCGCGGTGCGCACAGTGTATCTGACTATGATCGTCCTGAAGATGATGAATACGCACCAAACGGCCGTAACGATAACGATTGGATGAAGCATACCTTATGGTATTCTGAAGGCAATAAAATTATCTATAAGCCAGTTCGTAAAGTGCCATTGACCGTCGATTATATCGAGCCAAAAGTCCGCGTCTATTAATTTAGATTGGGTACGCTTGATTTTTACGAACAGTACAAACGTTTTATCCTTTATTAATCTATTAAAAGGTGACCGCCAGCGACAGATCGTTATTAGCGCTAAGATTTAAAATCGCCGCGCTGATAATTTACAATCCTTAAGTTGTAAGGTTTGTCAGCCCGCCATCATCTACGTGTGGAGTTTAGCATTATGAGCCGAGGTACTCGCACCATCGAAATCTATCGCTACGATCCTGATGTGGACGCAGCGCCGCGCATGCAAACCTATACGGTTGAGTTGTTAGACTCAGATCGTATGTTGCTTGACGTGTTATTACGCTTAAAAAAGGAAGATGAAACCCTAACCTTCCGTCGCTCATGCCGTGAAGGTATTTGCGGTTCTGACGGCATGAATATCAATGGTAAAAATGGTTTAGCATGTCTAATCAACATGAATACCTTGCCTGAAAAAGTAACGGTTCGTCCATTACCAGGTTTACCAGTTGTTCGTGACTTGGTTGTCGACATGAACCAGTTCTATGAGCAGTACGAAAAAGTTCATCCGTTCTTGATCAATGACCAGCCAGCGCCAGCAACAGAGCGTTTGCAGTCACCTGAGCAACGTGAAAAACTCAACGGTTTGTATGAGTGTATTCTATGTGCATGCTGTTCAACCAGCTGCCCATCGTTCTGGTGGAACCCTGATAAGTTCTTAGGTCCAGCAGCACTATTGAATGCCAACCGTTTCGTTTCTGACAGCCGTGATACCGACACTCGTGCACGTTTAGCACGTCTAGACGATCCTTTCAGCTTGTTCCGTTGCCGCGGTATTATGAACTGTGTTTCGGTATGTCCAAAAGGTTTGAATCCAACCAAAGCGATTGGTCATCTACGTAATTTACTGCTTGATCATGCAGGTTAGCCTACCTTTTATGGTCAATTAGCTTTATAATAGCGCCATCAAAAACACCACCTATGATTAGGTGGTGTTTTTTATTAAAAAATATCAGCAGTTAGCGACTTTTTTAAATTATCAGCCATTGTTTTTCTTATTAACACGACCATATTGATATCGTGAGCGGTATTGTTGAGGGGCAGTGGCAAACCCGTGAGGGTAAGTAAGGCTGTATTAACAATACGTTGCTTGTATGTAAGAAGACATGCTATATCGCGCGTCTCCCTATATAATTGAATATGGTAATATTGTTTAGTGTTGTAGAGCCCTAGTATTGCAGAGACTAAATTTTCCGGCAACGAGGGTATTGCAAAGAACACGGGATTTCAACAACAAAGTTGCGAAAAATGATAATAGATATTCATTACGTAAATACCTAGTATTGAACAAACAAACTATGGTGCGTAGGGTAGGCATGTTATTCTGTATGGCAATGTATGTTTGGCGGAATATACGCCAATTTTCTACCATAGGAAGACATTTCAGTAAAAATAGCCAATTGATAGGCTAACTGAAAGAAAAATGCGGCGCTAAAAACCTTGTCATTAATAATTTGGTTATAGCTGAAAGCATTATATATAAATTAATGTTGTGAAACGAGACGATTAAGAAAACCGGCCGTTCACAAATAATTGTAATTGTATGATTGGTATTGCAATCAGGATTTTTTATCGTTAGATAGCTTTTAATATCAACGGTTATTAGTATTAAAAACTGATGGTAAATATCGCCAATCTACAACGAATGACACAATAATAAGCACGATTCCATTCATTTATCTATCAAATAGACGATTATTATGAATAGTATAACTAAAGAAGCAGCGAGCGTAGATCATACTGAACTGGCCGCTGATAATGCCAGTTACATCGAAGCGCTCTATGAGCAATACCTAGAAGATCCTAGTAGCGTTGATAGCGATTGGCAAGCGTATTTTGAACAATACAAATCACCAAACGATGCCGCGCATAATGCGATTAAAGACCAGTTCTTATTATTAGCACGTAATCAGACTGCTAATAAAGTAAGTACTGATACGTCTGGCGCAACGGCTAACGATCCAGGTAACTGTGCTGACCCGAAACAAATGGGCGTGCAGCAACTGATTTCAGCCTACCGTCGCCGTGGTCACCGCCGCGCTAAGCTTGATCCCTTAGATCTACATCCACGTGCAGAAGTGGAAGATTTAACCCTTGCTTATCACAACCTGTCAGAAGCTGACCTTGATACGGTATTCCCAACCAATGATTTAAATATTGGTAAGGATGAAGCGACATTACGTGAAATTATCGAAATCATGGAGCGCGTTTATTGCCGCTACATGGGTATCGAGTACATGCACGTCACCACCAGCACAGAAAAACGCTGGATGGAACAGTACCTAGAGACCAACCTAGGTTACATCAAGTTTGATGAAGAAAAACGTTTATCAATTCTTGAGCGTTTGACTGCTGCTGAAGGCTTAGAGAAATACTTGGCTCGTAAATATACAGGCGTTAAGCGTTTTGGTTTAGAAGGCGGCGAGAGCTTCATTCCTGCTATCAATGAAATCATCCAACGTGCTGGCGGTTATGGTACCAAAGAGATGGTCATTGGTATGGCTCACCGTGGACGCTTAAACCTATTGGTTAATATCTTGGGTAAAAACCCTGCCGATTTGTTCGATGAATTCGATGGTAAAGTACAGCCAGAAAAAGGCTCAGGCGACGTTAAATACCATAACGGTTTTTCATCTAACGTTATGACTCCAGGTGGCGAGGTGCATTTAGCATTGGCGTTTAACCCATCGCATCTTGAGATTGTTGCACCTGTACTGCAAGGGTCGGTACGTGCCCGCCAGGTTCGTCGTAACGATCAGCCATTACAAGACAATAAAACTGGTAATTCAGTATTGCCAATCGTTATCCATGGTGACGCCGCTTTTGCTGGCCAAGGCGTGGTACAAGAAACCTTTCAGATGTCACAGACTCGTGCTTATACCACGGGTGGTACGGTTCATATTGTTATCAATAACCAAGTTGGTTTTACTACTAGCCGTCAAGAAGATGCGCGCTCGACTGAGTATTGTACTGACGTGGCAAAAATGGTGCATGCACCGATTTTACACGTAAACGGTGATGATCCTGAGTCAGTAGTATTTGCTGCTCAGTTAGCGCTTGATTACCGTCATGAGTTTGATAAAGACATTATCATTGACTTGTTTTGCTATCGCCGTAATGGCCATAACGAAGCCGATGAGCCATCAGCAACTCAGCCATTGATGTACGCGGTGATTAAAAAATTACCAACGACTCGTACTATCTATGCGCAAAAGCTGATTGAAGAGGGTCTGCTGAGTAAAGAAGATGAAGCTCGCTTAGAAGATGAATACCGTGAGTCTTTAGACCGTGGTGATTATGTTGCCAACTCTTTAGTCAGTCAGCCTAACGAAGAGCTATTTGTCGATTGGAAACCTTATTTGGGTCATGACTTGGTCGATGACTGGGATACCAGCGTCGATATCGAAGTCCTAAAAGGTTATGGTCGCCGTATGGCAGAGATGCCAGAAGGCTACAAACTGCAACGCCAAGTACAAAAAGTGGTCGAACAACGCTTAGCGATGCAAACGGGTAAAGAGCCTTTAAACTGGGGTGCTGCCGAGACGCTAGCATACGCGTCACTGGTTGATAATGATAAAGTGTTGGTACGTGTTACGGGTGAAGATGTCGGTCGTGGTACGTTCTCGCATCGTCATAGCGAAATCTATAACGTTAATGACGGCAGCATGTATGTGCCACTGTCACATATCAGTGAGCAGCAAGCGCGCTTTGCCACTTATAACTCGTTGCTATCAGAAGAAGCGGTATTAGCATTTGAGTATGGTTATGCGACCACAGTGCCAAATGCACTTGTCGTTTGGGAAGCGCAGTTCGGTGATTTCGTAAACGGCGCGCAAGTGGTCATTGACCAGTTTATCTCGAGCGGTGAAACCAAATGGCAGCGTGTTTGTGGTTTAACCATGCTGTTACCACATGGCTTTGAAGGTCAAGGTCCTGAGCATTCATCTGCTCGTCTTGAGCGCTTCTTGCAGCTATGTGCTGAAGATAACATGCAAGTGATTACGCCAACGACACCAGCGCAAATCTATCATGCGCTACGCCGTCAAGCGGTACGTCCGATTCGTAAGCCGTTGATCGTTATGTCGCCGAAGAGCTTGCTACGTCATAAATTGGCGACGTCAAACCTTGAAGAATTGGCAAACGGTAAGTTTGAAACGGTATTGCCAGAGATGGATCAGCAAAATCCGGACAACGTGACTCGTATGGTGCTATGTGGCGGTAAAGTCTATTATGACTTGCTAGAGCAGCGCCGTGCGCTAGGTCTTGACCATGTTGCGATTGTGCGTATTGAGCAGCTATATCCATTGCCAGAGAAACGTTTGATTGCTGAAATTGAGAAATATAGCAATTTGGCTGAGATCGTTTGGACGCAAGAAGAGCCGTTGAACCAAGGTGCTTGGTATTATTTAGCGCCGCATATGTTCCGCATTGTCGTACCGCACCCAACCAAGGCGAAAGTCATGGAGCCAGTGGCGCGTCCTGCTAGTGCAGCACCAGCGACAGGCTCGGCAAAACTGCATGTTAAGCAGCAACAAGATTTGATTGCTGGTGGCCTTGGCATCAGTGTGGATGAGCTGTCTAAATAGCGACTCGTTTACATAACAGATTATTCAATATACATGAATCAGGCGATAACAGTCCGTACCGGTTATGACCATTTCAGCAAGACAATTTAGAATGGTGCTGACTGCTTATCACGACTTAATAATAAATAGTAATATTAACATCTAAGGAGTATATCGATGGCTGAAATTAAAGCCCCCGTGTTTCCAGAATCGGTTGCCGACGGCACTATCGTGGAATGGCATGTCACTGAAGGTCAAGAAGTTAGCCGTGATGATTTATTGGCTGAAATCGAAACTGATAAAGTGGTATTAGAAGTTGTTGCACCTGATAATGGTGTTGTAACTAAAATCGTTAAGCGAGTTGACGATACTGTTTTGTCTGACGAGTTAATCGCAGAATTTGAAGCAGGTGCCAGTGGTAGTGCAGATAAAGGTGATGCTCCTGCAGTTGATCCAGACCAGCCAGCTGCGCCAGTACAAGCAAAGCAAGGTACAGATGGCGGTGAGCCAGTCCAAGCGACAGATAAAAAAGACGAAGCCGATCATAAAGATCAAAGCCCTGCTGTACGTAAAGCAGCGAAAGAAAGTGGCGTTGACCCTAAAGAAGTCGAGGGCAGTGGCCGCGGTGGTCGTGTGACCAAAACCGATATGGCGAACCCAACGCTGAAAGCTGATAGCTCTATCAAGTCTGATAGCGGTCGTCCAGTCGCTGAATCAACGGGTGAGCGTACTGAAAAACGCGTACCAATGACGCGTCTACGTAAGACAGTCGCCAATCGTCTGCTAGCTGCTTCTCAGGAAACAGCGATGCTAACCACGTTTAACGAAGTCAACATGAAACCTTTGATGGACATGCGTGCTAAGTATAAAGAGCAGTTTGAAAAGCGTCACGGTGTACGTCTAGGCTTTATGTCGTTGTTTGTGAAAGCGGCAACTGAAGCATTGAAACGTTTCCCAGCGGTTAACGCCTCACTAGATGGTGATGATATCGTTTATCATGGCTACTATGATATCGGTGTTGCCGTATCTTCGGATCGTGGTTTGGTCGTTCCTGTACTACGTGATGCCGATCGCATGAGCATGGCTGATGTTGAAGCTAAGATTCGTGAATTGGGCGGTAAAGCACAAAAAGGTAAGCTTGGTCTAGATGAGATGACTGGTGGTACATTCACTATCTCAAACGGCGGCGTATTTGGTTCACTCATGTCAACGCCAATCTTGAATCCACCGCAAACCGCTATCTTAGGTATGCATGCTATCAATGATCGCCCGATGGCAGTCGATGGTAAAGTTGAAATTCTACCAATGATGTACCTGGCACTTTCTTATGACCACCGTATGATTGATGGTAAAGAGGCAGTGCAGTTCTTAGTAACTATTAAAGAGTTGGTGGAAGATCCAACCATGTTGCTATTAGACCTTTAAGCCTATGAGCTTGTATCGGTAACCACTGATACAAGCTTTTTAACTTTGGAATGGGTGATTGTGGTTTATTGATAGCAGATAACACTTTGTTCTTAGCGTGTATTAACGACCGAATGAAATGTCCATTTATCTATCATTAGCTTAATTCATCATTCAAATCCTAAATGAAATTAGACTGAGAAATAGGAACGTACTATGAAAGACAATTATGATCTAGTCGTCATCGGCGGCGGTCCTGGTGGTTATGAAGCCGCTATTCGTGCAGGCCAACTGGGTATGAGCGTTGCTTGTATCGAAAAACGCGTTTATAAAGGTGAGCCAGCACTTGGCGGCACTTGTTTAAACGTCGGTTGTATCCCATCAAAAGCTTTGCTTGATAGCTCACATCGTTATGAAGCGACTAAGCATGACCTTGCTGAACATGGTATCAGCACCAGCGACGTTGCTATCGATATCGAGCAAATGATTGCCCGTAAAGAAGGCATCGTTAAGCAATTGACCGGCGGCGTTGCGGCATTGTTAAAAGGTAATGGCGTTGACTGGCTTCAAGGTTGGGGCACGTTGGAAGATGGTAAAGGCGCGGATAAGAAAGTTAAATTTACTGCCCTTGCTGACGATAGCGAAACCATTATCACGGCTAAAAACGTGATTCTTGCAGCAGGTTCGGTTCCTATTGATATTCCTGTGGCAAAAACTGATGGTGATCGCATCGTTGACTCTACTGGCGCGCTTGATTTCACCTCAGTTCCTAAACGTTTAGGCGTGATTGGTGCCGGCGTTATCGGTCTAGAGCTAGGTTCAGTATGGCGTCGTTTGGGCGCGGAAGTGGTTGTTTATGAAGCACTACCAAGTTTCTTAGCCGCAGCTGACAAAGACATCGCTAAAGAAGCAGGCAAAATGCTGAAAAAGCAAGGTCTCGATATCCGTGTTGATACCAAAGTGACCAATGCTGAAGTGAAAGGCGATCAAGTTGTCGTTACTAGCGAAGCCAAAGGTGAGTCTAGCGAAGAGAGCTTTGATAAATTAATCGTTTGTGTCGGTCGCCGTGCCTATTCTGAAAAACTATTGGGTGAAGACAGCGGTATCACCTTGACTGAACGCGGTCTAATCGATGTCGATAACCAATGTAAAACCAATCTTGACGGTGTTTATGCTATCGGTGACTTGGTCCGTGGCCCTATGCTTGCGCATAAAGCAATGGAAGAAGGCATGATGGCGGTTGAGCGCATTCATGGCGAAAAAGCACAAGTTAACTATGACACGATCATTAACGTCATTTATACCCATCCAGAAATCGCATGGGTTGGTTTGACCGAGCAAGAAGCAGAAGCTGCAGGTTATGAAGTCAAAACAGGTTCATTTAACCTAGCCGCTAATGGTCGTGCGCTTGCTCAAAGTGAAGCACAAGGCTCTATCAAAGTCGTTGCTGATGCTAAAACAGACCGTCTATTAGGTATGCATGCCATCTCTGCCGGTGCTGGCGATATCGTCCATCAAGGTATGATTGCGATGGAGTTTGTTTCTAGTATCGAAGACTTGCAGTTGATGACGTTTGCGCATCCAACCATTTCTGAAGCGGTTCACGAAGCTGCTCTTTCTGCAGATGGTCGCGCGATTCACGCCATTCAGCGTAAAAAGCGCAAGTAGTTTTTAAAATTAAGACGATTAAAGCTAAGAAAACTAAAGCTAAGACAATTTAAGTAAATATCAAGTTTAACCAGATGGCGCGACCGCTATCACTATTGAGATAAAGGTCGCCACCATCATAAGTGCTCAGATATATTCTTCTATGCACTTGATTTCACTTTTTATTAATTGTAAAAAATAAAGGATACAATCAATGAATTTACATGAGTATCAAGCAAAAGAGCTATTAAAAAGCTACGGTTTGCCCATTCAAGAAGGCATCATCGCCCATAACGGCGACGAAGCTGCTGCTGCTTTTGATAAAACGCCTACAGACATTGCGGTTATTAAAGCGCAAGTACATGCTGGTGGCCGTGGTAAAGCGGGCGGTGTTAAATTGGTTAAAACTCGTGAAGAAGCTAAGCAAGTTGCTGAAGAGCTTATCGGTACCAATCTGGTTACGTTCCAGACTGACGCTGATGGCCAGCCAGTAAACTTTGTATTGGTTGCAGAAGATATGTACCCAGTACAAACTGAGTTATATCTTGGCGCAGTTGTTGACCGTTCTACGCGTCGCGTGACTTTCATGGCATCAACCGAAGGCGGCGTTGATATCGAAGAAGTAGCAAACGAGACACCAGAAAAAATCTTTAAAGTAAGCGTTGATCCATTAGTTGGTTTAATGCCTTATCAAGCACGTGAAGTGGCATTTAAACTGGGTCTTGAAGGCAAACAGATCAACCAGTTCGTAAAATTAATGAGCGGTGCTTATAAAGCATTCGTTGAAAACGACATTGATTTGCTTGAGATCAACCCATTAGCGGTTCGTGAAAACGGCGAAATCGTTTGTGTCGATGGCAAAATTGGTATCGACTCAAACGCCCTATTTCGTTTGCCTAAAATCGCTGCGCTACAAGACAAAACGCAAGAAAACGAGCGTGAGCTAAAAGCGGCTGAGTTTGACCTAAACTATGTTGCGCTAGAAGGTAACATCGGTTGTATGGTCAACGGTGCTGGTCTTGCAATGGCGACCATGGACATCATCAAATTGTATGGCGGCAAACCTGCTAACTTCTTGGACGTTGGCGGCGGTGCAACCAAAGATCGCGTTGTTGAAGCGTTCAAAATTATTCTAGAAGACAGCAGTGTTGAAGGTGTGCTAATCAACATCTTTGGCGGTATCGTACGTTGTGACATGATTGCAGAAGCCATTATCGCTGCGGTTAAAGAAGTCGACGTAAAAGTACCAGTAGTTGTACGTCTAGAAGGTAATAACGCTGAATTAGGCTTACAGATTCTAGAAGAATCTGGTCTGAAATTGACTTCAGCCCAAGGCCTAGCAGATGCGGCGCAAAAAATTGTCGATGCGGTTAAAGCCTAAGTCTTTAATATAAGTCGTTAACATAAGCGCGATTGTATTAATTAGTACGCGCTTAACAAACGCTTAAGCATTATAGTCAAAGCGTGATGGCAGTTTTTATTGTTAGCATTAATCGTTAATATTTAACGACAGATGAGCGAGAAACCTGCTATTGCAAGACAACCGAATAAGGAAAAAATAATGAGTGTATTAATTGATAAAGATACCAAAGTATTGGTACAAGGTTTTACCGGTAAGAATGGTACATTCCACTCTGAACAAGCAATCGAATACGGCACCAAAGTTGTGGGCGGCGTAACTCCAGGTAAAGGCGGTCAAACGCACCTAGGTCTGCCAGTATTTAACACCATGGCGGAAGCGATGGAAGCTACCCAAGCTGACGCGTCAGTTATCTACGTACCAGCTCCATTTGTACTAGATTCTATCGTTGAGGCAGTCGATGCTGGAGTAAAATTGATCGTTGTCATCACTGAAGGCGTACCGACTATCGATATGCTAAAAGCCAAACGCTATATCGAAGAAGCTGACGGTGTACGTATGGTTGGTCCAAACTGCCCGGGCGTTATCACTCCAGGTCAGTGCAAAATCGGCATCATGCCAGGTCATATCCATCTGCCAGGTAAAGTGGGAATCATTTCACGCTCTGGTACTTTGACTTATGAAGCGGTTGCACAGACGACTAAGCTTGGCTTTGGTCAGTCAACCTGTATCGGTATCGGTGGCGATCCTATCCCTGGTATGAATCAAATTGACGCATTAAAGCTGTTCCAAGAAGACCCACAAACTGAAGCTATCATCCTAATCGGTGAAATTGGTGGTACTGCTGAAGAAGAAGCTGCTGCTTATATCAAAGAGCATGTGACTAAGCCAGTGGTTGGTTATATCGCTGGTGTTACTGCGCCTGCCGGTAAGCGTATGGGTCATGCTGGTGCGATTATCTCTGGTGGTCAAGGTACTGCTGAAGAGAAGTTTAAAGCCTTTGAAGACGCCGGTATTGCTTATACTCGCGATCCATCAAAAATCGGTGACAAGCTTAAAGAAGTTACCGGTTGGTAATTTAAGTATTAATCGATAATCTAATACCGAAACATCGTTGAAAAAAAACTAAGGCACCCCTACAATGGGGTGTCTTTTTTTATTCTAAAAATAACTTTTCTTCGACTAAAATGTAGCAATTATGAAAAACAAGATATTGGTTACCGGCGGTACTGGATATAGTAATTATCTTGGACCTAAAGAATTTTATTAGATAGATTATACAATTATAAGTGTTGATGAATTGAGATACTATGAAAAAAATCACTCACGCCGTTATCCCCGTTGCAGGCTTTGGCACGCGTATGCTGCCATTGTCTAAATCCGTTCCGAAAGAACTATTGCCACTTGGCAATCGTCCTTCGATTCATTATGTCGTTGAAGAAGCTATTGCTGCTGGTATCAAGCATATTGTGTTGGTTGGTCATGCACAAAAAAGTGCCATTGAAAATTATTTCGATATCAATGCTGAGCTGGATAACAAATTGCGTCAAAAAGGTAAAAACGAGCTAGCCGACAGCTTAACCTGGCTACCAGACGATGTGACGGTATCGATGATACGCCAAGGTAAACCTTTAGGTTTAGGGCATGCGGTGCTTACAGCGCGCCCAATTATAGGTACGAATGATTTTGCCGTACTCTTGCCCGATGTGGTGCTAGACCCGTTTACTACTGACATGGCAGTGGATAATTTAGCCTTTATGATTGATCAGTTTGCCAGCGATGGTCATTCACAGATATTGGTTGATAAAGTCGCCGATGAAGATGTACATAAATACGGTATTGCTCAATTAAGCGAATCTTATAATGGTGCGAGCGATGTAGATAATAAAGCCGTTGTAAATACCAGCTTTAAAGTCGCGGGATTTGTAGAAAAGCCCAACTTAGCTGATGCTCCTTCTAGATTGGCAGTGGTAGGGCGTTATGTGTTTAGCAACCATATTTTTGATTATCTAGCAAATACCAAGGCATCGGTTGGCGGTGAGATTCAACTGACCGATGCTATCGATGCTCTGATTAGTCAATATGGTGTCAATGTGACGACTATGCGCGGTGCCAGTTATGATGCAGGCGATATGCGCTCTTATATGCAGGCGTTTATTTATTTCGCTCAGCAGCAATTAGCAGATGAAGAGTAGTGCATGAACGATATAAAAGACAATAATTGCTATAGCAGCGCGCGTCATTCTAAGTACTGGCAGCAGCTACAACAGTTAGCGGCACAGCCGTGGTCGCTAGATAAACTATTCACTCAAGATACTGAGCGTACGAGCCGTTTTAGCACGCAGGCTGGCGCGTTATATATGGATTATAGCAAGCAGTGTATTGACGACACGGTATTATCCGCACTGTTAAGATTAGCGAATAGTTGCGAACTGTCAGGCCGGATTAAATCCTTGCTGCAAGGCGCGATGGTGAATACCAGTGAAGAGCGTGCTGCCTTGCATACGGCGCTGCGCTTACCAGCGACAGCGAAATTGCAAGTTGGTACGCAAGATGTCGTCGCCGATGTTCATCATAGTTTGGCGCAGGTAGCAAGATTATCCGAGCGGGTACGCAATGGTACATGGCGCGGATTTTCTGGTAAGGCAATTACCGATGTAGTTAATATCGGCGTCGGTGGGTCTGATTTAGGGCCGCTGATGGCGACTACGGCGCTTGATGAATGGGCAGATACGAATATTGAAGTGCATTTCGTCTCCAATATGGACGGCACACAACTTGATAATTTGCTCAAGCACTTAAATCCTGAAACTACCTTATTTATTATCTCATCTAAGTCTTTTGGTACCGTTGATACGTTGTCCAATGCCAAAACAGCACTGTCATGGCTGCTTGCAACTGCAAAACTGCGTGCGGGTACAGAGGACAGCGTATTACGTCGCCATTTTATCGGTATTTCAGCCAATGGCGAGAAAATGAGCGCGTGGGGTATTCACCCTGAGCATCAATTGCAGCTTTGGCAATGGGTTGGCGGTCGCTTTTCTTTATGGTCGGCGATTGGTCTTGCTATTGCCATTCGTATCGGTATCGATGGATTTAAAGCTTTATTAGCCGGCGCTCATAGTATGGATGAGCACTTCGCGCAAGCAGATTTTGCAGAAAATTTACCCGTATTATTAGGTTTGCTTGCCGTTTGGAACAGTACCTTTTTACAAGTAAATGCTCATACGGTGCTACCTTATGATGGGCGTTTAGAGTATTTGCCAAGCTATTTGACCCAGCTTGAAATGGAGAGCAACGGTAAATCGGTGACGCTGCATGGCGATCGCCTAGACTACGATACGTGTCCGATTTTGTGGGGTGAAATTGGCTCCAATGCCCAACATGCTTTTTATCAGCTCTTACATCAAGGAACGCAGCAAGTCTCTTGTGATTTTATCGCCTGCGTGCGTCGTTATAGTGATACAGCGACCAATGCGTCATTACAGCAGCAGCATGAACTGTCTTTAGCCAATTGTTTGGCTCAAAGCCGTGTACTGGCTTTTGGTAATGCTGCTATCGCTGAAACGGATAGTCAAATTGCTTGTGATGCTGACAAATATAAATACTACCGAGGCAACCAGCCTTCTACAACCTTGCTGATTGATGAACTTACTCCGCATAGCTTAGGGGCGTTAATCGCGCTTTATGAGCATAAAGTTTATGTCATGGCCAGTATCTGGGATATCAACCCATTTGATCAATGGGGCGTTGAGATGGGTAAGAAGATGGCAGAGTCTGTTCATGAGGCGATGCAGCAGGAGGGCAAAGCACAATTCGATACCTCAACCAATCAGCTGCTAAAACACATTAAAAAGCTGTCTTAATGTTTAGCTAGTAAGCCAATCACCATTAAAGGTAAATTCATGACCGCTGATGCTATCAATAAAAATACACACCGAACTAAATCAAAACCATTGAGCCATTCGGCTACTACCGTACCTGTCTGTGTGCTTATCGGTCATAGTATTGAGGCGGTGACCAGTGCTGTCGTACTAGCAAGTCTTGGTCAGCAAGTGCATTTATACGCAGACCAAGAGATATTGGCGCAGCAGCTACATCAATATGGCTTTGAGCATCATTTGCAGGCACTATGGCAAATGTATGATCAGCAGCAACAAATTATCAGCTATACGTTACCAAAGAGTGCTGATGAGTTAATAAAGCGTTATGAGGCGGCGAGTGATAATGATGAGAAAAGAACAGTAGCGCTATATTGGCTGTTTTTAGACAGTATTGGCTCAGTATGGCTAGAAGACAGCTGGATTACCGCCTTTAATCATAGTCATCAGCAAGCATTGCCGCTCATCATGAGTGGTATTAAACAGTTAGGCGCGGTTGCAGCATTATCTACACGTTTACAGAGTGCTTGGGTCTATTATCTACCGTTCGTTTTCTTAAAAGACGGCGACGCTTATAGCTCGATGTTAAATCCGTCACTATGGTTACTCGGTGAAAAAACATCTAACAGTAGCCACCATCTAAATATGCTGCAACCACTAATGCAGCATGCACGTGCGACGCATCATGCCGATATTGCCACCATAGAGTTTGCGCGTAGTAGTATCATGGCGATGCTCGCAACGCGGGTCAGCTTTATGAATGAGATGTCGCGCTTGGCTGACAGTCATCAGGTCGATATACAGCGGGTCAGCCACATCATGGGACTCGATGCGCGCGTGGGTAGTAGTTACTTGCAAGCGGGTTGGGGGTTTGGTGGCAATACGCTTCCGACTGAATTGCTTCAGCTGCAGCAATCAAGTCAAGCGCAGAGCTTAGCCATGCCGCTATTACAATCAGTTATCCATATTAATGAAGATCAAAAAGAGCTGATATTCCGTAAGTTTTGGCAATATTTTGATGGTTTTATCGATAATAAAACAGTCATGATTTGGGGAGGTAGTTATAAAGCAGGCTCGGGACGGACGGCAGAGTCGGCGATTCATCCTCTATTGGCATTATTGTGGTCTTATAATATTCGCACGATGGTTTATAGCGATAAAGCGCAAACGGAGCTTGCCGCGCTTTATAAGCAGCAACCGCTACTTGAATTGATAAACAATCCTTATCAACAGCTTAATGAGGCGCAGGCAATCTTTATTATCAGCTGGTTGCCAGAGAATCGACTAGATATTGCCAAGCTTAATGAGCAAGCGATGCCCATATTTGATGCACAAAATGCCTTGTCGCGGACACAAATTGATGCTTTGGTCGGTGATTATATGGGTATTGGTCGCGCTAAATAAGGGTTGCTATCAAGTGTAAAATAAGCGTGGCAGACAAACAATTGTTAGACTAAAGCTAGATAAAAGCGCCGATTAATATAAAAATTAATCGGCGCTTTTTTTATTCTTATAAGTTCAGAATGTCTTTATTCAGCACAGCAGCTATTTAAGCAGGTACCGCACCTTTACTGGCAAGCCATTGTTGAATCTCTTGGGTTTTGATCTGTAGTAAATCTTCATCACCGCGACTTTCAATATTTAACCGAATTAATGGTTCAGTATTTGAGGCGCGTAAGTTAAAACGCCATTCGCCAAAGTTTAAACTTAAACCATCGAGCATCGATTTGGTTGGATTTTCAGCACTGAACTTCTCTTCGATAGCGCTAATAATCGTCTGCGCATCATGAGTGGTCAGATGAAAATTCAGCTCGCCTGAGCTTGGATAGGCTTCAATATAACCGCTGACCAATGCTGATAACGTCTTGCCAGTAATCGATAATAGCTCAATGGTTAGTAGCCAAGGAATCATGCCGCTATCGCAGTAGAAAAAGTCGCGAAAATAATGATGCGCTGACATCTCGCCACCATAAACAGCGCCAGAGTCACGCATCACTTGCTTGATAAAGGAATGCCCAGACTTACTAATAACTGCTTTACCGTTATGCTCATGGATGACGGCCTCGGTGTTATAAATTACCCGTGGATCATAAACAATCGACTCGCCCGTATACTTGTTTAAAAAGGCTTGTGCCAGCATGCCAACGACATAGCTGCCATCGATAAATTCACCGTATTCATCAAACAAAAAGCAGCGATCAAAATCGCCATCAAAGGCAATCCCAAGGTCGGCTTTATGTTCTAATACGGCTTGCTGAGTGGCGGTTCTATTGGCTTCAATCATAGGATTGGGAATGCCATTTGGAAAGCTGCCGTCAGGGACATGATGCAATTTAATCACTTCAATCGGTGCGCCAGCTTGTGCTAACTTATCGATTAATAAATTAACCACCGGGCCAGCGCTGCCATTTCCTGAATTAATAACCAGCTTCAGCGGCTTTAATTTATCAGTATCAACGAAAGTCATCACATGATTGATATAGGCGCTTTTATCCGTCAGTAATTGTAAGTTGCCTAACGTGTTAGCAGTGGTAAATAGCCCTGATTCTGCTAATGCTTGAATTTCTGCCAAACCATCATCGGCGCTAATCGGTTTTGAATGTTCTTTGACCAGTTTTAAGCCATTATAATTAATCGGATTATGACTGGCAGTTACTTCGATACCACCTAATGCTTGATAATAACTGGTGGCAAAATAGACCTCTTCTGTTCCCGTCATGCCCAAATCAATAACGTCGACGCCGGCATCTAGCATACCGGTGATAGTTGCTTGTTTTAACTGTTCACTTGAATGGCGGATATCGCTACCAATAACGATCGTTGGTTTTAAGTTTTTCAGTTCAATGGTAGCATCACTATCTGCACTGCTATAACGCTCGAATAAAATCTGGGCAAAAGCACGTCCGATACGGTAAGCGATATCTTCGTCTAGATTGACGCCAAGCTCGCCGCGGATATCGTAAGCTTTAAATGAATCAATGTTAATCGGTGCGAACTGGGTTTGAGTCGCATAGCTGGCATTATTCGTATCGGATGTGGGCATAACGATAAAATCCTTGCGTTTAAGCAGTGAGATGATAATTAAGTAGATTACTCAATTATAAGCTAATCAGTGTTCAATGCTACACTAACGACAAAATCGTTATAAACTTAATAGGGTTCTATTTAATAACCAATAAAATTATAAGAGTGTTTTTTATGAGTAGCTTAGAAAATAAAATAACAGCGCCTACACCGGTACAAGGAGCGCCAGAAGCAAGTGGCGAGTTAGCGGATTTGTTGTCCTTAATGGCACGGCTGCGAGCAGATTGTCCATGGGATAAAAAGCAAAGCAATCATAGTCTCATTCCGTATGCGATTGAAGAAGCCTATGAGCTCGGCGAGGCGATACAAAGCGATGATGATGAAGACATCAAAGGTGAGCTTGGTGATGTATTGCTGCAAGTAGTGTTTCATTGTCAGATGTACGCTGAGCAAGGGCGCCTCGATATGAGTGATGTGATTACCACTTTACAAGAAAAGCTGATTCGCCGGCATCCGCATGTGTTTGAAGCAGAAACACTTAAAGATGAAGCCGCGGTAGAAGAACGCTGGGATGAGATTAAAATGGAGGAGCAAAAAGCGCGCGCCGCACGTGGCAAACCACAGCGTCGTTTGGACAATACCAAAGCAGGCAGCGCGCTCATGCAAGCGCAGGATGTGCAAAAACAGGCGTCAAAATTGGGTTTTGATTGGGAAGGCGTCAGCGGCGCATTTGATAAACTCGATGAAGAAATTGCCGAGCTAAAAAGTGAGCTGACAGATAAATCCAATATCGAAATCAAAGCTAATATCAGAGAGATTGAAAAAGAGCTTGGCGATTGCATGTTTGCGCTGGTCAATGTCGCCCGTAAACTAAACCTCGACGCTGAAACTGCAACTTTAACTTGTGTGCATAAATTTAAATCGCGTTTTGGCTATATTGAAGACCAGTTAGCTGCCGCTGGAAAGCGTTTAGAAGATAGCGATATCAATGAGATGGATGCGTTATGGGAAGCGGCTAAACAACATGAACGCATCTAATAAATGCTTGTTTACTAAATACTCGTTTATTAAATGGCAGCATGCTAATGTGCTTGAAAATATCACCATTTTTTTAGTAGGCATATTTTTTATGCTATCTCATCCTGTCCTTGCCGCGCCTTGTTTTGATAATGCTCAAAGTGCTTATAATTATCTATTGACGCAAGAAGCAGCGCAAAGCCAAGTGCGTACGCAGACCAGTATTAATATCAATCGGGCGACAGAAGCTCAGCTGGTAGCATTAGATGGTGTTGGCAGCAGTAAAGCACAGGCAATTATTTTATATCGTGAGATGTTTGGCGGCTTTAAGAGCGTTGATGAATTAACCAAGGTAAAAGGCATCGGTGCAAAAACGGTTGAGAAGAATCGCAGACGTCTAAGCGTGCAGGATTAATCACGGTATTAATCACAATATTTTGTATTAATTAACCCCAATATTGACAAAATAGCATGTAAGTAAATGTCATAACACACCCACCATGGCCAAAATTTGTTAAACTAGCAGGTACATCCGCCTGATAGACGCTGTGTTCGTCAGGGGTGGTTAAGAATAAAGGCGAGGAGTAGATGCATGGCCGAGCGTGCCGCCAAGCAGTTAGAACTGAATAAATCTGAATTACCAAATTCCATTACCGAAGTGATTGCAACCCTAACCCGAGCTGGGTTTGATGCCTATATCGTCGGTGGCGGTGTGCGCGACACCTTGCTAGGCCTGCGCCCAAAAGACTTCGACGCAGTCACTGATGCTAAGCCCCATGAGATTAAAGACGTCTTTGGCAAGCGCTGCCGTATTATCGGTCGCCGTTTTCAATTGGCGCATGTCTACTCTGGGCGTGAGCTTATCGAAGTGGCCACCTTCCGTGGACCACCACTTAACGATTCTAATACCAATCAAGATGGTATGATTCTGCGCGACAATGTCTGGGGCGATATCAAACAAGACTTTGCCCGCCGCGACTTTTCTATCAATGCCCTTTATTATCAACCACTTAAAGGCGTAGTGCATGATTTTTGCGGTGCCCTTGAAGATATTGATAATAAAGTCATTCGTTTATTAGGCAATGCGCCGACTCGTATCGAAGAAGATCCGGTCAGATTGCTGCGTGCCTTGCGTTTTAAAGCCAAGCTTGGCTTTGATTTTGATAGCGAACTAGCCGCCCAGTTCAATGATTACAATTGGTCATTACTTGAGCAGATTTCTCCGCATCGTCTGTATGATGAAACGCAAAAGATGTTTACCGGTGGCTATTTAGTGCCATTGTTACCGCTATTGTTTGAGTCGGGCGCGATTGATAGTTTAATCATTTATCCACCTGCTGAGCCAAGTGCTTTAGTGAAGCAAGTCGCTATCAATACCGATAAGCGTATTGGCGCTGGCAAAAGTATTAATCCAGCATTCTTTTATGCCGCTTTGCTGTGGGAAAACTACCTACATCAATTAGAAAAAGCCAAAAAACGCAATATGCCTTTTGCGGATGCTCAAATGCATGCAGCGGGCAAAGTTATTGACCGTCAGCGTATAAAGACCGCCATTCCAAAATTTGCCGAACAGTTTATTCGTGATATTTGGATATTGCAGCCAAAATTGGCTGCCCCACGCAGCAAACAAATTGTCCAGCTGTCTGAGCACCCACGTTTCCGCGCTGGTTTTGATTTCTTATTATTGCGCGAGCAGTGTGGCGATGCCGAACATCCGCTATCAGAATCGACCAATGGTATGGGCGAGTGGTGGCATAACTATCAAACCTTGACCGAACAGCAGCAGGATCAAGCGATTGATGACTTTGATGAAAACATTCGTCGCGGTGCTTATAAGCAAGCGCAGCGTGGTCGTGGGCGTAATCATCAAAAACAGCAAACTTCGAACGATAATGGCAAGGTGACTCACATAGAAAACGATCAGCAAGATAAAGTAAACGACAATGCTCATAGCAATCAAGCGGTCAATGATGCGTCAAACGTGCCATCACGTCGCCGCCGCGCTGCCAGTCAGTCTACTCAGCATGTTAATAACAGTGGCAGCAATGATGGTCATAATCAGGGCTACGATAAGCAGCAAGCAACACAAGATAATAATGAGCTTGCGCAGTTGCAACAGTTATCTCTTGCGAACATTGGTCATCGATCGGCAAATGGACGCCACGATGCTAAGCCTGCACCGTTATTTGTCATAGAGCATGAGAGTGTTGTTCCGCCATTACGCAAGCAATTGTCAAGTGATGTACAGTCTCAATCGTCATCTAAGTCGCCTTCTAAATCTAAACCGGCTAGCCAAGCGTTTGTAGAAAAAAACGCTGTTACTGACAACGCAGTGACTAAAGAAAAGTTTGACAATCAAGTAGCAAAGCATCATACAAAACCAAAGCAAGCTGATGCCAATGTTGAGGCTAATACTGGCTCAGTTTCTACTAAAGCGCATATGACAGAGTATGCTACGCGCACGGTAGCCAGAACACCGGCGCTCGTCAGTATGAATAACGAGCCGATACCGCATAAGCGTCGCCGTCGTCAGCCTACGGTTGTAGAACATGACAATGGAAATAGCCCAGCCAATAGCAATAGCGTAGAGACTAAAGCAGTCGATAACAAAGCACAAAAAGCGGCGCGATACGCAAAAAAAGCGCCGAAGCCAGCGACTGAAGCTGTTAGTAAAACTGAAACTAGCGACGTTGAAAGTAAGGCTAAAACAGCAAGTAAAGCTTCAGCAGCAAAACCTACTAAAACCAGTCAAGATACTAAGAGCCAAACTAGTCAAAGTCAGTCAGCTAAGCATCAAACAGCTGCTAGTAAAATGAATGAGAAAAAAGGCCCTGTACCATCGAAGCGTCGACGTCGTCAGCCAAGCGTTAATAACGTTTAAGTTTATGAGCGGACAATAGAGTAAAGTGATAACTATGAATACGCACTTTGATGCTAGTGACGACCATGAGAGCCATGCTGAAGCAACTTGGGTTACCTGCTATGTGGGCTTAGGTAGCAATCTGAAAAATGAGCTAGGTTCGCCTGTCGAGCATTTGCAGCAAGCGGTTGCCACTATGCAAAAGCACGAGCAAATATGCGCGGTACGGGTGTCTTCCTTCTATGCCTCAGCGCCGATGGGACCGCAAGACCAACCTGATTTCATTAATGCGGTCGCAGGTTTTGAGACTACCTTGACTGCATTGGAGCTGCTTGATTTTTGTCAAGCGTTAGAACAGCAAGCCAAACGCGCCCGTTTGCGCCGTTGGGGCGAGCGTAGCCTTGATGTCGATATTTTATTATATGGTGACGTACAAATATCAGAGCCGCAATTAACCATACCGCATGCTGGCTTGCCTGAACGCAATTTTGTTTTGATACCGCTGCGAGAGTTAGTACCAGAGTTGGTCATTGCAGGTAAGCAAATAACGGATTATCCGCTGAGTGATGATTGGACAGGGTTAAGATTGCTATCAGATGATTAATACATTATTTATTAAAAAGTAGTGCAAATTGGCATTTAGCAGTAGGACCAGTCAGTGATAGTTAAAAGCATTAATGATTAAAAGCATTGAGGATGATGTAACGATATGACGACGTTATCGACTTTAAATAAATTTAAAAAAGACGGCACTAAATTTACCTGTCTGACCTGTTATGACGCGATGTTTGCGAGGATGATGGATAAAGCACAAATCGATACGATATTGATTGGTGATAGTCTGGGAATGGTGGTGCAAGGTCATGATTCGACCTTACCGGTCAGTGTCGATGATATGGCTTATCATACGGCCAATATTGCTCGTAGTAATAAGCATGCGTTGATTTTATCCGACTTGCCGTTCATGAGTTATGTGACACTCCCAGAAGCAGTGACCAATAGCCGCAAGCTGATGCAGGCAGGCGCGCATGTGATTAAAATTGAAGGCGGCAGTGAGCTTTGCGAGTTAGTCACGACTTTGGCGCAAGCAGGCACGCCCACTTGTGTACATTTGGGTCTGACACCGCAATCAGTCAATGTCTTTGGCGGTTACAAAATCCAAGGGCGTGGTGACGAGGCGGCTGATAAACTGCTTGCTGATGCCAAAGCGGTCGTTGCTGCTGGCGCTGCACTTTTAGTGCTAGAGTGCGTACCCGCTGAGCTTGCTAAAGCTGTGACTCAAGCGGTTGCCGTGCCGGTCATTGGTATTGGCGCTGGTGCCGATACAGATGGTCAAGTCTTAGTCATGCATGACATGCTGGGTATGGTGCACGGTCGTGTGCCGCGCTTTGTCCATGATTTTTTGACTGATGAGCGTAATAGCGAGCATAGTATTGAAGGCGCATTTGCCTTATATCAGCAAGCGGTACGTGACGGCAGCTTCCCCACTGAGCAGCACCAATTTAGCTAGTCTTATCTAATTTGATATTTAGTATTTTGACGATTATCAGTAGAAAAAGCTATCAGGATAAGAGTATTTACCATGCCAAGCATTCATCATCATATCTCAACACTGCGTGCAGCCTTAAATTCTTATCGCGGTCAACAAGATAGTAAGCAGTGCATTGCGTTAGTGCCAACTATGGGCAATCTACATGAGGGTCATCTTGAGCTGGTGAAGCTTGCCAAGCAGCATGCCGATATTGTGGTGGTGAGTATATTTGTCAATCCTACCCAATTTGGCGTCGGTGAGGATTTTGATAGTTATCCACGCACTTTAGATGCAGATGTAGCTAAGCTTGCTACTGTTGATGCCGACTATGTATTTGCCCCAAGCATTGATGAGATGTATCCGGTATTACCGCCACCAACGTCGGTGCGAGCGGGAGAAATTACCACACAACTATGTGGTCAATCGCGCCCCAATCACTTTGATGGTGTCGGCATCGTTGTATCTAAACTATTTAATATCGTCCAACCTGAAGTTGCCGTATTCGGTCAAAAAGATTATCAGCAACTGGCGATTATCCAGCAAATCGTGCGTGATTTAAGCTATCCCATCGAAATTATAGGTGCGCCTATTGTACGTGCTGCTGATGGCCTAGCATTATCTTCGCGCAATCAATATCTAACTGAAGATGAGCGCAATATTGCTCCTGTACTACATCAAGAATTACAACGCTTAGCCGAGCAACTCATGCAGGGTCAGCATCTTGAACAAGGGCTTGCTCCTTTGTTAACAGAGACACGGGCACGCATCACTGAGGCGGACTTTAAGATTGATTATTTAGAAGTGAAAACGGCTCAGCTCGATTCTTTAGAGACAGATGGTGCATCTGCATCTTTTGATGGAAATCAGCAGGAGTTGGTAATTTTGGTTGCAGCTTGGTTGGGCCGTGCACGTTTGTTAGACAATCAGTTAGTGACGGTAAAGCTGCCGTGATGACAGAGTAATTCGCCAGACGCAATTATTAGGATGACGGATCATGAGTGCAAGTAAGGATGACAAGCAAGCTAAAACCCATATAGATCAAGCTAAGTTAAATGATGAGCAAGCACAGGCAAATAACAATTTAGCAAAGCCTATAAACGCGAAAGCAGAAAATAAAGATAGGTTAAGTATCTTGGTGGTGTCAGGGCGCTCAGGCTCGGGTAAAACCTCAGTACTCAATATTTTAGAAGATTTGGGTTATTATTCTATCGATAATTTGCCCTTGTCATTACTTCCTGACGCGGCGCAAAAACTGGTCTGTGATAGTGGGATTAAACGCATCGCCTTGGGTGTCGATATTCGCACGCCACGTGCGGACTTGTCCAATTTCGCTGAAACTCATGATGCGTTAAAGCAGAGATATGGCGAAGACGCGGTCACCGTGGTATATGTGACGGCGCAAGAAGAAACCTTGGTGGCACGCTTCAATGCCACTCGCCGTATTCATCCACTGATGGTACAAGATACCAAAGGCTTAGAAAATACCGCTTATAATCTGCCGGCGGCAATCGAAAGAGAGATTCAGCTTTTGCAGCCAATATTTAAGCATGCGGATGTCAAAATCGATACCACTATGCTGAATATTCATCAGTTGAAAGAGCGCTTGCGTGATTACGTGGGGGTCGATAATCAAATAGTGATTAACCTGCTATCATTTGGCTTTAAATACGGCAGCCCAATTGATGCAGACTTTGTGTTTGATGTGCGTATTTTACCCAATCCGCATTGGAATCCAACGCTACGAGCTGCGACTGGTCTTGATGCTGAGGTTGCTGAATTCTTCGCCGATTATCCAGAAGTGGCTGAGATGACTGAAGATATCGCAAAATTTCTCAACCGTTGGTTGCCTGATTTTTTACATAACAACCGCCACACGGTCACGGTTGCTATCGGCTGCACCGGTGGCAAACATCGCTCGGTATTTATCACCAAGCATTTGCAAGATAAGCTGACCGTTAGCCTGCCTGAAGGATTGACCGTTGCTGCTAAGCACCGCGAAAAGCATCGTTGGTAGAGGTTGGTCGCAAGGTATAAGCTACAACGTATAAATGGCAAAAATGCTATTAAATTTATGATTTACTATCTATTATTTATTATCTCGAAAAATGGAAAGCTTTTATGATTGACTGGTCAGAACAAGATATGCGCGTCTCGCGCACAGAGCTCAAAAAAGCTCATGAGCGCCTGCAGCAGCTTTCGATACCGCTTGCCAGCTTATCGAAAAAACAACTTAAAGCCTTACCCGCTAGCGATTATTTTATGGCGGAACTGATGGCGCTTGCCGATATCACCAGCGCTAATGCTCGCAATCGCCAGACCAAACGTGTTGGCAAGCTTATGATTGAAGAAAATCGCCATGAGCTGATAAAAGCATTATTTGATGCATATTTTCCTAAAGAGCAAGTTTCTAAAATAGAGAGCTGGTATGAGCGTCTAAATATCAATGATGAAGGTACGCTCAAGCAGTTCGTCAAACAATATAAAGCCTCTGAGCAGCATAGTATGTATCAGCTATTGCTCTGGATTGAGTACGCTAAGCATACCAACGATGAGGAGCTAATGGCGGAGTCAAAAGCAGATTTGGCCAGTTATATTCGTGAAGTCGCTATTTTAACGCATCTAAAAAAATAGCGATAACAGATATAGACTAGCAAATTTGGCTAGTGGTTACCTATAAAATGCTAAAGATAGAATACTAAGATACAAAAAAGCCAATCAGTAAAGATTGGCTTTTTTAATTGATCAGAAATAGCGTTGCACTTGGTTTTTAATCTAGGTTTTTCTAAAAATACTAATGCTATTTTTTCTCTGCGCGTACTTTATCGACCAGATAATCGACTACTTTAGGGACAGTGGCGCTTTCGCCGGTCACCACATATTTACCATGAACGACAACCGCTGGTACACCTGAGAGCTGATAACGCTTAGCGCCTGCTTGTGAGCGACCAATTTTGGTGCCAACCGCAAATGAATTATATAGGCTGTTGAATTTTTTTTCGTTCACGCCTTGTGAGGCATACCATTTGCTCAATGACGCTTGGTCAAATAATTGCTTGCCGTCTTTATGTACAGCATCAAATAGCGCATCATGGGTTTTGTTTTCATAACCAAGTAATTGCGCGGCATAAAAACCACGGGCACTGGCTTCCCAAACAGGGTTTAGCGCTGCTGGGGTTTTAAAGAATGCCACGTCTTTATCTTTGGTTTTTGCCCATTTCTCCATATGCGGATTTAGGACGTTACAATGCGGGCAGCCATACCAGAAAAATTCACGCACAATAATAGCATCACCGCTGATTTTTTCTGGGTTGTCTAGCACGCGGTAATCTTTCCCTGCGACATAATTGGCGGCTTGTGCGCCCATATTGGCCAGCCCAATAGCACAAGCCAGACCAGTCAATGCGATGATACGTTTCATACTTGTTCCTTGAGGTGTCAAAATTTAAAATGTTTGGTTCAAATTTTTCATATCAAAAGTTGCTTAGCGTATTTATATAGGGTTTAAAGTAGATAAACAATGATGCATTATCTTAATTGTCCTAGCTAAATCGACCTATAATAGAGTACGGACTATAATAGCGTAAAATGCCCGTACTTGTGAACCCGATTCTTAACTAACGGTTGTAAAGCTGTGAGCTATTATTTAAGGCATCTTACTTATCATTTTTAAGCTGCTAGTTTTAAGCTGCTAGCTTTAAGCAGAAAGTTATTATGTTTTGTCATAGAGAAAGGTGTTTATTCACTAAGGCTTGTTAAGAAAGACTTATTTATAACCTTTAAATTTACAAAACAGTTTCAGGTTTTTTAGCTTTATAAAAGTCAGATGCTCAACAATCATAACGCGTAAGTGTTTATTAAAACTTAAGTATTTACTGCAGCGATTCACAATCGGTGACGATGTACTCACGACAAAGTCGTCGCTCTCATGCTAATATTGAGCATGCCTATAAACGATAATAACTATAATACCCATAAAGGAAAAACCCTATGAGCCAAGCTTTCTCTTCTGCGCATCCTATGAATAATCAGTCAAAGAACGATTCAAACAACTATGCAAACGATTATGCAAATAACGAGCTAAATGCCAATACTACAGCTAATGACTTTAACCAAAACACTGCTATTAATGTTGATGCCAGTGAAGTGGAAAAATTCAATAACTTAGCAAGCGAGTGGTGGAATAAGACCGGTGCGTTTGCCACTTTGCATGAAATCAATCCGCTACGTCTTAACTGGATAGAAGAAAACGTCAAGCGCGGCTTTATGAGTGCTGATAGCGATAAAACGGCAGAGATGGGCTTAGCGGGTAAAAAAGTCCTTGATGTCGGTTGCGGTGGCGGTATTTTGTCAGAATCAATAGCACGTCGTGGCGCTGATGTCACCGGTATCGACCTCGGTACCGAAAACCTCAAAGCAGCGACCTTACATGCTGAGCAAAGCAACTTAAATGATATTTTGCGTTATCAGCATATTCCTATTGAGCATTTAGCTGCCACCCATGCCGGTCAGTTCGATATTGTGACCTGTATGGAGATGCTTGAGCATGTGCCAGACCCCACTGCTATCGTTGAGGCGTGCTTTGCGCTATTAGCGCCAGGCGGTGTTTGTGTGCTATCAACGATTAACCGCAATCCTAAATCGTACCTGTTTGCCATCGTTGGGGCAGAGTATGTATTGCGCCTGCTTGATCGCGGTACCCATGATTATGCCAAATTTATCACTCCAGCTGAGTTAGATAAAATGGCGATAACTGCAGGCTTTATCCGTCAAGACATCATTGGACTGCATTATAATCCGTTGACCAAGCGCTATTGGTTGGCACAAAACGTCGATGTGAATTATATGATGGCGGTACAAAAGCCACTGGCGTAAATTGTCTTTTATAAGCATTCCTATCTGACCACTTTTTAAATCAATGTTTTAAATTAATATTAAGAGCGCCTGTTATGAGCCAATTTGTAAAAGCTGTCTTGTTTGACCTTGATGGCACATTAATCGATACTGCCGCCGACTTCGTGCGCATTATTGGTAAAATGAGTAGTGAGAATGATTGGCAAGCGCCACCTGAAGCCGAAATTCGTGAGCAAGTCTCTGCCGGTGCCACGGCAATGGTACAGCTGATGCTGCGTCATAATGACCAGCTTGAGGTCAGTGAAGCTGAATTACTGGAGTTTCGTCAGCAGTTCTTAGACGACTATGAAGCGGAAATATGTGTCGATAGTTGTATTTTTAATGAGCTTGAAGAGGTGCTGCGCGTCTTAGAAGAAAAAAGCGTGCCATGGGGTATTGTTACCAATAAGCCGCGCTATCTCGCTGAGCAGTTATTAGAAAAAATGCAGTTAAATGAGCGCTGTTCGGTATTGGTGTGTCCAGATGATGTATCGCGCTCTAAACCCGATCCAGAGCCTATGTATGCGGCGCTAGAAAAACTTTCTATCCCGCGTGGTGCTGCTGAAAGTGTGATTTATGTTGGCGATCATATACGTGATATCGAAGCTGGCAAGGCTGCGGGTATGCCGACTATCTTAGCAGCTTATGGTTATATTCCACCAGAAGATCAAAAAAACCTTAAGAAATGGGGTGCAGATTATATTACTGAAACCCCTGCAGACTTGAATAAGTTATTGCTTTCTTCTGGCAAGTTTGATTATTTATAAAGCAAATAAGCCTTATAAAGCAAATAAACCATTTAACGAAATAGCTATTAAGCACCCTACCTATTAAATAATAAGCAGTGAGTAATGCCATGAGTGACAATACTAATAAGCCTACTAGCCAGCAAGAGATGCCATCAGCAGCGCAAACAACTGTGCCAGCTGTATCGCACGAAGATATTCGTAATTTTATACCGTCTGATGGCTGTTTAGATGGTAAAACTATCTTGGTAACGGGTGCCGGTGATGGTATCGGGCGTATCGCCGCCTTAACCTATGCGCGCTATGGTGCGACGGTATTATTGTTGGGGCGTACTAGCAGTAAGCTTGAATACGTTTATGATGAAATTGAGAGCTTTGGTGGCAAACAGCCTGCCATGCTACCGATGAATCTGGAAGGTGCAACCTATGCTGAGATGCAAAAGCTAGAAAATCTGATTGCTAAAGAAGTCGGTCAGCTCGATGGTATCTTGCATAATGCAGGCATGCTTGGGGCTTTGACGCCCCTTGAGATGTACGATGTCGATATGTTTGCCCAAGTAATGAAGGTCAACTTCACGTCCACCTTTATGCTCACGCAAGCGCTTCTGCCTTTACTTAAAGACGCACCGAATGGTTCTATCGTTTTTACATCTAGTAGTGTTGGCACGCATCCTCGCGCATTTTGGGGCGCATATGCACTCTCTAAGCAAGCGGTAGAAGGCATGAGCGATATCTTTACTCAAGAAACGCAGAATACCACTAACTTGCGCTTTAACTGTATCAATCCTGGCGGTACCCGTACCAATATGCGCGCGCATGCCTTTCCCGGTGAAAATCCAATGAGCCTCAAAACCCCTGAGGATATTATAGGCGGTTATGTGTTTTTTATGAGTGATGAGAGCATCGGTGTGCGCGGTCAAGTGGTTGAGCTACAACCAAAAGATTAATATTAATAAGCATCTGTAATCTTATTGCTCGGAATTCTTATAGCCATTGATAGTTTTTATAAAATTACTTATTTATTGAAATAAGTGATATGTAACCCCATCTATTTGTTATTAAAGACTTTTATAAATTATGATTTAAATATCGTTAATAAAAAATAGGATGGGATTATGGCAGGTGGCTGGTCAAGAGATGGGGCAGAGCATGAGCAAATGGATGCGACTGTCAATGACGCGTTAGAGCGAGCACGGCGTGCGCTGCCAACGGGTAAAAGCGCTGAGTTTTGTGATGAATGTGGCAATCCGATTCCAGAAGCGCGGCGCATTGCAGTACCGGGCGTGCAGCACTGCGTCGGCTGTCAGACGGAGCTTGAACAAGAAGCAAAGGCGACTGAATTATTTAACCGCCGCGGTAGTAAAGACAGTCAATTGCGCTAATAAAAAAATCCCCCATTATTTTAATAGTGGGGGATTTTTTTATTGGTTTTATCTTTATCAGTACTACTGAGTATTATCAATAACCTGTCTATCACTGCCGATAGATGGCTATGCAATCAATAACTATAGCATCATTGCCATCAGCTCAAGGTCATAGACCTCCCAATCTATCTTAACCGCTGTCGCATCTTCTTGCTCAATACTTGCTTGCAAAATAATCTCTAGTCGGCTATCTGCTTGTGCGCTCACTGTCTTTGTAGACAAGCTATCAGGAGTAAAATTGATTTGTAGCCAGCCATGAGAGGTATGCACAACGCCTTTGATACGTTGCCAATTTGGCAGCTTTAACAACCAATCCTGTAAATTATCGGCATCTAATACATATTCTGCTGGCAGTCGCCACCCTGCCAGTAGAATATCTTGCTGTTGCTCATGATAACGATAGGGCAGCTCTATACTTGTATCAGGCTTACTATCGCCATTGCTTTCAGGATTGTGTAAGGTATTAGCTGTTAAAGAATTACTCAGCGGCCTTAAGCCCACAACAGCTCTGTATGGCTCAGCGATATTGACTCTTTGCTGCTTTGAGATGACAAAACTGGGTTTAGAAAGCTGCGCACGTAATGCTGCAGAATAACCTGTGGATGTATCTATCTCATGAGTGGTTATTTGCTTATTAGATTCTGCCCAAATAGTAAAAACCTGTGCATTGAGCTTGGCTACCCACGCTTGAAGCGCTTGTTTTTCGTCAGTGCTTAATTGAGCATAGCGATTAATAACTAAGACATCGGCATCGCGGACATGAGCCTGAAAACCCTCATGAGTACGGTATTTTTCTTGTTGCCATTGTAGGGCGCTAAGCACTGTTATGACCGCTTGCATCTTTAAAGCCGTTTGCCAATGCGGCGCGCTAAGCTGTTGGATAAGCTCACGCGGATGGGCAAGCCCTGTTGGCTCGATAAGCAGACGCTTCGGATGATGGTCACTGAGCAGGCGACTCAGAGCGATTTGTAGTGGCAACTGACTGGTACAACAAATGCAGCCGCCGCTCACTTCACGAATGGCGATGTCATTTGTCGTATGGCTATCTCGTGAGCTGGCTAGTAGCGCGCCATCGATCCCGATATGACCAAACTCATTAATTAATAACGCCCAGCGTTCACCCGTTGGTTTGGTCGCAATTAATTGATTGATGAGTGTGGTTTTGCCAGAACCCAAAAACCCTGTCACCAAGGTGCAGGGTATGTTTTGAAGAATAATAGGTGGTTTCAATGTTGTGCCCGTGATATTAATAAGATTAGATATTAACCATCTGAGGTATAGTCAGTTCAAAATAAAAAGTACCGTAAAGATAGTATGGTGCTAGTATAAACTTTCCTCGCTTGCTGCGCGCTTTACACTCAAGAAGCTTTGAGAAGTTTATCCCAGCAATAACTATTTTTTAAATACAATCTACTGTATCAATAGCTGCAAGCAGCATTTATGAGTTTATAACGACTCACTTTTGGCTGCCTCGACTTCTGCTTCGTCCGGCACGAACACATAACCTACGCCCCAAACGGTTTGAATATAACGCGCTTGTGAAGGATTGTCTTCAATCAGACGGCGCAAACGTGATACTTGTACATCGATAGAACGCTCCATCGCGCCCCATTCACGACCACGGGCTAGATTCATCAATTTATCACGCGTCAACGGCTCACGGGGATGCTGAACCAAGGCTTTTAATACTGAAAATTCACCGGTCGTCAAAGTGACAACATTGCCGTCACGTTTAAGAGTACGGGTCGATAAATCAAGTGTCCATGGTCCAAACTCAACCACTTCAAGCTGATGGCTTGGCGCACCGGGTAGCTCACGATTCTGACGGCGCAGCACCGCTTTGATACGGGCCAATAGCTCTTTTGGATTAAAGGGCTTCGGCAAATAGTCATCAGCGCCGGCTTCAAGGCCAGCAATACGATCAGCATCGCCACCTTTGGCAGTAAGCATGATAATCGGAATATCACCATTGTCTTCACGCAAGCGCTTACAGATACTAATACCGTCTTCGCCTGGTAGCATCAAATCCAAAACCACCAATGAGAACAGCTCACGTTGCATCAATTTGTCCATCTGATTGCCATCATGAGCCGTACGGACGACAAAACCATCGTCTTCTAGAAAGCGTTGTAATAAAGAGCGCAAGCGTGCATCGTCATCAACGACCAAAATGCGCTGGTTTAAGGTGTCAGGGCTGTTGTTATCTGTCATACAGTCATCCTCTTATAAAAATTATTATTAGTAGCAGTTTTTAGTAAAAAACGTTTATAAAAATATCATTAAAAACGTGGGTAAAAATCTTGTTATTATTTAATGATCAATCCATTGATAAGTAAATCATGATAAGCAAATCATTAATTGTCATAAAAAAATATAGTCGTCGAAAAAACCTATAAAAATAAAGACTTTTGTTCAATATGGTAGTGCTTAGCCATATTTGTGCCTTTGATACTTTAGTGTATAAGATTGCAGGCGCAATTGCATCACTGATACGGATAAATGCTGTATGCGTTTGTTTAACAAGGCGTTAGAACGGACGATATCAGACGATTTTTGCCACAAAACAGGCGATAAATAACGAAAAGATAAAAAGGATTTTTATTCATGCAGCTTTTGCTATAATGCAAAACTACATTTCTCAACGATTGATACGTCTATGAGTAGCACTGATACCTTAACGCCATCTCAAACCTCGACAAATGCACAGGTTTTGGATGCAACCACACACGCGAATATTCACGACAAGCTTGCTCGCGCGCTTGGCATTAAGACTGCTCAAGTCAATGCGTTTGTCAAACTTTACGATGAAGGCGCGACCGTTCCGTTTATTGCGCGTTACCGTAAAGAAAAGACGCAGAATCTTGACGATGCGCAACTGCGAGCTTTAGAGAAGTCGCTCAATTATGAGCGCGATATGGCAACCCGTCGCCTCAAAATTACCGAGCTGCTGAGCACGCAGGGCAATTTGACTGACGAGCTGCAGACGCGTATTGATAATGCGACATCGAAGCTTGAGCTTGAAGACATCTACTTGCCATACCGTCCACGTCGCCGTTCACCAGCTGCAAAAGCACGCGCTGCTGGTCTTGATGTGGCAGCACAAGCGGTCTTAACGCAAGAGATTACGCCAATAGAAGCGCTCGCCGACTATAAAGCTCAATCGAGCATTACCGATGATAGCGGTAATGAGATTGAAGTTGATTTTAGCGATATCGACAAGCAATTGGCAGGCGTACAAGCCATCATCGTTGATGAGTGGACGCAAGCGTTGGACTTACTTGATAATCTGCGTAGTGGCTTTGCTAAAACGGCCAGTATCGTATCTGCTGTTGCTAGTGAAGAAAAACGCGAATTTGGCGAAAAATTCAAAGATTACTTTGAGCATAGTGAAAGCTTGGTGCGTTTACCAAATCATCGCCTATTAGCGATGCTGCGCGGTCGCCAAGAAAACGTCTTGGGTTTAAAAATCGAAGGCGAAGACGTTCCATTTATCGAAAAAATCGTCAAGCACTTTGAGATTGATGCCAAAGCGCCTGCAGAACGTCAAGAATTTTTGACAGAAGCGGCGACCAGTCTATGGAAAGAAAAATGGCGTCCACATATCGAGCATCGTTTATTGACAGAAAAGCGTCTGACCGCTGAAGCCGATGCAATTGATGTCTTTGCCAATAACTTACAGCATTTACTCATGTCAGCGCCTGCTGGCCGTAAAGTGATTTTAGGCGTTGATCCGGGTATTCGTCATGGCGTTAAAATGGCGATTGTCGATGCTCAAGGTCATGTCATGCTAGACAGCGAAGACAAGCCAGTTGTTGCAACCGTTTATCCGTTTGCCCCTGATAATAAGATGGACGAAGCCAAAAAAGTCATCGATGAATTATTAAGTACCTATAATGTCGATTTGGTGGCTATTGGTAATGGTACGGCGAGCCGCGAAACAGATACGATGATTAAAGAGATTTTGGCCGCCAATTCTGAGTTAAAAGCCAAAGCCGTTATCGTTAATGAATCAGGCGCTTCTGTTTATTCGGCAAGTGAGCTTGCCAGTGATGAACTGGCTAATTTAGATGTCTCTGTACGCGGTGCGGTTTCTATTGCCCGTCGCTTGCAAGATCCGCTATCAGAATTGGTTAAGGTAGATCCAAAAGCAATCGGCGTTGGTCAATATCAGCATGACGTCAATCAAACTCAATTAGCGGATAGTCTCGATAAAGTCACCCAAGACAGCGTAAACGCCGTTGGTGTTGATGTAAATACAGCAAGCCCTGCTATCTTAGCGCATATTGCTGGTTTAAATAAAAACGTCGCCCAGCAAATCGTCACCTATCGTAAAGAGCATGGCGCCTTTGATAGCCGTGAAGCACTAAAGAACGTGCCACGTTTAGGGGTGAAAACCTTTGAGCAAGCCGCAGGTTTCTTACGTGTGCATGGTGGTAGCAACCCACTTGATGCGACAGGCGTGCATCCAGAAAGCTATGCGTTGGTTGACAGCTTACTTGAGCAAACCGGTAAAACGTTGCCGGAAGTCATCGGTAATGATGGTGTACTAAATACTATCGATACCACTGCGCTTGCTGCTAACGATGACAATATCAGTGTCAAAGCTATCATCGAAGAGCTTGCCAAGCCTGCACGCGACCCACGTCCTGAGTTTAAAACCGCTAACTTCCGTGAAGATGTCAATAGCATTAAAGACTTGAGCGAAGGTATGCAGCTTGAAGGCGTCGTTACCAACGTCACAGCCTTTGGTTGTTTCGTTGATGTCGGTGTTCATCAAGATGGTCTGGTTCATATCTCACAGATGGCCAATGACTTCGTTGCTGACCCGATGAACCGCGTTAAGCCCGGTGATATCGTCTCAGTACGTGTGATTTCTATCGATGAAAAACGCGGCCGCATTGGCTTTAGTATGAAGCCTGAGTCTGAAAAATCAGTACGCCCAGCTGCGAAGTCGACTGCAGAAAGTACAGTCAATGAGGATAAAGCCAGTCGTCCACGCAGCAATCGTCCAGCTAGCAACCGTCCAGCGGTTGATAAGCGTGCGACAAAACCGCGTGGCAATCGTCAAGATAAAGACAACATCAATAACCGTAGCAAAGCGCCAAGAGCTGAGAAAGCAGAAGCACCTAGTAAAATGGGTACGCTTGGAGCATTATTACAAGAAGCTGGCGTGACCAAAGCTAAAAAGTAGTCTCTGTTTGAAGTAATGACCGTTTATTGTTATAAGGGTTTTTATTTAACGATAAACAACTAAAAAAGGCAGCCATTGATGGCTGCCTTTTTTATTGGGAATATATTGGAGGAATCCCCTTAAGAGTGGTTTAGCTTGTTGGTAATTGCTTTGTTAGTAATAGGTCAGTTAGTAATAAAGAGCTTTAAGGTCTTATCTACTCATACAAGCTTTTGAGCTATGATTTATAAATCTTCCGTTACTTCTACGTCTTCTTCTGTCTCTTCTTCTAATACAGCCTCTTCTTCTAGCATTTCATCTTGTGCTTGTGGCTGCAGCGCATCTTCTGGATTTTGCGTAGCAGCTTGTTGTAATGGCATAGCATCTTGCTCGGCTTGTAGCTCAGTCGTCATCGGCTGTTGGCCAGCATTATTATTGACACTGACTTTTGATTTTGAAATAACTTGGGTTTCGCTAATCTGAATTGGATTAGATTGATTGGCTACTGACTTACTACTGGTGTTTTCGCTTGCAGTCTCAAGTGTGGTTGCAGCGACCGCCGCTTGCTTCTCTGCTGCTGCTTTATCAGCAGGTGCTGCCATGGCCAAGCTTGGGAGAGTGAGGGCAGCGCCAATGAGTAGCGATAAAGATAAAGTATTTTTTTTCATGAATCAATTCCTTAATGTATATTCTTATCATGTCAGTTTAAAGCATTTCAAACTTGACGCTTATTTTGTGTGCTGTGTATAACAAAGATATAGGACAGCCGACTATCGATATTTATTTAATATTCTGAATCTATATATTTAATATAACTAACATTAAATCTATAGAAAAAATAAAATCATGATAATCGGTAAGCGATTATCATGATCGATTTGGATAAAGAGTTTTATAAGACAATCTAAAGCATTTATAAAAAACTAGAGAGGAGGATACCAATTAAACAAGCGTCGATTCAGTAGTACATAAATTAAAAGTCTAACAGATAGATTTTTATCAGTGACTTTGTGTAACTTCCGTGTGGATATTGTCAGATATAGAAGGAGCGTGACCTCTCTACTTTCTACTTTTCTATCTGAATTTTTATATCAATATTGCATTAAACAATCGCAAGAATATCCAGCTGCTTAATTTTTACTATCAATGATTTATTCAACAATTACGTATTTATCTGTATTTGGCTCAACAATACGTTGTTTATTATTATCCGGTACATGAATAACGGGGAAGGTCTGACTGATTTCAGTCTCTTCAAGTACTTCAGCATCCGCTTCTTGACCTACGATCACGGTACGATTGGCAGCGTCTTCAACCGCGATTGCTGTACCGTCAGCGGTATTAATACGCTTAATTTGGTCTTCTGGCGCAATAATGACTTCCTTCACACGGTATTTAGCGGGACGGATAACACGGTTGGTTGCTACAACGACCGGCTCTAGACTACGCTCTTCAGTAATAGCAACTTCGGCATCGAGTGCTGGCGCTTCTGTCTCTTTTGCGTCACTCATGATGGGCGTTGGGAATCTAGCACCAAAGTGGTTGTCGCACTGCTGCATGCTTAAACGCACGGGATTGCCCGCTTTATCCATATAAACGTTGACTGGCATATCAGCGGCAATAGGTACATATTTTCCAACCAACGCACCCGAGACACCATAGCGTCCGTCTGACTGTCCAACCCCTAAATCACAGGCACCCGCTGAATAATTACTAGCCGCTAAGCTGTTACTATCTACTACTGCTTTAGGAATCATGACCTCAGATAAGCGCATTTTTTTGACAGAAGATTCGCCCGTGCGCATTTTTGGTTTTTGATAAGTATAAGGGGTATAAAATTTAGCGGAGCCATCTTTGACGGCCATGACGCACTCATCATAGCTATCATAACCGACGTTACCATGATTATCGGTCGTCATGCCAGCATGGGCAGTGCTCGCAAACATCGCCACACCTGATGTTAAAACAGCGGCTGTTAATACATTCAATTTCATCTTTATTTCCTTTTATTTTATTGTTAATTTCGTTATTAATATCGATAAATTGATTTTTCTAAATAAAAAAATGCCATAACCTTTTTTATCCTACGTCAGTTATAGCAATATGGCTGTGACATTAAGCTAGGAATGTGTAGCTTAATGTATTAAAAAATCGAAAATGAGCAACATGGTTTACGAAGAAAGAACGTTGTTATTATTTATTAACATTTAACTAAAAAATCTCATTGGTGACCATGAGAGAAAATAATCCAAAAAATATAAGCAATAAAAAACCGCATCTTATTGCTAAGACGCGGTTATAACTATTTTAGTGAAAAATCACATTGCTTTGATTTTATATATCGGTGATTTTAGGACTCAACGACTTCAAAACTAATACCAGAATGCTTTTCTAAACGCTCTATTAAGCTATCGCCCATGGCTGAAGCGGGTGTCCAAAAACCACCGCCCACTTCTTCTTTGCTGATATCTTGCGCTAAGCACAACGCCGCTTGAGATAACATGCGTGAGGTGCTGCCATAACCAGGATCTCTGTCACCGGTAACTTTGGTATTTATGGTATCTTTATCGGCTGTTTGCCCAAATAGGCGAATATCAAAATAGCCATTTTCCTGCTCTTCTTTAGAAGGACCCGAGCCTGATTTAGGCAGTACGTGCTTAGATAAAAGCTCGCGGCTAGGCGTAATCATCATGGCAGTAGCAAAGCCTAATAAGCCTGCACTCAATGCATAGCTTGATAACTTACCTTTAAGACCATCTTTCATCCACATCGCTTCGTCATATTTGAAATCGCGACCATATTCATAGCCCAGCAGTTGGTTGCTGCGATGCACGATGCGAGTATTGATGCTTGCCATAACAAAGGGTGCTAACCAGCGTTTGTGCTTGTCATCATATTCTGGCTTACTGACATTAGCTTGGCGCACGTTTGGCGCATCTTTATCATCGTTCAGTAAATAAGGATTTGCTACTTGCTTACGGCGGGATTTATCTTGGCCGACTTCTTCAAAAATAGTCGCCATCGAGGCAATGGTACCACCAGATAAGCCACCTTTTGCCGCTTTGACGCGCATTTGGATAACATCACAAGCGCTGCCAAATTTCTTTTCTGCTTGCTGCTGGGTAAAATATACGCCCAAATCTGATGGGATAGAGTCAAAACCACATGAATTAACAATACGCGCGCCGCTTTGTTTTGCCACTTCCTGATACTTATCCATCATGTCTTTGATAAAGATAGCTTCACCCGTCAGATCGACATAATCGGTACCATTCTCTGCGCAAGATTTAATCAAAGGCTCGCCATATTTGAGGTAAGGACCGACGGTTGAGATAATAACTTGGGTTTGCTTGGTCATTTTATCGAGGCTAGCTGCATCGTCGCTGTTGGCAATGATAATATCGACTTTTCTAGCAAGTTTAGATTGCAGCTCATTGAGTTTTTCCTCATCACGACCGGCTATCGCCCACGTAACATTTGCGCCATTTTTGTCTTTAGTATTCGATAGGAATTCTGTTAGATAGTGCGCTGTAATCTGTCCAACAAAGCTGGTTGCTCCATATAGCACCACCGCATAAGGGCGTTTTTCGCTAAAGGTTGATTGCTTATTATTTGCTGCATTGCTAGGGTTTGAAGTATCCGTATTCATATTTATCTTCCTTATTAGGCTGTTGTTAAATGGTGTCTATTAAATGCTTATTATTAAATACTTGTTCTAAAAAAATATATGTAAGTAGTTTTGCTAAGTCACTTTCAATAAGCATCGGCTTGAAGTTAAAACCTGTAAAACAGCAAAAGTATGGCATTAAAAATTACTGCCAATTTTCTCATAAAAACAGGCGAGTTTACGTAATCGTTTACTGTCTCTGCACATAAGTCCTGAAAAGCCAAGTAAAAAATGCAGAATGGTAAGATTTGCTACAAAGTTTACATAACCTATCGACATTATTACCAAAATGAACGTTTTCTAGAGGCAATTATTGCTAATCTACATTCGTAAGCAGTTCAGTAATAAAACAAAAAGTAAAATATTGGATGATTAAGACCATCAAGGTAAGACGATTTAACTGATAAAGAGATTGTTGATTTTTATCAAACCGGTCTTAGTATCTCGTTTTTAAATCATTATTTGAGGAGAATATTATGTTTCGTTGGGCTATTATTTTTGCTGTAATCGCATTGATTGCAAGTTTCCTAGGATTTGGCGGTGTTGCTGGCCTATCTGCAAACTTTGCCTACATTCTACTAGCTATTGCTGTAATCTTATTCATTGTCGCATTTGTTAGTCGCCGTATGTAATAGAGAACAGTGACTGCTTAGATTTTAAGTATTCATATTCATAATAAGAAAAAGTCCTCAATAGAGGACTTTTTTTATGGTCGAAACTTAAATGCTTTCAAGTGCTGTGTTCGCTCTTGACGATATTGTTAAGAGCTAGATGCTAAAAGGTTTTAGGCTGGATGATATGCTCCATTCGTTTTGCCAAACGAACATCGTGGCTAGTAATACCGCCAGTATCACCAGTAGTCAGGCGAACTTCGACCACATTATAGGTATTACTCCATTCAGGATGATGCTCTAATGCTTCAGCATGAAAAGCTGCTTGATTCATAAAGCTCATGGCTTCAACAAAATCGCCAAAGTGGTAGGTTTTTACGATAGCATTACCATCGCGCTGCCAGCCTGGCAGTTCTTCTAACTGCAAATCAACTTGTTGATTAGATAAACTACTCATGGTGATATCCTTTATTATTATGGTGGGTGGAAAAATCACTATTAACGATAAAATAGTGTGGCGATTATGATGAGTTTCAGGCGCTTTTACTCATGTGATAAGCGCGTAGACTACAAAAACTTTGGGACAAAAAACCCACCTATTACCGATATCTTATTATTTATTTGGCTGCAAATAAATAATGAAAAACATCAGAAAAATAGGAGGGCTGTGAGGCGTCAATATTTAGAGTATATAGCTCTAGTATAGCGGTTGATAGTAAAAACTATCATTGTTATATAGCATAGCGCTAGAAACATAGTGCTAAAAACGCTCATAACTTACCTGGACTATAGCAGGTCCTGATATTCAGGGTGCTTATCAATATATGAAGCTACAAATGAGCATTGTGGTATGACTTTCTTATCATTATCACGTGCATAATTTAAGGCATGTTTGACTAGCGCTGAACCGATACCGCGACCGCCCAATTCTTGCGGAACAATAGTATGGTCGTAGACCAATTTATCATTACGCTCTTGATAGCTGATATAACCGGTATGACCATCGATTGAGGTCTCAAAACGCTTTGCTTGCTCGTCATGGGTGATATCTACTTGTTTGCTATTGTTATTACTCATAAAAGATCTCCGTTATTAGTATTTATAATTATTAGTAGCTATTGCTTTAACGCTTATTAATTTAATGATACTTATTAAACTGTGCTTATTAAACCTGCACCTGTTAATTTGTATGATTAAAGCTATTTTTCTATACAAGTTAGCTCTTATCATTAATAGTTTACTCTGCTTATTGTGGGCTTTTTTAAGCGAAGTTTCTAGTCATCAACCGTAAGACTAGATAGGGTAAATGTTAATAGATTTACTTTACCTTAAACATTTCTGCAAGGGTTTGTAATGAATGATGTTTTAATCATGGCTTTGGCATACATAGCTAATAAAATGGACCGCTATCAGCAAAAAGGCAGCAAAAAAAGTTAAAAGCTGTAAAACGACAGGTAAAACAGCCTGTTAGCTTGCAGGGTATGCGCCACAATGCGATAATGGCAGACAATTTATAACCCTGATTTTTGAGACGCAGTCCATTTGGCATTATTGCTGAGTATGGTTTGCAAACCTCGTCTATGCAGTCTATCGGAGTGTTAATGGCTCAATATATTTACACGATGAACAACGTGTCAAAACTTGTTCCACCTAAGCGTGAAATTTTAAAGAACATCAATCTGTCGTTTTTCCCTGGCGCCAAAATCGGTGTATTAGGTATCAACGGTTCAGGTAAATCAACATTGCTACGCATTATGGCGGGCGTGGATACTGAATTTAGTGGTGAAGCTCGTGCGCAAACTGGCACTAAAATTGGTTATTTACCACAGGAACCACAGCTTGATGATAGCAAAGACGTGCGTGGTAACGTCGAAGATGGTATGCGTGAAGCGTTAGATGCGCTTGCTCGTTTAGATGCCATTTACGCTGAATATGCTGAGCCTGATGCAGACTTTGATAAGCTTGCTGAAGAACAGGGCAAGATGGAAGACATCATCCAAGCGTGGGATGCGCATAACTTAAATACCCAGCTAGAAAAAGCGGCCGATGCCTTGCGTCTGCCACCATGGGATGCCGATGTTAGCAAACTATCAGGTGGTGAAAAGCGCCGTGTGGCACTATGCCGTTTGCTATTGTCACGCCCTGATATGCTGTTACTAGACGAACCAACCAACCATTTGGACGCCGAGTCCGTAGCATGGTTAGAGCAGTTCTTACAGAACTATAGCGGTACTATCGTTGCCATTACCCATGACCGTTATTTCTTGGATAATGTTGCTCAGTGGATTTTGGAGCTGGATCGTGGTCATGGCTATCCGTATGAAGGCAACTATACTGAGTGGCTCGAGCAGAAGAACACTCGTCTAGAGCAGCAGAATAAGCAAGAAGAATCGTTTGCTAAAGCCCTGAAAAAAGAGCTGGATTGGATTCGTAAAAACCAAAAAGGTCAGCAAGCTAAGTCTAAATCTCGTGTACAGCGTTTTGAAGAATTGAACTCACAAGAATTCCAAAAACGTAATGAGACCTCTGAGATTTATATTCCACCAGGTCCACGTCTAGGCAATAAAGTTATCGAAGTCAATGATATCTCCAAATCATTTGGCGATCGTTTGCTCTATAAAGATCTAAGCTTCAATGTGCCAGCAGGTGCTATCGTTGGTATTATTGGTCCAAATGGTGCGGGTAAAACCACACTATTTAACATGATTACCGAACGTGATACGCCAGATACTGGTTCAGTGGATTTGGGTGAAAGCGTCAAAGTTGCCTATGTTGGTCAGGTACGTGACAACTTGGACGATAGCAAAACTGTTTGGGAAGAGGTGTCTGACGGTCTTGATATCATCACGGTTGGCGACTATACCACCCCAAGCCGCGCATACATTGGGCGCTTTAACTTTAAAGGCTCAGACCAGCAAAAGCACGTCGGTCAATTATCAGGTGGTGAGCGTAACCGCTTACAATTAGCGAAAACCCTAAAGCAGGGCGCCAACGTCTTGCTACTTGATGAGCCATCAAACGATTTGGATATTGAAACCTTACGTGCGCTAGAGGATGCGATTCAAGTATTCCCAGGTACCGTCATGGTCGTATCGCATGATCGCTGGTTCCTTGACCGTATCGCAACCCATATCTTGGCATTTGAAGATGAAGGCCCAGTTTGGTTCGATGGTAACTATTCTGAGTTTGAAACCTATCGCAAAAAGACCATGGGTGATGACGCCAGTCCTAAGCGTATGAAGTATAAAAAAATTAGTACTTAGGACAGTTGTCTAACAGCTGATAAGAAATTGGCTGTTTAGAAATTTAAAATTGATAATAAAAAAGACCTCTAATTGATTAGAGGTCTTTTTTTTGTGCTACACAACTGAATTTAGATGGCTATAAATTAACGCTTACGACCAAATTTACGCTGCTTTTTATTGCTGATTTCGGTAATGGCGTGGGCAATCTCTTCTTCATTGAGACTGGCAACTTGCTGCAAAATTTGCATCATATCAGGGCTTAATACATATTTAGCGTGATGGGCAATATAGTCTATGCGCTGATCAAAGGTTAAGATGCCCGTCTCTTCATCCTTTTGCAAATAATCAAGACGAGTCAACGCACTGATAAAGCTGGTAAATAATGCACGGTCAAAGAAGTCAGGAATATCATCGGCATAGAGTACTGATAGACGCTGTCCAAGCAGATGACAGAGGTCAACGACTTCGTTTTCGGTCAGATTGCCTGAGCCTTGCTGAGCGAGTAGAGCAAGCGTCATAAAGTAACGCTCAAGACTTTGTTCAACCGGTGTGGCAAGCACTTGTAGCTGCTGGTAGCATCTGCTATTGGCTTCAGGAACACTTAGCATGCCATCACTCAATTCTACAATTAGGCCGTTCGCCAGCAGGCTATCTACTTTTTTGTTGAGCGTTTCTGTCAAACCATGAGCTGGATAGTATAGGAACAGCTCACTTTGAAGGAACGGATATAATTGTTCAGCAATGCTATTTAGACGACTGCGTTCAATGCGACCATTACGTGCGACTAATGCTGCGAGGAATGATAATAAAATAAAGACATGCAGGATATTGTTACGGAAATAACTAAGCAAAGCCGCCTGCTTGCCTGCAATCTGAATAATGTCACCCAAGATATGCGGTCTACGCTCGATAAGCTTCAGCTTAATACCATAATCAATAATTTGCTGCGGCGACATGTCGGTGACGACTGTATCACTTGAATACGGCAGCTGTTGAGCCAAACCTTGATAAAGAGCAATTTGCTCGCGGCAAACATCTTCATCAAGCGCCGATTTTGGTGCGGATAATAATACCAACGACAATAGCGATACAGGGGTGATGACCGCTGCCTTATTGATATGCTGCATGACTTTTACGCCGATATTATCAACCATGGCGCTGGCTTTATCATCGAGTGGGGTATCGGTACGATCAGCAGGTAGACTATTTTCTGGTACATCAAATTTGGTCATAAAATCGGTTAAATGTAGCGGTGTACCAAAACTTAGGTGTACATTGCCAAAGATACGCTCAATCTTGCGACCGACTTTAAGCAGCCCAAGTAATGACTCAGACTCTTTAGGCTTACCTTTTAGCTCACCGACATAGGTGCCGCCTTCCATAATGCGCTCGTAACCAATATAAGTCGGTATAAATACCACTGGCTTCTCAGAGTGACGCAGTTGGCTATGGACAGTCATCGCTAGCATACCCATTTTTGGCGGTAATAGGCGTCCTGACCGCGAGCGACCGCCTTCGATGAAGTATTCAATCGGGGTATTGCGGGTAATAAGTGTATGCATATACTCACGTAAGACAGCAGTATAAAGTGCATTACCACGGAAACTACGACGTATATAAAAAGCCACTGCGCCGCGTAATATTGGACCTAAAACTGGCACATCTAGGTTGTCACCCGCGGCGACATAAGGAATACTTAAGCCACGTTTATAGATGACATAAGACAGTAATAAATAATCGACATGACTACGATGACAAGGTACATATACCAGCTCATAATCTGCTGCAAGTTCACGTACGCGCTCGAAGTGATGGACTTCAACACCATCATACAATTGCGTCCATAACCACGTTAAAAATTTATAGAAACCGCGGATAATGGCATGTGAGTAATCATTGACCATCTCATTAGCGTAACTCTTTGCGAGTAGTCGCGACTCACGAGGGCTAGTACCGGTTGCCGCCGCTTCTGCCTCTATGGCATGTTTGATAGCTGGCGAATACACCAACTTATCTACTAAGTTGCGTCTATCTGACAAATCAGGGCCAAGCATACTGGCGCGCTGTTTGTCTAAATAAATATTAAGCTGCTGCTGCAAGGAGCGCACAAGCTCACGATTGCCATCAGCTGCTGCTACCATGGCATAGCTTGGTGCTTCATCGACTTCATTTGTGATACTGTTGCTATTCTTTGCATCATTCTTATTTAGAGGACTATCTGTTAATTCGCTATCTTCTAAAGCACTTTCTTTTAATAAAGCGTCTTGTGCAAGATTGTCTTTTAAATTGCTGGCTACTGTATCAAAGACAGAAGATTCTTCGCCATCACCCTTAAGGCTGTCATTAATAAGCGTACGCAAATCTTGCGGTGGATGGAATTGGACAAAGGTATCGCGTCCCATCACGCCTATATTAAATAACTGCTTGGTGATACTTGGGTCTTGCCAGTTATCGGCGGTCAAAAGCTTAAATAACGAGTCTTCTTTTTCTGGCGCGCGTCCCCACAGGATGGAGACTGGCACCAAGCGTACCTTTAATTCTGGATACTGCAAAATGGCAGAGACCAAGCGCGATAGGCGAGGTGACAGCTGACTGTCTTTGGCATGCGGATGATGTAAAAATATAATCGCTGCGTTTTCTTTAATATCGTGGGCAATATCTTGTACCCCGACCAAGGCAGGTGGCAGATTATGCTCTTGTGTTTGCAAGTCAATCAAAATACTGTTGGAGCGCGAATAGTCTTGCAGCACATAAAATCTGAGGATGTTGTCGTCGTCATCAAACTCAGGCAATTCGCCCAATAGCTTTGGCTTCACAGCAACATCAAGCATCTGCCCCGAGAGTTTGCGATACAGCTGATTAATCGGTGCATTAGAATAAGGTTTTGGCACGACTGGGCTAATATCGGCGTCTAAGTTTTTAGGATATGCCGCATCGTCAGTGGTTACTGGTGCTTTAAAAATCCGTTTTTTTAAGAACTTCGGTATCATAATGAGTATCAAAATTAGTCAAATGTGTTGTGCTTATGATGCCATAAAAGCCATCAAAGCGATATATGGTGTCTGTATATACTGTTAATATTAACAATACCACGAGAGAATATATCAGCTAAGATGGCTTTTAAGAGGCGCAATTATTTGAAGTAATAGATAGAAATATCAGCCATTTCGCGCAATACTGTATCTGATAAACTATAGATGGGATTAAACCAGATATTGTTGTTCAAATCGTTTTAAAATTTATTCTCTAACCTTTTTTTATCTAAGCTAAAACATTATGACTCCTGCTATCAAACTTGCCAAACAACGTAACCTTGATTATAAATTACATGAATATACTCACGATAGTAATGCTGCATCCTTTGGTTTGGAAGCCGCTGAAAAACTGGCCATTGTTGCCGAGCGTGTGTTTAAAACCTTGGTGGTCACAACTGATACTGGTGTTCTAGCAGTGGCTATTTTGCCCGTGGATAAAACCTTAAATTTCAAAAAAATGGCCAAGGCGCTATCTGTTAATAAAATGCTATCCTGCAAAAAAGTACAAATGGCCGACCCCAAGCAAGTCGAACGGACTACCGGCTATGTGCTCGGCGGTGTCAGCCCTTTAGGTCAAAAAAAGCGCTTAGCGACTCTCATTGATGCTTCCGCGCAAGAGCAAAGCACTATCTATGTCAGTGGCGGTCGCCGAGGTTTGGAGATTGAACTGCCGCCTGAGCAATTGGCAACCACCCTGGCGGCACGCTTTGCAGATATTGTTGACGATTAATTTTTAGCAGACTTTGCTACTTTTTTAAGGATTTTACCTATGCCGCATTTAACCATTCAAGTAACGCCGAATGTCACGATTGCACATGAAGCGTCATTTCTTAAAGCATTAAACCAAGTATTATGGGACAGTGGGCATTTTGCTAAGCCAACTGATATTAAAGCCCGTATCGTACCGATTGAGACGTTCTTAATGGGTATTGCAGACGATGAGCAAACCCATGGCTTTATTTATGCGCATTTAAAAATAATGAGTGGCCGTGACGAGGTCATACGTCATCAGCTCGCTGAGTTATTAACGGCTGCCATAGAAGAGATATTAGATGCCGAGCAATCAGGGCGCGTAGGCGTACAAATCTGTGTTGAGGTGGAAGAAATCAGCGCGATTTATCATAAGAAGATGCTTGCGGACTAATAAGTGCTTATGAGTTATTACGAGTATTTTGATAAAATTATAAATACTCGCATAAGGATTCACTGGCATATTTGGGTAATATCATCACCTCAACCTTATAACCCGCCGTTTTACCTTGAGTGGCCATTAAATTGCGCGCGATACGTAAGCGATACTCTCCAGTTGCTGGTAAACAGCCTTGATAAATGATACCGCCTTTGGTGCCATCTTGCGTACCGTTTGGCATATGCAATACGCCGACATTAGCCGTCTCGGGCGTACCAGCAAGTGGCGCAATATTAATAATGGCATATTGCCAACTGCTCGCATCAAAGCGATACCAATGTTCGTTCTCATTGGGTTTTAATTTACCAGTTACCGTGCTACTGATAGTACCTTTCGCAAAATGAATAGGGGTATCGCTACTTTTAGCCAACGCAATATTTGCGCCAATGCTTATTAATGTGGCACTAAGCAATAGCGTTTTTATCACTCGTGTACTTGATAAAGTAGTTTTGTTATTAATGGCAAACATCATCGTCTCCTAACTGAGTCTATTATTTATTTTCTGACTTTTAGTTAAGCATAAAAAAGCGCCTAAATAATAGGCGCTTTTCTTATCAGTTATTAACTAACTAATTAATCAGTCAATTAATGCGTTTGCAATCTTAGTCATAATCTTAATCTAAGAACGCAAAGTTCTCAATCTTCATTGCAGTCATGCTCTCGCTTGGTGCAACCATGGCTTCAGCGTGACCTGAAGTACGTGGCAACAGTTTATCGAAATAGAACTCAGCAGTTTGGATTTTGGCTTTGTAGAATTCTGGAGATTCAGTACCGCCGTTTTTAAGCTTGTCATAAGCGACAGCCGCCATACGCGCCCAGTGATAACCCATCATCACATAGCCTGAGTACATTAGGAAATCGTCTGATGCAGCTGAGATGATTTCACGGTCTTTACGTGCCATCAGCATCAAGCGTACCGTCAAAGTATTCCATTCAGCACACAGTTTGGTCAGTGCCCAAACAAATTTGCGCATGTCTTTATCAAGTGCATATTCGCCACACCATTTCATGATGCTTGAGGTGTAATCACGAATGATTTTACCTTTAGACTGCAAGATAACCTTACGACCTAGCAAATCAAGCGCTTGAACGCCAGTGGTGCCTTCGTACATAGTGGCAATACGAGCATCACGAGCGATAAGCTCCATACCCCATTCTTTGATATAGCCGTGACCACCGTAGATTTGCTGACCGTGTTTGGCCGCTTCAATACCAAGCTCAGTTAAGAAGCCTTTTAGGATAGGCGTATAGAAGCCTAATTTATCATCCCATTTTTCAAACTCAGCATCATCACCGTTGGCAACGCCCTGTGACATTTTATCGGCATAGCGTGCTGAGTGATAAATCATCGAGCGACCGCCTTCAGCAAAGGCTTTTTGGGTCAATAGCATACGACGAACGTCAGCATGATGAATGATGGCATCAGCAACTTTCTCAGGATCTTTCGTGCCTGATAAGGTACGCATAGAGCGACGGTCTTTCGCATAAGGTAGGGCGTTTTGGAAAGACAGTTCAGTGTGCGCCAAACCTTGGATACCAGTACCGATACGAGCCGTGTTCATAAAGGTGAACATGGCTTTTAGACCTTTGTTTGGCTCACCGATTAAGTAACCAACCGCGTCATCAAAGTTTAAGACACAAGTTGACGATGAGTTGATGCCCATTTTGTGTTCAATAGAACCACAACCTACGCCATTACGCTCGCCTGATTCGCCTTCAGCAGTTGGCAAGAATTTTGGTACGATAAATAATGAGATGCCACGCGTGCCTTCTGGTGCATTTGGTAGACGGGCTAAAACGATATGTACGATGTTGTCCGTTAAGTCATGCTCACCGCTTGAGATGAAAATCTTAGTACCGCTAATTTTATAAGTACCGTCATCTTGCGGGATGGCTTTTGATTTAACTTGTCCTAAATCGGTACCACACTGAGGCTCAGTCAAACACATGGTACCTGCCCAAGTGCCTTCGACCAATTTAGGTAAGTAAGTCGCTTTTTGCTCGTCTGTACCATACTGTAATAAAGTATTGATACAACCCGTTGATAGACCAGGATACATAGCCCATGGCCAGTTAGCCGTACCAATCATCTCAGCTTTAATAAGGTTAATTGACATCGGTAAGTTCATACCGCCGTACTCTTCAGGGTACGAGATTCCTTGCCAGCCACCTTCAACAAACTGATCATAAGCTTCTTTAAAGCCTTTTGGCGTTGTAACCACACCATTTTCAAAATGACAGCCTTCTTCATCTGCTGGTTGATAAAGTGGGGCAAGGACGTTTTCGGCAAAATCAGCCATACCTTGCAAAATCATATCAACCGTTTCAGGGTCAGCGTTTTCGCCATTGTCCAAATCTTTATAATGCGTTTGGAAGTCGAAAACATCATTTATCAAAAACTTGATATCACGCAAAGGTGCTTTGTAAGTTAACATAGTCGCTCTCTTTGGTTATTCGCTATCATAGACGGTCAGCTCAGAATGTGAGCCAAGGCTTATGTAAACGGTTGTTCAATTATTTGGGGTAAAGGTTGACAAGATTATATATTGTCATTCAATTTTATTAAGAACAGCTTATCCATTTAGATAACCGTTAAGGCGTCCTTGATAAAAATCAGCTGTTGTGGCATTGATGTCAGTATAAATCTTCTATAGCGACAAATATACAACTAATAACTAATATTCATTATTGGATAATAAAAACAAAACATTTTGTTATAACTATTAAATTAAGTATTGAGTATGTTAGCCATTGAAATTTAATCTGTGACCGTATATTACCGCTATCTGTAGTGACTATATAGTAGTGACTAAGTAGCTAATGAATGCATAGCTATTCCATGAATTTAACGGCGTAGGCTTAGTAAATTATTAATAGCGTGGTTGCAGTCTCAGTCTAATTATCAATAGCAGAGTAGGGTCTTAGTAATAGCCAAGCAGTAGCAAAAACATTTAAGAATATGATTTACGTGAATTAATAAGATGAATGATAAATAAAGGAAAGCCAATTATGAGCGCATCAAAGCGCGAGGTAACGCGAGCATCTTGGCTAACGGCATTATTTGCTCGCCTAAAAAGTCTCATCGACGGTGAGCTCAATCACTTACTCACCGTCAACCGCAGTAAGCGACCTTGGCATATGCCGATTATCGCCGCGATAGCCATTAGCTTCCCCGTGTTTGTAGGTGCTTACTTTGACGCCCTACCGTCCGGTATCAAGGCGTCTTTGGGGGCGATGGTTATTCTAAACACCCCGTTAGTGGGTAAGCTGCCGTATCGCTTGGTGACGGTAATGGCGTGGGGCTTTGCCATGTCGCTGTGCTTTGCCCTTGGTTTGATAGCGCAGCAAATCCCAATATTAAAATTGCCGATATTTACCTTGATGTCCTTTGGTATTGTGATTTTTGGGCGTTATTATCGCCAGCCACCGCCGGCAGGATTGTTTGTGCTGATGGCGGGTGCGATTGCGCTATTTATACCGCTACCTTTAGAAGACATCATGCCCGCCACGGGACTGGTGATGCTCGGTAGTGGTTTTGCCTTAGTGATGTCGCTGCTATATTCGCTGTTTTTATTGGCAACGCGTCCGGCGACCCCAACACCCACCTATCGTTATGAGCCCGATACCATTACTGAAAGTATTATTGTCGCCGGTTTTGTCAGCTTAGCGTTACTTATCGCTATCACGCTACAATTATCTAATCCGTATTGGGCGGCGGTTAGCTGCTTTTTGATTATTCAAGGTATTCATCTGCGTACCATGTGGATTAAGCAAATTCATCGTTTGCTTGGCACCTTATTAGGCGTGGGACTGGCAAGCTGGATGCTCTCATGGGGTTTGTCGATATGGGGTGTGGCGCTAGCGATATTGGGCATGATGCTCTGTATCGAAACCTTGGTTGACCGTCATTATGGCTTAGCAGTGATATTTATCACTCCGCTGACGATATTTATCGCTGAATATGGCAGTGGTTTACCCTTTACTGAACAAGCCTATCAAGAAGTCATTTTGGCGCGTTTGTTTGATACCATTATTGGTTGCTTAGTCGGTCTAAGCGGCGGAGTAGTGATACATTCTACCAATTTACGGGTGCCAATGCGCCGGATGGAAAATTGGTTATTGGCGCGTTTTGGATAGCTCACGTATTTTAGAAAGAGTAGATAATTAGAAAAGCCGTATGAGCAAGATTCATACGGCTTTTTTAATCGTCACTTTAATGCTTTTGTTAATTTCCATGCTATTAAGATTGTCAATTAATGCGTTTGTAAAATTTCAGTAACTTTTACCACATCAATCGCCTGTCCTGTCCAACGCTCAAAGCTTAACGCCGCTTGTCCGATAAGCATGCCGTAACCGTCTGATGTTTGTGCACCGCGCTCGGCAAAATGCTGCAAAAACGGCAGCGTGCGTCCGTACATCATATCGTAAGCATAATGACCGCTGAGCTCGTCGCTAAGTGGCAGCGTATCGCCTGACAAACCAATCGAGGTGGCATTGATAATGATATCAAACGCGCCGCTTAACTGATCAGTGGTACAGGTTTTAATCTGCTGCTTAGCAATCGTCTCACTTGCCGCGCTAAGATCGTTGACCAAGTTTGTCGCCTTGCTCAATGTACGATTGGCAAGGGTGAGATCGCTGATACCCGCTTCAATCAACGGCAATATTACCCCACGCGCCGCGCCGCCTGCTCCGATAAGTGCCACGCGTGCGTCCTTTAGTGGCCAGTCCAAGCTTGTGATGTGATTGACCAATCCTTGCCCATCGGTATTATCGCCATATATCGCTTCTGCTATCGACGCGCCATTTTTTAACAGCGTCTTATTCAGCAGTAATGTATTGACTGCGCCAGCGACTTTAGCGTGCTCAGATAAGCCGCCACGAGCCACGCAGCAATTATAAGCAACTTGTTTAAAAGGTACGGTCACATTGGCACCGACGCCGCCGCCTTGAAAAAACGCTTCAATTACCGCAGTAAAACTTGCCGCATCATCAGGACAATACTGACGCTGATAGCTAATCTCGATACCTGCCTGCGCTGCAAATTGCGTATGGATTTCAGGGGATTTACTGTGGGCAATCGGATTGCCAATAACGATAAAATGTTGGGTCATAAAAGGTCCGCTGGCTATAAGAGGTAAAGTAGTGAAGAGGCAAAACAGTGGCAAAATTAACAGGCGATAATTTATAAAGACTAGATAACCCAATTATCATAAGGGATAACGCTATCTTTCACAAACTTGTGCTGCGCCAATAAATCGCTAATTAAAGAGTGTTTTTACCTCGTGAGGTCTTTAACAAATCTGTACCCTGTGGGAGTGCTATCCGTAACGTAAAGGGTGGTCAAGTGTTAAGCAGTTGGGTAAACTAGGGAGCATCAATATTTCTATTGGCTTGGGTTTTACTGACTACTATAGTCTAAAAAGACCAGTCGATAACAGAGTGTATAAATATAAAAAATTATCAGACATTGTTCATTATCAGCGGCATCGCTGCCCGCTCGTTAATACCATTTTCAGACCTTTATAAAAGTGTGAGTAAATTGCCCATGTGGAATAATAGCCTACAGACCCTTATGGTCAGTACGATAATGGCAGTTGGCGTGTCTTTGAGCGCCTGTGATAGCAACAAAGAAAGCGCCACAGCCGCTGAAGACGCCAGCGCCGAGAAGAGCGAGCAGGCCGTTGCTGAAACGACTAAAGAAGAAAATACCACCGCGCACGCTGACTTAGATGGCGCAACCGCCCAACAAGGTACGCCAGTAAAATACGATGTTGCCTCATGGGGCACGGGCAAAGTAAAAACCCTCAACGTCGATGAGCTGAGCGAGATAAAGTCAGCGTTTGGTAAAGTGGTCAGCACCGATGAAAACAGCTTAGACTACGCCAGTAACCCGGCGTCCAAATATCGCTTTAAGAAGGCCGACGCGCCCTATTTAGACCTGATTGATTCTGAAAAATATCTCGAGCTTGGCTGGTATTTTGCCAATCCGACAGATTCCGATAATGAAAAAAAGCTTAGTAAAAACCATGCCAAAAAATCTTATCAGCTGGCGCGCCAACTAATGGGTGATGAAGGCGGTAAGCTGGTCGCTGATATGCTCAACGGTCAAATCGTCAAAAATAAAGTCATCGGCGGTCAAAAAGTAGAGTTGGCAAAATGCGAGTTTTATAGCTGTATGCTGGTGATTAATAAATCCGCTGCTCAAACCGCTGATAAATAAGCGGGGCTAGCCTTAATGTCGCCCAATAGCTGGATATTCTTACATCCATCAAACGCTACCGTAGATGCTACAAAGCTAACTATGTCATTAGACAATCGCGGGCTGGCATACGGCGATGGTTTTTTTACCACCATGGGCGTCATTAATGGGCAGATATTGTGGGTAGACTATCATTATCAGCGCCTAGTCTCCCATGCGACAGCCTTACAACTTCAGCTAGACAGCGACGCATTATTAACAATGTTAAAAATCCATGCCAAGCAATTACAGCAAGGCATGTTAAAACTTATCGTGACGCGCGCTGCGCAAGATATCCGCGGTTATGGCTATACGTCAAATACTGGTGGCAGTGCTTGCGAGGTTTGGCTTAAATCTTCACCGATGAGTATTGCCATTGTGCAATATCTGCCTCTCTCTAATGGACAATTCATTCCGCTACAACCTGCTGCCGCCGCCATTTGCTTATCGTCGCAGATTGCTTGCCTACCGCCACCGCTTGCTGGATTGAAAAGCTTAAATCGTCTGGATAATGTGTTGGCAAGTGGTGAGCTGCACGCTATCAAAGCCAAATTATTGGAAGATAATATTAAACCAAGCATTGGCGAAGGTTTGCTACGCGATATGAGCGGACACTGGATTGAGGGAACGATGAGTAATGTGTTCTATCAATTATCACAATCGTCGGTCGCAAAATCGCCCAATCGTACACATGCTCAAAGTAACAGCAACTATCTGAGCGCTGGTCAATGGTATACGCCATCGATGGCGCAATCAGGTGTCGCAGGGGTAATGCGGCAAGTAATTATCGATAGGTTATCGACTAGCAACAACCCCGTTATCATCAGGTCGTTACAAGATGAGGATTTACCTCATTTAAGCCGGCTATTCTTTTGCAATGCACTGCGCGGTATTATGCCAATGACCAGTTTGGCTTTATTATCGGGTGAAATGGTTTATTTTGAAGCGACTTAATCTTATTTAGAAATATTAAATTTGGTGTCAATAAAATCAGCTGCGTATAAAATAACGTCTTCATTCCGATAAATATCTTGCGCTTTTAATAGTGCTTCTTGCTCGTTCTTTGCCAACACTTCCACGATGTTACTTAGCATCTCGACAATCTCTATCTGAAAGGCTTTCTCTACCTTCTTATCTTTTCCTATCATTGCTCTTCTCAATACACGCTTATCAAAATTTCTTTAGCATTTATATCCGCTAGCTTAGCAAAGGCACTTAAAAAGAAGTGATCGTCTTTTGTGACAAAGACTTGTGCGATATAGCAAATCGATCAATGATATTTTTTCAATCATAAAGGTTAAATAGCGCCTTTTAAAAGGAGAAATATCGATGCGTCCAATTTATGAAGAAACTAGAATTCCAATACAAATCCGTCGCTTAAGTATTTTTATAAAAATTTGTCGCAAAGCGAAAGCGCGTCCTTATAGCAATATGTATTTGAGTACTAAATCCCAACTAGCATTTAGCGTTATGTATTTTAAGGATAGTAAAAAATATGTAGCTTACGGCGGAGTGTTTGAATATTCGTATATATTAGATGAAGGCATTAAATATGATTTTGATATTCCGATACATAGTGATTATCCAATGTGTGCCATTACTGTCAAAGGACAGCCCTTTACTAAACCTGCTCGTACACCATTAGGATTACTGAAAGACTGGAATAAATATGTACAGAATAAAGTCAGCAACTCATTTGAAGATGACTTGAACCCTATGTTTTTACTACATGGTGAGTTAGGTAAATCCTACGTTCCTCATAGGTTTTATGAGATTTTGGTATCGAGTGCAGATTTACCTCTTTGGGATAATAAAAACACTTAATATAATTTGCGATATTGCCCACGACCGATAAATTCAATAATGCCTTTATCGCGTAATACTTGTAATTGCTGACGGATTTTATCTTTAATATGGTTGTTTTCAGGATGTTTGAGTTTTAATAAATCGGCAAACGCATAAACTTGATTGAGAGAAAAATTAGCATCCAGTCTATCGATACACTGCCAAACATCCAACGTCCAACCACGTGTCTGCTGTGATTGCTTACGTAGAAACAAGGTTTTTTGAAATTGCTTGGTGACATTATCGCGTGGTATGACTTGCTGGTCTTTGACCAAAAATACTTTTCCCGATTCGGGCACTTTACGCAAATCAATATTACAGCCGACCCAACCAGCGCGCTTGGCAGTGACGGATAAGGGTTTGCGTTTTATAATCATGTCCGGCTTAAAGAACTGTTTGGGAATGATTAAAAAGTTATTCACGCTCAATGCTTGGGAATACGTTAAAAAGAAAAAGTTTGGATTATTGTCACTGTTGATACGTTCAATCATGGTGTCATAAGCGCCATCATTAATAACGTGACTTAATTTTGCCTTTTTACTTTTTAGCTCATATTCCTCGCTGCAATGTCTGCAATAAAAATCAGCAACAGGCTTGCCGTTCGTAAATTCAGCCAATGGTTCGGCGCTGCAATTAGGGCAATAACTTTGCTTAGCGACCCAATCTTCACTCAGCACTCTAATGATTTGGCTTGGTGACTTATAGTTTTTAGCAAGAATTTGATTGAAATTTAGATTCATAATAAGTTTTCGTAACCAATGGGCAAGCGTGGAAATAACGATAAAAGAGTATAAATATTAAGCCATCACTCTCAAGCCAAATAGTAAGTTAATCGATAAGCTAAGCAAATACCATTGAAAATCGCCCAGTTCAATGCTAAATTCTAGCAAACTTCTGCCTCGCGAGTTGCCATGAGCAAGCCAACACCTGAAATACCGCCTGAACGCCCTGATGAGTCACCGATAAATGACCATAATGGCACGGCTGATCAATCTGTCGACACCACAGCGCTGGACAAGAAACCCGTTATTGACGACGTCGCCGCAGAGGAAGTACCGGCGACAGATATCTCGCTCATTAGCGGTGACAATAAACCGCGCCATTATAAAGCCGATAATCCGTCGTTTTTTATGCAGCGCGGCTATCAGGTATTGCTGGTGCTTGGGCTGATTGCAGCGTTTTTTTTGGTGATGGTTTATCAGACGTTGTTTGGACGTATTGAGCAGCCGCAGCAGATGGTGACGATTGAGGCGGGTCAGACGTATTATGGGCTACTGCCGCAGTGGCAGCAGCAGATACCGCTGTTTTCTGCCAGCGTGGCTAAGTTGTATATCAAATCACAAGTCGATGGTCCACTGCATGCCGGTATCTATCAATTACCAGCAAACCCTACCTTTGCTGAAACGCTGCACGTGCTTGGGCAAGGGGTAAAGTCGGCGATGGTAAAAGTACAAATCATCGAAGGCAAAACCTCGAAAGATTTATATCAGGCGCTACGTGATAATAAAGGCATCAAAAAAGAAGTGCTAACCGATGAGAGCGGTAATGATAGAGACAATGCCAGTATCGCACAGGCATTGGATTTGGTCGGTATCTTGCCAGATTCGGTGGTCAATAGTAATGACCCTATCGTTAATCACAATCTTGAAGGTTGGTTCGCTCCTGATACTTATTATTATGGTGAAGGGAGCACGGATAAGCAGGTGCTGACTGATTTGTATAAACGCCAGCAGCAAGCATTGACCAAGGCTTGGGAAAATCGCGCCCCTAACTTGCCTTATAACAGTCCGTACGAAGCGTTAGTGATGGCATCGATTATCGAAAAAGAAACCAGTGTGCCAGAAGAGCGTCCTTTGGTGTCGGCAGTGTTCAATAACCGTTTGAACAAAAGCATGCGCATGCAGACCGATCCGACCATTATTTATGGCATGGGTAGCCGTTATGAAGGCAATATTCGTCGTAAAGACATCGATGAAAAGACGGCTTATAATACCTACCAAATCGATGGTTTACCGCCTACGCCAATCGCCTTGCCATCTGCTGCCTCTATTGAAGCAACCTTGCATCCTGCCGATAGTGAAGCGTTATATTTTGTGGCGACCGGTAACGGTGGTCATAAATTTACCAATAGCTTAAATGAGCATAACCAAGCGGTAAAGGAATATCTAAGCGTCATGCGTCAGAAGAAAGCACAAACGCCGCCGCCGTAATTTAATCCTCTATATTTTCCAAAAACCCTATCGTGTAATGAGCGTTATGCAGTTGTCTATATAAATATCTATATAACAACATAATGCTCATCAATGACATAAGGTCATATCATGTCAGCATTACCAGAAGAAGAATCGCAAATAAATTCGCCTAAGCACTCTATTAATACAGCGTCTACTAATACAGCGTCCATTCAAGGGCGCTTTATTAGCTTTGAAGGTACTGAAGGCGTTGGCAAGACCACCGCTATCGAGCAACTTTGCAATCAGCTGCAAGCAAAAGGCATCGACTATCTGCGTACCCGCGAGCCTGGCGGCAGTCCGTTTGCTGAGCAATTACGTGCTATTTTATTAGATCCGAATACCACGATTAATGATGATACCGAGCTGCTACTTATGTTTGCCGCGCGCTGTGACCACTTACAGCAAGTAATTTTGCCAGCGCTGCAACGCGGTACTTGGGTGATATGTGACCGCTTTACCGATTCGACCGTGGCCTATCAAGGCTTTGGGCGTGCTCATGGCGATAGTATTACACGCGCTAAAATTGAGTCGCTTATAAGTCAGTTTGTCGTACAGTTACCAGAGCTAACCTTATGGTTAGATTTGCCGATATTAGAAGGCATGGCACGTGCCAATAAACGTAGCGCTGCTGACCGCTTTGAGCAGCAGGCAACTGAGTTTTTTACTCGAGTTCATCAAGGTTTTAGTGTCCTTGCTAGCGAGCAACCTGAGCGTATACAGCGTATTGATGCTTCAGGTAGCGCCGAGGAAGTCAGTCAACGTATTTGGCAGACGGTTCAGGAGAAATTTGCTCTAAGCTAATGCTATTTTAAACCTAGCAGATTAATACTATTTATCATTATTATTCTGACGCTAAAGTAATTAAGCAAAAAGCCCCAACTTAGCAGTTGGGGCTTTTATAGTTTATGGGAAAATTTTTAAAAACTGCTCTAGTCTTTATTTATATCAATGCTATCAAGGTTATCAAGGTTATCAAGGTTATCAAGGTTATCACCACTGGAGTCGGGTAAACGATTAGGGTCAAGCGCACCTTTTTTAGTTTTTGGTGCGCTGCCATTACCGTTGGTATTGCTAGAGGTCTTGGTTTTTGAAGTCGCTGTCGAATTATCTGACATTACCCCTTTAGTTCTATGAGCATTGGTAACGTTAGTAGCATTATCAGCGCCAACAGAATCAGACCCTGCCATTTGAGTATTTACTTTTTTAGTATTAACGTCTGATGCTTGAACTTTATTAGGCGTATGAATAACAGTATCTGACTGATTTTCTTGCGCAGTTTCTGTATCAGCGTCCTTTGTTACCTCTTCATCGACTTCTTTAGCTGTTGTTGTAGGTTCCGGCATTGTAGATTCATTACTAGCATCCGTGAGCTCTGTTTCTTGACGCTTTTCAGGCGCTTTCGAGCTGGACTCAAAGCTGGCATCTGCCGCCGCACGCGCTTGCTCTTGTTTCGGTGTGACATCGACCGGTTTTGGCTGTACTTCATCATCGACGACCAATGAAATCAGCTTACGATCACGTGGTACGGTACCATCGAACTTATCGGTAATTACGTGTAGCTTACCTTCTTTGTCGACGGTATAAAGCGGTACGAATTGCTTGTTATCGGCTTTATATTGCTCAAAGCTATAGCTGTCAGTAATGTTGGTGATTTTAATACGTGCTTTTTTCGACAGCATACTGGCAAGCTTGGTATAAGTAACATCTTTGCCAAATAACCACTGCGAATGGAAGTTGCCTTGCTTATCATCGCGCTCGCTTCTGACTTTCTCATCACTGAATTTAAGGCGATAAAGTTTTCGCTCGCCGAACTCATGACGATAATGAATCTCGGACAAGGTATTCATCTCTTTATCCATACTCATGGCAAACAGACGCCCGATACCGATAAGGTCTAAGTGATGATCGGCATGGTCAGAGATGGGATTACCAAAGTAGGTGCGCAGACCGCTCATGCGCGCGCGGGCAATATTGGTGTAGTTATTGTGCGCGACGATGACATCGAAACCTTGGTCCTTTAAAGAAGTCGCGACCAATAAAGCGATAGGGTTGGAGCCAACGACTAAGATACCATTGGTTTCAGGCTCACGTACGCCCAAGAAATTACCAACCATTTTTGCACCCAAGCCTTGAATCATTACCGTCCCAATAATGACCAAAAAGACCAAGGGAACCAGCAGCTCAACGCCTTGAATATCATACTCTTGCAGGCGAATGGCAAACAGTGAGGAGATAGCAGCGGCGACGATACCGCGCGGGCCAATCCAGCTAATCATCAGCTTTTCATTGGTTTTTAGATTGGAGCCAATAGACGATGCCCATACTGATAAGGGACGCGCGACAAACATTACGATTGCCAATAGCACCAGTCCTGCAAAGCCCACACTTAACAAGCTTTCCAGCTCAACACGTGCAGCAAGAATGATAAATAATACCGATACCAATAAAATAGTCAGTGATTCATTAAACTCTAAAATCGTCTCACGCGGGAATTTTGGCCAATTAGCCAATGCTACTCCAAGTACAGTAACGGTTAATAAGCCAGACTCGTGCTCTAAATGGTTGGAGATAGAAAACAGCAGCAGCACAAAAGCAAGGGTAAAGACATTGCGTAAAAACTCAGGAATCATATGGCGGCGCATTAAAAACGCTAAAGCCCATGCGCCCGCTAAGCCCATTGCTACTGCTAATACTACAATTTTGGCAAACAGCAAGATACTACTGGCTTCACCGCCTGAGATGATATATTCATAGACCAATACCACCGCAATAGCGCCGATAGGGTCGATGATAATGCCTTCCCATTTCAAAATGTTAGAAATAGTTTTATTGGGACGCACGCTGCGCAGCAACGGCATAATGACTGTAGGCCCGGTCACACAAACCAGCGCACCGAATAGTAAAGCAATCAAGGGGTCGACATCAAACAACAGGTAAGTCGATAGCGCCACGATGGCAATGGTAATGAGAACGCCGACCGATACCAGCATCTGTACCACAGAGCCGTGTTGCTTAATCTCATCAAACTCTAAAGTCAGCGAGCCTTCAAATAAAATAATCGCCACGCCAAGCGAGATAAAAGGGAACATCAGCTCGCCGAGCACCAAGTCTGGGTCAAAAGCGCCCAATATCGGGCCAACAATAATACCAATTAATAGTAAAAACAAAATGGACGGTTGCTTTAAATACCATGCCAACCATTGGGCGGCAATGCCAAGCCCAACCACGCCGGATAACAATAGGGCGGTATCCATAAATTAATCCTTTTATAATCTTGTAATATTTTATATCTATTAAGAGGCGCGCCACAGGCTATAGACGCTGCTGTCGTTAGCTGTCGAAAAACTCGCCTGAATGAGCGGTCGCACATATCTGTCACCGCCGTTCGATAAAATCCACCGCTGCTATGCATCAAAACATCAATCAGTAACATCAGTGGCAGCATGAGCCACACAGCCCTGCTCAAAGCAAAGCGAGATATGATATAGATACGATATCGCAGTAAAGACAAAAGCTTCCCCAGATTAGTAAGCATAATCTAAAAAAGCAAAAGATGAAAAATAAGGTGATAATAGCTAATCTAACAACCTAATGACCTACAAAAATTAACTTTTGTTTGTCATGTAAATTATTTGGTTTGTTATCATAACATGATTTTATTTTATGTATTTCGAGGCTCTTTTTTCTAAGCGCTCTGAGCGGCTTTATATCTGCCCATAAAGCTTTATCAAAGCAGCTACTAAGTGCATGTTATAAATAAGGCATACTTGCGTTATTTTTTAGCATTGCTAGCATAGTATGACTAACATGGTAAGAAAACGGAACTATTCATCATATAAGGATAACTATCTAATAACAGCATTTTAAAAACAGGTTTAAATAATAGTATATTGTTGTAAATGCTAGAAGTAAGTAATGACATTAACCATTCTTATAATAGAAAAGAGAAAGTTTTATACCATAAGTCTAAAATGGACTGTAAACTAACAAACAGTCTGCCTTGCATTGCTTGAAGCTTATGATGAAAATCTGTAATAGAAGGTCATTAAGTGACTTTTTAATCTAAAAATATAAATACTATTTCTTTGGAATTTAGTGAATCAGCAAGCTAAGCCACAGTTATTAGAATAAATAGAGTAGTAAAATACATTGAGAAGTTACGCCAAAATTATGCTTAGTAACGGTCCTATTTAAACCGTTTATAGCAACTAGTTTATAACGACTATAAGGCCCATTATATGGAGGGTAACATGCCTAAAAATATGCCTATCAATATGTCTAAAGCACCAACAAATACGCGCAACTTGACGCGTTGGTTACAGCAGAGCACCTTGGCGCTTGCCGTAGCCACTACCATGGTTGCTGGTATCAATATAGCTACCGTACCGAGTGCTGAAGCTGCCGTTACCACTGCAGATTTTTCGAGTTTGGTTCAGCAAGTTACCCCAGCGGTAGCGCGCGTAAATGTGACCAAAACCGTCAGTGAGGCTGAGCTTGCCAAAGCCCAGACCGCTGAGCTGTTGCGTAAATTCTTTGGCGATCGTTTGCGTATTCCTGACCAAGCAGCGACACCAGCGATTGAGCATGCTTATGGCACGGCATTTTTTGTCACCGCTGATGGCTATATGCTCACCAACCATCATGTAGTGGCAGGCGCAGACAAAATAAGTGTGACGCTCAATGACCGAACCGAGCTTGATGCGACTTTAGTGGGCAGTGATGAGCGCTCTGATGTGGCGGTATTAAAGGTCACTGGTCGTCAGTTCCCTTCGTTGCCAATCGGTGATTCCAATGCTTTAAAAGTAGGGGAGCCGGTATTGGCAATTGGCTCGCCTTTTGGTTTTGATTATTCGGCATCGGCGGGTATTGTTAGTGCTAAGTCACGCAATTTTTCGCGTGAAACCAGTGTGCCCTTTATCCAAACTGATGTTGCCTTGAACCCTGGAAACTCAGGTGGTCCATTATTTAATCAGCGTGGCGAAGTTATTGGGATTAACTCGCGTATTTTTAGCGGCACAGGCGGTTATATGGGGCTGTCATTTTCCATCCCGATTGATGCGGCGATGGATATTTATGAGCAGCTAAAAAATAATGGTGAGGTCGCACGCGCCTATTTGGGCATTTATCCACAAGATATTGACCGTAATTTAGCTGAAGCTTATAACTTGTCACGTCCGCAAGGGGCGTTATTGACGCGTGTGTCACCAGATTCGCCAGCACAAAAAGCAGGGCTAAAATCAGGCGACATTATTTTAAAATATAATGATATCCAAATTGTGGAAGCGTCAGACTTATTAAACCTGATTAATCGGGCACGGCCTAATGATACATTTCGCGTTCAGATTCAGCGCGATGGTAAGCAATCTATCGTAACAGGCAAACTCAGTAACGCCTCAAATGATATCCAATCACAAAGTTCTGCTCAGCAAACTAACGGCATAAGCTTAGGATTGGCGCTGCGCAACTTAACGCCAGAGGAGCAAAGAGAGCTGGCGTCTGATAATAAGACGGGTGTATTGGTCACCGCCATTGAGCCGACAGGATTGGCGGCACGCTCGGGCATATTGGCGGGCGACGTCATTACCAACTTGCATCAAAAACCCATTAAAACAGTCAACGATTTTTCTAGCGCCGTTTCATTATTACCCAAAAAAGGGGTGGTGACGCTTGAGATGATGCGTCAAGGTATTCCGGGTATTATCGGTTTGCGGATTGAGTAGAAAATACAGAGTAGTGAATCGGAGCTATTAGCATCATAAATGATGATTAAGATAAATAATGACGCGATAATTGGCTTGCTTGTATCGCCCGACCATCGATGTGTTTACGATTCGTTAAAATGCCTGAAAAGGTTTTATCCATAATCAGTAATTACGCTACACTGACTGTTTAGCTTTCAGGCTAGGCTTGAAGGCCAAATAATGCCAAGCTTACATTGAAATCTCCTCGATATTTCCTCCAAGATTGGTATGATAAAGTAGCGCTTAGCCTCTCAATCGATAGGCGATTTTTTGCTTTATAACGAGCTTAGGAGTTAATTGATTGATAGCGATAGAGCCAAAATATGCTACACTAACAGGCGTTTTTATGGCTAACCCTCAATCAGATTGGCAGCAGATAAAAATAGCGTTCATGACGTTATTATAAATCATGAGTATCACCATCAAGCAAGGTATAGCCTCTAACATTATTTTCAATAAACATAAATCATTATGCATTTATATTTATGATGATTATTTTTATCAAGGCACTTGCACACGACTTATCATGTGATAGCTTTAATAAAAGCTAGGATAATACAGTAAGGCACGGTTATGAGCACAGCATACGACGATATCAAAACCCGACTACAAGGCTCAATGGTAGCCTTGGTAACGCCCATGCATCCTGACGGCACGGTCGATTATAAACGTCTGGCAGACCTCATAGATTGGCAGATTGAGCAGGGCACGCATTGCTTGGTCGCTGTCGGCACCACTGGTGAATCAGCGACTTTGTCGATGCAAGAGCATAGTGATGTGATTCGCTATTTTGTCCAGCATGTTAAAGGTCGCGTACCTGTGATTGCAGGTACTGGCGCTAATAACACGATGGAAGCGATTAAGCTGACTCAAGATGCTGCAGATGCGGGTGCAGACTGTGCACTATTGGTTGCCCCTTATTATAATAAGCCGCCACAAGAAGGCTTGTTTCAGCACTACAAAGCCATCGCTGAAGCGGTAAAGATACCGCAAATGCTCTACAACGTACCGGGTCGTACTGTTGTTGATATCGCTCAAGAAACGGTTGAACGCCTCGCTGATATTGATAACATCGTCGCTATTAAAGATGCCACCGGTTCTACGATTCGCGGTGAGCAATTAATCAAAGCGGTCGGTGACAGAATGGTGGTGCTATCTGGTGATGATGGTACTGCTCTTGAATTGATGAAACTGGGTGGCAAAGGTAATATTTCGGTGACTGCCAACGTTGCCCCAAAAGCCATGAGCGAAACCTTTAGTGCAGGTTTACGCGGTGATTTTGATGCTGCTCATAAAGTCCATGATGTGGTAAAACATTTACACCGTGACTTATTTATCGAATCAAGCCCTATCCCTGCCAAATATGCTCTACACAAAATGGGTATGATAGATACAGGTATTCGTCTGCCATTGGTATGGCTAGCTGAAAAGCACCATGCAACGATTGATGAAGCCTTGATTCGTGCCAACTTACTTTAGATTTTCGTAAATTCAATAAAAATACTGCTTATGGTTTAGTAAGATTGTATTAGATATTTTAACTATAAGCGCGTTTTCCAAATACGTACCAAATACGCAATAACGGCTAACTCAGAGAGATAATATGATCAAAGTATCATCAACCCCTGCAAAGATATTCCCGACGCTGCTAACGGTAGTTTTGGGTAGTACGTTGGTATTGAGCGGTTGCCAAGCGACAAAAGGCGTTTTTGGCAAGCGTGATAACGGTAGTCTTGAGTATCAGCAAAGCAAAAAACTGGCACCATTACAGCTACCTGCTGAGCAAGAAACCGCGCCATTTGTGCCGTTATACCCAACCCCTAGTGCGGGCACAAATACACTAAAGTTACAAAACGAGTCAGGTAAGCAGTATCAATTGCCAAAACCTCAGCGTGCTGTTGCCGTTACCCAAGTTTCAGAATAAACCCTTTTTTATCCCTATCTGTACCGCTGGTTTTTTATTATGGTTAAGTATCCTTTCTTAGCACCTTAATATAAAGCGCTTAGCGGTCGCTGCGCGTTTTTACCACATAAGCTTGAACGAACAGGAACTCCCCTCATGCAAAAGCAAGAACTGCTGTATAAAGGCAAAGCCAAATCTGTTTATGAAACAGAAGACAACGATCTGCTGATTTTACATTTCCGTGACGATACCTCAGCGCTTGATGGCAAGCGTATTGAACAGCTGGCCCGTAAAGGCGTGGTGAACAACCGCTTTAACGCCTTTATCATGCAAAAATTGGCTGATGCTGGTATCGAAACCCATTTTGAAAAGCAATTATCAGATGATGAAGTGCTGGTTAAGCGCTTAGAGATGATTCCGGTTGAATGTGTGGTACGTAATTTTGCCGCTGGTAGTTTGGTACGTCGTCTAGGTCTAGAAGAAGGGCAAGCATTGACACCGCCTACCTATGAGCTGTTCTATAAAGACGATGCGCTTGGTGATCCGATGGTCAATGAATCAATCTCTATCTCTCTTGATTGGGCTAATGAAGCACAATTGGCGAAAATGAAAGAGTTAAGCCATCAAGTAAATGAAGTATTAACAAAGCTGTTTGATGCAGGTGATTTGATACTGGTAGATTTTAAACTTGAATTTGGCGTATTCCATGACCGTATCGTCTTAGGTGATGAGTTTTCGCCTGATGGTTGCCGTATCTGGGATAAAGCCACTAAGAAAAAACTCGATAAAGACCGTTTCCGTCAGTCATTGGGCGACGTAATTGAAGGTTATGAAGAAGTAGCAAAACGTATTGGCGTGCCATTAAACTAAATATATCGAATACTTCAATATTTAAGTAATAAAAAACTGAGCCATGTGCTCAGTTTTTTTATGTCGTTAGTAATCTTATTTGTCTTTACGCACTTCTTTAATTTTTTTCGCTGCCAGCTCCATCGCATCTGCGGCTTTGTCAGCTAATGAGCCGACCACTTCTTTAGCTTTAGTCGTCGCAGTGTCTTTTAAAGAGGATTCTTTATTGTCTTTAGATTTAGAGTCATTGTCTTTACTGTCTTTACCTTTCTTATCAGAAGCGTCTTTATCTTCACTATTGTCTTTATCGGATGACTTATCGTCTTTGTTTCCATTCTTATCTGACGTTTTATCATCTTTTTTGTTGTCTTTGTTGTCTTTGTTGTCTTTGTTGTCTTTGTTGTCTTTGTTGTCTTTGTTGTCTTTGTTGTCTTTGTTGTCTTTGTTGTCTTTGTTGTCTGACTGATTATTCTGTTTATCGTTTTTGCTATTAGCATCTGTATTAGCATTATCGCTTTTAGAGTCATTAGCAGTATCTTTGTTTTTCACTGCTGTATCCTGATCCGTATCCTTTTCATTGTTATTGTGCTGCTTATTATTGTTCGCATTAGAGTTACTCATTGTTATATCCTTTTGATTATGTATTTTAGTATTGGATGTTTTTAATCTTGAATAGCGAGAGTCAAGATTACTATTAGAATGAGTTAACTGTCTGTATAGCATCAGTTGCAATAGGTAATAGCGTCTATCGTTTAACATCTTTCGGTGAGCTTTTATGCTAAATTTATACCGTTAAGACACAAATACCGTTACAAATCAAAAGGTCATCATTGATGCTAACGCCTAAGCCATCCGATACTCAGACTATGATTTTAGAACCTGTATGGTTTAGCCGTCCAACCTGTGTGGTTGCGGCTGACTTGATTGGCAAGGTTTTATGTCGGCAGCTAACCGATAATAACGGCAAGCAAAAAATACTGCGCATGCGTATCTCGGAAACAGAAGCCTACATCGGAGAAGGGGATGCCGCCTGTCATGCTCACGCCGGTACTCGTACTGTGCGTACTGAGATTATGTATAACCAAGGCGGCGTGTTTTATGTTTACCTAACATACGGCATCCATCATATGCTCAATTTAGTGAGTGGACCGGTAGAGTCCCCAGAAGCCGTATTGATACGGGCAGGCTTTTTCACAGAGGATAGCGAACGCTTGCTTGACGAGCAGTTACTGAGCGCAGATAAACCATTAAACCCTCTAAAAGAAATAAAACAATTAGCCGGTCCTGGCAAGTTGACCAAACACTTGCAAATCGACCGTGAGCTATACGGCAAACTTATTACGCCGGAATCAGGAGTTTGGATTGAAGACGATGGTTATCAGCCGCCAGTATCACTGCGTCCGCGGATTGGGATTGATTATGCAGGTGAGGCGAAAGATTGGTTATTGCGCTATATCTGGACCGACCATCCTTCATTATCTAAAAAATAGTAAATCTGTAGATGATAGTAATTTTTCTAAATAGGCTTGCTAGGAGTGATGTATGTATAAGTTGACCGTGTTTATTCCAGATGCAGCATTAGAGCAAGTAAAATCTGCTTTATTTGCAGCAGGTGCAGGAACGATTGGTAACTATGAGCAATGCTGCTGGCAGGTTCAGGGGACAGGACAGTTTATGCCATTGGCAGGCAGTCATCCAAATATTGGCACGCAGGATACACTTGAAACCGTCGATGAATGGCGGGTAGAGATGGTCGTTGCTACTGCTCATATTAAGCCAGTTATCGAAGCATTAAAGCAGGCGCATCCTTATGAAACGCCTGCATATGATGTGATTGAGGTACTAGACTTTTAACGTCCGATATTAATCTTATTTAATTTTAATCACGTTATAGCTCGGATAGCCAAGCTCGATTTTATAGTCTTTACCGCCGCGTCTGGCTTTTACTTTTATTTTACTGTCGCCTTTTTTATATTTGACGTCTTCAACACGGTAACCCATGCTACGTACTTTATTTGCAGCACGTTGTTCGATAGCAGGCTGATGAAGCTCTTTATCAATGGATTTGATATTCTTTTTGTGTTTCTTATAGACTTTATTGTCTTTATAAATGTCTTCGTAAAGGTCGCCGTAGGCATTGTAACCAGGTGCGGTAACACAGCCAGTTGTTATGGCTAATAATGCGGCAATCATACCGCTCGCAGCGGTGGTTTTTAATAAAGTAAGTTTTTTCATAATATCCTCTTATGATGTTAAAGGCGTTGTCATTGATGCTAAGTAAAATTGTGCTATCAAAAGCCATGCTATAAAAAATGGTCACGCAAACCAAGGGCTGGCTTATGTGACCAAAGGCACGAAGTAGTCAACGATGCCGAAATCTTTATCTAATGCATTTATACTTATATTATTTACTGCTAATCTCATTTACTGCTTAAAATATTTCATGCAAAATTTCAAAAAGCTTGAATGTTAGTCTTTCTCAACCTTAATGACATTTAAGTTTGGATAACCAAGTAAAATCTCATAATCTTGCGAACCACGCTTGGCTTCAATCTCAAACACGCCGCGGCCGTTCTTTTCTTCCAGCTCAATATCATCGACGCGGTAGCCCATCGATCTTACCTTGTTAATAGCACGTTGTTTAATAGCGGGATAGCGCGAATCTCTTTTGATGCTGTCTTCAATGCCATTGTTTTTATAACGCTTATTATTTTTATATTTGCCATTATTTTTATATTTGTCTTTCTTATAATCGTCTTTGTCGTATCTGTCTTTATCATATCTATCATCTTGCCAGATGCTAGTAGAGGCTCGTTTATTTGAGCTAATGAGTCTTAAATCAGGATAAGTATATTTTAGCTCATAAGTTTGATTGTTCTTGCTGGCAATGGCAGTGATGGCTCTATTACCACGATAGTTATCAGTGCGGATATCCATGACTTGATAACCTTTGCGGCGTAGGTCATTGCGCAGGGTTTGGTTAACGCGCTTATAGTCAACATTGCCATAATCGCTGTTACCGCCATATATTGGATAATCTTCGTAACCTGGACCGACAACGGCACAACCGGCAACTGTCCCTAGCATAGTCAGCGCCAAACCGGCAGATATTGCTGTCTTAAATGAGAAAGCGGGTAGAATTTTCACGATAAAATCTCCTTTGGTATAGCATATCTGAGTAAGGCACTGTTATGAATAAACCTTATGTTAATCAAACTTGTATTGAGTAGGCTTAAATTTTTAATAGTGACTGGTTATATATATAGGGCTAAAGACTCTATAAAAGGTTATGAAGCAAAGGAGTACGGAGCGACACTCTTACAGAATCGATATTTGTCTTTTAATCTTGAAATATTTTCTTACATACATATAGTAAGACTTAAAACTCATTAATACATGTCTTTGGTGTTAATAAGTTGTAAATTTTGCAAATATTTGCGTAAGCATCCGACACTTTAGGTGACCAAGGTGTTGCTAACTTCAGTAAATATCGATAACACTTTTAACATTTAAATAGTTTGTAGAAAATTATTAAATAGGTTGTTTGAAAATAATTCCATTTTTATCAGTATCTTGGATGATATTGCCTGTTATTGTTATAAGGGACGTAAGCATATGCTTACACGCAATGACGCTTACGCGACTTAACAAGAGCCTTATAATTTGACACTATACACACACGGCATAAGGGAATGTGACTCAAGGATTGAGTTGACCGTATTAAGGATAATAGTTCGATTTGCTGGCATCAGGATGATAATAGCAATTGAAATAAGGACACATGACCCGTGTTGCAGGCAGATAATGCCAATAGTAGTGTGAAGAAATGGGCAGGATGCCCGGCTATCACAATATACTCAATATCCTGCAAGGATGCAGTGATTAGAGTGGTGATGGGTAACAAGGATCGTTAACAATAAAACCGCATAACAATTAATTGCTATGCGGTTTTATCGTGTCTGGGTGTTAGCTATTTTACATCTTTTGTTTTTCATTCAAACCAGCTATCAAGTATTCTATACTGACAGAGCTATATATTGAGTACGATGATGATTGATATGCATAAGTATTTATTTATACATAAGTATTTATCAATGAGTAATGAACAATAAAAAACCGCATTATAATCAATGCGGTTTTTTTAATAAATTACTTATAAATATCTGTATTTACGACAAGGTTTTATAAGAGCAATTATTAATTAGTATTTGTTTTCATTACGCCATGTTTCAACTTCACGCTCAGCGTCATCTTTGCTATGACCATAACGCTCTTGGACTTTACCTACAAGCTTATCACGGCTACCTTCGATATGTAGTAAATCATCATCAGTCAGATCAGCCCACTTCTGCTTTACTGTGCCTTTCATCTGATTCCAATCACCTTTTAGGGTATGTTCATTCATTGTGATATTCCTTATTCTCGTTATTGCGTCTTCATGAAGCTGTTATGAAAGTTGAATCAACAGTTCGTATGACGCTTTAGTATGTAAATTATTATTTATGATTCTTATGACGCTTTCAGTACTGCGTTTCAGTACTCTACAACTAGCCAGTGGCTAACTTGTGCTACCAATATATGAATTTCAGCGGGCCTTGTCTGTATGGGCAATGTTTGCAGTGTTACTCGATTATGATAAAAGCTGCCACTATGTTATGGGTCGCATAGTTGTGTAATATATGGGGCGTTTTCTCAGCATGATACGTAAAGATTGACTGTTAATAATCTTTTGATTGCGTAGTTGAAGCTATTTGAGTATTTAAATATAGATTTATTGTTTAAATAGCTATAGCCTTATAGTTGAAATACCAAATACGTTATATGATTGATTAATCTACGGTAGGTTGACAGTGAATGCACTTAAATCAGTAAGTTCTACAAAAGCAGAATCGAAGCGTGATTTGGCAAAAGCAAAGACGCGCCATGCGCTTTTAAAAAGTGCCTTGCAGTTGTATAGCTTGGAAGGTATTTGCGGCCTAAGCATGAACAAAATCGCAAAAGGTGCCGGTATTGCCCAGCCAAGTTTTTATAATCACTTTGATAGCTTAGAGGTCTTGCAGCAGGTGTTGAGCGAGCAGCTTAAAGAAAACTATTTATCACCGATGCGTATAGCGTGGATAGATATGCTCAAAGACTATGCGATGCTGTCTAAAGAAGGGTTCAATCAGCACTGCCAACACTGCTTGACCATGATTTTTGATGCAGCGTTTCAGAATATTGCCTTATTTCAACGCCTAATTGAAGACAGCCTACGCTTTGATTCAAAAGTAGAGAATAAAGGCTTGGGAAGTCTAATCATGGAGATAAGAGAGGAGTGGACCAAAATATTTATGCAGGGATTGCAGTCAGCCGAGTGTTCTTTTAAGGTGTCTGAAGTTCATATCTGCGTTGATATCGCTGCTGCCCAAGTACATGAATTGATATTAGGCTGTCATCAACAGCGTTATTCACAGCAGCAAGCCATTGAGATGTTGTGCAAAAACTTTGATGGACTTTTTAGCAGTTTTTTCGTTAAAGATAAGCACAGAGTGGAAGGTTAGTTATTGAGTTTATCAATATTTAATTTTGGCCAATTTTTAAGATGAGCAAATCTATTACCCTTATAAAACTTATAAAACGGAATTTATATAGTGAAAGCGATATTAAAAAATAACAGGGAGCGCGACCATGAGTAGCGAACAGACCAAGACGAATGAGCAAACACATTTTAGAACCTGCAATCTATGCGAAGCGATGTGCGGTCTCGTCATCCAGCACGATGGTGACAAGGTGTTATCGATTAAAGGTGATAAAAACGACCCATTCTCCAAAGGTTATATTTGTCCAAAAGCAACTGCTTTACAAGATTTGCATGAAGATAGTGATCGCCTGCGTCATCCCGTTGAGAGAACCGCTAACGGTTGGAAAGAGATTAGCTGGGCTGAAGCTTTAGATAAGGTTGCCGCGGGTATTCAGTCGGTACAGAAAAAGCACGGTCAAAATGCTTTTGGTATTTATTTAGGTAATCCTAACGTCCATAATTTGGGTGGCATGTTAACCATTAAACATTTATTAAGCAGTATCAAGACGCGCAGTCGTTTTTCTGCGACTTCTATCGACCAACTGCCGCACCATATCGTCAGTATGCATCTTTTTGGTCATATGCTGCGCATCCCAGTACCTGATGTCAATCGCACCCAGTATATGCTGATCATTGGTGGCAATCCGCTGGCATCTAACGGCAGTATTATGACCGCACCGAATATGCGCCAAAAGCTAAAAGACATCAAAGCACGCGATGGCAAAGTAGTAGTGATTGATCCAAGGCGCACCGAAACCGCCGACATTGCTAGCGAGCATCATTTTATTCGTCCAGCAACGGATGTCTTATTATTGCTCGCCATGCTCAATGAAATCTATCTCCAAGGTTATGCAGACAAGGCACGTTCTAAAAATAATAGAGCGGTGGCGCTCGCGCCAGAGATTGAGCGACTTGCCGACTTTGCCAAAGATTATAGCGCCGAGTCCGTTGCTGATATTACTGGCATTGCGGCAATCGAGATTAAGCGTTTAGTAAAAGAGTTTTGTGAAGCTGAAAGCTCAGTCTGTTACGGACGTATGGGTGTATCGGTGCAAGAGTTTGGCTTATTAAGTCAGTATCTCATTATGGTCATTAATATTGTCACGGGTCGTTTGGATGAAGTGGGTGGTTTAATGTTCCCTAATCCTGCGGTCGATGTGGTCAATAACTCAGGACCAGGTTATTTAGGTAAACGCCATAGTCGAGTGAGTAACTTGCCTGATTTTAATGGTGATTATCCCGTCGTGGCGATGGCGGATGAAATGCTGGTAGAAGGGGCAGGACAATTAAAAGGCTTTATGACGGTCGCTGGCAATCCTGTCCTCAGCACGCCAAATGGTGAAAAGCTAGATACTGCGTTTGCAAACTTGGAATTTATGGTTGCGATTGATTATTTCGTTACAGAAACCAGTCGTCATGCCAATATTATCTTGCCGCCGGTATCGCCGCTAGAGCGTGACCATTATGATGTTACCTTTAATAATTTTGCTGTGCATAACGTCGCTAAATATTCAAAGGCTTTATTCGTTAAGAAAAAAAATGCCAAACATGACTGGCAAATTTACTTAGAGCTGGCAAAACGCTTAGATAAAAAAGCGCCACTTGCGACTAAAATTGAGCGCCGATTAGTCAATACTTTAGGACCGAAATTTATGCTTGATCAAGGTTTAAAACGTGGACCTTATGCAGGTATGACGCTAAATAAACTTAAGAAGTATCCTCATGGCATTGATTTAGGACCTTTGAAAAAGATGCTACCGCAGGCGTTAAAACATAAAGACAAGCAGATTCATCTTAATATTGATTTTTATCAAGCAGATTTAGAGCGCGTACAGGCGATGATGCAGGACTATGACGATAAACAAATTTCACTCATCGGTCGTCGCCATGTCCGTAGTAATAATTCGTGGTTACATAATAGCTATCGCTTGGTAAAAGGTAAGCCGCGCTGTACGCTTATGTTGCATCTAGAAACGGCGAAAGAATACGGTATCGAGGATGGTCAAAACGTAAGAGTTACCTCGCGCGTTGGTAGTGTAATGATAGTTGCAGAAGTCACGGACGAGCTGATGCCAAGAGTGGTAAGTATTCCTCATGGCTGGGGACACGGCCGTAAAGGCGTGAAACAAAAAATTGCGCAGGCGCATGCCGGTGTCAGTGTGAATGATTTGACGGACGATACCTTAATCGATCAGCTAAGTGGCAATGCGGCGGTCAATGGCGTACCTGTGCAATTGGAAGCGATTGAGCCAAAAGAGCTTGATTTGGATATCATCGATTCTGACGTTGATTCCGATATTGAATCAGGGAGCGCTGCATAAAATAGCTCTAAAATAAAAGACTGTAATGTAAAAAAAGGCACTTATAAAAGTGCCTTTTTTTACGTTTCTAATTTTTACGTTCCTAAGCCAATAAAATCAAAATCGACTGGCGGCGTCTCACCCTGTATCAATAAGCTGAGAGCTTTTGCAGAACCACAAGCATGGGTCCAGCCAAGCGTGCCATGACCAGTATTGAGCCATAAATTGTCGAAACTAGAGCTTGTATTGTGACTACCGTGACGGACTTGACCCTTATGCGCGCGACCTATCAACGGTACGTTTGATGGGGTCATCGGTCGCAGCCCTGTCCAATATTGCACAGAGTTAGCAATGATGCCTTTCGGGAATAACTGCTGCACACGGCGAGTGATGGCTTCGCAGCGCGTGCTATTTAAATCCAAATTGTAGCCGTTAAATTCTGCCGTTCCAGCAACCCGTAATTTGTCACCAAGGCGCGATGTGACCAATTTGAACTCATCATCAATGAGACTGACGAAGGGTGCCAGATGCGGCGCGCGCGGATTGATTTGATAGGTAGCAGAATAACCCTTGGCAGGGAAAATTGGCAGATGAATATTGAGCGGTTTCATCAGCGCAACGCTATAACTGCCAAGTGCTAGTACATAACTGTCCGCACTAAAAGTCTGCGCGTTTTCACCCTTGGGTCGAATGGTAATACTATGTATATGCGGACGAGCAGAATAAGCATCGGCACTTAACGCCAAAATTTCGGTATCATATAAGAACTGCACGCCAGCCTCGACGCAGCGCTCAGCTAAGCCTTGGGTAAATAAATGCGCATTACCTGATTCATCACGGCTGGTATAAGTCGCGCCTTTGAGCTTATGAGCGATGGGATAAAGCGCAGGCTCGAGGCTAACCACGTTATTAATATCTATCACATAGCGCTCACAGCCAAGCTCTTGCATGCGCTCCGTTGGCGCAATGGCAGCATCAAACTCAGCTTGATCGGTATAAAAATGCATGATACCGCGCGTTTGCTGCTCATAATCAATACCGATATCAGCACGCAGCTGTTGTAGTGCTTCTCGTGAATACAAGCCTAAGCGCACCATTTGCACCAGATTGGCATCGGCTTTATCTGCGCGGCATTCTTGTAAAAACTGTATCGCCCACTTAAGCTGCGCCTTATCAGCACGCAAGCGGTAGAGCAGCGGCGCATCCTCACGAAACAGCCATTTAAGGGCTTTCATTGGAGTAGCAGGATTGGCCCAAGGTGTCGCGTGCGAAACAGATATCTGCCCACCATTGGCAAATGAGGTTTGCATACCGGCGGCTGGCTCACGCTCAATGACGGTCACATCGTAGCCTGCTTGGCGAAGATACCATGCGGTGGTCACGCCCACCACGCCTGCTCCGAGTACCGCAATATGACTCATAAATTGCTCTGCTGCGTTTTTAGTAAAAGTGCTTTAAATAATGCTTACTGTTTCGTGTTGTTGATTACTTCACTTCACGCTATTTTTGGCGGGCGACATCCGCTTGCAGTGCTGGCGGTAAGTCTAATATCGTAAGCTCGCTGTCCGCTAAATGTTCTGGACGGGCAACGACCAATGCTTTAAAACCATTACCATTAATATTGTCATCGGCAATCGCATTAACTACCTGAATTTTTTCTAGCTTGTCGCCTGCTGCTGGTACATCACCTGTGCCGCTGACATAATGTAAGAAAGCTTTTGGTGCCGCTTTAAAGTAAATACGGGCAATCACTTCTTGACCCAAGTAGCAGCCTTTATCGTAATCCATACCACCACGCTGATGCAGGCGCAACTCTTGCGGTTGGAACTCACCTTGGGTTGCAGCGACTATCCAGTAGTTACCAATGGCAAGACTCGTTTGCATCCACGCTTTGGTGTCTGCTGGCGAGCTATGTTCTTCTTTATGGCTAAAGGTTGGCAACCCATCAAGCACGCAAGGATAAATGGGCGTTGGTGCACTGGTGTCGAATTTTGAAAAAGCGCCAAACTTTTTTAAATGGGCTTGGAAAGCCTCAACGCAATCAGCACTGATAACCACATCAAAATGCTTTTCTTCTTGTTTTTTAATCCATAGACCAAAATCGATGCGGCCTTTTAGATTGCTAAGCGCCGTTGCTTGATAGCTGAGTCCGAGCTTGGTGACATCAGAGGTCAACTGCCCTTGTAAGAATTTTTCCGCGTCTTCACCTTGAATGGTTAGCTGAGCAAATTGTGGCGATGTTGATGAAAATGTTGATAAGCTTGATTGAGTCATTATTGTTGTCCTATTTATCAGTCGCTATAGCCTCAGATATTAGGGTTAATACTGAGTAATTAAAGTGGTTGTTAACGTAGCTGTTAAAATAATACTTAAAGTAGTGTTTGAAGTTTTTGCCATCTAAAGACACATGGCTAGTAAATTAAATTTGGTTGAAGCAGAGTACCATAAAAAACCACGTGATAAAAAATGTCCGCTTTACCGCATAAGTAAATATGACAATTGGGTACAGAACAGTATTCACAACCTAAGCGATTGGTTAAAGCTGGCGAGTTACGGTACAATGTTAGCTGTAGAATACACCCAATTTATCACGGCTGACGAGGAAATTATGAGCTTACCCAATTGCCCAAAATGCGATGCTGAATATACGTACGAAGATGGTGCGTTACTGGTATGTCCTATGTGTGCGCATGAGTGGACCGCGGCTGAAACCGATGCGGCGCAAGCTGAAGAGCAAGATGCGGTCATTCGTGATGCAGTAGGTAATGAGCTGCAAGATGGCGATACCGTCACCGTGATTAAAGACTTAAAGGTCAAAGGTTCATCGATCGTTATTAAAGTCGGTACCAAAGCGAAAGGTATTCGCCTATTGCCCGATGCGTCTGATGGTCATGATATCGACTGTAAACTTGATGGTTATGGACCAATGAAGCTGAAATCATCTGTGGTTAAAAAAGCCTAATGTATTGTTAATAAAATAAGACCGAATGAATAAGTAGAGAATAATTATGAGCAGTAAAAATGAACAACTATTTGCGCAAGCACGTAAGCATATCCCTGGTGGCGTAAACTCACCGGTTCGCGCCTTTGCCGGTGTCGGTGGTACGCCTATCTTTATGCACCGTGCTAACGGCAGCAAAATCTATGACACCGAAGACAATGCTTATATCGATTATGTTGGCTCTTGGGGCCCGATGATTTTGGGTCACGCGCATCCAAAAGTCATTGATGCGGTTAAAAAAGCTGCTGATGATGGTTTGAGCTTTGGTACACCAACGCCATTTGAAACCACCGTTGCTGATAAGATTTGCGAAATCGTCCCAAGTGTTGAGATGATTCGTATGACCAGCTCGGGTACAGAAGCGACCATGAGCGCGATTCGTTTGGCGCGCGGCTTTACTGAGCGTGACAAAATCGTCAAATTTGAAGGTTGCTACCATGGTCATTCAGACAGCCTACTGGTAAAAGCCGGATCTGGCATGCTGGATATTGGCGAACCAACATCAAAAGGCGTGCCAGCCGATTTTGCTAAGCATACGATTACCATTCCTTATAATGACCCACAAGCGATTAAAGACTGCTTTGCGAAATGGGGTAGTGAGATTGCTTGCGTGATTGTGGAACCAATCGCTGGCAACATGAATATGGTCATTCCAACCCAAGAATTCCATGATACCTTGCGTGCAGAATGTACCGCCAATGGTGCGGTATTGATTTTTGATGAAGTAATGACCGGTTTTCGTGTTGGGCTTGGCGGCGCACAAGCGCATTTTGGTATTGACCCTGACTTGACTTGCTTTGGTAAAATTATCGGTGCCGGTTTACCGGTTGGTGCTTTTGGTGGTAAAAAAGAAGTGATGTCATGTATCGCGCCACTGGGCGGTGTCTATCAAGCGGGTACGTTATCAGGTAATCCACTGGCGATGCGTGCCGGTATCGCGATGTTTGAAGACTTAACCGTCGATGGTTTCTATGCTGAACTATCAGCGAAAGTAGACCAGCTCGTTGATGGCTTCCAAGCTGCAGCAGACAAGCACGGTATTAACTTGCGCACCAATAAATTGGGCGGCATGTTTGGTATGTTCTTTGTTAAAGACAAGGCAACAAACGTACCAAAAAACTTCGATGAAGTCACCGAATGCGATATGGACGTATTTAATACCTTTTTCCATGGCATGATAGATCGTGGTATCTACCTTGCGCCGTCTGCTTATGAAGCGGGCTTTATGTCCATCAAGCATAGTGATGAAGACATTGAAGCGTCTATTAAAGCGGCTGATGAGATATTTGCAGAAATGGCAAAAGCTTAGTTTACTGCTTTGAAGTTTAGCCCTATAAATAAAAACCAGCCATCGTGCTGGTTTTTTTGTGTCTAAAATTTATTCTTTCATTATAAAAAATAAAGATTTTTTGATAGTGGATTTATAATTCGAAAAAACTGAGACGGAGATAAACCCTTGTTGAGTGATTGCAAAATAGAGAATAAGTTGTGCTATTCTTAGACTAATAATGACAATTGAGCAAGGACGCTAACCGATGAATAATAGCTTTGACAATAATGCACCTAGTAGTACCACGCCGCCGCTATGGCAGGCCGCCTATGAGCAGTACGGAATTAGAAATAACCTAGATGCGCTAGAAGGTAAGCAAAACTTAATAGATTTATTACAACCAAAGATAGATCAGCATAGTGATTCTGTGGCCTTTAGTATGGGGCCTGCAACGCTCACCTTTGGACAATTAGATATCGCTAGTCGCCGCTTTGCTGCTTTTTTGCAAGCACAAGGTATAAATAGAGGCGACCGCATCGCCGTCCAACTGCCAAACATATTGCAATATGCCGTGATATTACTTGGCTCTCTGCGGGCAGGAGCGGTACTGGTCAATGTTAATCCGATGTATACCCATTATGAATTGGCGCATCAGCTGACGGATGCTCAAGCCTGTGGTCTTATCGTCCTTGATGGGATGAGTTCTGCTTATGAGCAGTTAGACGATGCAGTTAAGACGCAACTTAAATGGGTCGTCAGATGTTCTATAGATCCTAACGCTGCGACCTCTGATAATGATATTGCCTTATTGAGTCAGATGGGCGCACATCAGACCTCCTCAACCAATGAATCCCATAACGTATCAGAATCAGTAACAGATAATCAGCCATCATCGCAAGAAAATATAGCGCCTGAGAATATAACGTTTGCGCACATTATGCAGTCGCAGCGCGAGCAAGACTTTAAAGCCGTGACTATCGAGCGCGAGGATTTAGCATTACTACAATATACTGGTGGTACAACAGGTAAGCCCAAAGGCGCGATGCTGACGCATTATAATGTCATGGCCAATGTCTGCCAGTGTTATGCAATGTTTGGCAGTGCGATTGAAGCAGGACGTAGTGAGCAAATTAAGATACTCAATCCTTTGCCGCTCTATCATATCTTCTCATTTACGGTTTGTGGTTTGCTTGGGATATATGGTGGTTGGGAAGATATATTGGTCACTAACCCGCGTGATATTGAAGGGCTAGTCAAAACCATTGAGCAGCATCGTCCGCATGTCATACCTTCAGTCAATACTTTATTTATTGGTATGCTGCATCACCCGAAGTTTGCCAGTCTTGATTTTAGTCGCTTGGCCTTATCTATCGGTGGTGGTACCGCAATCATAAAAGCAGTATCTGATCAGTGGCAACAAGTCACCGGTATGATAATCAATGAAGGTTATGGCATGTCCGAAACCTCTCCAGTTATCTCTTTTAATCCGCCTGGGATTAGCAGTTTTAATGGTAGCGTTGGTCTGCCACTAGCGATGATGGATATCAAGATCATCGATGAAGATGGCGGCGATTGTGCGATAGGTATACGCGGAGAAGTCGGTATCAAAGGGCCACAAGTGATGCGTGGTTATTGGCAAAGAGACAATACTGATACTTTTACTGAAGACGGCTATTTTAAATCAGGCGATATCGGAGTGATGAATGCTGAAGGCTTCTTGACGCTCGTTGACCGTAAGAAAGACATGATATTGGTCTCAGGCTTTAACGTTTATCCCAACGAAGTAGAAGCGGCGTTGACTGATCACCCAAAAGTGCTAGAAGTAGCGGTAATTGGTATTGCAGATGCGCATAGCGGTGAAGTACCCAAAGCGTTTGTGGTCAAAAAAGATTCGAGTTTGACGGTAGAGGAGCTACAAGACTTTGCAAGCGAGCGTCTCACAGGCTATAAACGTCCGCAGTCATACGAGTTTATCGATGAATTACCTAAGACGGCAGTCGGTAAGATATTACGTAAATCTCTACGCTAAAGGCGCATTTTACTTAATCTATAAAAGTGATTAATATCATCGAAACTTTTAAAGATATTTAAGCTTTGAAAATGTAAAAAACACTGAGCTGCAAAAAATTGCAGTTCAGTGTTTTTTACATTTTCCATATAGTACCTTAATAGTAACTGAAAGGTTTGGCTTTATCTGACCTTATCAAATTTACGATCTTTTAAGCTCAAATTACCGCGTAATACATCGCTATACATGCGAAAGTCACTGACAAAGCTCTGCAGTGGGAATTTAAAAGAAGCCGGTTTGTTCTTCTCAAAGAAAAAATGTCCGACCCATGCACAGGCATATCCTGCGGCAATGCCCTTAAGTAGCGGCTTTGCCGAGCGGTTCTTAATAGATTTTGCCAGTCCCAAAAGTCCAAAGCTACTACCGGCAAAATGCAAGCGGCGGCAGGCGATGTTTTGATGCTCATTTAAATAAAAGTCGTAAAATTTCAGCTTGGCTGGACGTTTTATGTGAATAAGGCTGCCATGACTGGTTTTTTCTGCGCCAGCAGGAGAGTTGGCTTTTGAGGCTTGGGTAGTTGTCTGATTCATGATTTTTGCTTCCTTGCAGGTTATTATTGATTGAGCGTCATCATTCCGTGATGGGCTTTAATAGCAAAAATGGATGGTGCTTATATATAACGAACATTTATTGCCATAAGTAAGTGCTTGTTCTCTATTATAATATAGACAATCGCAGCTGTAGCAAGCTCATATTGTCAAATAGACTATGTTAAAAAAGTATGAGAACTGACTGCTATTTTTAAAGTTAAAGAGCGTTTCTGTCCGGTTCAATCCGTAGGTAATCGTGCTAGCATCTCACTTGCCAGTGTTTTACATAAATGTTTTAATGGCAAAACTTGCTATAATCCTCATCATAATGACAGTTCTAATATTATCTGAACTCTATATAAAAGCCCTTAGTTGCATAAAAATCTTCAGTTTAATTACATATATCCTCTACTTTAAAAGCCTTGGTGCTCTTAAATATCTTTTTTATCTGACACGGTAACGATCTCGCTTATGCCTAAAGACTACCTAAAAAACCCACCACTTGCTGATGATGAAATGATGGCAGCCATTGATATTGGCTCCAACAGTTTTCATTTAGCCATTGCTCGCCTCGATCATGGTGAGGTACGAAAAGTAGTGTCTATGTCTGAGAAGGTGCAGCTTGCGGCCGGACTCGATGAGAATAATATCTTGGGCGCTGCTGCTGAAAAGCGTGGTCTGGAATGCTTAAGCCGCTTTGTAGCGCGTTTAGATTCAGTGCCGCCTGAGCGTATTCGCGTCGTCGCGACCAACGCTTTGCGCCAAGCCAAAAACGCCAATGACTTCATCACTCGTGCCAATAAAATTTTGCCCAAACCGATTGAGATTATTGCGGGACGAGAAGAAGCGCGTTTGATCTATTTGGGCGTCTCGCATACCAATGCCAGTAGTGACAAACGCTTGGTCATCGATATTGGTGGTGGTTCGACAGAGTTTATTATTGGGCAAGAGTTCGATCCACTATTGACCGAAAGCTTACAGATGGGCTGTGTGGCCTTTACGCAAAAGTATTTTGCGGACGGATTGATTACTAAAGAAGCCTTTAATAATGCCATCTCAAGCGCCCGTAAAGAGGTGTTAGCGATTAATGGACGTTACCAAAAAGTAGGCTGGAGTAGTGTCGTTGGCTCGAGTGGCACGATTAAAGCGGTGCGCAACGTCCTTGTCTCAAAAGGGTGGGCAGACGAACAAGAGCGTATCACTTATAAAGGCGTTAAAAAGTTAGAAAAATTATTGCTTAAAATTGGCAACGTTGATGATATAGACTTAGAAGGCGTTAAAGAACATCGTAAAGCGGTTTTCCCAGCGGGCGTTGCGGTACTGCGTGCGGTCATGAAAGTATTGGGCATTGAGACCATGGTTTACTCAGATGGCGCGCTACGCGAAGGCGTCATGTACGATATGCTCGGGCGCTTTGCTAGTGAAGACGTACGTGACCGTAGTGTTTTGGCATTGATAAAGCGCTATTCAGGCGATAAAAAACAAGCCAAACAAGTGGTTAAAACCAGCCTTAATCTATTTGAGCAAGTAAAAGCAAAGCTTGCACTCAATACCGAAGATGGTGATGTGCTCAGACGGGCGGCGTCCTTACACGAAATAGGCTTGGCGATTGCTCATAGCAGCTACCACAAGCACAGTGCTTACTTGATTGAATACTCTGATATTCCAGGATTTTCGCAAGTAGACCAAAAGCGGATGGCGCAATTAATGCTGAATCATCGGCGTAAGCTTAAAGCTGATATGTTAGAGCAGACATGTACAATCGGTGGTGATTCGCTCGTTTATCTGTGTTTGTTGCTACGTTTAGCGGTACTGGCGCACCACAGTCGCAGCGATCATGAGTTACCAGAATTAGAATTAAAAGTGATTGATGATAATCGCTGGCAAATCACAGTTGGAGAAAGTAGTGAGCACTATGCTTTCTTATTATCAGATTTGCATACGGAGATTGAGCAGTTTGCTAAATGGGGTGTGAAACTGAGCGTGGTTGAAGCACAAGCACTGGACGCTAATACTGATTCTTAACACTGGCTTTTAACATTGAGTCGTTACTATTGTAATAATTGCGCTACAGATTAACGTAACAAAAGCGCCGTTGTCAGTAATGTCATGCTATTTAAGATGTGCTACTATAGCTTCTATTGAGTTTACAACTGTACTTTGATTGTCTGTTATCCAAAAGCCGACAATCCTGTTATTTAGCTTTGTCATCTAACATTGTCATCTAACATTGTCATTTAACAGCGTCATTATTAAACATCACCATATTATATAGAATTACGAAAGGGAAGCGTCTATGAGTACCGTCTGGGATAGCGTTCAGCTTGCACGGCATGCCAAACGTCCATTATTTATGGACTATGTGAATCAGCTGTTTACCGAATTTGATGAGTTGCATGGCGACCGTGCTTATGCAGATGATAAGGCTATCCTTGGCGGTCTTGCGCGCCTAGACGGCCAGCCTGTGATGGTGATTGGCCAGCATCGTGGTCGTAGTACGCGCGAGCGTATCGCCCATAATTTTGGTATGGCAAACCCCGAAGGCTATCGTAAAGTTATTCGTTTGGTGAAAATGGCTGAGCGTTTTAACATTCCGGTGATGACCTTTGTCGATACCCAAGGCGCCTACCCTGGTATCGGTGCTGAAGAGCGTGGACAAGCGCAAGCCATCGCTGAAAGTATCGCCGTGTTTTCTAGTCTTAAAGTGCCTATCATCGTTACCATTATCGGTGAAGGTGGTTCAGGTGGTGCGTTGGCAATAGGCGTTGGCGATAAGGTAAATATGCTGCAAAACAGTATTTATTCGGTCATTTCTCCTGAAGGCTGTGCGTCTATTTTATGGAAAACTGCTGAAAAAGCCCAAGATGCCAGTGAAGCATTGAAATTAAATGCTGTTAATCTCTATCAAATGGGCTTAATTGATGCAGTTATCGACGAAGGTGAGGGGGCCCATATTCAGCCGCAGCCAGTGATGACGGCGTTAAAAGCGTTAATCGTTGAGCAATTGAATGAGATTAAAGACATGGATGCGCATGAGCGTTGCGAGCTGCGTTATGAGAAGTTAAAATCATTTAACTCAGAAGTCATGTTACCTTGCTAAGATTTTATATTGCTAGGTTACTTAAACTTAGCTTTTAACGATATCGATTTACGCTTAATGTTAAAATAAAAACGTGTCATTTTATGGCGCGTTTTTTTGTAGCTGTTAATTTATGCACAAGCTTATTTATATGATAATCAGTCATCGGCCTTATGATGGCTTGGTTGTTAATAGGTTTAAAATTAATAAGGTTAATAATGACGAATAGCGCAATCCTTTCGCATCCTATAGAGCCGATAGCTACCCTGCCTATTGATAATGCTCTGGCAGAAGCGTTATTAAGCAGTCTGGGTGAGTATGGTGAGCAAGTACATGGTCGGCGACTTTGGCTGGCCTGTAGTGGTGGGCGTGATTCTTTGGCATTAGCGGCGCTATGTGTGCAGCTCTATCACCAAGGTAAATTCCCATTTTTGCCGCAATTGCTACATGTTAACCATGGTCTACAAGCCGCTAGTAGTACTTGGGCACAGCATGTTGCTCAGTGGGCAGGCGCTCAAAAGATACCTTGTCGGATTTTAACCGTACAAGTGAACGGTCATGATGAACAAGCCGCACGCCAAGCGCGTTATGATGTGATGCGCGCGCAACTTAATCAAGATGATATTTTATTATTAGCCCACCATGCGGACGACCAAGCGGAAACGGTGTTAATGCGCCTGATTCAAGGTGCTGGGGTAAATGGTCTATCGGGTATGCAGCCGTGGCGTATTCAAACACAGGGTGCACATCGAATAGCGTTATGGCGACCTTGGCTAACGGTAAAACGCGCCAACATAAGCGCCTATGCACAGCATTTAAAACTGCCTTATATCGATGACCCAACCAATGATACTGGCGACAATGTGCGTAGCGGCTTACGTCGAGACATCATGCCGATATTAGCAACTTATAACCCAAACGTTATTGATAATATCGCTCGTAGCGCACAGTTATTGAGTGATGCGCAATTAATAATTAATGCCCAAGCAGTCGATGATTTGCAACAGATAGAGATTGCATCATTACAGCTGCCACCTGCACAGCGCGTGCTAAATATAAATGAGCTACAGAAGTTACCACTTTATCGTCAGCGGCAGTTATTGCATTATTGGTTAGCTCAAGATGAGCCATTGCCGCCTGCTAAGCAGCTGGTCGATGATGTATTAAGTCTAAGCCAACGTGATGATCGTGACCATCAAACAGCACTTTTTTGGCAAGGTCGTAAGCAATCCTATAGTATTCGCCGTTACCGTCAGCAGCTTTATAGGCTCAGCAGTGAATGGTTGAAATGGCTTGAACTACCACTTGCTGAGCAAATGCTACCGCCCCTGTCACTGGCTAATAATTTACCTGAGTATCAACCACTATCAATTAACTTACGGAGTGATCAAACGTTCACTTGGCAAGTACAAATGGTGCCAAGTGAACTACTGCAAATATTAGACGATTTGGTATTAAAGCTACCATTAAATGCAGTGCTGATAAAGCCAATGCTGAAAGTAACACCGTTACATCGCGGCACTCGTATCCAAACCACACTGGCAACACGACCGCAGTCAGGTAAAAAACTCTATCAAACCTTAGGCATTCCATCATGGATGCGCGAGAGTTTGATGGTAGCTAGTGTGACTTTGATAAATAAAGAAAATAGCGAAAACGAGCTTTTGGAAAGTGAGCGCCCAATAGAATTGCCTATTTTATTATTATCACCTTTTGAAAACTGGGTGTTGGATGATGAGCAGACGAATATTAATGTAGATGTAAAACAGCTGGTCGCATTTATCGAAAGCCATATCATTCTGCATAAAAAATGTTAAACCATAAATATACTACGTCTAATATAGTGTTTATTTAAACGGTAAGCCCATTACTAAGCATTTCAATTTATCAAACCACGCCAGTAGCAGTATGTTAAACTGAGTGTCATTTTACCTATCATTATGTTAGTTTGAATGCCTTTGCATTTTTTGAATAGGAGACACGTATGTCAGTATTAGATAATAAGAAAATCAGCTTTATCGGTGGCGGAAATATGGCGCAGGCTTTGATTAGCGGGCTTGTCAGCTGCGGTGTCAAACCGAGCCTAATTACAGTTGCTGACCCTAGTAGCGAAGCGCGTGAGCAGTTGGTTGCCAAAGGGTTGAGTGCGGTTGATCCAACTGTTGATGCAAAAGCGGCGGTTATCGATGCTGACATCGTAGTGCTGGCCGTAAAGCCGCAAGTCATGAAAGCTGTAGTCAGTGGTTTTGCTGATGTCTTAGACACGCAGCTGGTGATTTCAGTGGCAGCAGGATTATCGACTGCGCTGTTATCAAATATGTTAGGTGGCTATGGTAATATCGTCCGTGCGATGCCAAATACGCCGGCCATGATTCAAATGGGCGCAACTGGTCTGTACGGTACAGATGATATTTCTGCCGAACAAAAGCAATTGGCAACCGCAGTCATGGAAGCCTCAGGTTTGGTCATGTGGGTTGATAATGAAGAGCACATGCATGCGGTCACCGCCGTATCAGGCTCAGCGCCAGCTTATATGTTTTATATTATCGAAGCGATGGTCGATGGGGCAGTCGCGTTAGGATTGGATAAAGAACAAGCATCAGCGCTGGCGATGCAAACCATGCTGGGTGCGGCAAAAATGGCAATGGGTAGCGAAGATGCGCCTGCTGAACTACGTCGTAAAGTCACTTCACCAAATGGTACGACCCAAGCAGCTATTGAGTCCATGCAAGCCAATGACATCGGTCGTCAAATTAGTGAAGCCATGCAAGCATGCTACGACCGTAGCAAAGCGCTAAGTGAAGAGATGAGTAAGTAGCCAGTCGCTACTTGTCATTAACCCTTTATAAATAGGGGATATCATGATTTATGAAATACCCTATTTAAAATTATAAAAACTTAAAGTCATAAAAATGCCTGATAATGACATTCGTCATCCTAAATCCCGTTAATAATGTCACATTGAGTAGCACTTCATGAACAACCTGTTATTGCAAATTTTTGATTTGGTCACCACCTTCGCCATGATGTTGGTATTTATCCGTTTTATGCTGCAGTTTGCGGGAATGGATGCTAGTAATCCTATGATTGCGCCAGCTTACAAAGCCACCCATATCGTCGATGTGTTTGGGCGTATTTTTCCAACCGTCGCCCAAGGCCGTATTAGTATTGCTGCTATTGTATTGATGTTTTTAATTCGCCTGATTGATATCTCTGGTAAGGCGGCGTTAACCCATAAAGGCATTGCACCTGTACCGCTGTTCTTTACTGGTACCATCAGCTTGGTATTAGACTTTTTGCGTATGTGCCGTTATCTTGTTATCGGCTCTATCATCGTGAGTTGGATTGTGGTGTTTACCCAATCTCAGCATCCGATTATTGGTATCATTGTTAATTTAGCGGAGCCTATTTTGGCACCATTCCGTCGAATCACGCCAAACTTAGGCATGATTGATTTATCGCCAATGGTCGCCTTTTTTGCTTTTTATCTACTTGAGATATTTATCGGTGGCTTGGCATCGAGCTTTATGCCAATGTTGGGCTAATTAAAACTATTAAGTAAAAGTTAGTGTAAAATCAAATACTGAATAAAAAGGCGCTCTATGAGATATAGAGCGCCTTTTTTTGTTTGTCGTTGAGAAATCCTATCAATGTATAAAAGAATATATAAATCAAAAATGGACAAAACGATTGGGTATTAATTGGGCTTTAGCGTTATCAGGATGCGGCGCATCAGCAGCTCGCAGCGTTTCGGTAATCCAGCTATCCGCCGCTTTGACCGCCTCGACAAGCGCATCACCCATTGCCAAGCGTCCAGCGATAAAGCTCGCTAATGAGCAACCAGAGCCATGAAATTCGCCTTTTAGGCGTGGCAAAACACTTTTATGTACCATCTCACCTTTGATATACAGATACTGCTCGATATCGCCGCTATCAAAATCGTGTGAAGTCTTGACCAGTACTGCATAACATCCTTGAGCGCATAGTTTCTGTGCACCGATATGCAAATCTTGCTCACCACTTAAAGCACGCAGCTCGTGGGTATTTGGGGTGATTAACGTCGCGTAGGGGAGCAGTTCTCTAAACGCGGTCACCAAAGTTTGCTCATCACCTAAGCTACCGCCGCTATTGGCAACCAATACGGGGTCGAGTACAAATGGCGTGTCAGCTGCGATAACCTGCTCAGCAAACAAACGTGTCAGCATAGCGATATTGTCAGTGGTGCCAAGCATACCTGATTTAATGACACTCACAGGTAAATCATCGAGCACTGTGGTCGCCTGCGCTTCTAGCAAGGTGGCAGCACAAGCCTCAAAACCAAATACTTGCTGGGAGTTTTGTATAGTGATTGCCGTACAAGCGATGGCGGCATGAGCGCCTGCTTGGCCAATCGCCTCGATATCCGCTTGTAATCCAGCACCGCCTGACGGATCCAACCCTGAAAAACACAGTACCACTGGTCGCATAACCTTTCCTTTTATGTATTTTACAATGAATCATAAATACTATAGCCACCCATTGCCCAAAAAGCCATAGTCATTGGGTTTTGGTAAATTAGTGGTAAAACCAAAAACAATTTTTACTTTTTATGGCTAAATCAGGCAATTTTCACCCTTAAAAAATAATAAAGCCATTTAAATCGATAATTATGGCAAATGTAGGGTTAAATCTGTAGACAACGCTTGCAATTCGTTTTGGCTTTGCTATAATACCGCCCACGGCATAAGACGTATCATTAGCATCGATACTGTGTTTAGAAGGATATTTACTATAAATATTCTGATAAGTGTCTTAAATCGTTCGGTGAAGTGGGTGAGTGGCTGAAACCAGTTCCCTGCTAAGGAACCATACGTGTAAGCGTATCGAGGGTTCGAATCCCTCCTTCACCGCCATTTATTCAGTTGTTATAAAGAGTAGTAACGCAGAAACTGGCGTTAATGATTTTTTTAGTATTAAATTTAAAAATAATTTGAATTTAACTAAAAAAGATATTGACACAAGCGAGATTATCTATATAATGACCAACCTAATTTACTGCAATTGTTCTTTAATAATTCAGTAGATAATGTGCAAAGTACGCGCTTGTAGCTCAGTTGGATAGAGCACTTGGCTACGAACTAAGGGGTCGGGAGTTCGAATCTCTCCAAGCGCACCATTTGCATACTAGCTTATTTGTTCATGTAACCATTAAGCTAAAACTAAATCAATCGCCTGTCTTATGACAATCTGGCGATTTTTTTATGTCTGTCGTTTTTGTAGAGTTGCTAGTTTGATGAGCTTCTCGCTTTCTTATCAATGCAAAGCAGCTGCCTTTGTATCAAAGTCCTCTATATCCAGTTCAATATAAAAGAAATACGTTCAAAATAGTATTCTGCTGGTATAAATTTTCCTTGCTTGCTGTGTGCTTCACACTCCAGAGGCTTCGAAAAATTTATCTCAGCAGCACTGTATTCTTTTTAAATTGAATTACCTATATCATCATAAGGTACGCTAAGTGCCTGAATTACGGTACAATGAGCGCTCTATTTTCCGCTTGTTATGGGCTTGTATCATGTCAAAATCGTCGCCAAAAACTGCTCCTAAAGCAAAATCGCCACGTAAAAATTCAGCGCATCAAACCTCTACTATCGAAGAGGCGATGGTTGCAAAGCCTGGCACGCGTTTGGCTGCTATTCTATATGATGGGATGTTGATTTTGGCTTTACTGTTCCTAGTTGGTACAGTGCTTACCGTGATTGGTACGCTATTGACGATGGAGACGGGCACACAGTCGCAACAAGCCAGATCGCTGCCGACGTGGTATCAGAATGCGGTTATGACGCCGTCATTTATACTGACGTTAGTGGGCTTCTATGGATTGTTTTGGCGCCGCGGCGGGCAAACATTAGGCATGCAAACGTGGCGCTTAAAAACGGTCAATAATAGCGGTCACCTTCTAACGTGGGGGCAGTCGTTTAAACGTATCTTGGCAGCAAGTCTGATGCCGCTGATATTTGGTCTTATTGGTAATGTCATCGGCGGCTCACGGGCTATCTTATTAACCTGTGCTTTTTTGGGTTTTGTCTTTAACTATGCCTTTTGTCTGTTTAATCGTCGCGGTCTTGCGGTACAAGATATGCTCTCGAATACCATCACCTTAAAAATGCCAAAAACTGAGAATGAAGGGTTATGGCGTGTGATTAGAAACCGCAAAGCCAATAAATAAGACGCTCATTATTTAAAAGCTTTAATGTTAAACGGCTTTAATATTAAAAATTTATAAAGTTAAACGGATTTACATATTAGCGGTTTGCATCAGCCATAGCGTATAGCCGACAAAGAACAGCATCAGCGTTGCGCCAGACGTGCGACCAAATGGACGTTTACTGATAAAGGCAAAGAGACATAAGGCGACAAGCAATAAGGTGATGACGCCCATCGTCATCACATCACGCGATAAGATGATTGGATTGGCTGTAATTGGCGCAATGAGTGTCGCCAAACCAACAACGCCCAAGGTATTAAAGATATTAGAACCAATGATATTGCCCAATGCCATATCATGCTCGCCTTTACGAGCGGCGGATAAGCTTGCGACCAGTTCAGGCAATGACGTCCCAATAGCGACGATGGTCAAGCCAATAATCAGCTCACTCAATCCCCAAAAATTCGCCAATTCAACCGCGCCCCAAACAATCGCCTGTGAGCTGGCAACCAACATCAATAATCCAATAAATAGCCCACCCAAACCGCGCAGTAAACTGGATTCAGTCTCATCTGATTTTCCTGCTTGGCTTTCTAATAACTCACTATCTACGATATTACCATTACTGATTTCATCTACGTGTTTTGAGCTGCCTTCACGTAAGCTCATCGCGATTTGAATAGCCAAAACCACCACAAGCAATGCCAACAGCACCAACCCATCATTAAAGCTTAGCAGCCCGTCACGCAGCTGCCACGCCGCCAGAGCAGTAATCGCTACTAGTATCGGTAGATCACGCTTAACGATGCCTTTATGGATGATAATGGGGCTTATCAATACCGTTGCACCCAATACCAGCGCGATATTAATGATATTTGAGCCGTAAGCATTACCCAATGCCAACTCAGGACTACCTTCTAATGCGGCTAATACCGAGACCACTATTTCAGGGGCAGAGGTGCCAAGCCCTAAAATAATCACCCCAATCAAAAAACTTGGCACATTTAGCTTTTTTGCCAGTGCGGTGGCGCCATCAATAAAAACATCCGCGCTCCAAACCAAAATTGCTAAACCGACCAATACTGCAATAACCGCCAACCACATCAGCAATTTTCCTACTTATAAATGGATAAATGAATGTAAAAAAAGCCGAATCGTATTTAGATTCGGCATTTTTATTAAAAACAGTATTTACGTAGCTAGCCATCCGCTATTTACGATAGTTAAGCGTATTTTTGTGAAAATAAACGCCTTAACATCAATAGTTATTAAGCCACTTGTACTGGAATGATATTGGCAGTGTCTTTAACGGTATTGTCTTCGTTGCAATAGACCAGTTTTGGCTGATAAGTTGCTGCTTCTACTTCATCAAAATGCGCATAAGCACAGATGATGACGATATCGCCTAAATCTGCCATATGAGCGGCGGCACCATTTAACGAGATAATACCAGAGCCTGCTTCAGCGCGAATCGCATAGGTGCGAAAGCGTTTGCCATTGGTGACATTATAGATATCGATAGATTCGTTTTCGCGTAGACCAGCAAGGTCGAGTAAGTCACCGTCGATACCGCATGAGCCTTCGTAGTGCAGCTCAGCATGAGTAACACGGGCACGATGTAATTTGCACTTGAGCATGTTAAGTAGCATAGGTTGCTTCCTTAGGGTAACTGATATAAATGAGTCAAATCAAAAGCTTAATGGGGACAAGGTTGCTAGAATAAAAGTTATTTGCCTAAAAGTCACTGCTAAATTTACGTGCTAGCGATTTAAGTGACTTAAAATAATGCAAATAAACACATGCTATTCTGGTACTTTAAAGCCATTAATCTGTGAACGTGCTTTTTCAATATCGCCATCTAATAGCAATGGCAAGGCTTCAAAAGCGGCGCTTAAGGCACTATCAATGGCGATTTGCTCATCGGGAGATGCTTTCGATAACACATGACCGCTGACTTTAGACTTATGACCAGGATGACCAATGCCGACACGCAGACGATGAAAGTCGTTGCCTATATGCGGTGTGATATCACGCAGACCATTATGCCCGCCATGACCACCATCGGTTTTGAGCTTGATGCTGCCGGCTGGAATATCGAGTTCATCATGAGCAATCAGCAATTCATCATTAGCAATGCCATAAAAATTAACCATTGGCACCACCGACTGACCGGATTTATTCATAAAGGTCAGTGGCATGAGTAACCGCACGTCATGCCCATAAATTTGCCCGCGCCCTGTCACCCCATGGAATTTTTTTTCAGGGGCGAGGGCGATATTAAACTGCTGAGCCAAATGATGCACGAACCAAAACCCTGCATTATGACGCGTAAACATATACTGCTGACCAGGATTACCAAGACCGACAATAAGCTTTATGGCCATAAAAACACCCTGCTTAAATTTAATAAATGAGTGGTAAGGTTTGCGATTGTGCTATTTATTAATAACACAGCTGTTATTTGTCAAACCTTACTTACAAAAACAGCAGGAGATATTCATCACCTGCTATTTTTTTGACTAAACGAACCTTTTATTACATAGCAGACGCAAGGTCTCTATATAAGGATAAAGGTGGTTTACTATTCGCCGTCTTTCTTGTCTTCAGTAGCTTGTGCGGTCGCAGGTACGTCAGCGGCATCAACTTCTGCAGTGTCTTCGTCAACTTCTTCAACTGTTGGTGGCTGCATGTTAACAATGGTACGGTCGTGTGCATCTTCCATGTCAAGATCAAAGATGATGACGCCTTCAGGTAGTTTGATGTCTGATAGACGGAATAGATCACCGATTTCCATACCAGATACGTCAACTTCTAAGTATTCAGGTAGTTGTGATGGTAGGCAAACGATTTCGATATCAGTCACTAGCGTAGATAGAACACCACCAGCTTTAGTACCAGGTGCTTCTTCACGACCAGCAAAATGTAGTGGAACGTTCATGTTGATTTTCTGACCTTTCACAACGCGCTGGAAATCAGCATGCATTGGGAAACCTTTAGCTGGATGGCGTTGTAGGTCTTTGATAACCACTTGATGTGCTTCGCCATCTACATTTAGCGTCAAAATGTGTGAGAAAAACGCTTCAAATTCAAGAGATTTTACTAGCTCGTTGATTTTGATAGAGATAGCGGTTGGCTCTTCGTTACCACCATAGATGATAGCAGGGACTAGGTTCTGCTTACGTAGGCGGCGGCTCGCACCTTTACCTTGTAGCTCAGCAGAACGGTCAACTGCGTTTAGTTCAAAATGATTAATGCTCATGGATATAATCCTATAAAAAGAATGAGGAAGTGTCTGGTCATAAAAAAGTGGATTTGCGACCAATCCACTAATGGGTGATGATAGCTAAAAGAAAAGACTGTTAATAAAAATCAACTACTATTCTCTTAAGCCATTTGCTAATAACAAATTTTCATCATAATAGTAGTGATGGAAATCATGGGTTTTTAGCGTGATCAGCACTTTTAAGTATATTGACCGTTTTAAATCATAAAAAACGGCCAGTACAGGCGCGCATTATACGTGCTTTTGTAGTAATAATAAAGACCTACGTAAAATGGCTATATAAAACGCCTCTGCAGAAAACTATAGTCAATCCTAAATAAAAGAAAGATAAATATTATAAAGCGCTACTAGAATAAGTTTTTCGTGCTTGCTGTGCTGATTCAGAAAAAGCCTATATGTAAAACCAGCTTAGAATAGGACAAAAAAAGCGCCAAGTAATAAAACTTAGCGCTTTTTCTAGCAGAAGAAAATATTAAGCGTCAGACTAAGCATCAAACATAGCGCTGATTGATTCTTCGTTGTTGATACGGCGTAAGCTTTCAGCCAGCATCGGTGCGATGCTCACTTGACGAATTTTGCTACAGGCTTTAGCCGCATCAGATAATGGAATGGTATCGGTAACTACAATCTCATCCAACTCTGACTCGCTGATATTTTTTAGCGCATTACCCGATAGGACAGGGTGGGTAATATAAGCCAATACGCGGCGTGCGCCGTTTGCTTTTAATGCTTCAGCGGCTTTGCATAAAGTACCAGCCGTATCGACCATATCATCAACGATGACACAATCACGGTCACGGACATCACCGATGATATGCATCACTTGTGACTCGTTGGCACGGGCACGGCGTTTATCAATAATCGCCATGTCAGTATCGCCCAATTGCTTAGCCATCGCGCGCGCACGTACCACACCGCCAACGTCAGGTGAAACCACCATGATGTTGTCATAATCTTGTTTTTTAAGGTCGTTCAATAATACAGGGGTACCGTAGATGTTATCTACTGGGATATCAAAGAAGCCCTGAATCTGATCTGAGTGCAAATCAACGGTCATGACGCGATCGATACTGACGATGTTTAGCATGTCAGCGACGACTTTGGCAGAGATAGGCACACGAGCTGAACGTGGACGACGGTCTTGACGGGCATAACCGAAGTAAGGCATGACAGCTGTGATACGACCAGCACTAGAACGACGCAAGGCATCGGCCATCATCATGATTTCCATCAAGTTGTCATTGGTTGGTGCACAAGTAGGCTGCATGATAAACACGTCTTTACCGCGCACGTGTTCTTTGATTTCTACGGCAATTTCGCCATCAGAAAAACGCGTGATGTCAGCTTTACCAAGAGGTATATGGAGATGATCGGCTACGGTTTTTGCTAATTCTGGGTGGGCATTACCCGTAAAAATCGCCAAATAAGGCATGACAGAAGTCCTATTGATTGACTCAAGCAGCGACCGCTAAGCAGTGTCAAACTGCTCAAATTCAGAAAAGAGTGGTGAAAAGTATTGATGACTACTATTACAGTAAAAAATGGCAGGGGTAGCTGGACTCGAACCAACGGATGTCAGGATCAAAACCTGATGCCTTACCAACTTGGCTATACCCCTGTAATGTCTAGGCTGTGTACGTCGATATCTAAGAATAATTTTTCATAAAAGTCATTGTTAGAATAGCGTCACGACCTGTTCGTTATCTTATAAACGGATAAACCGTTTAGAACATAACTTTTCCCTAACGGTGCTCATTGCGAACTATACCGAAACTGAGATAACGTTGTCAATGTCAATAAGCAGCTATCTTAAATCGCTTATTATAAATACATATCAAACGCTTTGAGCTTAAAAATGGCAGGGGTAGCTGGACTCGAACCAACGGATGTCAGGATCAAAACCTGATGCCTTACCAACTTGGCTATACCCCTATTGAGGCGACCTATTATAAATAAGTTTTCAGAATTTGCAAGGTCTTTAGGTGTTTTTATGGCTTTTATTCGAAACTAAGTGAATTAGCCTGAGTTGCATAACTACTATTGTAGTGAATAGAGGTTTTTTATTAAGTCTTTCAATCGTAAGCTAATGCTGTGCGAGTTACTTTTAGACCAGAGGATTGACCACTCTACCACTCATAAATATTGCAGGTTCCGTCAAACAAGCTGTATTTTCTGGGTCAGCGATGACAATATCACCTTTTCGTAAATAGTAACTACCTATTTGCTCTTTAATTATACCGCTAGTGACAACCTCCTCACCGAGCTTAACTTTGGTTCCATTTAGAGAAATGGTTTGTTCATTCTCAAAAAGACTGGCTCTATCGGGATAAAAAATAGGGCTAAGATACTCATTGTTGTTTTTTACAAAGTATAAGCAGTTATTTTTGATAACATATTTACCTTTAAAAACAAAATTTATCTCTCGCATTGAGAGTCGCGGCATAAGTGAATAGTTCAGTAGGCGAGCTGCCTTTGGAATCTTGCTGAGGAACCTCTATGTTTTGAGAATTGTCTTTTACTTTTATGTCTAGTTGCTGTGGCAGAGTGATTTTATCGGATATGCGATTAGCATTAGACTCATCGTGAGATTTAGATAGTAATGCACACCCAGTCAAACTCGATAATAAGAAAATAAAAACTGTGCCGGTTATTACATTCATATTTAGATATAAATGGTTCATATTAATACCAACTTATTTGAGAGTTTGAGTAAGGTACGGCCATCTTATAAATTCCTCACTAGATAGCCTGCACAAGGGGCATCTTCAATCCATTTTGCCAAAAGCGCCTTATCAGTAGCAACACTCGCATCCAATGGCAAAAATACCGCGCTACCAGAGCCGGTCATCCGAGCTGTGCCCAATGCGTGTGACTCTAACCCTTGCAAATAACGTAATGCATCATCGACAGCAGGAGCAAGGCTAGTGACCACTGGCGTAAACACATTTTGATAAGGCTTGTTTAAATATTGCACATAATCATTGGACTCGCTTTGAATGGTTTCAATCGATAGCGGGATGATATCTCGTTGTAGTTGTGGATGGGCGAACAGCTGAGCAGTACTCACATGCGCATTAGGCGTTAACACTAAATACTGTTGCTCAGGCAAATCAATGGCTGTCAGCTCCTCGCCAATACCCATGGCAATCGCATCTTGATCAAAGATAAAGATTGGCACATCGGCGCCAATCGTAGCAGCAATTTTTATTAGCTCATTTTGATTAACATCGAGCTGCCAAATCTCATTTAAGACCAGTAATGTCGTCGCAGCGTTGGATGAGCCACCGCCCAAGCCTGCACCCATCGGTAGGTGTTTATCTAAGGTAATTTGTATTTGCGCCAGCTGTTTAGGTAGTCTGTTTGCTTGAATGGCAAATGTTAATAACGCACTAGCGGCTTTTAAAATAAGATTGTCATTGATACTGGTGGTTATCGTGTCGGCACCAGAAAGGGTAAGAAGCTGATGACATAGCTCATCAGCGTCCAAAGTTTTATCTATAGTAGAGGAAGCCACTTCATCTGCAAGCGTGAAATGCAGATAATCGCCCCAGTCGAGCAGGCGAAAGACAGTTTGCAGATTATGATAACCATCAGCGCGCTTACCGGTGATATGCAAAAATAAATTAATCTTGGCCGGTGATAAGCGCGTGATAACAGGTTTTGCCATGGTGTGTTCAGTCATAAATATGAGTCTTTATGAATTGTTCGTAAAGATAACAATGTGTTCTACTTTCTACGTATTACTATTGTTTTTGATGATCGATGGTCATCACCACTTTATTGCCTTGCGACTGCATCGCACTGATTTTATTTGGCAGTTTATCATTGCCTTTATAAGTAAAGTTGGCTTGCCATTCACCATTAACTGAGCTAATCAAACGGTTCTGCGCATCAAGCTGTGGTGCGCTGTCTGAAGGCGCTGGGCGACCCGATATCCAATACGGCATTTGCGAAATCGGTGCTTGCCAGCCAGTCGCTTTTTTTAGCAAGGTTTCAGGATCATCAGCGGTTAAAGTGCCTGTTTTTTCACTGACTAAAGTCGCCGACTGACCATTATATTCGATATTGGTTTTGCCAATGCCGAGCGCGCCAATCAATTCGATGGCAAAGCGGTCGTTTTGTTGACCCCATGCATAAAACGCACTACCGCCTTGGTTTCCTGAATTGTCCTTACTAGGGGTTGTGACCCCGATTTTTCCCGTGATATTAAAGCTATCAAGTTTTTTAGGTTGCTCAGCACTTTGACCTTGTACCGTGCCAATAGGCTGATTGGTAGCATTGGCGGTTTTTAATGACTGGCAGCCAGAAGTAATCATAAGCGCGGTGGTTAAAGCGCTAAATAGCGCAAGTTTAGTTGGCTGAGTTTTTCTTAAAACTGGCATGGTTGTTCCTCAAAAGTGACAAATTTACAAAATTAATTTTTTGATGTTTAGAAACTCATATATTTAAAAGCTTAGAAAGAGCCTAGCTTAAGTGTTATTTGTTACTCGCTGATGCGCGGCTGTTCATTTCTTATAACTGACTTGTAGTTTTTATGGCAATCGTTTTTTATTTTTACCCGTGTTTTATTATCAGTATCAAATAAACTTTAAGCAAAAAGCGCATTAATAAAGCTGTATTCGGTCATTAATATTGCGTTGCCCAAATGAGAAGCGCTGTTGTAAGTCTGCCAGTAAGGCTTCGACTTTTTCATTATTACCCTGACCTTGATACGCGCGCAGTAATAGCGTACCTGAGCGTAGGGTTGGGAAGACGTCATACGGCGTTTGTAGATAGTCGATGACTTGCTGGTAGTCCTCGGTCGCTAAGGCATCCGCCGCCAGTATATTCAACGCTTGCAAGTGCAGCTCATTGTCATAGCGCGGGTCATCATAACGGATTTCGATAATGGCCGTTGCCAGCGCTAAACCTTGTTCGGAGCTGCGCTCATTGGCTAGCAATAGCTGCGCGTAACTGAGCTGATAGGAGAGGTTGGTCGGGTCAAGCGTTTGCAAGTGATTGAGCAAAGTACGCTTAACGATATAATCGTTTTTATCATCAAGCAGTTGGACGCGAGCAAATAGCAGCATCTCATTATTTGGATATTTGCGAGCGGCGCGCGTTAATAACCGTAGCGCTTCATCGGCTTCGTTTTGTTGCCACAAAATATCCGCTTGCATCACAAAGCTATCGGGTGCGAAGAGGCTAAAGTCTTTACGCAGCTTCTCTAAAGTTGCGACGGCTGCATCGACGTCATCATTGAGCAGCTCAAACGACACCACTTTTCGACGTGCTTCTAATACCAAGTCTTCCTGCATGACGCCATTGAGATAGTATTTTGCTTGCTCAAAGCGCTGTTGACGCTCGGCACTGATACCAAGATAAAAGTAGGCTTGATCAAGGTAAGCTGGACTTTTAGCCAGCATATTAAGTAGTTGGTCAGCACTAGCATATTCTTCAACGTCCAAGCTAACAAGCGCTGCTAGCAAAGTGATTTCCTCATCATCGACAAAGCGCTCATGAGCGTCAAGCAACAGCTGCCAAGCCTGCTCGCTTTGTTTCAAATCAAGTAAGTAGCGAATCTCATATAAGTATAAGCTCTTGCTGTCAGGGTTACGTAGACGAGCTTGGCTGACATAATGAATCACTGCCTCTGATGGCTCAGTCTTGCGCAATATATCAGCTCTTAAAGTGATAAAAGGCACATAATCAGGTTGACGTGCTAAAGCGCGATCGATATGAACAATGGCGACCTCAGGCTCATTAAATTGATACAGTAAACCTGCTTTCAACACTGACAAGGAAGCGTTTTGCTCACTATCGATAGGCTGCAGGGCTGCAAGTAGTTCGCGTTTGTCTTCATCGGTATTGGGATAAATGCCAATCAGTATTTCGCTAAGATCGGCACGCGGATCATAGCTTAAAATACGATTCAGGCTTTCGCCTGCCAATTCATAATCATGAGCGCGCAAGGCTAAATGCGCCACATAAAACCAAGCGGGTACGTGGTCGGGATTTTGGTCTTGCCACGTTTTAGCAAAGCGCAGCGAATCCTCAACGCTCTCGTTACGTAAAGATAAGCTTAGCGCTCGCTCAAATACCGCCGTCGCGTCTTGTTTAAAAGACTGCTGCTTATAGATGGTCAGCGCGCGCTCGGTATCATCGCGATCCGCAGCAAACTCCGCATCTAAAAGCGCGTATAAACTTGGCTCGCTAAAATCAGCTGGCGTTTCGCTGGGTAGCAAACGATTTATATCGCTCACACTTTTCGTTGTCTGAATTTGAGTATTCAGTATTTTAGGAGAGGTGCTAGCAGTGACAGCTGTCTCATTGGCGATAGCTGACGGTATTTCAGGTAGCTTTATATTTGATGATGAATTTGCATGGTTAGCATGAGCAGGTAATCCTAGGCATAAGCAAACGGCCAACGATAAGGTTAGCTGATGGCGCTGACATAGCCGCTCGATAATAGCGTGCAGTAAAGCGCGCAGGCGAGACTGATCATGATGCATAGGTTGCAATCTAAAGGATGAGCCAAAAAAAATCATAGCTAGCAGTGTTTACCTATTATTTACCCGTCAAATCGTTTGCAGCATAACAAGGTGATTTTATTGTGATTATTTTAGAACTAGCTGCGAAGAAAACCTGTCACTAGCATTATAAGAGTAGATTGAGGGGATAAACAATAGCGTCCGTGTTACTCAGATATTAGCAATATTTAAGGGATTAAGTAACTGCTAAATTGTCCTAAGTGGGCGGCAATAACTCAATTATTGAATAACCCGCTATTGTTAGCTATTACTGCCCGTCATTGCTAATAAACAAGATAAATGCGATTAGCGTTTTTTAAACTTATCTATTTAGCAGCATTTACTTGAAAAGCCATCATAGCAGTTGATTTATCGCAGCCCCGCCCAGATACAGACAAATACCATCGACAAGCGTTGCCTGTTAAATAAAGCTAGCAATAATGATATAATAAGCGCTTTGTAGGTGCTTATATGGCGCCTGCAGTGCGCGTGCTTGGTTAAAGACATTTTTTCACAGACAGTTTATCAATCGCTGTCTGTGAAAAGCTGTTTTTTAGCACTGCTGATTGAATAGGGTTTCTTAACATTCTAAGAGCGTTTGGCTGGCAGGTAAACGTTATATCTATGGTCTATCAATAATGAGATTAGTGGTCATTGGGGTCAATCACAAAACCGCACCAGTCGCTCTACGAGAGCGCTTGGCGCTTGTCGGTGACGATGTAAATATCGCCCTTAAACAGCTAGAGCGCTTTACAGATGGTAGCATCATAGTCTCTACTTGTAACCGTACTGAGATTTATGCGCTGGTTCCGCAGCTTTTATTACCGCCAGAATCAGGCACCCATTTAGCAGAACCCCAAGCTGCCACTGCTATTGCCAGCAATAATGCAATTGCTACGCAGACTACTTCAGCGGCCATCAGCGCCCATATTTTAAAAATAAAAACATGGCTGGCAGATTTTAAGCAGCTGTCTTTGGACGAGATTGACCCTTATCTTTATGTGCACCGTGATACTCATGCATTGACCCATTGGCTCAGAGTTGCCGCCGGTCTTGACTCAATGATATTGGGTGAGCCGCAGATACTTGGTCAAATCAAGCGCTCTGTGCATCTGGCGCAGGATCAAAAAGCCCTAAGCAATCAGCTCGGCTGGATCGTTGATCAGGTATTTGCCGCCGCTAAACGCGTGCGTAATGAGACTCAAGTGGGCGCTCAAGCGGTGTCACTTAGCTATGCTGCCGCCAAATTGGTCACGCAGATATTTGACGATTTGCCCAGTCGTACCTTATTGGTGGTCGCAGCAGGTGAGATGAATCGCTTGGTGGCGACCCATATTGCCGGGCTTGGGGTAGGGCGGGTTATTATTTGTAACCGTAATCCTGAGCGCGCGGAAGCATTGGCCGCTGAGCTGCGTCGACCCGAGCGCATTGTAGAGGTGAGAGCGCTGCAAGAGTTGCCGCAGGTATTGGCAGAAGCCGATATTGTTAGTAGCTGTAGTGGTAGCATGGATTTGCTGATTGATAAAACCATGACCTTGCGCGCGCTTAAAAGCCGTCGCTATCAGCCGATGCTGATGATTGACTTGGCGGTACCACGTGATATTGACTCGACTATTAGCCGTATTGATGATGTTTATCTGTATTCTGTCGATGATTTGCAACACGTGATTGCTGGTAATATCGAGCAGCGCAGACAGGCGGCAGTCGATGCTGAGCTGCTCGTCAGTCAATTGGTCGTTGAGATGGATCGACGCTTTCAAGTGCGCCAAGTCGGCAAAGATATTCAGCAATATCGCGCGCGCACCCATGACCAAGTGGATAAGCTGCTGCATGAATCTATTGCTAAGCTGCAACAAGATAACGCCAGCCCTGAAGATATTATCACTGAGCTGTCGCGACGTTTGACCCAAACGCTAACGCACGCGCCGTCGAAGCTGATGCGTAAAGCAGCACGTGAAGGTGACAATGAATTGCTAGATTTTGTGGTGTCGGGATTACAAGAGGCACATCGAGGTCGTTAAGGCATTTGCCAAACCAGTCACTAAACCAGTCACTAAACCATTTGCCAAACCATTTGCCAAACCATTTGCCAAACCATTTGCCAAACCAATCGCTAAACAAGGGTTGGTTTTTTTCTAAGTTACCCCCTATAATCGGTAGAGCAAAAAACATCAGTGATGTGGCAAAATCTCAATCATGCCCAAAATCTAAAAACTCAGTAACAACATTTTCTCTTATTATACTAGGAGCGTCCCATGACTGCATTACGTCAAGATATTGATCCAAACGGCTTATTAGAATATTCAGTGGTCTATACTGACCGCGCCCTAAACCACATGTCAACAGTCTTTCAGCAAGTGATGAAAGACTTATCTAGCGACCTAAAATCCGTCTATAACGCTGATGCAGTTGCTATCGTTCCTGGTTCTGGTACTTATGGAATGGAAGCAGTGGCGCGCCAATTGGCCAATGACGAAGACTGTTTAATTATCCGTAACGGTTGGTTTAGCTACCGTTGGACGCAAATTTTAGAAAAAGGCAAGATTGCCAAATCCTCTACAGTATTGACTGCCAATCGTGAAGAGGGTGATACGCCAAAGCCGTTTTCTCCAGTCGCTATCGATGAAGCGGTTGCTAAAATCAAAGCTGAAAAACCAGCGATGGTTTTTGCTCCGCACGTCGAAACCTCATCTGGTATTATTTTATCAGAAGATTATATCAAAGCATTGGCCGAGGCCGTTCATAGCGTTGGCGGCTTATTAGTCATTGACTGTATCGCTTCAGGTTGCGTCTGGCTTAACATGAAAGATTTGGGCATCGATGTACTTATTAGCGCGCCGCAAAAAGGCTGGAGCAGCACACCGGGTGCAGGTTTGGTCATGCTGAGCGAAGCTGCTGTGCAAAAAGTAGACAGCACCGAGTCTGATAGCTTTAGTCTAGATTTAAAACAGTGGTTAAACATCATGCGCGCTTATGAAAATGGCGGCCATGCTTACCATGCAACGATGCCAACCGATAGCTTACGCCAGTTCCGCGATACCGTTAACGAGGCCAAAGAAGTGGGCTTTGATAAACTATGTGCGGCACAGTGGGAGCTTGGTAAGCGCATTCGTGAAGTATTAGCTACTAAAGGTATTGAGAGCGTCGCAGCAAAAGGTTTTGAAGCGCCTGGCGTCGTGGTTGCTTATACCGACCGTGATGATATGCATAAGGGTAGTGCTTTTGCTGAAGCTGGCATGCAAATCGCTGCTGGTGTACCGCTAAAAGTAGGCGAACCTGAGAACTTTAAAACCTTCCGCTTAGGTCTATTTGGTCTTGATAAATTGACCGATGTCGACGGTGCGGTACAACGTTTTGAAAAAGCGCTTGATGAAGTGTTGGCTAAATAGTTTAAATAATTACTATATTTATAATAATGACTGTATTTATTAAGCTGTTTTTATAGTAAAAAGGATACTGAGCCTATTTAATATGGGTTCAGTATTTTTTTACCTATTTATTATATTTTATTATATAATGTTTTTATATAAAACGAATTTTGGATCTATATTTAATAAAAATTGGCTTAGGTAAACATTATGAGTATACAAATAGACTGGCAAGCATTTACGCCCATCTCCTTGGTAGGTGGTCTGATGCTAGGGGTGGCGACGGTTATCCTGCTATTGGGTATTGGTCGTATTGCGGGTATCAGTGGTATTTTTTCAAGCTTGCTGAAACCCAAGCGCGTCGAGATGTGGCAGGTGTTATTTATCGCCGGTTTGGTTATCTCGCCATTGTTGTATAAATTGGCAAGACCGCTACCTGATGTCGAGGTCAGTACCTCGTTACCGTTATTAATCGGTGCAGGTTTATTGGTTGGCTTTGGGACGCGTCTAGGTTCAGGTTGTACGAGCGGACATGGTATCTGCGGTAATGCGCGACTGTCACCACGCTCGATGGCAGCGACGGCGACCTTTATGTTGTTTGGTATTGTGACCGTTTATCTTGGTCGGCATGTCTTGGGCTTGATTTAAAAGTCATATAGACAGCACGTTGCAAAGACAGCGTTGAATATTGTTTATAACAGCTAGTCATAATAGATTGTTATAACAGCTTGGATTAATATATTAGGTGCGAGAAAAAACATGCTAAAAAATATAATTGGATTACTGGCAGGGTTATTATTCGGTTTTGGACTGCTGATATCAGGGATGACTGATCCTGTTAAAGTACAGGGCTTTTTGGACGTCTTTGGTGCATGGGATATCTCCCTTGCATTGGTAATGGGCGGCGGTCTGGCGGTGGCGATAGTCGGCGTGCAGTTGGCCAAGCGGCAAAAGAATAGCTGGATTGGCACCTTAATTGAGATGCCAACCAAAACCACCATCAATAAAAAACTGCTCATCGGCGCGATGCTATTTGGTATCGGTTGGGGCTTGGTCGGTATTTGCCCAGGACCAGGTATCGTGCTGCTAGGTACGGGACAATGGCAGGCCTATGTCTTTATCCCAGCGATGATAATCGGTATGCTAGTTTATCAATGGCTTGAGCCTAAGCTTAATTAATATGGGCTTGGTTGATAGATAGATTAATAGCAGGTTCAAGAATAAGTGAGTACTTAATTGAAGAAGGGTCAGTCTAATTTAATTAGCCTGACCCTTTTTTATAAATCATAAATCAATCTTTCAGAAGCTTACTTGGCGCTTGCCATTACTTTTGGCGTTTCGTGTGCCAACGATTTGGCTGCTTGACGTAGCTCAAACTTCTGAACTTTACCAGTGCTGGTTTTTGGGATTTCAGCAAAGATAATGTATTTAGGCACTTTAAAGCCAGCTAAATGCTGCTTGCAATGCTCCATTACATTATCGCGTTGTAAGGTACTACCAGCATGAATCTCGATAAAGGCGACAGGCACTTCGCCCCATTTATCATGCGGCGCGGCGACGACAGCACAGCTTTGCACTTCAGGCATTTTATATAAGACGTTTTCGACTTCGATACTAGAGATATTTTCGCCACCTGAGATGATGATGTCTTTTAGCCTATCCATGATTTTGATATAACCATCAGGATATTTCACGCCCAAATCACCGGTGCGGAACCAACCATCGGCAAAGGCTTCTTCGGTAGCCTTACGACTTTTTAGGTAACCTTTCATCACCATGTTACCGCGCAGTGCCAGCTCACCCATCTCTTCGCCATCTGCAGCAACCGGCTCAGTGGTGCCTTGTTTAAAAAGCTCAAAGCCTGTCATCAAATGCGACGTCACACCTTGGCGTGATTTCTTTTGCGCGCGAGCAGCGACATCAAGCGCATCCCATTCTTCTTGCTCAGCACAGACAGTGACCGGCCCATAGACTTCGGTGAGACCATAAACGTGCGAGATATGAAAGCCCATCGCTTCCATAGCAGCAAGCATGGTTTCAGACGGCGGCGCACCAGCGACCCAGCCTTTGACTTCATGGTTAATGGCTTCTTTATATTCAGGTTTGCCGCCAGCAATCATATTGTGTACTACCGGCGCTGAGCAATAATGCGTGACTTTATGCTTGGCAATCAGCTGCAAAATTAAATCAGCGTCAATCTTACGCAAGCAGACATTGACGCCCGCGCGCTCAGCGATGGTCCATGGGAAACACCAGCCATTACAATGAAATAATGGCAGCGTCCATAAATACATAGGGTGCTTGGGCATATCCCAATCTAAAATATTGGAGACGGCATTTAGGGTAGCACCGCGGTGATGATAGACGACGCCTTTGGGCTTGCCAGTAGTGCCAGAGGTATAGTTGAGTGCGATAGCGTCCCATTCATCTGTTGGTTTTTCCCAATTATCCAAGCTATCTGAGCTGGCGATTAACTCCTCATAGCTCATGCTACCAAATCGCTCGATATCGAGCGCTGCATCGGTTGCATGAATCACAATAAGATTAGGAAACGTTTCATCGATCATCTCAGCATGCTCAGCAAACTCGCTGTCCAAAATCAATACTTTGGCTTCTGAGTGTTGCAGACAAAAACTTAACGCATTGATATCAAGTCGGGTATTAAGCGTACAGAGTACGCCGCCTGACATGGGTACGCCAAAGGCACATTCGACCATCGCTGGCGTATTCGGCATCATAACTGCCACTGTGTCATTTTTATCGATACCCAATTTACGCAGACCATCAGCCAATTGACGACAACGGTCATAAGTCTGTTGCCACGTTTGCGTAAGGTTATTGTGCTCTAAATCGTCATAGATGATAGCGGTTTTATCAGGATAGACCTGTGCGCTACGGATGATGAAGTCAATAGGGGTAAGCGGTTGATGATTGGCAGCATTTTTGCCAAGACCTGTATGGAAGTCTGTCATTAGGATAGTCCTTTATCGTATTGCTAGTATTCGATGGTGCAGGGATTTAGAGAAATGGTTGTTGATACTAAGTAAAACTCGTATTTTGCTCAGTGCATGACTTATATATTTAGCATGTCGCAGCTCATGCATATAGCTTATTTATATAACAATGCCCTAGCTATTATAGCCAATCACACTAAAAATTGGACAGGTTTTGTAGGGTTTACTTTTCTAAATGCCATAGAACTGATGATAACCGGTGCTGTTAATCAGCAGCATATAATATATTGCTCACTCATCAGTCGTTTGTCCGCGTAGCTGATAAGAATAGCGGTGTGTTACGATACCTGCAATGCTAAATCCCGTAGCCCAGCTATTTTAAAAATCCTAAGCATTTAAAGAAATGAGTTAGTTTTAAGAAGTATTCCCACAAACCATTCATAAGGAAAATGATATGACCGCCAGCCGCACTGCCAACACGATTGAGACTGCCAGCACCAACGAACACTATCCGCATTTATTTGAGCCGCTAGATTTGGGCTTTACCACGCTTAAAAACCGTATGGTAATGGGCTCGATGCATACGGGGCTCGAAGACCGTTTTTATAACTACGGTAAACTGGCGGCGTATTTTGCCGAACGTGCGGAAGGCGGCGTGGCGATGATGATCACGGGCGGCATCTCACCCAATCGTGAAGGGTGGTTGCTTCCTGCTGGCGGCACCATGAACACCAAAGCGGACGTTATTAATCATCAACGTGTGACCCGTGCAGCGCATAAATATGACAGCAAAATCATCATGCAAATCTTGCATAGTGGTCGTTATGGGTATCATCCTTTTGCCGTATCAGCGAGCCCGATTAAATCGCCAATCTCGCCATTTAAACCACGCAAAATGAGCATTAAAAATATTGAGCAGACCGTCAAAGACTACGCTCGCTGTGCGAAATTGGCGAAGCAAGCGGGTTATGATGGCGTCGAAATCATGGGTTCTGAAGGCTATTTGCTTAATCAGTTTTTATCGCGTCATGTCAATAAACGTACGGATGAATACGGCGGTGACATTCAGAATCGTATGAAGTTTGCGGTAGATGTGGTCAAAGCGGTACGCGAAGCCACCGGTGAAGACTTTATTATTCTATTCCGCTTGTCAGTGATTGACTTGGTCAAAGACGGCAACGTCATGGACGAGGTCATCATTGTCGCCAAAGCACTAGAAGAAGCGGGCGTTACAATCATGAACACCGGTATCGGCTGGCATGAAGCACGTGTACCGACGATTGTTACTAGCGTACCGCGTGCCGCCTTTGTTGACTTTACGGCTGAGATTAAAAAACACATCAGTATCCCAATGATGGCGGCCAACCGTATCAACATGCCTGAAACCGCTGAAGAAATCGTCGCCAGTGGTCAGGCCGATATGATTCAAATGGCGCGTCCGTTCCTAGCTGATGCGCATTGGGTTAATAAAGCCAAAAACGGTCAGACTGATCGTATTAATACTTGTATCGCCTGTAACCAAGCCTGCCTCGACCATACCTTTGAAAACAAACGCTCGACTTGTCTGGTCAATCCACAAGCTTGCTATGAGACGGAATTGGTTTACAAGAAAACCAAAAAGCCTAAAAAAGTCGCCGTCATCGGTGGCGGTGTCGCTGGCATGTCAGCAGCTCATGTCGCCGCGCTACGTGGGCATGACGTTACATTATTTGAAGCAAAAGACATCTTAGGTGGGCAGTTTAACTACGCCAAAGTTATCCCAGGTAAAGAAGAATTCTTTGAGACCATTCGCTACTATATCAATGAGCTTGAGCACTTGGGCGTTGAGATTAAACTCAATACCAAAGTCGATAAAGCCATGCTTGAGAAAGCCAAGTTCCACCACGTGATCGTTGCAACTGGTGTGGTGCCAAGAAGTCTAGCGGGTAAATTAGAAGGTGCAGATTTACCACAAGTGATGAGCTATGCTGAGTTACTTTCTGGCGAGAAGTCAGTTGGCGAGACTGTCGCGGTCATCGGTGCGGGTGGTATTGGCTTTGATGTTAGCGAATATCTCACCGCCAAACATGGTCAGCCGCTTGATGAGCTAGGTCCTGAATTACTAAAAGACCCAAGCTATCGTCCAAAAGCTCAGTCTATCGAAGAGTGGCGTGAAGAGTGGGGCGTAACTTCTGATACCAATTATCAAACTGAGGGTGGTTTGATTAAGCCTGAAGCCATCAAACCTATTCGCCAAGTGTACTTGATGCAGCGTACCAAAGGTCGCTTGGGCAGTGGCCTCAATAAGACCTCAGGTTGGGTACATCGCGCCCATGTTAAATCACACGGCGTCATCCAAGTATCAGGCGCGCAGTACGATAAAATTACCAATGAAGGTATTTGGATTACCAATAACCAAGGTCAAAGCCAGTTGCTACGTGTCGATAGCGTCGTGGTCTGTGCCGGTCAAGAGTCAGTCGTTGAGCTGATGCCAAATGTTGGTGATGCGCCAGACGCGCAATATCATTTAATCGGTGGCGCAAAACTGGCGGCTGAGCTGGATGCCAAACGTGCGATTCGTGATGGTGCAGAGGTTGCAGCAAGTATCTAAAGCTCTTAGAATCAACGTTATATTGAGCGGTAGGAGATATCTCTCTTACCGCTTTTCCATATCTATTGGCTTATTCAGATCAAAGAACAGAATTTATTTAAGTCAGTAAAAGAATCACGCCATAAAAAAGGACTTTATAATGGTAGTGTTAAAAAGACTCTGTAAATGGATCGTTTTGCCTATTGTAGCACTACTCACTCTTATCAGCTTAGGTTTAGTCGTGACTGGCAATGCTTATATCTTTCGGGGCTTACAACTGACATATCTTAAAGGCGAAGCTACCGCTAATATCGACGACTATGTCGATTTTGATAACCGTACTATTAATGCCAAAGATGCTATCACATGGGAAAAATATCCCAACTTTGAGCAAGTCGAACTCACGCCTACCTTGCAAGATGCTTTAGACACAGATAACACCGTCGCCTTTGCCATTATCAAGGATGGCAAGCTGGTATATGAAAACTACTGGCAACGCTACGGTAGCGATTCGCATACCAACAGCTTTTCGATGGCAAAAACGGTCACGACTATGCTGTATCTAAAAGCCGTTGAAGACGGTTACATCGGCAGTGTTGATGAGCCAATTACCAAGTGGCTACCAGAATACGCGGACAATCAATACGCGCAAAATTGTACGCTCGCGGATTTATCAGCGATGACCTCAGGCTATGATTGGACAGAGGATTACTATTTTCCGATTAACCCTACTGCTGAATCCTATTATGGTCATGATTTAGTAAAGCAAATGGTCAATCGTAAGTTTGTGGAAGAGTGTGGTGGTCAGTTTGAGTACTCATCAGGCGATACGCAAATGCTTGGTATTGCATTATCGCGCGCATTAGAGCCGCATGGATATACCATCTCTAGCTATTTAGAAGAGAAGTTTTGGCAACCTTTAGGCATGCAAGGTGATGCTTACTGGTCACTTGATGGCTCAGAGAGTATCGAAAAAGTATATTGCTGCCTAAATGCCAGTGCGCTCGACTTTGCTAAGTTTGGACAGTTGTTATTAAATGATGGCGAATGGCAAGGCAAGCAGTTGCTGAGCAAAGAGCATGTAGAACTTATCACTACACCAAATGCCGCCGCCTTTGCAGCAGGAAAAGCTCAGATATATGGTCATTCAGTGTGGACGGATATGGACAGTCCAATACCCTTTTATGCGATGCTGGGTCATTTAGGGCAGCGAGTACTCGTGCTACCTGAAGAGAATGCCATCATAGTCAGATTAGGCAAACAAAAAGGCCTACCGACGCCAGTAGATGGCTTTCATCTAGAGCCTGATTTAGGTCAATATGTGACTGAAGTGAAAACGATTTTGGATGGCTTAGAATAATAAAAGCGGTTGTAAGCATCTATCCTGTTTACAACCGCAAATCGTCACCCTTCCATCTGCTCAATCAACCATTTAGACACATCATTAATTTGTGCTGCTAACTCAGGATGCACGTTGCCTAATTCACTAAGCTTAGTTTCGATGTCGACTTTATTGTATTTAACGTCAGTCAGTGTGTCTTTTAATAGCTCAATCAACTCAACGTTTAATGCATCAGAGAAGATGACCACCTCGCTAATCACCGCGTGTTTTACATCAAGGTGCAAATCAATAATGCCCCAATCAAAGCGTGTCTCAATATGATGGGTAAATTCAGGGGTCTTACCAAAGCGCCAATCCCAATCTGACATCTGCTGATAATACTTATTAAGCGTTGGCTGCTTGGCGAGACTGGCTTCATCCAACTCTTCTACAGGCGCAGTATCTCCATAATACTCACAAAACGCTTCGATAATCGCCTCGGATAAAGTCTCGTGATTGATGTTTTTATTAAACTCAACTAAGTTGGCGACGCGCGCACGCACGGATTTAATGCCTTTGGCTTTGAGCTTAAGCGGATGTGGATTGAGATAGTTGCCGAGCTTTTGCATGTTGGCATTGACCAGTAAAGTCCCATGATGAAAGCTACGATCGGCAGCATGTTTAAAGGCGCTACCTGATATCTTTTTATCGCCGACTTGCATGTCGTTACGACCAGACAATTCAGCGTCGATGCCCAACTTTTTTAGCGCATTGATGATGATGGTAAAGTTTGCTTCTTGATCGTAGGCGTCTTTGGGCGACAAAAAGGTAAAGTTGGTATTACCCAAATCATGAAACACCGCACCGCCACCGCTCTGACGCCGCGCCAAAAATACATCGTCGGCTTCCATCTTATCGATTTTGCATTCTACCCATGGGTTTTGTGAGCGCCCAATGACCACGGTCTCGCTATTGCGCCATAAAAATAGCGTGTGCGAGTCTGCGTCGAGCGTATTAAATATCCAATCCTCGGTCGCAAGGTTAAACCAAGGGTTGGTAACGGCAGATTTTAAGATGCGCAGTTTCATTATTTATCCTTTCTCTCGAATGGTTTTTCTATATTGAATGTTATAAATAGATATTGTCATTGTTGCCGATGCGAGGTTGGATTTCAATGGGTGTGTGGTAGGGAGGATAGTTTTAGGATTTGAATATTGGGGTAGAGCGGGGCGTATTAGCTGAAGTTTGAGAAGAGGGTTTATAAGTTTTTGAGGGATAATTAGTTGTTGGAGCCAATCCTGCTATCCGCTTGTATCTAACTTGTCGATGGCGTACGGACTGGTTTGTCTGGTGGCGTTCCAACATTCGAGCGAACACCCCCAGCCATAGTCCGCATCGCCATCGTCGGCGTTAGAATACCGCTACTATCAGGGCTAAACCGATCCCCAAGTTGACCATTGATGGTTTGAATTAACCTTCGGTCAAAGTTTTAATTTGGCTTAGGATGAGCAATAGTGTAACTTACCAAATAATATAAATACGAAGCATAGCTTAGTCTTATTAGTAGTATCTTTTAAACTCAAATGAAAAAACTAGAGTGCCTAAATAATTAACATACACACTTAATTTCTAAAAAATAGGAATGAAATGCAAACCCAAACCTTAGACAGCTTGTTTCAGAATAAAATATTTCGTATACCTGATTATCAAAGAGGATATGCTTGGGGTGAACATCAGATAAAAGATTTCTGGGAAGATATTTTACAGCTTCATGAGGAACGTATGCATTATACGGGTGTTATAACTTTAGAGCCTCTTGAAAAGAAAGAGTGTGAAAAATGGATAGAAGATATTTGGTTAGTTAAGAATAGAGGTTTTAAACCGTACTATGTTGTAGATGGCCAACAAAGATTGACTACAGCATTAATACTTATACAGACAATTCTACAATCAGTACCTAAAGAATCTAGTTTAAACTTCTCTTCAGTTTCAAATATTGAAGAGAAGTTTATTATTACTCAACATAAAACTGAAAACGAACTATTCCAAAGTTATATATTCGGATACGAAAAAGACAACCCAAGTGACGAGTATTTAAGAACTAAGATTTTTAATAGATACTCTACTTCTAATAATCATGAACTGACTCTTTATACTAAAAACTTATATAAAGCTAAAAAGTTTTTTTTAGGCGAGTTATCTAAGTTAAAACATAGTGAAATTGAGAGAGTGTTTACTAAGTTAACTCAGAAAATGAAATATAGTATATACGAAATCGAAAATGATATAGATATCAACGTTGCATTTGAAACGATGAACAACCGAGGTAAACCTCTAACTACGTTAGAGAAGTTAAAAAATAGACTTATTTATCTTACGACTTTATTTTCTAATCAAAATGATAATGGTAGCTTGCGTGATGATATAAATAATGTATGGAAGACTATTTATGAGTATCTAGGAAAAAATCAAGATCGACCTTTAGATGAAGATCAGTTTTTACGTAATCATTGGATTATGTATTATGACTATTCTCGTAACAAAAAAAATGCATATATAGATTTTTTATTAGATGATGCATTTACCTCAAGAAGAGTTTTAAAAGATAAAGTGAATCCTTTGACAAGAGAGGAAATAATTAAATATATTTATAACCTTCAAGAGTCAATAAAGTATTGGTTTTATATTCATAATCCAACAATGCCATCTAAAACTGTTAAAGTAACGAACGATCAATCTAAAGTTCTAGAAAAACTTAACAATATAGGATTTAAAGCATTTAAGCCTCTAATTTTATCAGCTTATACATCAAATCAAGAAGCTAGTAAAATTACTGACCTTCTCATTGAAATAGAGCGTTACAACTTTTGTGCGTTCTCTTTGAGTAGGCGACGTGCTAATACGGGTGACACTGAGTTTTATAGAAACGCTAGTGAGCTTCTATTGGAAAACAGAAGCATTGATTCAGTTATTAGTAATGTTAGAAATTGGTGTGATGAATACTTTAGTAAAGAAAAATTCTTGTCTTATGTTCAGGATAAATATGAGTTGCATTATAAAGAAGGCTTTTATCGTTGGGATGATGTAAGATATTTTTTGTATGAGTATGAACAATATCTCAAAGATAAAAGTAAAACTAATGATAAAAAGCTATCTTGGGATGAGCTTAATACCCGTAAAACAGACTATATAAGCATAGAGCATATTTACCCTCAAACCGATACTGAATCTTACTGGCAAGAGCGTTTTAATATTTTTAACACCTATCAGAAGAATCTTCTAACTCATTCTTTGGGTAATCTATTAGCCTTATCACGTCAAAAAAACTCTTCTTTGCAAAATATAGGTTTTTATGAAAAGAGTAAAAGAAATAATAGTTCGAATAACTCAGTAGAGTATTCAAATGGTTCATTTTCAGAAATAAGTGTTTCGAAATACGAGGAGTGGACTTCTAATGAAATATTGGATAGAGGTATGAATATGCTGAAATTTATGGAGGAGAGATGGTCTATAGAATTAGGGGATAATGATTTCAAACTAAAGTTGCTTCATCTTGAGTTTTTGGATGAATAACTGTTTTCTATATGATTTGATGTGCTGAAGTAAATCTAATCCAAACATAAGCAAATGAAGAACACATACCAAATGTGTTCTTCATAAGTCTATAAACCTTCCATCATCTAAACAAAATCTTCCTTCAATATAGCCGCCATATTACGCTCAGCAAGTCCCGTGATAAACACATACGGATTGACGCCAGCGCTACCGGGAATTAACGCACTATCTTGCACGTAGATATTTTTATGCTCTTTGACGCGACCGAACTCATCAGTCGCTTTGCCAAGTACGCAGCCGCCAAGTGGGTGATAGCAGAAGTCATCACCGAAGCCTTTGGTAAATAGTAAGCTTGATGTCGAGCCACCATTTACTTTGGCGAGCTTTTCAATCAGCTCTTTGGCGGCGTTTACCGAGTATTCGTTTTGCTCACGTTTCCAGTTAAGCTTGACGGTTTTGGTGGCTTTATCATAGTAATAATTGCCACGTTCTGGATTGTCAGTGATGGCGAGATATAGTGTCGTCCACGTCTCAAGCCCTAGCGGTAATGGCGCAAGTTCGGCAAAGATTTTGTACTTTGAGCCGCCTCTATCGCCATCCCACATGTTGATGCCTTTGACCGGAATGGTAGATTGGATAGTGCCAGCAGCGTGGACGAAATTGCGCCCCGTCATGATATTGCCGTTGGGTCCCCAATGCTGTCCAATATGTTCGTTTAGACGGTTAAGCTTGCCATCGGCTTGGCTTTTGAGTAATAGCTCTGAGGTGCCCGTACTGCCCGCATTAAGGAAGAGCTTATCGCAGGTATAATGCTCAACTTTATCCACGCCGCCAGTAGTATTGATAACATGAACTTCTAATCTGAGTTGGTCGTTATCGAGCGCTTGGATACTATTGACTTTGCGCAAGGTTTTGACCGTGACATTGCCCGTGGCTTCGGCGTCTTTTAGATAAGTTAAATCTAGTGAGAACTTACCCGCATTATTACCGTAGATGACTTCACCACCCAATCCTGATTGATAGACTTCGCCGCGGGCTTCTTTTTGCATATAATCAAAGTCATAGCTATTACCGAAGAATTCTGTTGTAAGTCCCGCTCTCTCAGCTTGGCGTTCAGCGGAGCGAGTGAATTCGTAATGCTCGGACTCATTAAAAAATGATTCAGGAATTTGACTGACTTTAAGTTCCTTCATAGCACGAGGAAAATAAGTGTCGTACATCTCATCAGCATTAATCCACGGAAAGACCGCTTCAAAGTGCGCACGTCTCGGCTGAATGGCAATCGCGCCATTGACGATAGAGCCGCCGCCGTAAGCACGTCCTGCAAAGACTTTCATATTATCGTATTCGATTAAATCCAAAACCCCGGGGTATTTTTTAATCGGGATAGGAATGGGAATCGGCGCATTTGGCCAATTACTAAACCAGCTTGAGCGTTTATCAGCAGTAATCATCTTGCAAAATGTATCATGATTGGGGGTTCTATCCCAACGCATCCCCATCTCAAGTATCAATACTTTATGACCTTTTTCGCTCAATCGCAGTGCCGATACTGCGCCACCATAGCCGCTACCAACGATGATATTAGGAAAGTGTCCAGCTTGAGTTACTGCGCTAGGTAGTTTTGGTTGCTTGGCAAGCGTTCGGCAACCACTTACTGCAGCGGAGGTGCTGATAGCGCCTAAGCTTAAGCCCATGGCTTTAATCAGTTGGCGTCGTTGCATGGTGTATCCTAATGTTGATATTTAAGCTAAAAAAGCCCGTATTAAATAGTCTTAGCTTTCGACAGCAAAAGTGTTTTAAGCCAAGCGAGCATTATATTAACAAACAAAGGTTGCGTTATTGTTTCAGTCAATCGATTGTCTTAATAGTTATAGACAAGTAACACTTTAATTTACTCATAATCCTTGCCAGTATTTAATCAATAACTTAGCTAATTATTCTTAGAATGGCATGTAAACTTGACCAAATGAGAAATTTACCTTACCATTCTGTTTCAATGTACTAGAACACAAATACATTTAACTATTTTTATCATTAGAAATGCTAATACTCATTTTAAAATAATAAGGCTTAACTATGACAACGCAAAATACAGCAGCTGGCTATGGATTACATCAATCAATCTTGCCGAACGACGATGGCTTATATGGGGAGTTTGGTGGCAAAATTGCTCACCCTGAGCTTGCCAAAGCCATGGCAGAAATTGAAATAGGTTTTCGTGAGATTATTAAGAATGATGATTTTATCGCTGAGATGAAGCGCTTACGTGAAACTTACGTCGGTCGCCCAAGTCCTATTTATCATGCACAGCGTTTGACGGAGCATTGCGGCGGCGCGCAGATTTATTTTAAACGTGAGGATTTAAACCATACGGGCGCGCATAAGATTAATCACTGTTTGGGTGAAGTACTATTAGCCAAGAAATTAGGCAAAAAAAAGGTAATTGCCGAAACGGGCGCGGGCCAACATGGCGTAGCGTTGGCAACAGCAGCGGCATTAATGGGTTTAGAGTGTGAGATACATATGGGCGTGGTCGATATTAAAAAAGAACATCCAAACGTCAGCCGTATGAAGATTTTGGGTGCCAATATCGTTCCTGTATCGCGCGGTGCTGGTACGCTAAAAGAAGCAGTTGATAGCGCCTTTGAGACCTATCTTAATGAGATTGATACTAGTATGTTTGCGATTGGCTCGGCATTGGGGCCTGCACCATATCCTGAAATGGTCAGTTACTTTCAATCGGTTGTCGGACATGAGGCACGAGCGCAGTTCTTAGCGACGACAGGCAAGCTACCAAATAAAGTGATTGCCTGTATTGGCGGCGGCTCTAATGCTATCGGTATGTTTAGCGGCTTTTTTGATGATGCAGATGTAGAAAAAATAGGTGTGGAACCAGCAGGTGAAGGCTTAGATACCCCCAATCATGCGGCGACGATGTCATTAGGCGTCAAAGGTGAGATTCATGGGTTTAAGTGTTATGTATTGCTTGATGAAAAAGGTGAGCCAGCACCTGTACATTCGATTGCCTCTGGTCTTGATTATCCAGGGGTTGGACCTCAGCATTCGCACCTGCGAGATTTAAAACTGGCCACTTATGAGTCGGCGACTGATGCAGAGTGTTTAGAAGCCTTTATGGCATTGTCGCGCCTTGAGGGTATTATTCCTGCATTAGAGTCGGCACATGCCATCGCTTATGCCATGAAAATTGCCAAGGATATGTTAGCGGATGAGACGATTTTGGTCAATCTATCAGGGCGTGGTGATAAAGACATCGATTTTATTTTAGACAAAGTGGATTTATAAAATAAATCCGCGATAAGTGCAGAAAATACGATACCTATTGAGCGTTTAACCAGTTATCATCAAGGTTTTTTTACTGTCTAATGCTCGATAGGATCATCTCATGTCTAACCGCGACCTCATTATTTTTATCACCCTGTCCTTTATGTGGTCGCTGTCTTTTATTTTTTATCGTATTGGCGTGCCTGAATTTGGTTCGTTAGCTTTTGCGAGCCTGCGTGTGGTCTTAGCTGGACTCACGATGCTGGTGTTTGTAATAGTAAAAAAGAAGAACAGAGTAGGCATTCGTGAAAATTGGAAAGTATTAACGTTGGTTGGGCTGTTCTCTGCAGCAGTGCCCTTTATTCTGTTTGCGTTTTCAGCGCGCTCAGTAAATGCTGGGGTATTGGCGGTACTCAATGCGTCAGTACCGATGATGAGCGGTTTTATCGCCAGTACTTTCTTTAAAGACAGGCTGTCAAAAAAACAAATTATTGGCTTAATCATTGGTGTCATCGGCGTGATTATTTTGATGAGTGAAAACTTATTTGGCGGGCAGGGCGCGGATTCAGGTTCTGGGCTATTACCGATGGGCTATGCATTACTAGCCTGTGTTGGCTATGCCGTTGGCGCCAATATCACCAGAAACTATTTATACAACGTATCACCGGTCGCCATTACCGCAGGTTCACTGATCATTGCCAGTATTATCATGATGCCGATTGCACTTTATGAGTTCCCCTATGGCAAGAGCATCAGCTTAACGGCTTGGGTTTCTGTCATTTGTATTGGTGTGTTTTCGACCGCTATTGCACTGATTTTCATGAATCAGCTGATTAAAAGCATCGGTCCAGTACGAGCGACCAGTATTACTTTGGTAATTCCCATTTTCGCGATTGTTTTAGGCTATCTGCTGCTTGGTGAGGCATTGGATACGCCCGCGATTATCGGCTCTATGGTGATACTATTTGGCACTTACTTGTCGTTGGAGTTGTCTATTAAAAAGATGCTTAAATCTTAAGATAATTCTTGGTTTTGAATTAATTAGCAGCCTTTTAATAGATGGCGCTTAATTAACACCTTCTACTATAATAAACTGAATTGGAAAAGTGATGATGTCAAACGCCTTGGCAAGTGGTATCAGCGCTTTAAGCCTTTTTTCTTCTGCAATTTATATAAGTATTGAAAGGCTAACGCTTACCTTTGTCTAATTAAATAGAGAATCTCATAAAGTTGATGCTGATATATTGACAAAGGTCGACATTCGCTATTTAATCTAGGAACCAATGCCAACTATAAAAAGTGTGAATAATTTTATGGTTCGGTTGTGTTTTTAACTGACAAAAGGATATTGTCATGAGCGCTCAGCTGTTTTTAGGATTTAAGAACTCTGCCACCCTTTTTCGTTCTTCGCGCTATTTGCTCACTGCCGGTACTTTAACGGTACTGAGTATCGCCATCAGCTCAGCGCATGCCGCTGGCATCGAATACAGCAAACAATCGGTCGCGCCCTTTTTTGAGCCGGGCAATTATGCTGAGCTATCTTATGCGTATGTTGATCCAAAAATCGAAGGTACCGATGCCGCGGGTAATAAGATTGGCGACATGATGGATGACTTTGATTTACCCGGAGCAGCTATCAAAATCGCCCCAACAGCCAATACAGCATTGGCATTGATTTACGAGCAACCCTTTGGCGTCGATACCAAATACCAAGCAGGAAACATATTTCATAATAGTATGGGCACGACCGAGGCGCGGGTAGAGACGACTGGTCTCACGCTTTTAGGCGGCGGTAAGATTAGCAATAATGTCTGGCTATATGGTGGTCTTGAATACCAAACGCTAAAAGGCAAGATCACTGGCGCGCAGCCAGTAGGTCTGACCACGGCAGTGTCACAAGTGATTAATGAAGCAGGCGCTCTCTTTGGCATACCGACCACTGATGCTTATTATGATTTGGTCAATAAACAAAATAATGGCACGATTACGCCAGCTGAAACAGCGAGTTTAGGTGCTATCAATAACGCGGCTATAAATCCTGTGGCGACAGCACCTACCTATTATACATTAGACTTTGAAAACGAAAATACGCTAGTGCCTGTTATTGGGATGGCGTATGAAAAGCCGGAGATAGCTTTACGAGCAGCATTAACATATCGCGCGCCCGCCAAATATCAGGTATCAGGGGTAGAAAATCTGCAAGTTATTTTGCCGCCTATCGCTGGCGGTGATGGCGAAACGCCAGCACCAGCAGAAGAAGGACTACCGCTAGCGGGCAAGACCGAAGTTAAGATGCCACAGTCGGTCAATTTCGATTTCCAAACAGGTCTCAGTGAAAAGCATCAGTTGCTGGGTATGGTCAATGCTCGTTGGGTAGATTGGAGTAACTTTAATGTTGCCCCGCCTTTAGCCTCGTTAGCGACACAAGAGCCATTAGCTGCCTATAAAAAAGACGGTTATTCGGTTGAGGTGGCATTGGGTAAGCAGTTTAATCCAAAAGTTTCAGGCGAAGTACGCGTAGGCTATGACCATGGTACTGGTGCGCCGCTCAGTTTATTAGGACCTTATGACTCTATCAAAAGCTTAGGATTAAGCGCGCAATATAAACTAACCGAACAGCTAAGCGTTGCCGCGGGTGGTCAATATATGTGGTTTGAAGGTGGCCCAGTCGATACCAAGGTTGATGGTCGAGTAGCCAATATCGATGATGGATCAGGCTATGCGCTTGGTATGAAACTTGGTTATCATTTTTAAAGAATTGACTGAGATTGCTTGTTAATAACAGCGATTAAAAATAGCTCATATTAGCGCTGATAGAAAGTAGAAAAAAGCACTTACTTTAAAAAGTAGATGCTTTTTTATTGATTGAAACGCGCTTTATTAATCAAAGCTTTCAGTTTGGCAAAACAGCCCTTCCAAGCATTCTCGATTATCACCATCATTTTTCCAAATGGATGGAATCTGCATCGCCTGATTTAATCGATAATAGACCATTTCCCACTCATTCAACTCATAACCATCTTCAGTAGTGCTAGACGCTGGATAAAGCTCTTGACGCTCACTATCGGATAACGCCATAAAGTTAAGATAGTTTTCTGCATCTTTTGCCAAAATGCTATTTGGGCGTTTTGTGAGTGCGACAATCATCTGCTTATAGTCGGGTTTAATAAACTCACGAATTTCATTATCCGTCCACCTTGTATTATCTGAACCAAAAAATATCACGTAACGATAAAGATTTAATAAGACCTTGGCATCTTGTACAGCATAGCCACTTGGATAGCGCTGAATATAGTCCTCCCAAAATATCGCCCGCTCAATCAATTCATCAAAAGTGATGGTAACCGCCGCATCGCTCCAAAAGACCTCTTGATTATCCTTTGCCATCCGTCCAATAAATGCTTTTTGGTCGGGACGTAGATAAGGGATAAAGATATCTGCCATTGCTTGCAAGTCGTGAGCAAACGTATAAAAACCTTCACCCAAGTTACGAGCTCTGACATCAGCGTCGCTTTTTATCAAGCTGATAAGATAGCGTGTGCGAGGGCTCAACTTATTCAATGCTTCTACAGGTACTTGTTCGCCCATCTCTAAAGCAGACATGACATCATAATAAGCTTGTGCCACTTGTGGGTCAGTATTTTCAGCATTTATGTCAGAATCGATTGCTAAAAAGCGCCCATACATTGCTTGATAGTCTTTTAGCAGACTTAAGGCTTCAGTACTATTTGCTGTTGGCAAACAGGCCGTTAATTGTTTTTGGATTTCATAAATAGTGTCAATCTTACTGGTATCATCCACTTTTTGCATGGATTTGTTCAGTGCTAAGCAGGTTTTTGCGTCTAAAGCTGAGTCTGTTGGCTTATTAGATGTAGCTGCTGATTTTTCTATGGGCGTCGGCGTATTGACTTGCTCTGTATCTTTGGCCTCATTTGATTTAGACGACGCATCTGATTTGGGTTGGCACGCGCTCATACCCAAGAGGAAACTTAGTCCTATTGCCAGCGATAATATGGTTTTTTGCATGGACTCTATCCCTTAAGTAAATGCTAAAAAAGTAAAGGCTAAAAATAAATATTAATAATATTGACAGTTTTTTTGAAAAATTGAAAAAAGATGTATAGGTTGTGCATTCAACATTTAATAAAATTTTCACTGATTTTATTATCTTAATATCTTTATAAGCTCATATAAATAATAGCGTTTAAAAGGTTGGAAATATACTTGCGTCGGTGTTTTTGTTTGTAAGTTTTACTTGGAATCATCATCTCTACGCCCTATAAAGAACACGAATTATGAATAGAGTGCTTAATGCGTTTTAGGTGTGAAATTGAGCGCTATTTATTCATGATTAACAAATTCTATAACCATGTTTTTATAACAACAAACAAGGCATCTCATGGCACACGATAACTTATTCGAACCCGTCAAAATGGGCACTCAAACCCTAAAAAACCGTATCATCATGGCACCTTTGACCCGCTTACGCGCTGTTGAGCCGGGTGATGTTCCTACGGCGTTAGCAAGTGAATATTATGCGCAGCGTAGTGGGGCAGGACTGGTCATTACCGAAGCGACGCAGGTATCTTTTCAAGCAAAAGGCTATGCGGGCGCCCCCGGTATTCATACCCAAGACCAAACGATTGCATGGAAAACTATCGTTGATAATGTTCATGCAAAAGGCGGCAAAATTGTCGTACAGTTATGGCACACGGGTTTGGTTGCCCATGAAAGCGTGCAGCCTGATGGCAAAGCGCCTATTTCAGCGTCTGATGTTCATGTGGGGGTACGTACGTCACTGCGCGATAGTAACAATCAAGCCATTCGTGTGGAAGCGACCACGCCGCGTCCTGCCACGCTTGAAGAAGTACAGCAAGTTATTGCTGATTTTGGGCTTGCGACCAAAAACGCCAAAGAAGCAGGCTTTGATGGCGTAGAAATTCATGGCGCTCATGGTTATCTGTTGCATCAGTTTTGGGTGGAACAAACCAACCAGCGTGATGATAAATATGGCGGTAGCCGCGAAAACCGCGCGCGTTTAACCCTTGACGTCATCGATGCTTGTGTCGAGGCGTGGGATGCTGACCATATCGGTATTCGTGTGTCACCGCTTGGTACGTTTAATAACGTTGAAGCAGGCTACAATGAGGACGAAAATATCTGGTTGATTGAGCAGATTAATAAGCGCGGTTTGATGTATTTGCATCTCTCTGAGCCTGACTGGGCGGGTGGTACGCCTTATAGTACTGAATTCCGTCAGCGTGTTCGCGATGCGTTTGATCAGACAATCATTGCTGCTGGTGGTTATACCGCTGAAAAAGCTGAGAAAAATATTAAAGATGGCTATATCGATGCGGTTGCTTTTGGTCGTGACTATATTGCCAATCCTGATTTAGCAGAACGCATCCGCGAAGGCGCGCCGCTTAATGAGCAACATCCGCAAAGCTTTTATGGTGGCGGTACAGAAGGTTACACCGATTATCCGTTTTTAAACCAAGCCTAAATGTTTATTGTATAAATCATTCAACTGGCTTTATTGATTATGATAAAGTGACAGTGCATAAAAAAGCCACCCTGCGATAATCAGCAAGGTGGCTTTTTCAATGGGTAAGTTTTGGCTATTTACCCGAATTGTTAATCCAAATCATTTACCAAAGTTACCCGTTTGATAGTCACGAAATGTTTGTTTTAACTCCGCTTGTGTATTCATGACGAACGGTCCGTAGCCTGCTACTGGCTCACTAATAGGCTCACCGCTTAATAGCAGTAACTTAACAATGTTTGGCGCTTGCTTATTATCAGAGAGCTTAGGATACGTGAGCTCGATGCTATCGCTTATCTGCGTTGCTGATTGTTCATTGGTAGCATTAATATCAGTATCAGTTGGCGTGGCAAACTGAATCAGACTGCCTGCGCTCACTGGCGTATCGTTAATCAGTAGCGCGCCTTCTTGTACCAATATCATGACATTATGGCTATTTGGCACTTGCAGCGTCGTTGTCCCTGATTGATGTAACTCGATATCCCATAAATTGATAGGCGTAAAGGTACTTGCCGCACCTGTCGTATCTTGCCACTCACCTGCAATAATCGCCGCTTTACCAATAGCATGTCTATTCTCACTATCTGTTAAATCAACGATAGGCAAGTCAGCCCGTGTTAAAGTTTGATATTTAGGCTCAGTCAGCTTGTGAGCGCTTGGCAAATTGACCCACAATTGCACCATGCTAAAAGGACCGCCACGCTGGCCAAAGGCTGGCGAGTGGAACTCTTGGTGCATAATGCCGCGCCCCGCAGTCATCCATTGCACACCGCCTTCTTGAATGACGCCATAACCACCGGCCGAATCAGCATGGCTAATCTCGCCTGCATAAGCAATCGTTACCGTCTCAAAGCCCTTATGCGGATGCTGTCCAACACCATGCGGCTGTGTGTCATAGTTTGGATTTGGGGCAAAATTTGTCGGCTGACCATAGTCTAATAACAAAAATGGATCGGTGTGATAGTGATTAAAATCAGCATCATTATCTAAATGATTGAACAAGGTTTTAACATAAAAACCGTCACCGACCCAATGCGGTTCTTTATCGCTATGAATATGTTGGATAGAACGCATAATAAACCTCGCAAGCTTAAACGCTTTATTTTGTGACGATAGAGCTACTTCTTATAAATTTTAATTATTAAGTACCTCTAAAAAGGATATATCAAACCACTTCGCCGCAAACAAAGCCACTGGCCCACGCCCATTGAAAGTTATAGCCGCCAAGCCAACCTGTGACGTCGAGTACTTCACCGATAAAATATAGCCCGTCTTGATGTTTGCTTTGCATGGTCTTTGACGAGACTTCATCGGTTTTAATACCGCCGCGTGTGACCTCAGCGGTACGATAGCCTTCGGTGCCAGACGGCTTTAGCTGCCAGCCATTGAGCGTTGCGCCAAGCTCTATCAAGCGCTCATCTTTAATATTGGCAAGCTCGGTATCTTTGATATCGTCCCATAGATGGGTTTGTAGCGCTGCCAGCAGTTTTTTTGGTAAAGCATTGTCGGTATTGTCTGCCAAAACCGTCCGGATAAGCTGGCGTGGATGTGATTTTTTATGAGCAAGTAAAAGTGCAGTCATATCTATATCAGGCAGCAAATTGATGGTGATGGTTTCGCCAACATGCCAATAGTTGGACAGTTGTAGCATAGCCGGACCAGATAGGCCGCGATGGGTGAAGAGCAGCGGTAGCTTAAAGGAGATGCGCTCATTACTGGCTATCACCGGCAGACTGATACCGGCAAGCGTACGAATCAGCTCACCGGTTTTATCAGTAAATGTAAAAGGAACAAGACTGGCATCGGTTGTGACCAATGTATGGCCGAACTGTTGCGCAAGATCGTAACCAAATCCGCTTGCGCCTAGCGTTGGAATAGACAAACCGCCCGTTGCTACCACGAGCGACTCACAGCGATAACTTGTTTGCGGCAGCTTGCTTTGATTGCCGTTTTCTTTTCTCTCTTGCTTCTCTTTTTTACTTAACTGTTTGCTGGTGATTAATTCAAAGCGGGATTTTTCATTATTCTCAAAAGTTTTTACTTGTTCGATGTGGGTATTAAGTCTGACTTGCACGCCTACGGCGGCGCATTCATCGAGTAGCATGGTTAAAATATCTTGTGCTGAATCATCACAAAATAGCTGCCCGTGCTCGCGCTCATGGTAAGGGATTTTATGCTGCTCAACCATGCCGATAAATTCCCAACTCGGATAACGACTGAGCGCTGATTTACAAAAGTGCGCATTGCTACCGATAAAATGTTCAGGCTCGACAAAGTAATTGGTAAAGTTACAGCGCCCGCCACCTGACATGAGAATTTTTTTGCCAGCTTTATTGGCATGGTCGAGCACTAAGACACGGCGACCACGGCGACCAGCGGTGAGTGCACAATATAACCCTGACGCACCAGCGCCGATGACAATGGCATCATAGTGATTTTGTGATGGTGCATTGCGGGTATTTTCCATGACGATATGTTCCAAAGAGCGAGAGGTTGTAAAGAGTAAAATAAAAGGTAGCTATAAAGGCAGTAATAAAAATGGCTGTAAAATTAGTAATAAAATAAATAGTAGATTTTGATGCAAGAAAATAGCAGGCTACTCAATAGAGCTTGCCGCTATTTTAAAGCCTATCTTTAGGCTAGCCATTGTCCATGTTTTCTTCCAGCTTACAAGGATTAAATAAGGTGATGATAGATTCTCTATAGGACTAAAACTGTCCAAAATTATAAAAACGCAGGCATGAAGAATATTATTGAATAATCAATCGATTCATCAAGATGTGTACTGCCTTATCAAGTATACAGCTGTGCAGCGGAATTGTTGTGATTCACGGTTGATGTCTTGCAACCCTCGCGCTTATTTGTCAAACTATCCTTAGGTGTCACAATATGGAAGATGACGCTTATTACCTGTAGCAGCTATTGTTGTTTGACGTCAGTCGCTTCATGAAAGCTGCTACAGGTCATAATAATTAGAAAAGGATGACTACGATGACTCAGAAATCATTTCCTCTCACGGCTGAATTTGTCGCCGCTGCCAACACCACCGCCGAGCAATACGCTAAAGAATACCAACAATCCATTGCGTCACCTGAAGCAAACGACGCCTTCTGGGCGAAGCGTGCCGAGCTGATTGATTGGATAAAAAAGCCTACCAAAATTAGCAATGTTAATTATGACTTAGAAGATTTTCATATCAAGTGGTATGAAGATGGTGAGCTTAATATCTCAGTCAACTGCCTTGATCGCCATGTTAAAAATAACCCCTATAAACCTGCGATTATCTGGGAAGGTGACCATCCATCATTGCATAAAATCATCTCATTTAAAGAGCTGCATGAAGCTGTTTGTCGCCTAGGTAATGCAATGCGCAAACTTGGGGTTAAAAAGGGCGATCGCGTCACCTTATATATGCCTATGATACCAGAAGCGATGGTGGCAATGCTGGCGTGTACCCGTATTGGGGCGGTGCATTCGGTAGTATTCGGCGGCTTTTCTGCTGAGAGTTTGGGCAACCGTATTATTGATAGCCAATCTAAATTGGTTATTACTGCCGATGAAGGTATTCGTGGCAATAAGCGCACGCCGCTCAAAGCCAGTGTCGACCGTGCTTTAGACATGGATGGCACCGATAGCGTGACCAACGTCATTGTCGTGCATCGTACGGGTAATTCTGTACCGATGAGTGGACGCCGCGATGTTTGGTATCACAGTTTGGTCGATGGTGAGTCAAAGCATTGCGAACCTGAAGTAATGAATGCCGAAGACCCGCTATTCTTATTATATACCTCTGGCTCAACGGGCAAGCCAAAAGGTGTGTTGCATACCACTGGTGGTTATATCACTTATGCGCTTTCTACGTTCCGTGATGTCTTTGATATTAAAGAAGACGACGTCTATTGGTGTACGGCGGATGTCGGCTGGGTGACGGGTCATACCTATGCTACTTACGCTCCGCTTGCTAATGGCACGACGACCGTTATGTTTGAAGGCGTACCAGAGTATCCAACGTGGGCGCGTATCGGTCATATTATTGATAAACACCAAGTCACGGTTTTATACACCGCACCGACGGCTATTCGTGCCATGATGAAAGAGGGTGATACCTTTGTCCGTGAGTCGAATCGCTCAAGTTTGCGCTTGCTCGGTACCGTTGGTGAGCCGATCAATCCAGAAGCTTGGGATTGGTACTATCATGTCGTCGGCGGTGGTAAATGTCCGATTGTCGATACGTGGTGGCAAACGGAAACCGGCGGTATTTTATTGGCGCCGATACCGGGCACGGTAGATATGAAACCGGGCGCGGCGATGAATCCCTTGTACGGTATTGTACCCGTCGTCGTTGACGGTGATGGCGAAATACTTGAAGGTTCTGCGGAAGGCAACCTTGCAATCAGTGGTGGTTGGCCGGGGCAGATGCGTACCATTTATAATGATCATGAGCGCTTTTTAAAAACCTATTTTACCGAATATCCGGGTTATTATTTCACTGGCGATGGTGCGCAGCGAGACGAAGACGGACACTATTGGATTACCGGACGGGTAGATGACGTGCTTAACGTCTCAGGACATCGATTGGGCACTGCAGAGATTGAGAGCGCGGTGGTGGCGCATCCGGCGACCGCTGAGGCGGCTATTGTTGGTATGCCGCACGACATTCGCGGTATGGGTATTTGCGCTTTTATTATCCTAAAATCAGGCGAAACTGCCACTGAATCACTAAAATCAGAGCTTAACCGCCATGTGCGCATGGAGATTGGTCCGATTGCCAATTTAGATGCTATCTATATGGTCAATGTGTTACCCAAGACTCGCTCTGGGAAAATCATGCGCCGTATCTTGCGTAATCTTGCGGCAGGGCAATATGTTGGACTGGGTGATTTATCGACCCTTGCTGATAGCACCGTTATCAATGAATTGGTCGATGTCGTTAAGGCTGAACGCGGAGACTGATAATAGCTATCGAATAGCTATTTATAGGTAAAATCGTTAAAAGTAGATTTTCTAGCGTCAATACTTACGCTTATAACCAAGCTTTTATAGATTTAAGTTAAATAATAAAGAGCCATGTTATCAAAAATAGCATGGCTCTTTTACGCAGACGTTATTGATATTGGCAGGCTTTAAAGATTCAATATATTTAATCTAGACCAATACTAAAAATTAAAGCATGTATCGCTATAAGAAGAGGTAGGACACTATGTTTGGATTTGATATCGATATAGAGCTGATGCAATATCATTTTTTTCAATTGGGTATAGCTTTTATTCTCTCCTTACCGATTGCGCTCAACCGTGAAATGAAAGACAACGGTGCAGGGCTGAGAACTTTTCCACTAGTAACGATTGCTTCCTGTGCTTTTATGCTCGTAGGTATGGATATTTATGATTCGGCTGGTGAAGCGAGGATCATGTACGCAATCATAACGGGTATGGGCTTTATCGGGGGTGGGGCAATTTTTAAAAACGAAGAAGGCTCAAAAGGTACGGCAACGGCAGCAAGCTTATGGAATACTGGTGCTATTGGTATTTCAGTTGCTTACGGTCGCTATGAGATTGCCATTATTTTGTCGTTTGTAGGTTTTTTAATTTTGCAGTTCTCAGAGCCATTTAAATCCAAACATAAGCTTTAATGCTAAAGCGCAGGCAAAAAAGAGCCCACGAAGGAGGTGTCGTGGGCTGAGGAAAACTTATCATGCGACCGAATTACTTTTGATATTAACGATTTTGATGGTAATGAGTCACAAATAAATTGATCAGGATTTATTGTTGTTAATATAAAGATGATGTCATAACGCTATATTTCAAGAGTTTCTTACATCTGCTTACAACTATCAGTGCACAACTGTATTTATTTGACCATGATAACCGAGAATGGCTAATTTACCTAGTTTGCTTACATGTCATTACGTTTCGAGGGCGTTATACCTCCGTATCTTGTCAAGAAGTATAAAATAACAAGGTTGTTATAAATCTCTATTTATAAGCTGCTATCGGTTAAAATAAAGGGCAATTCAACAAAGCCAAAATCAACCTATAGAGATGGCATGACGCCATGCCGTAAAAATGCTAAGCTAGCCACATTCCTATCGTTCACTATCAACTGGGTTTGCCATGACCGAGAGTACACAGCTGCACACGCCAGAACAAAAACCGCTACCAGCGCAAAATGATAAAAGTATTTTTAATCTGCCCAACAATCTAACAATTGCGCGTATTTTGATGATTCCGCTATTTGTGGCGATTGCCTATTGGCCACCTGCCCTAGGTATTGGAATGCCCGCGATTTCAGATAACGTCATTGCTCGGGTAGGCATGAGTGAGTTTAGCGACAGTTTACTGCGCCATTTACTGCTTACTGGCGTCTTTATTATCGCCGCAATTACCGATTGGCTTGATGGCTATTTTGCCCGTAAGCTCAATGTAGTATCTGCCTTTGGACGCTTTTTGGACCCTGTTGCCGATAAGCTGATGGTCGCAGCTGCCTTGATTATTTTAGTGCAGTGGCATCCCAATATCATTATGGCAATTGCCGCGATTGTGATTATCTCGCGTGAAATCGCGGTATCGGCGCTACGTGAATGGATGGCTGAGCTCGGTAAAAGTACCAGCGTAGCAGTCTCTTATGTCGGTAAACTCAAAACTACTTTTCAGATGATAGCCATCACTGTTTTATTATTAAACTGGCAATCGCTTGAGATGATAGGCTACGTATTAATGGTTGCCGCTGTGATTTTAACCTTATGGTCGATGCTCATTTACCTAAAAGCCGCGTGGCCTTATTTAAAACAAAGTGGTTAATATAGATTAGAAATGAGTTTAATAAAAAACGCCAGTCGCATCATGTGACTGGCGTTTTTTTATGGAGGCATCTATAACACTCTAATACTTTAGTTTCTCAAAGCATAGCTATAGGGTTTATAAAGAGACTGAAAAAGTTTCGCCCATATCTTCAGCAGTTTTGCCATCTTGTACCGCTGCTGCTGCCATCTTAAACATGTTTACCACTGTACTACCGCTAAGCCAACATTCTGCACCATGAGGCACGACTTTAATCAATTGTACATTTTCATCTTCCTTGCCATGCTCAAAGAAGGCATTGTAAACTGGCGACCATAGCTCATCTAATTTAGCCTTGTCTGTCGGTAATTCAGCGTTAGCACTGATAGATACGAAGTTTTTGTCATCTTGAGTGGCATAAGTGAGACCGATTCTTTTATCATCCTGAATATCCTTGACGACGTCTGAGGATTTATCGCCGATAAACCAAATTTCTTTATTGTCGAGATTGACCTCATTAGTGGTCATCGGCCAAGCATGAATATCGCCTTTTTTATTAGTGGTACTCATCATAGCGAACTTCACATCTTTGATAACATCTTGAATTTTAGCAATATGCTCTGGGTTACTCATGGTGATTATCCTTTTTCATTATAGTGATTGGTTTCTGGTTTCTGGATTATCGTTATTGATTAAGTTTTTACTTCATTAAGTATATTAGTTAGACGGTCAAGGTCTAGATAGGTAAGAGATTAACTCGCCAGCAACTGTGCTACCTAGAATAACGATTACCGCTAGCATATTTATATAGGTTGCCAGTAATGCGATGTGAGTGTTTGTAAGGACTATAAGGATTGAGTAAAAATTGTGACGCTGTGCCGTCAGGCTTACCGCTTTGACAGTGAATTGATACTATTTTCTCAAAGCTTCAGCATAATATTAACGAAGCGATTGGCAATTTATCTTGGTTTTGTCCTGCTTATCACAGGGCTTCTTGTTATAATACGCAGACCATTTACTTTGCATGGCAGAGATGCCTTGATCTTACGGATTATGCCTTTATGATGACCATCGCCGGACAACCGTTTCTTACCGATTTTCAGACGCAGCAACTCATCAGTCAGTTTCAGCAAAAAACCGCGCTAAATGTCAGCCAAATTCATACCCAGCAAGTGTATGTGTTATCACGAGAGCTAGAAGGTGATGAACATAAAAAAGCGCTAGACTTACTTGCTGTCGACAGTAGCACTGTCCTTGCAGCCCCAAAAAGCAATCAGTTACAAGTTATCGTTGGCCCACGCTTTGGCACCATATCGCCATGGGCAAGTAAAGCGACGGACATCTTTAATAACTGTGAAATTGCGATCAATCGTGTTGAGCGCGTTATTGTTTATACGCTAACTGTTGATGGAGAAGCAGGCGAGAAACTGCCAGTAGACGCTGAGCGATTATTGTTTGACCGTATGACCCAAAGCTTGGTTTATGATTTAAATGATGTGAATAAATTGTTTGATGATGAGCAACCAGCATCGCTAAACCACATTGATGTCATCGGACAAGGTCAGTCTGCGCTAGAGTCAGCCAATACTGAGTTTGGCTTTGCGTTATCGAGCGAAGATATCGATTATCTAATGAATGCTTATGTCAATGAGCTAAAGCGTAATCCAACGGACGTTGAGCTGATGATGTTTGCACAGGCAAACTCAGAGCATTGCCGTCATAAAATCTTTAATGCTGAATGGACAGTTGATGGCGCAGTACAGCCAAAGTCACTGTTCCAAATGATTAAGAATACTTATAAAGCCAATCCGCAAGGCATCTTGTCTGCTTATAAAGACAACGCTGCGGTAATGGCAGGTTCTGAAGGGTGGCGTTTTTATCCTGTACCTACTGATGCGATGGATGCCAATTCTGCGCATCCTTACGATTTCCATCAAGAAGAAATCGATATCTTAATGAAAGTCGAAACTCATAACCATCCAACGGCGATTGCCCCTTATGCAGGCGCGGCAACGGGTGCGGGTGGTGAGATTCGTGATGAAGGTGCAACTGGACGTGGCGGTAAGCCAAAAGCAGGTTTAACCGGCTTTCACGTATCACACTTACATATCCCAGAGCTTGCGGAAAAATGGGAGCAGTCAGGTAATGTAAGTACGCAGGATTATGGTACGCCGGATCGTATGGCAACCAGTCTAGAAATTATGACTGAAGCACCATTAGGTTCAGCCAACTTCTCAAATGAGTTTGGTCGTCCAAACCTATGCGGTTATTTCCGTAGTTTCCAATTGGACACGTCTGCGACAAAAGATGGCAGCCAAATGCGCGGCTATCATAAGCCAATCATGCTTGCTGGTGGTTACGGTAATATCAAACGTAATTTGATTGAAAAAAATAGCATTCAACAAGGTGATTTGCTTATCGTCCTTGGTGGTCCAGCCATGCAAATCGGCTTAGGTGGCGGTGCTGCATCTTCGGTTGATAGTGGCTCACTGGATGAAGGCTTGGACTTTGCCTCTGTACAGCGTGATAACGCTGAGATGGAACGTCGTTGCCAAGAAGTCATCGATCGCTGCTGGGCATTAGCGGGCAACGATATTGACGCTAGTAACAACAGTAAAGACGGCAACCCAATCGTCTCATTGCATGACGTTGGCGCAGGTGGTTTATCGAATGCGATGCCAGAACTTGTCAATGACCATGAAATGGGCGCGGTGCTCAATCTACGTAAGATTCCGTCGCTAGAAGCTGGCATGTCGCCAATGGCGATTTGGTCAAACGAAGCACAAGAGCGTTATGTGCTGGCAATTCGTCCAGAAAGTAAAGATCAGTTCGACGCTATATGTGCTCGTGAGCGCTGCCCGTATGCCATCTTAGGGGAAGCTACTGAAGTACGTCAGCTTGTTGTGAATGACGAATTACTGCCTGAGCAACCAGTCGATATGCCAATGCAAGTATTGCTCGGTGGTACACCACAGATGAAGCGTAGCTTTGAGCGTCAAGAGACTACCTTGCCAGCATTAGAGTTAGGCGAAGTCAATCTAGCTGAATCAATCAAAGACGTATTACGTCATCCGACTGTCGCTAGCAAGTCTTTCTTGATTAGCATTGGTGACCGTTCTATCACCGGTATGGTTGTCCGTGATCAGTATGTTGGTCGTTATCAAGTGCCCGTTGCCGATTGTGCTGTTACCGCTTCAGGCTTGATTGCGCTTGATGGTCAGCCAATGAGCGGTGAAGCGATGAGTGTTGGCGAGCGTACGCCTGTTGCACTGATTAATCCAAAAGCGTCTGCGCGTTTAGCGGTTGGTGAAGCAATCACCAATATCGCTGGCGCACGTATTAATCAGCTATCAGATATCACTATGTCAGCAAACTGGATGGCAGCGTGTGGCGATGATGCGGAAGATGCTGCATTGTTTGATGCCGTCTATACTGTTGGTGAAGAGTTATGTCCTGCACTTGGTATCGCTATTCCAGTTGGTAAAGATTCGCTATCAATGCGTGCTAACTGGACAGATAGCAACGAAGACGGCAACACGGATAAGTCTGTCGTCTCACCAATGAGCCTTGTGATTACAGCCTTTGCGCCTGTCGTTGATGTAGCAAAAACGCTTACTCCTGAATTAATCAATGGTGATAGCGCCTTCTACCGTATTGACTTGTCTAAAGGACAGTTACGTCTAGGCGGCTCAATCCTTGCGCAAACGCTTAGCCAAATGGGTAATGACTGCCCAGATTTAGCGCAGCCAAGTGACTTGGTCGACTTCTTTAACTTTATCCAATCGGGTAACCAGAAAGGCGTCATCAGTGCCTATCACGATATCGGTGATGGTGGTCTGCTTGCGACTATCGCTGAGATGCAATTCACTAGCCGTCAAGGTATCAAGCTGTCATTGACTGATGACAACTTACTCGGTCAATTGTTCAGTGAAGAGCTGGGCGCAGTCATCCAAGTATTACCAGAAAACGTCGCCGCATTGATGCAATTGGCAGAAGAATTTAACGTCAGCGAAATGCTTAGCCTTGTCGGTCAAAGCTCGGAAGAAGACAGCTTAATCATCCAAACGCCTTTGCATATGGGTGATGACACTCTACGCTTTAGCCGTAGCGAATTACAGCAAGAATGGAGTCAGGTCAGCTATCAAATCGCTCGCCGCCGTGACAACCCAGCTTGCGTGCAACAAGAGTACGACTTGATTAGCGACGCTAGCCATCAAGGTCTTATCGCTGCACCAAACTTTGATCTCAATCAAAAGGTTGAAGAACCGTATTTAAACAGTCGCGAAAACAAACCAAGAGTCGCCATTCTGCGTGAGCAAGGCGTCAACGGTCAGACAGAAATGGCAGCAGGTTTTACTCAAGCAGGCTTTGAAGCGGTCGATGTCCACATGAGCGATTTGCTCAGCGGTCGCATCAATCTACGTGACTTCGACGGTCTGGTCGCTTGTGGTGGCTTCAGTTATGGTGATGTGTTGGGCGCAGGCTCTGGCTGGGCGAACTCTATCTTGTTCCATGACGAATTGCGTATGCAGTTTGTGCGTTTCTTTGCTCGTCCTGATACCTTCTCACTTGGTGTCTGTAACGGTTGTCAGATGATGGCGCAGTTAAAAGACCTCATCCCAGGCGCAGAAAACTTCCCACGCTTTATTGCCAATAAATCGGCTCGCTTTGAAGCGCGTACGGTCAACGTAAAAGTTGAGCGTACCAAGTCTATCCTGTTCAAAGGTATGCAAGACAGTATCTTACCAATCGCTATCGCTCATGGTGAAGGCTATGCCACCCTTAACGAGACAGAAATCGACGGTATGGCAAAACACGGTCAACTCGCCATGCGCTTCGTCGATAGCCAAGGTCAGTTAACTGAGACTTATCCGCTCAATCCAAACGGTTCGGTCGGTGGTGTCACAGGTCTGTGTAGCACTGACGGTCGCGTCACCATCATGATGCCGCACCCTGAGCGTACGCTACGTGCCTACAATCACAGCTGGAAACCAGAAGCGTGGGATGAGGACGGCGCGTGGATGCGTATGTTCCGTAACGCTCGTGCTTGGATTCGTTAATTAGACAGTTTAAGTTATTGTAGATAATAAAAAAGGTGGGCTTCGGCTCACCTTTTTTGTGTTTGGGATTTGAGTTTTTAAAAAGTAGGGGAGCTAATCCTGCTTTTCGCTACTATCTTGGTCGTTCACTATGAGAAGGGAGTAAGAAATTGTCTGGGAAACACTTTCCCCGACGCAAGAGGAAGTCTATAGTTTTCTTAGGTCCAAAGCGAGAGGCATTGTTAGTTATTCAACACAAAAAATCTTTATGCCAAGTCGTAACTTAAAATAAATGGTTGTTTAATTACTCGTTATCTAAACGCTCTTTACCCTCTGTTTGAGCCTCAGCGATCAACTCATGAATCCTTGCGCTTTCTTTTAGCACACAAGCGTCATACGCAGAGAGCGGCTCGGCTTCCTGCTCTTTTTCTTGCTCCTGTTTGGCTTTTTCTTCTAAATATTTCTGCAGCTCGTCTTGTTCATTTTGCTCGTTGTATTGAGAGTTACTCATGGCTTATGTCTCCTAATATTTTTTATCTATTAATAAAAGTCATCACGACCAGCATACTTCTTATTGAGTGCCTTTAAAATAGCATAAGTTTCTAAATCCAGCTCGCCCGTTGGCTGCTGCGGTCTGAAATGCAATTGAAAGGCATAAACGACATTGCGACTGGCTTTATCCCATTCATCAGTGTTATTGATTTGATAACCGTAATCGCGAAACGCTTGCTTAATCTCAGGTATCGTTGCCGCGGCAAAAGTATCTTGATTCATAAAGAATTGCTTATCAAATTCATCATACCAAGCGCCAATACCATACTCTTTATACAGTCGTTGCCAAGGGAACTTTGCACCGGGGTCAATTTTGCGCGAAGGTGCCATATCCGCATGACCTATGATATTCTTCGGTGAAATTTTATATCTTGCTGCCAAATCTTGCACCAATTGCGCTACTTTTTTAATCTGCAATTCATCAAATTCAACATAGTGCTCGTAAGGATGGTAGTCGAGCGCGCCGTTCTTTAAGGCGTTTCGATATTCATGCTTAATGCCGCTATTGACAATCTCGATGCCGATAGAGGTGTCGTTGAGTATCGTTCTACCTGCAAAGCCGCCCGCGCCAGCATGCCAAGCGCGTTCGCTTTCAGGTACTAAGTTATAAATTTTATTATCGTCATGGTTTAAAATCAGATAGTGGGCGCTGACTTGACCAGTGGTTAATGTCTTTATCGATCTGGCATTATTGCTCACCGTGTAATGCAGGACGATGGATTTAATCCGCTCGCTCTTGCCAGTGGCTTGATGAGTTTCGCTATCAATGACGAAGGGTTCACTGTTCGCTATTTGCGTGTTATTAGTGGTCACACAACCAATTAGGGGCAGCGTTAAGGCACACGCCAATGCTAAAAATATATTTTTTACCATGAAATACTAACCCTTCTCAATCTTCTTCGCCAAAACCTTCTTCCAGCTCTCTTCCAAACACTCAATCGCAAGCCAAGGTTCAATGATTTCTGCTGCAAATTTCTCTTTTGAATTTGATAGCTGCCATAATGTCTCAAGTGTCGCAAAAGGATAGGGGCGCTCAATTAAGTAAACCGGCAAATCAGCGCTAATCATACCGTCACGCACGACCTCAAAATACCAACCAGCGATACCTTGTTTGCTCACCCACGCGGCAATGTTTGGCACTTTAGTAAATTGTCCGATTTGGTCGTTGATTTTATAGCAGGGGCGTCGCGGTTGCATGATACGTAATTGCACACTGTCCTCACCATTCCCATCAATACCTTCATCTTGCCCATATTGAAAAACATCACCTATACACACAGTGGATTCATCCATCTCTGGTAAACCATTGACCGCTTCAGTCGTCAGGTTCTCACCTAGTGTGCCAACGCGTACCTTTAAATCAAACTCAGCGTTAATCTTCTCGTAAGTTGCCGTGGCTAATTGGTGTACCGCCTTTAGTGGACCGCCATGATGGCGTCGGTCGGCTTGTTCGTCGGTGGTGAGACCCATAAAATTGACGGCGACAGGCGCTTTGATGGGCGCTTTATCAATCGCGCTCATCTCTTCACGGGCGAATGGCATGGCTTTGCCAGCACGGACGCAGGTTAGAGTGGCGATATGTAGCGGCAAAGGTTGATTGAAATCAGCGCTATTTTTTTGGCTCGAAGATAATATTTGCTCTATGCTCATGGAATATCCTAATCAATAGGGATTTATTAGGCGAGTGGCTAACTCATTAGTGGTATGAATGATGCGTATTATCTTAGCCTAATCATACAGCTGATTATACGGTTGCAGCATTTTAAAGTTTATCAGCACGTTAAGATTGATGAGTGCTATTTTTTAAACAAAAAAAGACCAGAATAGCTATCTGGTCTTTTTTAAGCAGTGTTGGCAATAAATAAGATTATTTATTTTTATTGCGGCGACCAACGGTTTTCTTTTCACGTGGCACGGCGACCAGCTCAGCCAATTGATCAGGTGATGACCATAGACCTTCTAAGTCATAGAACTCACGCGCCGCTGGCGTCATCATATGCACGACCACCGCGCCCAAATCAATCAAGGTCCAGTCAGAGTCGATACCGCCTTCGCGACCAAGTGGCATAAAGCCCGCTTGCTTTGCTTCAGCGCCGACACTGTCAGCCATCGCGCGCACATGGCGCTTAGAGGTACCGTCAGCGATGACAATAAGTTCCATCACATCTGTTAATTCTGCTACATCCATTACGGTGATGTTCTTAGCTTTCATATCGTCTAGCGCGCTTTCGACTACCGCTAAGCATTCTTTTAAGCGTTCGTCAGTCATAGTGTTGGTCATAAATTGTAATCTCTTGAATCGTCAATATTAAAAATAAAATGGTAAATCGTCACAATGCATTCTCTAACGTGCCCCTTAACATATCGGTAGATAGGCAGACGTTTTTTCGAGACAAAATGCACAAAGTGGGAAAAATTAAAAGTATAAGGCGATTTTAACGGAATTGGGCAGCAGAATATAGCTGATGGGCAATAATATATTGATAAACAGCAGGATTTAGCCATTTAGCGAATGAATTGGGTGCAGTATTGCCTATGATATCATTTATTGGTTGTAAAGATGCAATTTGCATGTCAGCGCTGTGCGTTATATTTAATGATTGAGGTGGTTGCGGCAGTTGTTGATAAAGTTGTTGCTGTAACTGCTGACGTACTTGCGTGCTTGATACCGCTTCCACAGGGCGCGGGTCTATATAAATGTGACCTTGATAAGTGTTTTTCAAGATAGAATTGGCGGTTGAATGTCGGATAGGTGGTACGACAAGTTCTGTAGCTGTATCAACGGTTAAAGGTTGCAGCGGCACGGGCAGTTGAGATTTTAATGGAGTTTGCGAATCAGTCTTAGAGAAATTTTTATTAAACTCAGCATTTTCGTCACGATTAAACACCCATAAATTGACATAATCGGTCAGCGCCAAACCATTTTTCCATTTATCCAAACTACGCGCGCTGTCCATCCCCATGATAAATATCAAACTGTCATTTGGATAGCGCGCGCGTAATGTCTGCACGCTATCGATAGTATAAACGGGCGGTACTTGCCAGAGCTCAAGCTCGTTAATTTGTAACGGTGTCTCTTGCGTTGCCAGCTTTAACATTGCCAATCGATGTTCAGGGTTGGTGCTGTCCTCTTTAAAGGGCGAGCGCGCATTGGGTAATAATGATACCTGTAGCTCGCGCTGTTGCTGCTCAGCTAGTGGCAGTAGACTTTGATAAACGTACATCGCCAGTTGCAGATGACCGTTATGCACAGGATCAAATGAGCCACCCAAGTAAGCACGAATGGCTGGGGTAGTATTGGTTATAGGAAGGTGATTGACAGTATTTGGCATAAATGAGTGAGTGAAAAGATAAATAAGAAGGCAATTATGGTTAATTTATTTTAGACGGACTATAGCATTATTGTAGAGGGCAGTTGGCTTGATATCGTCAAAAGCACTGAAGCGCGATGTAAAAACAGTGCTATATATAACCAATAAAAAACCGACCATCATAATGATAGTCGGTTAAGTATAGAGTAATTACACGTAAATTTTAAAGCAATTAGATTAGGTCGCTATGCGCTTGGATAGCAGTGAGGGCGATGGTATAGATAATATCATCGACCAAAGCACCACGTGATAAGTCATTAACCGGCTTATTCAAGCCCTGCAACATCGGTCCAACACTGACCACATTGGCACTACGTTGTACCGCTTTATAAGTAGTGTTACCAGTATTCAGGTCAGGGAATATAAAGACGTTTGCTTGCCCAGCAACGGGTGAGTCAGGCGCTTTTTGCTTGCCAACACTCATGACCGAAGCCGCATCATACTGCAATGGTCCATCGACTTTTAGATTTGGCGCACGCTCGCGTACAATTTGAGTCGCACGGGTGACTTTTTCGACATCAGCGCCAGTACCTGACGAGCCAGTAGAGTAGCTAATCATTGCCACTTTTGGATCGATACCGAAGGCGGCGGCTGATTGTGCTGATTGAATAGCAATCTCAGCCAATTCTTCTGCATTTGGATCAGGGTTGATGGCGCAGTCACCATAGACGACCACTTGCTCAGGCAGCAGCATAAAAAATACTGACGACACGAGTGAGTACTCCGGCGCTGTTTTGATCAGCTGAAACGCTGGGCGGACGGTATTCGCAGTGGTATGAATCGCACCAGATACCAGACCGTCAACTTCATCCATTTGCAGCATGGTCGTACCCAAATACACCGTATCTTTTAGGTATTCAGCAGCGACTTCAGCATTGGTTTTACCTTTACGGCGTTCGACCACTGCAGCGATATATTTATCCATATCAAGGCTATCAGGATCAATGATTTCAAGCCCTTCTGGCAATACTAAGTCGCGGTTTTTAGCAACTTGTTCGACATCAGCACGCTTAGCAAGCAATACGCAATTGGCGATACCGCGGCTTTGGCAAATACAGGCAGCTTCTACCGTACGTGGCTCAGAGCCTTCTGGTAGTACGATACGTTTTTTAGCATTTTGCGCCTTTTTGACCACTTGATGACGAAATGCTGACGGCGATAAGCGCGGCTCATGATTTTGGCTAAAGTAGGCTTTGATCCAGCTCAAATCCAAATGTGCGGCGACATAACGCGCTACTTCTTCAGCGCGCTCCGTATCATCGCTTGGAATCTCTGCACTCATGTGTAATAAACTCTGTACCGTCTCAAAACTGTCATCTTCGACACTCATCACAGGGATACCAGTTTTGAGGGCAGATTGCCATAGCTCTGCAACCGTTGGGCTTGGTACCACGCCGCCAGTCAACACCAAGCCTGCCAGTGGAATGCCGTTGATGCAGGCAAGTCCCGCTGCCAATAATAAATCATCGCGGTCGCCTGGTACGACGATAAGCGTGCCACGTTTAAACACTTCATCGACACGTGCAACCGAGCGCGCGGTTAAGCTAATGCGATTGATACGGCGCGATTTTGCTTCACCAACGTTGAGCCAAGTGGCGTCAAGTTCAGCGGCGATATCCCATGTACGCGGCACAGATAATGAGTCGCTAAAGGGCACCACACCGATTAAGCGAAATTCCTCGGTATTGAAGTGCGGTGATAGACGCTGGACTTCTTGCATAAAGCCGTCATCCAAGCTCACAAGCGCTTCACCCGGTGCGACTATTTGATTTTCCATGGTGCTTTGTGCATTGGGCAAATCATGCATACGCATCAAGATACAGCCAAGTGTACGGTCGCTGGCCATACCGCCAAATTCGCGGGCATGGACATCAAGCTTATCGGCCAAATAGGCAGGCTTACTGGTATCAGCGGTGCTAACAAAGATGATTCTGGCGTCTAATGCATGAGCAATGGCACGGTTGATTTGTGAGGCATAAGAGGTTTCAGTTGTCGGTACTAAGCCTTCGCAAATGACCACATCGTAGTCATCGCCGAGGGTATGGTAGTTGACAACCACTTCTTCCATCAAGTCATCAAGATTGTCGTCACCGATCATGCGCTCAACCCGTTGACGGCTGATAGATTCTGGCGGCTTAAGCCCAAATGCGTGCATTGCTAATGCGCTTGAGCTGTCCAAGCTGTTTTGTTTATCGAGCGTATCATCTTGCAAAAACGGCTTCATAAAGCCCGCTTTAATACCGTTATAATCAAAAGCACGAATCAAGCCTAACGCTGCTGACGTCACACCAATACCGCGGCTGATAGGTACAAGTAAAATAGTTTGCATAATATATCCTACTGTTTATTATATTTTTAACGAGGTTCTCATCATTGTAGCTATAGAAAATTAAGAGAACCTCTGATATGCGATGATATTAATCTTTATACGTTGCTACCAATCTTACTGTAAACCCAAGGCTTGACGCGTTTCTTGGGCGATACGGCATTCTTCATCGGTCGGCACTACCCACAGCTCAATGCTGCTATCATCGGCTTGGAAATTGCCTTCGCGACCACCGACCAATTTGGCGTTTTTATCGGCATCTACTTTGATACCAAAATGCGGCATCATCTCTAAGATACGCGTACGCGTAGTAACCGAGTTTTCGCCAATACCACCAGTAAATACAATGCCGGTAAAATCAGGTAGGGCACAGCTTAAGCTAGCAAGGTATTTGGCGACACGATAACAGAACATCTCAATGGCAAGCTTGGCGTCTTGATGACCTTCATTAGCTGCTTGCTCAATGGTACGCAAGTCATTTGATAAACCTGAAATACCAAGCAGACCACTTTCGTTATTGAGCATCTTATCAATCTCTTCCAAGCTCATGCCCAGTTGACGCTTGAGATGAATATGTAAGCTTGGGTCAACATCACCGCTGCGCGTACCCATCATGAGACCTTCAAGCGGGGTCAGACCCATACTGGTATCGAGACTTTTACCATCGTAGACAGCCGTGGCAGAGCAACCATTACCTAGATGCGCGGTTAGCCAACCTTGAGGTCCTTTTGCGCTGGTAATTTCGCTGGCGCGTTCTGATACATAAGCGTGCGAGGTACCATGGAAGCCGTAACGGCGGATTTTATGTTCGTCATAAAGGGCTTTTGGCAGCGGATAACGGAAGGCAACCGGCGGCATGGTCTGATGGAAGGCAGTATCAAACACTACTACTTGTGGCATTTCAGGATAAATGGCTTGTACCGCTTCGATACCCAAAGCATTAGCAGGATTATGTAATGGTGCCAGCACTTTTAAGCGTTTCACTTCTTCTAGGACATGCGCATCGACACGTACCGCTTCTGAGTATTCACGACCGCCATGTACCACGCGATGACCGACAGCAATAAAGTGATACTGCTCTAATAGCTCAAGGATTTTTTGTAAGGCAAGTTCGTGACGACCACCAGCAATAGCAATTTCTAACTTTTCACCATTTAACGTCGTGTGCTTGATACGGGCGGTGTCGAGGCCTAAGTTTTCGGCAAGACCTGTGATACGAATAGAATTGTCTTCGCTGATCAGCGCGTATTTGATAGAAGAGGAACCACAGTTGAGGACTAAAGTGGGGTTGATCAGGTTTGATGTTTTGGTATTTTTGTCATCAAAAGTCGTGGTTAGGCTGGCACTCATACTCTATCCTTAGATTATATTTTGTAAGTGGTGCATCGTCATCGATTATCACCGGTTGTATCAACAAAAACCAGCCATATCCTTGCTGGCGCACGCCAAACAGCTGACATACGTAAGCAATGACATCGCTGATTTTCATTACTCTTGGGCTAGGACTGTTTTAAAGAACGTTAAAAGTTTTCATCTATCTGTTTTTAGCAGCCAGTTTTTAGAAATCTGGTCTTGCAAAACTTAGGTTTTTGTACTTTTAAATGTTAATAGGACGCATGCTAGCGCCTCGTCACAGCCACAAGGGTCAAGTATAATGTACCATATTTTTGCGTGTATACCACGATAACTATAAGGTTTTAATTAGCAATCTAATGAGCGCCTAATACAAGTGTACACCGAAGGCCGCGAGTGTTTATCAGTTATAATGAGACAAAAATACGCTCTATAAAAATTGTAAGTAAATTTTTCTGGGTTTATAAGCTGATGCTTTATCAATTCTGTATGACCTATCTATAATACTCATTTAATTATAAACTCAGTCATTTATTTGCATAAATTTATGGGTCAAACAGAGGTCGTAGGCGCACAGCTTTATCGAATAATGCTATGATTAAAAAATTGTCCTACTTTCCCTATTGCAGCCTTAGTTTTTTTCGCTGATAGTTGTTTTTATCGCGTACACACCGTTGCAAGATTACAGGTTATCTATTCTATGTTTATGACACGATGCACCTCAAAAACCGAGCACCCTCAGGTAGTGGTAAGCACCACTCGCCATGCTATGTATAACATAATATTTGGTGCGTCTATCGCCATAGCTTCAGCGGCATTATTGACAGGTTGCGGACAAAAAGGCGACTTGTATCTTGTGGACTCTGGTAAGGCAATAGGCGATAGCACAGCTATCTTGGATAGTGGTAACAACACTCAAGATACAGATGATTTTCAATTGCCTGAACCTAGCAGTGATCCTAACGATTACTAATGGTTGATTATTGCTTATTCACATACAAACGTTAAAGCGATTTTTAGCGTATCCGACATGCTATTTACCTTAATACCTTAATACCTTAATACATTGATTATATTAGAGATGCTTATATGAGTCAGTCAGTCACTACCCAAACTGAGCAGGGATTGTATGTTAATCCTGAAGCCTTAACCGCCCATTTACCCGCGCTAGATTATCGCGACGGTGCGCTATATATGGAGCAGGTCAGTATTGATGAAGTGGTTAAACACTATGGTACGCCTTGTTATGTGTACTCAAAACAAGCCATTTTAGATGTTTATCAATCTTATACCGCTAGCTTTGCCAGTCTAACCCATCAGATCTGTTATGCGGTAAAGGCAAACTCGAATTTGGCGGTACTTGGTATCTTGGCGCAAGCAGGGGCAGGGTTTGATATCGTCTCACGTGGCGAGCTGATGCGGGTATTGGCCGCCGGTGGCGAAGTATCACGTGTCGTATTCTCAGGCGTTGGCAAAACTTATAGCGATATCGAGTATGCGCTGACCCAAGGTATCGGCTGCTTTAACGTTGAGTCGATTAGTGAGCTGACCTTAATCAACGACGTCGCAAAATCACTTGATAAACCTGCGCCAATCTCTCTACGGGTCAACCCTAATGTCGATGCCAAGACGCATCCGTATATCTCAACAGGGTTAAAAGACAATAAATTCGGCATCAGTCATGAAAATGCCGTCGCTGTTTATGAGCAAGCCGCGCAATTATCGCATATCAATATTGTCGGTATTGATTGTCATATTGGTTCGCAATTGACTGAAGTTGCCCCATTTGTCGCGGCATTGGATAAAGTCATTGAGTTGATACATAGCCTGCGTGATAAAGGCATTGCGCTGCGTCATATCGATTTGGGCGGTGGTTTGGGCGTACGTTATATCGATGAGACGCCCGTATCTATCGATGAGTTTGCCCAAGCGTTATTACCAAAACTTAGTGAGCTTGGCTTGACGGTATTCTTTGAGCCGGGTCGCAGTATCGTGGCCAATGCGGGTGTGCTATTAACTAAGGTTGATGTGCTTAAGCCAACTGAGCATAAGAACTTTGCTATTGTCGATGCAGCAATGAACGACTTGATTCGTCCGGCTTTATATCAAGCTGAAATGGCAGTTATTCCAAGTGTTCTACCTAGCAAGGATATTGATACCGATGGTACGCAGTCATGGGATATCGTTGGTGCGATTTGTGAAACAGGTGACTTTTTAGCAAAAGACCGTTTATTATCACTTGCTACCGGTGACATCTTGGCGATAACGGGTGCTGGCGCGTACGGCTTTACCATGAGTAGCAACTACAACTCGCGCGGGCGAGCAAGTGAAGTGATGGTAGCTGACGATCGTCATCAGCTGATTCGTAAACGTGAAACGCTTGAAGCATTATATGCTGATGAAATGTTGTGGCAGGATAAGTAGACCCTAGCAACGTCGCTATGCCAGATTGGTAAAAACTTGAATTCGATGATTAAAAAAGGACCCATTGTGATAATGACAATGGGTTTTTTTGTGGCAGACGATGATTAAAAATAATAGCGCTGACAGATAGATAGAACTTGGCGTTAGATAGCGGTGATAATTATGATTGTATCTGACAGCGTGCTAATATAAGGCATACATAAAAATAGGATAGGATAACAAGGATATGCTAATAGAATTTACAAAGATGCACGGTCTGGGCAATGACTTTATGGTCATCGATTTGGTGACCCAGCGCTTAGAGTTAACCAAGGATTTGGTACAACTATTAGGCGATCGTCATTTGGGCATTGGCTTTGACCAATTGCTCGTTGTTGAGCCGCCGATGCGTCCGGATGTTGATTTTAGTTATCGCATTTTTAATACCGATGGGACAGAGGTTGAGCAGTGTGGTAATGGCGCGCGTTGTTTTGCCCGTTTTGTGCAAGCGCGTAAATTGTCATTTAAACAGCGCCTACGTGTTGAGACGGCGAGCGGTATTATTTCGTTGACGACTGACCGTTATGGCTGGGTCGAAGTCGATATGGGTAAGCCAAAATTTGAGCCAAGTGAGATTCCCTTTACTCCTAGAGCGACGACCAAAATCCAAAACGCCTATCATCTGGATGTCAATGGCACGCCAGTTCAGCTTTATGTTGCTAATATGGGCAATCCGCATGCGGTTATCAAAGTCGACGACGTACTCGATGCTGACGTTGAAACATTAGGGAAAGCCATCGAATCACATCCAGCATTTCCAGAGCGCGTCAATGTCGGTTTTATGCAAGTGATGAATCAGCGTCATATTCGCTTGCGTGTCTATGAGCGCGGTGTCGGTGAGACGCAAGCTTGTGGTACGGGTGCTTGTGCGGCAGTGGCGGTCGGTATCCGTGAAGGTTGGCTTGATGAAGGTGAAGATGTACGCGCGCAACTTTATGGCGGCAGCATGATTATCAAATGGCAGCCAGGTTATTCTGTGATGATGACCGGTCCAACGGCTTTTGTCTATGAAGGCGTCTTTAGCCCAGATGGTCTGATGGCACAAGCGGGCATTAAGCCCACTCCAGAAGGTTAATGGACAATGATAAGCGGTGCAAGTTTGCTGTTAGGTAAATGTTATGGTCATCTCTAAGAAGGCTATGTTCAGTAAAAACCGTCAAACGACAGAGCCTACCTTAGATTCTGAGTCAAAAACGTGGCTATCAGTTGAGCACGCCGCTGCTATAGAATCGGATGCCGCGCTACGTGAATTGTTAGTGCCGGTACATCGTTGGCTAAATACGCTGTCGGTGCGTAACCATTCAGAACATACGCTGGTGGCTTATTTTGCGGGCTTAAATCAATTAGCGCTGTTTTTACGCGGTAAACGCTTGACGTGGACGCGCTGTGATAAGCGCCAATTGGCTCAGCATATCAGCCAGCGCCTCGATGAAGACAAGCTTGCACTTGCCAGCGTCCAGCAAGAGCTGTCCGCTATTCGCCACTTTTATGGTTGGCTGATAGAAGAGGATTTGGCACGTATCAATCCAACCACGGGCTATCAGCTTAAGCGCAGCCCTAGACCGCTGCCGTCTATTGCCGATGTAGATTTGCTTACTCAGCTGCTTGACCAAGAGATTCCTGATACACCCGAGCAGGCGCGCTTATGGTTACGTGATAAGGCGATGTTTGAATTGCTTTATAGCAGTGGCTTACGTGTCGGCGAGCTGGTTGCGCTTGATATGGCAGACATAGATTTGGCTGATTTGCGTGTTCGCGTGACGGGTAAAGGCAATAAAACGCGCTTGGTGCCATTAGGCGTCAAAGCAGCAGAGGCGATTAAGCGTTATCTACCGCACCGAAATCTGTGGGTAGAGCAGATGGATAGCGCCTTATTCATCAGTGAGAAATTAGGCACACGCTTATCAACAAGGGCAGTGCAACAGCGTCTCAAAGTTGCGGCCACTCGTGCGGGTATCGCACAAAATATGTATCCGCATCTATTGCGTCATTGCTTTGCCTCACACATGCTGTCAGGCAGTGGCGACTTACGAGCCGTCCAAGAAATGCTTGGTCACAGCGATATCAGCACCACGCAAATTTATACCCATGTTGATTTTGCTAAATTAACGCAAGTTTATGACCGCGCCCATCCTCGTGCGACTCACGCACCTAAAGATAGCAATCCAACCACTTAATCTCATAAAATGACTTTCTAAAAATGTTTTCTAAAAATTCATCTTGCTAGAAAACTGCCTTATGCCAAACGATGACAGTCAAAAATAGGCATTTTTTGTCGCCCTTGCTGTTGTGCCTGTTTATCTAAGGTTGCCAAAACCAAAGCATAATTTTTATGATCTTTATTAGCAGAATGGTTTAATTCACTATCTTCATAGCTACTCATAACGGTTCCATCATAAGCGGTGATAGCTGCATGCCCCCATGTCTGCCGTGTATGACCATCTTTATAAACGTGCTCACCACCTTGAGCTGCACCAATCACCATACATTGGCTGTCTAAAGCACGTGCGCGTAATAAGAGCGACCAGTGTGCTTGCCCGGTCAAATAAGTAAAGGCTGATGGCGCGCTTAGCAAATCCGCGCCCGCTTGCCGTAAACGCTGTGCCAATGCTGGAAAACGTAAATCAAAGCAAACCATCATACCGAGCTGATAAACAGTTGTACCCATATCTATTGGAGCCACGACTGTTTGCGTACCGGGCTCAAAGGTCGCCGCTTCATTATAACTACCTTGCTTGTCTGCGACGGTCGCAGTAAACAGGTGAATTTTATCGTAGCGCGCAACACGCGTACCATCGGGTGCAAACAGCTGGCTGACTTGGCGCAATCTACCATCGGGTACGATGACGCCATCAGGGCGGTAAGGGCAGGGTAGTGAGCCTGCAAGTACATAGATACCATAAGTACGCGCATAGTCAGCTATCGTTGCTGACAGCGCATCAAAGCGCTCTGCAGTGACAAACTGTCGACCCATGCTACAGCAGTTTTCTGGTAGTACTGCTAGCTGTGCGCCTTGCGCGCGTGCATCGATAATGGCGGCTTTTATATCGGCTAAATTGTCTTCGATATTTTGCTGGCTATTCATTTGCACAGCAGCCACGGTTAGTTGTCCGTTATTTCTTATCTCATTCATAGTATTCTTCCTGATTTTAAGCTGTATTGGTTTTCCCTTTTATCTGCTCTTTTATTCTATTGTTATTCAAGACTCTTATGCATAAGTTTTGCGTTGGTCTTACATTATTAAGCGCTTAGTATCTCTGCAAAGCTATTGATGTTTTTATAATTTGAGCAAGAGTTAAAAAATAGCTTATCTGGACAGGGTATAAATTATCATAGCAACATTGTAGCAAAAAATGCTATCGTCATGACCTGACCGCTTAAAGCCCCTTTTAGTCCGTATAAGCATTAATAATCGCAGGCTTTAACCAGCATAACATATAGAATCTTACCCTGATCGGAGTGTAATAAGTCACCCATGAGTATGTCGTTCGGATTGGCGACCACGCTGAGTACTTCACAAAAACTGACCCCGCAAATGCAGCAAGCTATTAAATTGTTGCAGCTCTCTAGTCTTGAGCTCGCGCAGGAGGTACAGGCGAAGCTCGATAGCAATCCATTGCTTGAACGTATCGAAGAAGACGATGATGAGTACGACAGTAGTAACGATGAGACAGTCAATGAGCTTGGCGAGCCATTAACGCTAGATAGTTGGAATCAACACGCAAGCGTTGATGGACTTACTGGCTCTGCTACTAGCGCCTCGGATGATGGTTATGATTATGCTGACAATAGCAGTGATAAAAATAGCAGTGATGACCACATTAGCGATAGCTTAGATAAGTTACAGCAGGCCAGTTTTGATGATGAAGCGATAGACAACTATGCGCTGGATGGCGAAGACTATAGTGGTTTTGAAAGCAGTAACTATGCGTCTGCTGCGACAAGCGCTGGCAGTCTGTCAAATCATTCAGGTCACGGAAGCGATGAAGACTTTGATAGCTATCAGGGCAGCACCAGCGCGACGATTCAAGACCATGTGCGCTGGCAGCTGAATTTCAAACATCTCTCCGAGACAGATACGCTCATTGCTGAATACTTAATGGACTCTATGGATGATATGGGCTTTGTGCGCCTTGATATCGATGAGTTGTTACAGAGCTTTGATACCATGGCAAGCTTTTATCAATGGGATGAGCGCGTTGAGCATGATGAGATCATGGCGGTACTGCATATCATCCAATCTTGTGACCCGCTTGGCGTTGGCGCGCGCAATCTCAATGAGTGCTTAGCGCTGCAATTGTCCAAGCTTGATACGAATAAAAGGTACCTTAAAGAAGCACAAGCACTTCTCTCAGCAAGTGAACATCTGGTCAGTAATAATATCAAAGCCTTGACTGAGCTGACAGGACTCGCGCCTGAACAGATTACCCCTGCGCTTAACCTGCTACGTACTTTAAACCCATCACCCGGTTTATTATTTCAAAGCCGCCAGCCTGATTATATGCAGCCATCAGCAAGCTATGATATTCCTGATGTATTGGTTACGCCTCTTCGCCGCCACAATACCGATAATAGCAATAGAGGTGATATTACTGCCCAAGTAGATGGCTGGCAGGTGCGCCTTAATCCTGAAACCTTGCCCAAGCTGCGGGTCAATCAAGAATATGCCAGTTTAGTCAAACGCGGCGATGACAGCCCTGACAATCAGTATCTGCGTGAAAACCTCACTGACGCGCGCTTGTTTATTCGTAGTATAGAAGAGCGTAATCAAAATCTGTTAAAAGTAGCGACCAGTATCGTGCGCCATCAACAAGAGTTTTTGCAATATGGCGCAACTGCCATGCAACCCCTTATCCTAAAAGCCATTGCCGAAGAGGTGGATTTACACGAATCTACCGTTTCACGCCTGACCACTAGCAAGAGCATCTTGACCCCACAAGGATTGTTTTCCCTCAAGCACTTCTTCTCATCTCACGTCAGTAGTAGCGACGGTGATATCTCCTCAACCGCCATCAGCGCCATGATTAAACAGCTCATCGTTGATGAAGACCCCAAAAAGCCCTTATCTGACAGTCGCATAAAAGATTTTTTATTGGCAGAAGGTATCGATATTGCCAGACGAACGGTGGCCAAATACCGTGAAGCCATGAATATTGGCTCGTCTACCCAGCGCAAACAAAAGTATTAAATGTTGCGATTCAATGGCTTATAAGCACATTGCTGCTGTCATCAGTATACTTCAGTGTAAATATAAAAAATAAAATTTTTTGATTATATAGAAACATGCAGGAAACATCAGTTTTTATTACATTTGGTTACATTTTAATGTCTTGCTACTATTCGCTTTTCATGACAAATTAGAGTCATACCAATAACGAGAACCAAGTATCGATTTGGCTTATTTGTATAAATTATCAATCTGAAATATGATAAAAATGCGTTTATATTTGACTAAAGGAGTAGAGGAATAAAGACGCTATTGATTAAAAAAGCTAAGTGCTAAATCATATTAAATATGCTTATTAAATATAAAAGATACTAGGTTAGTTATTGGTAAGGCAGGGTGATAAAAGCATAAGTGCTGGCTCATCTGTTGATTATAAGTAGCAATATAAGCAATAATAAAAGGACAATAATATGAATGTTTCTATCAGTGGTCACCATATCAGTATTACCGATGCCATGGAAAAAGCAGTCCGCGAAAAACTTGAAAAAGTAGAGCGTCACTTTGATCAGATTCAGAGTATTCAAGTTATTTTATCGCTAGATAACAGTGGGGCTAAAAAGAGCCATAAGGCTGAAGCTATCATGCGAGTCTCGGGTAAAGAGATGTTTGTCCAAGCACTTGATGATGATATGTATAAAGCCATAAATGAGATGGCAGACAAACTTGATAGACAAGTGCGCAAGTATAAAACAAAAATGGAGAGTAAAAAGACACAAGGTGCAGGGCGTGATGGACGCTATGAAGATTTAACCGATGTAGAGGTAGCGCCTGCGGTTTGATTGCTGCATGGTTTAAGTGCCACACGGTTTAATAGCAATGTTTAGCTTGCATATCAGGTTAAATTTTCTATCACATAAGCTTTACTATCACTACCATTGATAAATCTTAGCTAATAAATAAATAGTATAAATAGCAGGATTGTTGATGATAAATGACAAGACGCTTTAGTGACTGAAATGACATGAAAAGCTAAGCAAAAAAAAGACCTCTAACGCATCGTCGTTGAGGTCTTTTTTATTGTCTTCTTTATTTTATTGTCTTCTTTAAACGGTATGGTTTATAAATCCTAGCCGCCGCCAACCGCTTGTACAACTTCGATATTCATACCTTCAACGATACGCAGTTTATCAAGCTCGCTTTTTGGTATCAGCTCGCCATCAACTTCAACGGCATAGCGTCCACTACTAAGCCCCAACTCGTTGACGACCAATTGTACCGTTTGATGGGTGGTCTGCAGTTTTTTACCGTTTACATTAATATTACTCATAGTATGTGCTCCCTAATGACTTGAGATTCCTTTTTATCAATTTATCTTTAATGTCTATTTATCTGTAACTAAAGTTTTATAGATGACGGCTAGCTGTGTCATTCATTTGAAATGAATGATTGAGCATTTTGATTATTTAAACCAAAGTAGCTATTAAATACCGGCGTGATTTAAACGAGACGTCGTTACTGCAAGCCATAACCAACCTGCAATCATCAATACACCGCCAATAGGAGTAATCGCCCCAAACCAGCGCGGCGCACCAAGCGTCATCGCATATAAACTACCAGCAAAGATAAGCGCGCCGACCTGCAACAGCCAAGCCGTGGTTTGAGTCGCATAATTCAACCGAACAAGGATTCCCACCAGTAATAATCCAAGGCCATGTATAAACCAGTATAAGGTTGCTGTTTGCCACCATTCAAGCTGCTGGGGACTGACGATAGCTTTAAGACCATGAGCACCAAAGGCGCCCAAAGCCACGGCCATAGCCATATTAATCGCCGCAATACTTATCCAATTTAGCATGGTAAAACTCGTGTTAAAAATAGGGCTTTAATAATGGTTCTTTTGATCTAATAAGAAACTTTATCTGACAAATGGCTTACTGAATATCATCAGGTAATATCACGCTGTCAATGGTCATGGCCTCACGGATTTTATCCATAGCGTTTTTCTCGATTTGGCGCACACGTTCTGCCGAGATAGAGTAGACCGCTGCTAGCTCATGCAAGGTTGATTTTTGCTCAGAGAGCCAGCGCTGCTCAACGATATCGCGTGAACGATCATCTAAGGTATCCATCGCCGCGAGTAAGGCAGATGAATTGTTTTCTTCCCAGTCAGATTCTTCAACCATTTCAGCTGGATCGATACCGTCCTCTAAGAACAGCTGTGGCGCATAGCGTCCATCGTCATCATCGCTTGACTGCGCTTCAAATGACGCATCATACGATGTCAGACGCGACTCCATTTCAAGCACTTGCTTGCGTGTCACATTTAAGTCATTGGCAATAGCATCAGCTTCTTCAAGAGTTAGCTGGTTGTTGGTCTTTTTAAGACTACGTAAGTTAAAGAACAATTTACGGTGCGCTTTGGTAGTGGCAACTTTGACAATACGCCAGTTACGAATGACAAATTCGTGAATTTCCGCTTTAATCCAATGCACGGCAAACGATACTAAACGTACGCCTTTATTAGGGTCAAAGCGTTTAACCGCTTTCATTAAGCCTAAATTGCCTTCTTGGATTAAATCGGCTTGCGGCAGACCATAGCCTGAGTAGCTACGCGCAATATGAATAACAAAACGCAGATGCGACATAACAAGCAGGCGCGCCGCTTCGACATCGCCTTCATCATAATAGCGATGTGCAAGCTCTTGCTCTTGGGTCGGTGTCAAAATTGGTATTTGGTGCACGGTATTAATATAAGCACCCAAATTTACCCCAGGCGCAGATAAATGCGTTGGCATTGCAGGGACCAAATCGCGAGTGCTGGTATCGCCAAGCGCGCTGGCGTCATAAGGCGGACGCGCAGCTGCAGCTTTCAGCGCCGCATCACGTGCTTCGTTTTTTTCAGGCGCTGCGCTGTCTTTTTTACGGGAATTTGCAGCGTTAGTAGAGGTATTAGCCATATTTTTGACCTTGGTTAAATAGATAAGCAATGAGTCAGATAAAAATCTTTATAGTTGTAATTGTAAAGGATAGCGCCGCTTAGTTGCTATCAGTTTTGGTAATGATGAAGTGATATATTGTATCAACAGAATATTTGGATTGTGTCGCTGTAGCTTCTTCGCTACTTGCTGCTGTTGCCTGATTAACAACCAGTAATAATGGGTTTACGGTATCCGTTTTCTGGTTCTGCTCACAAAACGCAGTGATATCGGCTTGTGAGTTTGGGTCGGTTGCCACTACATATAGCGACTCACCTGCGGCTACATGACGCAGCGCTACTTTGGTTTTTAATAGAGGCATTGGACAGGCAAGACCGCGCCCGTCTACCATATCTTTAATAATAATCGTCTCGTGCGTCAGCTCTGCGCTAGCACTTGTTTTACAGTTATCGGTTGAACTAAAAGTGTCTGCGGGCAATAATTTCAACAGTTGTCTTATCGGTTGCTGTTTTGCTTCAGGCAAGGTATCTAATACAGTTTCTGACAAATGCATGGCATGCGAGCCTCTTACAATGATGGATTGGTTATTAGCAGACATAAAATAAACCTTTAAAGTATCAGTGTTTGAGAGTGCTTGGCTTGGTATAGTATTGCTCAGAAGCCTTTATCATTGCCCACCATTATAGCAAATCGCCACTATGTAATTGCAGTTGAATATAGTCATCATAACGTTTGGCTAATCAGAACACCTTATAAGGATTAAGCAAGAGATTTATGCTTGTAACTTAGACTCATTCTTTAAATTCGGACTATAAATTTATACCGTCTAGATTTACATAACTATGTTGCACAATCGTGACGCACGGCAGCGTGATTGGTAGTCAGAAGCAGACGACAATTGACCTTAGATAAACAAGCTCGTATAGTCGAAAATACGTTATGATTACTCGTATAGGATACGCACTTGTATTATTCTCATAGACCATCGCTGATTAAAAAATCGCTGCTTGAGAAACCAGTAAAGACATTAGCAGAAGGCGCATTTGCGCTAAAGTTAGGTATGTCTGCTACCTTATTGGCGCTGGCAACCACGGCCAACAGCATCAGCACGCAAGCTGCGCCATTTGCTTACGATTCGTGGCAGTCTACCAATGTAGACGAGTTAGATTTGCCCAGTTTGCGTGGACAAGGATTAAGCTTCGCTGAACAATATCAAAACAAATTGCTTGGCGAATGGTCATTAAGAAACATCAATGGTCGTACTAAGATGGAGCATGATCCTTGGATACACGAAACAGTTAAGGACATCACATGGCGGCTAAATGCTCAAGCTCGACAACAAGCGCCACTCGGCTTGGTTATTATTGATAACCCTAGTATCAATGCTTTTGCAGCGCCAGGCGGAGTTATTGGGTTGAATACAGGTACGATACTGGCTGCAAGCAGTATGGATGAGCTTGCCAGCGTCATCGCGCATGAAGTAGCACATATTAGCCAAAACCATTATGAGAGCGGGGCGGATGAGCGCAAAAAAGCCTTGCTGATGCAGATAGGCGGTATGCTTGCGGCGATTGCAGCGTCAGCCGTCGATGGTGATGCAGCAGCAGCAGTCATGATGGGCAGCCAAACAGCTACGATGAACAGCAGCATGGCCTTTAGCCGTAACAATGAGCGTGAAGCTGACCGCGTTGGTATGCAAATCATGAACCAAGCTGGTTATGATCCACGCGCTATGCCACGCTTTTTTGCCACGATGAATCAACAAAGCCAATTGAACCAAACTGCCAATCAATTCTTACCCAGTTTTGTACGCTCGCATCCTTTGAGTAATGAGCGGTTAAGTGAGTCGCAAAGTCGCGCTCAACGTTATGATTTGTTGCCTTTATCCAAGCAGCAGCGCCATCAAGCGTTGTTTGATGTGCTGTATTGGCGTGTGCAAAGTACCGGTAAGCATGTCTCTGAAACCGCATTGACGACCGCTGCTAAAAATAGCGTTGGCGCAAAATTGGCGCTGATGTATTGGTATGGCGAGCAACAGCGTTTTAAAGAAGCTAACGAGCTATATACTGAGCTGTCAGCATTGCCCGCGCCGCAGCGCCAAGTATTAGAGCCTTTATTGTCTATTACTCAAAGCCAAATCCTCACTGAGCAGAATAAATGGCAACAAGCCGCTGAACTGTTAGAGAGTCAGCAACGCCTATATCCTGAACGCCGTGACCTGCGTCTTTATTTGGCTGAAGCACTGACCAATAGCAATCAGCCAACCAAAGCGCAAGCATTGCTTAAGCCATTGACTGAGCAGCAGCCAAGCGATCGTTATGCATGGCAAAGCTTGCAGTTGGCCAATGAGAAAATTGCCAAAACCACCGATTCGGCGCCGCTTGCGAAAATCGCCACCATTAATGCGCTGCGTTATCGCAGTCATGACCAGCTCTGGAGTGGCCGCTATGACCGCGCGCTGACCTCGTTGACACAAGCCAAGCAATTGACTGAGCAAATGCAAAAGACGGCTCAAGCGAGTAGTGCTCGACCGTTACTTGCCAATATCAATGCCGAAATCAAAGCCGTAAAAACCGCCAAAGACTTTAAGCCTTAGGCGGTTGTTTTTATCGCTTGGGTCGATACGTAGAGTAAGAATATATCGCTTTTCTTAACTTTGATTAACCCTGCAGCGCATCTTTCACCAGTTTAGAGATTAGTGCAGGGTCAGCACGGCCAGCGGTTTTATTTTTTAATACGCCCATCACGCTGCCCATATCGCGCATTGAAGTGGCGCCTTGCTCAGCAATTTCAGCATTAACCAAGGCGGCAAGCTCAGCATCATCCATTTGTTTTGGCATAAACTCGTTGATGATATCAATTTCAAACTGCTCTTTAGTCGCCAAATCATCACGGCCATTTTCTGTAAAGATATTTAGTGACTCATGACGCTGCTTGAGCTGTTTTTGTAGCACTTCCAATACTTGTGCATCATCAAGCTCGGTCTGGCGGTCAATCTCAATTTGTTTGACCACGGATTGAACGTTGCGCAATACTTTAACACGCTCAATCTCGCGCGCTTTCATGGAAGTTTTGATGCTGTCAGACAGGGTCTGTTTAAGTTCGCTCATTGTTATTATTCCTTATAAGTATGGATAAAATAATTTTTAATAAAATAGCTGTTGGTAAGATAATTGGGTAGACAGTGTTAAATAAAAATATGCTGAGCATTTATCAGCATAAATAACAAAAATTGTAGCATAAAAAACGCCACTGTTATTCATCGATAACAGTGGCGTTAGTGTAGCGCTGGTATTTAGCTAATCGTATTAGTGATTAGTACATACGAGTGGTACGAATAGTTTCGCGTTGTAATTTCTTTTTATAACGCTTTACGGCAGCGGCTGCTTTGCGCTTGCGTACTTGCGTTGGTTTTTCATAAAATTCACGCTTACGTACGTCTGATAGAACACCGGCTTTTTCACAAGCACGTTTGAAACGACGGATAGCGATGTCAACTGGTTCGTTTTCTTTGACCTTAACTGCAGGCATGAAAGCTCCTTGATTAGGATGAGATATAAGGGCATTAGTTTGGCTGTGTATTAGTATTTAGCCGTAATATCTCAAGATTATCGGCATCAGCTCAAACTAGGATAGTCTTGCGCAATAGCACAAGGGCGCTTATTATAATTAAAAATGGCAGTAAAGTCAAAGGCTTTTGCCTATTAACCCATAATTATCATTAAGTTGCACACTATTATCAACAATAACGGTCGTAAGTCATTTAGATTCATGGTTTGCTTGCCTTTAATATAGTGGTCTTTAAAAGTGTATGAATGGATAAATTTATTGCATAGTATAAGCAGAAATAAAAAACCCTACTGTCTATAACGGTTTAGGCAGAGTTTATGCTATGATAATTTGCATAATATCAATCGTTTTATGTGCACTTTATTAAGGATGTTGCAATGAAGAAATCAGTACTAAACACGGCGCTAAGCACAGCATTTATCGTCGCCCTTGGCTTTGGTATCAGTGCTTGCAGTGGGGATAAAGAAGGCGAGTCGCACGAAGTCTTAGCAAAAGACCGCGTCGATGAAGCGGCAGAGCTTGCGCGTAAAAACGCACCTGAAGCAGAAGAGCTGAATTTCCCAGAAACAGCGCCAATGCCAGCGGCTGAAGCAGACGCAGCGGCAAGTACTGAAGCCACTACAACTACCACAGAAGAAGGCGCTGCTGATACAGTAGAAGCAACTGCAAGCGCGGATGCCGAAGTGGCTGATACTGAGACTGAAAGTGCAGAGGCGCCAGCTACGGATGCAGCAACTACAGATGCGACACCAGTAGCGAATTAATCTTTTTTGAAATTAAAATAGCGACGGCTAATAGCAAGCTATTTTATTAACAAGCTATAGACGAGGGAATAACCATGAAACAAAATACCATGAAGAAAAAATCAGTTGTGAAATTGGTGCTATCTGGCCTGAGTCTTAGTGCGTTATTAACACTCAGTGCCTGTAGTGGCGGCGATAATACGGCGACTGAAGAGCCAGCAGCTGCTGTCAATGAAACAGAGACCGTGGTTGTAGAGCCTGAAGCGCCAGTTGCAGAAACTGAAGTGGCAGCTGAGGCGGTAACCACTGAACCTACAGTTGAAGCAGAAGCAACTGAAGTAGCCGAGGCCGAGCCTGCAGCTGCTGCTGAGGCAGAAGTATTAGCCGCTGATGCTGGTGCAAAGCTGTATGAAAAGCAGTGTAAAGTTTGCCACGAAAGCGGTTTGTTAGAAGCGCCGAAATTTGGTAATAAAGAAGATTGGGCTCCGCACCTTGCTAAAGACATAGATACGCTACGTATGCATTCTGCCAAAGGCTTTAATAAAATGCCGGCGCAGGCAAATGCTGAAGTAAGTGAAGCGCAAGTCCATGCCGCAGTTGATTATATGGTCGCTGCAGCCAGTTAATTCTGCTTGTTGAAATTTGCTCGACTGACCGCCATTGTAAGCTCACAGTGGCGGTTTTTTATTAATGCTACAAGGCAAATATAAAGGCACATAAATGAAAGTATTGGGTTTAGAGACCTCTTGCGATGAGACTGGTCTGGCGATTTTTGATAGCGAGCAGATAACTAGCGACAATAAAGGTCTGCTAGGGCAGGTACTGTATTCACAAATAGAGCTGCACGCCCTTTATGGCGGTGTGGTGCCCGAGCTTGCCAGTCGCGACCATATTCGTAAGCTGGTGCCTTTATTTAACGAATTACTAGAGCAGTGCAATATCACTAAAGATGAGATTGATGCGATTGCTTATACCAAAGGTCCTGGGCTTATCGGTGCGCTGATGACGGGCGCATTATTTGGTCGCAGCCTAGCTTATGGTTTAGATATTCCAGCGATTGGCGTTCATCATATGGAAGGGCATTTGTTAGCGCCTTTGATGGGAGCGAATCCTCCAGCTTTTCCATTTGTATCGTTGCTGGTTTCTGGTGGTCATACTTTGCTGATTGCCGCCCATGGTATCGGGCAATATGAAATCCTCGGCGAGTCGATCGATGATGCGGCTGGCGAATGTTTCGATAAAGCCGCCAAAATGCTCGGTCTCCCATATCCCGGTGGCCCGAATATTGCTAAATTGGCGGAAACAGGCGATAAAAATGCTTATGATTTACCGCGTCCAATGCTGCATCGTGGTTTGGATTTTTCTTTCAGCGGTATGAAAACGGCTGTGCACAATCTTATCAAGGACACGCCATGCTCAGGGGGTTCGGGAAATAGTGCTGAGAGCGATCCGCAAGTTCGCGCGGACATTGCCGCCAGTTTCCAGCATGCTGTCGTTGATACCTTAGTAAGAAAATGCGTCAAAGCACTTAAACAAGTCGAGATGAGCCGACTGGTAATAGCGGGCGGTGTCAGTGCCAATAGTCATTTGCGTGAGACTTTAGAAACTGAGCTTGCTAAAATCAATGCTACTGTACATTATGCGCCGCCTGCATTATGTACGGATAATGGTGCGATGATTGCTTATGCCGGTTATGAGCGACTGCAAGCAGGGCAGGCGGATGACTTGGCTGTCAGCTGTGTACCACGTTGGCCGATGACAGAGTTGCCCGCTGTGTGATTGCCGTCAGGTAGCTCATACCCAACTTATTCATATTTATATCACTCAAGGATGATTTATGCAGTGGCTAGCGATTGGATTAGGGGCGGCTTTTGGCGCTTGCCTGCGAGGTTGGTTGGCGCGTTTTAATCCGCTGCACCACTGGATACCCCTTGGGACGCTTGGCGCCAATGTATTAGGTGGACTATTGATAGGGCTAGCATTGGTATGGTTTGAGCGTATGGGTAGCGGCTTATCACCCAATATTAGACTGTTTGTGATTACCGGCTTTTTGGGCGGTTTGACGACTTTTAGTACCTTTAGCGCTGAAGTATTTACCTTTATCCATCAAGGGCGGTTACTGGCAGCTTTGGGCTTGGTGGGCTTGCATGTGGGATTGACATTGCTGGCAACGGCGCTTGGATTTTATTTCTTTAAGTTGGTGCTTTGAGCTTTAATAAATATCATTTAATTAACAGTCTATTTTGGGTGGTCTATGAATAGTTTAAGAAGTCTGTTTAGTTAGTTCCTGTAGGGTATACCCCAGTGAAAATCGACTCATGTGACACAAGAATGGTTTTTTTAATGGCTAAGTTTGTCTTTGTTTGAGATATATATCGTGCCAAGCTGATAATGAGCTTCTTCATTTCCTTGTTCATAGGCTTTCCAGTACCATTCACTCGCTTTGGCATGATTTACCTCTACTCCTTTGCCATATCGATACATTGAACCCAGTTTACTTTGTGAACTTGCGAGTCCTTGGTTAGCAGATTTTTCATACCATTCAAACGCTTTGCCATAGTCCTGATCTACGTCTTTACCCATGTCATACATCAAGCCAAGTTTATACTGTGCCTCAGCATTGCCTTTTTCAGCAAATCTTTTTAGTTTTATAATCTCACCACTTTCTTCGATTAGCGGTTGCACCTGAGAAATTTGTGAACTCGTTGTGCTATGCATTTTATGACAGCCTATAAGTAGCATAGGCGATAAGAAGACAACGCAAAAAGTGGCTGTTAACTTGATTGTAGGAAAAACCATAGGTTTGTCTCAGTAATTAAAAATTATCTGTTAAGTATATTATCAATAAAGTAAACAACCAAAACCATTTGATAGTCTTAGCCTACAGCCAAACCTTCAGGTCCCCACTAGGGAACCATCATTTACCATAATAGTCTTTATGATATGAAAAAGTGGCTAATATTTCATAATTATAAAAAACTAATTGGTAATGAAGCTACAACGGCTTCACAATCCCTTCCAATAAACTCGCAAACCCTTGCATATAGGCAATATCTTGGCTTGAGGTACGCGTTGCCGCATAGAGCTGACAGTAGACCCCAGTCCCTAACGGGCGCGAAACCACCCAGCCTTTTCTCTCATATTCAGCGACGACCCAATCGGGTAAGGCCGCCACCCCGCGTTCGCTCGCAACCAATTGAATCAACATAGCGGTAAGCTCGGTGGTACGAATGCCTTTAAAGCTGACCTGCTCTGGCGTCATAAAGTTGGCAATGATATCGAGACGCTTAGCCTCCACTGGATAGGCAATCAAGGTTTCAGTAACTAAGTCTTGGGCGCGTATAAATGTCTGCTCAGCCAAATCATGGGTAGGTGATAGCACCAAACGGCTCTCATACTCAAATAATGGCTGATAGCTGATACCTTCTATCGGTAAATTACTGGTGGTAATCAATAAATCGATATCGCTTTCCATTAATAAATGATGTGGCTCAGGCTCAAAACCAGTGGCAAAATCCAGCTCAACATCTGACCATTCACGGCGATATTGATTAAGTATCGGCATCAGCCAATCAAAGCAGCTATGACATTCAGACGCCAAGCGCAATCTGCCCGCTTGACCATGGGCTAAGCGTTTCAAGTTTGACTTGGTGCGTGTGACTTGCGGCATGATACTGTCTGCCAGTGCCAACACCGTTTTGCCTGCTGGGGTAAAGGTCAGCGGACGCGTGCGACGATTGACCAAACTGATATCGTAGTAATTTTCTAACTCTTTTAACTGATGGGAGACTGCAGAGGCAGTGACATGCAGCTCATCGGCAGCAGCGGCCAATGAGCCATGGGCTCGCAGCGCAGTTAGCGTATTAAGATGACGAAGCTCTAGCATAAAATAACCTAACCACTGAAGTTAAAAACAAAGAGTTTATAGCAGATATAAAATAAGAATCACACGTGTTGTATCAAATTACTATCAACGCCTACGTAGTAGCAATTGCGAGATAACCACCAAAATTAATGAGGCGACCAGTAAAATTGTCCCAATCGCATTGACCTCAGGTTTAAGTCCTACACGCACCATAGAATAGATACGTAACGGTAAAATCTCATAGCTAGGACCAGTGACGAAGGTCGATACCACCACGTCATCGAGCGATAAAGTAAAGGCCAGCAACCAGCCTGCCATCACCGCTGGGAAAATCACTGGAATCAAGACTGTACGCACCATCATAGATTCGCTCGCACCCAAATCTCGTGCTGCTTCCATCAAGCGCTCATCCAAACTACTTAAGCGCGCAAAGACAGTAATGACCACAAACGGTAGGCAAAAAGTAATGTGTGCTAGTAGTAGCGATACAAAACCGAGTTGCAGTCCAATTAACAAAAACAATGCCAATAGCGATATCGCTAGGACAATCTCAGGCGACATCATCAGCACAAATAGCAGCCCGTTTAGCAGCCCTTTACCGCGAAAGTCATAGCGATGTAGCGCAAGTGCAGTCAAGGTACCGATAACGGTGGAAACCGTGGCGGCAACCAAGCCCAAGACAATAGAATGCCAAAAAGCATCAAGCATTGCTTGGTTATTAAATAACGACTCGTACCACTTTAAACTAAAGCCGCCCCAGTTATAACCGATTTTTGACTTATTAAATGACATCACCACCAAAACGATGATGGGCAGATATAATAAAGTGTAAATCAGGCCGAGATAGCCTTTGGCGGCCATACTGCCGATGCTAGATCGCTTGGTTTTTAAGGGTGAGCTACTCATTAAATGATCAGACATTAGGCCACCTCACTAAAATCAGTCTTGCCAATACGGCGGCTACTGGCGCGATAAGCGAGTAATAATACCGCCATGGCAAGCGTCAAGAGCACACTGGCTGCAGCACCAAATGGCCAATCACGTGCATCTAAAAACTGGTTTTTGATAATATTGCCAACGAGTAAGTTACGTGAGCCGCCCAAAATATCGGCGACATAAAACATCCCCATCGCTGGTAATAATACCAGCAGCACCCCTGAGATAATCCCCGGTGTGGTCAAAGGTAATACCACGTGCCAAAAGGTTTGCGGTTTTGAGGCACCCAAATCCTGTGAGGCAAGTAGCATATCATTACGCAAATCACTAAATACGGCGTACAGTGGCAGCACCATAAATGGAAATAATAAATACGTTAAACCAGCGATGACAGCACCTTGAGTATATAAAATATCAATGGGCGCATCGATGATGCCGATTGCTAATAAAGATTTATTAATCAAACCGTTGCTGGCAAATAATAGTTTTAGCGCATAAGTTCGTACCAAAGAGTTGGTCCAAAATGGCAATATCAGCATGAGCATCAATAAAGGCTGCCAGCGTTTACTGACTCGAGATACAAACCAAGCAAACGGGTAGCCAAGTAATAAGCAGATGACCGTGGTGATGCCTGCCATCCATAATGAATGCACAAAGACATCAAAATAAAGCGGGTCAATCATACGCACGTAACTGTCGATAGTGACCGGCAAACTAATAAAAGCCGTGCTATCACGGGTCAAAAAGCTGACCGCAATGACCAGTATATTTGGCAATAGCGCAAAGATGAGGAGCCAACCCCAAATTAGCCACAGCGTGGCAGTACGAAAAGGGCTTTTGTTGCTTGAATTAGTACGTGCCATTAGCTGATATCCTTTTGGGAAGCTAATTTGCTAGTGCTATTACTTATATTGCTATCAAGCGTACCATCTTGTTCTTCTTCTGGTAAAACCCATTCCCAGCCATCTACCCAGGATACTTTAACGCCTTCATTAAGCTTATAATCAAAACTTGGGTCATCTTCATCAAAGAATTCCGAGGCTTTAATAATATGACCGTTCGTTAGCTCAATAATCGAGTCTAAGGTACTGCCTTTATAATTACTTTCAATTACCCGTCCAAGTAAGCCGCCATGCTCTTTATCGTTGGGATCATAAATGCGCAAATCTTCCGGACGTAGCAATAAATTGACGATATCGCCAACTTGCACGTCATTGGCAAAGTCAGGACGGCGCAAATTACGTAAGGTCGTCGGACCCTCTTGCGCTTGTGCTTCGCAAACTTCGACCTCAATACGTCCATTGGTCACGCGACCATCACGATCGGGCTGCTCAGGATAAACGCCTTTGACTTCCGCCTTAAATAAATTAGTCTCACCGATGAATTTGGCGGTAAATAAATTTGCAGGGGTTTCATAAATCTCAATTGGTGTACCAATTTGCTGAAATCTGCCGTCTTTCATTACTGCAATGCGGTCTGACATTGATAGCGCTTCTTCTTGATCGTGTGTCACAAAAACAAAAGTAATGCCAAGCTCGCGTTGCAGACGCTTAAGCTCAGATTGCATTTGCAGACGCAGTTTATGGTCGAGCGCTGATAGTGGCTCATCGAGCAAGAGTAATTTAGGGCGATTAATCACCGCGCGTGCAATCGCCACGCGCTGCTGCTGACCGCCAGATAAATCTTGTGGTTTGCGATTGGCTAAATGCTCAAGTTGTACCATCGCTAGCATCTCACGCACCCGCATTTGAATCTCATCTTTTGGTACTTTTTTTAATTTAAGCCCGTAAGCGACGTTTTGTGCCACTGTCATATGCGGAAATAATGCATATTGCTGAAATACGGTATTGACTGGACGCTTATCAGCGGACAAGCCTGCCATCTGAACGCCATCAAGATAAATCGCTCCAGCATTAGGCTGCTCAAAACCGGCAATCAGTCGCAATAAAGTCGTTTTACCACAGCCTGATGGACCAAGCAGGGTGATAAACTCACCATGCTGAATATCAAGGTTGATGTCCTTTAATACTTCGGTTTGATCATAGATTTTTTGTAGACCAGTCAGTTGCAGGAGCACCTTGTCAGAATGGGTTGAGGCAGGTGTGGACTGCGTCTGTAAATTTGCTTTGGTCATAAGGTTGATTCCTAAAATACCAAACGCTCAGTAGCGTTATGAATATTAGATACTGTCAGCACTGTCAGTAGCATAATGGTTTCTTGGTCTAACGGACTATTTAAGATAGCTAATGGCTTATTGAGTCATTTGGTATCGCGAGTTATTTGGCATGGCGATAAGCGATGGCTAGATATGGGGTCTGCTTGCTGCGTATTATAACAAACCCTTGCGGTGAATTAGTGCAAGTTCGTTATCCGTTGGTTGGCGGTGATTGTTCTTTTTAGCATAGAAGCTGTGTTTATTCGCCCAAGTTATCTTATGGTTTTTAATAAAATAGCAAGGTAACGAGTGATATTAAAATAAAGAATTTTTACCATTTTTTTGCCTTGCTTCCTATACAATCACTTTATGTATGCTAAATACAGTGATCTTTGCAATAGCAAACGGCTGAGCTTAAAGATAAGCCAATGTCAAAAGCAGAACGCTCGCTCAATGTAAAATATTAACCATATTAAGAATCAAGGACCCCTTATGCCTAACGATACCCGCCCAAACACTGGTCAAGAAGCATTAGCGCTGCTTAAAGAAGGTAATGTGCGCTATGTAGAAAGCTTGACCAGCACTGACCCCTGTATGCAAAAACGTCCCGAGCTGATCAATGATCAAGACCCTTTAGCGATTATTTTGGGCTGCTCGGACGCACGTGTACCGGTTGAGATTGTGTTTGATCAAGGCTTGGGCGATTTGTTTGTCATACGCGTGGCGGGCAACGTGGTTGCGCCATCGCAAATTGGTTCGGTTGAGTTTGCCGCCGAAAAATTTGGCACTAAGTTGGTGGTGGTCCTTGGACATTCACATTGCGGCGCTGTGACTGCGTGCGTTGAGGCGCTGATTAATCCTGAGCAAAACTACTCACCGAACCTACAATCAATCGTTGATCGTATCCGTCCTAGCGTCTATAACTTGCATGAGCTTGCCACTGCCAATGGACAAGATGTCGATGCTGATGAGCTGGTCGATCGCTCTATTCGCGCCAATGTACGCATGTCAGTAAGCCAATTGAAGCATGGTTCGCGCGCATTAGAAGACCTAACCAATAGCGGTCAGCTGCTCGTCGTTGGTGCCGAGTATGATTTAGAGACAGGCAAGGTTCGATTCTTAGATGTTTAATAGACATTTGGCATGAAATGTCTATCATAGTTAGGGTGCGGCTGATACGCGATAACATTGACACCGTATCCGCTATTAACGATTAAAAATACTTAGATATTGGAAGAATTATGACTGATTTAGAAAGCTTAAATAGCAATCAAGCCACTAATAATCAAAAACCCATAGCCCAACCTGCAAGCAGCGTAAAAACTGACGGCATTCAGCCGATTTCAGCTCAAACCACAGGCTATACGTTTAACCATACGATGTTGCGGGTAAAAGATCCTGCTAGGTCATTGGCGTTTTATACCGGCGTCTTAGGAATGACATTATTGGCGGTGAAAAAATTCCCAGCGATGGGTTTTGACTTGTACTTTTTAGCCAAGCTGACTGAAAGCGAGCGTGAAAACTTGCCAGCTGGTGATGATTTAGAGATTTTTGCTTTCCGTCAGCGCGGTATTTTAGAGCTCACTCATAACTACGGTACCGAAACCCAAGCAGACTTTAGTTATCATGATGGCAATGGTGAACCGCAAGGTTTTGGTCATATCTGCTTTAGTGTGCCGAATTTGGATGAAGCGGTTGCTTGGTTCGATGAAAATAACGTTGAGTTTAAAAAACGCCCAGATGAGGGTAGTATGAAAAATATTGTCTTCATCAAAGACGTTGATGGTTATTGGATTGAAATCGTGCAAGCAGATTTAATGGGCTAGTTTTCCTGAAAGTTTGATAAGCCTATTAATAAACTTTATCGAAACAAGTTTATGTATCTCAAAAATTACCAATAAAAAAGGCCGCTATAGTAACTATAGCGGCCTTTTTATATTTAATAGCAAAGGCTAATTAGTCTTTTTTCACTTTAAAATCAGTATGGCATGATTTACAGCTTTCACCTACTTGACCGAATGCTGGCAGAACCTGATCGATACTGGTCGCTGTTTGTGCTACGGTGTTTAATTCAGCAGTGGCTTTTTGAAAGTTATCTGCTTCAGTACGGAAACCATCAACGTTGCTCCAAACCGCTTCAGTGGCGTTACCAGTGGCTTCTTGGTTTTCAAAATGGCTCCAAGGGCTGGCAGAGTCCTTCGCCAAAAATGCCGCTTGTTCTTTAAATACTTCGGCATCAAATGTATCTGGTGCTTCAGCCATATCACCCATGATACCCATTGCATCGCCCCAGCTTTTCATGCTGTCTTGACGCGCTTTAACGTCAGGGTCAACTGGCGTACTACAAGCCGTCAGACCTAGAGCAACTGCCATTAACGTGATGCTGACGATAGACTTAAATGATTTGTTATTAGAAACCTGTGCCATCTGTATTACTCCTTTATACGTGGCTAATAAAAAGGTGTCGTAGCATCTTCATGCTCGCCACCTGATTAAATTGCGACTATTAAAATAAATGTTATGTTGTTGTTTTAAATATTAAAGACGACTATATCTGCTTAATAGGTAGTTTGTAATCCATATAGCTGTTGCTTAAATAACAAGGGTCAGCATCTATCGCTGACCCTTGTTATTTTATAGCTTATATACATTAAAAATAGCTATGACTAATGCAGAAATTAACACCATCTGTGGTTTATTATGCCAATGATGATTACAAAGTCAACCAATCACGGGGTTTTAGATAAAAATCGGTTAGCTCAAACTCAGGTGACCCTTCAACAGGCTCAAAGCGATAATGCCAGCTGGCAAGCGGTGGCATGCTGACTAGAATAGATTCGATACGTCCATTACTTTGTAGCCCAAATAACGTACCGCGGTCATAAACAAGGTTATATTCAACGTAGCGTCCACGGCGATATAGCTGAAACTCGCGCTGTGCTTCGGTGTAGCATACATTTCTACGTTTCTCAAAGATGGGCAATATACCTTCAAGATAGCCATTACCGACCGCTTGCATAAATTTAAAGCAAGTTTCAAAATCCCACCCACGACTCTCAAAATTGACGTCATCATAAAATAAACCGCCGATACCACGCTGCTCATCACGATGGCGCAGATGGAAATATTCATCACACCATTGCTTAAAATCAGGATAGATATTGTCACCAAAAGGAGCGCAGAGGTCATGGCAGACCTGATGCCAATGCACGCAATCAGCAAGTACCGGATAAAATGGCGTCAAATCGAAACCGCCACCAAACCACCAAATGGGGTCTTCGCCCTCAGCTTCGGCAATGAATAAACGCACGTTGGCATGGCTGGTCGGAACATTAGGATTTTTAGGATGCACCACCAATGAAACGCCCATGGCTTGCGCTTTACGACCAGCGATATCAGGATGGCGAGCCGTTGCCGAAGCGGGCAAGTTCTGCACATGGATATGACTGAACATCACGCCTGCTTTTTCAATCACTTCACCATCTGCTAGGACGCACGACCGACCGCCGCCACCTTCAGAGCGTTCCCAATCATCAGGAACGAAAGTGGCAGGTTGACTATGGCTACTGCCATCGCGCTCTTCTGCCTCTAAGGCTTGACAGATACGCGCTTGCAAATCGACCAAAAACTCACGGACACGCATAATGTCATTATGGGTCGGTGCCGTAATTGAATCTGACACTGAATCTGTTATTAAAGGATTGGTATTATTCTCTATATTTGGCATACTCATAAAATATCTAATTATTTACTATTTATTAAGGTGTAAGGCAGTATTGAAGTCTTTATCCAGTAGATGACCCATGCGATCGCGTTTGGTCGCTAGATATTCAGCATTCATATCATTGACCCCAACCAATAACGGCACCCGTTCAACGACATCGATACCATGCTGCGTTAAATAAGCGACTTTATCGGGATTATTGGTAATCAGGCGTACGCTGTCGACGCCGACATGGGCAAGCATTGGTCCGCACATATCATAAACGCGCGCATCAGCTGGCAAGCCTAACATGAGATTGGCATCTAAGGTATCATGGCCTTGATCTTGCAAGGCATAAGCGCGGATTTTATTGGTCAGACCAATCCCGCGACCTTCTTGGCGCAGATATAATATCGCCCCGCAGCCAGTCTCTTGTATCGCTTGCATGGCAGTGTTTAGCTGTGGACCACAATCGCATTTTAATGAACTAAAGGCATCACCCGTTAAACATTCAGAATGAATACGTATCAGCGGGATGAGAGGCTCTGCTGGCGCCGCGCCTTGTTGGTTTAGCGCCGTATCAGCCTGATTTACAACATCAGTTTGATTTACCACAGGTAAACCCACGGTCAGCATCACATGCTCTTGACCATCGTCATTTTCAAAAATATGAATATCAAACTCGCCGTGACGAGTAGGTAGTTTGGCAGTAGTAATAAATTGATATGACATTAATGTCCTGCATAAGCCGATCATCATGGCGCTAGAGGTCTGTTTAAGCTTTTTCATATTTGTTAAAGCTTTACAATAATAACTAAGGTATCGCCTAAGCGCTGCTGATTCAAATAGCAGGCGGCTGATATTTATTAGAAAAACACACAAAGTTCACAGACGGCGCAAGATGATTAAAGCGACAATTAAAAATAAATGCTATTATGCCATACTATTTTGACGGATACAGTGACAAGTCTTTGCCCTTACATTACTATGTCGTCACCAAGGTCGGATATGTATGCAAAATCATTAAGCATCATTATCAAACATTGTCATAAAGCAGCATCAGGATTTATAACAGCATTGGTCACCATCTTTATAACTGCCTTTAGCGTTATAAGATTAAAACTAGCGCTTTATATTGAATGGCGTATTTTTCGTTATTCACAGTTATATTAAAGGCTGTACTAATAAACATATAGTCGATGGCATTTATCCGTTTATGATGTCAGCACTATTATTAACGCCACTTAGATTATTACTAGTGATAGCCACTGTCTAAGGTCGCATCTTGTCAGCAGATTGGTAGGTATCGTACGTTTTATGCAGCAGTCAACTCATTCCCCACAGTCTAAGTCATTATCTGCGTCAGCCATTGATTCTGCTGCATCGCTATCAAACCTGCAAAAAACATATGCAGCAATTCCGCGTGAGCGTCCGCATACGCCGCTACTCGATAAGGTAGACGCACCGATCGACTTGAAGACGTTTAGCGAAAGTCAGCTAATCACTTTGGCGGATGAGCTACGGCTTTTTCTGCTCTATTCAGCGGGTCAAAGTGGCGGTCATTTCGGGGCCAATTTAGGTGTGATTGAGTTGACCATTGCGCTGCATTATCTGTTAGATGCGCCGCAAGATCAGATTGTTTGGGACGTGGGTCATCAAGCCTATGCTCATAAAGTGCTGACTGGTCGCCGTGATAAGCTTGGCACCATTCGCTCAAAAGACGGTTTGACTGCTTTTCCAGAACGCGCCGAGTCGGTTTACGATACTTTTGGGGTTGGACATTCATCAACGTCTATCTCAGCAGCTTTGGGCATGAGCTTGGCGCTTCGTTATCAAGACATTGCGCAAACGGTTGCTTGTATTATCGGTGATGGCGCGATGACCGGCGGCATGGCTTTTGAAGCGATGAATGACGCCGTACAACAAGATGCTGATTTGCTCGTGATTTTAAATGATAATGATATGTCAATATCTTGCTCTATCGGTGGCTTCTCGCGGCATTTAGCGACGTTGTGGGAATCAGGCTATCAGGTTGATATCTCTGATGCAGGCGAGCCAATACTGTGTAAGCGTCCTGTTATGCAAGCCTTTGACCGCCGTAAGCGTCATAAAGAGCTGCGCGATGTCCCACAGTTAGAAGATAATTTATTTAAGGCGATTGGTTTTACCTACTTTGGTCCGTTTGATGGGCACGATATTCCTGAGCTGCTGCGCGTACTATCGCTTGCCAAGCAATTAAAAGGCCCTGTTTTAGTTCATATTTATACCACTAAAGGTAAAGGTTTTGCGCCTGCTGAATTAGATCCAGTTGGATATCATGCTATTAGTAAATTACCTGCTGAAAATGAAGCGGTAGAAGACAGTCCAAAAGAAAGCAAACCGCTTTTAAAGTACTCGCAAGTATTTGGCCAGTTTTTATGTGACAAAGCCGCCATTGACCATAAGCTGCTTGCCATTACCCCAGCGATGGAAGAAGGCTCGGGAATGATTGAGTTTGCGCGTCAATTCCCGAAGCGCTTTTTTGATGTGGCGATTGCTGAGCAACATGCCGTAACTTTAGCAGGTGGCATGGCAACCCAAGGCGTCAAACCTATCGTCGCAATTTATTCAACCTTTTTGCAGCGCGGCTATGATCAGCTGATTCATGATGTCGCTCTACAAAACCTTGATGTGATGTTTGCTATCGATCGCGCCGGTTTGGTCGGGGAAGATGGTGCAACCCATGCAGGTGTATTCGATTTTGCTTTTTTACGCTGCGTGCCTAATATGCTGATTGCCGCGCCAAAAGATGAAAACGAATGCTACCATCTGCTTAATACTTGCTATGAATATCAAGGCTGTACAGCAGTACGCTATCCGCGCGGTGTTGGTACAGGCGCAGTCATTACTCAGCCAGCACAAGTTTATCCTATTGGCAAAGCGGTAGTAGAGTCGGTATTAGGTCAAGATGACGCAGCTAATAAATTGGCGTTATTAGCCTTTGGTACTATGGTTGAAGCTGCTCAGCAAGCGGCAGAAAGCCTGATTAACGATAATATAGAATCGGACTGTCAGGTACATGTGGTGAATATGCGCTGGGTAAAACCGTTAGATACCCATTTGCTTGAGACCTTAATCGAGCAAGGCATCACCCATATTGCGACCCTAGAAGAGCATATGATTATGGGCGGCGCGGGCAGTGCGGTAAATGAGTATTTACTTAACGAATCGCCAACCTTCAAAAATAGCCACCCAGTTATCTGTAATATCGGTATCTCTGATCGCTTTATCGCCCATGGTTCGCCAGCGGAACAAATGGCTGATTGTGGTCTAGATGTTGTAGGGGTCGTCAGTCAGCTCCAGCAATTGCTAAAATAAAACACTATAATCTATGAAAAATTGCTAAAATAGCCGATTGAAAAATAAAGCATGTCTGTTTTCTTGCTTAGACCTCGCCTACTTGCCGTAGGTGTGAATTATTTGACAACTTGGGCGGTACAACTGCTGGCAACCATATATTTGGTTTGCTAGGCGGCTATGGGGTTTTATTAATTATTACTATGCGCCAGTTTTGAAGCAGATTTTATTTTTCGTACATTTTATAAGTTACATCTCTTAAGTAGTATTCATTCATCAAGCAAATAGGTTATTTATGGAACCCATGGTCGTCATCGCAGCGCGTGCTGCTGAAAAAGTCGGTAAAGAGATTTTATATGCGCATCAAAATCGCCACAAAATCGAGCTAGATATCGAGTCAAAAGGGCTTGATGGTTTGGTTACCCGCATTGATCGTTTCAGTGAAGAGCTGACGATTGAGACGCTTAAAGCCAGCTATCCAAATCACTCGTTTTTGGGTGAAGAGTTTGGTATGCAAGAAGGTCGCGGCGAAGATGCTGATTGGTGCTGGATTATTGATCCGTTAGATGGCACCAAAAACTTTGTCCATGGTGTGCCGCAGTTTTGCGTATCTATCGCGGTGCAGCATAAAGGGGTCACCCAACACGGCGTCATCTACGATCCTGTCCGTGATGAGATGTTTTCTGCCAGCCGTGGTAAAGGCGCGCGCTTAAACCAACGCCGTATCAATGTTAGCGAGCGTAAAACGATTGATGGTGGCTTATTTACCACCGGTCATCCGCTTGAGCGTAAACGCAATGGTGAAGTTATCTCTTATGCCAAGCAGCATTTTGAGAGCTTACAGAAAATCTCTGAAGCAGGCGGTCAGGTTCGTCGTTTAGGTTCAGCTGCGCTTGATTTATGCTACGTAGCGGCTGGTCGTTTTGACGGTTATTTTGAGATGTCTATTAAGCCTTGGGATATCGCTGCTGGTGAGCTTATCGTGACCGAAGCACGCGGTGTAGTCGTTGACCATACAGGCGCGCACAACTCTATGACCTCAGGTTCTATTTTCGCATGTAATATCAAGTTATTAAAACCTTTGATGCAAGTGGTTGTCCCAGCATGGGGTGATACATTTTAAGCACCATCTAGTTATACTTATTGAGACAATTGATATCAAAAAGCTGGTTCCGTTATGGAGCCAGCTTTTTTGTTTTGTTATTACCTTTATCGTCACTTTTATCTTCAACCGTAATACCTTGGAATTCAAGCTCTTTACTGGTGCGCTCTAACAGCTGCAGCTCTTCTTCTATCAACATCAGCATATCTTGCACGTGCGGCAACGCTTTACTACAAGCGGTAATCCCAAATTCAATCTTGTCCAAATAGCTAGCAAGAGTAATATTCATGGCTTGACCGTTGAATACAATGGATGCTGGGTATAAGGACTGCAGACGTGCGCCGTTCCAATAGAGTGGTTTTTCCGAACCAGGTACATTCGAGATAATCAGGTTAAATGCTTGTTTTTTAGGAAAGAGACCGGTTGCCAGATTAAGCCCTTCCCATGCATAAGACACCACGCTGTAATTAATAACTTGTGCTTGATTCATACGTCTAAAACGGCGTTTACCATTGTTCATACTACGATGAATCAGCTTGATTCTACTCAATGGATCATCCAGATGGGTACCTAGATTGGCAAGGACAAATGATAGCTGATTGCCCGCTACGCTATCATCAGTACGTAAAGACATAGGGACAAAAGCAATCAGCGGTTTGCTGGGTAGCGCATCCATTGAAATCAAGTAACGCCGAATTGCACCTGCACAAACCGCAAGCACTACATCGTTTTTGCTAATATTAATGCGCTCAGCAATATCATTGAAGCGCTTAATATCATAAGATTGTGCCGCTATGCGCCTCGATGCTGAGATGCGTCTGTTTAAAATACTTCTAGGCGCATCAAAGGTACTGACATAACTGTCATCATTATAATTTTTAAAATTATCTAGCAATTCTGTGAACACAGGCTTAATCGTAGATACTTGCTCTTTAAGAATGCGCAAAGCGGAGCGCTCTTTGGGCAAAATAGCATCAATCTGATTGCGATGGCGTGCCATTAGTGACCAAATAGGCAAAGTAACCGGCTCATTGGGCGATTGTGACAAGGATTTTTTGACCAGACGCATAGCAGCGATGCCATCAACCAGCGAGTGATGAATTTTGAAATATAAGGCAAAACGCTCAGGAGCGCCTTCGCTTTCTGGCTCAATACCTTCAATGACGTGACATTCCCACAGCGGCATCGCACGGTCCAGTAGACGACCATGCTCTCTTGATACATACATCAAAAGCTCGCGTACACGGGCGGGCTTTGGTAATGCGACATGATGCAAGTGATGCTCAACATCAAAGTGCTTGTCTTTTTTCCAAAAAATCAAATGCTCAAGCACTTGGTTAAAAGGAAACGTTGGCGGCACCTCAGACTCTTGCATCTGTTTGACCAATTGACAGACAAAACTGTTATCCGCATTTTCTGGTAATTCGAATAGGAATAGACCCCCAACATGCATGGGTTGTTTACGCGACTCAAGAAGTAAGAACAACTGGTCGACTGCTGTGAGAAGTCGCATAATAAATCCTTTTATGACGATGAATGAAAAATAGCAATAATAAATAAGTATTCAGTTAAGCAAGGGTAAAGCATTTGGCAAAAGCGACTAAAAACCTAAAAGTAGTCACAAAAACATCTTAATATAAAAAGTATGGGTCAAGGGACTTTTATTATTTAATTATGCCATAATCCATATTTTTAGCGGTTTAAGGTTATAAGATCAAGCAATTTATAGGCTGGGTTTTAAAAGTTTAAGACTAAAAAGTATAAGCTAAAAAGCTACTGAAAAAAGTATCCGGTCTGCGGCGAGCTGGCGGCAGCCATTTTGCGCATCGGCATACGACCTGCCAAGAAAGCCTGACGTCCTGCCCAAATAGCATGTTTCATGGCCTGCGCCATTAAGACTGGATTTTGAGCATTGGCAATGGCTGAATTCATCAGCACGCCATCACAGCCAAGCTCCATAGCAATCGCTGCATCAGAAGCGGTACCGACGCCAGCATCAACCAATACTGGCACCTTAGCGTTTTCGATAATGAGGCTGAGCGTATGGCGATTGAGCAAACCAAGGCCAGAGCCAATCAAGCTACCGAGGGGCATAATTGCCACGCAGCCCATGCTCTCTAATTCTTGAGCGACAATAGGGTCGTCTGAAGTATAAACCATGACTTCAAAGCCATCATCGACTAATACTTTTGCCGCTTTTAAAGTTTCTATTACATTTGGATAAAGAGTCTTTTCATCGCCCAATACTTCTAGCTTAACCAGATTATGGCCACCTAATAGCTCACGAGCAAGCTTACACGTACGAATCGCGGTTTCAGCATCAAAGCAGCCTGCTGTATTTGGTAAGATAGTATATTTATCCGGTGAAATGACATCTAATAAATTCGGCTCATTACTATTTTGACCAATATTGGTGCGGCGAATGGCAACGGTGATAATCTCAGCTTCTGAGGCACCAATAGCAGCACCCGTTTCAGCCATGTCTTTATACTTACCAGTGCCAACCAACAATCGAGAAGAAAAAGTACGACTGCCAACAGTAAAAGTGTCTTGTAAAAGGGAATCTGGCGAAGGTGACATCAGTGGCATTGGATTGGCAGTAGAATTTGCGGCTTGTGACATAAGGGTAATCCTAATAGCGGGCGAACAAAGGTGACTAACAAGGTTATTACTGTGGTGAATAAGAATTTTTATCAAATAGTAGCAGAGGCAAAACATAAATAGGCGTTATGGGGCTAAATGCCTGCGATGCTAAATGCTAATATTATAACTGCCTAAACAGCAAAGTCATAAATCACATCAAAGCCTTGCTACTTGCGTAAAACAAAATGTTATTATAACAAACTCATGCGCGCTTACTGACAATCTTTACCCAGTTTAACGATTTGAGCAGGTGGCTTGAAAGAGTAAAGTCAGCAGTACTTTTTAGCATGTATTAGATTGTGTTTTCAAGGCTGTTTTCAAAGCCACTTTCAAAGCCACTTTCAAAGTTATTTTATAAGTTCTTTTTTAAATTTGTCACTCACTAGGTCGTCTTTATGCTGCAGCTGCCGTACAGTTTTGCAAAACGTCATCAAATTTTGGCCATTCTTGCTATTGATCCCAAGTTGCCGCCGACACTGGTGTTGACCAAAGCCACGCCATTGTCCGCAATTAATGAAGCGGTGCGGTTTTTACAACAGCAAGGCGTGCGCGGTGTACCAAATTACGAAAGTATCAGCGCCGATGACTTCGAAAAACGTATGAATGCTGCTTATGCTGGTAATACGGGTGAGTCGCAGCATATCGCCGCTGGACTTGAAGACCATCCTGACCTTGATAGCTTGGCAGATAGCGTTCCTGAAACGGAAGACTTGATGGACCAACAAGACGATGCGCCGATTATTCGTTTAATTAATGCGTTGTTGTCGGAAGCGATACGTTTAAACGCTTCAGATATTCATATTGAAACCTTTGAGAAGCGCTTAGTCGTACGCTTCCGTGTCGATGGAGAGCTAAAAGAAATTATTACCCCAAAACGCCAATTAGCGCCGTTACTTGTTTCACGTATCAAAGTAATGGCCAAATTGGATATCGCCGAAAAGCGCGTACCACAAGACGGGCGTATTAGCTTACGATTGGCAGGGCGTGAGGTCGATGTGCGGGTATCAACGCTGCCATCAAGCTTTGGCGAGCGGGTAGTAATGCGCCTGCTCGATAAACAAGCGGGTCGTCTGAATATGACTTATCTTGGACTTTCTGATAATGACTACAGCGAGCTTAAGCGCTTAATCCATCGGCCACATGGCATTATATTGGTCACCGGACCGACGGGTTCAGGGAAAACTACCACTTTATATTCGGCGCTAACTGATTTGAATGACCAAACTCGCAATATCTTAACTGCGGAAGATCCTATTGAATTTCAGCTCGATGGTATTGGGCAGACGCAAGTCAATAACAAGGTCGATATGACTTTTGCTAAGAGTTTACGCGCCATGCTACGGCAAGATCCAGACGTGGTGATGGTTGGTGAAATTCGTGATCTAGAGACCGCTGAGATTGCCGTACAAGCGTCGTTAACAGGACATTTGGTGTTATCGACGCTGCATACCAATACCGCCATTGGGGCGGTCACGCGTTTGCAAGATATGGGCGTAGAGCCATTTTTATTATCGTCATCGCTGATTGGTGTCGTCGCTCAGCGCTTGGTACGGACGTTATGTACACATTGTCATGGTTGGCAGGCTGCTGATAACGAACAGGCCAAATTATTTACTGAAATTGGTATATCCTCAAATGCTACAAGTACGGGTACTGAAAAATCAACAGCAAAGGCAATTAACCTGCCGAAACCAGTGGGCTGTGATAAATGTAATAATTCGGGATTTAAAGGTCGGACGGCAATCTATGAAGTGGTGCCGATTGACGATACCTTGCGCCGTATGATTCATAGCAATACTGCTGAATACGAGCTAGAAGAATACGCCCGTCAGCAGACACCATCGATACGTACTGATGGACTGCGCAAAGTCATAGAGGGACGGACGACGTTAGAAGAAGTGCTGAGGGTAACCAAAGAAAGCGCCCTAACTGATGATGCTATGATTGTATAAAGAAAAACGATTGTATAAAGCAAAACGGTTATTGAGCCAAAAGTCAGGACAATTGGCTCAATAACCGCGTAATAGAAAAAATCAGTTTGGTTTATTTGTAATAGCGCTGCTATTTCGCGGCGATACATTCAACTTCAACGCTTGCGCCTGCTGCCAATTCTGAGACGCCAAAGGCTGAGCGTACAGGGTAAGGCTTAGTCAATTCTGCTTTATAGACTTTATTAAAGTCATCAAAGTCATCCATATCGGTCAGCATCGCCATACATTTGACGATATCTGACTTTTGGTAACCGTACTTTAATAAGGTTTCATTGATATTATCGAGTGCTTGTTTTGCTTCCGCTTTTACGCCGCCTTTGACCAATTTACCGTCTTTAAAGCCAATCTGTCCTGACATATAGAGCGTATCGCCGACACGTACCGCTTCTGAAAATGGATAATTGCCACCATCACCGAGAAAGACTGGGCTAGATTTGGTGATGGTTGCATTATTAGTCGTTGGCGCTGCATTGGCAGTAACGGCAAAACCCAAGCCTAATGAACAGGCGCTAATCAGCACCGCTTTAGATAGGTTAGTAGTCAATTTATTGATATATATAGACATGCTTGTCTCCTTATTATAGTAGTGTTTCTTAAATCCATTTTTTGGTAGCTAATTAATTCTTTAACAAATTAAAATTAATTGCTCTCGAGTTCTTGCGTAGATGTTAGGCTATTTTCTTCACTTTCAGATTGCTCGGCTTTAGGTTGTTTGTGTTCAGATGGCTCATCTTCAGTTTTTTCATTATCAATTTGATTATTCTCTAACTCTTTAGAAGCTTTACCTTGACGGCGCGCTTCTAATTCAGATTTGGGTATCCAAGCCCACGTCATCTCAACCACGATTGGGTCACGGTCGCTATCCGACTCACGGTCATGAATCACACAAGGTATCACCATCTCACCCTTTGGAGTATTTAAAATATCCAAGCGCTGCTCATCCGACAATGACGCCACGGCGGCAATTTGACCTTTTTTAATCGGACGATAAAAATTTACTGAATAAGATTTAATCAATAATACGCGGTCAGACGGTAGGTTTAAACCCAAAATAAACCCTGTTGCCGTTTCAGCAAGTAAAGTGATGGCAACGGCATGGACGGATCCAATATGGTTTTGTACCGCTTTGGTATTATTTAAGCTGACCACCACTTGATTGGGATTCACGGTTTCATAATAGATACCCGTTGTGCCCACGTACGGCACCACTTTACCAAAGGCCTTCGATAAAATACTAGCGCGCGCACCCGCAGGTAAATACTTGGTGACAGATAGCAGCTTGGTAAATTGGTTGCTGATGGGTTTTAAGGTGCTATTTGGTTTTTCGACTGGCAATCTTGTGTTGTCAGCTACTTTGACTGCTCTTTTATTGGTCAGCTTGGTAGGGAGTTTTTTTAATAATCCTGACATACAACATTCCTCAATTTGGAGTGGTTTAATCATATTAATTAACGAAGCTGGTTCATTAGGCTAGCCAACTGGGTTAATTCATGGATGGTTAGAAAATGAGCGCTGAATGAATGAGATAATAAGCTTTATCCTAGCAGCTATTTTAACGCTGGCGCATTTCTAACTTAGTCAATTTCTAACTATGGTACATTAAGCGCCGTATCGCTACTATTATTAACATGAACTGCTGCGCTTATAAAATATGACTAACGTAACGATATCTTAAATATTCGCAATAAATATTATCAGTAACGTTGCTAAAAGTGGTTTTAATAAAAACAACATCACTGAGCGTTAGGTCATTTAATGCAAAAGAGCCACGTTATAATAGCTAGACTTTCATATGACTGAAGTGCTGAAGTATCATTGCCGTAATTTTTTAATACTGGATAAGGCTGTGCCGGATATGTCTCCTCAAAAACCGACCAATATCATTTATACAGGCGTCGCTGGTACGGGTAAAACCTATCGCTTGCTACAAATCTCGCAGCAATATACCGACTATTTGCCAAGGATAAATGACAAGGATTTATTGGGACAGTTGCTGCATGAATTAAGCTGGCGTGATGTCGTTTGCTTAATATTTTTAGATTTTAAATCTAAAAAACAGGACTTGGTTAAAGTGCCGGAAGTTGTCAGTCATGAGTTTTTTATTAGTAAAGCGGCGCAAAATTCGCGTGATAAAAACTTAAGCAATACTGCTTGGTCTGTGCTGCAAATGCATACGCCTGCTAGATCACAAACGGTGAGTTATAAAAATCGAGCCAGCCAAGCCTATTTTGATAAAGATAATAGCGGCGCATGGTATCTGCTCCCCGAAAGCATGGATTTGTTAAGTGACTTAGCGCAGCAATTAGCCGAGTTTCAGCAGGCGCAGCGTGAGAATAATAGCCAGAATCAAGAGTTTCGCCAACAGCGCTTTAGTATGATTAGCTTCCATCAGGCTTATGGTTATGAAGAGTTTGTCGAAGGTATCCGCCCTGTGATGACGGTGCCCAATCATGTAGCGAATAGCTCGACTCAAATGAGTTATGCCATTCAAGATGGCGCATTTTTAAAGTTGTGCCAACGCGCTGCTAATGACCCTGATCAGCGTTATGCGATGCTAATTGATGAGATCAATCGGGCTAACGTTTCACGCGTCTTTGGTGAGCTGTTAAGTTTGGTTGAAACAGACAAACGTGCTGGCATGACAAACGCAATGACGGTTAATTTGGCTTATTCAGGGCGTACCTTTAGCGTTCCTGCCAACGTTGATATTTATGCCACGATGAACACCCAAGACCACTCATTAGCGCCGCTTGATATGGCATTACGTCGGCGTTTCCGCTTTATTGACTGTCCGCCGCAGCCTGAATTGTTACCTATTATTCATATCAATCAAGACTTAGAAGCTGATAATTCAGAAGCGCTTCATTCAAAAACAGCTAATCCGACAGAAGTGATAGATTTAGCGAAAATTTTAACCGGCTTAAATAATCGCATCGCGCAAACGCTAGGGGCAGAGGCGCAACTAGGTCATGCATTTTTATGGTCGGTAGATAGTCTCGAGCAATTGCAAACGGCACTTATTGAACAAATCATTCCGCAATTGGCGCAAGCCGCGGGCGGGCAAGTCACTATTTTGCAATATATCTTCCAAGATGAGCAGCAGCCGATAAGTGCGCAGTTTATACAAGATAGCCAAGCGCTCATCAATAATGATGCAAATAATTCGGTTAATCCAAATAGTCCGAATCAGCTGTTTGCAGGACAGCAGTCCTTTCTCGGTCAGTCTATGAGTACGGGCAGTTATAAAATTAATACTGATTTACTAGGTAACAGCGCTGAGTTTACAAAGCCGTTTGTCTATCAGCGTTTATATTAACAAGGTTGCTAGCTAGTGATGAGTAGAATATTACAGTCTGAGGGTAAAGCGATAGGTAGCAGTATTAGTAGTGCTAATATTACTAATATTACTAATAACGTCAATGCGGCTGCACTTGATGCTAATATTATTACGGTGTTTGAACACCAGCGTTTGACGGCGCGTGATTTTGCACACGCAACGGATTTTCATTGGTTAATGGCGCAAGAGTATGCTGTTTTTAGTATTAAACGCCAGCAGGGACAATGGCAGCTAAAGGTTGGCCATTATATTGGCGTTATCTTATTACCAAGTGGTATGGCGCTTGAGATATTACCCAAGCTGATGGCAAAAATGTCTAGCAAGCACAATCCGCAGCAACCATACGAGTCATCCAAATCTAGCGCTATTAATCAGACGCGGCAATGGGTACAGGATATGTTGGTTGACTTAACCAATAGTAGCCAATCTAAAAGCAAGCTCCCTAATACAAAAAACTTAGGTCAACTTAGTACTCAGTTGGCGGCGCTGCCTACTAAAGTACCACCATTATCAGACTGGTTAATTGCGCAGTTTGTACAGCGTTTAGCTCACTATCAACCGACTAAGCACTATCAGGCGCAAGTTCATAACCAAGCAGCGCTACAAGGTCGCTTGCTGATTAAAGAACAGCTTCGCCATAACAGTATGCAACCGCATAAGTTTGTCTGTGAGAGCAGTGTGCTGAGCCAAGATATGCTGAGTAATCGCTTAATTAAAAGTGCGCTGGTTTTACTTGTACCGCTATCTCCCACATCAATGTCACTGCCGTCATTACAGCAGTGGCAACAAGTAGCAGTGCTAAGTCGTTATGAGCTGCAGCGGCTCAAGCCGCTATATCAGCAAGCAAAACACCAGTTAGCGCTACAGCCTTTATCTCAGCAGCAATCACAAGCGGCGCAGCAGTTATTAGATTTGGCTTATTGGCTATTGCAACAATCTCCCACCCATACTGGAAATGGAATTAATTCGCATGCACTAGCCAACCAAAACGTCTCTCAACCACTTTTATGTTTATTGATTGATATGAATCAAGCGTTTGAGCAATGGGCAAGCCTGCGTATCGCGACAATGTTTCAGCAAGCCAATTCGGCGTATAAGCCTTTGTTTCAAACGCAAAGTGTCTGGCTAAACGATGCAGAAGGGCAGGCGTGTCTGTCTATTCGTCCCGATTTATTGATATATAAAGCAGCTGCTGCTGCTGACAATGATACTCAGCTAATTCCAAGTCAAACTCAAAATCAAGGTAATATAGAGATTAGTGAGAGGTCAGGTCACTATAGCCACGTGATTGATATGAAATGGAAGCACCTAGCGCACGCCTGTGCTATTAGCGCCAATGACGCCTATCAGTTGACCAGTTATGCGCAGGCTTATCGTGCAGAGCAAGTATGGTTGGTTTATCCGGTGCAGGATAATAGCAGGCAACCCGTTGAGCTTAGACAGCAAGCTTGTAATAAAGGTGATAGTACAGACTGTCGTAAAACAGCTAACAAGCCATTAAATGCCGCTAGATTATGGCTGATACCTTTTAATGTTATTACTGGAGATATAAATGGCGGCTTGCTTCCGGACTTAAATGTAGTATAATGAGCGCTGTCGAAAACGACAGTGTCTATTATGGTTGATAAAATCAACGTTGCGTCAGCGCTATTTGCATTAAGATTTAACGTTTTTAAAAGAGTTTAACGATTCTTTGAAAATAATAAAAAATAAGTGTTGACACAAACGGCTTTACCCCTTAATATGTGCACCTCGATAGCGAGGAACATTAACAAGTTAGCAGTATTACTGATAACGAGTTAGATAACAAACTATCGTGATAATAGAGAATTTCGGAGTGTGGCGCAGTTTGGTAGCGCATCTGGTTTGGGACCAGAGGGTCGTAGGTTCGAATCCTATCACTCCGACCATCTATTTAAAGAGCCTTACAGGCTTTTTTTTATGTATAATGGTTTAGTTTCTGCTATGCTAAGCTTGCCAAGATATATAAAAGTCCTCTAAGAGCGCCTGTAGCTCAGTTGGATAGAGCATCTCCCTTCTAAGGAGGTGGCCGCAGGTTCGAATCCTGCCAGGCGCACCATTTAGCCTGTCAATCTTGCCTTTTTTGGCAACAGTTATGGCGGTTGTAGCTCAGTTGGTAGAGCCCCGGGTTGTGATCTCGGTTGTCGTGGGTTCGAGTCCCATCAGTCGCCCCATATTTTATTCTGCATTACCTTCCTCATTAAATCCAAAAGTATTAAAATAACTCATTTGCCATCATTGGCATTTTTTCGTGCCTGTCTGTTTAATATTAATATGTGCTCTCTAAGTTATTATGCTATGTAAACTATACGGCTGCTTTAATTCTTATGAGTTATAAACTTCCTGGGCATTTAATTATCTCAGCGTCTGCTAGCCTTTTTTCGCTTTTTTTCTTATGATAGATGTGCTCGCCAATTTTCTATTATTTGTTAAACCTTATTAAATTCAGTGGTCACATTAAATTATTTATTCAATATTTTTATTTATTTCTTTGCTTCGAATTTATAAGAAACTAAAAGCCTATCAAATAAAAATTATAATTGTTACCGAATTACTCTAAAAGATTTTGCAGTGATAAGCGCTTTATTTCTATTATTTAAGATTTATTATATTGAGTACCAATTATTGAGGAAGTGATGGATGGACGCACTGAGCGTGTTACTACAAAATGTGCATTTATTCGAAACGAAATATTATCGTTTAAATGGTGTTGGTAATTGGTCTTATTCAATCACAAGACAAGATACGATTTTATTTTATTTGGTGATGTCGGGTGGTTTTGCTATCGATGTCGGCAATGGTCCGCGAGAAGTGCGTGCCGGTGACATGATTATGGTTCCAAGTGCGCATAAGCATGTCAGTTACGCGCTAAATCATCATGGTGATAATGCTGCACCGTTAGATGAGTCATTGGCAAATTGTCAAAAGCATACACTGGATCTTCAAGGTGAGTTTGACGGTGAGCCCAATTCGTCGTTGATTCTGATTGAATGTAAGTACGATAAGGCGATGATTCGGCCTTTATTGTCCGTGCTACCAGCGATATTGCCTGAAATTGGCGAAGAAGCTGATGGTCGGTTTGAAGTTATTGATGTTGAGATTAGGCTGCTGACGTTAGAGACTGAACACGAGCGTATGGGCAAAGCTGCGGTCATCAATCATTGGGCAAGTATTATGATGATTGAGTGTCTGCGCATATATATTGAAAGTCTGCCTGAAGCGACTGACAATTGGCTCATGGCCATGAAAGATCCCTTTTTGACCAAAGCGCTGGTAGCAATGCATGAATCGCCAAGTAAAAACTGGACGATTCATAAGCTTGCTGAGGTGGCAGGAATGTCACGCTCAAGCTTTGCACAGCGTTTCAAGGAAGTGGTCGGCATACCACCATTAACCTACTTGATGGATTATCGTTTGCGCTTAGCCGCCCGATATTTGCGTTTGCAGCAAAATAGTATTAGCCGTATCAGTGAATTGGTCGGTTACGCTTCAGACTCGACCTTTAGCCAAGCCTTTAAGCGTGTTTATGGTGTCTCGCCAAAAGCCTATCGTCAGCAGTATCAACAACAAATGCTCGCTTAGTCAGATTTTAACTCCTATACATCTTTTAAAAGCGCTCAGGCTATTTATTTTCCTGAGCGCTTTTTTTATTCAATATTCATTATTGATAGAATTTTTCGCTGCTTGAAACATCCTTTATCACTGATTTTGATGCTCAGTATTTCGGCGATGGACAGCTGACAATGTACTGAGGTTCAGGTACTATAGAATAATTAATTGCCCAAGACTAAATGTGCTGATACGTTGATTTTTTAGCAGGTTATATCTCAATCTCATGGTATGACAGCCATGTTATGCTGATAGCTAATATGACTTGGGTAATGTTGTTTTTTTGCAGCTGATGGTATTTTATGACTGAACCGACCGCTAAACCAAACGTAACCTTAAATGACACTCAAGGCGCTGCCATGCCTACTACAAATACAGACGACGTTAATCAAAAAAAGGTTAAAGGTAAGGTAAAAAACAATCAGCGAACGGTAAAAAATAAGCAAAAAGGTCAGGTGACGGCTACGCTTGATAAAGCGGCATTGTTGGCATTATTTACTTTGCCAAATGCTGAGCATAACTTTGATGAATTATCAGTCGAAAATCTAGCATCTGAAAAATCGGCATCTAAACAATTACCGCTTGAACAAGCTGGGGTGAATAGTGGCAACCAAATACCTGCTAGCCAAATATCTGCCCATCAAACTCTAAATACTACTAACAGCGATACCAATGTCGCCGTTCAACGTGTGGCACTCTATCGCGCTCAGCATGAGCGCACGCGCCAGCTCTATATGGCGTCTGCCGCGACCCGTCCTACTTATCTTGTACAAACGCTAAAAACACAGTTTGCAGAATATCAGCAATATTTACTGGCGCAGCAGCTGGATAAACGTGGTCTTATGGATACCGATGGGCTAGAGCGGCTATGGCAGCAGCTGCATGTGGTCGATGATATTATCGAAGATATTGTCCGTCATATGCCCGCGCAGCAGCCCGCCGGTTGGCAGTTAACAACGCAGGATGGACATAATCCCCTGCGCTTTGCTACCGTTGGTAAGCTTAAGCATGACAAGCCTATTTTGGATCAAGGCAGTTTGAACAGCTACGTCCTCGGGCACTTTGGCGTTAGTAGCTTTACTTATGATCGTGGTTATTATATCGGTCATGTGGTTGGTTACTTATTTAGCTGCTATTTTTGCGCCCATCTGTCTATCAATTATGGTGTTACCGCGTTGGGTCAGCAGGTCGTGAGCGACTATGAATACGCCAGTCTAGAGACGCCGCATATGGTGCGGCTGCTACAAGGTTTGGATGGTTATTGCAAAAAACGTATTTATCAATTGGCGGTTATTTGTGCAAGGTTAAGCGTCTTTGCCAGTGACAAGCGTATCGAGCGAATGCTGATAGCTGAGGTCAATGATTTTGATAAAAAGCTGCAACAACAGCATTTAGATGTTTTACTATTACAAGGCTTGATGCCGGATAGCAGTGATTCTACGCCGCTTTTCTAAATAATTAATTCTCCAAGATTTATTTTAAAAATTCGATTTATCCCCCTTTTACTGACCACCTTAGGATATTCGCTGCTATGCCCGCTTATCATTATAAAGCGTTAGACGATCATGGCAGTGTCCAAAAAGGCTTACTTGAAGGGGATTCTGCGCGCCAAGTTCGCCAGCAGCTGCGTGATAAACAATGGACGCCCGTTGAAGTCACGGCTGTCAATGATAGACAAAGTCAAAGCAAGAACCGGTATAAAAAACCTTCTGCTTATGAATTGGCATTGCTGACGCGTCAGTTATCAGTCTTACTTGCCGCCGGTATTCCTTTAGAGGAAACGCTTGCTGCGGTCGCCAAACAATCGCCAAAAACCCACATAAAATCTCTTATGCTTGCGGTGCGCTCGCATGTGTTAGAAGGTTTAAGCCTCGCGCGTGCTCTGCAACAAGCCGCCAGTTTTCCGCCGTTGTATATTGCTACCATTGCGGCAGGTGAGAAGTCTGGCCACTTAGATCTAATTCTCAATCAATTAGCAGATTACACCGAAAACCGTTTTGCCCTACAGAAGAAAATCCAAGGGGCAATGGTCTATCCGATTGTGCTGATGGTGATGGCAGTCGGGGTGATTATGGGCTTGATGAGCTTTGTAGTACCCAAGATTGTTAAAGTGTTTGAGCAATCGGAACAAGCGCTACCGCTGATTACCCAAATTGTCCTGAGCTTATCCAATATTATTACCCAGTGGTGGTGGCTAATGCTACTGGTATTGGCAGGGGCAGCGTTTTTATTTTATCGTTTTGCCCAAACCCAAGCGGGCAAATTAGCGATAGACAGTATTGTGCTCAGGCTACCGATATTGGCGCGCTTATCAAAAGGACTTAACGCCGCACGTTTTGCCAGTACGCTTGCGATATTGGTGCGCTCGGGTGTGCCGCTAATTGAAGCGTTACATATTGGCGCGGCGGTGACGACCAATTTACACATTCAAAAAACCATTATTACGGCAGCCGATAGGGTGACGGAGGGTTCAAGTTTATCGAGTCAATTAGACAAGTCCACTTACTTTCCGCCGATGATGGTACAAATGATTAAAAGTGGTGAAAACTCAGGCGAGCTTGAAAACATGCTCAGCCGCGCGGCTAACATGCAAGAAGCGGAAGCCACCAACTTTATCAGTACTTTGCTATCGTTGCTTGAGCCGTTAATGCTAGTGCTCATGGGTGTGGTGGTGATGATTATTGTGATGGCGGTGATGCTACCGATTGTGAATATGAATGACTTAGCAGGTTAGTAAACACCATTTTTTATATTTTTAAGTCACTTCAATGCACTTATTCTACTTTTATCCGACTTAAACTCTCCTTTTATTTACCTTACTAAATCCTGTGCTAGCTTTCTTAAGCTTTGCTTACTGTTGTACATCGTTGAGGACATGGGGTATATACTTCAGTCGGCTTAGGGATTGGGTTATAGTAGGTAGCATCAATCTGCTTTGACTTTCACTTTGTATTCTAAAGGTTTTACATTATTTATTATCCGCTTATGTGAAGTTTGCTGCTTTTGTCAGGTTTATATTGGCAAAATCAGTAACCGTGAGGATAATCTAATCGCAGCGCTGGATAAAAATAAAATCATGGTCTATAGTGATAATCGATTCAATATTCATTAAGACCACGCTAATATTACCTGAGCGCTCCTGACCACTTATATAACTGTGACGATAAAAGCGATGATTATGACTAAAAAAAACCAAGTAAATATAATGCCGCAGACTGTTATTGATAATGTTCGAACACCTGTAGCTATCATGAATGACGATAGCAAAACCACAGTGCGTAGCCATCAGCCAATGCGTAATAGCCAGTCTGGATTTACCCTCATTGAGATTATGGTGGTGATTGTAATTTTGGCTATCCTTGCAGGTTTGGTGGTGCCAAAAGTGGTCGGGCAAAGTGATAAAGCTCGCGTTAAAACCACTGAAACGGCGCTTGCTACTGTCTCCAATGCTCTTGATATGTACAAGGTTGATAATTCACGTTATCCAACCACTGCCCAAGGTCTAGAAGCACTGACAACCCCGCCTGCCGATGCCAAAAATTATCCTGATGGTGGTTATATCAAAGGTGGCTATCCGACCGATGGTTGGGAAAATGAGATGCAGTATGTAGCGCCGGGTAGTGGAGGCCGTCCTTATGATCTATTTTCGTTAGGTGCAGACGGGCAGCAGGGCGGCGAAGGGCAAGATGCGGATATTTATGCTCAGCTATAAGGCTAGCCTGAAGAATCATTAGAAATGAGAATTCAGTTATTTGCTAATAATTAAATTTTTATTGCTTAAGACCGTATTAATACTCTCTAAATATCAACCAATAAGGCTTTATTGGTTGATATTTTTTATTAAAACTTAAAATAAGTATCAGTACAGATTATAAGCAGCAATATCATTACTGTATGCTCTGGTATTCATACTATCGCCAAAACAGTCAGGATTTAATCAGCGCTTATGGCAAGTGGTCATGAAAAGCCATCATTAAAGTCCGTCATCAGAGGTAATTATCTATGTCTATAAAAACAGCTACTTTAACAGCAACTGTTATAAATAAACGCGTTTCTCGAAAATCTCATTTGCTGGCACTTGCTCTTATGAGCAGCTCATTGATGACAGGATTATCAATGACGCCGTTGAGCGCGCAAGCAGCAGGTCTAGGTGAGCTGTTTGGCAATAATAATACGGCGCAATCGAAATTTTTGCCGGTTGATAAAGCCTTTCAAGTGGGCAGTGTAACCAAAGCGACCTCTAAAGGTACGCAGTTATCGATTACTTTTGATATCACGCCTGGGCATTATGTTTATAAAAACAAGCTCACTGTCAGTTTTCCTAAGGGTATCAGTGCCACGCCATTTAGCTTCAGTCAGTCGCCAGTATCTATTGATGATCCAACCTTTGGTAAAGTGCCTGTCTTTACGCAAAAAAATATGGTCGCAACCACCACGTTGACCACCAATAATGGCAAAGGCGCCAAAAATGTACCAGTTATTATTGGCTGGCAAGGCTGCTCCAAAGCGGGGCTATGCTATCCGCCAGAAAAAATAAAAACCACGGTAAATATTGGTACGGTGCGTAAATAAATAATCCCGTAAGTAGATAGCGCTTCAATTCAAGCATAGCAAGTATAGGTAATACATAGCATATTAGTCATCAATAGGTAGCGTTTCATGTCCATTAAGACAGCAGAAAAAACTTCGTCGCAAGTAACGATTCGTGCTTCCAAAAAGTCGTATCTATTAGCATTTACTATCGCCAGTGGCTCGTTATTTACCGGGTTTTTACCGACGGGACTGACTGCGCTAGTCGCTACTGGAGTGAGCGCGACCTCCATGTCTACGCAAGCGGCAGGACTGGGTGATTTATTCGGTAATAAAAGCGCTGCCCAACCGAAGTTTTTGTCAGTTGATCAGGCTTTTCAGGTCAGCCCTAGTAGCAAACCTGCCAATAATGGCACCCGCTTAGCGATTAATTTTGACATTACGCCTGAGCATTATGTTTATAAAGACAAAATTAAACTGACCCTACCAGCGGGTGTTACTGCTGCACCTTTTACCTTTAGCCAAAAGCCAATTTCAATCGATGATCCAACCTTCGGGCGCGTACCGGTATTTGATCAAACCAATATGGTTGCCACTACCATTTTGACCAATAGTAATAGCAAGAGCTTGGATAATGCTGCTGTGACGATTGGTTGGCAAGGCTGTGCCAAAGCAGGGCTGTGCTATCCACCTGAAAAAATCAACACCACGGTTAATATTGCTGCCGCGCCGCAACAGACTGCAGCAAATAGCGCTAGCACTTCCGCTACAAATTCTGCATCTAAGACTTCTGTAACTAATGAAAGCGTTGCAGACAGTGCTCAGTTATCTACAAGTGTAACTGATTCTAATAATGCCGCTGCAGCGCAAACCTTATCAGATGATGAGGTAATTGATTATGCCTTGTTAGATGATGAGGCTTTGGATGCAGAGCTTGATGACGCCAATACCATTTCTGGGGCAGATGAAGATATTATAGGTGGTAATATCACAAGTGAGGCAGCAAGCATTGGTACTTCGACCAATGATAGTTTTGCAACAGACAGAAATACAGTAACTGGCAATAATGCGGTTGATAGCGATCCTTTTGGTTTGGCTTCTCATCCGTGGTTAGCATTAGTATTATTATTTTTGGCAGGGTTAGGCTTGGCATTGACACCATGCGTGTTACCGATGCTGCCGATTGTTGCCAATATTGTTGCTCGCGAAGATAACCCAACGGTGAAACGCGGTGTGATTTTAACCAGCAGTTATGCTATTGGTGTCGCAACGGCTTATGGTATTTTGGGTGCGGTCATCGCCGTGTTTGGCGAGTCATTAGGTATTATCGGTTGGCTGCAAAACCCTATTATCTTGATTAGCTTTGCCATTGTCTTTGTCCTACTGGCGTTATATATGCTAGGTGTGTTTAGCATCCGTTTACCGAGTTTTATTAGTAGTAAAATGCAAGGCTTAAGCCAAGCGGGGGATAGTAAACTTGGTAGTACGGGCGGCAGTTTAATCGCCGGTTTTTTATCCGCGCTCGTGGTATCGCCGTGTGTTTCTGCGCCATTATTTGGTGCGCTACTTGCGGTATCGACGATTGGTAGCCCGCTTCTTGGGTTTGCCGCTTTATTTATGCTAGGCTTTGGTTTATCAGCGCCACTTATTTTAATCGGTGCGACCCAAGGTAAAATCATGCCCAAAGCTGGCGAGTGGATGAACTGGGTTAAGCAAGGCTTTGCTTTATTACTCTTTGCCGTTGCACTGTTATTGATTGAGCGCGTCTTTATCTCTCCTGTGATGCTTATGGTGTGGGCACTATGGTTTATGGTCGTTGCGATGTGGGCGTGGAGCTGGTTGGGTAAAGGTCGTATGCTAACCCAAGCGCTAGGATTGATTGCTGGTATTTGGGCGGCCTGTTTAATCATTGGTGCCGCATTAGGTAATGACGATAGCCTATATCCGCTGGCATCCTTGAGTGCCGCGCCGATGATGCAAACGACGGAAGGTCAGCCAATGGTTAATAATGCGACAGATGAACATATCACCACCCTTGCAGAGCTCGATACGATTATCGCCGCCAACCCCAAAGTCATTGTTGATTTGACCGCTGATTGGTGTGTTGAATGCCGGATCATGGATAAGAATTTATTTCATAATCGTCCAATGCAGATGCAAGATTGGCAGTTGGTGCGACTGGATATCACAGAAACCACAGCCGACTCAAAAGCAATCTTAGCGCGTTATAAATTATTTGGTCCGCCAGCCTTGCTATATTATCAAGACGGTCAATTGACCAATCAGCAAGTTGGTGAAATTGGGCGCTCAGAGTTTGAGCAAACCTTAACGGCACTAAACCAATAACGCCATTTAGATAAATATCTCTTTATTCTTAATAGAAAAAAGCCAACGTCCTTTAATACTAGGGCGTTGGCTTTTTTGCTTTTATTAAATAACATGTTTAATTTGTGCACTAAAGTCTTGCTTTCGCGGCACTTATCATTGTTTGTCTTATTATTCATACTGGTATTATGCAGCGATAACGCTAGTATAGTGCACATATTTTCATTACAATAAAGCAACATTGCTAAAGGAGCCTTACCATACGTAATGGCTGCCTTTTATGTCCCAATTCATTGATTTTCTGTTAGTTCTTATTCTATTTTAGCGTTAATGCTAATGGTTACATTAATTATCTCATATACTCTGCTGGCGATGATGTCAGTTAGATAAAGGACACTTATGCTTTCCCATATTACTCCGCAGCGCACCTCTTTGTCGTTTATCCAAGCACGAAAGAATACCAACACTCAACTACCTAAGCGCTATTTAACGATAGCAGTCGGTATGGCGCTTACTTGTTTTACGCTGCAAGGCCACGCTGCAAATGGCGGTGAAATTTATGAGGATTTGCCTGTAGAGGATATCGCATCTGAGGCTGAAGCGGATAAGTCCTCAAAAAGTGTCAATAAGCGCGTCGTAAGTCCAAATGTAGCCGCGCAAAGCGATAAAGTCATAAGTAAAGATTTCGTCGCCGAGCAAGCACGATTGTTTTATGAATGTAGCCAAGTTCAGACCAGTGCTGCCCGTTTGGCCTGTTTTGATAAAGTGGCAGAAGAAGGCAAAAAGCCAAGCTATACCACCAATAAACAGCCAGTAGATTTGGCAAAAACGTTTCAAAGCACCCTTTCCGGTAATCCACAAGTTGTCCTTGTGGAAGAAAATAGCACCGTCATGACGATTGCTAATGGGACAGCCAATGGTGCCGCAGACAGTCAGCTAGCGGATACAGAAGGCTTAGACACCGTTGGAATGACGCAAAGGGAAGCTGAGGTCTTAGAAAGCGTAGGGGTCACACAAATGGACATCGAAAAATTCACTCCGCTAAGCTTATCTTATGATTTGGATAAAAACAGTGAGCGCGGAAAGTGGACTGCTAGACCGTACCGACCGACCTATATACTACCGATATTTTATACTTTCGATCCCAATTTAGGCCCAAATACACCGTCTCAACCTGCAGAGCCTTTAACGTCTAACGACACGCGCAATGCTGAGCTAAAGTTCCAGCTGTCTTTAAAGACCAAAGTAATGGAAGATTTGTTCGATACCAGTGCCGATTTGTGGTTCGGTTATACCCAAGAGTCGCACTGGCAAGTGTATAACGAAGACAACTCGCGACCATTTCGCGCGACCGACTATCAGCCTGAGATATTTTTAACTCAGCCAGTGTCAGCCGACCTGCCTTTTGGTGGCCGTTTACGCATGTTGGGTGCGGGGGCAATTCATCACTCTAATGGGCAAGACGATCCATTATCACGCTCGTGGAACCGTGCGTATCTCATGGCAGGAGCAGAGTGGGGCAAGCTGTCGGTCGTACCGCGTCTATGGGCTCGCGTTAATAACGAGAGCTCTAGCAGTGAAGACAATCCAGATATCGAGGATTACATGGGCTATGGTGATATCAAATTCTTATATGACTTGCCTGCGCAACAGAGTATAAGCGGTACCTTACGCTATAACCCAAGCACCAATAAAGGCGCCGCGCAAATCGATTATGTCTATCCATTAAGCAAAAACGTCAATGCCTATGTACAGCTATTCCAAGGTTATGGCGAATCCATTATTGATTATAATCATGAAAATACCTCTATTGGTTTTGGTATCATGCTTAACGATTGGAAAGGTTTCTAATATAAGCGCGTCTATAGGCATTGTCCGATGCGCCATTTAGCGCCTTATCAAAGCGGACTATGGCTGGCAGAGTATGGAGACATACGCTGCCAGTTATGCCGTATTTATCGTAGTATTCCGCAATCACAACTCGTACCAACTCATCCCTCACCAAGTCCGCCAAATAATTATTCATTCTTTACTAAACTGCGCCAGCAAGTTAATAACCGTTCTAATAGCGGCTTGCTCTGCTCGCATTGTCATCACAGTATTGCGTGGCTACCCAAACCTTTTGAAGTCGATATCGCTATAGGCACTAGTCTGTCTATTCAAGCAGCGACCTATTACGATTATCCAATACGGCAAGCGATTCGTGCTTTCAAGCATCATGAAGATATGACCAAGTTGCCGTTATTGCTACATATATTGCGTCAACTACCTAGGCCACATGGCTGTCATCAGGATAATAGTGTCATAGTTGCGATGCCAACGACGGATCAACGCTTAGTTAAACGAGGTTTTAACCCCGTCAGTATTTTAGCCGCGCAACTGTCTAAGCATTGGCACATTCCACTTTGGCAAGGAGTAGAACGTATCGATGATACTATTAGTCAACAAGGGCTGACACGTGCCGAACGCTTAGGTAATTTAAACAATGCCTTTGCGTTAATCGAAAACCCTCCGGTTAAACGCTTATTATTATTTGATGATGTCGCGACCACAGGGTCTAGCCTGCAAGCATTAGGTCATGCTCTAAGCGGTGAATATACAGACTTGTCAGTTATTAATTCTAAAAACTCTAATCCATATCACCTATCAGCCTATGCGTTAGCGCACGGCAGTCAATCGTAAAATCCATTCCTATCAAAAATTGCTTTCATTGATTTATAATAACTATTATGTTGCTAATATGTTACCTTAACGTTATATTATTGACAAATTTTACCTACATATTTCGATTTTTTATCGTTTAAATAAAACATCATAAGCATGACTAACGTTTTAAATGATTGAATCAATAAATATAGTGAAAAAAAGTATCGTTACTGTATAACGACTGTTTCTATTGGAACAAAAATTGCATGTTTTTTAATGAATATAGTTAAAAAAATAATAAGCTGAGAATAGAATTTAGAAGGGCTAGGTACGGTAATTATTACTATGACAGACCTAGCATTTATCAAAGATAGTGACAGCTATAGATAGGGATTTGATGTGAACGCATCTAGAAATAAGGCAGCACAAAAATTACGAATGACCAGCTCAGGGTTTACGCTGATTGAGCTGATGGTAACGATTGCCGTGCTTGCTATTATTGTCGGTATTGCAGCCCCTAATGTCAGTGCTCAATTAGCACAAAATCAAGTGAAATCCACCTCCACTGTCGTCCAGACTTCGATAGCAAGAGCAAAGTCCGAAAGCGCTATAAGTCGGAATACTATTGTTTGGGAATATGATGACACTAATGATTTAATTACACTAGTCAATAACGGCAATACACTTGCCAGCTATAACTTAAGTAGTAATAGCTCACTAACATTTAACCCTGCTACAGTCACTACTTTATCTATTAGCAAAGAAGGCAATATAACAACACCAACGGGTGGCGCTGTTAATCTAGCGATCGATATAAGAGATACGAGAGCAGGTGCTACGACCCAAAGAGTTCGAGTAAATACAAAGAGAGCGTTTGAATGTTCAGGGACAAATTGCTAATGAATACACAGCAAAAAGGTTTTGGTTTAATAGAAGTGATGGTGTCGCTACTCATCCTAGCTGTTGCTATGCTTGGCTTTACAGCAATGCAAGGTCAAGCCATAAAAGCTACTGATGAATCCCTTGAACGTACGCAATCTCTTGTCATGATGCGTAATATGGGTGAGAAGATTAGACTAAACCCAACCGCAATTACCGCCTATCAGACAGCAATCAATACGCCTACTGCGAGTGCACCCGCTATTAGCTGCGGCCTTTATGGTTCTGATACCACAGCATGTACCCCAGCTCAGCTGGCAGCAGCAGAAGCTTATATTTATACGCAAGATATGGGCAATCATGGATTCACAGTAAATCTACATGCTTGTCCTAGTACTGGTGGTCAGGACGCTACAAATGTTATGTATTCATGGTGTCTCATCAGTGCTTGGGGCGGTACTACCCCAACTATAGGTAGTGATGGTGATGTTGATTGTTTGACGCCTCAAGTTACTAATGCAGATACTACGATTACACTAGGTGGGGCTTATCATCCAAGAGCCACTTGCATGTTTATGGAGATAACTTAATGAATAATTTAAATTACTCCTCTCTTATTAACAAATCTCAAAATGGTTTTACCCTCATTGAGTTGATGATAGCTTTGGTACTAGGGCTCTTGATCTCTGCTGCAGCATTGCAAATTTTTTATACGACTAGTGTAAATAATAATCGTCAGAAAGCAGGCTCTCAGATTCAAAATAATACGGTATTTGGAATAGATGATTTCAGTCAACATCTGCGTAGAGCCAACTATGGCGCAAACTCAAATACAACGAGTGCCTACTATCTCAATCATTTAACACCACAGGGTGGAATTGTTTTAACTAGACCAACTAGTACAACGAAAACGACGGGTACGCCGCCTAATAGTACTACTGTAACAACATGGACTGGGTCTAATCTAAATGGTCTTAAAAACGGTAGTAGTGCTCTACCGACGACTATATTATCTGCTAATGCTCCAACTAACAGCGCTAGTAATTTAACGACGAATACTAAAAGCGATCAACTCACTATTCAATATCAAGCATATCAAGACAATATGTTCACTTGTAATGGCGAAGAAATCGCTAAAGACGATTATGTAGTAGAGCGTTATTTTGTCCGCAATGATACTACGGTAACGCCGAACAGTCTCGGTCTTGCATGTGCTTCGTTGACATATACCTATGATGAAGCGCTTGCAACAACAGCGGGTATCGATGTCTCAGCGGATTTAGCGGATTTTACTGGGAATGGCACTATTGTCATACCAAACGTAGATTATTTCAGAGTACTGCTAGGGACTACAGCTCAAGACGACTTTGCATCTGACCCTACGAGTTTAGCTCTTGTCTATCAGCCTTTGCCTAGTGACCCAACGACGCTAGCAGGTCGGCGTATAGTAAGTGTTCAAGTAGGATTACTGATTCGTTCGGATACGCCAACGGTGTCTAAGCAAGAAAACAGTAGTTTGCGTTTTAATGTACTCGACAGACGTGATCAGCAGTTGAATCCAGTTGCTAATAGCGGTAGCAAGTACCTCAGAAACGTATATGAAACCACTACTCTCATTCGGAATGCACGAGGTAAGCCATGATTCATACTTCTAACAGCACATCTATCAGGGGTTCAGAATCAGGCGCAGTATTGATTGTCGTCTTACTAGTACTCATCTTAATAACCTTGATGGGCGCTATAGCGATACAACGTAGTAGCACAGATCTAAAGCTTGCTACGGCTTCTCAAGTCAATAAATTGACGTTTCAATCTACTGACGCGGCATTCAATAAGCTAGAAAAAGAAGACCGTTCTATAGGTCAAGGTAAAAGTGTAGATAATGTCCGAGGCTATGTCACCAGACCAGGCAAACAGTATGTTGGTAGAGAGGTTGTCTTCTGTGTGCGCCCTAAGACCAATAGGTTCTTCAATGCAACCAAGCTCACTGAAAAAACCATAGATGGCACAGGATATATCTCTGGTAAAAACGATGGCTTTTGCAATGTTGGTGACTCAGCAGACTATGTGGGTGAAAGCCGTACCGTCACCCAAATCACGTTTGCAAAGAGCGATGTCAAAGAAGCCGAGCCATATAGCCAAGAAGGGGATCTGACTTGGACTGATGATCAGATATCAGCCACAGGGCAGTCGCCTTTTGAATGCGCTGATTTTGAAGTATATGCCACTTCATTACTTCCGGCCTTCTCTAATGCATCGAACAACGATGTTAATACGTGTTTGACTCGCGTAAATACTGATATCTTAAAGGCGGAATGTGAAGCTGATGCGTCGAAAACCAAAGCAGAATGCAGTATTGATGCTTGCCTTGAGAATCTCAATGTGCCTTTTAATACCCAAATGCAAGCGTATAAGTCTAAACCCATCGGTGTGCGTTGTTTAAGCTGACCTATATACAAAGGTGAATATTATGAAAAACAATATGAAAGCAGATACGGATAATAAATTCCCTTCATGGCAGTTTAAAGCACTAACGGTTGCTGTGGTAACAGGTATGCTGGGTAGTGCTGCATACGCCAGTCTTGAGCGCCATGGAGACCTGGAAATATATAAAGGTCCACAAGAAGCGCTGCCAGTCATCACTCTGATGCTAGATGTTTCAGGCAGTATGGATGATATCGATTTATATGGTAATACACTATGTACTAGAAATATCCAGACGCAAAGAGCGACCTCTGATTATCCATTTGAACGTAAATATTGTAATTACAGTGGTGCTAGGAAGTATCGCCGTATTGATAACCTCAAGATGGGCGTCTATGATTTGGTTAAAGACCCTGAGCTGCAAGGTATTGTTAAGCTGGGTATTGGTACCTATCCTCGTGAATATAATAATAAAGATAACGGTCATATCGATATACCCGCTAAAAAGCTAGATGCAACCCATAAGGCAGATATCGATACTTTTATAGCAACATTAAAACCACTTGGATGGACGCCTGCTTCGCAAGCCTATGCCGAGGCTGGCGCTTATATGATGGGTACAACCACTAATAAACTGATTAAAAATGAATATACGTTAGAAAAAGAAACTTTTCGTAATAATCTGTCATATGATACTGGTTACGGACGCGAAGATGCTAAGTGTATAGGTTGGGAACCTATTAATATAAATTCAATCAGTTCCAGTAATAACCTTATACAATGTAATAACTGGCAAAACCTAGGGAGGTCTTTACGTAATAGCGATTTAAATAATGATGTTGTATATAAAGAAGGTTGGGAAAGGCATAATTATTATGGAAGTCGTAACCATTATATTTCTTATTATAAAAATAGTGTAGAGGCTAATGATCCTTTAATTACCAGTAACAACATTAGCCCCTATCCAATTAAGGAGCAATATTTTACCAATAATATTTATAGTGGTTTCCCTTATTCGGCAAGAAACACTAAAACAGACGACGAAAAATACTATGCATCGCCACTACCGCCAAGTGACAAGACTTGTGCGGGTAATGGGATTTACTTTCTAACAGATGGTGAACCTAACCAATCGAGTGCAACTATTGCCACAACGGTTATGGACAACGCCTTAACGCCTCCAGGATCCACATCAGGACCATTATCAGTGACTTGTACTAGTGACTATAATGATAACTCTGGTTGGTCGTGCATGTCTGTTTTTGCTGATAAGCTATTGAATACTGCCAATCCAAGTGGCATTGCAATTAAGACAGCGACGGTTGGTTTTGGTGGTGCTTATAGTAGCTTACGAAATGCTACAACAGCAGTAGATTGCAATGCCGCTTCTGATGATAATGTCAAAAAGCTATGTAACCTTGGTATCAAAGGTCAAGGTGGTTTTTATTATGCTGAGAGTGCAGAAGATATTGTCAACAGTGTTAAATCTTTGACGGGTAGGCTAACGACTGATATCCCTCCTATATCTACAGGTAGTATGGCAGTACCACTAGATGACCTTAATGTCTCAACCTCGCGTAAGTTTGCTTATCTGCCTATACTTGATCCAGACCCATTATCGCCAAAAAAACTATGGCGTGGTAATCTGAAAAAATATAATGTTAAAAACGGCACTTTGGTCGATAAGGATAATAAGGCAGTATTCACTGGTAAGGATGGCGTATTTGCCTTGAATACTTCTGACTTGTATAACACGATTATTAATACTAATCGTGCAGATACTAGGCGACCTGATATGGGTAAACCCCAAGTTGGAGGTACCTATCAGCATATCTTCGAAAACAGTAATAGCCGCAAGCTCTACGTTAATCAAGGCGGGACGCTTAAAAACATCTATACAGATGCGATAGCAGCAACTGCAAAGCCAGTAGGCTTCAATGTACTGACGAGCTACACCAATCCTCAGAAGCAGCAACTCTTAAACTTTTTAGGGTTTCCAGTTGCCAATTCACTGAATGTGAATGATTCTACTGTAGTTGGCGTCGCTTTTGATCGCAACAAGAAGCAATTGGGCGGTGTATTGCATTCATTGCCACAACTTCTCTCCAAAAAAGCAGAGCTAAAAGCGGATGGTTCGATTGACAATACCAAACGCGAGGACTATGTACTATACGGCTCACTTGATGGTGCTCTTCATCTTATAAAAGATTCCAATTATGGAAGCAATACTGCAGGCGAAGAAGTCTTTACCTTTATACCCAAGCATGTCTTAGAACAACAAGGCGCAAGTTTCGTTGATCCCGATAGAGTCTCAACAACCCATCCTATATTCGGTGTCGATGGACCTTGGACCGTATTCAATAATTATAAATATACGGACACTGAAATAACTGCGCTACAGTCTCTCGCATTTGGTGGATTACGAATGGGTGGGTCGATGTATTATGGGCTCAACCTAACAGATATTAGTAGCCCGAAGATGATCTATTCAGTAGGCTCGACTTATGCGATAGATGGTAGTACCAATGCTAAAGGCGTCAAAAATGATATTGTCGCCGATGCGACTACGAATACCAACCAACAAAAAGCCTACGCGAGAATGGGGCTTAGCTTTGCAAAGCCAGGAGTCGGCTATGTAATGAAAGGTGGTAAACGTGTTATGGTCAACTTCCTAGCAGGTGGTTATGATCGCTGCTATGAAGATCCGAAATTTCAATTAGGCACAGCTATTACTACCAATACCGTTCCAGGTTGTAATGGTAAGACTAATGCGCAAGGCAATAGTCTGTATATGGTGCAAGTCGGTCAAGAACAAGTCGATAGCACCTCAGCGACCAACCCTGACGCGAGTAATGAGAGCAGCTTTGACGCTATCGGTAAGGGCGATCTACTGTGGTGGACCAGTAGCGATAATAATGGCGCTGGCAATGCCAACTTCACTAAAGTAACCGATATGAATCACAGTATTGTGACCGAAGTACGAGTGCTTGATCGTAACTATGATGGTCTGACGGATCAGGTAGTCTTCGCTGACTTAGGTGGTCGTGTATGGCGCGTAGATATTAACAGCGCTGAAGATGCTAACGATTTCAAGGTCGAGCGAGTCGCTAAGATACTTGACTTATCGGCTAGTGGTACTAACGCTGCCTCTGCTGGCACTGACGCATTGCCGAGAATATATGAGAAGCCATTAGTTACATTTACTAGAGTTGGTGAAAACCCTGGAATCGTAGGGTTAGTAACGGTAGGTACAGGTGATAGAAGCTCTCCTGTGAGAGCACAGCGTGAAGTAGCTGATCGCATCTATACCTTTGTCGATCGCGATATCGCAAGATCAGATTTATTCTGTTATGACGTTCAAGATACGCCAGATAATGAGTGTGCTGGTGTGACCACGACTTTGAAACAAGCAAGCGCCATTACACCTGCGAACTTGGTCCCTCTAACTACCGATACTTCTGGTGAGTTCAGTAATGATGCTACGATCAAAACGCAAATGGATACCTATAGTAAACTGGGCTGGTATATGCCATTGACAGTGTGGTCAGAAACCAATGGCACAGGTACACAAACCGTTACAAGTAACAATAGAGGTCTCAAAATGTTCAATCAGCCTGATGCCATAGCAGGGCTGTTGTTCACGACGGTTTATAATCCTAATGTTGGTGATACATCGGGTACATGTTCTGCTGGGGTGACGGGTCGTACTCAAAGAGAGCAGTTATGCTTACCTTATGGAGTATGTCTAAGTAAAGCAGTCGATGCCAATGGCAATCTTACTGTCGATGCCGATGGTAAGCCCACTGGTGATTGGACCGTAAGAAAAACGCGTTATTTATCCAATGCTGGTATCGGTATCGTAGATAATATTATCTCAGATGGTAACTTTGATGGGGACACCAAAAACAGCGTCGTGGTTCTTGAGAACTTCTGTCCAGGTGGGGATTGTAGTACTGGTAAAGTAGAACTTAAGGTCAATCCGCTCACAGAAGGAGTCAACTGTTCTGGTACCAACTGTAAAGTTGTCACAGACTCTCAGATAGATCCTATGCAGTGGAAGGAGAGATAAGTGAGCCGCCATAGTGAGCATGGTTTTACCCTGATCGAATTAATGGTAGTCGTAATGATACTGGGTATCCTTTCTGCTATCGCCATACCTTCATATAGGCAATACGTGCAAAAAAACGCACGTAGTGAGGCTGAGTCAAGTATGTTAGGTATGAGCGTAGAGCTTGAGCAGTGGCGGGCGAAAACCCTAACCTATGGTGGCTTTACACCACGTCAGGGTTGGTCTACCACTGCTAATACGATCTATGTCCCTAGTGGCAGCACTGTCGCCAATCACAATTATGCGATACAGATTATGAATGTGAACTCAGTCGGCACACCTACCGCGACTTCACTATCCACAGCGCAGCCGGCGAATAGTTGGGTCATGGTTGCCACGCCACGTGCGGGGAGCTTGGTGGCAAACAGTCCTATGCTGGCATTCACTAGCCAAGGTATTAAATGCGCCTCAAAAGTCAGCAATATTATGCTACTTGCGGTAACAGTACAGAACTGCGGAGCAGGGAGCAAGTCATGGTAAAGCGCCCAATACAAGGCTTCAGTCTCATTGAGCTTTTGATAGTCGTCGCTATAATAGGTATTATTGCTGCTATTGCTATCCCAAGCTATCAAGAATACGTGATCAAGACCAAGCGCGTCGATATGATGGCAGAGATGCAGCAGATTGCTTCTAAGATAGAGGCGAATAAGATTACTTATAAGCGCTATGACCGTATTCCGCTTAATGAGATTTTTACCAACACGGTAACGGGTAGCAGTACAACCTTCCCTAGTACAGGTACAGCGCTTTATAATGTCACTATTATGCCCGTCAGCGGTAGTAGGTTGAATGGTAGGAACTGGACACTCACAGCTACTCCTATATCAGGTCGTCAGATGGCGAATGATGGGGCACTAACCCTTAACCCGCAAGGTAATAAATGTCGCGGTAGCGGTCCTGGTAAGGTATGTGGGTTTGGCGATGAGTGGAATTAGCAAAATGTTTAGATAATACCGACAAAAATTGTCAGTTATAATTACTAATGAACAATAAATGTCACTCGCTGAATAAATTTCGGTAAGTTAGTGGTAACAATATCTGTCATATTAAAAAATTTATTGCTGAGAAGAAGTAATAATTCAATGGTTTTTAATAGTTTCATACAATGAATAACTTCTTAAAGAAATTTTTTCTATAAGCTAAAGTGAGCTCAATAACGTTGGCACGTTATATGCAACAATTATATTAAGAGAAAAAAGCTTATATCCCTAAAGATGAAACGCGCTAAAAGCAGATTATCTTTATATACCCTAAAAGGAGTTCATATGAACACTGCTCAAAAAGGTTTTACTTTAATCGAACTAATGATTGTTGTTGCTATTATCGGTATCCTAGCTGCGATCGCTATTCCTGCGTATCAGAATTATACCAAGCGTGCTGCTAATAATGCTTGTTTAGCAGAAGCAAAATCAGTTGTAGGTCAATTTGTAGTTAATCTGCAAGATCCAGCAACAACCGGTACTGCGATTACTTTGGCTAGTGACTATGCCAATCGTTCAGCTTGCGTTGGTGCTGCACCTGGTACAGCCGCAGCTGGAGCTCGCACCTCAACTTTCGCCACTACTGCTTTAACAATTACTACTGGAGATGTTACTTTTTCACCTAAAGCACCAGGTGATAAGTTCATTCAGTGTAATATCGCTAAAGGTGGTAGCTGTGTAGTAACTGACAAAACTATTAGTTAACAACTTGTTATAGAACTATATAAATATTAAAAAGCCAAACCTAATGTTTGGCTTTTTTGTGTGAGTGTATTTATTGTTTCAATTGATAGAATGATAGTTTACAGGAAAATTTTTAATCACATTCAAATAACTATTAAGAGGTTTTATCATGCATATATTTCAAAGTTGATTAAAGTAATTAGCTCGTTTTCCTATGATCAAAAACATCATATGATGGTTTGTGTTTACAATATTAGTAGTGGCATAGTGCATGCAGTATTCGCTTATTACTTACTATTAAGTGACTATCATGTCCAAAACCTTTAAGCGTCGTTTTAATTATCAAGCCGGCTTTACATTAATAGAGCTGATGATAGTGGTTGCTATTATTGGGTTGTTGGCAGCTATTGCTATACCAAGCTACACTGTATTCACCGCTAGAGCTAAAGATAATGCTTGTTTGGGTGAAGCCAAAGCTTATAGCAATCAGGTCTTCTTAGCGCTTAATGACCAAGAGGCGGATTCTGTACCTGATGCACCAGCATTAGATAGTTGTTTGACAATGACAGATGCGACAGGTTGGACATTGGCCACACAACAAATTATCATCGCTACTTCTAAATCATCACCTGCTAGTCGCATTTTATGTGATATTCCTAACGGTAATCCTTGTAAGCTTTTACCTTAGATTGTTAATTTTTTCACTTTTTTGAACCATCAGTATATGGATAAGAGCAGATAGACTTTTGAGTAGACTTCAACTGAGTGTTTTTACATTCTGCATAAACTCTTTCAAATACTTCATCACAGCGATCAGTCATCGATAGAACGATACTTGTGCTAGATATGACATTGCTGTAGTAGTGCTTTAGTTGATTATAGTACTGCCATTGACGGTTATCCCATTTACCATCAGCATTACAATGCGTGGCTAAATAATAAATACCCAAGTTCTTTTGTGGTAAATAATGCGCAAAATTATTTAAGGGTTGCTGAAAGCTTGTAGGTATTTTATCTGGAGACAAACCTACCAGATAAGAGCTGGCAAGGTAATCACTATAAGCGCTTAGTAACGGCTGCTTCTGACCGATAGCTAAAATACTTTGAGCAGTGGCTACGCGCTCTTCCTCGTTTTTGTCAGAAGTATAAGTGTATTGCTCCATTTGCCAATAGTAATAATATAACTGGATAGCGAGCAAGCCATAGGCTATGGAAATAGCTATGAGACTAGTTTTTAAGATAGAAGATTTAGAGAGATACGTGCGTGAAGGACTGACAGTGAGCGTACTCATTAAAACCGCTAACAAAACTACAAACACAAGGAAGAAGTGTAGATACCATAAAGGGAACTCAACTAAGCTGTGAACACCAGTGACGATTAGCATCGACAAAACAAATACTGTCTCAACTTGCCATTTAGTATTAAAGAGCGGCTTGAGCACATATCCAAACCCACTTAATATGATAAACATCCCTACGATGCCAGTCTCGGCTAATAGATTAAGGATTAAATTATGCGAATGTGAAAACAAGCTGTTACCATAAGGATTAGCAGCGAATTGAGGTTCTGATGACATAACAAAACCTTCATAACCATAACTTCCCCATCCGCTGCCAAACCAAGGGTTTTCTAAAAATATCAACCATGCTTTATGCCATTCAGTGATTCTAGAGTTATATTCTGGGTTATTAGTAAAGCGTTCAATACTGCTGATATTGACGGCCAAATTATCTTGTAGAATGCTTATGATTGGTAGTGTAATGGCTTGAAAGCCAAATACCAAGACGATAGTAAACGCAAGTATCTTGACTATCGATTTTGGAAGTTGTTTTTGGCAAATTCTAGTGATAACCAACAGTGTCAATATTGCTAACATATAGATGATAAGCGTTTTAGAGTTCACAGCGCCTAGAATAGCAGCCTGAATAACAACTACTGACCAGCCAATGATAGGGATCAACTTTTTTTGATGGACAAGGTAAGCGCTGGCCAATATTCCCCAAGACAGATAATGAGCTAAAAGATTGCGCTGACCTATATTGCCTGAATAAGCTTCACCAGGGGCGATATGGTTTATCCAACCCATAGTCCCCTCTTGATGCAATGTTTGTAAGATGATAACTCCATCTTGCAGTATAGCGCCGATCATTAAACCATAACAGATCACCACCAGTACTTTCTTATAGCCTTGTTCATGACATAAGCTGTTAATAATTACAGCAACCAATCCACTGAGCAGTAACGATCCGATATACAACCACTGTATTGAGGGATAAGGAGGAGTGTTTATAAAAATATCGATGCTAAGATAGCTAGCAATAGCAATAAGATAGATGGTCAACTTATTGCAAACTACAAAGCGCTTCAGGCTAAAACAAGCAAATAACAAGAACATAGCCACACTGATAAAACCAGTTAGCTCTAAATAAAAAGCGGCTTGTGGTATAGCTCGAGTAAATAAGAAAAACGGCAATATCAATGTTAATACTAAGAAGATATTAGCAATATCTAAAAAGGTAATGCGTTTTAGTTTTTCAAAAGTAAAAGTACGCTCTTTAGATAAGACAAGCATTGATTTGAATCTCTATGTTTAGTAATAAATACTCTATGTGTATTATAGTGTTGTTTATGCTAATAAGAATTTTTCTCAGGCTGCTCATCTTTTTAAGTATTTCAAGCATACAGTCAGCACTATAGTAATAGAAAAAAGGCTGATACATTTGCATCAGCCTTTTTTATTCCAAATAATCTTTGTAGGTATCGAGCTACTTCTCCAAATACTGAATCTTACCTTCCACACCATCCCACTTTTCAGCTTCTGGCAATTGACCTTTCATCTCGGTAATATTCGGCCATTTTTGTGCCAGCTCTTCGTTTAGCTGAGTGAATATCTCTTGCCCTTTTGGTACTTCATCTTCTGAGAAGATGGCATTGGCAGGACATTCAGGCTCGCATAGCGCACAGTCGATACACTCATCAGGGTCGATGACGAGGAAGTTCGGTCCTTCATAAAAGCAGTCTACAGGACAGACTTCCACACAGTCGGTGTATTTGCAAAGAATGCAGTTCTCTGTAACGACAAAAGTCATAGTACTGTCTACCTGTTATTGGTCTAGCTTAAATGGCTAACTAGAATAGTTGAAAAATAAGGCATATTTTAGCGCTTTTACGACTAATTGACAATTCCCTTTAATGACTAATGATTTCCTTTAGATGGTAAAGTAAGTCATGCGCTTGCTTTGGCGTTAGGTTGTCAGGATTAATCGCGCTTAGCTCATCTTGTAAGCTAAATAACTGATTTTGTTTTGGATTATCATTTGCATGTTGGGTTTGATTAATGTTGCTGGCGCTTATGCTTTCTACTTTACTCTCATGATTCTGCTGCTGTTTATCGTTTAACGACTTAGTTAATTCATTTTTATCATCAATGACTTTTTCGTTTTCCGCTTTTAGGTTGTCTGTTAAATAACGCTTAGCGTCATTTAATACCTGCATAGGAATCCCCGCCATTTTTGCGACATGCAGTCCAAAGCTAGAGCTTGCCGCACCTTCTTTGATTTGATGTAGTAGTAGCAATTGACCGTCGACTTCGCTAGCAGCGACATGCACATTACGTATAGATTTGTCATTGCTTCCATAACTTTGCGCCAATTTTGTCAGCTCAAAATAATGGGTGGCAAATAATGTCAGGCAGCCAATCTCGAGCAGTCGATTAACGCAAGCATGGGCGATTGCCAAGCCATCAGTAGTAGCAGTACCGCGCCCGACTTCATCCATAAGCACCAGCGATTTATTGGTCGCTTGATTGAGAATATTAGCCGTCTCAATCATTTCTACCATAAAAGTGGATTTACCGCCAGCCAAGTCATCCGCTGAGCCGATACGAGTAAAGATACGGTCGATATCACCGATATGAGCACTTGATGCAGGAACAAAGCTGCCACAATGCGCAAGTAAAACAATGAGTGCTGTTTGGCGCATATAGGTAGATTTGCCACCCATATTAGGACCAGTAATCATTAACAGTCTTTCAGGGTTTGCATCGCTGCCTAATGCACAATCATTGGCAACGAAATGGCTAGTATGTTTCGCAGTGCTGCTATTAAAAGTGTTGTCGATATTGGCTGGATTTAACGCCGCTTCGACAACCACATGGCGACCTTGTTTAATATCAATACTGGTTTGGCTATTATTATTCAAGCCATTCTTTGAGCTACTGCTTTCTAAGCTACTATTGTCTTTTGAGTCATTACTCATCACTGGACGCTGCCAATTATAAGTAGTTGCAAGCTGCGCCCAATTGCTAAGTACATCTATCTGCGCGATAGCAGCGCTAAGCTGTTGCAGCTCAGCTAAATGGCTACCTAATCGTATCAATAGTTCATTATACAGCTGCTTTTCACGAGTCAATGCTAAGCTTTGCGCGCTTAGATACTCAGTTTCGACTTCTTTTAATTCATCAGTGATAAAGCGTTCGCTACTCTTTAGCGTTTGCCGACGGATAAAGTGAGCTGGCGCGTTTTTCGCCTGCATTTTAGGCAATTCGAAATAAAAGCCACTGACTTTATTAAAGCCGATTTTTAGGCTGGGCAATTGACTCTCTTGACGCGCACGCTCTACCATCTCATCTAAGGTTGCTTGGATATTGTCATGCAGATGGGAAAGACGATCAAACTCAGCATCGTAACCTGCTGCAAGCATACCGCCGTCACGAATATGCGCCGGTGGCTCTACGATAATAGCGCGCTCAATTAGCTCGGCGACGGACTGTACGGCAGGTAGCTGCGCAGGCAATTGCTGCGTCAGCATTGGCAGCAATCCTGCCTGCTCATGGCTAATACCTGCATTTATCAGTAGAGTATTAAGCTGGGTGCTACTAGCAATACCATCAGCCAATTTACGCAAGTCACGCGGCTTGGCACTCATCAGCCCGATACGGCTACTAATACGTTCAATATCACCGATAGCATTTAAGGTTTCACGTAAACTGCTGACCAATAAATTATTTTCTAAATTTTCATTAACCTGCTTATTTTCGTCAGATTGATTATCTGTCTGTAGAAGACTGGTGATTGCATCTAAACGCAAATTAATACGCGCATGCTGACGCAAGGGACGTTTCATTTGCTGAATGAGTAAGCGGCGTCCCATTGGCGTTTGACAATGATTAAGCACCGATATCAGTGACGTTCCATTACTGCTGACGGGCGTAAATAGCTCAAGGTTTTGCTGACTATTGGCATCAATGATTAAATAATCATCATTATATTCAACGATAAGCTGGTTAACTTGTGGTACATGGCGCTGCTGGGTTTGCCGTGCATAATGAATAAGGGCGGCGCAGCTAGATTGGGCAAGTGGTGCGTGACTAATACCAAGTCCATCAAGGCGTTGGACGTCAAACTGCTGGCAAAGCGTCTCGCTGGCATGCTCACGATGAAAGTCATTGGCGGCGACTTCGATGATAGGGCAGTCAAGGTTTTGCCGTAGCCACAGCAGCCAGTCTGTATCGGTACTGCCAATGTTATTACCCAGCGCTTCGCTAATAATACATTCACTCGGCGCAAAGCGTGCCAGCACCGTCAGCATTTGAGTTTGCAAACCTTCAATATCATCATGGCTGTTATTCGAGCTGGCGCTAAGCGTTTGCGTCGTTAGCGTTCCAGCGGCTAAATCCATTTGGCTAATGGCAGCTTGTAGTGGTTGTTTACTGTTCGATTTAGGAATTTCGATATCAATGGCGACCACAGTCGGCGTATGATTGGGCGCAATTAAGGCATCATCGGTAATTGTTCCGGCAGTCAGGGTTTTAACCACTTCACGGCGCATGATAGTGCCAGCAGCAGATTTACTTTTATCCTTTTTCTGCTTATCGCCCATTTTCGGTGTATTGGACGGGCTGCTAGTGCCAGTAGCTGACTCGTCAATTTGCTCACAAACAACCACTGTCTGCCCAGCCGCAATCAGCCGTGCCATATAGCTATCAGCAGCATGAAACGGTACACCTGCCATGGCTATTGTGTTGCCGGCCTTATCTGTACCACGGCGAGTGAGCGTGATATCGAGTATCTGCGCCGCGCGCTTGGCATCATCAAAAAATAACTCATAAAAATCACCCATCCGGTACAGCAGTAGCGCTTGTGGATAATTGGCTTTCATGGTTAGATATTGCACCATCATCGGCGTATGGTCTGCCAAGTGATAAACGGCATCGCCTATGACTAACGGTTCAGCTAAATGAGGATTTTGAGCGGACGGCTTAACGGTCATGCAGGGTCTCTTATGATGCTTAAATGGGTTTACGTGGGGTGAAATGCTGGTTTTTATAAGAATAAATAACGGCTGAAGGTTAGTAAATTATCCCGTTAAAGGGAGTAGGGAAAAGCTTGAAAGATTAACACTATAAGCGCTATTTTAACACGTCCTACTAGGTTTTTACGTCGGCAAATATCTACTCATTGCCCTTGTATCCATCGGCGTCATAACCATATATAATGACGTCACACTTAATTGGGCGATACTTCATTAGGCGACACGTCATTAGTCAGTACTTCATTAAGTGGTACGTTGGTCGGGTGATGACTATGATAGCTATGATGACAAGGCGGCAGCATATGAAGCCTTGGCTAATGCGCACTAATTATCGAATATTTCCATAGGTCAAAAAATTATGTTATCAAAGATTATAGGCAGTGTCGTTGGCACTAAAAATGACCGCGAATTAAAGCGCATGCGCAAAGTGGTCAGCAAAATCAACGCACATGAGGCTACGATACAAGCCCTGTCTGATGAGCAATTACAACAAAAAACCGAAGAGTTTAAAGCAAGACACCAAAAAGGTGAAAGCTTAGATGCATTATTACCAGAAGCGTTTGCGGTCTGCCGTGAGGCATCGCTACGCGTCAACGGCATGCGTCACTATGATGTGCAGCTAATCGGTGGTATCACCCTGCACGAAGGCAAAATCGCTGAGATGAAAACCGGTGAAGGTAAAACCCTAATGGGTACCTTGGCCATGTATCTTAACGCTATCAGTGGCAAAGGCGTCCATCTAGTGACGGTCAACGATTATTTGGCGGCACGTGATGCGGAATTAAACCGTCCATTATTCAGCTTTTTGGGTATGACGGTTGGCGTTATTTATTCGCAGCAGCCGCCGCAAGAAAAGATTGACGCTTATCAAGCAGATATCACTTACGGTACCAACAACGAATACGGTTTTGATTATCTACGCGATAATATGGTTTTTAGCTTAGCTGAGAAAAAACAGCGTCCGCTAAACTTCTGTATTATTGATGAAATTGACTCGATCTTAATTGATGAGGCCCGTACGCCGCTGATTATCTCGGGTCAAGCCGAAGATTCATCACGTATGTATGCGTTGATTAATACCATTATTCCGGTGCTTATCCGTTCAAAAGACGAAGAAGCCAATAAGAATAATGAAGAAGAAGATTTTTGGATTGATGAGAAAAACCGTCAAATCGAGATTAGCGAAAAAGGCTATGAAAAAATTGAGCGCTTCTTAATTGAAGTGGGTGAGCTTGGCGAAAACGAAAGTTTATATAGCCCCAGCCGTTTGCCATTATTGGCTCACGTCCAAGCAGCGATTCGTGCTCACCATGTCTTTGTCAAAAACGTCCATTACATCGTTGATGATGGTGAAGTGGTTATCGTTGATGAAAATACCGGTCGTACCATGCCCGGTCGCCGTTGGTCAGAAGGTTTGCATCAAGCAGTCGAAGCCAAAGAAAACGTCGAGATTCAAGCGGAGAACCAAACGCTTGCGACCACGACTTTCCAGAACTTTTTCCGTCTTTATGACAAGTTGTCGGGTATGACAGGTACCGCTGATACTGAAGCGGCAGAATTTAAATCGACTTATGATTTAGATGTTATCGTGATTCCAACGCACGAACCGATTGCTCGTATCGATATGGATGACCAGATTTTCTTAACCAAGCTAGGTAAATACAAAGGCATCATCCGCGAGATTAAAGAGATTCAAGCCAAAGGCGCACCAGTCTTAGTTGGTACGGCGACAATTGAAGCCAGTGAAGAGTTGTCCTATTTGCTAGACCAAGAAGGCGTTAAGCATAACGTCCTAAACGCTAAGCAACATGAGCGTGAAGCAGAAATCATCGCGCAGGCGGGTAGTCCAAAATCCGTCACCATTGCCACCAACATGGCAGGTCGTGGTACCGATATCATCTTGGGTGGTAACTGGCAGTCGTTTATTGAGAACATTGATGAAGTCAGCCCAGAAGAAATGGCGCGTTTAAAAGCACAATGGCAAGTCAAGCATGATCAAGTCGTTGCCGCTGGTGGTCTGCATATTATCGGCTCTGAGCGACATGAATCACGCCGTATCGATAACCAGCTGCGTGGTCGTGCCGGTCGTCAAGGTGACCCTGGGATGTCGCGCTTCTTCTTATCGCTTGAAGATGACTTGATGCGTATTTTTGCCGGTGACCGCGTTGTTAATATGATGCGCGCCATGGGTCTTAAAGAGGACGAAGCCATTGAGCATAAAATGGTTTCTAAATCGATTGAAAACGCTCAAGGTAAAGTAGAAAGTCGCGATTTTGATGCGCGTAAAAATCTTCTAAAATATGATGATGTGGCCAATGAGCAGCGTAAAGTCATTTATGGACAACGTGACGACTTACTGGCTGAGATGGACTTATTAGAAGCTATCGAAGTCATGCATCATGAAGTCTATAACGCCATGATTAACCAGTTTATTCCGCCGGGTTCTATTGATGACCAGTGGAATATTGACGGTCTAGAGGACGAGCTTGAGGAAGAATTCAAGATTGCAATGCCAATTAACGATTGGCTCGATGAAGACCGCCGCCTAGATGAAGAAGGCTTACGTGCCAAAATTATCCAAACGGCTTTAGATCGTTATCACAGTCGCCGTGAGCAAATGGGCGAAAAAGATGCTGCTCAGCTTGAGCGTCACTTTATGCTCCAGAGTTTAGATAAGCACTGGAAAGAGCATTTGACGCAAATGGATCAGCTGCGTAAGGGTATTCATTTGCGCGGTTATGCACAAAAAAATCCTGAGCAAGAATATAAGCGTGAATCATTTGAGCTATTCCAAATGATGCTTGGCGCAATTAAATCTGAGACCGTACAAGATTTATCACGCGTGCATATCCCGACCAAAGAAGAATTAGCAGCATTAGAAGCTCAGCAGCGTGAAAATGCGGCGCATATGCAAATGCAGTTTGAGCACAGTGATATTGATAATATGGATGGCGGTGTAGAAAGAGCCGCCGCGCAAAGTCGCAATGTCGTTGGCGGTGCAGCAGTAGACGCTATGGTAGGTAGTGGCAGTGATGCGAATGAGCCAGACCCATACGCTGGTATGAATATCAGTCGTAACGCCCCGTGTCCTTGTGGTTCAGGACTAAAATATAAGCAATGCCATGGTAAAATCTAAACATTGATAATCGAACATTGTTAAGTTATGATAAAAAGTCCCTATCTAAAATAAATAGGGACTTTTTTATAGATATAGCCTTGGTATTAGTATTCATATCGAATCATTGATATGAGTATGAAAATTACGACGATAAAAATATCAGTGTCTGTATAGCGATTAATGACAAATTCAACATGGGCGTGAATTTACGGGCGCGCTATAGTGTTTAACATCTTTATTTGGGAGAGTGTGATGAATATAGAATTATTAAAAAAATTGCGTACCTCTATCGTCCTAAGCGGTTTAATGGTTGGTGCCATGACGCTTAGCGCTTGTCAACAACAGCAAGAGACAGAGCCAAGCCTAGAAGACAGTATTAGTGAAGAGCAGTCTGTGCCTATGTCTGCTGAGCCTGCCGAGCCAAGTGATGTGGTGGTAGATGCGCCAGCCAGTGAGGTAGAAGATGATACGATTGCTTCAGTTAATACTGGCGTCAATCAAATAAGTTATTCATGTTCACCTGCGCTCGCCGTTGAAGCGACGTATAAAGATACTGATAATCAGGTCATTCTTGCGACTGCTCAAGGTACAGCAACCTTAACGAAAACCAACGATGCGACTAACCCTGAGGTGTTTGAGGTAAAAACTGCCCTCGATGGTGATGAGGGCTTTGTACAGTGGCGCGTGGCTCATACAGAGCGTGAAACAGGTGTGATGCGTACGGCGGGTGCAGATGCAAATAACGTCAGCACTTATGAGTGTAAGAAAGCTGAAGATGCTGAAACTGTAGAAGAAGCAGTATAAAAGTAAATTTATAACATTAGGTTTTCTTTGATTAAATTTAGATAAAACCTCAAAAGAAGCAACGCTGACGTTGCTTTTTTTGGTCTGGATTTTGAAGCTTAGAATAAATGCTCGATTTTATATAAATCTATTCTTTATATGAAGTATTACGTTCACGGTCATGCGCTAAAAAACCTTCCTCGGTAACATCTAGCTCTTCATGCCTAACTTCTACTTGAATGCTGTCGGTATGCGTATGGGTGGTTTTATTAATCTCAACTTCTTGAATCACATGGGTGTCTTTGGTAATCGTCGCTACTTGACGCGATAAAACAATCTCAATCGGCTCATCGCCCATCTCAATCTGTTGACCATTAATCGTTACCACAGCTCTGCTATCTAACGATGGCTCGACGTGACGTAAAATGTCTTTATCATCGTATTGACCTGATAATAAATCCTGACTTTCTGCATCATAATAATCAGTGCGCACAGTAATATATTCTTCTATCAACTCAATAGGGACGTCAATGGTTTTGGTGCGCGTGTGCTTAGTGACAGTTACCTTGCCGACATCCAAGCGTTCTTTATTAATGACAGGGCGTTCTTCTAATAGCTCTAGAGAACCACCCTTTCTCGTGTCTTTTAGATTATTCGACAGATTATTCGCTGAATTATTGAATAAGCCTTCTTGCTCACTGCCCATTAGCGCTTGTTGCTGATTAGGCTTAGAAGTAGGGGAGGAAGTAGATAAGTCAGATGCAGCTAAATCAGGTGCGGGTAATTTGTTCTCGCCACTGTGGTTGGCTATTCTATCTAAAGAAGAGGCATTCGTTGTCGCTAAGTGGGCATCTTGGTTAATAGACTGTTGCTCAGTCTGTTGGCTTTTGTTTTGCTGCTGTTTTATGTCATTATTGTCGGCGTTCATGGTCATATTCCTTATGGACAGATATAATAAATAGATATAAAAAAAGACCAGAAGCAAGCTCTGGTCTTATTCACTGAGCATATTACTCAGCTGCTAATTACGGTCACATAGTATGTATTCATCTTATGAAGAATTGCTTATCAAAGATGGTGGAACCATGCGAAAGAATTGCTTATTACATACCACGAGCGCGGCGTACATCTTCAGCAGTGATATCATCGCGGTCAAAAATATTACCTTCGCGGTCAACCACGTTACCATCACCATCTATATCTAACTCTTCACGTTGAATGGTTTCAGCAATCGTTTCAGTATGACGCTCAGTTGTCTTACCGACATTTACCTCTTCAGAGACATAAGTTTCTTTATTAACGCGTGCACGTTCTGCTTCTAGCTCAAGTTCAATCGTTTGGTTGCCATCTATATCACCGATACGGCGGTCTGTTGGGCGGTCTACATTGGTACGCTGGATATTAGCATGCTCTTCTTCTAGCTCAACATCGACATTACGCTCCTCGGTCACTACATGCTTACCGACTTTTACCAAACCTGCTACGATGCGGTCTTTATTAACTGTTAAGCGCTCTTCTAATAGCTCTAGCGTGTTTGGAGCATTATAGGCATGGTCTGCAATCTCCATACGCTCAGCTTCTGGAATACTATCAGCTACAAATGATTGACGATCTTTTTCATATTGTTCTTTATAGCTGTATTGATAGTCGTGATCGTATACTTCCATCGCTTCGACTTGCGCTTGCGTTAGGCTATCGAAAAAGACATCATCACCAACAATACGTGCTAAACCTGCTGGCACCAATACTTCTTTTGAGCTAAACCAACCACCTGCATCAACAATCAAATAACGAATGCGACCCGTAGTATCTTCTACTAAAGCGCCTTCAATTTTACCGATTTTCTCTTCATTAACGCCGTACGCTGTTTTGCCTGTTGGATCATAATAGTCATCACCGATAAGGTCGCGGTGAGTAGCTTGAATATCTCTTAAACGAATTAGTTGGCTCATTATTATCTTCCTTTTATATGAGTAAATTTTATTTAAATAAATTAGTAATTATTTTTTAAAATAAAATGCGATAAAAAATCGCACTACTAAGAAACTGGTAAGTTGTTGTCTTAGACCAAGAAGGCTCTAGTGAAAAGCTGAATTATCAATTTAATTAACAACTGTAGTAAATAGCCTTTCCTTCAACTTGTTAATATCGTAGCAGTACGATTTTTAATGAGATATATGAGCAAGGTAGCAAAGTGTGAGCTTGAGGTAATTACGTGTAATAGGCTGTAAAACTCACTATCACTATATAAATTTAAGTTAAGGCTTTCTTACAGCAATAAACAAATTTTCGTGATTTGTAAATTCCAACCATAAAAAAACCGCATAGCAAAAAGCCATACGGTTTTTAAATAATAAGAAAATCAGTTAACGCTTAAAATTACTAACTCAATATTAAGGCTTTATGCCTTTTTAAGGAGCCAACACTTAAGCAGTCAAAAGTTTAAGCGAACTAAAATTAAGCCAGTTCAATCGCCACAGCAACTGCTTCACCGCCACCAATACATAAGGTTGCGACGCCCTTTTTGCCGCCCGTACGTTTTAGCGAGTTGATAAGCGTGACTAAGATACGCGCACCTGAACAGCCTACCGGATGGCCAAGGGCACAAGCACCGCCTTCGACGTTGACTTTAGCGTGCTCGATATTTAGCTCATCCATCGCAGCCATAGTTACCATCGCAAACGCTTCGTTGATTTCCCATAGGTCAACATCAGCAACTGACCAGCCCGCTTTGGCCAATACTTTCTCGATCGCGCCAACTGGAGCAATGGTAAACTCGCTTGGATGACGTGAATTAGAAGCAGCAGCGATGATACGTGCTTGATAATCTAAGCCTTCTTCTTTTGCTTGTGACTCTTTCATCATTACGACAGCTGCAGCGCCGTCTGAGATTGAGCTGGCATTTGCTGCGGTAATCGTACCGTCTTTGGCGAAAGCTGGGCGTAGAGTAGGAATACGTTCAGCATTGGCAAGGGCAGGCTGCTCATCAGTATCGACGGTTTGCTCACCTTTACGGGTCTTGAAAGTTACTGACGTGATTTCATCTTTAAAATGGTCGTCTTTAATCGCTGTCAATGCACGGTTAAGCGATTCAATGGCAAAATCATCCATTTGTTCACGAGTATAGCCTTTTTCATTGGCCATTTCTTGGGCAAATTGCCCCATAAGCTTACCGGTTTCGGCATCTTCTAGACCGTCTAGGAACATATGGTCTTTGACTTCTTTATGCCCCATGCGATAGCCGCCGCGAGACCCTGGCATGATATAAGGCGCATTAGTCATTGATTCCATACCACCTGCAACTGCCACGTTAAAGCTGCCCGCTTTAATACCATCGTGCGCTTGCATGACCGCTTTTAGACCTGAACCACAAAGTTTATTAATGGTAACGGCGCCAGTAGCATCGTTTAGACCCGCTTTACGCATGGCTTGACGGGCAGGGCCTTGACCAAGACCAGCGGTCAAGATACAGCCCATAATGACTTCATCAATATTATCAACACTCACACCTGAACGCTCAACAGCGGCTTTAATAGCAGCAGCGCCCAATTCTGTGGCGCTCATATCTTTAAGTGCGCCTTGAAAGCCGCCCATCGGAGTACGTGCGCCGTTTAAAATTACAATTGCATCATTTGACATTGTTATTCTTCCCTTTTAGGTGTTTGAAACGAAAGTACTATTTTTCATAGTTAAAGCAAAACATTTAAGCTAAAGCCATCCGCTTATGGATTAATAGCGGTCTGGCTAAATGAGGCATCTATCTTAATCGCTGGATAAATTATGCCAGCTCATCTAAGCGGATACGTACTACTTTATCAGTAGTGGTATCGAGCTTTTCGATTTTTTCAATGGCAATATTCATCTGACTTTCAACCACAGGCAGCGTCAAAATAATTACTGGCACTTGACCAAGTTTATGGGCAGGTTTTTGTAAAATGGCATCGATATTGATACCCGCATCACTCAAAATTCGCGTGATATCAGCCAATACCCCAGGATTATCATGCGCATGTACACGCAGATAATAACCAGTAATCATTTGCTCAGCGCGCAAGATAGGCGTGTCTGATAATTGCTCTGGGATAAAGGCGAGATGTGGAACATGGTGACCATTCGTGCTTTCATTATTGCTATCTATACTACCAAGAACACGAACCAAATCCATCACATCGGCCATCACCGCAGAAGCGGTTGCGCCTGCACCTGCACCATCACCGCAATATAGCGTTTGCCCAAGCGGATGAGAATTGACCAACACCGCGTTTTTTACGCCATTGACGTTGGCAAGTAAAGCATTTTGCGGGATAAGCGTTGGGTGTACACGCAACTCAATACCAGCGTCACCTGAACCATCGCTTTCACGGCGTACAGCGAAGCCTAAATGCTTGATACGATAGCCAAGCTCTTCTGCATAGTTGACGTCTTGCAGTGTAATGCCAGTAATACCTTCACAGTAAACTTTATCAAACTGTAATGGAATACCAAAGGCAATAGAGGCAAGTAGGGCAAGCTTATGGGCGGCATCAATGCCTTCGACATCAAAAGTTGGATCGGCTTCAGCATAACCAAGCTCTTGCGCCTCGGTCAATACATCGGCAAACGGGCGACCTTTATCACGCATTTCGGTCATGATAAAGTTGCCAGTACCATTAATGATACCCGCTAACCACTCAATTCTATTGGCGGCAAGTGCTTCACGCATGACTTTAATAATCGGGATACCGCCTGCCACTGCTGCTTCATAAGCAACATGGACGTTATGGGCTTCCGCAAAGGCAAAAATCTCATTGCCGTGTTCAGCGAGCAACGCTTTATTGGCTGTGACCACATGTTTGCCGTTTTTGATGGCATGCATAATCACGTCTTTAGCCAGCGTCGTACCGCCAATTAATTCGATGACAATATCGACATTGTCACTAGCAGCGGCTGCCATCAAGTCACTGTTTTGAATAATGTTGGGGTCGATATCATCGCGCTGACGACGAGTACCGACTTCGGTAATCACAATATCGCGGCCGCTACGGCGTTTTAACTCATCTAAATTATCATTGATTAGATTGACCACGCCCGTTCCGACGGTGCCGAGACCAAGTATCGCTAGTTTGATGGATTTGCTCACAGTATCCTCAAGAGATTATAGAGTTGGATAAAAATGCTTCTATACAGACTCTTACATAAAAACGCTGATATAAAAGGGTTGATATAAAGAGTGCTGATATAAGGAAAAACGGTATAAAAATATACGACTAATATCGCCAGGCGCTTTATCGTATCATACCGACAAGCGCTTGTGGCGTCTACCCAAACTCACTGTCGCCAAAGTCAATAATAGCAGGGTAGGTGATTAGCTGGCATCAATCGCCGTTTGTGCCAATTGTGCGGCTGGTAAATAACCACCAATTTGTTGTCCAGACTCGGTAAAGATAGCGGGTGTACCGCGCACACCCAATGCCATACCCAGCTCGATTTGTGATTTTACTGGGCTATTACAGCTAGGGGCTTGGACGTTAGCGCCCATTTTTGCCTGATCCATCGCAGCATTGCGGTCTTCGCTACACCAAATGGCTTCCATCTTTGGAATACTGCCCTCACTGCGAGGCCATGCCAAATAACGTACTTCAATACCACGCGCATTGATGTCATCTATCTCTTCATGGAGCTTGGTGCAATAAGGACAATCTGCATCGGTAAAGGAGTACACGACAGATTTGGTCACCCCTTTAGCAGGATAAATAATCATATCTTTTTTGTCGACCGCTTTTAGCGCTTCTTGCGCGGTTTTGGCAACCAAAGCACCACTGATATCAACCGGTGCTTCTGCACCAACGGCAATGATTTGCCCTTGGATAATGTGTTTACCAGATTTATCAGTAAAGAAAGACGGTAAGCCCGACGCCGTCACCCAGTAAATATCTTTCATATCTGTTGGTACGGCTGAAAGAATATTTTCTTCAATGCCTGAAGCTTTTAGGTTTGCTTGTAAGGCTTTTACCACTGCTGAATCGCTATCGGCTGCCAATTGCGCGGTACTGACTTTGGCTTCTGCACTATTTACAATGCTTGTGTTGCTGGTTGCATCAGCCGCATTATTAGAGCAGCCTGCCGCAACCACGACTAGCAACGCACCCATCATCATACGAGATAAAGGCTTGCGAGAAAAGGTATCGCGGGTGGGGGTGGTTTTAGAAAAAGAAGGTAAAAACATAGGGTGTTTCCTTTAGGCGGTCGTGCCTAAGCAAGATATAGATATAAAAAAGAGGGCAGTAAAAAGTGTGTAAATGCTTACCCTATATTCACTAGATTTTGTTATCAGGGCGATATATTACAATGGTGATATATAATTTATTGATAATAAAAGATAAGTGGTAATAGCTGCCATATTAGCATATTTTTATAAATAACCACTAAAGGCAAGTTATTAGGATTGTCAAATCTACAATTTATAGATAAATGTTACAACAGTAGAAATAAAATACATTTGTACTATTTCATCTCGGCTTATGTCTAGGTAGGCTACTGTTTATAACCGTTTCTCATAACCATTTTTTATAATTGTTTTGGATAGATGTTTTTAATAGCAGTATTTTACGACCGTTTTAATAGGTCATATATCAAATTATCCGTTACCAAAATTTTTCTAAGGAGCTCATATGGCAGGTGCCAGTTTATTAACCTTACTTGATGATATCAGTGTGATATTAGATGACGTGTCGGTCATGACTAAGGTCGCCGCCAAAAAAACCGCGGGGGTGTTGGGTGATGATTTGGCATTGAATGCTGAGCAAGTCTCAGGCGTCAAAGCAAATCGTGAGCTTCCCGTCGTTTGGGCGGTCGCCAAAGGCTCTTTTATTAATAAGCTCATTTTGGTGCCAGCGGCGATTCTTATCAGTGCTATTTACCCACCATTAATTACATTCTTATTAATGTGTGGTGGTTTATTTTTGGTTTATGAAGGTGCTGAAAAAGTCATTCACCGCTTTTGGCCGCATGCCTTGCCAGACGATGAAGAGCAAGAAGCTCGTCGGCAAGCCAATGCTGATGAAACGGTCGATTTGGTAGCCTTTGAAAAAGAAAAAATCAAAGGGGCAATACGTACCGACTTTATTTTATCGGCAGAAATTATCGTGATTGCGCTTGGCGCGACGGCAACGGCTACCTTGTTACAACGCAGTTTGGTGCTGTCTATTTTAGCCATTAGTATTACCGTCGGTATATATGGTTTGGTTGCTGGTATTGTCAAGATTGATGATGTTGGTTTGCATATGATGGAAAAAGACGGCAAGTTTACTCAAAAAGTTGGTAAGATTTTGTTTGCTGCAGCGCCTAAATTGATGAAGTTTTTATCGATCGCTGGTACTTTGGCGATGTTTTTAGTCGGTGGTGGTATCTTGGTACATGGTATTAGTTTTTTACACCATGAAGTTGAAGATATTGCCCATTTGACTGGTATTTTTGAGAGCTTTACCACGGCATTATTAAATGGTGTCATTGGCTTTATTATTGGAGCTGCTATCGTTGCTTTATTTACGGTGATTAACAAAATACGCAATAAAGATGCAACTTCTGCACATTAACCTTATTCTCAAAAACGCTGGTTATTAAAGGCTCTAATTGTTAAAAAAGTCGTATTTATAACAGGCGCTGTTGATAAAAACCGCTATTGATAAACAACTACGCTAAACAAGATAGAAAAAAGCCCCAAAGTTGCTAACAACTTTGGGGCTTTTACATTTTATAGAAGACTATTTACAAAAGGCGATTAGCTTTCGCTATCAGTATCATCAGATTCTGGTTTTTCCGCCTGCGTTGGCTTCTTATGCTCAGTTTTCGGCTTACGCGTACGTGCCTTAGGTACTTTTGGCGTGGTTAAGTTAAACATGCCTTTTTGTGGCAACAACTGCTCAGCCACATTTTCAATCATGTTTTTATAACTAGCGATGGTTGTTTTTGACTTCGCTGCCTGAATTTCTTCTTTTGTCGCTGGCTCTGATGCTTGTTCAGTTGGCTCAGTAGCTTGGTCGTTTTCACTTTGCTCGATATCAGAAACAGTGGTTTCAGCCTCAGCATCTTTAGTCTCAGAATCTACTGTCTTAACGCCTTCCGCCTCCAAAGCCTCAGATTGCGCCACGTTTTCTTCCTTTAGTACTTGCTCAAACTTTAATAGTTGTTCACTATCAGCGCTGATCTCATCTGTCTGACCCTGATTTGCAAGAGCGTTCGCTTCTACGTTATGAGCATCTACATGAGCATTGACGTCGCTGTCGACAGTCAAAGTGTCATTTGTAGGCGCTTCTTGAGTTGTCACCACAGCTGCTTCCTGATAGTCAGGATGCTGACCGCGTGGGTCATTGCTTGCGCGCTTGCTAATGGCGCGGGGCTCAACGGCTGTCTTACCTTGTGCTGCGGCAAACTGACTGACCGCTTGCGTCATCGTCTCAAAGCGGGCGAGATAATCTGCTGCTAAAGGCTGATAACCATAGTTACTAAAGTTAAAGCCTTGATTGGCAGTTTCGCCAGTCACTACTTTAGGCTCATTACTGCTATCGACTTTGACCTCGTCAGTAGTAGCTGTTTGAGCTTGCTTTACATGCAAGGCAATGGCTGCATTAAAGCAGTTGATAACACCCTCTGCTGCTAAGCGTGCTTGCGCTTCTGGTAGCATCGCACGGATAAATTCACCAACCGTACCACGGATAGCTGGCATATTTACAGCGGTTGGCTTGTTTTGCTGATTTGCCTGAGGTATTTCAGCTACTGATGTTTTGGTTGTCGGTGTTTGAGCCTGCTGACGACGTACCAGACGTGGGTCATTGCTGGCTTGACCGAACTTATTAGCCGTCACATAGCGCTTAGCAAACAAGGCGTCATGGTTAAGCTCAAACGCTGGTTGCTTGCTATTGCTGGCATCATCGCCAGCCTTGAACTCAGCATCAGTAGCAACATCAGAAGCAGTTTCCTGAGTTTTTTCTGTAGCTGCTTCATTTTTAGCAGTGGTATCTACTGGCTTTTGACTTTCCACTGGCTTTTTGCTATCAGCTGGACGGTCATTTTGAACATCACTGCTGATAGACGTTACTTGCTCATCTGCACCTACTTCTTTAGCATCAACTTTTTTAGCGGCGACTTTAGTATCGTCTACAGACTTAGTATCAGACATTTGCACCTTAGCTTCAGTAGCGCTAGGTTGTGCTTGGTCTACTTTTGGCTCTGCTATTTTTGCTTCTTCTACCTTATTGTCGTCACTGTGATTAGCTTCAGCGGTATCAACTTGCTTACTGCTTTTTTCACTGCTATCAACCGATTTACGGCTATTTTTAGCAGCTTGACTGTCAGTCTTTTGCTCAACAGTTTCTTGATTATCCGCATTTTTCGGAGTGCTGTCTTCTTGACGTATTTTCTGCTTATCAGCGTCATTGCTAGCTTTTTCAACGCTTTGGTTTTCAGGTGCTTGGCGAGCTGCTGCTACAGATTTACTGTCATCTAAGGATAAATGTACAACTTCTGGCGCCTTAAGTTCGATCGCTGCTTCATTGACCTGTAAAATAACTTCGTTAGGGTCTTGGTTGCGGCGCGAGCTAGATTGGCTTTTACCATTGCCATCTTTAGCATTTTGCTGTGCATTATCAGCGTTTAACGTCGCACCACGCTCAAGCTTGCCGCGTGATTGACGTTGGCTATTTGATTTACGCTTAGCACGAGTCTGCTCGTCTGCAGCATTGGCATTTTTGTCATCAGCATCGGTGCGCTCATGACGTTCATTGCTTTTGCTATTTTCGTTGCTCCCATTACCATTGCGATCGTTGTCTTGACGATTATTACGATTACGGTCGTTAGGGCGTCTGTTATCCTGCTGACGTTTATCTTGGCTGTTCGATTCTTTATTATCAGCGCTACTTATGCTGCTGTCTGTCGTCTCACTAGCGACGTTATCATTCGTTTCATCTGATGGCTCTTTTCTTTGGCGCGTCTTAGAAGGGCGTGATTTACGTGGCTTACGTCTTCTTCTTTCTTCAGCATCGTTATTGTCATCAGCTGTGTTGTTAGCGGCCTGCTGACGATTGACGTTAACGTTTGACTGCTGATTATTAGCTTGCTGAGCATTGTCTTGCGGCGCAGCTGTAGCTTGATGGTTATCAGTAAGCACACTGTTATCAACTTGTCCAAACGAGCCTAAGCTTTGTGCACCCGTATTGACCAGTGCTTCAATGGCTTCAGCTGCATCACGACTACTGACGCTATGGGTGGTTTGTGCTTGCGGTGCTTGCGCAAATAAATTAGACAACCAAGCAACGGCTTTCGGTTGGGCAGCAGCAACAGGTGTGGTTTGGGTCGCTACTGGCGCAGCTGTAGCCACAACAGCCGGTGCACTTTGCGTCGGCGTTTGTATCTGTGTTTGTGGCTGTGGCGCCCGTGCTGATGAAACATTGCTGGCATTGCTACGATGGTCATTGCTATGACTGGTCGTATTCTGCTGCTGGCTAGGCGCACTTTGCTGATTATTGGCGCTCGTAGTCGCTTGACTGCTGTTAGCGTTATTATTACTGCTGTTATCGGCTATTTGACGTGGCTGGCGCGTAGGCTGCTGCTCAGGACGCTCTTTTTCAGCGGTTTGCCAGTCAACTTCATAACCCAAATCGCTATGTTCTTGGGCTGTATCCGTAATACGCTCATAACTTGAAGGTGCAAAGCCGTCACGGTTAAAGTGCAGCTTAAAGTTTGGTGATTCTAAATGCGCGTGCGGCAAAATGGTAATACGCGTACCACTGTCTTGTTCCAAGTAAACCAAGGCATCGCGCTTTTCATTCAATAAAAACGCCGCAATGTCAGTTGGGACTTCTGCCTGTACTTCGCCTTGACGTTCTTTAAGAGCGATTTGCTCAATTTGACGCATAATAGATAGTGATAGCGAACGCAAGTCACGGATCATGCCATTACCATGGCAGCGAGGGCAGATATAGCCAGTCGACTCTTCTAGTGATGGACGCAGACGCTGACGGCTCATCTCCATCAAACCAAATTTAGAGATATCACCGAATTGGACACGTGCACGATCGTATTTGGTCGCATCGACTAGACGTTTTTCAACTTCTTTTTGATGCTTATTGTCATTCATATCAATGAAATCAATGACAATCAAGCCGCCCATATCACGCAGACGCAATTGACGAGCAATCTCATCGGCGGCTTCTAGATTGGTATGATAAGCCGTTTCAGCAACGTCTGAGCCTTTAGTCGACTTAGCTGAGTTAATATCGATAGACACCAAGGCTTCAGTTTGGTCAATAACGATTGAGCCACCTGATGGCAGGCGAACTTCACGCTGATAAGCAGTTTCGATTTGTTTTTCGATATTAAAGCGTGAAAACATTGGCTCATAATCGGTATATTTGCGCAGTTTCTCAGCTTGTTTTGGCATCACTGCATCGATAAAGCCTGCCGCTTCGATATAAGCGTTTTCGTTATCAATCCAAATCTCAGCGATATCGTCACGTAGATAATCACGTACGGCACGGGTGACGACGCCAGCTTCTTGATGCACCAAGCGCGGTGAAGGATATTTTTGATTTTGTTCTTGGATGGCTTGCCAAATGTTGAGCAAGTGATTTAAATCGTGTTGCAAATCTTCTTGGGTTTTGCCAATACCGGCGGTACGAATAATGACGCTCATGCCTTTTGGTAAATCTAAACTGCCAAGCATACGTTTCATATCTTCGCGCAATTTACCTGAGATTTGGCGTGAAATACCACCGCCGCGAGGGTTGTTTGGCATTAGTACCAAATAGCGCCCAGCTAATGACACATAAGTTGATAGGGCAGCGCCTTTATTACCGCGCTCTTCTTTTTCAACTTGGACGATGAGCTCGTCACCTTCTTTAATCAGTTTTTTGATGTTTTCATCGCGTGGATTACCGCTTAAGTATTCAGCAGAAATTTCACGAATCGGTAAGAAGCCTTGACGCTGTGAGCCATATTCGACAAACACCGCTTCAAGCGATGGCTCGACACGGGTCACATGACCTTTATAGATGTTAGATTTTTTTTGTTCACGGGTACGATTTTCTAAATCGAAATCGTAAAGATGGTTGCCTTTACAAAGGGCAACACGAATTTCTTCGTTTTGAGTAGCGTTGATCAAAATGCGTTTCATATTGGTATCCTATGAGTACGCAGAACAACGACGAGACAGGCTTTAGGGCAGGGTAGCAAGTGGGGCTAATAATACAATTAGCTGAGTAGACGTTAATGAGCGGTAGAACGTAAAGCAGGAATGGGATAAGCGCGTGGGCTTTTCGCAATCGCTTTTCGACCTAAATTTATTAGCTATAAAATACGCTAATGTCGGTAACATTCACATAGATAAGATAGGGTGTAAGGCTACTATCTATAGAGTTATTATGAATAGGCTTGTTCTAATGATTAATGCATGAGCAAGTTAGTGGTCTTTTATGACAGTTGTCTTATCCAGTTTGGTGGTCAGCACACGTTGTAAGGGTGGCGGTGGATAGTGACTGGGAGTCAAGAGGTCACAGGTACTAAAAAAGCATCGTGCTGTCACAGTAATCAATCAAGGTCTAGCAATAATATCGCTGTTAACTAAGGACTATTAAATAAGTGTCATCGTATAAAATAATGCCGTGCAGCGGTTATCCTTTTAGGTGAAGCAATTGGTCATTCTTTATTTATCGTTCTTTTGGGTATAACGTCAATAATATCTGGGGTATCTCAAAGCTAGGTGGCGCTGCTGTCGTCATCAGCGGGGCGTACTTGGCAAACAGAATAAATGACCGGCTTATCGGCACGGTGTCTCTTGTCTATTCTACTTATCGTCCTCTGTTTGACCACCAATACTCAGGCAGCTATCGACAATCAATTAATGATGCTCGATTCTGGCTCTAAACGACCCATACTTGCTCATCTGCGCGCCTAAAGGACTGTAGGATAAATAGTCATGTATGAACATAAATAGTTATCAAAGCAAGTCGTGGTTATGCGGTAGTGAGTAAATGTTATGTTGTTATCGTTTGATAAAATTGTTGTTACGCAATCTATCAAAGCGATGTTGTCTAATGTCACAATATTCTGTAATGATAAACACTCTTATACTGATAATTTATCTGATACTAATAAATACAGTTTGGTACTAATAAATGTCAGCGTTGTTCTTACAATTTATGGGGCATTATAGGATATATCAAGGAATATAACACCCTTAAAATCGGATGAAACACACAAGCTTGGCAGGTTTTATAAGCTGGCAGCGCTTTACTAATCAGTACTGACCAGTAATAAAATGGCGCTGCACTGTCTGTAACAACAATGAATTATTGTCGCAGCCTCTGCTTAATTGGCGCTCAACATGCTAAACTATAGCAAATCTTTATGTAAATACCTAACTAAAAATGACGAATGCCAAAATGACAAACGACGAAACTATCCACGAAGCTCCGGCTATCTTTAATAGCAAAACGCGCCCGCAAAGCGCCGATGACGAAATTAGTAACTTTGAAAAGGTGAATTACCTTGAAGTCACTCGCCATCAGCATGACCAGCGCTTGGACAACTTTTTGCTCAATCGTCTAAAAGGCTTGCCTAAACCGCATATCTATAAAATGATTCGCTCGGACGAAGTGCGCGTCAATAATAAACGCTGTAAAGCGCATGACAGATTGCAGCGTGAAGACGTCGTGCGTATCGCACCTGTCCAGCTAGCCACCCGTGATAAACCTATTATCAGTACCGAATTTGCCAAGAGTTTATTGGCACGTGTGGTCTACGAAGATGAAGGCTTAATTGTATTGAATAAACCTTCTGGTATCGCCGTTCATGGCGGTAGTGGTCTAGATTTTGGCGTTATTGAAGCCATGCGTGAAGTGACGGGTAAAAAGTACTTAGAGCTGATTCATCGTATCGATAAAGATACCTCAGGTCTGCTGATGATTTCTAAAAAACGCTCATCGTTAAAAGCCTTGCAGCAGCATCTGGTCGACAAAACCATCCAAAAACACTATCTATGTATCGCCAAAGGTCAGCCTGCACTGAACGAGCAGCGTATCGATGCGCCATTATTGCGCTATACGCTGGCTAGTGGTGAGCGCCGCGTAAAAGTAGATGCACAAGATGCGCAAGCTAAAGAAAGCCAGACAGATATTATCGTTCATGGTCGTTTTATGCTGGCCAATCAGCCAGTCAGTTTGCTTGAAGCTAAGCCACTGACCGGTCGTACTCATCAAATTCGTGTACACTTAGCGCATATCGGTCATGCTATCTTAGGTGATGATAAATACAATGTGCATGACAAGTCTGGCGTACATCGTCTATGCTTACATGCGTGGCGTTTAGATATTCCCGGTTATGAGACCATTACCGCGCCATTACCAGATGAGATGGTAGCTTGGTTACCAGCAGACATTAAACTACCTGAATAAGCTTAAAGGACTGATATTCAATTCTCAGTTTATATATTAATATTCAGTATGAAGCATAAACGTCACAGTCACTTATAAGGGCATGTCTTAGCCAAATAAGTGACCGTGACGTTTTCACATCCGGCATTCACGATGAATCGTTAAGGGTTAGTCCATGACAGTAGTATCACTCGCTAATAAATTCGCCGCAGCCAATACTCCTGAGTTAGCAGCCGAGCATCACTTAGCCAATAAAACGCTGATTATTTTTGATTGGGATGGCACCTTGATGGATTCGATTGGCTTAATCGTTGAGGCGATGCATGTCGCAGGCGAGGCGCATGGCTTTACCACCACCGATCAGGCAATCAAAGACATCATTGGGCTGAGCTTAATGCGTGGTATTGAGATTTTATACCCGCAAGCAACCGCTGCGCAGAAACTGGCGATTCAGCAAAGTTATGCGGACTACTATATTCCAAACAGCCATCGTACGCCGTTTTTTGCACCAATAGAAAATATGCTGCAAACGTTACAACAGCAAGATAAGCAGCTTGCTGTCGCCACTGGCAAGAAAAGAAAGGGATTAGATCGGGTATTAGAGGGTTCTGATAGTCATCACTATTTTGCCATCACGCGCTGTGCTGATGAGTCAGGCTCAAAACCTGACCCGCAAATGCTGAGTGATATTTTAGCCCATACTAAGCAGCCTATCTCGCAGGCGGTATTTATCGGCGATAGTATTTATGATATCCAAATGGCCAACCGTTTGGGCATGACCAGTATTGCGGTCAATTATGGTGCGGCGTCGAGTAGCGAGCTTGCTGCCCAGCAGCCAACTTATCAAGTCGATACCCCGCAAGCCTTAGCTGAGCTACTGTGTGCTTAAATAAACATTCGTTTAAATGGTAAAAGATGGTTATAAAAATCAAAAAGGGTTTATCGTTATTAGCGATAAACCCTTTTTAACTAAAGACTGTAATTGGTTAAAAACTGTGACTGGCAAAAACTATGAGGTTTACTCGTCGTCTTTCTCAGCACTGTCTTTTTCAACACTGCCTGTTTGGGCAGCGTCCTTTGCAATCGCGTCTTCTAGCTCAGCACCTTCTAGTAAGGCAAAAGAGGACTCAATAATTTTATTTGCATCTAGCTGATACTCATACCAATTGCCCATGATACCTGCCAGCTCATCAAGACCTTCCTTTCTTAACGCTGAAAATAGCTGAATCGTACAGTTTAAGCCCAATTGCTTTAGTCTTTTACGGGTATTCAGTAGCGCGTTTTTGGAAGCACCATACTTAAGTTTATCTGCTTTAGTCAGCAAGATATGCACTGGCAGATCACCATCTTTTGCCCAATGCAGCATTTGCTCATCAAAGAACTTCAGCGGATGACGAATATCTGACATCAGCACTAAACCTGCAAGGCTTGAGCGCGATACGAGATATTCCTCTAATTCAACCTGCCATTCTTTTTTCATCTCAAGCGGTACGGCCGCATAACCATAACCTGGTAAATCAACCAAACGTCTATCGGTATCGCCAATACTAAAAAAGTTAATCATCTGCGTACGACCAGGCGTCTTAGACGAGCGTGCTAACTGACGCTGATTGGTCAATGCATTAATAGCGGACGATTTACCAGCGTTTGAACGTCCAGCAAAAGCAATCTCTAGCCCAACATCAGGCGGACAAAGGCGAAAAGTCGGCGCAGACATCAGAAATTCAGTTTGCTGAATGCGTTGACGGGCTTTGGTATTAAAATCCGCGTGTTCAGCGGCGACATCTTTGAACGGGGTACTCATAAGTGACTCATTAATCTTGAAAAATTGGATACGGTAATAAAAGTTTTTAAATTAAGCAGTGCTTACAGCAGCGTATTGAATAGATGCGCTGCAAAAATAAGACTTTAATCATATAAGGGTTTTAGGATACCGCCTATTCTATACTATTACGGCGCTTAGTTATTGAAATAACGGCCATTACCCTTATATTAATTACAACCTATTGGCGACATGGTCTTAAAATGGCTTTCAAGTAAATTGGTGCCTAGAGCAGCCTTTTGCTTTCTTAGCAGCCGTTAACAAAGCTAAACTATATTTATATATATTAATGTGACATATATTGTTACAATCTTTAGTAAGACAGATTGAATGAAAGACGTTTAATAAAATTATTGATTAAGCGAATGAAAAAACGATGTGAGGTGTCCCATGTTCTCAATCACCACAACAGTTGCTAAAAGCTATCGCTTATTAGTTAGTACGGCAACCGCGCTCATAATTGGTACGGCGATGCTAAGTACTGCCAGTGCGGCTGATATTGCAACGTCCTATAATAACTCATGTGCCGCTTGTCACGATAGTGGTGCGCTCAATGCCATTAAAAAAGGCGACAGTGCTAAATGGCAACAGCTTATCAAACAAAAAGGTATGCCAGCGCTGATTAAATCGGTGAAAAGTGGCATGATTCAAATGCCTGCTGGTGGATTGTGCACAGACTGCAGCGATGATGACTACCGTAAACTTATTGAATATATGAGTAAATAACGCTCAACTTGTGCCTAGGTCATGCCTAAGTTATAAAGCTATTAATTACTGTTGATAAAAAAGATATGAGGCGCAAGGTTGCTAAACCTTTTGCGCTTTTTTGTTTTTATTAAACAGGTGATTAGGATATGAGTAGAAAAAAAGTGCAATGCTACGATTAAGTAGGCAAATAGTAAAAAGTCTTGCTATAATAATCCAAAATAAACCCTGATATTAGTAAGTACTTTCGGGCTGCTTGTGATAAAGACCGCAGAATATATGGCTTAGCTGGCTAAATGATGGCTCTGTATATCTTGCGTTTTTAAATAATACAATCATGCTAGATAATGCTTACGCCGAGTTAGTAGGATTTGTATCAATGAAAAAGTTAATCGCTGCCGCCAGCTTATGTGTTGCAAGTTTCAGCGTACAAGCTGCTATCACTGTTCCTGAATATGATCTTAACGCTGGTAAACAAGTCGCCGAAACTGTTTGTGCTGCTTGTCATGGTGTTAATGGTGTGAGTCCTATACCAGCCCAGCCAAATCTTGGCGGTCAAAACGTGAAGTACTTATACAAACAATTGGTTGATTTTAAATCAGGCTATCGTAAAAACGGTATCATGCAATCACAAGTTGCCAATTTATCTCAGCAAGATTTGGCCAACGTGGCAGGATATTATGCGAGCCAAAAACCTTGGGGTGTGGCATTTGGTAATCCTGCAACCACACAAGAAGCGACTAAGCTATTTTTAGGCGGTGATAAGACACGCGGTGTCATCGGTTGTGCAGGCTGCCATGGTCCAGATGCAGCAGGTAACGCTTGGGCTGCATTTCCACGTTTAGGTGGACAGCATGCTGAATATATCTCTACTCAATTAAAGCTTTTCCGTGCGGCTGGTCGTGTGGATGATGTTGACAGCGATGAGCAAAAACGTGTCAACGATGCCGCAAAAGAAGGCGAGGTGGGTATGATGCAAACCGTTGCTTCAAAACTGTCTGATCGCGATATTCGCATCTTGTCAGATTATGTGAGTGCTATCCACTAATTTGTCGCATGTTTAAATGAAATACTAACTTATGTACTTTCATGCAGCTGTTATGCTTTAGCTATTAAACCCCGATTTCGGGGTTTTTTTATAACTGTTAGTCCTTATATAATTTGCATAATCTTTTATAAAGCTTATATCAAATAAGTCGCCTATATATAAAGCTAATAGAAACAATATAGACGCTTATTAAAGATTTATATCATTAAATGTTATTCACTTTGAATCGCTTGGATTTAAATTATGATGATTCGCTATGCTTCTTACTTTATCGCCGCGCTGCTACCGCTATTATTGTTCCGTTGGTTTGCACCCGCATCCATTGGTGAAATCGACTTCTGGTTGCTTTGGCTGTTAGCGATGGTACTGGTCTCATTACCCGTCGTTTATGCTGAGATTGCCTTGGCCTATCGTAGTGCCGAGGCGCCTTTAGCGGGTATGCAAAAGCTCACTCGCGAGGCAGACGCCAGTTCCTTATGGCGCGGTTTTGGTTGGCTCGCAGCATTGGTCTCTATTATTATTGCAGCCCTGGTCGTATCTGGTGCGAGTACTGGTATTTTAACCGCTCTAACGGAATTAAATAGCGCGCCTGATGTACCAAGCTTCGCTATTGCCGTAGGTTTAATGGTTATTGCTGTCCTGTTAAGTTTACTGAGCGTTGCACCTTTGCCGATTGGCTTAGGTTTAATGCTGATAGGGTTATTGCTGGGAGTGGCAAACGGTTTACCAAACGTTGCTTTTGCGATGACCGATATTAGTTTAAGTGAGTGGGCACGTGCCGTTGCCTTAGCATTGGTCAGTGTGGGTGCAGGTACTGGCTTATATTGGTTTGGTCAACATTTAGTCAGTAAGCAAGCCGTTACCGCGGTAGGGGTGGATAATCATAACGCCCAAAAACCTTCTCGTCATCATGCTACGCAAGAATATCGCGCAACCAAGCTTGTGCTACCAATCTGGATATTACAGCTCGTAGTTGGTGTCATCGCACTATTTATCAGCGGTATGGCATTACCACCGATTGGCCAGTTACTGTATTGGGTCGGGGTGCTGTTTGTGGCCAGCTACTTACTACATTATAGTACGCAGCAATTGGCGCATAAATTTGGCTTGCTAGTCAGTGTACTATTAACCTTTGTAGTAGCGCTTTTATTAGTGATTGCGATACCAACCAATTGGCTGGTTGGCATTTTGGTGATTATCAGTAGTGTCGCTGTGTTATTACTGTCGGTTTTTGCCGGTTGGCAGATGAAAATCAGCCATTTGCGTAAGTCTTTAAACTTTGGCAATGAAGCTTTTTATAACTTATGGCGGGTTGCGATACGCTTGATTGTGCCTCTAGCGTTGCTGTTAGCGCTAATCGGTTGGGTGATGCAGTGGTTAAGCTAATGAATGCTGTTAATAACCATGCAGCTGATAACAGTGAGGCTAACGTCAATATGTCTCAGGCTGAGCAGAGCAATTTGATGACGGTATATCTGGCGTATGCAGAAGAGGCAGAGCGTCAGCATTACCTAACCGTCCAAGTCAGTCAAGGTACTACTTTGTATGAGGCATTGGCGCAAGTGGGTTGGCTGACACAGTTTGAAGAGCTGGCAAAGTGGTGCGAACAAGTGGCTGATATGACGACGCCAACGGCTAAGCGTTGGCGTGTCGGGGTATATGCGCAAAAACAGCCGCTAAATTATACATTGCAGCCCTTTGATCGGATAGAGGTATATCGCAGCTTAAGCGCTGATCCTATGTCTCAGCGCAAAAACAAATCTCGAGGTTAACCGTTAGTCGCTATGATTTGTTAGCTATTAGTCATAATTTGCGAACAGATTTACGACGCCGGTAGGCTGTCGATACCTTCGATACGAGTTACTATACCATTATCATCAAAATAAACAATTAAGTGCTGGCTGGCATTTTTAACATCGGCGATACCTTTGCGGCGACCTTCTGTCCCTGCTTTATAATCGTAAATATAATCCCAGCGTTTAGGCTCTAATGTATCTTTAATTGCTGGGCTGCCAAGAATATAAAGTACTTGATTTTGATTCATACCCACTTGTAGTTTTTGTGCTTGGGTTTGGGTAATAGCAGTACCTTGTGGCAAATCAATCTTATACACACTCAGTAATGAGCAGCCAGACATAGCGACAGCGGCACTAAGCATACTGGTAATGGCAATTTTGCGTACTGCGCTTGCAGAGCTTAACGAACGAAAATTCAATGTCTTTATCATGGTAAGATGACTCATAAAAAATGGGTTAGGCGCAGCTAAGAACCGATAATGCTGGTCTTGCAGGCAATCTTGGACAAATGATACGTCATTTACTTGCAATTGCCTACCACTTACGACATTATTTACCAAACGCTATCTTGCAGTATTTATTATTTATATTTTAAATTCATAGACTTGGCGTCAGATTTTTATAAAAAAATGCTCTAGAAATTCGCCTAAGAGTGGCTAGGTCTTTATAGCTGATATTTTTTTATCAGCTATTATTACTCATGATTAATGATTTTTTAACTCGTGTTTTTGAATTTATTTGCTAAGACTTTCATAGTCAGAAGGGATATTATGGCTTCTTTTACCAATCAAGATTTACGTAAAGCGGGTTTGAAAGTAACGTTACCGCGTATCAAAATTTTAGAGCTGCTTGAAAGCGCAGAGCTGCATCATATGAGTGCAGAAGAGGTGTATAAGGCGCTGATTGAGCAAGGTGAGGATGTGGGTCTCGCAACCGTTTATCGCGTGCTGACGCAGTTTGAGCAAGCGGGTATCGTTGAACGTCATAACTTTGAAAACAATCTATCAGTATTTGAGATTACCCAAGAAGAGCATCACGACCATCTGGTTTGCGATGTCTGCGGTAAGATTATCGAATTCCATAATGCAATCATCGAAGAAGAGCAGACCAAAGTAGCGGCAGAGCATGGCTTTAAGTTATCAGGTCATTCCTTAGTGCTCTACGGTATTTGCGACAATCAGGCTTGTAAAGATAACGCAAAATAAGCGTTTCAAAAAATATCTTATACGTATAATTCTAAAGCCATAAAAAGAGCCCTCACATTTGATGAGGGCTCTTTTTATTGAAAATATTAACTAAATTATCTTAAGCTAAGTAATATCTAACGATAAACTATCCGCGCCTTCATCTAAATTGGCAGTGCCGTTTTTATTGCTCAGTTTGATTTTTAAGCGCAAATCATTAGGGGAGTCAGCGTGGAGAATGGCTTCTTTATAGGTGATTTCGCCCTGTTCATACAAGTCAAACAGCGCTTGGTCAAAGGTTTGCATACCACTCTCCCGTGAGCGCGTCATCACATCTTTGATTTCATGAACTTCGCCTTTACGGATATAGTCACTAATCAGCTGTGAGTTTAATAAAATCTCAATAGCAGCGCGGCGTCCTTTACCATCAGGCGTTGGAATCAGCTGCTGGGCGATAATGGCTTGTAAATTTAATGATAAGTCCATAAACAACTGATTATGACGACTGGTTTCAAAAAAGTGAATAATACGGTCAATCGCTTGGTTGGCGTTATTGGCATGTAAGGTGGCGAAAACCAGATGTCCTGTCTCAGCATATTGAATCGCATAACTCATGACCTCGCGGTTACGAATCTCGCCAATCAAAATAACATCAGGGGCTTGGCGTAAGGTGTTTTTTAGACCAGCTTCAAAAGAGTGGGTATCGATACCGACTTCACGCTGAGTGATAATACAACCGCGATGCTTATGCACAAACTCGATAGGATCTTCGATGGTAATAATATGACCATGTGAGTTCTGGTTACGGTGCCCAATCATTGCCGCAAGGGTAGTTGATTTACCCGTACCTGTTGCACCAACCAACAAGATGATACCGCGCTTTTTCATGGCCAGCTCTTTTAATGCTGGTGGCAGGCGCAGCTCTTCAACCGTCGGAATTTTATTTTCAATTTTCCGTAAAATCATTCCTGCCATGTCGCGCTGTATGAAGGCGCTAACCCGAAAACGCGCTTGCTGAGCTTGGTCTGTAATCGCAAACTGACACTCATTGGTTTCGTCGAACTCTTTTTGTTGGCTTGGCGTCATCACCCCTTTGACTAATCTCAAGGTTTGCTCAGCCGTTAACGGCGTTTTGCCCACGGGTAGAATTTTGCCATTAATTTTCATGGATGGCGCAACGTCAGCGGTAATAAAAAGGTCAGAGCCATTTTTATTGATCATTAACTGTAAAAGTTTATCAATGTCCATAACGTACCTACACTTGGAATATATAGATTAAAAGGTGCTTCAATAAACTTTTAAAGACTGCCAATAACGACCATTAAAAATGAATAAAGCCGATTAAAAATCTATGATTGTCAATTTGTAATGTTATTAAAACTTAGTGTTATCAAAACCTAGGGCTATAAGGGTTTAGTCTTCTAAAAACCAGTACTAAATAAACGCCTCAGGCTGCTTGGCATAAGGACGTGCAACATCTTTGCTAATAGTACCTTTTGAGACAAGGTTCTTAAGTGTTTGGTCAAGGGTAATCATGCCGTCGCCTGCACCCGTCTGAATAGAGGAGTACATTTGGGCGATTTTATTCTCACGTATCAAGTTACGAATTGCGGGCGTGCCTAGCATAATTTCATGCGCTGCAATTCGTCCACCAGTTTGACGACGCAAAAGAGTTTGCGAGATGACGGCCTGCAATGATTCTGAAAGCATCGCTCGAATCATGTCTTTTTCAGCAGCAGGGAAGACGTCAATCACACGGTCAATGGTTTTTGCCGCTGAGCTGGTGTGCAAAGTACCAAAGACTAAGTGTCCCGTTTCAGCGGCGGTCAACGCTAAGCGAATAGTCTCAAGGTCACGAAGCTCACCAACGAGGATAACGTCTGGATCTTCACGTAGGGCAGAGCGTAGAGCTGGTTCGAAACCTAAGGTATCGCGGTGTACTTCACGTTGGTTAATCAAGCTCTTCTTAGACTCGTGGACAAACTCAATCGGGTCTTCAATGGTTAAGATATGCTCTTTACGAGTTTCATTGATATAATCAATCATGGCCGCCAGCGTGGTAGACTTCCCTGAACCCGTCGGACCTGTAACCAATACTACGCCACGTTTAAAGTCGGACACACGTTTGAACACCTCGCCCATACCCAAGTCTTCCATGGTAAGAACTTTAGAAGGAATGGTACGAAAGACCGCGCCTGCACCGCGGTTTTGGTTAAAAGCGTTAACACGAAAGCGCGCTAGATTTGGAATCTCAAAAGAGAAATCGGTCTCAAAGAATTCTTCAAAGTCGGCACGCTGCTTATCATTCATAATGTCATAAATAAGCTGATGCACCACCTGATGGCTCATCTCTGGCATATTGATACGGGTCATCTCACCATCGACACGAATCATCGCTGGCATACCGGCTGAAATATGTAAATCTGAGGCTTTATGCTTGACTGTAAAGCGCAGCAAGTCTTCGATGCTTAAGTTATTCTTTTCAGCCATAATCGGATATTCCTATCAATAAATAAGGGTGAGCCAAAAAGCGTATAGAATATATAACGCATACTTATTCTATAACGCCATCTAAGCCAATAATCTTAAAAATATGTTGATATTCGCTGTCTTTGTTACCATTACTACTGTCTTTAGTAGTAAATGTTAGACCATGTAACAATATCATAACAAGACTGTGGCTATTTAACCATCTACTATATAAATAAAATGCAAAAATAGTTCAGTTCTTCATTGTTTATTAATATGAGTTTATCATTTCGCTATTAACAAAGTATTTATCAAAAGTTAAAACGACCTATAAAAACAATTATCTAAGACAATAGCATCTTTTATCCCTGTGAGCCTTTTATGAATGACATCTCTAAGCAAGCCCATAAAAACCATATTACTACCGAAATGATTTCACTTGACATGCAAAATGATGAAAGTGAGGTAAATAATATAAGTTTAATTGAAAGTTGGCAGCAGGTTAATAAACAGGTGGCGCAGGCGTGTGCACAAGCGACAAGGCAGAATAATGAAGTCACTTTACTGGCGGTATCCAAAACCAAGCCTGCTGAGATGGTTGCGACATTAGCGCGGCAAGGGCAGCGTAATTTTGGTGAAAATTATCTGCAAGAAGCGCTTGAAAAAATACAAGTTTTGCGAGAACAGCCAGAATGTGAACCTATAATTTGGCATTATATTGGCAGCATTCAGCGTAATAAAACGCGTGATATTGCTGAGCATTTTGATTGGGTTCAAACACTAGAGCGTGAGATTATTGCCAAGCGCCTCAATGAACAACGCCCAACTGAACTGCCGCCCCTTAATGTATTGATACAAGTTAATATCGATATTGAAGACAGCAAATCAGGATGTTTGCCAGCTGAATTGCCCGCATTAATATCTGCCATTAAACATTACGAGCGTTTGCAATTGCGTGGTTTGATGATTATTCCGGCAAAAGCCAATACCGATGCCTTTGCTCGAACTAAGCAATTATTTGAAGATATCAAGGTTGAGCATCCAGAGTTGCCGCAGTGGGATACGCTGAGCATGGGTATGAGTGAGGATATGAGCGCAGCCATTGCCAATGGCTCGACCATGGTACGCGTCGGTACGGCAATATTTGGAGCGCGTGCCTGATTTTTGTTATTGTCATTAAACCAATTAAGCTCATATTAAGATGCTAAAGCTTACATTGGCATTGAGCTTAAAGTATGGTAATTATTTAACTGCTTCCTCAATTTTGGTGACGAGTAGCTGCGTAATTTTAAGATTGTCAGTAGCGATAATCTCAAAACGATAATTGGCATATTCAATGGTATCGGTTTTTTTAGGAATTTTGCGTAGCATATACATCATAAAGCCGCTGATGGTCTCATAGTTCTGACTGCGTGGTAAATTGACGATATCTAGCGCCCGAATGACGTCTTCAATAGGCGTCATACCATCGATGAGCCAAGAATTATCCGTACGCTGTACGATAGGTTGCTCTTCGACTGTCACTAGTTCACCCATGACAATACTCATCACATCGCGTAGGGTAATGACGCCAACCACCAAGCCATATTCATTGACGATAACGGCAAAGTCAGCACCTGTCGATTTAAACATCTCTAACACTTCAAACAAAGACAAAGTATCGGGTACAAATAACGCTGGTTTTAATAGCGCTTTGTCAATGAGGCTAACTTCTTGCTGGTTAAGTACCAAGGCTAAAAAGCTGCGCGACTCTACATAACCGATAATTTGTTCTAAATCGTCTTCCTCACAGACCAAAAACTTATTATGCGGCTGCGCGATCATCACCTCGACCACTTCTTCGGTACTGGTTTTGCTATCGAAATAAACGATATGCTCACGCGGATTCATCACTGAGGTGACGGTACGCTCTTGCATCTCAAAGATGTTTTCGATCAAATGGTGCTCTTGTTTTTTGAGCACACCCGCTTCAGCGCCAGCGTCCATTACGGCATAGATATCTTCTGGAGTAATGTCGTCTTGGCGAATGGTTGAGATGTCAAAAAGCTCAAAGATAAGGTTTGCGGCGCCATCAAAGACCCAAATAACCGGCTTAAAAATAAAGGTCAACGCCATCATAGGGCGTACCAGTCGCACAGCAAAGATTTCAGCATTAGACATCGCCAAACGCCTAGGCATCAAATCAGCAAGTAGGGAAAATAAACTGGTAATAAGCACGAATGAGATGATAGATGCCGCCGCTTCATGCTTGATCAACAGCTGCAAATAAGGGCTAATGGCTGACTCACCAACCGCACCGGCTGAAATGGCAACGGCGTTCAGAACAACTTGCACCACAGTAATAAATCCACCAGGATTTTCTTGCATATGCAGGACATCAAGAGCGCGGACTTCGCCTTCTTTTGCCATGATTTGGAGCTTAATCTTGCGACCAGCAGCGATGGCAATCTCGGCGGCAGAGACAAAAGCACTCAAGGTAAGTAATAAAAGAAGGAAGATAGTAGCAGTGATCAAACTCATGACGGACTCGGATAAAAATAGATAGGGTAGTTAGATTAAAAACAGTAGTTAGAATAGTGAGGAGTAAAAAATATGTATAAAAATTTGGGGCAAGTAGTAGATAATGAAAATTATTTATCAATAAAAACTAAAAAAGCTGGGTAAGCACCCAGCTAATTATAAAACACTTGAATAATATTATATAAAACTATATAAAAACTTAAATCTATCTAACCTTCTAGTTTGTCATTTAAATAAACATTAATCTAAAAAATAACAGCATATCTAAAAGGTTGTAATGATAAATCAGTAGTTAAAGCCTAGCCTTTGATTGACCATTTATTCACCAGTGGGAAACGACGCTCACGACCAAAGGCTTTATGGCTAATCTTAGTGCCAATCGGTGCTTGCGAGCGTTTGTATTCGCTGTTATCAACCATTTTAATAACCTTGGCAACCAAGTCAGCATCAAAGCCTTTATCGACAATATCTTGATAACCCATATCTTCATCGATATACGACATTAAGATACCATCTAGGACATCATAGTCAGGCAGGCTATCTTGGTCTTTTTGATCAGGACGCAGCTCAGCCGATGGCGGACGCGTAATCACGCGCTCAGGGATAACAGGCGTATCTTCTAAGCGGTTACGGTAGCTGGCCAGTTTATAAACTTGTGATTTATACACGTCTTTTAGCACATCAAAGCCGCCGGCCATATCGCCATATAATGTTGAATAACCAACCGCTAACTCTGACTTATTACCCGTGGTGATGACCAAATGACCGAATTTATTAGACAATGCCATTAGTACCACACCGCGTGCGCGCGCTTGTATATTCTCTTCGGTGGTATCAGCAGGCGATTTATTAAATAATGGCGCTAAGGTATGACGGATGCCTTCAACCGCATCAAAAATCGGGCAGACCGTATAAGAAACGTTTAAGCGACGGGCCTGTGCTTGTGCATCTTCTAAGCTGATTTGCGAAGTGTATTCGTACGGCATCATTACCGCATAGACTTTATCAGCGCCCAGAGCGTCGACGGCAATACACAAGGTCAAGGCTGAATCAATACCGCCTGATAAGCCAACAATGATGCCAGTAAAGCCTGAAAGATTGACGTAATCACGTAGACCAACGACCAGCGCTTGGTACATCTCCGACTCACGGCTCAATGATAAAGGCGCTTTCGCTTGTGTATTAAATTTCGCCGTCTTTACATTAAATGTCGCTAGCATAAGCTGATTCATAAAGCGTGACGCTTCGTGAGCTACGCTGCCATCGGCTTGGATGGCCATAGAGCCACCATCAAATACTAAGTCATCTTGACCGCCAACAGCATTCAGATAAATGATAGGCAGGTTGTTTTCGCGGCTACGTTTGGCGAGCATGGTTTTACGGTTGTCTTGTTTTTCAATCTCAAACGGCGAAGCGTTTAAGCTCACAATTAGGTCAGCGCCTTGTTTTTTAAGCTCGGCAATCGGACCTTTTTCCCACAAATCTTCGCAGATAAGCAGACCGATAGTAATGCCTTTATAGTCAAACAAGACTTGATTACGACCTTTATCAAAATAACGGCGCTCATCAAATACGCCATAATTTGGCAAGATTTGTTTATGGTAAAAGCCTTTTTGATGACCGTTATGCAAAATCGCAGCCGAGTTAAAGGTGCCATGATGGTCGACATGCGGATAGCCTACAATCATCACGATGTCATCGATATCACTTAAAGAGGACAGTGCGCTTTTGATACGACCCGATAAGCTTGGGCGTAGCAACAAATCTTGCGGTGGGTAGCCCAATAATCCTAGCTCTGGGAATATAATGACATCCGCTCCTTGCTCACGGGCTTGTAGTGCAAGCGTGCGCATTTTTTCAGCGTTGGCTGTGATATCGCCCACTAAAAAATGCGATTGAGCTAGCGCAAAAGTCACGCTGTCTTGCGGTTTAGATGCCGTATTGGCGTCATTTGAGGCAGTAGAATTGGGGTTGTCAGTATCTTTTGCAGTGTCTCTTGACATTGTTATTGTTCCTATCAATAGGTTATGTAAATGTGTTGAATCCGTCTTGGTTTCAAATAAAACCAAATCAAAGTAATTTATAAAAGTAACGCAAAATATAAGTGTTTAATCAGGCACTCAAAACACGACGCTTGAATAGTGAGTCGGAATGATGAGCGCCAAGCTTAGATAGGCATTAATATAATGCTTATCGACAATACCAAAATATGCAGCGCCGCTCTAAATACCAGTGATTAAGACAGTCTAGAGTAGGGTGGCAGATGAGGATTGCAAGAAGTAATTTTCAAAACGCCAAGGCTGATAATGCTAAAAACCTATAAGCTCATACTAACTTAACAGCATTTAAGCGCTCAGATTAATCCCTTTAGTATAACATCAATTGTCGGTACTAATAGAACTGAGCAGTGATTTAGCTGGCAAGATATCACAGCAGAAGTGACTAAAAAGGCAATAGATAGCCGTTATTTTACAATGATAAATCTGCTTGGGAATCTTTACGTGCAAGCATCAATATGAACCGATAATGCGTACAGATAAATGTAAGTAAAGATTACAACATAGTCTTATTTATTGGATTTATTTTATTGCATAATAAACCATTATTATCGGCTAATTGTTTCAATTAAGCGCATATAAATATCAAATTAACGCTATTTTAACCAGCCAAAAATATTTTTATAAATTAATGCTGTTTTGATAGTCAAATATGATGTTTATAAAGGTGCTGTATGTTACGGTAGCTCTATTGCGCGCTGTATTGACAGTAACTGTTTTACGCCGCAGTTATGACAAAAATGATTACCCAATACTAATGTTATTTAGAACTTATTACTTAACATACTCGCTAAGGGATATCAATAATGGACCTATTCTGTAACGGACATGCTCTGTGATTTTTATCCACCTATTTATAAACGTTACAGCAAAGCCGGTTTGGCTTTTTGCTGGCTGCTCTTGGTTTATACGCTATGATTGAAAACTGGACAAAAGAATTTCTTATTCAGCGCTTATTGGCCATTACCTTATTGGTGGTGCTGTTCGTATTATGTTTCCAAGTCGTACAGTTTTTTATTGTACCAGCGCTATGGGCGGCGATTTTAGCCTATGTAACTTTCCCTATTTATAATTTTTTTCATCAAAGAGTTCGATTCAGCTCAAACTTTAGCGCTGCCATTATGACGGTGAGCATCACGCTTATGATTGGTGTGCCGCTCGTCGTTGGTATCTTTATTTTGCAGCAAGAAGCGCTGAGTCTCATTAGTAATTTAGTCTATCGCATCAAGGTCGGTTATTTAGATGTGCCTGATTCGATCAAAGATTTGCCCATCATCGGTCAGCAAGTCAAAGATGTGCTATGGAGAATCAATAAAAACCCTGAGGGGACGTTAGAGGCTTTTCGTCTTTGGGTACAGTCGCATCTGTATTATGGCAAAGTCGCTTTTGATGTCGTATTTAGCGGTCTGGCCAAACTTGGGATGGCACTGATGACATTGTTTTTCTTTTATCGTGATGGCACCAGTTTGGTACGCCAAATCCGTCAAGCGCTACGTAATATCATTGGCAATCGTATCGATGGTTATATTGATTCGGTCGGTACAACCACGCGCGCGGTCGTCTATGGCATTGGCTTGACCGCATTAGCACAGGCATTGCTCGCGGGTATTGGTTATTATTTCGCTGGCGCGCCAAGTCCTATCTTGCTCACCATTGTGACTTTTATCATTGCCTTAATTCCCTTTGGTACGCCATTTGTTTGGGGCGCGGTATCGATTTGGTTATTGAGCCAAGGACATACCGTAGAAGGGATTGGCTTAGCGCTTTGGGGTATACTGGTTATCAGTTGGGTTGACAACCTCATCCGTCCTATCGTCATTAGTGGTGCGACCAAAATCCCTTTTATTATTATTTTTATCGGGGTATTGGGTGGTTTAACTGCGTTTGGTTTTGTTGGCCTATTTATTGGTCCTGTGGTATTGGCAATCGGCCTTGCCGTATGGCGTGAATGGATATCGCAGCATAAGAATGAGTTATTTGCCCAGCAAGAAGGAATGTTGATTGACGGTCCACTGCAACCTAAAGCTACTGAGCAAAAAATGACTGAGCAAAATAAAGACGAAAATACCGTCTCTACTGACCAAATATAAGGTTAAAAAGAGAAGCTCATAAAGTTTGATAATAAGAAATACACTGTCCTAATGATGCGATGGTTGATAATAAAGCTATTATAAATAGGGATATTTAAAGATGCCTAATGCCAGCACTATGAATAACGACAACATGCGCCCTCTAACCATTGTTGCTGATAGCAATATCGCTAGCCTTAATGAGTTCTTTAATGCATCAACGCTTGGGCAAGAGACGAAGCGCACGGTGAAGATTTTTGCCGTCACTGGACGTGATATCAATGCGCAATTGATTGCAGAGTTACAACCTGACGTGCTATTGATACGTTCGGTGACGCCAATAGGAGCGGCGCTATTAGCAGACAATAACAGTGTTAAGTTTGTCGGTTCGGCAACTATCGGTACCGATCATGTCGATCAAGACTATTTGGCGGCGCGCAATATAACCTTTGCCAATGCAGCAGGCTGTAGTAAACACTCGGTTGCGCAGTATGTATTAACCGCTATCTTAAGCTTGCGCCCGCAGTATTGGCAGCCATCGATAGCGCCAGTGACATTGGGTATTATCGGACTGGGCAATATTGGCAGCACCCTTGCTCGATATGCTCATGATTTAGGTTGGCAGGTATTGGGTTACGATCCGCTGCTGCCTGCATCGAATATTAATAATGCCAGCCTTGCGCAAGTACTTAGCCAAAGCAATGTTATCAGCTTGCATGTGCCGTTGACGGATAGGAAGGATGACGCGAACCCTAGCGGCAGCGACTATCCAACGCGGCATTTAATCGATAAAAATGCATTAGATACGATGCCATCGGAGACTTTATTAATCAATAGCGCGCGCGGACCCGTTATTAATGCGCACGACTTAGTAGCAGATATTAAGCATACTGGACGCCAAGTGGTCCTTGATGTGTTTGAGCATGAGCCAGAAATTTCTGAGGATTTATTGTCCAAACTTGCGATTGCCACAGCGCATATCGCCGGTTATACGGTCGAAGGTAAGCTGCGTGGTACACAAATTATCTATGATGCGCTTTGTGAAAAACTGGCGGTCACACCGGCACAGTCTATGCACACGCTATTACCTCTCAATATGTTTTTATGGTCTGAATTAAAGGCGCATCCAGAGAGACTGATTAAATTTTATAATATTATGCAAGATGATGCTGCATTACGAAGCAAGTTAGCTGATGGTCAAGTAAAGGGCGCAGACTTTGATCAACTGCGCCGAGATTATCATTTACGCCGTGAATGGCAGTCGTAAAAATTAGGTATTTTAAAAGTTAGCTGGTTTTAAACGTCAGGCAGTCTAAAATACCCATTTAAACTCCATTTTTTATTCTTAAATTGCAGTAAATAATAATGACTCAAGCAAGTAATTCTTTATCGAAACCTAGCTATGCACCAACGATGACAATATCAATGGCACAAAAGCGTGCGCAATTTATAAATACTATTCGGCAGTTTTTTGCTACGCAGCATGTGCTCGAAGTGCAAACGCCACTGCTGTCGCAAGCAGGTAATACCGATACTTTTTTGCAATCAGTGGCGGCACAGGTCACCTATCAAGATAAACCTCGTACCTATTATCTGCATACGTCGCCTGAGTTCGCTATGAAGCGGCTACTTGCCAGCTGGCAGGTGCCTATTTATCAGATTTGTCCGGTATTTCGAGATAATGAGATAGGTGTGCGTCACAATATTGAATTCACCATGCTTGAGTGGTATCAGCCGAATTATAGCCTAGATGATATGGCTGCTGAATTGGGCGAGCTATTAGAAGCGCTTTACGGTTATCCGATTGTGCTGAGTCATTACCGTTACGTCGATGCCTTTATGGATTTTGTGGGTATCCATCCATTGACCGCTAGTCTTGCCTCGCTACAAGCCGTTGCAGAAGATAAAAGTTTAACAGGCTTTGATTTTAATAGTGCAGAAAACGGCGCCACCAACAGTGAAGAGGATATTCGTCAAAGCTGGTTAGATTTGTTATTCAGCCATGCCGTCGAGCCTAACTTGGGACATGATTTGCCGACGTTGATTATAGAATATCCACCTGCAACTGCTGCATTGGCGAAAACAGCTTTGGATAAAGAGGGTAATATAGTTGCTAAGCGCTTTGAGCTTTATATTAACGGTATTGAGATTGCCAATGCTTATGATGAACTGGCAGATGGGCAGGCGTTAAGAGAACGCTTTGAGCGCGACAATCAATTGCGTCAGCATCATAACTTGCCACAAATGCCAATTGATGAGCATTTATTAGCAGCGTCTGATGATTTAATACCTTGTAGTGGTATCGCAGTCGGTATTGATAGGTTGCTGATGGTTATAACAGGGGCTAGCAGCTTAGAGGACGTGATTACTTTTCCCAGTGGCTTAGCTTAGTTGCTCTTTGATATCGTTTAACGTAACCGTTAATTTTTAAACAATCCATAAGAAAAAGCGCGTAAACCGGAAGGCTTACGCGCTTTTCTATTCTTGTACTGTTTTTTATAATGCTGCAAAGCTGCATATTGTTTATTATAACTTTTGTTTATTACAGTTTAGCAAGCGCTGCATCAATGGTAGTTTCGCCATTGTGCATGCTAAAGACTTTCTTATTGGTATTATCAGCATTGAGTACAGCTGCCAACGTCGTAGCCACATCTGCAATTGAGTTTTCACCCGCATCATCATCATTAATAGTGATTTTACCTGTTGCTGCACGCTCTTTTAGTGCACCTGCTTGCACGATAGTATAATCAAGTTTGCTGTTATTAACCAACCACTGATCGGCGTAATGCTTACAGATATAGTATTCTTTTAAGTCAGCAATACCGGGCTGATTCCATTTGCTGGTATCTAATGAAAATACTGTACTAAGCATGATATAGCGTTTGATACCTTTATCCTCGACTGCCTTCATGGTTTTAACCGCACCATGTAAATCAACTTCTAAGACATCTTTACCACCAGAACCAGCAACAAAATAGACAGCATCGATATCTTTATCAATTTGGCTCTGAATCGCGTCTTTTTCTGCGGTGATATCCAAATCTAATTGGCTGTAATTGTCGTCATCAAACAGTTTTTCTTCCTGACGGGTGGTGCCAATCACGTGATGGTTATCTGCTAATAACTGCTTAACCAAATCTGTACCCACTCGACCACTAGCGCCAATCACTAAAATTTTCATATTCATTCCTATTGTTATATACGTTTTATATACGTTATCGTTATTTTAAAACTTATTGTTTAAAAAACATTTGTTTAAAAACCGATTGTTTTAAAAGCTGCATATAGCGTAACAAGAATGATGAGCACGCTTCGTTATGAAGCGTGCCGTTTGCATAGTGTTTGGTTATGGAGTGTATACGGTTTGCAAGCCTGCTATTTATAAAAGCTGCTATTCATAAGAATAAGAAAGTTATAACAAGGGTTAGAAAGGGTAGCTGTCCAATGATGCGTAAGAAAATTAACGAACCAATTAACGCACCAAACGATTAAGACCATCGGCAAAGGCTTTTTTATCGCGGTCGCCATAAGGTTTCTGGCCACTCATTTCTTGCAGCTCGAGCACGCCCGTGCCACGCATGGTATCCATAAAATCGCGCATATTGAGCTTTTGCTTGATGTTATTTTTATCATAGACCATACCGCGCGTGGTTAAAACCATACCGCCTTTATCCAAAATATCATTGGCCAAGGGAATGTCGCTAGTGATGGCTAAATCGCCTGGCTGGATTTGCTCAACGATATAATCATCGGCTTTATCAAACCCTGATGGCACCACTGTCATGACGAGCAGCGGTGATTTGCGCAGTTTGATTGGCTGATTGGCGACAAATATCGCCATGGTTTGGGTACGTTCAGCCGTTTTGATAATCAAGTCTTTGGCAATCAGAGGCACCGAATCAGCATCTACCCAAATCTGCATTATTTCTGAGCCTTATCTGTATTTGATAGCTGGTCGTTTGATAGCTGCTCTATATCTCCTAAACCCTCTGGCTGGCTCTCTTTAACATTGATAGCAGCATCTTCTACAGCTTGGTCTGTTTCAGCATTTGTTGCTTGCTCTAATGTTTTTGCTTGGTTCTCTGTAACCGTAGGTGCTAACTTTTTATCAAGACCGACTTTATTGGGCAAGACAGCAACCAGTTTAGCGAGGGCAATATCTAAGTCAGCAACATCGTTTGGCATCAGGGTAATATGAGCAATTTTACGATCTTCGCGCTCAGCTTTATGGTAGCTATGGTAATGGGCGCCATCTATGTTTAACACCGCGCTGATATCAGGATATTGACCCAACACATTCAGCATAATCGCTGGATGGACGTTGTCAGTATCGCCCAGCGGCAAATTCACCACCGCGCGGATATGATTCTCAAACTGACTGGTAATCGCGCCTTCGATACTCCAATGTCCAGAGTTATGGACGCGCGGGGCAATCTCGTTGGCAAGCAGATAGTCGTTACCACGAGCATCTTTGCTCACAAATAGCTCAAGCGCCATTACACCGACATAACCTAGATGATTCATCACCGTGGTAATCGCATCGGTTGCTTGTTGAAACAAATGGCTGGTACCAACGGCTGGCGCGCGGGTTTTGGCCAATATGCCATTATGATGATGGTTTTCGACCAAATCATAGCAGCGTACTTGACCATTTTGCGCGCGTGCAGCAATGATAGATACTTCACGGCTAAAGTTAATAAAGCCTTCTGCAATGAGTGGTGCAGGTGTTGGCGTCAGTGCGCCTTTACCGCTAACTGCTTCTTTAAGCTCATGCCAAGCAACTGTGATATCACTTTCTTCTTTAATAACAAACTGACCTTTGCCATCATAACCGCCGCGGCTGGTCTTTAGGACGATAGGTAATCCTAGCTCGTCGCAAGCTTGCTTTAATTCTGCTTCAGAATTAACCGCCATAAAGGGTACGGTTGCGATATCAAGCTCATTGAACATGCGCTTTTCTTTCAAGCGATCTTGGGCGATATCAAGGGCAATCGGTGGCGGAAACATGCCTTGCTTGCTGCCAGATTTTGACAGGCTGGCCAATTGCTCAACGGTAGCAGTAGGCGTGTTTTCAAACTCTAAGGTAAAGACGTCAGCTGCGGTAATAAATGCTTCTAACTGCTCACTATGGAAAACTTTACCATATAGGCTGGCAGGGCAGTCAGCATTATCTTCTAAAAATACGCATTGATAACCGAGCGGCATGGCGGCTTCGGCGAGCATCATACCAAGCTGACCACCGCCTAAAATACCGATGGTACGAATGGTTTGGGTAACAGGATAAGCGTTCGCTGTAGTCATGGCAGGCTCTTTACATTAAAAATGAATAAGGATTTTTGAGTATTAATATCTGGAATTTACGGTATAAAACTTATGCTAGTAAAATAGGAAAAGGTGCACTGTATGCACCTTGTATTTAGTAGAACGCATCTGAGCAAAAATATCAAGTTTAGAACATTGCTCGTTAATTTTGGTATTTAAGCTTGATATTAAGATTTAAAAACCAAATGATTGCGCTTAATGTTTCTTTATTAATATTGCATTTCTGCTAACGGTTTTTTGCTAAAAACTAACGCTATTTGGCAGGCTTTACGCGTTAATAATACCGGGTGTTGGATTGGCAAGAATGGTATCGGTTTGCGCTTGACGCATGTTATCTAGCTTAGTCGCAATTGTTTCATCATGCAAGGCAAGTACTTGAATAGCAAGGAGGGCAGCGTTATAGGCGCCAGCTGCACCAATCGCTAAGGTTCCAACGGCCACGCCTTTCGGCATTTGAACGATAGAAAGTAAGCTATCCCAACCACTGAGCATTGATGATTTAACAGGGACGCCAAAGACAGGTAGCGGCGTTTGACTGGCGCACATACCGGGCAGATGAGCCGCACCGCCAGCCCCAGCGATAATCACTTGTAAACCGTTACCTTTAGCACTTTTGGCATAATCAAACAATCTATCAGGTGTACGATGCGCTGACACCACTTCACATTCAAAGGCGATATCAAAGTCGGCAAGTAGTTGCGCCGCTGCACTCATGGTTGCCCAATCAGACTGCGAGCCCATGATAATACCTACTTTTGGCTGACCAGCAGGAGAAGTGATTGGGCTGTTTTGCTCAACAGGGGTAATGGTAACCGATGGGGTGCTCATGCTTTGATATCCTCAAAAAGACCATCATACAAAAGTTTTGCTGCCTTCGTAAAGCCAAGTTTGCTGTTTAATGGCAAAGCTGGCTAAATAACGCTGATTTTATACGTTTATCTTTGAGTCTTCATCATGGCGATACTGTACGAAGTTATGGGCTTTAAGCGGTAATGGCTGCTCGGTATCAAGCTGGTAGCAGGTCAAATAACCGCTATCAATCGCTGCTGAATAATCGGTACAAGCAACCTGCGGGCTAAGAGGTTTCGGCGCGCCTGTCAGCCAATAATGACCGACGAATACCGGTTTATGAGTTTTAAGGGCAAATTCGATATTTTCCGCTAGGGCATCGCTTGGAATTTGCGCCAATCCTGAGTTCGGTGCACGGGCAATTTCATGAATGGTACGTTTATTCAGCTCATCAAGCCACCAGCGCACGCGTACTTGTGAGCGCGCTGCGCCATCTTTATCGACCATAACTAAACCATCGGGTAATGCGGTTTCTACGCCTTTTAGCACGCGCTCAAGCGCTTCATAATCAGGGCTATGCTTTTGCGCTGTGGCAATGACCGCGGCAGGCGTCAAGCAATTATCGGCAGTCAAGAGCGGCTTCAATACCGCCATACTATCGACATCCCAGCAAGCGTGTACAAAGCAAGCATAGTCAGTCTCAAGCCACAATGGAATCTCATAAAAGCGCCGTAACCAATATTGATGCGCTTCTGAGCCAAATGGTACTTCGGCTAAAAACGCTTCATGCTGTCGTACGTGAACATCGCTATGCGAGCGTAAATAGCGCTCAGGTTGCTCTGGATCAATCATAGCAAAGGTTAATGCATTGTATTCGTGATTGCCCATCACCGCATCGGCAACGCCTGCATCCAACATAGCAAAGACAATCTCTAGTGAGGCTACTTGCTGCGGCCCACGGTCAATGAAATCACCAATGAATAGCGCCCGATGACCGGACGGTGGTACAAAATAGGTGCCGTTATGAACATAGCCTAACTGCTTTAGTAGTCCGACTAACTTGTCGGCATAACCGTGAATATCACCAATAACATCTATAATCATAATAATTATCAAATTCTTAAATATTTTATTAAATGTAAGTTTGCGCAAATGCTAAGCGATACAAATATAGCGATATAAATGAATCATCACTTGGCTATTTAAACTGCCATCATAAACCCAGCTTTCATTTCGATGTTCATTACCGAACTTTATTTATAAGCTTAATTACTTGGTTTTACTACCTAGCTCAGAACCCAGGAGACAAGAGCGCATTTAAAAAGTGCGGTAATACTTGAGGTTCTAAAATAATCGTCGCAATTATCCCAAACGCGCCACCCCACATATGTGCCATATGATTGATATTAGAGCCGCCGCGTTTGTCCGCATAAATACTATAAGCGACATAAGCGACCGCAAACAGTATCGCTGGAATAGGAATAACGGCAAACAGATAAATCTTTTCCCACGGTGCCAGCAGGATAAAAGCAAATAAGACTGCTGATACACCGCCTGACGCCCCAAGGCTTAAGTAGCTGGCACTATCTTTATGTTTAACATAGCTTGGAATCATCGCGACAACGATAGCCAATACATAAAAAACCACGAAACCATAGCCGAATAAAAAAGACTGATATAAGCCTTCGATAGCACGACCAAAAAAGTATAGGGTAAACATATTAAACAGCAAATGCATCCCATCAGCATGAATAAAGCCATGCGTCACAAAGCGATCCCATTGACCATTTTTTACCGCTGGCGGATAGAAAATAAGTCGATTAAACACTGCTTTGTTTTGCCATGCCAATAAACTGACAATAACGGTGATGATAATAATAAGCGTCGTATGGTTAAACAAAGGGGAGTCCTTAGGCCGAGCCTGATAGGTGGCAATGATATAAATCGTAACGCTTAAAGCCCAAGTGTCTTGGCTGAATAACAACTACTATTAATCATAATAATAACGGTAAATAACCATTAAATGTGAGTAATGATAAAGCATTAAGGCATGATATTAGTAATAATAACAGTGATGCTCAGGCAAAAAGCCAATACACGACAAAATTATGCTTTAATAATCGTTTATATTAAATAATATAACAGCGTATCGGGCAGAATGAGTAATGCTTCGTATACTGACCGTAACGATTCACGACAGCCTAAAAATCAAACTTAAAAAGTAATAATAGGTATGGCATTCATTTAGCTTTATCGCATTAAGCACCATTAAATTCATTGTTGTTTAATTTATAGTCATTTAAAAAGTACTGAAAGTTATAAATGATAGGCAATTTATATACCAATATTGCTTGTTAAGTGCTCAGATTTGTCAGCATTTTAGAGTCTACAGCGTATAAAGTTAAATTAAAAAATAAATCTCCGTTATATCCCCTAAATCAACGCCGACAGAGGCAATAGTTTATGAATATTATCGACCAATTAGAGCAGGCAGTGACCTCAGCGGTATTGGGTAGCTATAGTAATAACGACAATAGCAGTCAAGTTGATAACGGTAGTGTGTCCCATGTCAGCTTATTAGAGCAGTTTTATGCCATCTTAGCGGCGCGTTTGGCGTTGCCACAAGTTTACTCGCAGTTACTACGTGATGATCAGCCGATTGCCAATGACAATATAATAGAGACGCCGTTATTTGAGCAATTATGGCAAGCACCGAGCGCGCGCCAAGTTATTATTCAAGAGCTTGCGGCTACCCATCATATCGATGAGTTTACTACTACAAAGCTTATTATGAACGCTGTGCCACTGGCTTATCGTGAGCTCAAGGTGATGGCAAATGGGCAGTTTTTGCCAGCATTTTTACAAAGTCAGCAGCCTTTTTTACGCCATTACTTGCCGATATGGGCGGCACCAGTGATTACCGCGGCGCAACATGCTGATGATGAGCTGTTTAATGCTCAAAGCACGGTAGCTGATATAGCAGACATGCCTGTTTTATTAAATAAGTATGATGCCACTGAAGCAAGTAGGATAAATCCTTCTGCGAACTCGTTAGCAGAACCAAACACAGCAGCAGAGCTTGCCAGTAAAACTTTTGATAATAGTCTAAGTACATCGGCTATCGATACAGGTGCTATCCATGCCAATCCCGCGGCCCATCATCTAGAAGAAAACAGCAGCCTAAAGCGAGAAAAAGTACGTACCCGCAACCAACGTAATGATTTATTAATACGGGTGTTTCTATTATTTGCGGCAATGGCAGCGATTGGGCTGGTATGGGCATTGTTAATTAGACCCAATAACGCACCGCCTGTAGAGCCAGTGGTGCCGGCGCCCACAGTCATACCGCCTGTCGCTGAGCCGCCAGCACAAGTATTGACACCCGTTGCGCTTATCGTTGGCGTAGATAATGGCGGCAACTTATATACTTGTAGCGCCTCTGTCGGTGATGCTGCACTCCAAAGTACGTTGCAACAGGCACTCAATAGTAGCTTCGGTGAGCAGGCGGCAATGTGTCAGTTTACGGTCCAAGAAGGCGTGGCTAATAATATTGCTAATATGCCTATCGAGGCGCTACCCAATGTTTTAACCTTATTGAGAGCGACTCCATTTGCGCGCTTACAGTTGCAAAATGACCGTATGACCTTGGAAGCGCCAGATAGTATGCAGCTACAGAGATTAGCCACCGATATCCGTACTTTGGTACCTGCAATGATGGTTGATAGCACAGCGCCGCTACCATTACCTAATAATGATAGCGGTATGGGGGCAGCTGATATGGCGGCTATAAATGGCGTCAATAATCAATATGATGCTAATAACAATGTTAATGCTAACGGTAATAATGATTACCAAGCAGCGGACGACGATACAGGAGATAGCGTGATACCAGCGCCTGGCCGTAATAATGATTTTAATAATCCGCCGATGTATGACCAACCTAGCAATAACGCTGCCCTTAATAATGCTCCGATGAATAATGACCGTCCAGCATCAACTAGGCCACCGGGCCCTTTCTCCGTATCGGAAGTCGATGATATGGCAAACAGTGTTATTGTCGCTGAGCCTGCCCAAGTCAGAAGATAAATAGAATATTTATAACAAACGCGTAAAAATAAAAAGTTAAAAGGAGTGCAGTATCAATTATTGGCTGCATTCCTTTTTTATTTGGCGCTAAATAAAGAAGATAAGAATAAGAAAGTACTATCTGGAATAGTTAATATACCTTTCTATTTGACCTACCAACTACGTTGGAAATTAAACTATTAACGGTTCATATGTTGGTAATTTGTACTTTATAGGCATTGCAGTTACGAGTAACAACCGAAACATTACTTATCGTAGCAATTACACAACAGCCTATTGATTGTGAACACATCCTTAATACTTTTATAATAACAAAAGTTGAATACAGTTATGACTACTATTTAATAGAATGAGTTAATAGCATGAGCTTATATTAAATAGCAGTCATAAAATATCTATCAACGCTCTACTTTTTGAGAATGCACACTATATAAAACAAGCCATTTAAAATAACGATTAATTGAGGAATGACATTATGGATATTATCAGTCACTTAACGCGGACGGTCAGTCCAGCAGTGCTAGGAGATGACCGCACTCTTGCTAAGAAAAACTTACTTGAACAGTTTTATGCTATTTTTGCCGCGCGCCTAGCTGATAACGATACTTACAATCGTTTTGCTAATGAAAATATCGCTCGTGATGATCAAGGATTTTATGATCGAGTATGGACGGACGGCGCGCACCGTGACCAAATCGCTCGTGAGCTGGCTGGCAAACATAATGTCGATGCTACTGCTGCGCGTGGTTTAATTGCGATGGCCGCGCCACTGGCGTATCACGAAATCAAAAGCTTGGCAGGAACGACGCCTGTACCGCAATTCCTAAATGACAATCTTGCCAGTTATCAGCATCATATCCCAGTATGGGCAAGTACGATTCTGCCTGCCGGTATGATTGCGGCTGCACCCGCTGGCGCCCGTGTGTCTGATACGGTCAGCACCGCGCCCATTCACCGTGAAGAAGAAGAAAAAGGTAGCTTTATGAAAGCACTGCTACCGATTATTGGACTGATTATCTTGGGTGCACTGGCCTGGGCACTGCTAAGAGGTTGCCAAGACAATCCTGAGCCAGTCGGAACGCCAGTAGCTACCGAGCAACAAGCAGTGAACGATGATGGGCAATCAGTGATTGCGGCTGATATCGAACCTGCATCTTTGCGTATTGCTACTGGTGAAAACAGTGAGCTATACGCTTGCCGCATGAACGTTGGCAATGAGACGCTACAGAGCAATGTTATGGATGCTTTGACCGCCACATTTGGCGATGAAGCCAATAATTGCCGTGCGGATGTCGATGATAACTTCTCGATTGATATGCCTGCCGCGGCTCAGCTTGCGTCTATATTACCTATCGTCAAAAATGTACCGAATGCGAGTATGTTAATTAAAGGCGATACTATTACCGTGAATGCGCCTGACGCTGCAGCTTTAAATAAATTGGTTTCAGATTTACAAGCGGCTGCGCCAGCGATGACTGTCAAAGCAGAAGGTCCATTAGATGCCCAAGCTGAGATTGATAATAGTCTAACAGCATCTCAAGCGGCGATAGATAACCTTGGCCAAAACCCTGACCCTCAGGATGTGGCTCGTGCGCTCAGCCTACAAGTGGTGAATTTTGAAGTAGATAAAGCAGTGATTCCTGACGCCAATAAAGCGCTACTAGACCGCGCTGTAAAACTGATGGAACAAGTGCCAGATATGAAGCTAATGATTATTGGTCATACTGACAAAACTGCTGATGCGGCCTACAATATGAAATTGTCACAAGAGCGTGCCGAATCTATGAAGGATTATTTGGTCGGGCAAGGCGTTGACCCAAGTAAGCTCATGACTAAAGGTATGGGTGAGACCGATCCTATTGCTGAAAACGCTACTGAGCAAGGTCGTTTCCGTAACCGCCGTATTGAGTTTGTCGTCTATGATGAGACAGCAAATGCCAACGATGGCATGGTGATTAGTAACAGTGCGCTTGACCCGGACTTAAATCCATTAGACAGCAACAATGATGATTTAATGCCTGACGCTGATGATCCTAGTCTTGGTACTGAATTAGACCCACAAGCAAGTACTAGTAATTAATATCACTTTAGACGGGCTAATGGATAACCAGTAAGCTTTACATAAGAATTTAATAGCAAAAAAACCGCATCTTAATAAGGTGCGGTTTTTATTTTTCTAAATCGGCTTAGCTACCATAAATTAATCATTTATAAGCGGTTGGGTCTTTTAAATCAGCCTGCGCTTCTGTTTGAATAGGAAAGAAAGTCTGCAAGATATTGTCTTTTGCTTGTTGCCAATAATCAAACTGCTGGCATGTTGACTCAAGATCACCTTGCCAAACAGGTATCTGTCCACACATGGTTTTGATACGTTTTTGATTGGGATAGGGCAGTTCTTGTGCCGCTTCGGCAGCTTCGTGAGCAGCAACGCGGTCATTACAGACTAAAGCAATATCGCAGCCTGCTTCAATCGCCGCTTTGACACGGGCGCTGACATCGCCTGCTGCTTGCGCCCCTGCCATCGATAAATCATCAGAGAATAACACCCCATCAAAATTAAGCTGCTGACGAATAATGTCTTTAAGCCAAATTTTTGAAAATCCTGCGGGTTTATTATCGACTTGGGAGAAAATCACATGCGCTGGCATTAGTGCATCAAGCCAAGGCAGCGTCTGTGCAAAAGGCTGCATATCGCTATTCATAATCTCATCTAAGCTACGCGTATCGATGGCTTCTGCCACATGTGAATCAGGCGCAATGGCACCATGACCGGGGAAGTGCTTACCTGTGGTCGCCATACCGGCGTCTTTCATGCCTCGCATAAATTGGCTTGCTAGGGCAATAATCGCTTGCGGCTCATGATGAAAGCTACGGTCGCCGATGACTTGACTGATACCGTCTCTATCGAGCACGGGCGCAAAGCTTAAATCAATCCCGACTGCCAATACTTCGGCTGCCATCAAATAACCACAATCGTAAGCACGGCTAAGGCCGCGGCTAGGGTCTTCATTAAATAACTCACCAAGTCTGCCCATCGCAGGCAATGGCGTAAAACCGTTACGTAATCTAGCAACGCGCCCACCTTCTTGGTCAACCCCAATCAAAATGTCGGCATTGTGATAGCGTATATCGTCACACAACGTTCGCACTTGCGCTGCGTCTGCCACATTACGAGCAAATAATATCACCCCGCCTACTTGTGCTTGTTTGATTAAACTGACATCTTCAGCAGTCAGTGCGGTACTATCGATATCAATCATTAAGACGCCGTACATTGCGTAATCCTTATTAGGCTATACCTTGTTATATTATCGTTTATGGTCAAAAAAACATTTACGCTCAAAAAGCGCTAAGCAATGACGCGCATTATTTATCGTCATTATTCACTATCGCTGTTCATTGCCATGTTGGTTGTATTATGACAGTTATTATAAGATGAGCATAATTTCGTGACTTAATTGATTTAAAAAATTTATGTTGATGAGTTAATAAGTATTTATTAAGTTAGAGCAATAAGTATGTTTGATACAAGACTCGAACATTAGCCGATAAGACATAGCGACATGGCGGGTAAGATTATTTATACAGTTTGAGACAGCAGCGTATTTATAGCCATGCTAGTATTGATTGATTTTTTAACGATAAAACTAAAATAACTATCATACGTTCATACGCTTTTAATGCTAGCGTATCGCATGGTTTAATGGTAAATATAATACAGTTAAAAACAGTCAGATTTGTGGATAGCCGTTTATTAGATAACTTTTAATATGAATAAAAACTAAGCATATTTTGCATACTTTTCACTTAAAATAATTAGGTATATATGATGAAAAAACAACCAGCACAGTGGTTACTCAGTGCAGCGTCAGTGGGTATCGCTGGTCTTATTCTTACCCAAAGCTATGGCACCGCAGTGGCTGATAGCAATACTGAAGGCTTTAAGGCCACTCCTGAGCAACAGGTTACCACCCGTCAGGTCGCTGCATTGCTGGATCGTAGCCATTATCTCAATCAGCCACTCGATAGTGCAACGGGTAGCGAGATTCTATCTATGTATATCGATAGCCTTGACCCAAACCATACCTTGTTTTTGCAATCTGATGTCGATGAATTTAAGAAAAAATATGCTGATGAATTTGGTGCCCGCTTAAAACGTGGCGACTTATCTGCTGGTGTAGAAGTCTTCGAGCGCTATCGTAAACGCTCTAATGAATACTTCGCCATGGCAAAGAAGTTGCTAAACACAGATCTTGATTTAACCAGTAAAGATAGCATTGTACTTGACCGCGAAAAGCTCAGTCATTTTAAAACTAAAAAAGAACAGCGTGATTATTGGACGCGTCAGCTGAAGTTTCAGCTAATGAGTATCACATTAGGTCAAGAAGATGAGAAGGCGAAAGAAAAAGTCTTCTTGGACAATCCTGATATTACGCGCGGGCAAGATTTGGTACGTAACGATGAGCGCACGCCAAGTGAGATTTTGCTCAATCGTTTATCACGCCAGCAAGAGCAGTTTACCCGTCTAAAAAACGACGAAATCATGGAAACTATCTTGAACACAGCGATGCTGACTTATGATCCGCACAGTAATTATTATGCGCCGATTCAAGCCAATGAGCTGCAGATTCAGTCCAGTTTGCAATTAGAAGGCATTGGGGTTTCTATTCGCCCTGATCGTAAAAACCCAGATTATACTCGCATTGTGACTTTGGTAGACGGTGGCCCAGCGGCAAAGTCTGGTCAGATTAAACCCAATGATTTGATTATCGGTATCGCCAAAGACGGCGAGACCATGACTGACGTAGTCGGCTGGTCAACGCGTGAAATTGTTGGTTTGATTCGCGGTAAGCGCGGCACATCGGTGACCATTAAAGTACGTCAACCAAATACCCCTGATGCCAGCGCCCGTAACGTAACTGTGGTTCGCGATATTATTCAACAAGAAGAATCTGGCGTCACCCAGCGCGTCGTCGAGGTTCAGCGCCCTAATATCGATAAAACACCCAAGCGTATCGGCGTGCTTGATATACCAAGCTTTTATCTGAACTATCGTGCTCGTCGTAACGGTGAGGATTACCGTAGTGTCAGTGTTGATACTGAAAAAGCCCTTAAAGAATTGAATAAACAAAACATCGATGGTTTGGTGGTTGATTTACGTAACAATCCAGGTGGCTCGCTCGATGAGGTTGCCAAGATGCTTGGCTTCTTTATTAAAAGCGGTCCATTGGTACAGATTCGCGATAATCGAGGCAACATCCAAGTCTACCGTGATGACGATGGCGGCGAGCAACTTTATGATGGCAAAATAGTCGTTTTGACCAACCTTGCCTCTGCCTCTGCTAGTGAGATTTTCGCTGCAGCGATTCAGGATTACGGTCGTGGCTTGGTCGTCGGTAGTACAACGACGGGTAAAGGCTCTGCACAGATTCAACTTGATAGCTTAGCTTTGGGCTCAGCAACCTTAACGCAGCGTAAATTCTATCGTATCACTGGCGGTAGTACGCAAAATAAAGGCGTAGTACCTGATGTTGAATTGGTCAATATCTATGATGATGCGACCTTTGGCGAGCGCGCTCAGAAAAAAGCTTTGCCGTGGGATACCATTAAAACCGCGCCTTATAAGCCTGAAGGTAAATTTTCTGCCAATACGTTAGCGACGCTAAATCAGCAATCAAAAATCCGTCAGCAGAAAAACCCGCAGTTTGTTTATCTATCAACGCTAAATGATATTCGTAATATGGAAGATGAAAAGAAACCGATTCCTCTCGATATCAATAGCCGCCGCGCTAAGATGCAGCTGATAGAGAAGCGTTCGTTGGAAGCTGAAAATAAGCGTCTTATCTCAACGGGTGAGCGTCCTTATGCCAACTGGAATACTTATCAAGCCGCAATGGATGCAAAATTTGAAGAGCGTAGCCAGATGAAGGAAAGTGAGCGCCCTGAGCTACCTGAAGACGAAGCCTTTATTAATGAAGCTGCTTATATCATGCTTAGCGCTGATGCAAAAGTACTCGCTAGCCCAGAAGAAAAGTTATAGCAAATACTATTTTTTAGGCTTTTACTGTAGTCACTAAAAATGCGTGTAAGCATATGCTTACACGCATTGACGTTTAGACCTCTTACTAACCTTGGGTCAATCTGCGATTATAACTGTACGGCACGATTGAACGAAAAGGTTCATAGGTACTAGGGATTGGTATCTTAAAGGTCGCATCAGGGATAGGTGGTTTGCTGATTAGGGATGATAAGGCTGGAAGCCTGAACGTTATAAGATGCTCCGGGATTAAGTATCTAATAACATTAACATGGATGGTTAGTGATAAAAGCTGCATAATGCTTGTCGTTATGCGGCTTTGTTACGTCTGAAATCTCTATAATACTTATAAGAATAATTTTTTAAAAAGCAACTTATGCGACAAAATTTTTATTAAAATCAGTGCGAAAAAAGGTCGGTAGATTGCTCTACCGACCTATTTTAGTTAAACAACACTATCGTTAATAACTAAGTATTCGTCTAACCATACTAACAATGATACGCTAAGCTCAAGGAGAGATTAGTGTTCAACGCCACCAGCACCATGTACATGGCCGTGGTTCAATTCATCTTCAGTTGCTGCACGTACTTCTTGGATTTCAACGTCAAACGTCAAACGCTTACCAGCCAACGGATGGTTTGCATCAACAGTCACTTCTTTGTCGTTTACATCAGTAACGGTAACCAACATAACTTGACCGCCCGCTTCTGACTGAAACTGCATACCAGGCTGGATATCTTCAACGCCTTGGAAGTTTTCACGTGGTACATGCTGTACTGCTTGTTCTTGGTATTCGCCGTAACCATCAGCAGGCTCTACAACAGCATTGACTCTTTCGCCAGCAGATTTGCCTTCTAGTTGTTGCTCAAGACCTGGGATGATGTTGCTATGGCCATGCAAATAAGCAAGCGGTTGACCTTCTGGAGACTGGTCAAGGATATTGCCTTCGTCGTCTTTTAGGGTGTAGTTGAACTTGACGGCAGTGTCTTTTGCGATAGTAGTCATAAATTATCCTAAATATGTCGATATTAAAATTTAAATACGGTTGGAATAAACCTAAAAAAGCCAATCAGCCAGCCAAATAGCCACGTCATTAGTCAATTATCATCAGTTTATTAGGGTAACTTTAGCAGTTAGCATCTTTAATTGCGATGCTTCCTATCGGTTTCAAGGTTAAAAGCATAAAAAATGCCAAATAATCGGCGAATTAATGTAAATAAATATGATTTTTCTGGTTTTTACTCTTTTTAATGATTTTTTACTCTCTTTAATATAAGTAGCGTAAGGTTTGCCAGTTGCGTTTTTGCATAATGACTCCTACCATAGAGACGACCATAACAATAAGAATAGTGACAAACATAAGGATAAATAATGATCATGACTGCATCTTCTCAAGCTTTGCCTACTAGTAATTTGAATAGTACTTTAAATCAGCCAACAGCTCATATCTCTTACCAATTCGACTTTGCGCGCTTTTTAGAGCATTTGGTCGATGTAGCGCTTACCTTTACCGCTGATACTGATGTGCCAAATTTGTGGTTGCCAGCTTGGATACCGGGTAGTTATTTAATGCGCGAATTTGCACGTAATATCACCGCGGTACATTATCGAATAATGGATGATGAACGGTCGAAGGTGTACCGTGCAATAAAGACCGATAAACACACTTGGCAACTGCCACATGCTAAAGCGGGGCAGGTAGTAGACGTCAGCTATGAAGTGTATTGTTATGATTTATCTGTGCGCACTGCTTATGTAGACCAGCAGCGTCTTTATGGTAACTTTACCTCGCTTGCTTTAGCGATTGAGGGGCAAGAGAACAAAGCAGTAGAGGTTGATTTAAGCGTGACAGCGGCATTTTTAGCCGACAAAGATACCAGCCGTGTGCACTTGGCATGTGGACTTGAGGCAACAGAATCTCAGAATGATAAGCTACGAATATATAATCTGCAAGCAGACAGCTATCACGAGCTTATCGACTATCCGTTTGAGATTGCTGAACAAGATAAATTTGATTTCATTGTTCAAGATAATAGCCACCAAACGATTGGCCATCATTTTTATCTTGCCGGTAAGCATAGAGCCAATATGGGACGCTTGCAGCAAGACGTCACTCAAATATGTCAAACCTATTTAGATTGGCTCGGCGATGCGCCATTTGATGATTATACCTTTCTGACCTTTGCCAGTGGTCAGGATTACGGTGGTCTTGAGCATATCAATTCGACCAGTTTGATTACCCCGCGTCGCGATTTGCCCGGTGCTAATGAGCCAAAAGGACCAAGTAGCGATTATCAACGCTTTTTGGGCTTATGCAGCCATGAATACTTCCATGCGTGGTGGGTAAAAACCGTCCGTCCAGATGTGATGTTAGATGTGGATTTACGCCGCGAAGCCTTCACGCCATTGTTATGGGTGTTTGAAGGTTTTACCTCTTATATCGACGATTTTATGTTACAAGCTTCAGGCGTGATCGATAAGGCAAGTTATCTTAAATTACTCACTGAACAAATTAATCGCTATTATCAAACTCCTGGGCGCGCGCATCAAAGCGTTGCCGAGTCGAGCTTTGACGCTTGGATTAAGCTCTATCGTAACGATGAAAATACTGGTAATGCAGGTATCAGCTACTATAATAAAGGTGCCTTGGTGGCATTATGTTTAGATTTAACCTTGCTTGAAAAAAGCGCTGGTCGTTATCGTTTGTTTGATGTCGTCAAAGCCTTTTATAGTCAAGCAAAGCAAAAGGATAATAAGCGTATCGGCATCAGTAGTGCCGATATGGGGACAGTTATCGGGCAGTTTATACCGTTAGCGGATTGGGAAGAGTTTGAGCGCCGTTATGTCAATGGCGTTGAAGAGTTACCGATGCAAGAGCTACTTGCGGCAAATGGTATTCAGCTTCATATTAATACCAAAGAAACCGCTGATAAACATGTGCCATGGGGTATAAGGTGTACCGAAACGCCAGCTGGACTGAAGGTGAATCATGTACGCCGTGGAAGTACTGCTGCTAAAGCAGGCATATCTGCCCATGATGTTATCATCGCTATTGATGGTATCAAGGCAGACAACAAACAGTTGGCATTATTTAATGATGCATCGCAAGATGTTGAATGCTATCTGTTTCGTCGTGATGAGTTGATGTGTGTCAGCGTAGTAGCGAATGTGGCAAGTGAAATGAGAGATAGCCAACAAGATAAAGTAGGCACAGCCAGTCCGCACAAGGTGAATCTAAAGCTGGAAAAGTTAGGGTTTGATAAATGGTTAACACCTGACTTTGTTAAGTCTTAAATAGAGATAAAAATTTTTAAATCCATGCATAGTAATAGTGGGTAGGGTTAGTAAAGAATGTACCTGACTTGATATAATAAATAACCTGATAAATAAATGCTCGGGTTACGTTCCTACTAACACGAGTCGATAGTGCCTTTCACTGATCAGGAATATTAGACAAAGCGTTGCTGTAAATAAGCAATAATATCATTCGATTCATACATCCACTGAACGTCGCCATTTTCCTCAATATGTAAACAAGGTACTTTGCCGCGCCCACCATTATCAGCGAGCTCACTGCGAAATTCTGGATTTTTTTTGATATCTCGAAATTCGATAGGTAAATTTAATTGATGCATTTTACGTCGCACTTTTATACAAAAAGGACAAGCATAAAATTGATATAGCGATAAATTTTTACAGGCAGCAGTCACTTCCGCTTGCTGTTCCTGACTGCGTGCCATTGGCTTACCTTGAGTTAATACACTCACAGCAGCAATGATCCGTCCTAAACCTTCTCTTATAAGATTAACTAACATACAGACCTCTATAGATTATATCGTGTGAGAGATGATACCACTTCCTCGTTTAAGTATTCAGTTAAGCGGTAATATCTGTAAATCAAAAATTTATAATAAGTTAGCTTATTCTTGAAAGTTGTCTATCTAGCATCTACTGAGCGCTATTAGTTAGATTATTAATCTCTTTGCCATCAAATGATGTTCTGCCAATCCAATCTTGCATCACCTCAATCTCAGGCTGCTGAGCATCGATAATGTCTTGGGCTAGTTTACGCATCTCTTCATCCGTACCGTACTGAAGCTGTACTTTTGCCATATCTACTGCGCCAATATGATGCGGCAGCATACCGCGCGCAAAGGCCATATCAGCCTCAGGTTCGGCAATACCTAACATCATGTCGCTGTGCATAGTATTCATCCCTTTAGCATAAGCCGCTTGCATGGCCTCAGTATTGGGTTTGGGTTTAGGCGCATCAGGGTGGCTGGCCAGCCATTTATTCATGATATCGATTTCAATTTGCTGTGAGTCGATAATGTCTTGTGCAAGCTTGCGCATGGTCTTATCGATCCCATATTTCAGCTCAATCTTTGCCATATCGACCGCGCCGCGATGATGACCGAGCATCCCTTTGGCAAAGGCGGTATCGGGATCGTTATAACCCATACCAACCATCATCTCATTATGCATACTGGTCATCGACTTCGTATAGTCTTTTAGCATATCCGTCATTTGTGCTTTGTCTCCTGCATCGCCACTCTCAGACATATCATGGCCAGCATGTGCGTCCATGTCTTCAGCAGCTTCAGACGGCTCAGTCGTGGTTGCAATGGCTTCTTCTGCCGGTATTACCTCGGTATCCTCTGTTGCGGGCTGGCAAGCACTCAGCAGCAACGCCGCAGAGATACTAGTGGCAAACAAGGTAAAACGACGAGAAGCGATCATGATATATCCTTACTATCAATAAAAAATAACAAACCAGACAAATAATAAGCAGGCCGCAGGCGATATCCGCTACATTAAATACAGATATCAACCAAAGATAACATGGTTTTGCAGCTTAGCAGATAAACCTTACTCATTCGAGACGCTATGTTTAACAAGTCGTAATATATTTAACAAGCTCAAGAGCATAACCGATTAATAAGGGTTTAAAAGGAATAGAAATTAATAAGTTATAAGGTTAAATACCTAATTAATAGCCCCTAACTGCTGACAACGCTCACTACTTAAATGAATACGCACAAATTCACCAACGCCAAGCGACCCAAGCTCGAATCCGGCGACTGACCAGCGAATAAGACGCAAACAAGGTAAGCCCACATGCGCGGTCATACGTCTGACTTGGCGATTTTTGCCTTCATAGATGGTCAGCATAAGCCATGAAGTCGGCACACTTTTGCGCTCACGGATAGGCGGATCACGCTGCCATAAGTCAATCGGCAAGTCTGCTTCGTCGACCAGTAGCGCAGTCGCCGGTAAAGTTTTACCATCTTTTAAATTAATTCCAACAGCCAACTGCTTTAATTGATCAGCACTTACTAGACCTTCGACTTGTACCAAATAGGTCTTACCTTGTTTTTGCTTATTTTGCGCAAAATTCTTGATTGATGGCGGCTGGGTAATGGCTTTATTGACCCGTCCGTCACTGGTCAAAATCAGCAAGCCTTCTGAGGTGGCATCAAGTCGACCAGCAATGCGAAGAGATTTATCGGTGAAATACTCTGATAAGGTACTGTGGTCATTATTGCTGTCATCACGAAATTGACTTTGTACTCCGTAAGGCTTGTTAAATAAAATCAGGCTAGAGGTCGACATAAAATAGCGTTTCCCAAAGATAAAAAACTGAATATAGGATAAATATAAGCAACATTAAAAGAGTAAGTGTTTGCTAAAAACTTGCAAGTTATGGACCTGTTCTTATAGTTGTTAATAGCCATGTTATAATTGTGGTATTTATCATAATGATAACTAAAAATGGCCCATGCAAAACAAAAATCATCAGGCATGCTTTATCTTAGTACAATGGCTAAGGCAGCTTGCGGTTTTTTGTATTGCTTAATTAGCAAAATCTGAAAAATTTCATTCATTTTTTATAAAGTATTTTTATCATTTTACTTATTGTAATGACATCTGGTTTTCTCGATAAATGACCGAGCAATTTTGCATTAGCTTTGATTCTTTACATGATTCTTAAAAAAATATTAATCATACCATCAACAATATCTTTAAATATTACTCTTAAAACTATTATACATCACCTCGCTAAGCATGTTGGCCTAGCCATATTCTGCTGAGTACGTTCTGCTCAATATGTGTTACTCAAATAATTAGCGTTTAAATCGCTACGCTGCTTAGCTAAAGCCAAAAGCAAAACATAAATAGCTAGCGAACATAACAGAATGCCATGATGCCAACGATGCTTGAGCTATCTACTATAAAAATACAATCAAGGAGTTTCACCCATGCCATATGATAAGGTAATCGTACCAAGAGACGGCGAAAAAGTAACCGTTAATGCTGATTTAACCCTAAACGTACCCAATCATCCAATTATTCCCTTTATCGAAGGCGATGGCATCGGTGTGGATATCACGCCGGTAATGATTAAAGTGGTCGATGCCGCGGTCTCAAAAGCTTATCAAGGCAAAAAATCCATCGTTTGGATGGAAGTATATTGCGGTGAAAAGGCCTCAAAGATTTATGATGGCGAATATCTACCGACCGAAACGCTTGAGGTTCTGCGCGAATACGTTGTGAGCATTAAAGGTCCATTAACCACGCCAGTCGGCGGCGGTATGCGCTCGCTAAACGTGGCGCTACGTCAAGAGCTTGACTTATATGTTTGTCAGCGCCCAGTACGGTGGTTTGAAGGCGTGCCAAGCCCTGTGCATCATCCAGAATTGACGGACATGGTGATTTTCCGTGAAAATTCAGAAGATATTTACGCAGGTATCGAGTGGAAAGCGGGCAGTTATGACGCCAAAAAAGTCATCAAATTTTTAAAAGAAGAGATGGGTGTGACCAAAATCCGTTTTTCCGATGACTGCGGTATCGGTATTAAACCTGTATCAAAAGAAGGCTCGCAGCGTTTGGTGCGTAGAGCCATCCAACATGCTATCGATAATGACTTACCGAGTGTCACCCTCGTACACAAAGGTAATATCATGAAATTTACTGAAGGCGCGTTTAAAGAATGGGGCTATGAGCTTGCCGCTGAGCGTTTCGGTGCTGAGCTATTAGATGGTGGTCCTTGGATGACGATAAAAAATCCAAAAACGGGTAATGAGATTGTCATTAAAGACGTCATTGCCGATGCTTTCCTGCAGCAGATTCTCATGCGTCCTGCTGATTATTCGGTTATCGCAACGTTAAACTTAAACGGTGATTATATCTCTGATGCGCTGGCCGCAGAAGTGGGCGGTATCGGTATCGCACCGGGTGCTAATAAAGGTGGTTCAATCTCTGTCTATGAAGCAACTCACGGTACAGCGCCAAAATATGCAGGTCAAGATAAAGTCAATCCAGGTTCATTGATTCTGTCTGCGGAAATGATGCTACGCGATATGGGCTGGACAGAAGCTGCCGACCTTGTGATCGATGGTATTAAAGGTGCGATTAAAAACAAAACTGTGACTTATGACTTTGAGCGCTTGATGCCAGATGCTATTTTGCTCAGCAGCTCTGAGTTTGGTCAAGCCATTATTAAACATATGGATGCTTAATCAAAAAAGGTTAAGAAAATTAGGTTAGTTGAGTGTGGAGATTTATATTTTGAAGAGCCATCTACTGTAATGTAGGTGGCTTTTTTATGGTCGTTTATTTATTCAGCCATAAAAACACCCCAAAAGTCTCAAACCTTTGGGGTGTTTAATTGATGCTAACTTAGCAACGTTTACTAAGTCAGTTTAGAGCCAGTTAGTATGATGCATTCATTACAATGACGCACCAATCATAACGAAGTAACAATTACAACGGAGCACTAATTATAGTGAAGCAATAGTCTCGTTGAATAATGCACTTGGGCGCATGGCTTTTTCTGCCAAAGCTTCATCTGCTAAGTAATAGCCTTTAAGATCCATAGACTTACCTTGAACCGCATTTAGCTCTTCAACGATAGCAGCTTCATTGCTTTCAAGCTTTTGTGCCAATGGCGCAAATTGTGCTTTTAGCTCGCTATTCTCATCTTGTGCTGCCAACTCTTGAGCCCAGTACATAGCCAGATAGAAATGGCTACCACGGTTATCCAATTCGCCCGTTTTACGTGAAGGCGACTTGTCATTTAACAGTAGCGTTTCAGTGGCTCTATCAAGCGTATCTGCCAAGATTTTTGCTTTGGCATTACCATCGTTCTTGGCTAAATGCTCTAAAGATTCGGTCAAGGCTAAGAACTCACCGAGGGAATCCCATCGTAGATGGTTTTCTTCAAGCAATTGTTGTACGTGCTTCGGTGCTGAACCACCTGCACCTGTTTCAAACAAACCGCCGCCCTTCATTAGTGGGACAACTGATAGCATTTTAGCACTGGTGCCTAATTCTAAAATCGGGAACAAGTCAGTTAGGTAATCACGTAAAATATTACCGGTAGCAGAAATGGTATCTAGACCACGAGCAACACGCTCCAAGGTATAACGCATCGCACGAACTTGTGACATGATTTCGATATGTAGACCATCAGTGTCATGATCTTTTAAGTAGGTTTGCACTTTTTTGATCAGCTCATTCTCATGTGGACGGTAAGGGTCTAACCAAAAAATAACTGGGGTATCTGATTCACGGGCGCGGCGTACGGCAAGCTTCACCCAATCTTGGATAGGCTCGTCTTTGACCTGACACATGCGCCAGATGTCACCTTTCTCAACACGCTGCTCAAGCAATACTTCGTTGGTTTCTTCGTCAACGATACGAGCTATGCCTGAATCACTTGCTTCGAAGGTTTTATCATGCGAGCCATATTCTTCTGCTTTTTGCGCCATCAAGCCAACGTTAGGTACAGTACCCATCGTAGTTGGGTCAAAGTTGCCATGCCATTTACAGAAGTTAATCATTTCTTGGTAAATACGCGCAAAAGTAGACTCAGGCATGACTGCTTTACAGTCATACATTTTACCATCAGCGCCCCACATTTTACCGCCTGAACGGATCATAGCAGGCATCGACGCATCGACAATCACATCACTTGGTGAATGGAAGTTGGTGATACCTTTTGATGAATCAACCATCGCTAGACGTGGACGATGTACTTGGCAAGCATGTAAATCGCGCTCGATCTCTTCACGTAAACTGGCTGGCAATTCAGCAATTTTTTCATACAAACTTGCCATGCCGTTATTGACGTTGATACCTAGCTCATCAAATAACGCGCCATGTTTGTTAAACGCATCTTTATAATAGGTCTTAACCGCGTGTCCAAAGACGATAGGGTGCGATACTTTCATCATGGTGGCTTTTACGTGCAGTGAAAATAAGATACCGGCTTCGCGGCAATCTTCCATTTCACGCTCATAAAATTCGAGTAACGCTTTTTTGCTCATAAACATCAAGTCAATGACTTCTTTGTCGAGCAAAGCGATGCCTGTTTTGAAAACATTGATAGTGCCGTCTTCAGCCACGCGCTCCATACGTACGGTACGGGCTTTATCTAAGGTAATCGATTGCTCGCCGTCGTAGAAGTCGCCACTGTGCATGTGTGAGACGTGCGTCTGTGACCATTGCTTCCATTCACCCATAGAATGCGGGTGCTTACGCGCGTAGTTTTTAACTGCTTTTGGCGCACGGCGGTCTGAGTTACCTTCACGCAATACTGGGTTAACCGAGCTGCCTAGACTTTTGCCATAGCGCGTACGAATATTTTCTTCTTCTTCCGTTTTTGGCTCATCTGGGAAGTCAGGTAGCGCGTAACCTTTGCTTTGTAACTCTTTAATAGCCGCTTTTAATTGCCCCACAGAGGCACTGATATTAGGCAGTTTGATGATATTGGCATTAGGATCTTGCGTCAATTGACCAAGCGCCGCTAAGTTATTAGGAACGCGCTGCTCTTCCGTTAAATATTCTGGAAATTCAGCCAACACACGCGCTGCAACAGAGATATCACTGGTTTCAACTTCGATGCCTGCTGTTTGGGTAAATGCTTTTACAATAGGCAAGAATGATAAGGTTGCAAGCGCTGGGGCTTCGTCAGTTTTTGTATAAATAATTTTTGACATGTTAGTAGAGTATTCCTTGTTGTCATTAATGAGGTTAATAAAGCTGAGATATTATTTAACAGCTCTATACAGCCTTCATACAATAATGGGCTACGGGTTGGTTCAAATACATCAAGTGTCGTCGTTTATCGCCATTCTAGAGTGTCAAGACTGCTGGAAAAATCTCTCATAAGCAGCGACTGACCTTTCTTAGGTTGGCCTTTCTTAAAAAGTCGCTGTAGCAAGCGCTTATTTTATTAAAGGTCATTATTCAAAGGTCATCTTAACCATTTACTTCAAAGCTATCAGACTAAAATGGTCTGAAAATGTATGACTGACGCTATATTATAGTCGATCGACTATAAATCCGATACGATGTCAATCTTGTACATTGAACTAAGTATACTATTTTCGCTCATATCCTATGTATCTGAATTATATTAAGCTAGTAATAGCCTTATTCTACCAGTCATCAGCGGCGATATCATCTTTTGCAGACAATTAGCACGCTTTTAATACTATTTTCTGCACACATCAGCTTATTTCTGAAACAATGAGCTTGTTATAGTGGTTATTCCCTAATAGAGCCATCCTTTAAAATAGCCATTTTTAGCGTTTATTTCAGCCCCAACCAAATCCATACGTAATCTTAAATCTCAGTCATAAAAATAAAAAATTAGTTAATAAATAGCTCATGTCAGTCATCTACCTTGCTGTCGATGACTTTTTTTGTGCTGCTTTTTGTTCTCTTTTTTTATAAAAGTGTTTCGACAAAGATGTTTCGACAAGAGTGTTTTAAGAGAACGTTTGAAATAGAGGTTATATCGTTTTGAATATAAATAAAGTCCTCTTTTTTTGAGGGTTTGATAATGAGGGTTGGATAAATTGCTGGGTTTTTGCAAATTGTGACAGCAAAAGCATGGTAGTTTGATAGGCTAAACACTAAATAAAAATAGTCTAAGAAATAGCATGGTGAGAGTGTGGTGATGATGAATTTGCAATATGCGTTACTCAGCGATAGCAGTTGGCATGCTTTAACCAACTGGCAGACGCCAGATACGCCTTTTATGTCGTTTGAGTTTTGGCAGGCGCTTAGTGATACGGGCGCTATCGGCGAAAAAGCAGGTTGGTTGCCTATTTATATCTTAATCCATCGCCCAAACGATATTGATAGTGATGCAACTGAGGAAGCACTATTTTCATCAAAGTTATCTTCAAAACAAATAGGTCAACCGATTGCGGTGATGCCCGTTTTTGTTAAAGGTCATCATCAAGGTGAGTTTGTCTTTGACCATGCGTGGGCACAAGCGTATGCACAGTATGGTCTCGATTATTACCCGCGTTTGGTGACCAGCGCGCCTTATACACCCATTACCGGTCAACGTATGTGGTTGGCAGAGGGTGAGGTGCTAGATGCTGATATTTTAAAGGCAGCTATCGCAGGGGTTGACGATATTGCTAAGCAAGTAGAAGCATCCGGCTGGCATGGTTTGTTTGTCACGCCTGAAATGGCAGCTATCGCTCATGCAGCGCTGCCTACTGATATTGATATAGAAATGGCGCTTAACAGTCAAGCAAATGGCGAGGCAGCAAAACCGATTGAGTTACCAATATTGGAGCGCCAAGGCTGTCAGTTTTTATGGCAAAATAAGCATTTGAACCAAGACAGTCAGCCATTCGCCGACTTTGAGGCATTTTTGGCAACCCTAAGAGCCAAAAAACGTAAAACCATTCGTGCTGAGCGGCGCAAAGTCGCCGAGCAAGGTATTGTATGTCAGCGCAAATGCGGTGATGCTATCACTGAAGAAGATTGGCAGACGTTTTATCATTGTTATGTGATGACATACGCCGTACGAGGGCAGCAGCCTTATCTAACACTAGACTTTTTTAAAAAATTGGCAGCAACCATGCCTAAGCATTTGATGCTAGCGCAAGCGCTAGATGTTAATGCTGATATTATCGCTAGCAGTTTGTTTTTATACGATAAGCCTGATAGTAAAAATGCAACGCTGTATGGGCGTTATTGGGGTGCGCTTGGTGAGTATGATAGCCTGCACTTTGAGCTGTGTTATTATCAAGGTATCGAGTTTGCTATCGAGCAAGGTTTGACGTATTTTGACCCAGGCACCCAAGGTGAGCATAAGCTGATTCGTGGTTTTATTCCGACCAAGACTCATTCGTTACACCGCATTTATGATGCGCGTTTTGTCCCAGCGATTAGCGATTTTTGTGCCAAAGACCGCATGCATATGGCGCAATATCGAGAGCAAGCCTTTGAAGCCTTGCCCTTTAATATTGATAATATGCTGACGTTTAATGACAGTGGTTTTTGATAACACTAATTAATGCACAATAAATGTTCTTTGGTAATCTCTACTCAATGACTTTCTATTTAATACTTTCCTATCAGCCGTAAACTATGACCTCTAATCTTTGTTGTTCTGACCTGTTGTCGCCTCCCAGTGAGCTATTAGAGTTTCTCAATACTGAAGGTTCGCTCACTGCCATGCTTGAGGTAAAAGCGGGGCAGCCATTACGTGTCGAGCGTAGCTTTGAGGGTTATCGATCATTGTCCTTGGCGCAAAAAAAGCAATTGGGTGTACAAGGTGCGGCGCTGAGCCGTCCATTGTTAGCGTGGGTACGCGAGGCGAAGCTATATGGCAATGATGAGCAACCATGGGTGGAGGCACAAAGTATTTTCCCTTTAACAAGTTTAAAGGGGCGCGCCCGCCGTTTACAGCAATTGAAAAGTACGCCGATTGGCTATGTGTTATTTAAGCGCAGTCTTACCTTGCCCAACCAACGTTCTATCGAAAAAACGGCAGAGGGTTGGCAACGGCAGACGCTGTATAATTGGTATGGTCGCAAGATACTTATTAGTGAGACTTTTTTAGCGGCGTTTTTGTCTAAGGATGCTTGATATTGATTCGTCCATCAATTAATGTATCAATAAATAAAACAGTCACCTTTTGAGTGGCTGTTTTTTATGGGCGACAAATAATTATTTGACTAACAAATCAAGCAAGACCTGGAACTAGAAAATATAAAACAATGATTTTATTGCGCATTTATTTGCTTGATAACGTCATTATGGCGTCATTTAAAGCCTCCAGCTTTCCGTGAGGTTTTTTTGCGCTCACAGTATAAATTTTCATGTTACACTTAATCTTTAGCGATGATATCGATGCCTTTGTCGTTCGATTTTATTGCCAATCTGGACAAGTTAATAACAGGTTAGTTGCCTTTGCTTGCCCATTTTCACCTCCTTTTATTACTCGCCTCTTTTCAATGAGCACCACCATTAACGATAGCCACTACCTAGGACATCACTATGTTTAAAGATATTTCTATCAAAGAGTTTGATCCAGTACTTGCTGAAGCCATGGCCGCTGAAAGCGTTCGTCAAGAAAACCACATCGAGCTTATCGCTTCAGAAAACTATTGCTCACAAGCAGTGATGGAAGCACAAGGCACTGACCTGACCAATAAATACGCTGAAGGCTATCCTGGTAAGCGTTATTATGGTGGTTGTGAGCACGTCGATGTGGTTGAGCAATTGGCCATTGATCGTGCAAAAGAGTTGTTTGGTGCTGAGTACGTCAACGTCCAGCCACACTCTGGTAGCCAAGCAAACTCTGCTGTTTTCTTAGCATTATTAGACGCCAATGACACCGTACTAGGCATGAGCCTAGACGCAGGTGGTCACTTGACGCATGGCGCGCATATTAACTTCTCAGGTTTAAACTACAACGCCGTACAGTATGGTTTGGTTGAAGAAACGGGTCTTATCGATTATGACCAAGTTGATGCCCTTGCGCGTGAGCACAAGCCAAAGATGATTATTGCTGGTTTCTCAGCGTATTCACAAGTCGTTGATTGGCAGCGCTTCCGTGACATCGCTGATGAAGTTGGCGCGTACTTGCTTGTTGACATGGCACACGTTGCTGGTTTGGTTGCTGGCGGTGTTTACCCAAGCCCAGTACCATTTGCTGATGTGGTCACGACTACAACGCACAAAACTCTACGTGGCCCACGCTCAGGTATGATTTTGGCTCGTGATGAGAAGCTTGCGAAGAAGTTAAACTCTGCGGTATTCCCAGGTAACCAAGGCGGCCCGTTGATGCATGTCATCGCGGCAAAAGCAATTTGCTTTAAAGAAGCGTTAGAAGATAACTTCAAAACTTATCAGCAGCAAGTGGTTAAAAATGCCCAAGCGATGGCGAAAGTCATCCAAGATCGCGGTTATGAAATCATCTCTGGCGGTACTGAAAACCATCTAATGCTGATTAGCCTAGTTAAGCAAGAAATGACTGGTAAAGAAGCAGATAAGTGGCTTGGCGATGCGCATATTACGGTTAATAAAAACGCCGTACCAAACGATCCAAAATCTCCATTTGTGACTTCTGGTATCCGTATCGGTACGCCAGCGATTACCACTCGCGGCTTCAACGAAGCACAAGCAGGTGATTTGGCAGGTTGGATTTGCGACGTGCTAGATAGCCGTGGCGATGAAAAAGTTGCTGCTGAAGTACGCGGTAAAGTTGAAGCTATCTGTAAAGAGCTTCCTGTATATGCTAAAAATCAGTAATTTTTGATTCATTAGTTTTATAATTTAGATAAAAAAACCGCTTAGCTTTTGCTAGGCGGTTTTTTTGTCTTACGATTATTTAAATCAGCGTTCTCATTTATCAGATCACATAAAAGGCAATTTGGTAAATATCTGCAAGATAGTGGCGTTAACGATATCGACGAAGAACGCACCAACCATCGGCACAATCAAAAACGCCTTATGTGATGGCAAGTAGCGATCGGTGACCGCCTGCATATTGGCAATCGCCGTCGGCGTTGCGCCCATACCAAAACCACAATGTCCCGCTGATAGTACGGCAGCATCATAATCTTTACCCATGACCTTAAAGGTAATAAAGTAAGCATAACCAATCATCAGTAGCGTCTGTACCAGTAAGATAATTAATACCGGTCCTGCTAGGTCAGTCAACTGCCAGAGTTTCAATGACAATAGCGCCATCGCTAAGAACAAGCTTAAAGAGGCGTTACCAATGACGTCGATAGCACGGTCAAACATATCAAAATTGAATACCATGGTTAAGGTATTACGTAGAATCACACCGCCTGCCAGCGCCCATACGAAAGTAGGTAGCTCAAACCAAGTATCTTGCGCCAACAAAGTCATGATGTCAGCGAACGCCAATGCCGCGGCAAATAGTGCCAAGGATTCAATGGTAGAGGAGGCGGTGATAAGACGAATGTTATCAGGCTTCTCAAACATCTCCTTATTACCATGTACTTCCTCTTCGTTATGCTTGGTACTATAGAGTGATTGCTCGCCAGCAAGTCGTTCAACCTCACTCGGATTTGGATTAGCCGCCGCTGGTTTTAAACCAAGTTTTTTAATCAAATGACGGGCAACCGGACCACCGATGACGCCACCTGCAACCAAGCCATAAGTGGCGACCGCGATACCAAGTGTCGTGGCACCAACCACGCCATATTGCTCTTCTAAGGTAATACCCCAAGCGCCTGCCGTACCGTGTCCACCAGTTAGAGCTATCGAACCTGTTACCAAGCCGAGGAGTGGGTCAAGTCCAAGCACACTTGCCATCGCCACGCCTACGACATCTTGTAAGATAATAAATACTGATACCACGATAGTGAAAATCATTAGTGGCGAGCCACCTGCCTTAAGCCTACTAAAATCAGCACTGAGTCCGATAGAGGCAAAAAACATCAGCATCGTTGCGGTTTGCAGCCCTTGATGGAAATTAAAGCTATAGCCCCAAACGATATTAAGAATATAGACGACAATTGCTGCCACCAAACCACCGGCTACTGGCTCTGGAATATTGAAGTCTTCTAGGAATTTAATCCTTTTGACTAAAAAGCGTCCAAGCAAGAGCACTAAGGTGGCCAATATCAAGGTGTAGTAGCCGTTGAGGGTGATTTCCATAGGTTAATCCTTTCTATAAATATAAATTAACCTAAATTCGGGATAAAGCTGGTTTTATCTCGAATTTAGGTTCTGGTAATCTCGCTATTCGCATGCATCATCTGACGCCGCAACAATCCACAACTGCGGCTTGCCAAAATCTTTATAGGCGTCCTCAATGATACGCTTAAAGACATTAAAGTCCTCAGTATTAATTTTCTCTACCCCATTTAAGTAAAGCGTGAGGTGAGTGATATCACTATCGGTCAAACAGTCCCAAGCGCTGTCCCAATTATGGGCAAAATAGTCGGGAAAATTGGCTACTTTAGCTAAGCTGTTTAGCAACGTCTCTTTATCTAAAATAACGCCAATTGGAATGTTAAGCGCTTGCTCGGGAATGCTGTTAATGAGAGCGGAGTCGTGCTTATTGACGCTGTTTTGGTCAACGCAGTTTTGATTAACATAGTAAATAGCTTGGCTCATATCAGTTCACCTGCAATTGTCGGAAGCTATCATAATGGTCGACGGTCAAATAATAAATGGTCGGTGGATGACCGCCGGTGACAATGCGCCGTGCACCGCGATGGGAAACCCCCGGCGTAGGCACGGTATATTCGCGGTAATAACCTTGCGACTGGGCGGGTAGCTTGCCTTCGCGATTATAAAAGGTTGTGCCATCTTTATTAGGGTAAGGAAAAGGACCACCTTGCTTAATAAGTGCCAGCGTCTGGTCGATTTGCGCATCACCTGTGATAGCTGCGGAACCTGAACTGCTGGTTTTAGAGGCCGTCTGCGATATAGAAGTTGCTGGCGTGCTATCTGTAAATAAACTGGATTTTAAATCCCCAAAAAAGTAAACCGCAACGGCAATAAGGGCGATGACACTCAATAGGGTAGAGAAGCCACTTTTCTTGTTTTGGCTACCACGAGTATTTTTATATCGATTGTTTTTCTGCTGCGCATTATCTAGGTTGTGATGCGCTGAAATTGCTGCTGAATTTGATGCTGATGTTTCTAAAATACTCAATTCATCAGAGGTGACTTCAGTGGCGCGTAATTGATTTTTTTCATTACGTTGGCTGTTAAAATAGACACGTTGACCTTCGCTTATAGGCTGCGATAAGCGTACGGTGCTGATATGAAAGAAGACATCTTCACTTTGATTGTCTACCTCAATAAAGCCGTAGCCTTTATCGGCATTCCAGTGCTTAATTTTGCCACTTTGCATGAGTATGGCTTCCTATAGAATCTATTTTATTCAGCAAAATAATTTTTATGTGCCATATATAACATATTTATCAATAATAAAAAAACGCCAGCAATTAAGCTGACGTTTTTTATGGATTATACTTGAGGTAAGACGATCAATTGTAGTGAAGAAGTAATGCGCTAGGCGCGGGTTTCACCGTGTCCGTAAACGATCCATTTTTGCGAGGTTAAGCCTTCAAGTCCAACTGGTCCACGTGCATGGATTTTATCGGTTGAGATACCGATTTCTGCCCCAAGCCCATATTCAAATCCATCAGCAAAACGGCTAGAGGCGTTAATCATAACGCTTGCCGAATCAACTTCACGGATAAAGCGTTGCGACTTGGTATAGTTGTCGGTAATGATAACGTCGGTATGCTGGCTGCCGTGAGTATTGATATGCTCAATCGCTTCATCGATACCGGACACCACTTTAATCGCTAAAATAGGTGCAAGATACTCTGTATCCCAGTCTGCGCTAGTCGCCGCTGATAGATGACCTTGAAGGGTAGCATTGTCATTTAAAATAGCTTGTGATTTGTCATCAAGGCGCAGTTGCATGGCATCATCAGCTTTTACGATGGCTTCAGCGATTTTCGGTAATAACTCATTGGCGATGGCTTCATCGACTAATAACGTCTCCATGGTATTACAGGTGCCATAGCGATGGGTTTTGGCATTGACGCTAACTTTGATAGCAATGTCGGCATCGGCGTCGCTATCGATAAAGGTATGGCAGTTGCCATCTAGATGCTTAATCACAGGAACGCGCGCATCACGGCTGATACGTTCAATCAAACCTTTACCGCCGCGTGGCACGATAACATCGACATATTCCGTCATGGTAATCAGCTCGCCAACAGCAGCGCGGTCAGTGGTCTCTAATACTTGCACGCTATGTTCAGATAGACCAACCTTGTTTAAGCCTTTTAAAATACATTTCGCAATCGCTTGATTGGATTCAAAGGCTTCAGAGCCACCACGTAAGATAATGGCGTTACCGGACTTTAGCGCAAGCGAAGCCGCCTCCAAGGTGACGTTGGGGCGCGACTCATAAATCATACCGACCACACCAAGTGGCACGCGCATTTTACCCAAATGAATACCTGATGGCTGATAGGTCATATCTGTAACTTCGCCAATAGGATCGGGCAGCGCGGAGACGTCTTTTAAACCTTGCAACATACCGTCGAAGCGTGCATCGTTTAGCTCTAGGCGATCTAGTAAAGCGGCGTCTAAGTTATTTTTTGCACCTTTATCCATATCGACTTTATTGGCCGCTAAAATATCGGCTTTGGCACTTTTTAACTCGTCATAGATTGCCATCAAGGCGGAATTTTTATCGCCAGTATTAGCCGCCGCTAGTGCTCGTGACGCGGCACGTGCTTGCTGACCAACGCTTTGCATATAAGCGGTAACATCTGTGGTATTCGATTGACTCATAAATTAACTTCCTTATAGTTATCAATAGAGGGTTTGTAGATTAGTAATGATGAATCCTAAATTTTATAAAATTCTCATATATAGGTTCAGACATAAAGAAAAGCAGCTAAAGCCGCCAAAAAGCAGTAAATATGCTAATTATCATCACTACTCTACAAAAATATATTTTTAGCACCTATTTATCTTTTAGCGCCTGACTGTTTTCTAGAAACTAATGGCTTTTTAGAAATTAATGGCGCTCTGCTATTTAACATAGAGGAGATGAGGACGATAGTAAAGTCGATTTTGTGAACAAAGACCGTTTATCAAGCACTGCAGAGTTTTCTTTAACGTTGCTTTTGGTGTTATTTACTAAATATTTGGAGTGGTGTTTTTACTATCATTTGAATTTTTATCCATAATAAGTAGCATTTAGAAATAAAAAGACAAGCAGTTAAAAGCTAGGGCGCTGTTACGTATTTTTAACAGAACTGCGCTGTAACTGCTAAGGTAGTACTTATAAATCGTGAGTATAGTGGGCGCTAATACGGTAAATACTTATGATGGAGAATAAAATGGCGATTGAAAATAAAACCTATAAAAATTGGTTAACGGTTGGTTTGGTGGCAGCGGCATTAAGTGTTAGCGCCTGTGGTAAAAAAGATGAGGCGCCGATGGACGTTGAACCAACAGCCGATGCTCAAACAGCGGTAGAAGATGAAGCGACTGGCGTTGCTACAGCAGGCAGCAATAATGATGTCGCTGTAGCTAGCGCTAATGACAGTGCTGCCAATACTAATGAAAGTATGGTAGTCGGCGAAAATGACGATGTAGCGGTAGCAACTGCCGATGATGCAGAGGTACTCGATGGTACTGAAAGCGAAGAGCATGTTTCGACGTACTAATGCCGCAGATAAAACAGCGCTAATGGCGTTAAGATGATAAAATGAGGCCCATAACTGACTGTGCGTTATGGGCCTCATTTTATAAAGGTTATTGGTTCGTCAAAAGCTAATAGGCAAAAGCGACAAGGTTTGCCTTTTTATTACATTATAGGCGACAATATCGCGCCTTTATTGAACCCATCATAACGTTATCGAAATAATGCGACTAACACAGCGCTCTAAAATATTGCTTTGTATTGCTCATATTGATGAAGCGGCTATTTATAGAGTTATTTATTATAGAGCTGTTTAATAGCGCATTTTTTATTCATGTTTTCACTCATATTTATTGGAAGTCTGCTAAACCATGCTTGATACTGCAAAGAATCCGACTCGGCCTATCGCCTTAGATTTACAAGACGTCCATAAAAGCTATGGCTCATTAGACGTGCTAAAAGGGGTGTCTCTCACCGCCTATGATGGCGATGTCATCTCTATTTTAGGCTCGTCTGGCTCCGGTAAGTCGACCTTGCTGCGCTGTATTAATCTGCTTGAAAAGCCCAATCAGGGTCGTATCATCATCGGTAACGATGAGCTGATACTAAAACCTGCTAAGTCGGGTGAATTGCAAGCGGCAGACATCAAGCAGTTAGAAAGCTTACGTGCGCGCGTGGGGTTCGTCTTCCAGAACTTTAACTTGTGGCCGCACAAGACCATTTTGCAAAATATCATTGAAGGGCCAACGCAAGTCCTAAAAATCAAAAAAGACCAAGCCATTAGCGATGCTGAAAAATTGCTCGATAAAGTTGGTTTGCTCGATAAAAAAGATGCTTATCCAGCAAATTTATCAGGCGGTCAGCGTCAGCGTGTGGCGATTGCGCGTGCGCTTGCAATGCAGCCGCAGGTGTTATTATTTGATGAGCCAACCTCGGCACTCGACCCTGAATTGGTCAATGAAGTGCTCGCCGTCATGCGCGAGCTGGCCGAAGAGGGGCGTACCATGTTAATTGTCACCCATGAGATGCGTTTTGCCCGTGAAGTATCGAGTAAAGTAGTATTCCTCCATCAAGGTGTGATTGAAGAGATTGGTACGCCTGAACAAGTCTTTGATAACCCGAAATCTGAGCGCGTTAAAGACTTTATGGCATCACATCGCAAAAACTAACAGGCCGTTTTTATTTGCTTTAACTTTAACGGCTTTAATTTAGAAGTTATTTTAAGTTTTAAATACTTAAAGCGATTAAAACGCCAAAATTACTCATTGGTAATTTTCTTAGAGTGTTTATTACTCAATAATCACAGTCGGTATGCAAAACGTTTGTTTTTGATATTTGAGTCAGGTATTATCAAAAGGTTTACAGGCAACTGCTCACGATTGCTGCCTGTGTTTTCTGTGCATTGAATTGCTTTTCTGGCAGGGACGTCAGAGAACAAAATATCAGAACCCTATATTAAAAACCCATCAGAATTTAAGGAATGTATGATGTCGAATTCTCGCCTATTGTGGTCATCGATGACCGTTACCGCCGCGCTCATGCTTGGTGCTTGTAGTCAGCCTGCTAACGAAGCTACTGATACCAATGCTGATGCCCCTGCCGCAGAAACGGCTGGTAAGACCATTCGTATCGCCACCGAGGGCGCTTACCCTCCTTTTAACTATACCAATGCCGATGGCAGCTTGGCGGGTTTCGATATTGATGTTGCCAATGCGTTATGTGCGCAAATGCAAGCCAAGTGTGAAATCGTTGCTCAAGATTGGGACGGTATTATTCCAGGTTTATTGGCGCAAAAATATGATGCGGTCATCGCTGGTATGTCTATCACCACTGAACGTCAAGAAAAGGTTGATTTCAGTGAGCCGTATTTTGCCAATACTATGGTTTGGCTAACCGATACCAAAGGCGGCTTTGAGCCTAAAGCAATTAAAAATCTAACCCTTGGCGGTCAACGCTCAACGACACCTGGCGCGTATTTACAAGACAATTATGAAGGCAAAGACGGTAATACCGTTAAGCTGTATGATAATTATGACAATGCCTATTTAGACCTAAAATCTGGTCGCAGTGATGCGGTACTTGCTGAAAAAGTCTCTGCCAAATCATGGTTAGCGGATAATCCAGAAGGTTTCGGTATCGTAGGTGATGAGATTGATAATGACGATAATATTGCCATTGCTGTGCGTAAAGGTGATTCAATCAAAGACGACTTTAATAAAGCGCTGAGCGAAATCCGTAGTAACGGTGAGCTTGCCCGTCTTGAACAGGAAAACTTCGGTCAATAATTTGCTTACTACGCTTTGAGAAAAGTCTTCAATCAATAGACTGTTTGTAGAAGCGTTGATTAACGAATGACTGACCCATTGCGGATTAACAAACGGCTGGTCAATATATTAAGGAATAAACCCTATGATTACTTCAATGACATCATCAATAAGCAAAAAAGCCTTGTGGCTTGCCCCACTTAGTGCGGCGATGCTTATGCTTACGGCTTGTAATAACAACTCAGCACCGACTGAAAGCACTGAAACAGATGCCGCCACTGATGCGCCTTTAAACATCAAAATCGCTACAGAATCAAGCTATAAGCCCTTTAGCTATACTGACGCTGATGGCAAATTAATCGGCTATGAGATTGAGCTAGTCGACGCCTTATGTGCGCAAATGAAAGCAGAGTGTGAAGTTATCTCGCAAGACTGGGATGGCTTAATTCCGGGGCTGAATGCGCAGAAATTTGACGCGGCCATCGCTGGTATGTCAATCACCCCTGAGCGCAAAGAAGTCGTAGAGTTTAGCGACCCGTACTTTCATACTGGCATTATCCTAATTGGTAAAAAAGGCGATGATATCAGTGTTGATGGTCTTAAAGGTCAGCCGGTTGCGTCACAGCGTTCAACGGTTGCGTCACAGTATTTGCAAGAAAAACATGCTGACTCTGATATCAAACTTTATGACACTCAAGATAATGCTTACCTAGACCTAACCTCGGGTCGTGTCCGTGCCATGATGTCTGATAAAGTCACGGGTATCGACTGGCTGAAAACTGAAGCCGGTAAAGACTACGAAGTCAAAGGGCAAGAAATCAGCACCAGTGATGATGCAATGGGTATTGCCTTCCGTAAAGGTGATCCATTAGTCGCTAAATTTAATAAAGCATTGGCTGAACTTAAAGACAATGGCACTTATGACCAAATCACCGGTAGCTATTTTGGTACCAGCTCAACAGCGGCGGCACAAAAAGCGGTAGCGACTGAGGGTGTTAAAGAAGTGGTCGTGGTTGACGATGGCAATGTTGACGCCAATGCTGTGATCGCCAAAGAAGAACAAGCAGAAGCGGCGACTAACTAATAGCGTTTTTTACAAAGGCCTATTAGATAAGCGCTGATTTTAATAAAGCACGTTTTACCTAAAGCGTGCTTTATGCCATTTATAATATTTTGCTAAGTAGCAATGCTAAGTCTAAGTAATAATACTAATTAATAATACCAAGTAACAACATCAAGGATGATTATGAGCCACCATCTTCTCCCAGCCAGCATATTTAGTACTTCTACTATTTCCTCATCCGCCAGTAAACCTTTCTTAAAGGCAAAGCCGATGCTAGCCCTAGCGGCATTATTGGTGTTGGCGGGTTGCAGTAATGGTCAAAATGAGACTAACGAAACCGCTAGCTCAGAGGCAACGAAGACAACAGAAGCGGCGGAAAATAATACCGCTGCGTCAGATGGTAATGTGCTGCGTATCGGTACCGAAGGCGCTTATGCACCCTTTAACTATACCAATGCTGATGGGACGCTTGGCGGCTTTGATGTTGAAATCGCCAATGCTATTTGCGCCGATATGCAGATGACCTGTGAAATCATAGCGCAAGATTGGGACGGTATTATTCCTGGGCTTAAAGCTGGCAAGTATGACGCCATCGTCGCGGCAATGTCGGTGACGCCTGAGCGCGCAAAGCAAGTTGCTTTTACTGATCCGTACTTTAGCAATGCTTTGGTATTTTTAGCCAAAAAAGACAGCAGTTTTGATCCAGCCAATAGTAGCGATATTAATGCGCATTCTATTGCCGCGCAGCGCTCAACCATCTCCTCACAGTGGCTAGAAAATACTTATCCAAAAGCCAATATGAAACTATATGATACTTTGAGTAATGCCTTTTTAGATTTGGGTTCTGGTCGCGTCGATGCCATGATATCGGACAAATTGCCTGCACTAGAGTGGCTTGGCTCAGCATCAGGTAGTGATTATGTACTAAAAGGTGATGAGATTGATATTAATGACAATTTTGCGATAGCCGTGCGTCCTAATGATGAAGCACTACAAGCAAAAATCAATCAATCATTGGCCAATTTAAAGTCTAATGGCACTTATGATAAAATCAATCAAAAGTATTTTGCCGTACCAGTAAGTGCTACGCCAACAGCAGTAACGCCAGAACCAGCACCAACAACAACGGTAGAGAGCGCGGTACAATAACGGCTCAGAATTATTACTGTGTTCACAACTGCATTAATCGTTTCTTAATAACTTATTAAATAGTGTTTTGATAAACATAAAGACATTGCCATAACGGCGATGTCTTTTTTGCTTTTTATAGCAAATCATTGCGCTCTAAGTGTGATTGACGGTCAACTTTTATCAGACCTCACTGATTTATTTGATATTTATGCTGATAAGTACCTATTTAGACAATGCTTTTACGTGTCAGTATTAACATAGCTGGCAGCGAATATGATAAAATCAGCGCTCATTTCTACTGTGTCAATTACCGCCGCAATAATCGTATTTATCTGACGTCACTCTATGACGCAAAAGGCTAAGCTCTATTTGGTCTAGCAGACGATTATTAGCAGCGCTCAGCTATTGATGCTGATTCTTTTAACTCATATTTTGCAAATTGCTAATATAAAGAGACTGAGTGGATAATTGTGTTTGACTTACAAGGATTTGGCGCGCTATTACTAAGCGGCGCTACCGTCACCATAAAACTTGCCATGACCAGTTTGGTCATCGGTATGGCCTTAGGTTTGCTCGGTGCCACAGCAAAGCTGTCTAATATCTGGCTGCTGCGTAAGCTTGCGACGGTCTATACCGCCACAATGCGCGGTATTCCTGAGCTGCTCTTGGTATTGTTTATCTATTATGGCGGCTCCATCGTGCTGATGAGTATCCTCAAAAAGTTTGGCTATAACGACTATGTCGAGATTAGCGCTTTTTGGGGCGGCGTCATGGCATTGTCTATTGCGTTTGGTGCTTATGCGACTGAAATTTTTCGCATGTCGATTCAAGAGATTCCAATAGGACAGCGTGAAGCGGCACAAGCGATTGGGATGCGTCCTTTTCAGACCTTTTATCGTATTACCTTGCCGCAAGTATGGCAAATTGCGCTGCCAGGTTTGGGCAATCTATTTTTGGTATTGCTCAAGGATACGGCTTTGGTTTCAGTCGTCGGTCTCAAAGACATCATGTATCAGTCCTCGCGTGCAGCGCAGTCGACACAGCAGCCGTTTACCTTTTATATGGCAGCGGCGATTATTTATTTGGGTCTGACTATGCTGATTACCGGCTTTATGATGTGGCTTGAATGGCGCGCCAATCCGGCGGCACGTTATGCTAAAAAGCTGAGCCGTCAAACTAGCCCCCATCAAAACACTCAAAGTCAATCGACCATAGGGTAGAGGAGAGATACTATGGATTGGAATTGGCAGGTCATTTTTGATCATATCCCTGATTTACTTAATGGCGCGGTATTGACCGTACAGTTAGTAGTGTTCTCAGGTATTATCGGCTTGTTTCTTGGTTTAATTTTGGCATTATTACGGCTGTCCAAAAATTGGCTAGTGCAAGTCTTACCATTTTTATATATCTTCTTTTTCCGTGGCACGCCGCTATTGGTACAGATATTCCTGATTTATTATGGTCTTGGGCAGTTTGAAGCGGTCCGTAACTCGTTCTTGTGGGAGCCAGTGCTTAGCCAAGCGTATTGGTGTGCGATTATTGCCTTTACCCTAAATACCAGTGCGTATTTGGCAGAGATTATTCGCGGTGCTATCCAAAATATTCCTGTAGGTGAGCTTGAAGCTGCCGATGCAATTGGCATGTCAAAATGGCAGAAGCTGACGCGTATTACTTTACCGCGTGCCTTTGGTATTGTGATTCCAGCCTACAGTAACGAAGTTATTTTTATGCTCAAAGGCAGTGCGCTGGCATCAACCATTGCTTTGATGGATATTACGGGCGTCGCTCGTACGATTAGTGCGCGCACTTATACCTTGATGGAATTGTTCTTTGCCGCCGGTGTGGTTTACCTATTGCTGTCGTGGGTTATTCTGTTTAGCTTTAGATTGTTTGAAAAGCGTATGAATCGTCACGCCAGCTATGTACCACCCGATGTGGTCACCAATACGATTCCTTAGTTGTATTGATAGTGACTATAAAAAGCCTGCCATAATATTTATAAATTGCCGTGAGAATCTAATATGAGCCAATCACCACATATGTCTTTAGCTGATGCGATTACTGCGGGCATTAATGATAATAGTGCTGTCCATGCTGATAATGCCAACGAGCGCTTACGTGCGGCTATTGGTAAAGTGGTCTGCGTCGGTCGCAACTATGCGGCGCATGCTGAAGAGTTGGGCAATGAAGTACCTAAAGCACCGATATTATTTATGAAGCCTGCCTCTTCGGTGGTGTCTATCCGTCAAGGCGTTGTACGTCCAAATCCAGCGCTATATGGCGAGACCCATTATGAGGCGGAGCTGTGTGTGCAATTAGCCGCAGACTTATCAGCAGCAACGATTGAAGAAGCCAAGCAAGCGATTGGTGGCGTAACCTTGGGCTTAGATTTGACTTTGCGTGAGCTACAAGCTGAGCTAAAAGAAAAAGGTCATCCATGGGAGCGCGCCAAGTGCTTTGATGGCGCTTGCGTACTTGGCGATTGGCTGGACCCGCAAGTATTTGGCGATTTTAAAAATGTGTATTATCAGCTGAATATTAATAACGAGCTAAAGCAAGATGGTGATAGCGCTTTAATGCTATTTCCTGTTTATGAGTTATTGGTAAATATCAGTCACGCTTTTAGCTTGCAAGCAGGAGATGTGATTATGACTGGTACGCCAAGCGGTGTTGGCGCTTTACAAGCAGGTGATCAATTGAGCTTAAAATTAGGTGCGCATGAATGGCAGGCAGAGGTTAAATAAGTTGTCAGTTAGCGGTTAATGACAAAGTACTCAATGCCAACTCTACTATTCACTATCAAAACCTCAAATATTATTTGGGGGTTTTTTATGTTAAAAATTGATCGTAAAGATGGTATATTTTGCTTATTAAAAACCCAAAGAATAATGAATAAAGTACTGAGAAAAGCACGATAAATACTATCTATACTCATATGTTTGTAACTACTTTGACAATAAAGATACGGTATAGTTCAATCATTCTCTTCTGTTTATGACATTTACAGGCTAGTATGGAAAACCTCCTTAATTGCTCGATGTATCAAAACTATGCTCAAACCCAGACCTTTAGAAAGTATTCATGATTTATTTGCCACCACTCGACGTCCATCTGATGAATTGGGTACTGAGGAAGGTTTTCAGGGCGATGTCTACGAAGAGTTGGCGAAACTTGAATATATTTATGTCGATGAGCTAAGCGCAGAAACGGTCGATAACAGCTATAGCAAACCGCATCAGCCTATCTCCTTGGTTGATTTCTTTGAAGGTTTAGCTCAGCTAGCAACGATGGGCGTGGTTGAAGTCACTGATATTGTAGAAGCTATCCACCGTGAGATTTTACTACGGCCTTTAGGACGGTTTAATAAAGGCAATCTTGAGCACTGGCAGCGTGGTATCACCGGTCGCATTTATGGTACGGTGCGTCAGGCAATGCAAATGGTCGGCAGTAATATCGCCACAGGGCTGCGTCTTTATAACACTGTTTCAAAGCCCAAAAAAATACAGCCATTACCGAAAAACTTACGCCGCGTGGTCAATATCTTAAACGGCGTCATGGGCGATCATCTTATTACCCATCATAATCCCTTGGCAGTATCGATGGTGCTATACGATAAATACAATCGTGTCCAAAGCGATACACTGTCAGGGCGGGTGGTTGTGTTATGCCACGGGCTTTGTATGAGTCACTTAAGCTGGCAAGTACCCGGCGAGGGTGATTTGGCTCAAACGCTGAGTAGCCATATGCCAAACACGACGGTTTTGTATTTAAACTATAATACCGGTCGACGTATCTCTAGTAATGGGCGTAGCTTTGCAAAAGTCTTGCAAGATTTGGTGGAAAATAATCCAGATATCACCCAACTTGATTTAATCGGTCATAGCATGGGCGGTTTACTCAGTCGTAGTGCGCTGTTTTATGGTAAGGAACAAGGGTTTAACTGGGTCAAACGCGTCGGCAATCTTATTACCTTAGGTTCACCGCATCACGGTGCCAGCTTGGAACAAATTGGTCATTTTGTCCAAGATAAAATCGCAAAGCTGCCTTTCGCAGGCTCATTGGCTAAATTGGGTGATTTGCGTAGTGCGGGTATTATTGATTTACGTTATGGCAGTATTCGCGATGCAGACTGGAAATCAGCTGAAGGGCGTAGTGTGCTGCCAGCAGAATTTCGCCACCCGACGCGCTTACCTTTGCATGTAAATACCTATCTGGTCGCGGCAGCTATGGTTGAGGTGCATTATAAATCTAAGACCACAAGCTTACTCGGTGACGGACTGGTGTCAGTAGAATCAGCGCTTGGTGAATATACCGAAGAGCATACGTTGAATGTACCAGAGGGCCATAAGGCGATTTTTTATGGCGTCAATCATATGAATCTAATCTATAACGATAGGGTACATCAGCAAATCGTTACTTGGTTATTAGCCGATAGGCAAGGGGATGCACATGAAGCAAAGTATGCACTTGATGATCGTATCTACTCTTATCCAGAAATGGATGAAGTCGCGGATTAAGCATTCTTGAATTTATTAGTATTATGGTTAATGATTGTAGAACAGTAAATGTAGAATGATAAAAACGAAAAACCCTCAAGCTTAATACTTGAGGGTTTTTTGAATTAAGAAAAATTAAATAATTACAAAGAAATATAATGAAAGACTACTCAGCGAAAATTGTCGCCACATCGTCTTTGTTAAATTTATAGACTTCACCGCAAAATCCGCAATCCATCTCAAAAGTACCGCCTTGCTCTTCAACGATATCTAAAACTTCAGTTTCGCCGATTTGCTCGATGGCCATTTCACACTTCTCGCGTGAGCAGGTGCAGCCAAACGATAAAGATACAGGGTCAGGGGCAACGACTTTTTCTTCATTATATAAGCGATAAAGAATTTCGTTGGTATCAAGCGTGGTTAGCTCTTCTGCTTTCACCGTGCGCGTGAGCACACTTAAGCGCGTCCACAAATCATCATCGATACCAGCGTCTTGGTTTTGCTCGACTTCATAAGTTTCTTCAGCCGTACGAGGCAGCATTTGCACCAAGATACCACCCGCTTGCAAGCCATCGGATGCTAAGTTAATCAGCGTTGGAATCTGTGCCGATTGCTTTTGATAATGCGCTAAGCAGTCAGCCAAATTATCATGGCTACGCTCAACGATACCTTGATACGGTTCGCCGCCATCAGGTTGGATATTGATAAACAATACGCCTTGACCAGCAGCACCCAATTCAGCAAAAGCTTCTTTGGCGTGCAGCATATTTTCCCACGCTTGCACTTGCTCGTCAGTGTCACCTTTCCAGCTGGCAAGCGCACGGATGATGCCGTCTTGGTCACATTCTGCCATCGCCCAATTCAGCAAGCTGTCACTATCTGATGACTGCAACTGAATCGATAGACGACCATTAATTTTAACCGTACTGATTAGCAAACTTGCTGCCGTCAGCATCTCGCCCAATAAGCGCTTAATCGCTTCAGGGTAAGGCTTTTGCGCAATCGTCGTCGCATAACTGCGTGATAAGCGCACCACATCGCCGCGCACCGGTGAATCTTCGATAAAAAAGCGTTGGCGTACGTCATTATCATGATGCTGAACAACCGTTTGGCTCTCAGTATTTGGGGCTTGAGTATCTTGTGTCATAGGTCATAGGTAGTATTAAGAAGTTGTTAGCTTTATGGGGATTAATCATGATTTATCAATCACAGCGTTTAGATTACTTGCTGATTTTAAGTTATTAATGAAAAATAAACACTCTTATTAAGCGCTTAGTATTTTCTACGCTTATGGCGGCTTTGCTAGCTCATTAATAACATAGATAAGCTTAAGTATTTTGCAAGTCGCCCTTATTAAAAAAAGTTTACCCCCACCGCTCAAATTGTTGTACAGTAACATTAAGTTGCATAGTGATAAATAACAGCAACAGCACGGATGCATGGCGAGATGGTCAGTTAATAACTTAAATAAAGTTAATTAATGGCTTATACAGCGCCAAAGTCCCCTCTTAATTTTGTGATAATGTGATAAAAGGATGTATCTCATGACCTACTTAATCTCTAAACCCTTAACTCTGGTCGCCTTTATGGCACTTGGCCTGGCGGGTTGTAATAACAGCAATCAAACCAACACTGAAGCGACGCCAGCAGATGGGGCGACTACGACAGAAACGGCAGCAAATGCCAACGGTACGCTACAAAAAATCAAAGATTCAGGTACTATCGTGGTCGGTCACCGTGATTCTTCTATTCCGTTCTCTTATATCGCCGACGACCCAAATCAGCCGATTGGCTATGCCCATGATTTAGAAATGAAAGTGGTCGAAGCGGTAAAAGAAAAACTGAATATGCCCGATTTGAAAATTCGTTATAACCTTATCACCTCGCAAACTCGTATTCCTTTGGTACAAAACGGCACGGTCGACTTTGAATGTGGTTCAACGACCAATAACGAAGAGCGCCAAAAACAAGTGGCCTTCTCAAACGGCTTCTTTGAAATTGGTACGCGTTTATTGACCAAAAAAGACTCAGGTATTCAAGATTTTGAAGACCTAAAAGGTAAAACCTTGGTCACTACCGCTGGTACGACCTCAGAGCGTTATATCCGTCAGTACAACGATGATAAGAAAATGGATACCAATATTATCTCAGCAAAAGACCATGGCGAAGGCTTCTTGATGTTAGAAAATGGTCGTGCTGATGCCTTTATGATGGATGATGTTTTGCTTGCGGGCGAAAAAGCCAAAGCAAAAAATCCTGATGACTGGGTTATCGTTGGTACACCGCAATCGTTTGAGATTTATGGTTGTATGATGCGTAAAGACGACCCTGAATTTAAAGCGGTGGTCGATGAAGCGCTTGCCAATGTCTTTAGCTCGGGCGAGATTAATAGCATTTATGACAAATGGTTCTTAAACCCAATCCCACCAAAAAATGTCAATTTAAACTTTGAGATGTCAGACAATCTAAAAGCTTTGATTGCCAATCCACATGATAGTGATCAGCCGAAAGTCGCGACAGCACAGTAATTATTGTCCCTCAACATAGCTTGCTTGCGCGCTCAGATTGATAGCAATGTCAATTGAGCGCGTTGGCTTTTCAATCGCTGCTTGGAGAGACAATCATGAATTATAGCTGGAACTGGGGTGTGCTCTTTGAGCAGACCGGTATCGGTAACGAGCTTTATATCCATTGGATGATTACAGGTCTAGGTTGGCTGTTATTAATTGGCAGTATCGCGTGGGCCATAGCCATGGTCGTTGGTACTATTTTTGGCATCATGCGCACCTTGCCGAATAAGGCTGCCCGTAGCATCGGCACCGCCTATGTGACGTTTTTTCGTAATATTCCACTTCTCGTACAATTATTCTTTTGGTTTTATATTGCCCCTGGTTGGCTGACGCCCGCGATACAGGATTGGTGGTATAAAGACTTATCTCCCAATACCTCGGCTATGCTGTCAGCAAGTATTGGTCTAGGATTATTTACTGCGGCGCGTATCGTCGAACAAGTACGTACTGGCATTGAATCGCTTCCTGAAGGGCAAGTCAACGCAGCTTATGCGCTCGGCTTTACGATTCCGCAAGCTTATAAAGAAGTGCTGCTGCCACAAGCGTTTCGGATTATCTTACCGCCGCTGAGCTCAGAGCTAACCAACTGCTTTAAAAACGCCTCAGTTGCGTCTTTGGTGGGGGTGATGGAGCTGATTAGCCAAACCAAAACCATCAGTGAATATACCCAAAATAGCCTAGAGATTTATACTTATGCGACCATTATTTATCTGGTCTTTAATCTGTCCTTGATTGCTATTATGGGTTTGATAGAACGTAAATTACGTGTGCCCGGGCTGATTGCAGGAGGTCAAAAATGAATATGATGACCGAACTTGCTACCGCTTATCCCGGTTTGATGGGCGGCATGCTGACCACTTTAAAGGTATTGTTTCTCGCTATCTTGGGTGGCATTAGCTTAGGAACGGTACTGGCATTGATGCGCTTATCGGGTATCAAAGCGCTAGAAATTCCGGCAAAACTATACGTCAATTATTTCCGTTCAGTACCGTTGCTATTGGTGCTGCTGTGGTTTTATTTCGCCGTACCGATGATTTATTTTTGGATAGCGGGTAAATATCTGCAACTTGATACCGCATTTACCTCGTGTGTCGTCGCCTTTATGATGTTTGAAGCAGCATACTTTTCAGAAGTGGTACGGGCTGGTATCCAATCGATTGGTAGTGGACAGGTTAATGCAGCGAAAGCTCTTGGCATGACTTACGGGCAAACGATGCGTTTGGTTATCTTGCCGCAGGCTTTTCGCAAGATGCTACCGCTGATTTTGCAGCAATGTATCATTTTATTCCAAGATACGACGCTGGTATTTGCCATTGGTTTGACCGATTTCTTCCGCGCCGCTTACGTCCGTGGTGAGCTGATGGGCTTATTAACGCCTTATATTTTGGGCGCTGGTGCTATTTATTTTATCATTAGCTTAAGTGCTTCTATCGGCGTGCAGCAACTGCAAAAACGTCTCAGGTTTTAAGATGAATTTAACGCAGTATTTTAAGATTAAGACTTTAACTTAATAAATATTATCGAAAGTAATGTGGTTAGGAGCCAGTGATGAATGAGCCAGTGGTAAATAATGCTGACACGTATATAAATAAATTTGGCGGACTGGTCACCGATAATGGGCATGCGAGTGATGAAATAGTCATTGAGATGTCTAATGTCAGTAAGTGGTATGGTGACTTTCAGGTGCTGACTGACTGTAGCGCTCATGTGCATAAAGGCGATGTCGTCGTGGTTTGTGGCCCATCGGGCAGTGGTAAATCAACCTTGATAAAAACCGTCAATGGACTCGAGCCTTTTCAAAAAGGCAACATCATGGTCAACGGTATCTCAGTTGGCGCATCAAAGACCAATTTGCCCAAATTGCGCAGTAGTGTGGGGATGGTATTTCAGCATTTTGAATTGTTTCCGCATCTGACCATTATCGATAATCTCATGGTCGCCCAAATCAAGGTATTGGGTCGTAAAGAAGACGAAGCTAAGAAAAAAGCCATGGCGTATCTAGATCGCGTCGGGCTGACGGTGCAAGCGTCAAAATATCCAGCTGAGCTGTCCGGTGGGCAGCAGCAGCGTGTAGCAATTGCACGTGCCTTGGCGATGGATCCGGTAGCTATGTTATTTGATGAGCCAACCTCCGCGCTTGACCCTGAGATGATTCAAGAAGTGCTCGATGTGATGGTTGAACTGACTCGTGATGGTATGACCATGATGTGCGTGACCCATGAAATGGGCTTTGCCAGTCAGGTGGCCAACCGGATTATCTTTATGGATGAAGGGCATATCGTCGAAAACTGTAGTAAAGATGAGTTTTTTGAAGGCGCAAAAAGCGATCGCGCGCAGATGTTCTTATCTAAGATTTTGAACCACTAAAGATATCATTAAAAATATCATTTAATTTTGCATTATCAAAAGCGTCTATTTATAGGCGCTTTTTTATGCCCGTAGCATGTCATAGATCTATACGATCAACGGTGATGTTGATGCAAGTGACTACATTAGTGGCTACATATCTACATAGGTGAGTGAATGGCTGTTTACTGATACAATAGTAGTCAATATGTTAAAAATTAAAATAATTCATAAATGATATTGGAGCTAATATGAGTGTAGAAAACCCATCTGTAGCGGCAAGCAACGCATCTACAGGTATTGTTATTATCGGTGCAGGCTTAGCAGGCTGGCACGTTATCGATGCCATCCGTGCAAAGGATAAAGACATTCCGATTACCTTAATTACCTCTGATAATGGCGATCGTTATCATAAACCAATGCTCACTATGGCAATTAGCCAAAAGAAAAGCGCCGCCGATTTGGTGCGAGCAACGGGTAGTGATGCTGCAGAGGCGGCGAATATTACCTTACTTGCCAATACGCAAGTGACGGATATCGACGCTGCTGCTCAAACAATACAGCTTATTTCGGCGCTACGCTCAGATCCTGTTTATACCAATTATGCAACCATCAGCTATGACAAGCTGGTTTTAGCCATGGGCGCTCATCCTATTTTCCCTAAGAGTTTGCCGCAAGACTTAGTATGGCATGTCAATCATATTGAGCGCTTTGGACAATTACAAGAAAAACTGGCAACTGGCAGTCAGCACGTTGCGATTGTTGGTGCGGGTATGGTAGGGACAGAAATCGCTGAGGACTTGCTAAAGGCGGGTCATGAAGTGACGCTGATTGATTTAAATAATGCGCCTTTATCACAAATGCTACCAGCAAAAGCAACCGCGCGTATTGCAGAGGCAGTTAAATCACAAGGTATTAACTTTTTGGGCGGTTATCTGGTAACGGATGTTATTCGTATCAGTGATGATAATGAAGGTGAGAACAATATTGGTAAGCTGCAAGTCAGCTATGAGCCATTTGCTTCCAATGTAGAAGATACAGATGCTCAGTCATCTGAGATATTAATCGTCGACCATGTGATTGCCAGTACTGGCTTGACGGTTGATGGTAAATTGCCAACCGCCGCTGGGATAGATTTTAATCGCCGTACTGGCATCGAGGTAGATGCGCCAACGCTGCGTACCACTACCAATAATATCTATGCAATTGGTGATTGTATGTCTATCAATGGCGTTGCCTGCCGTTATGTCGCGCCACTGCGTGCGCAAGCAGCAACCATTGCTGATGATGTGTTGGGTTTAAAGCATAGCGGTTATGAGCATAAGCCACCGATGATTCGCCTAAAAAACAAAGCCATCTCAGTGATGGTAACGGGTGTGCCGCAAGCTGCTGGTAATTGGCAGGTAAAGACTGAAACTGATGAAGAGCTAATCATGGATTTGATAGATGATAACAACGAAGTCAGTGCGACAGTGACTATCAAAGCGCCTGTCATGCCTAAAGGGTAGCTATTAAAAAATCTCTACACCATAGCCAGTGCTGCGAACCTAATGCAGCACTGGATTTTTTTGTTCATATCTACCACATCTCTTTTATCGATTTTAGAATTAAGAACGCTTCAGTCTAATATTATCGATACATATCGTATTATTATTGATATTCTTTAATTTAAAGCACAATATTATTGGTCAGAGCATGATTTAATCATAGTCTATGGCTAAAAAGGATATTCAAGGAAGAATATTGTATTCAGCTTTTTAGTTTATTTTTCCAGTACTAAACACTCAATAGTAAAACGGAAGGACTCGTTATGACTCAGCTTACTGATTTTGACAGCATTCTTAATAATGTTCCAAAAGTTGATGTAGGCGCGCGCTCAGCGAATGCGCCACTCAGCCAAAGCCATGATAAAGGACTTGATGTACCGCTGATAGAAGCGACTATCGGGGATTTTTTTGATGCTATTGTCGATAAATATCCTGAGCGTGAAGCATTGGTTTCTCGCCATCAAAATATCCGCTGGACTTATCGTGAGTTACAAGAGAAAGTTAATCAGTTGGCAAGTGCTATGATTGAGATGGGACTTGAGATAGGTGATCGTATCGCTATTTGGTCGCATAACAATGCTGAATGGCTGCTGATACAATTGGCAACAGCAAAAATCGGTGTAATTCTAGTCAATATCAATCCCGCCTATCGTACCTTTGAGCTGCAATATGCACTGAATAAATTGGGATGTTCGGCATTGGTATTGATGCGTCATTTTAAAAGCAGCGACTATACGCAGATGATTCGTGAGCTGTGTCCTGAGATTTATCATAAAAATTATCAGCAACTTGATTTGGTCGAGATTCCGACGATTGAGCGCATCATTTGGATTGATGAGCCAGACAGTGATGAAAATTTTAACTTTATGCAAAAATTTTCGGATTGGATGGCAGAAGGTGATGCCAATGATCCACGCGTTGCAGAGCGTCAAGCCCAGCTTAAGAATACTGATGCTATTAGTGTGCAGTTTACCAGTGGCACGACAGGGACACCGAAAGGCGCCACCTTAACGCATCGTAATATCCTTAATAATGGCTATTTTCTTGGCGAAGGCATGAAGTTAACCTGTGATGATAGGCTGTGTATTCCATTACCGCTGTATCACTGCTTTGGCATGGTGGGTGGTAATCTCGCCATTTTAACTCATGGTGGCTGTGCAGTTTATCCTAATGATGGTTTTGATCCGCTAACGGTATTGCAAACAGTGGAAGAAGAGAAGTGTACCGCTTTGCTTGGTGTACCGACGATGTTTATCGCGGAGCTCGATCATCCAGACTTCGATAGCTTTGATTTATCTAGCTTGCGTACCGGTATCATGGGCGGCTCTAGCTGCCCGATTGAGGTCATGCGACGTGTTATGGATAAGATGCACATGAAGGAAGTTACCATTGCTTATGGCATGACCGAGACCAGTCCAGCTTCTTGTCAGACCAGCTCGCAAACGCCACTTGAAAAGAGAGTGTCGACAGTAGGGATGGTGCTTCCAGGGCTTGAAGTTAAAATCGTTGACACTGAAACGGGTCAAGTCGTCCCGATTGGAGAGACAGGTGAATTGCTTACTTATGGCTATGCGGTGATGAAAGGTTATTGGGGCAGCCGCTTTAAAACCCGTGAAGCCATTCAGGATGGCTGGATGCATACCGGTGATTTGGCGACCATGGATGAAGATGGCTATGTCAAAATCGTCGGTCGTAGTAAAGATATGGTCATCCGCGGCGGTGAGAATATTTATCCTGTCGAAATCGAAAACTATCTCTACCGTCATCCTAAAATTCGTGATGTGCAAATTGTCGGTGTTCCTGATAAAAAATATGGCGAGGTATTGGCGGCTTGGATTATTCCTAAAGAAGAGGGCTGCTTGACTGAAGAAGAAGTACGCCAATTCTGTAGTGAGCATATCGCCCATTATAAAGTGCCGACCTATTATCGCTTTGTGACCGAATATCCGATGACTATCACTGGAAAAATTCAGAAATATAAGATTATTGAGCAGATGAAAGAAGAATTGGGCTTATAAAAAATTGAGCTGCTTTACTTCTTATTTTACTAATAACTTATATTGGTAAAGACTAAAATAACCAGTAGTTAAAATAATTCGCATAAAAAAGCTACTCGCATTTACGCATTAAAGAAAAGGGATATCATGAGCGCTATCATAACCAGTAAACTGAGTCCAAATGCCGCTGAATTTCAGCAGAACAGTGCTGCCATGCAAGAGGTCGTTGATGACTTATATCAGCACTTGCGTAAAGTCGCCCAAGGTGGCTCAGAACGCGCACGCGCCAAGCATTTGGCACGTGGCAAGTTATTACCTCGTGAGCGTGTCGAGCGTTTGCTTGATGTTGGTACGCCATTTTTAGAAGTTGCTCCGATGGCGGCGCATGACATGTATGGCGAAGATATTCCAGCGGCGGGCGTGATTGCTGGTATCGGTCGCATTAACGGCACTGAGTGTATGATTGTCTGTAATGATGCCACCGTAAAAGGCGGCACTTATTATCCAATGACAGTCAAAAAACATCTACGTGCCCAAGAAATTGCGCAAGAAAACAACTTGCCTTGTGTCTACTTGGTTGATTCTGGCGGTGCGAACTTGCCCAATCAAGATGAAGTGTTTCCTGATAAAGAGCACTTTGGACGTATTTTCTTTAATCAGGCTAATATGAGTGCCGCTGGCATTCCGCAGATTGCGGTGGTGATGGGTAGCTGTACTGCTGGCGGTGCATACGTGCCAGCGATGAGTGACGAATCTATTATCGTTAAAGACCAAGGAACCATCTTTTTGGGTGGTCCGCCACTGGTCAAAGCCGCTACCGGCGAAGAGGTTACTGCCGAGGACTTGGGCGGCGGCGATGTGCATACGCGTCTGTCAGGCGTGGTCGATCATTTAGCCCAAAACGATACTCATGCGTTATCGATTGCCCGTAATATCGTCAGCCACTTAAATCGTCCCGCTAAGCAAATTCCGAATCAAATCAAACCGCTTCCACCGCGCTATGATGCCAAAGAGTTATACGGCGTTATCCCAACCGATAAGCGCAAGCCATTTGATATCAGAGAGATTATCACTCGTATTGTTGATGATAGTGCCTTTGATGAATTTAAAGCGCGCTTTGGCACGACACTGGTTTGTGGTTTTGCTCATATTGAGGGTATGCCAGTTGGTATTATCGCCAATAATGGCATCTTATTTAGTGAATCTGCGCAAAAAGGTACGCACTTTATTGAGCTGTGCTGTAAGCGCAAAATTCCATTGATATTCCTGCAAAACATCACCGGCTTTATGGTCGGTCGTAAGTATGAGAACGAAGGTATTGCCCGTCATGGCGCTAAGATGGTAATGGCAGTAGCGAATGCTAAAGTACCTAAATTCACTGTCATCGTCGGTGGCTCATTCGGTGCTGGTAACTACGGTATGTGTGGTCGTGCTTATAGCCCGCGCTTCTTATGGATGTGGCCAAATGCGCGTATCTCTGTGATGGGTGGTGAGCAAGCAGCGTCGGTATTGGCAACGGTTAAGCGTGATAACTTTGATCGTAAAGGTGAGGCGTGGAGTGATGAAGACGAAGCCGCATTTAAAGCGCCGATTCGTGAGATGTACGAAGAGCAAGGTCATCCATATTATGCCACCGCACGTCTATGGGATGACGGCGTGATAGACCCTGCTGATACCCGTAATGTGTTGGCATTAGCGCTTAGCGCGGCTCATAACGCGCCGATTGAAGAGACAAGCTTTGGTGTGTTTAGAATGTAGCATTGAACGGTATATTGCCAGTCACTTCGCGCTCATAAATACATAAATATAGAGAAAGTTATGCAACAAAACTTGAATAATTATAAAAGTCTATTGGTTGACGTTGAGCAGCACGTTGCAACGGTAACCTTGAATCGCCCTGAGATACGTAATGCCTTTAACGATGAGATGATTGCTGAGCTAACCGATGCCTTTAGTACACTTGGCGCTGATGATCAAGTACGTGTTATTGTTTTAGCCGCAGCCGGTAAAGCGTTCTGTGCTGGCGCAGATCTCAATTGGATGCGCGCCATGGCGGATTATAGCTATGAGGAAAATCTAGCAGATGCTGATAAATTGGCACAAATGCTCAAGACTATTTATGAGTGTCCAAAACCAACGATAGCGGCTATTCAAGGTGACGTCTATGCAGGTGGCATGGGCTTAGTTGCGGTTTGTGATGTAGCAATCGCGGTGAGAATTGCCAACTTCTGTCTTAGCGAAGTACGTTTGGGCTTAGCACCAGCAACCATTAGTCCTTATGTGATTAGAGCCTTAGGTGCCAGAGCCTCGCAGCGTTATTTTCTCAGTGCGGAAGTATTTGATAGTAAAAAAGCCCGTCAGCTTGGCTTTATCCATGAGCGCGTCAGTGAAGAGTCGCTTGATGATGCAGTTGCAGAATTTTGTGCCAAAGTCGTTAAAAATAGCCCTGAGGCTGTGAAAACCTGCAAGCGCTTATTGCATGAAGTCGCGGGCGCGCCTATTACCGATGAGCTAATTGCTAATACGGTCAAAGGAATCGCTGATATTCGCTCATCAGAGCAGGGCAAAGAGGGTGTACAAGCATTCTTGCAAAAGCGCAAACCTGATTGGCTAGTAGTAGGGTAGCAATAAAGAATAGCAATAAGAAATGTTTTCGCTAAATTGCCAATGAATAACAAAACCAATTTAGCGTAAACGGTCATACGTGAATATCAGCCTACCGTTTGATTATTTATCAACGATAAAACGACAAGATACAGGGATAGTTATGTTTTCTAAAATTTTGATCGCCAACCGTGGTGAAATTGCCTGCCGTGTTGCTGCGACTGCCAAGCGTTTGGGTGTGAGTACCGTTGCGGTTTATTCTGATGCTGACCGTGAAGCCAAACACGTGGCTGTCTGTGATGAAGCGGTTTATTTGGGAGGTTCTGCGCCGAAAGATAGCTATCTAAAAGGTGATGCTATCATTGCGATTGCCCTCGATGTTGGCGCACAAGCGATTCATCCAGGTTATGGGTTTTTAAGTGAAAATGCGGACTTTGCACAAGCTTGTCACGATGCAGGTTTGGTCTTTATCGGTCCATCAGCTGACGCTATCCGTGCCATGGGCGGCAAATCTGAGTCCAAGCGTTTGATGGAAGCGGCAGGTGTGCCATTAATACCTGGCTATCATGGTGAAAATCAAGATGGTGCATTCTTAAAGCAGCAAGCAGATAGTATTGGCTATCCAGTACTGATTAAAGCCAGTGCTGGTGGTGGTGGTAAAGGTATGCGTATCGTTGAGCAGCCCAGTGAGTTTATTGATTTATTAGAATCATGCCGCCGTGAAGCGATTACCAGTTTCGGTAACGATCAAGTGTTGGTCGAAAAATATGCCCTAAAACCGCGCCATATCGAGATTCAAGTCTTCGGTGATACGCATGGCAATTATGTGCATTTGTTTGAGCGTGATTGCTCGGTACAGCGTCGCCATCAAAAGGTATTAGAAGAAGCGCCGGCACCGGGTGTTGATGAAGCGATGCGTGAAGCAATGGGAACAGCGGCAATCGAAGCGGCACGTGCGGTCAATTATTTTGGCGCAGGCACGGTTGAGTTTATCGTTGAGCAGCGTGAAGGCTCAATGAATTTTTATTTTATGGAAATGAATACCCGTCTGCAAGTTGAGCATCCGGTCAGTGAAGCTATCTCTGGCGTAGACTTGGTTGAATGGCAGCTATTGGTTGCGGCAGGTTTGCCATTGCCGAAAAAACAAGAAGAGCTGACTATCAACGGGCATGCAATTGAAGCGCGTATTTGTGCTGAAAATCCTGACAATGGATTTTTACCAGCCACGGGTACTTTATTCACTTATCAAAAGCCTGAGCATAGTACTTTTATCATTAATAAGAACAGCACGGATGTGCGTATCGATGATGGCGTACGCGAAGGCGATGTCATCAGTCCATTTTATGACTCTATGATTGCTAAGCTTATTGTGCATGCACCTACTCGCGAGCAAGCGTTAGCCAAGCTCGATCGTGCACTGGCTCAAACGCGTATCGTGGGTCTGCCAAATAACGTCGCATTTCTACGCTATATTATTAATACAGAATCGTTTAGCCAAGCCAATCTTGATACGGCATTGATTGAGCGTGAGCGTGAGCAGCTGTTTGATCAGCATCCGCTTGAGTTATCGACGCTCGCGGTTACGGCTATTGCGCAGCAGCTTGCCAGTGAAGCGACGATGCAAGGGTTAGATCCGTTTAGCAAGCCTACGGGTTTCCGAACCTTTAGCGATTATACGCGCTCGTTTAGCTTGGTTTATAATGAGCAATCTTATAACGCTCGTATTAGTAACTGGCACAATGCAAATTGTTCAGATAACAAAAAGGGCAGCGATAACCTTAGTAGCTTTACGCTAGTTATTGGGAAAGAGATTGCTAACACTCAAGATAATAGCAATGCTAATGTAGCCGCCCAGACAGAAACTGTCTATGAAGGTCAAATCAGCTATAGCAGTATTGACGCACACAATCATACTCTATGGTTAGATGGTGCTCGTATCAACGCCCAAAGCTGGACAAACCATGAGACCGTCTATGTGTTTGCCGACAACGGACGAGATGAGATTACCCTCGTTGATATCATGGCGCATGTTGGCGAAGAGAATGCGGCTGTTGGCAGTTTAAAATCACCAATGCCAGGGCAAGTCGTTGCCTTTAAAGTCGCTGTAGGTGATACTGTGAAAAAGGGCGAGCCATTAGCAGTCATCGAAGCGATGAAAATCGAACATACCATTACTGCACCGACAGACGGTGTGGTTGCAGAATTGTTATTTAGCGCAGGTGATTTGGTTGCTGATGGTGATGAGCTCCTACGTATCGATAGTGAAGACAGCCAGTAAAAAGGATAATCAATATGAGTATCTCGTATCCAAAACATGTCACCATCGTCGATGTCAGTCCACGTGATGGTTTGCAAAATGAAGCCATGACAGTACCGACTGCAGTTAAGCAAAGGCTTATCAATGATTTGATTGCTGCAGGGGTTAAAAAGCTTGAGGCTACTAGCTTTGTCTCGCCCAAATGGGTACCGCAAATGGGCGACAATAGCGCGCTTTTAGAGGCACTTGCAGCCACACGCCAAAGTGATGTGAGCTATTCTGTCTTAGTGCCGAATATGCGCGGTTTTGAAAATGCTATCGTCCATCGTCCTGATGAAATCGTCATCTTTGGTTCGGCTAGTGAAACCTTTAGTCAAAAAAATATTAATTGTAGTATTGATGAAAGTATCGAGCGTTTTGCGCCCGTTGCCGCTGCGGCAAAAGCGCAGGGCATCAAGGTGCGTGGCGTCATCTCTTGTACCGTCGGCTGTCCTTATGAAGGTGAAATTGACCCAAGCCAAGTAGCTTACGTTACCAAGCGTTTAATTGAGATTGGCTCAGAGCAGATTGGCATTGCTGATACCATTGGTGTTGGTACACCACTCAAGGTACAGCGTGCGCTACAGGCTGCACTTGAATATGCTGATATTAGTATGCTATCAGGGCATTTCCATGATACTTATGGTCAAGCATTAAGTAATACTCTAGCTGCACTACAAATGGGCGTCAGTGAATTTGATACTTCAGTCGCTGGACTTGGCGGCTGTCCGTATGCCAAAGGCGCAACCGGTAATGTCGCCACCGAAGATGTAGTGTATATGTTGCATGGCATGGGTATCAGTACTGGCATTGATTTGGATAAATTGGTCGTGGCTGGTGAGCGTATCAGTGAGTTTTTAGGGCGTCCTAATGGCTCAAACGTGGCACGAGCCCTGATTAATAAACGTCAGTCTTAACTAATTTCATTAAGAATATAATTAGTCATAAGCTAAATGGATAGATAGGTTTATGGCTGGGACAAATTTTTTGAAGCCTCTGGAGTGACGAAGTCGCACAGCAAGCGAGGAAAATTTGTCCCAGCTATACCATCAATTTTTAAATTGACACAGCGCTAGTAAAAAATTAAACATCAAAATACAAGGAATGGTTATGAGTTTACCTGGATTGAATTTTCAGCTTGGCGAAGATATCGATGCCTTACGTGATATGGTACAACAGTTTGCGGCTAATGAAATCGTCCCACGTGCTGCCGAGATTGACAGCAGCGACGAATTCCCAATGGATTTGTGGCAAAAGATGGGCGATATTGGTCTGCATGGCATCACTGTTCCTGAAGAATACGGTGGTTCTGATATGGGCTACGTCGCGCATATGGTCGCGATGGAAGAGATCAGCCGTGCCTCTGCCTCTGTAGCACTTAGCTATGGTGCACATTCTAATCTGTGTATTAATCAGCTCAAACGTAACGGTTCAGAGGAACAAAAACAAAAATATCTGCCAAAACTCATCAGCGGTGAATTCATCGGCGCACTAGCCATGAGTGAAACTGGTGCGGGTTCAGATGTCGTCAGTATGAAGCTAAAAGCTGAAGAAAAAGATGGCGGCTATATCTTAAATGGCAGCAAAATGTGGATTACCAATGGTCCTGATGCCGATGTTATGGTTGTTTATGCTAAGACCAATCCAGAATTAGGCGCTAAAGGCATGACCGCTTTTATCGTTGAAAAAGGCATGGAAGGCTTTGGCACGGCTCAAAAGCTCGATAAGCTTGGCATGCGTGGTAGTCATACTGGTGAGATGACTTTTAATAATGTTGCAGTCCCTAAAGAAAATATCTTAGGCGGCTTAAATGAAGGCGTTAAAGTCTTAATGAGTGGTCTCGATTACGAGCGTGCAGTATTAGCCGCAGGTCCTATCGGTATCATGCAAGCGGTGATGGACAATGTCGTGCCTTATATTCATGACCGTAAGCAGTTTGGACAAGCCATCGGAGAGTTCCAGCTTATTCAAGGTAAAGTTGCGGACATGTATACGATACTGCAAGCAGGTCGTAGCTTCTTATACACCGTCGGTAAAAACCTCGATATGTTGGACGCGCGCGGTGCTGGTCATAGTCGAGAAGTGCGTAAAGATTGTGCCAGTGTAATTTTATGGTGTGCCGAAAAAGCTACTTGGATGGCGGGCGAGGGCATTCAAATCTTTGGTGGTAATGGCTATACCAATGAATATCCACTAGGTCGTTACTGGCGCGATGCCAAGCTTTATGAGATTGGCGCGGGTACCAGTGAGATTCGTCGTATGCTAGTTGGGCGTGAGTTGTTTAACGAGACTAAGTAATAATGATTGAATGTTCGTCAGGTATTGATTTCAGAATGAAATCGATACATTAATATCCTCGTGCTAATGGGCTAAATTTTTCTTGCTTGCTGTTCGCAGGCGTGACAGAGGCTGCGAAAACTCATCCCATTAGCACTCTGTATGGGTTTGAAATCGAACAGGCTATAACAAAAAAGCAGTACGCTTAAAACGTACTGCTTTTTTATGTCTATTTTATAAAGTCATTAAAATTACTATGTCTGTTTACTATGGTCAAAATAGCGTGCCAGACCATTTAACAATAAATCATCACGTAGGCGCACTGGGCGGTTGACGTGTTGGGCAATAATAGCTGCATCACCACCCGTCATAATGACCTCAAAGTTAGGGTGGCGATGGCTAATCTCATTTATCGCACCAACGATGGATAGTAATATCCCGCGATGTACTGCATCTTGCGTGGTGGTGCCCTGACTGACGCTATCAAAGGTACCGTTAGAGATGGTGATTTGCTTGGTGCCAGAAAATAGCGACTCACGTTGCAAGTAAATACTGGGGAAAATATAACCACCTAAATGCTCAGCGTGATTAATCAAATCAATCGTCACCGCTGTACCGCAGCCAATCACGCACTGGCGTTTCTTCTTATCGACAGCGCCCAGCATCTGTAACCAACGATCACAGCCGAGCTGATCATCATTATAAGCGCTCTTCATAAGCGGATGCGCAGCATCAACATGGACAAATTCAAATGGGATGTTAAGGCGACTTAACGTTTCTGAAACTTTTACATTCAGATCATCGCCTAGTACTGATGAGATACCGATAAAGTCGGGCGCATAACGCTCAAAGCGATCAGTTAGACCCATGAGTAATTCGGCAGGCGCTTGCAAGTGCTGCTTGGCATCGTGCGCGACAATCTGCCCGATATCATCAGTGAGCCAGTATTTTAGACGGGTGTTGCCAAGATCTAACCAGAGCATAAAAATCCCTTTATATAGTGCCCGTTGGGTCTTTAATTTAAGCCTTATTAATAACGTCAATGCGTCCGGTAAAAAGCGCAGAAATCTTACCGTTATCTTCACGCAATTGCAAACAGCCGTTTGTATCAATACTGCAGGCGTGTCCAGTAACCACATGCGCTTTATTATCATGATCTTGGCTGACACGTAATTGCAGACCTGCCAGTGCATCCATCGTTGCAAACTCTTGCAAAAAGCTGTCTAGATAGTAGGTGTGCCCAGTCGGCCTTTCGATATCAAAATGCTCAAAGCGTGTCATAGCTGCCAGTAATGCCTTACTAATTTGCTGATAAAGCGTTTGTAAGGTTGGTAGACTGTTCGCGTTATCTGATTCCAGCATCCCATAAATATCTTGCAAGCTAATTGCTTGATAACTCATGCCTTCGCAAGTTTGCGCGGTTAGCTTCGGCGCAGCTTGTACATTAAGTCCAACGCCCATGACCACGCCGACCAATTTTCCTGCCTTCCATACCGGTTCAATTAAGATACCAGCAAGCTTATTAAATTGAATAATTTGCGTGTCTAGTTCAGCTTTATCTGCTTTAGGTGAATTTTGATAAAAGCCTAAATCATTGGCCCATTTTACGCCAATAGGGGTTAAACCTTGTGCACGTAATTGCTCATTTAACTTTTGGATAATAGGCATTTTTGCCAGCTCAACGCCAATAACTAGAGACAATAAACCGCTAATGGGCATGTGTACTGGATGATATAACGACAGATAGACATTGCCGCGCGGTGATTGCCATGAGCGTCCTCGCTGTCCACGTCCTGCACTCTGAGTCTCAGCCGTTAGTAGATGCAAATCAGTAGCGTCAAGCGTGCCATCTTGCACAGCGTCTATTAGCTCACTATTGGTTGAAGCGCTGCTGGTCACGTGACGATGGGTAAGTTCAGGTAAATGGACGGAATAATTGGCTAGTGATGGCATAAATTTAGTCGCTGTAGTTCATATAAGGTTTAATCGAGTCTTTGAGATAGCATTTGATATACTAAGGCAATTTTAAAAATGACAGCCATCGGCACAATTGTCACGACTTGAATACTAATGATGCGAAGGCGCTGGTTATTATCATCTAAAAATAACCATTATAAAAGGTAGTAATATGATGTTGTATGTGTGGTTTGTCATTGCAGGGGCGTTTGCTGGCGTCAGTGCAGGTTTATTTGGCGTTGGCGGTGGCATGATTATCGTGCCAGCATTGGTATGGATTTTTACTGCGTATCATTTCCCTCCTGAAGTGGTCACTCATTTGGCGATTGGCACGTCACTGGCGACCATCGTAGTGACCTCTATTAGCTCATTGACGGCACATAATAAGCACTGCGGTGTACGCTGGGAAGTGTGGCGCAAAATGGCATTGGGCTTGGTCATCGGTAGCCTCGTTGGTGCGGGTATTGCTGATATGATTGACGGTAAGGTATTGCAAGCCATCATCGGTATCGGCGCGTTATTGGTCGCTATAAAGATGCTATTTTTCTCCAACAAAGAGCAGTTGGGCAAACCGTTACCGTCAGCTGGTGTGCAGTTTGGCGCAGGCACGGGCATTGGTATGGCATCGTCTATTTTTGGAATTGGCGGCGGTAGTTTGACCGTACCGTTTTTAAACTGGGCGGGACTACCGATGAAGCAATCGGTCGGTACCTCAGCGGCCTGTGGTTTGCCAATTGCATTGGCTGGCGCGGCAGGCTTTGCATGGTTTGGTCAAGATGTGGTCAATCTGCCTGAAGGTACGATAGGCTTTGTACATATTACAGGCTTTATATGTATTTCTGTCGTCAGCTTCGCTATGGCAAAAGTCGGTGCCAAGCTTGCCCACGTACTGCCTGCGCTTATACTTAAACGTGCCTTTGGCGTATTATTATTATTTGCGGGCGGGCAGCTGTTGTTAAGTGGGATTGGGGTGATTTAAGCTAAGGTCTATTTCTTATCAATCGCATCAAGCCCCAAACGTATCCACTTTCTTGCTAACTCGTCATGGTCGCTGAGCATACTCCATAGCGCATCTTCACTAAATATAGAGTGCTCTTTACCTGAATACTCAATTGGCAGATCCGCTTCACGATCCGCCATCCATTGCGGATTAAGATAGTAGTCTTTTAATTCGTTTTGCAGTGCTTCAGCTTTTAAGAACTGTTGTTGCGCCTCAAGCTGTTTATGATGTAGCTCACACCATTCTTCATATTTTTTTTGTAGTTCTTGCGGATTATAATCGGTCATTTGAATACCCTTAATTGTTATTATTTAGATGAATAATGCAAATTTTCAGCCCTATTATAGCATCCTTCACAAACCCTAAAAACCTAGCCCAATTTGAGGTAGAATAGCCGCCTGTTTTCGCCATATTTACTGATCCTTCATGCGCCTAAAATCTCTCAAGCTGGCAGGCTTCAAATCCTTTGCCAATCCAACGACTTTTACCTTCCGTCATGGTATCACCGCCATTGTCGGGCCAAACGGCTGTGGCAAATCTAATGTTATTGATGCCATTCGCTGGGTATTGGGCGAAACTTCTGCTAAGCAGTTACGTGGCGGGGCAATGAGTGATGTCATCTTTGCCGGCACGCAAGACAAAGCTGCTAAAAGTGTCGCCAGCGTCGAGCTGACTTTTGAGCATACCCAAGATGAGCAAAATGGCATTCGCCATGAATTTAATCTCTACCAAGAGCTGTCCGTTCGCCGTCAGGTGAATTTGGAAGGGCGCTCGGACTATTTTATCAATGGCACGCGCTGCCGTCGTCGTGATGTGGTCGATGTGTTCTTGGGAACTGGGCTTGGCGCGCGCAGTTATGCGGTCATCGAACAAGGTATGATTGGGCGTATTGTTGAATCTAGCCCGCTGCAGCTGCGTGAATTTATCGAAGAAGCTGCTGGCGTTTCACGCTATCAAGCGCGCCGCGAAGAGACGCAAAAAAAGCTAGAGAAAACCCAAGATAATTTAGCACGTCTGTATGATATGCAAAGCGAGTTGGTTAGCCAACAAAAACGCTTGTCTAAGCAAGCAGCCAGTGCTGAGCGCTACGAAGAGTTGGCATTAACGCTTGCTGACATCAAGCAGCAACTTGCCATTCAGCAACTGTATCAAGCCAAGCATAATCAGCAGCAGCAAAAAATAGCTCATGAGCGGAGCGCTAATGAGGTCGCCACATTACAAGCAAGCTATGAAACGCTAAAAGCCAAACAAGATAAGCTTGCTGCGCATATCAATCAAGAACAGTGGCTAAAAGACGATGCTCAAAGCAGCCATTATCAGCAGCAGCTAAGCTACCAACAAGCTGAACATCAGCTCAGTGATGCCAAATCACAGCTGACTACTATTGATCAACAACTGGCCAGTTTAGAGCAGCAGCGTGAGCAAGCAGTTGATGAGATAAAGCGTTTAAAAGCTGAGCAAGCTAAGCAGCAGAATGTGCTAGAAGAATTGCATCCACAGATCAATGAGCTGAACAATAAACGTGACACGCATAAACGCAATGAGCAACCATTGCAGCGCGCCTACCATGACGCGCAAAACCAGCTATCACGCTTGCAAGATAATAATCGTGCGCTTGAGCAGCAGCAAGCGATTAATATTCAAGCCCAAAAACGCCAGCATCAAAATCATGAGAAATGGCAGCGTCGCCAGCAAAACTGGCAGAATTTATGGCAGCAACTACAACAGTCATTATCACCTATTGATAATGCTGATGGACGCGAGAAAAATGATGCAAAAAACTTACAGCAGACATTAGAGACGCAGATTGCTGAGCTAAATAAACAGTTGCAGCAGATTGAGCGCCAGCAAGACAGTGTTGATGAACTTCTATCGGAGTTGCAACCGCAAGCGCATCAGTTACAGCAACGTTTGCACACTCAGCAACGCGAGTTGAGCGAGTATGAAAAACGTCACGCAGTCTTAGCAGGTGAGTACGATACTCTACATCAGATATTGCATCCTAAACCACTACCAAAATCTCAACAGTCTGCTAACGTGAAAACTACTGATGCAAAAACTGCTTTAGAAAATGATATAGCCAAGGATTATAAAGACTTAGTTATTGCAACCTTGCGTGAGCAGATTGAGCTAAGCGAAAAAGGACAACAGCACGCACAGCTACTCGATAGCGTATTAGCGCTATGGCTGGACAGTCATGTACTGGTTGATAACGTATCTAATCAACAACACGCCAATGATGATTCTCGAAAAGCGAGTAGCCTATGGCAAGTTCTTAAACATGACTTGAATAGCTTATTTACTTATCAAACCGTAAAAAATGAGCCTATCGCTAATAAAGATAAATCGTCAATAGAAAATGGTCATAGCTTGTGGTTATCTGCTAAACAAAATGATGTAAACGCAAAGCCAATTGTTAACGAATTGCCAAGCACTTTGACTGATACAGTACTGCCTTTAGCAGAGCTTATTACTGCCCCTAATTTGGTGCTTTGGCAGCAATGTTATTTATATATCGCGGAGCCTGAAACGAATAATCAGCAGACACTTGAGGCTCTCGCTGACATCCTGAAAATATTACCATCATCAGCCATTTTACTAACGTCTGATGGCTGGCTTGTCAGTCGTCATGGTACGATGAATCTCAGTAGATTTATTGGTGCGCAAGATGGTCAAAACGATAGCAATAGCCAGTTCTTAACGCAGCGGTTACAACAAGGTAGCCGTCTACAAGCGTTAGAAGGTTTGCTTGATGAATTTGAGGTCAAAATACAAGACCAGCAAAAAGCGATTGCTAATGACCAACGCAACTATAATGCCTTGACGGTCAGCTTAGAAGAAACTCGCGCTCAAGCGGAGCAATTAACCCGTGATAAGCATCAATATCAGCAAAAGCTTACCACTCAGCGCGCCAACGCTGAGCGTCTACAAGCGGATAGCCAGCGTCTAAATACTGACAAAGAAGCCCTTGAGCAGGAAAAACAAGAGCTTGAGCAAGAGCAGCATATTCTAAATAATGAGCAGCAGCATATTCAAAGTGAGATAGCGGCGTTGACGCCCCAAATAGCGGATGCTCGGGCATTAAGTCAGCAATTGCAGTCCGAGTGTAGTGAGCTCGCTCGCGCGCGGCAGACGAATGATGATGCTTGGCAAGCTTTGCAGCTTCGTATGCAACAAAGCGAGATGCGCTTAGAACATAGTGTGAGTAGTCTTGCGCGGGCAACCGAGCAGCATGAAAAGTCGCTACAAAGCGAGCAAAGTCTAAAAGCGCAGCATGAGCAGCAGCAACATAAATTGCCAGCACTACAAGCCGAATTACAGATAACACAGACAGCGCGCGATGCGCAGCAAGTAGTATTAGCAGAACGCGAAACAGCATTAACGGCGCTTAAAGAGGAATATAGTGAGCAGCAGATTGAATTAGACACACTACAAAACGCTTTGCAAATGCAGCAAAGTGAGCTTGCCCGCCTCGCCACTGAGCTGGCCTTAAGTGCGGCGCGTTTAGACGATGCCAGTAATCATACACAAGAAGCGCTAGATGCTTACTATAAAGTTAGCCATAAATATAAAGCGCAATCGGAGATGTCGCAGCAAACACAGCAAACACAGCAAACGATGAGTGTCTCAAATTTATTGGCGGATTTTATTGCCCATGACCGCCGCGTACGTCCAGATAAAATCGCAGAATTAGAATCTGAGCGCGCAAATCTTGAGCAGCAGCTGGGTAAAATTGGCGCGGTCAATCTAGCGGCGGTAGCAGAACTGGCTGAAGTCAATGAACGTTTAGAGCCACTCGCGCAGCAGACGGCAGATATTGCCGCCAGTATGCAGACGTTGACCGAGGCGATTGCCTCGATTGATGAAACCACCAAAACGCTATTTATGCAGACGCTTGATGCGGTCAATAACGAGCTTGCCAATTTATTTGCCAAAGTCTTTGGTGGCGGGCAAGCAAGCTTAACCCTCAATACTGACGATATGCCTGCTAATGCGCCAAAATCAGAACAGTGGCGGGCAGGACTAACCTTGATGGCACAGCCAAAAGGTAAGCGTAATAGTCGCCTTGCTGTGCTTTCTGGTGGTGAGAAAACCTTGACCGCGCTAAGTTTAATTTTTGCGATATTTAAGCAGCATCCTGCACCGTTTTGTGTGCTTGATGAAGTTGATGCGCCGCTTGATGATGCCAACGTTGCTCGCTTTACCAGTCTGATTCATGAGTTAGCAGACGACTTACAGTTTATTTTTATCAGTCATAATAAGCTGACGATGCAGATTGCCGATGAGCTAAAAGGTGTTACTATGCCAAGCGCGGGTATTTCTACCTTGGTCAGCGTCTCGCTCAATGAAGCAGCACGTTACCTTTCTGATTAAGAGCAGCCCAGTAATAAAATAATTGATAACTGGTAGCCATTGCTAGTGGTATAGTTAGGGCTAGAATATAAAGTCACGCAAATATTTCGGGCTGATGCGAAACGATGACTATATGGTGACGATATTAATCAGCCATGCTAGACTATTGCCATTTATTCACTCTTATATCTTCCCTTTTGTCATATATTAGGATGTATTTCTCATGACCGCTATCCAGTTTATATTGATCGCCATTGCCGCATTTATCGTGCTTGCAGGGCTATTTATGGTCATTCGCAGCTTTAAGCGTCGCAAAACTGCTGAGGCTGCCGCGGTCAACTATGATAAAAACGGCATTCCTATCATACCGCGCCACGAGCGCAATATCGTTGATCAGCTAGACTTGGACGACACGGTTGCGGGCGAGACCAGTATCGGTCCTGATCGTAGTTATTTAAATGCGGTCGTCGAAGAAGAACCTTTGACCCAGCCTCATACTCATGTCGATGCACAGCTAACGGCTGGTCGTGGCGAGATAAATGACGCTAATAATGACGTGATAGATGACGTGATAGATGACGTTGACTATGCGCGCTGGCAAGATGAACAGCAGCAGGCTGATGATAGTGAGTTTGTATCTACTGCTGAGCAGATGAGTATCGAACAAGAGCCTGATGCGTTTTCAAGCTTGGTCTCTGCAACCGACAGCCTGATGCCAGTGATTGATACCGCAGACGAGCCAAGCTTTGATAATAATAGCCCGATACTCGATCAGCATCTCTCAGAGCCGGTTGATGAAGCGCAAAACGGTCCATTAATTAACGCCAAAGACAATATCAATATTACCATCTTGCCGCACCAATACCGTGACCGCCCAGCAGCAGTGATTCGTGGTCGCGATTTATTGGCGTTAATTGATAAATACGGTCTGCGTTATGGGGCGATGAATATGTTCCATCGCTATGAGCAAAAAGACGGCACGGGCATGCTGTGGTTTAGTATGATGGGTATCACTGATAGCGGTATCGCGCCTTTTGATCCGCATAGCGTCGCGACCAATAATTATAATGGTGTAGTGGTATTTTTATCGTTGCCACATCCACAAGCCTTGCGCAGTTTTGATAGTATGATGAGTATTGCTTATATGATGGCAAGCGATTTAGACGCCGTTATGCTAGATGAAGAGAATGATCCAATCACCCCTGAATACAAGCAACAACTACGCAACCAAGTGCGCGATTATGAAGGTTAGTTTGAACTGATTCATACAGGCTGATTAATACAAGCTAAGTAATATTAGTAGCAGTGAAAAAGGCAAATAGCGCTTGACGTTATTTGCCTTTTTTAGTTTTTGGTTGATGAGCGTTTCATTCGCCTAATTTTCTATAAACTTGATTTTCAAAAGAATCGGTTTTCTATAGAATTAGTTTTCTACAAAATGATATCCGAGTATCCTACAAAATTGCTATCATATCGACATCTTGAATCGCAAAAAAAAGACGCTGACTATGACTGATCCTATCGCACCGCTTACCTCTAAAGACATTAATAAAGACATTAATACTGCAAAATCCGCAGACAATAATGCTGCTATCGTCACCCAAATGCGCACGTTGATTGATACTTTAAAGACGCATAATTATGCCTATTATGTGCTCGATAATCCGATTTTAGAAGACAGCGAATACGATCAGTTGCGTCGCTCTTTATTGGAGCTCGAAGAACAATACCCAGAATTGGTGCAGCCGGATAGCCCAATCAATCAAGTTGGCGATATGCCACTGTCAGCCTTTACCCAAGTTACCCATGATATTCCGATGTTGTCACTGGGCAACGTCTTTGATTATGACGAATTACATGGCTTTATGCGCCGCGTCAATGATCGTCTAAATGACGCGCAGAAAAATCCTGAATATGAGATGGAGCTAAAGCTTGATGGCTTGGCGGTGTCGCTCAAATACGCTTATGGAAAATTTACCCAAGCAGTGACGCGCGGTGATGGGCAAACGGGCGAGGATATTACCCAAAATGCCAAAACCATTCGCAATCTGCCGCTTTGGCTTACTGCGGCAAGCGAGATTCCGTTGTTGGAAGTACGCGGTGAAGTGCTAATGCCAAAAGCCGGCTTTGAGCGCCTGAATCGCCTAGCGGAAGAAAAGGGCGATAAAACCTTTGCCAATCCTCGTAATGCCGCCGCTGGTAGCTTACGTCAGCTTGACCCCGCTATTGCTGCCAGCCGTCCGCTCGCCTTTTATTGTTATTCAGTGAATCAAGGTCTACCTGAGACTATCAAAACCCAGTCAGCTGCTTTGGCTTGGCTTGGTGACATAGGTTTTAGTGTCAGTGCTGTGAGAGTAGTAAAGAACCCGCGCGAGGCGCAAGAGTACTATGAGTCAGTCATCGAAAAACGAGCACAATTGCCGTTCGAGATTGATGGCATGGTCATCAAGGTAAATAACTTGGCATTGCAGCAACAGCTTGGTTTTTTATCGCGTGAGCCGCGCTGGGCAACGGCGTATAAATTCCCTGCCGAAACCGTAATGACGCGTCTAAACGATATCGAATGGCAAGTCGGACGCACCGGACAAATCACTCCAGTTGGTAAGCTCGAACCTGTAAAAGTTGGCGGCGTCACTGTCAGCAATGTCACCTTACATAACTTTGGTGAAATTCAGCGATTGGATGTGCGCGCAGGCGATATGGTCAGCGTCCACCGCGCAGGCGATGTCATCCCCAAAGTCACGCGCGTTTGGCATGAGCAACGACCAGCGGATTCTGAACCGGTACAGTTACCGTTGAACTGTCCGGTGTGCGATTCTCCTGTAGTATTACCTAAAGATGAAGCGTTAGCGCGTTGTACCGGCGGACTGTTTTGTCCCGCGCAGCAGCAAGAAGCGCTTATACACTTTGTTTCACGTCGAGCGATGGATATCGATGGCTTAGGCGCAAGTTGGCTGATTAGCTTTTTTGAGCACGGCTTGGTCAAGACCGTCGCCGATATTTATCATTTGCATAAACATCAAGACGAGCTGATTACGCTTGAAAAACTAGGGGAGAAATCGGTACAAAACATCCTCAGCGCCATTGAAACCAGTAAACAGACCACACTCGCACGCTTTATCTATGCGCTGGGTATTCGCGGCGTTGGTGAGACAACAGCACAGAATTTGGCGCAGCAATTTGGCGACCTTGATAGCCTGATGGCAGCAGATATCGACAAGCTCCTACAAACGCCTGACGTTGGCGCAATCACCGCTGAGCTGACTTATAAGTTCTTCCGTGCGCCGCACAATATCGAAGTCATCACCGCATTGCGCGAAGCGGGCGTGCATTGGGATAAGGTTGAGCAAGTGGTGTCAGAGGGATTGCCGCTCGATGGGCAAACGTGGGTCATTACGGGCGCGCTCGATAGCATGGCGCGTGATGAGGCCAAAGCCAAACTGCAAGCGCTCGGTGCCAAAGTCTCCGGTAGTATCTCGGCAAAAACTACCGCGTTGTTGGCAGGTGATAAGGCTGGCTCGAAGATGGCGAAGGCGGAGAAGCTAGGCGTAAAAGTAGTGGGTGAGGAAGAGTTTTTGGCGTTGGTTGGGAGGAGTAATGTATGACAGAAGTTAAAGGAATAGACTTCGATAAATTAGATGCTCACACGCGTGGAAGAATTAAACCATGGCAGCGAACATTAGAGAGTAATAATAAGGTTTTTGTTGCTAATGCAAAAATTGCTATTGGTAATATTTTGGCAGATAAAGGCTATAAGAAAGAAGCATTAAAATATTGGCGCAGTGTTAGTAAGGAAGATAACAAAAATCTCTTTGAAATTTCACATTTTTATATTGGTAGTTTTCTATTGAAAAACAATGGCGAACAATATATAGAAAAAGATATACAAGAAGCTAAAAGATGTTTTTCTACTGTAAAAAGTAAATTTGGTTTTGAGGTGAAAAATAATATATTCATATGTGATATGTTGTTGAGTGAAGGAACTAGAGAGGTTGGTAGGGAAATTCTAAAAATATCCTCTAGAGTATATAGCGCTCTACTACTATTGAAAGTAGATATTAACAGTGTGGGAAAACGCCAATTTTATGCCGAACGTAAACTTGCACACTACACTAGCGTAGATACTGTGAATTTACTTCTAAATATCGATAAAAACGAAGGGTTATCTAGCTCATTTCGATTAAGCACAATTAATAATGTTAATGATCCAAGTGAAGGGCAGTTGTTAGAACGTTATTTGACAGATGGTAATAAAATTTTATTCAATAAACTAGATTCTAATGATAGGTATCATGCATTCATTGGCTGTTTTAGCTTCAATCATGATAGCTTAAATCAGTTTAGACTTTACGGGAAAAAGGATAATAAAGAAGCATCGGGAATTAGTTTAGTATTCAATAAAGGATTCTTTAAAGAAAGCGAAAACCCTGATGACTTGTCATTTATTTCTACTAAAGATGATGAAATAAGCATACAGCAAGGTAGTTGTGATGATGATAAGATTGTAAAAAATGAGATTGTAGCTATTCCATCACAATCGGTAATGCGCTGCGTTTATGTAGACCCCGAATCTGGATTTATATCTTTAGCACAGCGTAACGAAATTACTTTTTATCGTGAATATCTCAAAGAGGATGACTCAAAAAGTAAGGCAGACAATGCTTGGAAAGAGTATCAAAGGATAATAAACAATAAAGCAGGAAAGTTTGAAAACGAATTTTCATGCTTGAAAAGTATTTATCAAGATATTATTCAAGATGTTTCAGATATGGATTGTGAAGTACAGTCTAAGGTGCACCAACTACTTGATGACATCTTGCTACCGTTGAGATATTTGATCAAACATACTGCTTTTCAAGAAGAGCAGGAGTGCAGAATGATATATATAACTTCGCTCGAGGATCCTAAAGTCCATATGAGTTTTGGTAAGTTCCTATATGTGGATTATGAGCCAGTGGTAAAATCGAATCTTGATAAAATTTATATAGCTCCTGCTGCCACACAATACCAACCTTATCTAGCTAAGTTGCTTTGCGATACGAATGTCAAAATTGAGCTTTCAAACAACCCATATCGTCAGACTTAATTTCTTTTAGTAGCGTATGTTATATATATCAAAACATACGCTACTAACTTCTACTCTTGCACCTCTCCATGCGCCTTCACCTCACCTTTCTTACTATCTGGCTGAATCACGATAGGCAATACTAGCCCTTTAGCAAAGTCATCTGACAGTACATAATCATAGCTGCTAGCAGCGACATCAGGCGTGGTATGGATGACAAGTTTCATGTCTTTACTATCAATGATTTCATGTGAGGTATAGCTATCGCTAAGCTGGTCGAGCACCTTTGACAGCGCTTCATTGCTTGCCATGCTTATCGTCAGGTTGTGCTGAGCGGTGGCGTTATCTAATTTAAAATATTCCGCATAATCGAGTACATTTTGGCTATTAAGCGCAAATGGATATTTGTAATTGGCGGGGTCAACAGATTTTTCGCCGCTTGCGACCAATGACCAGTCGATAGTATTAACTTTTGACGCCTCAGGTGTTGCTGCTGTTACAGAAGTTTTGTCAGAACTATCAACGCTATCAGTGCCATTAGAATTGTCAGCGCTATTATCGCAGCCCGTTAATGCAAACATACCCGCACTAGCCAATATCATCATACTTGATAAGCGCTTTATCATTGAGTTACTCTCTTTATTAGTGGATCATAAGCTATTTCTATAGATGATCTATTTTGACAGCTTTCAGCGTGCTTCTCTAGCTAAATGCAGCAAAAGGCTATTTCTTATCATTATCAAATGAAAGGCAAATAGCATAAGGAAACAAGGCATTGGCGAGTATGCTGCTTAATTTAAAGCCATAAAAAAACAGCCACCATTCGATGACTGTTTAATAATTATTATACTTTAGTTTTAAGGTCTATATCAGCTGCTTAGATTTGGCAGTTTACTTGGTATTCTTTACCGTCAGCCCATTTCATCGCAAAGATACCTGTATCGCCTTCCATGTGCCATGCATAGACAACTTCAGAGTTTGATTCGTTGACATAGCTTGCAGTATCACTTTGGACACCACCATTTAAGATGATTGGTTGATTTGCCCAGTTCACTTTAGGCAACGTCGCGTCTAGCATGACCTGTTTTTTATTGATTGACTGTTTTGCCAAGATTCTGCTGCCGTCAGTACAAGTATAAGGTGCTGGCGCCATACGGTCATAAGCGACATCGGTCACGCTTTCTGAAGCAGGGGTTTTGTTTGGAGTAGTAGGTGCGGTAGTCGCACATGCGCTTAGTAGAGCAAGAGTAGGTAGGGCAACAGCGAATTTGGTTAAGGTATTCATGGTTTTCTCCAAAATTATATAATTTATAATGTATTTATTTTTAACTAGGTGTTTTAACAATGTATTCTTTCACTATGCGTTAAGCATATAGCGCACATGTTATCGAAAAGCCTTTCTGCATAATGTTAGAAATTGTTTGTTACGTGTTCACTAAGTTACTAAAACACTGAATAATGTAATGCTGCACTTAACAGCCTTTGTAAAATAGCTAAGCTTAGACAAGTCAAATGGCAAGTAGGTAGGCAGTTATGCAAAAAAGAATTAAGCCAACAAGCTCAATATAAAAAACAAACCAAAGCGCCTATCGACTGCTGAGTCGATAGGCGCTTTGGTCTGAGCTTGTTGAATTTAAATAAAAACTTCGAACTCATTTAGCAGTAATTACTAACAGCTATTTAATTTATTTAGTCTTACGCGGTGGCAGACCAGTATGCTGAGTTTGGAAGTTACCTTTGCTGACTTTTTTGCTGTTTTTACCGGAAGTGTTTTTTGCCGCGCTAGGACTATTATTGCTGCGTTTCACCGAGTCATTGCCCAAGCGACTGTTCTTTTTACGCGCCGATTGATAGCTGTCTTGCGCCGCATCGCGACCTTCTAAACTGGCATTAAATGGCGGAATTAAACAGCCACGACCTTTACCAATCAAATCACTGCGTTCCATATCTTGCAGCGCTTTACGCAATAGTACCCAGTTTTTTGGATCATGATAGCGTAAGAAAGCTTTATGTAATTTACGTTGCTTACCAGATTTGACGATATCCATGTCACCTTCGTCACGGCTGATTTTATGCAGCGGATCTTTATGCGTATGATACATGGTAGTCGCGGTCGCCATCGGGCTTGGATAAAACGCCTGCACTTGGTCAGCGCGGTAACCGTGGCTTTTTAGCCAAAGCGCAAGGTTCATCATATCTTCATCTTTGGTGCCGGGATGGGCGGCGATAAAGTAAGGAATCAGATACTGCTCTTTGCCTGCTTCTTGGCTGTACTGCTCAAACATGGCTTTGAATTTATCATAATTGCCCATGCCCGGCTTCATCATTTTTGACAGTACCGCTTCTTCTGAGTGCTCAGGAGCGATTTTCAGATAACCACCGACGTGATGACTGACCAATTCTTTGACATATTCAGGGTCTTTAATCGCCAAGTCATAACGCAAACCTGAGGCGATAAGAATCTTTTTCACGCCTTTGATATCACGCGCTTTACGATATAGCTGGGTCAAATTACTGTGATCGGTAATCAAATTTTCGCAAACATCAGGATAGACGCAAGACGGCTTACGGCAGTTCTTTTCTATAGTCTCATCTTTACAGTTCAGGCGATACATATTGGCTGTTGGACCACCAAGGTCAGAGATGACACCGGTGAAGTTCGGCGCGGTATCACGAATCGCTTCGACTTCACGCAAGATAGATTCTTCTGAGCGGTTTTGGATAATGCGGCCTTCATGCTCAGTGATTGAGCAAAAAGTACAACCGCCAAAACAGCCGCGCATGATATTGACTGAAAATTTAATCATGTCATAAGCAGGAATACGCGCATCGCCATAGCTTGGATGCGGCAGACGGGCATACGGCAAATCAAAGACATAATCCATCTCTTCCGTTGAGAGCGGAATCGGTGGCGGATTGAGCCAAACGTCAATCGATGTATGCGAATTACCAGCGCCGCTACTATGACGCTGCACTAGCGCCCGCGCATTACCCGGATTGGTCTCAAGGTGTAAGATACGGCTGGCATGAGCGTACAAAACAGGGTCAGATTTGACGTGCTCATAATCGGGCAGACGAATAACGGTTTGCTCACGCGGCGGCATTTTAATTTTATGCTTACGCGCCGTCATCGGCTTACTAAAGCCGCGCATTTGTACCACTTGCGTCTCTTCGTCCACTTGCTCAGCATTCAATACTTTATTGGTCACAGGTTCTGCAACAAAGCCTTGATACTGCGCGGACATTCCTGTCATAGCTTGTCCGACCGGTGAGTCAGATGGCTTTTCTTGTTCAATTTTGCAGCTATCAACGTCTTCGGTCATCACATATGGGTTGATAATCGGATCGACGCGACCGACGGTATCGACATCATTACTGGCAACTTCGGTCATGCCAGCTTGCCAATGGCGACGGGTCGGGGTCAATAAATACGCTGTACCACGCAGTTTGCTCATTTGCTCAAACGTATAACCTTTTGATAGACCATGTACCACATCGACGATAGCGCGCTCAGCATTACCATACAATAAGACATCGGCACGGGCATCCATCAAGATACTGCGGCGTACTTTATCTGACCAATAATCATAATGGGCGATACGGCGTAAGCTGCCCTCGATACCGCCTAAAATAATTGGCACATCAGGATAAGCTTCACGGCAACGTTGGCTATAAACGATGGCGGCGCGGTCAGGACGTTTGTCAGCCACGTTACCCGGCGAATACGCATCATCGCTACGAATTTTACGGTCAGCGGTATAACGGTTAATCATGCTGTCCATGTTGCCGGCAGTCACACCATAAGCATAAACCGGTTTACCCAGCTCCATAAAGGCATCTTTGCTCTTCCAATCTGGCTGGGCAATGATGCCCACGCGAAAGCCTTGCGCCTCTAATAAGCGGCCGATAATCGCCATCCCAAAGCTTGGATGGTCGACATAAGCATCGCCTGAGATAATAATGACATCACAGGCATCCCAGCCCAAATCGTCCATCTCTTTGCGGCTCATCGGCAAATAAGGCGCAGGCTCGTAGCAGCTCGCCCAATGTTTGTCGTAGTCGTAAAGTGGTTTGGTGCCTTGTTTAAAGGCGGTACGGGCGATGGTATCGGCAGACATGAGCGGACCTGTTAATTAGAAAAATGGCACTAAAAATAAGCCGTTATAATTTTTAATTAATAACGGCTTATTTAAAAGCGCTCATTTTAACATGAATTATGCTCAGGATGTGATAAACGATGCTAAAGGATTAGCGATAAGTTATTGATAGCGTAAGATAATATACCAATAAAAGGTTTCTAGAAATTTAGAAACCTGTTTGATTTAGGCGGTTGTTAGTATGAAAGATTTACTACTGTAATAATTGGAAGGGGAAGGTCACGACATCAAAAGCAAGGGCAAAGGGCAGTAAGACCAGCTTTTGTGCCGTATTAGTGCCGCTACGAGACACTTGTTTTTGCTGACCTTGGGTATAAAAACTCACCGTATAAGGTTTGCTTAAAGCACGATAATTGGCTTGGATTAAACTCAAATTACTCACTTGCGGATAAATCGCACCTTTGACAGGAATGCTAAAGCAAAAGCGCTGAGCATTGATACGCTGGTCGCTGGCTGAAGTGCAGTCGCGGCCATTATTTTGCAAAAAGAATTGATAATCTGAGCGTTGGAACTCATCTTTTAATTTGGCATAAGAAAGCTTCATTTCACCCTGAAAATAGCCATCGTTATTGGGTACAGAAAAGCTCATATCGTTATCGACGTGGATATTTTTTGGCGTCAGGTTACTTAATAAGCCAATCATTTCTGTCCCGCCTTGGGTCAGCACATAGCTGTTTTTTTCACCGACGATAACCATGGTAGCATTTGGTGTTTTTGGCAATGCTTGGGCGGGACGACCAAAGGCGACAATTTGGTCTTCAGACAAGATTTGCTTGGTAGTGGTGGTGCTAGAATAATCGTCATTTTCTAATAAAGAGCTGGTTGCGCAGCCTGAGCTTACGAGTAATGCCGCAAGTGATGCACCTGTTAATAAGGTTTTCGGGTTTAATAACTTCGATAGGGTCTGAGTATTCTTATTCGTGTCGATAGACTGTATCTTTTTACTCATAATCAGGCTTCCTTGTCTGCTATACGGTTGATGGTTTATCTAGCATTTAATGCCAAACTTTCGTTGCTATCGTACCTGTTTTAGTGAGCAATTATCCACTCATAATTGATGATAAAAATTGAATGGGCTTTGTAGCTATCGTTAATCGAGCAAAATCTTAGTGCCACTCTTAGTAAAGTTCATCACAAACTGGCTTTTAAAGCTGCGCACATTGTTCTCGTAAGTCAGCAAATTACGCGTAAATTCGTGATAGTCATTCATGTTTTTCGCATTGACCATGAGCATGAAATCGGCATCTCCTGACACTTCATAGCAGCTCATTACTCGCGGTTGGTCATGCATTAAGCGCTCAAATCGATGCTGCATCGAGGTATTTGAGCGCGACATCTCTATCATTACCACCGCGGTAAGCCCGTAACCGACCTTATTTGGGTCAACGATAGCGACTTGTTTAGTAATTATTCCGTTATCTATCAATGCCTGAATACGACGCTGGGCAGTAGCGATAGAGATATGCACGCGCTCTGCCACCGTTTTTAACGGTAAGCTCGCATCGTCCTGTAGCAAATTTAAAATGGCTTTATCGGTATCGTCTAAAACATGGCTCATAATATTTAGCTCTAAAAAATCATAATTATTTAAATTTCATTATAAATATTATCGTTATAAATTCTAAACATAAGAAAATAGTCGTAATTTGATTATAAAATAGATAGTTTTACTCACGAATATGTCTATATAGAGACAATTTCTCTTTATGCCACTGTAAAATACACCCTATCAATCCAAGCTGGCAAGCGAAATAAAAAACAGTTGGGTTATCTCACGTTTATTTGTATTTACGGTGTTTATTATGTCTTCCTCAACGCTATCTCATGTCTTTACTAATACGCTAGCAAATGCGGTATCGCTTCTGCCTTTGCCTGCGGTGTGGACAGCTGGCAGCAAACAACAGCGCACACTAATCATGGGTGTGGCATTGGCGATATTATCAAATCTGTTATTTGGCGTGCTTTATGCCTATAGCAGTTTTTTAGCGCCGCTATCTGGCACGCAAGTTTTTATCTGGCGTATGCTGGCAATGTGGGCAGCGCTAATCGGCTATCTTGTGATCAGTGGGCGATTAGGTTTGCATATTGATAAGTTAAAAGCGCTCAGAACCGTTAAGCAGTGGGCGTGGTTATTATTACCAACGCCGATATTTTTGAGTCAGTTTTGGCTGTTTATGTGGGCACCCGTAAATGGGCAGGGCGTACAAACCGCGATGGGTTATTTTCTGTTTCCACTGATGATGGTGATATTTGGCTGTGTTCTTTTTGGTGAAAAGTTAAGCCGTCTACAATGGTTGGCCGTTTCTTTTGCCGCTGTCGGCGTAGGCAGTGAGATTGTGCGCACGCAAAGTGTCTCTTGGGCGACACTCTGGGTTTGCGGGACCTATCCTATCTATTATATTTTACGCCGTTTGCAAGGGATTGGCGCGGTGACTGGATTATTGGTCGATTTAACCATCTTTGCACCGTTCGCTTTGGCATATTTATTTTTTATTGCACCGAGTAGTTTAAGCTTGGTTAGCGGTTCAGGATTTTTTATTATGATGCTAATAGGTTTAGGTATCTTGAGTGTATTGGCTATGAAAACCAACGTCGATGCCAGTCAGATGCTCCCAGTAAATGTATACGGTATGATGAGCTATATAGAACCGGCATTATTATTTATCTTGGCAATCACCATATTAGGTAACCCTTTTGAATCCGCGATGATATATAGCTACGGCTTAATTTGGCTCGGGATTGCTTGTCTAATTGTGCATGGTGTTCGTCAATTGTGCTGCGCTCATAAACACTCGAAAATAAAAAAAATGTCTCATGCAGCTTAGTACTTTATACAGACAACAAGTGACGCAAATAAAAAAGGACAATGCAACTTATGCTGCATCGTCCTTTTTTATCGCGCTAAAAATAATTAATTTAAGACCGTAATCTTGAACAAATAAATTTAGTCGGCATTTTTAAAGCCGCGCTGCTTATCACGTTCCCAGTCGCGGTCTTTCAGTGTTTTACGTTTATCGTGCTGTTTTTTACCTAGCGCTAAAGCAATTTGGCATTTCACCAAAGAGTTTTTCCAGTAGCAGGATAACGGCACGCAAGCATAGCCTTTTTGATTGACCGCGCCCATTAACTTTTCGATTTCACGGCGATTGAGCAGCAGCTTACGCGTACGAATGCTATCAGGACTGACATGCGTTGAGCTTGAGAGCAGCGGCTGGATATGCGCGCCAAAAATGAACGCCTCATTATTCCGAAAGATAATATACGCTTCGGTAATGGTCATCTTGCCCGCGCGAATGGCCTTAACTTCCCAACCTTGTAACGATAGACCTGCCTCAAACGTCTCTTCAATAAAGTACTCATGACGAGCTTTTTTATTGGCGCAAATTTGATTGTCAGGTTTTTTTGATTTTTTTGACATAATTTCTCCATAAGGACTTTAATATATTGTTTTTGGATATCGTGTTCTAGTATCGCTTCAACATACAGTGTCCCAGTCCAACTGTTCCTCATCCTAACCCTTTAGTAGGGGTGATTTTTTGTCATGCTAATTTGTGATGTCAAGCATGGCAAATTAGGCATACCAAAAGAGATGAGTCGAACCGACTATTGTAGCAAAGCAGACGGCGAAAAGGTAAATCGGCTGTTAGGACAAATGTAGCAGATAAGTATTAAGTTTGAGTAAAATTTGCTAGCATATGGGTCATTATCATTAACCATATTAGTCCTGTTATGAGCCTTTCTGCTACTTCTTCAAAACTGCATACCAAGATTTTATACCCTGGTACCTTTGATCCCATTACCAATGGTCATGTGGATTTGGTTAAACGCGCAACGAAACTATTCGATGAGGTGGTCATTGCTGTCGCCTCAGGTCATCATAAAAAGCCATTGTTTGACTTTGAAGAGCGCGTTGCCTTGGTCGAAACGGTATTTGCTGATTTACCGCAAGTGTCGGTGATTGGTTTTGAAGGTTTGTTGGTCGACTTTATGCGCGAAAAAAACGCCACCGCTGTACTACGTGGTCTGCGAGCGATGTCAGACTTTGAATATGAGTTTCAATTGGCCAATATGAATCGTGAACTTGATGAAAATTTTGAAGCGGTATTTTTAACCCCGTCGCAAAATTACTCGTTTATTTCGTCAACGATGATTCGTGAAATTGCCAAACTTGGCGGTGATGTGACCAAATTTGTGCCACCTTGTGTTTCAGAAGCTTTTATAAAAAAACTCAGCAGCTAAATTTAGTTAAACGCTTAGTAAGTTAAGCTTTAAATATGGGCTGATTGTTCAATATTAAGTGTAATAATAAACAACAGACGTACTCATTTATTATCAACTGCTAGCAAATAAGGAGCAGTTTATGGCGTTATTAATTACCGATGAATGCATCAATTGTGATGTTTGCGAGCCTGCTTGTCCCAATGAAGCCATCTCAGAAGGCGATGATATTTATGTCATTGATCCTGATTTATGCACCGAATGCGTTGGGCACTTTGATGAGCCGCAATGCGTGGTCATCTGTCCTGTTGACTGTATCCCGCATGATCCAAACCACGCCGAAAGTGAGAGTGATTTGATGTCAAAATATAAGCGTATTACTGGTGAATAAAACATGACAACATCCAACCCTTCAATGAGCAATTTTTCAACGAAAGACTTCGACCAACAGCACCTTTGGCATCCTTATGCCAGTTTGCCGCCCACCTATCCAAATATCGTTATTGATCATGCCGAGGGTATTTATATCGTCACTAATGATGGCACGCGCCTGATTGACGGTATGTCGTCATGGTGGGCGAGCGTGCATGGTTATAATCATCCAGTGCTCAATGCGGCGATGATTGAACAATTGGGCAAAATGGCGCATGTGATGTTTGGTGGCTTGACCCATCAGCCGGCGATAGATTTAGGCAAAAAGCTGCTAGCTATTGTACCTGCTGGACTCGATGCGATATTTTATGCTGACAGTGGCAGCATTGCAGTAGAAGTGGCACTAAAAATGGCACTGCAATATCAAATTGCTGCTAAGAGACCAACGAAGCAACAGTTTGCCTCGACGCATTCTGGTTATTATGGCGATACCTGGCACGCGATGAGCGTCTGCGATCCGCTTGCTGGCATGCATAGCCTTTATGGTAAGCAATTACCTTTGCAGCATTTTGTGCCTGCACCGCCGTTAGGGTTTGGGCGTCAGCTAAATCAAACTACACGTGATGAATTAACCGCATTTTTTGCCAAACATAGTCATCAGCTTGCTGGTTTTATCATTGAACCTATTATTCAAGGCGCAGGCGGGATGCGCTTTTATAGCCCCCAGTATTTGCAACTGTTACGTAAGCTGTGTGATGAGCATGACGTGGTATTAATTGCGGATGAAATCGCCACTGGCTTTGGGCGTAGTGGCAAGTTATTTGCTTGTGAGCATGCCAATATTAGCCCTGATATTATGACCATTGGAAAGGCGCTGACGGGCGGATATATGACCTTTGCCGCGACTTTATGTACGCGCCATATTGCTGACACCATTAGCCAAAGTGATTATCCAGCCCTGATGCATGGCCCGACCTTTATGGGCAATCCGCTAGCATGTGCCGTTGCCTGTGCCTCGATTGATTTAATTTTGTCCTACGATATAGAAGCGCGTACGGCAAATATACAAGCCGTGATGGAGCAACATCTCGCATCTGCAGCGACGTTAGTTGGTGTTAAAGAGGTGCGTTGTTTGGGCGCAGTGGCCGTCATTGAGCTAGATACAGCCGTTGATATGCGAGTTTTTCAATCTTTACTGATTGAAAATGGCATTTGGGTGCGACCATTCGGTAAATTGGTTTATATCATGCCGCCTTATGTGATTACTGATAATGAGCTGGTGACGCTATGTCAGTCACTACTAACCGTCGTCACTTCGTACTTGAATCAAATTTCTACGACCAATAGAGCTTCGCTATGAGTGTGCTATTTATTTCAGGCATTGATACTGATATTGGTAAAACCTATGCCACAGGCATGATAGCAAAAGCCCTGATACAGCAAGGTATTAATGTCATCACCCAAAAGTTGGTACAAACAGGGGTTAGCGTCAATTCAGCTAGTGGCGAGATGAATATTGCCGATGATATTGTCACTCATCGTCAATTGATGGGAATTCCGTTGCAGCCTTGCGATATTGATAGCACTACTTGTCCGTATCGTTATGAGAAGCCGGCGTCGCCGCATTTGGCAGTGAAACTTGCCAATGCCGCTTTAGATCCTAATGTGATTACGAACGCCACAAAAAGTCTGCAAACCAATTATGAAGTGGTTTTATTAGAAGGGGTAGGTGGCTTGCTTGTGCCTATTACTGAGCAGTTATTAACCTTAGATTATATTACCACTCAAGGTTATCCAGTTATTCTAGTCACATCAGGTAGGCTCGGTAGTATTAATCATACCTTGCTTAGTTTAGAGGCTATTAAAGCACGTGGCTTAACGGTACATAGCGTCATTTATAATCATATTCATGATACTGCTGATAATACCGATACTGAGATTGCTAATAGCAGCATTGATTATTTAAAAAACTATCTGGCGCAAAATTATCCAAATGCTCATTGGCTACAGCTGCCATGCCAAGCTAAAAATAAATTTGAAGAAGAAATAAATGGTGATTTAATATTACCGCAGCATTTTATTGAAGCCATTATTTGAATTATTTGGTATAAACTCAAAATAAGCACAAAAGACATTCCCACGCAGCCTTTAGGTTTGCTATACTAGCGCGCTTGGTAGACTAGACGATCGCCGCTGCACACTGGCAACAGATGCGCAGGGGAGGAAAGTCCGGGCTACATAGGGCAGCGTGCCAGCTAACGGCTGGGCAGGGTAACTTGACGACCAGTGCAGCAGAGAGGAGACCGCCTTTAGTGTCGCAAGACATTATCGGTAAGGGTGAAAGGGTGCGGTAAGAGCGCACCGCGTGGCTGGCAACAGTTCACGGCATGGTAAACTCCACGCGTAGCAAGACCAAATAGGCATCGGCATGGCGCGGCCCGCGTTCGATGCGGGTAGGTTGCTTGAGCGTATCAGCGATGATACGCCTAGAGGAATGATCGTCCACGACAGAACCCGGCTTATCGGTCTACCAACTTTTTTATTGTTCGTTTTTATCGTTAGCATTATGAATATTTGCCATTAATTTGAATAAAATTCCTATTTTTTGCAAATAAACGATAATTAGGGGTTGACGATAGTCATCTCTATCGGTATTATACCGAGCCTTAAATGGCGATGTAGCTCAGCTGGTTAGAGCGCATGACTCATAATCGTGAGGTCAAGAGTTCAAGTCTCTTCATCGCCACCATTTATAGTAAGACTAGCAGTATTAAAAATGCCAATCATTCTATGATTGGTTTTTTTTTGCCTGATTTTTGCCAAGTAGCGTCTAGCTCATCGGCTTTATCTAGCTTCGCAGTGAGCAAAGTTTTTTGTATTTTAATAGCCGCTGATTGCAGTCATGTATCACGCAACATCTTGCTAATAAAATCGCCTTACTTTACAGTGGAAAACTGCTAGAATACCCTCACATGCCTGCGCGTATTAATCACTAACCAATTGAGTTAGTCAGTAGTGATAAGCGCCATGAGCTTTTGCCTTAGATATGATAGTTTACTTACTCATTACGACAGTATTGGCGTATTGGCTGATACCGTAATATGAGTAAGTATTTTATTGATTCTATCTAACAGCATTTATTTTCGTTATTCAATCCTCCATTATTTAGTAGGCGCTTTGTGACTGCATTAGCCAATATTCGTAACTTTTCTATTATTGCCCACATTGATCATGGCAAGTCGACCCTTGCCGATCGTTTTATTCAGATGTGCGGTGCGCTGCAAGATCGTGAAATGCAGGCGCAGGTCCTCGATTCTATGGACATTGAGCGTGAGCGCGGCATCACTATTAAAGCCCAGTCCGTGACCTTGTTTTACGACCATCCTAACGGCGAGCGTTATCAGCTTAACTTTATTGATACCCCTGGTCACGTTGATTTTTCATACGAAGTATCACGCTCACTAGCCGCTTGTGAAGGCGCGCTATTGGTCGTTGATGCTGCGCAAGGCGTAGAAGCGCAATCTGTTGCCAACTGCTATACCGCGGTTGATCAAGGCTTGGAGGTGATGGCGGTTCTTAATAAAATTGACTTGCCACAAGTTGAGCCTGAGCGTGTCATTCAAGAGATTGAAGACATCATTGGGATCGATGCCGTTGATGCACCACGTGTATCAGCCAAGTCTGGTCTTGGCGTCGATAAGCTGCTAGAAGCCTTGGTCGAGTTTATTCCTGCGCCGACTGGCGATCGTGAGTCGCCGCTACAAGCATTGATTATCGACTCATGGTTTGATAGTTACTTAGGCGTGGTCTCGCTCGTACGTGTGCGTGAAGGAACGGTCAAAAAAGGCGATAAAATTTATATCTTATCGACCAAGGAAGCGCATTTGGTCAGCTCGATTGGTGTCTTTACGCCGAAGCCTTTAGATACGGGAATTTTAGAAGCCGGTGAAGTTGGTTTTATTATTGCCGGTATTAAAGATATTGCAGGCGCACCTGTAGGTGATACGATTACCCATTCAAAGACCCCTGACGTTGAACGTATTCCTGGTTTTAAGCAGATTACGCCGCAGGTTTATTCGGGCATGTTCCCAGTTGACTCTAGCGATTTTGAAAAATTCCGCGAAGCCCTGCAAAAACTACAGATTAATGATGCTTCACTATTCTTTGAGCCTGATACCTCTGATGCACTCGGATTTGGTTTCCGCTGCGGCTTCTTAGGTATGCTGCACATGGAGATTATCCAAGAGCGTTTAGAGCGCGAATATGACTTGGATTTAATCACTACCGCGCCATCAGTTATTTATGAGATTGAAAAGAAGAACGGCGAAGTCATTTATGTTGATAATCCATCAAGATTGCCTGAGCCAAATAATATCGAAGAGTTCCGCGAGCCGATTGCGCGCTGTCAGATTTTAGTGCCACAAGATTACTTGGGTAACGTGATGACCCTTTGCATCGAGCGCCGCGGAGTCCAAGTCGATATGCGCTTTATGGGTCGTCAAGTGCAGCTGATTTTTGATATTCCGATGGGAGAGGTGGTCATGGACTTCTTTGACCGTCTAAAATCAGTCTCGCGCGGATTTGCGTCGCTGGATTACAATTTTGAGCGTTATCAAGTAGATAAATTGGTCAAAGTTGACGTGCTGATTAATGGCGAGAAAGTCGATGCGTTAGCCATGATTGTGCATCAAGACCAAGCGCGCTATCGTGGTAATGCATTAGTGGGTAAAATGAAAGAGCTGATTCCGCGTCAGATGTTTGATGTAGCGATTCAGGCCGCGATTGGTAGCCAGATTATCGGCCGCAGTACCGTGAAAGCCATGCGTAAAGACGTACTAGCCAAGTGTTATGGTGGCGACGTTTCGCGTAAGAAAAAGCTGCTCTCAAAACAGAAAGCCGGTAAAAAACGTATGAAGCAAGTCGGTAATGTGGAAATTCCACAAGAAGCTTTCTTAGCTGTTTTACAAGTTGAATAAATCACCGATAAATGATCAAACGTCATTTGTCTTAATATCTTTTTTTAATACCTCATTTATTAATCGTAAATACTAGCAGATAAGTAGCTCGCTAATAGGCAAATAAGTATGGATTTTGATTTTAATTTGATTTTAGTACCCTTAACCATTGGTTTAGGTATTATTTGGCTATTAGACAAGCTAACGCTTAAACAACGTAAAACACGAGGCCGCGGTAAAGAAAGTTTGCTGGTGCGCTGGGCGTATGACTTTTTCCCTGTGCTAGCGGTGGTATTAATTGTGCGCTCATTCTTGATTGAGCCGTTTAATATTCCCTCATCATCTATGGTGCCGACTTTATATACTGGTGATTTTATCGCAGTCAATAAATATGCCTATGGGGTGCGTCTGCCGCTCACTTATAATAAAGTGCTTGATACAGGTGCGCCTGAGCATGGCGATGTGGCGGTTTTTCGCTATCCTGAAAACCCAAGTATTTATTATATTAAGCGCGTCATTGGTCTGCCGGGTGATAGCGTTAGTTATAGTCAAGGTACGTTAGCGATTAACGACACGCCAGTTCCTACCAAAGCGGTAAATTTTGCTGCCGATGCTGAGCTCACCTCACAGTTATATCCTGCAGGGCAAGTTGCACCAGGGCAAGTATTAACTGAAGATAATGCTATACAAATGGGTCAACAAGAAGAAAATGCAGCTCAGTATTTTGAAGAGACTCAAGGGAACAACAAACACTTGGTGCGCTACTTACCTGATATGAATAGTGCACAATATGCGCCATTTTTACAGCAAGAGTCACCAGAAGTGGTCAGCTCTGAAGGGACAGAGTGGCGTATCAATGTTCCTGAAGGTCATTACTTTGTGATGGGTGATAACCGCGATCGTAGTGCTGATGGGCGTTTTTGGGGTTTCGTTCCTGATGACAATTTAGCGGGTAAAGCGGTCTATATTTGGATGCATAAGCCACCTGGTCTTAACTTACCTACCTTTAAACGTAATGGTAGTATTGATTGATATCATCGATGTGCTAAAGATTGATTTACCGATAATAGTTTGTGCTAATATTATGGCTATTTAATAAACTGCTGAATGACTTATAAATATCAATTTTTAAACAATGATATTAATAGTATGGCGGTTTATCTATAGCAACTTAAGTAATTTACCCTTTGAGAGGTATTATGGTGCATCAATTATCTGGTTTGTCTTCGCAGCGCGGTGCTAGTGTGACGAGTGTCGTTTTTATCATTATCGTTTTGGGTGTGGCTGCCAAACTGATCGTCGCTATCGTACCGGCGCAGATTGGTGATTATCAGCTGACTAAAACGTTAAGTGCGCAGCTTAAAGAATCCAACGCGAATAAGGAAACAGCCAAACAGTTTGTTGAACGTGTCAATAAACAGCTGTCTATTAATGCTGATTATGATACGCAAGCAGAAGAGGTTTTTACCTTTACGGATAAAAAAACAGGTCAACTTGCTATTCATAAGCAGTATGAAGTCACTAATAAACTTTTTGGTAATGTCGATATCGTTAATCGTTTTGAAGGCGACATTGATGCAACCACAGCCGAATAATCTGTACTCTACATTATAGAAAAGTGAATATTCATGATTGATATTTACTTTTTTAAGAAATTTAAAAGATTCTAACGCACCAAAAGTTAGCCATATTCATTAATGCAAAAAAATGCAACAAAAGGGATAATCACAAGCCACGCATGAAACCAACTTCGCAGTATCCTCAGGCGGTTCCTAATCACCAAAAAAGTAGCATGTCTGATGACACGCTGATTATTAGCTCAGAATTTATTCAACGGTTAGCGATATTAACGCGCAAGTTGGGTTATGTGTTTAACGATTTAAGTCTGCCTAAGCTGGCGCTCACCCATCGCTCATTTGATAGTAAGAAAAACTATGAGCGTTTAGAGTTTTTGGGTGACGCGCTACTAGGTATGATAGTCGGTGAAGCGTTATATCACCGTTATCCGACGCAAAACGAAGGTCGTCTGACCCGTATGCGCGCGACTTTAGTTCGGCAAGAATCGCTGGTTATTATTGCCCAAAATCTAGAGCTTTCTAATCAATTGATATTAGGAGTCGGTGAGCGTAAAGGCGGCGGGCGCAATCGTGCTTCTATCTTAGCGGATGCGGTAGAGTCATTGATTGGTGCGATTTATCTAGATAGCCAAGATATGGATATTACCCGTGATTGCGTGCTTTCTTGGTATGGCGACCTCATTGATAATGTTAATGATCAAAAAGCGCTCAAAGATGCCAAAAGCCGCTTACAAGAATGGTTGCAATCTAAGCAGTTTGATTTGCCGCATTATGAGCTGATGGAAACTCGCGGTAACGCCCCGCATCAAATTTTTGTGGTGCGCTGTCAGGTAAATATTAATAACTGTCCTGATATTACCGAGTCGGGTGAAAGTCGCCGTATCGCTGAGCAAAAAGCGGCAGAGCTGATGATTAATCAGTTGCATAAATTGCCAGGTCAGCCTAAAAAACGCTCATAGATAATTTTTCAGACGTGTTTTACACCGCTTTTTTAAAGTCCATTTATTGAAATGTTCCGTTTTCTAAATACTAATTTTTCTAAGTGCTAAGTTTTCGATTGTTTCAATAAACGATTATTCGAAATACCAAATACTCTTAATATGATCAGATTCATGCCACTTTAATTCAAATCACTGATAAGTGGCTTGACTGATGACAACCTCCATAGGATTAACCCATGAGCAATCACAACGACTTGCCATTAAATAATGAAGATAATGCCAAAAATATGACCGAAAACACCGATACCAGTTCAATCCAAAATAATGTTGAAACAAATGACGTTGAACAAAACCACGCTGAATTAGGCAATACTAGATTAAATGATGCTAAGCTAAATGTTGATAACACAAAAGATACTGCGTTAGAGAATAACTCAATAGAAGATAACGCGCTAGAAAATGACACGGCGATCGAAGAGTTCTTTTCACCCAATAATAATGCACATATGGCTGATGGTTTTAAAACAGGTTATGTGGCCATTGTTGGTCGCCCGAATGTGGGTAAATCAACCTTGATGAACCACTTGTTGGGTCAAAAACTGTCTATCACCTCGCGTAAACCACAAACGACCCGCCATCGTATTCACGGTATTTTGTCTAACGATGAGATGCAAGCGGTGTTTGTTGATACTCCAGGTATTCATCGCAACGAAGTACGTGCTATCAATGAGCGTATGAATAAAGCGGCCGTCTCTGCCTTGGTTGATGTTGACTTGGTTTTATTTGTCGTTGATTCTGACCAATGGCGCGACGATGATTTGCTTGTTTTACAAAAGCTTGGCGATACCAATTTAACTGTGGTATTGGTGATTAATAAAGCCGATACTTTAAAAGATAAAGGTAGCGTATTGCCATTGATCGAAACCTTTAACGACAGTTTTGATTTTGCTGATATTGTCCCTGTTTCTGCTTTAAAGAATCAAAACTTGGATCGTTTGCAAGAAGTGATTGCCTCACATTTGCCAATCGCCGATCCTATTTATGATACCGAGCAGATTACCGATCGCTCAGAGCGCTTTTTAGCCAGTGAAATTATCCGCGAAAAAATCATGCGTAGTGCAGGTGATGAAGTACCATACGATTTAACCGTACAGATTGATGGCTTTAAAGACGAAGCCGCGCATATAGACCCAAAAACTGGTCGCCCCCGTAAAGCTTGCACCTTTATCGATGCGACCATTTATGTCGAGCGCAGTGGGCAAAAAGCAATCGTCATTGGTGATAAAGGCCAGCGTATCAAACAAGTGGGCATGGATGCGCGTAAAGACATGGAACAGCTGTTTGACAAGAAAATCATGTTAACACTGTGGGTAAAAGTGAAACGTGGCTGGTCTGATGATGAGCGTGCTTTGACCAGTTTAGGATATTAATAGCGATTTAACAGAAATAGTATGGTGTCATGTATTTATGGCGCCATACGTTTATATCATCATTGCTGAGGTAATAATCAATGCGTAACGAAGCGTTAATCGGTTATTTATTACATCAGCGTCCTTATCAAGAAAAACGCGCCCTATACTATTTATTTTCTCAGCACCATGGTGTCATCCATGGAATTGGCAAAAAAGGCGCACCGCTCTTTATGCCACTGCAACTTTTTGCAACTGGCAAACGCGATTTAAAAACCTTCAGTCAGATTAATATTGCGCCGTTAAATGCCATTCAAACGCTTATAGAGCAAAAAGATGAGAACGCTAATTTATCAGAGGCGCTCCATCATGAAAGTATCAGCGGACAACATCAATACGCTGCCCTTTACTTGAATGAGATATTGTGGCGGCTATTGCCTACTGAAGATCCTATGCCGGTATTATGGCAACATTATCAAAACAGTCTACAGCAGCTTAAGCAGCCTTTAACTGCTGATGAGTTGCGTTTATGTTTGCGCCAGTTTGAGACCTATCTATTTAATGAATTGGGCTTTGCTTTAACATTAAAGCATGACAGCCTTGATCAACCAATTGAATCTGACTGCGTTTATCGATTCTTGCCTGATGTGGGTTTGGTGCCGATTGTCCATAAAGAAGATAACGAAAAAATAGTAGCACAAACTGTTTTTAAAGGTAGTGAGGTTTTAGTGATGGTAGAGCAGGGTATCTCTGCTATTACGCTCAACACTTGGTCGCGTTTACATCGACAACTGATTGATCATCTGCTTGATTACCAGCCATTACAAAGTCGTTTGCTCTGGCAACAGCAACAGCGCTATCAATCCTAGGGTTTATGAATATTTTACACCCACTTTTTAGTAAATGATCTGGATATTATTGAAAGGATTTTTTATGACCAACACAACGGTAGTACAGGCAGCTAATTTAACGGAAAACTTGGAGAGCAGCTTAAAAAAACCTCTGTTAGGGGTTAATATTGACCATGTAGCGACTTTACGCCAAGCAAGAGGTGTCAGTTATCCAAGCCCATTGGCAGCCGCTCTGTTATGTGAGCAAGCAGGGGCAGATGGCATTACGATTCATTTGCGTGAAGACCGTCGTCATATTCAAGATGCCGATGTGTATGAGATTGCTGAGCAGTTGACTACGAGAATGAACTTGGAGATGGCAGCAACGACTGAGATGCTTGAGATTGCTCGCAAGGTCAAGCCATTTTGGGTATGTTTAGTACCTGAGAAGCGTGCTGAGTTGACTACCGAAGGCGGTCTTGATGTCGCAGGACAGATGCCTTGGTTGACGGACTATATTGCCAAGTTACAAGCGGTCGGTATTAAAGTCTCTTTGTTTATCGATCCAGAAGATAAGCAGATTGCTGCAGCGGTAACTTGCGGTGCCGATGCGATTGAACTACATACAGGTGCCTATGCTGAGGCAGGTCTGGTCTGTAACATCGATAAGATGAATGCTGAGCTTACACGGATTAAGCAAGCGGTGCGGACTGCGCAAGATGCTGATAGCAATATGCTGATTAATGCAGGTCATGGTCTAACACGTGACAATGTCTATGCTATTGCCCAAATTAACGGTATATATGAGCTAAATATTGGCCACGCCCTTATTGCCGATGCCGTTTTTGTTGGCTTAGAGCAGGCAGTTATTATGATGAAAAATGCTATGCATCAAAGTGCGTAATTATTTTAACCTTATCGTTTTTTTACTTTCCGCAATCAGTAGGGTGGCTCGCATCAGGCTTATAAGTAACGCGACCGCCTTGACTGAATGAGATTTGATACATGGTGTGATTGTAGCTTGAGGTTGGACAATATTTGAAATGTCCGAAGTGGCCACGAGGCTTACCGCTATCGCCCCAGAATTTAGTGTAATGGCGCTTATCTCCCACACGTAAATATAATGTACTATATTTAGGCTCTAAGGCTTGTTCTTCTAGCAAGTCATCGACTCCCAAATCAAAACTTTTATTATTGTTTTTATCTAAGAATAATAATAACTGCTTATAACTATCTCTATCGCAGATAGCACCGTTGTTAGACAAGCAAACCAGCAAGTCTTGTCTTCTTATATAACTTTCAGCTTTCGCTAAGGCTAACGTATTCCTGATTTGACCTTCAATACGTTTCGCTTCCATGCGTGCTAACTGCTCTAAAATGTAAGGTGTCGCAATCGTTATTATGATGGCTAAGACTGTGATTGTTACGATCAATTCTACTAAAGTAAAACCCCGCTCATTATTTGGCTGAAAATGCTTTCGTTTATAAGATAAGAATTTATATGATTTCATCATGATGAACTGCTACCTATATAAAGAGGTATGGCAATATATGAAATGTCATTGAGCAAGATTTCTAGCTTTATTAATAATGTTCAACATCTAAAATGTTAATAACTTAAAATGGTGTCAACAAGAGACGCTCTTTAATACAGATAGAATAATGTTCACTAATGTGAATATAAACTAAATATATGTCTAGTGTCAAAAAATGTTTCAATTCGTGAATGAGCAGTTTTATCAATAGAGAAAACTAAGGTTTTGTATTAAAATAAACCCAAACAATAGGTATGATTCGTTTCATCACCTATTGCGACCTAACATACAAAAGATAAAAAGTGTAAGGTGTGTTAGTTCTCAGTAAGTTAAGCTAGCTAATGTGTTTTAGTTATGACATTATCGTGTAATAATGTGTAGCTGGTTAACGAAAAAAGTTGTAAACTGAATTGATAATCGCTAAGCTACTTCTTAATTGGTTTTGCTTTGTAATTTCAAATTCGTAAATGATGTCTATTTTCAGCCATCTTGAGAAGCGGTTTTGCTTAACGCATTACTAAAATTATCCTTTGGAGGAAGTTCATGAAATTAAATAAAATTGCTTTGGCATTGTTTGCCATCACAGCGGCCCCACTAGCAGCAAATGCTGGTGTTACTATTAGCCCATTACTTTTAGGTTATCATTACAGCGAAGGTGCTGATGATGAGCAATTAGAAGTTATGGGTGCTACAGATGGAAATAAATACTACAAAGAAAATGGTCTTTATACTGGTGCTGCATTAGGTATTGAGCTAACTCCATCTACTCAGTTCCAAGTAGAATATGGTGTATCAAATACTGATGCTGTTAACGCTGCCGGCACTGTTACTAATGACGCTGAACAAGAAATGATTTCTGGTAACTTCTTGATCGGTTTTGAAGAGTTCAGTGGCTATACGGATAACGCATTTAAACCATATGTATTAGTTGGTGCTGGTCAATCTAAAATTGAAGTTGAAGACGCAGCTGGTAACTTTCTTACCGGCTCTAAAGATACCATTGGTAACTTAGGTCTAGGTGCTATGTATCGTATCAATGATGCCCTAAGCCTACGTGGTGAAGGCCGTGCGATTCATAACTTTGATAACAACTGGTGGGAAGGCATGGCTTTGGCCGGTCTAGAGGTTGTATTAGGTGGTCATTTAGCACCTACAGTAGCTGTTCCGCCAATGGAAGAGCCTAACGTAATGACTCCACCAATCGTTGTTGTTGAGTCTGATCTTGATTCTGACGGCGATGGCGTACCTGATAGCATCGATGCATGCCCAGGCACTCCAATGAACGTAGTAGTTGATGAGCGCGGTTGCCCAGTACCAGTAGATATTACTGATGAGCTAAAAATGGAGCTACGTGTATTCTTTGATAACGACAAATCAGCTATCAAAAACCAATACAAACCAGAAATCGCTAAAGTTGCAGAGAAGATGCGTGAGTATCCTAACTCTACAGCACGTGTAGAAGGTCATGCTTCTAAAACTGGTCCTTCAGCACGTTATAACCAACGTCTATCTGAAGCTCGTGCTGTCGCTGTGAAATCTATGTTGACTAACGAATTTGGTATCGCACCAAACCGTCTATCAACAGTTGGTTATGGTTATGACCAACCAATCGCTGACAACAACACTGAAGAAGGTCGCGCTATGAACCGTCGTGTATATGCCATCATCACTGGTGACAAAACCATGACTGTTGAACAAACTAAAGATATGGTTGTTCAATAAGTAATAGCTAGTTGATTATGTTGTAAAGTAATTAGTTACAAAAAAAGCCACCCATTGGGTGGCTTTTTTTTATTGATGTATTGAGAAAAGCAAGTTATTACATAAATTTATCTAGCAATAATGTTATACTAGCTACCGAAACATTCTGTAAATTGACAGAATGTACATTAGCATAGCTATCTGTACGATGAATTTATCAGTGTAGATATATGATTATATTGAAATTATTAGATTAACCCAACCTATTGTACGGACTTCTAAAAGTAAGTATTCAATATCTATCTGATTGATGATAAAAGTTTATCCAGCGGCGCTTATTGCTACTGCATTTTTTTAAGACGAAACGAGCATTTTATATGGCGAACGATATCAAACACCTGCGTAACATTGCAATTATTGCCCACGTTGACCACGGTAAGACAACTTTGGTTGATAAGCTATTACATCAATCTGGTACTTTTGGCGATCGTGCAAACATTGCTGAACGTGCAATGGATTCAGGTGATATTGAGCAAGAGCGTGGTATTACCATCTTGGCAAAAAATACAGCTATCCGCTGGACAGATGATACTGATGGCACTGAGTACCGTATTAACATTGTTGATACCCCAGGTCACGCAGATTTTGGTGGTGAAGTTGAGCGTGTTATGTCAATGGTTGACTGCGTACTGCTAGTAGTTGACGGCGTTGATGGCCCGATGCCACAAACGCGTTTTGTGACTCAAAAAGCATTCGAGCAAGGTTTAAAACCAATTGTTGTTATTAACAAGATTGACCGTCCAGGTTCACGTCCTGACTGGGTAATGGATCAAATATTTGATTTGTTTGATAACCTTGGTGCGACTGATGAGCAATTAGATTTCCCAGTTGTTTATGCCTCAGCATTGAATGGTATTGCTGGCCTAGAAGCAGACAACTTAGCGGATGATATGACGCCGTTGTTTAAAACCATCGTTGATGTTGTGCAGCCTCCACAGGTTGACGCAGATGCACCATTCCGTATGCAAATCTCAAGCCTTGATTACAACAGCTTTGTAGGTGTTATCGGTATTGGCCGTATTCAGCGCGGTAAAGTAAAAACCAATACTCAAGTAACTGTCATTGATAAAAATGGCGATACTCGTAATGGTCGTATTCTAAAAATTATGGGCTATCATGGTCTCGATCGTATTGATGTAGAAGATGCACAAGCGGGTGATATCGTTTGTATTACTGGTATCGATGCGCTTAATATTTCAGATACAATTTGTGATCCTAGCGCTGTTGAAGCATTGCCAGCGTTGACTGTTGATGAGCCAACCGTATCTATGAATTTCCAAGTAAACAATTCACCGTTTGCTGGTCGTGAAGGTAAGTTTGTGACCTCACGTAATATTCGTGAGCGTCTTGAGCGTGAATTGATTCATAACGTGGCACTACGTGTAGAAGACACTGAGTCTCCTGATAAATTTAAAGTATCAGGTCGTGGTGAGCTTCATCTGTCTGTATTGATTGAAAACATGCGCCGTGAAGGTTTTGAGATGGGTGTTTCAGGCCCAGAAGTTATCGTTAAAGAAGTTGATGGTAAGCTCCAAGAGCCGTATGAAAACGTTGTTTTCGATATCGAAGACGCGCATCAAGGTCCTATCATGGAGCAGGTTGGCTTGCGTAAGGGCGAGATGACTAATATGGAGCTTGATGGTAAAGGTCGTATGCGTATCGAAGCGACAATGCCAGCACGTGGTTTGATTGGTTTCCGTTCAGAGTTCCTAACCTTAACGTCAGGTACAGGTATCATGACGTCAAGCTTCTCACATTACGGTCCACAGAAAGTTGGTGAAGTTGGTGCTCGCTCTAATGGTGTCTTGGTTTCTATGGCGAAGGGTGTTTGCCTAGGTTTTGCGCTATTTAACCTACAAAAACGCGGTAAGTTGTTTGCTGAGCCACAGCTTGAAGTATATGAAGGTATGATTGTTGGCCTGAACTCACGTAACGATGACATGGCAGTTAACCCGACGACGGCTAAGCAGTTGACCAACGTCCGTGCCAGTGGTACTGATGAAGCGCTAACTCTAACACCAGCGGTTAAGTTCACCCTAGAGCAAGCACTTGAATTTATTCAGGATGATGAGCTTGTAGAAGTAACGCCGAAGGCAATTCGTCTTCGTAAGCGCTACTTGACTGAAAGTGAGCGTAAGCGTCACGGTCGTAAGAAAGGTGCTTAATTATTGACAAAAATGATATTAATCGTACATTTTGTTAAGAATTGAGAGAAGTATTCGATATTAGTAAAGATACCCTTTATTTATATTGAGTCAGAGTTATAATCAGCAGTATAGAGTGAGTCGAATATGGTTCACTTTATACTGCTTTTTTGTGCCTGTTGTTTAGGAAGTAGTCTCTATATGAGATTAACTATTCGGCTATTTATCTGACCATAGATAAGACTTTTGAGGATTGAAATTATGAGTATGGTATCTGAGTTTAAAGAATTTGCTCTAAAAGGTAATGTGATGGACCTAGCGGTCGGTGTCATCATTGGTGGTGCTTTTGCGACCATCACGACTTCTTTAGTTGAAGACATTATTATGCCTATCGTCGCTTTCATTGCAGGCGGCGAAATTAACTTTAAAAATATGTTTTTCATGTTAGGCGACGCGCCTGAAGGCGTGGCCATGACTTACGATGCGCTCAAAGAGGCAGGTGTACCAGTTTTGGCCTATGGTAGTTTTATTACTGTGCTGATTAACTTCCTAATTTTAGCGTTTATTATCTTTATGATGGTTAAAATGGTGAATAGATTACGCCGTGAAGACGAGGTAGAAGAAGCAGTAGAAGAGCCGTCAGAAGAGGTGCAATTGCTTCGTGAGATTAGTGCTAAGCTTAGCAATACTCACATTACGAAATAAAATCATTGGCTTACTGTAATAAAAAAGGCTAACGATAAGTTAGCCTTTTTTTATTGTCGATTGGTTAGTTCAACGATTATAGCTTATGGTGTAACTACCACATAGTCATTGGTATTAATTAGAATCTCTGAAGGACGATCGACAACAATACGCACGACATTATTATCAACGACTTGTGATTTATAGTAATTGTCTTCGGCAACCGTACAGCCCAAGCAGCGTCCCATCGCATCCCATGGCTCAACGAATAACCTTTGCTGTGCTTGATCTGCATTGCCTCCAATCAGTGAGAAGGGTAAGCTTACGATATAGGCGGCGGTTCCCGCCACTGCAGCTACCAACTGTAAGGGTTTGCCGACAATCGTGTCTACTGCCATTGTCTCGTAAGAAGGGCCAAAATCAGTTTCATCAATTTCTATCGCTGCTAAAGCGGGCTGCATGCTAGCAAAAATTAAGCTTACGCTTGCCATCATGGTCAGTAACTTATATTTAGCGGTGCGTTTCATGTTAGCTGGAGCACTCATAATAATATCCTAAAACTCATAAGTAGTATGATTCATAGCTGCTGCTATTTCCACACAGAGGTAAATTCCCTATAGAAATAAGGCGACAACGATAGTTATTCTTAATATTACAGATAAATAAACGGTTTGCACTATTTATGTAAATATTAGCACTATTAAAGCAAGATGTACGCTAATAAGCAACAAAAATGCGTAGGTTATCTGTATTAGCAGAGAGCTTTTATTATGAGTGACTCTAGATGAGTTTATGTAGAACTATAAATAAGCGGTCTAAAGTAACTAACCAATGCTATTGCTTGAAACATTTATAGTCTTATTAAAAGGGGATTACTTAATATTGATTGGCTGACAAGCAGGGCAAAAAACACTGGCACGTCCATTAAGCTTAATGTTTTCTAGTAATGTGTCACAGTGTGGACAAGTTTCACCTTGTCTACCGTAGACATTTAAGGTTTGTTGAAAATAACCTGTTTGGCCACTGGCAACGGTAAAATCCCGTAAGGTGGAACCGCCAAGGGTTATCGCCTTCTTTAAAATCGCTTTGATATGGGCAACCAAAGTCACTATTTGCTCATAGGAAACTTGATGAGCGGGCACGGCCGGATGAATGCCTGATAAGTAGAGGCTTTCAGTCGCATAAATATTGCCAACGCCAACGACGATTTGTTGCTCCATAATGACGGATTTAATGGCGCGTTTAATCGGTTGCTTGTTAGGTGTTTTATTGGTCGTCGCTTTTTTAGGGCTACTTTGGTTACTGCTGCTCTGATTAACGATACTGCTATCAGAGATTGAATTTGGATTATTTGAACGTTGAATCAAATGATATAAGTAATCAGCGGTAAATTCTGCTGATAATGGTTCGGGCCCCAAATGATCTAATAGCTTAGAACCATAGTCTTCAAACCATAACACCGACCCAAAGCGCCTTGGGTCATAGTAATGCAGCTGTGTTTGGGTATCATCAGTGCCACTAAAAGTCACCATCAAATGGTCGTGTTTACGCTTATCAGTGCCATAGCTGTGTTGCTGTAAGCTACCTGACATACCCAGATGAATCAACAGTTGACGCGGTGCTAAGTTCTCAGGTTGGATAGACGGATTGGTATTCGCAGAAAATAGAGGTATAAAATTCAGAATTAAATACTTTGCTCGGCGCTCGACGCTATCTAAAGTGTAATCAACCAGTTGAGTTAAATCATCAGGCATCGACCAGCGTAGTTTTGGTTGGAAGACTTTGACATTGGTGACTTGCTGACCTAGTAGCGGCGTAAGGCTGGTTTTGGTGGTTTCTACTTCGGGTAACTCAGGCATAGTATTTCTTATGAAAACTCTATTATGGATTAAAGGTGTTCTTGGAAAATTGTGCTGACTTAATAATCAGGCAACTGCGCGGCGAGCATGTAAGATACCATGCTGCTGCTCAAGTTTGGCCAGTAGTTTCGATAAATGTGCCAGCCCCGAAACTTCAATATGAAACTTTAAAAAGGCGATATTGTCATCATTGCTCAGCGTTTCAACTTGGCGAATATTAACATTTTCTTTATCAATGATTTGGGTTAAATCGCGCAGTAACCCGCGTCTGTCATAAGCTTCTACATGAATATCTACCGGTTGATAACGACCCGATTTTACCCTCCAAGCGGCATCAATTTCGCGTTCAGGGTCGCGCTCAATCAGGCGCAGATATTCAGGGCAGCCACGGTTATGGACGCTGACGCCGCGTGACAAAGTAATATAGCCTGCGATAGGTTCACCGTGGACGGGATGACAGCAGCCTGCTAGGTTAATCTCGATATTATCTAAACCATCGATATGTATTTTATAGGCATCAAGTTTCCCTGCGTCTCTAGTGTCGATGCTAGGAGTAAAGTCGTCTTCAGGTCTTTCAGGCTCTAGGTGTAACTGACGAGAAATATGACTGGTCAACTGGTTCAAACCAATATCACCCGTCACCAAGCCAACGACAATGTCATCGGTATTATTAACATTAAAATGCTGGGTATAGTCGTTTAAATCGATACTGTTTGGATGAACCGATAAACGCTCAAGCTCTTTGCTGAGCATTTGGCGACCTATCTCAATATTCTTATCGCGGTCTTGTTTGTTAAACCATTGACGCAGTTTTGAGCGCGCGCGATTGGTATGAATATAGCCAAGCGAGGCAACTAGCCAGTCACGGTTAGGCTCACGTGATGCTTTGGTGATAATCTCAACTTGTTCACCCGTCTTTAGCTGATAAGTCAGCGGCACATAGCGCTGATTGACGCGCGCCGCTTGGGCACGGTTACCGACTTGCGTGTGTACATAATAAGCAAAGTCCAGTACTGTTGCGCCTTTAGGCAACTCAGTGATATCGCCATCACGACTAAAAATATAAATACGTTCGAGCTCGTCAAAATCAACCAATTGCTCTTCTTCGTCAAACTCGATTTCTTCTAACTCTTCGCCCGTTAATAATGCTGAGCGCGGCTGATTGCGCGTCTCATTATTGATAGAAAGCAGTTGTCGTAATGAGCTGATTCTTTGGTTAAGGTAATTGTCCTTTTTATTCTTCAAGCCTTCTTTGTAGTTGACGTGAGCACACATGCCAAGCTCGGCTTCAAAATGCATCTCATGCGTACGAATCTGAACCTCAAGAGATTTGTTTTCGGCAATGACTGCCGTATGTAGCGAGCGATAACCGTTAGATTTTGGATTAGTAATATAGTCGTCAAACTGCTCAGGGATGTAGCGCCATAAGCCGTGTACCAATCCCAAAACGTGATAGCAATCCGAAGGATTGGTGACCAAAACGCGCAGCGCCCGAATGTCATAAAGCTGATCAAAGGACAAACCTTTGAGCTTCATTTTTCGGTAAATAGAGTAGATATGCTTAACGCGCCCTGAAACCTCGCCTTCGATACCTGCTTCTGCTAAAGCTGCATTGAGCTTATCTTGCACACGCTGAATATAAGACTCACGTTCGCTACGTTTTTCTGATAATAGGCGAGCAATCTCTTTATAGCGCTCAGGTGCAAGATAGCGGAACGCTAAATCTTCAAGCTCCCATTTTAGCTGAGCGATACCGAGTCGATGTGACAATGGCGCATAAATAGTCATGACCTCACGCGCAACACGGTGTTGGCGCTCTTCGCTAGAAAAAGTCAGTTCGCGCATGGCAAAGGTTCGCTCAGCCAATTTAATCAGCACGACTCTTACATCATTGGTGACGGAGATGAGCATACTATAAATATTGGATAGCTGATCACGTTGATTATTGACGAAATGATCTTCTAAGCGCTTATTGCTTTCGATAATCTCGGACAACTTACCCATTGCCAAGGTGTCTTTAACCAAGGTTGAGATATCAGCACCGAATTTTTTCTCAATTTCAGCTAAGCTGATAATCGATTTACGAGCGCTGCGATAGAGCATCGCTGCGACGAGCGCATCTTCATCTTGATAAAGGTAGGTCAAAATATCGGTCATCGCAATACCCGTGACGTAAGCGCCAGAACGCTCAGATTCACTGGTATTCATGTGACTGCGGATAAATTCGCAGGCAAGGCTAAGATTGGGTACGGAATCTTGACCGATACGCTTGGCGACATTGTCAAGCCAAGTAGGGACGTCGATATTTATTTGATCTAAATCAATCGCTTCAAGCTCTTTTTCTGAAAGCGTAGATGTGTCATCAAGAAGCTGATTTTCTAAATACTCATCTTTAAGGTTCGGATCATGGCTATGATAAGCATACTGGGCAGAGCGATCAAAGGTGGTGTGCAGCTTGTGAGTAGCAAGCTGATACTTGATATCGAGTGGAATTTGGGCATAGCTATTGGCAGACTGATGCGAGCGTTGGCTTGCGACCAGTTGTGCTGCCAATGTTGCGCTATCGGCTTGCGTGGTTTGTCCATCTACCAGCGGTAATCCTTCACGAATTTTTACCATAGCCCACTCCTCTTAGCTATTCAAAATTGATTAACGCCTAATTTGCCACGCAGACTTAAACCTTGCGATAGGCAAATAATAGCTATAAATCAATTCAGCCGCTAAAAAATCCTTTTCTAGCAGCTATAAAATGATAGAGATAAATAACATATAGAGTCATGAGTACTAAGACTCATGATATCTCGATTAAGAAGGCCTCAATATATTGGTTATTATTATCTCATTTTGCAATGACAAATCAAGCAAGGCTCTGTAATGATCATGTCGGTCTTAATAACATAACCCATTATTAACCTTATCGCTTAATCGGTTTTTGCATAAAGCGATGCGGTTAAAAACGAGCGTTATGATTCTTAGAATGTCATACTTAAAAAAGCCATGCTCATAAAACCAAGTTCTAAAAGATTGGTTTCTTAAAACAATCGCTAAGCTGAAACTTTTTCAAAGCGCGCGATTGATTCTACGTGACCAGTATGACAGAACATATCCATCACCCCCGCATGCGTCAGACGATAACCTTGTTCTAACAAAGCTTTGGTATCGCGGGCTAGGGTAGCAGGGTTACAAGAGACATAGACAATACGTTCGGCGTTAAACTTCGGCAGATACTGCATGATTTCCCATGCGCCTGAACGCGGCGGGTCAATCAATAGCGCATCAAAGCCTTGATTGGCCCAAGGTTTATCGGTGCAATCTTGGGTCAAATCTTGGCTATAAAATTCAGTATTATTAATGCCATTGCGACGTGCATTATCGGCAGCGCGGGCGGTCATGGCTTCACTGCCTTCAACGCCAACGACCGAGCCAGTTTCGCCAACTAAACGTGCTAGTGGTAAGCTGAAGTTGCCCAAACCGCTGAATAAATCTAGTACGCGTTCGCCTGCTTTTAGGTCTAATAAGTCGCAAGCAAGCTTGGTCATCTGGCGATTTACCGATAAATTGACTTGGGTAAAATCCGTCGGGATAAATTCAAACGTCAAATCATACTCAGGCAATTGATAATATAAGCGCCCAAACTGCTCACTCATATCGTCATTCTCAGTCAAGGCAATACGCTGAATGCTATCGGCACCTTTTGATTGTAAATATAACTGCCAATTGCGCGCTGCAAAAAACGTTTTTAGCTTCTCGACATCAGCATCTGATAATGGCGCTAAATTACGCACAATAAGGGCAACCGGCTGATCGCCATCGGGTAGCTCTGGCATCGCTTCGCCCATGGCTAGTTCAAGCTGGGCAATCTTGTCACGGCTCTCTAAGGTGCTGATAAGTGCTTTTAAGTTTTCAATCTCAAAACCAATACGCGGATCTAAGATATGACACTCATTTAATTCAGCTAAAAAGTTACTCGAGCGCTCACGAAAACCAACCAAGGCAGTTTCTTTTTTGGCGACATAACGGACGCCTAGTCGTGCTTTGGTACGGTAACCTAAGCGATCGCCGACTACCGGGGCAAGCCAGTGATCAGGTTCGACATTGGCTTGGTGGATAAGCATTTCAGCAAGTACAGATTGCTTAAAGTTGATTTGAGCATCTGGCTGCCAATGTTGTAGGTTACAGCCCCCGCAGACGCCAAAATGTGGGCAGGGCGGTACAGCGCGCTCAGGGTTTGGGTTGGCTATAATGCTAACAGCATCACCTTCTTCAAAACTGGTACGGCTATTGGTGATTTTGACTAAGGCGCTTTCACCCGGTAGTGCAAAGCTGACAAAAATCTTTTTGCCATATTTGTCTTCGATATGACCATCAGCTTCACCAAAGCCATTACCATACACTGCAACGCCGCGACCATCATGCGATAAGCCATCAATCGTAAAAGGTAGAGGCTCGGCATCTTTTAAACGGCGACGCGTCTTTGATGAGGGTTTAGATTTTTTCTTACTTGGTGGAATAGTAATGGTCTGAGTCTCGTTAGGCTGTTGGCTGGCATCTAGAATAGTAGAGTTCTTTGAATCGGTGGGTTGCATAAACCTGCCTTAATAATAAGTAATAAATGATAAATAACGATAAATGAGGGTGAGACGTAAGTTGTTAAGACGTCATCTTTATAAAGATGTCCGTTATATAAAAATATTTGCTATGGCGTAGGCGCAGATGACCAATCGGCAATAAATTCATGATGGCGTGGACTGCCATCTGCTTGGGTGTATTGTGCCAAATAATCGTGGCTTTGCTGCTGCCAGGCCTCAAAATCTGCTGACGATAATTGACCAGTCAACCGTAACCAACGCAGATATATCAGCCAAGTATTCATCACATCGGATTCGCAATATATCGATAGCGTTTGCCAATCGCCATTGCTTACCAGCTCGCCAACCATACTGCCATCGACATCGGTTTTACCGGGTAGTCCATAAAGACTGGCAACGATATCCATGGCTTCACGGCGGCTGGCACCGTATTGGCTAAATCTGTCCATCAAATCTAGATGACGAGTATGGAAACGATTGACATAATTATCAAAACGCATGTTTTTAATACGTTCGCCTTCTTCAAACAACCACGGCGCTGACAAGTCATACTGCATCGCACGATAAATAAGCACGGGGATATCAAAGCCTGAGCCGTTCCAGCTAATCAGCTGCGGCAGCTTTTCAAGATCATTGAATGCACGGAAAAATTTGCTCAGAATGTCTTTTTCGCTAAACTTATCTGCTGTCAAAGAAAATAAAGAAAATAGACCGTCTTTAATATAAAGGGCAGAGATACAGACAATACGCTGCAGGGGCAAACGCATAAAATCATGTCCTGCTTCTTGGATACGCAGCGCCGTCAATGCGCTTAAGGCATCGGCATCGTTTAGCTCGGCCAACTGCGGATAAATACGGCGGGCAGCCTCAATATCGGCAACCGTCTCAATATCAAAAACCAAGATAGGTTTGGACGAAAGGGCGTTTGACATAAATAATCCTACCTAACTATTAGCTTTGGTTGATGATTGATAAAGTTATAATTGCTGAGCTTATGATTTATTAGCTTATGCTGCTGCATTGTGCGTATTTTCTATTTCTTACTTTCTACTGTTTACTTTGCACGATCTAGGCTATCTTCACGTTACTGTCGTCAGTATCGTCATCGATAACATTATATAAGCCGGTTGATAAATAACGATCGCCGCGATCACAAACGATAAAGGCAATGACCGCATCTGGATTTGCTTTTGCGACTTCGACGGCTGCCCAAGCGGCAGCGCCTGAAGATACGCCAGCAAAAATGCCTTCGGTTTTGGCCAATTTGCGCATATAGACTTCGGCGACATGCTGATCGACATCCATGATGTCATTAATCAAGTCGGCTTCAAAAATACCCGGCATATAAGCAGCCGGCCAACGGCGAATACCGGCGATAGAAGCTTCTTCATCAGGCTGCAGACCGATGATTTTAACATCAGGATTTTGCTCTTTAAGATATTGAGCCACCCCAGTGATGGTGCCGGTGGTGCCCATAGAGCTGATAAAATGAGTGATTTTACCGTCAGTTTGCGCCCATAGCTCAGGACCGGTGGTCAGATAATGTGCTTGTTTATTATCAGGATTATTAAATTGGTCTAAGACGATACCCTTACCATCCGCTTGCATCTGCAACGCCATATCGCGTGCTGCTTCCATGCCTTCGTCGACTTCAATTAACGTCGCGCCGTAAGCGGTCATGGCGTCTTTACGCTCTTGGGTCGAATTGGTTGGCATTAATAAGGTCATTGGATAACCGCGCATCGCCGCAACCATCGCTAAAGCTATACCCGTATTGCCGCTGGTCGCTTCAATCAACATATCGCCCGGTTTAATATCACCGCGTAACTCAGCTTGATAAATCATATTAAACGCTGGACGGTCTTTTACTGAACCGGCAGGGTTATTACCTTCAAGCTTTGCAAGTACCACGGCCCCATTAGTAATCTGCTCTTGCTCAGGCAGACGTTGCAACTTAACCAATGGCGTCTGACCCACGCAATCGGCAAGGTCTGTGATTTGCGTAATAAAATTGGCGTTTGACTGGGCCGTAGCGGACATAAGGTATCCTTATTAATTATTAATAGGCGCTGTTTAAATGATAGGTACTAAGACATTAACAAGCCAGTACTTCATGACTATCAGGTATTGAGGGTGACGCAATAAAAAGTTGCGTCATTATATCATTTTGTTTTCAGCTGCGCTTAATGCATAAGTTTTTATTGAGGATAGCTTGTTTATTCATAATTCCATTTATTTATATTAACGTATGAAAATGAGGTATCAATATTAGACGCAGCCTTTCGAGCAATAACGCTTGCTTAATGAGCGTTCGTTAATGAAGATGAGTCAATGAATGGCTAACCGTCTTTGATAGAATCCTGCTAAGATAATCTCAAGCTATCATTGATGGCTTGCTGTTAGTGCTTAACCAATTATTAACACATAAGCGCATCGTACAATATCTATCACCAATAATATCTGTACCCAATATCAGTGGAGAGTAAACCCAGCATGGCTTACAAAAAACGTTTTGATACCAGTAGTGCTTATGGCCAGCTGATTATATTGGTATTTTTGCCGATTTGTTTATTGGCAGCGGTAGGTGGTATTTTGGTGTTTTATGAAACCATGCGCGCCAGTAATTCTGAACAAGAAGTATTGGCAGAGGCAGTGCTGATACGTTATACGCCTGCGATTGCGGAGCTTGTTCCTGAACTATTAGAGCAAGAAAAGCAGCAGGCAGAAATGGGTGATAGTAAAGGTAAGGCCGACAATAAATCGCAAGCAGCGACAGCGACGCTAGAAGGTATTCAAGATAGGCTAGGACGCATGCAATCGGAGCAGCATGTCCAGCGTATTGCGATTATTAATCAAAACAATGAAGTACTCGCCAGTGTCGGCTATGGTATCGATGAGGCATGGCCACTGATAGATTCATCAGAGCTTTTTTTATCGCAAAAGCCAACGCCTATTGGTACAGCTTACGGTAGTACCTTGGGTGAGTTTGACGGGCAGCAAGTGTGGCTAATGGTCGATATGGATAACGAGCCGCTTTATATTGCCCGTTATCGTATCGCCATGGCGCTGGCGATTACCGGCTTATTTACCATTTTGATTTTATTGTTAAGCTTAAATATTTATTCAAAACGTTGGATTGCGCCGATTTACGAGCTGCGTTTGCAATTACAACGTACCCACGTGGACAACCTTTATCAGCCTATTCCGGTTGAATCGAATGGTGAGCTGAATTTATTACAGCAAGATTTGGTCAAGACCTTACGCCGTTTACATGCCAGCTTCCAAGATTTGAAAGATCATGCCGAGCAAACTGAGGATGATTTGCGCTTAGCATTTGACGAGATGGAGATGCAAAACATCTCTATCCGTAATGCCCGTGATGCTGCAATTTCAACCAGCCAAGCCAAGTCAGCGTTTTTGGCCAATATTAGCCATGAATTACGCACACCATTAAACAGTATCGATGGTTTTATTAATTTGCTTGCGCGTCACGGTGAGCTTAATCCTGAACAAGATTTGTACGTGCAAACCATTCGCAAATCGTCGGCGCATTTATTGGCACTCGTGAATGATGTATTGGATTTTTCCAAGATTGAAGCGGGTAAACTGGTGCTTGATCGTCACGAGTTTGACCTTTATGACACCATTTATGATGTGGTCGATATGCTATCACCAGTCTCTGCAGAAAAAGGTCTGCGCATGGCGGTGCTGTTTTATAACGACGTGCCGATGCGTATCAACGGCGATGCCCTGCGTCTTAAACAAGTACTGACCAATATTGTTGGTAATGCGATTAAATTCACGGACAGCGGTGATGTGGTCGTCCGCGTTAGCTTAGACGATCATCGCGACAATTACTTGATGATTAGTGTGCAAGATAGCGGTAAAGGGATTTCATTATCTGACCAAAAAATGCTCTTTCAAAGCTTTAGTCAAGGTGATCCGTCGATCACGCGTCAATATGGTGGTACCGGTTTGGGTCTGGTCATCTCTAAGCAATTAACACGGCTGATGGGCGGCGATATTGGCTTTTATGACAATGTACAAGAAAATATCTCTAACCAAGGAGCAACATTTTGGTTTCGAATGCCAGCCCATGTCGATGTTTTAGAGGCGGCGACTGGGCAAACTATTGAGTTGCCAGTGCTCGCGCCGCTTGCCAGCGATACGGACGAATTTAATGTGCTGGTTTGGATCAATCATACCGCGTCTATACAGGTCCTTAAGGCCAGTTTGCAACATTTACCGATTACCCTAACCCAAGCCAACTCTTTACCGGGCGTACTTGAGTCGCTCAAAGAGCGCGGCAACTATTGGGATTGGGTCATCGTTGATGATGATACGCAAGACGATATGATGGCACTACTCAAACAGATTCGCCTGCATTATCAGGGTAAGCTGGCGGTGTTTGGCTATCAAGTTGCCGCTGACCAAGCGCTGCTCAATCGTTATCATGCCAATATTTTGTATGAGCCATTAGATAAAAGGCAGCTCTATGCGATGCTTGATACGCAAAAACGCAGCGCTCCGAGTGGCGTTCAAGAGCCACGCTGGAAGGGCGTTACTGTCTTAGCCGTCGACGATCATCTGCCAAACTTACTGGTGCTTGATGCGCTACTAAGTGAGCTTGGTATCCATGTGATTACTGCCAGTAGTGGTTTTGATGCGATAGAAATTATTAGTAAACAGCAAACCAAGCATATCAAAAACGCTAAAACTGAAAAACAAAGTTTGTCGAAAAAGACCCAGATATCTAAAGCCGAGGCCCGCGACGATGTCAATAAATCGGCGGTTGGCTCATTACATCTTGACGATGCTACGACAGATGATAAAGGCAATGCGGTGCACAAAAGCAGTATTGATTTGATATTTATGGATATTCAAATGCCGCGTATGTCAGGGCATGAAGCAGCGCGCCAAATCCGTAATATCGAAACACCTGATCATCATATTCCCATTATCGCCTTGACCGCTCATGGCTTAGCTGATGAGCGAGAAAAGCTGATTGCTAGCGGCATGAATGATTATGTCGGTAAGCCTATTAGCCAGCCACAATTACTACAAGTGCTGCAAAAATGGCTTGGTCGTACCACTTCAGTACCGCCAGTAACCGCTCTTACTAATGATGATTTACACGCTAAAAATTTGCCTAGCACTGACTTACAAAGCCCTAATTTAAACAATACATTAACGCAGGACGCTTTAACGGCATATACAGGTCTGACAGCACCGAATTATCCGATCATTAGAGGAGATAATAATCATAACGATGCTAATTCTAATAGTGATACTGAAGCGGTAAGTCCGGCAAAAATCACCCGACCTTTATCGCTGAAGAAAATTCGCGATGATTACTTGCGTGATAGTCAGCCGCGTGAGGATTATAGACGCGAGACACCGCGCGAAACCCAACCGCGCTATGAGAATTTGCGTTATCAAGAGCAGGGTCAAACACCATTGGTTTCTCCACCTTATAAAATGACACAGAATGCTAAAGATGAGCAAAAGATAAATACAATACTAAGTCAAAATAATACAGATTTGGGTATAAATACCCTTGATACCTCAGAGATTTTAAATTGGCAAGATGCCTTAACGCGTTCAGCCAATAAACCTGATTTGGCTGCCAAGCTGATTATTATGATGCTCGATACCATTAATGATGAAAAGCAAGCTTTGATGCAGGCATGGGAGAGTCGCGACCGCAGTACGCTTGCGCAAATTGCCCATCGTATATTAGGTGGCAGTCGTTATACAGGCGTGCCGCAATTACGTCAGGCCAGCCAAGATTTAGAGGATAAATGCTTATTAAATATCCAACATACCACGCCCGCCCAATTTGCGATGCTCGAGCCTTATTATGATGCGCTATTGACCGCGTTAAATAACTTACAAACACTGGATTTATCGGCTTATCCGCAGCTTAATTATCACCGTCTAAGTGAAAATGATATGACGTGGAAAATGATTTAGGACAGCTGGTTTTATAGTGCTAAGGCAAAAATGAGCTAGGGGTGAGACAGAAATTAGATGATCTTGATGATAAACGATACCCTAGCAGTCAGTTATTGATAAGGAAGGGTTAGTACAAGGCTGTTAATATTAATCCGAGTACCAACCATTACATTTGTTTTATTTATTATTAAGGATGATTATGCACGCTATTGCCACTTACCAGTATGAGACATTACAAGTCAGCGCCAATAACAATATATTAACGGTGACCATCAATCGACCTGAAAAAAAGAATGCCATGAGTTTTAAAGTGGTCGAAGAGTTGATAGCAGTCGCCGGTCGTATCAGTAAAGATAAAAGCATACGCGCGGTGATTCTTAATGGCGCTGAAGGCACGTTTTGTGCTGGTATCGATTTAGGCGATTTAAACCATCCTAAAAACCAAGCCTTTGCGTTATGGGAACTTATTAAACCTTGGCAAAGTCTATTTCAACGCGTCTGCTTGGTTTGGCGTGATGTCCCCGTGCCAGTGATTGCGGTTTTAGAGGGCTACTGCATCGGTGCAGGTCTGCAACTGGCGCTGGCCTGTGATGTGCGCATCAGCCATCCTGATTGCAAATTGTCTATTATGGAAGCCAAGTGGGGGCTGGTTCCTGACATGGGCTTGACCCAATCAGGGTTTGGCGTCGTACGCGCTGATATCTTAAAAGAGCTGGCAATGACGGCTCGTACCGTGGATGCTGAGGAAGGCAAAGCGCTTGGTCTGGTCAGCCATTGTAGTGAGACGCCACTTGAGCAGGCACAAAAGCTTGCCGCTGAGTTTGCTGAGCGTTCACCCGATGCAGTGCTAGCAAGTAAACGCGTTATTAACGCCATGTTCCAACAGCCAGCCACAACGCTATATAAAGAAAAAATCTGGCAATTAAAAATGATGTTTGGTCGTAACCGTAAGCTGGCACTTAGAAAAGCCAAGCAAGCCAGTACCGCTTTTGGCAAACGTCAATTCCGTTAGACAAATGAGTCATATTTCGACACTGTATTTGAGTGATACAGGCTTATTTTATTCACATCAAGCATCTATTGAATTACAAGCAGATAGTGCAATATAGCATTATCTGTTTTTGTAGTCTATTTGCGTCGCTGCCTGAATATCTTTTTGCGTTGCTGCCTGTCAGTATGCATGATTGCTTATAGAAGTTATTTTAAAAAAGGCTTGGTTTAAAATAAAAGCTTATTAAAGTTACAAAACAAATCAGGCATCAATAATAAAATAATAATCACTCTATCATATGGTCTAACTATGTCTGCTCCAAAATCCTCCCTGCCTAATAAACCGAATGCTGCAGACCGAGTGCGCTCTGCTGATTTGCCTGTTGCATGGATTATGATGCTTGGGCTTATTGTTGCAGTCGGACCATTATCGATTGATATGTATCTGCCCGCATTACCGTCGATGGCAGATGATTTTGGTGTCTCAACGGCATTTATGGCCAATTCTGTTCCTGCTTATTTTGTCGGTTTGGTATTTGGTCAGCTGTTTTATGGCCCATTTAGTGATCGCGTTGGACGCGTCAAACCTTTATATATAGGCATGACTTTATATGTGATTGCCTCTATTATTTGTGCAACTACCGATAATGAATACGTATTGTTTGTCGGTCGTACCTTGCAAGCGCTCGGTGCTTGTGTTGGCGCGGTCGTTACCCGTGCCGCTATTCGTGATCGCCTGACTGCTAAGCAAACGGCGAAAGCCTTTTCTATCATGATATTGGTGATGGGTTTAGCGCCGATATTAGCGCCGTCACTGGGTGCTGTATTCTTACAATTTTTCAGCTGGCATTCTATCTTCTGGTTTTTGGCGGCCTTTGGCACGTTAAACTTGTTGCTGACCAAGTTTTTCTTTTTTGAAACGCTCACCGAAGAAAACCGTAACGTTCGTCCTGCTAGAGAAGTGCTCAGTCAATATTGGGATTTATTAAAAGACCCGACTTTTAATTATCCAGCGATTGGTGGCGGGCTACTTATGGGGGCAATGTTTGTCTATATCAGCTCTGCTTCTGAATTAATCATGGATACCTACGGCATGTCAGCGACGCATTTCGGTTGGTTGTTTGGCATGAATGCGGCAGGGTTTGTGGGTTTAACCCAGCTTAATCAATGGCTAACCAATCGTTTCCGTATTTTGAGTATTCTGCGTTTTGGGGCGATGATGCAGGTCATCTCAGCGGGAGCGCTATTTACCCTTGGTATTGTATTTGGCACCGATGCTTGGCTGCCCCTGGTTTTAGCCTGTATTTTCTTCTGTATTGCCGGTTTAGGTTTGACGCAGCCAAACGCATCGGCGATCGCGCTCGCTTTCCAAAAACGCCGCGCTGGTATGGCCAGTGCTCTACAAGGCTCGTTGATGTTTTCAGTCGGTATTTTCGGCGGTTTATTATTAAACTTATTCCCCGTCAATCCAGTATTGAAAATCGGTATCGCGATGTTTGCGCTGATGAGTCTTGGTACTTATTTAATTTGGCAAATAGACCGTAATTTGAATTTGGATAATGCAGAATAATTAACCGATAAATTTCATTTAATTTTAACTTATAAAAAAAGTATTCAGTGCGTATAAAATGCCTGAATACTTTTTTTATGTCTGCTCCTTTTGTTGTTTTCCGTTTTTTATCTATCTATTACATTAGTTAATCTATTTCTAATGGATATATGTTTATTAAATATTAGAGCAATAATTTCATTTACTCATAATATTTTTATATATGTTTATTGTCATATATAAAAATATGTACGCTATAGCTAAACAAAATTATTGCAATAGTAGACTTGCTCAATTATTATCGAGCGTAACTTATTGTAATAGATTGTTGTGAAAACATTACAGTAGTTTTCAGTATTGTTTTCTTTGATTTGCAATATAAAGCCGAGGCATAAGGATAGTATATGAAGCAGTTATATCGAGTGTTACCGATTATGTTGAGTGTAGGTCTGTTTGGATGTAGTAACTCTACTACTCAAGAGAGTGTCAATGCCAATGCTGCTAACGATAATAAAGACAACTTCGTCAGTCAGCTACCTGCCACAGCGCCAGTGATAAAAGTTGCGACTACAGGCACGATGCCTCCGTTTTCTTTCCAAGATGACTACGGCAATATGCAAGGTATAGATATCGATTCAATTCGTGCTATCGGTGAAGAACAGGGATTCAGGGTCGAGTTTTATAAAGAGACTTGGCAAAACATGTTTGATAGCGTGGCATCAGGTGGTCGTGATTTAGCGATATCAGGCATATCCTACAAAGACGACCGTGCTGAAAAGTATGATTTATCTGATACTTATTTCTTTAATCCATCCTCAATCATGTATGCCAAAAGCAATGTGAAAATTAATGGAATAGAAGATTTGCAAGGTATGCATGTCGCTGCTATGGAAGGCTCAAAGCAAGATGATCAGCTCAAAGCAATGGGCAAATATAGTCAAATGACCACTGAAAGCACAGCATTCCTGCTATTTGAAGACCTCATGCAAGGGAAAGTTGACGTAATTTTGCATGATTTACCCATCTTACAATATACGGCAAAAAACCATCCTGAACATAAGGTCACTATCGTTCCTTATGAAGGTGAAGACAATCCCTCAGCCCAACAAGTAATATTGATGGCAAAAGGCAATGCTAAGCTTATTAAGACAATTAATGAAGGTATTACTAAGCTTAAAGAGAAAGGTAAGTTCAAAGAGATTGAGCAAAAATGGTTGGGCGGAACTGCTCCTGCTACTAGCAATACGACCACTCAGCAAACGAATAAAGGAGCTTAGAGAAGATGGCAACCTCACATAATATTGACAATAAACGCTATCACAGTCTAATTATTTCAATTGCACTGTTTTTATCTTTGATTGGCGCACTGCTGGCATTTACTTTCTATACATCAAGCTTGCTTGAAAGAAATACTGTCTTAATTGACCAAACTAACCAAGTCGCCAATAGCGCGCAAGCGGTAATTAAAGACTTATTTGACTTAGATAGTAGTTATGGCGAAGACACCAGTTCACCACATATCCAACGAGTTTTAGAGCGTTTGGAAGAAAATACAACCCTCATTACCAGCTCTATTAATGCGATTGAACAAGGTGGAAAAATCACCGACATTGATGGTAAAAGCTATAATTTACCAAAAATTAATAGTCAGTCTCAGATGCAGATTACTGCAGCTAATGAGCAATGGCAGCTTTTAGAACCTAAAATTCAAGCCTACCTAAAAGACGCTGATAATATCATGGTTGATTCATCTGATGAATTGACTCAAGCAGTAGAGCAGGCAAAGACTTCAAGTTTGCTCATTAATGATTCGTTAGACCAGCTCACTGATGAAGTGTTTATCAACGCTGAACGCCAAGCAGACACCATACGTCTGATTCAGATATTAGGGGTTGCAGCTATTTTTGCTTACTTCCTAATCTTTGTATTCTTCTTTGTACGCCGTCTGCGTGATACCGATGCGGAAGCATTGGCTGCTCGCCGCGAAACGCAAGAAATCATGGAAACCGTAAATACGGGTCTATTCTTGTTAGATAAAGATTTGAATATTGGTCAGCAGCATTCACGCGCCCTAAACGGCATTATTGGTGAAGAAAGATTGTCAGGTGAAAACTTTGCCGATGTACTACGCGGTCGTATTTCAGACAAAGATTTGAAAACCACGCGTCAATTTATTGAGCAACTATATAACCCACGTGTCAAAGAAAAATTGGTTGATTCTTTAAACCCATTGCATAAAGTCATGCTACACAACGCATCTGGAGAAGAGAGCACCACGAGCCGCTTCCTAGACTTTAAGTTTTCACGTGTTTATGAAGATAAAGACATTGCCCGTATTCTGGTCAACGTTAATGACGTCTCAGATGCTGTTTATCTAGAACAGCGCCTAGAAAAAGAGCGTTCGCAAAATGACATGCAGATTGAGATGTTGACGACCATCTTAAATGTGAATCCAAAAATCATTAATGAATTTATTAACAATACCAAAGTTCATATCGATAAGATGAACAATATTTTGAAAAACCCTGGCAGCTCGCAATTTGAGCTTGAAGGTAAGCTCAATGCGATTTATCGCGAAATGCACAGCTTAAAAGGTGAAGCGTCGGCGCTTAAGCTACACAGCTTTACCAAAATTGCATCAGACGCAGAAGACAAGCTTGATGCGCTGCAAAATCAGGGCAAGCTATCGGGCAATAACTTCTTACCGCTCGCCGTACATTTGGATGACTTACTCAGCCTATCGAACACCATTGAAACGTTAGGTGAGCGTATTAATCAGGCAGCGCCAAAAGCTAACAGTAATGCAAAACCTGTATCGCCAGTAAAGACTGAACCACAACCAAGCATTGTCCAAGCCCAAGTAGCAGATACTGCTATCACTAACATAAATTTCGGTGGCGGTAGTGAAGTTGATTTGAGCGATGAGTCAGATGACGAGTATTTATCTTATTATCAAGATTTTGCCAAAGATATTGCGGTAAGACAGGGCAAGAGAATTCAATTTAACGGTCATAATTTAGCACATATAAATATTCCTGAACGCCTCAAACAACCGATCAAAGAGATCAGTATTCAATTGTTACGTAATGCGGTAGTACATGGTATCGAATCACCTGAAGCGCGTCAGTCAGCAGGTAAGTCTGCAATCGGTAGTATTGACTTAGAGATGCAGCGTGATAATCAAAGTCTAATCATCGCCTTGCAAGATGACGGTCAAGGTATCGACTATGAAGGCATTCGTAATAAGCTGATTGCCGAAGGGCACTTTAGTCATGCAGACGCAAGCGCACTTACTGAAGGCGAATTACTCAAAACGCTATTTTCTTCTGGTTTCTCAACCAAAGAACATGCCGATGAAGATGGCGGTCGCGGTGTGGGCTTAGACGTCATCAAGGCGTTGGTCAAAGAGCACAACGGAAAGCTTAACGTTAATACTGAGCTTGGAAAAATGACCCGTTTTATCATCACCTTGCCTGCTGCGTAATTAAGGACAATAGAGACATTATGTACAAATTAATGATTGTGGATGATTCAAATATCATTCGAAACCGTATTCAGCGTGCTTATGATTCTGGCCAGTTTATGTTGGTTGCTACGGCAACCAGCGGTGTCCAAGCCGTCGAAAAATTCAATATTCATCGTCCTGATGTGGTGACCATGGACTTAACCATGCCACAAATGGATGGACTTGAATGTATTGCAAAAATCATTGCGATTGACCCTGAAGTGCGGATTTTAGTGGTGTCGGCGTTGTCTGATAAATCGACTGGTATTGAGGCATTATCATTGGGTGCGAGTGGTTTCTTATGCAAGCCTTTTTCAGAAGAAGAGCTGGTAGAGTCTTTGTATGAGCTTGTACAAGACTAGCCGCTAGGACACGCCCTAATAAATTAAGTAAATATCTTATTAAAGAACACACATTATGAAAGAGCAAAAGTTACAAATTTTTGTGAGTATCATTACCAATTACTTTAATCAGTTTGGTACTGAAGAGTTGGTTGTTGATACCCCTTATTTACTAGAAAATCAGCAGCCTAAAGTGCATGATTATACAGGCGTCATCGGTATCTCAGGGGTACAAAAAGGCGTGGTTTACTTTTCTGCTACCAGCGCGTTATTGGCCAGTATCCTAGATAGCATGGGTGAAACCGATCAAAGCGAAGATAATTTGGTGGATCTGGCAGGAGAGGTCGCTAACACTGTATCTGGTAATGCCCGCAACGAGTTTGGTGCAGAGTTTCATATCTCTGTACCGTTAGTGTTCAAAGGCTCACCGCAAAGCATTATTTTGCCTAAAAATGGGCGTTCTTTTATCATTCCAGTAAGCTGGCGAGGTCAAATTGGGGAGATTGTGGTTTGTTTGCAAGACTAAATCCAACCCCAATGATGATCGATATGGACAATAAACTATTATGGTTAATGTAGACAAGTTAGGCGTCTTTTTAAGTTCAATCAGTGCATTTTTCGCGCAGATTGATGATGAGCCAGTGGTGATTGATACGCCGTATTTAAACAGTAATAAAAATGCCGTGGGTTATGATTATAGCGGTATGATTACAATCTCTGGACCGCTTGAAGGTTGCGTATATGTCAGCGCCCCGAGCAATATTTTGCGGGAAGTAATCAAAGTAATGGGTGAGCCTGACTCGTCTATTACGATGATGAAAGACTTATTGGGTGAGATGGCAAATACCATCTCAGGTAACGCCCGCACTGAGTTTGGTGCCGATTTTATTATTTCACCGCCCAAGATTATTGAAGGTATACCGAGCATTCCTTATTTGCCAAAAGACCGCCAAAGCTATGTCACGCCTTTCACGTGGCGCGGCTACAAGGCTGTTATTGGTATTTCTATCGCTTAGCTTAACGCTCAGCACTGATAGCTAGTGATGCTATAAGCAAAACTAACAATTAAAAACGACGTTTAGACGTCGTTTTTTTATGGAATATCATCTCCTTAAATATCATGCTAGCGCTAGCAGTCACTCTCACTTATATGCTAAAATACAGCCCAGCTATTTTTTAGCGTTTAGTATTCTATACTTTCAAATCATAGCTAGTTTTTTAAACCAACCCATCAACCAATGACACACACATCATGGCAAAAAATTGCTGGGTGTTTGGCGACTTGATTAATTTGCCCAAATTTACTATTGGCTTAATGCGCTATTGATGAGCATTAACAAGGGCAGATGCGTGTCGCTAGATAGGCAGTTTTTGTGATGTGGAGGCATAACCCAACCAACAGGACATTTAACATGGCTACAAAGAATCCAACCAAAATCGAAATGCGCGACTTACTACAAGCCGGCGCTCACTTTGGTCACCAAACGCGTTTTTGGAATCCAAAAATGGGTCCATATATTTTTGGTGCCCGTAACAAGATTCATATCATTAACTTAGAGCACACGGTAAAAGCGTTTAACGAAGCATTGACTTACGTAAACGGCCTAGCTGCTAAGAAAAACAAAGTATTGTTCGTGGGTACTAAGCGCGCAGCAAGCGGTATCATCGCTGAGCAAGCAGCACGCGCTGGCATGCCATACGTTGACCATCGCTGGTTAGGTGGTATGTTGACTAACTGGAAAACACTACGCCAGTCAATCAACCGTCTAAAAGAGCTAGAAAAACAAGCAGAAGACGGTACTTTCGCTAAGCTTACTAAGCGTGAAGCGTTAGAGCGTACTCGCGATATGGAAAAACTTGAGCGTTCACTAGGTGGTATCAAAGACATGGGCGGCCTACCTGACGCAATTTTCGTTGTAGACGTAGATCATGAAGCGATCGCTATTAAAGAAGCTAAAAACCTAGGTATTCCAGTTATCGGTATCGTTGATACTAACTCTAACCCAGATAACGTTGATTACATCATCCCAGCAAACGATGATGCTATCCGTGCCGTGACTTTGTACGTAACTTCTATGGCTGATGCGATTATCGCTGGTAAAGAATACGCACAAACTCAAGCTGGTGGTAAAGCTGACCAAGAAGCACCTGCTGCTGCTGAAGAAGCGCCAGTTGAAGCTAAAGCTGAAGAAGCTGCTGCAACTCCAGCAGAATAAATCGCTGACCGCTAAGGTTTAACTTTGTAACGATGTCTTGATAGTTATCTTGTCAGCATTCATATAAGGTTATTAACAGCATATAAGCTCATAAAAGGCATGATGTAGTTTTACTCGTCATGCCTTGCTCTTAATGGTTTATGGTCAAAATTAATAAGCGTGTCATGATTGGGCGAGTATTATCGTCTATACGAGCCATATTGCTTTTTTGATGATATAAATAATCATTAAATATGAGTGGTTTTATTAAGGCTTAAGTCTAATATTAAGAGTAATGTCGACTTGATATTAATCAAGTTATCGAATAGATTTTAAGCATACCCCTACATAACAATATTCATGTATATAATAAAAGGTAACTCTTATGTCAGAAGTAAAAGTATCTGCCAAAATGGTAAAAGAATTGCGTGACCGTACTGGTCTTGGCATGATGGAATGTAAAAAAGCGTTAGAAGAGTCAAATGGTGATGTTGAAACTGCTATTGATAACCTACGTAAATCAGGTCAAGCGAAAGCGGCTAAAAAAGCCGGTAACATCGCAGCTGACGGCGCTATCATCATCGCTCAAGGCGACACCAAAGCATTCTTGTTAGAAGTTAACTGCCAAACTGACTTCGTTGCAAAAGATGAAAACTTCACTGCATTTGCAGAAAAAGTCGCAAATATCGCGCTAGAAAACAATGAGACTGACGTTGCAGCTATCTCTGCATTACCTTATGGCGGTGGTCAAACGGTTGAAGAAGCACGTGTATCTCTAGTACAAAAAATCGGTGAAAATATTCAAATCCGCCGTGTTGAAGTACTTGAAGGCGCTAACATTGCTGCATATCGTCACGGTCTACGTATCGGTGTGGTTGTATCTTACGAAGGCGGCAGTGCAGACACGGGTAAAAACCTTGCAATGCACATTGCAGCATTCAACCCTGTTGCAGTAGATGATGAAAGCGTAGATGCTGATGTACTAGCACGCGAAAAAGACATCATCGAAGCAAAAGCGAAAGAGTCTGGCAAGCCTGACAACATCGTTGAAAAAATGATCGAAGGTGGCTTACGTAAGTACCTAGACGAAGTAACGTTACTACGTCAGCCATACGTGATGGACAATGAGAAAAAAGTTGGTGACGTACTAAAAGCTGAAGGCGTAAAAGTACTTGATTTCAAACGTCTAGAAGTTGGTGAAGGCATCGAGAAGAAGCAAGAAGACTTTGCTGCTGAAGTTGCTGCTGCTCAAGCTGCTAGCAAGTAATTTTAAGTAATATAAGATAAGTAGTATAAATCGTGAAAAAGCCCGTTATATCAATAACGGGCTTTTTTGTGTTTGTTTACTTCTGAAAGCTTCAAAAAATAAGCTATTTATGCTGAGTGTGAATATCAATTATCAATATTAACGTAGTGCTAAGTAAGCAGAGTTGGCGTAACTGGCACTGTTGGTATTACTACTGGTGCCATAACTGACGTTTTGCATGCCACCGCCATTATTATTGGTGTTATTGCTATTACTGGCGTTCATCGTATTGCCAGATAAACCTGAATCGTTTTTATATAGGCTATGATAGCGGCTCATCACACTTTTGACATAGTTACGCGTCTCTTTAAACGGTGGAATGCCATTGTATTTATCGACGTTACCTTCACCAGCATTATAACCAGCCACGGCAAACTCAACATTATTGTTAAAGCGGCGCATCAGCCAAGCGATATATTTCGCTGAGCCTTCGATGTTATCGGCAGGATTCCAAGGATTACTGACTTTGAAGCGGCGGGCAGTAGCTGGCATCAGCTGCATCAAACCTTGGGCACCGACAGGTGAGCGAGCATTGGGATTAAACGCAGATTCGGTATGCATCATGGCTTTCATCAGCGCAGGATCTACGCCATGACGCTCGGCTGAAGCACGGATATAGCTATCATAAGAGTTGCGGCCACTGCTACTACTTGCAGTGCTGCTACCGTAATCAGCACTAGCATTGCTACCAGCATTGTAAGCGTTAGAATCTTTATAATAGGTGGTTTTTACTTTTTTGTTAAATTTATCAAAATTACCGCTAGGATTGACGTTGGTAAGGAGTACTTGTCCGCCTTTGTCTTTGTAGATATACATATTGCCTGCTTGAGCGGCGATAGGGAGGCTAGAGAAGGCAATAGCTGTCAGTAAAACGGGAGACAAGCAGCGCGTCATTAAAGGTGCAATATTTATCATAGGGTTATCACTTTTTATCGAGTAATAGCAAATTGCTTTGCCTATAAGCGCGTCAGGTCGCGCGTCAAAGCGGTTATCGCGTCTGTAGGATTTTATAGTAACCAAATATGGCGACTACCTACGAATTCACGTCTAACAAAACCACTTGCAATAGATACAAAAAATAATAGTTGTTTACTATAACACAAAATAAGTTTTTGCCACATCTGAATGCGTGCACGCGCAGTCAAAAGTTATTTTAATTTGTAAAAAAAATTGAATGAAATCAAGATGGTAATAGAAGGGATGCTACTCAGTAGCTGATAATGGCGAGGTTTTCGTCTTTATCTTTGCTATAAAACTCATTAAGACATGAAGCTAAAAAGGTCTGTAAAATAAGCTTAGGTAAAAGTTAAAGCCCATCAAGGATGATGGGCTTTGTGTTTACATTTAACTTAAATCATTTCAAGACGATAACGCACTAATAAAGATAGGTACCCAAATAGCGGTGACTAAACCATTAACGGCTAAGCCAAATGCAGCATAGCGTCCAGCAGTATGACTGATTTGCCACGCTTCTACCGTTCCAAATGCATGGGCGGCTAAGCCAAGTGCTAAGCCTTTGGCGCGGTCATCGTCAACACCGCGAAATAAGAAGCGCGCTAAAGTACCGCCAATGATTCCTGAGACAATAATAATTAAGTTTGCCATTGCCAGCGGGGCTTTAATCAAATCTGCCACACTAAGACCAATTGGTGTGGTCACTGAACGGGTGGCAAAGGCCAAGATGGTCTCATCACTAAGTGAAAACAGATACGCCAATGACATGGGTAGCAAGGCGCCAACCAAACTTGCCAGCGCCACAATCATGGTGAGTTTTTTGACCGGCAAGCCTTTAAAGTTCATCGCTGCCAACGGTACAGCCAATAATACCGTCACATAGCCTAATAAGTGGTCAAATACCGGTTTTGCCACGCTGTAATAATGGTTGTAATCCCATTGTAAAATAAATAAAAACAGCAACACTAATACCAATGCGGTGATGACCATGGGCAACCATGACAGCTTGCGCGCAAGGACGCGAGCAATGACGTGCGCTGCCAAGGTTAATAATATCGCAGCAAGGGTTGCTGTAAATACACTACTAAAACTCATAACGTTGCCTTGTCCCTACAGCTTAGTGCTGTCCCTTCTGCTTGTTGGTCATATTCGTATTGTCGTTAAGCGTATTGTCTGTATCACTGCTGTTATTAAGAGACCGATTGGCAAGGATAGCCAGCCCCCAAAGTGGGATAAGTGTACTGATAATCATCGTCAGCATCACCCCCCAAAACTCATCGCCTAATGCGAATAGCAGCAAGCCTGCGCCGGCAGAAACGGGTAAAAAAGCAAAGCCACTATCAACCAATAAGGTGTTGCTTGCTTGGGTTAGCCAACTGGGCAGCCCTTTTATGAGCCGCCAAATCAGCAAGATGACAAACATGGTCAGCAAACCGACAATATTGGCAGCTTTTTCGATACCGGCCAATTGGCAAACAATGACGGCAGACTCACGAACCACCACAACCATTATCAGCGTTAATATTAACGCCGTCCATAAGGGTATGTTTGAAGAAGAGGAAGGCTTCATAAATAATTTTGGCCAAATAAAATATAACAAGAGAGGGTATAAATGGGAGCTCATAGAAGTACATAGCATTATTAATTGCGAAACCTAGCAATTAAACGTTACTGGTATATTTTCCAGAGATATTTTAATGCAAGCATATTGCCTGATTATATAGAGAGTAAGCAAACTAATAAAGCCTAAGCATGGATTGCAGGTGCGATGAGGATATGATGCAGGTTTTAAATCTCCTATAAAATAGTGACTAAGCACAGGGCATATAAAAAGGACGCTATCAAACAATAGCGTCCTTTTCTCAAGATTTATTTTAGATTGAATGGTTTAAAGCGAATCTATTTAACTTTGCGAATCAGATTCTTGGGCCGCGGAATTTAATGCTTCAAATTCAGCAAAAGCGTTTTCTTCTTCTGCCGTTAAAGATTCTTCTTCATTAGTGTTAATTTCTTCATCAATCTGTTCAAACTCTTCAAGTATCGGCATCAGCAGCGTTGCCTGTGCTAACGGCAATACATCTAATGGTTTTAAATTGGCTTGACCCAGTAGCTGCTTGAGCCTGTCACTTGGTAGACGAATGGTTAAGCATTCATGACCATTGTCGTCGTAGCTTTCTTCCAAAATCACCCCAAGCTCATACAAGGTATTTTTAAATTGACCCGCATTATAAGGCAGGGTCAAATCAAAGGTTGTCAAAGTACCCATTAATAGTTGCTGGACAGCAAGTGACAGCTCTTCCATACCGAGGTTTTGACGAGAAGAGACATAAACTCGATTTGGCTGACCTTCCTTAGCATAGCCAATGTGTGCAGGCTCATCGGTCAAATCAATCTTATTATATACGTTGAGCACAGGCACATCGTTATCGATTTCAGCCAACACATCTTTAACCGCTTGAATCTGCTCGTGCATATCTTCACTAGATGAATCGATAACATGCAGCAATAAGTCGGCTTCTAACGTTTCTTCTAGTGTTGCATGAAACGACTCGACCAGCTCATGTGGCAGATGACGAACGAAACCCACCGTATCGACCAATACGACGCGACCAACACCTTGCCAGTCTAAACGACGTAACGTTGGGTCAAGCGTGGCAAATAACTTATCTGCCGCATAAATGTTTTCATCAACCAAACGATTGAATAGGGTAGATTTACCAGCGTTGGTATAACCAACAAGTGAGATCGTTGGCACGTCTGATTTTTGCCGACGTGCTCGACCTTGGGCACGAGTCTGACGTACTTTTTCAAGTTTGGTTTTTAGCTGAGTTACACGTACTTGTAATAAGCGACGATCTGTTTCAAGCTGGGTTTCACCGGGTCCACGTAGACCGATACCGCCTTTTTGACGCTCCAAATGCGTCCAACCACGCACCAAGCGCGTCGATAAATGATTTAACTGCGCAAGCTCAACTTGCAGCTTACCTTCGTAAGTACGGGCACGCTGCGCAAAGATATCTAAAATTAAGCCTGTACGGTCAAGGACGCGGCATTGTACCAAAGCTTCAATATTACGCTCTTGTGATGGCGATAAATTGTGATTAAAAAGGACGATATCAGCGTCATGTTCGCGCACCAATTCTGCTATTTCTTGTGCTTTACCGCTACCAACAAAGTATTTGGCATCAGGACGTGCACGTGAGCCTGTGACCAGTGCCAAGCGATCAGCACCTGCCGAATCTGCAAGCAGCTCAAATTCGTTAAGATCATCAGGATCTTGAATTTGGCGGATGTCTAAATGTACTATAATGGCGCGCTCGCCACCTTCATGTCTTTCAAAATATTCCAAAGAGTATCACCTATATCATTAAGTAAATAGATGGCGGTTATCGATTTATTAACTGTCGATATAGCCTTCATATGACCCTCTATATGTGGTCTTATCACTTGATATTAAAGCGTATTAACGCAATTAGCCATGCTTTTATGTTACAGGGTTTATTATTAAATAATATAGTAGTGAAAGTATGAAGGTTCTCATAAGAAAGCTATTAACGGCAAGGTTGGCTTTTCTAAACGTGCTAATCTGTCGAGCGGTGGTAAAGTAAAAATGAGATGCGTAAAAATGAGCTGATAGCTAACTATTGCAAAATATTAACAAAAGCCACTCATAACTCAGTGCACAAGTCGTCACTGAATGAATAAATTTTGTTATACTCATGACGCTTGTTTAAGAGATATAATCATAAGTTTTTTAAGCGTTAAGCTTTTTAAGTAATAGGCTTTTTAATCACTAAGCTCTTTAATAAAGAATTTTTTAACCCATAAGTTTTTAACCACGAGGGACACAGATGAGCCAATCTAAGTCAGGCTTTTCACTCAAACAGCAACTAGGTCGCGGCAAACAAATCGCTGGCATGACAACTACTATCGCTGGCGGACTGCGCGCAGCCCAACGTATTGGTGCCTTTAAACAGCCGCCACGCGAAAAACTACCGCGCTATATTCAAGCGTTTTGTCGTAAAATGGCAGGCTCTTTTGGTGTACAGGTTGTGGCAGTCGAGCGCGTAGAGCAGCACCACGGTCTATGGGTCTCTAACCATGTGTCATGGATGGATATTCCGGTAGTGGGTACGCTAAGCCCTGCTTTTTTCTTATCGAAAGCTGAGATTGGCGATTGGCCGATATTTGGTAAGTTGGCGCATGCTGCAGGTACGGTATTTATCGAGCGTGGTTCCGGTGATGCCGGCACGGTCGCTGCCCAAATTGCCACCTTTTTAACCAAGGGTTTTTCGGTAATGTTTTTTCCAGAAGCCACTACCACCGATGGCAAAAAGATTAAGCGTATCCATGGCACTTTGCTACAAGCGGCGATAGATGCTGACGTGCCGGTACGCCCGTTGGTGATTGCTTATGTGAATAAGGACGGCACTTTGAGTGAAGCGTTACCTTATTACGGTAAGCTGACGATGAAAGATAGCCTAAAAAAAGTGCTTGATAGTAAAGACGTGACGGCTTTTGTCTTACCGCTTGAGCCGATAGATCCTAAAGGCCTAAGCAAAAGTGAGCTGACTGATTTATTACAAGCGCATATGCAGGAAGGCTTGGCTGAATTACATTCACGCGTATTAACGAAAGTAGCTAAAGTATAAGCAAGCATCAAACGGTCTAAAATAGAAAAGTTTTAATAGAAAAAGTAGTAGCAGAAAAGTAGTCATAAAAAAGGCGCAAATCTTAGTAGTCAATACTAAGGTTTGCGCCTTTTTCTTTACTATGCAAATACTGGCAGTTTAGCTTATTAAACCCTGAAAAACATCAGATTATAACGCCAGAAAACTATGGTGATGGATTAGGATGCTGGGTATGTACCGCTTCGATAGCGGCTAAGACGTCTGCGCTTAAAGTTAAGTTGATGCTATCAATATTGGATTGCAGCTGCTCAGTGGTGGTCGCCCCAATGATATTACTGGTGACAAACGAGCGCGAATTAACAAAGGCCAATGCCATTTGCGCCATATCCAAACCAGCGTCAGCAGCAATTTTAGCGTATTGAGCAGTGGCGGCTTTTGCTTCTTCATTGGTATAACGGGCAAAGCGGTCATACATTGTCAAGCGCGCGCCAGTAGGACGTTTACCGTCAAGATATTTACCAGACAATACCCCAAAACCAAGCGGCGAGTAGGCAAGTAAACCAACATTTTCACGATGGGCAATCTCTGCCATGCCAACTTCATATACGCGGTTTAGCAAACTATAAGGATTTTGCACCGTGATAGGCGCGATTAAACCATTTTTTTCCGCTTCCCACAGGTAGCGCATCAGACCCCAGGCGGTATCATTTGATAATCCATAAGCGCGAATGCGACCTTTTTTAATCTCATCATTTAATGCTTGGATGGTTTCTAAAAAAGGCGTCAAATCATCTAGCGACTGCGCTGCCATCTCTTCAGTATAACCGAGCTGGCTAAAATAGTTGGTTTGACGCTCAGGCCAGTGTAGCTGATAGATATCAATATAATCGGTCTGCAAACGTTCGAGATTGCTATCAATGGCGCTACTGATATGCGCAGCATTAAAGCGTGTTTGACCGTCACGTAAAAAATTCATCGGTGATATTTTACTGGCAAGAATGACATTGTCACGCTGTTTGGTTTTGTTAAACCACGTGCCCATAAAGCGTTCGGTATCGCCTTGTTTGTCTTTATCAGGCGGTGATGGATACATCTCGGCGGTATCCCAAAAGTTCACACCTGCACTAAGCGCCATATCCATCTGTGCATGCGCATCGCTTTCGCTATTTTGCTGTCCCCACGTCATCGTCCCTAAGCAAATTTTTGAGACTTTTTCATTGAGCTGCGGCAGTGTTTGATATTGCATTTTTCTGTCCTTTTTAATTTTAATATAGAGCTATTTTTATACTACATCAGTTTGATACCCGTGACGCCCGGTGGGGTGACTTGGAATATTTTAACTTTAAAAAGTACCGATTGACCGGCAAGTGGATGGTTAAAATCGACTTCTACTTCGTCGTCATTGATAGCGCTAATGGTACCAGGCAGGGTGTTTTTACCTTTGTCTTCAAACTCGACCAACATACCGATTTCAGGATTGTCAGTGACCAAGGCAAATTGGGTACGACTAAAATGCTGGATGTTATCAGGATTCCACTCACCAAATGCTTGCTCAGGGTCAAGGTGAGCGCTACGCGTATCGCCAGCCCGTAGGTTCATCAGTACTTGCTCAAACCCTGGCAACAAGCTCTCGTCGCCAATCGTCAGCGTCACTGGTGCATCACGGTTAAAGGTTGAGTCAATCATCGTACCGTTTTCTAGCGATACTTCAAAATGCAGTTTAACAAGGCTGCCATGGGTGATACGTATATCTTCATTAGGCGTGATAAATTGGGAGTCGGTCATAGTAAAAGCTACCTATTGCTGGAGTCGAAAAATAATTAAAAATATGGTGAAAAATAATGTCGCAAATGATAAGACATCTGGTAAAAGTTGTAAGCCTAAATAGTGTAACGCAAATAGTGTAATATATTTGGCGAATCTAAGAGAGAGCGAAGTATTTATGGCAAAACTGATGGCAAATAAACAACAAGGTTATATTAAAAAATGGCAAGAAGATAAGGGTTTTGGTTTTATTGAAACGGAAGCAGGCGAGTCAGTATTTTTTCATGTCAGTGCGTTTAAAGCCCAGCGTTGTCCCGAAATTGGTGAGCAAGTAGTTTTTACAGTGGGGCAAGACAATCAGGGTCGCCTGCAGGCAAAGGATGTACAAGAGCTCAGCTTTGTGCAGCAAAAAATGGCGCAAAAGAACAGCCAAATCCGCCAGCGAAATCACAAACGTAGCGCCCAAGCAGAGTTTGAAGCGGAACAAAAGAAGCGCTTATTCCTCGGTATTGGCTTTTATGGGGTTCTAATTTTATTTGTATTCATGAATAAGCTAAGCTGGCTGGTACTTGCTTGGTACGCTATATTAGGCATCATTACCTATGGCATGTATGCCAAAGACAAAGCCGCTGCCCAAAGTGGCGATTGGCGTACGCCTGAATCAACCTTGCATATTTTAAGTGCGCTTGGTGGTTGGGTCGGAGCGATGGTCGCGCAAACCTACTTACGTCATAAGTCGCAAAAGCCTGAATTTCGTATTGCTTATTATTTAACTGTGATTATTAACTTGGCAGGATTGTTGTTTATATTGGCGGGTAAAGACTTTGCATTTTTGGCAAATTTGCCGTTTGGTTAAGTTTTGGCATATACATTGATTAAATAATTGCCTAATTCATTATTATTATGCAAATACTGGCTTTAACCAAATGACTATCTATCGCTAACTGATAGATGACAATAGCTTCTTTTATTATTGTTATTATACTTGAGGATTAAATAGAATCATTTGAATACTTAATATATTAATAATCTTAAAGAGGAAAATAATGAGTAATAACAACAATAAGACTAATGATGTTAATTTAACGCAAGATATTTTTGCTGCGTTAATCGACAATCATGAGGTTCAACGAGCGTTATGCGATAAGCTTGAAAGTACGAAAGATGAGTCGCAGCGTAAAGCCATTTATGAAGAGTTAAAGCTTGAATTACAGTCGCATGCGGCGGCAGAAGAGCGTCATTTATATGTGCCCGTCATGCAGCATGATGACGGGCTTGATTTATCTCGGCATGCCATTACTGAGCATCATGAAATGGATGAGATGATGGAGACTTTGGATGATGGACGTATTGGTCAAGAGAAGTGGGATAGTACCTGTGCAGATTTGATTCATAAGGTACGCCATCATTTAAAAGAAGAGGAAAATGAGTTTTTTAAAGAGGCGAAAAAGATTTTAGATAGCGACTTGCAGCAACGTCTTGGCTCATTATATCAAGTTGAGTATGCTGAGTTTAAGCAAACACATGCGGATGATTGATTGCCAAAATGTTTTGTGTTTTTTGATAAATAAGAAAATTAGCGCATAAAAATAGCCACTATTGATAGTGGCTATTTTTTTAAGGATTATTCTTAAAGGTATGAATCTCGTCGTTTCGAGGACAGTCTAATACGTTATAACACTAGACCTCACGCTTCTTTTCTAAAAACAGCATGTCGATAACAATCAGCGCCACACCAATGCAAATACCAACATCGGCAATGTTAAAAATTGGATAATGCCAAATGTCGGCATAATGCACATGAATAAAATCAATGACGTGACCATGTAGTAAGCGGTCAATCAAGTTGCCAATAGCGCCACCAAGCACCAGGGCTAGACCTAACGATAGCAGCTTGGCTTTACGCGGTGCTTTTACCAAATAACCGATTAAAAACAGCGACATTATTAGAGCTAATCCAGCAAAAAACCACTTTTGCCAACCGCCAGCATCTGCCAAGAAACTAAACGCTGCGCCATAGTTATAAGCAAGCGTCCAATTCAAAAACGGCTCAATCACGGGTACTGGCTCGAGGAAATTTAGCTTGGTTTCAGCCAGCCATTTCGTCCACTGGTCAATGATGATGACCACCAGCGACAGCAAGTACCACATAAAGGCGCGACTGCCATTAGCAACCATTTTTGGGGTCTTATTCAGACGACTCTTAGGCGTGGTTGAACTACCTGTGGTCGCATGTGCAGGTTTAGGCGAATGATCAACCTCAACCTGCGGCTGCTTATGTTCCGATGAGTCTGTCGGATTAGGCGTAGAATTAGGCATAATGGCGCACCTCGCCGTTACCGCTGACGTTGGTCACGCAGCGTGCGCATAATTCTGGGTGCGTAATATCTGTACCGATATCATCACGGATATGCCAACAGCGTACGCATTTGGTGCCGGTGGCAGCACTGACTTCGACCAATAAATCGACTGATTCATCGGCATTGCTATCAGTTTGGGCAGCGGTACTGTCTTTGCTCGCAGCAGGAGCGGCGCTCATTGGTTTCAATGTCGCGCTACTGGTAATTAACACAAAACGCAGCTCTTCACCAAGCTTGGCCAAACTTTCATGCATTGCACCATCGGCATATAAATCAACGCCAGCAGATAAGTTGGCATTGATGATTTTTTCACCGCGTGCTGTTTCGATATGTTTATTGACCATATCTTTTGCTTGCATGATACGTTGCCAGTCATCGGTACTGATGGCACTTAACTCAAACTCTGGGAAGGTATACCATTCTTCAGTAAACACGTATCCTGCGTCATTACCGTTTTTACCTTCCAATACTTCCCATGCTTCTTGTGCCGTGAATGATAAAATCGGCGTAATCCAGCGAATCAACGCATGGGTGATATGGTAAATCGCCGTTTGCGCAGAGCGACGCGGCTGCCCATCAGTTTGGGTGGTGTACTGACGGTCTTTGATAATATCTAAATAGAAGCTACCCAAATCCTGCGAGCAAAACGCGGTGACATGCTGGGTGACTTGATGAAAGTCCATCGCATCATAAGCGCTAATGATTTGCGCTTGTACCGTTTGCGCCCGCTCAATGATGAATTTATCAAGGCTGACCAGCTCATTAATATCGACACTGTTGGTGGCTGGATCAAAGTCATCAGTATTCGCTAGTAAGAAGCGTAAGGTGTTACGGATACGGCGATACATATCGATAGCGCCTTTAAAGACTGTCTTACCTGCGCTCATCTCATAACGATAATCGCTAGACGCAATCCACAAACGCAGCATGTCCGCACCTGTTTTATTAATCTCGTCTTGCGGCGTGATGATATTGCCCAGTGATTTACTCATCTTGCGGCCGTTTTCGTCAACCACAAAACCATGCGTCAATACTTGCTTAAACGGTGGGCGCTCGTACATCGCCTCTGAGGTTAATAATGACGTCTGGAACCAACCGCGATGCTGATCCGAGCCTTCTAAATATATATCAGCGGGATTGGTCAGCTCATCACGTTGCTCAAGTACTGCAAAATGCGTCGTTCCTGAATCAAACCAAACGTCTAGGGTATCAGTCGCTTTATCATAGTCAGCGGCTTCCGCGCCTAAGAAATCTTCACAACTGGCATCAAACCAAGCCTCTACGCCACCTGCATCGATTTTTTGTGCAGCAACTTCCATCAGCTTAAGGGTGTTTGGATGCAGCTCACCCGTTTCTTTATGAGTGAAAAAGGCAATCGGCACGCCCCATGTACGCTGGCGTGAAATACACCAATCTGGACGACCGGTCATCATCGCTTCAATGCGGTTTTGTCCCCACGCTGGCGTCCAGTTGACCTTAGGGATATCAGCAAGCGCACGCTCGCGTAAACCTTTGGCTTCCATATTGATAAACCACTGCGGCGTTGCACGGAAGATAATCGGTGATTTATGACGCCAGCAATGCGGATAACTGTGCTCAATTTTGGTATGGCTGATTAAATGACCGTTATCATGGAGGGCGGCAATGATTTGCGGATTGGCTTTATAGATGTGCTCACCAGCAAATACCGCTGCACTGTCCAAATAAACGCCTGTACCGCTGACTGGATTTTCAACAGGTAAGTTGTATTTCAGACCAACGATATAATCGTCGAGACCGTGACCGGGCGCAGTATGGACGAGGCCAGTACCACTATCAGTGGTCACGTGATCGCCTAGGATAAGCGGCACTTGACGGTCTTCTATTAATGGATGCTGGGCGTGCAGACCTTCAAGCTCACGTCCTGATACGGTTGCCAATATGCCTTGATTGCTGAGCTTAAGCTCGGTTAATGCCGTTTCAACCAAATCAGTGGCTAATAAGAAGTTGCCTTTTTCAGTCGCCACCACACTGTAGTCATGCTCAGGATGTACGGCGATTGCTTGGTTAGCAGGTAGTGTCCAAGGCGTTGTGGTCCAGATGATGGCTGCGATATTGCCATCAATCTCGCTCAATGCCGCAACCTTTCCGGTATCCAGCACATCAAAGCTTACATAGATAGCGTCAGAGACTTTATCTTGGTATTCAACTTCGGCTTCAGCTAGAGCGGAGCTACAGTCCAAGCACCAGTTAACGGGCTTCATGCCACGGGTTACGTGACCATTGTCATAAATTTTGGCAAGGGCGCGCACGATGTTGGCTTCTTGATGGAAGTTCATCGTTAGATAAGGGTTGTCCCAATCACCGAACACACCTAGACGTTTAAAGTCTGCTTTTTGCAGTTCAATCTGCGTGCTTGCATACTCGCGGCATAGACCACGGAATTCAGTCGCAGAGACTTTTTGGCCGACTTTGCCGACTTTGGCTTCAACCTTTTGCTCGATAGGTAGACCATGACAATCCCAACCAGGTATGTAAGGCGCATCAAAGCCTGATAAGGTTTTTGACTTCACGATAATGTCTTTCAATACTTTATTGACCGCATGACCTAAGTGAATTTGACCGTTGGCGTATGGAGGGCCATCATGCAAAATGTATTTGGTCGCACCCGCACGTGCCTGACGAATTTTGCCGTACACGTCATCCGCTTCCCAAGCGGCAAGCCAATCTGGCTCACGTTTGGCAAGGTTTGCACGCATTGCAAAAGGTGTATCAGCAAGGTTTAGGGTGTCTTTATAATCTTGGCTTGGTGTATCGTTACTTTTATCAGTCATAGAAAGTGTCTTATAAAATGATGGTTAGAGGTTGCGTTTGAAATTCAGGCTTAAGGTTAAATATAATATGGGGTCAAACATTTGATAATCGATGCTAGCCTTTTGCTTAGAAAACTTTGCTTAGAAGATATTGCTTATAACGTGTTGTGTATGAGTTGCTTGTAAATAGTTACGTCCATCATAAATACTAATGAGACGATTGCAACAAAAAATATCTTTAATAGATAGCAGGATAATTAGAAAAGTGAATATGATAACGGCAGCTATTATATGACAAAACGGGTAGGGTAAAAAGAGCTGACCAGTATCGGCCTGCTTTTAGCCAAAACCAAGCACTTATGTCAGCATCAATACCTTGCCTATTAAATCATAGGTCTCACAAATTTGATTGTCTATTTGTTAGATTATACCTAATTGGCTAAGCGCTAAAAAACTTCTGACAACCACAAGCGCAATTTCAGCGACCAAAGTGGCTGCATACCAGTCAAGCCTTGCGTCATCTCACCATCTTTTAGGACGACATAAGACGGCGTTACTTGCCCTTGCCAATCAGCAAATATCTCACCTTCTTGGTCATTGACGGTGGTAAAGCGATAATTGTGTTCAGTAAGGTAGCTGTGTAGCTCTTGGTCAGAGCCTGATTTAATCGCAATGGTCACCACAGGATAGTCATTTGCAGCGGCAAGCTTATCTATGGTCGGTGAGGTCACCCGACAAACCGGACACCAGGTTCCCCAAAAATATACCAGCGTTGGCTTATCCCGACTCAGCGCTGCTAAGTCAACGCTCTGCCCTTGATAGTCAGTCAGTTGCAATTGCGGATTGGCGGGCATGACGGGTTGTCGCCACCAGTTAATAGCAATATAAATGACCGCAAATACCAATCCATATATAAGCAGGTTTTTAGCAAAAGAGAATATCTTTTGCTTGGGCGTTTTTTTTGGCGTATCAATAGTCTTTTCAATATTAAGATTAGAATCAGTCGTCATAGTGGTTGCTTTTTTTGCTCTTAAAGTTTTTGATAGATAAAAATAAACGGCTGAATGGTCAGCCGTATTATTATATTTTCTACGTTATTATTCTTAATGCCTGTATTTTAAAGTAATCGCTTAAGGCTTTTGTGCACGGTCTTGCAGTGGATCGCCAATAAGGACGCTGCCTGAATTTTCACGGCGCTCTTCATCGGTTAATTTACTTGCTGGAATTTTAGCCTTTCTCTTCCATTTTAAGCTAAATAAATCATCACGGCGGTCAAGTAGATTATGCACCGAGCCTTCATTACGAACATGGATAAGCTTATCTAAGTTCAAATCCGAGAAGAATACCATCTCTGTATTAGGCGTGGTTTCCGCCATAATCGCATCATGCGGGAAAGCAAAATCCGATGGTGAGAAAATAGACGATTGCGCATACTGGATATCCAAGCTTTCAACTTGCGGTAAATTACCGACAGAACCGCAAATCATCACATAGCATTCATTCTCAATCGCACGTGCTTGGGCACAGTGGCGGACGCGCAGATAGCCGTTTTGAGTATCTGTCCAAAATGGTACGAACAAGATATCCATGTCATCAAGTGCCATTAAGCGCGCAAGCTCTGGGAACTCAACGTCATAGCAAACCAAAATGCCAATACGTCCAGCATCGGTATCGAATACTTTGACTTCATCACCACCTTCAATCACCCACGCGCTGCGCTCATGCGGAGTAATGTGAATTTTGCGCTGCTCTTCAACTGTACCATCACGGCGGCATAGATAGCTAACGTTATACAAGGTATCGTCGTCGTCCAAGAACGGCATAGAGCCGCTGATGACGTTAACATTATAGCTAACCGCCAAATGCGAAATCTCGTTTTTAAACCATTCGGTATAACCGGCTAAAAAGCGAATCGCTACGTTTTGGTCAGTTGATTCACACAAACCCATTAACGGTGCGTTAAAAAATTCTGGTAAACAAGCAAAGTCGGAGTTGTAATCAGCCATGATATCGACAAAGAATTCGACTTGTTGTAGCAGCTCTTCAGGTGATTCAACTTCACGCATTTGCCACTGGATACCGCCTATTCTGACCTCTGATTTACGTGTATTGGGCTTATAATCTTGCGGCTCATAATAAATATTTGCCCACTCGAGTAAGGTCGCAAAGCCTTTAGACTGTTTGTCATCTGGCAAATAAGCCGTCAAAATACGTTTAACGATAAAGCCATTTGATAATTGGAAAGACAGCGCGGAGTCATGAATTTCACGAGCTTCAACGGCTTCAATATATTCGCCAGGTGTTAAGTCTTGGTGATTGTGATAATTGGGAATACGACCACCGGCTAAGATAGCGCGGAAGTTTAACTGGCGGCACAGCTCTTTACGCGCATCATAAAGCCTACGACCTAAACGGTAGCCACGATATTCAGGGTCGATTAACGCATCTAAGCCATAAATAGCATCGCCTTCAGGGTCATCTCTAATAATTTCTTTATGGCCAATCAAATCATCATAGGTATGCGGGTTAGAAAACTTGGTGTAATCAACGCGCATAGATAGCACAATACCAATCAGCTCGTCATGGTCAAATAGCGCAATTTGTCCTTCAGGAAAGGCGTCAATCAAAGTATTGATAGTGTTTTTTGACCACGCACCGCCCAAGTTGACATAAACACGATCCATCAAAGCTTTAAGTTGCGAATAATCTTTTTTCTTAATCTCAGCAATGGTGAGGTGAAAGTCGTCTAATTTTTCTATCTTGCTCATAATGTTCCTGTCTGTCGTTGCTATAAATCAGTGGTAATAAATCGATGTTAATTATAAAGATGTTAATTATAAATCAGTATTAATAGGTATTGATAAAGTGAGTCATAAAAGAGGTAGCTATCTAAACTCGTTGGCAAAACGCCTAATGAGGGTTCTTATCTTGCTGCAATCGCTGCATACAAAAGCTAGCACTCCATTTTTGGTATAACTTATTCAGATAATAATGGCGAGAAAAACATACCAATAAGCTCATATAATCGTTACAATCAATTATCGTTGTATTTACAATGAGTTATAGCCAATAAGTTATAAACATTGCCTCTGTTATTATTAATCTTAATGAGGTGGTTTAGTATGTTTGCAAATGCTTATTTTGGCACTGTATCTTGCCCTTATTTTATAGGGTTTGTGCTGTTGTGCTGATAAATTCATTTTAAATGCAATTAAGCTTAAATATGATTAACACTGCGCTGCTTATGATAGCAAGCCTAGTACTCAATGACAGTCAAGCGGCGTAAATATTTGCTAGGTTTTTGTGACTCGCAATCTTTTATGAATGATGGGTTTATTTGTTTAAGCATCATCTTATCTGGCGTTTTTTTTCAATAGCCTTTTACCATGACCTTTTAGGATTTTTATTATGCCACTAACTTATCCTAATGCCTTGAGTAAATTAGATGAAATAGCAGACACGGCATTGGTACAGCTGGTGTATGTTAGCAGCTTGACGCTTGCCTCACGGTTTAATGCGACGATATTTGATGAAGTAGAAGGCCATGCGCGTGAATATAATCAGCAGCATGGCATCACAGGTACATTATGTTATGGCAATGGTCATTTTTTACAATGCATGGAAGGTGAAAAAGCCAAAGTTGCGGCGCTTACTCAGCGTATCTTTGCTGATACTCGCCATAAAAATGTACAAGTATTACTCTTAAAAACCATCAAGCAGCGTCGTTTTTCAGACTGGCGTATGCGTTTACTATTTTTGGAGCGTTGGTTATGGTCACCAACGACTAAGCAGCAAGCCGCGCAACTGTCAGCATATTTGCCATTTGCACCGCAAGATTGGTCGCATGAGCATACCGAGCAGTTTTTGCAAATTATCCAAACCTTTGACACCCCGCCACATATTAAAGCGGCAGGTATGACTTATAATGCGCTCGGCAATATGGTGCATCATGTGGCTGCCCCGCATCAAGCTTTTTTAGTCGTGCAAGGTTTTCTCAGTATATTGCTAATTATCGCCTTGGTACTGCTTTATTTATAAGTCACGAGAAAAGCTCAAATGTTTTTACATGCATAAATTTTTATACAAATGACACGCTGTTATCGTAGTAGTAAAAAAGACGCTAGACTTAACGTTTAGCGTCTTTTTTTATGCAATTAAATTATTGCGATAATCATAAATTGAACGAATTACATATCAAAAATCTTACCACGGTTCATAATATTATTCGGGTCAAAGACTTTTTTGACCTCGCGTAAATACTCAATCTCAGTTTCGCTGCGGCTATAGTTTAGATACGGCTTTTTAGTCATACCAACGCCATGCTCAGCAGAGACTGAACCGCCATATTTTTTTACCGTCTCAAACACGTGTTTATTAACGATTTGACACTCGGCAAAGAAATTATCTTTGCTCATGTTCTCAGGCTTTAAGATATTAAGATGCAAGTTACCATCGCCGATATGACCGAACCAACACACTTCAAAGTCCGGATAGTTACTGCTGACAATGTGGTCAATCTCGTCGATAAACTCAGGCACATAGCTGATTAGTACCGAGACATCATTCTTATAAGGGGTAAATACTGAGATAGTCTCAGAGATATATTCGCGCAGCTTCCACAGCTCTTCCGCTTGGGCAAGGCTTTGACTCATCACCCCATCAACGACCCAGCCTTGCTCCATACAGTGCTCAAAGATTGCCATAGCCTTATCCATGATAGGCTCGTATGGCGCTTCAAACTCTAATAGGGTATAAAACTTAGTGCGCGATTCAAACGGCTCTTGTACTTGACCATGAGCCATGAGCTTATCAATCGCCACATCATCAAAGAACTCAAACGCCGTCAAATCTATCCGGGCTTGAAAGGCAGAGAGCACATTCATGACATCAGTAAAGCTGTCCATGCCTAAGACCATGACGTTTAAATCTTGTGGCTGACGCTCAAGCTTGATTTGCGCATGAGTGACAAAGCCAAGCGTGCCTTCGCTACCGATAAACAGTTGGCGCAAATCATAACCGGTAGCATTTTTTACCATACCGCGGTTCAATTGCAAGATATCACCTTTACCAGTGACAACTGTGAGCCCCATAATCCATTGACGGGTCATGCCATAACGAATGACCTTAATACCGCCAGCATTGGTGCCGATATTGCCACCGATTTGACTTGATCCAGCGGAAGCAAAGTCGACAGGGTAGTAGAGGTCTTTAGACTCAGCGAATTGTTGCAGCTGCTGCGTGACCACACCGGCTTCAATCTCAACCATACGATCGGCAGGATAAAACTGTCCGATATGGTTCATCTTATCCATACTGACGACAATCTCACCATTGGCAGCAACGGCACCCGCAGACAAACCAGTACGACCGCCACTTGGGGTTAAGACCACATTATGCTCATTGGCAAGCAGTACAATCGCTTGTACTTGCTCAGTGGTTTTTGGAAAGACAATAGCAGCGGCCGCAGGGGCGAAATGCTTGGTCCAGTCTTTGCCCCAATGCTCTAAGCTTTCGCTATCAGTTTTTATTTGGCTGGGGTCAAACTGATGAACACCAAGTAAGTTGCTCAAAATGATTTGGACAGCATCAGTATGGGTTGTAGAGTTGTTTTGGGTGGTAGTGTTGCTTTGGCTAGCTAAAGAAGTCATGGTCAAATCTCGGTAGAAACGTAAGCGCTATGCATAAAAGGGATTATTATATCGCTAAATGGATATAACTCAGCGGTGTTAACTGTGTTTATATGACTAATTAAGTTCATATAAGTCACTGGGTTTATATAATTGATATAAGTATAAGTGAGCGCGTGTTGCAATGATATATAGATATGCGTTCATGCGCCTGACTAGTGTAAGTAATATTAATAATTAAAAAAACAGTTTAATAAATTTTAGATACAGCGTTTGCTTGCAAATTTTAAGTATAAGTTCTAAGTGCAAACTCTAAGTACAAGGTTTAGATATCGAGTTTATATACAGTAACTCACTATAGCATAAAAAGTTTTCAGGCTTGATAAGCAATAATTCATCTAATCTGCTAACATCGCTGCCAAATTTTGTGTAAGATATCCAGACTGTTTTCGTTTCATCCATCATACTTATCCCACTGATGATTTTTATAAGACAATTATAGGACAGTTCTCACATGGCGTTATCACTACAAAAAGACAAAATCCGGTTTTTATTGCTTGAAGGTCTACATGACAATGCGTTAAAAGTATTGGAAGGGGCTGGTTATCATAACATCGAGAATATCAGTCATGCATTGGATCAAGATGAGCTTATCGAAAAGATTAAAGACGCTCATTTCATCGGTATTCGCTCGCGTACGCAGCTGACGCGTGAAGTTCTTGAGCACGCACACAAGCTTATCGGTATTGGCTGCTTTTGTATCGGTACTAACCAAGTCGACTTGGACGCCGCTCGTGATTTGGGTATTCCTGTCTTTAACGCGCCATATTCGAACACCCGCTCGGTCGCTGAGCTAGTATTGGCCGAAGCCATTATGCTATATCGTGGTATCCCTGAAAAGAATGCGACCGTACACCGTGGCGGTTGGGGCAAGTCTGCGACCAACTCGCATGAAGTACGTGGCAAGACTATCGGTATCGTCGGTTACGGCTCTATCGGCTCGCAATTGTCTGTCTTAGCTGAAAGCTTCGGTATGAAAGTCATCTATCATGATGTCGTGACCAAATTGCCACTGGGTAATGCCGTGCAAGTAGGTAGCTTAGAAGAGTTATTATCAACCGCTGATATCGTCACTTTGCATGTACCTGATGTGCCAAGTACGCGCTATATGATGAAAGCTGAGCAGTTTGCGCATATGAAAGACGGCAGCTACTTTATTAATGCGGCACGCGGTACTTGTGTTGAGATTGATGATCTAGCAGCAGTGCTTGAGTCAGGTAAAGTATTGGGCGCAGCGATTGACGTGTTCCCGAAAGAGCCAAAATCAGCTGACGAAGAGTTTGAGTCGCCACTACGTAAGTTTGACAACGTTATCTTAACGCCGCATATCGGTGGTTCAACCCAAGAAGCTCAGGCCAATATCGGTCTTGAAGTTGCCGATAAGTTCGTTAGATACTCTGACCAAGGTGATACTGCAACCGCTGTGAACTTCCCAGAAGTTTCTGTGCCGTTTAAAGAAGGCTCGCATCGTCTGCTACATATCCATAGAAACGTCCCAGGCGTATTGTCACAGATTAACCGTCTGTTCGCTGAAGCGCACATCAATATTTTAGCGCAAAGCTTAATGACTGAAGGCGATGTGGGCTATCTGGTGATGGATGTGGATTATAACGATTCAACAGCCGCGCTAGATCAGCTAAAAGACGTTGAAGAAACGATTCGCGTACGTATCTTGTTCTAAAATCAAACGTTATCGTTTAATTTTACGACTGGTATAAAAAAGAGAGGCTCTATTATAGGGCCTCTCTTTTTTATGGCTAATACTTTAAACGGCTAACATTCAGAGCAGGGTATGGTTTTAACTTATAGACAGTACTAAATGAAATAGATACGTTATTTAATGACGCGAAACTGGTATAAGTTTTTCTGGCTTGCTGTGCCTACGCAGACAGAGGCTGCAAAAAAATCCACCCTAGTCCCGCTGTACCTTTTTCACATTGGACTGACTTTACTTAAGCTTTGACTTTATTAGCGGCTTCCGCTTGACGACGGGCTTCAACTTTCGCCGCTTTACGCTTTTCTATGACGTCCATGACATCGCTACCAATATGTGCTTCACCGCGTTTCTTGGCCAGCTGCATTTGATGTTCACGCTCACGGAAGCGTGCTTTTTGTTCTTCGGTCGCTTTATCGATACAATGCGGACAAGACTCGCCTTTGATATAAGCAGCGCTTTGCATTTCTTCATGAGTAATCGGCATACGGCAAGCAAAGCATTGCTCATAGTTGCCTTTTTCTAGGCTGTGATTGACCGACACGCGGTTGTCAAAAACGAAGCAGTCACCTTGCCACATAGACTCGCTGGCTGGGATTTCTTCTAAATATTTTAAAATGCCGCCTTCTAAGTGATATACCTCTTCAAAGCCTTGCTCGCGCATATAAGCAGTAGATTTTTCACAACGAATACCGCCGGTACAGAACATGGCGACTTTTTTATGTTTAGCAGGATCTAGCTCTTTTGCAACATACTCTGGAAACTCACGGAAGGTTTCGGTATTTGGATTAACGGCATTTTGAAACGTACCGATTTGTACTTCGTAGTCGTTACGGGTATCAATCAAAATAACGTCAGGGTCTGAGATAAGCGCATTCCATTCGCTCGGTTTTACATAGCGACCAACCGATTGTAATGGGTCGATATTTTCAACGCCCATCGTGACGATTTCTTTTTTAAGCTTCACCTTAGTGCGATAAAAAGGCTGCGCATCAGTATAAGACTCTTTGAAAGTAAAGCTGCCAATCGCTTCGATACTGCGCAAATAGTCTAAGACGTTATCGATACCTTGGCGGCTGCCAGAAATCGTGCCGTTAATGCCTTCGCTGGCCAGTAATAAAGTGCCTTTAACGTCATTATCAAGCATGATATTTAAAATTGGCTCGCGATATTGCTCAAAATCGCTAAAACGCGTGAACTTGTAAAGTGCTGCAACGACGATATTATTTGTGACGCTATCGTAAGCAGGTGCTGCTTTGTTATCAGCTGCTTTGTTATCAGCTGCAGTGCTATCTTGGATGCTGCTATTTTTGGTATTGCTGTCTTGATTGGTACTCATGTTTCTCTCCTGCTGGCTAGGTCGCAAACCTAGTGCATTGGGTTTAAGGTGCTTTTTAAAATTAACGGTTAAAACGAATTGGTAAAATTCATAACACTAGCGCAATTGTGGAATTCGCTAATGCGCGCGTAGTTTATCAAATTTTGGGAAGATTTTGGAGGTTTTATCATTCTAAAATCTCATAGAAATATGAGAGATAATAAAAATGGCAAACAAAAAAGCCCAGTATCATACTGAGCTTATTTAATATTCATTGTGTAAAACCGAAGTTTAGCTTATTGGTTTACGCTTTACTTACTTTGGAACCAAGTATCGGCTTTGCTACGGGCACTAGCAATGTCTGAGCTTGATAAGTTCAATGCTAGCTGACCGATTTTACCGCGTGCTTTGTTACGTACTTTTTCATCGAGCATGCCATCACGGGCAGCCAAGTCGTACCATTTATAAGCATCGACCAGATTTTTTTGCTTCTCATCTAGCAAAGCAAGCGTATAGCTGGCACGGTTATCACCACGCATTGCCGCTTTTTCTAACCAAAGGCGTGCTTGTTGCAAATTAGGCTGTACACCTTCACCGCGTAAATACATGATGGCAAGATTCAACTGAGCAGGGGCGACGCCTTGCTGAGCTGCTTTGGTATACCATTGCACAGCTTGTTGGGTATTTTGAGCAACGCCTTCACCTTTTTGCAAACGCTTTGCTAGGTAAAACTGGGCGTGATCGTTACCTTGAGCAGCGCTGGTAGACAGTGTACTGATAGGCATTAGCTCAAAACGTGAGGTATCAAGTGGCACGTTTGATATTAACTCAGCGTTGGCAAGGCCCGCACAAGAAAACAGGGCAGTAAACAACGCAGCTTTTAATAATTTCATAGCAGCTCCAAAATTAGGCAGTTAATAAGCAAAAAAAATTGTACCGCTAAACATTGTCTCGTTAGAAACAGTTAGACGGCGATAACAATTAGGTGAAATCTTGCAATACCAACTTACCTAATCATTAGCAAAATAATTCGTATGGTAGTGTCATAGCTGACCCTGATTGGCCCGACAAACGGTCGTAATTGGGGTATGATTGACACTATTTCGCTAGCTTAACACCCAAACTTACGAAACTCAAATACTAATTACATGATTTAATTCCTAACTGTACCTCATTGTCCTCAATAAAATCATAGAGTTACTGAAGGGTAAGGAGGAATTAACAATCGCTTAAGGTTAAACTAAGTCTTAATGGCGTTAAATTCGCTTTAATAAACGACAAAAAATACGATCATCAATCCCGTTTTTGTTTACTAACGCGATAGATAGCAACGTCTGCTAAAAGGTTGGGAGCTTGGCGTATTAATGCAGTCATCAGCGGGTTATGACCTTTTTCCGAATCACTAACAGCAAAGCGGTTGATGATATGAATATCATGCTGCGCGCACAGCTGCTCAAAGTCTTTAAAGGTACACAGGTGAATATTTGGCGTGTTATACCACTCATAGGGCAGCGCTTCTGAAACTGGCATCAGACCTTTTAAGCCCAAATGCAGGCGGTTTTGCCAGTGGGCAAAGTTAGGAAAAGTAATGACAGCCTCGCGGGCGACGCGTAGCATATCGAGCAATAATACATCAGGAGCCTTTACCGCTTGTAGCGCTCGTGCCATAACGACCGTATCGAAGCTATTATCTGCAAAACGACTTAAGCCATCATTAAGGTCTTGCTCGACGATAGATAAACCTTTAGCGATGGCTTCATTGATTTTGTCTTCATCAATCTCAAGTCCATAACCAGTCACACCTAGATTCTGCTGTAAATGCGCGAGCAGCTCGCCATTGCCGCAGCCTAAATCGAGCACATGCGACTTTGGTGCAATCCAACGCTCAGCCAATTGATGATCCATTCTCATGAGCGTGCTCCTTTGGCTATCAAGCTGTTAGCAATAAATGGCGCGGTCAAAAAACCTTTAACGGCCCCCATATAACGCGGAATATCAAATAAAAATGAATCATGACCGTGCGGTGCATCGACATTGATGTAACTGACAGGCTTACCAGTCGCCATCAGCGCATCGACAATCTCTTGCGAGCGTTCGGGAGCAAAGCGCCAGTCAGTGGTAAATGACACCACTAAATACTGACACTGCGTATGAGCAAAAGCGGCTTTAAGCGCGCTTAGCTCTTTTTCATTGGCAACATTAACGTTATCAGCATTATCAATATGCGTGCTATTGTTTAACGTTTTTTCAGTTTCGTTTTGGGCAGATTCAGCTTTTACTGCTTCAACTTTTACCGATTCCGCGATGGATGACTCTAACGGGTCTACTGGTTCTTCAGATAATTCTGCTGCTGATTCTAATGTTGCTACTGATGGATAATCACGTGTCGGGTCAAAATAATCTAAGGCTTTGGTCATCAGCAGATAAGTGTTGGCGTCGAAGTTTTCGCTGAAGCGTTCGCCTTGATAGCGTAAATAGCTTTCGACCTGAAACTCAACATCGTAACCATACATAAACTTGCCAGATTTTAAGTCACGGCCGAATTTAGCCTTCATCGCGTCATCAGTCAAATAGGTGATATGACCAACCATGCGCGCAAGGATAAGCCCGCGACGAGGATAAGTACCTGCCTGCAAGTAGCGTCCGTCTTTAAAATCAGGGTCAGAGAGAATTGACTGACGCGCGACTTCATTAAAAGCGATATTTTGGGCAGAAAGCTTTGGCGTACTGGCAATAACCACACAGCGTTTTAACCGCTCTGGATAATCGACCGACCATTGCATGGCTTGCATCCCGCCCATAGAGCCGCCGACGATGGCATGCCACACATCAATACCCAAGCGGTCTGAAAGCATGGCTTGGGTTTTTACCCAGTCTTTAATGGTGACAAGAGGGAAGTCAGGGCCATAAACTTGTGGCTCGCTGTTCTCATTATTCTTGTTTGAGCTTTTTTGACTTGAATTGATGGTATCAGGATTAATAGTCGTTGGACCAGTAGAGCCAAAACAGCTGCCGATATTATTGACGCAGACGACAAAAAATTGATTGGTATCAATGGTTTTATTAGGGCCAATCATATTGTCCCACCAGCCCGCTTTTTTATCGTCGTCACTATGAAAACCTGCCGCGTGATGGCTACCTGATAAGGCATGACAAATCAGGATGGCATTTGATTTGTCGCTATTGAGCGTGCCATAAGTTTCAAAGATTAAATCGAATGAGGGCAGGGTGCGATTGCACTCCAAGGTCAACGGCTCAGCGAAATGAAAAGTCTGCGGCGTGACGATGCCAACTGAGCCTACCGAACCGACGGCGTCGGTCGTATTAGCGGAATAATTGGTGGAATGCTCACTGGTACTATCAGAACGTGCGCTCAAAGCTACCTCACAAAACAACAGTTATGGATAAAACAAAGGTTATAAATAAAACAAACCTAGGATGGCGACAGTAAGTGGTCTACATGGTTTATTTATAGGCTTACCTATTGTATGGCGATGCGCTTAGGAGTACAACCTTCGCGCCAAGTCTTTATTTTAAGCGTCTATCAAAACAAGTATTAAGGCAGGTATAAAAGCACATATTAAGTTGTATAACGGTTACCTTTACCCTGCGTTCTGCTCTTATAAAATGCTACACTAAAGGCGAACAATAGCAGCCATTTTAAACCTTATAATAGTGCTGTTATAAAATAATGGTGCTGTTATAAACTTCTCTGCTTGCTCATTATTTCTCTATCTAATATATCTTCTGATTATTTAATAAGTGAATAAATAATACTATATGAAACCTAAATTGCCGCCACGTATTGCTGTCTTGTTAGTCAACCTTGGTACGCCCGATGAGGCAACCGCGCCAGCCGTACGTCGATACCTTAAACAGTTTTTATCCGACCCGCGTGTGATTGAAATCCCTAAATTTTTATGGGCAATTATTCTCAATCTCTTTGTGTTGCCAAGCCGACCAAAACGGGTGGCGAAGGCTTACGCCAGCATTTGGGAAGGTGACTCGCCGATTCGTAAAATATTAAAAGGTCAAGTTGAGCTGCTCGAGCCGCGCTTGGCCGATAGTGTTGCGCCGTTTCGAGTTTCTGTGCATCCGGCGATGAGCTATGGAAATCCTGGTTTGCCAGATGTTATGGACACTTTACGTAGTGAAGGCGTTGAACATTTCGTTATCTTGCCACTATTTCCGCAGTATTCTGCCTCTTCTGGCGGTGCAGTATATGATGCGCTAACGAAGTGGACGTTAAAACAACGCAACTTGCCGAACTATAGTATTGTCAAAGATTACTTTGCCCATCCGCTTTATATTCAAGCATTGGCCGATTCTATTCGCCGTTTTCAAGCGAAACATGGCAAACCTGAAAAGCTTATGTTTAGTTTCCACGGTATTCCGCAGCCTTATGCCGATAAAGGTGACCCGTATCCGCAGCGTTGTAAGTGTACTGCCGCGCAAGTCGCGCATGCGCTTGGTCTGCAAGATGATGAATGGATTATCAGCTTTCAGTCACGCTTTGGTAAGCAAGAATGGGTCAAGCCTTATACCGATGTGGTATTAGAGGATTGGGGCAAATCTGGGGTGCGCTCTGTACAAGTGATTAGCCCTGCATTTTCAGCGGATTGTTTGGAAACTTTAGAAGAGCTAGCCATTGAAAACCGTGAAAACTTCCTTCATGCAGGCGGGCAAGAGTACCATTACATTCCTGCATTAAATCTTGATGAAGCGCATATTGATTTGCTTGAAGCATTAAGCTTGCCTTTGGTTAAAGGCTGGGCAGGAACACTGGATGGCTGGGCTTGATTGTTTTCTTAAGCCATAAAAAATACCGAACATAATGTTCGGTATTTTTTTCTGAATTATTTTCTATTTTACGAATAGGTAATTTCTAAAAACTGTCATCATTAGAAGTCTTTGCCGCATCTCTGTCCGCAATATCAACGATATCTGGATAGTCGTTATCATCTAAATTGCCTTCAACCAATAGCTCATCCACCTGAGATTCATCGATATTTTGACGATGCATTGGTGTAAGTCCTTGGGTCGCATCACTACCTGCTTGCGAGTTGTCAAATCCTACGCTATTGTCAATCACATCGTTATTTTCAACAGTATGCAACATGGGATTGTCTAAATCGACAAGTTGGTTGTCCTGACTATCTTGACTGTCGTCACCGTTACGGATATTGCCGTCAATATGATCCATCTCTTCCGGCAGTGGGGTTTTTGAATTGTCCATGGATATGTCCTCATTATAGTTATAAATGCTATTTAAGTTATTATCGGTCATTGGTGTAATCTGATTATCAGTCTGCCGCGTTATGATGGTAACTGATAGTAGTAAGGTGTCACAGGATGTTCAAAAAATGTAAGAAGGTAAATATGTAAAGTCAAAAAAATGGCTACCCATATTGAGCAGCCGTTAGTAAATTCTTATCGTTAATAGTTTTGCTAGTTGACAACCTTAGCGATTTGACAGTTTCTGCTAACTGGCTTTACACGGTGCATGATAATTTTGCTCATGTAAAACATTTCTTTCAAACTCACTGAGCTTAAATGTCCACAAATAAATCAACGCAATCGCATACACAGCGGTTTCTGCGATTTCTTCTACTATTTCGCCAATGCTTTCGGGTATAAAAATGGCGTTTTCACCCATATACTCTAACAACGCTAAAGTAACCACAGCGATATATATTGACACAGGAACCTTCTTTAATACCGCCCATAGATAACGCCAGCTATAAGCTAATAAGCACACAATCAGCAGATACACCGTTAACAGCACAGCATCTTCCCACCAATCGTATGAGTGATTCATAAATGTGAAACCACTAGGAATCAAGAGCTCGGGTACATAATTTAACTCACGACGAACCACAGCAAAAAACGTCAATACGGATGCCAACCAAAAGTAGTGCCCCAGTTTCAGATCACTCTGTATCACATATTGTACGCAGCGCAATATACACGCGATTAATATGATAATACCCGGTAATTCGATGATGCCATCTGAAGTCAAAATAAAGGCTCCTAGTTTTCAAAAATGAAAAAAGTGAGCGCAAAGGCTCACTTTAGACCGTCATTAATATGTTAAAAATTAATATATAAAAAATTAACGTGTGCTTATTATACTGGTAAGAGTCATTGCACGGCTATGATGGAGTATAAACGGCAGTGTTCAATTACCGTGTTTAGACGTATTAACAGAAGCCTCAAGGGTCATATTAACTGCCTTTGTTTGCACAATTAATGCGCTTCATCCCAGTTTTGGCCACTATCTGTTTCAACCAATAACGGCACAGAAAAATCTACCTGCCAACCTTTTTCAACGGCGGTTGTCGTCAGAACATCTTGCATGGCATCAGTAATAAGCTTACTGATTTCATCGACCTTATCGCTATCGACTTCAAAAACCAATTCATCATGAACTTGTAGCAGCATTTTGGTCTGCTCTTTAGGTAGTACTTTATCAACGGCAATCATGGCAAGTTTGATTAAATCAGCAGCTGAGCCTTGTAACGGGGCGTTAATGGCAGCACGTTCAGCACCTTGTTTGACCATGCGATTGCTGTGGCTGATATCAGGTGTATAAAGCTTACGGCCCAATATGGTCTCGACATAGCCTTTATCATGAGCGCTGGCACGAGTGTTTATCATATAGTCTTTGACGCCGGGATAACGCTTAAAGTACATGTCGATGTAATCTTGTGCCTCACTGCGGCTCATCTGTAGCTGCTTGGCAAGACCAAAAGCGCTCATACCATAGAGTAGGCCAAAGTTAATGGCTTTAGCATTACGACGTTCGGTCGGAGTGACCTCAGCAACATCTTTTCCTAACACTTCAGCAGCAGTAGCAGCATGAATATCTAGCCCTTCATTGAAAGCATTAGTTAGGTTTTTATCGCCTGAGAAATGCGCCATGAGACGTAGCTCAATTTGCGAGTAATCGGCTGCTAAGATAACGCGACCTTCTGGCGCGATAAAGGCTTGACGAATCAAGCGGCCAGTGGCAGTACGAATCGGAATATTCTGCAAGTTGGGATCTGTTGATGACAGACGACCGGTACTGGTCAGTGCTTGATGGTAGCTGGTATGCACGCGGTCGGTCTTGGCATCTGCAACATTATCAAGCGCATCGGTATAAGTGCTTTTAAGCTTCGATAATCCGCGATATTCTAAAGTGATATCTACCAAAGGATGGTCAATCTTTGACAATACAGCTTCACCAGTAGAGTACTGACCAGACTTGGTTTTTTTACCACCAGGTACGCCAAGCTTATCGAACAGCATTTCACCAAGCTGCTTTGGCGAGCCGAGGTTAAATTCTTCGCCAGCGATTTCATAAGCACGTTTTTCAAGCGCAATGATTTCTTCATCAAAACGTTTTGATAGCTCATTTAAGAATGGACGCTTGATTAAAATACCATTTGCTTCCATCTGGCAAAGTATTTCAGCAGTTGGAATCTCTAAATCGTGTAGTAGCTTGGCGTTATTTTCGTCATCAGACAGTTTCTTATTAAAGACATCAAACAGCTGATAAGTGATATCGGCATCTTCACAAGCATAGTCACTGGCAATATCAATGGCTACTTGGTCAAAGGTAACTTGCTTTGCGCCTTTACCAGCGACATCCTCGAAGCTAATAGTTTGTGTTTGCAAATAATGGCGCGCCAAATCATCCATACCGTGACGAGTAATGGCTGCGTTAATGACATAGCTGGCAAGCATGGTATCCATCGCCCAGTTATTAGGGCTGGCATGAATGGCGCCCACTAGGTCAATACCATAGTGACTAAGAATATGAGCATCATATTTTAAGTGCTGACCAATCTTGCCAATTTTTGGGTTTTCTAAGATAGGCTTAAGTTTTGCTAATACCGTATCGCGATCAAGTTGCTTTGCAGTTAGCTCATCACCTTCTAAGCTATGCGTGAGCGGTACATAATAGGCTTCGTGCGCTTTTACCGCAAAAGACAAACCAACCAATTCAGCCTGACGCCAATAGACACTGGTCGTTTCGGTGTCGATAACGAAGTGTGGTGCGTCTGCTAATAATTGAACTAAGCTGTCAAAAGCGGCCTCGTCTAAAATCGTATGCCATGCTCTATCATGACTTTTACTATCGGTGATATTGTCGATGGTACTTGACTGTAAGGATTTAGCGATTTGTGCTTGTGATTCAGCATCTGCCTGACTATTGGCGACACTTTGTGAGCCGTTGGCTGGATGATTGGGGTGATCAAGTGAGGCCAACTCATTTCTAAACTCAAGCTCAGCGTATAGAGCCCGTAGCTCATCGATATGAGCGCAAGGATCGGTATTGATTTTTAAATCTTGCCAGTCTTGACCAATTTCTAAATCGGTAACGATAGTTGCCAGCTGCGCATTCATCGGAATGTCATCAGCGTATTCCACCAAATTTTTGCCCGCACGCCCTTTGATATCAGCGACGTTTTTTAGCATATTGTCAATGCTGCCATACTCATTAAGCAAATCTTTGGCCGTCTTTTTACCGATACCCGGCACGCCTTTGATACCGTCCGAGGAATCACCCATGAGCGTTAGAAAGTCAATCATCTGCTCAGGATTGATACCGAATTTTTCGATCACACCTGCGCTATCGGTAATTTTACCTGTAAAGCTGTCTTCTAATATCACGCAGTCATTAATCAGCTGCATCATGTCTTTATCACCGGTTGAGATGACTACATGATGGCCTTCAGCGACCGCACGATAGGCGAGCGTACCGATAATATCATCGGCTTCTGCGCCTTCGATGCGTAATAATGGAAGCCCTAGGGCGGCAACTAAGCTATGGATATACGGAATCTGCTCGGCAAGCTCAATATCCATTTTTGGACGATTGGCCTTATATTCTTCTGACATGGCATGACGAAAGGTTGGTGATTTGGTGTCAAAACAAACCGCCATATGGGTTGGGTGATAGCGGCGCATCAGCTTCAATAGCGCATTCAACGTCCCTCGTATCGCATTGGTTATCAGACCTTGAGAGTTTTGCATGGTCTTTGGCAAGGCATGGTAAGTGCGAAACAGATAGTAAGAGCCATCGACCAAAATAAAAGGCGGCTGGTTTTTGTCCACATGACTGGTATCCATCGTCGCCACATTTGGCATGGAGGCAAAGTTTGGTAGGGTATTGGGATTAATGGGCGAGTGCGAGTTGTGGTCATTGGCAGTCATAAAAAGTCACTTATCAAATATTGGGCAGCAAGTATGGGGTAAAAATAAATATTGAGTAACAGATTGGATAAAAAGATACCTTCATTATAACGATAAAATACCTTCTTGCCGAATTGATGGCGAACTAATAAATAGATGGTCAAAATAATAAACAGTTACGATGTTGATGAGCCAAATTTGTCGCCAATAAAAAAAGAACCCAGACCAGCTGAGTTCTTTTTTTATATTTAATGGCTTTCTATACTAAATAGCTATGTTTAAGAACATTGTCGTTATTAAACGCTTATTTTACTTCTGAAGTTACTTCGCTATCGACATTACCATGAGTCGCTTTAGAGTATGGGCAGACTTTATTGGCTTTCTCAACCAACTGTTGGAACTCATCTGCTGATAGTTCTGTATTTTCACCAATCACATGAATTTTAACAGCTAATTGAAAGTCTAAGCCTTCACCTTTCATTAAATCTACCGATACTTCAGTAGTAGAATCAAACTTTGCTTTTTCTACCCCTTTGACGGCAGCAAGTGCACCATCAAAGCAAGCAGCATAGCCCATGGCGAATAATTGCTCTGGATTGTTGCCTTCTTTACCAGAACCTGGTGCGACCATATTAATCGTCAAGTCGCTGTCTTGAAGGCTTGCTTTACCAGTACGACCGCCAGTAACTGTGCCTTTAGTAGAGTATAGAGTTTCCATAACACATCCTTTGTTGTCAGTTTTTATAATTGAAGGGTAAACTTTGGCTATCAATATCGAGAAGACTTTCTCGATAAGCCTTTTCTTAATAGGACCTATAGCATAGCAAGCTGGTCGATTAGCGCAATGGGACAGTAGTAAACATATGCTACAAGTTTGTAAGTGGGTAAATGCATAATGTCTATCAGGTCAGCGATAATCGAAGCATTTTGATATATAAATCATGAATGTGTTAATGTAAACTCATTATATAAATGGTCATAGTAAACCATCAGCATAGATGGCAAAAAACCGAGTTAGGTTTATAGCTATAAGGACGTTATTTGATGAATGGGTCAATGAAGAAATTAATTGTAATATCAAGTATTTTATCTTTAACGATGATTGCTCTCGTCGGTTGCGAAGAAGATAACGGTATTTATGGCTCGGGTGGCAGTAATAAAATTACATTGACTAGCTTTGCTAATAGCTATGACAGCCAAGTAAACGCTACGGCGATTGCACGTATTGATGAGAGCTACCGTACAGGCGCGCGCGAGATTAGAATAAAAAACCTTGTCAATAATTATAGTAATCAGAGTCTAAATACCTTAGATAAAACGATATTAGCAAATAACTTTGAAGGGCAACTGGAAAATAAGAATATTGAGGTAAATGGTCGCACGGTTAAACGTCCTATTTATGAGAAAAACACCAATAACAAGTCTAGCTATGAAATTACTTATAAAAACTTGGATTTATCAGGTGTAAAAGCGGACAGTTATCTCGCAGGGAATACGGTAAGCGACAGTCGCGGTATCATTACAGGCTTAAACCATTATCCTAAAATTCCAACGACATTAGCATTTCCAGCCGGCTCCGTTTGCTATATTCCAGTTGTTACAAGTGAGCGCGCGTTTTTAGCATTTAATGAAAAAGACAAAACCGGTTATTCAGTATTGGATAAGTGGATTGACGCCGCTGAAGCAAGATTTGATGACAAGAGAGGTTATAGTACTTCTCAGTTTGGGGTTGGAGCAGACAATAAACAAAACGCGGCACAAGTGACGTTTTTTGCCTATAAAAACCAACCTGCTTATCAGTATAACGGCGTTGAATATAATACGAGCATTTACGAAGCTGATTATGTTGCCAAAGGCAGTAGTAATCCAAACACTAATAGCTTTCGTGGTGTGGTTGATTGCACCATCGTCAATGAGGTAGCTGCTGACTTTTTAGAAAGAGAAATCAAGCGCTATTATTAAATATAAAACCATGTAAACACTCTCTATTTGACTATCAGGGAGTGTTTTTTTATGCGCTAATTCTGCACCCAGACGCTAAATCCGTTACAATATGCCCATTATTGACACTATTTATTTAGATTGATTTCTAAATTAGCCAACGTTGAAGCCAAAAATTATGAGCGTAGATCCAAAGAAATTAAGCAAAGAAGTTGCCAAGCGCCGCACCTTTGCCATCATCTCGCATCCCGATGCGGGTAAGACCACCATGACAGAAAAGCTATTGCTTTGGGGTCAAGCGATTCAGGTGGTTGGTGAAGTTAAAGGCCGCAAAACCGATCGCCATGCGACATCTGATTGGATGAGCATGGAGCAAGAGCGTGGTATCTCTATCACCACCTCAGTTATGCAGTTCCCTTATAAAGACCATATGGTCAATCTGCTAGATACACCGGGTCACGCCGACTTCAGTGAAGATACTTATCGTACTCTGACCGCTGTAGACAGTGCGCTGATGATGGTCGATGGCGCAAAAGGTGTCGAAGAACGTACCATCAAATTGATGGAAGTTTGCCGGATGCGTGATACGCCCATCATCTCATTTGTTAATAAACTTGACCGCCAGATTCGTGAGCCACTTGAGCTACTCAGTGAAATCGAAGCGGTATTAAAGATTAAATGTATTCCTGTCACTTGGCCTATCGGTATGGGGCAAGATTTCGTTGGTGTTTATCATTTAACCGAAAACAAAACCTATCTATATGAAAAAGGTCACGGCGGTGACATGACGGTCGCTGAGACGCGCGAAGGCTATGATTATCCTGATATCCGTGAGCGTTTGGGCAAGCTCATGTTTGACGCTTTTGAAGAGTCGCTTGAGCTGGTACAAATGGCACTAGAAGAATTTAGTGTTGAGGCTTTCTTGGCGGGCGAGATGACACCGGTATTGTTTGGTACGGCGCTGGGTAACTTTGGTGTCAATATGGTGCTAGATACTTTAATCAAATATGCGCCGCCGCCAAAATCCCATCCGACCAATGAGCGTGAAGTGGCAGCAACCGAAACCGAATTTAGCGGTTTTGTGTTTAAGATTCAGGCCAATATGGACCCGCGTCACCGTGACCGTATTGCTTTCTTACGTGTTTGCTCAGGTAAGTACGAAAAAGGCATGAAGATGAAGCATGTGCGCTTGGGTAAAGACGTGCGTATTGCTGATGCTTTGACTTTCCTTGCCGGTGACCGTGAAGCTTTAGAAGAAGCCTATCCGGGTGATATTATCGGGCTTCATAACCACGGAACAATTTCTATCGGTGACAGCTTTACCGAAGGCGAGGAGCTGAACTTTACGGGTATCCCGCATTTTGCCCCTGAATTGTTCCGCCGTGTGGTTCTCAAAGACCCGCTTAAATCAAAAGCCTTACAAAAAGGTTTGCAGCAGTTAAGTGAAGAGGGCGCAACGCAGGTTTTTATGCCGCAGATTAATAACGATTTAATCTTAGGTGCGGTCGGTGTCCTACAGTTTGAAGTGGTCGCGCATCGTCTAAAAGAAGAGTACAAAGTGCAATGTATCTTTGAGCCGGTATCTATCGCGACCGTACGCTGGATTCATTGCGATGATGAAGTAGCGTTAGCAAAATTTAAACGCAAAGCGCATGACCAGCTATCGATAGATGGCGGCGGTTATTTGACCTATTTAGCACCATCACGCGTGAACTTACAGCTGATGCAAGACCGCTATCCAGAAGTGACATTTAGTAATACACGCGAGCATTAAAACCCGCTCATCAATCTTTCTGCTTACCTTGAAAAGACACGATATCGTGTCTTTTTTATTACGGATGATTTTGCAGCGAATTAAGGCTGGTGTATCAAAAACACTGCTCATCAGAAATACTAAGTATCCAAAAACACAAACAGTGTACCTACAATACTACAGAATGGTTACGGTAGAATGTCAAGATACCTTATCTGTATATTAAAGAGGCTATATGAAAGCTGCACTCCAACCACATACTAATAAGTCAAAATTGTCTCAGAATTCTGTCTCACAGACGGCTTGGTTACGACTAATAACCTCGTTAGGTGGCGGGTTGCTGCTTGGTGCATTAAGCTTATCAGCGCACGCTGGGAGCCTGATTAGCCATACTGAGTATTTAGAGTATGAGCTGCCAAAAAAAATAGAAGAAAAATGCGTAGCGCGTGATAACTGCCCAGAGATTGAGGTCAAATATCTTAAAACCAACCATCCTTGGATAAATAAGCTTATCAATGAGCGCATCAATCATTTGGTTGTTAATAGTAAGCCGACTGAATCCGCACCCATTAGCAAAAAAGGTAGCCCAGCACATGTCAAAGCCGCTATCGATGGTTTTGTTAACTCACAGTTTTCTGATTTACCAGAAGACAGCGTCTTCGTTTATAACTTAATGGTCACGCCCGAATACTTGGGTCATGTGAATGATTTCGAGCTGTTTGAGATTAGCTCGTACGTTTATACGGGCGGCGCTCATGGCATGCCTTATAGCGAATATTTGGTGTTTGACCAACAGAGCAAAAAACAAATCCAATTAGCAGATATGCTCCAGCCTAATAAGAAACCTCGCTTTAAAGCCTTAGTTTATGATGCCTATAAAAAGTGGGTGAAAACGGTCGATGAAGACGTTGCAAACTATGAAAAAAGCTGGCCCTTTACCTTAAGTGATAACGTGACGTTGACCGATAAAGGGGTTGATATTCGTTATCAGCATTACTCTATTGGCCCTTATGCTTACGGTATGCCCGTGCTGAGCATTCCCTACGAGAAACTTGGCGGTATTATAAAACCCCGCTTTATTCCTAAATAATGCAGGTGATAAATTTAAGCGTATATTAAGCTCATCATTTAAAGACAGTTATTGAGTAAGGACCGCTATTTAATAAAGATAGCCATTGAACATTTAATAAAAATAAGGAGTGATAGCATGACGAACCATACAGAAATTGCAAATACACCAGTAGCTACAGATGGCGCCATATGGCAGCTTAATGCACTAACCGAAGCCTTGGGTGATCTGACATTGACAGTCAATGACAGCTTGTCTGTGGGACGCGGTAGCGACAATGATGTGGTGCTCGGCAGCAAGCAAGTGTCACGTAATCATGCGGTGTTGAGCGTATTAAACGGTGAGTTGTACGTTAAGGACTTAGAATCGTCAAACGGCACCTTTATCAATGAGCAGCGCATTGAGGCCAATGAATCTACAAACCTTGCTGCTAATGATACGCTAGGTTTTGCAAGCTTTAGCTTTCAAGTAAGCGCGCCAGTTGCTGCGACGTTGAATAGTGAGCAAGCTGCTCCGGTGATAGCAGATGAGCCAGCACTAAATACTAGCGCTGATACAGCTGCCGAACTATTACCTGTTGCCGCTGAACCGGTGGTTAAAGAGGCTGTTATCAAAGAACCTGTGGTCAAAGAAACGAAGATCGAAGAGTTCTTACCTGTTACAGACTCTCCAGCAGAACCTGTTGAAATTGTAGAGGCGGAACCAGTGGTTAGCGATACACAAACCAGTGAGCCAATCATTGAAAATAGCTTTGTTGAAGAGCCAACTATTGAAGAAACAGTGGTGACAGAGCCAGTGGTGAAAGAAACAGGAATTGATGAAGTCTTGTCAGCGACTGATATTAGTAACGAAGCAGTACCAGTCGAAGCAACACCGATTGAAGCTGTACCAGTCGAAACAGTACCTGTTGTCATTAAGCCAACCGAACAGGCCGAAATCAAGCCTACAGAGATTATAGAAGCAGCAACGAGTGCCCCTGTTGTAGAAGGACCAATACAGACGGCAGCTCTTCAAGCGCCAGAAGAAACAGCCGCCGCAAAGCATGATAAAACCACCAAAACCGCTCTGCAAGAAGAAGCGGATCCTGATGTATTACGCGCCAAGCAAGCTGCTACTTCCCAGTTCTCAGGCACTGCCAACTTGGGTCAACCTCGCGACCTTGGTACAACTGGTAATAATGCCATGGATCAAGCCATTAATAACTCTGCTAATGCGGGACAGGTTGAGAAAAAGCCCAGTGGCGGTTGGTTTATATGGGTCTTTGTGGCAGTTTTAATTATTGGCCTAGCATTATGGTTGTTTAATATGGGCATCGTATAAGGCGACTTATCATTGACAATCGCTTATAACATTCCCTAAAAAAGGCATCTGCCAGCTAATAACATTTATTTAACCTGCAAAATTTTAAAGGTTATCTAATTATTACTGGCAGTTGGCCAATTTAATGCATAAATTGTCTGTTTAAAAATTAACTTTATGAATCATTTATTAGAAGTACTAGAATATCAAGTTAATTAAAAGGTTTTATTATTGATTTAGGTGGTAAAAATAATTAGGACTAGAGGGCGTAATGGCAAGCTATTTAGCCCGCTGCTTAGCTGATTATATTAATTGCGATAAAAAGCGCGATTTAACACTAGAAAAAAACAGTAACATAATCAAGTGTTTGACGGTTTTTATGAAAATAATGTTAAAAAAACCAAAAAAGAGCTTGCGTCTATCAAAATATTTGATAGAATAGCCACCACTTTGAGAGAACAAGCCGACTTAGCTCAGTTGGTAGAGCAACTGACTTGTAATCAGTAGGTCGCCAGTTCGATCCCGGCAGTCGGCACCATCTCTTTCAAAGTCGCTTTTTATGAATTTACTTTAAATTAAAGTGCTTTTATATCAAGCAATCTAGGTGGGATTGGGGAGCGGTCAAACCCAACAGACTGTAAATCTGTCGCGAAAGCTTCGAAGGTTCGAATCCTTCTCCCACCACCATATTTTTTCAAAGTTTGTCCTAGCGCCAAGCATACTCTATATCTTGAACGACTCTCTATAAGAGTCAAACAGAATAAGAGTAAATGCGGGTGTGGTATAATGGTAACACCTTAGCCTTCCAAGCTAATGACGCGGGTTCGATTCCCGCCACCCGCTCCATATATGCACCATCGCAGCAACTATCAATCATCACGACAGTCAGTTATTATTGCTGTATCGTGATATTTTTTTTAGTGCAACCCAGTGGTTGGCTACTGTAGTTTTTAAAAGCACGCTCATATAGCTCAGCGGTAGAGCACTCCCTTGGTAAGGGAGAGGTCTTGAGTTCAATTCTCAATATGAGCTCCATTTCTTATTCAAGTGTTTTATATTGGCTTTGCTATTTTGACAAAGCGAGACACTTTGATAAAGCATTATATTTTACAAAATATACATATCGATATCGAAATTATAGAATATTGAAAATTATAAATAGAGTGTGGCAGATAATGATTTAAGGGTGACACTGAGGTGTTGCCTTTTAGTGCTGTCAGTTTATTAATAAACTCAGTTACTAATAAGAATTTGGAAAATAAATTAGCATTGCCAATGTGCATTATAATACGCGGCAATGTGCAAGAGATTGAAAAGCAAGTATAATGTCTCTATATAAAGTTGTAGACAGTATACTGCTATCAATCCTTGTTAATAAATAAGCTTTAGTAGTAAAACCATAGCGTCAACGGTTTGATGGTTTTTATGCATCATGAGCCGTCAAACAGCTATTTACCGATCTTTGATTGTTAAAGATTCATCAAAAAAGAGGAAATACCCATGGCAAAGGCCAAGTTTGAACGCAGCAAGCCACACGTCAACGTCGGTACCATCGGACACGTTGACCACGGTAAAAC
>NZ_JACHXL010000003.1 GCF_014192115.1 Psychrobacter luti
CGTATTCAACTTAAATTAAAAGGACTGAGTCCTGTGCAATACAGAACTCAGTCCTTGTTATAAACTAAACCGTCCAACATTTGGGGGTCAGTTCAGAGCAAGACCTTTTTTATTAAACTGCTAACCAAAATAATAGTTTATTTATTCTGGCATCGGTGGCATACGCTCAACCGGCGTTACTGATAAAGGTTTGTTTTGAGGATTGCTGTCATCAGTACGACTTGGCTTCGGTTTCTCAGGAGCTGGTCGATTTTGAATTTGCTCTTCAACTGGTTCAGGAGCAGGGGGCTTACGTTGCTGCGTTGTGGTCTTAACGGGTTTTGCTGATTTACCCTCATCGGCAGTATCGTCTTCAAGTTCAGCAGCACCTTCATCCATCATTTCTATAATGCTCTGCTTTTGCTTTTTTGATTTGGCACGGTTATTAATAGAGACCCATTGATGAGGGGTGTCTTTTAATTGGGCTTTCATAAAGTCCATCCATACCGGCAGCGCTGCTACGCCGCCATACTCGCGGCGACCCAGCGTTGATGGCTGATCAAAGCCCATCCATACAACCGTGGCATTGGTAGGATGAAACCCTGCAAACCACGCATCTTTCGCTTCATTTGTGGTTCCAGTTTTACCACCAATATCATCACGTCCTAAGGCTCTTGCCTTCACCGCCGTACCGCGCTGAACAACATCGCGCAAGATATCTGCCATCTCGAAAGCGACTCTAGGTTTTAAGATACGTGGTGCTTGTTCAGCACGTACGTACTGTACTACTGGTGCTTTTAGGCGGTCCGAATATGGGCTTGCATCATAAATATCTAGATCAAGGGCTTTGTCCTCTTTCGTTATCTTGTCATTATTTGCTGCTTTTAGCTCAGAGTCTGATTTTTTATCTGCCGCTGTGTCTTTAGCATTAACGTTCTTATTTTTATCAGCAGCTGCTTTATTCTCTGCTTCTATTTTAGCTTCATAATCTTCAATAAGCTTTTTATTGACAGCGTCAAGCTGTTCATTAAAACATAAGGCGCAAGCTTGCTGCGGATTAGCTTGAAACAGCAATTTGTTATCATAGTTATAAATTTGTTCGATAAAATAAGGCTGAATACGGTGCCCGCCATTGGCAAAGGTGGCATAGGCAGTAGCCATTTGTAATGGCGTTGCCTGACCGGCGCCCAATGCTAATGACAAAGTTGTAGGCAGCTTCTCTTTATCAAGGCCAAATTCGTCTAATAAGTTGCGCGCATCAGAGATGCCAATTGCTTGCAGCAAACGAATAGAGACTAGGTTACGGGATAAATAAAGCCCACGGCGTAAGGTGATATCGCCTAAAAAACGTTGGTCGGAATTTTTAGGTTTCCAGTCACCTACTTGAATCGGGCGATCCGAGACAATACTGTCTGGACGATAGCCTTTTTCTAAAGCAGTGGTGTAAACGAGTGGTTTAATCGTCGAGCCTGGTTGACGCCAGCCTTGCAGCGCACGGTTGAATTTACTATGGTTAAAGTCAAATCCACCCACTAATGCTCTAACGCCACCCGTTTCAGGATTTAATGAAACCAAACTGCCCTGCACCTCAGGTATTTGCCCCAATTGCCAGTTGCCATTGGTCGTAGGTATCAGGCGCACGATATCATCTTTGCTGACAATTTGACTGGCATTACTCGGAAAGTAACCAATGCGATCGGCAGAAATATATTTGCGCGCCCAGCTCATGCCAGACCAGTTAACTGTTACATTTTCACCAGAGGGCATCGTTGCTTCAAAACTGCGAGAATTGACCTTGGTCACTTTGGCTGGAGACATATTGCTATAACGACGGAATTTTTCAAGTGGTTCGCCATTTGCCTCTGCGCCGCGCCAACCATGACGGTGCTCATAAGCTACCAAACCTGTTAGTACCGCTGATTCTGCCGCTTTTTGCGCTTCACTATCAACAGTTAGACGCACGCGCCAGCCACCATGCATTACTTGCTCACCATAGCGGTTGACCAAGGCAGAACGCGTCATCTCTGCCAAATACGGCATATTGACGTCAAGTTTTTCTTGATAAAGATTGATACCAATTGGGGCATTAATGGCTTCGTCATGCTGGGCTTTGTTGATATAACCAAGCTCATGCATGCGTCCAATAATCCAATTACGGCGGGTAAGGGCACGACTTGGATTGGCCACAGGGTTATATTTAGAAGGAGCTTTTGGCAGGCCTGCCAGCATAGCCATTTCGGCAACCGTCAGGTTTTCTAAAGATTTACTATAATACTTTTTAGCCGCGGCGCGAATACCATAAGCGCCTTCGCCTAAATAAATTTTATTGACATATAAGGTAAGAATGTCATTTTTGCTTAGCTCGTCTTCGATTTTACGGGCTAAAAATAGTTCCGTCAGTTTGCGATTTAGGGTACGCTCTGAGCTTAAAAAATAGTTTTTGGCAACCTGCATGGTAATAGTGGAGCCACCCGTTTGACTTTCATCATCGGTGACCACTTCAGTCACAGCGCGACCAAGACCTTTAATACTAATACCACTATGCTGAAAAAATGAGGCATCTTCCGCCGCTAAAAAAGCATGCGTTAAGCCTTTAGGGATTTCTTCATATGTAACCGGTAGCGATAAACGATTGCCGTACTGACCGATCAGTTTGTCATCACTACTATATATCTGTAATGGCATCTCTAGATTGGCAGTTTTAATCTCTTGAATGCTAGGCAAAGTTGGCGATAAATACATCGCCATACCATAGAAGCCAATAGGAACGGCAAGTGCCAAGATTAGCGCTAACGCTAAGCAGGCAATGAAAAGCCCCACCAAAAATTGAATGAGACGAGCGGTAGCATTTTTTTTGGTCATAAGAAGACTTATCAATTAAAGTTTCAATAGATAGGGCATTATACCTTGAACAAAATAGGCAGGTAATAATAAATGTGTAAGTGTTGCTTAATAAGTAATTTAAATGCTTGAATCTATCTGTTAAGTAAAGTATTGTACTAAATTATTACAAATAACTATCAGATTGTACACTTAACATAAGGTATAGAGTTTGTGAGGCTATTTACTTCTAAAAGTCGACATTTGATTGGCGTGGATATTTGCACCACCTCAGTGAAGTTGGTTGACATACAGCGTCAACAGGGCATATTTCACCTAAAATCTTACGGCATAGAAAGGTTGCCGGAAGGCGTAGTCGTCGACAAACTCATTGTAGACACTGAAGCGGTGGGTAATACAATAGCAAGCTTGGCGCGACGTTGCCAAGCTGCTGGTAGCAGTGCTGCCACCGCAGTTTCAGGTTCAGCTGTGATTACCAAAATTATCGATATGGATATGGTGCTTAACGACGTTGAGCGTGAAGCGCAAATCCGTTTGGATGCTGATCAATACGTACCTTATCCATTAGAAGATGTTAATTTGGATTTTGAGGTTCTGGGTCCTTCTTTGGTTAATGACAATATGGTGCAGGTACTATTGGCAGCCTCACGGTCGGAAAATGTTGACCAAAGAGTGGATGCGCTGACCTTTGGTGGCTTGCAAACCAAAGTGATGGATATCGAATCGCATGCGATTGAGCGTGCCTTTGGTTTGATGGCAGATAGCCTGCCAAACGTACCAGATTTGGTGGCTGTCGTCGATATTGGCCATAATCAAACCACATTATATATTGCTAAAAACGGCGAGTTTATATATAGTCGTGAACAATTATTTGGTGGTGTTCAGCTTACTGAAGCGATACAAAACCGATACGGATTATCTGCTGAAGAAGCGACGATTAGTAAACGAGAACGTACTTTACCAGACGATTACTATCCTGATGTGTTGACCCCATTTATAGAAAATACCATTCAACAGATTACTCGATCACTGCAATTCTACTTCTCTTCTAGTCAATATACCAGTATTGATCATGTGGTGCTTGCAGGTGGTAGTAGTTCTATTGCAGGACTTGCTGGTATGGCACAACAAAGATTGGGCGTGCCCGTGAGTATGGCAAATCCGTTTATCAATATGACCATTGCTCCACATATCGATAATGAGCAATTGGCGCTTGATGCACCAAGCTTAATGGCCGCTTGCGGTCTTTCGTTAAGGAGCTTCGACTAATGGCTCGTATTAACTTATTGCCCTGGCGGCAAGAAGAGCGCGAACGCCGCAATAAAGAATTTATCACTTTGGTGGTGGCCGTTACTTTGCTTGCTCTATTAGCAGCATTCGCTTCATGGAGTTATTTTAACAATGAACTCGATGAGCAATTAGATGCCAATGCACTCATTGAACAAGAAAATGCGCGCCTAGATAAAGCTTTGGTAGAAATTGATAGCTTAGAGCAGCGCCGTGAAGACATTATCTCGCGCATGCAGGTTATCCAAGACTTGCAAGGTCGACGTCCGGTTCCTGTGCGGTTATGGGATGATCTTGCCAAGGCGATGCCGCCAGCGCTTTATTTAAATAATTTAAAACGCGAAGGTGATGTGCTTACTTTAACCGGTCTTGCTGACAATCCAAATATCGTCTCTAGCTTGATTCGTAACCTTGATAGTAGCAAATGGATGGGCAATTCAGCAGTGAGTAACATCCAGCAAAATATTACTGCTTATGAATCTGCCCCAATGCTTAATAATACGGTTACTGCTGGTGAACAGCCGCGTCCTATTTATCCTGAAGACAGTTATGTCCAGTTTGTCGTAACGACCAAAGTACAGTCAGAAATGATTGAAGCTACTGATGCGGATGGTAATGCTGTGCTTGGAGGTGAGTTATGAAACTGAGCCGTAAAAAAAGACTCATTAAAACTAAAAAGACAGCGGTTAGTACTAAAAAGCCGTTTGATTTGAATGAATTCCGCCGCAGCTTTGAGTCATTGGATGCTGAGAACTATGGCAGTTGGCCGCTCCCTGTCAAAGTCACCGTGATTGGATTTATTATTGCTTTGATCGCTGCGCTGTCATGGGCATTGCCGATTAGCAGTAAAATTGATGAGATTACTGCTGCTGAAAGTCAACAGCAAACCTTACTTGATAGCTATCGTGAAAAAGAATCACGTGCGCGTCATTTAAAAGCGTATCAAGCGCAAGTGATTCAAATGGAAACGGAGTTCAATACCTTACTTGACCAGCTACCAAAAGATACCCGCGTATCAGAATTGGTCGAAGGTATCAATATGACTGGCGTTGGCAGTAATATACGATTCCAAGATATTTCTGTAGAACCAGAGATTGAAAACGAGTTCTTTATTGAGCAGCCTATTCGTATCGCAGCGTTAGGCGAGTATCATCAGTTCGGTAGCTTCATCAGTGGACTTGCTGCTTTGCCGCGTATTATTACGATGCATGATTTTGAAGTCAGTAATCCGCAGCCAACTTTGGATGTTCTACCTGAGCTCAATCTGGTGTTACAAACTAAAACATATCGCTCAAAAGAAGCAGCTCCTGAAGGTGATGAAGCTGTCGCGCCTGATGCTGCTACCACTGATGCTGCAGGAGGCAACTAATGAGTATCCAAAAACTGCCCATGCTGCTTATTTTAAGCGCCACTGTTTTGTCAATGACGGGTTGTACTGACCGTATCGGTATGGCAGAGCAGGCGATGGCCGATATTCGTAACCAGCCAGCGCAGCCGATTGAACCGCCGCCCAAGGCTGAGCTTGTAGAAGATTTTGTCTATAGTGCCAGTGCGCAGCGTAGTCCATTTTTGCCACCAAGCTTAGTTAACGTTCAAGGCCCTGCTACCTCTATCGATGGCGTGCGCCCTGATATAACCCGAGTAAAAGAACCGCTTGAGCAATATGAGCTATCGCAACTCGTCTTTCGCGGTGTCGTTATTTCCCCTGAAGGTCAGCAGTATGCCTTAGTGCAGCGCCCTGATGGTTCAGTTGCGAGCGTTAGAGTCGGGAATTATCTTGGATTAAATGACGGACGTATTGTTGAAATCACGCCGACCCAGATTAATTTGATTGAAATTGTGCCAGACAGCCGCGCTGGGTTTGTAGAAAAACCCCAGTCGCTGGTCTCCCCTATAAGCTAAGTCGGCAGATTTTTTGAGGAATACATAATGACAGTACGCAATAACAAGGTAATGACGATGAACAACCGCGTATCTTCTACGTTTGCCATCTCTGCATTGGCAATGAGTATGGTAGCAGTTAGTAGCAGTGCGCATGCTGAGCAGCGCATCAATAACGTCTCTGTGGTACAGACCGCACCGGCCGTTACCCAAATGCGCTTGGGCTTTGCTGACAAACCAGTATTACCTGCCGCTTATCAGCTTGATAATCCGAGCCGTTTGGTATTGGATTTTGAAAAGGTGCAAAACGGGCTTGCTAGTCGTTTCAATGAATACAACGTTGGCATGATCAATGATGTTACGACGTTAAATAGCGACAATACCACCCGTCTGATTATTGGACTCAAACAAGCGGGCAGTTATACCACCGCTATTGAGGGCAATGATTTGTTGCTAACGATTAGCGACCCGAGTCGTCCCGTTATCACCAATGATCCTGTGCAAGACGTGCTTAATGGCAATGCAGGTATCACTACTACTGCCGTTGTTACACCGATAGTTGAGACCAGTAGCGTAGCAGTTGCTCCTATTCGTACCACAGCTACTAGCACTACAGTAAACAAAACCCAAGTACCTGCTGATACCATGGTGGTGCGCGTCAATCCTTTGCTAAGCCCACAGCTTGCGGCCTCACAAGTGAGTAAGCAGTATAGTTATGATGGTTTAACCGCGGTTAATTTTACCGCAGGCAATGATGGTGGCGGTAATGTCAGTATTGCGCTTGCCAACGAAGCCATTCCAGTTGACGTCCAGCGCCAAGGCAATAAGTTGGTTGTACGTTTAACCGGCAGCACCGTGCCAAGAAACTTATTACGCCGCTTGAATGTTAATAGTGGTTTGGTTGATAGTATTGATACTAAAAATCAAGGTCAAAATGGTGTGATCACCATCAATGTCAAAGAGGATTATGAGTATCAAGCTTATCAATCGGGTAATCAGTTAAATATTAGTATCCGAAAGCCTGAGCTACTCCGTGAGCCAACGCTTGAAGAGAAAGTATATAGCGGTGAAGCGCTATCTATGGAATTCCAAGACGTTGAAATCCGTAGTGTGTTAGATATTTTGGCACAGTTTACCGATATGAATATCGTGGCTAGTGATTCGGTCGCTGGTAATATCACCTTGCGCCTGATTAATGTGCCTTGGGATCAAGCACTAGATATTATTCTAAAGAGTAAAAATCTTGGTAAGCGTGAAAATGGCAACGTGATTTTGGTTGCGCCCTCGACTGAGCTTGCTGAACAAGAAGCTCGTGATCTTGAAGCGCAGCAAGCGGTTGAATCTTATGCGCCGCTACGTACTGAATACATTCGCTTAAGCTATGCTAAAGCGGCAGATGTGTTGACGCTTATCTCTCAGGGCAGTGGCTCATCTGGTGGTAGCGGTACTGGCAACACAAATTCTAGTGATAACAATACCTTGTTGTCTAACCGTGGTACGGTAACGGTTGATGAGCGTACCAATACTTTGATTATCAAAGATGTGGCTGCAAGCATTGAAAATATTCATAAGCTGATTGGTAAAATTGATATTCCAGTCCGTCAAGTAATGATTGAAGCACGTATCGTCAGCGCCACGGATAGCTTTAGTAAAGAGATTGGCGTGCGTTGGGGTATTTTGTCAAACGGCGCTGCCAATAACCGTAACTTATTAGTCGGTGGTAGTAATCAGACGTTGTGGGATTTAAAAGATTTTGACGTAGAAACGACGACAGTTAATGGTCAAACGGTTTCTTATCCTAAGTACGACATCAGCCGTCCTGATAACTTGAACGTTGACTTAGGCATTGCTAACCCAGCGGGTAGTATTGCTTTTGGTTTACTTAGCATGTCAGATGTGATGCTCGATCTTGAGCTATCAGCACTACAAGCCGATAACCGCGGTGAAGTGATTTCGACACCAAAGATTTTAACGGCTGATAAACAGACTGCAAAAGTATCTTCTGGTACGCAAATTCCTTATCAAGAAGCATCGGCCAGTGGCGCGACCACGACCAGCTTTAAAGAAGCGGCATTAAGTCTAGAAGCGACGCCAAATATTACCCCAGACGGTAAGATTGGTCTGCAACTTGTTATTACCAATGGCACGCCAACGATTATTAATAATCAGGTCGCGATTGCGGAAGATTCAATCTCGACCAATGTGATTGTTGAAGATGGTCAGACCATTGTTTTGGGCGGCGTCTTTAAAAACCGTAGCAGTAATGGTGTCGATAAGGTACCGTTCTTAGGTGACTTGCCTTATATCGGTCGAGCCTTCCGCCGTGATGTGCGCAATAACTCTAAAGAAGAGCTGCTCATATTTGTCACGCCAAAATTGATTAATGATGGCATCAGCCGTTTAAATTAATCAGCGTTTAATGACTTTATAACTAAAAAAAGCAAGCATCAGCGCTTGCTTTTTTTGTGGCCAAATTTTGCGCTTGGCTGGATTTTACTCACAATAATCAACGCGCATTACTAGCCAGAATATCAATGACGTTGTATCATACCTAATTTAGCTGAGTGTGTATTATGGTTGAGGAATTACCGTCGGTATTTTTAGTGGGGCCGATGGGAGCGGGCAAGACCACCATTGGCAGGTTACTGGCTAAGCAGTTAGGGCGCTCGTTTGTAGACAGTGATTGGTATATTGAGTCGCAAACTGGTGCAGATATTGCTTGGATATTCGCCAAAGAAGGCGAAGCGGGCTTTCGCGAACGGGAGACGCGTGCCATCGATGAGCTGACGCAGCAATCACAAATTGTCTTAGCGACTGGCGGCGGCGCAGTGATGGCGGCTGAGAACCGTGCCTTTCTTAAAGAGCGCGGCATCGTCGTCTATCTCAATGCTCCGGTGGATGTGCAAATGGCGCGTACCGCCAAAGATAAGTCGCGACCATTGTTACAACAACCGAATCCTAGAAAAATATTGCAAGATTTATACAGCGCCCGCGACCCTTTATATCGGCAGGTGGCACACATTATCATTCCGACTGGTCATACGTATCCTCGCCATATGGTCAATCAGTTATTGCAGCAGCTAGACGCATTTTGTGAATCAACTTCTATCAGCTCAGTACATCAAGAAGATGAATAATAAGATAATCAACGCTATTAGATAAATTAGAAAAGTTTTAACAAACAACGCCGCTCAATTTAATTCTCATATTTAAGGAGGTTTTCATGGCAACGCCACTGTTTCATACCAACCTAACAGTAAAAACGCAAAGTCATGATTATCCTATTGTCATTACTGAAAATAGCAATGCAAGTCGCCTTAATAATAGCTCTGGAAATAGCACTGAAAAAAGCAGCATGGCAAGCCAAATTGCTCCTTATATTATAGGTCGTCAAGTCCTTATCGTCACCAATGAAACGGTTGCGCCTTTATATTTGAATGCTTTACAAAAGGCGCTTGAATCACAGTTTACCGTCAAGGTTTGTGTGCTCCCAGATGGTGAGCAATATAAGAACCAGAGCAGTATCAATCAGATTTATGATGCGCTAATGGTGGAGCATTTTAACCGTGATGTGACCCTAATCGCACTTGGTGGCGGCGTGATCGGCGATATGACAGGCTTTGCCGCTGCAAGTTTTATGCGCGGGGTCAATTTTATTCAAATTCCAACGACCTTGTTATCACAAGTAGATTCAAGCGTTGGCGGTAAGACCGGCATCAATCACGCCCAAGGTAAAAACATGATTGGCGCATTTTGGCAGCCGCAAATGGTTTTAGCCGATATGAGTACGCTTAAAACCTTGCCTGCACGTGAACTATCAGCAGGATTAGCGGAAGTCATCAAATACGCATTGATTATGGATGCCGATTTTTTGACTTGGCTTGAAGACAATCTACCAGCGATGATGGCTTTAGACTTAGCCGTACTTGGCGAAGCGGTGAAGCGCTGCTGCCAGTACAAAGCCGATATCGTCGCACAAGACGAAAGAGAGTCCGGTGTGCGCGCCTTATTAAACTTTGGTCATACCTTTGGTCATGTGATTGAAACTCATGAAGGCTATGGCAATTGGCTACATGGCGAGGCGGTCGCTGCTGGCATGGTGCAAGCGGCTGAACTGTCACAAAAGCTTGGCTGGTTAACCAGTGAAGACGTTGTTCGTATTAAGCGCGTGTTAGTATTGGTAAATTTACCCATCACGCCGCCCGCTATTGATGTACAGACGGCATTAGGTTTGATGGGTCACGATAAAAAAGTCAAACACGGACAAATCCGCCTTATTTTGTTAAAATCATTAGGTGAGGCAGTATTGACCAATGATTTTGATGCTGAGCTGTTAACCCAAGTATTGTCACAACATCACTCATAAAGGTGGCTAAAGGTTAATAAAAGCGTCAATACTATTTATCATAACGTTAAGATTTTAATTTATAGCCTTGTCATTAAGTGACAATTTTTTAAGTGCATCTTGATAAGTATTGCGTTATAAATGGCTTTTATCAGACTATCTTTATAAGTACTTTTCCCCAAGGATATCTCCATGGCAGCATCACGCTCGACGACTCGCACAGCTGGGCAGAAATATCGCCGTCAAGCACTGATTTGGCTGATAGCGACACTGCTATTGGGCGTGTTTACCGCCTTAGTTTGGATGTTTAGTCAAACGCCAGCGATGGGGGCAAAAATTGAGAACGAGCCAATATCAGCGCCGCAAGCCTCAACCGCTGAGCTTAAGCAGCCGTTAAAGATAGAATCCTTGCACGAGCTTGATACCGATGTGCAGCCGATTAGTTTTGATGCCACGGTTCGTGATTTGCGCAGCTACCCTGATGAGTTTAAAGATAAGCGTTATCTGCTGGCCAATAAAGGAAAGTGGACAGTGCAGGTGATGAATGTCGCTGAAAACGATGTGATTGTCAGCTATTTAGAAAGCCGTGACGATCGCGAGAAGTTTGCTTATTTTCGCTACCTCGATGAAAACAATCAAGTACGCTATATGTTGACTTATGGGCTGATGAGCAGTCCACAAGAAGCGGTTGGCGCTGCTAAATTAATAGACTTTAAGCTGCCTGCTAATGTGCGTGTGTTGCCAGAAGAGATCAATCGCTACGTCAGTATTATTGATAATTATGAGCGTCCTGACCCAGTCAAGGACTTAAGCACCAAACGCACGCGCGCTGTGAATTTGCGCCCAACCAAACGCGAAGTACCAGTGCGTCAAAAAACACCGGCTAATGATAGTGCCAACGAGCAAACAGCAAGTAATGCCAATCGTGGTGCGCAAGAAGGGTCGAATAATAGCGCTGCTGAAAGTATTCGTCAGTCAGTCGATACGTCTGAAACCTTATCTGTTAATGAAGAGCGTACGGTCGGTATCGAAGAGCAGACAACGACTGCACCAATACCAAAAAATACGGATAATAGCCGCAAACCTGAAGCAAGTAACAACAATGAACCGAAAAAACCACCCGTGGTTGAAGCGCCTAAACCTCCAAGTTCGAATGCAAACGGTAACGCCGCTAATAAGAACGCCAATCCCAATGTGGCTAGTAAAAATGCCAACGCTAATGCTAATAGCAATGCCTCAAAAAATAACGCTTCGAAAAACAACAATGACAGCATAAAAGAGCTTATTGAAGAAAAAAGTAATTAATTTAAATGAGCGTTTATTAAAAAAGCCTACCAGATATCATGTTTGGTAGGCTTTTTTGCGTCTATGATTTTGATAAGTAAGATTGCATTTGAATATATGCAGTGGTCATTAGGTTTTAAGATTAAGGTTCAGCGCTATAATAAAATAGTTAAAAGTATCAGTATAAACGGCTTAAACTAGGTCTCAGTCGAGAAAGTTAGTAATAGCATCCTGATTGATAATATAATTTTTTACAAAATGTAGAACACAAAGACATAGAAAAGACTAGATTTTTTGTCAATCATTAACTAAGATAACTATGGGCGACGTTCTGTATAGTTATCGTAAATCGTTATCTAACATCGCAGCATTTAGTAAGTAGGCTTAATGAAAATACAAGCACTTACGCTCATGTTGTTGTCTCAAGCGCTGCTACTTGCCATATTTATCAAGCTTATTTCAAGTGGCACAATCTCTCGTTATTACCCTAATTGGGGTCATTAAGGCGCTTGAGTACAGAGCGTCTGATATTCAAATTTGACGGTTTAGGCTAGTAATAGTAGCTACTTTACCCATCATTTTCTTATTATTTGCTTGGCGCATTATCTATCGAAGCGGTTAACGCATATCAGCATTTACTAACGTTTATGCGGCTCATATTGAGCGTCTTAATCGCTAAAAAAAGCCCAAGCCACTCAAGACCGATAGTGAATGATATGTAGGGGCTTTAAGGATAAAAAGATAGATAGGGTGATGGAGATTTATTTAATCTCCTGAATGCAGTCCTTTTATTGATTAATCCTAAAGTAAAGATTTTAGTTACTGTATAGTAATTAGAATAGTAAAGACAATCGTGATAAGTATTTTTATCACCTTCAAAATCTTTACTCTATTTGCTCTGCCTGCGTTTTATTAATCCGCTTATGTGAATATATACCCGTTCTGCCTGCGGAGTTTGGTTTGTACATCATATGAGATGTATATGCTGTCTGCTTACTTAAAAGGACAAGCTATGTCAATGATTTCCTCCTCTACGCATTTGGCGACGCCAGATGACTTCTCTGATAATTGCGGCTTTGGTTTAATTGCTCATATTGAGGGCCAAGCCAGCCATGATTTGGTAAAAACAGCCATTCACAGCTTAAGCTGTATGACCCATCGCGGCGGTGTCGCGGCGGATGGTAAGACAGGTGATGGTTGCGGTTTATTATTGGCGATGCCAAGAGTGTTTTTTAGCAATATTGCGGCTGAGCAAGGATTTACGCTGACGGCCAATTTTGCGGTAGGTATGGTCTTTGTTAATTTAGATGAGACAAAAGCGCAGTATAGCCGACAGGTACTCAATGAAGAGCTTAGCGCCCAAGGCCTAGAAGTAGCTGGTTGGCGCGATGTGCCACTTGATTTAAGTATCGTTGGTGAGATTGGTCGTGAGACCTTACCCGGTTTTCAGCAAGTATTTGTCAATGCAGAAGATGAGCTAGCCGCCGATGATTTTAACCGTAAGTTATTTGTCGCGCGTAAAAAAGCTGAACAGCGTCTGGTAAATGATGAGCTATTTTATGTATGTTCATTAAACTGTCAAACAATTATTTATAAAGGTCTGGTCATGCCATCAGACCTGCCTGCATTCTTTTTAGACCTGCAAGATACGCGTTTGGCCTCGCATATTGTGGTGTTCCATCAGCGTTTTTCGACCAATACATTGCCGCGTTGGCCACTGGCGCAGCCGTTTCGCTATTTGGCGCATAATGGTGAGCTTAATACCATCACTGGCAACCGTAGCTGGTCTGAGGCTCGTACGCCAAAATTAAAATCTGATAAATTGCCCAATTTAAATGAATTGACGCCTTTAGTAAATAGCACGGGCTCAGATTCATCAAGCTTAGACAATATGCTAGAAGTACTCATGTCAGGTGGTATGAGTTTATTCCATTCGATGTCGATACTGGTGCCGCCAGCTTGGCAAAATGTCGATAGCATGGATATGGATCTGCGCGCGTTTTATGAGTTTTACTCACAGCATATGGAAGCATGGGATGGCCCAGCAGGTTTAGTCATTCAGGATGGTCGCTATGCTGTCTGTATGCTTGACCGTAATGGTCTACGTCCGTCACGTTGGGTGACGACCAAGAACGGCTATATCACTGTAGCGTCTGAGGTTGGCGTTTGGGATTATGAGCCAAAAGACGTGCTTGCTAAAGGTCGGGTCGGTCCCGGTCAGATGCTGGTAATCGATACCATGACCGGTCAAATCATGGATACCAAAGCCATTGCGACCTTGCTCAAAAAAGCCCATCCATATCGTAAATGGTTACGTGAAGAAGCGACCCGTATCCGTGATGATGAGCGCTTAGAAGAAGAGTTAGCCGCACAAGCTTGCCGAGGTGAGCCGCTAAAAGCATTGCAAAAAATGTATCACATTACCAATGAAGAGCGGACTGAAATTATCCGTCCTAATGCTGAAAATGGTCAAGAACCAGTCGGCTCGATGGGCGATGATACGCCTATGGCGGTGCTATCGCAGCAAATTCGCCATGTCGGCGACTTTTTCCGCCAGCAGTTTGCACAGGTGACCAATCCGCCGATTGATCCATTGCGTGAGTCAATCGTGATGTCGTTACAGACTTGCTTGGGAGCTGAGACCAATGTGTTTGCACCATCAGCACGCGACGCGCACCGTATTATTTTATCGTCGCCAGTTTTATCAGCCAGTAAAATGCAGCAGCTCGAAACCTTGGATGATCCAGCCTTTCAGCTTGCACGTATCGATTTAAACTACGATGCCAATCTTGAGTTGTCAGTAGCCATCAAAGCTATCTGTGAGCAGGCGGCAAACAGCGTTCGTGCTGGTCATACATTGATTGTCTTGTCTGATAAAAATATTACTGCCGATAAAGTACCAGCCAATGCCATTATGGTCACCGGTGCGGTGCATCATTACTTAATCGCCCAAGGTATTCGCACCGATGCCAATTTAATCATCGAGACAGGCTTGGCGCGCGATTCGCATCAAGTGGCGGTATTAATTGGCTTTGGCGCGACCTGTGTTTATCCCTACTTAGCTTATGATGTCATCGATGACTTGGTCGGCACTGGCGAGCTGCTTGGCGATCCGATTCAAGCGCGGGTAAATTTCCGTAAAGGCTTGGATAAAGGGTTGCTAAAAATCTTATCAAAAATGGGCATCTCGACCATCGTTTCTTATCGCGGCGCGCAATTATTTGAAGCGGTTGGCCTCTCTGAGGAAGTGGTAAGCTTATGCTTTAAAGGTGTGCAAAGCCGTATCAAGGGTGCAACCTTTGCCGATTTGGCTGCTGACCAAGCACAATTGGCTGCCAATGCCTTTAAACGCCGTGCGCCACTCGATCAAGGTGGCTTGCTGAAGTTTGTCTTTAATAAAGAATATCATGCCTTTAACCCTGATGTGATTAACAGTCTACACACGGCAGTACGTACGGGTGATTACGATAATTATCGTGATTATGCCGATTTGGTTAACAGTCGTCCCGTTGCGACCTTACGTGATTTGCTGCAATTAAAAACGGATAACTCTATCGATGTGAATGAGGTCGAAGATATTTCAGAGATTTTGACGCGCTTTGATTCAGCAGGTATGTCATTAGGGGCTTTATCACCTGAAGCCCACGAAGCGATTGCCATGGCGATGAATACCATTGGTGGGCGCTCAAACTCTGGTGAAGGCGGCGAAGATCCTGTACGTTATGGTACTTTACGCAACTCAAAAATTAAGCAAATTGCCTCTGGTCGATTTGGCGTCACACCGGCATATCTGCGTTCAGCAGAAGTGATGCAGATTAAGGTTGCACAGGGTGCCAAGCCGGGTGAAGGTGGTCAGCTGCCAGGTGGTAAGGTCAATGCGCTAATCGCCCGTCTGCGTTATTCGGTACCTGGGGTGACACTCATATCACCGCCGCCGCATCATGATATTTATTCTATCGAAGATTTGGCGCAGCTAATTTTTGATTTAAAACAAGTCAATCCAGATGCTTTGGTATCGGTTAAACTGGTTTCACGTCCGGGGGTTGGCACCATTGCAACGGGCGTGGCAAAAGCCTATGCCGATTTGATTACCATCTCAGGCTATGATGGCGGCACCGCAGCATCGCCACTATCCTCTATCCATCATGCTGGCTCGCCTTGGGAGCTAGGCCTTGCTGAAACGCATCAGTCGCTACGCGTTAATGGCTTGCGTGATAAAGTCCGTATCCAAACCGATGGTGGTTTAAAAACCGGTCTTGATGTGGTCAAAGCCGCTATTCTCGGTGCTGAAAGCTTTGGTTTTGGTACCACGCCGATGATTGCGGTTGGTTGTAAATATCTGCGTATCTGCCATCTTAATAACTGTCCGACCGGCGTTGCCACCCAAAAAGCCCAGCTACGTGATGAGCACTTCATTGGTGAAGCTGAGATGCTGATTAACTTCTTTAAATTTGTCGCGACTGAAACGCGTGAATGGCTTGCAGCATTGGGCGTGCGCAGTATGGAGGAGCTGGTCGGACGTACCGATTTGCTTGAAGTGTTAGAAGGCAATACCGATAAACAGCGTCATTTAGATTTATCGCCATTATTATTTAGTCATCCAGCCAGTAGCGGCAAAGCGCAAACCTGTCAGGTGGCGCGTAATGAGCCGTTTGATAAAGGTTTGCTTGCTGAGCAGATGATTAGCGATATGTTGCTCAATATTCGTCAAGGTAATGGCGGCGATTATAGCTATGCCGTCGGCAACTGCGATCGCTCTATCGGTGCGCGTATCTCAGGTGAGATTGCGCAGGTATGGGGCAATATTGGCATGAGTGATATGCCCATTAAGCTACACTTAAACGGTACTGCAGGGCAAAGCTTGGGTGTTTGGAATGCGGGCGGCTTACATATTGAGCTTGAAGGCGATGCCAATGACTATGTCGGTAAAGGCATGGCGGGCGGTGAGATTGTTATTTATCCGCCGAAAGACTCAAGCTTTAATGCGCAAGAAACTGCTATCATCGGTAATACCTGTCTCTATGGTGCAACGGGCGGTAAGCTATATGCGGCTGGCACTGCAGGCGAGCGTTTTGGCGTACGTAACTCTGGCGCGCATGCGGTCATCGAAGGCACGGGTGACCATTGCTGTGAGTATATGACCGGCGGTATCATTACTATCCTTGGTCGTACGGGTCTGAATTTTGGCGCGGGTATGACGGGTGGTTTTGCTTATGTACTTGATATGGATGGTGACTTTTTTGACCGCTGTAATCATGAGCTGATTGACTTAAACCGTATCTCAAGTGAGCAAACGGAAGGTCATCGTATTTATTTACAACAAGTGATTGAAACCCATGTCGATAAAACCGGCAGTGCGTGGGGGCAGACTATTTTAGCGGACTTTGAGCATTATGCGCGTAAGTTCTATTTGGTGAAACCTAAAGCGGCAAATGTTGCGACCTTGCTTAAGACCACGACGGCTGATCCACAATAAAAGGGATGAGCCAGCAATAGGTTTACGAGCATTTTAACTCATAGCTTTAACGCAAAGTTTTAAGCAGGTAAATGACAGCCTGTATCCGTAAATTTGCCTCATTGAGGCTGCAGATATTAGCTGTCGTCACCCACTAAAAAAGAGACAATACCATGGCAAAACGCTTAGAAAATAGTTTTCAATTTTTAGATGTACCACGCCTTGAGCCCGCTAAAAAAGACATTGCTACCCGTTCGACCGAGTTCGTCGAAATTTATCATCCATTTGAAAGTGAGTCAGTGGCGCAGCAATCACATCGCTGCCTTGAATGCGGTAACCCGTACTGTGAGTGGAAATGTCCGGTACACAACTACATTCCCAATTGGCTTAAATTGGCTAGTGAAGGTCAAATATTTCAGGCAGCAGAATTGTGCCACCGTACCAATACCTTACCTGAGGTTTGTGGACGTGTCTGTCCACAAGACCGCTTATGTGAAGGCGCTTGTACGCTAAACGACGGTTTTGGGGCAGTGACTATTGGTAATGTCGAAAAGTATATTAATGACACCGCTTTTGCCCTTGGTTGGCGTCCTGATATGTCCGATGTGATTTGGACGGACAAAAAAGTCGCTATTATCGGGGCAGGACCCGCAGGTTTGGGTTGCGCAGATATTTTAGTTAGAAATGGTGTGACGCCTGTTATTTTTGATAAGCGCCCAGAAATTGGCGGCTTATTAACCTTTGGTATTCCAGAATTTAAAATGGAAAAAGACGTCATGCGTAATCGCCGTGTCATTTTTGAAGGCATGGGCATGGAGTTTCGTTTAGATACAGAAATTGGTACGGATGTCAGTATTGATGAGCTGTTAAGCGAATATGATGCGGTGTTTATGGGCATGGGTACTTACACTTATATGCGCGGCGGCTTTGCAGGCGAGGAATTAGAAGGTGTCTATGATGCGCTAGATTATCTGATTGCTAACGTCAATCGCTGTAACGATTGGGAAAAAAATCCAGAAGAATATATCGATTTAAAAGGTAAAAAAGTAGTGGTGCTAGGCGGCGGTGATACGGCGATGGACTGTAACCGTACCAGTATTCGTCAAGGAGCGCAGCAAGTGGTTTGTGCTTATCGCCGCGATGAAGAAAATATGCCCGGCTCACGCCGTGAAGTGGTCAATGCGCGCGAAGAGGGCGTTGAGTTTTTATTCAACCGTCAACCGACTGAAATCATTGGTTTAAATGGTAAAGTGAACGCGGTCAAAGTTATTACCACGCAACTGGGTGCGCCTGACAATCGTGGTCGCCAGCGCCCCGAGCCTATTCCCAATTCCGAAGAAATTATCCCATGTGATGCGGTTATTTTGGCCTTTGGTTTCCGTCCTAGCCCTGCTGATTGGTTTGCAGGTCAGCAAATCTCGATGGACAGCTCAGGTCGGGTCGTAGCCGCCGAAAAACAAACCTTTAAATTCCAAACCAGTAACCCTAAAATCTTTGCTGGTGGCGATATGGTACGCGGCTCTGATTTAGTTGTGACAGCGATTTGGGAAGGTCGTGAAGCGGCGGAAGGTATTCTAGACTTTTTAGAGGTATAGCATATAGCTACTATCCATAGCTGAATGCTATTAGCCAAACGCTCTCAGCTAAACACTATCTTGGCGTGCTTTTTTGTTGTTATGTGCTAGCATGTTTTGACCTTTAACGTCTTTTATCTTTTAATAGATGAAAGACGTTATTTTTTGACCATTGCTTTATTATCGCTTTATCAATAGTTAAGCTTGTAGCTATTATTTAACCATATTTTTATTCATTTATTATAAGAGAAAGCCTGCGTGAAACCGACTTTTTGGCAACGATTTACCGCACCGTTTGTGGAGCCATATGCCCGCTATCAGCATGCGGATATTTTGCATGCCATACGTTTGGGTGTGGCCGTGCTAATTGCCCTGTTGTTAAATGAGTTCACGCACTTGCCGCATGGCGAATGGACGACCATTACCGTGTTTGTGATATTGGGCTTATTGCAATATCAAGGGGCGATTTATACTAAGGCCAAAGAGCGGATATTGGGTACATTGCTTGGGGTAGTGGTCGGCCTTAGTTTCTTATGGCTGATTCAAGATACGGGTCATTGGCTATGGTTATATTATGGGCTGATTGGCATTATCAGTGGCATCATTGGTTATGTGGCGGTCAAGCAGCTGGGTTATATTGGTCTGTTGACAGGGATTACTATGTTGATGATTGTTTCAAGCCCTGACCATAGTAATATTGCCCAAGATGGTTTATATCGCGCGTTTAATATCTTACTTGGCGCAGGGGTAGCAGTCGCAGCAACCCTAATTTTGCCGCTTAAATCGACGTTAATGTGGCGGTTTTTATTGGCGAGTAATCTTGAAACCTGCAGCAATTTGTATGCTGGGGTTGGCAATCATATTGATGCCGAAGTTTTGGTGCCTAAGCCATTTAAGTATAGTAAGGCGACCAGTTCAGCCAGTATTATTTATCCAAAGAGCAGCTCTGTACCAGATACACCTGTTAATAAATCTTTGGTCAAAGCCCTACAAAAAATCAATAAGCGCCTGCTTGCTGTGCGCCCGCATATCGCCGCAACAGCAAGTGAATCTGGCATTGAAAAAGAAACGCTAGAGACGATTCAGCGTACGCATCGTAATATCATTGGTACCATTGATTTGCTGTTAAGTGCCGCGCCGCGCTTGGCCAATATTGAAATTGATGATGAAAACCATATTTTGCTCATTCATTATCAGCATGAATTGACGCAAGCGATGCAGCATATGGCCGCGGTATTACGTAGCCCAAATGATGAGGTCTTTCAACCGATTACGCGCATCGCGGTATCAGAGTATCCAAGTGTGGAGAATTTGGGCTTTGAGTGGCAAGGCTATTTTTGGTTGACTCAAACTCTGCAATTACAGTTACAGCGGCTCAGTGATTTGTTACAAACAACCAAACCGCAATGGTTTGCCGCCTCTGGTCTGCGCTATCAGCGCCGTGAGCAGCGCCGTATTGAGCATAAAGGCAGCGAAACTGATTTGCATTTATAAATAGACAAATAAATAAAAGACAAATAAAAAAAGCTGACTTGATAAAGTCAGCTTTTTTTATAGCAATATTTATTGAAAATAGAGGTTAACCATCAGCTATTAATAATCATATTTTAACAAACAATGATTAACGACCGGTTTTTAGTTTATCCCAATATTGCTGATACACTTGCAAGGCTTCATCGCCGACATCTTCTTGGAATTCAGCTTTTGCTAGCACTTCTTTACTTGGATAGATGGTTGGATTGTTTCTAACCTCTTCTGGCATCATTTCACGGGCAGCGATATTAGGCGAGGCATAGCCAATCTCTTCGCTGACAATTTTAGAGTTCTCAGGACGCAGTAAGTAGTCGATAAACTTGTGCGCTGCATCGACTTGTTTGGCATTTTTGGGAATCACAAAGTTATCCATCCATAAGATAGCGCCCTCAGTTGGATACTTATATACCAAGCTGGTCAAGCCTTCGTTATTGGCAATGATTGCTTCGCCATTCCAGCTCATACCAACCGTGGTTTCACCTTCCATATATGGCATACGTGAGGCATCCGAATTAAAGGTTTTTACATTTGGCATCAAGGTCGTCAGCTTCTCATAAGCGGCTTTAATCTCGTCAGGGTTTTTACTATTACCTGAATAACCAAGGGTCAATAGCGCCATGCCAAACACTTCGCGCATATCGTTCATCAGCATCACTTGACCTTTATACTCAGGACGCCATAAGTCATTCCAGCTATTTACGGTCGCAGGATCGACCACTTCGCCATTGATGGCAAGACCGGTGCTGCCCCACATATAAGGAATCGAATATTTGTTTTCTGGGTCAACTTTGGTATTGGTAAATGAGGTATCAAGATTCTTAAAGTTACTTAATTTGGACTTATCCAGCTCTTGTAGCAGCCCTTCTTTAGCCATTTTTTCGACATAATAGGTCGATGGAATCGCTAAGTCATATTGGCTAGAATCATCGAGTAACTTGAGCTTGGCGTACATGGCTTCGTTAGAGTCAAAGGTAGTGTAATTGACCCGAATGCCTGTTTCTTCGGTAAAGCCATCGAGAATTTCCTGCGGCATATACTCAGACCAGTTATACAAATTAAGCGTTTCTGTACTGGCAGTTGTGCCGTCAGTTGCCGCATTGTCAGAGTTGCTACAGCTGGCAAGTGCAAGTCCGACTGTCACCGCTAATAGTGCTTTTGGTAGTATACGAGCGCTACGAGCAACGCTGTGAGCGGCAGGGTTGGACGATAATAAATGGGTCAAAATATCTCTCCTAAAGTAAAAATGATGCAAATGAGTAAAAGTTAGATGATAGATAGTTAATGCTAAATGCTAAATATAAGTTAACGAGCCAAAGGTGAAACTATTATGGCTATGATTGTGAATAATTTAAAGGGCAAGGATGCAACCGATATTCATACCACTATTAAAGCTCATGCTAAGAACTGGCTAGGAATTATTTGTAAGTAATAGTATGAGGTTTGTCACTAAACTTTTGTAAGATAATGAGCGTAAACAATCATGCTATGATGGGCGCTGGTTTATTTTCAGCCGCTACTCAACGACATGGTTTATATAAAATAAATAGATTAACCATAACACAATAATAAAGGATGCAACATCATGACTCAGAGTAACCCACGGATTCCAGCGCTGCTCACGGATAAAGTCGCTATCGTTACTGGCGCTAGTCGCGGGCTTGGTGCCCAGATTGCTGGGCAAATGGCAGCAGCAGGCGCGCGCGTTTGCGTCAATTATCTTAATAGTAAAGAGGCTGCTGACCAAGTGGTTGCTGGTATCATTGCTGCAGGTGGTCAAGCATTTGCTTATCAAGCTGATGTTAGCGATTTAGCACAAATGCAAGCGCTGGCAGCTGAAGTGGTTACGCGTTACGGCCGCATTGATATATTGGTCAATAACGCTTTGCCAAGCTATCAGTTTAATCCCAGTGCTGACTATACCAGTATCGAAACCGTCAAATGGGCGCATTTTTCGCAGCAGCTTGACGGTATTGTGAAAGGTGCGGTCAATACCGTGCAAGCGGTACTACCACAAATGAAAGCGCAAAAAATGGGCAAGATTATCAATATCTCAACCAATCTTGTTTATAATCCGGTGGTCACTTATTACGACTATACCACTGCCAAATCTGCATTGATTGGGCTGACGCGTAACTTGGCTGCTGAGCTTGGACAATATGGAATTCGCGTTAATCTGCTGGCAGGCGGACTGCTACAAACCACGGACGCAAGCCGTTTGACAACTGAAGAAGTCTTTGATTATATCGCCACCACTACGCCATTACGTAAAGCAACCTCGGTGGCTGACTTTGCCAATTCGGTGCTACTAATGGCGTCTGATTTGAGCTTGGCCATCACTGGACAGTCTATCGCTGTCGATGGTGGTTTGACGATGCCTTAAAGCCTTAAGACCATGAGGCTTTGATTTCCATACGTTGGTAAAATAGAAAAATAAAATAAAAAGCCAAGCAAAGTTCTAACCACATTGATTAAATAAGAAATAGAGGAATAAAATGAATAACCGCAAACGAGCTGGAATCATCGCAGCAGTAATTGGGATAGTCGCTTTTATGATGATGTTTCATGCTGGCTCACCGACGCCTATCCTAAACTGGCCGGTAGAAACGTATATGGGCTTGGCATTTACCATCGGTTGGTTGAGTAGTGTGCCCACTTGGCTGTCTTATGTGCTAGCAGCGTTGGTGCTTGTACTTATGATTATAGGTTTTTATAAAATTGGTGGCTGGGTTTATAGTCTGATGACAAGGAGGCGTTAGATAGCAGCATAATACTGTTTTTAACGTACCTCCTTTATTTTCAACTGAGTAGACTTATTTAGTCCTCACCTATTATTCACTGGCGATAGATTGGAATACTCCAATCTATCGCTTTTTTATTTTTGACGCTTAATGTCTGAGATGTGTGTGATTTATGTATTGCTGAATATTGCAAACAATTTGTTTTATAAGCCAAAATTATTTGTTTCTGCTTCTCAACTATGTTTCAATCGCAATCTTTTATCAATGTTTTCATATACTTTAAACATTTCAACAGTACTTAACTTTTGAATGGAGAAATGGGCTATGCAAGGAAGTAATTCGCCAAATGGCAGTCCGCCACATGATAATTTTGATGCGGCAGAGCAAGACTCTCGCATGCAGAGGTTTCTGAAAGGGGTCGAATGGCTCGGTAATTTGCTACCCCATCCTGTGATTCTATTCGTATGGATGTCGGTATTTTTGCTGGTTCTTTCAGCAGTATTGTCTTACTTTGGGGTATCGGTGATTGACCCACGACCAGAAGGTGCAAGTGGACGTAGCGCCGATGGGATGATCGAAGTTGTCAACTTATTAAACGGCGAGGGCTTAGCGCGCATTGTTGAAAACTTAGTGACCAACTTTACTGGCTTTGTGCCACTTGGTACAGTGTTAGTAGCCTTGCTAGGTGTCGGTATCGCTGAGCGTTCTGGAATGATATCAGCTGCTCTGCGCGGACTGGTGTTAAACGCGCCAAAAAAGATGGTGACATTTACCATTGTGTTCGCAGGCATCATGTCAAACACGGCCGCTGAGCTTGGCTATGTAGTGCTAATTCCGCTTGCCGCCGTCATATTCCATTCACTTGGTCGACATCCATTAGCTGGTATCGCTGCGGCATTTGCTGGCGTGTCAGGTGGCTATAGTGCCAATTTATTACTCGGCACGGTCGACCCTTTGTTATCAGGGATTACCCAAGAAGCGGCTCGCATTATCGATCCAGCTTATACCGTTGGGGCAGAAGCCAACTGGTACTTTATGATGGTTAGTACATTTCTCATTAGTGGTTTAGGTTATTTTGTGACTGAGAAAATAGTCGAGCCAAGCCTTGGTGAGTACAATCCTAGTGATGCTGATGATCCCTCGGTGTTAGATACCAAAGCTGAGCAGGTCTCTGCCATTGAGAAAAAAGGCCTCATTTGGGCTGGTATCAGCATGCTAGTGTTTTGCCTATTGCTAGCTTGGACAGTGGTACCTGCTGACGGTATATTCCGTAATGCCGAGACTGGCTTGGTATCAGGGTCGCCATTTTTAAAAGGTATTGTTGTCTTCATATTTGTGTTCTTTGCGATACCAGGTTACATATATGGCAAGATTACTGGCAGCATGAAAAACAACCAAGATGTGGTTGATGCTATGAGTCATGCGATGAGCTCGCTAAGTATTTATATCGTCTTGGTATTTTTTGCCGCACAGTTCACAGCCTTCTTTAACTGGTCAAATCTTGGCTCAGTGATGGCGGTATCTGGCGCAACTTTCTTAAATGATATCGGTCTAACAGGACCATTCTTATTGATTGGTTTTATCTTAATATGTGCGGTTGTTAACTTAATGCTCGGTTCGGCATCTGCACAGTGGGCGGTGACAGCACCGATATTTGTTCCTATGCTGATGCTGACAGGTTATGCGCCTGAGATGATACAGGCAGCCTACCGCATTGGTGATTCGACGACCAATATCATTACCCCTATGATGAGCTATTTTGGTCTGATTATGGCCGTTGCCATTCGCTATAAGAAAAATACGGGTGTGGGAACACTCATGGCAATGATGTTGCCTTATTCCATTGCGTTCTTAGTTGGTTGGATTATTCTATTCTGCCTTTGGGTGTTTGTCTTTGGTTTACCCGTAGGCCCTGGATCGGAAACGTTTTATCCTGCTCGGTAGGTGTTAATCGAATAAATAGCTTTTAAGATTAAACCATGAAAATTAGCAATTACTAGCCAAACAAAAACCCTTGTCGGTGTCTGGCAAGGGTTTTTTATTGGCTTTAAAAAAGAGCTGTTTTAATAGTTTCTCTCAAAACGGTTGTGCTTATGACGCTATCTTAAATTGTTCAAGCACTGCTTGTATTCCGTACTCTTCAATCGTACCAGTGACGAAATCTGCACGCTCGATTAGGGCGGGTTGCGCATCGCCCATCGCCACTGCATAGCCGACCAAATCAAACATTTCTAAATCATTCATACCATCACCGAACGCCATACATTCACGTGCATCTACGCCATAATACTGACAGACATCTTTGATACCGCGTGCTTTAGAGGCGTTTGCTGGCAGGATGTCTGCACCGATGTGATGCCAATGTACCAGCTTTAAATCGTCCTCTGCAAAGTCGATATCTTGCATCTTCTCTTCTGGATTGTTAAAAAAGACCGAGCATTGATAGACCGTATTTGCCTTATGATAATCTGGGTCAAGAATAGAGTTTGGCGTTATGGCGTTGTATTCACGCAAACGTGCATTTTCACCTGACCATGCGATATGCATCGCCGAGTCGAACTTATGAATCAGCTCGCTTGTTTCACATAACTGGACGATTTTGTCCGTCTGCTCAGCAGATAAAGGGTAATGACTAATGACACCCTTATTATCAAAGCTATATTGCCCATTCATACAAATAATTGCATCTAAAACATCAGCTTCAAACAAAGCTAAAATATCCGCTGGCAATATTGCTTTAGAGCGTCCCGTCGAAATCACCAATTTAATATCAGTTTTGGCAAGCGCTTCAAGGGTCGCTTGGTTGTGCGCTGCGATAACACCGTTACGGCTTAAGGTATCATCGATGTCAAAAAATATGACTTTTGGCACAGGCAATGTATGATTCATACTAGCTGTCGCCGCCTTATCTACAATAAACATGAGTATCCTTTATATTTGAAAAACGACTATTTAGGTATTTAAAGCAGGTGTTCAGAGTCGTTGAGATTTGCTTAATATGTTTTAATCGTTACTGCTAATATCACAGTTTAGAGTTATTAGTAAGTATGCATCTTATATGGCTAAGCATACAATAATAGAGGTGTTTGGCTATCTTATGTATGGTGTTTACCATTGATATTCAAATCAAACCATCGGCTAGGTAGTTGGTTTTTTGTCTTTTGAATTTATATAAAGTCTAAATATTATCTATATTAAGTTTAGTATTGTTAATAATTTTATAAAATACAAAATTATTAAGTAGCCGTTTCGACGTAAAAACTATCGGACAACATTTGTTATCTAAGGACACCATCATGAGCTTATCTACCGAAAATAATGTAAGCCAAAAAGCCTTAGACGATGATTTATTTACTTTGTCGCCGCGTCATCCTGATAGTCGGCTTGAAGCGGATTGGTTGTTCTTATTCAACAAACTACCGCCAGATCAATGGTTTAGCGCAGATTATGCTTACAAAACATCGGGCTGGCTAAAAGTACATACTAACATACGCAAGCGTCAACGTATCTTGACACAGATTAGTGAAGGTTATCAATCTGGCGATTACGACTGGTCAGCGTATCGCTCGCAGATGCTCAAGCGTATCAATATGCACGTGCTCAAACTGCATCAACATCATGGCGTTGAGGATGAGGGATTTTTTCCTGAGTTTATTAGGATGTATCCGCAGCTACAGGCAGGGTTTGAGATATTGGGTCGCGACCATTTACGCTTGGATGCGCTACTCGATAAGTTACAAGTGCAAAACGATATGCTGGCAAGAAGTGAGGTTGAGGATAAAGGACTTTCCGAGCAATTGCATCAAACCTTGATGGACGGAACCGACTTACTTTCGCAACATTTGACCGATGAGGAAGACTTGGTGATTCCGATTTTAGGGTTAAGGCAGGGTTAGGGGATGGATTTACCACTTGTAGAGTGCTTTCTATGCACTTTTTTTTAAAATTATTGTTGTTAGAGGTATTTATAACGTACTCTACTTCAAATGTCTTATTTCTGATAAAACCTCATGTTCAAAAACATTAACATTAGACTGTTAATCGCTCTTATCTCAATGATGGTACTACCTTCATTCTATCAAACAATTAGAGTGAATTTTCTCGGTGATTTGCCTAGTGACTCAGGAATAAATATTGCGAGTCAAATACTGTGGCTGAGTTTGATTTATGAGATAGCGCAAGAAGCCTTAATTTTGCCTTTATTCTATCTTTTCGGAAAATCTTTGTCTAATACAGAAGAATTTGAAAATAAAATTCAAACTGGGTTTATCGTTATCTTTGGTATCATGGCTTTTCTGTCTGCAATTTTATTCATTTATTCACAAAATATTGTGATTTTTATGGAGCAGTCCAAGCAAATTATTGGACAAACGACGCAATATATTCGCCTGGAAACCATAGCAATTATGTTTGCTACGCTAGTTAAGTATATGATGGTCGTTATCATTAGTTTAAATAAAGATAAGTATATCTATGGCTTGCTAGCAGTGCAGATGACTCTGTCTATATTATTAGATAGTGTGTTTTTCGGACCTTTTGAGTTTAGTTTGGATATGGGTGTTATCGGTATTGCTTGGACGAATATTATTGTCAATATAGCTATTTTACTAGCCACCTATATCCCTATACGACAACATGGATTGAAGCTTTTATCAATCAATCAAATGTCATTTACATGGATGAAAGAGTGGTGGACGACAGGTGTATTTTCAGGATTAGAATCGCTAGTCAGAAATATTGCTTTTATAGTCATGATTATAAAAATGATTAACATGGTTGAAGAGCAAGGCAATTACTGGGTAGCTAATAGCTTTATTTGGGGCTGGTTGTTATTACCTGCCTTAGCATTGTCCGAGTTGGTAAAAAGAGACGTTGGTGAAGACGTAAAGAATATTGCCAAAAATACTAAAGGATATTTTTCACTAGGACTAATATTTGTCGCCATATGGTGTATTACCATTCCATTTTGGCATAGCTTTTTTGCGAACGTTATGAATGTTCAGGACATAAAAACGGTTATGTATATTGTTGGAGTACAGACAGTATTTTATTTTGTATTTATATTTAATAATAGTATTTTAGACGCCACTTTATACGGTTTGGGTAAAACGAAATATATGTTCATTCAGTCTCTTTGGGTCAACGTTGGCTACTATGGCACAATGTTTATTTTATATAAAGTAAGTGTATTTACACCGACACTGTTAAATATATGCTTTATGTTCGGATTTGGTATATTGATAGACCTAATTCCAACTGTTATCTTGTATAAGAAAGCGTTGCGCGAACAAAATATCAAAGTAATATGGTAGCTTGAGACAGCTATCAAAGTCGTATAGATTATATTCATTACAACGCGGTTAAACATGGTTATGTCGCGCGTCCTATTGATTGGCCTTATTCAACGTTTCAAAATATGTGGAAGATGAGGTTTATATTTCTGATTGGGGTGGGGTAGGTATTGATGGGATTGAGATTGATTTTTAGTTCAAGAGTTATTTTTTTATCATAGTTTTCTGTGCTAAAAGCCCAGCCTACGCTTGGAGCCTTTCCTAAAAAGTGTGTAACTGCTCATAATTTTCCAATTCGGAACTTTACCATAGGTTTGATTACTTAATCTTCTTGTATTTATGTACTTTTTCGCTGCACGTTTCATATAAATAAATAGAACCAAAGACTTTCTGTTCTTGCATCTGAATTTCAAAACCTGTAGAAAAATGGTTTTCTATAACATTTATGTCAAAGAATGGACCAAATAAGCCAACAAGAAGTATGCCACTTCCATGTAAATTAGCTAGCTCGATCATTGTACTTTTAGTTAACTTTTTTTTGATAACTGACTCAACTCGTTCAGAAGTGATTGCATCAGGATCTATAAATAGACCACTTTCAGACGGTTGATGTGTTTTATCATGAGCAGCATAAGAAGTAATACTTTTAGCAACACTATCACTGAAAAAAGCGTCTGTAATCTCTATCCAAGTTTTATTATTATCAATTTCAACAAAAGCATCTGGTGGATCAGGCCTATTCTCAACTTTTAAAATTGAACCTTTTTCTTTTATGTAATCCTTAAAAGTGCTTAGAACACTATTTTCGTGAGCATCTTTCAGATCTTTTCGTAATACCATTTCTAATACCTATGACAAACTGAGTAGCAAACGTAGGCTGGGCTTTTAGCCCAGCTTTCCTAAAATCTAAGAACCGAAACTAAATCACCCAACCTCAACACTCGTCACATTCTGAAAGCCTCTTGGTAACTGCCCACCACGATTACCACGTGTGCCAGTATAATTTGCTAAATCATTAGGCTTTAGCGTCACATGGCGTTTGCCAGCGGTAATGATTAAGCTGTCTTGCTGACTGAGTGGCGTGATAGCAAGCACCTCTTCACCGTCTTTTAATTTAATCAGCTTATTACCTTTACCACGAGCCTGTTCAGGCAAATCATCAAGAGCAAATATCAATAGATATCCCGCATTGGTCACGACAGCAACATGGTCAGGCATCGCGCTTGCGCTGCTATTTTCCCCTTCGGCATTTTCGTTATTAGCATTGGCAGTCATATCCGCTGGCGCATCGATACGCGCAACAGGTAGCAAGCGACTATCAGCTGCTAGATTGATGATGTTTTTACCTGCTTTTTGATTGCTATCAAGATTGCCAATCGTATTGATAAAACCATAACCTGTTGAGCTGGCGAGGATGATGCGTTTATCGTCTGTACCCGTTAATAGCTGCTCAAAGCTGGCACCTGCTGGCGGCTTTAACACACTGGTTAGTGGATCGCCTTGACCACGAGCGGAGGCGAGGCTATGGGCGTCGATACTATAGCTGCGTCCAGTGCTATCGAGCACGTAGATTCTCTCGTTAGATTTAGCGCGGACGTGGGCTTGGTAGCTATCACCTGAGCGATAGGTCATGCCAGCGGCATCGACGTCATGGCCTTTGGCAGCGCGAATCCAGCCCGCTTTCGATAGGATAGCGGTCACAGGCTCGCTTGGTACGAGGTCAGACTCTTTGAGTGCTTGCGCTTCCTCACGTTCTGCTAATTGTGATACCCGCTCATTGCCGTGTTCCTTCATATCGGTATTGAGCTCATCAATCATTAGATTGGTCAAGCTGTCAGGGTTATCCAAGTATTCTTGAATGATAGCGCGTTCGGCAGCAAGCTCATCTTGCTCACGGCGTAGCTCAATCTCTTCTAGCTTTGCCAATTGGCGCAGACGAATATCCAAGATAGCATTGGCTTGTATCTCAGTCAGGTCATAATCTTGCATTAACGACAGTTTTGGATCGTCTTCTTCACGAATGATACGAATGACTTCATCGATATTCAGATAAGCAATCAGCAAACCTGCAAGAATATGCAAGCGCTTATCGATTTTATCGAGGCGATATTGCAAGCGTCGCGTGACTACTGAGCGGCGACAGACGAGCCATTCTTCGAGGATTTCTTTGAGGTTTTTGACCTGCGGTTTACCATTAAGGCCAATCATGTTCATATTGACGCGGTAATTGCTTTCAAGATCCGTACTGGCAAACAGATGACTCATTACTCGCTGAACATCGACGCGGGTAGATTTTAGCTCTAAGACGATACGGCAAGCATTTTCATGATCTGATTCATCATGAATATCAACAATCCACGGCAGCTTTTTATCAATCATCAGCTTAGCGATTTGTTCTTGAATCTTATTGCCTGAGACTTGATAAGGAAGCGCGTCGATGATGACGAGATTTTTCTCTTTTGGGTCAATGTGGAAAGTTGCGCGCATTTTATAGCTGCCACGTCCGCTTTCGTACATCGCCTGCAAGTCTTTTTTACTGGTGATGATTTCAGCTGGAGTTGGCAAGTCAGGCGCTGGTATCGATTGGGTTAATTGTTTAACCGATAACTCAGGATTTTTTAGCAAACGAATAGCCGCACGTACCACTTCATTAAGGTTATGCGGCGGGATATCGGTTGCCATACCAACGGCGATACCTGTTGTACCATTTAATAAAATATTTGGCAGGCGGGCTGGCAGGGTAGTTGGCTCCTGCATGGTGCCATCGAAATTATCTTGCCAATCGACTGTGCCTTGTCCGAGTTCTGCAAGCAAGGTATTGGCGTAAGCAGACATTTTGGCTTCGGTATAACGCATCGCCGCGAACGACTTGGGATCATCAGGGCTACCCCAGTTACCTTGACCAGTAATCAGCGGATAGCGATAACTAAACGGCTGCGCCATCAGTACCATCGCCTCATAACAGGCACTATCACCATGTGGATGGTATTTGCCCAGCACATCACCGACCGTACGCGCAGACTTTTTCGCTTTCGCCGTCGATTTTAGTCCCAGCTCACTCATGGCATAGACGATACGGCGCTGGACAGGTTTTAGACCGTCAGCGATATTAGGCAACGCCCGATCCATGATGACGTACATGGCGTAGTTGAGATAAGCTTGTTCAGTGAATTCCGCCACGGAGCGGGTATCCATCGGTTCATTTGGGATAATGGGCGTAATGGTATTATCAATAACATCGGACATAAAATAGGTTTCACTTATCAGTTTTAATAGGTATAAATAATTGGTGCAAGCATGCAAATAGGATAGTGCTATCGTAAAGGATATTGGCAAAATTAAAAAGGTATAAGTCAGAATAGACGACAGGTCGTGACGTGCTAGATATAGGTGACGATTGCGCCTTGGCTAATAGCTTTTACAAAATAAGATAAGTATAGTGAGTTAGACGCATATTGTTTGCTTTTTTACTAAGCGCCTGTTTTATAGGCTTCTATTCAATAGTGCTCAGCAATAATTATTATAAAGGCTTTAACACGGAACCGTTATCATCGAAATGTCTATCCAAGCCGTCTATCATATGGAGTAGCTATTATGTCATCGTCATCTATATCACCTGCCTATCTATCACAAACGCATGCTCACTCTTTAACCAAAAATGTCCTATTGGTCAGTGTTGTCGCCAGCATGATGGGACTGACGGCATGTAGCTCATCGCAAGTGCATCAGCCGATGGCTGAGACAACTCATAGTACGGTCAGTCAAGATACCGTAAAGCAATCAGATAATCAAAAATCTATGTCGCCTATTGTAGCAGTCGCTGAATCGAAGATGGCAATGCCAAGTGTTGTCTTAGCTGACAGTGCTATGAGCGCTACCAATAGCATCATGACACGTTCTGCGCCGCAATGGAGTGTGCGTCCGTTATCTGGCATAACTGTACAGCCGGCAGTACGTGATAATTATCAAAAAAACGATGCCAATCCGGTACACCGCACCACTGAGATGGCGGTTGCCACTCTGTCCATCGATACCGATACTGGCAGCTATGCCAATGTGCGCCGCTATCTTAATGAGGGGCAGCTGCCACCTGTCGATGCCGTGCGCGTAGAGGAGTTGATTAACTATTTTAATTATCAATTTGACGATGGCAAACGTATCGCCAACGCACCGTTTGTGGTCGCAACGGAGGTGGTTGATTCGCCGTGGGATAAAGCCGATCAAGATAATAAAATCGTCAAAGTTGGGATTAAGGCCGTTGAGAATAGCTGGTCTAATAAAACTGCCAATCAAGCCATGCCACCCGCCAACTTGGTGTTTTTGGTCGATGTGTCAGGCTCTATGTCATCACGCGATAAGTTACCACTGGCGCAATCGTCATTGAAGTTACTCACCGAGCAAATGCGTGCCCAAGACAGTATTAGTATTGTTACTTATTCGGGCACTACCAGTGTGGCGTTGCCTGCGACCAATGGTGACCAAAAAGCAAAAATACTGGCTGCGATAGAAAGCTTGAATGCCGCTGGGTCGACCAATGGCGAAGATGCCTTAAAGCTGGCTTATAGACAAGCAGAACAAGGCATGAAAAAGAACGGCATCAATCGCATTATGATGCTGACCGATGGCGATTTTAATGTCGGTATCAGTGATGTTGATGACATGCTAGAGTTGGTCAAAGCCAATCGTGATCGCGGTATTTCCTTGTCGACCGTCGGTTTTGGTCGTGGTAATCTCAACGACCATATGATGGAGCAGATGGCAGACAACGGCAATGGTAACTATAGCTATATCGACAGTTTGACTGAGGCCAAAAAAGTCTTTAGCGATGAGCTAGCGGCGACCTTTAATACCGTGGCCAAAGACGTCAAGGTACAGGTGGAATTTAATCCAAATGTGATCAGCGAATGGCGTTTGATTGGCTATGAAAACCGCGTCCTTAATGAGCAAGATTTTAATAATGATAAAATCGATGCCGGCGAGCTGGGGGCAGGTAAGGCAGTCATCGCGCTGTTTGAAGTAACTCCAACTGGCAAAAAAGGGTTATATAGCGACCGCCGTTATAATGATAATGAGCCAAAGAAGACTGCTAGTGGTAAAAAAGCCAACGAGCTAGGCTATCTAAATATTCGCTATAAAGCGCCTACGGGCGGTAGCTCTAAATTGATTAAGCAACCGATTAACAATGTTAGTCGACCTTTAGACAAAGCCAGTATCGATACCCAATTTGCCATCGCCGTCGCAGGGTTTGGTCAACGTTTAAGCCAAAGCGATTATATTAATGACTGGCAATATAGCCATAGCACCAAACTTGCGACCAGTACTCTGGCTCAAAAACCAGATAGCGATAAGGATGGTATGCGCCGTAACTTTGTGACCCTAACGGAGCTTGCTGCTGCTCTTGACAGTAAACGTTAAGAAAAGGGTAAGGTAAGGTTGTTTTTATTAACAATAAAACATTGTTCGGTAATAAATAATTAGTAACAATCCGTGATATGGTCGGTCAGTAATATTTAAGTATTTGATAATAATATAATTAATGGTCGTCAAGTAAGTTTAAGAACTCAGGTAGCAATCTTTTATATTGAGTAGTTTGTATAAAGTGTGTATGTTAATCAACAAAGGGCTATTTATCGCTATATTGTTGACTCATTGCCAGACCTTTATATCGTCAGCCGCCAGCCATCATGGTTATGTGGATGGTTAGCTTGAACGATGAGGTTTGGTATGTTTATCACTCTGTGGTAGAGATGGGTTAATAGCAGCACACTATTACTAGGAGCAGTAAGATTATGGAAAATCAAGGTAACTTAATTCGTCGTAATGACAAAGCGTGGCTCAAAACTTACGAAAAGCTTGGCATACAGTATGAGATTGATATGCCTCCCGCCAATACCTCTTTAATCGATATATTTGAACAGAATTTTGTTAAACATGCTGGTCGTACCGCCTTTGTGTGCATGGATGTAAAACTTTCGTATGAAGAATTAGACCTTTATAGCAAACAGATTGCCGCGTATTTACAGTCGCTCGGACTGAAAAAAGGCGATAAAGTAGGGGTGATGATGCCCAATATCTTGCAGCTACCGGTTGCCGTATTAGGTGTCCTACGTGCTGGCATGACCTTGGTTAACGTCAATCCACTTTATACTACCAAAGAGCTTCAGCACCAGTTGGAAGATTCTGAGACCAAAGTGCTGTTTATCTTAGAGAACTTTGCCAAAACTTATGAAGATATTGGTAAAGATTTGGTTGATCATGTGGTGGTGACGTCGATGGGTGATTTAATGAGCCCATTAAAAGGTTTTATCGTCAATGCTGTCGTGCGTCATGTTAAAAAACTGGTGCCTCATTACACACTTAAAAAGAGCGTCAACTTTAAAAAAGCACTCAATAAATTATCGGCTAAAAAGTATAAACGTCCAACCAATATCGGACTTGAGGATGTGGCAGTACTACAGTATACCGGTGGTACCACAGGTGTGGCCAAGGGCGCGATGCTCACACACGGTAACTTGGTCGCGAACTTAATTCAGTGTGATACGTATCTTGGCGATGCTTTTGATAAGTTTGAAGGTCAGGCTGAGCAAGCAGTTATCATGACCGCCTTGCCGCTATATCATATCTTCTCATTCACGGTTTGTGGTATGTTCGGCTTGTATCGCGGCTGTATCGGACTATTGGTGCCAAACCCACGTGATGGCGCAAGCTTAATCAAAGCTTATAAAGATTATCCACCGGCGTTTTTCCCAGCAGTAAACACGCTATTTAATGCGCTCGCTAATAGTGAGGCATTTAAAGCGTTAGACCATAGTAAGCTTGAGATGTCTATGGGCGGTGGTATGGCAGTATTAAAAGATACGGCGACTAAGTGGGAAAAAATAACCGGCAACATCATTGTGCAAGGTTATGGTTTGTCAGAAACCTCTCCCGTTGCTTCAGCAAACCCGCAAGGTACTGGTGAGTTCTCAGGTAATATCGGTCTACCGATGCCTGGCACGGACATGGCTATCTTGGATGAAGAGGGTAATGAAGTCGCTCTTGGCGAGCGCGGTGAAATCTGTGTACGTGGTCCGCAGGTAATGAAAGGCTATTGGAAGCGCGAAGATGCGACATCTGAAGTCATGACGTCTGACGGTTATTTCCGTACCGGTGATATCGGCGTGATGGATGAAGAAGGCTACTTTAAGATCGTTGATCGTAAAAAGAATATGATTCTGGTATCAGGATTTAACGTTTATCCAAATGAAGTGGAAGATGTTATGTCAGCTCATCCAAAGATTTTGGAATGCGGTGTCATCGGTGTCGATGATGAAAAGAGCGGGGAAGTACCGAAGATTTATGTCGTGCGCAGTGATGACAGCTTGACTAAGGAAGAAGTGCTTGCTTATAGCAAAGAACATCTTACTGGCTATAAGCGTCCTCGCTATGTTGAATTCATCGATGAGTTACCAAAATCTAACGTCGGTAAGATTTTACACAAGGACTTACGCACTTTAGAAGAGAAGAATCACGGATAAAGGGTTTCTTACCGAGGATCCTGTTTTCTAGTCACATTTATTACGCTTAATGCATGATAAATAGGGTTGAAAACACCCAGATATTCGATGATTTAATAGTGAAAGATGATAAGGTCGTTTGTATAAGACCTTATCATTTTTTTTATTTTTCTATGATGATTTGGCAGTACTCATAGAGAATGGCGAGCAAAACTGCTATAGTTCCTGCCGATTATATTTTTGTATTTCACGATAAAAGTGCATGCTTAAGTGCTTAACACTGTTATAAAAGCATCGACAATGCTGGCTATTTTGATAATAGTTTTTTGCGTTAATGCGTTTACAACTGGTGATACAATAGCTTTTATGCATTTGCATTATAGTGAGAGTAAACTTAGGCATCAGCTTAAAGATTTTGATGTAAAAAAGTTTGTGAATAGCAATTGCGCTCAGAGCTTAGGTCATGAGCAGTTATTTATTCACAAGTTTTTGATTTTATCAATACGTGGTTGGCGACCACGGTAAGGGCAGCACATATACTCTATATTTTAACAGCAACACTTAGGGACGATTATGACGGACAGTATCAATAAAGAAACCACCAACCATAACGCTACGGGTAACGCTCAATCAATGATTGAAAATGCATTTCCTACCATGCCGATGATAGATAGCGACAGTCCGTGGCTGAGCTCTTATGAGCGCTATGGCATCGCGCCGTCCATCGATATGCCAGATGACAGTACGTCTTTACTTGAAGTGTTCGAGCGTAACTTTAGTCGTTATGGGCAAAAACCTGCGTATATTTGCATGGGCTCCTCTATTACCTATAAGCAATTAGACTTATACAGTCGTCAAATTGCCAGCTACTTACAATCGTTAGGATTGGTAAAGGGTGATAAAATTGGGGTAATGATGCCCAATATCTTGCAGTATCCAGTGGTGGCGTTAGGTATCATACGCGCCGGTATGGTACTGGTTAATGTTAACCCTTTATATACCAGTCGTGAGTTATCGCATCAGCTACATGATAGTGGTACGAAAGCCTTATTTATCGTTGAGAATTTTGCGAAAACTTATCAAGATGCGGAAGATAAGGGTCAGGTTAAGCATGTCGTCGTTTGTAAAGTTGGCGACATGCTAGGCACGCTCAAAGGGCCGGTAGTCAACCTGGTCGCGCGCCATATCAAAAAGATGATTCCAGCTTATCGTCTGCCAGAAAGCACCAGCTTTAAGCATGCGTTAAATGCGGTTTCAGCCAGCAAATATAAGCGTCCAGATTTAAATTTAAGCGATGTGGCATTGTTGCAATATACTGGCGGTACCACTGGTGTTGCCAAAGGCGCAATGCTCTCGCATGGTAACTTAGTTGCCAATATGCTACAGATTAGTGCGCTCATGGATAGCGCTTTCGAAGATGATATCGACGCTACGGATGTTCTTTTGACCGCACTACCGCTATACCATGTGTTCTCGTTTATGGTTTGTGGGATGTATAGCATGTACCAAGGTTGTGCAGGCTTGCTCATCCCGAACCCACGTGATTTGGATGGTCTTATTAAAGAGATGGGCAAATATAAACCTGCCTACATCCCTGCGGTAAATACCTTGTTTAACGGTTTGGTGCATAAAGAAGGCTTTGCTGACCTAGATTTTTCTAACCTAAAAGCATCTATTGGCGGCGGTATGTCAGTTTTGCCAAGCGTGGCAAAAGAGTGGCATAAAATCACTGGTCTGCCTATCGTTGAAGGCTATGGTTTGTCTGAGACCTCGCCAGTGGTTGCCTTTAACCCGATGACCATCGCTGAATTTACCGGTAAAATTGGTATTCCTGCCTCTAGCACTGACGTAATTTTGATTGATGAAGAGGATAATGAAGTCGCACTAGGCGATCGCGGTGAAATTTGTGTCAAAGGTCCGCAAGTGATGATTGGTTATCAAAATCGCCCTGAAGAAACTGCTGAAGCCTTTACGGCCAGTGGTCACCTCAAAACAGGTGACATCGGTATTATGGACGAGAAAGGTTTTATCAAAATTGTCGATCGCAAAAAAGATATGATTTTGGTTTCTGGTTTTAACGTGTATCCAAATGAAATCGAAGAAGCCATGAGCGAACATCCTGCTGTGTTAGAATGCGGCGCTATTGGCATTCCGAATGACCAGCGCGGTGAAGATCCAAAGCTGTTTGTGGTCAAAAAGGGTGATGTGACCGAGCAAGAGCTGCTTGATTTTGGCAGAAAGCAATTGACTGGCTATAAACGTCCTCGTCATATCCAGTTCGTTGATGAATTACCAAAATCAAACGTCGGTAAAATCCTACGTAAAGAATTGCGTAAGATGGAAGGTTTAGAATAAAGTTAACGCTAAATCTTACTAAAGTAGCGGCGTAATAGCTTGAGCGAATCTTGCTATTGCGCCGCTGTCACGTTAGGATATTGTCATATTGATGTCTGCTAGCATATCCGTTGACGTAACGACTAATCTCTTATTTTATAACTCTATATAAAGATAACTCCGCTTTTACAACACCGTACTAGGAAAATTTATGCGTATTGACAACCGTGAGCTTAACCAACTTCGCTCAATCAGCTTTGAGCGCCATTACACTAAGCATGCCGAAGGGTCAGTATTGGTCAGTTTTGGCGATACCAAAGTATTATGTACCGCGAGCGTTGAGTCAGGCGTACCGCGCTGGCTCAAAGGTAAAGGTAAAGGCTGGATTACAGCGGAATACGGTATGTTGCCACGCGCGACCAATACCCGTAATCAACGTGAAGCGGCACGCGGCAAACAGTCGGGTCGTACGCAAGAAATTCAGCGCTTAATTGGTCGTAGTTTACGGGCGATGATTGATTTAAGTAAGCTTGGTGAAAACACTATTTATCTAGATTGCGATGTATTGCAAGCAGATGGCGGCACGCGTACTGCTAGTGTGACGGGTGCCGCTATTGCGCTTATCGATGCGTTAGAAAGCCTACAAAAAACCAAAAAACTGAAAGCTGATCCATTAATTGGTTTGGTAGCTGCAGTGTCTGTTGGTATGAAAGATGGCGAAGCGTATCTCGATTTGAACTACGAAGAAGACGCCAGCTGTGATACAGATTTAAATGTGGTCATGACTCAAAAAGGCGAATTTATCGAGCTGCAAGGTACGGCAGAAGAGAAGCCATTTACCCGTGCCCAGGCAGACGATATGCTGATTCTTGCTGAAAAAGGCATCGCTGAGCTGATTGCTATGCAAAAAACAGCCCTAGGCTGGTAAATCTCTAAACGTTCTTTTATGACTTTTTATTTAAACTTTTAACCATTCACTGCTTTTGAACAGGTAACATGCATGCTAAAGCTGACTGATGACGGCGCCAAAATCACCTTACAAGGTCAGTCGCCAGCGGCTGACAATGGGCTATTTTGGTTTGGCTCCGCATTACTGGTTGGGGCAGTGGCGGTTGCTTTGGCAATGAGTCTGCTGCCGGAGCGCTTGGCTATTGGTGCTTTGGCACTGCTTATTGTTGGTAGTTTTATTTTTAATCGGCAACGTCTGAAACACAAACAAGCCATGAGCGGTATTATTAGTAGCGGCGTATTGTGGGTACGTGATGGTGAGCTGGTGCATGATAATCAAGGCAAACGTGAGCATATTCATTTGACCGATGGCGATAAAATTACCCTGATTGGTGAACAGCTACAGATTGTCGATTGTGATGATATTCGTAAATACCTAATTGGCGGTTTTGATAATATCCAAGAAGCAAACGCGGCCAAAGCCATTCTACAAGGGCAACCGCTGACCAAACGCCATGCCAATATCAAAATGAGCAACGATTAAATTGTTGCTTGGTTTTAATGTTTGAATGTTATTTCTATAAATAACATTCAAATTTATCGCTGATTATCCTTCCTATATCCTCGTATCCATTTCTAAAACTCTTATCTCGTTTTACCGTTTATCCTTAATATCATACCTTTTATCGCTTATTTTAAAGCAATAAGACTTGCAGATTCCTGTGCAAATGGTTTATAAGTAGGATTGAAAAATCTTATCTTACTTATCGTTAATACGCTTATTGATACTGAGCATTGATAGCAGTTTATGAATATTAAATTGAATCGGCTATATCAATAATATGTTGACAAGGAGTTAGTCATGTCGCGTTTGTCCCTTTGGTCAATCACAACGTCGTGCAGTGCCTTATTATTTACTTTTGCTGCGGCCGGTCAGGTTCATGCCGATAGTATGAGCGCCTTGATTGCGCAAAAGTCTGTCCAACCTGATTATAGCGCCCGTTATACTCCCTCGTATTCGGCGGTTCCTTCTGCCAAAATCAGCACCCGCTCTACCATTCAACGAGCTGGCAATGCCACTAGCTATCGCTCGAATTCGAGCAACGCGCAACCAAGCTACTCTAGTAACAGCTCTTTTAATAACAGCTACTCTAATAACGCCTATTCTAACCAAAATGCTTACATCGGTAATGCCCAAAATAATTACCGTTATCCAGAAGTACAACGCCAAACACCATCAGTTCTGCCCGCATTTTTATCTGGCAATTATGATAACGTCGATAGCGAGTATTTGCCGCTGCTGAGCAATGCCGAAACCCAAAGCAGTCGGGCGGCGCGGGAAGTGATTAGCACCGCGCGCAAGATGGCGTTGAATGAGCGTGCGATTATTAAAGGTGGCTGCTGGGACTATCTCAATGCGGTGTTTAATCGAGCAGGGGTGAGCCGCGATACCATCCATAAGGGCACTTATGGTCAAGGTCCTTATGCCAGTAGCAAGGATATTGAAGTCGGTGATTGGCTCTACTATATTAACCACGGCTACAATGGCGTCGAGCATAGCGGACTGTTTGTTGGCTGGGTCGATGAGCGTGCCAAGCAAGCCTTGATACTCAGCTATGCGGGCGAAAATCGCCGTGAGCCTGCGCGCTACCGTGTTTACGATTTGAGCAATGTTTATCAAATCATGCGACCAAACGTTTAAAAGCATTTAATCAGCTTATTGAGACCTAAAAAAGCGTCCATCACTTATTACAGTAATGGACGCTTTTTTGTAGATGTTTAAAATAAAAATACTTCTAAGATAAATAAGCTTTACTGTTAGGTGTTTTTAAAAGGGTTTTACCACCACCAAAATCACAATAAAGATTAATGCAAATACGGGTACTTCGTTAAACCAACGCCAAAATTTATGTGATTTATAATGCGGGTTATCAATGAGCTTTTTACGATAAAATCCGCAGGCGCCATGATAGCCAGAAAGTAGCACCACCAATAATAGCTTGACGTGTAGCCAGCCCTGAGTTTTATAAACATCCCAGCCCATTCCCAACATCCATAAACCAAACAACCAAGTGGCTATCATCGACGGCGTCATGATGCCGCGATAGAGCTTGCGCTCCATAATGGCAAAGCGCTCGTGGCTGATGCTATCGTCACTCATCGCATGATAAACGAATAGGCGTGGCAAATAGAATATTGCCGCAAACCAGCACACCATAGAGATAATGTGTGCCGCTTTAATCCAATTAAAATAATCTGCCATCATACTCTCTCTTACGATTTGATATTTTATGCGCAATTTATTGATTAATAACGTCGGCAAGCTTAGCGCAGATTACGCGATTATGGTAGCAGCACGCATGGCATCTATTCTGCTAAGACAACTTGCGACTGATGACCACTCATGGCGTCGAGCACCGGTACTTGCTTCGGTGCTCGTGGCGCGGCAAACTGCTTGGTTAAACCAAGCTCGCGCATCAGTCTATCGTCACCTGATTGACTGGCATTGCCTGTGGTCAATAACTTATCACCATAAAAGAATGAATTTGCTCCTGCCATAAATGCTAATGCTTGCTCAGAGTCAGACAAACTTTCGCGCCCAGCAGATAGACGTACATAGCTACTTGGGCAGCAAATACGTGTCACAGCAATAGTCCGTATCCATTCAAGGACTGGCAGCTGACCTTCTGCTAAGACCTTGTCGCCAATCGGTGTACCTTGAATAGGAACCAATAGATTAACAGGAATAGACTCAGGCGCTTTGGGCATTTTAAGCAGCTCATGTACCCAGTCAATGCGATCATCACGGCTTTCTCCCATGCCAACGATATTACCGCTACAAACGTTAATACCTGAGTTGCGTACGTTTGCAATGGTATCTAGACGTTCATCATAGCTGCGTGTACTGACGACTTGCTCGTAATAACTTCTTGAGGTATCCAGATTATGATTATAATAGTCTAGTCCAGCATCTGCCAACTGTGCCGCTTGGTCTGTATCTAGCATCCCAAGGGTCATACAGGTTTCAAGCCCCAATGCTTTGACTTCTTTGACCAGCTCGACCACATAAGGCATGTCTTTGGCACTTGGGTGCTTCCACGCTGCACCCATACAAAAACGCGATGAGCCTGTAGCCTTGGCACGTTTAGCAGCAGCAATGACCTTATCGACCTCTATGCGTTTTTCCGCCTGTAGTTTAGTGGTATCGCGGTGGTGACCGGATTGTGAACAATAACCGCAATCTTCTGGACAGTTACCAGTCTTGATAGACAGTAAGGTACTAATCTGCACTTCATTGGCGGTAAAGTGTTGGCGGTGTATCGTCTGCGCTTGGAGTAATAAATCCATCAAAGGCAAATCAAACAACTGAGCAATCTGCTCACGGCTGTGCTTACTTGCTGTTTGTTGCTTGGTATTAGTTGCGTCTGTTGCGAATGTCGCTAAAGAATCATAAGACACGTTTTTATTATTAAGTATAGTATTAGTATGGTTATTGGCATTCGGTTCTGAGATATTAAGCAATCCTGCCATGAGATAAATCCTTTTATAACGGTATTTAGAAGTGTTAGATAATTTAATAGCTATTATTTAAATTAAGAACAATTAAGTAACCTTGGGGTTTTGCCTTTTTATGAAGTTAAGACGATAAAATCTAGGCAATAAAAAAGGTTGCCGTATAGTATACCGCAACCTTTTTAGAAAATCAGAATAGTGCTAAGTAGCTTGTTAGAGGTTAGTCAGCGACTTAACTAGGTGACTCAATTATTTACCCAACTTGTGCTTAGCAACACCGACCCAATGGTTGGCAAATTTTTGTGCTTTATAAGCATAAGGCTTGGCTTTTTGGATATAAGGTTTACATTCTTCTGGAACAGCTGGCACGATGTGCTTAGCAAGTTTATTGAACCACATCATTAGGCTGTAATCGCCTTCGATGCTTAAATTGCCTTCTTGCACGGCAGTCATAAAGGCAGGCAAGCTGCCTTTAGTCAAAAGCTTAACGCCTGTTATAGAGTCTTTAAAGTTGATAGTCAAATCAGCTTCTTTAGCATGGCCACTATGTTGGCTGAATGTACCATTATCAAAACTATAATAACGCGCAACATCAGCTTCAGTACTGGCAAGCTCGATGGTTACTTTACGATCAGCAAACAGCGCTTTGACGTCTTCGTTATCGCTATCAGCCAACATCGATAAACGGTAACCAATCACCGCCAATAAAACATCTAATGGATCAGACTTAATATCTAATACAGGAACAGTAAACATAATCGAACTCCTAAAGAACCTAAAGAATGAGAAATGAGACGCAAAATAATGCGTACTTTATAACAATTCTTGTGACAAATATATAATTAGATTATAAACGATTGAACGTATGATAGGTTTCAATTCTTTAGGAGTTACGTAGACAGCCTTAAGTATCTTGTAACATTCGATGACGGCAGTATTATTGGGGCAAACTTAGTGAATGACTGAATGACCGCATTACTGGAAGCGCGGCTGATAGTCATCATCATAGACGGGCGTATGTTCAATATAGCGGGCGGCTTGCAGCTCACGTTGCTCATGCACAGTGCGACTGACGTCTTCGTAACGCAGCGCGCGATAGAGTACCCAAGCGGCTAAAGGCAGCCAGCTAATACCCATAGCGACCACATAATTGTGCCATTCTGACAAGACTAACCAATAGCTTAATAAACTATGAATGGCTTCAACCGCCAACCAATAGGCCATACCGCCAAACAGATACCATAGCAACCAACGCTGCGACGATAAGGCAAGTGCCAGTAGCAAGCCTAGCAGCAAACCAGTACCCAGTATGGTGCCAGCGCCCCATGTCTCACTCGCAAAAGTAGAAAATATTGTTAATAACATTGTTCATCTCGCTCTTCATCAGGTGAATTCCAACACAGTCATTATGGAAGTTTGCGACCTAAAGCTAAAGAGGGTAGCGACGACTTTGCGACAACAGCTGACGTTTGATTTTTTTAAACGATATTAAGAAAATACTGTGCAAATTCTGCCATTATCACCAACAAAAAAAGCGCCACAATCATGGGCGCTTTTTTGGAATTAAAGTGTTTTTTAAAGTCGGTTTAGCTTTAAAGTTTTTAGATTGAATGACTTTTAAGAACGAACGCCGTGGCGTCCCCACCATGATAGAGCAGTTACTAAAACGGCTCCTAACAGCATCAAGCCTAAAGTAGTTAACCAATGAGCACCAGTAGGATACTGCCATGGCATGACATTATTGATGGCATCACTACTTAATGTACCTAGCGCATCGGTTTTCCATGGCCATACTTTCACCAGCGAACCAGCGATAAAACCTGTTAGCAAGGCAAGGGTTGCTTGATAGTAGCGTGATAGCAGCCATTTGAGCATACGGGTAAACAGCAGTAATCCCGTTGCCATACCGGCAATAACGGTAAAGATAATGCTAAAGTTTAGCATATGCACCGCTTCGAGTACCGAATCATAAGCGCCCATTAATAATAGAATAAATGACCCTGAGATACCGGGTAATATCATTGCACAAATGGCAATCGCGCCCGCAAGAAATAAATAGGGTAAGCTTGGCGCCGTGGTCAATAAAGGCAAGCTACTAATGACGACGGCGCTACCGGCCCCCAGCAAAAATAATGCCACCCGTCCTATATTCCAGCGCGTAATCTCAGTTAATAAGATAAACACAGTGGCTACCACTAAACCAAAAAAGAATGACCAAATCAGTAAAGGCTGATTGTCCAATAAATGCTTGATAAGTCCAGCTAAAGTAGCAAAACTGGTGGCGATACCGAGTAATAAGCACACTAAAAAAGTAGCATCGACCTGTCGCCAGACCGCAATTAAGCCTTTAAGCCCGCCTTCTTGACGAAATGTCTGCCAAAGATTGGGACCTACGCTACTTAAGGCATTAATCAAGCGTTCGTAAATCCCCGCAATCAAGGCAATGGTACCACCCGAAACACCGGGCACGATGTCCGCAGCACCCATTGCAATACCTTTGACATAAACACCCAATAGCTGTTTTGGATTGTCGTGATAAATCGGGCTGCTCTCTTCAGCTATAGGCTGGCTGGCTGCATGAGTGGAAGATGACGGCGCATCTGGCCGTGGTGATTGTGATGCCGTCATGGACGTTCCTTTCTTATTTAACAAGTTGAAAGTAAGATGAGTAGGGTAAAAGAGATATAGAGATAAAAAGCTTCAACCATAAAAGCTAGGCTAAAGATAAAACTTTAACCTAGCTTGTTTTTTAAAATATTAAGCGTTATTTAGTGCGGGCAAAAGCTGGATAGCCAAGCGCATAAAGCACACCTTCAAGCCCTGTGATATTGACCGCGGCGTCTGCACGCGCTTGGACGATGGGCTTGGCATTAAACGCCACACCCAAATCAGCCAGAGCCATCATCGGTAAATCATTGGCACCATCACCAACGCAGACGACCTGCGACATATCAATGCCTAAGCGCTCGGCGGTATGCTCAGCAATCGCCGCTTTTTTCGCGCCATTAATAATAGGCAGTTGCACATGACCGGTGACTTCGCCTTCGTCGATATCCAGTGCATTGGCATGTACTTCATCGATGCCTAACTGCTCAGCGATATAACGAGCAAAATAGGTAAAGCCGCCTGAAACCAAGATCGTATGATAACCCAAGGCTTTAAGCGCACTGATAGTCGTGTGCGCACCTGTTGATAAGGTTAAACGGCTGCAAATATCATCCAAAACGCTTGTTGGAATGCCTTTTAATAATGCCACGCGCTGAGCAAAGGATTCGTCAAACTCTATCTCACCGCGCATCGCCGCTTCGGTAATGGCTTCGACTTGCTCGCCAATCCCTGCGGTTTTTGCCAGCTCAACGATGACTTCTTGCTCAATCAAGGTAGAGTCCATATCAAAACAGGCTAGCTTATGGGTACGTAACATATGACCGAGCGATAAGATATGACAATCGACAACATCTAAATGGTCGCCCGCGATTGCGCTTTGCGAGTTTTTATAGTTTTCAGCTAAGTCATGACGTAGACGCGTGGTCAATTGGTCATCAATAATGTGTGCTGCTGCTGTCTTTTTAGCAGGGTGCATCAGAGTATCTGTGACCGGCACCAGCAAGTAGCGGAACACTTGCACATCAACAAACGAGCGCTTAGCAAATGGCTGCGTAGTATCTATATCAGCAATCTCAATATCGACAAAATTGGCATCAGCATCTTCTGCTACGGTGACCAAATGCCAGTTTGGCTGCTCATCTACCCATGATTGTACGTATTGATGGATATCGAGCGAGGATACATGCGTAGGCAATACCACAATTAACGCAAAAATAGGCAAAGATTGCAGCGCATCAAAATCTTGCAGATTAGTACCCGCAGGCAATAATGACGCTACAGAATCGACGGCTTGTTGCCATGCTTTGCTGTCTTTTGGTAACGAGTAGGATGTATTTTTTTGCATCGCTCAATTGTCCCTTGTATGCTGATATAAGATTAGGAATAATAACAGTTTTACTGGGCAGCGCCTATAGATGAGGTACAAAGTCTCACAGTCCGATAAAAATGCTTAGCATGAGCAAAAAGCGCTATCGAATAAAAGAAAATTCTTATAATAAATTTATGATATTAGCTGACGCCATAACCCTTAGTATGGTGATATAGTAGAGAAAATAAACGGCGATTTGTCGATGTGCGCGTGCGCCAAACATACTTGCACAACAAATCTCATGTACGATAGTCAGGTCTAATAGCTGGCTTTTTATTCTAAGGCTAATTGACTATTATTGAATGGTATTTCATTGACTAAGTTTTCGTTAAATAGCTTTTATGAAGTGGCCGTTATTTAGAGGCGGCACGGTTAGACAGAGCCAAAATAGCTTTAGCAAGAATAGATTGAGTAAAAGCAAATTGAGCCAAGGCAAATGTAAAAAAGATAGCTGTATACTCTTCCAGAAAATGAGCCATAGCCTCGTTTTTTAATTCCATTTATCCAAAAAAGTTTAACATATCATGACGTATTTAGCGCCGCGGCAAGGGTTGTTTGCCATTATTCTTCTGGTTAGTTTTTGTTTGCAGACCCTATTATTGGTCATCAGTACCGATCAGCAGCTGACCAATAGCCGTGCCCAAAAAGGCGAGCAAATGGTCGCCCAGCTTATCGATGAATCACGCTTGTCTTTAGAAAACAAAGACCGCGTCAGCCTCAGCGTCATTGCCAATCGCTATACCAGCGAGCAAGACGTGACCCGCATACTGATTAAAGACAATAATGGCGATGTATTAGTGCCGGTCGGTAATGCGCCGATGCAGCAGGGTGATACTATTAGCCAAATCGCCACCAAAGGTGATGCAGTCATCGGTAGCGTGGCGTTGACGCTAAAAGACATTAGTAAGGGTGAGATTATCGCCATGCAATGGCCGTTTGTCATTGGCTCGATGTTATTGCATTTATTGCTATGGCTGATTTATGGCTATATTGCACGTCCAAGCAGAGAGCAAATCAATGCGCTAAGCCGTGATATTCAAGACTTGCATCGTGAGCAGTATAGACAACTCGATCAACGTGAATTTGATCGTGGTTATGAGCGAAACCTTAATCGCGAAAGCGACTTTGATACTGCTAATAATGAAACGGATCATGGTCAAAGTAGCTCTATAACTGATGCTCTTAACTCAACTCGTAGCAATGCTAACGCTCAAACCGCACACGATACCAGCAGCAAAAAACCGCATACTCGAAAATTAAATATCCATAGTGCGGTAAATCAGTATGTCAGAAGGCAACAGGGTCAGGATACCGCGTTGAACGCTGATGGCAATAATAATGGTAATGATGGCAATGAAGCTGAAAATCATGGTAATAGTCATACGCTAGATAGTGCGGTCAGTAATAACACGGACAGCATGCAAGACGAAATGACGGCTAGTCATGAGAATGGTAGCAGCCATAAATCTACTAGTGCAGCTCGCTTGTCGGCCACACGCCCGTTCGATAGTGTTAGCGTCCAGATTGTCTTCCACGATGAGTTCAACATGCTTGAGCGCTTAGCGCCATCGCAGCGTCTACCTTATTTGGCGTTATGTACCCAGCTACTAAACCAAGCGGTGAATGAGCTACTGAAGCAGCCATTGTTGGTTGGGGTCAGCGCGCTCAATGAGCCACATTTTGATGAAAGCGGCGCTTATGTGATGCTAAAAGCAGATAATAGTCATGCAAAAGTCGCGTTGGCAGGTGTCATGCTTGGCAAACTGTATTTGATGCTGAATAAAATCATTCACGATAAGCATATTGAACTATCACGCTTTGCTTTACCCGCAAAAGCTGGTGTGAGCGATAATGCGCAAGTCGAGGCGATGAGCCATTTATTAGACAGCGTAGGTAAAAAAGAGCAAATGCTTATTTTGCTACCCAACGCCGGTCTTAAACAAATTAGCCATCACGTACAAGTACAAAGCATCATGCGTCCAACCACCGTTTATGAGCGCGAATGTGCGATATTCGATGGCGGCAATGATGCCATGATTCAGCGTTTGGCCGATGTGCGCAATGCAGTATTAATGATTGAAGAGACAGAAGAGCAAGAATAAATCGTAGCGTTAGATACAGGTGAGCCTCTACAATTGCCTGTGCGATAAGCGCTAGCGCAGGCTTTATTTTTGTACGTGATACTCGGATAGTGATAAAAAGGATTGACAACACTCAATAGAGACTTTATAAGGCATATATATATTCATGTATTTTTAATACCCTTGCCGAAAAATGATAGGAGTTTGTCATGAGTGACGCTGATATTGATGACGATTTTGATGATGATTTTGATGATGATGATGATGCAAAGATGGTGGAAGAGGCCGAAACAAGTGTGCGTACACGCTTAAGTAGCCTAGAGAAACGCCGTTTAATTGATAATTTGCTAGAAGAAAAACGTTTGGCCAAAGAGCTAAAAGACGATCTTGATGACATCGATAATTTTGATGAAGATGGTGATGACTGGGATGATGACGATATTTAAAGCGTCATTACCATTATAAGGTTGCAGCTGCCTTTTAATGAATAAAGAAGATGGCTTGGCTCAGTGGTTTTTAGCCGAAAGTTGTTAACTGATTAAACCGATTTACAAGCTTAAAATCCTGCTGTCTAATGCATTGTGCTAAGCTGGTTGTTAGGTGTTCTTAATATTATTGGGTTATTAAAAATAACGCGGCAATCAGCGCTCTTTAATAGACATATTTTATAAAAGTGCTTTGGACAGGTTTTATGCGTTCAGACAGTTTTTGTTGTTGTCTACCTTGCTTTTTAGCTTTCCTGCCTTTTATATTTCTTGTATTTCATAACTTATTTATTGCGCCTGACGTAATCTATCCTCCAAGGACTATCACACTATGAATAACCCACTCAGTTTCGATGAATTATTAGACTATTTGGACAATGAAGAAAGCGCTTTTGTGCTCGATAGTGTTGCCACCCATGGTTTTTTGACCGCGACTGTCATTGGCCGTCCGTTGCCAAATTGGATAGAAGCATTGTTTGAAGGTCATGTCAGTGAAATTCCTGCAAATGTGCTTGACGGTATCCAGCGCTGGCGCGAATCGATTATGGCGGAACTGAAAAACGAGACGCCAATTGAACTACCATTTGGTGAAGATGCCGGTAACGAAGAAGTGGCGGTCGACTTTTCAGACGAGTCAGATATCGTTGCTTGGTCGATTGGTTTTGTTGATGCGATGTATGGTGATGAAGCCAGTGATTGGTTTGAAGATGAAGAGACCGCAGAAGATGTGGCGGTCTTAACCTTGCCGATGATTGTACTCAGTGGTATTGATGATGAAGACCCTGAGCTTGCGCAAATGCGTGCCGATGAAGATAAAATGGCGCAAATGGCCAATAGTATCGAAGGCAATTTGACTGAGCTGTTTTTATTGTTTCATACCAACGACTAGAACTGTTTGTATATAAACAGACGGACGAATATATAGCTAAATAGACGGCATGTATTGGATATCTTTATCCCAGTAGATGTTGTCTAAAAATCAATGCTGTCAATAAGCATTCTTCATTGCTATTTGCTTACTACCTAAATATCCATTGAACCCCCGATAAGTCACCGATAAGGCTGTACTATGACTGTGCAACTCTCCAATCTTGAGCACTTACCCAACTATCAGATTACCGAGCGCTTAGATGTCGTATATGGCAGTACCGTGCGCTCAAAGCATGTTGGTAAGGATTTGTTTGCTGGGCTTAAAAACATCGTCGGCGGTGAGCTGACCGCATATACCGAGCTGTTAGAAGAATCGCGCCAAGAAGCGATCGACCGCATGGTGGTTAAGGCAGAAGCATTAGGCGCTGATGCGGTTGTGGGTCTTCGGTTTTCGACCTCTAGCATTGCTCAAGGTGCATCAGAGCTGTTTGTTTATGGTACAGCGGTCAAAGCCGTCCCGATGCCGCAGCAACCGCTTTCGACTCATGGGCCTCAGTCGCATCAGCCACCGAGCAATCACTCTGGTCATACGGATTTTAACAATCAAGATAATAGTCAAGCAGCACCTCAATCGCCAAGCACTTCTGCTGATGATTTGCCACGTTTCAACCCTTTTGGTTAATAAACCATAAAGAAAGCGGCAACGCTTTTTGATGACACGAGACGTCCCATGAATAACTCTCTCACCCAAATGCTGATGAACTATGCGCCGCTTATCGTCCTGTTTGTGCTGGGCTGGTTTTTTGGGGCGCGGCATGAGCGTCAGCATTTGGCACGATTAAGAGTCGCAGAGCAAGAACTCAGTCATATTATCGTCTCAAGTGAGCGCTTTTATGTGCCAAAACTTGCTGCAGATACTAAGGGTCAGCTGGTACTTGGCAGTGTGGTGATTGCGCAAGATTATTTTAAAATGGTCATAGCGCGCATTTTAAGTATCTTTGGCAAAAATCTGACCACTTATGAAACCTTGCTTGACCGCGCGCGCCGTGAAGCATTGGTACGTATGCGCACTGAAGCACAGGCACAAGGCTATAACCATATCTATGGTTTACGTCTTGAAGTGAGTAATATTAATCAATTGGGCAGCATGGTCGAAGCCATTGCCTATGGTACAGCAGTGCTTAGTACTGAAAATTCTACTAAAGCGTCTACTGACGCTTCCATCACTATGCCTACCAAAACCTCCATCAATACTTCCAAAATATAACTTCTTATACTGCAATGACTATTTAATCATCATTATTTAACCGTCAATTATCCAAAACTGCACGTTGAGTCGCTTTGTTTAGTCCTCCGTCATTTCTGCTCAGTCAGGATATGCTGCATTTGACTGGTGAGTCGTTGAATAAAACAGCTAAACTTGACTTATGCCCTATATACTTCCTGTGTTAATTCTTAATTATTGTCGATAGTTAGAGATAGCGTGCTACGAAGGATGCTATAAAACATCGTTTAAAATAAGTATTGTTTAAAACGGGTGATGTCCGTTATCTATAAGCATTAGCACGTAGTGACAAGCGTATTAGCAAGGATTGCTAATCAGGCATCATTTAATCATTATAAATTGACCTAGCAATAGGTCTTATCTACAGGGATGTAGTTATGGAAAGTCTGGCTCTAGTCACCTTAGTAAATACCGTTATTATTCCCCTTTGCTTGTTTTTAATCATGATGGGTATGGGTTTAACCCTTATTACCAATGATTTTAAACGGGTATTAAAATACCCAAAAGCTGTCGGTATTGGCTTGACCAATCAGCTGATACTGCTGCCTATCATTGGCTTTGCTTTAGCCAATATCATGCCATTACGTCCAGAATACGCCGTCGGAGTTATGCTCCTCGTGCTGTGTCCGGGTGGCACCACCTCAAACTTATTTACCTATTTGGCTAAAGGTGATGTGGCGCTGTCGGTGACAATGACGGCGATTGCCAGCGTTATTACCGTATTTACCATTCCTATTGTGCTGAGCTTTTCATTGATTTATTTTATGGGCAGCGGTAGTGAGTTTGAATTGCCGGTAGTAAAAACCGTGCTTACCTTGGTGGTGCTGACAATTGTACCTATTAGTATCGGGATGCTAATTAAACGCTACGCCCCAAAAGTTGCCGATCGCTCACAAGTCTACGTATCTCGATTTGGGGTGATATTTCTAATGTTTTTGGTGCTGTTCTTGGGTTATGTGCAACGCGATATCATTGTCGATGCCTTTATCGCCACCGGCCCTGTATCAGTATTGTTGAACCTATCGACCATGGCGCTCGGTTATTACAGTAGCAAATGGTTCGGTCTTAACCCAGCGCAAAGAACCTCAGTGACGCTAGAAGTTGGGCTGCAAAACAGTACCTTGTCGATATTTATGGCATTGACGCTATTATCTAACTATGACATGTCGATGATGCCAGCCATTTATACCTTAGTAATGTTCCTAACGGCAGGCATTTTGGTGCGTATATTTAGCGCTCGGTACAATAAGCTGAGAAAGTCTGAGATAGAAAGTAGTGTGTTGGCAGCGCGTATGCTGTAAGTAGGGATGAGTTATTTATATAATTATTCAGGCATAGTTGCTCGATTATAATTTCTTAGTTATAAAGCTGCACAACCGCTTTAGATATAGTCAGTGCTGAATAAAATAACGACAAAATTTTATAACGGGCTACTGTGGTAAATTTTCCTTGCTTGCTGTGTGCTTTGCACGCCAGAGGCTGCGTAAAATTTATCCCAGCAGCCCTTTACGTTTTTAAATGGAATTGACTTCAGTTAAAGTCAGTTATGCAGTCTTAGTATTAGATTTAAAAATACCATGCTAATTACCTCTAGTGTCCACGGATATTGTTTTTTGCCTCTAGTTTATCCTTAGCCGTTTCTTCTTTTACTTTGGCTAATTCAAATAGGAAGGTACGGTTTTTAAGTATCGCGACAAATACCACGCCGCCCACGGTATTGCCTACCAACACCACGGCTAAAAATAGCAAATAACGCCCTAAGCTGACGGTATTGCCATAGAGCAGGGCTGAAAATATTTCGATATTACCCACGATACTATGATGCAAACCTAAAAAGCCGATACTGCCAGTAATAAGCGTCACCAAGACGATGCGGCTAAGAGTATCGCGTGCTGAGGTCACAAGCCACGCGGTGACGCCCATCATCCAACCTGCCAAGATGGCACTGCCAAATATTACCCACCATCTAAAACCTAAGATATGCTCGGCATAAGTATCAATGTCGCTGACACTAAATAGCTGCATATTTAAACCTAAACCTATCATCAATGCGGCAAATAAACAGCCACCAACAACGTTACCAGCGATGACGATGCCCCAAAGGCGTAGCAGCTTATTGAGCGGTTCGATTTTATTAAGGACAGGTAGGCTTAACAGAGAGGTTTGTTCGGTAAATAAGAGCGACTGACCAATGACGACGATGATAAAACCAATCGGGTAAAGTAGGGAGGCGAGTACCACAGCATAATGGCTAGGTAACACGCCACTCAAAAGCGCAAAAGCCGATAAAATCATAAAGAAGCTGATGCCAATCTCAAGCCCAGCGGTAAAAGCACTGGTAAATAGCGAGCCAAGCGAGCGCTCAAAGGTTTCTCTGGCATCCATTACCTGCTCAACCAAAATACTGGCATAGCTTTTTGCCTGACTTAAATTGTCATCATTAGCGACTTTTTTGATGGTTTCTTTGTCTGCCTCGCTAATATCCTCAGAAAAATCCTCGTCTTCTAAACTTTCTGTTGCATCGGTGTCATCAGGCATATCAGTCTTGCTAACGTCTTTGTCTTTAGCACTAGATTGTTGATTAGCGCTCTTATTAATTAGGCGCTTATCTTCTATATTTTCAGCTTCAGAGTGGCTGCTATTGTTATCGGTGTGCTCAGTATCTTGGGACACGGTCGGCTCGCTATTTATCAGATAATGATTTTAGGATAAAGACGCCATCTATATGCTATGCGATGACTAAATGACTAGATAGGTTATCGCATGACTTATATTTTATAACACGACTAGGATTTATTTTGTGGAAAGTTCAGTCGATTGGGGTTGTTTATTGGTATTTGCTGCTATTTGCCAGTGTTAGTGGCGCAATGGCGCGCTGTAAGACCGATAAATTACCTTAGCATCTAACAAAATCTGCCCATCTGCGTTAAAATCACTCTATTAATTATTTTCCCTATTTTTCGATATATTTGTTTGACCACATTCATTTTTAATAAAAGACCATTCTATTATGAGTACTCCTAATACCCCTGAAAATACCAAGAGCAACCTGACCGAATCTATTCAAGCCGCTTTAAGCCAATTAGAGAACGCCTACAATCCAAGCGATGTTGAAGCGGGCATGTATCAAGGCTGGGAAGACAGTGGTTATTTTAAGCCAAGCTTTGATAAAGACGAGTCGTTTTCTATCGCCTTGCCGCCACCGAACGTCACCGGTTCACTACATATGGGTCATGGCTTTAATAATGCCATTATGGATGCGCTGACCCGTTATCACCGCATGGACGGTGACAATACGCTGTGGCAACCGGGTACTGACCATGCAGGTATTGCCACGCAAATGGTCGTTGAGCGTCGCCTAGAAGCACAAGGTATTAAGCGTCGTGATATGACGCGCGAAGATTTCATCGATAAAGTGTGGGAATGGAAAGAAGAGTCGGGCGATAATATTACTCGCCAAATTCGCCGTCTAGGTAGCTCAGTCGATTGGACACGTGAGCGCTTTACTATGGATGATGGCTTATCTAATGCGGTCAAAGAAGTGTTTGTGCGTCTATTCGATGATGGCTTGATTTATCGCGGTAAGCGCCTAGTAAACTGGGATCCAAAGTTCCAAACCGCGCTGTCAGATTTAGAAGTCGAAAACCATGACGAAAAGGGCAGCTTGTGGCATTTCCGCTATCATTTCACTGATAAAGAGATGACTACGCAAGAGGGCAAAAACTATCTCGTAGTAGCGACGACGCGTCCAGAAACCTTACTGGGTGATACTGCTGTCGCAGTCAATCCTAATGATGAGCGTTACGCACACCTGATTGGCAAAACGATTACTTTGCCGATTACTAATCGCGTTGTGCCTATCGTTGCTGATGACTATGTTGATATTGAGTTTGGCACAGGCTGTGTAAAAATCACCCCAGCCCATGACTTTAATGACTATGACTTAGGCCGTCGTCATGAGTTGCCTCTGATTAATATTCTTGATGAGCGCGCCAATATCTTGGCAGCGATGGAAGTTTATCCTAACCTGCAAACCCGTGAGCCGGAGTTAGAGACTACACCAAGCGAGTATGCTGGGCTTGAGCGTTTTGCGGCGCGTAAATTTTTAGTGGCGCAAGCAGGCGAGCAGGGCTGGTTAGAAGACATCGAAGACTATGCGCTAAAAGCGCCGCGTGCTGAGCGTGGCGGTACGATCGTTGAGCCGTGGTTGACCGATCAATGGTACGTGGCGGTGAGTAAGCTGGCTGGCCCTGCGATTGATGCCGTAGAAAATGGCAGTATCGAGTTCGTCCCCGCGCAATATAAAAACATGTATATGTCATGGATGACCGACTTGCAGGATTGGTGCATCAGCCGTCAGCTGTGGTGGGGACATCGTATCCCAGCATGGTATGACGACGCGACTGGTGAGATTTATGTCGCCCGTGATGAGGCCGAAGTGCGTAGCAAATATAATCTAAGCGATGAGGTGCAACTGCGCCAAGATGATGACGTACTCGATACGTGGTTTAGCTCTGGTCTATGGACGTTTAGTACTCTTGATTGGGCTGATATCAATGCCGATCCGCGCGTGATGGAGACCTTTCACCCGACTAGCGTATTGGTCACTGGCTTTGACATCATTTTCTTCTGGGTCGCGCGCATGATCATGATGACTCTGCATTTTGTCAAAAATGAAGATGGCACTCCGCAAGTTCCGTTTAAGACGGTTTATGTTCATGGCCTCGTGCGTGATGGCAATGGCCAGAAGATGTCCAAATCTAAGGGTAACGTCCTAGATCCTATCGACATTATCGATGGTATCGATCTTGAAGCGCTGGTTGAAAAACGCACTAGCAATATGATGAACCCAAAAGACGCGGCGAAGATTGAGAAGCAAACGCGTAAAGAGTTCCCTGAAGGTATCGCAGCTTTTGGTACTGATGCACTACGCTTTACTTTCACCTCACTTGCTAGTACCGGTCGCGATATCAACTTTGATCTCAAACGTGTTGAGGGCTATCGCAACTTCTGTAATAAAATCTGGAATGCCAGTCGCTTTGTACTGATGAACTGTGTTGATAGTGAAGGTACTGCGAAGCCTATCGATCAAACGGCTAACATGGAAGTTTGGGAATTACCAGAAAAGTGGATCATGAGCCGTCTGAACTCGACGATTACCAATATCCATCAGCATTTTGCTCAGTACCGTTTGGATATGGTCAGCCATGATATCTATGAGTTTATCTGGAATGAATACTGTGATTGGTATGTTGAGCTTGCCAAAGCTAGCCTTAATGACGACTCAGTGTCAGATGAGCGCAAAGCACAAATTCGCTATGTGCTCTTGCATGTACTGGAGACCGCACTACGCTTTACTCATCCGATTATGCCGTATCTGACAGAACAAATTTGGCAGACTATCGCGCCACTATTAGATCGTAAAGATACTGCTAGCATCGTTATCGCCGCTTTCCCTAAAACCGACACGACGCAAATCAGTGAGCAAACCGAAGCTGATATGGCATGGCTACAACAGCTCATCGCGAGCGTACGTAATATCCGTGGTGAGATGAAGCTTGGCAACGCGGTACGTCTGCCAGTACTATTACAAAATATCTCGCAAGCGGAAGATGAGCGTCTAGCTCGTATCGCTAACCAGTTCAAAGCCTTGGCAAAAGTAGAGAGCTTAACTATCCTAAAAGCAGGCGATGACGTGCCTTTGTCATCATCAAGTATGGTTGGGCAGCTGCGCGTGCTTGTCCCAATGAAAGGACTGATTGACCCAACCGCTGAGCTAGCTCGCTTAGGTAAGTCCTATGACAAGCTAAAAGGTCAAGCTGAAGGTATCGCGCGTAAGCTCGGTAATGAAGGCTTTGTCAGTAAAGCGCCAAGTGAGGTGGTCGATGCCGAAAAAGCTAAGTTGGCTGAGCTAGAAGGGCAGTTGACGGCGATGACGGCGCAGATAGAGCAGTTGAAAGCGTTGTAAAGGAGCTTATATTTATTCTTTCATTATTTAATTGAAGTAATAATTTTCAGATATTAAAGTTAGCTTTTATTAGTTTATGACTCTTTAAATAAAACCGCTCTATATTGTGATTAGAGCGGTTTTATTACAGCGACCTAAACTTGGTCATACGTATCAATGTATTCTTTCAACTGATAATATCGTTCACTTATTATTTCAGTAACACATTCCATACGGACTATTTCCTGACGTGCAGCTTCCGCCTCTCTTGCACTAGCAATGCATAACTCGTCTCTTTCCTTAACCCATTCTTTTTGGCTTGCTGCTAAAGATTCTTTAATCTCAGCTGATGCTGTGTTCCAAAGCGTATTGAGTTCATTACGTTTATAATCCATTGTGGCTTTAGATTTGGCTTGCTCAGCAGAGATTGTAGCAAGCTCATTAGCTGACTCAAGGCTGGCAATTGCTTCAGCTTGTGCGACTAAATATTCTTCTTCTTCTAGAGCTGCTTTCTCAGCAATCGCATTTTCTACATCGGCTTTTTGTTGCCGTGCTTTTATCGCTTGTACTGAGCTTTTTTGTATGGCATTGATTACTGCAGTTCCAATAAAATCTATAAGCTCAGAACCATTTTGTAATTGTCCATAAATATTAACCCCATCATCTGTAGGCTGTATAGAATACTCTAAAGAGTATTTTATAGTATTGCCGTCCATATCTATATCTTGTTGGAAAGCTTTCTCACTGAGGTTATACTGCTCATAGTAGTTCGTGACAAAATTAGCACGTTCAATTAGTTCTGAATCAAGTGTAGTAGATAGTGCTGCAACGCAAAATACTTTTGTACTGTTAGGGTCTGTTTGAGAGGTACGAATATCTTCTAAAGTAAAGTGGATTTTGCTAGTACTTGCTCTTAGTCCTGCGCTATCTGTAAGTACGCCCTCATTAGATGCGATATTTTTTACGCGAGACTGGGTATTGTCTTCTAAAAGAGACTGAACAAGTTGCAAAGAACTATCGTCTCCACATTTCACTGTATTTTCGGATATTGTACTTATTTTGTCACAGCCACTTAAGCCTAGTAATATAGTTAAAGGCAGAACAGCAAATCTTAGTTTCATAACAAACCTCTTTTTTTTATAACGTTGAAATTCGGCTTTGAACTTTTACTTAAGCCATCTTAGTGATTATTGACTTATGAAATAATAAGAAGCGCTGTAATAAAGAGACTTATTAGTTGATAAAAGTTACTAAATATATGTATTTCAGTAACATCAAGATTATGCCCTATTGTTCGGTGTTTTTCTAGTAAGTAAAACGTTGACAGGCTAGTCCTTTTTTTCTATATGTATTCACTATTAAATTATTATCATTAAAATTGTAAAATACTAATAACATTGACGGTGAGCAATTTTTGTTTTTTAAGGATTTAGATAAATCCTATAATGCCAATTACTCAACCGCTAACCAAATACACCAATCAATAGCAAAACCGTGCAAAATCAGTCTTGAACCTAGGTTTGAACTTCTTTATCTTTGATAGCTTATATAGGTAGTCTAAACCTAACGACCTAATGTCTCATACTGACTGATAAAACTCCCATGACTCAAACAAAAAAAGCTTTTTATTATCGACCAAAGACCAATCAACATAGCAGCCCAACCGTACGTTGGACGTTTTTGATACTGGGCTGGATATTTTTTGTATTGGGTATTATTGGCATCTTGTTACCAGTGATGCCGACTGCACCTTTTATACTATTGGCAGCGGGTTGCTGGGCGCGTAGCTCACGACGCTTTCACTTTTGGCTGATTAATCATAAATATTTTGGTAAATATGTCCGTGATTGGGAAGATCGCCGCGCCGTACCGCTATATGCGAAGTGGTTGGCAACCATAATGATGACCATATCAACAATAATGTTGTTTTTTAACATTCCTGCCGATATGATATGGGTCGCATGGCTGCTAGCCGTTGTCTGTACTAGCGTAGCGGTGTTTTTATTTCGTCTGCCCAATGCTTAAAAATAGGCTAAATAGGGCCAAAAAACAGTCAATAGTTGCACTTAGTTACACGAAAGGTGAGATAAGGCTTGCGATACTGAACTAACCTCCCTATAATACGACCAAGCTTAAGAGCAGTTCTGCACCAAATCATTACCTCGTAGTATTAGTTATAATCCTTCGTTTTAATATTTATCGTTCAGTAGCTATTTGCAAGCGTTACCGGTCACTAGACCATTAATAAATTAAAAAGTAGGATTATCAATATGTCAGATACTCAAAAAGGTACAGTTAAGTGGTTCAACGAAGCTAAAGGCTTTGGTTTTATCGCTCCAGAAACTGGCGCAGACGTTTTTGCTCATTACAGCGAAATCACTGGTTCAGGCTTCAAAACTTTAGCTGAAGGCCAAGAAGTTGAGTTCACTGTAACTCAAGGTCAAAAAGGTCCACAAGCTCATAACATCGTTGCTATCTAATTCGTCTTTATAGACAACTAGAGCAAGATGAATAAAAAACGAACCTTCGGGTTCGTTTTTTTTCGTCTATTGTTTATGTTTATCGCTTATGATAAATGCCTTAATAATAAGGCACTAAGCAAAATCTTAGAACAAAAATGCCTACGACTATCACTATAGTCGTAGGCATTTTTGGTTTGGTGTTAAGAGTTTGGTGTGTAGTCAGTAACTGTTTTAGAGTGAAGTGATTAGAGTGAAGCAATGCCGATATTAATCAGTCCGCCGCCAATGATAAGCCAAGCAAACATCATTGCGCCTAAGATAAGCGGTTTAACCCCCGCTTGTTTAATAGCGCTTAAGTGCGTGGTTAAGCCCAGCGCAAACATCGCCATGGTAAGCAACACATCATCAAGCATGACCATGCTACGCTCAAAGCCTGCCGTCATCGGCACCCAAGTATGCAGTAACACTATCAAAATAAAAACAAAGGCAAACCATGGTACTTTAACTTGTTGCACACGCTTCATCAATGACGGTTTTTCACCATTTTTGCTACTGCCTGTGGTTAAAGCAAACGATAAAATCAGTAAAAAAGGTGCCAACATCATCACCCGTATCATCTTAGTCACAACCGCTGTATTACCAACCTCCGAACTAACGGCATTACCAGCGACCACCACTTGTGCCACTTCATGAATGGTTGAACCTGTATAAATGCCGTATTGCTGGGCGTTTAGCCACGGTTGCAACCAGCCAAGCTGATATAAAAACGGATAGAGCAGCATGGCAATCGTACCAAAGACAACCACGGTGGCGACGGCGATAGTGATTTTATGGGCTTCCGCTTTGACCACGGGCTCTGCGGCAATCACCGCTGCCGCACCGCAAATACTGGCACCAGAACCAATCAATAACGTCGTCTGCTTATCGACTTTGAGCCATTTGGTGCCAAGCCAATAGGTGAGTAAAAATGTCGAGGTTAATACCAGCGCATCCGTCATTACCGCTGGCATACCGACACTAGCGACTTGTGTCAAGGTTAGCTTAAAGCCATAAAAAATAATGGCAAGACGTAATATTTGACCTTTAGCAAAGTTAACACCATCACTAAGTTGGTCGGAAAAATTTGGATATAGCGTATTGCCCAATACCATGCCAAGCAAGATTGCTAGGGTTAACGAGGACAGCCCGACAATACGCCCGTCCGACCACGTATCTAAGCTCATATTCAGCCACAAACAAAACAAGCTGCCAATCAGCACGACAATCAGCCCCAAAATATGGCGGTTATGCGGAAAGTAGTTATGCATGTTTTGTGCTAAAGCGTTCATGTCGTACGTACCTATTATTATCTATAATCGAAATAAGCATAAGCTTATGAATAGACAGTATAAGTCATGTCGATTTATAATAAAAACAGATTAATAAGATATAAACTATCGAATTTTTAGGTTAAGAAACGATTTGTAAAATTTAGGTTTTTAAAATTTAGGCTTTTGAAATTTAGGCTTTTGAAAGTTTATAGGGTGCATAGGATGTCAGAGACATTATGAAAAAAACCATACAGATGCTGCCGAAGATTACCCTTAAGCAGCTATCGGTATTTGTCAGTATTTATCAAACTGGCAGTACCAGCCGTGCCAGTGAGGCGCTGCATTTGTCGCAGTCGGCGGTCAGTAGCGCGCTGACAGAATTAGAAGCAAGGTTACAGATGCTGCTATTTGAGCGCGTCGGGCGTAGGCTTAATCAGCATCCAAACGCCCATCCTATTTATATACAGGCGCAAGCTATCTTGGGGCAGGCTTTAACTCTAGAGCATTATCATAAGCATCAAGCAGGGCAGATTCATATTGGTGCCAGTACCACTATCGGCAATTATGTGCTGCCACCGCTGCTGGCCAAGCTATATGCTGCGCTACCGGATGCCCATATCGACATGTATATTGCCAATACCCAAGAGGTAGTCGGCGAGGTTGAGCAGTTAAATATTGATATTGCGCTCGTAGAGGGTATGCCGCGCCCGATAGATATGAAGGTGATTGAGCAGCGAGAATGGCGGACCGATACCTTGATCGTCTTTGCTAAGCGTAATAGTAAATGGCTGACAGGCATGGCCTATAACGAGAAAGAAAAATGTTATGAGCTGAGCGCGGAACAGCTGGCAAGGCTGCCGCTATTGGTACGAGAGGCGGGTTCGGGTACACGGCAAATTATCGATGAGCAATTATTGCAATACTTGCCGTATGCCGAGATCGTGATGGCGATTCAGCAGTCGGAGGCCATTAAACATATGGTAAGCGCCGATATTGGGCTTGGCTGTTTATCACAGCATGTCATTGAGGCGGAGCTGGCAGCAGGAAAATTGGTGCAGGTAAAAGTAGCGGGTATAGATTTATCACGTACGTGGTGGCTAGTTTGGCACAAAGCCCGCCATCAAAGCCCTATTTGGCAAAGCTTTATTGATATTTTGATAGAAGATTGATTTTAATGGTAAATGTAGAGATTCTAGTGAGAAAACTTACTGTTTTAATGAATAATAAAAAAGCGCACTGTCATACAGTGCGCTTTTTTTACTGAGCTTTTTTAATAGTTTCAAATAACTTGGGAATTACGGTAAGTCTGTTCTGAGACTTATTTATTAACCGGTTTATCCAGTCTCACTACTAAGCTGTCGCAAGGGACATTTGGCAAGATATTATCTGCTGTCGCGCCACTGAGCCAAGCAGCGATACCATGACGTTCGTGACGACCGATGACTAGTAGATCAACATCATGCTTATGGCAATAGTTGACGATACCTTCACTGTTAGAGATGGCGGTGGTCACTTCAGAGTTTACCGCATGTAAGTCGTTACGGTCCAAAAACTGTGCCAATTTAGCGCGCGCTTCTTGGCAGCGCTCATCATCAATTTCATCATATAAGCTTGAGGCAGGCACCAGCTCATAGCCGAAGCCAACCATGGTATCTTTGACGATATGAAGCACCGATAATTTGGCATTAGGACGATTCTCAACGATGCGTTTGGCCTTTTGGGCGACCACATCAGCATCGGACATTAGGTCGGTGACCAATAAAATATGTTCGTAACTCATAGCGTCTTCCTCGTGTCAGATAGTATTTACTATAGCACTCCTACTGAGCGCTGTTAAGTGCTGCTAAGCTATGTTTGTCTATATCTTATAGGGATATTTGTTACGCTTAACAGTGGCTTTTTTAGCGCCTTGCTTGCTTATTCCGTTATTTCGGGACGGGCTGATCAAGTTTTACCACGAGACTGTCGCAAGGTACGTTTGGCAAGATACTGTCAGCGGTTGCCTTGACTAACCAAGCAGCGATACCACGGCGCTCGTGGCGACCGATAATCAGTAAATCGACTTCTTTTTCGCGGCAATAATTGACGATGCCTTTACTGTTAGAGATAGCAGCATTGACCTCGGAGTTGACCGCGTTTAGCTCATTGCGTTCTAAGAATTGCGCCAATTTATTGCGTGCTTCTTGCCAATGTTCGCCATCGAAATCGCCTGACAAACTAGACGCCGGCACCAGCTCAAAGCCAAAGCGCACCATATCATCTTCAACGATATGTAAGACAGATAACCTAGCTTCAGGCGAGCCTGCAAGGATACGTTTGGCTTTTAGGGCAACCTTGTCAGCATCGGACAATAAGTCGGTGACCAGTAAAATATGTTGGTAGCTCATCAGGTGCTCCTGAATAGTAGTTAACTTTATAGTAACAGTGCCACATGCCTTTGTTAAGGATTAAATCCATTATTTGATTATGGATATTGTCTTCATACTACTTTTAAAATATTCATTGATAAATCTTACTCAGTGAGCCGTTATTACTGTATGGCTAGCTTGACTTATCTATAGGTAAGCCCCATCTAATAGCGCTATAGACACCATTTTATGAGCCCTGAAAATCAGGGCACGATATATATTATCATTGATAAGGAACACTATGACTGACACGCCATTTACTGCAGATTTAACGCTACATCCAGCGTTTGAGCTGATTGAGCATCGCCACATTGAGGCGCTATCGATGGATGTGCTGATCAGTCAGCATGTTAAGACTGGGGCCATGCATTACCATTTGGCGCATCCGAGTGATGAAAATGCCTTTTTGGTTGGCTTTCGCACTCAGCCAATGGACTCAAAAGGCGAAGCACATATTTTAGAGCACGTGGCCTTATGTGGCTCTGAGAAATTCCCCGTCCGTGATCCGTTTTTCTCAATGATTAAACGTTCATTAAACACTTTTATGAATGCGATGACTGCTGCCGATTGGACGGCGTATCCGTATGCCACGCAAAATAAAAACGACTACTTTAACTTGCTTGCCGTTTATCTTGACGCATCATTTTTCCCCAATATCCATCCGCTTGATTTTGCCCAAGAAGGCATTCGCGTCGAGTTAGACGAAAATGATAAGCCGCAGTTTAAGGGTATCGTTTTTAATGAAATGAAAGGCGCGATGAGTGGCGAGATTGACCAGTTATATCATACGGTTGCCCATCATTTGTTCCCAACGACGACCTATCACTATAATTCAGGCGGTGATCCTGCTGATATTCCAGACCTCACTCATGATGAGCTGGTTGAATTTCATCAAAGCCATTATCACCCATCAAACAGTGTGATTATGAGCTTTGGTAATATTCCAGTCGCTGAGACGCAGGCGAAAATCCATGAAGATGCCTTGATTCAATTTGAAGCGGGCAAAAAACACGTATCGCGTCCAGAACAGCGTCTGTCTGCACCGATTAGCGCGGTTGACACTTATACCGCTGACGAAGCTGGTCCTGACCAAACCCATCATGTGGTGGCGTGGTTATTGCCGTCAATTACCGATCCAAAGCAGCGTTTGGCATTGCGTCTATTAGAAGGCGTTTTGGTTGAGCATGCTGGTTCACCATTGCGCACGTATCTAGATAGCCATCCACTCGGTAAGGCGCCAAGTCCGCTATTGGGACTCGATGACAGTCATTATGAAATGGTCTTTTATACCGGTCTGCGTGGTTCAAACCCTGAGCATGCCGAAGCGGTAGAGCAGGGTATTATTGATTTGCTTAAAGAGGTCGCGAGCAAGCCGATTGATGATGAAACCATTGAAACTATCTTGCATCAAATCGAGATTGATCAACGCCATATCGGCGGTGATAGCATGCCTTATGGTCTAAATCTCATGCTAGAAGGCTTTAGTACGGCGATTCATGATGGCAACCCTATCGATGTGTGGGAAGTGGACGAGCATTTAGAGTGGCTACGTGAACAAGTAAAAGACGCACAGTGGTTACCGAATTTAATTAAGCAGCACTTGTTAGATAATCAACACCGTGTGCGTGTCACTATGACGCCTGACAGCGAAAAAACAGCACGTCTTGCAGCCGCTGAACAAACCCGTCTTGATACGATTGCGATGGATTTGACCGCTGATGATAAAGCTATCTTAAAACAACAAGCCCTTGATTTGGCAGCGCGCCAAGCAGCGCCTGATGATTTAAGCTTATTGCCAAAAGTTGGCTTAGAAGATGTGCCTACGGATATCAGCTTTAAACAAGGCACACAAAAACAAGTAACTTTAAGCGGCCAAGATAGCACCTTATTTGAATATGAGGCAGGTACCAATGGCTTGTATTATTATCAAGTAATTGTGCCGTTGACCGATGCGATTGGTAATCAGGATACAAGCGAGCTACCCGTTAATGAAGTGATTAATCATCCGCTATTGCCTATTTACTTAAGCTTATTATCTGAGCTCGGTACCGACTCGTTAAGCGCTCATGAAATGCAAGCCAAGCAAGCCGCGCATTCATCAGGCGTGACGGCGCGTATCAGTCAGCGTACCAATATCGGCGACAGCCAAGCGATTAGCAGCTACTTTGTGGTGGCAACGCGTGCGCTGAATCGTAAACCTGAAGCGATTGATTTGCTCAAAGAAGTCATGGAACACAGTATCTTTAGTGAGCATGATCGTATCAAAGAAATCTTGCAGCAGCGTCAAGCAGGTTGGCAATCAAACCTTGCCGGTTCTGGACATTCTTATGCGATGCAAACCGCCAGTCGCGGCATGAGTCGCCAAGCGCAATTAGAATATGTGCGCAGTGGTCTGCCAGCATTGAACGCGCTAAAAGAATTCCTAACCCATGCCAGTACGGATGATGCGCAGTGGGATAAACTGGCAACCAGCTTGATGGATTTACATCAACGTCTGATTAGTCTGCCTAAGCATGCGGTTATCATTTGTGAAGCGGAGCAAACTGAACGCTTAAGTAGCTTAATTGTGGATAGCTGGAAAGACAGCCAAGCGCCAAAAATTGCTGAAAAAATCACAAACTCTGAGGCGGGTATTGAAGACAATATCCCAAGCGAGTTTGCTGAGTTACAACTTGATGCGGCGTTAAATGGCGAGAAAGACGCGGTCAAAGCAATAGAAAGTGGTGTGGCGCTCGATGTTGAAGATTTGGCATGGCTGGTGCCGACCAACGTCTATCACAATGCCAGTGCTTATACCGTGCCAGCAGCCGACCATCCTGATACAGCAGCCTTGATGGTACTAGCGCCTTATCTGCGTAATGGTTACTTGCATAGTGCCATCCGTGAGCGCGGCGGTGCTTATGGCGGCGGTGCAGGTTACGATGCCAATGCTTGTGCCTTTAAGTTCTTTAGCTACCGCGATCCGCAGTGTGCTGAGACCTTTGCGCATTTTGATGCCAGTATCGAATGGCTATTGAATGAGCCGCAAACCGATGAGCAATTAGAAGAAGCTATCTTAGGTATCATCTCAGGTATGGATAAACCAGGCTCTCCAGCAGGTGAAGCGGTCAAAGCCTGCTTTGCCAATCTGCATCATCGCGGTGTCGACTGGCAACGTAAAATGCGTGCCTCAATATTGGCCGTAACCGTGGAGGATTTACAACGTGTTGCTAAGCAATACCTGCAAGGGCAAAAGCATGTACGTGCGGTACTAGCGCCTTATGATAAAGAAGCAGCGGTACAAGAGCTTGGCTTTAAAGTCTGTAAGATTAAAAGCTAGTTTTTTAACTTATCGCAAAATAAGTTATAGCAAATTAATATCTGTATAAAAAACCGCCGCTTTCAGTATTTATATTGAAAGCGGCGGTTTTTATTGCGGGTAGTATTTTTAAAAGCTGGATTAATAGCGCTTAATCGCCTGGTCTTTGCCAATCATATCTTGATGAATGGGAAAATCCTCATGATTATCGTATTGCTGACGGTCGGCAAAATAGCTTTTTAAAGTACGGCGTACGGCTTCAAAGGCAAGCTTATCCCATGGAATGTCTTCTTCGGTGAATAAAGCGCAGTCTAGACTTTCGGAGCCAATACCGTAAGCACCGTCTTTTAGCTCGGTGATATAAATACTATATATTTGCCCGATATCAGGAATATCATAGAGGCAATATAAATGCGGATTGGTAACGACCGCTTCTGCCTCTTCAAAGCTTTCCCTAGCTGCGCCTTCTGCCATGGTTTCGCCATTTTCCATAAAGCCTGCGGGCAGCGTCCATAAACCATATTGTGGCTCAATCGCGCGGCGACATAGCAGCACACGGTGTTTATAGACGACCAATGAGCCACAAATGACTTTTGGGTTTTCATAATGAATATAATTGCAATTTGGGCATACCAAGCGCGGGATATTATCGGTGGCTGGTATTTTGCGTTCTGCTTGATGACCGCATTGTAGACAATAGCGCATATCAACTGCCTTATATAATGAAAAGGAGAAATGAGAAAAAGGTGTTCGGTATTTTAAGAATTATAATTCTTGTTTTATAAAATAGTATGACTTTAGCTTATCGAATTTTATTTGATAATAGCCGTTAAGCCTAAGATAACACAAATTCTCATCGCACTGGCAGTGATAATAAAAACCCTACAGGTTTGCACAACTGCTTGCGCTTAACAATGCGTTTATTAATAAATGCATTGTTAAGCGCAACGGATAACGCAGCTTAACCCAGCCCAGTCACATAAATTCTATGCAGCTTTAGTCAGATTGCGCTAGGCTAGACTCATGCTAACTATTGAATGATAGCTTTACCTTGAAGAGTAGCTTTACCAGTAACGCGGGTAATGACGGCCGCGACCGATATTATTATAAATGAGGGCGACCACTACCAAGGCAAGCGCACCGACCAGAGTAGGGGTGATTAAAAAATGCCATTTGACGCCGCCAAGCATTACGATTAATGGATTGGATCCAGCCGGTGGGTGCGGTACGCGCAGTAATAGCATCAGCGCAATCGCCGTGCCGACTGCAAGCGATAAGCTCCACCATTCAATGCCAAACAAAGTCAAAAATGATAAGCCTGTGAAAGTGGTGATAAGATGACCGCCAACGATGTTTCTAGGCTGCGCAAAGGGGCTCTCTGGATAAGCAAAAATAAGCAAGCAGCTGGCACCAAATGAGCCCAAAATCATGGCGACATTTTGCCAATTGCCTAATAGCGCCAGTATGGCAGTGGCAAACGTACCGCCAACCCAAGCTATGGCGATAATGATTAATGGCAATCTTTGCGGGCAATCATCAATCTTGCCCTGCATCTTATTTAATGAAAAAATCTTATCCACGAGCATATCCTAAAAATATTTGGTTTTTGACATTGATACTTGATTAGGCAATATTTATATTTGATTGCTATTTATAGTCAATTGCATTGATGCTTCATACTGATAAAAATATAGGGCAATAATAATGTTACTCCCCTCGCAGTCGCTACGTTTTGATGACTTTTCAGTCGCTGTGCCAGACTTTATTCGCTATCCTACGATTCGGAAGTTGGCGGAACGAGTGCAGCATGAAACCTTAAATGCCGTTACCAGTCCGGCGCTGTGCGACGGCTCTAATACTTCTCGTAGCGCTCGCATCTTAGATAGCTTATATCAGACACCCATTGCCGATGCCTCGGTATTGGTTGCTATTACCCATGAACGTCATCCCAAGCTGCTACTGACGCGCCGCGCCGCTCATATGAACAGTCATGCCGGCGAAGTCTCTTGTGTAGGCGGTAAACATGACGCCGGCGATGGTAATAATGTCGTCACTGCTTTGCGTGAAGCCTGTGAAGAAACCGCATTACCGCCTAGTAAAGTCCAACTGCTTGGTCAATTACCGATTCAGACCTCCAAAAGCGGTATGAGCGTGCGTCCTATTGTGGCGCTGATTGCGCCAGATTTATTGTTAGTGCCTGAGCTTGGTGAAATCTCGCGTATTTTTTGGGCAGATTTTGAGACGTTACTGACTCAACCTACGGTAGAATATGCGGTAGAGTATATGATGCAAGATCAGACTGCGACCATTCTCACACCAAGCTGGCAGGTTGATGGTGAAACGGTTTGGGGTCTGACAGGACGCGTCATTGCCAGCTTGTTGGAAACGGGCTTTGATCGGCAGCTTGATTGGTATTACCGCATCCAAAATACGCGTAATTAACACGTAAGACAGTTGAGGTTATGGACTGAATTATCTAAAGTAGAACCATTCTCTGTGTAAAACCAAGCGCGTCTTTTGCGGATTTATTATAGTTATTGTAGACGCCGTTGATAATGGTTTAACATATTCTATTTGCTACTAATAATATTCGACATATGCTTTCTAGTTATGGTTTTGAGATTATCTAAATATCATTTGTTATTAGTTTTATGTAATATAGAGTGGTTTTTCTCCTTAAATTGTCTGCATTTATCATACTTTATTTATAGTAATCGTCATTTTTCTTAAGCCACCAGTTCATATTGTCTTGGCGTTTGGCGCGGAAGGCTTCTAGCTTTTCAGCCACCGTTTGATTGTGCTGACGTGCTGTATCGAGCGCAAAAAGAATTGGCACTGACGATAAGACACCAAAACGAATTTTTGATTTTGGCAAATCCAGTCCATCGCCGATATCATCACCGACCAAGGTACGGGTGACGCTGGCATTGACCATTTCAACGAAACGTCCACGGCGATTGTCCTCGCCCATCAGTTGCCGCGGCAAATCATGCAGCGCTTTTGCTAATGGCTGTCCCATTTTAAAATCAAGCTGCTGAATCGATAAATAGGTATAGAGCCATTCCCAACAGGCGGCTTCGTCCTTTGGTAAGCGCTCTAAATCAACGCCCATCCAATAACTGGCAAGATTCCATAGATGCAGGATACCTTCCGCTTCTTCAGTACTGATACGGGCGCCAAGCAGTCGTAAACCGCGCATAATCAACAGTGAAAATTGCAAATGGGTAGCAATCATATCGGTCTGATTGATTGGAATACCCCAGTATGCTTTGTTCCAACTGCCATCTGGATTATGGTGCTGGTCGGCACTAGATATGACACCCTTAGCTGCATTGCCTTTACCTTTGAGCAGGTTTTGCCGCACTAGAGTATGAATCTGCCGCACCTTGATAGATTGCCGCCATCCTTCTGAACCAATCGCCAATACCTCCTCGATAGGCTGATGCTGAGTGCCTGCGCTCATATTTGACTTGTGTAATGGAGGATGCTCAGAGACGGCAAGGATATAAGCGTAAGTACGCATCAAACGCGGTAGGGCATCGTGCATCAATGCTCCCGTTTGAATGAGCGGCAGGGAGAGGGCAGGAATACTATAGCCTGCCATTAGCGCCACGTTACGCAATAGCCAAATTAGCATCAACGGATAACGGCGATAAGCGACTGCACCAGTTTGTGCAAGCTTGGGATCATACCAAGCAGGGTGGCTGCTAAATTGCTCGGTCAAGGCGTTAAATGCAGGGTTGTTTGTAAGGTTGGCGTCAAAGTTACTGCTATTGCTACTACTACTGTCGCTGATAATAAATTGATGCAAGGGCTTTACAAAACGAATACCGTCAGCAGCTAACGCATCTGCCACTGGATCACCGATCTCGTAACCCGCAACCATTTCCTGTAATAAATCTTGCGAGATAACAAAGTCTTTTGGTAGTAAGTAGCGCTTGATACGCTTTAATACTTGCAGATCACTATGATCGTCAATCGCCGTCGTGCGCCCATGACGCTGATAAGATTCAACATGCGCTTGATGAGGATTGTTGTCTTCGCAAGAGCTGGCGGCATTTGCTTTAGTGTTTTTTTTAGTAATATTGATGGAATCCATATCTATGAGTCACTCTTTAGTAACTGCTTTTCATTACCCAATTAAGCGACTTACTAAATAAGTCGCTCTATCAGTCATTATGAGTGCTGCGTTAAGTCGACAGAGGTGTTGTTAACATCGTCTTTTAGAGTGGCTTTTAGCATCAGATAACCAGCAACACCAGAAACGATTGAACCCATAATGATACCTAGACGTTCATCAAATAGTGGCGTGGCGCCGCCAAATGCAAGGCCACCGATAAACAAGCTCATGGTGAAGCCAACGCCGCAAAGTAACGCCGCACCGTAGATTTGCTTGAAATTCATACCTTTTGGCATGGTTGATATGCCAAGTTTAAAGATTAACCAGCACATGAACATCACGCCGATTTGCTTACCGATGAACAGTCCAGCGGCAATACCCAATGGCACGGAATGAAATAGCTCCGCAAAGCCTGCGCCCTTGAGCGATATACCTGAGTTGGCAAAGGCAAATAATGGCAAAATTCCGTAGGATACGGTGTTTTGTAAGTCGTGCTCAAGCTCTTCAAGTGGGGAGTGTTCAGGGTCCGTGCGATCAAATAACGGAATGAATAAGGCGAGTACCACCCCAGCTAGTGTTGCATGGATACCAGATTTTAGTACGGCAACCCACATGATGACCCCAATCAATATATAAGGGGTGATACTGGTAACGTTACGGCGATTGAGCAGGTACAAGAACGGCAAACATAACCCAGCGACAGCCAGTGATCCAAGCGACAAGTCATTGGTATAAAATAAAGCGATGATAAGAATAGCGCCAATATCATCGAAAATAGCGATAGAGACCAAAAACACTTTTAGTGAGTTTGGCACGCGATTGCCAAGTAGACTTAAGATACCAAGGGCAAAAGCAATATCAGTTGCCGCAGGAATCGCCCAACCTTTCCAAAACTCAGGCTCATTATAGTTAAAGAGCAGGTAAACGATGGCAGGCATAATCATGCCGCCCAATGCGGCGCCAGCGGGTAAGATAATTTGCTTGACGTTTGAGAGCTCGCCGATGAGCACTTCACGCTTGAGCTCAAGACCGACTAAGAAAAAGAACACTGCCATCAGACCATCATTAATCCAATGGTGGGCGTCTTTTGCAATCGCAAAGCTACCGATTTGAATGGCAACGGGAGCATGAATAAAGGATTCATACCAAGTATTCAGAGGGGTATTGGCAATAATCATTGCCGCGATAGCTGCCAGCGCTAAGACAATGCCGCCTGACGCCTCGAGGTTGAAAAATGCTTTGACTCTTTGTATTGCCATATTATCCTCATTAACTAAATAAAACGTGCTAAATCATTCAAAAACTTCAAGTACCTATTGTTATTTGATTTGCTTCAGTCTGCTTGGCTTTAATAAGCTTAGATTTGCTTAGTTCAGCTAAGGATTACTCAGCATAGTTAAGCGATCGACAGTCATTAATAGCGATATAGATTGATATAACAAATAGGTGTCTCTAGTTTCTCACAATTTTATTCATATAAACAATTAAATACGTTAACGGTTTTGTGCTGCTTCCTTGAAGACTCAACGATTATCAAAGGACATATTGTTAAAACAGCCGATATGACAAATCTAGCAGACTTTGTTAGGTTTTTGGCTTTTTTTACATTTTTATCTTTATAATGAGCGCCTCTAAGCAAATCCTTCTATCCAGTTTGGCATTGATGAAAGAGTGGTATAGATTAAAAAAATAGCTGCTACTTTATCAACCAATGTATTTTGAGCCTGATTTTTTCAAGCTTGCTTTTTTGTGTCATAAATTTTCAAGGTCGGTGTCATGGACATATCGCTCTCTATCGAAATTATTTTAATGTTGACGGTTGTGGCCGCTCTGGCTGGTTTTATCGATGCTATCGCGGGCGGCGGTGGTTTATTGACCATTCCAGCCATGCTGCTTGCCAATATTCCCCCTGTACTAACTTTGGGAACGAATAAGTTGCAAGCAGCATCAGGCGCACTCGCGGCGTCCATTACTATGATTAGAAAAGGTGTCGTCAAACCGAAAAATATAAAAACGGCGATTATCGCGGCTTTTATCGGTTCTGTTCTTGGTACGATTGCCGTGCAGTTGTCGCCGCCTGATTTATTAGAAAAGCTGATTCCGTTTTTGATTGCGGCGATTGGTATTTATACCTTATTTGCCCCAAGGCTGGGTGAAGTGGAAGCCGCACCGCGCATCTCAGAAAGCAAGTGGCAAAAAGTAGTAGCACCTTTGATTGGTTTTTATGATGGTTATATCGGACCGGGTACGGGGATGTTTTTTGCCTTAGGAAATGTGGCGCTACGTGGTCGCCAAATTATTGAAGCAACGGGAGCGGCAAAGGTGCTGAATTTGTCCACCAATATTGGCTCGCTCATTTTCTTTATTTTGGGCGGTAATGTGTTGTGGAAAGTGGGACTGGCAATGATGGTAGGGCAGACGATAGGTGCTTATTTTGGCTCGCAAATGGTCGTTAAAGGTGGTAGTAAACTGATTCGTCCGATGATTGTTTTGGTTTGTATGGCGATGCTGACGAAATATGTGTTTGGTTAAAAAGTGTTGGTATGAATTTCAAAAACCTTATTCAAGACGGAAAAAAACCTCAGCCGATTGTGAACTGAGGTTTTTTTATTTCTAAACTTTTATCATTGGCTATTTTGTATTAAAGCTAGCCACGTTTCATTTAATCACGCTTAACATCGTCGTATTCACTGCCCATAATGCCATCGCTAAAGACTTCAGAGAATTCGCGTTCGCTGTTTTCATCGATATGACCATCGAATACGTCTTTTGAACCAGCATCAGGATCGTTATAAACCGAGATATCCATTTTGCCTTCTGATTTCGCTACGATAGCGGTCACAGCAGCATCGCCGCCGACGTTGACGGCAGTACGTAACATATCAAGGATACGGTCAACCCCTAAGATAAGACCAATGCCTTCGATAGGTAAGCCCACTTGCGCAAATACCATCGATAGCATGATTAAGCCAACACCAGGAACGCCTGCTGTACCGACAGAGGCAAGTACCGACATTAAAATAACAGTCAGATATTCGGTTATGCCCAAATCAATACCATAGATATTGGCAATAAAGATGGTCGCCGTCCCTTGCATGATAGCTGTACCATCCATGTTGATGGTGGCACCAAATGGCACGGTAAACGAAGCGACAGAATTATTGACGCCCATACGTTTGGTAACCGTACGCAAGGTAATTGGAATCGTCGCGTTTGAGCTTGAGGTACTAAAAGCAAAAATTTGTACTTCGCGCATTTTTGTTAAAAAGGTTCTTACTGATAAGCCTGAAGCTAGCTTTAGCACAATCATCATGGTTACAAAGAAGTGAAAAGCAAGCGAGCCAACCAATACCGCGACATAACCAAGTAGCGACCAGATAAGGTCTAAACCAAGCTCAGACATGGCTTTTGCTAACAGCGCAAACACGCCGTAAGGGGCAAGGTTCATAATGATGGTCACCATCTTTAAGATGACTTCATTGATAAGCTCTAAGCTTTGCACCAAACCCTTGGCAGGTTTGCCAACCATCAAGATACTGATACCGATTAAGATAGCAAAGAAAATAATCGATAACATATCACCATTCGCCATCGCACTGATGGGGTTTGATGGGATAATATTGGAGAACACATCAAGCAGTGGCGGTGCAGATTGCGCTTCAAACGCCGCATCCGTTTTGATATCCATGCCTTTACCGATACCAAAGAGTACGCCAAGTCCAATGGCAGTCGCAATCGCTAGCGCCGTTGTCATCATATAGATGAAAAAGGTTTTTGTACCGATACGACCAAGCAAGCGGATGTCACCGATGCCACAAACCCCGCAGATAAGCGAGATAAGTACCAAGGGCACAACCAGCATTTTTAGCGAGTTAACAAATAACTTACCGATAATGGCAAAAAACCCATTGGTGATATAAGTATTAACAAAGCTACCTTCGGCATTCAATCCCGAATAGTTTATAAATAAACCCAGTATAATACCCAGCACCATAGCAACAATAATCTTGCCAGTCAGCCCCATATTTTTCCACATAACTACTGTCCTTGGTTGCCGTAATGCACAGCAATAAACACGATATATCAGGCCGTATAAGCGTCATTATCGTGTCTGCTACTGTGTTTATTACGTCTATAAGTGTGTTATCTGTCATTTAAGTCAGATTTTGGAGACAATATAAAAGAATTGTTGGGGATACTGCAAGAAATTTTTATGACTTTAATAACGTGACATTTTCGCCTTGCTGTGGTCAGGATTTATTTAGCGGCAAAAATTTTTAGATAAAATTGAATAACATAAGGGTTTTTGCGTAGATTTGCGTGTCATAGCTATGGTATATACGAAAAAAGCGAGACTATCTATGTTGGATAATCTCGCTTAAGTTGAAAAACAAGTCTTAGAGAAGTGCTGGTTTTAAGCCACTTAAACCTTATCGTTTTCGTCGCGACGTAAACCATCTTGCCATTTGTTATCAGCGTTGGACGATTTGTCTAAGCTGTCTGTTTTTGCCTGCATACTTTCTGAGCTCTCAAGGCCATTTGAGCCGTCTAAGCTATCTGAGTTATTTACATTATCAGCATGAATATCAGTCGCTTGATTCAAACGATGATTATGACCCATGCGTTCGCTTAGGTGCGTTTCTGCATCACGGTGACGCGGGTCGATTGCTTGCGCTTCAGGATTCGACTCTGCAAAATCGGTTTGTGCTTGAACCTCTTTTATGGTGTCTTGCTCGCTGACCATTTTTACATCACCATCGCTTTCATACCCATGGTCAGGATTGGCATCACCGGTTGCTTCTTGTTTATCATCCGCTGCAGGCTCAAAGGATTCAGTCGTTGACTCAGTATTATCAGTCGCGATACCGTTTCTTATTTGGGCATCGTTTTTCAATTGCGCATAATCCGTTAGCTTATAAACTGCATTCTCTAAACTGTGTGGATTGGTACGTTCTTGCACTTTAGATAAATGCTTATCGAACACATCAGTTAATAACGAATCAAAACGTATAGCATTATATTGAATAAGGACTTCAGCCTCTTCTTCGGTAATATCACCATTTTGGCTGGCATAGACCACGTGATCTTCAAAGGTTAAACCTTCAAAGCTGTCTTTATGCTCAGCCTTTTTGAACTTCTGCCATAAAGGTTCAACGTCAAGCAGTGTTTGATAAGCGTGCTCCATGCGTCCCGTTACATCATCGGGCTCAGTATTGTAATACACCATGGTTTTAAGATAATCGCGGAATGGATTGGCTTCAAAATCATCCATAAAGGTATCGCCCAATTGGCGTTTTAACTCATCGCTCACCGGTGCAAAGATACGACCACTTGGGAAAGTAACAAAGCTGACCACACTTGCCGCCATGCGATTTGGAAAGTTAGCAAATAAAGATAAAAAGGCTTCTTGAATAGTATAAAGGCTGTTTTTTAGTGCCACTTCCGCATGCAAGCGTTCAGCTGCTGATTTAGAGCCGTATTCATAAAATTGTAGAATCGCTGTACAGATAAATAGATGCGCGTGAATATCTGCTAAGCGCCCAGACAGCATTTCTTTACGTTTTAAATCGCCTGCCAATAAGCCTAAAGACATATCAGCGGTTAGGGCAAAGCCTGCGCTCAAACGGTTGATGTCTTTGTAATAAGGACGGGTAAAGCTATCGGCAAAGCTTGGCGCATGACTGCTACCACCGACATAGCCTGCGACAAACGCTTTGGCACCGCGATTAAAAGTATAGCCCAAATGTTTAAAGAATAAATCATCAAACTGCTTGAGCGCGCCTTCTTTATCCTCACTTTGTAGCAGTTGCAGCTCGTCAAATAGGTAAGGGTGACAACGCATTGCCCCTTGACCAAATATCATCAACGAGCGCGTCAATATATTGGCACCTTCAACGGTGATAGAGACTGGAATGGCTTGATAAGGAATCGCTAAAAAGTTACGCGGTCCCATCTGCACCGCACGACCACCGACCACATCCATACCGTCATTAATGACTGAACGCATGGTCTCAGTGGCATAGTATTTTGCCATTGCTGTCATTACTGATGGCGTACCACCTTGGTTCAGTCCACAGGTAACTAAATGACGGAAAGCTTCTAACATATAAGTGTTGCTAGCAATACGGCTGGTGGCATCTTGTACACCTTCAAATTTGCCGACGGAGATTTTAAATTGCTCACGTACTTTTGCAAAGGCACCAACGGTCAAATAACTGACTTCACTGGCAGAGGTCGATAGCGCTGGCAAGGAGATGCCGCGGCCAACACCCAAACATTCCATCAGCATACGCCAACCGCGACCCGCATTTTCAACGCCGCCGATAATATAATCTAGTGGAATAAAAACGTCTTTACCATCGACTGTACCATTCATAAATGGTGAGCCGATTGGATTGTGACGCGGACCGATAATTACCCCTTCATGGCTAGCAGGAACGAGCGCACAGGTAATGCCGTAATCGGTCTTTTCAGGGTCGCCAAGTAAACCTTCTGGGTCATGCATCTTAAAGGCCAAACCAACGACGGTGGCGATAGGCGCAAGCGTAATCCAACGTTTAGAGAAATTCATGCGTAGGCCGAGCACTTGCTCGCCTTCATGCATGCCATAGCAAACCACACCCGTATCAGGAATCGCGCCTGCATCGGAGCCCGCCTCAGGACCAGTCAAACCAAAGCAAGGGACTTCTTCGCCTTTGGCTAAACCTGGTAGCCAGCGTTGTTTTTGTTCATCGGTACCGTAATGCATCAGCAGCTCACCGGGACCAAGTGAGTTCGGTACCATGCAAGTAACGGCAGCGGTTGGTGAACGCGAAGCAATTTTACTCATCACCCGACTTTGGGCATACGAGCTAAATTCTAAACCGCCATATTCTTTAGGAATGATTAAACCTAAAAAGCCATTGGCTTTAATAAAGCGCCACGCCTCTGGTGACAGCTCTTTATCTTCATGATGGATTTGCCATTCATCAAGCATGGCACAGAGCACTTCTACTTCATTATCAATAAAGCTTTGCTCTTCTTCTGATAATTCAGGATAGGGATACTTGGCAAAGGTATCCCAATCTGGCGCGCCCATAAACAGCTCTTTTTCCCACCAACTGGTACCAGCATCAAGAGCTTCACGTTCGGTGTCGCTCATGCTTGGCATGGCACCGCCCAAGGCTTTATAAACTGGCTTGGTAATCAGTGATTGGCGCAGCGGAGTAAATAACAATACTAGGCATAAGAGCGCGATTGGTATACCTAAGATAAGCGACCATGGACTGATAAAGGCGGTGACGAGGATGGTAACAAGAGCCACGATACTGCCAGTGACACGCGATAAGGATAATAAAAAGATGGCCAAGACCACGGCTAACTGAATGATTACTGCCAAAATAAATAAGCCGATGGCCATGACTGTCTCCTTTATAACGCTGAATGCACAAGCGTAAAATTTAAATGAATAAAAACTGATGGAATAATTCTAATTGTTATTTTATTTTTCCATCAGATTTTTTATGCGATAAGTTAATGTATATGACAAAATAAATGCCTGTTTGGTACTTCTTTTCTAGCAGTTTTGAAAATTAATAAGGATAGACCTACTATTAAATAAATCTATCAATAGTAGGTTTACCGATAACTGCCACAACTGCCACAGCAAAAATAAAGTTAACTACCAATATGAAACAGTTGTTTATAACTATCAAGAGCCAAAATGCTACGCTGTGTCGATAATATGTATCAAGCTTTGTTTATATAACCAGCTGTTATCGATTCTTAGCCAAAAGGGGGCAAGCAGCTCTCAGCATAAGATAAGGTGTCATTACGTCCGACAATGATATGGTCAACCAATGACAAATCTATTAAGTCACAAGCCTTTTTTAGCTCGTAGGTTAATAAGTTGTCGGCCGTTGAAGGGGTTGCATTGGTATGCGGGTGGTTATGAGCGACGATAAGCTGACTGGAAGCGTGGCTTAACGCATGACGTAAGACGTGTTTGATACAGACCGAGCAAGAAGAAATGCCGCCGGTAAACAGTATCTCAAAATTGATTAAGTTTAACGCATTATCCAGACACAGCACGGCAAAGACCTCACGGTGCTCACCGCGCAGCTGGGTGCTGATATAGTCTTTGACCATTTGCGAGCGTCCAAGGGCGTGACCTGTCTTAAGCTGACTGTCTAAATAGCGCGTGCCCATCTCAAGCGATGCCAGTATCTGGGCGTATTTGGCAGGACCAATACCGTGACAAGCAAGTACCGTCTCTTGCGGCGCGGCCAACAGCTCAGCTAGGCTACCAAACTTGTCGATTAAATGGCGGGCAAGCTCAATGGCAGATTGTGACTGGGTGCCTGTGCGCAAAAATATCGCTAATATCTCAGCATCAGATAAATGAGCTGCGCCAAATTTCAGCAGCTTTTCACGGGGTCTATCATCTTCATGCCAGTCTTTAATTCCCATTGTCACTCCTTGATAATGAGGATAGGTGCCAGATAACTGAGATAAATCTACAAAACTTCCCCTAACTTATCGCATAATTGTTACTATAAGCGCAAATTTTATCTTTCATTTTTTTATTGATGCTATGCTTATGTCAAATATTGTGCTTGCTATCACCGGCGGTATCGCCGCTTATAAATCTGCTATGTTTGCCCGTCTACTTATTAAGGCGGGCTTTGATGTGCGCGTCATTATGACCACAGGCGCACAAGCGTTTATCACGCCTCTTACCTTGCAGGCTTTGACGGGCAATGAGGTGCATATCTCATTACTTGATGAGCAAGCAGAAGCGGGGATGGGTCACATCGAGCTTGCTAAATGGGCGGATTTAATTATCATTGCGCCTGCCTCAGCCAATACTTTGGCACGGCTTGCAATGGGTATGGCAGATGATTTATTGACCACCGTATGCCTTGCAACGACAGCACCGGTCATTATTGCACCAGCGATGAACCAGCAAATGTGGGCGCATCCAGCAGTGAATCTAAATGTGCAGACTCTGCGCGATATGAATTACCAAATTATCCAACCAGCCAGCGGCGAGCAGGCATGCGGTGATGTCGGAGCAGGGCGCTTGCCTGAGCCTGAACAGTTATTAGCCGAAGTGCTGCTATTTAATGCCATGCAAACCACGCCGCAGTTATTAGCAGGTAAACGCGTGGTAATTACTGCAGGTCCGACGGTAGAAGCCATCGATCCTGTGCGTTATTTGTCCAATCATTCTTCAGGGAAAATGGGCTTTGCCTTAGCCCGTGCTTGTGTGGCCGCTGGTGCAGAGGTTATTTTAATTGCTGGGGGCAAAGTTGCCCTGCCAACACCGCTCAATGTCACGCGCATTGATGTGCTGTCAGCTGAAGATATGTTGATAGCAGCGCAGCAATGTGTCGATGGTAGGCATAGCGCGCTACAGTATCTGCTTGAAGAAGAACATGACCATTCTCACGATCATATGCACGACCATTCTCATGAGCACAGCCATGACCATGCTCATAATCATAACGACTGTGATTGCGATAAAGAGCATGAGCATACTGAGATTATTACCGATGACAGCGTAAAAGTTGCTGATATCTTTATTGCTACCGCGGCTGTCGCCGATTATCGTACTGAAGAAGCTGCACCGCAAAAAATCAAAAAAACGCAAGATGCGATGACGCTAAGCTTGGTTAAAAATCCTGATATTTTAGCAACGATTTCACTTGCCCATCCAAAGCTATTTGTCGTTGGTTTTGCGGCAGAAACTCAAGATGTTGAGCGTTATGCTCGTGGCAAACTAGTATCTAAAGATTTAGATTTAATTGCCTGTAACGATGTGTCACGCGCAGATATTGGTTTTGCTAGTGATGATAATGCCATGCAAGTGTTTTTCTCAGAGCGTTATGAGCACGATAGCGTGATACTTGAGAAAGCGAGCAAAGAGGAGATAGCCAAGCAATTGGCTACTATTATTGGCGAAACCATCTGGCAACGTCATAATGCATAATATACGTCCTAATTATAATTTTGCCAGTATAGCTATTAGAGATTAAAGTCTGATGGCAAATATGATGGATGACGATAGCACCCAGACGCTATTACTGATTGCAGTCTTTGCACTGGCATCATTGCTTCACGGCATTAGCGGACTGGGTGTGACGTTAGTAACCACCACCGCGCTTGCCAGTATCTATCCGTTACCCCATGCTATCGTTCTAGTGATTTTTCCCTCATTGTTACTTAATGCCATGACTTGGCTAGCGGGTGGCGGGCGTACTATTTGGCAAAATTTCATCTACTATGGCAGACGCTATTGGTTGCTTGCGTTAACCAGCCTGCTGGGGAGTATGCTTGGTGCAAAGCTACTGCTATGGGTAGATAGCGCTTATATCTTGTTGGTATTGGCAGCGGTTATTGGCTTTTATGTCGTTAGTAGCTCACTCGGTAAGCAAATCCGTCTGCCTAATACCAAGCCTGTACTGATTATCGTTGGTCTTAGTGCTGGCATTATTGGCGGTGCGACCAATGCCATGTCGACCATATTAATGATGTATTTATTGTCCGCAAGTGACGATAAGCATACCATCGCCAAAGTCGGCAACATGTGTTATTTCTTGGGTAAAATCGCCCAAATTATCGTCTTGCGTGAGCCTATTATGGCGCTAAGTAATAGTGAATGGCAGCTGATTACTATACTTAGTGTCATGTCTATCGCCGCGCTGTTAGTTGGTATTCGCTTGCGCCGCTACTTGCCACAAGCACGCTTTCGCCAGCTTATTTTATTGATTCTTACGGTGCTAGGTATTCGTGTCGGCTGGCAGGGAATAACGGCATTGCTATAAACTGAGCAATTAAATAAATTTACCGATTGAATAAATTTAACAGTATGGTAGCGACGATACTGATGATAATCATTGTGACGACTGGAAAATAAACCCGTGTATTGCCTGAGGTGTGTTTGATATCGCCTGGCATATTACCTATCCATGAAAATGCATTTGGAAATAGCAGCCAAATAACGCCGATAACAACCAGCAAAATCCCTATACCTATCAATATTTTTGCCATTTAAACTCCACTAAGCTCATTATGTTGCTTGGTCGCGCCTGTTTCTAAGTTGCACATTACTCAATCAATTCTGAAAAAAACAGCTGTTGTGCCAAACGAAAAGTATTACAGTGCGCTTCGATCACATCTTCGATATCTTCTGAATAGCCGCCTCCCATAACGATAGCTACGGGAATATTTGCCGCTTTAGCTTGTTGTAGGACAAACTCATCACGCGCTTTACAACCTTCTATCGTCAGACTAAGTTTGCCCAATTTATCGGTTGCTAACACATCGACGGCGGATTGATAAAATATCATATCCGGCGCAAATTTATTGATTAAGCGCGGCAGCGTAACCTCTAATATCTGTAAGTATTCTGCATCACCCGTATCATTATCTAGCTCAATATCTAAGTCTGATAGTTGTTTACGAAATGGATAATTCTTCGCGCCATGCATACTAAAGACAAAAACGCGCGGCTCATCCGCCATAATACTTGCATTGCCGTTACCTTGATGAACGTCCAAATCAACTATTAAAATTCTTTGCACCTGTCCACGATTTAATAATAAATTGCTGGCGATACAAACATCATTAAAAACGCAAAATCCCTCACCATGATCGGCAAAGGCATGATGAGTGCCGCCCGCGACGTTCATCGCCACGCCATATTGCTGCGCATATAACGCACATTCATAAGTGGCATGGGCAATATAACGACCGCGCTCTACCAGCTCTGATGTCATCTCAAAGCCAATGGCGCGCGCTTCTTTGCGTGGTAAGGTCTGGGTTTTAAGCTGCTGCCAATAGTCCGCTGTATGCGTGGTTAAAATTTCCTCTTCACTTAGACGTTTCGGAGCAAAAAAATTCTCGGTAGTGATAGTTCCTTCAGCCAATAAGCGCTCAGGAATCATGGTGTATTTTTGCATGGGAAAGCGGTGCTTTTCGGGTACGGAATAACGAAAAATGTCAGAGTAAGCAATTTTTAGCATAGTATTAATGTATGTCTTTTTAAAAGTGATTTAAGGATAGACAGGTTTAAGAATTTTGAAAGTAGGGTATTGGTGAGAAATTGTAAAAGCAGAAGATATCTGTTTTGCATAATTGATTATTGAACAAATTGCGTGGGTAAAAAAAAGGTTCGCGCATCCTCTTGCTGATGTAGCGTCATCAGTAAGTCTTGCAACTCTGCAGCAGGATTTTGATTATTGACCAAGTCACTAAATATCTCGTAAGTAACCGTGGTCATGGCGATGACGCTTTGTAGTAAATGCTCAATGGTATTTTCATCCATACCGACCGCTTCGACATCGATGGCATTTTTGTAGCGTATCTCGCCATCATTGATATCCATCTCAAGATTGCCAATCAGCATGTCGTAATTGATTTGGGTAATCAGTAGCATGGCGGCGCTTTGGTGGCTTTCGGGGATCAGAAACGGCAAAATACCATAGACTGCTAGCAAGTTGTTTTTTTCTTGCACACGAAATAGATAGCCACAATCGAGCTTTTTATTGCGCATTCTCAGAGATAAATGGTGTGATTGCTGGATGTCACTGTTTTTATTGCCACTGGCTCTAGGTCGATAATGGTTATAGTGCCATTGTTGCTCATCAAAATACTGCTTAAGATAATTGACAATCGGGGTGTCATCATCACTATTTTGCTTTGTCATACCTTCGATATCATTATCAAAATAAGCGTCAGTACCAGTACCAGTACCAGTATCAGTATCAGTGCTGCTATCTAACCGACTATCAATGTTGCTACTAAGGCTGTTATAAATGACGTCATCGGGACTGTTATCAAAGCTGTGGTTTACGTTATGATTTAAACTATAATTTAAGTCAGGGTTAGAGCCGCTGCCATCCGTATCATCGTTGTCATTATCATTATCGTCACTGTCTTTAGGACGAGATTTAATACTATCACTCTCATCTTTTGAAGGCTGAGAGTTATTCTTATCCTGTTTTGTTAAGTCTAAATCCGCACCCACATCCACATCTAAGTCTTGAGCTACCTTGATATCATCAATGACAGCCTGCACAGCTGATATGTTGAGCAGCTGTTTAATTCTTTGCCATAAGCTGAGTTTAGGAGATTGGCTCATAGATAGTAGGCTAACTAATAAAAAAGGTGAAATTTAAAAAATAAATCAAAAACCGTACGCCACAACAGCAGATTAATCGGTGCCGAATACCAGTCCTGCTTTGATACTCGGCTGAGCGTAAAACGCTTGCAGCATATCTGTTATATGCGCCGTAACCCATGAGCTTTCAATGGTGTCAGTGACAACAGGTAGCAGGGCAGTACTCAATTGCGTCATTGCCTGCTCATCGATATTTAAAATTGCTGCTATATTGGCAATGCTATCGGTATGATGGTTGGTATACCAAGTATCGACGCTCGCTGCTACAAGGCTGTGCAAATAAGGCGATAGGCGCAAACGGTTATAGCTTTGCTGTATGCTATTTTCAATATGCTCAATGCTGCTATCGTCAGGCTCATCACGTAAATAGGTCTGGATTTCGCTAATCGGCTTATCTTTGATACGGCCCCAACCCGTTACCAATAAACGTGCAACCTCTTCATTGGATAAATGCGCTTGGGCATTGGCTTCTGCTTTATGCGCTAAATCTTTAATATTGCGATGCAGGTACGTCTGCAATTTTTCATCAAGATTGCGATTGGTTGCTTTTTCAAACGAGCTACGTCCAAACTTCATCAGTTTGCCAGCAGGGCCCGCTTTATCTAGCGTGGATTCCATAAAATCATTGATAGCGTGATAAAGCGTTTGCGTTAATAAGTCTGCAAAGGTTTCATTGCCGACTAGTGTATGAACCAAGATATTACGCTGCTCTTCATGACTGCCTACGTAGCTGGCTAAAAGCTCAACTTGGGAGTCATCGACCAATTCTGATAAAGGCACGTTATCATTAACGGGATGATAAATAATAGTATGCAGAATATCGCGAATATCGCTGCGAACTACTTCGCTAACTGGCTGTTTAAGAAACCATTCATTAATAAGATGCTGCAAATCATCGCTACTGATATATTTACTCAGTGGCTGCTCGCCAAACCACTGCCAAGCCTGCATCGATAGCGGCTGGGCTTGTGAGTACAGCCATTGCCGCATAAAGGCAACTTGCGCCTCGATTAATCTGTTTATAGTTAGCATAGGCGTGTCTGATTTTTGAGCTGGGTTTTGATTCGGTTTTTGAATATCTTTTGAAGTCTGCATAGGTTTTGAGGTCATAGTAATCGACAATTTGTTATACTGTGTGGTTGAAGTAAGCATAAAGTATTATGCCATGAACCTCATCTGTGTTTGTGATGAATATTGCCTGTTGCTTAATAAATAATGAGAGGTTTGGATGACAGCTCTGAATACAGCTTTACTTGCGCTCGATGAGCTGACGGTTCAGCGTGGTGAAATTCCTTTATGTGAAGGGGTGACACTCAATTTGGCTGCCGGAAGTATCTGTCACTTGGTTGGTGCTAATGGTACGGGTAAAACGACGCTACTGATGCAGCTGGCGAGTTTATTGCCGGTGCTGACTGGAGAAATTGTTTATCAGGGAACAGTAAGCTTACCTGTGCAGCCTTTATATGTATCGCACCAATTGGGCATTCATCCAAACCTGACCGTAGCACAAAATCTCACTTTTTTGCTAAATTTATATGGTATTAGTCCAAGTAGCGCTGATATTGATGATGCCCTTACTTGGGTGGGATTACAAGGGTTTGAGACCATCAGCTCAAGCCATTTATCTGCTGGGCAAACGCGTCGTATTACCCTTGCACGCTTATATTTATTAACGCCTGACGTCACCCCTTTATGGCTGCTTGATGAGCCCTTTACTGCGCTTGATATCGATATGGTGGCACGCATGGAAGATAGATTGCGAGAATTTGCCACTGCTGGCGGTGCGATATTAATGACCAGTCACCAAGCCGTCGGCGTGGCCAATCAAGTGCTCGATTTGTCCGATTATATGGTGTAAATACTATCAATATAAGTGCGACAAGTATCAGTGGAAGAGCGAATAAATGACAGAGTCAGATACTCCAGTACAAAACGTGAATAAAAACTCAAATGCGAACTTAGCAATACCGCGCTGTATCAGTTTTATGCAGCTATGGCGGCGTGAATGGCAGGTCAAGCAGCAAGGAGCGGTACAGTGGTTATATCCTCTGGTATTGTTTTTAGTGATTATTACCTTGTTTCCGCTAGCGGTTGGTAGTGAGCCTGCTTTATTGCAGCGCCTTGGGGTGTCCGCGGTTTGGATAGCGGCTCTGTTGTCACTGGTAATGGGCGTTGATGGTTTGTTTAAGCCTGCCCTTGATAATGGTACGCTGGCGCAATTGGTCGTCGCTAAGGCGTCGCTGCCATTATGGGTGCTGATTCGGTTGGTTATTCATTGGATTTTTAGTAGTGGTATCGTGGCAACATTAAGTTTGCTAGCTGTGCCTTTATTTCAGCTTAGCTGGTTTGAGGCGTGGATATTGATGGCGTCTATTGTCGCTGGCAGTCCGATGCTGCTCATGTTGTCAGCGGTCGCCAGCAGTTTGACGTTATCACTAAAAAATGGCGCGGTGCTGGTGCCTTTGATTGCATTACCGATGCAATTGCCGGTATTGATTTTTGCTACAGGTGCGGTTGATTTATTTGCCACCGGTCTCAATGGCTTGCCGATTTTAGCTTTATTATTGGCAGGTAGTATTATTTCGGTTTTGGTGATGCCATGGGTGATTGCAATGACGTTAAAAATGTCTTGGTTAAATTAAAAAATCACCCAGTTTTGTATCGTGTATCCATTTTATTCGTATCGACTATATACATTCCCTCATTAAAACCCTTTATATTAACAGCATGGTGAAAACTGGCAACTTTGCTATAATAGTTTATTAAACAAACAGTCACGTGTAGATTCTATCCAGCGTTTAACGCCAGCAAGTTAGCGGGTAGTCGTATGAATCATGCGTTTTACTCTATAATCACTAGCTGCGTAATAGGTTTATTCCCATGCCCAACCTGAATAATGTCTCATCTCCTAGCCTGTGGCAACGCATCTGGCAAGTTTTCTTGACCACGGTGGGTACCAAGGAGTTCTTTCGTATCTTTGCGCCTTGGGTTAAGTGGTTAGCGATATTAGCCGGTCTCTGTTTGCTCATCGGTAGCATTTGGGGCTTGGCTTTTGCACCGCCTGATTATTTGCAAGGTAATAGCTATCGTATTATCTTTATCCATGTACCTGCTGCCAGTCTTGCTATCTCCATTTATTTTGCTTTAGCCGTACTCGGCGTGATTTATATGGTATGGAAAATTAAGACGGCGAGCCTTGTGGCGCAGGCGCTGGCTCCGATGGGTTTTTTGCTTTGTGTCATTAGTTTATTAACCGGTTCTATTTGGGCAAAACCGACGTGGGGTACTTATTGGGTTTGGGATGCGCGCTTGACGTCTATGCTCATTTTGGCGTTTTTATATGCGGGCGTGATGGCATTGTTTGCCGCCTTTGAACATACGGCCAACCGCGGTAAAGCGGCGGCTATTTTGTCCATCGTTGGCGCTGTCAACTTGCCCATTATCAAATACTCAGTACAGTGGTGGAATACTTTGCACCAAGGTTCAACCTTTACGCTAACTGCGGCACCAAAAATGTCGGCAGATATGTGGTTGCCATTACTCTTGATGATTATTGGCAGTTATTTATTGGTCGCAACCTTGGCTATTTATCGTACCAATACCCTTATTTTATACCGTGATCAAGGTAAAGCGTGGGTCAAAGAATACGTTCGTGGACAAAGTAAATAACCACATATAATATAACAATATAGCTATGAACAAACCAAATAACGGCTAGGGAAATATAATGCAGCCTTACTTTTATAGCGTCTCTGAGTTTATCGCCATGGGTGAGCATGGTATATTTGTCTGGTCATGCTGGGCAATTACGGTCGGCATGATGCTGATTTTTATTATCTATAGCCGCCGTCAACGGCAAGCGCTTATCAAGCAGTTAACGATTCAGCAAGCGCGTCAAGCACAGCGCGCTGCTAAAACCCCTAATCCTGCGACTAAAAAATCCTCTTAAAATCCTTCTTAATATCAACTTTTTAGCTTATAAATTATTATTACCCAATGGTAAATATATGACCTCATCAGTTGCTAGGGGGCTTATCGATTTGGGCAAAAAATGCTACCATATAGGTATTAGAAAAGTACGGTTGGAAAGGCTTATTATCAAGTCAGTCTAATAGGAATTTCTTTAATATTTTCTGTTTTGCAAACGAGCAGTTTTGTAAAGCAGCTACTCATCAATGAGGTAGTGGTATGAACGCAGTTCGTCGCAAAAAACTGATGTGGGTTATGTTTACGCTTGCAGGGGCAGCGATTGCCGTGGTGTTGGTGATTTATGCCATTGGGCAACAGACCGATTACTACTTTGATGCCACCGCCATTGCGCAAGGTGAAGCGCCGCAGGACAAGCGTATCCGTGCTGGCGGTATGGTAGTTGCCGGTAGTGTCCAGCGTGCGCCAAACGACCCGTTAAGCGTTGAATTTGCTATCACTGACTTTGAGTCGACCGTGCCCGTGACTTATCAAGGTATCTTGCCGGATTTATTCGCTGAAAACTCAGGCGTGGTCGCAACCGGTAAAATGCAAGGCGATACCTTTGTCGCAGGCGAAGTATTGGCCAAGCATGATGAAAATTATATGCCGCCAGAAGTGGCGAAATCGATGAAAGAGAACAATCGTAATGGCGCGATTCCTTCTTCTGAACAATATAACCCTGCTGAAAAAGTACATGAGACCAAGACTTTGCAGCAGTAATTACGCTGACAATAATAATTATCAATAGTTATCGTAAAAAGTGTTAAATATAAAAAAGCCAGTGATAAGATGTCGCTGGCTTTTTTTGTTGTCAGTATTCAAATAAGTATGGTTTATTAATCATCCCATTCTGGTGAATAATCCGGATGCTTAATTTTACGCCCGTCGCTACGCGCTAAGCTGCCAATTTTCTCAAGTTCATCTTCACTGAGCGTTACCTTGACAGCATCTAAGTTACCTTGTAAGTGCTCAGGATTGGACGTTTTTGGAATCGCAATACGGTGCTTGTCGGATAAAATCCACGCCAGTGACACTTGTGCTGGGGTGATACCATGCTTATCAGCGATGTCTTTAATAATTTTATTATCAAAAACGTCTCCGCGGGCAAGCGGCGAATACGCTTCTAATAAAACATGGTGATTGTTTAAAAAGGTCTGCAACGTTTTTTGCTTAATAAAAGGGTGAAACTCAACCTGATTGACCACAATAGGCACATTAGCATAGCGCTTGGCTTCGATGATATTGGCGATATTAAAGTTAGATACACCGATATTGCGAGTCAGCCCTTGTTTTTGTAACTCACAAAGCGCAGGGATGGTCTCGGATAAAGGCACACGATCATCAGGCCAGTGCAGCAGCAGTAAATCAACGTAATCGGTATCTAAGTTTTCTAACGAACGTTTGGCAGCCGCAATAAGCTTTTCTGGCTCAAACTTCATGTCATCAGGGAATATTTTGGTCGTTAAAAAGAATTTATCGCGAGCGACGCCTGATTGCTTAATGCCTTTTCCTACCTCTTTTTCATTATCATAAGCTTGGGCGGTATCAATGTGCTCATAGCCCATTTTAAGACCTTGGCTGACGACATCGATACAGTCTTGTCCCGTTGATTGCCACGTACCCAGTCCGAGTACCGGAATGTTCGCTTGTCCAGCGGTGCGAATATTATAAGTTTTAGCACGCATATTATTATCCTTGTTATTTGTATATTTATTAAGCTTACCCACTATAGAAAAAAGTAGCGATAAGTGAAAGGGCAGGTGACGCTTTCCTACAAACGGCAAACAGGCTGTAACGTCATGTGTTAATTAATAAGAGGATAGGTTCTTCTCGATCAACTATTTAATGCGCTAATAAAATAGCCATTTAAGACAAGACCTATTTAGAGAAAGAAAGTTTATCGTTGCCTATATGAGAGGAGTAGAAGTGAATAAGTTTTACCTGTACTTTATACATCATGGCAATATATGTTTTATCTGTAAGGTGAGAAGAAAAGGGCTTTTTAATGCTTTAATCATAAATACTTTAATCATGAATGATTTAATAATAAGGAGGGGGTGTGTCTAGTCGTTCAAAGCCAAGTCATGCACAAGGAAGCCTGTCAGAAAATAGTACCTATGAGCAACATCAGAACCCTATTTCGTGGTTTATCTTTGGTTTAATGGCAAGCGTAACCTTTATTGGGATTCTCTCAGAGCTGATGCCGTCGGGTATCTTGCCGCAAATGACTGAAGGTTTGGGCGTTGAGCAGACCCAAGTAGGATTTTTGGTCGGGATATACGCGTTGGCATCGGCGATTTTTGCTATTCCCCTCATTAGCATGACGTTGTGGGTCAATCGTAAGGTGCTGTTGTTGCTGCTATTGACAGGTTTTGCCGTCTCTAATCTGGTCGTCGGTCTTACCTCGTCTTATCCACTTATTGTAACCATGCGCATCATTGGCGGTATCTGTGCCGGTATTATGTGGCCGATGATTGCCGCTTATGGCACAGCCTTAGTGCCAGAAAATCTACATGGCAAGGCGATCACCATTATCATGGCGGGTAATACCTTTGGGGTGAGTCTAGGTCTACCGATTATGACCTTTATAGGCACACTCGTTAGCTGGCGCACCTCGTTTCTAGTGCTTGGCGCATTGGGTGCGTTGATTGCCCTGCTAGCAGCTAAATACTTGCCTTCTGTACAGGGTGAAAAGCTTACCCAAAGTAATTCGCCAATAGCGGTACTTAAAATACCGGCAGTATGGATAGTATTGATACTCACTCTTTTATCTGTGGTCGCCCATTACAGTACCTATACTTATATCACGCTATTGGTTGAAAGCATTGATTTTGTCGGCGGTATCAGCTTAGCCTTGCTTATCTTTGGGATAGGTTCAGTCATTTCAGTCATCTTATCAGCCAAGATTATCGATACGCATCTGCGCGGTTTAATCGTTGCTATGTTGGCTTGCGGTATGATTACGATGCTGTTGTTTGTTTTCTTTAGAGGGACAAATGGTTTTGCACATTTGGCTTTTTTATTATGGGGACTGGCGTTTGGACCTTTGGTGACGATGTATCAAACCGCCGTCAGCAAGCAGGTGACCGAAGCGAAAGCCGTCGCAACTTCAGTGCAGTCGAGCGTTTTCAACTTCTCGATTATGATAGCAACGTGGGTTGCAGGATTAATTTTGCTTAATCTACCAGAAGTAGGCGTTTTTGGCATCGTTTATCTCTCTATTCTCTGTTTCATTCCTGCCATTATTATTACCCTCTTGGTAAAGAAAACACTTGATGCTTAATAAGCGCCTATGGATAAGACTATAAACATGAATCACTGAGCTAAATAGCCATACAGGCAATCGCTAATGATGAGCTTTATAAGCTACAAATACCAAAATACCAACGAAGAAAAGCCCATTATTAGCAAATAATGGGCTTTTCTAATTCACTTATTAAATCCTTAAAACACTTGGTTTGAACAAAGCATTTTAAGTCATTAAGTGGTTAGTTCTACAATTATTGAGCAGCAGCTTCTGCGACTGGAGCAGTAGCTGTTGTAGAAGCAGTCGCAGGGGTAGCAGCGGTATCAGCACCCCAGATTTTTGGGTATTTATAGCCAGGGAAGCTATCGTGAGCATACTTTTTAAAGGCTTCTGAGTTATAAGCGTTGGTCACGTCTTTCACCCATTTTTTGTCTTTATCAGCAGTTTTGATGGCTGACCAGTTGACATAAGCAAAGCTTGGCTCTTGGAATAGCGCTTCAGTCAGCTTGATACCTGCATCGGTCGCATAGTTACCATTGATGATAGCAAAATCAACTTCGTCACGCGCACGTGGTAGCTGGGCAGCTTCTAACTCAACGATTTTGATGTCGTATTTGCTGTTATCGGCGATATCCGATTTTGATGCGGTCAACGGGTCGATATTGTCTTTTAACGTAATCCAACCTAACTCATTCATCATTACTAACGCACGGGCGAAGTTACTTGGATCATTAGGTGCAGAAACACTCATGCCTTTATAGACGTCGTCGAGCTTAGTCTTTTTACCAGTATAGATACCAAGTGGGGCTGTCGGTACTTGAAAGACTTCGACCAAATCAAGGTTGTTTTCTTTTTTGAAGGTATCAAGATAAGGCTTATGCTGGAAGATGTTGATATCTAAATCACCATCAGACAAGGCGATATTTGGACGCACATAATCGGTAAATGTGACTAGCTCAACTTCATAACCTTGTGCTTCTAACGAGCCTTTTACTTGGTTACGAACCATATCGGCAAAGTCGCCTTCGGTCGTACCGATGACAATTTTACTATGCTCAGGGTCGATATCGCTTGTCGCGACCGTTTCTGTGGTCGTTGTTTCCGTTGCGCCTTCAGTGACTGGCTCTTTGTTGGCTTCTGGTGCTGATGAATTGTTGCAACCGACCAATACAAGACCTGATACGCCAACCGCAGCAAATGCTGTGGCTACTTGACGGCTGATATCTGTTAATTTCATGAAACTTCCTTAATAAGGGATGGGAATAGGGGATTGAACGTTAACATTAAAAACTCGCATTAAAAAAGCAACATTATGAATAGTAATGCTGCTAAGTTAACGGTTGTTAAGATAGTATCAAAATTAAAGGGAATCAGTTACAAAGTCAAGCATTTGCTTAGGATGAATCGGCATTAAACCTTGAGCATTATTCATATCGAGCGTTTAATATGAGCGCTTTAAAAGCTGATGATTAATACTGTTTATAATTATTTATAGGTAAAATTTAACGCTTATCTAAACGCATGGCGATCCAATTACCCGATGCCTGAATCCCAATAACCATAATCGATAGCATGACAACAATAAATACCATCACCTCAGTTTGATAGCGATAATAGCCATAACGAATCGCCAAATCACCCAAACCGCCACCGCCAATCATACCGGCAGCTGCCGAAAACGACAGCAAGCTGATACATAAAATGGTGACCGACAGTACCAAGCCAGACCGTGCTTCATTGAGCAACACTTTGATAATGGTAAAGGGACGGGCACCCATCGATTCAGTCGCTTCAATAATGCCGCGTGGCACTTCACGCAGGTTTTGTTCAACCAAGCGCGCAAAGTAAAAGGAACCGGCAATCGCTAGTACTAGCGATGCAGCAATCGGTCCGATACCGGTGCCAACGATGGCTTTGGTAAAAGGACTCATGGCAATCATCAAGATTACAAACGGGAAGGCGCGCATAAAGTTGGTGATAGCACCAAGAACGCCATATAAGGTCTTATTTTGCAAAAACTGTCGATCACTAGATAAAAATAAGAAAACCCCAAACAAACCGCCGATCACGATGGCGACCGTCGTTGAGATACCAAGCATAATAAAGGTATCTACAAACGCTTGCCAAATCTCTTTGCGCAGCGCGAGCAGTTTGTCTATCGAGGCGGATAATTCAGCACCAGTTAACATGTCTATTCTCCTACCTCTTAGTCTTCGTGAACCAAGCCTTTGCCAATCGTTGTGGTGGCCTGAATCAGACCGTCGCGAATATCGGCAACCTCGAGTAATTGCCCTTGATGTAACAATGCTGCTCGATCGCATAGCCTGCGAATGACGCTCATTTCATGCGTGACGATGACGATAGTGACACCAAGCTGTTCATTAATATCGCGTAGACAAGTCAATAAGCTGCGCGTGGTCGCAGGGTCAAGCGCACTGGTCGGCTCATCCGCCAATAATACTTTTGGGCTTGGCGCAATCGCGCGCGCGATACCGACGCGCTGTTTTTGTCCCCCTGAAAGCTGCGCAGGATAATGCCCTGCACGATCGATCAAGTCGACGATTTCTAAGCATTCCATCACGCGCTTATGAATATCGGCGCTCGGATAACCTGCTACTGTTAAGTTAAAGGCGACATTATCAAATACCGTACGATTGGACATCAGGTTAAACTGCTGAAAAATCATACCGATATTGTGGCGGGCAATACGTAACTCACTGGCTGATAGCGTGGTCAAGTCCGTACCATCTACGATTACTTGACCCGAATCTGGACGCTCAAGCAAATTAATCAGGCGTAAAAGGGTAGATTTACCCGCTCCCGAATAGCCCATCAAGCCAAATATTTCGCCTTGCTGCACAGTTAAGGACGTCGGCTCGACAGCAGTAAACCAATGTGGCTTGCCGTCTTTATCTTTTATAGACCGGTCACTTAGAAAGCTTTTGGTCACATCGTTTAAGACAATCATGTCACTCATGGAGGGCTCAAAATTCAATAAATATTTTAATAGTTATGAAGCGGTTGTAGGGTCTCTTACATCATAAAGAGCACAGTTAAAAACAACATTCAATAACCCCATAATAAGGGGCGCTAATATAGCATATTATGCAGTGTTTTGGATATGGACATACATGACTAAAGGATAATCTTGGCTTGCTCGATATTAAGCAATGAAGCAATCAAGATAGGTAGCGCGTAAGTTTATATGAAATAAAGAAGCGCTCAGATAGCGGCATGTATTTTTGAATGTTTTTTTAAGACTGAGTTTTTTGGTGTTAAAAGACAGTCTTAGTCACGGCTGTCATGGTGATAATGAGGGTCGTGCTTAACGGGTAGTACCACTAGAAATCGAGTATGACCATTAATAGTGTCAGTGAGAATACGCCCTTGGTGAGCGGTGACAATCTGGGCAACCAAGGATAAGCCAAGTCCCGAACCTTTATTTTTTTGCTGCAAACGTACGAAAGGACTAAAGACTTCCTCGCGTTTATTTTCAGGGATACCTTCGCCTTCATCAATCACTGCCAACACAGCATACTTTGGTAGTGGGCGCGTTGGCTCGGCTTTAGGTTTCTTCAGATGTTTACTAAACAAACCTTCTTTACGCGTGCCATTTGCTGTCTCACCATTCTCTTTAGGGCTTTCTTTGGTACTGTCTTTAGAATCTATTTTAGAGTCAGCTTTCTCAGTATTGTCGTTTTTATCCGTATTTTTTACATTTTTACTGTCTACGTTATCATTTGTAGCGTCGCTGTTATTAAGGCTGTCAGTCGAGTCCTGGAGATTAGTGTCAGAGCCCACCTGATTTTCAGGAACCACGCGCCAAATGACTTTTTTAATTTTATCGGTTAAATCAGTAGTGAAGCGTTGATAATTGGCTCTAAGCGAAGGCTCACTAACGGTTCTCGACTCATCATTACTGCTTATGTCAGTGTTTACGTTACTATTTACATCAATAAGTTCTGAGGGCTGGACTTTATCTGCATCTACGCTCTTATCATTATGGATATTACCATCAGCCTCAATAGTTTCATTCTGAACATCAGTAAGCGCCGTGACGCTTTCACCATTTTTATAAATAGCGGGAGCAGGTAATAATACTATTTCTGTTGATTCTGCTGACTTAGGTTTTCTGTCGCTAGCGTCAATTGAGTCATCAGTGGCAGTAGAGTCTTGCGCGTTTTCAAGCTGATTGACGTGATGAGTGATTTCTTCATAAGAGTCAAAGTCTGAGCTGTTATAGTCGACAAAGCTACTACACAGTATGGTCTGCAGTAGGAAGTCAGGGATATCATTGGCTTCATCTAAGGTTTGCACGCCATAAAGTAGTACAGTTACAGGCGGCTCACCATGTAGCATGGCATTGGTGAGTAGGTTGCGAATTAAATGGGTGAGCATGGATGACTGACCATCAATGACGATATGCTCGCCAATCAACGTTGCTTCAGGATAATGTTGCCGCTCTTGATTGACCAAGTCGTATAAGTCTAAATGTTCAACTTGCTGTAGCGCATGACCAGCGTCTAATCGGCTGACGAGTAAGATACTTTCAACCAAATCATTCAGTCCCGACAGATCGCGGTTAATGGCTTGGGCGCGTTTATCGAATTTTTCTTTGGTATCGCTCGGCAGAGCGGCTGCCAGCATATCCATCATCTCAATCTGTAATCGAATACGGGTGATAGGTGTGCGTAGCTCGTGCGAGGCGTGTGCCAATAGTAGATTATTAGCATTGATAAGATGTTCGATTTTTTGTGCCGCTTGGTTAAAGCCGCGGGCGAGTGAGGCAATCTCGTCATTACCGTGCGCATTGACACGCACGCTAAAGTCACCATCACCGAGTTGCGCCATCTGCTGACTCATCTGATTGATACGCCAAGTAATGGTACGAGCAATCCACCAAAGCACGCCCGCCATAATGATCAGCAGCAGTAAGGTGCCGGTAAATAAGTTTAGCGCAGCCGAGAGTACAGGTTTTTTAGGAGGTAAACGTGACTCATATAATAGCGTATAGCCCGTACTACTATAGACTTGAGCTTGTTTAGTTGGAGAAGTTTCGGCAAATGAAGGAAAAACGCGTGATAATAGAGAGGGCGGCGCAGGCAATTCTAACGGCAAATCGCTGTTGTCGGTTTGCATAAGCAAATGACCTTCGCTGTCATACAAACCCATCTTTGCCTGTAAAGATTCATCAAAAATATCAAAACTTTTTTTGACCACCGCCAGCATAAAGCGTGACTGTAAGCGATTATCTTTGCTGACAGCGATATTTAGCTCATGCAAAAACGGGTCTATTTGACCCAAGATTTGCGTGGCTAAGATTTCTGAGCGAATGCCCGCGTCTTTATCGTGAACCAACTGCGTCAATAACACCATCGCTACCGCAAATAAGATAAGTGCCAGCATGACACTGGCAAATAGTTTAGCGAATACGGAACGAAAACCCAGCTGCTGCATTAAATCATCTCTATTATCAAACGCTCATAACCACTAACTTGGTTTTATTGGCACTATCGCTTAACCTAGCGTCGTTTGATTACATTCGCCATTTAAACTTGATCGGTTGCGAATTGATAACCCACACCACGTACGGTAATGATACGTTTTGGCTGACGTGGATTGTCTTCAATAAGCGCACGCAAGCGCGAAATATGCACGTCAATGGCACGATCAATATTGTCTGAGCTGTCATCGTTTGGCATCGCTTGCCATAATTGCTCGCGATTTAGTACTTTACCAGAATGGGTGGCAAAATAATGCAGCAATTGAAACTGATGCGTCGTTAGACGTACCGGTTGGTCATCGATAGTGACTTCATGACTGTCGGGAAAAACGCTCAAGCGCCCAAAAGTAAGGCTGTCTGATTGGCTGTCCGCTTGATTTGGCTGCTCATGACGACGAATAACGGCACGAATACGCGCCAATAACTCACGTGGCTCAAATGGCTTAGCAATATAGTCATCTGCACCCATCTCTAAACCCAATACGCGGTCAGTGGTATCACCTTTTGCCGTCAGCATGATAATCGGCACTTTATTAGTCATGTTGTTTTTGTTGCCACGTATTTTTTGGCAAACTTGCATCCCATCCATATCAGGAAGCATCAAATCCAGTACGACCAAGTCAATATCACGCTCTTTGGTGTCTAATAAGTCCAAACCTTCTTGACCCAATCCTGCATGATGTACGTCGTAGTAATTCATGGTCAGATAATCACTGATTAACTCGGCTAAATCTGGATCATCTTCAATTAGTAAAATTTGCTTACTCATAATTTTTCCTCTAGTTGTTGTTATAGTTTGTTTAACTTGTATTTTGAAAAGTACTGTTTTAAACCTGTATTTGCAAAGTGCTGCTTTAAAAGTACTGCGCCCTTAATGTTCAATCACTGTCATTTAGCATACGCTATATTGCCTAAACAGGATGTTATTAAACAAGACATGCTTTGTTAATGTTTCTACACAATGTAACTACTTGCTTCAACGCTTATGAAACTACGGCCTTTTTACCTTCAGATTCAACTGGTAAATTTGCTAAACAAATCAAACTGTCATTGGTAATTCCCGCGATCAAATACTGTTTGGTCAGCGGATCATACTCAACGACCTCGACAGGCTGACGCGTCAAACGTTGGTCTTGTTTAATAATCCATACATTGGCAATTAAAGGCCGCAGCGGCTTATAGGGTGGTTTGTGCAGCATAGTGAGATCTACATTATGCAGTGCACGCTTAGGGACAGTGGTACCGACCTGTATTTGTCCATAGTCAACACGTCCTGTCACCTTCATATCAGGTCGTATCTGGTGTCGACTGACCTCATTATCAACCACGTTGACAGCAACTAATAGTTGTTTAGGTTGCTGAGTGGTGGTCAGTTTACTCACTTGGCCAGTAAACTCATCTATTAAACCTTCAGCAGTAAAATTCACCGTTTGCCCGACAGAGATTTGCGATTCAGCGTCAATGGGAAGGGTTGCGATAAAATGCAGTTCCGTCTCGTCACTGAGCTTTAATAAAGGCTGCCGCGCCTCTACTTTCTGTTCGTTTTTAATGTAGAGCTTTTCTACCCGACCAGAAAAACTCGCCCGCACCGTGATTAGATTGTATGATTTTTCTGATTGGGCAGCTTCTTGAGTGTTATTTAGTTCGTCATTACTGCCATTGCTAGCCGCACTGTCTGTATTTAGCTTTTTACTGTTAGCGGCCGTCATTTTTGCATCCGTTTCTACATCATTTTTTGTCTGCTTATTACTATTAGTAACGGTATCATTTGCCGAATCTTTATTATTAGCAACCGATTGCTCAGGCTTAATATCAGTCTTTTTATTAGCTTCTAATGTGTCTGCTGAATTTGTAGCCGCTGCTGCTTCATCAGCTGGCTGCTGAATTTGGGTAGTTTGACGACGAACAATAAATAAGGGCGCGCCTTTTTCTACCCATTGATTTTTCTTCACCAATACTTTTTCTACCGTCAGCGCTTGTTCGGCAATCAGATTGACCTTTTTAATAAGCTCAATTTTACCTTCTAAGCCAAGACTTGGCTGATAACGGGTTGGCTTGACGCTCAGAATATGGTCAGGAGTCATCGTGATGCTATCAGCGCGAATCAAAAGCGGCGTATTCACCGTCTCGCTATTTTCGGCAGTGACAGGCTCTGATGTTGGAGGGGAAGGTTGACAGGCGATAATGAACAAAGCACTTAAGAGGTAAACGCTCTTTTTTAAAGGGCTAGAAGCTAGAAATAGCGCACTTGAAAATATCGTGCTTAAACGTTTTGAGCACATAGAATCTCTCATATCAGTCACCATTATCAACGAATTTTCATTATATAGTGAATTATGCTGCGGTGAAATGATTAGCCTGTGTTTTCTAATTGGCATTGACTGAGTGGAATATTGCGTTGATAAACAGCGCTGATAATACAGGCCGAAAATAAAGGGATTGCGCTAGAGTGATGAATTTACACTGATTTATTTGAACATAAATTCACTAAATGACTGGAAAAGGCATTACAACTGTGCTAAAACAAACATAATAAAATATATTGATACATTTTTATGACAAAAGAAAATTATTCGGTAAGGTATACGCTATTTGTATATAATGCCAAAAATATAGCAATACGAAGTATCGTATCTGGCTTTAGTGTCATCTAAATTAAATCCTATTAAGTAACAGTAAACTACTTTTAATGAGTGAGCTTCAGTAAAAGATTGCTTAAAAGGCTCGCGGTTGGGTTAACTAGAATTTTTATCGATGACTAAATAGTAGGATTGCGCTAGGCTGATGTAGGTATTATAACCGCTTAAAAACACTTAAAATACCGCGCAATTTACTAAGATAATTTACCATAAAGTGCGTATAGTGACTGATGGTAATGCGCTGGTAAATAGGCAGATACTGATGGTGAAAATTTAGCTATTATGATCGAGCACAATACAGGGTTTGCTGTTAATCTTTAGATAAAATATGTTCACTGATAAATTAAGATAACTGCTTATTATTTTGTATTGATAGCTTAGATTGGCAGATTAGAGTGATAGTCTGTATTCATAGATAGCACTACGAATAAATAGTCATTAATAGGATAGAGATAATGGAAAATAATTTTGATGGTTTAAAAGTAATGGTAATTGATGACTCAAAGACCATTCGCCGTACCGCAGAAACGTTATTGCAAAAAGCTGGCTGCGAAGTAGTAACCGCCATTGATGGTTTTGATGCCCTAGCTAAGATTGTTGATCATAACCCAGATATTATTTTTGTGGACATTATGATGCCACGTTTAGATGGTTATCAGACCTGCGCATTGATAAAAAACAATCCTGATTATGCCAGCAAGCCTGTAATTATGCTGTCATCGAAAGATGGTTTATTTGATAAAGCCCGTGGTCGTATTGTCGGTTCTGATGAATATTTAACCAAGCCATTTAGTAAAGATGAGCTTTTTGAGGCGATTAATCAGTATCGCTCATAATGGAAGGTTTATTTAAATTCGTTATAAGCTGTTATTAATAGCTCAATATAGATAATAACCAGCTATAAAAACATCATATAAGTCGCTAATCAGACGATAGGTTATCTTTACAGTTATTCTTACTGACGCTGTTTAGGAAGATTAATTATGCAGGTTTGTTATGCAAGCTTGCCACTCTATTTATACCGTGATGATAATAATGCTGCTGATTCAGAGCGACTTATTTTTAATCGATTTGTATCAATAATATATCCTGATGGATATCATCGAAAATAAAGGAAACACCTATGACTACTGTTTTAGTCATTGACGACTCGCCATCTGAGATGGCGAAATTTCGCGATATGCTTGCGAAGAATAATTATCAAGTATTAGAAGCGACAAACGGTGAGCAAGGCTGTCAGATGGCCATTGATCATCTGCCAGATGTCATTTTAATGGATGTGGTGATGCCTGAAATGAACGGTTTTCAGGCAACTCGTAAGATTACCCGTGGAAAAACGACGTCTCATATTCCTATCATTATGATTAGTACCAAAAATCAAGAAACCGATCGTGTATGGGGTAAGCGTCAAGGCGCTAAAGAATATATTACTAAGCCGATTGATGAAAGTGGTCTGGTCCAGATAATTCGTAGAGTAATGGAGTAGCTTGTGGCATCCAGAGGGTTTATTGAACTGCTACGGATAGCAGACTTAGCACGCGCGCGCAAAAGTGGTCGCCGCGGAGGAAAAGAGTTTGACTGGCAAGGTGTGGTATTTGAGATTGGTGGTCAGCGTTTGGTAGCACCAATGGGTCAGGTATCAGAGATATTGACCATGCCAGAATATACCAGCGTGCCTTTAGTAAAGCCTTGGATGCTCGGCATCGCCAATATTCGTGGGCGCTTGTTACCTTTAACCGATTTGTCGCGGTTTTTACAAGTGCCTAGTCAGTTGTCGCAAATGAGCCAACGTAAAGTCATCGTCATTGACCATGATAATGTGTTCTCAGGGTTGTTGGTCGATCAAGTCTTGGGTATTGAACAGTTCACTCAAGATCAATATCGTCCAGAAGCGCTTGAGTCCAGCTCGCCATTTGCACCTTATAACCATGGCAAGTTTTTTAAAGATGAGCAGGACTGGTATGTGTTTATGCCAAGCTTGCTTGCACAAGATTTGCAGTATACCGATGCCGCCATATAAATATAGGCATAACGGTTTTTAGTAATTTACTGTTTTTCATAAGCAGTTTTTGCTAAAGAAAAAATAAAGAACAAGGGCTGACATGGTTTAGTGATATGTCAGCATTCATACAGGCTTTGTTAATCACTGTTGTTTTGATGACAATATGATTTCAGAGTCAGTCACGATACGACTTTGACGATTGTTTGAAAGGAAGAGGCACGATGAGTGATGTTATAAACAACCCTGTAGCTGGTAAGAATAAAACAACGACAGATGCTAATAGTAAATGGAAGCTGTTATTAGGGCTTTGTGCTTTAGTAAGTGTGACTTGTCTTTTTTGGCTGGTCAATTCATTGTCATCGGTCAGCCAATATTTAACGAATTTTAATCAATCAGTTGTCTTGCCGGTGATTGTATTTGTCTTAGGCGTGCTTGGCATCTTATTTACATTGTTCCAGCTACTAAAGCAACGTGGCGGCTCAGAACGTTTATTGATTGAAAAAGAGACCTTGCGTCGTCGCCAAGAAGCGGAAGCAGAGTCTGAGCGTGCGCGCCAAATTCAAGAAGAGAATGAGCGTAACCAGATTGCAATTTTGCGTCTACTGGATGAGCTAGGCGATTTGGCAGACGGTGATTTGACGGTAAATGCGACCGTATCGGAAGACTTTACGGGTGCGATTGCTGACTCTGTTAACTTCGCAATTGACCAATTACGTCAGTTGGTACTCGTTATTAACAGTACTGCTGATCGCGTCTCGCAGTCTTCAGAGCAAACGCAGATGAATGCGGTTGAGCTTGCTGAGGCGTCTGAGCACCAAGCACAAGAAATTGCTGGCGTATCAGCGGCTATTAATGAGATGACGGTATCGATTGACCAAGTTTCAAACAACGCCGCAGAATCGGCAACGGTTGCACAGCGTTCAGTTGCTATTGCTTACAACGGTGCGGAAGTTGTACAACGCTCGATTGAAGGCATGAACGTTATCCGTGACCAGATTCAAGAGACCTCAAAACGTATCAAACGCCTTGGTGAATCTTCGCAAGAGATTGGTGATATCGTCGGTCTGATTAACGATATTGCTGACCAAACCAACGTTCTGGCATTGAACGCCGCGATTCAGGCATCGATGGCAGGGGAAGCGGGTCGAGGCTTTGCGGTTGTTGCCGATGAGGTTCAGCGTCTTGCTGAGCGTTCAGCAAATGCGACCAAACAGATTGAAACGCTGGTAAAAACCATTCAGGCGGATACCAGTGAAGCGGTGATGTCGATGGAATCAACAACTTCTGAAGTAGTACGTGGTGCCCGTCTAGCAAAAGATGCGGGTGAGGCACTAGAAGAGGTGCAAACCGTTTCTAATACTTTGGCAGATCTGATTCAAAACATCTCAAACGCAGCTATGCAACAGGCAGAATCTGCAGGTCATATCTCGCATACGATGAATATCATTCAAGATATTACCTCGCAAACGTCATCAGGTTCCATGGCAACGGCGCGCTCTATTGGTGAGCTCAGTGAAATGGCAGCAGCGTTGCAAGAGTCGGTAACCGGCTTCAAGATTTCTAATGATGATGAGCAATTGCACATAGAACAGACGGACGATGAGTATTTAGATATTGATGAAAGGGTTTCTGACAGTATCTAAAGGCCAGTTATTATTGAGTCATTAGCGCTTAATTTATGATTTTTATATTGAAATGTTAACCAAATAGTTGCTCTAGTTATTATTTTATCTAAGACAACACTATTAATAGCAGGTCACATGAATAATCATATTCAACAAGACGGTCCTATTATTCATAAAGCCGACGCTTTAGCGGCAGAGGCTTTGAGACAGGATGCTGCTTTTGATACAGAGCAATGGCAACGTTATATAGAGCAAGAAATCGGCTTTATATTACCGAATATTCAGCGTAAGTGGTTGGTCAATGCCGTCACGCAAACAGCACTATCATATGGGCTCACTATCCTACAGTTATGGAAACAGCTACCTATTAATTATGAGCTTCGTCAGCAATTTTTGGATAAAGTACTGATTCATGAAAGTCGCTTCTTTCGCCATCAGCCTTCTATAGAGTTTGTCATCGAATGTGCTTTGCAGCATCAACGGCGGCAGCTGACCAATAACAGTGACGATATTGCTACCAATGAGTTGTTTCGTATATGGAGCGTCGGTTGTGCGAGTGGGCAAGAGACTTGGTCGCTCGCAATGAGCTTGGCTGCGAAACAGCTGACTAATTACACTATATTGGGTACAGATGTCAGCGAGCAAGCATTAAAAAAGGCACGCGTAGGACAGTATGATAAAAGACAGCAAGCTTTAATTCCGCCACATTGTCAGCAATATATCCAGCCATTGCGTCCGGCAAGCGTGATTAAAGCATTACGTTTTTTTCCTGTAGCGACTAATACTAAGAAAACTATAGAAAATAGTGTACGTGCTCACTGGCAGGTGATGCCAACCTTAAAACAGCATGTACGCTTTACTTTACATAATATTATCAATCAAGAGCCGCCAACGCCGTATTTACAACAGGTAATTGTTTGCCAAAATATGCTGATGTATTTTCGTAAGTTTGATCAGCGTGATATTTTAGCGCGTCTATCAAAGCAGTGTGCGCTAGGCGGTTATATTATATTGGCTCCAGGTGAGGCGTTATTTTGGCGTCCCTCAAATATGCGCCGTATTGCGCACCCACAGATTAATGCGTGGCAAAAAATCAGTGCCTAAATTAGCGCCTAGACGAGTTAGGATAAATCTATGAAAAACCAGCCCAATGACATGGTGACGTTTGAGTGGTTATTACCACTATTTAATCAGCAATTATCACAGGTAGCTGATGGCTGGCAATTAGGTGAAAAAAGCGCTGATTATGAGCAAATGTCACACAGCTATCATCAAGTTAGTGGTGCCTTAACCATGCTCAACTTGCCTGCATTGGCAAGTTTGGCGACTAAGCTAAGTTTGTTAGCAGGAGTAGTGAATGTCGTTGACATAGAAGATGCTCTGGTAGATGACATTGCAATAAATTCTGAAACAGAGTCAGAAACAGCTCCTGAAGTAGCATTTGGTACAGATGAAAGCCGTATTGGTCAGATGGCTAATCGATTACTTATGCGTGAGCTTGGACACTATGCGCGCACGGGTAGCTGCCATACTGCTTTGCTGAACAAAACCTCGGCTGAGCTGACACAAGTCTTAACGCATTATGGTGTCGTGACTGATCATCTTACAGATGCTCCTTTAGCCTCTGAAGCTGACTATTCTGCTAGCATGGTAGATGCTGAATATCTTGATATTACAGTACCTGATGTTAAAGCAATGGACAATTTAGACCGTGAGCAATATCAGCAATTGTTATTGGTTTGGCGTCAGCAAGTACAAGTGTTACTAGCAGCTAATGCCAACACTCCCTCTATACTGACGGTTTTAGAAAAGGTCAGCCAATATTTATGGCAAACCGCAGCGGATGCAGATTTACAGCGTCTTTGGTATCTGACTGAAACCTGGATGCATGACCTAGCATATAATGAAACCCCAAAACCTAAACATTATGCCGCATTATTAAGCCAGTTAGATGCGCTGATAGAGTCCTGCGCGCAGCAAAACGAGATATCGACAAGCATCATTAATAACTTAATAGCCAGTATTTATATTGAGTTAAGTAACCTAGTCAATCATAGTGAAAACTCTCAATCTATATTGCATAACATATCGCAACCGGATGTAGAATCGCGTTTTTTACCGCGTATACTCAATCAAATTGAAGCCCTTATCTTTAACCTCGATAAACCTCATACGCTATTAAAGCCTTTACAACAAATAAATAACCAACTTGAGAGTCGTGGTTGGACACTTTTTGCCGTACAGACTAGCTCAATCCTAGATGATATAGAGCGTGGCTTATCTGCAGAAGCAGGGTTGACACAAGAACAGTGGCAAATTGAGCGCCAACTGCAAGAATTATACGATGCTATCTACAATACTGAACAAGTTATTGCTAGCAAAATAGGAAACGTTGCGTCGTTTACCTCTAAAGCTGCAGTTGTTACGAATGACGATTTTGATGGTCTTAATAGCGTTGATGGCTTACAAACAGATAATGACCGCCAAATTAATGCGAGTGATAAAGAGCTGCGTGAGTTGCGTATTGCTGTCGAAGACGTCAAGCAAGGCTTTAATGACTATATCCAGCGCCAACATACCGATCTGTTATCAGAATCAGCAGATTTTACTAAAATTAGCGAAGCTTTTGATAGTATGGGCTTGCCATCAATTCGCTATGCTACGGATAAAATAGCCGATATATTTGACCAATTAAACACCCATGAGGTTAACGTGCTCAGCTGGGATGTTACCGAAGCAGTGGCGGAGGGTTTAACGTCGATTGAGTTATTACTCGATTATCTGGCGCAGCAAGTCTTTAACCAACCATTATTAGAACAAGCAAATGCCTATATTGATAAAGCCTCAACGTTGCTTACTGGCTATATCGATGCACCTGAAACAGTAAAAGATACTTTCTTAACACAAAAATTAGCGGCGAGTAATGTACTGCGCTATGACGACAGTGGTGAAATTGCACCTATTATTAATGATGACGACATTATCGACTCAGTTCTAGAGAGTGATATGGCGAGTGATAATCTTAATCACTTTAATAGCAGTGATAAAACAGAAAGTGCTGCTTTATTAAACGCCCGTAGTCAAATCAAGCCTGATAACTTTGATATCGATGAAGATATTCGTGACATCTTTATCGAAGAGGTTGCAGAGGTTATTGCTGATTTAGAAGATTTTTTACCAATATGGCAGCAAGACGCACAGGATTTAACCCCATTAACAGAAGTGCGAAGAGGTTTCCATACCTTAAAAGGCTCAGGGCGTATGGTTGGTGCTTTTAGCATCAGTGAGATGGCATGGTCAATTGAAAACCTGCTTAATCGTCTGTTGGACAAAACACTGCCAGTGACCGATGAAGTCGTCGCATTAGTGACAGAAACGACCCAGCGTCTACCAGCGATGTTGAGTGACTTTGAAGCACAGCAATTACCAAGCTTTGATCCTGCCATTACTATTGTGCAAAGCAATAATCTAATGAGTCAGCAACCTATCAATACTGGGCTAGAAACATCTAAAATCACATCTTCTACCGCTGACGTTGAAGGAAACTATCCTTTGCTAGAAGAGAGCTTGTCGTCAAACGAGACCAGCTTAGACATTGAGCATGCCGATACTGCAGGGACAACTGAGCACGTTAATTATACGATGGCAGAGGAAAAAGCTATCTCTGCATCATTGATAGAATTAGAAATCCCTGCGGTACTGCAAGCATTTGTGTCAGCAGCTCAGCCGTTACCGATAGATGCTGACGATGCCGATCCTGATATTAAAGAGATATTTTTAGAAGAGGCTAATGAGGTCTTGGATGAAATTGTGCCTTTATATGAGCAGTGGCAGCTGACTCCTGATGACTTAACCCAGCTGACAGATATTCGTCGCGGTTTCCATACCTTAAAAGGGTCGGGGCGTATGGTTGGAGCGAACACTAGTGCTGAGTTGGCTTGGTCGATAGAAAATATGCTCAACCGTATTTTAGACAATAGCATTACCGCTTCTACGAATATACAGCAGCTGATTAGCCATGTGCTGAGCGTGTATCCTGAGTTATTAACTACCTTTGAGAACGGTAGCCAAGATTATCCTACTATCATGCCATTATGGGTGGCTTGTGCTCAGGCTTATAGTAAACAGTTGGGTAATGAATTTAGCTACCCTGCGCTATACCAGCAGTTAGTAGGCACTCCTGCACCGTCTTCTGCGCCAATTACAAATCAAAGTGCTCAGGATGGTTCTACTAATGAGAGCAATACTGAAGACAGTACTGATGAAAATACCGACAATAGCGATCATATCGACAGTATGTTACAAAAGATCAATTCTGTGAATGAAAAAATGGCAGAAGCGCCCATCGTTTTAGCCCCTCAAAGTGAAGAAGAACAAGCCTTTTTTGATATTTTTATTGAAGAAGCAGAAGAGTTATTGGAGAGCGTTAATGACTTTGTTCGTCGCCATCAAGATGAGCCTTATGTGGCCGTAAGCGATGAGATTGTAAGGGCATTCCATACTTTAAGGGCTGCTTCTGGGTCTAGTGCTTTGACAGCAATTAGCGAGGTTAGTGCGACCATAGAGCAGAGTTTAGAGCTTTTACAGCAGCAGGATACGCCGATGAGTGCGCAGCATCTAAAGGCGCTCGCCCAGTCTGCAACGCTTATTAATGGATATTTGGATAACTATAAACAAAATATTCAGCAGCAAGATGTGTCGTTAGAGGAGACGCAAAGCCAACAAGATATTGCTTCTTTGCAAGCGATGCTTGGTGAGCAGTACGCCATTAAAGATAACGAGAGCACCGCTGATAACAAGCCAACGATAAACCAATTGTTGGATGATAATATCAATGAGTTGCTCGATGCGGAATGGCAGCTAGAAACCGCTTTGACTCATTCAGAAAATGAGCAAGTCGAAACTTATATAGCGCAGCAAATTGCACAAATAAAATACTTAAGTGGTAAAGCCCAAGAGTTTCCAAAGTTTACTGCCATCCTTAATGAGCTAGGTAACGCTTATGCGTATTTAAGCCATCATCCTGAACAGTCAGTTGATACGGATATTCAAGCCATTTTACTGGCGGGACATGCGCAATTGGTCGGTTTGTTTGATGCCTTGGCAGGTAGCAGCTCATTAAAAATTGATGAGCAAGTTCTTCAGCAGCTACGAAGTATTTCTCAGCGCTATGATAATAATGACCAAATAGTCGCTGATGATGCCGCTATCAGTGCTGAAACTGAAACAGACATTAATATTGCTGCAGAGGCATATGCTGATGCTTTGGTACATAGTATCGCCGCGCCTGAGCTAGAACTTGAAACCATTGATACCGATATTGAGCTATTAGAAATCTTCTTAGAAGAGGCACAAGAGCTTGATGACGCGCTCAATGATAGCTTTAGTAAGTGGCGCGCCGATATTAGTAATATCAATACTTTAAAAGTCTTACAGCGTCATCTGCATACCATCAAAGGTGGTGCGCGCATGGCAGGTATCCGTAGTATTGGTGACTTGACTCATGAAGCGGAAAGTATCTACGAGGCATTTGTAGAAGAAAGACGAGTACCAACCGCACAGTGGCTTGAGATTATGCAGGTGGTGCAAGATACGTTGTCATTACAAGTGGCGCACATTGTCCGCTATCAACAATCATTTTTTGCACCTGAGCTGATTGAGCAATTACAGCAGTTTGAAAAAGCGAAGACATTGCCAGACGTCGTTCAACTTATTGTACCGATGCCTAAAAACCACATTGATACCGAGTCGCAAGTACTGGCAGATGAATACATTCATCGTATAGAGCAAGCAGCAGATAGCTTAAGTTTAGATAGAATTATTAAGCAATCATGGGCAAATGGCTTACCTGACCCTGATATCTTGGAAGTGTTTTTAGAAGAAGCAGAAGCCCTGACCAATCGTAACGAATATCTGCAATCATTCTTAAGTGATGCAAATGATACGGTGGCATTGCAGGCACTACAACGCGACTTGCATACCCTTAAAGGTGGCGCGCGTATGGTGACCGCTAGTGGTATTGCTGATCTTGCGCACGAAATGGAATCGGTGTATACGGATTTCGTCGATCGTCGCCGTCCTGCTACCAAAAAAGTCTTAGAGCTATTAGTGGCTTGTCATGACTGGCTTGCAGATGCCGTATTTATTCTGTCGCAACAGGTGAATCCGCCAACCCCTGATTTATTGATTGAGGCACTACAGCAATTTAGTAAAAACCCAGATAGCTTAAAGCACATACCAAAAGAGTCATTGCAGGCGCAGCGTGACGCCATTCTTTTGGCGAAACAAAAGCAAGAATCGACCTATATCCAGAAAGATATTAGTGAGATGCCGTTGATGGTAGCTAATACTGCTGAGCAAGAGCAGAACACCAACAATAATGAGATGATTCGTATCTCAGGTGGTCTGATTGAGCATATGATTAACCTATCGGGCGAGTCGGCGATTAACCGTGCACGTATCGATATGGGCATGAGTAGCTTGACCAATAGTATTGAAGAGATGGGCACTACCGTACAGCGTTTGGCAGATCAGTTACGCCGGATGGAGATTGAGCTTGAGGCGCAGATTTTATCGCAGATCGATGACGAATTGGTCAATCATGAAGGTTTTGACCCGCTAGAGATGGATCAGTATTCTTCATTGAATCAGTTGTCAAAATCTTTGACAGAATCGGCCTCGGATTTGGTCGATATTAATAACACCTTATTAGAAAAAACCCGTGATAGTGAAAGTCTGTTGCTACAACTATCACGAACGCAAACCGAGCTCCAAGATGGCTTGATGAACTCGCGTATGGTGCCGTTTACCCGTCTAACGCCAAGGCTTGAGCGTATCGTACGTCAGACAGCCAACGAGCTTAATAAGTCGGTTGAGCTCAAGATTATCAATGCTGATGATGAAATGGATAGAACCATTTTAGAACGCATTACCTCACCGCTTGAGCACATGTTACGTAACGCCGTCGATCACGGGATTGAAAATGTTGCTACACGCCAAAAGGCGGGTAAAGAGCGTAGTGGACAAATCACGTTAGAAGTACTGCGTGAAGGCAGTGAGATTGTCATCCAGTTAACCGATGACGGTCGTGGGATTGATGTAGAAGCAGTACGTAATAAAGCTATCTCTCAAGGTTTGATTGACGCAGACGATAGCACGTTAAGCGACCTTGATATCATGCAGTATATCTTTAATGCAGGTTTAAGTACCAGTAAGCAGGTGACGCAAATATCAGGGCGCGGTGTCGGCATGGACGTCGTAATCAGTGAGGTTCGTCAATTAGGCGGCGCAGTATCAGTGGTCTCAGAGCTGGGTAAAGGTTCTCGATTTACCATGCGTGTACCGCTTACCGTTGCTGTATCTGATGCTTTGGTAGTTCGGGCAGCAGACCGTTATTATGCGATACCACTGGTGCAGATTGAGCGCGTAGTGCGTATCAATCCAGAAAAAGTTTACGATTATTATCAATCAGGCGCGGCAACGCTTAACTTTGAAGATACCGATTATCGCGTCCGTTATTTAAATGAGATTTTATCTGGTAATAAATTAAATGAGTTGGTCGTCAATACCAATACCAGCGTGCCACTTATCATTATCAAAAACCGTAGTGGGCAGAATATGGCGCTACAGGTTGACCAAATCGCAGGCTCACGTATTGAGGTTGTGGTAAAACCTTTAGGACAACAGTTCTCGAATTTATCAGGTATTTCAGCGGCGACTATTATGGGTGACGGCTCAGTAATGCTCATCCTTGATTTGATTGCGCTGATGCGTAATGTCACCTTGGTAAAAGAATTCACAAAACCTGCTGTGACCATGGATAGCACGACAGAGTCTAGAGCGACTGTATTGGTCGTCGATGACTCCGTTACGGTACGAAAAGTCACCTCACGTTTCTTGGAGCGTCAAGGCTTCAACGTGGTACTTGCCAAAGATGGTATCGATGCGCTTGAGATTCTACAAGAAACGACACCTGACTTGATGCTACTCGATATTGAGATGCCGCGCATGGATGGTTTTGAAGTCGCGACTCAAGTCAGACATAATAGACGTCTGCAACATCTGCCAATTATTATGATTACCTCGCGTACGGGCGAAAAACATCGCGAGCGCGCCCTTGAGATTGGGGTCAATGACTATATGGGCAAACCTTTCCAAGAAAACCAGCTTCTTAGTAAGATTGAAGCCCTATTGGGTAAAGAGGCTAGCCTAGTCAATGAAGGATAACTTAAGTGCCTTGGCGCTAAAAGACAAACATAAAAGTGATATCAAGGTATTGGTGGTTGCAGAGGACCATCATCAGCGTATGGCTTTTTCTGATACGGTACGTAGTTGCGGTCTACAGCTGGTTGACTGCGTATCGCGGGCGCAATTACAAGACAGGTTTGAGAGTTATGAAGGGTTTATCGATATTTGGCTGATAGATGGTGATTATGACAATCATATGGCGACAGCAACGGCAGCCTCTAAAGCTGCCGCCGTGTTGGTAGGGTTTAGTCAAGCACCTTATCTCAATGAAGCACAGCAGTATGCTAAGTGGCAGCGTAAACTAAAGCGTAAGCTTGCCCAAATGTTAGCTTTACCGATGCTAGTTGATGATGCTACTGATAAAAACACTGCCTATAAAAATGAGGTCAATAACTGGCATTATGTGGTGTTTTTAGGGGCTTCAATGGGTGGCCCTAGCGCCGTCAAAGAGTTTTTAGACCACTTATCGCCTGCACTTCCTGTGAGTATTTTATTAGCGCATCATTTTAACCAAACCATGATTAGTACATTACCGCGTATATTGAATCGTCATAATGAGTGGCGCTGTCAGCTGATTACCTCAACGCAGCGTTTGCGCACCGGGCAATGTCTTATAGTGCCTATTGATAAACAAATTGTCTGTGATTCAACCGGTCGCATCATCTTATTAGATCAGGCTTGGGAAGGCGATTATAAACCCGCTATCGGACAAATTCTTAAAAATACTAGCGATGTTTATGGCAGTGAGTTGATTAACATTATCTTTTCAGGGATGGGCAACGATGGCACGCAGTATTTGGATTTAATCCAAGACAATGACAGTCAATTATGGGCGCAGGACCCAAGCCTGTGTGCCTGTCCTAGTCAGCCACAAGCGATTATTGATTCAGGCTATTGTCAGTTTGTCGGCAGCCCTACAGCATTGGCAGAAAAACTTACTGAGTATATTACTGAAAGGGCGGTGAGCGTCCCTTCGGATTCATTTATTGTGAGCGACTTATGAAACAGATTCTAAAGCATTCGTTTGAGGCGGTGAGCTTACTGACCACTAACAATGGTATGCTCGACGTAACGGTTGTCCCAGCAGTTGACCAACCGGACTGGATTATTCCTAGCAGTTTGATTTTGAGTGTCGAGGAGTGTAGCGAACATACCGAGCGCTATGAGTGGAAAGAGCAAGCAGTTGCTGTCTTCCATCTGCTGCCACGCCATCAAACGCCAGAAAAAATGATTGTCTTAGAAGGTAATACCTCCGCCCATCGTATTGCACTCCAAACGGCAGGTGAGCTGCGCCAACTACAGGCACGTATCTCTGATGTCAAAGATATCGACCTTCCTGAGTATTTTATTAAGACAGGCGACAAAATCGATGATGTTGATGAACACGTACAAGAAGATGTTGTGCTATCCTATCTCTTTCAAACCGTGATGATTGATAATACGCTTTACTTGGTACCAGATTTGGATAAAATAGCATACCAATTGGTTGATTTAGAGCGCTAGTTTGCTTATGGTTATGCTTCTTATAATAGGCTTTATCATTAGCCTTGATAGCGTTTAGTGTATGTCTTTTTGAGCCAATCGCTGTCTGCCAATATCAGTGCTTCAGTAAAAGCCAGTTGTATTAATGAGCACCATTGAGCGCTAATGAACAATAGGGGTGATAAAGCAAACTATGAATACCATCAACTCAAATCTGACAAAGTGGTCATTTGCTAGTCGAATCTTTCACTGGATTAGTGCCATCTTATTGCTAGTCACTTGGGTCATGATATTTTTATATGGCAATCTCGATGACAAGTTCTATATCGGATTACATAAGGCATTTGGAATTAGTTTGTTGTTTTGGATGATTGCCCGCGTGATCAATCGTATATTTACCAAAGCACCGCCCGCGGTTGCTATGCCAAAATGGCAGATACTACTCTCACAATTGTCACATTTTTTCTTATACGCTTTATTGATCGCTATGCCAACAGCCGGGCTACTGATGTCAGTCTATGGCGGCAGAGCCGTTGATATCTTTGGCTTATTTCAAATCCCTGTCTTCGTCACACCAGATAGAGGCTTAGCCCGACTCTTTAATGACTGGCATACAGATATTTTATGGCCAATGATTATCGCCTTTACTTTGATTCATATTGGCGCTGCTTTATACCATCAGTTTATCAAAAAAGACAATCTGATAGCTCGCATGAAGTAAAGGTCTATAGATAAAGAGCACAAGCATAAAAAAGCCCTAAGTATGATGCTTAGGGCTTTTTATGGAGCAATAAAAGTATGAACTTGTTTATAGTAAATCGAATAGCTATAAAGCCAATAATTATAAAGTGAATAACTTTACTTTTTATGCTCAGGTAAACTGATATTCATTTCCAGTACATCTAAGCTGTCTTCAGAACGATGATTGATATTGACATCATCAATCTGAACGCCGTTGACGTATTTATTAACCACTTCTAGTATTTCACGTTTCATTTTTTCGATACGATCAGCGGTCAAACGATTATTTAAGCGGTTTTCACTTGCAACGATAACCTTTAAGCGCTCAGTGGCCATATTGGCACTACCAGCATTACTACTGTCATCGGTGCCAAATAGACTACTCCAAAATCCTTTTTTCTTACTCATTATTAACCCCCAAACCAGCGCTGTAATAGACTCTTTTTCTTAACATCAATATGACGTAATGGGCGCTCTTCCCCTAAGAAACGGGCAACGATATCGTCATAACATTGACCAGCAACAGAGTCGGTATAATGAATTACTGGCTCTCCATGGTTAGAGGCTTCAAGTACTGAATGGCTCTCAGGAACCACGCCAAGTAACGGCACCTTTAGAATATCGTTAGAAATGGTATCGATATCCATCATCTCATTAGCAGCAGCGCGGTCAGCGTTGTAGCGTGTAATGATGAGATGCTCACGTACCGTCCCTTGATTTTCAGCCACTTTCTTAGTTTGGCTTTGCAAAATACCAATGATGCGGTCCGAGTCACGTACTGAAGAGATTTCAGGGTTAGTAACGATGATGGCTTCATCAGCATGATACATCGCAAGCTGCGCACCGCGTTCGATACCAGCAGGCGAGTCACAGATGATATAGTCAAACTGCTTAGACAACTCGTCCATGACTTCTGCTACGCCTTCGTCCGTCAACGCATCTTTATCACGTGTCTGACTGGCAGGTAGGATATATAAATTTTCCAATTGCTTGTCTTTCACCAGCGCTTGAGATAGGCGTGCATTACCATTGATAACATCGACAAAGTCATAAACAATTCGATTTTCGCAGCCCATAATCAAGTCTAGATTACGTAAGCCCACATCAAAATCGATAACAACTGTCTTATAGCCACGTAATGCTAAACCGGCGGCAAAAGAAGCACTGGTTGTGGTTTTGCCCACACCGCCTTTACCCGAAGTGATTACAACAATCTTCGCCACAATGGCACACTCCTATGAATTGATGGGATATTTATTATAAAAAACAGTATAGATATAAAGTAGCACATTTGCTCGGCATTCACCTAGCGTATATGTACTGTCTGCGAGCGTAAGCCTAGCATAAATATACAAAAACTTATAGCAAGTCTATATTAAAGCACAAAAACAGAAGATATATCATATATATGCTTGCTATAAACACAAAGATTAAAGAGCTAAAAAACGGTCTAGTATCTGCGCTCAAACCTCGTACATATAGTGTAGCGTAAATAGTGGCAGAGCTAAAAATCCATCATAGCGCAGTTTTGTTAAGTAAACTTACTACAGTATTAATTATGCCATTTAGCCGCCAATTTAGTCTTTATTATTCATCTTTTTAGCTGATATGAATGCAATTGTGTCTTAGGACAATCTTAGTGTCATAGCTAATTTAAGCATCGTCCATAACTGTAAAGACCAAGCCTTGACCTTCTAAATAACGTACTTCGACCGATTTGTCGATCACATGCTCGGGTAGATTGTCGCGTAAGCAATACGTACCGGCAACAGAGACCAATGAAGGGTTAAATACTTGGCAGAAAATACGTGCGTCTTTGTCGCCGGTTGCCCCTGCGACTAAGCGACCTTGGGCGCGGCCATAAACGTGTAAGTTATTGTCGGTAATGGCTTCAGCACCGCTATTGACACTGTTGGTCAAAATTAAATCACCGCCAACATGATTGAGGCTTTGTCCTGAGCGCAGCATTTGATCGTAGATGAGGCTGGTAATTTGCTCAGCGCTGATAAGCGTTTCTGCGGTCAAGGTGGTTTCAGCTACTTCAGGTATCGCGCTTGCTGCAACCGCTTGGTTGTCTGATATTAAGCCTGTATTATCGGCGGTGGTTGCAGAGTCAGTGCTGTTGTTGGGCACAGTAGCTGCGACTTGGCTCAGCTGAGTAATGGCTTTTTTGCTCGGTAAAATACGCTCGATACGTTTGCCATCAGCGGGAAATATTGCCAAACGTAGCTCGCGTGCTTGCGCGTCAAGCAAACCGGTGACCACGCCGATAGGTTGCAAACCCCAAGACCAAAGCAGCTCTACCAACGCCGATAAATCTTGCTCGACCTCGCTGTCAATCAATACTGGAATATTACTGTTCTTATTGCTCAGTGTGGTTTCAAGCTGTCCGGCAATCGCTGTAAAATCATCGGTGCTAAACTGCACCCGTGAAAAGGTCAGCATCTTGCCATAAAAGGCTAGCGCCGGCATGTTGGATGAGGTAAGGGCATGCTGCTCATTGTCTGAAATCGTCATAATATAAATCCTCAAAAATGGTTGTATTGCGGTGTTCACAGTGCCGTTTTTATTATCAAAGTATGGCTATATAAAACTATAGTGATTAAAAGCCAGTTCTTATTAAGTCAGTCTTTGGTAGTTCGTTCTTGGTAATCCTGTTTTTGCTAAGCCAGCTCTGACTAAAAATACTACAACCTAAGCATGTCCTGATGCTTCCACTGCTGCACTTTTATTTGTGCCTCAAACTCATCCAAACTGTCGGCAATAATACTTGATATTAATGTATCAAGGGCACTGTTATCGGTATCGATTTGAGCGACGCCGCTGGCAATAGCGACCATCAAAGCATCGAGACGTTCGGCGTCAAGCAGGCGCTCATTAAGCGCATATACTACATTTTCACCGATATTATGCCCGACATGCTGGAGCTGGGATTCAATTAAGCTACCAGCAATAGGTATCATGCGCAGATAGCGGCGTAGCTCAGGTGTATTGGCCAACCCCTCTTTAATCGCGTTGCCCATTTCGGTCGCGATAATAGTGCCGCCACCTGATGACTCAGTCAGTGCTTGGAGTTTTGGCGCCAGCTCTTTACGCAATAGTGATAACACTGCCGCCTCAATCTCATTGCGATTACGTGCGATGGTCGATTCAATAAACGATTTATGCATTTTAGGGTCAGTGAGCTGCTGCCGAAAAGTTTGAATGGTCGTTAAGATGACGCGGTCAGACAGCTCTTCTAAGAGTAAATCGATATAAAAGTTAATGCGGTTAATCCACGGCTGTGGCAATACTTGATAACCCAATTGATATAATCGGCGTCCGATAATCACCGCGCGAAATAAACGCAGCGCGCGCAGCTGCGGGAAACAGCCTAACACTTCATACCAGTGGACAAAAGGGAAAAAGAACCAGCGGTAATATACTTTTTCCTTAATAGCAATAGCCCAGCGTAATAGCAGCTCTACAATCAAAAATAAGGTAAAGAAGCCACCGGCTGTCCGTAACGAATCATGGATATGACTTTGATACCAGTTTAATGCCTCACTTAGGGTCAACCACTGCGCCGCGTCACGACTAAAACCACTCATTAAAATAGCGTCAATACTGATTAAGAATAAATCAATACTGATGGCGATAATCATTACGATATCATAGGTCAGCTTCAAGCGATTAGGCTTGGGACGATTCGGTCTTAGTGGCGGACTATTCGATAAGTCTGAGGACTGATTGCGCGCGGACGTTGATTTTATAGGCGCGCTGGTAGTAGAAGAGGCGGGCACAGTCATACCTTATTAAGTGATAAATGGCATCAGTAGTGAGTAGCTTTCGGCCAATCACTACCAAATAAGTAACGAGTCTTAACGGTCATTCACATTATCAATGAATCATGCCAAAAAACAAGCCATCAACCATTATAATTTGGTATTTTACTCATTATCTTTTTAGAGAAAAAATCCGCTGACACTATCACCCAATTTTAATAATAGAAAATTTTCAGCGCGAAAAAGTTTAAGAAGGCGTCATAACGTAGGGTAATTAGCTATTTTCTATTACTGACTTTCTGTACTTTAAGCATGACGGTTTTTATTCACTGCCGTCTCATCAAATTCAGCAAGCATCTCAGTAATGCGTTCGTCTTTTTGGCGCCAAATTTGCTCGACCCAATCAAACATCTGTGCTTTGACTGTTTCATCGTTTTCGTAACCACCGTTTTTAATACCAGCAAACAGCTCGTCAGGTATTTCAATATGGCGGACATCGACGCCTAAGCGTTTGATATTACCTTTCCACAAATCGCCATAGGTCGGTACGCCGTCAGGATAAACGATGGTCATATCTAAGATAGCATCCATGTCATCGCCCAAGGCGTTAATAGCCAGCGACAAACCACCGGCGCGTGGTTTTAATAGATGGGTATAGGGTGAGTTTTGTTTATCGTGTTTTTCTTGGGTGAAGCGCGTGCCTTCCAAATAATTCAGCAAGGTAAATGGCTTGTCTTTTAATAACGCACAAGCGCGCTTTGCTTCTTCGATATCTTTACCTTTAAGAGCAGGATTTTTAGCAACCGCTTCTTTAGAGTGGCGGCGCATCATTGGGAAGTCTAAAAAGTAAAAGGCTTGCCCAACGATAGGAATATAGATCAGCTCAAACTTAGTAAAAAAGCGGGTCAGCGGCAAGCGTTTTTCACTGATATATTGCACGATACTGGTATCCACCCAAGATTGATGGTTACTGACCAGCAGGTATTTACCGTCCATATGGACATCATCTGGTAAATGAATGCGCCAGTCTTTACGAGGCAACATATTATCTATCAGCGCATTGTTGCTGCTAATCCAGTGTTCAGCGATTTTAATTACTGTCTTATCGGCGATAGGAGCGCCGGTGATGATTTTACCAACCCCCATTAGCCATAACGGAATGCTACCGCCAAAGCTATTGACAGCGATGACCCCAGTTGCTGTGGCAAGCGACATGGCTTTTGCTAATTTTGGGGTACGTTCGTGTATCTTTTGTATGGCACAGTTTAAGCGCATATCCAATCCCTTCCTATTCATTTCGTTAATCACGTAACTTTTTTTAGAATTTTTTAACCAACCTCAAAATATATCACTGATGTGTCGTTAATGTAGACTCTTATTAATTGGCAAAAGCTATAGAGTATAAAGCTCATGATATAACACTTAACAAGTCATTATTAACAAGCGCCTATACTTCATTGAACCAATGTACTTTTGAATAGATTTTTTAATATTTTGAAAGATTTAATACCTCAACTAAGTTCAGTTGTTATTTCGCTTCAGGTCTTAATATTATTTATGAAATAATCATTTTGTTGGCTGATTTTAGCAGAAAAAAATTAGAGTGTACGACTGTAAACGTGACTTGCGGTAGCAAATTGGCTATGTTGCTAAGCAATAAGTCATAAATACTTATGCACTTTCCATACATAGATGTGACAAAATATTACACACAAATGGATGGCAATTGCCATAATAATGGCAAGTGTAGATAAACATCTAAACGATATTGCTGACCGATAATTGTCATACGTAATATTTATAAAAAGCAAATTTATCTATCGATTTTTTTAACTTAAGAGGAAATATTATGCGTAATACATTAATGATTGCAGCAGTAGCATCAGGTTTGGCTCTAAGCGGTTGTGCTACAGATCCATACACTGGCCAACAGACTCTTAACAAGTCTGCACTTGGCGCATTAGCTGGTGCAGCTGGTGGCGCGACTATCTCAAAAGCAACAGGTGGCGACAAAACAGGTCGTGATGCTGCTATTGGCGCTGCATTAGGTGCAGGCGTTGGTTACTACATGGATCGTCAAGCCAAGCAACTTCAGCAGCAAATGGCTGGTACTGGCGTGACTGTTACACCAAACGCCAACGGTAACATTGATTTGGTTATGCCAGGTAACATTACGTTCTCATTTGATGATGCGTCTTTAAACCCATCATTTAGACCAACGCTTGATAAACTTGCTTCTACAATGAATGAATATAACCAAAACACCATCACTATCGCTGGTCATACCGACAGTAAAGGTACTGATGCTTATAACATGAAATTATCACGTGACCGTGCTTATGCAGTAGCGAACTACTTAAGTGCACGTGGCGTAGCTTCTAACCGTATCAATGTAGTCGCTTATGGCGAGTCGCGTCCAGTTGCTGATAACAACAGTGATTATGGTCGTCAGCAAAACCGCCGTGTTGAGCTAACGGTTAACGCACCAAACAGCGTTCGTTAATCAATATTGATTGACTAAAAATCAAGAAAAAATAAAGAATTAAACAAAAAGACCAGCGCAAAGCTGGTCTTTTTTTGCCTGAAATTTATCATAAAACTTATGTAGGATTTTAAAATTATATTTGATAATAGTTATCAATAACATTATAATTCGCAAGTATTAAATTCTGCCAGCATCTAATGATATTGTTAAATCGACAGTTCTACTCTAATCAATATTTGCTATTTATCTTGCAAAATTCTCACATTCTAACTCTCTAGACTTCTACTTTGCTATTTTATTTAGTGTATCTCATCGAGGACGTGTATGAATATCAGCCCAGCGCCAAGCCGTAAAATTTTACCGACTACTTTAGCTGCTGCACTGGCAGGAATGCTAATGCTCTCAGGCTGTAGTAAACAGTCTGATAACACTGCAAATACGGCTGCTCAAACTGAGACGCAAGGGGCAGAAAATACCGCTACCACAACCTCATCAGCTGCTGCTCAAGCACATATCGATCGCTTGCTGATTAGCTATGCTGATATGGCACACGCCGCATACAAGGATTCTTTAGAAACTGCCAAACTATTACAAACGGCAGTCAATACCTATGTAGAAACGCCGACCGAAGCCAATCTTGACGCTGCTAAAGCCGCTTATAAAGCTGCGCGCCAGCCTTATTCACAGACTGAAATATTTCGCTTTGACGAAGGGTTTGTAACTGCTAATGACAAACGTGCGCTTGGCAGTATTGATGGTTGGGAAGGGCAGGTAAATGCTTGGCCGCTTGATGAGGCGTTGATTGATTATGTGAGTGACAGTTATGAGGGCGAATATAACAGTCAGGACAATATTATTAACAGCGAGAGCATTACAGTCGGTAGCCTAAAACAAGATACGACCACCATTACGCCTGAATTATTGGCTGAGATGAGTGAGATTGGTGGCAGTGAAGCCAATGTCACCACCGGCTATCATGCGATTGAGTTTATGCTGTGGGGTCAAGATACCAATGGCGTCGGTGAAGGCGCAGGCAACCGTCCGGTGAGCGACTATATAACAACAGACGGTGAATGTACCAGCGGTGAAACGGTCAATACTGATGCCAGTATTTGCGAGCGCCGTGGGCAGTATTTAAAAGCCGCTACTCAGCTGTTGGTTAATGATTTGACAGCGATGGAAGCTCAGTGGCAGCCTAACAGCGAAAACACCTTACGTAGCGATATGATGGAACGTAAAGACAAAAACGGTCTGCGTCAAATCATGTACCAAATGGGCAGCTTAGCGCTTGGTGAGCTTGCATCTGAGCGCATACAAGTAGCCTTTGTCACTGGCTCTACCGAAGATGAGCATGAATGTTTTAGTGATTTAACCCATTTAAGCTACGCCAATAATGCCCGTGGTATTCAAAATGTCTTTAATGGCAGCTATAAAACCGTCGCCGGTAAAACGGTTGGCGGATACGGCGTTAAACACTATCTTATCGATACTGGTAATACAGAGGCGGCTGATAAGCTGGCGGCTGATTTTGCTAAAGTAGAAGCGGCCTTTAAGGTAATTGTTGATAAAGGCGAAAAAGACGGTATCAAGGTCGACCAAATGATTGCGACGGTAGGACAAGCAAGCAAGCATGGTATCTCTGCTGAAGAGCAAAAAAAACGCCGTGGTTGGATTAAAAGCAGTATCACCAGTTTACAAGAGCTAACCGCTGGTATTGAAAACGCGGCAAAAGCAGTTGGTATTGATAATCTAGATGCTGATGCAGGCTCACAGTTTTAAGTATGCCTGATAAGTCGCTATACGTGAATGAGAATTATTTTGATGGAAAAGTAATTTAGGTATCATAAGCATGTTGTCGACTACCGTTGGCAGCGTGTTTTTTCATAGCGTATTAAAACAGCTAGATAGGCTGTTGTGCAGTGATTATTTATCGAATAGAAGTGAAAAAATTATAGCACGCGATTTTAATGGCTCCATATTAGAGCTAAGGTTCCCTATGAGCAGCAGTAAGGTGTTAAAAGCTAAACAATTTATCGCGTTTTCTCCCTCTTTGATATTTAAGCATTCGCCACTGAAGCTATCGCTAGGCATAATATGTGCAGCACTATCAATAAGCGCCTGTCAGCCAAGTGACAATCCAAGTAATAATGTTGCTAATAATGCTACAGATGACGGCAAAACCCAAGAAATCAGCCATTCTCAAGCAATTAGTTTTGAACGGGTTCAGACTATTGAGGGTTTAGCTGGCGTGCCTATGCAGCAGCTTGCCAGCTTTGATGCGCAAGAGATTAAGCAAGGCGGCGATACCGGTATTAGTATCACGACTAGCGAGAGCTACTCTAAACCTTCCTCAAATATTACCGCTTCACGCAAAGGTTCTTTCTTTATCGGCAATGCATTTTTTAGGCAGCCATGGGTAGTTGCGCCGGCGAGTACCGATAGCCGTGATGGTCTTGGGGCTTTATTTAACGTGGCTGCCTGTCAATCCTGTCATATCAAAGACGGTCGCGGTCATGCGCCTATGAGCAGTGAAGATGATGCTGATAGCTTGCTCATCCGTCTTGCTATGCCTGCTACTACCGATGAGCAGCGACAAAAATTAAAAGATTCCTTAATAGAAAAAGTTGTGCACCCTATGTATGGTGGTCAATTGCAGGACCGCGGTATTCAAGGCGTACCTGCTGAAGCACGAATTGCGGTACAGTGGAAAGATAAACCCGTTACCTTTGCTGATGGTCATGTCGAAACGTTGCGGTCGCCAACCTTTAAATTAGCCAAACCCGGTTATGGTGCATTTAATGATGAGCTGATGGTGTCACCACGTGTGGCTTTACCTATGATTGGGCTTGGGCTACTCGAGCAAATCCCAGACGAAGCTATTAAAAAGCAAGCTATAAAGACAAATAAAGCCAATGATGATATCAGTGGCAAATTCAACTGGGTTATGGATCCGCAAACGGGTAAAGTGACATTAGGTCGCTTTGGCTGGAAAGCTGGCCAAACTAAATTGATTACTCAAAACCAAAGTGCCTTTAATGAAGATATGGGACTGACTTCCAATATTCGTCCGCATGAATCTTGCATGCCAACGCAGGCCGCTTGTATAAATGCGGCAACGGGTGCTGATGAGCAAGGTAATGGCAAACTACCAGTTGAAGTCAATGATGAGGTGGTCAAGTTTGTTGAATTCTATACTCGTAATCTGGCAGTGCCGCATCGCCGCAATGCTGATGATAAGCTAGTATTAGGAGGCAAAAAACGCTTTTATGATATGGGTTGTCAAAGCTGTCATACGCCACGCTATCAGTTGCCAAAAACTGACGATGACCATCTTGAGCAGCATGGGCAAGTGATTTATCCTTATACCGATTTATTGTTACATGACATGGGAAATGATCTTGCCGATCGTACCATTGCTGGCAAGCTACCATCAAAAGATTTACAAGTTGAGTTTTTAGCCAACTCCTATGAATGGCGCACGCCTGCACTATGGGGCATTGGGCTGGCGCAAACCGTGGATTCGCAAGCGACGTTTTTACATGATGGTCGTGCCCGTACGCTGATGGAAGCGGTGCTATGGCATGGCGGTGAAGCTGAAAAGCAGAAACAAAAGGTGCTTAAGCTTGATAAACAAGGTCGTAGTGAATTAAATGCGTTCTTAAAGTCGTTATAAGAGTTAGGCTACGGGCTTTAAAAGCCATTTAAAAGCTATCCTCATCAAGTATATAGATTTGAATAATTGCTCATATAAATAGCCATATAAATACCGAGAAACCTATGAAAATAAACCATGCTCTAGCAATGGCACTATCAGCAATAAGTGCGGGTATCCTCATCAGCTGCGTAAAACCTGCTGATGAGAGCAAAGCGCCAGAAGTAGATAGCCAAGTTACACAAGATAGCGCTACTTCTACGGCTACAGCTGAAAAAGACAATAGTACAGATAAAATTACCGCTGTCGATATTAGTGACGATACTGAAAAGACCTATTTGACCCATGTGGCAAATGACATTGTTATTCCAGCTTATGCAGATGCAGCGAAGCAGAGTGATTTATTGCATGAGTTGGCACAAAAGCATTGTCAGCAAGCGCAGGTCAGCGGTGATGCGCTAAAAGAATTGCGCGAACAATGGTTGGTGCTCGCACAAGCATGGGCTGGCGCTGAGATGATTAATTTTGGACCAGCGACGGCGAGCATGAGTAATTTATATATCAATTATTATCCTGATGAGCGCGGTCTGGTGCATGGTGGCGTTGCCGATCTCATTGCTGCCAATCCCAAGCTTACCGCTGAGCAACTGGCTAATGAGAGCGCTATTGTCCAAGGTATACCAGGATTAGAAGAAGCGTTATATGCCAATGATAGCTTGGATGCTGGTCAATGTGCTTATGTGCTGACCGCAAGCAGTGCCTTAAGCACGCGCCTTAAAGATATTGAGAAAAACTGGCAGCAGAATGCTACTGATCTATTAGCCATTGATAAAACAGCTAAAAGCGATCAAGGATTGAATCAATGGTTTAATTCTTTATTGTCACTGGTTGAGACCATGAAGTCCAATGCCATTGATCAGCCATTAGGCTTAACCGGTAAGAAAAAAGGTCACCTGCCAGCTGCCACCGCAGGGCAAAGCCGCGCGATTATCAATGCTAAATTGGCCACGCTCAATAAAGCAATGACCGATCCCGTCTTAACCGCTATTCTTGGCAGCAATAATGAAAACGCAGTGGCGGATAATCTATCGACTGCGCTTGCTGATGCGACCACGTTATTGGCGCAAATGCCAGAAGACCTAGCGACTGCCGATAAAGCCACCCAGCAAGAGCTGTATGATAAGCTGACGACTATTACGCGCATCATTAAACGCCAATTAATTCCGACGCTCGGTATCCGTGTGGGTTTTAACAGCACTGATGGCGATTAAAAAATGCATTCTCTAAATACTAAAATAGCAAGTCATTCACAACAGCAGCCACAAGAGAATCAGCCTAATTCTGAGCTGTTTGTGACATCGGCATTGACCATGCTGTCTGCTTTCATGGGTACAGCCGCGCTTGTTAGTATCCATCATCGTTATCGTAAGCAGCGTCATCCTGATGCTAGCTTGCAAGATTATGCGGTAGGTATGCGCTCGCAGTTGCAGTCGCTAAGCTCAACACTAAAACGCGAGCTCGTACAGTTTCGCCATGCTTGTCAGCAAGCTACAACTGCATGGCAACAGGCTTATCGTTTACCGATAGAGGATAAGCAACACACCTATACTAACGGCGCAACTGAATTTAGCGCCGCACATACCACTACCGTATTGCCGCGCACCGTTTGCTGGGTTAGCGGTGTCGCCTCCATGCCAAAAAATATCGGGTTAGCAAATGATGGTAGCGCTGAGGCCTGTCATAATGGAAATGACTTTGGCGTGGTTGGTATCGATGCCGATAGACAAATCGTCTGGCAAACCACTATGCCTGAACGTGTCCACGATATTGTTGTTCAGCCTATTTTTGACCGTAAAAGCACATCTGCTAACCATAAAAAAAATCGTGATGTCGTAGTGATGGGTCGTCGTCCGAGTGAAAAGTTTTGGGTATTAGACACGGCGAATGGACAAGTAAAATTTGCTATTAAAGCATCAAGTAATCGTCATTTCTATGGGCATGCTTGTTATATCCTTGATGGTAAGTTGCTCTATGTCACCGAAAACGATACGATAAGTTTGGACGGTAAAATCGGTATCTATGATGCTGATGACAATTATAAAAAAATAGCAGAATTTGACTCGCATGGCATTGGTCCGCATGAGCTGATTATGCATCCTGACGGCGAGACGTTAGTAATTGCTAACGGCGGTATCAAAACCGAACAAGCGTCGCGTGAAGAACTCAATCTAGATAGCATGCGTCCATCATTGGTTTACCTCAATCGTCATACTGGTGCTTTACTTGAGCAAATTATGCCTGAACACAATCAAATGAGCGTACGTCACCTGGCCATGCATAACGATGGAACGGTGATGATAGGTATTCAGTTTCAAGGTGAAAAGCATATCAATGTGCCGCTAGTATTGACTCATAAACGCGGTGATGCTGATTTTAAAGCGCTTATTATGCCCAATAATCAATGGCAACGCTTTCATCAATATATCGCCAGTGTGGCGGTCGATAGTGGGCGTAACTTATTATGCGTAACCACACCGATTGGCGGCTGTGCGGCGCTCTATGATTTAAATACTCACACCTTGATAGATGATGTTAGCCTGCCAGATTGTGCAGGAGCAGCAGTACTGTATAGCAAATGCACTGATAATATAGATAGTCGTGATGAGCAATCAGGCTTTATTGTTAGTGATGGTCAAGGTCAGTTAACCGCGTTAACTGTTAATAACTTGGCAGCGGCAAAAATGAATGCTGTAGAGAAAAATGAGCGTATTCTTAAAGACAGCAAATGTCATATGATGTCGTTTGACAATCACTTGCAAGCGCTGTGAGTATGAATATGCCGTCTGCATACCAGTCACTTTTACTAGAGAAATCTATACATTATTTGGCGCAAGCGGATATTGAGCTACATATCAGCAAGAAGCGGGTTAAAAATATCAACTTTCGCTTAAAACCCCATAAACTGCTAGTTTCTGTGCCGTTATCTATTAGCTCAGCGCAAGCCGCACTCGCTATAGAGAAACGCGTGCCATGGGCAATAGAAAATCATGCGCAAGTTTTAGAACAATATAAACGCAAGCGAATCCCTTTAAAAGATGCTTCGATTGCCGATAACACGCTGCTATTGTGGGGTGTAAAGCAATCGTTCACGCTGAGTCATGATGAAAAGATTGCCTACTATCGGCAACAGCTTTCTGAAGTTGTACCTGCATTATTTAAAGAATGGCAACCAATTGTTGGTGCTCACGCTAATGAGATACGCCTAAAAAAAATGCATACGCGCTGGGGTAGTTGTAACACGCGTGCGCGCCGAATTTGGTTATCTGTGTATCTGCCTGCTTATCCTATTGAATGTACCGAATACGTCATCGTCCATGAGCTGTGTCATCTGCATCATGCCAATCATAGCCGCGCCTTTTGGCAAACGGTGGCGACCGCCATGCCCGATTATCAGTATTGGCATAATATGCTGGCAGGTAAAACAGGTCAGCTAGATTAAAGGATAGCCTACTTCAAATAACCGGATGTCATGCCTTAATCTGCTAAGATAAGGTTCTTTATCGAGACAAGGATGTGATATGGAAAACGTCAATCAAGTGCAGTTTTGGCAGCAGCGTTATGAGCAAGACAGTATCGGCTGGGATATGGGACAGGTGTCACCACCACTTAAAGCTTATATTGATCAATTACCTGAATCCGCTAAAGATCAAGCTATTCTAGTACCGGGAGCAGGTAATGCTTACGAGGTCGGTTATCTGCATGAGCAAGGTTTTACCAATGTCACCTTGGTTGATTTTGCGCCTGCGCCCATTCAAGCATTTGCTAAGCGTTATCCTAGCTTTCCAGCTGAGAATTTAATCTGTGCTGACTTTTTTGAGCTATCAGCTGAGCAATATCAGTTTGATTGGGTGCTGGAGCAGACGTTTTTTTGTGCCATAAATCCTGCGCGCCGTGATGAATATATAGCGCAGATGGCAGCATTATTGAAACCGAATGGTAAGCTGGTTGGTTTACTGTTTGATAAAGATTTCGGGCGACAAGAGCCACCATTTGGCGGCACAAAAGAGGAGTACCATCAGCGTTTTTCGACTCGTTTTGATATTGAAATCATAGAACCAAGCGATAACTCACATCCCGCACGGCAGGGCAGTGAGTTATTTATTAAGATGCGAGCGAAGTAATCTCACGCTTGATGTTTCGTCGAGCCGGCATTTCTAACCGCGTAGAGTAATAATCAGTTAGATAAAGCGTTGGATGCGCTAATAATCCTTTTAATACTGCTATGCGTCCAACGCGATAATCTTCGTTTGAGATATGCGCATATTCTTGGCGGATAGCTTGCGCGTACTGTTCATACTCCGACCAAGATGCCCCTAAAATACTTAAGTCCATATCTAGTAAATAGGCGGCATCGCTTTTTCTAGCTTTGTATGACCATTCATCAATGTCAGCAATTTGATGGCTAGCCGTCATCATAATCAGCGCGTAGATATGTTGGCATTGCTCAGCAGTTAGATAAGGAGTTAACGATTCTACGGCATATTCTGCACTCTTTAGCTCATTATCTAAGCACGTCGGCTTATATATTACATCATGATAAAACAGTGCCAAAGCAATGATATGCGGCTCATTCAAATGATGCTTAATCTGTTTAAACTGCGCAAATAATTGCTGAACATGACGTAAGCTATGATAAGCGCGCTGGCTTTCGTTATAGCGCACGGCAATATCTTGCCAAAGTGCTATTAATATTGCTGTCTCGATAGCACTATTAATAGCCGTTAAATGCCACTCGAAAAGCTTAGCAAGCTCAGTTTCTATTTGTGACAACCCGTCCATAGTTAACCTTTATTTGGCGACTACCTGTGATTTAAAACTAGCGATTTATTTTTTATTAGCCGCGCCTTCAAATGCTTGTTTAAAGAGCTTACCTAATAAATTGACATCATCGACGCGGGCATAATTTAAACGGGTGACGAAGGCGATATGACGATGCGGTCCTTCCTCGGCTAGTGGCACTGCAACTGCGTCTTGGTTTTGCAGATGCAGCTGATCTAATGCCATCTCTGGCACTAATGTCGTGCCCATATTGGCAAGTGCCATTTGAATAAGGGTGTTTAAGCTAGCATCAGAAAAACTTGATTTCATCTGTGCACGGTCAAAATGACAGACCGTCAAGGTTTGATCGGTTAAACAATGTCCTTCCCCTAATAGCATCAGATTGGCCGTTGCTAGCTCATCAGCATTGATGGTTTTAAGCTTGGCATGGACGTCGTCTTTTGGAAAGACGGCAAAGAAATCCTCCGCCCAGAACTCAAAAGTATGCAAGCCATCTACCGCATACGGCAGCGCAATAATAGCGGTATCAATATGACCGTAACGCACTTGTTCGAGTAAGCGCTCCGTTTGCTGCTCGACAATGGTCATACGAAATTCTGGATAGTGCTCACGCAGCGCAGGCAACACTTTTGGTAGCAGATAAGGCGCAATCGTTGGAATGATACCCACAGTCATAGGGTAGGCAAGGGGTGATTGATGACTATGCGCGCGCGTGGTCAAATCATTGACTTCCGAAAATACGCGCTGCGCCCGCGTTAGGATGTCTTCACCGATAGGCGTAATCAGTACTTGCTTATTATTTCGCTCAAAAATCTGCGTATCAAGCTGTTTCTCTAATTCTGCGATACCAAGGCTCAATGCAGACTGCGAGATATTACAATCCTCTGCTGCGCGTTTAAAGTGACGATGTTTGGCAACGGCTAAGGCAAACTCAAGTTGACGTAAGGTAATCATAAAAACTCTCTATTAATAGGTCTTTAATGCGATTTGTTTTACTCGTTTATCTTGTGTACCATAGCCATTTAATGCCGATGTACAGATAAAAAAGCAGATAGAATAGTTTAACAAGTTTAATAAAACAAAACATCACATTAAAAACTTTTAACTGGATTAACCATAGAATTCGCGTATAGTTTGTCAGGTAGCCCAGTTAAACAAAGGGTTAGTAGAAACAACCAACAATAAGCACTCATTAACTCAACAACAATCAATCAAAAAGAGGAGCCAATCATGGCGTCTATTATCAATCAAGAAATTCCAGAATTTTCAGCAGATGCGTTTGTAAATGGTGAGTTCAAAACCATCACTTCAGAAGACGTAAAAGGTAACTGGGCAATCTTCTTATTTTACCCAGCTGACTTTACCTTTGTTTGCCCAACTGAACTTGAAGACATGGCAGCTCATTACGAAGAGCTTAAAGGTTTGGGCGTAGAAGTGTACTCAGTATCAACCGATACACATTTCACCCATAAAGCATGGCATGATTCTTCAGAAGCAATCGGCAAAGTAACTTACCCAATGATCGGCGATCCTACTGGTCGTATCACTCGTGGCTTTAACGTCATGATTGAAGAAGCCGGTCTAGCTGAGCGCGGTACATTCTTAGTAGATCCAGACGGCTTAATTCAAGTTGCTGAGATTCATGCTGGCGGCATCGGCCGTAGCGCAAAAGATATGCTACGTAAAGTAAAAGCAGCACAGTATGTTCGTGAAAACGACGGCGAAGTTTGCCCAGCAGCTTGGGAACAAGGTCAAGAAACCCTAAAACCAAGCCTTGATTTAGTTGGTAAAATCTAAATAGTAGCTTAACGATTTAGATATTTGTGGTATTGAATATTCTAGTTTTAGTTATATCAATGCGATAAAAAAAGACCCCATCAGCTTAGGTTGATGGGGTCTTTTATGTCTTGTAAGTTATGTCATGCAAGAGATTGTATTTTTATTTTTCGCTAGTCCATATTTTTCATGAAGTAACTGCATGCTAGGCATGAGATTGTAATTTATTTTTATCGATTATTTTATAAATCTCATCTTTTAAATGCAGCTTTCGCCGTTTCATTTGCTCAATTTCTTCATCGCGACTGGCATGTTTGACCAAATCTTTATCTAGCTGGTTGATTTGCTGATCAAGCTGGGTATGCTCATCAAAAATAGTCGCAAAATGACTGTCCTTTTTCTTAAGCTCAGCAATAATATCTTTGTTATCTTGCCATGTATCTGTCTTTCTCATCTTGTCATCCTTGTTATGAAGCGCAAGCCTGCATAAGCATCCGCGCATAGTAGTTAAGATTTTTGTGATGAATTGCTATGATTATGAGACTTAGATTTTATGGAACCAAACCGTTATTTTTCCGAACAACGATTAGGCTTAACATTAGCATATTTACTCTTAAAAAATACTTTTAATAAACAGGTTTATCAAGTACTTATAAAAGAAAACGTGCTATCAGGCGCACAGAGTTTTTCTATCCGCTTTACTCGATTGTAGCGAAAAAAATACCTATATACTATGGTTAGTATTGATTATCATTTGTAAGTAATTTTGGAATTAAATAAAAATAATGATTTATGATAGGTTTTATAAAACATAAAGTTTGAGTTTATCAGCTTGTCCAAGACCGCCAAACCTTTGATAATAGAGGTATCAAAGGTTATATGCTGCATATAAATAGCAATACTAGCATATGACTCTCACCTATTTAAACGCGTAGCCCTGATGCGAACGTTACATATTCGATAATAATGAGGAACAATTATGATAGACCAAAGCTTATTAGATGCAGTCAAAAGTTACAGTGAAAATATGACCCGCCCAATTACCTTTGTATTGGGTAGTGGCGAACACAGTAAGCGCGCTGAGCTGATAGATTTTTTGACCAAAATTGCTGGAACCACAAATAAGATTAATTTTGACAGTACAGCTACCGATGAAAGCTTGCCAAGCCCGATTAGCTTTAAAGTAATCAGCCATATCGATGGTACATTGACCGATACCGGTATTGTCTTTAGCGGTATCCCTGGAGGTCATGAATTTACCTCGTTGATTTTGGCGATTTTGCAAGCGGGTGGTCATACGCTAAAACTTGATGAAGGTATTCAAAAGCTGATTAAGCGCTTTAATAAGCCGCTACAGTTTCAGACTTACGTGTCGCTCTCTTGCCACAGCTGCCCAGAAGTCGTACAGGCGTTGAACCAGTTTGCGCTGCTAAACGATGACATTAGTAATGAGATGATCGATGGTGCATTATTCCAAGAGCAGGTAGAAGCCAATAATATCCAAGGCGTGCCAGCAGTATTTTTAAACGGTAAGCCGTTTGCTAATGGTCTAATTGACACGGCTAAATTGATTGAGAAGTTGCAAGAGCAATTTCCTGATTTATTAGCAGAAGCTGCTGACGACACTGAACAGTTAGAACAGCAAGATGTGACGATTATTGGAGCCGGTCCTGCTGGCGTTGCGGCGGCGATTTACACGGCGCGTAAAGGCTTAAAAGTCACTATGGTTGCTGACCGTATCGGTGGGCAAGTAAAAGACACTCAAGATATTGAGAACTTAATCTCTGTACCTTTAACGACCGGTAGTGAGCTGTCGGCGAACTTTGAAAAGCATTTGCATGAATATGACATTACCCTCAAAGAGCATGTCAGCGTCAAAGAAATTAGCGAAACTGAAGAGCAAAACTATCGCATTCATCTAAATACCGGTGAGGCCTTTGAGACGCGTAGTATTATCTTAGCGACCGGTGCTCAGTGGCGTAAGCTTGGTGTCCCGGGTGAAGATGAGAATATCGGTAAAGGCGTGGCTTTCTGTGCGCATTGCGATGGCCCCTTCTTTAAAGGTAAAGATATCGCTGTCGTCGGTGGGGGTAACTCTGGTATCGAAGCGGCATTAGACTTAGCAGGTATTGTTAAGCATGTCACCGTCCTTGAGTTTGCTGATGATTTGAAAGCGGATCAGGTATTGATTAATAAAGCCAAAGAAAAGGCAAATATCGATATCATTACCAGTGCGGCAACCCAAGAAATTAAAGCGACAAACGATAAGGTATCGTCTCTCGTTTATCAAGATCGTAGCAGCAGTGAGAATAAAGAGCTTGATGTTGCAGGGGTATTTGTTCAGATTGGCTTAGTGCCAAATACTGAGTTTATCAAAGGCTTTGTCGATTTAAACCGCTTTGATGAGATTGAAATTGATGAGCGCTGCCGTACCGATCGTAAAGGTATCTTTGCCTGTGGCGACGTGACCACTGTGCCCTTTAAGCAGATTAATATTGCGATGGGCGAAGGTTCAAAAGCAGCATTATCAGCATTTGAATACTTGGTAATGCAATAAGTTATTTAGCTTTAAATTTAATGTTAAAAGCCATCTCATTGGAGATGGCTTTTTTTGTGCTTATACAATCAGTTTTTATTCCGAATCAACGCAATCACGGGCAGCGCAACCACATACATCAACACACCATAGACAGCAGCGGGTAAAGCGATAGCAGGTAGACCAACGGCTGTTCCCATGATAATAGGTGCTAAGGTAATCGCAGTTGTGCTGTTTTGAATACTGGTCTCAATAGCGATGGTTTTGGTATCAAACCAGCTGAGCTGCATGGCTTTAGAAGTTAAAATACTTAACGCAAATAAGATGATAATGATAAAGACTAGCTCAAGTCCAATAGACGTCAGCTGCTCTTGTAGTAATTGCCAGTTGGTCGCAATAGCAGCAAAGACAATTAAGACAAAAAAGAGACTGGCTAAGCCATTTAGAATGCTGCTTCTACGCACCATAAAATCAGTAAATTTATAACGTGCAAGCATACCTAGGGTCACAGGTAAGGTAGTCAATAGAAACATCACTACACCAATTTTTAGCGCGCTGATAGAGCCTGCTTGGTCTTTCATAAAATAATTAAAAGCCAAAGTGATTAAGATAGGCAGTGTCACCACTGATAACAGACTGACCACGCCCGTGAGCGCCACTGACAGCGCTACATTACCTTTAGCATAGTAGGTGAGCATGTTACTGGTCACGCCGCCTGGGCAAAAGCTAATTAGCATGATACCAAAGGCGATGGCGGGTGGTGGCGACATTAGTAAGACGACTGCTAAAGCCACAAGTGGTACAAAGATAACTTGGTTTACCAAACCCACAAAGAATGCTTTGGGATTACTTGCGATAACCTTAAAATCACTGGGCTTGAGCCCTGTCCCTAAGGTAAACATAATGTAGGCAAGGGCTAACGGCAGCAAAGCTAACGCGGTATTACTCATGGAACATTCCTTGTTAAATGTAGAGGCGTATTAAAGACATATTGAACACATATTGAAAGCGTATTAAAAGTAACTTGCTAAATAGATCACAGTCCTTGTATTCCTATCATCTTAAGCGTTATGAAAAATTTAGCAAACGTTTGATTTTGGCTTTGATAGATTTTTAACTTGCCAATACACCAGCTATCGAAAGTAATTTACCCGCTTCGTCTTCTTTAATCACACGAGTTTCATTGAGTGCTGCTTCTTGCCAAGTTTGTAGATGAGTATTGTTTAACATCGTTTCACAATACTGTTTCGTCATCGGTTTCAACTGTATGCCCGAGGCATCCACATAAGTCCGCAAGCGTAGAACCACAGGGGCGAAAAAAGCATCGGCAGCCGTGAATAGTCCAAATAGGTAGCTGTCTTTTGGGCGATTCTTTAAACAATCTGCAAAGATATTTTCTATACGTGCAATATCACTTAGACAGGCAGCGCTTGGTTGTATCTTCGCGGTAGCTCGAATGTTCATCGGCATCTCACTACGAATGCCCATTAGACCTGAGTGCATCTCAGCGATAATGCTTTGGCAATAAGCGCTGTTTATTCTGTTGCTGGTATTGCTGTTAGTATTAGACTTACTCATTCCTGTCCAAACATCTAAGTTCGTCAGATAATCATTGGCGTGAATAGTAATCGCTAAGGTATCCCAGACCGTGACTTTATCATCACCTTGAGCATAGACTAGAACCGGTACTTTGCCTGTTGGCGCATGTTCATTGAGAATAACTGTCGCTGATGAATGAAAGAGCTCAATCAATTGCTCATCGAAATCAATATTAAATGCTTTGAGTAGTAGCCAAACTCGCAATGACCACGACGAATAATTTTTATTGCCAATGATGAGTAACGGTTTTTGCATCATAAAGTCCTATTAAGGAGTATCAGTAGGATTTTATTATGTCTCCAATATTAAAAATTAACCAGTCTATAGTTGAGTAATATGCAAAAAAATGCCCATCCAAAGTTTGGACAGGCGTTTTTTAAGCAATGACAATTATATTTAAATCAGTATTAATCGTCTAACAAGTCCATACGCTTTGCCGCTTCGTAGATACCTGTTGAGCGGTTACCGGTACGGCAAAAAATTAGCATTGGCTGCTCAGCTTGGTTAAAAAAGTCAGCAAATGCTTCGACATGGTTTTGATTGAGCTCACTACCGGCGAAAGATACTTCTTTATAAGCAAGCCCTGCTTTTTTAGCAGCGGCTTCAATCTCAGCACTGGTAGGTTGATTCGGCTCTTCACCATCTGGACGGTTGTTAATAATGGTTTTAAAACCATTTTCAGCAATCATAGGTACTTGATCAGGGGTGATTTGTCCGGTAATACTAACTTGATGGCTCATAAGAGCTCCTTGTTATTTTTTAGCGTAAAAATGAAACTTTTACGCTTAGATTAAAGTATTTCAATAAAGTATATCTGCTCTCTACAACAAGCCTTGCATCAGCGCACTTTGATACAGTAATTTGGCGCGTGCACCTGTGCCGCAAAACATCAGGATGGGTTTTGGCATGGTGCGATAAAATGCCGCAAATTGCTCGACAGTCGCCATGCTTAAACGCTCATCATCAAATGGCAAATGCTGATAGGTGAGGTTAGCCTTTGCCGTCGCATGGGTGAAATCACAGCTATTAGGCTGCGTCTCTGTCTCAGCGTCAGGTCGAATATTGAGCACAGAGCGGTAGCCAAGCTCGGCAATCTTGACGCATTGGCTTGGGTAAATTTGCTTATAAATGGTTAAATCATCGGTCATAAGTAGCTTAGGTCGCATATATTAAATGGTATTAGAGTTTTTTGTATTTACAAAGAAAGTAATATTAAAGCTAATAGTAATTTAGCATAACACAGCTTTTATCATATCTCTGTTTTGTCAATGATGTTTTATAATTAAGCTTTTATCACTGATGTTTTGACACTTACAATAACGCTTATTAATAATTTAACTTGAGTTGCATAAATGCAGTGTTATTAAACATCCTTAAGCGCGTTGACCGCATCCATGGTGCTCAAATAAACCTGCCCTGATAGATGAGTAATAACTGGTGTATGCTCAATGATGTCCATCACCGGTCCCTTGATAAAGCTAAAGCTTAAGTGCTTTTTTTGATTCAACAGCTCTTGATTGAGGCTAATAAGCATCTCTTGTCCGGTCAAGTCAATATGATTGACCGCCGACATAATAAGAATAATTTCATGCGCTTCGGGGTACTGCAGCGTCGCTTGTATGACCCTGCGATGCACCGATTCACTATTGCCAAAAAACAAGCTTTCATCAATACGCAGCATTAATAAATTGCTAAAGGTCACCACATCATGACGATTGATGTTGCGAAAGTGTCCTGTGCCCGCTAGCTGACCAACAACGGCGACATGCGGTTTACTCGATTGCCAAATTAGGCTGGCAAACGACACCATCAAACCGATGACCAAGCCAGTATTTAACCCAAATATCAGTACGCCGATAAATGCCGCCAGAAAGCTTGCTGCATCTAAGCGGTCGCGTTGCCATGCTGACTTTAAAGTCGCCATATCAATGAGACCGACAATCGATGCCATGATAGTCGCGCCCAATAAAGCATAGGGCAGTGGCGCTAATAAATTGCCAAAAGCGATTAATGCTGCAATCATGACCAGTATCGTTACCAAGCTTGCGACTGGTGTTTTGGCACCTGAGTCAGCATTCATCGCAGTACGTGAAAAGCCGCCAGCGACCGTAAAGCTTTGAAAGAATCCGCCCGCCATATTGGCCAGACCCAAACCAGTAAGCTCACGATTGGCATCAAAGGTTTCACCGCGCAGGCGTGCGTAATTGCTAGCAACGGAACTGCTTGAAACAAAGATAATCAATGCCATCAAACCGGCGCTCGGTAGTAGGTTGAGCGCTTCATGAAAATCTGGCATATACGGCAGGGTAAAAGTAGGCAGACCCTGCGGAATAGTACTAATCGTTGCCACGCCGTGCGTTGTCCAGTGTAAGCTTATACTTAACACGATGGCAAGACCAAGTAAAATAAGCGGAAATAGACGCTCAGCCCACTTAGCATAAGAAGCTGACAACCAAGAGCGCCAAACCCATTTGCTCGCATAACGGTTGGCAAATAACAGCGTAAAAGCAATGACTCCAATAACTAAGGTTAGCGGATGCAGCTGGCGAGCGTACATCTGCATACTCGATAAATAACCGATGAGGCCATTACCTGCAATAGGAATCCCTGTCAGATATTTAAGCTGACTGACAAAAATTAGTACCGCTGCACCGCTGATAAAACCAGCAGACACACCGCGACTGATAAACTGCATAATCCAGCCAAGCTTAAGCCGACCTGCCAGCCATAACATCGTGCCAACCATCAATGACAGTAAACTGGCCATTAATATATATTGCTGCGTGCCCTCATTGGCATAAGGATGCAAACTACTCGCCGTCATAATCGCGGTGATAGCGACGGGACCTACAGCTTGTACATTACTCGAGCCTATCCATGCGTACACCAGCACGGGTACGATAGCCGCATAGAGTCCATAAACAGGTGGCAATCCTGCTAGCACCGCATAACCTAAGCTTTGCGGAATGACGAGCACCCCAACGACCAATCCCGCGATGACGTCAGTCGGCAGGGCAGACAGTTGGTACTGACGTAGCCAAGCAGGAATCAGGCGAGCAGCGATAGAAGGCATAGCAATAGGTCATCACAATAAAGAAATTTAAGAACAGCTAAGAGCTAAATAACCAGTTAGGTGTCTGTTTTGGCACAAAAGCGTTCATACAATAACTGTAGTACCGATAACGCATCGTCGCTTGCGATACTATAATAGATTTGCTTACCCTCGCGGCGGGTCGTCACCAGCTCATCTTTACGTAAGATACCCAGCTGCTGCGACAAGCTTGGCTGCCCGACACCGACTAAGTCTTCAAGCTCGCTGACGCAGTACTCACCTTGGGTCAGCTGACATAGCAGTAATAAGCGATCTGGATGCGAGAGCGACTTTAATAATTGACTGGCTTGCATAGATGCATGTTGCATTTGCTCAGCAAGGTCTTTGGGTGCAAAGTCTGCTACGCTGGCAGATACAGGCTTACCAGTGTGATGAGTAGACGTGCTCAATGCTGAAGTTGAAGTAGTCAGGGCGAACTCCTTATTTAAGATATAGATAAAAAAGGCAAAGTTTATAGATAAGATATGGTTATATATAGTTAATTATCAATGATATCGCAATTTATAGCAAGTTATCATTATTTACATTATATAAATTGATAAATTGTTGGCTGGTTGCTATAGTAGTATGCAAGATAGGTATTATGTACATGCAAATATTATAAACAAGTATTTATTATACGTAAGACATCATTAGATATTAAAAAATTCATATAAAAACAAAGAGGTAGCCATGCAAGTTCATTCTTTCTTACATAGCGACACAGAAACCTACACCCATGTACTCGCTGATGTGCAGCAGCAAGTGTGTGCCATTATCGACCCTGTTTTGGATTTCGATGCCAAGTCAGGACGCACGGATACCGCTAGTGTCGATAAGGTGATAGCGTTCGTGCGTGAGCAGGGTTGGGCGCTGGTTTATATTATAGAAACCCATGCCCATGCCGATCATATATCGGCCGCTATTCATGTAAAAGAGACACTTGGTGGCAAACTGGTCATCGGTCAACATATCACTGAAGTGCAAAAAATATTTAAGCAAATTTTTAACTTTGATACCAGCTTTCGTACTGATGCCAGTCAGTTTGATATCTTGACCGATGATGGAGAAACTTTGGCACTTGGCGGCATTATGATTACTGCCATGTATGTGCCCGGCCATACGCGCGCCGACATGGCGTATCTTGCCGCTGACGATGAAAAAACCGTGGTATTTGTCGGTGATACGCTATTTGCCCCAGATGTGGGTACGGCGCGCTGTGACTTTCCGGGAGGAGATGCCAAAACTCTGTATCAGTCTATCCAAAAACTGCTGGCACTTCCTGATGAGACCATGATGTATCTGTGCCATGACTATCCGAGTCAAGGTCGCAAGCACTGCCCAACCACGACGGTGGCGGCGCAAAAGCTCGGTAATATCCATGTTAAAGACGGCATTAATGAAGCTGAGTTTGTCGAGATGCGTGAGCGCCGCGATGCCAATCTAGAGATGCCGCGGCTGATTATCCCGTCAGTACAACTTAATATCGATGCTGGTCATTTTCCAAAACCAGAAGATAATGGCACCCGTTATCTAAAAGTACCGATTAATGCGCTTTAATTATTAATTGAATTTAAAAAAAATGAAAAATAACTGTTAAGAATTAAGTATAACTAAGCTAAAAGTTACGCAAGCACAATACGAGCAGCGGCTATCCTAATGCTAATCTGTATTATAAGTTGCATAACGAAATGAAGCCAATATAAAAAGCGTGATTAAGATTTTACGAGTCATCCATTAGCAGTGAGCATGGGCTCTCTATTAAGACGCGCGCCAAAGCTATATATAAAGGAGTTGTATAATGAGTGAGCAAAACTCTCATCTGGTCTGCCCGCATTGTCAGGCAACCAATCGCGTACCCGCCACACGTCTAAATGCGGCACCTAACTGCGGTAAATGTGGTCAGCCATTATTAACGGCCAGTCCGCATGAGCTAAACGCCCAGATGGTTAGCAAAGTCATACAAAAAAATGAGGTATTGACCATCGTTGATTTTTGGGCGAGTTGGTGTCAGCCTTGTCTAATGATGGCGCCGCAGTTTAAAGCGGCGGCCAGTCAGTTGCCGCAAGTGGTTTTTGCCAAAATACAAACCGATAAATACGAGCAAGCGGCGGCACCTTATAATATTCGTAGCTTGCCGACGATGGTTGCTTTTAAAAATGGCAAAGAAGTCGCGCGCCAATCTGGTGCCTTACCTAGCGACCAAATTGTGCAGTGGGTAAAAAGCTTAAACGCATAAGTGTTGCTTGAGTTTTTATTCCTGATAGTGAGACACAAAAAAAGCCAATATGCTTATCGCGTATTGGCTTTTTTCTTTTGAACAGCGTTTAACGTCATTGGAATAATAAACTATTAAACATGAGCTATTTAAACACGAGCTATCGAGCATTACTCACCATAAATCTTAATACCATTGGCAAAGCCACAACGCTGGATACGGGCAGACTGAATGATGGCATCACGCTCGCCATACAGTCTTGATAGCTTGGCATCGCGCGCTTTAGTATTGTTGCTTTGACCAACGCCAAAGCTGATATTAGGGGAGATACCCCAGCGTCCAGCCGAAACCCCAACGCCAACACCTGAAGCAGATAGGGTGGATTGCTCATTGCGTGCTGCATCGACATAGCGATTGACGCGGCTATATTCTTGGCTAAGCGCTTGGCAATCATAACCTTGGTAAGTGCTTGGTGGCACATATTGCGGGGTGATATTACCCGTTGAGGCGCAGCCTGAGAGACCAAAAACGCCAGCTGTTGCCAGTAATGTTGCTGCAGTAAGAGTTTTCATAGTGTCTCCATAAGCTAAATGAGTTTGTTTACCGTGCTTGTTAATTGCTGCTGTCCTTAATCAATATCTGTTTTGACGTTAATGAAGAACATTCCATTTTAAACAGGGCATTTTAGAAATGCGCATTTATTTAAGATAGCAAAAAATAGGCGATTAAGATATTGAAAAATATATCGTTTAGCAAGGATTAAAATAAATTACCCGGTTTGCTAAAGGCAAGCACCACGATGCCGATATAAGCCACACCTGCAATCAGAATACCGGTTTTTCTTTGGCTCAATGTTGCATTGTTATTAAAGGCTTTGATACTGGCGCTAAGGGCTGCAACGAGCAAGATGATTTTTGCAAACACCCATTGTACAGGCGCATTGGCACTCATCAACTGCATGAGCATACCAGCCCCTGAAAGAATAATAACGGCATAGAGGATATGGGTAGAGATTTTGAGTGCAAATGGCATTTGCTTGTTTGCGCTTAATACCAGATAGCTTTGATATAAAAACGCCGTAATCAACAGGACTGCCATGAGCATATGTAAATGTTTCATTGGGTAGAATTTCCTTTAAAGTTGCCGTTTATCAGCTGATTTACAGTATTTGAAGATAATGTCTAATCATAATTTTTAATGACAGTATGCAATGGTAAAGATTTAAAAATAGCGCACAATAAAACAGCCAACTAGCCTTTATTCTGTCCAGCACATAATGGACTATCAGGGCTTTGACCTTGCCACTCTGTCGGCGTATAAGCATGAATAGCTAATGCGTGGATTTGACCACCTTGTGAGGTCAGTAGCGAGTTTGCTAGAGCATATACCAGCTGATGACGCGCAACCAGACGTTTGCCTTCAAAGGCATCACTAACAATGGTCAGTTTAAAATGGCTTTCTTTACCGTAAAAGTAGCCCGCATGATTCATCGATTCATTTACCAGCTCAATATGCTGCGCTTGCAAAGCCTGTAGCTCATTATTAAGAGCGTCAGCGGTCGGAGTGTTAGAAGACGTATTGATAGTCATAATCATCCTTTATTTTATAGGGCTTAGCCATTTAGATGGCTGATTGCGCCCATTATAGCAGACGCAGTTCACTGTGCCGCTATGCAGCATTAAGTGACCGTTTATCGACGTGTGATAGTCCGTTTACTATAAAGTCGATACGTTAATAATTAGATGTAACTGGTATAAGTTTTCCTTATTTGCTGCTATTACAGAGGCTACGAACAATTCATCCCAGTCGCACTCGCACTGTATTTTTTTTAAAGTGAATCCACTATAAAAGGTTTTAGCAACACGCATAAAAAAGCAGAGTGTAATAACTATTACACTCTGCTTTTATCATAAATCAGTAGTTACAATGACATTAGTATCTAGACATAATTAACGACGTGATTTTTGATAAAGCGGCATCACTTTAGGCATCAATGCCTGCAACTCAGCAATACGGTTGCTACTGGTTGGGTGAGTGCTTAAAAATTGTGGTGGCTCGCCTTTGCTAGCGCGCTGCATTTTTTGCCACAAGGTAATCGCTGCTTGTGGGTTATAACCGGCACGAGCCATGAGCTCAAGACCGATTTGATCGGCTTCCGCTTCCTGTGTACGACTGTGTGGACGGCTCAGACCCAAGTCCCCTGCAACGTTCGCAAGTTGTGCTTGTCCTTGTGATAGACCAAAGATGCTCGCTGCCATACCAATACCGGTTTGAGTCGCATATTGACGTGATAAGCGCTCACGTGAGTGCTCGCGGAGTGCATGAGACATCTCATGACCCATAATTGCAGCAATTTCATCGTCCGTTAAATTTAAGCGGTCGATAATACCGGTGTAGAACATGATTTTACCACCTGGCAGAACAAAAGCATTCAAGTCGTTAGATTTAATCGTATGTACTTCCCATGGCCATCTTGTCGCATCGGGGCGATAAACGCCCACTTGACCGACCAGACGATTAGAGATTGTTCTTAAGCGATTGAGCTGAGCGGTATTAGTATCAAGCAAGCGTTTCGCTCGTGCTTCTTGTACTGTCTTATTATAACTCTGAGCTGAGAGCTGCAATACTTGCTCGTTTGATACTAATAATAGTTGCTGACGGTCAACGCCGACGGCACCAGTACTGGTTGTACTAGAACAACCGGTCATGGCCAATGCCGACAATGATGCGGCCATAACTGTTGTGGTAAGTAGTTTTTTCATAATAAACGTCCTCGCTGTAAATGGAAAAATAAAGTGGAACAATGCCAATATCAAAACAGTAGGGGAAAGGGTAGCTTATTATTGAAGTATTGCTACCATTTGCCGATCTACCAAAACAGTGAAATTTTACCGCAACTGTCATTGGCCATAAGTATAATAATGTTAACAACCTAAAACCTAGACAGAAAAAGTAACAATAGGCAGTAGGATTGTAAGTGATATTAAAAGGTAAGCAGTTAGCACAAGCACTGATGGAAGTGGTTAAAGAATGTAAAGCCGCTTTATCATTTGTGCGCAAGCACTTCTATTCCTATAATTTCTATGGAAAAGTCGTATTTTATTGGCGTTTTAACGTTGTCAACATAGAGTAAGCAGGCAAAAAGATTAGACTGCTATTATTTCCTCTATTTATTTAAAATTATTATCTTGATAATGTAAATTGAAATACCGCCTAGAATCAATACCCTATACATAGTTTTGTCTTAAAGTAGATTCAAAAAACCATACCTTAATTAAAAATTTGAAAAAAGCTGTTGACACGCACGGAATATTTGCTAAAATAGCCAGCCTATCGAGACGTAGTCGTTGTTAACAACATTGCGATTTGATATTTAGCGGGAATAGCTCAGTGGTAGAGCATAACCTTGCCAAGGTTGGGGTCGAGAGTTCGAATCTCTTTTCCCGCTCCAAATATGGCTTGCAAAAGCACTAAAGCCTCACATCTTATAAGATGTGAGGCTTTTTTTATGCATAAAATTCTTCTCAGTAGCACTGTATAACTTTTAACGTAAATCAATTTTATATTGAAGACGACCGTTACAAAAGACGGTCAATTTGTCACATCAAATCAAGTTGAAACACGCATAATTATAAGGTTAATTACATATAAGTAATAACCAAATTCTTAACGACCAGATAAAAATTATATAAATAACTATTATAAGGAATGAGTATGCAAAATTTTCAACATAAAGCATTCGACGAATTGTTTGATTTGTCTGGAAAGATAGCGATTGTGACGGGCGGCGCTAATGGTATTGGTAAAGCCACGGCGCTACGTTTGGCAGAAGCTGGTGCCAACATTGCCATTGCCGACTTAAAAATTGAAGATGCCCAAGCAGCAGTAAAAGATATTGAGGCCCTTGGGGTAAAAGCTTTAGCGATTGAATGTAATATTTTAAAAGATGATGATTTGGTCGCGATGGTAGATAAGGTTGTCGCTGAATTTGGCACTGTTAACGTCTTAATCAACAATGCGGGCGGTGGTGGTGGCGGTCGTGAAAATCCTACCAAAATATCGGTTGATGACATTCGCCGTGATTTTGAATTAAACGTTTTTAGTGGGTGGCGCTTGTGTCAGCTGTGCGTGCCATACATGAAAGAATCAGGTTATGGATCGATTGTATTTACTACCTCGATGTCAAGTATCAATAAGAGCCCGAATATGAGCGGTTATGGAGGCTCAAAAGCGGCTGTCAATCATATGGTGGCAAACCTAACGCATGACTTCGGTCCTGAGGTACGCATTAATGCTGTTGGCCCTGGTGCCACACGTACAGCGGCGTTAGAGAGCGTATTGACACCTGAGATAGAAGAGAGAATGCTATCGCATACGCCTATCAAACGCTTAGGCGAAGCCGATGATATCGCTGGTGCGATGCTGTATTTTGCGGCGCCTATCTCTGAATGGGTGAGTGGACAGACGTTATTTGTTAATGGTGGCGGTGTGCAAACGTTAGACTAGAATTAAGATTAACGATAATAGCTAGTGTAGAGAACTTGTCATAAAAAAGCGTCACCTAACTCAATGTTGGGTGACGACTTTTTATGGGGATTATTTTTGACTTACTGATTAAAAGTGTGTTGGCAGCGAAATATTAATGCAAATAAGCCATTTTTAGAAATGCTATTTCCTAAGTGAAAAAGCCACCATTTTGCCGCCTACCCAATTGACCCAACTAACGGGGAAAATACGCTGTTGTAATCTAATGAAGTTTGCCATTACACCAGGTACGACTAAAAACTTTCGGTTTTCTACCCCTTTGAGCATAGATTTAACTGCGTTTTCTATTTTAAGCTCGCCTGCTAACTTTTTCATACCAACGCCCGCTTGTGACATGACACCGACTTCAGCTCGGGTGAGTGGTGTATCTATCGGTGGCGGTGCAAAAACAGTGATATCAATGCCCAGAGGCTTCCATTCATAGTTTATCGACTGCATCATACCCCAAATGGCAAACTTCGACGCACTATAAGAGCTGTAGCCATAACTGCCTGTGAATGATGACATAGAAGCAGTCACCATGACTTGATCGCCACGTGATAAAAACGGACGCACAGCTGCCAGTACGTTGCGAGTGCCAAACAGGTTGATATTCATCACCCGCTCAAACTGCTCTTGACTCATATCATCAAAGCTCCAAGGCCCCGTAATTCCCACAAAGTGCATTAGAATATCTGGCGATAAATTCTTAGCCGCAGTCGCCATTTGCTTAGTGGTTTCGTCGGCGTCGGTAACATCCAGCTCATAAGTGGTAATTGAGATGTTGGATTTATTCATTGCTTGTAAAGCAGCTAAGGCTTCATCGAGCGGTTGTACGTCAAACAATACCAAGTTTGACCCTTGGCTGACAAGTTGTCTTGCCGTCTCAAACCCGATACCAGAGGCCGCCCCAGTGATATAAACTGTCTTATTGGTAAAATAACTCATTAAGCAATTTCCTTTTGCAATGCATTGTTTTTTGTGATATCTGTTGGCGCTGAGTGATTTTTTGCCGATTTTTTCTGCAAGCTACCAAATTTTGCCTCACCGATTAAATGACTGACTTTATGGCTGGGGATAAGCCAATAGGGAGTCGCTTCACTGCTTGAGGCACAGTTAGGAAAATCAGGGTTTTGAGAGGGGCCAGCAATGGTTTTTTCGACGACCATCGAGATATATTGGTCGTTACTGCCTTCTAGCGTGTTGCCGTTTAGGATAACTTCCATGCCTGTCTGTTTGGCATAGCGGCGAATTGCATTCACTTTTGAATTCATTGGCTCATAAGCGTCTGCACCCACGCCATTTTCTGAGGTAACTCTTATACCATCTAGCACACGTGCGACTAGCGAATGATTGCCTTCGGTATGACCTGGGGTATGCACCAGCGCCAAGCCTTCGCCTAACTGAATGCTGCCTGTAAACTGAATTACTTTATCAGGATCGACGCCTTCGATACCGTTGGGACAATACCAATCTGCTTGAACTGGCAACAAGGCACCAGTGCTTTGCCATTCTTGTTTATGAATCAAAATCTTGGCATTAGGGAAGTAGGCAGCTGTATCTTTAGTGCCTAGCCAGCGGCGTATATCTTGGGTATGTAGGTGGTCGTAGCTGATGTAATCAACATCTTCCGGCGCTAAACCGACTTCGGCTAGTGCGCCAGCGACATCACGAATGATGGGAGCAACAACACCTTCAAGCGGCAACCAGTTAGGCATCTTTTCCGTTAAGCGCTTAAAGAAGGGTGTTTCACGATCCGCTTCGATATCAGAAGGGGAAAAAAGTAAAGTTTTTAATTCGCCTAAGAAATCATGATATTGAATAATAAAGATGCGGTTTAGGATATGAAGATAGGGGAATTTATAGGTATTTTGCGTGTAGACGCCACTATAAGCATACCAAGTTGGATAGGGCACTCTGACCATATCGGCACTTTGATAAAACTGTACGGGCGGCTCATCCATAAAGCGCTCTCTAAATGCACTTGCTTGCACGCGAGCTGCTTTTAGACGCTCTTCTGGTAATGGACTTTGGTGAACCTGATCGAACTCATGGATGGCTTTTATACCTAACGAGGATAAATCCATAATGCATCTCCTTATGACCAATGGATAGATTTCTGCAGATTATAGTAGCAACATTATTTTGGTCTTGATAGCAGTATTTAGAATATTGCTAGGTTTACCAAGTTTTATCAAGTAGGTTGCTAAGGTATATTAAATAGTTCTATTAGAGCGTATCAGAATTCGTCCCAATAAGGGTCATCGCCAAAACGTTCTGCAATAAAGTCAATTAGATAGCGGCATCGCTGTGATAAAAAGCGGTTCTTTGGGTAAACGGCATAGGCATGGAGTGTGGGTAATTGATACTGCTCAAGAATAGGCACCAGCTCACCTTTGGCCAATCTTTTATAAGCGATAAAAGTTGGGATAAAAACGATACCGTGGCCTTTTACCGCCAAATCAACTAAGAACTCACCATTAGTCGCTTTAATTTTTGCGTTTATTGTATGGTTATGCTTTTTGCCTTGCGCATCAGTCAGCTCGAGATTGCTAGTTTTACTAAGAGCATACTGCAAAAACTCATGTTCTTGTAGCTCCTCTAGTGTCTCAGGCGTACCCATTTTTTCTAGATACTCAGGGCTGGCACAAAGTGCATAACGAATCAGCGCCAGACGCTTTGCTTGATAACTGGAATCTTGTAGCTCCCTAATACGAATGGCCAACTCATATCCCTCTTCAATCAAGTCAACGTGTCGATCAGAAAAGTCTAATTCAAAGTTCAGGTTGGGATGCTGGTTGGCGTACTCGTCAATGACCTCATTCAGGTGCATGAGTCCAAATGATAGCGGTGCGGTCATCTTTAACGTGCCTTCGATGCGTGTAGGCGCGCCACTGGTCTGCTCATTGAGCGCGTCAACTTCACTTAAGATGTTGCTCACTTGCTGATAGTACTGCTCACCTGCCTGTGTCAAGTTGGATTGGCGTGTGGTGCGGCTAATTAGCTGACTGCCTAACCGTGTTTCCAACTCTTTGAGGCGGCGGCTGACGGCTGACTTAGCGATATTTAATTGCTCAGCGGCTTTGGTAATACTACCGGCTTCGACAATGCGCACAAACATTGCCATATCTTCTAACTGTCCCATTTAAGATTCTCCCGACTGTTCTATAAATAAGAACTGTCATTTGTAATTATTGGTGTTTATCCTTTTACATTCAACAATTATACTGGCGCCATTCTATGATTAAAACGTATTTAAACACATTCTTGGAGAGTAACGATGGACAAATTACAACAGCTTAGTGCCCCGATTGGTCGCCTATTTCTATCAATGATTTTTATTTTTTCAGGCTTTACTAAAATTACAGGGTATGCTGCCACTCAAGGTTATATGGAATCGATGGGCGTACCTGGTATGCTATTGCCTTTGGTTATTGCTATTGAGCTGCTTGGTGGTATCGCTATTCTATTAGGCTTTAAAGCGCGCTTAGTAGCGATTTTAATGGCTGGCTTTAGCGTGGTTTCAGCGCTACTTTTCCACCAGTTCTGGATTGATGAATCACAAATGAACCCATTTATGAAAAATATCGCGATGGCGGGTGGTTTCTTGATGATTTTTGCTCATGGCGCAGGCGCTTATTCAATAGATAATAGTAATACGCACAGATAATCACCTATCACTAAAACTAAGAAAACGATGATTAAGTGTACATTGATGCTCACTACTACTTATGCCAGTCCCTTATTATGACAATTAATAATCACAGCGTATCCAATGATAATTTGCCAAGTTTTTGGCAACGTCACCAAACGCCGGTGCTATTAACGGTCGTCGGCGGCGCGATTGATACGATCGGTTTTATCACCTTGTTTGGTTTCTTTACTGCACATGTCACGGGTAACTTAGTGATGGCGGGTAGTGGCTTGGTCAAAGGTGAAGATGGTCTATGGATTAAGCTTGCTGCCTTGCCGTTGTTTATTTTGACGGTCATGGTCACTAAGATATTTATTGATCATAGTAAAAATAAGCAGCTAACGCTGAGCCATTTATTTTTAGCGGAAGCCGTTTTTTTAACCGCCTTTATGATAGCTGGTCTTTACTATCAGCCTTTTGTCGACGCCGGCGATATAAGCGTGGCAATAACGGGTGGACTCGGTCTAATTGCGCTAGCGATTCGTAATACTGCTAGTAAAACGGTGATTAAACATATGAGCCCTACCGTGCTGATGACGGGTAATACCACACAACTGGGTATCAATCTGACCGATTACTTGGTTAATCGGACAGGCGAAAATGGCAAAAAATTGGCCCATAGTTCAGTATTGGTCTTTAGCTTTTTAGTTGGCGCTTTAGTAGGTGCCTTGCTATATACGCAGCTGAGTTTTTGGGCAGTAGGCTTATTTGTATTGCCAGTGTTATATCTGTCAATAATGGCACGCGATAAAGAATTTTTAGAGCATATTGCTTAATAAGTTTTAGCTTAATCATTCCACTGCTTATATTATTGCTATTAGAAAGTATCGCTTATAAAAATCATTGCCCATAAAAAATCCTACCCATACAAAACATTGCCAATAAAAAACGCCATATCCGTAAAGATATGGCATTTTTTTGCTTTCTATTTAAGCGCTTATGTGTAGCTATTTAAGGCGTAGCATTATGAAACACTGAGTTGTCTTGGTACTCTGGATGCTTGTCGATATAAGATTTTACATAAGGACAAGTCGGTTTCACGCGCAAGTTTTTCGCAGCCGCATCATCTAAGATATATTTGACCAAGTAACCTGCAATACCTCGACCACCTAACTCTTCTGGCACTTCGGTATGTTTGTATTCAATACCTTTTTCACCTGCGCTGGTGGTAAAGAATTCATAATCTTCCAAAGCAATCTTGCCATCGATATGAATCTCAAAACGCTTTTTATCGGTATTATCGATAATTTCATAACCTAATGCTTCTCTATTTTTTTTATCTGACTTTGCCGTATCTGACATGGTTAAATTTCCTTATATCGTAAGTATGATTAACATCTTCTAGATTTAATTTACATTTGCTATCGTTGCTTTTTTCATAACACTTTTATCATAACTTTGGCCATAGTAACAGCTTATGCTAGTTGACCTGTTATCCATATATTACGCTATCTTTATGACGTTATTGTTCTAAAAATAAGAATAGTTAATTGCGATTATCATTGTTTATCTATTAGTAGACAACAATTATAATAGATCCATTGTTTAAACAATTTAATGAATCATAAATTCTAAAGCTGTTTAACTTACTAATAATTAAGGATAAATTATGAAAACGATCTATCATGCAGCAGATTCTCGTGGCGATGCCAACCATGGCTGGTTAAAAAGTAAGCATACCTTCAGTTTTGCCAATTATCACAATCCAGAACGTATGGGTTTTGGCGCTCTACGCGTCATCAACGATGACTTCGTTATTGGCGGTCAAGGCTTCGGTAAGCACTCGCACCGCGATATGGAAATTATCAGCATCCCATTATCAGGTAAGCTCGGTCACGGCGATAATATTGGTAATAATGGCATTATCGAGACGGGCGAGATTCAAGTCATGTCAGCGGGCACTGGTATTACGCACAGTGAAATGAATGGCGATGACAAAGAAGATGTGAAATTCCTACAGATTTGGGTCATCCCAAATAAAATGAACGTTGAGCCTCGTTATCAGCAAGTTCGTATGGACGATATCCTTAAGCCAAATAAGTTCAACCAAGTATTGTCGCCAAATAGCGACGACGCAGGGGTATGGATTCATCAAGATGCTTGGTTTAGCATGGGTGATTTTGATAAAGGTATCACCCAAACTTATGAGCTAAAAAACCCTAATAACGGCGTTTATATCTTTGTCATTAGCGGTAAAGTCGTCGTAAACGGTAACACTTTAGATACTCGCGATGGTCTGGGCGTTTGGGATACTAAGAGCTTTACGATGGACGTAGAAGAAGATGCTAAAGTATTGCTAATGGAAGTTCCTATGAGTTTTTAATGCTAAACAATGAGCTTTATCTTTTCGTCACACTATATCCAGTATCAAATAATAAGAGGTGAATCATGAGTATCGAAACCTTAGAACCACGTTTGGCCGATGTTGGCGGTATTCCTATCGCGCGTCTATTACCCAATACAGGCAAAAAGCCAATAGGCGCGTGGTGCTTTTTAGATCACGCCGGTCCTGCCGAATTTGGTGAGGATGAGTTAGGTATGCAAGTCGGTCGCCATCCGCATACCAACTTGCAAACCTTTAGCTGGATGTTAAATGGTGAGGTGCTGCACAAAGATAGCTTGGGTAATGAGCAAGTTATCAGCAAAAATCAAGTCAACGTCATGACAGCAGGTACGGGTCTGACACAAGGTATCAGTCATACTGAACAAAGCGTTTTCCCCGATACGGGCGGCTCAGCAGATGCAGCACGCGGCTTGAGTATGGTGCAGCTGTGGATTGCATTACCGACCGATCAGCAAATCGAGCGTAGCTTCCATCATTATCCAGAGCTGCCAACATGGCGCGAGGATAGCGTCAAGATGATTCTAACGACGGGCAGCTATACCAGCGTATCAGGTGAGCGTTACGAAGCGCCTACCATCCAGTATTCAAAAATGGTTGGTATCGATGTGTATTTCGTTGAAGACGGTGAGGTCACGCTTAACTTAGAGTCGGGCTTTGAATACGGAATCTTGGTGACAGAAGGGCAGATCGAGTCTGAAGGCAAAATCTGCAAGCAAGATCAGTTGTTTCGCTTCCATGATAGCGATGTTGCCAATAATGAAAGCATCAAGCTGGTCGCCAGAAAAGGTACCCGTGTGATGTTTATCGGCGGTGAGCCATTGAACAACCAAGTGTTACTGTGGTGGAACTTTGTTGCTGACAATAAAGCAGAGATTGAGCAATCTATCATCGACTGGAATAACGGTCATGAGCGTTTTGGTAATGTCGACTCTGATATGAATCGCTTGCCAGCGCCAGAGTTGCCTGAAGGTTTCAAAGGTTAATTTAACGGTAATTTTTATTCGTTAAACTATTTTTGCAATAGGCATTCATCATTAAGTTTTTCTTGCAAAAGTAAAGTGCGGATTTATCTCAAACATCCATATAATAATTGAGATTAAAGAGTAGGGTTTTTTTAGATAATTCATTGACCCTATTGATTTAACGGTTATTTTCATTGGATTAAAATTATATTAGTCATATGGAGAAATATATATGTCAGACCTAAAAACATTACAGCAATTGGCTGAAAAGCGTCGTTCTATCTATGCATTGAGCAATCAATTGCCAGTATCAAACGATGAAATCATCAAGTTGGTTGAGCATGCAGTTTTACACACACCATCAGCGTTTAACTCACAATCAACGCGTATAGTCGTTTTATTTGGCGATGACCATAACAAGCTTTGGCAAATTACCGAAGATACGTTACGTGGTATCGTTGGTGACGATGAGAAGTTTAAGTCAACAAAAGAAAAAATCAATGGCTTTAAAGCCGGCGCTGGTACCATTATGTTCTTTGAAGACCAAAGCGTCGTAAAAAGTATGCAAGAAAACGCGCCTTTATATGCAGATAAGTTCCCAACTTGGGCACATCAAACCAGCGCGATGCATCAGTATGTTATTTGGACGGCATTGGCCAGCATCGACGTTGGTGCAAATCTGCAACACTATAACCCTGTCATCGATGACAAGGTTGCTGAAGCATGGAATATTGACAAAGACTGGGCGCTGAATGCACAAATGGTATTCGGTGCCATCGAACAGTCAGCAGGCGATAAAGCATTTAAGCCAGTTGAAGATCGTATGCAAGTATTTGGCAAGTAATATGTTCTATATTAGCGTATCAAACGTATGCTAAATAACGGACGTGTTTAATGCTTGAAGCGAAAAATTAGTAGTGAAAAAGTAGCAAAATCAAAAAAGCGCCATTCAACTATCCGTTGGGTGGCGCTTTTTTTGCATAAATGGTTAGGGCGTGAGCTTGCAAATGCTGAGCTTAAAGATAACGGCAATAGAGAATCGTTAGGATTGACTTTTTTTACGACCCATTAAGCTATTAGCCACCCAGGCTGGACCAATTAATAAGAATTGTAAATCTTCAAAAAATGATGGTTTTTTACCCTCAATCTTATGACCAATAAACTGTCCAATCCAAGCAACGATAAAAATACCTGCCCAAATCTTAAAGCCCCATGGTAATAACGTCATTACTGATAGGCAAATAAGAATAAAGATGCCCATTGCTAAAAACAGCGGTGTCGATAAGCGCATATAGAATATTAAAACCAAAGCGCTCATCACTAAAGTAAACCAGACTGAAAGCGACATACCCATGCCTAGCAAACTGACAAAAATGGCCGGAACACATAGCCAATGGATTTTTTTATTGACTAGGTTTTGATGACTGACAGAATACTCACTGAGCCATTGCTCAAGTGTGCGTTTAGACATGCGATTGTGCGACGTACGAGACATACTAACCTCCCTGTTAGTAAATAAATGACGGTTAAGCAATAACAGCCAGTAGATAAATGGAAAACTCCACTAATTAATACCAGTTGTAGCACTAATTAGCCCAATCTGCCATTTTATCTGGTAGACCGTACAGTCAAAGCTTGTTATCTTTTTAGTCTCATTTGCCTGTTTTTCAACTTTTCTTCACTTACTAAAATTATCCATTAACGTATTGGTTTTGCCAATTCTACAGAATCTTGCTCGCTACGATACCACTCATAGAGTCCGACAAACGAGTTCACTTGATAAACCATGGTTTGGATAGCAAAGATATAATTGCCCGACATTAAGTTGACGGTCAGCCAAACGAAATTTGATAAAATCCATAACCACCAATTAAATGAATAGCGCAGAATCATCGCTGCCTGCGCGGTGATAGACAGTACAAAGGCAATGACGTTAATCCAAAAGAAAGAGATAAGCCCTAAAAATTTACTATTATCATCTTCAACGACGGCATAGCCATAGCTGGCAAGTAAATCATTTACGGTAGGAAATAGCGCCAAACCAATAACCATAAAGGCAATGGTCAGTAGCCAAATCCAGCGACTGGCAGATTTGGGCACCATATCCCCATCGGCATCAGTATGCTTTGACCAATAAAAAATCCCATAAAGATGGCTGAAAAAGTTGAAAAGTGGCGCTAACATCAAACCGACTGCGCCAGAGGTTGCTTGGACGACAAATTCCCCTGCGGTCGCTGCCATGCCAAAGCCATTACCCATTATGTTTTTGCGAAATGATAGTGATACCACGCAAATCAAACCGATAAATGACACGGCTAAGTAAAACCAGTCAAGGGTCGTGTGCTCTGTGGTCAGCCAAAACCCTGCTGATAAGGCAATCACGCCGCAAATAAACCAAATGACAATCCATTGTATCGCCCATTTTCCGGTGATATTGTCTAAGAGTTGAATACGCATAACGCCTTTTTCCTTAAAGTATAAAAGCTATAATAGTTTTTTTCTTATTTTTAGTATGCCGTTTTTGCCATCGCTAATATTTGTCACAATCATTTATTTGTAGCAATCATTTTTGCTTTCGTTCATTTTTGATACCTTTATTTGCCATAAATAACCTCATCGATAATTAATAAGGCTTGCTTATAGCGGGCATCATAATCGGGTTTATCAATCATGTGCGGCTCGATATTATGACGGGCGAAAATATCTAATAAGCGCTGCTCAAAGCGTCCGCGTGCCTCGGGCGTACCCAATGAGCGCATACCATCATCAACCCATGGCGTATTGTTATCGAGCATAATCGTATGATCTAAGCGAAACTCATCGATACAAGCCGCCACAAATGGATGACTACGATCCTCATACTCTTCACAAAAGGCTTGAGTGGTGACAAAGTCAGTATCAATAATAGTGACGGGTGCTGTTGCCCTAGCGGAGGCCTCGCGGATAGCTTGGGCGTGATTGAGCGCAATGGGACCATAATCGCTGTACTGCAAGCCAATCTCGCTACCACCCAAATCTGTACCGACGTATAGCCGCCCCATCTCTAGGGCAAAGCTAGCTCCATAATAATTGGCAAGTTTATGTACTAAGGTTGTCTTGCCTGAGCTTTCACCGCCGACAATCGCAACCGTTTTAGTATAGTCACCGCGTACTTGTGGGTGCAGCGCCGACCAATGCGCGACCGGATTACGCGCAATCGCATAAGAGTCAAATTCAGGCTGTAGTGGAGTGGTAAGCACTGGCATGATTAGCTGCTTACAAACATCGGTTTGTGCCAATGGATGATTTTCTGCGACAAACAATACCGTCTTTGTTGGCAACGCTAACGCGTCAATCAAGCGGTGTAATTTGGCATTGCTAGCAGCCAAATCTATTGCGACGTCAGCAAAGCTCTCATGCAGTGGTAACTCAATCTCATCAGTCGTATGAATATGCACGAACGGCAAATCAGCACACGCCATCTGTAGCCAACGTGCCTTATCTTGTAAAGTGATTTTAAAGTCTGGGTGCGGTGCTGGATGCGCTATAATCACGATATTTAAGGTTTTTGCTTGTCCTGCTGCGTCCAATATACTGCGCATTTGTCCTAAATGTAGCGGTTCAAAATGTCCAATCATTAAGCCTGAATCGTACATAGCTATCCTTACTATTCTAAAAATAATTAATCGACAGTCGTTGTTTTAGTTATTTATCAGCATGGTATAAAGGTTTAAACAGATTTACAGGTAGGTTATTGTAAATTGGCAGTGGTTTATGAGTTTTTTATTGATAAGTAATAACATCAAGCCATTCATTTTCTCGTCATTATTGAAGATAATTCGCAATTTTTGCTAGTAAGTTTATAAGATTTGCTGAGCTATTATTAATCGCCCCTTACTAAGTTTGTAACAAGAGTGGTAAGGTAGGAGCAACAAAGTTGATTATGAAACATTTTGAAATAATTATTTAAAATCAGGGGCTTACAAGTAGTTTTGAGAGGTTAGGGTAAGCTTAAGTAGCATAAATTCACAAAGCACGTCTACATCCTCAACAGATAGAATATGAATAGTTGCTATACTGATTCGTAACTTGAAAAGACTAATATGAATTCAAGAATAGTTTTGAAAAATAATATTCAAAAACAATGATAAATAATAGCTATAAAATAAATATAACCAATATTAAGAGAGGTATTTGATTTGGCTAAGTTAGCAAAATTACATCGCTCACAGAATAATCGCATGATAGCAGGTGTGATGGGTGGCATTGCAGAGTACGTCGGTTGGTCACCTACGTGGGTGAGATTGCTATTTGTTGTTATATCGACAATGAGCGCAGCAGTACCAGGTATTTTGATTTATATCATCTTATGGATAATCATGCCAAAAGCAAGCAGTCAGTCTTATCAATAAGATTTTTCTAAAATTTAAAAAAAGTAATAAAATGCAGAAAACAAGATGTAAAAATTAAGGCCAATAAAAAAATAATAGCCCATGAAAAAATAAAAAGCCTGATTCATCAGGATATCAAAGACATACTTTTCCTCCTGCCCAGATGCTCTGCATTTGGGTATTTTTTTATTTGGGTGTTTAATAACTCATATCCGAAGACCTATGCGGACAGTTCAAGGATAAATAAGACTTATAACTGAGTATTTAAGCTGATTAGACAAATTTAATTGCGCTAAATATAGATAAAATAGTCAATTTTTAGTAAGGTGAGCAGGCAAATAGAGTCGTCGCCGAATAGGCTATACGAGCGCTATCAATATTTTATTTCATAATACTAATTCCACCGTGGCTTTATTACAATGCCCCAAACTATGACAATCCAAACTATGACATCACAAGCGACAAACTCGATGACACAAGAAAAAGACTCTCAACCGATGACGTTTCAAGATCTCATCCTAACTTTACAAAATTATTGGGCCGACAAGGGCTGCGTTATCTTGCAGCCTTATGATATGGAAGTCGGCGCGGGTACTTTTCACACCGCGACATTTTTGCGCTCCTTAGGTCCTGAGCGCTGGAATGCTGCTTACGTGCAGCCATCACGTCGTCCGACCGATGGTCGCTACGGTGATAACCCGAACCGTTTGCAACATTATTATCAGTTCCAAGTAGTTCTAAAGCCCAATCCACCTAATATCCAAGAGTTGTATTTGGATTCATTAAGAGCCATTGGTATAGATCCATTGGTGCACGATGTGCGTTTTGTTGAAGACAATTGGGAGTCGCCAACGCTAGGTGCGTGGGGACTTGGTTGGGAGATTTGGCTCAACGGTATGGAAGTCACTCAGTTTACGTACTTCCAGCAAGTGGGCGGCATTGAGTGCTTCCCAGTGACGGGTGAGATTACTTACGGTCTTGAGCGCTTGGCGATGTATGTACAAGGCGTCGATAGCGTCTATGATTTGGTCTGGGCAGATGGTGAGTTTGGTCGCGTGACTTATGGCGATGTTTTCCATCAAAACGAAGTTGAGCAATCGATCTATAACTTTGAGCATGCTGATGTGCCAATGATGGGTCAGATGTTTGACTTTTATGAACAACAGGCGGATAAGCTAGTTGCTGAGGGTTTGCCATTACCAGCCTATGAGATGGTGCTAAAAGCCTCGCATGCCTTTAACTTACTCGATGCTCGTGGCGCGATTTCGGTGACCGAACGTCAGCGTTTTATTTTGCGAGTGCGTACACTGGCACGTAAAGTCGCCATTGGTTATGTCGAAGCACGCGCTAAGTTAGGCTTCCCATTGGCTGATGAGGCGCATCGTCAAGCGGCGCTCGATAAGTATTTGCCAAAAGAAGAATCGGTAACAGATGACGTTACAGACGCTAGTCAGTCTACTGAAAACAATCAAACTACTAAAAATAATAAATAGGAGCATCCCATGAGTACTATTCTATTTGAACTGGGGTGTGAAGAGCTACCTCCAAAAAGCCTAAAGCCTTTACGTGACGCGCTACAAGCCAGTGTCACCGAGCAATTGACTGAAGCTGATATCACGTTTGATAGCATCAAAGCCTTTGCTGCTCCGCGTCGTTTGGCGATTCAGATTCAAGGTATTAGCGACAAGCAACCTGACCGTAGCGAGCAAAAGCGTGGCCCGGCGATTAAAGCGGCGTTTGATGCAGAAGGTAATCCAACCCGCGCGGCAATGGGCTTTGCCAAGGGTTTAGGTATTGAAGCCAGCGAGCTGATAACCATTAATACCGATAAAGGCGATTATGTGGGCTATGAGCAAGTCATTCATGGTCAAGCGACCACTGAGCTGCTACCTGCGATATTCCAAACGGCGCTTGATAACCTGCCAATTGCCAAGCGTATGCGTTCAGGCGCAAGCCGCAATGAGTTTGTACGTCCGGTGCAGTGGGCAGTCTTGATGCAAGATGGCACTGTCATTGATGCCACTATCCAAGGACATCAGACGGGTACGCAAACCCGTGGTCATCGCTTCCATAGCCCTGATTATCATACTATTGCGCACGCCAATGATTATGAGCAACTGCTCGATGGTTTAAAAGTGGTGGCTGATTTTGATAAGCGTCAAATGCTGATTAAAAATCAAGTTAAAGCGCTGGCCGATGAAGTCAATGCGGATGCTATCGTACCGCAAGATTTATTAGATGAAGTAACCGCGTTGGTTGATTTCCCGATTGCGCTGCGAGCAAACTTTGAGGCGCGCTTTTTACAAGTCCCGCAAGAAGCGCTTATCTCAACCATGCAAGCCGATCAAAAGTATTTTTGCTTGACCGATAAAGCGGGCAAATTGCAGCCGTACTTTATTTTTATTACCAATATTGAGTCAAAAGACCCCAATCAAATTATTGAAGGTAATGAGAAAGTCGTGCGCCCGCGTTTAGCCGATGCCGAGTTTTTCTTCTTACAAGACCAAAAGCAGCCATTATTTGCGCTGACAGAAAGCCTTGAAACGCGCGTCTTCCAAGATAAGCTAGGTACGATTTGGGAAAAATCTGAGCGTATTGCGAAACTTGCCGCTTTTATCGCTACTTTAATGCAGCAGCAAGGTCGTGATATTAGTATTGATGAAACGGTACGTGCTGCAATTTTGTCCAAAGCAGACCTGGCAAGCTCGCTCGTCGGTGAATATCCTGAATTGCAAGGTATCGCAGGCACGTATTATGCGCGTTTAAATGGCGAGCCAGAAACAGTCGCGGCAAGTTTAGAAGAGCAGTATCTGCCCAAGTTCAGTGGTGACGTATTACCGCAGACGCCGATTGGTATTTGCTTAGCTTTGGCTGATCGTTTAGATACGCTGGTTGGTATTTTTGCCATTGACCAAGCACCAACAGGTTCTAAAGACCCGTTTAGCTTACGTCGTTCAGCGATTGGTATTTTGCGTATTTTGATTGAAAAGCAGTTACCGATTAACTTGGTGGCTCTCGTTGAGCAAGCGATTAAAGGCTATAGCACGAGCGATGGTAGCAAGATTGCCAAGATGGGCGATACCTTTACCCAAGTGATGGCGTTTTTAAATTCACGCTATCGTGCTATGTATACCGAGCAAGGCGTTAGCGTCGATACCATTCAAGCAGTGCAAGCAATCAATCCGCATATGCCGCTTGATTTTGATCAGCGTATTCGCGCCGTACAGACCTTTAGTAAAGTGTCACAAGCTTCAATGTTGGCAGATTCAAACAAACGTGTTGCCAATATTTTAGCCAAATCAGAAGTAAGCGTCGCTGATGATGTTGATGAGTCATTGCTAAGTGAGACTGCTGAGCAAGAATTGTATCAAGCTGTTCAGCAAGCGCAAGCGGCTGTTGAACCGTTGCTAGAAACGGCTGACTATACGCAAGTATTGCAAACACTGGTCAGTTTAGATGCGCCATTGACCCATTTTTTCGCTGATGTCATGGTCAACAGTGAAGATGCCGCACTAAAGAACAATCGCTTAGCACTGCTTAAGCAAGTTCGTGCCTTATTCTTAACCGTTGCTGATATCAGTGAGCTGCAGCTATAGTTGGTTCATTATAGTTTGAAAGTTATATTTGACAGTCATAGCCCAATAACACTCTGAGCATTTATGCTTTTGATTTACTAATGAAAAAAAACTGGCTCCATGTGGCCAGTTTTTTATGCGCGTATTCTGCAGCGTTAAGTTTATAATGTCTTAGACCCTATTCGAAGGAGCACTGCCGTGTTGGCCGTTATTATTGTAATTCTTATTATCTGGGCTGTAATGTGGGGCTTTTATAAGTTTATGTATCCGCGCGCGCCCAAAAGTATGATGCCAAAAAAAGGCGATGTAACCACGCCGCGTCAGTGCAATTTTTGCGGCAATAGTTTGGCTGAATATCGCGGTGTGTTAGAGCCCAAGCCCATTTCTGTGGAAGAATCAGCAGCAGATTTGGCGATAAATAGGGACATCGGTAATGATATGAAAGGTCATAAAGAATTGTTCTTTTGCAATTATGAGCATCAAGCGGATTTTCATGCCGGTAAGACTTATCAAATAGATGCCTAAATTTTAAGTCATAAGTGGCAAATCATAAGTCGATAAACTGTTATTTACATTAAAAAAGCGCTTAACTTCAGTGAGTTAAGCGCTTGTCTTTTTAATGCATCACTAGCAATTTAATATCGGTAGCAGCTTATAAAATAGAATGGGCATCTTTCATAATTTTATTTATCAAGGCTTCAGACTGTTTGCTTTGCTGCAGACGATCTTCTTCATTTCTCTGATTGGTATGGATTTTCTCATACAAATTTAAGCAGCATAGTACAAGTAGACTTTCTTGACTCAGGCTTGGCGCATCGCGTTTTAGGTCGAGCGCATAGTTATTGATATAAGAAACAGCCGAGTGCAACTCTTCTTGCTCATGCACGGGACAATAAATCGGATAGGTCACGCCAGCAATCGCCACATCGACCTTTTTGATTTGCGGTTCAGGAGCGCTTGTCGGTTTAGCAGCACTGCTATTTACCACACTGTTATTTGCACTGTTGCTATTTGTATTACTACTATCAGTGTTCGAATTATTTGGCATTGGTTTTTGTGTTTGACTGTCTACAGGGTTTGCGCGGTCATCGGTCATGATAAATCCTACAATATATGTCAGTAAAGTGAGTAATTAACTATCACGGCTATAAATGTGGTAATGATAAACTTAGTGGCTTAATCAGCAAAAAATTAGCAAAAATAGGCAACAAGTTAAGCGTTATTCATTGCAATCGGCGCCTAATATTCTGCTTAGCTTTCTGCTTGATCAATACGGGTTAAGCGCTTTAGTACCACTTGCGTGCGCTCAGCTGCCAGCTCATTTTTCTTCCTCAAATCGTTATTTTGCTGTTTAATATCGCTGTACTGTTGCTTTAATTCATTATTTTGCTGCTGTAGCTCATTATTTTTTTGTTGTAATTGGCTAATCTGTTTTTGCAAATTATCTTGCTCTTCGCCTATCATGTGATGTGCTTCGGCAAGGTTTTGATAACGCTTATCTAAATCGCTCAATTGTTTTTTGGCACCGTCACGCTCGTTATAGCTGCTGTCGAGTTTGGTTTTTAGCGCGACAAGCTCCTTTGGGTCAGTCATTGGTTGTTGCTTGAGGCTGTTAAGTTCAGCACTGACAAGCTGATACTGTTTTTTGATGTCGAGTACCATTTTTTCTAATATTCTAAGTTGGTCATACATAGTCAGTTTTTATCCTTAACAAGTAAGCGTGAATGAATTTTGTTCTCTGCGTTTAATAATGCCATAGGTGACCGCATAATATCTATATCAACAAAGTAATTGTATGCCGCTTTGTCTCGTTGCTTTTAGCAATCGCCGCCTTATTCATAACATCGTGCGGCGTTTGTTTATATTTAATACTATTAATCAATAACAAGGACCTCTATTATGAATGATAATATCTCTGGCTGGAACACTTGGCTGACTGCGTTTGACGACTGGACTGACGTCTCTATCAGTGAGGTACACGGCTTGATGACGGGGCTGATGACCGCCTGTGATGCACCTGATGAGCAGGTATGGGCAAAGGTGTTTGAGGAGCTGAGTTTTGCGCCATTACCTGATGAAGCATTAACATTGTTGACTGAAGAAGCGGAAGACACCGTGTTTCAGTTAAAAGATAAAGACGATGCTTATTCGTATACGCCGCTTGTGCCAGATGATGAACATGACTTGTACGAGCGCGTGATGGCTCTGAAACAGTGGGCAAATGGCTTTATGACTGGTTTCGGTATTACTGACTGTAGTTTGAGTAGCGATGAAAACGAGATGCTATCGGATTTGGCTAAAATCGGTGGGATTCGTTTAGAAGATGACGAAGACTTTGAAGGTGGTGAAGAGTCTTATCTGCATATTTATGAGTTTGCGCGCATGGTGCCAGTGAGCTTTGCTACCCGTAAGCGTAAAGCTGTGAAAGATATTGCTTTGATTGCTGGGTTGGCTATCGATGCCAAAACCACCAAAGAGCTACAAGCAGCAGGTAAGTTGCCAAAACCGATGCCGCCAGTGCTTGATGTGATGAATCAAAACCGTCCTTCATAATAAAGACGCCATCGTAAAAACCAATTGTTATAAAAATCAACTTATCATCAATGCTAGGATTTGCTAAGAAGGTATGATGGATTTTAAGAGCCAGCATTGGCTCTTAATAACAGAAGGGAAGCTATGATGATTACTGACAATGATATGATTTATTTGCGCCGCTGCATTGAGCTTGCTACGGAAGCATTAGAGGCGGGGGATGCGCCGTTTGGTAGCGTATTGGTTGATTGTGATGGCACTATATTACATGAAGATCGTAATCGTGCTAATACGGTCGATGCGACTTACCATCCTGAAATTGCCGTGGCAAAATGGGCCGCTCAAAATATGACCCTTGCAGCAAGGGCAAAAGCAGTAGTCTATACCTCGGGTGAGCATTGTGCCATGTGCTCAGCGGCGCATGCGTGGGCAGGACTTGGTCGTATTGTTTATATCAGCTCATCAAGGCAGCTAAGCGAATGGATGAATGAGATGGGCGTGGTAGCAAAATCGCCCATCAATTCATTAAGTATTCAAGAAGTTGCGCCGGATGTATCAGTATATGGTCCGATTGCTGGCTTAGATGAGGAAATCAAGGCACTGCAACAGCGTTCATTTCAAAAAGACTAATCAAAAGGCTGGGTCTTTTTATCTTGTAGTACGATAAGGATGTCTTATGACGGTAATAAATTACAATAAAGGTAAAGAGCGAGCAACGCCTCATGCTAGTTATCCTACTGCCAATTATCCCACTGACAGCATTGACTGGCTAACACGGCTGATTGCTTTTGATACGGTCAGTCGCCATTCAAACTTAGCACTCATTGAAGATGTGCAAGCTTACTGTGAGCAATTAGGCTTAACAGTAGATTTGACCTTTAATGACGTTAAAAATAAAGCCAATTTATTTGTTACTGTCCCAGCAGGGGCAAACACTGACGAAGTCAATCACGGTCTCGTGCTATCTGGTCATACTGATGTCGTACCTGTCGATGGTCAACACTGGACCTCGGAGCCGTTCACCGCGGCGATACGCGGCGACAAGCTATACGGACGCGGCGCTTGTGATATGAAGGGGTTTATTGCCTGTGCGTTGACGCTATTGCCACAAGCGGTACAGCTATCTAATGCAGGCAAGCTACGTCGTCCATTGCATTTGGCGTTGTCATTTGATGAAGAAGTTGGTTGCTTGGGCGCGCCATTGATATTGGCCGATTTAAAGGCGCGCGGTATCACACCTGACTACTGTATCGTTGGTGAGCCAACCAATATGGCGATGGTGGTGGCACATAAAGGCATCGCGGTTTACCGTTGCCGCGTCCATGGCAAGTCTGCGCATTCATCATTGACTGCGCAGGGTGTCAACGCCATTAGCTATGCCAGTCGTTTGATTGGTTATGTTGATGAATTGGCAGAACAGATTAGTCATCGAAGCGATAACGATGCGCTGTTTGATGTGCCTTACTCGACATTGTCTGTAGGTACCATACAAGGTGGGACGGCGACCAATATTGTCCCCAATCTATGCGAGTTTACCTTTGACTATCGTAATCTGCCGCATATGACGCAAGACGATATCCTTGTACCAATTCAGGCAAAAGTTGCAGAGCTAAACGCGCAAATGCAAGCACGTTCGCCAGAGACGGGAATTGAGTTGCTACAAGAAGAAAGTGTACCAGCGATGACCGATAGCGACAGCGCCGAGCTACAAGCCTTAATAGCAGCTCTGACGGGCGATGATACACGTCATAAAGTTGCTTATGCGACGGAAGGTGGTCAATTTACCAATGGTGGCATCCCAACGATCATCTGTGGCCCCGGCAGTATTGAGCAGGCACATAAAGCCGATGAGTATGTGGCGCTAAATGAGATGGCACGCTGTGATGGGTTTTTACAAAAGCTGCTAAACAGCTGTGCCAGCAATTGATACAATAGGCAGCAAGTAGTTCTTTCCAACATATATGAGCATAAAATACACCGTCTTTATGGCGGTGTTTATTTTTTAAGCATTAAGCATTTAAATTTTTCTATTAATAAAAAGTAGGGGTTAGTTGATGTCTTGGCATCTGTTTGCGGTATTTTTTGCAAGTACGTTTTTTATTTCAGCGACCCCTGGGCCGAATATGCTGCTGGCATTCCAGTATGGTATGAATTATGGCGTGAAGCGCACCTTATGGACGCTGTCAGGTCTGAGTTTGGGTTTGTTTTTACTACTACTATCGACATTGCTAGGCTTGGATGTGATTAGCCGCCAGTCGCCTTGGGTGCTGACCGTTATTAAAGCTGTGGGCGCCGCCTACTTAATCTATCTGGGCATCAGCTCGTGGTGCGATGCTGGTGATAGTAGTTTGATGAGCGATGCCCGTGAAATGGGCGAGGAAGTCGCAGCTGACTATCCCGATACGATGTCAGCTGTGACTGATAAAACAACGCCACAGCCCCGCTCACTATCTAGTGCGGCGGTGGTCAAAGTATCGCCGAGCAATATGACCTTATTTCGTACCGGTATTTGGGTGTCGCTGTCTAATCCAAAAGCGATCTTGTTTTTTGCCGCGTTTTTCCCCAAATTCATTAATTTTAGTGCGCCGCTATGGCCGCAATATATTTTATTGACAGCAGGGCTGTTTTTAAGCGAGACAATTTGGCAAATCGTTTATACCCTAGGTGGTACAAAGCTGGCAAGTTGGCTAGATGTTGGTAATCGTTTAGCGTGGTTAAATCGTGCGTGCGGGGTAATTTTTCTGTTAATTGCAGCGGCTTTATTGGCTGAAGTATTTAATGGTTTTATGAGTTAAAAGGCTATTGCTTTTTGAAACTGTTATGACTCACAAAAAAGCCGTTCACTATTTAATAGTAAACGGCTTTTTTATTGATTCAGTGTCTTAAATGTTTAAGCCAACACTTCGATTAGCTCGCCTTTCACCATATGCGGGCTGACAAAATCGGTAATACGCACACTCACGATTTTACCAAGTAGCTCATCCATTTTATCAACGTCATAAGGGAACATAACCGTACGTGTGTTATCGGCTGTACCAATTAAGCAATCAGGATGACGATTAGCAATTTGTTCGACCAAGACGCGAGTGGTGGTACCGACCATCTCATGGGTTTTGGCAAGCGTTGAGTCGATAATGACTTTTTGGAATTCTGCCAAACGCTCTTTCTTAGTTTTAAAGCTCACATCATCCGGCAACTCTGCTGCTGGCGTGCCTGGACGTTTAGAGTAGATAAAACTATAAGAGTGATCGAAATTTAATTCTTTTGCTAGATTTAAAGTATCTTGGAAGTCTTGCTCAGTCTCACCGGGGAAGCCAATGATAAAGTCGCTCGACAAATGAATATCAGGACGAATGGCTTTAAGCTTATTAATCTGATTGATATAAACATCAATAGTATGGTTGCGCTTCATCGCTGCCAAGATAGCGTTTGAGCCACTTTGTACTGGCAAATGCAAATGTGATACCAGTTCTGGCAATTGCGCATAAGCATCGATGATATCATCGGTAAACTCGAGCGGATGACTGGTGGTATAACGAATACGCTCAACGCCATCAACGTGCGATACATAATGCAGCAGTTCTGCGAAACGGCAAATACTGCCGTCATCTTTTTCGCCGCGATAGCCATTGACGTTTTGGCCAAGTAAATTAATTTCGCGCACACCTTGAGCGGCAAGACTATCAATTTCAGCCAATACATCATCTAGTGGACGTGATAATTCTTCCCCACGGGTATAAGGCACGACACAAAACGAGCAATATTTTGAGCAGCCTTCCATGATGGACACAAAGGCTTTATAACCTTCTACTCTTGGCTCTGGCAGAAAATCAAACTTTTCGATACTTGGGAATGAGACATCCACTGTACCAATGCGATTTTTAGGCGAGATTTCACGCTGTTCGTGAGACTGGTCATACAGCTCTGGCAAACGGTGCAAGGTTTGTGGACCAAAAACCATATCGACATAGGGTGCGCGTTTTTGGATGTTGTCACCTTCTTGAGAAGCGACGCAGCCGCCAACACCGATGACTAAATCTGGACGTTTTTCTTTCAATTTGCGCCAGCGACCCAATTCTGAAAAAACCTTTTCTTGCGCTTTTTCGCGAATTGAGCAGGTATTCATTAAGAGCACATCGGCTTCATCGATATCGTGCGTCACTTCCATACCATGCGAATCACCAAGTACGTCGAGCATTTTGCCAGAGTCATAAACATTCATCTGACAGCCCTGGGTAGTCACAAAGACTTTTTTTGGCGCGCCATTGACTGATGTTTGGGCTATTGATTTTTGGACAGAGCTTGGCGCTTTGAGTGCCGTAACGGCAGGCGCAGTAACCGTTGTGTCAACAGCAGCGTCATCGATGCGGGGATTAAATACAGTAACACTCATAAGCGAAGTCCATGATTGACTAAAAATATAGCGGGGTAGGCGATTAACTGGTGGCGTATTTTATCACAACCTCGCCCCAATGTGAAAAGTTAGCGTACGCTTATAGGGATAATTATGCTAGATTATTTATAATAGTATCAAATGCTTACCTAGTATTATTCAATAATAAATGCTATTAATTACGATTGTCACTGTTTTAAGCGTCGTAACACCTCCGTGTTACGCAGGGCTATCCGATTTATTAACGAAAAGTAAAGCTTATGGTTGAATGTGCAACGAGTATAGTATGATGAAAACAACCATAGCTGCACTATTGTTTAAATGAGTGTTTTGACCAGGATGGAAACATCATTTAAACCTCTATTGAAACAATTTATTTAGACTTATTATAAAGAGAATTCGTATGACAAAGCCGCAAGTTGCTCAAGGTATTAAGGATAAAAATGCCAAGCGCCAAAATAACATGCCAGATCGTCTTAAAAAAACGACGCTAAAAACCAGCGCCTTGGGTTTGGCGACGGCGATGGGTGCAATGGGTTTGTCGCAAGTCGCTTGTGCCGAACTCACTTGGGGTAGTGATAGTAGCTATCCGCAAGAAGGCAAGTATCAGCCAGAAAGTTATCAGCCGCAGAGCTATCAGCCTGACAATTATCAACCACAGAGTGCGCCGTCAAACAGCAGCTATCAAGCAAATAATGGCGTGGGCTCATTTACAGCGGCGGCGATTGCAGCAGAGCGCGGTGATGTCAACGCGCTTTATAATTATGAGCAAGCGATGAGTGGCGGCTTGTTCGCCATGTATCCGACTTATTGGCGTATGAATGTCGATTTGAATTCGCAAAGTCCAGCGGCGGTGTCACAGTTTGTGCGTCAATATCCAGATACGGTGATGGCAGAAAAACTCGCGGCTGATTTTGCGGAAACCAAAGCGGGCTCCAATGATTATGCCGCCGTACGCCAAGTGGCGAACCTGATTACCAACGCTGATGATAGTGAGCGCTGTGCGGTTGCGCTTGGGTTTAATAATGGTGGCGATAGCATGCGCGCTATGGCAGCCAAGCCCGATGTCTGGCTGACCACCAAAAAGCAGCCAGCCTTGTGCGACCAATTGGCGCTAGAGATGAATAATAACGCCCTGATTAGCAATCAAGATAGAGTATCACGCCTCAAGCGTATGCTGCGTAAAGGTAAAACAGGCGATATTATGGCGCTGTCTTCACGTCTGGGTACGCCTATTCCTTACTCGTCGTTGAGTGAAATTCAGCTGAATCCATCATCATTTTTTAGCCGCTTTGCCCGCGAAGCAAATACGCAAACCAATCAATACTTGTATTTATATGCGTTGGGGCGCGTGGCGGAAAAATCCTATCGCGAGGCGGCGCTACAACTAGACTTTGATATTAAGCAAGACAATCAGCGCTCAGCTAAGTTATTAAATGATGACACCCGTCGTTATGCTTATCGTATTCTTGGCGTACAGCGCATGAATCACAATACCGATGATGGCTTTAATGTTGAAGCGGTTGACTGGTTCCGTAATAGTTTAGATGATGACTTTAGCTTTGAAGAAGCCGAATATTATGCCATGGCAGCGATTCGCTTTAGTCGCTGGGATGATGTGGTCGAAGCCATCTCAAAAATGGACGCCGAAACGCAAAAAACCAATCAATGGCAATATTGGCTGGCTCGTGCTTATGAGCAATCAAGTGATGCTAACAAACGCAGTACTGCCAAAAAAATGTATCAAAACTTGGCAAAAAGTAATGAGTATTATGGCTTAATGGCAAAGGATAAAGTCGGTCAGCGTTTTGATGCCAGTCGCTTAGGTGGTAGTAACCTACCCAACGTCAGTACCGCTGACCGCGCGCGCGTCATGCAAAACCCACACTTTGCACGGGCATTTGCTCTATATAATGCCGATGCCAGTCGCGCCTATGCCAACCGTGAGTGGAACTGGGCGGTGAAAAAAGCCCGTGATAGTCGCGATGAGAATTTGATTATTGCCGCCGCGCGCCAAGCGTATGATATGGGCTGGCTCGACCGTGCCATATATGCAATTGACAATACTGACAACGTAAACAGCGTTGCGATATCGCATCCGATGCCGCACCAATCAGCAGTCGTTCGACACAGTCAGTCGGCGGGTATCGATCCAGCGTGGGCATATGGCATCATGCGTCAAGAAAGTCGTTTTGTGGCCTCTGCACGCTCAAACGTTGGCGCCAGCGGTCTTATGCAGGTCATGCCTGATACAGCAAAATATATTGCCCGTAACTTAGGCGAGACTTATAGCGCCAGCCGTGCAAATAGCGGCGATACCAATATCCGTTATGGTACTTGGTATATGGGCGATATCTTTGGCAAATTGAACAGCCAGCCTGTTTTGGCAACGGCAGGCTATAACGCCGGCCCAAATAATGCCAAACGCTGGCAGCCGACTTATGGCTCACTTTCTGCTGACCAGTATGTAGAGTCGATTGCCTTTCCTGAAACCCGTAGTTACGTCAAACACGTGATGGAAAACGCTACTATTTATAGCAGTCTATTAGGTCGTGATCAGCCTATCAGCCAGCGTATGGGAACGGTTCCTGCGGCATTCTAATGCTTTTTCCTTACCCTATAAAACCACTATCAGCTTGCTGCTAGTGGTTTTTTTATAAGCGTTTCTTTTATAAGTACGGTTTTTATATGTAAGGCTTTTATATGCATTACTTTCATATAAGGTGCTTTTGGAGCGCTGATATATGACGGTTTTAAGTCGTACTTTTAAAATAAGTTATTCACTTTTTAAGCACTGTTTACGTTTTTGCTATAGATTAAAAAAAGCAATTTGCTACCATGACTCTAAGTACCGTCTGCGTTTTTCGTTGGTTGATTCTTAGGCTGCTGATATTTTAAAAGCAAACTGGCTTAATGCCGAATACAACCAACTCTAGAAGCTATCTTCTTCATTGTTAAATGCTCTAACCTCTTATGATTAAAAAATATTTCACTCTGCCTATACGGTCGCAAGTAAAGCGTCGGTCATGTGTTCAGACAAAGGTGGGCTCGATGTCAAAGACAAGGCTATCGGAGCATTTTAATCAATGCTTGATCAGCAAAAAGTATGAAAGTAAGGGCAATGTTGCTAATGCTACGATAGGTATTACAGCTTTACTTTTGCTGCAGGGTGTCATGGTATTGCCAGCGCAAGCGGCAAGTGCTGCCAAAACGGGACAGCGTGTATTGATGATTGAGATGACGCCAGCGCTGTGTAGTTTACAACCGACGCGTGCGCGTATGCGCCAGTGTTTGGAAGGCTATTCGTTAACTGTTTCAGGTTTGGATATGGGTTATGGCGAGCGCTGCGGGCGTGGTAGTGAGCCACGTTTGACGCCACTACAATTAAAAGTCGTCAACCGTATCATGCCCGATACCACCGTGCGTACCCAAGCATGGCAACGGTATGGCATCTGTAGTCCGCTTAGCGCCAGTAATTATTTTCGTCAAATCACTAACTATGCCGGCGACTTAAAACTGCCGAGTGAATTGAATACGGGCAACAGTTATACGGTATTAAAATCGCGTTTTGTGGGACAAATGACCCGCTTAAACAGTGGTATGTCAGCGGATAGCGTTGATTTGATTTGTCAGGCAGGTGCGCGTCGTCAAATGGTTTTGACAGATGTCCATGTTTGTTATGAAGGCAGTGCGTTTGGCACTTGTAGCAACGTCGTCGATAACTGTGGCAGTAAATTTATTATCTCAGGCGGCAAGTAAGCAGCAAGTAGGCATTATTCATAATCAGTAATGAACTACAAAGAATATCCCTTTAGATTTTTAGGGCGTGATTATTCATAAGCAAAAACGACCATGTTATGTATTTGACGGTAATACAACTTATGTAGTCGTATTAAATTCTCTTAAATAATGCTATTAAAAGTCCTATGAGTTCTTTTCTTTGACCACCTCTTATATCCCTCTAAGACTTTATTTTTATAGCTTTTTATAACAAGATAAAACATCTGTTCGTATAAAATGTAACAATATAACCAGCATAGTTATCTATCACATTCGCGCTTTCTCTAGACGGTTAATAGGCTGAGGTGCTACACTAGCTCTCGGTTTATGACTGCTATATTCAGCGAGTAAATCGCTATCTAAAACGATCATCCTCAATCAGAACCATCAATCAGAATCATGAATTATCTAATCTATAATTAGGGAGTATTCAATGTCAATGAAACAGCCTTTACGTGTTGCCGTCACTGGTGCCGCTGGTAATATCAGCTATGCTATGTTATTTCGTATTGCATCTGGTGAGATGCTAGGTAAAGATCAGCCAGTTATTTTGCAATTGCTTGAAATCGCCCCAGCACTTGACGCCCTAAAGGGTGTGGTCATGGAGTTAGAAGACTGTGCATTCCCATTATTGGCCGGTATCGTTCAAACTGATGATGCGACCGTTGCATTCAAAGATGTAGACTATGCTTTGCTAGTCGGTTCACGTCCTCGTGGCCCAGGTATGGAACGTAAAGATTTGCTAGAAGCCAACGCTGCGATTTTCTCAGCCCAAGGTAAAGCATTGAACGACGTTGCAAGCCGTGATGTAAAAGTATTGGTCGTCGGTAACCCTGCCAACACCAACGCACTTATCGCTCAGCGTAATGCGCCAGATTTAGATCCACGTAACTTTACTGCCATGACTCGCCTAGATCATAACCGTGCCATGGCACAGTTGGCTGAGAAAACAGACAGCACTGTTAATGACATCAAAAACATGACTATCTGGGGTAACCACTCATCTACTCAGTATCCAGACCTAACGTCTGCGACTGTAAACGGTAAGCCAGCACTAGATTTAGTCGATCGCGAATGGTACGAAGCTACTTATATCCCAGAAGTACAACAACGCGGTGCCGCTATCATTAAAGCGCGCGGCGCATCATCTGCCGCTTCTGCTGCCAACGCTGCTATTGCACACGTACGTACATGGGCACTAGGTACTGATGAGAATGATTGGGTATCTATGGGCGTTTATTCAAACGGCGAATACGGTATTGCTGAAGGCTTAATCTACTCATTCCCAGTAACCTGCGCTAACGGCGACTGGTCTATCGTAGAAGGCGTTGACGTGTCATCAGATTTCTCAAAAGAGAAAATGGCCGCCACTGAGCAAGAGCTTAGCGAAGAGCGTGATGCAGTAGCACACCTGCTTCCATAAGTAGGCAATCTACTTAAGCTGTTATATAAGATTTAATTAAAAAAGCCCTCTACGATAGAGGGTTTTTTTGTGCCTTGCGTAACCATCAATACAATTGCTAACGTTAGCTAAACGTTGGTTAACAGCTATTAGCATCAAGGTTGCTACAATAAAGTGGTTAATTTAAATAATAAGTACAATCAAATCATTATTAATTTTTTGTCATTAAGGAAAAGACTATGTTGGGTGAACCTGAATACAATATGAATGAGTTATTTGCGCAGTTAGGGCTTGATAGCTCGGATGAAGCGATTGATAGTTTTGTCGAAAATAATAAACTGGCAAAAGAAGAAAAGTTAATCGAAGCGGCGGTATGGAATGACAATCAGCGTGCCTTTTTGCAAGAAGAGTGGAATAAAGACGCCGCATGGGTAGAAGTTATCGATGATTTAAACGTGCGTATGCATCCTGATGCCTAAAAGATAATAAAATATTAGACTAAATAAAAACCCACAGACGTTATTCACGCTGTGGGTTTTTTATACATTAGTCTTTTATAGGCTCATAACTACTATTTTAATTCGACTGCTTAGCACGCCATTCGAGTAAATCGATAACATCGTTATGAATACCTGCTTTTAACGCCTCTAAACTCTCGTAATGGCGCTCGCCATGTAAATAATGCAAGAAGCGTACTTGTAAGGTTAAGCCATATAAATCTGCTTGTAGCTTAGGGAAATGTACCTCTAAGCGCCAATCATGCTCTTTATCTACCGAAGGTCTGATACCAATATTGGCCGTACCAAATAAGCTATGCGGGCGTAAACCTGCAATCCCTGGATTTTCGCTATTTGTCAGTGCGGTCAAGCCGTTCGGTATGACATCACCATTATCATCAAGGCTAACGACATCGACAGCAAAGATGCCATGTAACGCTGGTTTTATGCGTTTTAAGTCGACATTGGCAGTGGGGAAGTCCATAGTGCGACCGATTTTATCACCACCAACGACAACGCCTGTCATCGCATAATCTCGACCCAATAAGGCATTAGCCGCATCGATGTCACCGGCCAATAATAGGTTACGTATACGCGTAGAGCTAATGCGAGCGCCTTTACCTTTATCATCGATCACGGTATGCAGATTGGTCACATCTAAGCCATAATCACGCAAAAACTGACTGTCACCGGTACGATCATGACCAAATTTAAAGTCATCACCCAGTACCAATGCTTGTACGTTCAAACGCTGCGCTAAGATATCGGCAAATGCCTGCGCTGATAGCGAGCGAAACTCCGCATCAAAGCTTGCGACAATTAAAGTTTCAATGCCATACTCTGCCAGTAAAGCCTGTTTTTCGGCAAGATTGGTTAAGCGGGCAGGTGCGGTAGCTGGCGCAAAAAACTCACGTGGCTGGGGCTCAAATATCATGACTGCCGAGCCAATATTTTGTGCTTTGGCAATATCACGGACGTGCGCAAGCATCGCTTGATGACCCAAGTGTACGCCATCAAAATTACCGATAGTCAGCACGCAGGGTGCTAAATCTACTGGGCTAGTATTGGCAGACAAAGCGCTTGGCGATGCCATCAGTTGCTCAAGAAAATAGGTGTTCATAAATTTTCAGCTATGATAGATAAGACCAGATAAAAAATAAAAAACACACCTCTACCAAAGATTGATGTGTCTAAAATCAGTCATTATAAAGTAAAATAGCCATACTAACATCCTATAGTCTGCTGATAATCAAACAACCACGTTAACAGCTCAAAAGGTAGCATTTTTATTTTTCTTACGTTGCTTGCTTTGTTAGTTACTTCCGCTACGTACAGCTAGATTAGATAAAAGATGCAACGATTAAGTGTTAAGCCTTAAATACTTATTACTAATCAGCCGTTATTTATTACTTATCATTTATTTTTACTATTAATAACCATGGAAACGCTATGCCTGATGCTATCTCTGTCGCTGCTTGTCATAAAGCCTCTCATTCGATGGCACCTGTCTTGGCAATTAATAAGCTCAATGAGGGCTTTACGGTACAGCGTGCCAATAAAGAAGACTTGCCAGAAATTTTAGCGATTTATAACCAAAGTATCGCGGGCAAACAAGCAACGGCCAATCTAACGCCAGTGAGTTGTGAAGAGCGTCAGGATTGGTTTGATGAGCATGTAAATAGTGCTACGCGACCTATTTATATTGTTCGTGCTGTTGAAGAGTTAGAAGTTGTAGGTACTGAAGGTGAGGCGCAAACAGTATCGTCAATCGTCGCTTGGGGCAGCTTTAGTGATTTGTATGCACGACCGGCTTATCATATCAGCACTGAGATTAGTATTTACTTGCATCAGAATTATCACGGTCAAGGATTGGGTAGCTTATTGACACGTTGGATGCTGACGCAAGCGCCGAGCTTAGGTATTCATAATGTGGTGGCACTTATCTTTGCTCATAATCAACCAAGCTTAGGATTGTTCCGTAAGCTTGGGTTTGAGCAATGGGGCTATATGCCAAAGGTTTGCGATATGCAGGGGTTTATCGCTGATGTGGTGATGCTTGGTAAAGCAGTGATAGCAGCTAATAATGCCAAATGAAGTAAATTTAGATATTAGTAGATAGGTGTTCTATCCTAAAATCTTCCATTTTCCATCTATCTTTTGTAGCTCATAAGCCAAGGGTGCAGGCTCGCTTTGTCCCCTTAGCATCAACTCGCCAGTGATGGTGGCACGGGTTTTATCATTATTGTATTTGGTGTCGGTGATAGTGACGCCATCAACCGTTTGCTGAAAAGCCGACTGGGTCTTAGCAAGCTCTTCCTCGAAATTTGCCATATCTACTTTATAGTAGGTAGCAGCTTGCTTGACGTCGCCATAATACAAGCTGTCTAGAGCTTGTTTAACGGTATCTTCTGGCGTCCCGTCTTGGGTCGGATTGGTGACTAAGCTTTTTTGCTTAGCGGCAGCAGTGACTGGATTGAGATTGTCGTTAGCAATCGTGGTTTCATCCTTTGTGCTATCTGCTGCCTGTTTACTATCAGTTTTAGTGCCTGTTAATTCTACTTGGCTCGCGTCGTTCTCAGATGTTTGCGCGACCGCTGTAGCATCTTCATTATTACTGGCCGCCGTCTCAGTTTCACCCTTACCATTATTGCTACAACCACTTAAAAGTAGTCCGGTGCTCAGGATGCCCGCAGTCAATAGGGTTGGTAAGCGTAACAAGGTTGCTGATAAAGCTGTTTGTGAAGCTGATGATTTAGTCGTCATATTAGTCCTCAAAATTCATTTATTCATTAGACAGTAATTATGGCAACTATCAGCAGCGTTCACTGTCAATTCTCATACTAAGCTTGTTTTGGTTTGGTAAGTTAAAGCCTTGCCTAGTGCTTAAAAGTTAACCCTTAACCATGTTTTAGCTGGCGCGGACGGAAGCCTGTTGCTAATAGCACGACGCCATAAACCACTGCACCGACGACGCACATAATCAGTAGCGCGACGATACGTTTCCATTGAAAATCATTGGTTGGGAAATAGGGCAGCATGACATAAAGCACCGCAATCATAGAGGCGGTAGAAATTCCAAACTGGCCAAAGAGTTTTTTCCAGTGGCTACCAAAGCGGAAAATATCACGCTTATGCAAGAAGTAATATAACAAGCCTGCGTTCACAAATGCTGCGCCCGTGGTTGCCAGTGCCAAACCACCATGCAACGGCATATCGAAGAAGTAAAATATGCCGATAAAAATGACACTAAAAACCATGTTGGCAAAAACGGAAACAATACCAATTCTGACTGGCGTTCTGGTGTCTTGACGGGCGAAAAAGGCGGGTGCGAAGATTTTAATTAACATAAAACCTAAAATGCCGCCTGCCATGCTTTTTAACGCCAATGAGCTCATTTGTGCATCGCGTAAGGTAAATTCGCCACGTAAAAACAGCGCCTGCATAAGTACGTCAGAGAGTATAAATAGTGCCGCCGATGCTGGAACGCCGACCAAAATAATTAAGCGTGCTGCCCAGTCAATGGTCTTTTTAAAGCTAACGTCATCTTTTCGCGCTTCACTTTTTGATAGACTTGGCAAAATGACCGTGCCTATGGCCACGCCAATTAACCCTAATGGTAACTCGCTCATACGCTCGGCAGCATAAAGCCAAGAAACCGAACCGCCAATCATTAATGAAGCAAAGATAGTGTTCAGTAGTAGATTAATCTGAGTGACAGAGACGCCAAAAATAGCCGGCAGCATCAGCTTTAAAATACGGCGAACGCCTTCATGCTGAAAGTCAATCTTGGGTGCAACTAACAGCTTTTGCTGCGAGAGTTGGGGCAGTTGTATCAATAGCTGGAGTAAACCTGCTATAGCGACAGAATAGCCAAGCGCCATAATAGGGACATCAAACATCGGCGCGAACACCAGCGCACCACCAATCATAGATAGATTGAGTAGCACTGGCGCAAAGGCTGGCGCGGCAAAACGGCCGTAGCTTTGCAAAATACCGCTGGCAAAGGCGGTCATAGAAATAAATAATAAATAAGGAAAGGTTAGGCGTAGCAGCTCAGCGGTGATGGCAAATTTATCAGGCTGATTGGCAAAACCGGGCGCAAATAAAGTCACCACCCAAGGGGCGATTAAAATTACCACGACCGTCAGCATGGATAATACTAACAGCAGCGCTCCTGAAGTGCGACTGACTAAAATCTGTACCTGCTGTAGGCTATATTTTTCTTTATATTCTGACAGCACAGGGACAAACGCTTGGCTAAAAGCCCCTTCTGCAAATAGACGGCGCAAAAAGTTCGGTATCTTAAAGGCGACCAAAAAGGCGTCCATCAGACCACCTGCCCCAAAGACACCTAGTAATACGATATCGCGTACCAGACCTAAAATACGCGACAGCATGGTCATACTACTGACCACCATGGTTGAACGAAATAACCGACTTTTTGCCATGAGAACCTATTCTGCTAATTTATTTGATGAAGGTTGTTTGCTGGTGTAGTGTTGTCAAAAAACTGACGGATTATAGCACTTTCATTGTCCTGATAAATGGATTGAATATGGAATATAGAATGATAAAAAATCGTTGATAAGTGGCGATAATTTTTTTAATTGCGACAAATAAATTAAAAATTAAATAGTTTTATAGATTTCATTCAAGAGACTAAATAGCTCGGAGCGTTTATCAATCATAGACTTTCTATAGTTGGTTGTATCATTTGGATCAAAAGGTATATCTATGGAGTCTATTCTTTTTTTAAAAGAGATAACTGTTTCGCCATAATCTCTAAGCTTAATTTGAGCGCTGCTATAGCCAAATAGTAGTAATAAAGATTCCGCTTTCGTTAGCTCACTAAAGCTGTCGAATAATTTATTTTGAGCATCCAAGAATCCATTAGATTTAGGAAGCGAAGAGTCTAAAATTAACCTGCGCCGCCAGTCGGTGGCGAATGCCCAATAATTCAAAGTAATACTATTAAAGTTCTCTACTTTTTCTGGGACTTCCTTTAACATCTCAAACTCGCGTTCTACTTTAGCTTTTTTAAGCTCATTACGATGTTGTGTTGAGGATAATAGAAAAGTAATAACGCCTGCTATCAATGCGCCCAAACCTATTTTTACTGCTGAATCGACCACTTCCATCCAAGTCATAGTTTTTCCAATCGATTATTAATCATTATTAAAGTTGAGTAAGCCTTTTATTTTAATAGAGCTGCAACCATCTCACGCAACTTTGTCCATTCAAAATAATCACCGGGGTCAGTTTTGCGACCGGGCGCGATATCACTATGACCAGTCAGATGCCTGCGAGTTTTTGGATAAGCGTCATAGATAGTGACGATAACTTTGGTAAGCGCTTCATATTGGGCGGCGGTAAAGGACACAAAATCTGAACCTTCAAGCTCAATGCCAATGCTATAATCATTACATTCAGGGCGACCCAAGTAGCTGGAGCGTCCGGCATGCCACGCGCGTTCGTTAAAATTGACAAACTGGGTAATCGCGCCATCGCGCTCTATAAATAAATGCGCTGAGACTTCTGCACCTTTAATGGTTTGAAAATAAGGATGCGCCTCCCAGTCTAATTGATTGGTAAATAAGGCTTTAACGTAATGTAGTCCGTCAGTATCACACGCCCCAAACTCATTGGGTGGCAAGCTAATATTGTGAATAATAATGGCATCAATCGCGACATTTTCAGGTCGTTTATTATGATTGGGCGAGGCAAGCCAAGTCGCAGCTGATAATCGACCGGCATTAATAGTCATTGACGATGCTGTGGACATAATACTCTCTTTTATAATGTGATAAATAAGTGCGCAGTAAATGCTGATGAGTATGTTTTTTTATCAATAAATGGCGTATCTACCTGAAAAGCTGTCATTCGAAACAATAGTTTGAAGCAGTCGTTCAAAACGATAATTTATAATATCACTCTGACAATTCGATAGAACTCATAACGCGATACGCGTCTGACTCCTACAGTGCGAGATGTTACTCATGTCCATATATTCCAAATATTCAAACCTTTTGCCGATAGATTGTACGCCAACAAAGATTGGCAGGCGAGCGCGTTTGCCGCTCACCATAGCCGGACTGCTGCTGACCGCACAGGCACAGGCATTTTTGCCGACGCCCGCATCGCTTGTGACAACAGGGGAGTTAGCGCTAAATACTCCTGATGATAATTCCGCCTCTAAATCACAAAGCAATGAGCCAACATTGGTGGCTTATACTGAGCCAAATAATACCATCAAGCCAAGTATTGGCTCAAATATAGCAGAGACTTCTGCTACGTCTAACCATCAAAGTATAAGTAGTTCCAACGCCCAACAGCTATTAGCATCATGGCGTGCGCAAGCAAAAACAAAAAACCTTGCAAAGCATATAACATGGCGACGGTTATTATATTTCTTTGATGATCAAAAGAATTTAATCGGTAAGAAAAAAGACAGCAGTATCGTTGATGATGCTACATTTTACTTAAATAAAAATGGACAGCAAGATTCAGCGGCTGAGCTTGATGCATTGCTGGTTGCCCTTGCTGACGAAATGGCTACGACTCCGGATAACAGTAATGCTAGTAATAGTGCATCCAATCGTGCGACTAAAAACTCTGTACAAAACTCAGTATTATGCCGTTTCCCAGCGCGCGTCCAATGGCTGACCGATACACTCAATATCGACAAAAGCGGTTTGCAAGTCGACTGTCCAGAGCTGAATGACTGGATGCAAAAGCTGGCACCCGAGCAGCTGTCTATTATGTTTGCGCAAGAATATTTAGATAATCCTATCTCAGCTTTTGCTCATACGTTATTGCGTATTGACTCTAAAGCCAGCGTGGCGGATCCAAGCCAAATTCATCATGCTGTTGCGCTTAATTATACGGTGGGCGGTGACTCAACCGATAATTTTTTGGTATATGCCATCAAATCGATGAGCGGCGGTTATGACAATCTGATTGAAATTGACTCTTATCCAGAGAAGCTGGCGAAGTATCTGCAAGAAGATGAGCGTGATGCGTGGACATACCAATTGGCTTTGACCCCAGCGGAAGTGCAGCAAATTATGTTGCATGTCTGGGAAACCAAAGATTTGAAATTGCCGTATTACTTCACCACTGATAACTGCGCGTCTGAGATTTTACGCTTAATTGATGTGGTGCGCCCGCAGCAGCATTTATTAAGCCGCCTACCTTATGCCGTAATTCCCTCAGATGTCGTGCAGTTACTTAATAGCGAAAACTTACTTGCCAGCACTAACTATACACCCGCTGATAGCACCTTGCGCCAAGCGCAGTTAAATAAGGTTAAAGAGCAGCGCGAGCAATTGGGCTATCATAATAACGCTACGCAGACGTTAAATGAGATTAAGTCTGCCCAGTTAAATCCAACCTCGAGCATAGCTGCCGACGGACAAACGCTACTACCACGCCGTATTGCGGTAGCTGATAACAATCCAATAGACAGGCATCCTCTGCAACTTGGGTTTATCGGGCTAGGGCAGCGCGGTGATAATAATTATATTGATTTGGGCGTGCGCGCAGGTTATCACGATACCCTTGATCGACCGTCAGGATTTCCACAATTCTTTGATTTAGAAGGCGCGGCTGCGACTTTACGCCTGTATGATAACGATAATGATAAGGCCAATCAGCCAAGCAGCGTGGTTTTGCAAAATGTGACCTTGGTGCGAGGGCGTTCGTTTAATCCAGTTAATTCTGCCAAAAAAGGCAAAACGTGGGGCGCAAGTATTGAAGCGACCCGTGTGAACGACGGCTCGCAGCAAGATGGCAGCGATCATTTAGTCGGTAGTTTGGGCTATGAGACGGGTTGGTCGTGGGCGTTTGGCACACCTAGCGCGGGCACAGGCGAGATACCGCCGCAGCTATGTTATACGTTTTTGGCAGGTACGGCGCAAGCAGGGCGCGGTATCAATAAAGGCTATCGTGTTGGCGCAGGCGTCAATGCCGGTTGTCGCTATCAGATTAACAATCAGTTACGTGCGCAGGCTGAATTGCAACTGCCATATTGGTATCATGGCAGCAGCGATGAGTCTAATGCCCGTGGTCATTATTGGCAGCCGATCTCAAGCTTAGGTTTGCAATACGATATCGATAAAAAACAAGCATTACGTATCAATGCCAACTACGAATGGCAAGATCGTATCGATGCCAAGGAAGATATACAGCTGTCGTACAGACGCTATTTTTAGCGCTTGTTATTAAATTATAAAAAACCTTCTTAGCCAGTCATTAGCATAGTCAGCCATTAAAAGCAGCTTTTGAATAAAGGATATATGATGAAAATGCAATATTTACTGATTATTGGTCAAGGTGACATTGGTTTGCCAGTCACCAATAAGCTAGCGCAGGACGGTTTAAACGTCACTGGGCTGGCACGTCGTGAGCGTCATCATTATGCTCTAGATGATAAAGCTAACTTTCTACAAGCCGATGCATTAACGCTAACTGCAGAGCAGCTGCAAGACTTTACGGCGTTGGCGATTATCGTCACTCCTGATGAGTATTCAACCAGCGGTTATCATGACAGTTACTTAGCCATCAGCCAGCATTTGGCAACACTGGCCGACAAACTCACCAACCTTGCGCGCATTGTTTTTATTTCATCAACTGCTGTCTATGGGCAAGATAATGGCGAATGGATTGATGAAGACACCGCGCCTGTGATGCCTGCGCGTGAAGCATCGCAAGTGATATTGCAAGCGGAACAAACACTTCAACAAGATTTTGGTGATAAAACCATCATCATTCGTCCAAGTGGTATTTACGGACGCGAGCGCCTCATGCGTCTGCGTAAAGCTAAAGAGAAACAAAAAGAACCAGTGGCCGCCGCGCATTGGAGCAATCGTATTATGGATCGCGATTTGATTACTATTATCGCTAATGTCATGACTATCGATGAACCAAAACCCCTTTATATCGCCACTGATTATGAGCCAGTCACCACTTTTGAGCTAGGCACTTGGTTAAGTGGGCAGATAGATGAGGTGCCGCCTGTTCTTGATGACAATAAAAAAGTGGTAACGGGAAAACGCCTACACAGTAATATTCCGTTAGCTTGGCTGGATTATCCTGATTGGCAAGCAGGCTACCGAGATATTCTGCACCATCAAGATAAAGAGCAACATCAAGACTAAAATGTCATTTTGATTTGATTGATTTTATTTTTACGACTTTTAAATTTGTAAGCCTAGGGAAAATTCATGACCCAGCATTCTACGTCTGATGACTGGCTATCCAATGCTAGCTTTACAGCAGCAGAGGCTCAGCTTGCAGAAGGGCATGCTGAGCCGTCCGCTGTGTTAGCAAATAGTCAGCAGCCAGCGATTGTACATCCTAATTTTGATCCAAAGCGTTTGCAATTAGACCCTGCACGGCCATTGACTGATATTCCAGAGCCTGCACGGCGCTTAAATAGTCAACTGCGCCGTTTATATGGCAGTTCGACCCGTTTTTATCAGCCCAATACAGACAGCCTATCGAAATGGGCATTGATGGCTTCAGAAGCATTGGCTGAGCATTTATCACTGCTCAGTGCCGCAAAACTGGTTGAGTTGCCCGAGAGTTTCTATCACAATCATAGCGAGCAGCCGTTATTAGCTTCATTAACAACAGACATGACTTTGCTTGATATGGCGGATATCCAGCGCGCGCTGCAAGCGTACCCAAAACTGACGCGTTATGGGTTTTTGGCTACTGACAATATAAATACTGACAATATAAATACTGCTAAGAATATTAAGAAGCCTTTAGCGTCAGAATCTTTGCGAGCATTGACCAAACGTTATAATCCTGATGAGCTACTCAATAGTATCTATGCTGACGATTGGCAAGTAGTATTGCAGCCACAACAATTTGACAGCGGCGAGGGCAGTTTGGCGACTGATCTTATAGCCTGTAGCGTTGCCGTCCATGCTTTAAAGCAATGTAGTACGCGCAAAACTATCAATCACAGCTACAGCGCGGCGCAAATTTGTCAGCATGTTCGCAGCTACTTGCTCAGTCAGATTGTTTTTGAGCCAGCACAGCGCCACGCCTATCGCCAAGTGCGCTTATTCACGGGGCATATTATCGTTGCCGCCTATCATTTGGGCTGGGATATACAAGTCAGTAGCGATGGTCAATGCTACTTTAATATCTCATCGCGTTGTAGGTTATTGACGCGTTATGCGAATATGCAGGATTATGATATCAATGGTTGGTCAAGTTAAACCACGACGACTATAATGCGCTTCACAACTTTTCATTGTTTAACTTTCCATTTTTTTTGCTGATAGGAATACCCTATGCTTAATGCCACAACGCCGAATAACCAACCTGCTAACAACGCGTCATTTTTATCGCATCAATTTATCCAATTAGCGTTAGACAATCAGGTTCTAAAGTTTGGTGAGTTTGTTTTAAAGTCTGGACGTATTAGTCCGTATTTTTTTAACGCAGGTTTGCTGGCGTCGGGTGAGATGTTATCGTTATTAGCACGTGGTTATGCCGATGCTCTAGCTGAAAAAGTGGCTGAGCAAATGGCTGCACAAGGCTTAATGGCAAACGCTGGCACAGATGAGCAAGAGCTGGTTATTTTTGGTGCTGCTTATAAAGGTATCCCATTTGTGGCAGCAACTGCGCAAGCGTTATGGCTACACCATGGCATCAATGCTAAATGGGGCTACAACCGTAAAGAAGCCAAAACTCATGGCGAAGGTGGTAATTTAGTCGGTGCTGATGTCAAGGGCAAAGCAGTCTGGGTGCTTGACGATGTGATTACCGCTGGCACAGCGATGCGTGAAGTGGTTGATATTTTAGAGCAAGCGGGCGCAAGTGTGGCCGGTATTATTGTCGCTCTTGATCGTAAAGAAAAAGGTCTGGCAGAGCATTCTGCTATTCAAGAGCTGGCGTCGACACTAGAAGTACCAGTGCGTGCCCTTGTTGATATCGATGATTTAATCAGCTATTTAGCAGAAAGTAGCCCAGAAAAAGATGCGACCCAGCTTGCAAAAATGCAGCATTACCGCGCCCAGTACGGCGTATAATTTAGCGCAGTCATTGCTATGTTTCAGCTATATTGGGTGAAATTTGAGTCATGTTATTGATGTCTGTTCGAACGATTAATACTATTTTAAATGATTAATACTATAACGTAAGTGAGCCTTACCATGAGCCAAGAAAACCAAAAGAAATCTTTAAATATACTCGTCATCATGGATCCTATCGAGCAGGTCAATTATAAAAAAGATACTAGCCTTGCCATGATGTGGTCGGCGCAAGACCGTGGGCACAGCCTTGGCTACTGTCAGATTCATGATTTATGGTTGGATCGTGGGCAGTTGATGGTGGATACCCAGCCGGTAACGGTCAAACGTGACCCTGAAGATTTTTATACCTTAGGTGATAAAGCGACAGCACCAGTCAGCGACTATGATGTGATTTTGATGCGTAAAGATCCGCCGTTTGATATGCGTTTTATCTATGCGACCTACATGCTTGATCATGCCAAAGCCGCAGGCGTGCTGGTGGTCAACGATCCACAAGCGATTCGTGATTGTAATGAAAAGCTATTTGCCACCTGGTTTAGTGATTATATGAGCCCAACGATTGTGACCAGCAAACAGGCACACATTCGCAAGTTTATTACTGAGCAGCAAGACGTCATCGTTAAGCCTTTAGATGGTATGGGTGGCACTGGTATTTTCCGTTTGACTGCTGACAGTCCAAATATCGGCGTGACGCTTGAGATTTTAACCGAGCTTGAGACGCTACCTATTATGGCGCAGCGTTATTTGCCAGAGATTAAAGAGGGCGATAAGCGTGTGCTAATCGTCGATGGCGAAGTGGTTAATTATTGCTTGGCACGTATTCCGGTGAAAGGCGAGACCCGTGGTAATCTTGCGGCAGGTGGTAGCGGTGTTGCGATGCCGCTCACCGATGTCGAACGTCAAGTGGCAGAAGTCGTGGCACCTATTGTCAAAGAAAAAGGGTTGATGTTCGTTGGTTTAGACTTAATCGGTGGCCGTATCACGGAGATTAATGTCACCAGTCCAACCTGTGTGCGTGAGATTGATGATCAATGTGGTACTGATATTGCAACTGACTTTATTATCGCTATTGAGAAGAAGTTAGCAGTTTAAGTACTGCCGTTTAAGTAATGGCATTTAAATCATGTCTCTTAAATAAAACAATGTATGCAAAGCGGTAAGGATACAGTAATTTATTACTAAGCTATGTGCACAATACTTAAAAAACGGTGTGCTAAGATATATTGATAAACCGTATTGCTTAATAGCGCCTTTAAACAGCGCCAAAACGTCATTAAAAGCGCTGTTTTTATGATTTTTTAAACGTATTTATAAAAGCCAAGCCGCGATTACTCATGGCTTGGATTTTTATTATTTGCGCTGCATAAAGTGCTGTCTATCAGGCAGTGATTTACACTATACTATGCGGGCTTTTATAGGCTCATTTTGGTTCGATAGACAATACGGTCAAAAGATAATAAGTCTTTCATATAAATAAAGAAAAGATAGGCAGGCGTTCATGAAAACACCGCATATATTAATGATGGCAGCTGGTACAGGCGGGCACGTATTTCCAGCGCTTGCGGTTAGCGAAGAATTGACCAAGCGCGGTGCTGTTATTCACTGGCTTGGTACGCCAAATGGTATGGAAAATGGCTTGGTTGCACCTACTGGTTATCCTCTTCATGCGATTGATATGCAAGGATTGCGCGGTAAGGGATTGGGACGCTTGCTGAAGCTACCCGTGACGTTATTGTCAGCGACGATGGCGGCGATTAAAGTCATTCGTGGCAATCAAATAGATGTGGTCGTTGGCTTTGGCGGTTATGTCTCTGCGCCTGGCGGTATTGCGGCGCGCTTGACGAAGACACCGCTTATTATCCATGAACAAAATGCCATTGCAGGTATGAGCAATCGGTATTTGGCGAAGATGGCGACCAAGGTATTGCAAGCGTTTGAAAATACCTTTGCCAATAGCCAGCATGATAGCAAGATTGAAACGGTGGGTAATCCGGTGCGCAATGCCATTAGCGGTGTTGCCGAACCCGGTGTTCGTTACGATGTTAATGACAGCTCGCCGCTTAAATTGCTGGTGGTTGGTGGTTCGCTCGGTGCGCAAGTGTTAAATGAGACGCTGCCAAAAGCACTGGCATTGATTGACCGTCCTTTTGAGGTCCGTCATCAATGTGGACGCAATAATGAGGCTGGCACACAAGCGGCGTACGATACTGAAGATTTAAGCGCTCATCAATTTACCGTACAGCCCTTTATTGATGATATGGCAGCAGCGTACAATTGGGCTGATGTTGTGGTGTGTCGGGCAGGTGCTTTAACGGTCACTGAAATTCAAAATGTCGGTATAGCGGCGATATTTGTGCCGCTACCAAGCGCGGTTGATGACCATCAGACGGCAAACGCGCGCACCTTGACCTCACACAAAGCAGGTATTTTATTACCACAAAGCGAGCTGACTCCCAAAAAGCTGAGTAGTGAGCTTGCGATGCTAGATAGGCGTGCTTGTTTAGAGATGGCAGAAAAAGGTCATGCGCTTGCAAACCGGCATGCCTGCCAACAAGTAGCCGATATTATTTGGCAGGCCTTATAAAAGCTGATTGTCTTAATCACTATTTTATTACCTATTATTTTTATTACTTATTATTAACCAAATTTGTTTGTCTACAATAAAGAGAAAACCCTATGCCAACCTCTGCTAAAGCCTTAACTAAGCGTTTGATTGAAATACCAGAAATGCGTCGTATTCAGCATTTGCATTTTGTCGGTATAGGTGGCTCGGGGATGTGCGGTATCGCTGAGGTCATGAACAATCAAGGCTATGAAGTCAGTGGTTCTGATATCGCTGAGAGCTTGGTGACTAAGCGCTTAGAGCAGATTGGTATTACTATTGCGATTGGACATGATTCTAAAAATATCGCCAATGCCGATGTTATTGTCGTATCGTCTGCTATCGACCGTAGTAACCCTGAAGTCAAAGCGGCGCTTGAAGCGCGTCTGCCAGTGGTACGCCGTGCTGATATGCTCGGCGAGTTGATGCGCTATCGCCATGGTATCGCCGTCGCTGGCGCGCATGGCAAGACCACCACCACCAGTTTGCTGACAACCATGATGGCAGAAGGGCAGCTTGATCCCACCTATGTGATTGGCGGGAAGCTCAATGCTTCAGGTAAAAATGCCGCGCTCGGTAGCAGCCGTTATTTGGTTGCCGAAGCCGATGAGTCTGATGCGTCATTCTTATCTTTACATCCGATGGCGGCGATTGTTACCAATATCGACCAAGACCATATGGAAACCTATGGCAATAGTTTTGACAACTTAAAGGCCGCTTATATCCAGTTTTTACAAAACATGCCGTTTTATGGTTTGGCGGTGGTCTGCGGTGACGATCCTGAGCTGTACTCCATGATTGATGATATCGGTCGTCCGGTATTAACCTTTGGTCTTGAACCCTTTAATGATGTGCAAGCCGTTGACTTGGTAAGCGAAGGAACAAAAACTCACTTTACTGTTTTGCGCCGCGACCATGAGCCATTGCGTCTAACCTTGAATATCCCAGGTGTACACAATGTTTATAATGCGCTGGCTGCGATTACTATGGCAACCGACGAAGGCGTGGATGACGAAGCGATTAAGCGCGCTTTGCAGAAATTCGAAGGCGTTGGTCGCCGCTTTGAGCAGCATGCCTCTGTAGATATCGATGACGGCAATGTTTTGCTCATTGACGATTATGGTCATCACCCAAGAGAAGTCGACGCGACCATTAAAGCGGCCCGTCAAAGCTTCCCTGAGCGCCGCTTAGTGATGATGTTCCAGCCACATCGTTATAGTCGCACCCGTGATTGTTTTGATGATTTCGTCGAAGTACTTTCAAGTGTCGATGAGTTATTGTTATTGGACGTTTATGCTGCTGGTGAAAGTCCGATTGCTGGTGCTGATACCAAAGCTTTAGCACGTAGTATCCGTTTGCGCGGTGCCGTTGAACCGACGATTATCGATAAGGATAATTTGGCACCAGTAATGCAGCGTTTGCTTCAAGCAGATGACATGTTGATTACCCAAGGTGCGGGTAACGTTGGACAAATAGCGATTGAATTGGCCGCCAATAATTTATATATCAAATAAGCCGCAAACGAATTTTAGGAACGAGACTCATGACGACTCATAACCAAGAAAATGAAAGCAACATTGATAAAAGTATTGATAATAAAACTATCGATACCGAAGTAAGCATCTCCATTATCAATCCAGAGGCAGCCCTAGCAGCCGCTGCCCAAGCAGAGAATAACGATGTGGAAAACCAGCAATCAAGCCAAAATACTCTATTAAATGTTGCTCCTAGCAAAGTAAAAGATGCGAGTGAGTTTGGTAAAGTGGCCGTGGTTTACGGTGGCAGTAGCAACGAGCGCAGTGTCTCTTTGGATAGTGGCGCGGCTGTTTTACAAGCGCTACAAAACCGAGGCGTTGATGCCACGCATTTTGATCCGAAACACCAAGATATTACTGAGCTTCGTCAATATGACCGCGTGTTTAACGTTTTGCATGGTCGCGGTGGCGAAGACGGCTTGTTACAAGGCGTACTGCAATGGTTTAATATTCCGCAGACTGGTTCTGGTATTTTGGCATCAGCACTGGGTATGGATAAAGTACGTACCAAGCAGCTGTGGCAAGGTTGTGGTTTATCAACCGCACCTTTTTCATTGCTAACCGCTGATACCGACTGGCAGCAAGTGGTTAATATGTTAGGACTGCCACTGATTATCAAGCCCGTTCATGAAGGCTCAAGCATTGGTATGACCAAGGTTAATAATCTTGATGAGCTTCCTGCTGCTTATTCAACCGCCGTACAGTGCGGTGATGCAGTGATGGCTGAGCGTTGGATTACCGGTCGCGAATTTACCATTGTTATTATCGATGATGAAGCTTATCCGGTTATTCGCCTTGAGCCTGCTGATATCACCAACTTCTATGATTTTGAAGCCAAATACAACCGTAACGATACCAGCTACTACATTCCCTGCGGTCTAAGCGCTGCGGATGAAAAGCATTTGCAAGATTTGAGCTTGGCTGCATTCCGTGCGGTTGATGCAAAAGGTTGGGGACGTATCGATGCGATGCAAGACGAAGCGGGCAACTTTTGGCTGCTTGAAATTAATACCGTACCGGGCATGACCAGTCATAGTTTGGTACCCATGGCAGCCAAAGCTCGCGGTATGGATTTTGAGAGCTTGTGCTGGCATATTTTGGCGCAAACTGTATAAGTATTGATTAATGATTTTGCCGTTAGTTAATAGATGTACGATTAATAAATAGAAGATGCGTGCTTAACAAGCGTTCAATTGGCTATTAAATAATTTATTGGACGTCTTATATATAGGTATGCAGATATTTAACATAAATCTGCTTATTATGTCTCGGCTAAAACAAGTTTTGATAGTTGTTTAATTATGATAATTAGCCTGTCTAAATATAGCCAAATGTATCGCTAGCGCTGCTATAGCACAGCTTCATGTAAACTTGTGTAAATTCGATGTTAGTAGTAGGGGTTAGGCTATTGTTTAAATGTAAAATACGTTAATATTGTAAATATTGGTCTATATTCGTGATATTTATGATTATTTACGCCGTTATCTCTTAAGTCATTCATTAAATGAGAAAAATGTTACGTTTTAATGACGATAAGTGCACGTTATAAACCGTTTTAGATAAATAAATTGATAATATGTTAGTTTTATAGATTCCTGCAATGTTTAGCAGATTTACTTTTAATACAAGCACTATTGGCGTTATGCAAATAGCTTTAAGCAAAAATAGGGACGAAGTTTATTATGACTCAAACTGTCAATGACGTCGCTGACTTGATGAGTGATAAGACCCGTCGCCCGACATCTAGTTTTCAAGTACCGACTACGGTCAGATATTTCTTTACGGTACTGGTGTTGGGTTTGCTTGTGCTGATATTAATCATGGGTGGTAAGGCACTACGCGACGCACCGCCTGCTGCTATTCATGTAGATAATCGAGATTTGACATTTGCGCAGTATCAAGCGTTACAGCATGTCATGAGCCAACAGAGTGTCAGTAGTTTTTTTACCTCTGATTTGCAAGCGCTAAGAGATATTACTACCAGTTTGGCTTGGGTTGACCAAGTAAGCGTGAGCCGTGATTGGCAGCGCGGTATCGTCATTAAAGCCTTACCAAAACAGGCGGTGGCGAATTTCGGCACTGAGCGTTTGGTTGATGCAAAAGGGGCGGTTTTTGTCCCTGCTGATAGTCGAGATTTAACACAAGAGCGTTTTGCGACGTTACAAGGTGACATGGCGCAAGCGCCTGTTATTATGCAGCAAATGCAGCAAGTCAATGATTGGTATGCACCGCTTGGTATGCAAGTTGAAGATATTATCTTGTCACCAAGAATGACCTGGCTAATTCGCTTTGATAATGGTCAACGTGTCATCGTTGATAATGAAAACACTGCGCAAAAATTGTTGAATTTAAGTCAGCTACTTGGCAATCAATTAAGTAACCGCCGCGATGAAATACAGTCTGTCGATCTTCGTTACAAAAATGGATTTACAATCGCATGGAATCTCGCACCGCCAAAAACTATTGAAACACCACCGTAAATGAATAAAACATTAAGGAAGCAGTCAAAACCTTATATTTGTCTGCTTTCTTAATATAGAGAGTTTGAATACAATATCACCGCGTGCTGCTAGCGCTTTTTAATGATTTAATGGAGACGTCATCTGGTCTCCTGTTTAGCGATAATTTGTCTGGTACCATGAAAAATACTGAAAATCTGGTTGTTGTCCATCTAAGTGCCACGGCAGTATATGTCGTCATTGGCAGTGTTGTCTCTGCAAAAGACATTCGTATTATGGGTGTGGGGCAAGTTAAGAATAGCGACTTTTATCAAGGTCAGATAAAGCATCGTGAACGTTTGCAGGGTGCTATCAAACAAGCCATTCAAGAAGCAGAAGATACGGCCAATTGTCGTGTACATAGTGTTTGGTTGACCATGGCGACGCCTGAGTTATTAAGTAAGAATAGTGCAGGCGATGTCAGAGTCGAAGACGAAGTCGTTCGCGCCAAAGATATGGTGCAAGCGCTGTCGAATGCGAAATCGCAAGACTTGTCGCCTGATTATTATTTGATGCATTGCTGTCAGCAAGGTATCTATATCGATAATCAAGAATTTATGGTTGATGATGCCATTGACATGGTCGCGCACAATATTACCGTGATGTATCACATGATGATGATGCCAGTGTCTAGCCGTCAGAATATCCAAAAATTATTACAAAGCTGTGACGTCGGTATCGATCATATTGTGTTTGATGCGGTTACCAGTGCCGAATATAGTTTGATGAGTGATGAGCGCCAGCAAGGGGTTTGCTTGGTCGACATCGGTGCTAGTACCACCAGTATTTGCGTTTATAAAGAAAATAAGCTGATTTTCACTCATTGTATTGCTACGGGCAGCCATGAAGTAACGATGGATATTTCAGCCGATGTTGGTATTTCTATGATAGAGGCTGAAAGGCTTAAAAAAACGTATGGTACCGTTGATATCAATAGCGTCGATCCCAGCTCATTCTTTCTTTTTAAGCCTCAAGGCTCGGGCGATGAAATTAATATTGGTACGTATAATTTAGCGCGTATTATTGAAGCGCGATATGTGCAGATTTTTACTGAAGTGGTTCGTCAATTACATGATGCGGATTTGCTAGGCTATATTGATAAAGGGATTGTACTTACAGGTGGTGGCAGTGCTATTAAGGGCATGATACCTTTTGCCAAAAAGCTGCTGAAAATGCCGGTGGTATTGACCAATACCCATCCTGCTATCAGTGCTTATAATCATTTTGATAATGATGAATCGTTTAAGCAGCTGAATATGCAGGTCAATGATCGCGCTTATCAAACCGCGTTTGGTACATTACTATATAGTCAAAGCGAGCAGTTTCGCCGTAGTGAAAAAAGTGAGCCGGAAGCGATTCAAAAGAATCGTGTTACGGGTGTTTTTCAAAGTGCAGGGCAACGTTTTGCCAGTGTACTCAAAAAGATATTATAATCTGCTGTAAACTTACCCAGATGAAGCAGTTAAGAGCATGCCGCAATATTATAGGTAAGCATATTTAAAGCAACACCCTGTACAATAACGGCATATATTGGCTAAACACAACTATTTAAGCCTTTGCCCTGTTTTATTTAAATACATTTATATATAGTAAGTCGATAGCGCGCCATATGAGTGTGTTACCACGTATCGACCATCACGCTATCTGCAACTGGAGAAACCTTTTTATGTCAAAATACACCATGCCAGATGATAATCAGCTTCAAAACAATGGCCAGGCAAGCTTCACTGTATTCGGTGTGGGCGGCGGCGGCGGTAATGCGGTTGAGCATATGGTACAACAAGGGATTAGAGGTGTAACGTTTGTCTGTGCCAATACGGATAAACAAGCGCTTGATCGTCTGACAGCGCCGCATAAATTGCAGCTTGGCGCTAAGACCAACCGTGGTCTTGGCGCAGGGGCAAACCCAGAAGTGGGTCGTGAAGCCGCAGAGAGTGAAGAAGAAGCCATCCGTGCCTTACTTGAACACTCAGACATGGTCTTTATTACTGCAGGTATGGGTGGTGGTACAGGTACGGGCGCCGCTCCAGTGGTCGCGCGTATTGCTAAAGAGATGGAAGTGTTGACGGTAGCGGTTGTTACCACACCATTTAAGTTTGAAGGTGGTAAACGTATTAAGGCTGCTAAGGCTGGTATTGAGCAGTTGACCAATTTCGTTGACTCTATCATTACCATTCCAAACGACAAGCTTATGAGTGTGTATGGCAACATCTCTATGCAAGATGCCTTTAAAAAAGCCGATGACGTCTTGTTGCATGCGGTACAAGGTATTGCAGAAACTATCGCCAGCGAAGGTATGATTAATATTGACTTTAACGATATCCGCACGGCGATGACAGCTAAAGGTCATGCCATGATGGGTATCGGTCGCGCTAGCGGCGATGATCGTGCGCGTCAAGCGACCGAGAAAGCCATCCGCTCACCATTACTTGATGATTTACGTTTAGAAAATGCCAAAGGCTTACTCGTTAACGTCATTTCATCTGAGTCTTTATCATTGGATGAGATGAGCAAAATCAGTGTCATCGTAGAAGAGATTACTGATATAGATGATGCGCATATTTTCTATGGTTCAGTGATTGATGAGAAAATGGGTGATGATTTACATGTAACAGTCATCGCAACCGGTCTGACCTTAGATGAAAATGCGGGTCAAGAGCCTGAAGTGGTAGAGCAGCCTGTGCCATCGGTAAATAGCACCCAGCCTGTGGATCCAAACTTGCATACCAGCGCGCTTAACAGTCAAAAACAGTCGCAAGCTCAGTATCAAGAAAGCCCGATACGCGCAAATGTGACTCAAGAGCAGCCTAAAACCAAAACCAACAGTATTCAAGATTATCTTAAGCGCCAACAGAACAAATAGTACTTAGAATAAGTAGTCATTAAAATGAAAGCTTATTGTAGATAGTATGAATAAAAAAGAGCCAGTATTTCGATACTGGCTTTTTTGTGCCTGTCATTAAGCTTTGTCTATTTACAAGCGAGCTATTTATACAACCTTTATAAATAAAGTGACCCTCTATCGGATTGCTGCTTATAAATAGCTATAAACCGTTATTTATCGGTGATTGACAGTTTATTGTCTGCTAAAAATCATCGTTAAAATAATGACGATAAGTGTTATCAATCAAAGACATAAGCAAATTAACGCTTTTTAGCGCTAGCGAACTAGGGCCGGGTAATGCTACACTATGCCAATTGTAACAAAATATGTGAGAAGACAGCCATGAACCAACGAACCATAAAAACAGCAATAGCCGTTACAGGTACTGGTCTTCATAGTGGTCAACCTGTTGACTTAGAGTTTCATCCGCAGCCTATCAATACGGGCATCGTATTTGAACGTTCTGATATTGTTGGTAGCAATCCTATTCCTGCCAGTGCCTTTTTGGTACAAGATACCATGATGTCATCAAATCTCGTATTTGGTGGCACCCGTGTGGGCACCGTTGAGCATTTGCTCAGTGCGGTCGCAGGACTTGGCGTTGATAACCTGTTAATCCGCGTGTCAGCCTCAGAAATACCGATTATGGATGGTAGTGCCGCCCCATTTGTGGGTTTGCTGCTACAAGCAGGATTTTGTGAACAAGAAGCGTTAAAACGTTTTATTAAAATTGTGCGCCCAGTACGCGTTAAAGTTGATGATAAATGGGCAGAGCTACGTCCTTATGAGGGTTTTGAGCTCAATTTTGAGATTGATTTTGACCATCCTGCCATTAATAAAGATTTTCAGCATGCACAATTGCAGTTTTCAACGCAGAACTTCATTGAGCAGTTGAGCTCAGCGCGTACTTTTGGCTTCTTACGCGATATTGAAACTTTACGTCAGAATAACTTGGCGCTAGGCGGTAGCATGGACAATGCCATTGTCATTGACGATGCTAGTATCCTTAATGAAGAAGGCTTACGCTTTAATGATGAATTTGTACGTCATAAAATTTTAGATGCGTTAGGCGATTTATATCTGATCGGTTATCCAATTTTAGGTCGTTTTAATGCTTATAAGTCTGGTCATGCACTAAACAATATGTTGGTACGTGAAATATTATCGGACTCTAATAACTTTGAAATTGTAACTTTTGATGACAATGTAACCTGTCCTATCGAATATTTACCTTTAAATGGTTTAACAGTTGAAGGATGAATACAGGAATATACACGAAGTATCGAAACATTTACGCAATATTACATAAAATGGTTATAAGTAGCACGAAATAATATTCGTTTAAATAGATGTTTTCTTTTTCATTTTACCAATAACCTGCTTCAGAGTAGGTAAAATAAAACATGTGGGGAATAATAAAATCATCTGTCAGTGAGGTTCACATTGTGAACGCCACTGACAGATGATTTTTTTTGTTGATGAAATTACAAAAACGCAGCTTTATCCGCCTCAAATAAGGGTTTTGTTTACATAAGATTACAAAGTAAAGGGCGGATTTTTACGGATTAATCAAGCGTAAAAGTGCCTTTTTTAGATTTTCATCATTGGTGACATGCTCTGCAGCCTGTGATATAGTCCGCTTTGTGTTTTGGCTAAGAGTCTGATTTTCATGGGCTTTAAGAGGCTTTGATAAGGGTGCCGACGAGGCTTGTGATGATTTAGAATAATCGTTATGAGCAGTATTTTTAGCTACGACGACGCGGATTTGCTTGAGTTGTTTAAATGTAATTGACTGCTCTGTTAACACCTGCAAATAAGCGCTCTGTAAATAGCGAATATGATTGGCGGCAGTCATCGAGCCCACACTGAGTATAAGTTGCTCAGAAGTTAAGCCCACGACCCAGCAGTTATTGAGGATTTCCTCAGGTAGACAATCTACCAAAAGCTCTTTTACCTCGGTCGTAGCTTGCAGATATAAACGCATATTATCAGCCAATGTTTGAGGTAGCGCACTACCAGCAAAGGCTTGATGATCGATAAGTTTAGCAAGTCGGTTAGGTTGTTTTTTTGACATCGTGAACACTCATCTAATAGGTGACAAAATCGATATTCATCATAAACAGCGAGCTTTTGTACTAAGGATTTTATCATGTTTATTTCATGGTCATCTTCCCTAAATTAATTCATGCTTTGTCACGGATGACGAGCAATCCTGTATTCACAATAGGTAGTAAATTTATGAAACAAGCTTTATTAATTTTGTCAGTATTGGGAATGGGTATAGCACAGACGAGTGGTGCTGTCGAAACAACCTTTCAACCAAATAATACCTTGAGTCATACCATCACAAATATCTCTACTTCTGCGAACTACGGTTCAAGTCGCAATATCTATAGCACCAAAAGTGGTGCTTATGTCTCAAGCAATGATGAAATCAGCCAAGCAATCGATAATTTAAGCGCCCATGCCAAGCAAAAAGAATATCAGCTTGCCTCGCTAACTAGCCGCTTGTCTTATGAGCAGCGCCAGCAGCAAGCAAGTTCGGTGCCAGATCGTTATTCTGCACCTGCGATTGCCGCCGCCAATGCTTCACGTGTGGCGCTATCTAGCAGTACTGGTTACTGTGCTCGTTATGTGCGTAAAGCATTACAATCAGCGGGTTATGAATTTACGCCTAACGCTTCGGCTTATCAGTATGCCTCTCGCGGTACATTGGCCCAAGCTGGCTTTACCAAAATCAGTAACAATATGCAGCCACAAGTAGGCGATGTCGTGGTCTATGATCGCACCTCAAGACGCCCACATGGTCATATTCAAATATTTGATGGTAATGATTGGGTTTCTGACTTCCGTCAAAACAGCATTAGCCCATACAGCGGTCATCATAACTATACGACATGGCGTGATTCAAGATACGTCGATGATGCATCAGATCGCGGTATCTACCTTGCAATGGCTGACAAATAAACAGCATCTAGATATAACGTAATTCGAAAGTTTTCTCCGAACCCAGTAATGATCTTTATGACATTACTGGTTTTTTTTGCTTGGCATAATGTGATTGCTATTTAGAGGCGCTTGTTAGTTAAAGAAAATATTTAATTTAAAAAGTTATTTAGCCAGTGCTGTCTGTTTATCAAATACTGACCAATATTGCAGATTGTGGAAATCGGGTGGGGAGGCGTGTTTGGGTGCAAAATATAATGCCATTGTATCAAGCCTTGTACCAAACGTCGTACCAAAGCTTAAAATCACACAAGGATGAATGTAATCAATGGCAGTATCGTCCATATCAATTTTCGCGTTGGATAGTTGGCTTAAGGGCACAGTAAAGCTGCGTTGATAAACATAAGGGTTAGCAGTGCTAGTTTTAGGTGTTAATGAATCGATAGCAGGTTCGATCTGCGCTGATAAGGAGTTTTGCTCTGTGTTTGCAGTGCCATTATTCGCAATGCCATTACTCCCAGGGTAATGGCTGGCTGTCCAGTTAATAAACGCCTGCGTTTGTCCATCAGGTTGTAAAAGCGGCATTGGCGGCAGTGTGACGGGGTTACGATAGCTTCTAAAATGATAAAGCGCATAACGCCCGTCTGGATTGGCATTAATCTCAATATAAGCGCTTGTTTTATTAGCGTCCACTCCATCAATGCCAAGCTCATTAACATCATTTATCGAAGCGCTATCATTTATTAACCTGTCTGTTATTAACCTACCTGCTAAAAAGCACTCAAGGCAAGTTTGCTCCCATAAATAGTCTTTGAAACCTACCTGCGTCGGTTGCCATTTTGACCAGTCTAATTGCGCCGCTAACGATTTAAGTGGCATGGTTACGCGATAATCAAGCTGTAAATGCCACTCTGGCTGCTGAGCGCTTTGGGTTATCTGTGCGGTTTGGGCTATCTGATTTGTTTGAGCTAAGGTTACGATGACTTCTACCTGAATGCTTTGTAAGTCTTCTATCGTCACGCCAAGAGTCTGAGCATCAGCGGCGAGGGTGTCGGTTGCGAGGCATAGATGAAAAATTTGGCTCATAGGTCGATAATATCCGCAGTTTAATAGTATTGAGGACATTTTATAGGCGCTCCGCTATAAGATGAACACAGAGCTACTGGTATGAATTTTGCGCAGCCTCTGTCTACGTAGGCACAGCAACCAAGGAAAATTAACACCAGTAGCGCGTTATAATACTTGTGCTGATTTTATTTAGGACTGACTATAAATAGAAAACAGGAAATAGGTTACAAATAGCATAAAAGCCGCGAGCAAAATGCTGCGCGGCTCTTATTAAATATGATAGAACATAAACTAAGCTGAAAATAACAACTTACTGCGCATGACGAGCAAGGTTTGATAGCTTAGGATTTGCATGTGGGTTTTTACGTAGCAAAAGCGCCATACGACCAATTGAATGAACCAAAGAGGCATTAGCCGCTGCTGCAAGCTGAGCACCGATGACATCGCGTTCTTCTTTCGTGCCAGCTGGGAGCTTTACTTTGATAAGTTCATGATCCGTTAAAGCGCGATCAATCTCTTCAGTAATGCTTGGGGTAATACCTTTGTTGCCAATCATAACGATAGGTTTTAGGTCATGACCAATGCCTTTTAGGCGTTTGATGGTAGCGTTATCGAGTTGCATATAATTCCTAGATGTTGGTAAAAATAAAAGATGGTGCTATTGAGAGCAGATAATGACCATTATAGATAATCTATGGTCATCTTGCATGAGATCAGCAGGATTTTGCACGATTTTACGTGATGAAAATGTTAAACTGAAAGTATGAGTACATTATAAACGCTACGGTCTTATAAAGCAGTGTTTTCACCAAGAGAATTTAACCGTAAAAGGTTACAAGGTGCAGCAAAGGCGCTTAAGCTCTCTAGCAAGATAACTTAGTTAGAAAGCTTAAGCACCTAATAATAGCCATGTTATAGATAATTGTTTTATAAATAGACAGATATTGAATCGTTATAGATAACCACTTTATAAGTCGTTAGCCGTGTTTTGCAAAGCAATAGGAGCAGTCATTTTGGTCACGCGTATTGAAAATAAAAAGTTGTCAAAGAGCAGTAGTGCTTGGATGCAGGAGCACATTGACGATCCTTATGTGAAAAAAGCCCAAATAGATGGCTACCGTGCCCGTGCTGCTTATAAATTGCTTGAGATTAATGAGAAGACCAATCTAATTAAGAAAGGCATGACCGTCGTCGACTTAGGCAGTGCACCGGGTAGTTGGTCGCAAGTTGCTGGTCAACTGGTTGGTGAAAAAGGCGTCTTGATTGCCTCCGATATTTTACCAATGGATACCTTGCCAGACGTCACTTTTATTCAGGGCGACTTTCGCGAGGCAGAAGTGTTCGACCGTATCATGGCAGAAGTGGGCGATAGACAGGTCGATGTGGTGTTGTCCGATATGGCACCGAATACCGCTGGCAATAGTGCTATCGATCAGCCACGCATGATGTATTTATGTGAGCTGGCAGTCGATTTCGCCCTTGCAACCTTACCAGAAGGTGGCGCGCTTATTATGAAAGTGTTTCAAGGCGAGGGTACACAAGAATTACGCAAGCAGATGCAGGCGGATTTTAGTAAAATTCGTAGTATCAAACCGGGCGCTTCACGACCACGCTCAAAAGAGATGTTTTGGATTGCCATCAAGTAGCAGGTATGCAAACCTTTCTATTAAATGGTTTTAAGGTCAATCAGTTGCGCACATTTTCCATATGATGTTATTTCATCATCGAGCGTATTGCTGATTAAAATAAAACCGCTACAATCGTTAACTGAATAAATAGGAATGCTGCTTGAATTATTCAGGTTAGCACCACATATCATGGTATATTAACTTTGTTTTGAATCTATATCGTTTTAAATATATACCTATTAAATCAAGGCTATATTTTAGGCAAAGTTGTTTTAAACAAAGTCGTCTAACAGCAACTGCTTTATTAGCTCAGTTATTTATGTTCGTTTGTATATTGATTTTGCTCGGGGTTTTAAGCTACTTAAATCCAAGCTTGAGCGATAATTTGCAATTGGGCATTGAATAATGAGACATACGTTTGCATATAGACGTCACGTGTTTAATAAACACACCAATAAGTAAGGGATGGGAATAACTAGTGAGCGACATGGTAAAAAATACCTTATTGTGGCTGGTGGTAATCGGCGTTTTAGTGCTGGTGTTTAGCGGCTTTGATCAATCCTCTGAGCCGGATAGCCTTAACTACTCTGAGTTTGTGACCGCTGTGTCAGAAAATCAAGTAGCCAGTGTTGAAATCGATGGCGAGCAAATCACCGGCGAAAAGAAAAATGGCTCATCATTTGAGACCATTCGACCAGCCGTGGCTGACGAACAGCTAATGCCGCTATTGCGTGAAAACCAAGTTGAAGTGCAAGGTACCGCGCCTAAACGTCAAAGTGTCTTAATGCAACTATTGATAGCCAGTTTCCCAATTTTATTAATTATTGGTCTGTTCCTATTCTTTATGCGTAATATGCAGGGCGGCGCTGGCGGTAAAGGCGGTGGCCCGATGAGCTTTGGTAAATCAAAAGCCAAAATGCTGACCGAAGACCAAATTAAGGTTAACTTTGATGACGTTGCTGGCTGTGAAGAAGCCAAAGAAGAAGTCGTTGAAGTCGTTGAGTTTCTGCGTGACCCTGATAAATTTACTAAATTGGGTGCGACGATTCCACGCGGTATCTTGATGGTAGGTCCACCGGGTACGGGTAAGACGTTGCTAGCACGAGCCATCGCTGGTGAAGCTAAAGTACCGTTCTTCTCAATTTCAGGTTCTGACTTTGTTGAGATGTTCGTTGGTGTTGGTGCCTCACGTGTGCGTGATATGTTTGAGCAAGCGAAGAAAAGCGCGCCTTGCATCATCTTTATCGATGAGATTGATGCGGTCGGTCGTCATCGTGGCTCTGGTATGGGCGGCGGTAACGATGAGCGCGAGCAGACATTGAACCAATTATTGGTTGAAATGGATGGCTTTGAAGGCAATGAAGGTGTTATCGTCATTGCAGCGACCAACCGTGCTGATGTACTGGATAAAGCATTGTTACGTCCGGGTCGTTTTGACCGTCAGGTACAGGTTGGTTTGCCAGATATCAAAGGTCGCGAACAAATTCTGAAAGTGCATTTACGTAAATTGCCAAATACCATCGGTGTCGATGCGCACGCATTGGCGCGTGGTACTCCTGGATTTAGTGGTGCGCAGCTTGCTAACCTTGTCAACGAAGCGGCCTTATTTGCCGCGCGTCGTAACAAGCGCAGCGTTGATATGAATGACTTTGAAGATGCAAAAGACAAGTTATATATGGGTCCTGAGCGTAAATCAATGGTCATCCGTGAGGAAGAGCGCCGTGCGACTGCTTATCATGAGGCAGGTCATGCCTTAGTCGCTGAGCTATTACCGGGCACCGACCCTGTGCATAAAGTGACTATTATGCCACGTGGTTTTGCCCTTGGTGTCACATGGCAACTGCCTGAGCACGACCAAACCAGTATGTATAAATCAAAAATGCTCAGTGATATTGCAATTTTATTTGGTGGTCGTATTGCGGAAGAAGTATTTATCAATCAGATGTCAACGGGTGCCTCAAACGACTTTGAACGTGCAACCAAGATGGCACGAGCGATGGTTACTAAATATGGTATGTCAGATGCGCTAGGTATCATGGTCTATGAAGATGATGATAACTCACAAGGCTACTTCGGTGGTGGTGGTCGAACGATTTCAGAAGCGACACAGCAAAAGGTCGATGAAGAAGTGCGCCGTATGTTAGAAGAGCAGTATGACATCGCGCGCGAATTGATTGAAGGCAATCAAGAAAAAATGCATGCAATGGTAGATGCTTTAATGAAATGGGAAACCATTGATCGCGATCAATTGCAGGACATTTTAGCCGGTGAACAACCTCGTCCGCCAAGAGTTTATCAGCATAATGAAGTAAACTTATCGAAAAATGATGTGAAAACTACGAACTCAACACCGCCGCCATTACCAGCGATGTAGTTTCTGGTTTATTAATTTAGTCTTTTAAGATTGCATCTATTTTTGATAGAAAAAGCCCTTTTCAATAAAGGGCTTTTTTGTTGCTACAATTTTATGAAGGCTTTAGGACAGCATAAGATTTGCTGCTATCATAGGCATTATAGCTTGGTAAATTATTGCTGTAGCTAAAACGATTTTACGAATTGAATTTATAATGGATACCTTATGTCATTATTCCACCCTTTACCTAATTATACGGTGATGAGTCGCGATAAAGTATTAGATTTATCACAGCCGCATATTATGGGTATTTTAAATGTTACCCCAGATTCTTTTTCTGATGGTGGGCAGTTTAATGCTGTCGATAGCGCCCTTGTGCATGCTAAAGAGATGATTACCGCAGGTGCAACCCTTATCGATATTGGCGGTGAGTCTACACGCCCAAACGCGCAAGCCGTGGCGACTAGCGATGAAATACAGCGCGTTGTTCCAGTGGTTAAAGCAATTCGTCAGCAGCTAGGTGATGGCATATGGTTGTCAATTGATACCAGTAATCCAGCGGTTATGCAGGCAGCTTTTGACGAAGGTGCAGATATTTGGAATGATGTACGAGCGCTTAAGCGTGACGGTGCCGCAGAATTAGCGGCAAAGCTTGATATACCTGTCATGCTTATGCATATGCGCGGTGAGCCGACGACAATGAATAATTTGGCACAGTACGACGATGTAATTAAAGACGTCAGTGCCGAGCTAGCAGCGCGTATCGATGAGGTAACGAGTGCCGGCGTTAAGCGTGAGAAAATTATTATCGATCCAGGTTTTGGCTTTGCAAAAGACTATGAGCATCATTGCGCTTTATTAAGCCAGCTGACACGATTGCAAGCACTGGGATTACCAATGATGTTTGGTATTTCACGAAAGCGCTTTTTAGCAGAAGTGCTGACTAAAAGTGGAGTCGAAGCCGTTGCTACTACCCAAGCGCTAGAGCGTGATGCAGTCGGAACGGCTGCTGGAATTTTTGCGCTGCAGCAGGGTGCTAGCATTATCCGTACCCATAATGTCGCTATGATGCAGCAAGCTGTGGCATTATGGCAGCAATTATCGACTTATCATCAAAGCTAATAGCCTAATAGCTTTTCATAAAATAGTTTTTATAAGAAAGCTTTTTATAAACGACATCTTTGTAAATACAGCTTAATCCTATTATTTATTAACCTTACTATTTATCTAAATGCCTATTCAGTCAAATAGCCCTTTTAACCTGTGAGAACACTTTTATGACGACTAGTAATCAACCAGAACCCACCCTCGAGCAACGCCGCATTATTTATCAAGCACGCCGCGGATTAAAAGAATTAGACTTTTATATTGACCCTTATATTAAAGAGTTATATTTAACTGCTGACCCGAGTGAGCAAGCGACTTTTGCAGAAATGCTAACTCATGAAGACCCTGATTTATTGGACTACTTTACCAACCAAAGCCGTCCAGAAAATGAGGCCATATGGGATTTGGTCAATAAAATTAAAACATGGCGCCATAGTAAAGACTTGACGTAATCATTTAAACTGTTGTTTTAAGTATGCTTGGAGATTCAACTATGATATCGCCAACCTCGCTACGTATTGATACTCCTATCAAGCCTGCAAGCTATTTGCGCCTGTTATTTTATATGCTCTTAGCAGGTGTGATGGTGATATTGGCAGGACTTGCGTCATTGGCGTTGTGGCAATATGTACTCGTATTTGTGGTTAGCGTCGCCGTCGTCAGCTACTTGGCGTTATCGCGCCCGATGTTATTGCATCTAAGCCAGCCGCCATTGGATAAAAGCGTTTATCAGCATTGGCAATTACTCATGCGTAGCAGTCGCGGTGATGCCTTATGGCAAGCACAGCTTACTACGGTTACAAGTTATCAGTGGGTTATATGCTTAAGCTTTATTGTCACAGAGCCTTATCAGCGCCATTTATCAGTAACGGTATTTCAGGATCAAGTCAGTGCAGAACACTGGCGCGAATTAACGATTTTGGCAAACACCATTTCTCATAAAACCGCGTAAATAAGGCCAGTCTTATACGTTTTACTGGCATTCCTTTCATCTGTTTTCTTGTTAATCGCTAACGATATACTACATCCCATAACAAAATGCCTATCTAGATATCGAAAGAGATTTGCTATATTGCAATGGAGCGTCAATAGCTAATTTATCTTAGTGAGTTTTTACAACGATTTGTTATAACCACTTGCCATACTTTTGGTAAATGGTTATTTGCATGAGTTAACTGGATAAAAAGCTTTTGATGAAGAATTTTTTATAATAAAAAGGAATCGATTATGAGTTTATTAGGGAATTTAGTGAGCCAAGTGGCACGCAGTGCCATGGACCCAGAAGATGCGAAGCGCAATCCGGTCAATCAACGTATCAATCCACGCCGTACTGGCGGATTAGGGGATATCTTGGGTGGCGTATTGGGCGGTGGTAATCAGCCGAGTGGCTACAATCCGCAGCAGTATGAGCGCCGCGCTGATAATGGGTTTGGTTTAGACGATATCATTGGCGGGCTCACAGGGGCCAACCAACGCGGTGGTATGAGCTCTGGTGCTGGTGGACTGGGTGATATTTTAGGTAGTGTATTGGGTGGTCAGGCGACTGGCGGTCGAACTTCTAGAAGTGGCTTTGGTGGTAAGGGTATGCTAATTGCTGCGCTTATGCCTATGGTGCTCAGTTGGATCAAACGTAATGGTGGTTTAAGCGGCGCTTTATCAAAAATCACCGGTATGGGCTATGATAATCAAGCGCGTTCTTGGATGAGTAATCAAGAAGCCAATGACAATCTGGACCCTAATGAAATTACCCGTTTATTTGATGAAAGTGAAATCCAGCAGGTAGCCACACATACTGGCGCAAATGAGATGGAAGTACGCCAAGGTCTCGCTGAGCTGTTACCTGAAGTGATGAATCAATTGACGCCCAATGGTAATTTGGATAATGAACCAGAAGCCAATGAAGAGATTGATCAAATTATGAATCAGTTATCCAGTCGTTTAGGGACGTTGAAATAATTGACCACTTTGAAATTCAATATGATCAAATATCAACTTTAGCCAAAATATCATAAAAAAGGAGCGCTTTTGATAAAGTGCTCCTTTTTTATGCCCAATGATTTAACGCTATTATTAATAACTTATCTCTGTATATTTATGCTGTATGCTCAATAAATATGTTAAAAATGGTCAACAATAAAAAAATGGTTATATATATCTTATAAGATGTTCATATGACCCATGTGTTTTCCCTATCGCAGTTACTATTTCGATAGCATTTCATACGACATGATTGTGTGATTTTATAAGCATTCATAAGGATATATTTCTCATGCCATTTAAACCTATTCAAGCAGCGATTGCCATTGTAGTTGGTTTAATCATCTGGTTTGTTATTCCGGTACCAAATGGAGTCACACCCGAAGCGTGGCATATGCTGGCTTTATTTATTGCTACTATTGTCGCTATCATTGGTAAGGTGTTACCCATCGGCGCGATTGCCATTATTGCCGTCACCTTGGTGGCGCTTACTGGGGTGACCAATGAGAGTCCAAAAGAAGCCATCGCTGATGCTTTATCAAGCTACTCAAGTCCTCTGATTTGGCTGATCGGTATCGCCGTGATGATATCGCGTGGCTTGATTAAAACGGGTTTAGGTCGGCGTATCGCGTATTATTTTATCTCTATTTTTGGTAAAAAAACCATCGGGGTTGCGTATTCTTTAACCGCTGCAGAGCTGATGATAGCGCCTATTACGCCTTCTAATACCGCTCGAGGCGGCGGTATTATTCACCCAATTATGAAGTCGATTGCGCAAAGCTTTCATTCGACGCCAGAAGAGGGCACTCAAAATAAAATTGGCCGCTACTTAGCTATGGTTAACTACCATGCAAATCCGATTACGTCGGGCATGTTTATTACCGCCACTGCACCAAATCCATTGGTGGTGGATTTGGTCAATAAGGCAACAGGTAGTGAGATTCAGCTGTCATGGACGACGTGGGCAGTGGCTATGTTCATACCAGGAATGTTGTGTTTATTATTAATGCCACTGGTGATTTATCTGATTTATCCGCCCGATGTTAAGGTAACGCCTGATGCGAAAAAGTTTGCTACAGACAATCTAACTGAGATGGGGCAGGTAAGTTTGCATGAAAAAATCATGTTGGGTGTCTTTGCACTGATGCTGATATTATGGGCCAATATTCCAGCGCTGATTTTTGGTGAACAGTTAAGTGTTGATGCCACTACTACCGCGTTTATAGGTTTGACGACCTTGATACTGACTGGTGTTTTAACTTGGGATGATGTGCTCAAAGAAAAATCGGCATGGGATACCATTATTTGGTTTGGTGCTCTGATTATGATGGCATCATACCTTAATAAACTCGGTCTCATTAGCTGGTTCTCAGGCAACATCGAATCAATGATTGGCATGATAGGAGTCGGTTGGGTTGGTGCTGTGGTTATTTTGACTTTGGTATATCTCTATATTCATTATTTCTTTGCCAGTACCACCGCGCATATTACCGCGCTGTTTGCCGCTTTTTATGCGGTCGGATTAAGCTTAGGCGCACCGCCGATGTTATATGCGCTTATTTTAGCGGCAGCCGGTAATATCATGATGACGCTTACCCATTATGCAACCGGTACTGCGCCTGTTATTTTTAACTCAGGCTATGTGACATTAGGAGAGTGGTGGAGTATTGGTGCCATTATGAGTGTGGTTAATTTGGTCGTATGGATTGGCGCAGGCTTGGTTTGGTGGAAGCTGCTTGGTTATTATTAATGGTTAATAATGATCGCTTAAACGAGCTAAAAGCGCTCATCTAAAGTCTCCAGAGTATAATTTAGCGCTTCAAAGCAAATATCGGTATTAAAGCCGCGATATTGTAAAAACCGTAGCTGGCGTGCTTTGTCTTTTTGTTCAGTCGGTATATCATCGCCGTATTTTTTGGTGCGTGCGCTGACTGCCAGTTTTAGCCAGTCAATGCCTTCAACTAAATTATCGGCGCTGTCATCTATAAACTCGCTAAATTCTTCTGATTCGGCATTCGCCATATCAATAAGCTCATCGATATTACCGGGCATAGCAATTTTTTTACGATAAAACTCCTGCTTGATACGCCCGCGTCCGCGCCCTTTGCGGATATTTTCACGTATAAGCATAAGAGTAGTGCGGTAATCGCTTTGATAACCTTTTTCTTCAAACTCATCGAGAAGGGCATCGATTTTGTCTGGGTCTTGCTCTTTATCAAGCAGCTTTTGCTTAAGCTCAGCCTTACCGTATTCACGGCGTGATAAATAATAAAATGCTAACCAACGTAAGCGGCTTTCCGCTTTGATAGCGTCAATTTCCGCTTGTTTCTGTTCAGGAGTGCGTAAATACGCTTTGAGCGCAGAAGGTAGGTTGTCGAGGTCTGCTTGATGGCTTTCAGCAAACTCTTTTTGATGCTTGTCACTGTTTATAGGATTGTCATGAACGTTATTCTTAACTTCAGCGAGCATCTGCTTAATACTTTGAGCTTCTGGAGGCTGATAAGCAGGCACATCACTAAGCTCAGGGATAAAGTTAACCGCAGGATGAAAACGCTTTTTACGTTTCTTGGATTTAGAAGGATTTTTGTTAGTAGAAGAGTGAGCGTCAACTGGTTCTACCTCAAAGCCATAGTCATCAGATAACGAATAATCTTCACTAGAGTAGGTTGAATGCTTGCGCGTCTTAGCTATTTTTTTAGGCTTATCTTGATAGGAATGCTGAGAATGTTTGACAGATTCAGAAGATTTGATAGGTTTTTTTGCTTTGATGTTAGGGCTACTCGCTGAATCGGCGTCCGATTCAGCGAGTATTTCAGCTAAGGTTTTAATTTTCATAACAAGTCATGATCATTGATAACGGTGAATAAGTAAGCCGCTACTGTACAGGTTCAGAAGCCAGCTCTTCATTGGCTTCGTTAATATCTGTGGCTTTAGCGGTCTTTTTCGACCCAAGCTTTTCCTCACGGATTTTGGCTTCGATTTCCTGTGCAATCGCAGGGTTTTCTTTTAAGAACAGCACAGAATTGGCTTTACCTTGACCGATTTTTTCATCGCCATAGCTATACCAAGAGCCAGCTTTGCCCACTGCACCAATCTCAACACCCAAGTCAATCACTTCTGCTAAATGGTTGGTACCTTCGCCATAAGTAATTTCAAATTCAGCCTGACGGAAAGGTGGTGCCATCTTGTTTTTGATGACTTTAACACGGGTTTGGTTACCGATGATTTCATCACCGTTTTTAACCGCACCGATACGGCGGATATCCATACGTACCGAGGCGTAGAACTTAAGCGCGTTACCACCAGTTGTGGTCTCAGGGCTACCGAACATCACACCAATTTTCATACGAATTTGGTTAATAAACACCACCATACAATTTGAGCGTTTGGCGTTACCGGTAATTTTACGTAGCGCTTGGCTCATTAGACGTGCTTGCAGACCCATGTGTGAGTCGCCCATCTCGCCTTCAATCTCCGCGCGCGGCGTCAACGCAGCCACGGAATCAATGACAATCATATCAACCGCCCCAGAACGCACTAGCATGTCGGTGATTTCAAGCGCTTGCTCACCATTATCAGGCTGAGAGAGCAGTAGGTCATCAGTATTGACGCCAAGCTTGCGCGCATAAACTGGATCTAGTGCATGCTCAGCATCGATGAAGGCGCAGACACCGCCTTGCTTTTGGCATTCTGCAATTGCTTGCAAGGTCATGGTAGTTTTACCCGAGCTTTCTGGACCGTAAATCTCAACGATACGGCCTTTTGGTAAACCGCCAATGCCAAGCGCAATATCTAGACCCAATGAGCCTGTTGATACTACATCTACGTCCATAATGGCTGAGTCATCGCCTAGGTGCATGATGGTATTTTTACCAAACTGCTTTTCGATTTGACCAAGGGCTGCTTTGAGGGCTTTGGCTTTATTTTCGTCCATATAGGACTCCTTGTTATTAATAATAAGTGTGCTGATTATTTAGAACTGCTCGTCACAAACCACTTGCTCAATGGGGTAGCTTACAGGCTCAGTCGTCAGTAAGAGATGTTTTCAAGCAAAGTTGAAGTGGCTACAAATATTAGGTTTCAGACGGTGATATCGAATATATCACCCTACTATACAGTAAAATTCAATAATGAGAAAAGCAAAAAAAAGTTCATAAATTTTGCTAGTAAGTAAGCATGATAATAGCAGTGAGCTCAGTTAACACGTGATTTTCACATATTTTTTAAGCTAATCTGTTTTATATCACTGTTGATTAGATAAGGCAATTATAACAAAATCCAAGGCCAATATTGAGGGTGCTAAGAGGCTAAACGACAGTGAGTGTCGTATGATGTTCTATTCGAATATTTATAAAACAGGCTTATTTTAACTTTCAGTTTCGAACTTGATGATAGGGTCATTTGTCAATATATTTATGAGTTGTCCACAATAAAAAAGGTGTTTTTATTGAGTGCTTGTGAAACATCCATAACGGTTAAATTTATTTTAAAAATTTTAAAAATATATTACTTTGCTTTCAAATTTTGTCTAAGTAGTTGATTTTAAATGTTTTAAAAATTGTACAAAAAATGAACGATTTTACCTAACCCTTTAAGCTGCCTAGGGAAATACTTGTCAAGTGGCGACTTATACACAGGGTTATCCACAGCTTATGGGGAGAACTCACGAAGCCCTTATGCTATCAATGTTTGCGCAGATATGAAATATTGCATGCAAGCCAAATATAGGCTATTTCTGTTTTTGCAACTTTAAATTTAGTCATAAAATTGCTGTCTAATGCCTATGTTTCACATATTGCTAGCGGGTATCTAGTGGATATAGAGCACGCATTTAAAGGCTTTAACGATTTAAAAGTAGCTAGCACAACGCGCGACGCCTTATATATCAACAGATAAAGTAGGGCAGGAGAGATATTCAGCCACAAAAAAACGGCTAAGTACTTTTTCAGTATCTTAGCCGCTATAGGGCAATATCGCTAGGGTAGTGCTATCGAGATTAGTCTTTGATATAGATTAAATCCCAAACACCATGTCCGCGCTCTAAACCGCGGCGCTCAAACTTGGTCATTGGACGAAAGTCAGGACGGTCGGTGAAATTACCGGCGCCTGCTTGATTGGTCAGCCCTACAAAACCATCCAACACTTCAACCATCCAAAAGGCATAATGCTCCCAGTCAGTCGCCGTATGGAACCAGCCGCCTTGCTTTAAGCTGCGCGTGACAATCGCCATGCGCTCAGGACTGACAAATCGGCGTTTATAATGGCGCTTTTTTTGCCATGGGTCAGGGAAGTAAAGCTGGATACGATCAATATGGTTTTCTGGTAGCTGTTTCAGCAATTGAATAGCATCACCGTTAATGATTTTAACGTTGGTTAAACCTTGCGTACCTGCCATATAAGCGCATTTACCGATACCTGGCTCATGGACTTCGACACCAACGAAATTGCGCGTCGGCTCAGCAGCGGCCATCTCGATAAATGAATCACCCAAGCCAAAACCAATCTCTACCGTAAGGGGCGCGTCACTGCCGTTAAGGCTATCTGCGAATAACGCGCGCAAATCGTTAATGCCATCAAGATTGCCATCACCAAAACTGTTATTGGCTAAATAATGCGCAAACTCTGGCGCAGTCAGTGCCAGTTCGGCATTTTTATTCATATGCGTACGGCGTTTCATAAAGGTATTAACGATACGAATATGTTTGTCCGTTACATGCTCATTCTGGCTGCTAGTATCGGCATCCATGCTAGTTACAGTATCAGTTATAGCGTGAGTTTCAGGGTTCATAGGGTTAAGGCTATTAGGGTTTTGCTCATCAGTAGTATTAGCACCATTGATGTTGTCATTGATATCAGGATGTTGACTCATAGGATTAACAAGGCTTAATTAGGTGGGTAAAGTTGCTTCATTATAAGTGAAATCGTGACTAGTGTGAACGGACAATCCACTTTTAGTAAGTTTGCCATATATTCTATGTATCACTACGGTTTCTCTAGGGTATACAAGGCCATAGACGATTTTTCTTTATAAAGATTGCATATATATGGGTTTTCTATAACTGGCTTTTGGCGTTATCATATAATATATCTTTGATACTGTATTTTTGAGAATCTATAGAGCAGACTGCCATGTTATTTATCGAGACAGATTCGCCGCCCCCTTTTTATCAAGAACAGCTAACGCCTGAAAAGCGTCAGCAGCTTGATAAATGGTTTATCAGTCAGCGTAGCCAGTCATATTATCTTAAGCGCTTTGAGGCGTTTGATAAGCAAGGATATCTGTCGCCAAAATGGCATTGGGCCGCATTTTTTGTCACTTTTCCTTGGCTGCTGTATCGTAAGCGTTATATGGATGCGATTGTTTACAGCGTCGCAGGTTGGTCGTTTATTCAGCTTAATGTAGCGTTGGTGTTAGTAGCGTTTGAATTTGTGGCGATGCCTTATATTACCGATGCTTATCAGATGGGCATACGTATCGTTATTGCGGCACTGATATGGCTGTTTTGGTCGGTCATGGTTGCACGCTGGACGGACGCTTATTATTACCGTATGGCAAGGCGTGAGATTGCTGATTCTATCAATGACTATCCACGCGATGAGGCAGCACAAAAAGCGCATTTAAAAAAAGAAGGTGGGGTTAGCTTATTTGGCTTGGGCTTGGGCTTTGGGTTTTTTGCCTTTGCTTTAATGGTAATAAAGGTGCAGTTTTTACCCATTGTCGCTAAGCCTAAAGAAAATGAAGTATTGTTTGATGCTTACGATACGGCTAAAACTGCGCAAAATCGTGTGGCACTGGCATATCGGAAAACAGGGCAGTGTCCTAGTAATCTTACTTTAGATATGGGCACAAAGCAGGTACATATCGATATTGATACCAAAGCCGCGGGCGTGCCAGCAACAGACTGCGCAGTCCTAGCTACCATCCAGAACGTTAAGTTCCCGATTCGCTACTTAAATGAGCAGACGCTGGTCTTTTATCATGTGCCCGATAGCGATAATTGGAACTGTATGACCTCATTAAATAAAAGACAGGCGCCTAAAGGTTGTAATGAGAACTAAAAGTTTTTGACACTTAAGGTTTAGAGTCAGTGGCCAGATCATCTTTATCATCCACTGGTATCGCTTGGCTCTTTAAGGCCTCATAAAAATCAGTCAAATCCATTTTACGGGCTTTATCGATATCCTCATCAAATAAGCTTTCAAGCTCTGCCATCGCTGACTGTGCTGACTCAATCATGCTAGCTTCATCACCATAAATGGCTTGCTGACGTTCTATCAAATCATCATCATAATCACGGAAAGTCTGTACCGTTTCGCGCGCCTTTTCTGGTGAAATACCGAGTAATTGTAATGATTCGCGCGACATATCTAAAGATGATAAATAGGTTTCCCGCCAAATATGACGCACACCGACTTCACGCAGGCGATAATAGTGCTGGCGGTCACGGGCGCGTGCTAAGACAATCATATCAGGATAGTTTTTACGCAAATATTGGGCGGTAGTGATAGAACGCTCTAAATCATCGATGGCGAGAATAAAGACGCGCGCTTTTTTAATGCCGGCAGCGCGTAATATCTCGGGGTTTTTTGGATCGCCATAATAGACTTGGTTACCAAACTTACGCACGAAATCGACGCGATTTGCCGAGCGTTCAATGGCGGTAAATTCGATATTATGCATACGCAGCACACGACCAATAATCTGACCAACGCGCCCAAAACCGGCAATAATCACCTGATGCTCATGATCAGGAATGGCATCGTACTCGCGGCTTGGTTTGCTTTTAGCAAATATTGGCTCACCGATTTTTTCTAAGAGTAAAAATGCCAGTGGCGTCAGTGCCATAGAAATGGTGACGATAAGATTTAAAGTATTGGCAAGCTCAGGACGCAACACATTTTGCGCCGTAGCAACACTAAATAAGACAAAAGCAAACTCACCACCTTGAGCAAGGGTCACGCCCAATCTAATGCTGGTTGGCCAGCGATTGCCTGATATTTTGGCAATGGCGGTAATAACACCGAATTTAATCACCATCAATGCCATGGCACAGCCGATGATAAACACAGGCTTTGCTAAGATGAGTTTGACATCGGTAAGCATCCCGACCGACATAAAAAACAGCCCTAGCAGCAGCCCTTTAAAAGGCTCGATACTGGCTTCTAACTCATGACGATACTCAGAATCCGCCAGCAATACGCCGGTTAAAAAAGCGCCTAATGCCATCGATAGACCGATTTGCCCCATCAAAATAGACACGCCCATGACGATAAATAAAGCGACTGCGGTTAAGAGTTCTGATGCGCCACTAGATGCCACAAATTTAAAGAAAGGTCGAATGATATAACGGCTGGCAAAGATGAGTCCGGCGAAGACGGCAAAAACTTTACCAAAATAAATCAAATCGTAGCTCTGTTCGCGCACCCCTGACAAAAACGGAATGACAGCTAATAAAGGGATAACGGCAATATCTTGGAATAATAAAATCGTAAAGGCTTCACGGCCGTGGGTACTTGAAAGCTGCTGTTTTTCTGTCAGTATTTGTAGCACAAAAGCAGTCGATGATAGGGCCAGACCAAACCCGACGATAAAAGCAGTATCAAGTGGCAAGGCAAAAAACTGATGTAATAGCCACATTAATAGCGTGCCGGTCAGACCGACTTGTAAACCACCAAGGACGAATATTGAACGCCGTAGCGCCCATAATCGCGAAGGTTGTAGCTCAAGGCCGATAATAAACAACAGCATGACCACGCCAAACTCAGAAAAGTGTAATAAGCTTTCTGCATCGCCTGCAACATCTAAACCACTGGGGCCTAATATCAATCCTGTGATGAGATAACCTAAAACCGTCGCGATGCCAAAACGTTTACCAAGGGGTACAAAGAGCAGGGCTGCTCCCAAGAAGATGGTAGCTTGTAACATTAAATTTGGTGAGCCGGCGGCGGCAGCGAGCATCTGGAATCCTTAGCAGTAACGATAAAATCAGCAGTACAACGGGGTAGATCAATAATCAAAAAATTTTGAACATCGTTTATTTCTTATGGTAAATCTTCCACACGCCATTATCTGCCAGCGGATTACTATAAGCATCGTTACGGCGCTTACGCGGTGTCTGTCGACTGTCGACGATTTTAAAATCGGGCAGCGCATGAACAATAAGCCCCGTTCGATAAAAGCGTACGCGCTCAGGCTCTAGCATCTCGCCCTTGCTATCACGGCAAAATACATACGCACGCAAATCAATAAATTCACGATGCGCCACCAAACGCGCTTCATCATCATTATCAAATACGGCGCTCATAAGCGCAATTTCATCAGCGCTGTAATCGCCACATTTATCAGTAAGCGCACCGACCGATCCAAAGCTTTTGGATTCTTTGGCACGGGTCTTGGTTAGATGGAGTCTTTGCACATGGTAGATAAATTGCGGTATCTCAAGGCTGGCTGGTAGCGGCAGATAATCAGGCGGTAGGTTGGCCGCCGGATAAAACGCCATCGCACGCTCAAGCAGATTATGCCAACGCTGCTGATAGGCTTGGACTTCGGCTAAATTGCCTTCATAAATCGGCATATCACGAATTTGACGCAAAATGTCAGGCGGAAACTGCTCGTCTCGAAAGCTGGCAATATCTTCTTGCAGCGTTGATAACAATGCCTTGGCATGCTTTTTACCCTCGCTTGAGATAGGGTCATCAATGTAGCTTGGAGCAACGAAAGGAGCGGAGCGTCTCGACATGGCAAAAGGTCATCAATTGATTATGAATAAGGGTTTTAAGCCCTAAGTATACAGAATTTATATGAAAAATATGGCGGCGCGGCCAAATTTTCCATTATTTTTAACATGCTCTTACAATGATAAAAATCTGCGTGATATAAGCTTATTTGCAATAAAGATTTTTTATTTATCTTTTTTAAGCCACTTTTTAGGAGATTCTTTATGAATCGTCATTTACCTTCTTCGTTGATTTACGATAATTGGCGTGGCTTATTAAGCATCTTTGGCAAAATAATTTTAGGGATTGTTGGTGTAGGACTGGCGCTGTTATTTGGATTTTGGTTATTGCTTGCTTCCAATATGGGACCGGCTTATCTGCCAAACATTCTGGGCGGCGCGCTAGATTTTTGGATTCGCATGATGTTGTTAGGATTGGGATTAGGTATTTGGCTAATAACAGCACTTTGGATAATTTGGCTGGTGCTGCGTTATGGCCAGCACTTTATAAAGAGTTACTTTATAAAACGCTAATTGATAAAACGTCGCTCATAACTGACAACCAGATAGGCGACGTATTAATTGATAATTGCATGAAGGATAGCGTTTTAACATTTGGTTTTAATGTCTAATGATCCATATTTTATTATTAATGTCATATGCTTAATGGTTGTGACCAATATGACTGTTAGCATCAGTCGGCTGCTGTGAGATATCGCAAACTAAGGCATCGCTATGCGTCTTATTTTGCGGATGCGCTAAGCTTTCAACTTGAATGGTCGCGTGGTGAATATCAAGTTCAAGGAGGCTTTTCTCTAAATTGGTAATCAAGATGCTAGACTCATAAATACTCATTTCGCCATCGACGACCACGTGACATGATAGGGCGTTGAGACCACTGGTGATACTCCAAACATGCAGGTCATGGACTTGGCGTACTTGTGGATGGGCAAGCAGTTTGTCCTCGACCTCCACCAGCGATATGCCCTCTGGTGTGCCTTCCATCAAGATATGTACCGAATCGCGGACGACGCGGTAACCACTAAATAAAATCAATATGGCGACAATCACCGAGGCCGCCGCATCCGCCCAAACCCAGCCAAAACTCATCATCAAAAGCGCAGCAACGATAGCGGCAACGGATCCCATCAAATCGCTCAAGACATGCAAATAAGCACTTTGCATATTCAGATTGACCGGTGCTTTACTCTCATTTTTCCCTTGACTGTCCTTGTTACTGCCAGCATGACTGTGACCATGCGCATCTCCGCCGCGACTGCCGCGGTGCATCAGCCAAGCGACTAAAATATTGACCAACATACCAATGGTAGCAACGATAAGCATACCTTGGGTCGCAATCTCAGGCGGCGAATTAAAGCGCTTAATCGCCTCATAAAAAATCATGATGGCAATAATAACCAGCGTCGCACCATTGACCGTCGCCACTAAAATCTCAAAGCGTTTATAACCAAAGGTTTTTTGATGGGTGGCGGCTTTTTCACCAATTTTAAATGCCATTAACGTCGCGCCAAGGGCCACGGCGTCACTGAGCATATGACCAGCATCAGACAGCAGCGCCAAACTACCAGTGAGCCAGCCGCCGATGGCTTCGACAAACATATAGGCAGTAATAATGATAAAACTAAATAGCAAGGTACGCTGATAGCCTTTGGTATCGCGTGGTGCAACCGTCTGTTCCAGGTGTTCATCGTGGTCATGATTGTCTTGATTATCGTCAGTATAACTGTCCTTACTATAATGACCTTCTTCATCCTTTTGACCGTGCTTATGGTTATCAGCCGCATCCTCCTCATGAGAATGGTCATGTTTTTCAGGTTTTGGGTGGTTTTGATTCATAACAACACTCAGGATGATAAAAGATAAGATTGATTATTTGTAAAGCTGTGGTTGCTGTATACAAACCAGACAGATATAAATAATTTAGCATATTTAATAAATGCTTGCTGTATCTAGGCGGTAAACGATGAATTACCGATTTTGAATAGCATGGGTTAGTCACAGTGAGCCATAGTGTAATAATTCTAGTTAAAGAATCATGGTTAGGAATTGTATGTCACCAGCCAACAGGGTCAATATCCAAGGTTAGCTTCAGATATTTAGCGCTTGGCAAAGCAAGGACGGGCTGCCACCAATGATTTAATACCCGATGTAATTGCTGTCTATCTTTGCCTAACAGCAGTAACTGCACGTGGTAGCGACTGTTCTTTTTACTCATCGGCGCATCGATAGGACCGAGGACGGCAAGATTATGCCCATTAGGCAAAATGGCAATAGCATCTTTAAGGGCTTGAGTAGTAGCCGCAAGGGTTTTACCTTCGCAGCGTATTAGTGCGGCGTGGCTATGAGGCGGTAGCCCCATCATTTTGCGCTCTTGCAACAGCTTACGCGCAAACGATAGATAGCCATCTTTTACCAGTTTTAATAACAGCTCATTATCGGGTTGTAGTGTTTGAATCAGTACGCGCCCCGATTTATCACCGCGACCGGCACGTCCAGCTACTTGAATCATAAGCTGTGCGGTATGTTCTGGCGAGCGAAAATCAGCTGATAAAAAGCCACGATCGGCATTGGGCAAGCAGACCAAGGTGACATTGGGAAAATGATGACCTTTGGCAACCATCTGCGTACCAACTAAGATGGCAGGAGTGCCTTCATTGATACGTTGATAGATATTCTCCCAGCTGTCTTTACGTCTGGTGGTATCGCGATCGATTTGGATAATGGGATACAGCTCTTTACTGGTTTGCGGATTAGCAAAAATCGCATGCAGGTTTTCGCTGAGCCTTGTGGTACCCATCCCTTTGGTATTCAAATTTTGACTGCCACAATCAGGGCAAACCGTTGGAATATAGGCTTGCCAATCGCAGTGGTGGCATTTTAAATATGAGCTGCTTGAGTAGGAATTAGATTGAGATTGGCTATTATAATGAACGGTTAAATGCGCATCACAGCGCGGACAATCTGCTTGCCAGCCGCAAGCTTCGCATAGCAAAACTGGCGCATAGCCGCGACGATTTAAAAATATTAATACTTGATCGCCAGCTTCTAGTGTTTGCTGTATTGCGCCAATAAGCGCATCGGTCAGACCAGTATCATAGTGTGCACCTGCGGCCGTCGTTTGTTGATGAGTGCTTTGCAGGCGCGCATCAATCAGCTGCATGGTGGCAAGTTTGGCATTGCCAGGTCGAGTTTGCAGTTGACACTCTACCAGCTTACCGTCATCGACCAGTTTTAGGTGCTCAAGAGAAGGCGTAGCAGTACCAAGCACAACGGGGACATTGGCTTGTAGTCCGCGATAAAGCGCGACATCAGCAGCATGATAGCGCAACGTATCTTGCTGTTTATAAGAGCCATCATGCGCTTCATCCACGACAATTAAGCCTAAATTTGCAAAGGGATAAAGCACCGCTGAGCGCGTTCCGATAATGATTTGCGCATGACCGGTACGGCAATCTTGCCAGCCTTGCAGGCGATGGGTATTGTTCATACCTGAATGCAATAAGACAATATGAGCGGCAAAGCGACTGGCAAAACGCGCGCGCGTCTGTGGCGTCAAGCCAATCTCTGGCACCAAAATCAAAACTTGCTTGCCAGCTTCTAATACCGCTTGCATCGCCTGCAAGTAGACTTCGGTCTTACCACTACCGGTAATGCCGTTTAATAAAAACCCCGTATATTGCTTGGCTTCATGAGCAGCAATAATCACGGCAACGGCAAGCTGTTGCTCTTCATTAAGGTCGAGCGGCATGGTTGCTAATTTAACAGGAGCAGGTGCTTGTTTGCTTTGAATATAGCGTTCGATAAGACCTTTTTCTTCTAGCGCTTTTAAAAAACTGCGCTGCATCCCTTCTAAGAGCAGAATGTCTTCACTAGCGCCATGCTCGCCATGTAATTTGAGCATATCAAATTGTTGCTTCTGCTTTTTTGCATTGGCGCGAAAGTCGTCGTCGCTTACATGCGGCAAAATTCGCCAATGGGTAATCAGTAAATCCAGCGGCTTACCTTGACGAACGAGCGTTGGCAACATGACGGCCAAGACGTCACCGAGCGGATAGTGATAATAGCGCGCCAGCCAATGCGCCATTTTTAGCATACTGGCATCCAAAATAGGCTCAGCATCCAAGCATTTATTAATAGGTTTGATCTTATTAACAGGTACGTCGCTATCCGCTGCAGCAATATGAGCAATAACGATACCGATTAAGGTTTGACGACCAAAGGATACTTCGATACGGCTACCAATAGGCGGTATATGAGATGAAGTGCCGTTTGGCAAAGCGCTGCTATCTGCTGGCAAGCTGTAGTCAAATACCCGATAAAGGGGAACGGGTAGCGCAACTTGTAGCAACATAAAAGGGCTTCGCAGTCTTATCAGGTGAATGGGGATTAGGAAGAAAGATTAAAATACAAATAGATGGAGACTAATAAGCTTAGCATGATGCTAAGCTTATTATCATTGAACATAAAACAGTAGAGCTTAATTAAGCTCTACTGTTTTATTCAATATACATAATAGATTCAATTTCAACCACACCGCCTTTAGGTAGCGCGGCAACTTGTACAGCTGCGCGGGCAGGGTATGGCTCGCTTAAGTTAGCGACAAACACTTCGTTTAGTGCAGCAAAGTCATTTAAATCGGTCAACGAGACGTTGAATTTGACCACATCATTTAAGCTGCCACCTGCAGCTTCACAAATGGCTTTGATGTTTTCAAATACTTGCTTGGCTTGCGCTTCAAAACCTTCTTTTAGCTCCATAGTGTCAGGATCAAAACCTAGCTGACCTGAAATATAAACAGTATTACCCACTTTTACCGCTTGTGAATAGGTGCCAACGGCCGCAGGTGCTTTATCGGTTTGAATGGTTTGACGAGTCATATTATATCCTTATGATATTTTCTGATGTTTGTTTGGTTAAAAATTTAGCAATAATTGTTAGCTTATACTGAAAGCTTAAAATTAAATATAAAGGCAGATGCCTAATATTTGAAAGGGATAGATTTTAACATTTATTTTAACTGCTTTTATAATTGGTATAGCCGGATAATATTAGGGAAGCCAAGTAATGAGCGTAGTTCGCGAATACCTTGCGCTAAATGATTGCGACTACGCACCACGATATGAATAATGGTATCGCTGCTACGCACGTCAACCTTTTCGACCCCCATATTTAACTGGCGCAAATGATAAATCACTTCACTGATTTGCTCATCGCTTAGGGCGATTGAGAGCTTAAGATAAGCGGGGAAACGAATTTTGCTACCGTGTTCGTCTGAGTTGCTTTGTTTAATCGCTTTATCATTACGCCAGCGCAACTGAATAACTTGATAAGGATTGTCTTTACGGATATCGTCTAATGAAAAGCATTTATGTCGGTGGACAACCAAACCATGACGGGATAAATGGCCGACAATAGGATCGCCATAAATCGGGTGACAGCAGTTGGCAAAATCAAGCTCAACGCCGGACGCATTAACAATCAGCTGCTGTGGCTGGGTCATATCATCGATATGTTCTTGCGACTGAATGTCACAGACCTCATCGCTAAACAAACGCGTGACCACCAGTTGTGGCAGTAGCGTACCCGAACTTATTTGCTCAAATAGCGCATTTTTTTCTGTGAGACCACGCCATTCGGTGAGGTTTTTCCAGTCGCTTTCGCTTAAGTCATCGAGGCTTTTTTGATAAGTTTTTAGGGCGCGGTCTAAGGCTTGCATGCCATGATGCTGCTTATCTGCAGGAGATAAATCTTTAAACCAGCGTAAAATCTCTACACGGGCTTTATTTGTGACCACAAAGCCTAACCATTCAGCTTTTGGCTCAGAGTGGCTATTGACTTCAATCTCAACCAACTGTCCGTTTTTTAGTACCGTACCGAGTTTTGCATGTTTATGATCGACATTGGCACCGACGGCGACATTGGCACCGACGGCGACATTGCCGACCACGGCATAAGCAAAGTCTAGCGCAGTTGCCCCTTGTGGTAGCTCATAGGCACGCCCTTGTGGACTGTAGCAGATGATTTTACTCGAGTGTAGATAGTCCATCAGCTCATTAATAGTAGAGACCGCCGCTGAAAAGTCAGGGCTATCCTCATTTAAGCTGTCTTCATCGTCGACCAAGTCTTTCATATTGCGTAATGACGCTTGAATGACCGATTGACTGACATCGGAGGCGTGTTCTGCGCCAATAACGCCAAGCCTTGCAGCGTTTTGCATTTGCTTGGTTAAAATCGTCACTTTAACAAAATCATTGTCGCGCTCATAAATCAGGGTCAGCGACTGATTGCCACCAGGCAGCGGACGGCGAATATTATCAGCGATATGGCTGTCATCAATCTGATATTTTTTAATCAAATAATAAGCCAATTTGTCACAGGCTTCGATATTATCAAGGACAATCTCAAACGCATAATGACGCAGTAGCGCATTGATTTCACCGCGATTACGGAAAAACTGTCTGAAGATAACCACGCGATTGTCTAAGACTTTGACCATACCATTCAAATCAAGATTGTTTAGAACAATACTTAAATAGCGATGAATGGCTTCTCTTTGAAAATTACGCCCAAGCCCATGCTGTAGCAGCTTATCAGACAGTTTGTTATACATATCTGAGTCAAGGTTACGATAACACAATACTTCAATATAATCGGCAATGTCATTTAAACCCATTAAACGTGCAAAGGGCACATAAAAATCTAAGGTTTCTTGCGCGGTGGTGCGCTGTTTTTCTGGACGTACCGCATCTAGCGTCGACATATTATGTAGGCGGTCAGCCAGTTTGATAATCAATACCCGCGGATCAGCGAGGGTAGCCGTCAAGATTTTATGAAAGGTGGCAGCTTTATTTTCTTGTTTATTATGGGTTGAAGATTTTAATTTGGTCACCCCATCGACCAGTCTTGCCACTATTTTGCCATAACGCTGCTCAATCTGCTCAGCACTGATTTCGGTATCTTCGACCGTGTCATGGAGAATGGCTGCAATAATCGTATCGCGATCTAAGCGAAAGCCTGCCAATATTTCGGCGACCGCAATCGGATGGGTAATATAAGGCTCCCCTGATTTGCGCTTGTCTTTGATATGCGCAATATCACCAAACTCACAGGCATCAATAATATCACTACGTTCAGCCGCAGTGAGATAACCTACTGAGCGTAGCAGATTATATTGAGCGTCATCGACTAAAGGATGACTGAGTTTGGGTAAGGTTTGATTCATAAAGCGGCGATCCTATTTTCCAATACCTATTGGCCAGTTCAGAACAGCTTGTCGGTTCAAGATAGTTTCTTAGTTCAAAACAGTTTCTTGGCTTAATACGGTTTCTTGGTTCTGGACTGTTTAGGTAAATGGTGACTGAATGAATGCTGACCTACGCTATCAAAGCTTAAAGACGCAGAGCTAAAAAAGGGCAGACCACCCTCTAATTAATCGTAAATCGCCTTCAATGTCAACTACTAAGCGATTAGGCTATGCAAAAATTAAGAAATTCCCACTGAATGGTAGGGTTTTCGCTATAAACGGTCGTTAAAATTGCTGACTATAATGCCCCAGTATTAGTGACTTAGCATTATAAGTAGCGTCATAAATAGTCTTACAACCAAAAAACCACAGCCTATGCTGTGGTTCTTATTAATCAGGAATGTCATCACTTAATAAAGTGGTCATACAAGCTAAGTGCTAAAAGCCATGTTTCAAAAAGCTGGCTGATAAAGTCTTATTAAAAGCTATGATCGCCTGATAACGCTAAATCTAATGAGCTTGTAGCAAAGTTATGCTCTGGCTGATTTAAAATATCACGGGTGATTTTGCCCGCAGCAATTTCACGCAAGGCCAATACAGTAGGCTTGTCATTATCAACGTCAACTAACGGTTCAGCGATACCTTTGGCCAACTGACGGGCGCGTTTGCTTGCGACCAATACCAGCTCAAAGCGATTATCAACATTATCCAAACAATCTTCAATCGTCACTCGTGCCATAAATAGCTACCTCGGTTGTTTTTATTAGTCACGGAGCTTGCCCGCCACTCAATAAAAATAATATCAAAAATACAAAAGGGGATAGCTAGGCATTATAGCATTTTTTGTTTAGGCGCGTGGTTGCTTTTTATATCAGCTGGTACTTATATCTACGCCGCCGCGCGTAATGCTCAGATAAGGGGACGGATAATTCGATTTTAGTCTTAGTCTTTGCTTTCGGCTACTCTTCTACTTTAGTACTTAGTAAATTGGTAATGGTGCGATGATAACGCTGCTGTTGACGTTTAAGTGTCTGTCTATCAGCAACAATAATGGATTTTAGCTCAGTTAAAGCCACTTCGAAATTGTCATTAATAATCACAAAGTCAAAATGTACGTATTGCGCCATCTCTGTTACTGCACCTGCCAAACGCTGCTCGATAACTTCTAGCGTATCCTGCGCGCGCGTCGATAGACGTTGACGTAAAGTGGCGATACTTGGCGGCAAGATAAAAATCATCGTCGCATCGGTAAATATTTTTTTCACTTGTAGCGCCCCTTGCCAGTCAATCTCTAAAATAACATCGACGCCTGCTTCTAACTGCGCCCGTACGCTTTGTTCTGAGGTACCATAGTAGTTGCCAAACACTTCGGCATGTTCTAAAAACTTGCCTTCACCGATAGCAGTGACAAATTTATTAACATCGGTAAAGTGATAATGATGACCATCAATCTCACCCGGACGCGGCGCGCGTGTGGTGTGCGATACACTGACAGTCAAGTCATTGGTGGTGGCCAATAACTGTTTTACCAGCGAAGTCTTGCCCGTACCCGATGCGGCGGTAATAATAAATAATGAACCTGTCATACGATTTGTCCTAATGGATTGTTTCCTAATGAAATGTTTTCTAAGGTAGTCTGCTCTAATGCAATGTATTTTAATAAAGTGTGTCTTAGCAAAATCTAGGCTAGTAAAAATGTATCCTACTAAAAGGCTCAAAACAGTTTTAGTAGATGGCTAAAAACTGGTAAAAATAAAAAACGCCATCAGGTATGGCGCTAGAAACTTATATTGAATGGTAATCGATGCCTTTATTATAAACTGCTTTTAGCGCTTTTATTTTATTTAGCGCCAGCTTTTTATTACTTAGACGTTGTTCTGACATACTTCTTAAATGAAAAGTAGCTTTTGCCAATGTGTTGTGAATTTAAAACATGGCTATTTTCAAAGGCAATAAAAGCAAATTATGCTAAAGTAGAGCATTGATTTTATCCCAGTTTTTAATGTGAAGCTGTTCGATATTTAGCTTTAACTATAAATTATCTAATGATAGGCCCTCTTATGCAAATTTATCTTGCCAATCCACGTGGATTTTGTGCTGGTGTAGATCGCGCGATTGCGATAGTGAACGAAGCATTGACTCGTTTTGAGCCACCCATTTATGTGCGTCATGAAGTCGTTCATAATAAATTTGTGGTGTCTGATTTGGCCAATCGCGGTGCGGTGTTTGTTGAAGAGCTACATGAAGTACCCGATGGCTCAATCGTTATTTTCTCAGCTCATGGCGTCTCAAAAGCAGTCGAAGATGAAGCGCAGCGCCGTGACTTAACGGTATTTGATGCGACTTGCCCGCTCGTTACCAAAGTGCATATCGAAGTGGCAAAATTCGCCCAAGATGGTATGGATGCGGTATTGATTGGTCATGCAGGACATCCTGAAGTGGAAGGTACCATGGGGCGCTTCAATCGTCGCCACGGCGGTGAGATTCATTTGGTCGAAAATGAAACCGATGTCGAAGCATTAACTGTACAGAATGCTGAGCACTTAGCTTTTGTTACTCAAACAACTTTGTCGATGGATGATACCGCGCGTGTTATTGATGCATTGCGTGAAAAGTTTCCGAGTATTCAAGGCCCGCGTAAAGACGATATCTGCTATGCCACCCAAAACCGTCAAGATGCAGTCAAAGATTTAGCCAGTCGCTGCGAAGTAGTCCTAGTGGTTGGTTCACCAAACTCATCAAACTCTAATCGTTTACGTGAATTGGCCGAGCGTATGGATTGCCGCGCTTATCTGATTGATAATGCCACTGAGATGAATAGACGTTGGTTTGATGGTATACAAAGCGTCGGTGTGACCGCTGGGGCGTCAGCGCCCGAAGTATTGATTCAAGAAGTATTACAGCAGCTGCAAGATTGGGGCGGTGATTTACCGAGCGAGCTGTCAGGTATCGAGGAAAATGTCACCTTTAGCTTACCAAAAGCCTTGCGTATTCCGGTCACGCAAGTAGGTAAATAACATGAAAAAGCAGAAATTTGTCTTGGCAGAAGCGTCGCTTGATGAGATTAATAAGCAATTGAAAATCAATATGTTTACCATTGTCATGCTGATATTGGTGCTTTTTCTTAATATCGCGCAATTTATGAGAGATTACAGCCTGCTATATGGTGCACTTATTGCCATTATGGCTTTTTTCCTATTTGTAATGGCTAAAAGTCGTACGCTACTGACGATGAGAAAACAAGAGCTTACCAAATAAATGATGAAGGCAAAGCAGATTTAATCATCATTATAAACTATCAACACAAAGCTACCGACTTCTCACAGCGGTCAAAATTACTAAATCAATAAGAAATATTGGATTAAAGATTAAGGGTGTTCATGTCAGCTTACTATCATTTTATCAAACGCGAACAACAAGAAGGCGGCCTCAGCGTTGCCCATTATCAGCCAACCAAGCATGCACAAGGCGCTTGGAATGAGCACGAGCAGCATATGGCACCAGCGACAGGGTTGCTGACAGCAGAGCTCAATGCCTATGCCCCGCAAGCCAATACCCGTATTGCCCGTATCAGCCTAGATATTTTAGGCTTGATTCCGCTTGATGATTTTACGATTACCACTCGTTGTATCCGCCCGGGTAAGACCATTGAGCTGATTGAGGCGGTCATGAGCAGTCGCGGCCGTGATGCGATTATTGCGCGTGCATGGCGTCTCATGACCCAAGATACCAGTGCAATTGCAGGTCTTGAAGATCAGAAATCGTTACATAAGCCTGAAGAGTTGCCCTCCTGGGATGGGATGAAAGGTTGGCCAGGTGGTTTTATTGAAAGTGTACGTTTAGTGTCTGAACCTGACCGTCGTCCTGGTCGTGGCATGGTATGGATCACCAACGATATGGAAATGGTAGAGGGCGCGCCTACCGATGATTTGGTGCATCTATTGGGTATGGTCGATACCGCCAATGGCGTAGTGCCGCGCCTCGGTCTTGGACTATCGCAGTTAGAGTGGATGTTTCCCAATACGGATTTACAAATCCATATGCATCGTATCCCAACAGGCAAATGGCTTGGCATCGAAGCCATGCAGCAATATGGCGCTGATGGTATAGGGCTAACCAGTGCGGTACTGCATGATATATATGGTCCATTTGGTCGTAGCGAGCAAATCTTGACCATTCGTCCGATGCCGCGCTAAAGGTTAGCTGCTATTTCATGAAGTACTATTTGATTATGCGTGAATCAATTCTATTTGAAGGTGAGATATTGAGCTCGTAGCCGCGCTGCTATTATGAAAAGTGTCTTTAGGCAATAAAGCCGTTTGGATAAAAAAACACTCTAAGTGGTTCTGAAAAATAAAACAAAATCATGTGGTTAATTAATTATACAAATCAATACCAATCGGTTGTAATGGTGGCTAATCAGTCGACAAGCACGACAACATCACTACACTGACAGGTTATTAGGAAAAAGAATCATTATTTTTCGAACAAACTGACCTCTATTCTAAATCTACTGCTAGAAGCTTATTCAGAATAGGTTTTGTGTTTTCATCCATTTGTTTTTCAAAAGAGTATCACTATGAGTAACGATATGAGCGATAAAAAATGTCCCTACGCACCAACCCAATTGACCATGAGCAATGGTGCACCAGTCGCTGATAACCAAAATAGTCTCACCGCAGGCAAGCGCGGACCGTTATTAGCGCAAGATATTTGGCTAAATGAGAAGCTTGGCAACTTTGTTCGCGAAGTGATTCCAGAGCGCCGTATGCATGCTAAAGGTTCTGGTGCTTTTGGTACCTTTACCGTCACCAACGACATTACTAAATATACCCGCGCTGCTATTTTTAGTGAAGTCGGTAAGCAAACTGAAATGTTTGCGCGCTTTAGTACGGTGGCAGGCGAGCGTGGTGCCGCTGATGCCGAGCGTGATATTCGCGGTTTTGCTTTGAAGTTTTATACCGAAGAAGGCAACTGGGACATGGTCGGTAATAACACCCCAGTGTTCTTTTTGCGTGACCCGCGTAAATTCCCCGACTTAAACAAAGCAGTCAAGCGTGACCCACGTACCAATATGCGTTCGGCGACCAATAACTGGGATTTTTGGACCTTGCTGCCAGAAGCTTTCCATCAGGTTACCATCGTGATGAGTGATCGCGGTCTTCCAGCGTCGCATAGACATATGCATGGTTTTGGTTCGCATACCTATAGTTTTTGGAATACAAACAATGAGCGTTTTTGGGTAAAATTCCATTTCCGTACGCAGCAAGGTATCAAAAACTTAACAGATGCAGAAGCGGCAAATGTGGTTGGTATGGACCGTGAAAGTCACCAAAAAGATTTGTATGATGCCATCGAAAATAGCGACTTTCCAAAGTGGAAAATGTATGTGCAAATCATGCCAGAAGCTGAGGCTGACACTGTCCCTTATCATCCGTTTGATTTAACCAAAGTATGGCCAAAAGGTGATTATCCGCTGATTGAAGTAGGCGAGTTTGAGTTAAATAAAAACTCTGATAACTATTTTGTCGATGTCGAGCAGGCGGCATTTGCGCCAAGTAACCTAGTTCCAGGTATCAGCGTCTCACCGGATAAAATGCTACAAAACCGCTTGGTAAATTATGCCGATGCACAGCGTTATCGTATTGGGGTTAATCATCAACAGATTCCGGTGAATAAGCCACGTTGTCCTGTGATGAGCAATCATCGTGATGGTCAAGGCCGTGTTGATGACAACTACGGCAGTCGTCCACATTATGAGCCAAATAGCTTTAGCCAATGGCAAGAGCAGCCTGAATACGCTGAGCCAACCTTAAAAATTAACGGCGATGCCGCGCACTATGATTTCCGTGAAGATGATAGCGATTATTTTAGCCAACCTAGAGCTTTGTTTAATTTGATGAGCGCTGAGCAGCAACAAGTGTTGTTTGAAAATACCGCACGAAATATGGCGGGTGTGCCTGACTTTATTCAGTATCGTCATATTCGTAACTGCAACTGGTGTGACCCTGCTTATGGCGAAGGCGTTGCCAAAGCGTTAGGCCTAACGGTTGACGAGGCGATGGCAGCTCGCGCGTCTGACCCAGCTCGTCATTTGGCCAGCTGCTTATAGTTGATGATTTAATATTAAGTCATTTTTAAGCAAAAGCCGTTTATTAACTAAATATCAAAAACACCGCCTTAGGAGACTAGGGCGGTTTTTTATGGCTAATAATTTTTTTAACTTGGTTTGGGCTGTTTACGCTTGAAATTTTCTTCCGTGCCCCTATCTGATTAACCAGCCTCACAGTATTTGGAGCGCAGTCTTATTAACCAGATTGGCTATACTGTTGGTATTTGAAAATTTGCGATTTATGTGTGCTGGCAACAGCATTTTTGGTAACAATAATAGGAGTTTTTATGAGTGAGCAGACCCAAGCGGATAATAAAAACGCTAATAACCTTGATGTGAATAAAGAGACCCCTGAATTAAAAAAACATACCTTTGAAGCAGAAGTGGCGCAGCTGCTGCATTTAGTAACGCATTCGCTTTACTCTAACGCCGATATCTTTGTGCGTGAGTTGGTCTCAAACGCCTCTGATGCCTGCGATAAATTGCGCTTTGAAGCGACCAATGATGACAGTCTTTATGAAGATGATGGTGAGTTAAGAATCCGTATCAATGTCGATAAAGATGCTAAAACCATTACCTTTACCGATAATGGTATTGGTATGAACGAAGCCGATGCGATTGAGAACTTAGGCACGATTGCCAAATCAGGTACCAAGGCTTTCCTAGATAAATTGTCTGAATCGCAAAAACAAGACGGTCAATTAATCGGCCAGTTTGGCGTTGGTTTCTATTCAGGCTTTATCGTTGCTGACACCATCAGCGTTGAATCACGCAAAGCGGGTGAAACTGCTGATAAAGGCGTGCGCTGGGTATCAGATGGCACAGGTAGCTTTACCGTTGAGCCTATCACTAAAGCCACGCGCGGTACGGCCATTACGTTGCATCTAAAAGAAGAGTATTCTGAAGGTGAAGACAGCTATCTAGACCGTGGCAAAATCAAGCGTTTAGTTAATAAATACTCAGACCATATCAGCCTGCCGATCCAGATGCGTAAAGAAGTTTGGCAAGAAGACGAAGTTGAAGAGGGCGACGACACACCAGCTAATGGACAAATGGTACTGACCGATGAATGGGAAACCATTAATAAAGCCAGTGCACTTTGGACGCGCTCAGCATCTGAGATTGAAGATGATGAGTATGTCGATTTTTATAAAAATATCACCTATGACATGGATGCGCCGCTGACGTGGACGCACAACCGTGTTGAAGGACGTGTGCAATATACCCAGCTGCTTTATATCCCTAAGAAAGCGCCGGTAGATTTATATACGCGTGAGCAGCAGCATGGTCTAAAGCTGTACGTCAAACGCGTCTTTATTATGGATGAAGCTGAGCAGTTATTGCCGATGTACCTACGTTTTGTTAAAGGGGTCATTGATTCAGCAGACTTGCCACTTAACGTCAGCCGTGAAATCTTACAAGAATCACGTGATGTAAAATCCATCCGTGATGGTAACGCGCGTCGTATTTTGACTTTGCTTGCTAGCCTTGCTAATAGCGAAGACAGCGATAAGCAAGAAAAGTTTGCTCAGTTCTATAGCGAATTTGGTGATGTGATCAAAGAAGGTCTTGGCGAAGACATGGGCAACCAAGAGCGTATTGCCAAATTGCTGCGTTATGCGACTAGCACCAATGACAAGGTTGAGACCAGCTTTGAAGACTATAAAGGCCGTATGAAAGAGGGTCAAAAGGCCATCTATTATCTCACAGCTGATAATTTGGCGGCGGCAAAAAATAGTCCTCAATTAGAGCTATTTAAGAAAAAAGGCATCGAAGTTATTTTGATGACCAGTCGTGTCGATGAATGGGCGATGAACTTCTTAACCTCATTTGATGAGACACCGCTACAAAATATCGCTAAAGGTGCGGTAGACTTGGGCGACTTGCAGGATGAAGCTGAGAAGGCTGAAGCTGAAAAAGCACAAGAAACTATGAAACCTGTCGTTGATAAGTTAAAAACGGCTCTAGGCGAGCGTGCCAAAGACGTCAAAGTTTCAACACGTTTGGTAGATAGTCCAGCATGTCTAGTAGTTGGTGAAGGTGAATTATCACCACAAATGATTCAGATGTTAAAGCAAATGGGTCAAGATGTACCAGAGAGTAAGCCGACGCTTGAAGTCAATCCTGATCACCCGCTGATTAAAAAGCTTGAGAGTAGCGAGCAGTCTGACGGCGATTTTGACAAGCTTGCGCAAGTGATTTTTGACCAAGCATTATTGGCGGATGGCGGTCAGTTAGATGATCCTGCTGCCTATCTAAAACGCGTCAATGAGCTATTGATGAGATAATGTTTACTGTTTGATAAAAAAGGAGGTCTTAATGTTAAGGCCTCCTTTTTTATTAGGTTTTTAGAGGGCTTTTCAAGCGATTTTTACAAATCAGCCTTATGCTCTTGACCGACAATCCGTTACAATCGCGATAGATTAGCGAGCCAAACGATTTTGTTGGGTTTTTCGCATCTTATACCTATTTATCGTAAATCAGATATGAAATTGCTGTCGATATGGCTTATGAAAATGTAGGATGGTTATATTAAACCTCCTATTAAAAAGCACTCACAGCAAAATACTTTATCATTGAGTTGCGTTATTTCTCTCGACTGGCTAGAGGTCTAAGTCTTTGTCACTTGCGTCGTTAAAAACTGTCTCACTTCAGCGCTTTTCGCTCAATTTCGCTGCCAATATTATTGCAACCTTATGGATGCTAGTAGGGTCAACGCGTGCTTTTTCTTGGGTAAAACCCACCTTTATTCAGTTCGCGGTCTTTGCTTTATTAGCGCTAGGTAGCAATGTGCTTTTCTCGTGGCTAGCGGCAGAAAATGGTAGCGTCTTTAATGAGCAAGGATTGGTCAGTTATCTGATATGGCCGATGATTATTCTGTTAGGTGGCATTATTTTGGCACGCCGCGCGGGTAATCAAACGCTGGTTTTTGTGCCTGTGGTGCTGTGGTTAGTCGCCGATACCTTATCTGCGCTACTGCAAAGCCTCGTGCAGTTTTTTGGCAGCTATGGCTGGCTACCGAGTTGGAGCTATTCACTTTTACCTATACTGTTTTTAGTGCTATTTTTATGGCAAACATTGGCTTTGTTATGGATTTTTTCCCGGCGCTTGCGAGTCCCTTGGTGGGAGCGCATTATTGTCATAATAGGGGCAGTGGCATTATTGACCATTTGGCAGCGCAATGTCGCTGACCAGCCGATATTTAAGCAAATCCCTGTTGAACCTGTACTAGAAGAGGCGGCCTTATACGAGCAGCCAAGATTGCTGCAGCAAGCCCTAGACCGCATTGATCCCAGTATACCGGGTAAAAGCGACTGGTATTTTATGGGCGTGGCAGGATTCTCTGATCAAAACGTCTTTCGCTCTGAGATTAATAAAGTCCGTGAGCTGTTTGATGTGCGCTTTGGTACCAGCGGGCATTCATTGGCATTGATAAATAATAATTACACTTGGTTGGATGAACCCATTGCGACTAAGACTAGTATATTGCGTGGCTTAAAAACCATCGGTCGGCAAATGAATGCTGATGAAGATGTGCTATTTATGACCCTATCATCGCATGGCGATCAAGATTTTATTCATCTATCAAATCCGCCGCTAGCGATGGATAATTTGGACGCCACTTGGCTGCGTGAGGCGTTAGATGCTTCCGGTATTCGCTGGCGTATCATCGTAGTGTCCGCATGCTATTCAGGCTCATTTATCGATGAGTTAGCCTCTCCAACGACGGTGGTAATTACTGCTTCAGCTGCTGATAAAATGTCGTTTGGCTGTACCAATACTGCTGAGATGACCTATTTTGGCCAAGCGTTTTTTGCCGAAAGTTTGCGTGAAAACACCAGCTTTTCTGATGCTTTTAAAGACGCCGCTTACCGCGTACAGGAGCGTGAGCTTTATATGGGCTTTGAGCCGTCAGAGCCGCAAATGGTCATTGGTAGCTTAATGGAAACCGCCTTGCCAGCATTTGAGCAAGCCTTATTTGACAAAACACGACCGTCGCTTGCTAGCATGAGCAATAGTACTACCAACGCTGATACGACTTCAAGTGTGCCAATCAATACGGCTCCTGCGACTCTTGATTGAATATTAATTGCCTATTGCTAGTTTCTAACTATTAACTCTAAATTACCAATTATCTTTCAACGCTTATTTTGTCTTAGATACAAAGGATATTACTCATGAATAATGCTTACAACCATAGTTTTTCAGCCAGTAACCAGTTGACACAAAAAAGTGTCAATCGCTGCTTCGATGGAGAGCAGCATTACTATAGCCACGAGTCGACGTCGACCAAAACGCCGATGACGTTTAGTATTTATCTGCCAGATGAAGCGCTTGCCGGTCGCCGCTGTCCCGCGCTTTTATATCTCTCAGGCTTGACCTGTAATGCCGATAACGTCACTCATAAAGCGCATTTTCAACAAAAATGCAGTGAGCTTGGCATGATTTTTATTGCGCCTGATACTTCTCCTAGAAGCAGTGAAAGTCACGATGTACCAAACGATGAGCGTTATTTTGTCGGGCAGGGCGCAAGCTACTATGTTGATGCGACGCAAGCACCGTGGTCAGAACATTTTAATATGCAAAGCTATATCGTTGATGAATTATACGATTTGCTGCGCTCTGAGTTTCCGATTGATAGTATTGGTATCACTGGACATTCGATGGGTGGTCATGGCGCGTTATTGTTGGGCTTTAAGTTCCCAAGTAAGTTTGTCAGTGTCTCCGCCTTATCGCCTGTTTGCGCAGCCAGTGAGTCAGCTTGGGGGCAGGCCGCTTATACGGAATACTTTGGTGATGATAAATCATTATGGGCGCAAGCAGATGCTGCACAGTTGATTATGGAAGTTGGGCAGCAGTACACCAATATTTTGGTCGATCAAGGGGGTGCTGATAATTTCTTGGCAGAAGGACAACTGCAAACCTCTAAGCTCCAAGAAGCCTGCAATATAGCACAGCAGCCGCTGACATTGCGCTATCTTGCTAGTCACGATCACAGCTATTACTTTATTCAGACAGTGATTGATGACCATATCGAACATCACTGGCGTATGGCGCAGATGGGCTAAGCCGGTTAAATAATGACCGCCTGATAGATAAGCTGACAGCCTGTCATATAACTTGACAGACAGTTACGCTGATTATTTAACCAAGCGCACTTATTGGTATAAAATAGAGCTTGGTTGAATAATCAACGTTCTTAAAGGTAAGGTTTTATGATAAATAGTCTGACAGCGTCGGTAAATGCGGGTGCAAATAATACAACGCATAAAGCTGAATCATTACTTACGGTTATGCAAGCTGATATGGCTGCTGCTATCAAGAATAAGCAGCAAGATAATATTGCGCAAAAAAGCAACCTGAAGCCCGCTGCCAGTAACGTGAAATCATCTTCTGTAACTACCGCTAAGGAGCCTGATGCTGTGCAACTATCACGGGTGATAGAGATGGCGTGGGAAGACAGGACGCCGTTTGAAGCGATAGAACAGAGTTACGGTCTCGATGAGACAGCAGTTATCAAGCTGATGCGTCAAGAGTTAAAGCCATCGTCTTTTCGCTTATGGCGTCAACGTGTCACCAACCGTGTAACTAAGCATCAAGCAAAGCGCCCGTTTGACGTTGGTCGCGCCTATTGTAAAACCCAATATAAGCCGCGTTAGTTATTTAGCTTTATTCATTTAATAGCCAGTTATTTACAGCCAATGCTTTAAAAGCAGTGATTTGAATGTCAGCAACATTAAAACCTTTTTTATTAAACTTTTATACAAACCTCAATTAGGTAGCTCAATTATGATTAGCCCCTCTAAACCGTATCTAATCGCTCCTTCTATTTTATCTGCTGACTTTGCCAGACTGGGTGAAGAAGTAGAGCGTGTATTAGAATCGGGTGCGGATGTCATCCATTTTGACGTAATGGACAACCATTATGTGCCCAATCTAACTTTTGGTAGCATGATATGTAAAGCGCTGCGCGACTATGGTATTGAAGCGCCCATCGATGTCCATCTTATGGTATCGCCAGTCGATAGTATGATTGAGCAGTTTTTAGAAGCGGGTGCGAGTGTTATCACCTTTCATCCAGAAGCCAGCGCCCATATTGACCGTTCTTTGCAGCTCATCAAAGATGGTGGGGCTGAATGTGGCTTGGTGTTAAATCCAGCGACGCCGCTACATTATTTAGATTATGTAATGGACAAAGTTGACCAAATCTTACTCATGAGTGTCAATCCAGGTTATGGTGGTCAGTCATTTATTGAGGGCACCTTAGATAAAGTCCGTCAAGTTCGCCAACGTATTATTACCAGTGGTCGTGACATCAGACTAGAAGTAGATGGCGGCATTAAAGCCAGCAATATCCGTGCGATTGCCGAAGCAGGCGCAGATATGTTTGTTGCCGGTTCCGCTATCTTTAACCAAGAAGATTATAAAGCGGCTATCGATGCTATGCGCGCTGAGTTGGCCTTAGCAAATGGCTATTAATTACTCTTTATAGCCATCAGAATGAATGATAACTATAGAGTGATAATCATAGAATCATGACCAATAACCAGTCATGCAAAGGTGAAATATGGATACGAAAAAGCCAGTTAACGCCCCAGTATCGCCTCAATCTATCAAAGAGACTGAGTCACAGCTCGCTAGTTCGCAATTATCTAGCTTACCTTCACTAAGCTTAGTGCCCAAAGGTATTACCATTGGCATGGCGGCTTTTGCCTTGGTGCTCAGTCTTGCCGGTTACGGCTTTCGCTTGATAGTTGGTGAGGATGTGGGAGAGGTGTTACGACATGCGGCGGTCATAGTACCAGCCTTTATGATTGGTATTCCGCTGTTTTTCTGGGTAGGTTCGCGCATTTTAAATAAGGTTAAAGACTTACATATAGCGAGCTGGAATGCCATTAGTTTGGGTTATTTGACCTCTTGTATATCGATTCTTTGGCTAATGGGTACTTATAGCTAATATAAGCGCCTCATAATACCGATGTTTTTATGATTTAAAACTTTGCCTTTATTACACTTATCGATTTCTCCTCATTAATAAATCGCGCTTTATGACGTGACTGGACACTTGCTAGTATGGCCACATCTTCTAAGAAAATCACCGATATCATTTTCCCAAAAGACCTACCAAACGGTTTATTTATTGCGCTGATTATTGCCTGTTTGTTATTAGGTTTATCCTACCTGCGTCACGGGACAGGGCTGCAAGGCTGGCTACACGTCTTTGAAAACTGGCTACTCATGCTGCTAATCATTCCGACCGCCACTGCCACCGTTGCCTTACCATTCAAATACCGTGACCCTACGCTTGAGCTTAAACTGACCTATTATCTTGGTATGTTTGTCGCTTTCTTATTTACCTTGGCAAAATTGCGCTATTGGCGTTAAGCATCAGTTTTTGTTGATCGAGCAGGGTAGAAGTGCATTTATGCAAAAGACTTGGACGTCAGCCCTTGAATTGTAGGCATAAAGCGTCCATTGTATGAGTAAGATAGTTTTGCCCGCATGACTGTAAGACGAGCGCTTTCATAAATAACATAACCGCATTTTTACAGGTGTAACACGGGATAATAAGGAAAAAATGAATGCCATACGATATTGATAATGACATAGAAGTAGATAGCGACAGTAGTGATCAGTTTGCAGGATTTGCCAAAGAAACCACGCTTGAGCTGGTAGAAGCAGATGATGGTCGCTTATTGTTACGTGACGCTGAACAAGATGAAGCGCCACTCATGACCATTGATTTTTCTGAAAAGCTCAAAGAAATACTTGGCAGTGATACTCAGGCGATAGGTCAACATATGATTCATGCCGCGATTCAAGTCATCATGCAAAAGCAGATGAGCCAATGGCATGCTCATGTCTATGATAAAGAGCCAACGCACTATAGTTAATGAATCACTGGTAAAAACGAATAAATGGTCAAAAAATTGGCAATAAAAAAGGGTTTATCATTTGATAAACCCTTTTTTTGTTCAAATAATTTATTTATAGAACATATTTATAAAAAATACATTTTATAAAAAATAACAATTATTTGATTTTAGCTTCTTTAAAGATCACATGCTGGCGTACTTTTGGATCAAACTTTTTGATTTCCATTTTGCCAGGCATAGTGCGCTTGTTTTTGGTAGTGGTATAGTAATACCCAGTACCAGCAGTTGATACTAACTTAATTTTATCTCTCATGATAGCTTTCCTGTAAATGAGGGGTCTTCAAACGATGGGTATGGGTCTAAAAGATTAAATCGCTAACGATATTGACTTTATCAGCCAATCAATCACTAGCGTCAAAGCAGCCTATATAACGAAAATCATCGCTAAGACAGGCTGCAAGTTTTTACTTAAACTTTTTGACCTTGTGCGCGCATATCTGCTAACACTTTGTCGATACCAAGTTTGTCGATAGTGCGCATACCTTTGGTAGACACACGTAGACGTACAAAACGATTTTCAGACTCTACCCAAAAACGATGGTTATGAAGGTTTGGTAGAAAGCGACGACGGGTTTTGTTGTTTGCGTGCGAAACATTATTACCCACCATAGGGCGCTTTCCAGTCACTTGGCAAACTCTAGACATGGCGAACTCCTAATCTATGAGGTATGAGGGATTCTCATACCAGTCTGGGCAAGTTGCACGTTTTTGCGGCATGGACACAGCAAGCGGCAGCTTTGCACCAAACAAAACTATTATGAAGGTTGAGCTGATATTACTGTCATCTAAAGGCAAATAACAGGCAAACCAATTCAGAAAATTTTAAAGCCGACATTTATACCATAAAAGTAATGAATACTCAAATATTTTTATAATAATCGCCGCTTTAAACGATAGCTATTATACCCTGAATTGCACGCGCTATGTGATTGATTATTTAATAGTAAAGATTCATTTTTTAGTTGTAAGTTATGACAAAAGTCAGTAAAGTTGCGGTTATATATTTAATACAATCTGTTAATACAACTGTTATTATTGTAATTCTATGTATCATTACCAATCAAATATGAAGCCATGTAATGATTATGTGTATTTACTCAAACAAATTGCGTCCGCCGCGGAGTTCAAAAATGTCATATAGCTCACTACCTCTTACCTCTAAGTTATTCCAACTCACCTTTTTGACTTGTGCATTAGCTTTGGCGGGTTGTGGTGGTGGGGATACAGTAGATTCTATTGCACCAGTGCCTGATACAGGTGTGACACAGCCTGGTACGGGTGGTGGTAATGGAGGCGTAGGGAATGGGGATATAGGAAGTGTTCTTAAGATCAGCCCAATGTCACTCTTAGACTCTAATGGTAATTTAACTCGTACTATTTCAATGTCAGGCGCGACTGCAAAAGTAACTGTTACTGACGCTTCAGGGAATGGAGTCGGTGGGGCGTTGGTCACCTTCAATGGCGAAGGCGTTGGGTTTGGAACAACAAACGGTGCTGTATTGACTAATGCTGAAGGGGTTGCAACAACATCAGTAGTGCCATTATCTCCTAATGATACTGGTAGTTATAGTTTATCAGCCACAGCTAAATATGAGGATATGACTGACACTACCGCTGATTATAACTACTCTTTACAAGCTGTTGATATTAGTCTAATTAATTTAAAAACTGGCGAAACTCTTTTAGAGTCAGGTGCATCAACTGTAGTTACTTTACAGACAAAAGATATCAGTACTGGCCAATTTCAAAATGATGTTACCGTAAATTTTTCAGCTACCTGTGGTTCATTTGATCCTGCCAGTGTAGTTTCATCAAATCAGGGCAATGTTACTGCGACTTATAAAGCAATAGATAGTAATGGTAATTTATGTGAAGATAAACAAATCATTACCGCAGTAACAGCTAATAATACATCTTCTACTCAAAGTATCGAAGTTAATATCAAAGCTATAAAAGCTAGTAATATTATATATACTACCAGTGAGTCAGTGGTACTAGGTGCAAAGGATAGTGGTTCTTCATCTTCTGGTCAGATTGAATTTACCGTATATTCTAACGGTGTGCCAGCAGCTAACCAAGAAGTGATACTTGATTTAGTTAAGGCCCCAATCGACTTTAACTTTATCTCGCAAGGTAATCGAGATTCTAAACCATTAAAAAGTAATTCATCAGGTAAGGTCACTGTAAATCTATATCCAGGTAATATTCCTGGACCAGTAGAGATTCAAGCCACTTTAAAATCAGATATGACTATCTCTGCTTCTGCTAAGAATATAGCTGTTGCTACAGGCAGACCTACGCAAAAAGGTATTACCCTCGCACTGGAAAAGAATGTTCTAGCTGATAATGCTATTGACACTTCAGGTGTGTCAGTCTATTTGACTGATCGTCAAGGCAACTTTGTTCCGGATGGCACAGTAGTTAGTTTTATCGCTGAAGGGGGCACCATTACTCCAAATTGCGCAACAACTCAAGGGAATTGCTCTGTAACTTTCACATCTCAGAATCCAAGACCTGCAAATGGTCGAGTTAGTGTGATTGCATACGTAGAAGGCGATAAAGCATACTCTGATTTAAACGGAGATAATGTCTATACGGCAGGCATAGATAGCCTGTTGGATAATATTGGTAACTTCTTTCGTGATGACAACGAAGATTTGAAATATAATCCAGGTGAGTTTGTTTACAAAAGAGGAGCGTTCCCAGCGAATGCTAAGCAAGCCTCTTGTGCGGTAAGCACTTTATCCCAACCTAACCTTTTCAATTTTCCGAGTATGGATAATCCTACTACATGCGATGACTCATTAGAGACGGTAATACGTAAACAAGTTATCATGGGCTTTGCTAATGATACGCCAACCTTTTACAATTATACGGTTACTCCAGGAGCAATATCATTTGAAATGTATGGTAATAGCTTGAGAACAGTATCAATGCCTTCTAACACTAGCTTAAGTCTTTCTGTACAGGATAAAACTCCTGACAATGATGTGAGTTGTGAAGCTGAAATTACCGATGGTAATTTAACTGTACCTAGTCTAGTAAGTTTGAAAAGAGTCGATGGCACTACAAATCAAAACTTTTTTGAAAGTAGTGAAGATATTCTCTATACGGTATCAACTGTTGGTTGTCAGGCTGGTGATAGTATTAAATTATCAGTCACAACTCCTTCTCCGACTTCAAAAACTACTACAGTTCAACTTTTTTAAAACTAAGTTGTAGCTAAATGAAATAAAACCCTCGACGTTATGTTGGGGGTTTTTGTATTCATAATCTCAATAATTAAATACAAGCAACTCAATCAGCAAATTTTTGCAAAAGCGATTAGAATAGTCGGTTTCCTATGCCGCTAACTATATTTAGAATAAGCAGCAAGTTTCATTTTTAATTGGGCACATTATGTCAGACAATACCACGACTGCTACAGCAAGCATAAAGTCGAGCAAGACTTCTCAAAATACACCAGTTGCGGCTGCTATTGATACCGCGACTTTATTGATTAAATGCCGCGATCAAGCTGGCATTGTACAAGCCGTATCTGAGTTCATTCATCGTTATGGTGGCAATATTATTACGCTCGATCAGTATTCAACCGCTCATGAAGGTGGTCAGTATTTTATGCGTTTGGAGTTTGCTTTAGCAGGCTTGAGCGAGATTATGGATAATTTTGAAGCCAGCTTTGGGCATACGGTGGCCAAGCGCCATAATATGGCGTGGCGCTTACATAACAATGCGATTAAAACCAAGGTTGGCATCTTAGTGTCAAAGTTTGATCATGCTTTGTTGGATTTACTGTGGCGTCATCAGCGCGGATTATTAGATTGCGAGATTACGTCTGTTGTCAGTAATCATGAGGATTTGCGTCAAGCGGTAGAAAACTTTGGTATCACCTTCCATTATGTGCCAGTCAATAAGGATAATAAAGCCGAGGCGGAAGAGCAGATTCATACGTTAATGGCAGGCAATGACTTGCTGGTATTGGCGCGTTATATGCAGATATTATCATCTGACTTTGTCAAACGTTGGCCGATGCAAATTATCAATATCCACCATTCATTTTTGCCCGCGTTTGTCGGTGCCGACCCTTATCGTCAGGCTTATGAGAAAGGCGTCAAGCTTATTGGGGCGACCGCGCATTATGTCACAGCCGAGCTTGATCAAGGTCCTATCATTGAACAAGATGTGCATCGTGTGACCCATCGTCAAGGGGTGACAGAGTTACGGGCTATTGGCCGTGATATCGAGCGCAATGTCTTAGCACGCGCTGTGAACTGGCATGTGCAAAACCGCGTGATTGTGGCAGGTAATAAAACCGTGGTTTTTAATTAGAGTAGTTTTAAACTGACATGAGAGCGTAAAAAAAGGCTGCGAGTATTAGTATTTAATACTCGCGGCTTTTTTTCATCAGATTGCTGCTTTTTTAATTTATAACAGCATTTCTAACACAAATTTGCTACCGACAAAGCCAATTGCTAATAAAATAAACGCATAAATTGTCATGTTAGCAGCACGTTTGCCACGCCATCCTGCCCGCCAGTTGCCTAACAGTAGCGCGCCAAATAACAGCCAAGATAGGACGCTAAATACCGTTTTATGGGCAAGATGCTGCGCCATTAAGTCTTCTACGTAAATAAAACCAATCCCTAGCGCGATACTTAGCAAGACAAAGCCGACCAATAGCATGTCGAACAATAGGCTTTCCATGCTCTGTAGCGACGGCAGTTTATTTACCCAAAAGCGATGAATCGATTGGTGTTTTAGCTCACGTATTTGTAAGCGCAAAAATAGCGCTTGCAGCGCTGCCATCAGCAGCACACAATAGGCGGCAAGCGATAGTAGGATATGCGCTTCAAGCCCGATACTGATATCCATGATGGGACGGTAAGGCGCGCGGCCAATATAACCGACAATCAATCCGACTAATGCCGTCGGTGCTGCTAAAATACCAAGACTAACGATAGGGCGGTATAAGCTAAAAATAACGTAGAAAAATAGGAAAAATAAACTGATCAGGCTAATGATGTTAAATAGGTTGAAATTTAGCCCATATAGCGTGACCACATGCGGATAAAGTAATGCTGCATGTGCCAACATACCGATAACCAATAAACCTAAGCTCACGCCTTTGTGGATAGGTTTATCCTGAATCAGCGCCCAACCAATGTAGATGCTGGCCAAAATATAAACCATGCCAGCCAGTAAAAATGCAAGTTGCAAGATAAAAAACCTCATCTCATGATGAGCGCAAAATCGCCGCTCAATTGAATGCTAAAATGGTATTATCAGAATGATTAGAATAATCATCCAATTTATCATAAAATGGCAAGCAATTGAGTGCCATATTACGGATTGATTATAAGCACTTGTAAGACAGTAGCGCTAAAATTTAGTATTTATTAGCTATAAACTTAAGTGGTCAGCTTTATTTAATCCTATATTTGCAAACTGTCATTTGCAAAACGACTAAACGACTATAAGCTTTGCAGCGCCTTAATGTTATAGTGTTGATAATATGCTGCTTTTTATAATGATTTTTATAAAAACGCCACCTCATATGCTATAGCACACCTTAATAAGAGTTATCAGCAAGCAACGCTGAACCAAGTTTAATGACGTATTGTTGTCATAGTATTTTTCACCAAGAATTATTTTCACTAAGAATTATTTTAATTGAGAGTCATTTATGTTTGATACCTTAACAGAGCGCTTATCGTCGAGCCTGCGTAATATCGTCGGCACTGGGCAGTTGACCGAAGATAATATTAAAGACACCTTGCGCGAAGTGCGTATGGCGCTGTTAGAAGCCGACGTCGCGCTACCGGTCACCCGTGATTTTGTGAAGCGAGTAAAAGAGCAAGCGCTTGGTGCTGAAGTGCTGAAAGAGTTGGCACCAGGACAAGCATTCGTTAAAATCGTCCATGACGAGCTGACCGAAATGATGGGTAGCGCCAATCAGCAGCTTGAGATGACAGGTAAACCGCCTGTTGTTTATTTATTAGCGGGTTTGCAAGGTGCGGGTAAAACCACCACCGCTGGTAAATTGGCGAAATTCTTACAAGAACGCCATAAGAAAAAAGTGATGCTAGTTTCTGCTGACGTTTACCGCCCAGCGGCAATTGCTCAGCTTGAGCAAGTAGCAGGGCAAGTAAATGCCAAGTTCGTCAATTCAAGTAGCGACGAGAACCCAATTGATATCGCCTTGCGTGCTATCGAAGAAGCGAAAATTCAGTATCAAGATATTTTGATTATTGATACCGCCGGTCGTCTGGCTATCGACGAAGCCATGATGGAGGAAATCAAAGCGCTTACCGCGGCGGTCAATCCATCTGAGACGCTATTTGTCGTTGATGCGATGACCGGTCAAGATGCGGCCAATACCGCGAAAGCCTTTAACGATGCGTTGCCATTGACGGGTGTTATTTTAACCAAGACCGACGGTGATGCTCGCGGCGGCGCGGCATTGTCTGTACGTGCGATTACCGGTAAGCCGATTAAGTTTTTAGGTCGTGGTGAAAAATTAGACGCGTTAGAGCTATTCCATCCTGAACGTATCGCTCAGCGTATTCTTGGTATGGGTGACGTCTTAAGTTTAGTTGAAGAAGTCGAGCAAAAAATCGACCGTGATAAAGCCGAAAAAATGGCGAAAAAGATGCAGAAAGGCGGCGAGTTCGACCTTGAGGATCTATTGACCCAATTTCAGCAAATGAAAAGTATGGGCGGCATGGCAGGCTTTTTAGATAAGATGCCAGGTATGGGCGGTTCTGATATGCAAAAAGCGGTTGAAGATGCCAAGCCTGAAGAAAAAGTACGGGAAATGGAAGCCTTGATTAATTCAATGACACCATTTGAGCGCAAAAATCCTGACAAGATTAATCCAAGCCGTAAGCGCCGTATTGCTGCCGGTTCTGGGCGTGAGATTCAAGACGTCAACCGTTTGCTCAAACAGCATAAGCAAATGGCAAAAATGATGAAAATGATTTCTAAGCCTGAAGGCATCAGTAAAATGATGAAGTCGATGCAAGGATTGATGGGTGGCGGCGCTGGAGCAGGTGGCGGCGGTGGTGGTCCATTATTCGGTGGCGGTGGTCAGCAAGGCGGTGTCAAAGATGTGAACCCGCAGCAAATGGCAAAGCAGATGGGACTCGATCCAAATAATATGCCTAGCACTGAAGAGATGCAAAAGCAGATGCAAGAGCTACAAAATCAAGGTCCAAAGAAATTTAAAACACGCTTTTAAATAAACGTTGATTATATTAGCAGTCACTATTAGCAAGTATTTTTAAAAAAAACCTCAAGCCTATATAAGATTTGAGGTTTTTTTTACGTCTCTCTTATTTAGACAAGTTCTCATCAATAAAGTATGAAAAAGGTATAAATTAATAAAATTTGCCTATCCTAAATGCTATGATAGGCGCTGTTTTATAATGCCAAGCGAATAAGTCGAGGTAATGATGTTTTTAGCAATGGATACCGTGTTTGATCAGTGTTCGATCGCGATTTTAGATGCCAATGGTCAGGTGCTGTCGAGTCATACTGAGACGGGTAAACGCCAGCAGACCCAGCAAATCCTACCGATGATTGATGCGGCATTGTCTGAGGCTAAAGTTCGTCTTGCTGATATAGAAGCATTGATATTCAATCGCGGTCCTGGCGCATTTAGTGGTATACGAATCAATACGGCAGTGGTGCAAGCACTATCTGTCGCACATGATATCCCTTGTGTGGGTGTGTCTAGCCTGCAAGCAATTGCCCAATGTGCGTATCAAAAGTATGGTTTGAAGCAAGTATATAGCTCACTTGATGCGCGTATGCAGCAAGTTTATTTTGGGCAGTACTCGATTTTAGGCGATGTAGCAGGCAATGCTATCATGCAGCCTATATTGGTTAATGATAGCGATAGCACCGAGCAGCTGCTTGATTATGATAGCCAAACAGCGCTTAATCTGCCTATCGTCGGTAATGGTGCGACGCTATTAAAAGCGAATGACGAACAAGTAGGTTATGAGGATGTCTCGCCGGATGCGGTAGTGATCGGACAATTGGGTATCGCCCAATTCACGAATGTTGGCGGTACTGATGCCGCCAATGCCTTACCAAGATATCTGCGCAACCAAGCATGGAAAACGCTCAAAGAGCAAGGTAAGGCTTAGTTTTTGCTTGAGACCATAAAATATAGTTCATCACAAAATATTTGCATCAAGAAAATATAGAATATTATAAAAGCAACGATCATATAGGACAGGCGATAGCACTGTTTTTTAGGGAAGCAACTGTGGATATACTGTTATTAATCCAAGCGGTCATCATGGGTATCGTTGAGGGTATCACTGAATTTTTACCCATCTCCAGTACGGGATATTTGATTTTATCAGCGGATTTGATGGGCTTTTGGACCAAAGAAAAGGTTGATTTGTTTGTGGTGGTAGTCCAGCTTGGCGCTATCTTAGCAGTCATTTATGATTATTGGGATAGATTGTGGCAAGCGCTCATGGGGCTGCTGACCGGTAAAGCGGAAGGCATGAGCAATCCAAGACAGTTGGGTCTAAGTTTAATTGTCGCGACCATTCCAGTGATGATTGTGGGCTTTACTTTCGCCGATGAGATTAAGACGTATTTGTTTAACCCTATCGTCGTTGCAATTATGCTGATTGTTGGCGGTTTGCTGATATTTTATGTAGAAAATCGCCCTAAAACAATTGTTGCGCAAGAAGCAGAAGATGTCAGCCTAAAAACGGCATTGATGATTGGGTTGATGCAGTGTCTGGCATTGATACCAGGGACTTCACGCTCTGGTGCGACTATTATTGGCGCACTATGGCTTGGTGTCTCACGTAAGGCTTCTGCTGAGTTTTCTTTCTTTTTGGGTATTCCAGTTATCGTAGGCGCGGCGTTATTAGATTTACTCAAGCACCATGACGTATTGACCAGTAGCGAAGACTGGTTGGTGCTCGGTATTGGCACTGTAGTTTCATTTATCGTCGCCTTACTTTGTATTCGCCTATTGGTTGCTTGGGTTAGCCGTCGTGACTTCAAAATCTTTGCATGGCTACGTATTATCACTGGTGTGTTGGTATTGATCGCCGCGTGGGGTTTTGGCTATCAGATGGCAGGCTAGAATATAGCCATGATTTATGGTTTTTTGAGCTATTAAAGTAAGGGCAATCATGAGCAGTCTGCAACAAACATCAAGCAACTTTATGCATTGCCAACTTATTTATGTGAATGAAGCCCAATATACTCAGATTGAAAGCCTAAAAGCGCTCATAGCTCAGCATCAATTGCCTATTATTTTAGATATTGAGCCATTTACTGATAAGCTTAATCAAAAACGTCGCCAGCAGTTAAGTGAAACCTCTACTCAACCTATTCTCTTGTTGGACGAAAAAGATAGGCTTTCATGGCTGAGTGATGGTCTCAGTGTCGCACCTGAATGGGATAAGCTACAACGCCGGGTGGTGAGTGCGGGGCGTAAGTCTGAATTATTATTACAAGCTGCTAAAATGACATCGGATAGTACAGTCATTGATGCGACGGCAGGCTTTGGGCATGACAGCCTCATATTAGCCAGTACAGGCGCACGGGTCATTATGCTTGAGCAACAACCCCTGATGGCGTTGTTGTTGCTAGCTGAGCAGCAGCGTATGCGTGCGCTACCAAATTGGCAAAAGCTGATGAGCCGTTTGCAGATTATTAATACCGATGCGCTCAGTTATTTTACAAAACCACAAACTGATGCTAAAGCAGTCGATGTGGTATATCTAGACCCTATGTTTCCAGAGGATAGCTATCAAAATAACAAAACGGGTAAAGGCGCCAAAGTAGGCAAGCATATGCAAGCCTTGCACCAATTGGTTAGTCCACCAACCCTAGAGCAAGAGAAACAATTGCTACAATCTGCGCAAGCCGTTGTCAGTCAGCATGGTGAAAAACAAGGCCGCGTAGTCGTGAAGCGTCCGCAACTTGCACCATTACTTGCCAATCAACCAGCCAGTGAGAGCTGGCATAACGAAGCGGTACGCTTTGATGGTTATTTTGTTTGATGGCTATTATTTGAAAAGATGCTTTTTAATAGGCGTTTTTTTTTCATCATAAGCAATGTACTTAGTTATTAAGCCTAGAATGCGCAGTTAGAAATTTTATGTTTGCCAAGTTTGGATTTGTTAAATTTAGGAGCAAGGAATGTCGACGCTAATCATATGGATGATGGGTGCAGGTTTATTATTAATTAATATTGTCTTACGCACTCGGATATTAAGATTAGAGGCGCGTTTAAAAGAATTGAGTAATCCGCAAGAGCAATTGGCTTTTTTGCGTCAACAAGCAGCACAAAAAGATAAGGTTCCTGCGATTAAAGCTTTGCGTAAACAATATCCTGAGCTGTCGCTCATTGAGGCCAACAAATTGTGGCAACAAATCCAATAGTTCGCCAATCTATTAATAATCTAATGTAATAATAAGCAATCTAATAGCACTTCATCTAAGAGCTGCCAAAAAAGTAGGCAAACACGCACAAAAAATCTTCTATCAATGATAATAAAAAACCATGACATTTAATGACAAACTACAAGCCTACCTGCAACTGACGCGCTTTGATAAACCAGTAGGTATAGAGCTACTGCTCTGGCCAACACTTTGGGGTGTGATGCTGGCTGCTATGGGTCAGGCGCAGCAACAAGGGGCAACGGCAGGTCTTCCTAATCTCAAGATATTGCTGATATTTGCGTTGGGCGCGATTTTTATGCGTGCGGCGGGCTGTGCGATCAATGACTTCGCCGATCGCAAGGTCGATGGTCATGTCAGCCGTACCAAAGACCGCCCATTAGCAGACGGACGCTTATCTGCTAAAGAAGCCATTGCTGCTTTTTTAGTATTGGTATTGCTTAGTGCCAGTTTGTTGTTTTTTTTGCCTATTGCCGTATTTTATTGGTCGCTTGGCGCAGTCATATTGGCGTTTATTTATCCATTTATGAAACGTTATACGCATTTACCGCAAGTGTTTTTAGCCGCAGCGTTTGGGTGGGCGATACCAATGGCGTATGTCGCGATACAAGGCGCGCCTGATATCTGGTGTTGGCTATTGTTTATTGCTTATATGTGTTGGACAGTGGCTTATGATACCCAATACGCGATGGCTGACCGTGAAGATGATTTAAAAATCGGCGTCAAATCAACGGCCATATTATTTGGTCGCTATGATGTGATTATCATCTCGCTACTACAAACCGTATTTTTACTTATTATGGGTACGGTTATGTGGCATTACTTTGCGCCAACCAGTGTAGGTGTGATACCAGTATTTGGTTTGGCGCTAGTGGCGATGATGTTTGCCAAGCAAAACAGCGCTTGTGCCAGTCGTCAAGCACTGACCTGTTTTCAGGCGTTTTTAGCCAATATATGGGTAGGGCGTTATGTCTTTGCTCTTATCGCAATCGCTTGTTTATGGACAACTTTTAATGGATAACTTCAAGAAGCTCTTAAAGTCAAAAGCGAAAAAGGGTGCTAATATTAATGCGCCAGTTATCGATTATCAAGCAAAGCTGGCTGAGCATGGTCTAACACGTGAGCAGGTTATCGCCACCGAGCGTAAATTGGCTAAGTTTGCCAATACCATGGATTCGCTCGTACGCGTGCCTTTTACCAAGCAGGGCATGGGCGCCGATGCAGCGCTTTCAACCATTCCGCTGGCGGGAGATTTAGCCGGACTGGCTTTGACAAGCTATGCCTTTATATTAGGTCGGCAGTTGGGCGTGCCTGCGCATAAAATGACGCCAGCAGTTAGGCTGGCGCTGGTTGATATGGTGGTTGGTATCGTACCTGGTATCGGCACGGTGCTAGATATTTTTATTCGTCCCAGTCGTAAGACTTTGACCATTGTGCATGAGCATCTACATGATGAATATGGCATTACCGAAACTATGCATATGGATCGACCGTTTTTGCATCAATCATTAGAAGATAAGCAGCAGCAAGGCCGCTTTGCTTTTTTTTGGCGCAATCCTATCGTTGCTTGGCTATATTTGCACATTCCTGATCTGCTTGGATTAATCGTTATTGTGGTCATCGGTTGGGGCTTATGGGCGATGATAAGCTGGCTGGTCAGTTTATTTGGTAAGACCACTGGTTTTGGCTAAAGGTAAACTAGAGCTAAAAAGGGGGCAAATATCTATAATATTTGCCCCCTTTTTTATTGCTGAATTTATTATCTCTAATAGGCTCTAAGCGCAGTTTTATTGTTAAAACTACTCAGTGATAACTTCTGCATCTACACTGATGGCCTCAAAGCTCATTGTTTTATTATTTTGAATAAGGTCGATGCTGCTACCACCGCCATGGCTGACCAGTTGAATACTGCCATCGTTTGAGCGATAAGTAGGGTTATTACCTTGGCCTTCTGGCGCACTCAAGGTCATTTTTGGTTTGCCCGGCAAGGTGACGATAGCGTTAAGCACACCTTTTTCTGAGGTTTCAAAGATAACAAATAGCGTCTCACCGGTGGCGCTGCGATAGTTGACATCAGTGATTTGCGCACCTTTGATGGCTTGTTCTGGATTGGGCGCTATCGCGGCAGTCTTTTCTGAAGTATCCGCTGCGCCAAGCTCGTTTTCTAATTCAGTTAAGCTCATATCTGCTTCTGCATTAACAGCAGACTTATCAGTATCTTCATCAGCAACTTTAGGTGCATTAATATTCGAGCTTACTGGCGTCGTTTGAGTGGTTGTGTCAGCAGAATTCTCATTAACGGTCTCAGGTTCTGGTGTCTTTTGGCAAGCACTCAGTAGTGGTAGGCTTAATAGAGCGACAGAAATTGCTTTAAAGTATGGTTTTGATTTTACTAAGGTAAAAATATCGGCTTTCATAATAGACAGCTATCCATTTATAATGGTTATTTAAGTGTTTTAAGCTTTAAGGCTAGTCTAGCATTATTCTTCAAGGCGGCTTCTATACTGTTATAAATACATGCTTTGGCTTTGAGAGCATTTGTATAAAATAGCATCTGTATAAATATTGATAAAAGTTAGCGTAAAGTTAAATTATTACCTTTTACGTTTTACGCAAGCGCGCCCGATTGGGTGATAATCGCGCTAAGGTAATGGCAGATAAAGGCGCAAAGCAGCTTAACATCATATCTGCTAATGCTTCAGCGCATATCGGTGCTAAGGCATAACCCTTTGCACCCATGGCAGAGAGCGTCCAAATGCGGCGACTTTGCGCAAGTCGCCCGACTAAGGGATGGTAGTCAATCGTTTGGGTGCGCACACCGGCACGCGCTTGCCATGCGCTGGTATCGTCTGGCAGGACATTGCTTAATTCAGGAATATCCTCCATTAATTTGTCATAATTTTGCTGATTTTCTTCACGACGGATACCAGTACTGGCGTCAGCATCTACAAAGCTGGCGCCAAGTAAAAACTGTGGCTGGTTGTCGCTAATATTATTCACTTCAGCATCACCACTTTGCACGATAAAGGGCGCGCAATAACCACTATATTTGAGCGGTAATTTAGGCAGACCAAGGACTTGCTCAGCAGTGGGCGTAAACCAAGATAATTGCCCACGAATGGTACGGCATTCAACGATACGTTTATCTAATTGATGGCTTTCATACGCGGCGCAAATCACCACATTGTCAGCGCAGATAGTAACAGGGTTCTGACTGTTATTACCATTATCACTGTCTTTATCACCAATCACCGTAACCTTATCTGCAGTTTCTTTGATATCGGTGACGCTAAGCTGCTGATAATTGATATTTGGATGTTTAAGAATAATGGTTTTTAGTGCTTGTGGATTGATCAGACCAGATTGTGGTAAATATAAATTGTCCGCTAAGTCTTTAGTTTTTAAACCGCTTAATTGCCATGCTTCTTCAGTCGTAATCGTGGTTGCCATCTCATTGGGATAATCGGCAATCTGCGCCGTGCCAATATTGGTTTTTATCAGCAAGTCTAACGTGCCTGTTTGCTCAAGTATTAGTGGCGTTTGTTGCATAACTGCTTGTTGATTAAAATAACGATATAGTCTGCCGCTATATAGATAACCAATAGAGTGCAGGTGCTCATAGACATGATGAATGGGTGTCATGTTCGGCGCGAGGAGGGCACGTGGATTGCCAGAGGCGCCAGCAAGCGGCGCGACCTTATCTACTATGGTGACTGCAATACCGCGATTGGCTAGCGTCCAAGCCGTAAGCAGTCCGGCAACGCCTGCGCCAATCACTACTGTATGGCTAGGAAGGTTTGGGTAAATTGAAGCATTACTATCGTCATTTAGAGATACAGACTCGATTGATAAAGTCTCAGTTGGTAGAGAATCAGTAATGCCAGCCATGACTGCCGTCAGCATTTCACGCTTGCGCCCAAAACCTTTCACCTTATTGATCTCAAAACCATGCGTTTGCAAGCCACGTTTGACGATACCGGCACAGCTATAAGTAGCGGCAGTCGTGCCAGTACGAGATAGGCGCTGCATCTGAGTAAATATCGTATCAGCCCACAAAGTCTCATTACAAGAAGGCGCGAAACCATCTAAAAACCAAGCATCAATATAAGGGCGATTGATAGAGGTCTCAGTTTCTAGGCTTGCCAAACTATCGCCTGCATCGCCCAACCAAATATCAAGCGTGATATTATCGTCGATAAAATTTAGTCGATGACAGCCCGCAATCAGTGGTGGATAGTTGGCTAAAAAATCTTCAATCAATTTTGCAAGTTCAGGGGCGCGCTGTACCCATAAGCTGAGTATCTGCGTTAAGTCGGAAAGTGGGATGGGGTATTTTTCAGTGGTGATAAAGTGTAAGCGGGCGCTTGTTAAATGCGGATGCTGAGCACGAAGCTCACGCCAAAGCTGCCATGTCGCTAAAAAATTCAAGCCCGTACCAAAGCCCAATTCAGCAATAGTAAAGCATCGCTTATCGGCAAGGTTTGCTAGGCGCTCGGGTAATTGGTTATGGGCTAAGAATACATGACGAGATTCTGCCAAGCCATCAGCATGCGAGAAATAGACATCGCCAAACTCCCCTGATACTGGCACTTGATTGCCAGCATCATCGGTTTGCCATGCAATCTTAGCAGGGGTAATTACGTTCGGGGGAGCTGGTTTTTTAGGGGGTTTGCTGGCTTTATAAGGTTTATGCGAGTCAGAAGAGGTAGGCTTAGATATAGCAGATTTAGACTGAGGTTTAGACATAGGTCATCACATTTATAAAGGATTTACTACCAGCGTTCACGGCGAACAAACACTAACCACGAAATAAAAATCCCGACCAATAAGCTAATTAACACTGTAAATGCACCATATAAAAACAATTGACCTTTGCTTTCATAAACCAAAACGTTTACTTGCGTTTGTAAGTCATTGACTTGACGCTGAAGCTGGGCATTACGGCTAAGCAATTCTTGATTGGCCTCAGATAGCGCTTTATTCGATGGTTGTAGCTGGGCTGCTAAGGTATCGTTAATGTTGGTCGCAGGCTGATCACTAGCAGCAAGGTTCGGTGCTGTAGTAGACACCATAGTTGAGCCAGTATTTGACGGAGTTATTTGATTCACATTGTTAGGCGCTAATACAGCATTAGGCGTTAGCGTGGCCGTTCCTGCCGCAGGGTCAGCATTGGTCACAGTTGGCGCTGCTTGTACCGACAAGCTAGCAAGCAATATCAGGCTAGCAACACTAACGTTAGTGACGCGGCCATAAGCGCGCTCACTAGTATGATTAGTAACGTGATTAGAAACAGAACTATTTAATAAAAATGACCGCTTAATCACGATGCTGCTACCTTATTGGCTGGTTTATCTGCTGCGCTGTCGGTAGGTGCAGGCAATGTCTGAACAAACGGCTTGATATCTACATGACTGTAGACCCCATCCCGCAAATAAGGCTCAGCGCTTGCCCATGCTTGCGCAGCATCGAGGGAATCAAAGTCAGCAATAATCAGGCTGCCTGACACCTCGGTTTTACCGTGCTCAATGGGCGTTGGACCAGCAATAATGAGTCGCTGCTCACTTTGTAATACTTGCAGGCGGGCAACGTGTTCGGCGCGCGTTACCTGACGTTGTGCGCTGCTACCAGCAACATCGTGACCGATAATGGCAAATAAGGACATGGGGCTTCCTCAAGTAAATAGTATGAATAAAGTGCTAATTAACCGCAATGAAAAATAATAATCATATATCTCATTATGCTTTTGAATCATATATTATGATTAAACCAGCTTTTACGATTAAACTAGGTCTTATAATTAAATCAGCTTTTATTTGTTAGTTTTGTCGGTTAACGCTGGATTGAGATGGTTTTTCAACAACGCAAATTGGGCAACCACAAATACCAACATAATCGGAATCCAGCCGTAGGTTTTGAAGTTAATCCAAGCCTCATCAGACATAGTAAATGCCGTGATATAATGCAGAACGCCCATAAAGGCAAAAAACAATGCCCAAGCGACGGTCAGTTTTTTCCAGCCACTCAGCGTGAGTGAAAACACCTCTTTCATGGCCAATTGCATCAACGGTTTATTAATCGCAGCGCTGACCAACAGCGTTAAGGCAAAGATACCGTTGATAATAGGCGACTTCCAACGCAAATAGATGTCGTCACGCAATAGCAGCGTACCACCGCAAAAGACAATAGTTAATAACAAAACGACCCACTGCTGTTTATCAAACTTGCCTTTTTGACGCACAAAATGGATGGCATAAATGATAATAGTGGCAACGAGCAATGCGCCTGCTGCTGCTAAAATGCCACTGTAACGCGCGGCAACAAAAAAAGCGATCAACGGAATGAAGTCTAATAAGGCTTTCATAGCAAATAGGATGTCCAACAAAAAACGTATGGGGTAGTTTACACGTCTACTGCCGCAAAAAAAAGCAATCAACCTTATAATCGTCCGATATGCTGTTGATATGCCATGTCTTCGCCGTTTTTAACTTGTTTTACTGATAATATAGTTAGTATCAACCGCATATTTAAATGAACAACACCTTCAAAACCTTAAGGCCAGCTTTATGAAAATTGACTTACATTGCCACAGTACTTGTTCTGATGGTACTTACGCGCCCGCCGAGGTGGTACAGCGCGCTCACAATGCTGGCATTAATGTACTGGCGTTAACCGATCATGATACCTTGATGGGTATCGATGAGGCGCGCGTGGCGGCTGAGGCCTGCGATATACAGTTAATCAATGGGGTTGAGATTAGCTGCGAGCATACGCTTAGCGGCGGCTATGGCAAAAATAAATCCACCAATAAAATTATTCATGTCCTTGGACTGGATTTTACTGATTTTGAGAAAATGCATGCCACCTTGCAACAACTGCAAGACAGCCGTGCCACGCGCGGTCAACGTATCACTGAAAAACTCAGCGAATTATTAACCATTGATTACGACGAGTTATGGCAAGCGGTGCTCGATAAAGCTGGCGGCAATCCACAAGCGGTAGGGCGTGCGCATATTGGTCAAGTGTTATTTGAGCGTGGTGAGGTAAAGACCGTGCAAAAAGCCTTTGATAAATACTTGGCGGATAATAAGCCGGCTTATGTGGCGATTGAAGCATTGACGATGCAGCATGGTATTGAGCTGATTCATGCTTGCGGCGGCAAGGCAGTGCTGGCACACCCAACACGCTATCAGCTTTCAGCCACCCGCGTACGTAAACTGATTGAAGAGTTTGCGCAGCTTGGCGGTGATGCTTGTGAATTACCAGCGAATAGCGAACCAGTTAGTACCCGTAGAATGGTCGATCGCAGCATTGCTGAACATCAGCTAGCTGCGTCTATCGGTAGTGACTTTCATGGCAGTAATATGCCATGGCGACGCTTGGGCGACGTGCCAAACCTTAACCCTGAACAGCAAGGTATTTGGCAGTCATTTGCAATATTGGCTTAGTTAAAGCGACCATCTAAAATGATAGGCTGACCCTGCAAATTTATATTGTAAATAGGCATTATCGTTACTTAAAACCATACGCCAAAATGAGGTGTTGGATACTGACGCATAAATCACTTAAACAGATTGATAATCAAAGGAAAAATTGCCACACTAAATGCGTCAGTTTAGATCTAATATAAGTCATCTTTTTTATTTTCTTATTTGGTTTAGCTCAATAAATTTCACTATCTGCGGTAGCCCATTATGGCTGTATCGATATCTCATCTAGGCTACAGAAAACTCTCGCGAGTGATTTTCGAGTGGCAAGCTGCTGATAGGGCGTTGCTGCTGGCACTGTTTATTTTGCTAGAAGTATCATCGCATTGGTTATGGTGCTTATTTGTCTGGTGGCGCCAAGATATATATGGCAGCTACGTAGATATGGACGTGCTGTATCCCTTGTGGATTGGCCTGACACTGATGGTCCTTTTCTTTTCTTGGATGGTCAGCCGTTTATCACCGATTAGAGAAGATACGGGGTCACTATATAAATGGCAAGCGATAATAGTTACGCTCTATAGCCTTTATATTGCCGTGGTCATTATAGTCATGGGTTATAGTAGTTTGGTCGCAGGGGTTTCACTCGTAGGCGGTGCGATGCTAGGGATGGTGCTGATACGTCGCCGCTATGTATGGAAAGCTTTTTTAGGGCATATCGCACTGATTTTCTTGGTAACTTTAATTCCTTATTTTGGCTTTACGATACCCAATCTACGCCAAATGACGATAGCCTCTTTCCCTTTAGATAGCTATAACTATCTCACCTATAACGAGATGACAGTGATCGAAAATGCCATCTCTGCATCTATTTTTCAAAATGGTACGCTGAGTTGGGACAGTTTTAATCAACTGCGTTTCTCCTATGCATTTTTTTGGCGTACCACCCATATTTATATGGCGCTGCCAAAGGCAGTGTTTATTATTTACATGTTTCGCACGCTGTTATTGATATTGGATAACAGTAAAGCTGAAATCATGCAGTATGCCAATCAAGATGAATTGACCCAGCTAAAAAGTCGCCGCTATGGTTTGACGCAAATGCAGCAAGCGCTCCTAGCAATGGGAGATAAGCAAGATTTTAGCGTGATTTTATTGGATTTAGATTGGTTTAAAAGCATTAATGACAACTATGGTCACGACGTTGGCGATCAAGTGCTGTCGGAGGTTGCCCAGACGCTACTAAAATCTTTATCAGAAGAGAGTATTGTCAGTCGCTATGGCGGCGAAGAGTTTTTGATTGTCCTGCCCGATACCCAGCATGATAGTGCCATGACCATTGCTAAGCAGCTACGCAGAGATATTGCGCAACATGTCATCAAGAGCGATGATGGTACGGATTTTAATATCACCGCCAGTATAGGGGTTTATACCCTGACCCATGATGAGCGCGCCCGTATTCAGAGTGAATATAAGACATTGGCATTAGAAGAAAGCACGCAGCCGCTTGCAGAGTCGCAAAAACCTCGGAAGAAAGAAGCCGACATTGATAAGGCTCGTACCAACAAAACCAGCACGCAAAAAGAGAGCTCGCAAAAAACTCGCGCCCAGAAAAGAATTTCTCATAGAAGAAAACGTGCTGCTACAGAAATCTTAAAGGCGCAGCTGCCGAGTGATATTTGTCAGCGCTTAATCTGTATCGCTGATAAAGCCCTATATGAGGCAAAAGACCGCGGTCGTAATCAAGTGGTCAGCGCCAATGATATGCTCGCGGCGGAAAAGGATAAGATTTCTGTCCTTTATGCCATTAGCTAAGGCGTGCCCTAGTTATTTTGTATATGGTTTCTGACATTAATCATATAATCACATAGTCTGACTTTTAACCCCTTGCTGATGATGTGTTTAGGTTTTGAACTAAGCTTGCCAGCACACTCGTTGCAAAACTGCCTGTGGTTAAAGTAAAGTTTAATACCAGTGTTTGCTCACTGCCATTTCCCCCACCTTGCCACTCCCAACTTAATTCTTCAATCGGTAGCCTTAGTGCTCGTCGTTGTGCTTTGATATCACGCTTCTCTAATCCTGCTGCTAGCTGATGTAATAATGGGTCGTTTTGCACGATATCATTTTCGATAGCGGCTGCTGCGCCGCTGACTTTATCATTACCCACGCCCCATAACACGGCAGTTGGATGAATATCGCCGCTGGCAAGTCGCGCTTGCAAAGTCTCATCGATTGCTTCGCTGGCAAATATCGAGCCTGACCCGTCCAAATTAAACACTTCGCCTGCAAGCCCATTAGTCCAACTACCATCGCGCACCCGTGCTGCCAATATTTCATTAAATATCAAGCTACGCGCAGCAGACAGCTCCATGCTGTTTTGCTCGCGCGGCGCTTGTTTGCGTTTGCTTTTTTTGGGTTGCGGCCGACTTTCTGGCGCTGGACGGGCAAACAATGCCAATGCTTCTCTCACATTATTGCCATTACGGCCAAAGCGCTGCGGACCAAAATAGTTGGGCACGCCCGTTGTGCTTATATGGGCTAAATGCTGCTCGACAGCACTCTTGTCACTTTCTTTAGCCGATAATAACTGCTCAAGCATTGGCGCTGCTGTATCAAAATCGGAAAACTGGATATCACGCAAGGTAATGATAAATTGATTAGCGCGGTGCGTGCCACGATTGAGCTTTTTGTTATGCCAATGCTGCGCAAGGATAGTAAGCGATTCATTGGCGCTAATATCTACGGGTGCAAATTCAGACTCTGGTAATTGCTTCTTAGGTATCCGCAGGCTAAACCACTGTGTCGTCAGCGCATGACGATCTTTAAGCCCTGAGTAACCAACATCGCGCAGTGGAATCTCTGCCCATTCTGATAGCAGTTTAGCCAGATAAGCGGTATTCATGCCCAGCTTTTCAATATGTAGCCATAAATGCTCACCCTCGCCCGTAAAGTCGAGCGGCAATATCTCATTAACCACAAAGTCTGTGGCATGGGCTTTATACGTCGCTTGCGCTAAAGGCGGCTGCATTGATTGTGGTAGGTTGGCCGTATCAGTAGCAGCGCTGATATCGAAGCTTGCGATATCAAATGTCTTATCATCAAGCGTTTCGTTATTAAGTAAGTCGTTATTTAAATCGTCTTGAGAAGTCATAAGGGCATCTTTTATTGATTATAGGTATTAAAGTAAATTGGTTGAGATATATGTTAAAGGTTTAAAAGGCATTAAAGATTTAAAAGTCAGAATTACGTTTTGCAACGCAGGCAGCATACAAATAAACAGCGCCTATCAAATGGGCTTGCTACTATCAAGGTATCTGATTTTTTAAATTGCGTATTTCTATCGGTATTGATTGATTCAATCAGCTTACATCAATACGTTTTCAGCAGGAATTTTTCAGCAGGAAATAATAACGATTAATATTAAATGTTAAGGATAACTTATGAGCAATGCAACGATTCATACCGTCACCATTAGCAAAGCCGACATTCCAAATGGTGGCATGAAATCCTATAAACAGGATGACGATAGTATCATTTTAATCACGCGTGATGAGGACGAATTTAGCGCCTTTGATGGTAAATGTCCGCATGCTGGCGCAGATTTGGGCGATGGGTTACGCTGTGGCAATCGTGTCATTTGTCCATGGCATCATGGCAGTTTTGATAGTCGTGATGGCACCTTATTAGAGCCGGTCGCTATGCGCGGCTTGACCCAGTATGAGCTGACCGACGAAGGCGATAGCTTAATCGTCAATACCGCCGCGAAGATAGATAAGCACGTGACCAATGACAAAATGACGGACACCCATACCATTATAGTTGGCGGCGGCGGTGCAGGTTTTATGACGGCCAATCAGCTGCGACATACCGGTTATGGCGGCAAGATTACCTTAATTAGCCAAGACGATAAAGCCCCTTATAATCGTCCTTTATTATCCAAAATGTTTTTGGCGGGTAAAATGGATGAGAAATATCTAATGCTAGGCGGCGCTAACTGGGCCAGTAACAATAATATCGATTTGCGCTTAAACCAAACCGTCAGCGAAGTACTACCTAATGAGCGTACCATCGTCATCACAGATGCAGACGGTAAAAGTGAGCAACAAACGGCGGACTTCTTAGTAGTAGCAACAGGCGCTGAGCCAAAAATACCGCCTTTTAAAGGTGCGGAGCTCGATGGTGTTTATACGCTACGCAGTATGGATGATGCCAAAGAAATTAAAAGTGCCAGTGATAATAAGCATGTCGTTATCGTAGGTACTGGTTTTATCGGTATGGAAGTGGCATCGGCGTTAATGGAGGCAGGGAAGGCAACCTCTATCACTGTCGTTGGACGTAGTCGACGTGTCATGGCTAATATCGTTTCTGAAGCCGTTAGCAATGCTTTAATCAAACTGCATGAGGAAAAGGGCGTTAATTTTGTATTCGGTGCCGGCGTTGACGAAATCAATGCTGCTGAAGACGGTACTGATAATGAAAGCACTAAAGTCAGCGGCGTCACCCTATCAGATGGCAGTACGCTTGCCGCCGATATGGTGATTTTAGGAACGGGTGTCGCACCGCGTATTGAGCTATTAAATGAAGTAAACGCGCCAGATGGTGTGCAAGTTGACGAGCATTTGCAATTGCGTGACGGCGTTTATGCACTCGGTGATATCGCCAAAGCCACCAATCAAATGGGGCGCATGCGTATCGAGCATTGGCGCGTGGCGTTGCAACATGGTTTGGTCACAGCAGCTGCTATATTAAATGAAGCTAATGTCGATTCGCTAGCGGAGCGTATTCCTTTCTTTTGGACAGCACAGTATGGCAAAAGCCTACGCTATAGCGGTCATGCGGCCACGCCTGATAATGGCATTTTATTTGGCTCGCCTGACAACCTTGACTATATCGAATATTATTTTGACGATGATGGGGAGGTTACGCGAGCCAGTGCCGCAAGTTCGCTTGGACGTGATAAAGAGCTGATTGCTTTCTCTGAATTATTGCGCCGTGGTCATGCGCCAACGCGCGCTCAAATTAAGGGAGGATTTGATATTATCGAGCAGGCACAGGTTTTATCGCGCTAGCATTTAAAGGGTTATAAAGTTTACTATAAAGGCTGGCTTGGTTATTCAGGTCAGCCTTTTATACCATAGCTTTTATAATAAACAAACGGAAAAGGAAAACCGATGTTATGAGTACAGACCACATTAATAAAGAAACACTGAATAAAGAAGCCCTTAATAAAAAACCATTAAATAAAAAAACCGTATTTTTACGTCAAGCTGAGGCAAGTGATATTGATGCGCTTGAACAATTGCTAAATCGCTGTTATCGGCAAGCGGAAGGCTGGACCAATGAAGCGGATTTAATTGGCGGTATTCGTACCACCAAAGACGAGCTGTTAGCCGTCATTGCTGACCCCAAACATTATGTTTTTATTTATCCAAGGACTAGTACAGGCGAGCGTGATGGTAAAGAAACGGGTGAATTACTGGGCTGTATCGCAGTCGATATAAAGGACGAGGCTGAGATAAATGAGAACGCTGGCAATAAAAAAGCCTATATCGGTATGTTTGCGGTACTGCCTGAACTACAAGGACATGGTGTTGGCCATCAGATATTGCAGGCAGCTGAGACGTTTGCGCAGCGGCACTTACAATCAAGTACGCCAACGCCTGATACAAATCCTGTGCGTCTGACCATGTCTATTTTAAGTCATCGTCCTGAGCTCTTGGCTTATTATCAGCGACGCGGCTATCAATTAAATGGTAATAGTATACCGTTTCCAGTCGATGGTAATAATGGCGAACCCAAACGTCAAGACTTACAATTACTAGAATTAGAAAAGCTCGTGAGTCAATCATAAGCCAATTAGGCTTATTAACCTCAATTCAGCTGACCTCACTTCAACTGAATCCAAAGTGATTAATCCCAAAGCAATCAACCCCAAAAACGTCCAAAGGTCATAAATAGCCCGACACTCAATAGGAGAAATGCCACGATAATTAAGCGCTTAAACCAGTTAAAAGCGGGCAAGCGCGTGGCATTATCATCAGACATCAAATAAGCAAACAAGCCAATTAGGCTTGCGACTAAGGTCATGATTCCTAGACCAATCGGTAATATGGAAAAATACATCTGCCACACAAGCATCTCGCAACGGTCATTATTAAGCGCATCATAGCAGTATCGCGATTGTACTGTCAGCATTAAGCATTAGCCGCACTTTAATCTTTTTATCTCATTACGCTATAAACGTTAATCATAAATAAGGTTAAGTAGATTTCCTAAAATTAAGTTGGGTTTAAAGACATAATTCTGTATAGTGAAGTAACATTACAGATACATAGAGACTGGTATGAATAATTTTAAAAAACTGGCTGTCATTGCATTGTTGACGTCTTTGTTTGCAGCGTGTTCAAACGCGCCTTCTGAAAGTACGGTCGAAGGGCTTATTGAAGCACAATATGAGCAAGCCAATAGCATCATGGATGATGCGATGGCGAATGCTGGCAACGATGAGATGGCGAAAGCTATGAGCGGAATGATGGAAGGTATGATGCCAAAGCTTGAGCGTGTCGAGAATATCAACTGTGACAGCGTTGAGGGTGATAATACTTATATGTGTACCGCTGATATCACCCAGACAATCGCAGGGAATAGCCGCACCAATAAGACCAGTTTTAAAGTTTATCAAGTTAATGATGAGTGGGTGTTGGGTAATTAAGAGTTTGGTAAGCTCGGACGTACAGGATTTAATGACTTAAAATAAAAAGGATGCCTAATAAGCATCCTTTTTTATAATTACTAAAACCGTGGTTGGTATCGCCCAGTCTATAAAAACTAACGCATCGTCACAAACTCTTCCGACCCTGTTGGATGAATGGCGACGGTATTGTCAAAGTCAGCCTTGGTCGCGCCCATTTTAATCGCTACCGCAAAGCCTTGAATCATCTCATCGACGCCAAAGCCGATGCCGTGCAAGCCAATGACTTTTTCTTCCTCACCTAAACATATCAGCTTCATCGTAGACTTTTGGCGATGCTGAGTCACCGCACTATACATATCCGTAAAGGTGGAGGTATAGCATTTGATATTGTCTTTACCAAATTGATTTACGGCATCGATTTCAGACAAGCCAATGGTACCGATAGGAGGGTGGGTAAAAATAACCGTCGGTATCAGCTCGTAGTTTAGATGCTCATCAGGCTTGTTATTAAACAAACGCTCCGACAAGCGGCGACCTGCGGCGATAGCCACCGGTGTCAAATCGACACTGTTTTCGATAATATCGCCGACCGCGTAAATCCCTTTAACATTAGTATTTTGGAATTTATCGACTTTAATTTTGCCAAACTCGGTCGTCTCTACACCCGTCACTTGCAAATTGATATTATCGGTAGAAGGCGCGCGACCGATCGCCCAAATCAAACAATCTACGGTATCAAGAGCACCATCTGTGGTACACAAAGTCAGGCTACCATCGTCATTTTTAACAATTTCAGTGAGCATGGTGTTGGTATGCAATTGAATACCGTCTTGCTCCATCTCTATCAGCAAGGTCTCCACAATGGTGTGATCAAACGAGCGAAGCGGCGAATGTTGGCGCACGTACTGATGCACTTCAGAGCCAAGGCTATTTAACACGCCAGCGATTTCGACAGCAATATATCCAGCGCCGACGATAGCCACCCGTTTTGGCAACTCGTTTAAAGCAAAAAAGCCATCAGAATCGATGCCGTATTCTGCGCCTTTGATATCAGGAAGAATCGGATGTCCGCCCGTCGCAATCAAAATATGGTCAGCGGTAATAAGTTCACCATTCACTTCTACCGTATTGGCATCGACGAATTTGGCAAAGCCTTTAATTACTTGAACGCCGTTTTTTGCCAAATTATTATCATAAGCGCGGTGAATGTTTTGGATGTACTGTTGGCGACTATTGACCAGCTTTTGAAAGTCAAAGCCTTTTAATTCAACGTCAAAGCCATAATCTGGCGCATACTTATGAATGGCTCCAGCAACTTGTGCACCGTACCACATCACCTTTTTGGGTACGCAGCCTAAGTTTACGCAAGTGCCACCCAATTGGTTGGCTTCAATAATGGCGCAGTTTTTGCCATAGCTTGCTGCTCGGTTGATTGAGGCAATACCGCCGCTACCGCCGCCAATGGCGATATAGTCATAATGTTTTGTCATGGTTAAGTCTCTTTATTCAGTACGTATTAATGCGTGTTGGTGCAATTTTGCAGTCTATTATTTTTTAATTCTGTTATTTTGAACTCTATTGTAATGGGTATCATTATTAATCTTACAAGGTTTTGCTTATAAGGATGTGCCAGCTAGCATCAGGCTATAAGATAATTTAAGCGAAATTAGTTCGCCATTTAAACCCACTTAGATTTATCTAAACTTACTTAAACAATAGCACGACGTCTATAAAATAACAGTCCAGGAATGGACAAGCCCAGCACCAATCCTGAGGTCACAAACAAGGCCTCAAACAAATACACCATCATTTGGCTAAATAATTCGTCTGAAAAACCAAAATAGCCAATCTGTACCATACTGACCATTGCCTTATAAGCGGCGATACCTGGCATCATACAGATGACACTCGGTGAGATTAATGCTTTGGGCGGTAGGGTATATTTTTTTGAAAAATACACGCCCAAAAAGCTGGCAAGCATCGCCCCAAAAAAGCTAGCCACCACCAGATGGACGTGCTGATAGACAAGCGCTGTTTTTAACCCAAATCCGCACGCGGTCATTAGCAAACACGGCAAAATATAGCGTTTGGGAACGCTGAACATCAGCGTCCAACCAAGGGTTATGATGCACGACAGCACCACAGTTTCAATGAACCACATCTTAAAACCCCCAGTGCTGTATTCGAAGTAAAACCAGCGCTATCACAATACCAACGCAAGCGGACAAGGTTAGCATATAGGTAAAAACGGCACGACCAATCCCAATATTGACATAGCCTTTTAAGATATCTGAGAACGAGTTGATTAACGGAAAGCTTGGTACTAGTAAGAGCACACTAGAGGCAACGGCAATATCGGCATTGTTACCTATATCAAAATAGTAAGTCGTCGACCCAATTAAAGAGGCAATAAAAGCGGTCACGATGACCGCTATAAAGGGATTGAAATGGTGTTTGGACAGATAAATACGGGTAAACATCGCTACCATACCCGCGATAAATGTTACGCCAGTAATCGACCAACTGCCACCATTTAGATACGCAAACGCAGCGCAAGACGCGCCAACAAATATGCTCACTAGCCATGTCGGATAAACCGTTTTATCTAATCCATCAAACGCAAGAGTAGTGCGCTCCGTCAACTCAGACTTTAGCTTATTGTTATCTGGCTTGTCGCTATGTGTATCGGCTTCGGTTCTGTTGATAATTTGCTGGATTTGTACCAATAAATTGACATTGATGCTCTGATTGATCGTGTCTCTGGTGGTGGTGATACAGCGCTCATCACAGATAGTGGTCAAGGTAAGGGCATTAAAATTCAGCGAACATTCTACGCTGTTCATCCCCAAGGCAAGCCCCAAGCGTTTCGATAAATCCACCACCACAGCAGACTCAGCGCCATATTGCATAAGGAGTAGTCCGCAGCGCACGCATAATCGAGTAATGTGCTGTTGCTGTACGTAGCTGATAGAGGTCATTGATTAGATACGCATATTGGCTATTGTGATTTTTATAAATGCTATAACTATAAACAGGGTGAGTGGTTATGCTATCGAGACAGTAAGGTAACGATAGCATAACTTGCCGAGCTTATTTGCTACTATTATAAAGCGTAAACCACTGTAGTAAGGAGAATAAAATGCATATCGCTATCTTAACCCTGACTTTTGCGCTACCCGGCTGTGGCTCATTAAAAGAAAAGCGCCAACGCATGGGCGGGTTGCACGCACGCTTTGGTAATACGCCAAGCGTTGCGGTATGTGAGAGTGGCGAGCGTGATCGACATGACGCTAGCGAGTGGACGTTTGTGATCGTCGGGCTGTCTAAACGTGAGGTCGAGTCACAATGCAGTCAAATAGAGGAAAAAGTAGAACGTACCGTAGATGCGCGGGTGATGAATGTTGAGAGGGAGTTTATTTAGTTGAGTATCATCTAACTATTTCTTCAAAGGCAATTCATCAGGGGTTATTCACTCTACAATGGGTAATATAAAAGTAATCACTATATAGGGTTAGTTGCTATGACAAAACTAAAGTTATTGCACTAAATAGCTTCTAAAAATACTAATTAAAATAAGATATAGAAGGAAAATAAGAAGCTGATGGACTTTATTAGGGAGATTGGGATTGGAATACTTCTATCTTGGCATATAAAAGGTCATCCTTTCTGGACAAGTTTTTTAAAAGGATACTATTACGCCTACTTAAAAACGAGGCTATCTTAGAAACATTTAGGCGAGATATGACGATGTTTTTTATACTTGGTACTATAATTTCTATAGTATTACTAACTTTTACTTTCATTCACAAATTTTGCTACCCAAATTAGCAGTAACGTTTCATAACCTAAGATTAGTATAAACAACATATGAATACTAAAATATTTCTCCTGTATACAATGTCGCTATAGGGTGTTGCCTTATATTTATAGTAATAATTTCATTATCTTAGTCAACTCAAAATAAGCCCAAAAAAAGGCCACTCCTTAAAGAGTAGCCTTTCATTAATTATTACCTAAGTTCTATTAACTCACTTCTTTCATCGCTTGCTTAAGCATCGGCTTCAAGAACTCACCCGTATACGAACCTTCGACTTCTGCCACTTCCTCAGGCGTACCTTCAGCGATAATCAGACCGCCACCTTTACCACCTTCAGGACCTAAATCAATCACCCAATCGGCAGTTTTGATGACATCCAAGTTATGTTCGATGACCACGATGGTATTGCCTTTATCGCGTAGGGTATGCAAGATATGCAGCAGCTTATCGATATCATGGAAATGCAAACCAGTGGTTGGTTCATCCAAGATATAGAGCGTCTGTCCAGTATCGCGTTTGGCAAGTTCACGAGCCAGTTTCACACGCTGCGCTTCACCGCCTGATAGCGTTGGCGCTGATTGACCAAGACGGATATAGCTAAGACCAACATCCATCAATGCTTGCAGGCGACGATAAATCGCTGGAATGGCTGAGAAGAATTCAGTCGCATCTTCAACGGTCATGTCTAATACGTCAGCGATGTTTTTACCTTTATAGTGAATCTCTAAGGTCTCGCGGTTATAGCGCTTGCCTTCGCAGGTATCACACGGCACATACATATCAGGTAGGAAATGCATCTCAACTTTGATAAGACCATCGCCCTGACACATCTCACAGCGTCCGCCTTTAACGTTAAAGCTAAAGCGACCAGCTTTATAACCACGGGCGCGCGCTTCTTGGGTTTGTGCAAACATTTCACGTACTGGCGTAAATACACCAGTATAGGTCGCTGGATTTGAGCGCGGCGTACGACCAATAGGACTTTGATCGATATCGACCATTTTGTCCAAATGCTCAAGACCGCTAATACTGTCATGCTTATCGGCGATAAGCGTTGAGGCGTTATTCAACTGCGTCGCTGCTAATGGCATTAAGGTACGATTAATCAGGGTCGATTTACCAGAGCCTGAAACGCCTGTGATACAAGTCATGATACCGATTGGTAGCGTCAAATCAACGTCATGTAAATTGTTGCCGGATGCGCCCTTAAGCTCAATAGTCATTGGAACTTGTTTGGGCTTGGCTTTACCTTTGACTTCCATATCGATCGTTTTGGCTTTATGACGAATGGTTGGAATCTCGATTCTTTTCTTACCAGACATATATTGTCCAGTTAGTGATTCTTTATTCGCCATGATGTCATCGACCGTACCCTGAGCGATAATATGACCGCCATGTACGCCCGCGCCGACACCGATATCGATGACGTGATCCGCTTGACGAATGGCGTCCTCATCATGCTCAACGACCAGTACGGTATTACCCAAATCACGCAAGCGCGTTAGGGTTTTGAGCAAGCGATCATTATCACGCTGATGCAAGCCGATCGACGGCTCATCGAGTACATACATCACACCCATGAGACCTGCGCCAATTTGGCTGGCAAGTCGAATACGCTGCGCTTCGCCGCCTGATAGCGTTTCAGCAGAGCGGGCAAGTGATAGATAATCAAGCCCGACACTGACCAGGAAGTTTAGACGCTCGTTAATCTCTTTAAAGATTTTTTCCGCGACTTCACCTTTATGACCGCCAATTTTTAGCGTTTTATAATATTCAGCGGCATCACCGATAGATAGCTTGACGATTTGAGCGATAGTATGCTCGTCCACGCGGACATTGCGTGAGATTTCATTGAGACGCGCACCATCGCAAACGTTACAAGTGGTATCAGCCAAGTATTTCGCTAGCTCGTCCCGCACCAGATTGCTTTGCGTTTTAGCATAACGACGCTCCAGATAAGGCAGTACGCCTTCAAATGGCACAGTTTTATTAGTTTTACGACCGCGCTCATCAGTGAAGTTAAAAGTCAGCTTCTCTTTACCTGAACCTTGCATGATGAGATCTTGCTGCGCGTTTGGCAGCTCTTGCCATGGCGCATCCATATCGATTTTGAAATGATTGCAGACGGTAGAGAGCAGGCCAAAGTAATAGGCGTGGCGCTTATCCCAACCATTAATCGCCCCTTGGTTGAGCGATTTTTCATGATGAGTAATCAGCTTTTCGGCTGAGAAATATTGGCGTTTACCGAGACCATCACAGCTTGGGCAAGCACCATAAGGGTTGTTAAAACTGAACATCCGCGGTTCAAGCTCAGAGACGGCGCGATCACAAACAGGGCAAGAATGCTTAGCTGACATCACTTGGTTGGCATCACCGCCTTCTTTTGGGTTGCCATCCATAAAATGTAGCGTCACCAGACCTTGACCTAAGCGTAGCGCAGTCTCCAAACTTTCAGCGACGCGGTTGCCTAAGTCATCACGGACTTTAAAGCGATCAACGACAACTTCAATCGTATGCTTTTTCTTTTTATCGAGTGTCGGTAGCTCATCAGTATCGTAGACATCACCGTCAACGCGTACGCGCACAAAACCTTGACCAATCAATTGCTCAAGCAGGACAGTATGCTCACCTTTACGCTCACGAATGACAGGTGCCAAAATCATAATCTTGGTGTCATCTGGCAATGCCATCACCTGATCGACCATTTCGGTGACCGACTGCGCAACCATTGGCTCGCCATGCTCTGGGCAATAAGGTGTACCGATACGCGCATAGAGCAGACGCAAATAGTCATAAATTTCGGTAATCGTGCCAACTGTTGAGCGCGGGTTATGGTTGGTTGATTTCTGCTCGATGGCAATCGCCGGTGACAAGCCTTCGATACTATCGACGTCTGGCTTTTCCATTTGTGAGAGAAACTGACGCGCATAAGCTGATAGACTCTCGACATAACGGCGTTGCCCTTCAGCATAAAGCGTATCAAAGGCCAATGAAGATTTACCAGAGCCTGATAAACCGGTAATCACCACGAACTTATCGCGTGGAATGTCTAAATCGATATTTTTTAGATTATGAGTGCGTGCGCCGCGAACCTTAATATACTCGTGTGCCATCGGTGATAGGTTTCCTATTTGCTAAAATGGTATTTTTAAAAAATTTAAAAGGGTCAACTAATATGAGTTAAATGATTCATTGAAAGCGTAGATAATTTTAAAAATGCTATTCAAATTACTATGGCTTTATAAAAGTATGTGGTTTTCATAAAGCTATAGTAATGGTTATCTCTTTTGCACAATACCTTTAATACTTGAAATGGATAAAGGTAATCTAAATAAAGGGTAACTAATATGAGTGGTTTGTTATAGATTTGGCAGAATAACGTCGTTTTATAAAAAGATTTGTCGTAAGATTTTTTCAGACCATTTTTCAGACCACAACGTTCTCAACGTCTTACTTTATTGTCATGATAGCTGCATTATTCAAGGTGTAGTGACCCATCAGATGCACTTGGTAACAAAATTATCGCGTAAAATGAATGGCTTAAGTCGGTGTCCTCTATGATGCTGAAGTAGGAGGGCAAAAGTCTCGGCAAGCAAACGGCGAATGTCTTATACTAGGGGGCTTAATTTGTAGGCTAAAGCCTTGATAGCGTCGTAATAATACAAGCAGAGCTGCCGTGATTAAACAGCAATGATGAACCAGTGAGGCAAGCATGAATAGCGTAGAAAAACGGGCAATCCTCGGGGTCGGTGGTATATTTGCCTTGCGGATGATTGGCTTGTTTATGATTGTGCCAGTATTTTCTGTGTATGGTGATAACTATGCGCACGCAACACCGTTTCTGATAGGTTTGGCCGTTGGTATTTATGGGCTAGGGCAGGCTATCTTTCAGATACCGATGAGTCTCGCCGCTGATAAATTCCCACGTAAGCCGATTATCTTTTTGGGTCTGATATTATTTGCGCTTGGCGGTATCATTGCCGCTAATGCCACAGATATTTATGAGGTCATTATTGGTCGAGCGCTGGCAGGTAGTGGCGCAGTTTCGGCGGTATTGATGGCGCTGTTAGCAGACGTTACGCGCGAAGAGATGCGTACCAAAGCGATGGCGACGATGGGTTTGACCATTGCGACCTCCATCATGCTCGCGTTTGCCTTTGGTCCCTTATTAGTGGGTTCGCTTGGTATTTCTGGACTGTTTTGGTTGACCGCTGGTTTCGCTATTTTGGCGATGTTGCTATTATTGTTTGTACCGACTCCGCTACGGGTGCTTAAGCATAATCTTGATAATAAATCGATTGGTCAGCAATTGTCTAGCGTGCTAAAAATCGGTGATTTGAACCGCTTACATATTGGTATCTTTGCGCTGCATTTAACAATGACAGCTATTTTTGTTATATTGCCACATCAGCTGAATGAAGTGATGGGACTGTCGGTACGTCAGCAGGGTTTGGTGTATTTACCATTATTATTTATCGGCTTTGCTGTTGCCATTCCCTTTATTATCATCGCAGAAAAGAAACGTAAAATGCGCCAAGTATTTTTAGGTGCAATTGCGTTAATGACCGCTGCTTTAGCGTTATTGGCCATTGGTAGTCAGGTCGGCGTAGGTATTATCTTAGGTTTGCTGCTGTATTTTATGGGCTTTAACTTACTTGAGGCGACGATTCCATCTTGGATATCGAAACGTGCGCCAGTCGCCAATAAAGCTACCGCGATGGGCTTGAACTCGTCAAGTCAGTTCTTTGGAGCCTTTGTCGGCGGTGCGATGGGCGGTTTATTATTAACGCAGCCCAATCTATTGGCGTGGGGCATATTGGCCGCTATCATGGCCGCGGCGCTACTGTTGATTATTCCGATTGCCGATCCACCTTATTTATCAAGTACCACAGTAACTATTCCTAAGAATATCAATATCCAAGACTGGTCACGGCAAATGCTTGCGGTAGATGGCGTTGATGAGTTGGTCGTGATGGCAAAAGAGCAGGTCGCTTATTTGAAATTAGATAAAACCCAGCTGACCGATTCTTCGCGACAAGAGCTGTCGCATTTGGCTCAAAGTCCTTTAGATATTTAGGGCATATAGTAATTTAAACCTAAGTATTAGTAGTGATGAGGCTATGCGACATTCAGCGTCGCATGTACGATTGTTGCTGTAGATATTTAAACAAAAATTGGTTAAAGTAAATTCATATTACTGATATTATTAATCAGTTTCATTTAATATTTATTAAAATATTCATAAAACAATTTGTCAATAGAAGGACAACATTATGCGCGGAGTTAATAAAGTTATCATCATTGGTAACCTTGGAGCAGACCCCGAGGCACGTCAATTCAGTAATGGCGGTAGCGTGACCAACATTTCGGTTGCGACTTCAGAGCAGTGGACAGACAAGCAAAGCGGTGAAAAAAGAGAAGCAACGGAATGGCATCGCATTTCATTGTTTAATCGTTTAGGCGAAATCGCGGCACAGTATCTTCGTAAAGGCAGTAAGGTCTATATTGAAGGCAGCTTGCGTACGCGTAAATATCAAGATCCCAATGGTCAAGACCGTTATATTACTGAGATTCGTGCTGAGCAAATGCAAATGCTTGATGGCGCGACCGGTGGTAGTAATGATGCCGGTGGTGGATTCAGCAATAACCAAGGCGGTCAAAGCAACCAAAACGGCTATGGCAATCAGGGCGGCCAAAGCTCAGGCCAAAATAATTATGGTCAACCAGCTAATAACCAGCAAAGTGGCTATAATCAAGGGGGCGCTCCAGCTTCTCAAGGTATGTCACAAGGCAACAATCAAAACAGCTTTAATAATCAAAATGCGCCAGCGCAAAATCAATTCAATAAGCCAGCTCAAGCACCAGCACAGTCGAAGCCGACAGGGATGCCAGACGGCCCTGTAGATGATGATATTCCATTTTAGGATACAACCATTTTAAATCATATAAGAAAGAATGTTGATTAAAAAATGAAGAGCCTGTGGATACAGGCTCTTTTTTTATGTTATTGGCTTTTGTAAGTGTTAATGATTAAAAGTATTAACAACATTATAAATACTAATGTCAAACTAATTATCGTTTAAAACCGTTTTTGCTTTAATGGCATTTATGAGTATCCTTTTATCATTGAATACCAATCAATACTTGTGATGGATTATATTTTTGTTTATATTACCGCTACTTACGATTTTTATTATTAATTAGTCATTAGTGATTATGCTATTTGATTTATAACCTTGATATAAAAGTGGAGATTATGATGAGCAAAAATAACGTGATTGATTTAAATAACCTAAATGTTGATGAGCTACGTGCCATTACAGAAAATGCTCAGCAACTTATTGCCCAGAAACAACACCAGCGTTTATATGATGCTTATATGCAGTTTGAAAAAATTGCTGAAGAAAGTGATGCCAGTATTGAAGAGATACTACAAGCGGGCGAGAAACTTGAGAAAAAACGTAGTATTAAATATCGCAATACCAGTAATAACGAAGAAACGTGGACTGGTCGTGGCCGCAAACCGACTTGGTTGGTAGACGCACTAGCTGCAGGTCGTAAATTGGAAGATTTTGCTATTTAATGAGTCAACAATTTTTATTAATGTCTGATTCTATTTTGTTTGAATGAGTCATTGATAATGGTTGCTTAATAAGTAAGTGGATAGATGAAAGCCAGTATCTTTATCACCAGTATTTTGGTGCAAAGATATTGGCTTTTTTTCTGTCATCTGTATGCCATTGTTTGCTATGATAATGACGTTTTTGTCTTATATAAGAGTTAGGTAACTGTGCCTCAAGTATCCACATCGTCTTACAAGCGTCCCCGCAAGCTCTGGTGGCTATTTGGCTTTATACTATTTGCGCTATTTGCCGTCTTGCAAATGCCAGCAGCATGGCTACTTGAAAAATACGCACCAGATACGCCGTATGTGCAACATGTGTCGGGCAACTTATGGCAAGGCTCTGCGATTTGGCAGCTGCCCGTGTCAGCAACGCCGCTTACAGGCGCCGCTGAGTGGTCGTGGCAGCCATGGCATTTATTGTTGGGCAAGTTAGGCGCAGAGGTTGATATCAGCTCAGAGCAGACCCGTTTAAATGGTCAGGTTAAAGTAGGCACCAGCTCATGGCAAATTCAAAACATGAACGGTAAAATTGCCCCTGAAACTTTGGCCAGTGTGGTCGATTGGCAATTGCCTAATGCGCCGATTCAGGTAAATAACGTTTCATTAAAACGTCAGTCTGCTGCAAATGCCGCAGCAAGCACTTCAAGCGAAAACTCAGGTAAAAATGTGGCGGGCTTTAGTGAGGCGAGTGGTCAGCTGACTTGGATTGGCGGTGAAGTGGGCTATCCTAGCGGTGGTAAGGTTTTTTATATCACCATGCCAGCGCTGCGTGCTGAGCTCAGTGCTGAGCAAAAGAACAATAAAAATTTGCTGCATATCAATCTTGTAAATAATCAAGATAAGCGCTTGGGTGATCTGTATATCGATGGCGATAATATGTTAGATGTGAGCTTAACCCAGCGTTTACTAGAAAACATGCCAGAATATAAAGGACAAGCACCGCAAGATACACCTGTAGTCAGTGTGCGTCAGCCGCTGCTCAATGGCTTGGGAGCGCGCTAGATGATGAATGCTACCGATATCTCTAGCCGTTTAAAACCTATTATTAACACGTTAAATCGCTTTTCAGCGTGGTTATTGTTATTAGCCATTATTTGGTTGTGCTGGACAGCGGCGCGCTTACTGTGGCTGCTGCTGGCCGCTCCATTAGCGCCTGCGTTACCGTTAGCACCTTTACAGAATACGGCGAACTCAAATACAGATTATAGTGGTTTGTTTGCCATCTTTGCTGACCCTGATCCTATCGCTGCTCCAGTCCAACCGCCACCTAATATCGTATTAAAAGGTGTGCTTATTGCCATACCAGAAAGTCTTTCTTCAGCAATGTTGGACGTCAATGGCGAAGTAAAAAACTACCGTATCGGTGATACTTTGAAAGACAGTGACTATACGCTGGTTGCTGTCGATTGGAATGAAGTTATTATCGCTGATGCCTATGATAAAGAAACCGTCATCAGAATGGCAGAAGCTATGCCACTTGACCAAAGTGCTATGCTGGCAGGTGCGGTGAGCAATCAGCGTTTGCCAGACAATACTATCTTGCCTAACTCGCCTAATACACCATCACCAGACCAAGTTAATCCTGAGACGGCGCCAAATGGGGAGACAAGCAGTGAGGGCGAGCCAAAGTCAGCAATCGATGAAGCCGTTACCGAATTACAATCCAATCCCGCCAGTTATTTAAGTCGAATGGGCGTCATGGCGTCGGGTGAGAGCTATCAGGTCACAGCTGCTATGCCAGCCAAACTGCGTAATCGGTTAGGGCTGGAACCTGGTGATAAGGTACTGACTGTTAATGGTCAAAGCGTTGGCAGTAATCCGGAGCAAGATGCCAACGTCTTACAGCAAGTAAAGCAAGCCGGTGAAGCACAAATAGAGGTACAGCGTGGCGATCAAGTGATTACCATTCGTCAGCAGTTCTAGCTTAGACTTTAAAGGCGATTTTTAGATATAGATTTATTTGCTCATGTGGTTGGCAAACCGCTGAAAACCATTGGTCAGTTATGAAATCTAGCTCATATTACGTTCAGCAAACATTTTGTTTAGCACACGAAACTTAGTACTCATGAAACTTAGTACATCCGCGACATCACTGTAGGTAATTATCAATATGGTCAGTTCTCAAAATTTCTCGGTCACGCCTTTACACCATATTTTGCAGCGTTTGATGCGGCTGTGTCGTCCGCTGTGCTTAGCAGTTCCGCTATGGGCGGCAAGTACGGGACTAGTAAGTGCGGAAAGCTGGAAGGTCAATCTACAAGATGCCGATATCAAAGCTTTTATTAATGAAGTGGCGACCATTACCGATCAAAACTTTGTTCTTGATCCGCGCATTAATGGTAACGTCACCGTCATTTCTAACAAAGCATTGTCGCGTGATGAGATTTTCCAGCTGTTTTTAAGTGTCATGCAGGTTAATGGTATTGCTGCTATCGACTCGGGTACGACGATTAAGCTGGTGCCTGATAACGTCGCCAAACAATCTGGTGTCGCGGTGGATTTACGCGGTGATAGTGTCGGCGAGGCGCTAGCAACGCGGGTGATTTATTTGACCAATACCCAAGCAGCAGAAGTGCTCGGCGTGATTCGACCGCTGATGCCACAGTCGGCTCACGCAGCAGCGGTACCGGGTGTCAATGCGCTAGTATTATCTGATCGCGCTGATAGTCTTAATCAGCTTACGGCGCTTATCCGTGATTTAGACAGCAACGTCAATGATAGCTTGCAAGTCATACCGTTACGTCATGTCGATGCCGAGCGCATGATGGAGCTGATTAGCGCCTTGGTGGCAAGCGCGGGCAGCGGGCAAGCCCAAGGTGCTAACAATCAGCTAAAAGTCATTGCCGATACCTCTAGTGATAGATTGTTGGTTAAAGGCAGTCCTGAGATGATTACCAAAGTGCAAGAGATGGTTAATCAGCTTGATACCACTCCTACAAGGCGTTTGAGTGGTCTACGGGTATTTCGCTTGAAATATGCTAGCGCCGGTCATATTGCAGAGATGCTACGTGGCTTACTTGCCAGCCAATCTATTAATAGCTCTGGTGCGACATCAACCTTAGAGTCTGCCTCTCTAAACGGTGCCAGTGGTACTGGCTCAACACTAAATAGCGGCGCTAATGCCAATGTTGGTAATGGTGCTGGCAACAACACTACTGGCAATAGCGGTACTGCCGCTTTATCGACTAGCAGTTCGGGTGGCGCAGGTACTGGTATTGGTGGTCGACCTTTTAGTATTATCGCTGATGAAACCCAAAATGCCGTCATCGTTAATGCCGCGCCTGAGCTGATGTTTGAGATTGAAGATGCCGTCAATCAGCTCGATAGCCGCCGCGCTCAAGTCTTAATTCAAGCAGCTATTGTCGAAGTATCAGGCGATGATGCGACCCAGCTTGGCGTGCAGTGGGCGCTAGGTAATGCCAATAGTGGTTATGGCGTCGTCAATTTCAATAACGTTGGCGCGAGTGCGGTATCGCTTGCAGCAGCAGCCTTGTCGGGTGGTGCAGGTATCAGTGCGGCCGCAGGGTCGATTGCAGGTGCTTTGATTGGAATCGGTGATAGTAAGAAAGACAGTCAAGGCAATACCCAATTTTATGGCGCTATCTTACAGGCTCTTGACTCATCGACCAGTGCCAATCTGCTGTCGATGCCCTCGATTCTGACTTTGGATAATGAAAAAGCGAGCATCTTAGTCGGTCAAAACGTGCCTTTCGTCACTGGCTCTTATACCACAGGCAGCGATTCTTCGACCAACCCCTTCCAGACTATTGACCGTCAAGATATCGGTATCAACCTAAACGTCATTCCTCATATTGGGGATAATGGCACCGTACGTTTGGAGGTTTCGCAAGAAGTCTCGTCGGTCGTACCGGGCAGCGCCGGCAATGCCAGCGGTCTTATTACCAATAAAAGCCTGATTAATACCACTATTTTAGCCGATGATCAGCAAACCATCGCTTTAGGTGGCTTGATGCGTGATAACACCACTACGCGCCAACAAAAAGTACCTGGTTTGGGTAATGTGCCATTGATTGGTCGACTGTTCCGCTCTGATAATGATAGTAATCAGAAGAGTAACTTAATCATATTTTTACAGCCGACTATCTTACGCGATGGCGGGGCTGTAGCCAGTGTGACTGAGCGCAAATACAATCAAATGCGCGTCCTACAGCTGGTTATCGATAAAAACGGTACGATTAAACAGTTACCGCTTAGCGGTACAGAGGGCTGGAATGGCAATATCAGTGCCGATTATGAATTGATGCCGCTTAATCCACTGGTGCCTAAGCGTAACCAAACGCCAAAAAATACTTCTCAGGGCTTTACCAAAGTAGATAGCCCTAGCAGCAGTGGTATTACGACTTATCCTTTAAAGCGCTAAAGCTCATAATAGATAAGCTGTAAGATACTGTATAAGCCTTAATAGCCCAATAGCTTGAGTTCTTAAGCTAATACTCAATAACAAGCATACTTAAACGTACGGCACGATAGTGACGCCGTACATAAGCTTGCGTATTCATAACACAGATATACACAGCGCCTCAATGATGCGCGTATAATTCAACCAGGAATAATAACTCATTGCTTTCATTATTGATTTTTATAGTCTGTCTTTTAAGTGTAGCTTGTTTGAATAAATTCAGTATGCATAAACGGCGATTAACTAACGTACAATATGTATTATTGAAAATACCTTTGCAAAAATACTTCGGTGAAACCAATGCGCAATCTTAACAATAGCAATAAAAAGAAGTGGTTGAGTTTAGGGGCAGTTGGCTTAGCTCTATTGCTTATCCCGCGCCGTAGTAGTCTAAAGGAAGATAGCAAACTAATGGATAACGCTGAAAATGAAGTTAAGAATAAAGTTGCTAATAAAGTCAGTAAATAGGATGAATCAGCGCTAGAATAGTAGCTGTTATTGATAATAATGGCTTTATTGCTAATAAAAAATGCTATTCAAATAAACTGGAAATACACTGTTTTAACCATTAAAAAATTTGGAGTTTATTGATGACGGTGATTGGCGCATCATTTAACGCTAATGAAGAATTACCTACCACTTTTCCTTTAATTGATACCCATACTCATTTTGATGCACCGGTATTTGATGCTGATAGAGATGAGCAGCTACAAAGAGCGTGTCAACAAAGCATACGACATCTGGTGTTGGTAGGGTATTTGCAGCGTCATTTTCAGCGCTTGTATGATACTGAGCGCTTGATCAATGAGCGGTATCCGTCGTCTATTACAGGTCAATCAGATTCACCGCAACAGCCACCTTTAAATGCGCATATTGCCCTAGGTTTACATCCTTTTTATATTGAGCAGCATACTGAGGCGCATCTACAAAATATGTCGCAAATGCTGGATAAAAAGCGTCCACTGGCCATCGGTGAGATTGGTTTCGATACTTTTGCTGATGAGATGAAACAGCCTAAGATGTTCGCAAAGCAAGAGTATTTTTTTAATGCTCAATTAGACATGGCTGTCAGTCACAAATTACCGGTGATGCTGCATATCCGTAAAGCGCACGCTGAAGCATTGGCGTTATTAAAAGCGCATGACTATGATGCGCATAAGCTTGGCGGCATCGCCCATAGTTTTAGTGGTGGTGAGCAAGAGGCAAAAGCATTTGTAAAACTGGGCTTTAAGCTTGGGGTAACTGGTCAAGTGACCAATCCAAACGCCAAGAAGTTACGCCGCGCTATTCAAGCGGCCGTCGCTAGTGATGGTATTGAGTGTTTGGTGATTGAGACGGACTGTCCAGATATGACGCCCATCATGTGTCAAGATTCGGGTGGTAGTCAGTCGGCGCTCGGGCAAAGCCCAGATAATGAATGGGGTAATGCGCCCGCTCATAATAGAAATGTCCCAGCCAATTTACCATGGGTATTACTGTGTTTAAGCGAGTTACTCGATGTGCCGCCAGCCATTCTTGCTGAGCAATTGTGGCACAACAGTTGCAACGCTTTGCAGACTGATTGGCGTTATCCAGCTTGATAATGACAAAAAAACTGCTTAATAATAGACAGTTTAATTAATAAATAATTGAATAATAAACCACCTTATAAAAGAGCTTTAACTTGTTATGACTGAAGAGGCGCAATTGCAGCAAACGACAACACAAACAGATACTTTAGCTAATCTAGATATCATTGCTACTAATGAACATCATAATGAACAGCAACTTGCTTCTGTAAGCGCAGATATGGCTGACGATGCCGCTGAGCAGTATGAGCGCCGCTTTAAAGGCACACAAACGCTCTATGGCGCATCTGCTGTCGATACCTTTGCTGCAGCGCATGTTTATGTGATTGGTGTTGGTGGGGTTGGTTCATGGGCAGCAGAAGCATTGGCACGTACAGCAGTTGGCACTATTACTTTGATTGATTTGGATGTGTTGGTGGCCTCTAACGTCAATCGTCAGCTGCCGGCGTTGGACAGTACCTTTGGGCAAAGCAAAATTGCAGCAATGGCAACCCGTATTCGTGAGATTAATCCAAAAGTCACCCTACATTTGATTGATGATTTTTTGACCCCTGAGAACGTCGCTGAGTTATTACCCAGTCGCGAGCAATCTAAAGCAGTGGCGCAAAAAAATCCGGTTGTGATTTTAGATTGTGTCGATGATATGAATGCCAAGCTTGCGATTTCATTACATTGTCGCTTTAACAAGTTAAAATTGGTTTGTGCTGGCGGGGCAGGCGGTAAAATAGATCCAAGCCAGATTAAGGTAAGTGATTTACGCGACAGTTATCAAGACCCGTTATTGGCTAAGCTGCGCAATAAGCTTCGCCACGAAAAAGGTATTAATAGCGCGATGAAGGAAAAATTCGGTATTAAGTGTGTCTATTCGACAGAGCCACCGCGCGTCGATAAAAGCTGTCAAACAGGCGGCTTGCACTGCGGTGGTTATGGCTCAGCGGTAGTCGTTACCTCAGTAGTCGCGATGCTGATGGTCAGTGAGGCATTACAATTATTGCTTAAGCAGGCGGCGGTTAAGCCAAGTGCCTAATACGAATTAATGGAGTCCATTTTGTCTACATCCAACGTGCCAAAAAACGATTATCCCATCGCAGCAGATGACGCTGAGCGTATCAATCGACTCAAAAAATATCAGGTACTGAATGATAATGAGGAACCTGCTTTTGCACGCTTAACAGAGCTTGCCAAACTGTTTTTTAATATGCCGATAGTCACCATCACTTTTATGGATGAAGACACCCAATACTTAAAATCGAGTCATGGGCTTGGCGGTGTTTGTACGACAACGCGTAAAGTGGCGATTTGTAACTATACTATACTCTCAGATAAGGTTTTTGTTGTCCCTGATTTAGCGGCCGATAACCGCTTTAATCAAAACCCTTTAGTCACAGAATCACCGCATCTACGTTTTTACGCCGGCGCGCCGATTATCATGCATGAGGACGGTAAAACATACCGTTTGGGATCTTTATGTTTGATGGATGTAGAGCCGCACCATGAGTTTACGGATAAGCACGCAGAGCTATTGGCACAGTTTGCGATGATGGCCGCCGATGCTTTGCAGCTACAAGATCAGCAGCGTCATGCTAAACATGCCAATGAGATGAAATCTGAGTTTTTGGCCAATATGAGCCATGAAATACGCACGCCGATGAATGGGATTATCGGTATGGTTGAGATGTTAAGCGAAACCAAGCTGAGCGCCGAGCAGCAAGAGTATATTGATAATATCAAAGTCTCAAATGAGCATTTACTGGCGATTATTAACGGTATTTTGGATTTATCAAAGGTTGAATCGGGCAAGATGACTATCGACTCTATTCCGATGAACTTATCGAGTCTATGTAATGAAGTGGTGAGCTTATTTGCGGTTAAAGCCCGCCAGCGTGGCTTGATTTTAGACTACCATTACACCGAGTCATTGTCGCCATATGTCAAAGGCGATCCCGTAAGACTTAAGCAAATCATGGTTAATCTGGTCAATAATGCCATCAAATTTACCCGCGAAGGCGGTCGGGTTACGATTGATGTTAAGCACATGGAAAATAATCCTTGTGATGATAAACAGGGTGATTATGACTCTAGCTGTCATGAAGACGGTTATTTAGGAAGTCATATATTAGAAAGCCATGTAGAGCAGGCCTCTCATTACGATACCGGTGATAAGAGTTTGGTCAATCATCAAGATATGACGCTTTGTATTGAGGTTACAGATACGGGTGTCGGCATTAAACCTGAATCATTAGAAGCGATATTTGATGCTTATGATCAAGCTAATAAATATACACATCGCCTTTATGGTGGGACGGGACTTGGCTTGTCTGTTTGTAAGTCGTTGGTAGAGTTGATGGGCGGCTATATTGAAGTAGACAGCGCCGTCGGTATCGGTACAACCTTTACTGTATTACTGCCGTTACCGACTATCGATGAGGCCGGTTATGAGACATGGCAAGACGAAAATGACTTTACCATGGCAGCGCCAAGTCATGAGCTTGTCGGGCATATCTTGTTAGTCGAAGATGATAGCGTTAATGCTATGATTGCCAAAAAATCACTTAATAATAGCGGCCATACGGTCACTCATGTCGGGGATGGGCAACAAGCAATTGAGATTTTTTCTTTAAATCCTGAGCTCTATGATGTCATTCTGATGGACCATCATATGCCCATTATGGATGGCGTCCAGGCAACCATTAAATTGCATGAGCTTTATGACCCACAAGCACTGCCACCTATCATCGCCTTGACTGCCAATGCGATGGATGGCGAGCGCAAAAAGTATCTTGATGTGGGGATGCAAGATTATTGCACCAAACCATTCAAACAAGAGCAGCTTAATGCTCTAGTGCAGTACTGGCTAATGCATAAGCAATCGATGGAAGAGTAAATATTTTGTTTAAAATTAAGTCTAATAGATAGGAATATTTTTTAGCCTTGTTTTCTTATGCTGGTTTTAATGTCAGTTATTAATAAATGCTATAGAGCATTCGGCATTAAAAAAGCTTAACCACTTATGAGCGGTTAAGCTTTTTTTATCTTTAATAAAATATAAACATGCTTAGCTAACGCGCGTTTGGTAATCACCGGTACGCGTATCAACACGAACCACTTCACCTTGCTGAACAAATAATGGTACACGTACCACAGCGCCTGTCTCTAGCTTGGCAGGTTTGCCGCCGCCACCTGACGTATCACCACGGAGACCAGGATCAGTTTCAGTGATTTGCAGTTCAACAAAGTTCGGCGGTGTTACAGATAATGGCACGCCATTAAATAAGGTAATGGTACAAAGGGCGTTACTGTTGTCTTTTAGCCATTTTGTCGCATCACCAATCGCGGTTTTGTCAGCTTGTAACTGCTCAAAACTCTCAGGGTGCATAAAGTGCCAAAACTCACCGTCGTTGTATAGATAGTTCATTTCGGTGTCTAAGACATCAGCCACTTCCAAGCTCTCGCCTGATTTAAACGTTTGCTCCAATACCTTGCCGCTACGAAGGTTACGCAGCTTAACGCGGTTAAAAGCTTGGCCTTTACCAGGTTTGACGAACTCGTTTTCAAGAATGGCACAAGGGTTGCCATCGAGCATGACTTTGAGACCAGCTTTAAATTCGTTAGTAGAAAAACTTGCCACGGAAGACTCCTAAGGGTTGTAAGTATTATCATCACTAATTGGATGTGGGGTTTGGGCCTTGCTGCGCTAAAATCGCTTATGATGCTTAGTGCTTTATGAATAATTCGTACGCTTTGATAGCTTGCGCACTAAGAGCGTATAATATCGGCTTTTGGGCACAGGTATAAGGTTGTCATGATAAACCATTTAATCACACAAAAAAACTGGCAAACGCAATTATCCGAAGCGATAACCTCTATTGATGAGCTGCTTGGGCTTTTAAAGCTGGAATCACTGCGCTCAGAGGTTTATATACCTGAGCACTTTCAGCTGCGTGTACCGCGCGCTTTTGTGGCAAAAATGACGGTCGGTGACAGTGATGACCCTTTGCTTAAACAAGTATTACCCAATAAAAAAGAGCAAATCGCTGTCACCGGTTACGTGGCCGACCCCTTAAGCGAGAGTACGCACAATCCGGTTAAAGGCTTATTGCATAAGTATCAATCAAGAGTATTGTTAACAATTACTGGTGCCTGTGCGATTCATTGTCGTTATTGCTTTCGCCAACATTTCGACTATAGCGCCAATATGCCAACCGCCGATGCCAAAGAGCATATTATCGACTATATCAGCGCCCATCCTGAAATCAATGAAGTGATTTTAAGCGGCGGCGATCCGTTAAATGTCACCAACAGGCGCTTGTTTGCCTGGCTGGATACTTTAGAGGCGATTCCACAGCTGACTACCATCAGGCTGCATACCCGTTTGCCATTGGTGATTCCAGCGCGCCTAGATGATGCCTTGTTAGATAGATTGTCGCAAAGCCGCTGCCAAATCGTCATGGTCATTCATTGTAACCATGCCAATGAGATTGATGCGCTGACCGCTGAGTACTTGCAGCGTGCGCGTGCGGCTGGTGTCACCTTATTAAATCAAGCGGTACTATTAAAAGATATCAATGATAGCGTGGCGGTGCAAACGGTACTCAATCAGCGCTTGTTTGCGGCTGGCGTGCTGCCATATTATCTGCATGTGTTGGATAAAGTGGCAGGCGCCGCTCATTTTGATAGTGATGTGCGCGCTGCTATTGCGCTTTATTGGTCGTTACTCGCCGTATTGCCCGGTTATTTGGTACCAAAATTGGTCAGAGAGATGCCAAATGAACCGTTTAAAGTGCCGATTGATATTTACAACGATGCTTAAAATGGGCAATATGGTGTATTTTAGTAAACAAAGAACGATTACAGCAGTTATTAATAGAGGCGCATCAGTGAGTCGTGTTGATTGAGTCGCTGACAGTGAGTTGCTAACAATAAATAGCTGCTAATGAATTAGCATTGATAAGATAAATAGTCAGCAAACAACCAAATAACGCAGCAGCCAGTACCAAATAAAGAAAAAACCACTAAAAAACAGTACTAAAAAATCGTTAATAGGTCAGGTAATAGTTATGTCTAAGGATAATGTTTCTGATGTAAATAAAGTATTAAACCTCCATAGACCTATTGATAACTTGCGTAATTACTAAGGATAGTAATGGTAAATTTATCGACGTTTCAACAATATTTAAGCGTTGATGCACCCTCATCTCGGACGTTAGCGAAATCGCTTAATTTAAAGAAGTCGCTGAATAAAGATGAGCCGCATTTGCTTAAATGGGCGGCGCGGTTGTCCATTCAAACAGAGACGCAGCAAATAGAGCAACTAGAAAAGGTACTCACAGAATTACGGTTGGCAAATATAGATGATCGCCAACGCCTGACATTACTTAATATTGTGCTGGAGGCAGCTAATAAGCTCATTGCGACGCTGCGCCAACACTATATATATGAGGTAGAGGCTTTTAATGACTATCAGCTCGGCTATGTGGCACAGGTAAAGTCGCTGTATTATCTGGTCATTATGGTATATGACGGGGTAATACAGCGAGAAATGGCCTTTTTAAAAGATAAAAAACTGCAAGCACCAAATGGTCTTTTACAGCGCTATCTTACTAATGAAAAATCATTAACAATCACATTAGCCATTGCTACTTACCAAACACTGCTGATGTATCAGAAGTTGCTGTTCGAAGACGCGCTTTGTTATCAAAAGCCAGCCGCATATTTGTGGTCTAATATAAATCAGCTCTACTATATGGCTTGCCAACAGCAAACCGTTGATATTGATTTGAGTTCCTATATTACGACCCACTGCGCGGATAATATTCATCGACTATATGATCAATTATGCCTACATAGCTTATTGAACGTACGCGCTATGCGCCGAGCCAATGTATTAATGGTGCAGCGTTTGCTCTTAGAGTGGAGCGAACATCTCGTCACATCCGTAGAGCCGCAGACTGAGACAAAAGTATTTGTTAATTTACACAGTGACAATCCTCCTACTTATTTGACCGCGCATTCTGTCATTAATCCCTACGACGCCCATCACGATTGTGTGTTTATAGAGTTGGCGCCGCTAATCGCCTATTTAAAATCACGGTCTCTCAAGCTCATCGAGGAAGGTCGAGAAGGGGTTGAGTGTTATTTACTGAACACTGTCGCCATGACATTGAGCTATCGCTATATCCAGCCGCCGTTGACGCTACCAATCAAACAAAGTGATAGGCAAGCGGTACAGCTTATTGCTGGGTTCAATCATATTCATTACCGACTGAGTAATGAGCAAGGCTTATCAAGCTTGATTGCGGCAAAATATCTGCCTGAGCATCAGCAACCTCGCTATGATACCGTTCCAAAAAACCAGTCTGCTTATAAAACGTTGATGGTAGAAACGTTTGATAGTAATAATGATTTGTCCCACTTTCGTACCTTGCGCTTGCTGTCAGATTCAGTGGAGCCAGCTATCAGTGCGAGCAGTGATGGAGAAAATACGCCTAAAGCAAAATATAGCGGCAATAAAGTAAAAGATATAGTAGAAATTGCAGAAAATGACGTACTGGCTTCTATCGAACCGCCGTCACTGCGAACTATGAGTCTTTTCTTATTATGTCGCTCTGATAATTTAGCTTCTGCTGATTGGTCAATAGGCGTGGTGCGCTGGCTCGATATGGACAGCGAAAAGCCTGAGGTTGACTGGCAAGTAATTGGCCATCAGCTGATATCTTGTGCTATTCGCCTGCAAGATAGAGACAGTCGCAGTCGACATTTTGTACCCGCTTTTGTCATCGGTGACGATGAGCAGCTACAAACTGGCTGTAGCCTCATAGTGCCGACCTCTTATTTTCAAGCGGGTGATAAAGTAATGATGCGTATCAATACCAAGCAAAAAACGTTGCGTTTAGTACGGCGTCTGCTAACGACAGATGAGTTTAGCCAATATGAAGTGGTGCAAATTTAAAGGGCTACTTATAAAGCATAAAATAACTTTACCACACTAAATTTTAACACTGAACGCTTAAGCTTTAAGATTGGGCTGAGCGTCTTTAATTCATCAGATTTATTCCATCAGAAATGGCATTATGATTGCAGCTTAATGGTAGCGATTCAGTGGCAGTGACTTAATAACTGTAATTAAATGAACAGCAATTCTATAAACAACACTTAGTGATTGTAACTTAAGCAGCAGTCGGTTAAATTATTGTCTATAATGACAAAACCGCTACTATGATTTAAAAGGCTTCCTATGCGTACTCAGTCCGTCTTAAACCTATTAGTAATCGATGACGATCAGCTTTACGCTGAACGACTGGTAGAATTACTAGGGTCATATTATGACAATGTGAACTTAGGTTTATTGGATGATAAAGAAGAGCTATTAAAATCGCTACGTCAATCATGGGATGTATTGGTTTTTGGTCAGGCTTATGATATGAGTTTTACTGACGTGGTTGGTGTCGTTCAAGAGCAGAGTATAGACTTGCCAACGATTTGTTTGATGAATAAGGAGGCTGCTGCCAACGCTCAAAACGAAGATGGCTTGCCTGCTGTGATGAATAGTACGATGGTTAAAGCCCTTTGCGTAGAGCAAGAGATGGCAGTCGTCATGGCGATTTGTTTGCAGCATGAGAGTTTACGCTGTCGTCAGCAGCTTAAAACTTTGCGTCATGTGTTGTCTGAAGCAGAACAACGCGCAAATGTTCTTATTAAAAACTCAAAAAGTGCGGTCGCTTATATTGACCAAGGGATTCATATTTTTGCCAATGACCCTTATTTGCAGTTGTTTGGTTTTGAGGCGATGAATGACATTATCGGTATACCTGTGATTGATTTGATTGCAGGGGGTGATAACGTTAAAGCTTTTAAGCAGTTTTTACGTCAGTTTGATAAAGGAAGTCGTAAAGACGTTGAGTTTAATTTTGAGAGCAAACGTAAAGATGGGTCTACCTTTGAGGCAAAATTACAGCTGGCCTCGGCAACTTTAGACGGTGAGCCGGTTACCCAAATTATTATTCAGCAAAACAACAGTAATAGCGCTGAAGTTGCGAAGCGTTTGGCTGAGGCTGAGCGTAAAGACAGCCTAACGGGTATTCATAATCGCCGCAGCTTTGAAGAGCAGCTCGCGGCATTATACCAACAGGCAAAACAGGGTGCGTCGACGGCAGGGTTATTCTATATTCAGCTTGATAATGTGGGTAAAATTAGAAGCAGTCTTGGTCTGCAAGGGATAGATGCCACAGTTAAGCAAGTTGCCTATGCTTTAGATAAGCTGGTAACAGATGAGATTTTAGAAGAAAGCCATGTAAGCCGTTTTAGTGATACTGTCTTTACCATCTTGGTGGAGAATCAAAGCACCGCAAATCTTGAAAAACTGGCTAAGAAAATTGGTTCAACCATCAGTGAGCTGTTTATCGAAGTCGATAAGCGTACGACGAATACCACAGCAAGTATCGCTATCGTTAAGATAGAAAAAAATACTCCTGAGCCTAGGGTGGTACTCGAGCGAGCGATAGATGCTATCAATCAAATTATGATTGAAACCTCCAATCATGGTGGTAGATATCATCTATATGATGCCAGTGAACATGCCAATAGTGATGATCATGCATTGGCCGAATCTTTGGTCGATGCGATTGCCAATAATCGCTTTGAGCTGTTGTTCCAGCCGATATATGACATTAATCATGATCGCAGTGATTTCTTTGAAGTATACCTGCGCCTACCATTGGCGGATGCGGACAATACGATATTGACGCCTGACCAGTTTATGGCAGTGGCCAAGGCGCATAACTTGCTTGAAAAAATAGACCGCTGGATACTCATCAATGCCTGTAAAAAAATCAATGACGTGCGTAAATCCCATCCAGAAGCGCGCTTATTGGTGCAACTGACCAACGCCTCTTTGATAGATAAAAAGCTGCCAAGTGTGGCCAGTCAATTGATCAACGCGGTGGGCGGTAAAGCGGGTGCATTAACCTTACAGTTTAATGAAAACGATATTGCTGACCATTTAACCGTCTCTAAATCTCAGTTTACCGCGCTTAATCAAGTAAACTGTCAGTTATGTATCAATAATTTTGGCTCGTCTGCTAAGTCTGTTGAGGTTGCCAATTTCGTGCAACCTGATATGGTGCGTCTAGCTCGTAGTTACGTGGAAGGAATTGATACCCCTGAAAATCTAGAGACAGTCAAATCGCTTATCGTCCGCACCAATGAGATTGGCGTCGATGTCTTGATGCCCTATATCGAAGATGCTGCGACCATGTCGGTTGCTTGGAGCGTGGGCGCGCGTTATTTGCAGGGTTTTTATCTCGAAGCGCCTAGCAATAGCATAAAAGTGGCTAGCGAGAGTTAAGCTATTATTTAAGCCTAAATCACAGTATAAATCCAAGCCTAAACCTAATACGTGAAAAATTTCAGGCAACTTGGCTTTAACTGGCAACTGAGCTTTAAAAGGTGATTGAATTTTAACTAAAGGCGAGCCAAACAACTTTTATGTTAGCAAAATCAGCAATTATTAATTTTTAGCAGTTACCCCTATATTTCCTACGCAGTGCTATGTGGGTGCATCCATCTTTGCCTTGTATAATGGTCGAGGTAGACGCATACATAGCCAATGCCCCTCAATTAAAGATTTCTACAACATGTCTATACTCAAAAAATATCAATTAAGCGGTATGTTTGCCGCTGCTCTATTGCTCACCTCTTGTGAGAAAACACCGCCTGACTATCGCGATCCTGTGACGTTGCCACTCTATACTGAGGGCGATGCCGATAATGGTGCGCTTATATATCAAGATGCTTGCGGTCAATGTCATCAGCTCAATCCTGGACTCAATAAAAAAGGTCCGCAGTTGATGAATATATATGGTGCCAAAGCGGCTGAGCTTACAGATTATACTTATAGCGAAGGGCTTAAGACATCTGGCTGGATATGGGATGCTGAAACGCTAGATACTTATATCGCTGATGCCGAAAAAGCCATGCCAGACTCGAAAATGCTATCAGACCCGATGCCAGATGCTAAAGAACGTACTGATGTGATTGCGTATCTATCAACGCTTCGTGCGCCGGTGCCAACGGCTGATGATATAAAGTAATGCCCGATTTAAACTTATTATTTGACATGACTATTTAAAATAATCATCACCATAAAAAATGAGCTAAGAATTGATAATGAACCATGCCGCCAATGACTATCCTCGCAACCAGCAAAAAATTGCTCATCTAATGACGCAGTTAAATCAAATCGTATTAGATAAACCGCAGGCTATCAAGTTAGCGCTGAGCGGCATACTGGCTGGTGGGCATTTATTGTTGCAGGATTTGCCTGGCATGGGTAAGACGACGTTGGCGCAAGGCTTAGCGCAATTACTTGGTCTGAGCTTTAGCCGCGTGCAGTTTACCAATGACATGCTACCAGCCGATATTCTAGGTATGAGTATCTATGACCAAAGCAAACTGCAGTTTGAGTTTCGTCCCGGTCCTATCTTTACTCAGCTATTGCTGGCAGATGAAATTAATCGCTCCAGCCCTAAGACCCAAAGTGCATTACTGGAAGCGATGGAGGAGCGGCAAGTGACGCAAGATGGACAGACTTATGCTTTGCCGCAGCCATTTTTTGTCATTGCTACGCAAAACCCATTGCAGCAAGCGGGCGTTTATCCATTGCCTGAATCGCAGCTAGATCGCTTCTTATTGTGTTTGTCGCTGGGTTATCCATCACCTGCCGCTGAGCGCGAGCTATTAAAAGGTCAAGACCGCCGCGAGCTATTAAAAGAGCTGCCCGCGGTGCTTGATACCCAAGCTGTATTATTAGCACAACACGGCGTCAAACAAGTGTATGTGGCGGATGTGGTTTTGGATTATCTGCAAAGACTGGTCGCAAAGACACGCGCAAGCTCTGAGTATCACGGTTTATCACCGCGTGGCGTACTGTCGCTACAGCGTGCTGCACAGGCTTATGCTTACGTGTCGGGGCATATGGAGGTCACGCCTGAAGATGTCCAAGCAGTGTTTGCTGCCGTCACCGATCATCGCCTCGGTCAGCGTTTTGTACCCGCGCATGTGACTGGTGGGCAAGCGACTCAGACCATTGCCCAACGCATTTTGGCAGAAGTAGCTGTTATTGTTTGACCATTTGTTTGCTCGTAATAGATTCACTTCCAAAGCTGCTCGTTTATTAGCGATAAGACTATTAACTTTAAGGTAAGGATAGGGTAGTCATGAGCCTTTTGCCAAAAGCCTTCACCGTACCAGCTACTTCCGCATTAAGCCGTTGGTTTGCCGCGCGGGCCCCAAAAAGCGATAGCGCCACGCTCAATTTGCGTAATGTCTATATCTTTTTTAGCCGCGAAGGGATGCTATATGCGGTGTTATTAATCATTACCTTTATCGCTGGTATCAACTATGGCAATAACTTGGTGTTGGGTCTGTGTTTTTATCTGGTCAGCGTTTGGCTTATCAGCTTTCATGTGACCTTTGCCCATATCTCAGGTCTTAAAGTACAGTTAATAAAAGTGACCATGGCAGAAGCAGGTGCGCCTGTCTGGGTGACCTTGCAGCTGATTAGTGAGAGCCGCCAACCAAGACGGCAGCTGTTATTTAGCTTTGAGCAGACTGACGGTAAGGTTAATAGCAAGGCTAATAATAAGACAGATAAAAAAGCCAATAAGAAAATCAAAAATAGCGCTAGTGCTCAAGAGTCGATACTGGTGACACGACTGCAAGCCGAGCAAGTGATTCGTTTGCCTGTACAAACGCACAGTCGTGGGCAGCTGACATTACCAAGATTAATTATCAAAACCGTTTATCCGTTAGGTATTATGCGCGCATGGTCTTATGTCTATTTTGCCCGTAGCGCTTGGGTGTATCCAAAACCTGAAGCCTTTGATTGGCAAGCACAGTATGCTGTTGCCAGTCAGGAGGATTTGCCAAGTGGCGGACAGACTAGGCAAGGTCAGGACGATTTTGAGCGGCTAGATAACTATATCGAAGGTGAGTCGCTGGCAAGGGTTTCTTGGGGTCATGTGGCGCGCGGTCAGGGAATGTTTACCAAGCACTTTGCCGATCCTATCAGTCATGAGCAAACGTTGGATTATGCTGATATGCCAGCGGCGCATCATGAACAAAAACTCGCACAACTGGCTTATGGCGTAGTGACATTAGGTGAGCTGGGTGTGCCATTTAACATGCGTTTAGCCGGCGACGCGCCTTCTGCTGCGACAATGGGTGACGGTAATGGCTTTGCACAAGCGTGCTTGCTAAGGTTGGCAAAAGCGCCATGACTAATATGAGCAATTCTAAAATATTTTTTTCAAAAAAAGCGGTAGATGCTTCTATTGGCTCTAACAAATCAGACTTTATAGACTCTGCAAGCTTTGAGCAGTTGGCTTTGGGTCAAAATATCAATGCTTATGCTGAGCATGGCGGTAATGATAAATGGTATCGTAGGCTACTCGCCTTACCAGCTTATTATTGGGTATTAATTGCTCAATTTGTCATTATCTTACCGCATGCGGCACACCTGCCATTATGGCTAATGGGTTTTTCTTTAATCAGTATTATTGCTCAGCTGCCCCGCGTAAAAGCGCGATTTAAAAAATTAGCACATTTAAAACGCGTCTATCAAGGCATGCAAATGCTGGGCTTCTTATTAGGGTTGACAGGTCTGTGGCTGACGTATAATACGGCGTTTGGACTGGATATGGGCGTGGCGTTTTTAGTGCTATGTCTCATTAGTAAGCTGTGGGAGTTGTATAAACGCCGTGATGCTTATGTGGTATTGAATTTATCATTGTTTGTCCTTGCCGCGCTTTTTTTGATGGACCAAGGTCTTGTGACGACGTTAGAAGTAATCGTCGGGGTGGTCATTGTCTTGTTGGCATTTATTGCTTTAAATGACGATGGTAATATTCGCGGTGACGGTCGCTTGCGTACATTAGGTTTGCTGGGTATCGGGGCGTTACCATTATTGGTCGTTTTGTTTTTATTCTTCCCGCGCTTGCCACCGCTGTGGTCAGTGCAGTTATCGGGTCAGCAAGCGACCACGGGTGTCTCTGATAGCATGTCGCCCGGTGATTTTGCCAATTTAGGACAATCGACCGAATTGGCTTTTCGGGTAGAGTTTGCAGATAACCGCCCGCCACAGCAACAGCTCTATTGGCGTGGTTTGGTCTTTAGCGACTTTGATGGAATTACTTGGCGTCCTAGCACGCAGCAACGACAATGGCAGCCTGCACTGCAAACACCGACATGGATAGAAAACGCCTTTGCAACTATCCCTGATGCCATAAAAGTTGCGCCTACCAGCTATGAGATTATCCTAGAGCCAACGCAGCAAAACTGGCTGTTTGGACTTGATTATCCTTTTGCGCAGCGCCAAGACGTTAGTATCACCTCAGACTTTACCTTATTAAAAGACCAGCCGGTTACCCAACAGCTTCGCTACGATGTATTGCAATTTGCACCGATGCGTATCGACCCTGTTCTGTCTGAGGAGTCGCGACGTCTAAATCTTACACTGCCCAATAAAGGTAATCCACAAGCACGAGCATTAGCGCAGCAGCTATTTGTTCAGTCAGACTCAGACCCAGTGCGCTACATGCAGTCGCTTGAGCGCTGGATTAATCAAACGGACTTTCGCTATACGCTATCACCGCCACGGCTGAATAATAACCGTATTGATGAGTTTTTATTTGAGACTAAAGCGGGGTTTTGTGAGCACTATTCTTCCAGCTTTACCTTTATGATGCGCGCTGCTGGCATTCCAGCGCGCGTCGTCGCAGGCTATCAAGGTGGCGAGCTGAGCCGCGGCGGCAATGTTTGGGAGGTGCGGCAAAAGGATGCGCACGCTTGGACGGAGGTTTGGCTTGACGGTCAAGGTTGGGTACGTGTCGACCCGACGGCTTTTGTTGCGCCTGAGCGTGTCGAGCAGGGGATGGATGCGCTGACGCAGGCACAAGGAGCGGCAATGTTCGGTGATGGCGCTAGTGCGCAAATCAGCTATCAGCAATATCAAATGCTACAGACCTTACGCCGCCTCTCAGATCAAGCAAGCTACTATTGGCAAAAAGATGTTGTTGGTTACGATCAGGACAAGCAAGCTGACTCGCTGCTCAAATGGTTTAATATCCACTCAATCATGCAGCAAATTATTTGGCTAGCAGCGAGTGCTATTACTGTCATGGTAATTTTGGTTTTTGTTATTTGGCAACGTCGCCGTAAGCGTTGGCATCCAGCAGACCTGCCACTTGCACAGTTATCAAAACGTATTGGTAAAAGTGATAAAGCGCTGGCTCGTCAAGAGAGCGAAGGACAGCTGGCTTGGCTTGAGCGCTTGGCAATAGCTGTCGATGACCGAAAAAATGATTCAAACACAGATACCAATACCAACACTGATACCAATGCTAAAAGTAGTAACAAGAGTCGTAAAGGTAGTAAGCTAACAGATAGCGGTGATTCAGAAATTGTCCAAGCAAAAATAATACAGATGAAGCAGCACTATCGTCAGCTGCGTTATGGACGTCTAAGTAGCCTTGAAATCAATGATAGTGAATACCAAACTGTGTTTAAAAAGTTTAAGAAAGATGCACGTGAATTATTTTAATGGCTGTTTTGTGAAAGCGTTATTTAGCACATGATAAAATGCTAAGGATAATAAATGAGGTGGCTCAATGGCGATATACGTAGATTTTATGCAGATAGAATTTAAAGGCTATAAATGGTGCCATATGCTCGCGGATACCTTGCAAGAGTTGCATGATTTTGCAGCGTTGATTGAAGTGGATAAGCACTTATTTCATCGTCATGCGAGTTATCCGCATTATGATGTCACCGTACAAATGCGAGAGACAGCAATTAAATATGGGGCTATTCCTGCTGGCCGAAAAAAGATTATCGAATGTGCAAAGAAGTTAAAAGTAGAGTTGCATGAGCAAATCGCACGCTCAGAGGATTGCTAATACGTTAATCCTCTGAAAATATAAAAAAGGTGGGAGTGCTTTTGCATCCCACCTTTTTTTATTCAGACTTGCATTTATAGCTTACTTTGCAATAGCTGCTTTACTAACGCCATCAAGGGCTTTTGCGATATTCGCTAACTGGGTATCGCAACCTTTCATATTATGACGATTTTTTAAATACTCAGGATTGTTATACGATAACCAAACTTTTTTATCAGCATCTTCACTGATGAGGATTTTTTGCGGCAGATCGATAGCGACGCTTTGCTCGCAATTCATCAATGGCGTACCGGCTTTCGGGTTACCAAACATAATAACTTGCGTCGGTCTTAATGTTAAATCGACACTTTGGGCGTTTTTCTGATGATCGACGCGCGCGAATACTTTCATGCCTTTACTTTCAATAATCGCCGCTAGCTTATCAGCAGTATCTTGAACAGAATGATTACTTTGCATCGTCACCAAACCCTTCTCAGCATTGATAGCAGTCATCGTTTCTGGCGTCGATTGCATCTTATCCGTCGCGCTTAAAATATTTTCAACATTGGCGCAAGAGGAAACAGCCAAAGCTAGGGCCGCAATAGAGATGATTTTAAGCATAAAAAGTCCTTTTTTATGGTGGTTGTTTATTCAGTGAGTGATGGCTGGCAACATCGAATATTCTTTGTGTGTCATAACATTGTGCGTAATAAACCGTGCATAGTAAAGCCTAGCATTGCAACACATCTCAAAGAGCTATTAAACCAAAGCGAACTACTAAACCAAACGCTCTGCGAGATAATCTACTAGCAATCGAATCTTTGGCGATAAGTGACGGTTGTGCGGATAAATAGCCCAGATACTTTCCTCTGGCTCTCTATAGTTATCTAATAAGCTAACCAACGCACCTGATGCCAAGTATTTTTGCACATAATAATCAGGTAGTTGCACGATCCCTAGACCTTTTAACGCCGCATCAACTAGGCTATGACCACTGTTATATTGCACTGTACCAGACACTCGCAGGTTTTTTTCTCTATCAGTATCCTTTTTAGAATCTGTTTTTTTAGAACCTGTTTCTTTAAAATCTATAAAATGCCAATAATCACGCGTGCCAAGTAAGCAGTTATGTTGGCTTAGCTCGGACAGAGTATTAGGCGCGCCGTATTTTTCGAGATAAGCGGGCGCAGCACAGACGAAGTTAGTACGACGGCTAAGTTTTTTTGCCATCATGGTCGAATCGCTTAATTTACCAATGCGAATTGCTAAGTCGTAGCCGCCATCTATCAAGTCGACTTTTTGATTGCTCAAAAAAGCCGTCACTTCGATATCACGATATTGCACCATGAAATCATTGACCAGTGGCAATAATTGCTGCTCGCCATAAGTGACAGGGGCGGTCAGTTTAATCCTACCTTGCGGTTTTGATTGTAAGTTGCTCACTGCTTGCTCAGCAGCATCCAAGCCATCGAGTACACCGCGGCAGTGCTGATAAAACACGCGGCCTTCTTCTGTCAGTGATACTTTTCGCGTCGTGCGATACAGCAGTTTAATATTTAGTCGTTTTTCTAAAGCGCTTATCTGCCGACTAACCTGCGCGGTAGAAATGCTCAATTCTTTTGCCGCCCGCGTAAAGCTCTCGTATTCCGCCACATGAACGAACTCGCTAATACCATCCCAACGCATGATTATTACTACTGTGTAAAAGATATTTGTAAATATAGCACATTGTTATCATTTCAGAAACGGCTATAATGGTCATTATAAAATCAAACTTTTTACAGACCGCAACAATGGTATCTTGCCTCTACTCAATAAGCACTATAAGCTAAATTGGTCTGCGTTTACTTAATGATAAAATCAATTAAAAGAGAGAATATTATGTCGGATAAATTTATCAAATCTAAAGCTGCCATTGCTTGGGGACCAAATGAGCCACTATCTATCGAAGAAGTGGACGTCATGCTGCCACGTAAAGGCGAAGTATTGGTAAAGATCGTTGCTAGTGGCGTTTGTCATACCGATGCGTTTACGCTATCTGGCGAAGACCCAGAAGGCGTATTCCCAGCTATTCTAGGTCATGAAGGTGGCGGTATCGTTGAGCAAATCGGCGAAGGCGTGACCAGCGTGCAAGTCGGTGATCACGTTATTCCTTTATATACTGCAGAGTGCGGCGTCTGTAAAATGTGTACCTCGGGTAAAACCAACCTGTGTTCAGCCGTACGCGAAACCCAAGGCAAAGGCTTAATGCCAGACGGTACCACGCGTTTTTATAAAGATGGTGAGCCAATCTATCATTACATGGGTTGCTCAACCTTTTCTGAATATACCGTATTACCAGAGATTTCTTTAGCGAAAGTCAATAAAGAAGCCCCATTAGAAGAAGTTTGCTTGTTAGGTTGTGGCGTCACCACAGGTATGGGCGCAGTGATGAACACCGCAAAAGTCGAAGAAGGCGCAACGGTTGCTATCTTTGGTTTAGGCGGTATCGGACTATCAGCGGTTATTGGTGCACAAATGGCCAAAGCCAGCCGTATTATTGCCATTGATATCAATGAGAGCAAGTTTGAATTGGCTAAAAAATTGGGCGCGACTGACTGCATCAATCCAAAAGATTATGACAAACCCATTCAAGAGGTTATCGTTGAGTTGACTGATGGCGGCGTTGATTATTCATTTGAATGTATCGGTAATGTCGATGTCATGCGCTCTGCGCTTGAGTGCTGCCATAAAGGGTGGGGCGAATCGGTAATTATCGGTGTTGCTGGCGCTGGACAAGAAATCTCAACCCGTCCATTTCAACTAGTAACAGGTCGCGTCTGGCGCGGCTCAGCATTTGGCGGCGTAAAAGGTCGCAGCGAGTTGCCAGGCTATGTTGAGCGTTACTTAGCAGGTGATATACCATTACAAGACTTCATCACCCACACCATGCCATTAGAGAATATTAATGAAGCCTTTGATTTGATGCATAAAGGCGAGAGTATCCGTACGGTTATTCATTTCTAAGAATCATTATTAATAACAGCGTGATAAAAAAGTGCCGTTCCTATTATGGAGCGGCATTTTTTGGTTTATCTTTTAGTCTTTTTTAAAGCTGTGCATATCTTCTAGCACTGCCGTGAATCTATCGTATAACCAAGGTTCAATATCATCAATCACTTGAGTATATAGATGTGGGCCTATGGTTTCGATAATAAAATCTAATAAAAACTTAGCGGGCAAATTACCAATATCGACATCAAACTCTGCACTCATATAATCTCTCAGCTTATCCAAAACGATTTCTTCTGCTTCATCTGATAAGGTGATCAGTTTATCTTTGCTCATATAAAACTGTCCTAATAGACATGCCAATGACGATGTCCAATGTTTAAACGTTTAAGTAATTACTGAAATTTAAATGATAGCTGAATGTTCAATAACTCTTAAATTAAGCAGTGCTCCTTTATTAATTTCAAAGAGCACGGTTAATCAAAAAGTGCAGCTTAATCGAAAATTATAGTTAATAAATTCCTGCGCTTATAGGCGATAACTACTCTTGCATAGTGGCCAATTGCTCTAAAATATTGACGTAATTTTCCACGCCTTGCGCGCCGCTAACCAAATGTCGCTCATTAAAAATCATTGCCGGTACACTTTGAATACCTTGCTGTTGCCAATGCTGCTCTTCTGCGCGTACCTCTTTAGCAAAACGCTGTTCTTCTAATACCGCGAGCGCCTCGGTACGATCAAGTCCTACTTCCGCTGCAATATCAGCAAGCACTGCATTATCAGAGATGTTTCTGTTATTGGTAAAGTGAGCGCTGAATAACGCTTGCTTTAAATCGTGCATACGTCCTTGTTGATTTGCCCAATGCAAAAGCTGATGCAGATTAAAGGTGTTGTGCATACGCGTGTCATCATTAAAGTTGAACTCAAAGCCAACTTCGCTACCCGCTTCCTTCAATCGAGTTCGGCTAGCATCAGATTCTTGTTTGCTTGAGCCGTACTTTTCCATAATATGCTCTCGCATATTTTGACCGTCGCTTGGCATATTGGGATTCAGCTCAAAAGGATGCCAGTGAATTTCATGCTCGGTATTGGTTTGCTCCAATGCTTGTGCCAGTTGGCGATAGCCGATGACGCACCAAGGGCAGACCACGTCAGATACAATATCTATGCGCAGTGGCTGCTCTGATGATAACTGCTTTGACTGTTCCATATGACCTCTCATTGTTATTATTTATGATTCTAACTGAAACCTATGGCTCTAATTGATACGTATTATCCTAACTGAGAAAACTGCTGCTCGAACATTTTCCGAACAACAGTCTTTTAGATAACAGTATAAAAACACCAAAGGGATTATTTCAACCCCAAATTGGTTGCTTCATTGGTCTGCGTCATTAATCAGCATCATTAGCCTGCGTCACTAATCAGCCTTGTGCCATTCAAACTTTTGGAAAGGCTTATCGATTGGCGTGTTGGCCAAGTGGTTAGTATAGTTGCTCATCACCTTTTGCGCAGCCGCAAGGACGACTTCTAGAATCTGGCGCTTGGTGAAGCCTGCATCCAAAAATGCTTGGACGGCGTCATCATCAACGTTACCACGATCACGGACGACAGAAAGCGTGAAATTACGCAGCGCTTCTAACTTATCAGTCGGTAGTGGTGTCTCATTACGTAATGCTTCGGTAATGGCATCATCCACTTTCATGCTTTTGGCAATGCCAGTATGCGCAGGAACGCAGTAATGACAAGCGTGCTCAACGTTGATGGTTTGCCAGACGACGGTGATTTCTTCGTCATTAAAGCTGCTGTCTAAAAACAACTGATGCAGACGTTGATAGCCTTCAAGCAATCCCGGCGCTTCTGCCATCACGGCATGCAAATTTGGAACCATGCCAAAGGCATTGATAGAAACGTCGAGTAGCTCTTTGCTATCTGTTGGTGCGCTTTGCTTGTCGTGTAATGTAAATTCGGTCATACAAAATCCTTAGCATAACTATTAACTAGTTATTGTTTCATTATTAAAGTATATAGCTTAAACCTCTTAAAATGACGAATTATTTGAGTGATTGCTCAATTTTATTCGTTGTAACTCTCTAAGTAGGTCAACTGCAACCACTATAAACCATTTTGAGCGAACGTTCAATTTAAATTGAGTGATTGCTCAAAAATAGTATCAAGTATGATTATTTGAATGTTATTGCACTGTTGGCTGAGGTTAGCAAGTCTTGTTTATTTTCTTCATTATGAACTTCGATTATACATTGGCCTATAGTGGTGTCAGGTAATCTTGGTAATATTGTGACAATTATAGGTATAACCATGGAATCATCAGTTATCAAAAAGTTACTTATTATAGAATAAAGCATTTTAAGCGTAAGCCACTGATGGAATAACAACACTTTCATTACAATGGGCGGCATTACGATAGATAAAATAGAACACGCATTCAAAACTTAAATAATAACTTAAATAGTAAGGACGACTCATGACTAAGACTATTTTAATTACGGGCAGTACTGATGGTATTGGTAAACTTGCCGCTCTAAAATTGGCAGAAGCTGGGCATCAAGTGTATGTGCATGGCAGAAATGCCGACAAACTTACCAGTGTCATTGCAGAAGTCAAAGCAGTAGCGACAGGCGCAGCAGTAGATAATATTGGTGGGTTTGTGGCTGATTTTTCAGATTTAAATGCAGTACGTAAAATGGCTGCAGAAGTGAACGAAAAGCTACCAAAGCTGGATGTACTTATTAATAACGCAGGGATTAATACTACTGCATCGGTAATGACTAAGGATGGATTGGACGTACGCTTCGTGGTTAATTACTTAGCGCCTCGCGAATTAACCAACGCCCTTTTACCTTTACTCAAAAAGTCTAGCGAAGCTCGTATCGTAAATCTAAGCTCAGCAGCCCAAGATCCGATATCCTATAAGGCATTCGTAGGACAAGAGCGTCTCGATGATAAAGACGCCTATGCTCAAAGTAAGCTAGCACTCACGATGTGGAGTATGGATTTAGCCGATACAGTCGCGGCAGATGACATCAATGTAATCGCTGTCAATCCAGGCTCGCTACTGAATACAAAAATGGTCGATGAGGCTTATGGAGAATATTGGGCATCAGCAGACAAAGGGGCAAACATCCTAACTGAACTTGCCATCTCGGATGAGTTCGCTAACGATAGCGGTAAATATTTTGATAATGACATCAAAGATGGCGCCCATGGTGACGCGAGAGGAGAGTTCGGACAACCGCATGCAGATGCTCTAGACAAAGAAGCTATTACAGAGCTTGAACGCCAAACTCAAACAGTATTGCAGTCGCTTTCTGCATAATATTTATATTTAGTCGCAGCAATATTAGCTAAGAATTATGTTTGAGTCATTTATAACTATAGGGTCTATTGGCAATGTGAACATAAATGTATGAACTATTTACCACCTATAGAGGTGGAGGAGTTCTGCCTGAATGGGCTAAAAATGACTACATTTTGCCAAGCAGTATCAGATAGATTGTCGATATTGTCCGCGCTAATTTTACTGTTTAAATGCAGTTCATCTCATTTTTGTCAGCATTTTTAAAATGAGAGTACACCTTAATAATGTGGGGTTTTAATAAAAAACCATACTCTAAGCACTACAAAGTAAGAACAAAGGTAACCTTTGCTGTCAGTCATGATAAGAAAATGAGGTTACCTTTAACTTATATGAGTCACGATTATTTAATAATCATCCGCTAGTGAGAAGCCAGCATGTCTACTTTGACGTCTCAGCTATGATGTTGACACGCCTGAGCAGCTTGTTTATGCCAAGCAACAAGGCTGGATTGATGAGGGGTATTAAAGACAGCGAATATTCTATGATACATGTGTTAGAAACAGAGCGGCTTATTCTCAGGCAGTGGCTGGCGAGCGACTTTGCTGTTTTTGCTGAAATGAATGCCGATGCTGAAGTGATGCGTTACTTTCCACAGCTATTATCTCCTACGCTAAGTGAAGTCATTGCTAATAAATGCCAGCGGCTCATTACAGACAAAGGCTGGGGTTTCTGGGCGGTCAGCCGAAAAGGCCGTTCAGAACAGGATGACTTTATCGGTATGGTTGGCTTGAATGAGGCTCATGCGGATATGCCTTTTGCCCCTTGTGTAGAGATTGGTTGGCGACTGCATAAGGATTATTGGGGACAAGGTTATGCAACTGAGGCCGCGCGAGCGTCGCTGAAATTTGCTGTTGAAGTTTTAGAGCTTAACGAGGTCGTTGCCTCCACCTCAGTCATTAATAAGCACTCTCAACTTATCATGCAGCGGATAGGCATGACCGATACACAGGAAGGTTTTTATCACCCTATGCTTGACTCTGAGCACCCGCTTGCTGAGCATGTGCTCTATAAAATAACGCGTCAACAGTGGCAAAATACTGCCACGACTTAACTTTATTTATGATTACCATGAACTGGGTTTATTCAACACTATCTCGTGAAAACGTCAAAATATGACCTTTAAATGGCAAATCGAGATATGTGGTGTTTTCAGGCTTAACATGCTCACTGCTAAAACCATATTCCAGCATTTTACTGGTTAGCTTGTTTTTGCGGCCACGACCAGGGTCTACGACAATGACTTCACATTTTGGCAACGCATGACGCTCGATAAATTCGGCCAAAATATCAATATGTTGGTCCTCATAAAGTAAATCACTACCGATGATCATATCAAACTTGCCAAGATGGCTATTGTCTTCTGCCCAGTCTAAGCGCTCAAAATTAATCTCTTTGTTATTATTTAGCGTGGTATTTCTATCTAAAAAATACTCGACCGTTGGATGATAATCGGTCGCTGTAATGTCCGCATGCCGATGATTAAGCAGTAAGCTTGATAATGCCATGCCGCAGCCAACTTCCAAGATACGCTTTCCGGCAATATCATAATCAAGCATATGATTGGCAAGCACCAAGCTTGACGGCCAAATCACGCCAAACATCGGCCATGACGCCGAGCAAATTCCGAGTTCTGATGCCTCATTATCAGGGTCACTAAATTGTTGATTGTCACGTAAAGTACAAATGTGGATGTCGGTGCTGCCAATTTCAATTGTTTGATAACGCACGCGCACGGTAGTCAGCGAAGTCATAAACTGTCCTAAAAAATAAGCAAAAATGCAAGGTTTGGCAAAGGGTGCCACTTTCGGGGAACATATGTATTACAAAAGGTGGTTTGAAGCTCGCAAATGTATAGATGTCTATCACGGATAACTGTTAAATGGTTATAGCAAGTATGACCTAACATTTGACAACTTGCTGTTAATTTTGAAGGTGTTCTTATTGCCGTATGAGCTTATGTAGAGAGCAGTGTTAATGGCAAAAAGCAAAGCGTGGAAAAGATAGCGGCAGCAGTTATACAACCATCATCATGAGACCGCTTAATAGCAAGGCATAAAAAATGCACCCCTTGTGGTTAAAGGGTGCATTTATACCAAGCTGCTAACGTAATTAAGTAAGGATTTAATTAGTAAATCTAAGCCCAGAGGTTTTTAATGCCCATACCAGCTCAACAAAGGCGCGATTGTTGGTCAAAGGTTCGCCATCGATGATAAGCACATAACCTGAGCCATCAATCCATAAGAACACAAAACTGGTTTCAGGAATCAGCAAATCGACTTGCTGAAAGAAAGAGATAGCTTGGCTTTCTACTGCCCAGCCGCGTTGCTTTTGGCGTAGCATAAAGCCTGAAAAGTCAGCTGCCGCCACACTGAGCATGTCCGCTTCTTCTTGGCTATAGCCAATCCGTGCCAAACAGAAACCTTCATCAGAACCAATCGCCGCACGGCGTTTACCAGACAGGCTTGAAACCACATAGGGTAAAAACTGGTCTAATGGTAAGTTTGGCGCAGGCAAAAACAGCGACAGCTTCTCAATCCAGCCATGCTCTAAAAAGCTATCTAACCACTGATCAGAATAACGCTTGAGCCAATCAGCGGCTAACAAAGTCTCGTTATAGGACAATAAGTCTTGTAGTGATAACTGCTCAGCCGTTGGCTCACTTTGTGAAAATGCCTCAAAAATGCCAGCTGGGGTCAAGGTAAGATAGGTTTTATCAGCGTTTAAATAAGAAGACATAGCGGCTACCCGTTAGATGGATTTTTTATGATGGGGTTAAAAATAAGCAAGTTAGGATCTAGGCGTTTTATACATTTGTAGTTTGGTCAAGTTTTTGCTGACAATGATTCCAGCGCTCATCAAATTGCCAATCACTTTTGCCTAAGCGAAACCAAACCAAGGAGAACGCCAGACGGTCATGACGAGCGATACAATGGGCAAAAAACTCGTTTTCGATTTGTTCTATGGTGTCCAAGTCTTGATTATCACGGGCAAGCATCAAGTCGCTGGTGATATCTTTGGCGATTTCTTTGGCATCATCACTACTGATACGCAGACGCTGGGTTTGTTCATTTAACGATGGCGAGACCAGTACGCTCCAGCGCGTTGCTAGCATACTGTTTTTTTGAATATAGCTTTTTTTATCAATACAATCACGAAAACCTTGCTCGATATGCGGCAGCATGCGACCTTGCAAGCGGGTAAACATATTGGTGACATCATAGGGAATGTCATACCAGCAGCCATAAAAGAAGTCGGCCACTGCGCCTTGCAGCGGCTCTTTTTCATTTAAAAGTAGGGCCGCATTGATGCGTTGTTCGTGAAAATGTCGATTGTTTGGGGCGATAAATATCTTACGTGAGTAAAGACGATAGACGCGCCGCGCCGCCATTTCACTTTCTTTAATGAGATCTAAATCAGACATAAGAGTGTCCTGTGAGCCATAGCTGTTATTCAATAAGTGCCGTTTAATGCTGATTGTTAAGCAGTTACTATCAAACAATTACTGCTAAACAAACATTATTAAAAGAGCGCTGTTAAACGAACGCTATTCAATAACTACTATGATTTAAGTAAGATGCCAATTAACCATAAACCATGAATCACAAATAGGCTAATCAAGTAAGGTTTGCATCAAATCAATCATAAATTCAGCGTCTTCTTCATCCATGGCTTCAAAACCTTGAGGCATCCCAAGCTCAGCCAAGGCTTCTTTACCATCATCATCGTTATGCAGATTAAGAATCGCATCCATCAAGGTGTCAGTATCAGTAAAGCCTTCTTTAATCAGTAAGACATGGCTGATATCTGCCAAATCACTCTCGATTAGCACTGATAACTGCGCTTTGGTTAGACGTGAAAAACTATGGAAAATCTCCGCCATAAAGAACGCCACTTGTGCGTCACCTTTAATTACTTGGCGCGCTGCCGCTTGATAAGTTTCAGTCACCTTCCAATTAAGGTCAGCCTCTGCTATATCGACCGCTTCAAGCAGGCGTAAACCAATCAGCTTTACATCGCGATTATCAGCCATCGCCACGCTAGCACCAGCTTTAATATCTTCTAGGCTATTGATATCGCTATTAGCCGCAGCGGCAATCACCATCTCATCCGATTTGCCAATAGGACGCGCAACCGCACGGTAGCCTTGCTCACGAATAAGCGTCGCAGCATCAAAAGGATTGGCGTAAATAACCTGAATATCGCCTTGATTGATAATGCCTTGTTGCTCAGCTTGCGAGCTGGGTATGTTTAGGTGCATATTGAGATTGGCACGCTTTTGAATCAAAGTGTTAAACATGTGCCAGCCTGCAAAACGCTCAGGCGAAAAATCAGGGGCGATTAACATATTATGTGTCGTCATGATTTACGCTTCCTCGTCTTTTTTCATTTGGGCATATTGAGCGATTGCCGCATCAATCTTGCTGCGTGATGGCTTACGGCGCACCGAAGTATAGCCAACGGTTTCGCCGCGGCGTACATTTGGCACCACAGTGGCATACACCCAATAATGGCTGCCATCTTTACATAAGTTTTTCACATAGCCATGCCATTTTTGCCCAGCAGCAGCGGTCGCCCATAAATCTTTATAGGCCGCTTTTGGCATGTCAGGGTGACGTAAAATATAATGCTGCTTGCCAATTAATTCATCGACGTCATAGCCGCTAATCTCGACAAAGGCATCATTAACGTGGGTCAAAACACCGTTTAAATCGGTACGTGACACAATCAGCTTACCGTCAGGGTAAGGGCGTTCGATACCGGTATCATAAACAGTGCGCGAAGTGCCATCGTGATAAGTCATGCTGACTTGTTCGGCTGGCATCTCAGGCTTCATGGCGTCGGGGAGTGGAGAACCCATTGTAATCTCCTTTATTTATCATTATTTTGATAATTATTAAAAAGCGGATTTGGTTTCAGTTTATGGTCTTAAACGTATGGTTGAAACTAATTGCTTAAGCCGCTGTCTGAAACCAAATGGTTAAACTCAAATATAAAACTTGTCTGTTAAAACTGTTAAATAAGGCTCGATATAGGCTCCAAATACTTCATGGTGGTTAGGCTTTTTAAGTGTTCGGTAAATCCGTGTTTAACCAATCCAACCACCTATTCAATATAAACAGTGTGCAATACCTTAAATAATTTTTATAAGACAAGGTGTCAGTTTTCATTTAAAGTGTTGTTTATTAAATAATTTATAGTGCTGATAGCGCATAACACTGTATCGAAAAACCTTTAAATTTAGCAGTTAAATCAGTTTTGCAAGGGCTTCAGAGGCCCGTTTAATGTCTAAGAATATTAAACCCAGTTTGGCATTTGGTTTTGCCATAATGGTTAATACCGCTTCATCGCCTGATGAGGTCATAATCACGTAGCCTTTTTCGCCTTGGATCATAATACGGTCGATACTACCACGAGCCAATTCACGACCTGCGCGGTCACCTAATGACAATAAAGCGGCAGACATCGCGCCAACACGGTCTTCATCAACGCCTGTCGGTAAGGCCGATGCAATCATAAGACCGTCGTTAGAGATAAGGGCCGATGCTTCCACATCGGCTGATGAGCTGTTTAGGTCTTCTAAGATTTGCTGGAATGAATCTGTACGCATAACAATTTCTCTGTAACGAGTGATTAAATGGAAAAAGTGACACAATAAGAAGGAATAAAATCTTCAATAGTCTGTGATGAGCGGGCAATATTATAAACCCTTACTATTAGTATTGATATAGAGAAACTCTCGTTAAAGGCCTAAAGTTGCTTATTTTTAACCTTTGAGTGCGCTTTGATGACCGTCTATCTTAGACAGTCTATTTTTAGTAAATATAAGTTGGCTAGTATGATTATGTTTTACAAGTTTGAACCTTTATTTAATCATCTAAATAATTAAATAAAACAGTGAATGCCATGTCATTACCCTATGTTTTGTTTATGCAATGGCATTAAAAAAGCCAAATAAATGTAAAGGTTTTTTGACCCATGAGTTTTCACGACCACGTCGTCGATAGCTTATAATGAGAAAAATGTCCATTATAACTTTTCATGATGGCGATATTTACTAGACTTATACACCAAAAAAATGATATATAGTTATGAGATAAAACTTGTTTGTGCTTCTGGGTTTATGATTTAGAGACACATTCAGTTGGCTTCTAATCCCATCAGTTCCTATACCTAGCAGCACTCAGCAGCGTATAGGTACGATTTCAATCCCACACTCGCGTTTTTCATCCCGTCGTTTGCGGTTAAACGATAAAACGCCGGTGTAAATCAGCATGATTACCATTTTTACCTTAAGGAACCTATATGAGTATCAGTCAGGCAATCGAAAAAGTTGAAGCACGTTACGCCCACCAACCTGAGTTTATTCAGGCAGTAAAAGAAGTTGCAATCACTATTGCCCCGCTATACGACGCTCATCCGGAATATGAGACCCTCAAAATATTTGAGCGTCTTGTCGAGCCTGACCGTGTTTTCGCTTTTCGTATCAACTGGGAAAATGATAAAGGTGAAGTACAGGTAAACCGCGGCTGGCGTGTACAGTTTAGTAACGCCTTAGGTCCTTATAAAGGTGGCGTCCGCTTCCATCCTACCGTCAATCAATCGGTGCTAAAGTTTTTAGGATTTGAGCAGATTTTTAAAAACGCTTTGACGGGTTTGCCAATGGGCGGCGGTAAAGGTGGTGCTGATTTTGATCCTAAGGGTAAGTCTGACAGCGAAATTCGTCGTTTTTGCTACGCCTTTATGCGTGAGCTGCATCCGTACATCAGTAAAGACATTGATGTGCCGGCTGGTGATATCGGTGTCGGCGGACGCGAAGTCAGCTATATGTTTGCGATGTATAAGAACTTGACGCGTGAGCACGGCGGTGTCTTGACTGGTAAGGGCGTGGGTTTTGGCGGTAGCTTGATGCGTACCGAAGCGACTGGATATGGCGCGGTTTATTTCTTAGAAAGCATGCTGGCTGCGCAAAACGACAACATTAAAGGTAAAAAGGTTCTAGTATCAGGTGCCGGTAACGTCTCACTACATGCTGCTGAAAAAGCGCATATGCTAGGTGCAACGGTACTGACCGTATCTGACTCACAAGGGACGCTTTATGATGCAAACGGCATGGATCAAGAAAAAATTGATTGGCTAAAACAACAAAAAGCCCAAAGCAAACCATTGTGTGACTATGTTGATGTGTATGGTGGTGAGTGGCTAGCTAAGCAAAAGCCATGGCATATCAAAGGTGATATCGCCATTCCATCAGCGACTCAAAACGAAGTCAACGAAGACGATGCTAAGTTAATGGTTGAAAACGGCATCAAATATATTGCCGAAGGCGCTAATATGCCATTGACCGCTGAAGCGATTGATTATATTCGTCTGCATCGTGTGCACTATGCGCCAGGTAAAGCGGCTAATGCGGGCGGTGTTGCCGTATCTGGTCTTGAGATGTCACAAAACTCAGTTCGCCAATATAAAACCTTTGAAGAAGTCGATGAGCGCTTAAAGTGCATTATGAAGAATATTCATGACTGTGCAGCTGAAGCGTCAGAACAATATGGTCAAACTGATGATGGCTATATTGACTATATGGCGGGTGCAAATATCGTTGGTTTTAAACGCGTGGCTGATGCGTTGTGTGCTTATGGGATTTTGAACTAAGTATTTATTAAAAACTAACGCTGTCTCTTAAAAGCCGTGCTTATCTTATATGATAGGCGCGGTTTTTTTATAGCTGGTTTTATTTAAAATTTGAGACATAAACATTTATTAGCCAGTAAATGCTAGCAATCTTACCCATGCTCACTGTTTTTGTACGTTTATTCTTACCCAATTACGTTAGTATAGTAGTAAGTCAGTGTTGCATAACCTGCGTTGTCGGTTAAAATTATTATTAATATTAACCGTCACTTAGCTTGGCCAATGCAACATAATATAAAAACAGTATTGAAAAATATCTTTAGCATCCTCAAATCGGGAAATCAAAGCCAAGTATGACAGTCAATAGGCTCGATTTTTTAGTCAAAACTGTTTGCTCCGTTTTTCTCCCTATTTGTTGGTCTGATACTTTTTTGCATTATTCACCTACTTTATAAGGACGTCTTATGAAACGTCGTACTCTTTTAGCCCTTGCTGCTAGTACCGTATTACTTGCCGCTTGTGGTCAGTCATCTACCAATGAAGCTGAAACCAACGCTGCGGACAGTGCCACGAGTGGTGGTTCTGATTTGCTCCAGCGTATCAATAATGGCGGAACCATAAACGTCGGTACTGAAGGCACTTATCCGCCGTTCACGTATCATGATGAGAGCGGTAAGCTCACCGGTTATGATGTCGAAGTGACACGCGCCGTTGCTGACAAACTAGGCGTGAAGGTTGAATTTAAAGAAACCCAATGGGATGCGATGCTGGCAGGTTTAGACTCTAAGCGTTTTGATATGGTCGCCAATCAGGTCAGTCTCACCACCCCTGAGCGTTTAGCAAAATATGATAAAGCGACAGCTTATAGCTGGTCAGGTGCTGTTGTTTTAGCCCCAACTGATGACAATCGCTATAGCTCGTGGGAAGGTCTAAAAGGTCTACGTTCAGCACAGTCGCTCAGCAGTAACTATGGTGAGCTAGCAGAGCGTTATGGCGCAGAAATTGTCCCTGTCGATGGTATGGCGCAAGCGATTCAATTGGTTAAACAAGACCGTGCTGACCTTACAATGAATGACAATCTTGCGGTATTGGATTATCTAAAGAAATTTCCAGACGCTAAGCTTGAGATTAAACTGACAGCCCCTGTTAGTGAGCAGACCGGTTCGGGATTGGTATTGCTAAAAGGTGATGATGCCGTTGTAGCAAAATTAGACGAAGCCATGGCCGCGCTAATCGCCGATGGGACGCTAACCAAACTTAGCGAAGAATTCTTTGGTGCTGATATAAGTCAACAAAAATAATGCTCGCCTCCATCACGTCTATGATAGCTGAACTATTGGCACTGCTGCCATTTATGGACCCTGCGCGAGCGCAGATTGTTATCAATTCGTTTTGGCCAATGCTCAAAGGCGGTATCTATTATTCGATACCGCTGGCATTGATTTCATTTGCGATTGGTATGGCAATTGCGCTGACAGTGGCGCTGATTCGTATTGTGCCGCGTGCTGGCTGGTTTCACGAGATTATCTATAGACTTGCCCGTATTTACGTGTCTGCCATTCGCGGCACACCGATGCTCGTGCAGCTGTTTATTATCTTTTATGGCTTGCCCAGTGTTGGTTTAAAGCTTGATCCGTTTCCCTCTGCGATTATTGCCTTTTCACTGAATATCGGTGCTTATGCGTCAGAGACGGTGCGTGCCTCGATCTTGTCTATTCCAAAAGGTCAATGGGAAGCAGGTTCGACTGTCGGTTTGACGTATCTACAGACCTTTCGTCATGTGATTTTGCCGCAAGCGTTACGCGTTTCCGTGCCACCGCTATCCAACACCTTTATTAGTTTGGTAAAAGATACGTCGTTGGCGTCACTGGTACTGGTCACGGAGTTGTTTAAGGAAGCACAGATTATTACCGCGCGTAACTATGAGTTTATGCTGGTTTATACTGAAGCGGCGGTTATTTATTGGGGTATTTGTCTATTCTTGACCTTTATCCAAGGTAAGCTTGAAACCCGTCTCGATCGATATGTGGCTAAGTAGCTTGTCCGCTCATCTACTGATTTTATGACAGTCTTAGCAATATCGCATTTAGCATTAACCGCTTAACAGGAATTTTTATGATTCAAGTCAGCAATATTCACAAAGCCTTTGGTAGCAATCAAGTGCTCAAAGGCATTGATTTGACCATTCATAAAGGTCAAGTAGTCGTGATATTAGGCCCTTCAGGGTCGGGTAAAACGACTTTTTTGCGTTGTCTGAATGCACTAGAAATCCCTGATCAAGGCGTTATTGCTTTTGATGATGGCAGCTTGACGGTGGATTTTGCCACTAAACCTAAGAAGAAAACCTTGCTAGCATTACAACGTAAAGCTGGCATGGTGTTCCAGTCTTATAATTTATTTCCGCATAAGACCGCGCTTGAGAACTTGATGCTTGGGCCGACGGTAGTACAAGGTCAAAGCAAAGCGCAAGCGCGCGAACAGGCTTTAGCCTTACTCGAAAAAGTCGGTCTATCAGATAAAGCGGATTTGTACCCTTTTCAGTTATCTGGCGGTCAGCAGCAGCGCGTTGGTATTGCGCGTGCGCTCGCTATTGAACCGTCGTTACTGTTGTTCGATGAGCCAACCTCGGCGCTTGATCCAGAGCTGGTACAAGATGTCCTTGGAACCATGAAACAGCTGGCCTCTGAAGGCTGGACGATGGTTGTTGTGACCCACGAGATAAACTTTGCGCGTGATGTCGCTGATCATGTGGTCTTGATTGAAGACGGTGTTGTAGTCGAAGAGGGCAGCGCGCAGCAGTTATTTGAGGATTCAAAGCATCCACGTACGCAAGCATTTTTGCAGCGCATTGTGCAATAATGAGAGTGATTCAAATTGTCTATTAAGTTTTATAGCGTAAGTGCTTTACCATAAAGTAAGGTTTTAAAAGCTGTTAAGCAAAAGCCCCAACGATATTCTTATAGTTGGGGCTTTTTTTGTCTTATAAAAACTAAAAAAAGGCTGTTCAAGATAGTAGAAAGTAAGACTAAATCTTTTGCCGTCTTTTTAACCAACGCGGTACACGAGTGGTATTACCATTTAATACAGCATTGAATAAAGCCGCCAGTAAAATCAATATCACGCCCACGTATTGAATCCACGATAATGATTGATGCAGTAATAGCGTGGCCAAAGCAATCGCGGTTAAAGGCTCAAAGATAGTAAATATCGATGCGCGAGTGGCAGGCAGCTTTTCCAATGCCTTCATATAGAGAGCAAAGGGCACGACGGTTCCAATCAAAGACAGTCCTAAGGCGTAGCCCCAAGTATGTAAAGGCAAGGTCAATAGTTGCCCATACGTTTTATAGGTCTCGGGTAGTAATAGCAATACGCCAGCACTGATAACAATAGAGGTAAAAAACACCAAAGGAGCAGGGTGCGCATAGTGCATCGCGCGCTTACCGAGTACACCATAGAGCGAATAACACACGCCTGATAGTAGCCCAAGCACGATGCCCCAGTTGACCTGTGCCGCATCGCCTAACATGGTTAAACCAACGCCGAATACTGCCATCAGCGCCAGTAATGCTGACTGCCGAGTAATGGATTCATTAAGCAAAACTGCCGAAAATAATAAGCTAAAAACGGGCGCGGTATAAAGCAAAGCAACGGCAGGACCTGCACCAACGTAGATAACGGCAAAAAAATAGCAGACCGACATACCGAGTACGCCAATTAATGATTGTATTGCCAGTCCAAGCCACTGCTTTAGACCCAGCTTAATTAGGTATGGCCATAGCTTTGGTAACATGACAAGAATAAGAAAAGCGGCGGTCACAACACGTAAAATGGTAATTTGCCAGCCACTAAAGCCGATTTGATTGAGGTAGGTCGAAAATATCCCCAAGGTACCCCAGCAGACAGCGGCTGTGATAATTTGAATAGTGCCTATCCATGACTGCCGCGCTGACATTGCGCTATCCGTATGTGCCATATCACTCTCTATTTTAATTGCAATAAAATCCACACAATAAGCTGTGTAAGCTTTTTAGCTAATGGCGCTTTTTTGACTTAATACTCATTGCCCATTGCCTATTGCTTAGTACTATGCTGAAATAATAAAAGACAACCTTGTTAAAGGCTGCCTTTTATTTGTTGTTTTCAGTCTATCATTAAAGCGTTAATGAAGGACTAATACAAGTCCGTTAAACTTAAAATTCAATTTACTTGAGCTGCATGATTTAAACTTGCAGTAAAAAATTGGTTAGTAAGCGTTTGGCACCTTCAGTAGCAAACGACTCTGGGTGGAACTGTACACCTTGAATCGGATATTCTGTATGCTGCAGTCCCATAATTTCATCACCAGCTAGTGCCGAGTCAGCCAAACTTAAATCATGATGTTCGTCATTAGCAACGACGGCGGTGACGGTTAAGCAGTCAGGTAAGGTGTCAGCCTGCACCATTAAAGAATGATAGCGCATGATTTCTATCTCTTGCGGCAAGCCTTGATAGACACCTGCGTCGTCATGGCGAATGGCTGAAACTTTGCCATGCATCGGTACGCCGGCTCTTACCACATCACCGCCAAATACGTGGGCGATACCCTGCATACCCAAGCAAACGCCAAGAAGCGGCGTTGTTTTTCCCATTACCTCAATCACTTCTGCACAAATACCGAAATAAGCTGGGTCATCAGGGGCACCAGGACCGGGTGAGATGATGATACGGTCAAGATTCATTGCTTGCACATCAGCTAAGGTAATCTCGTTATTACGTTTGACGATGACATTGGCTGCTTCTTTAACACCGTCTTTAACACCGTCCATGGTTTGCAAAATCTCACCGATATATTGATAAAGATTAAAGGTAAACGAGTCGTAGTTATCGATAATTAAAACATTCATAAGTCATAAGCTCTTTGCTGAAATATAGGGAATTTAGGCTGTCATAAAGCTGTCTAAGACCACTTTCATGGCAGAAAGCTTACGTTGGATTTCTAAGTATTCATCAGCAGGATTGGAGTCGTAGACATTACCGCCGCAGGTTTGTGCATAGGCGGATTCGCCATTGATAAATAGACTGCGAATAGGAATGGCAAAAATGCAGTCACCATTGAAATTAAATGAGCCAAGCGCGCCGCCATAGGCACCGCGACCATCAGGTTCTAGCTCGTTAATAACTTTGATTGCTTCGATTTTTGGTGCGCCCGATAAGGTGCCAGCGGGGAAATTGCTGGCAAGGGCGCTAAACATATCTTCATCAGGATGCAAAATCCCAACGATTTCAGAGGAGATGTGTTGGACGTGTGAGAAGCGTTTGATATCCATCAGGCTACGGACTTTTACCGTACCAAAGCGTGCGACGCGACCGATATCGTTACGGTGCAGGTCAACCAGCATATTGTGTTCGGCAATCTCTTTGGCATCATTAAGTAGCGCACGGGCAAGCTTACGATCCTCCACTATATCGACGCCTCGCTTGGCGGTGCCTGCGAGAGGATAGGTTTCCATCTCACCTTGACGTAAGCGAAATAATAGCTCAGGGGAGGCGCCAATAATGCACTGCTTAGCAAATTTCATAAAGTACATATGCGGTGATGGATTGACCGCACGCAGCTTTTCATAAATCGGCATCTTATCACCGGCGATGCGATATTTGGACTTAAAGCCAACCTCACACTGAAAGATACGCCCAGAGACGATGTCTTCTTTGACTTGCATAACGACTTTAGCATGCTGTTCTTGGCTCATGCCATCACCCAAAAACTCAACGGTGGGCGGCTCATAGCTTGGGATAGGTTCGTCGAGCAAAGCTTTGATTTGCTCGATGCGATTATCTTGCTGTGCGGTTGGATAGTAAAAATAGAAAATCTCGCCTGTCATCTTATCAAGCGTCAGACCATCTAAATATACGCCAAATTTAAAGGGTTCAAAATCGTCGCTCGCCTTAGCATTGAGGCTGGGCTCAAAAAAATTGACACTGTCATACCCTAAGTAGCCGACAAGTCCACCGCTTTGATCACGAGCAATGACGTGCTGCGGGGTAATTCCACGTAGTAGCTCGTAAGGGTTGTCAGTTTGATAATGATTGGTTTTAGCGGTTTTATTATCAGTAATCGCTAAGGTACTACGGTCGATAGCGGCGATGGTCATAACGGGGTCGAAACCGATGGCATGATGGCGCGCCATATGACCATCTTCACCCAATGATTCAAGTAAATAACAGGTCTCAAAAGCGTGTTCAATACGTTTAAATAACGCAAAAAAATCTATATCCTGCGTGAGCTTAATACGCTGTGGTTTGCTAGGAATATCAATAGCCGCAGGCTGATTAGGCTTGGAAGTAGCAGAGGTCATAATAATGTCCAAAATAGTTCAATTATTTATCAGATAAAAATAAGGCGGATTAACATCATAATTTTTAACGAGTTAAGCGTCTTTAGTAGATGTGCTTTCTCTATGAGTCTTTAGTAAAGCACTCAGGTCATGCGCTTGCATTGCTTTAGCGCCGCGCGAAACAGTAGCGATACCAACACCCAGTTGCTCAGATATCTCACGCTGGGTCACACCACGCTCAAGCAAGTCAAAAATACGAATTCGATTGGCGATTTCTTGCTGCTCTTTATGGGTTAATAGTGCACTGAATAATAGCTCTATAACGGCACTGTCACTGCAATTTGCGAGATGAGTTAATAAACTGTGATAGGGGTTAGTGCTCATAGTATTTAATCTTTATAATAGTAGGGCAAATGATATCTTGTTTCAGTATTCTAGTACAGTAGTACAAGAAAAACAAGTAATCTGACTTAATGTTTCAACAGTAATCGATATAATATTTTTTATTGAACAAGTTTAATGTGTTAAATCTGAGCTAATAAGCATAAGAAGCCAGCTAATTGCTATTAGCTGGCTGGTCTATTTTGCAAGCTCAATTTGTACCTGCCAATCATTGATATCGAGCTCATAGCAGTTATTGCCTTCGCCATTGATACGGTCAATCACTAAAAAGTTAGAGTCACAGCCAAGTGCGAGCAGTGGATGATGCCAAACATTGGCGTCATATTGCACACCTTGATGAGACTTGGCATAAAATACGGTCAAATCATCAGCAGACTGTGGCGGCTCGCCTTTAGGCGCAACCACGACAATATAATCCTGACCATTCATCGAAAAGAAAGCCTGTGTACCAAACGGATGATACTCCATCACTGATAAGGCAATAGGAAATTCGCGCTTTTTGGCACAGAAAATACTCATGCCTACACTGCCACCATCAAGCTTAGATTCAGCGATAGCATGATGGCGCTTGGCGTAGCCATTGTTAATCTCATAACAATTTTCAGGCGTTTCTTCGTCTTTATCATACGGCTCAATAACCTTACCATACGGTGCAAATTTAGCTTTAGTCAAAGGTTTGGCTATAATTGTAGTACTCATGAATTCACCTTACTATGTAGTTAGTAATGTTGGCAGGGTCATTTAATTGGCAGTATCGGCAGCTTTACTATAGACCCGTACGTGGCTTAAACCATCATCTGAAAGAAAATGACTCAATCGCATTAATGATTACGCTTATATACTGTTTATTGTTGCGGATGTCTTATCGTGCTGGGCGAATAAACGGCATATGACGATTCACGTCTTTATATAGTAAATATCTAAATGGACCAGGACCACCAGCGTAACAAGATTGTGGGCAAAATGCGCGTAGCCACATAAAATCACCCGCCTCAACTTCTACCCATTCACCGTTTAAGTGATAAACCGCTTTACCTTCTAATACATACAAGCCATGTTCCATAACATGCGTTTCATCAAATGGAATCACACCACCCGGTTGAAAAGTGACGATATTCACATGCATATCGTGACGCATATCAGACTGCTCTGTAAACCTAGTGGTTGCCCATACGCCATCTGTGCCCGGCATCTCAATCGCTTCAACATCGTGATCGCTGGTGACAAAAGGTTCGGGCGCATCAATACCTTCTACAAACTGATAAGCTTTGCGAATCCAATGAAATTTAACGTGTTTGTCGCTATTGTTTTTTAATGTCCATTTACATGCTGGTGGTAAGAAAACATAGCCACCCGCTTCAAGATGATGCGCTTCGCCTTCGATAGTAATATCCATTTCACCTTCAACGACAAACAATACGGCTTCTGCATTGGTATCCAGCTCAGGCTTATCAGAGCCGCCATTCGGTGCGACTTCAACGATGTATTGTGAAAAAGTTTCTGCAAAACCGCTTAAAGGACGGGCAATCACCCACATCCGCATGCCTTCCCAAAACGGTAGGTAGCTAATAACAATGTCGGTTAGTACACGTTTGGGAATAATCGCATAAGCTTCGGTGAAGATAGCGCGATCGGATAGTAGCTGTGTTTGCGGAGGCAAGCCGCCAGTTGGGGCGTAATAAGTACTTTTTGTTGACATAGTTAATAATCCTTAATGATTTTTTTCCGCGATAAATTTGTGTTTAAAACTGGTGTCTGAATTTATGATTTGAGCTTGTTACATCCAGTCAGCGGTATTATCAGCCGTTGCAGGATGGTTTTCATACCAGTGCTTGGCAATCTCATCGCGGCGACATATCCAAATTTCGGGTTTGTCCGTAATATACTTTAAAAACTTTTTAAGCGCGGTGATGCGACCAGCGCGGCCAATGATACGGCAATGCAAACCAATCGTTAGCATCTTAGGCGTGTGCTGACCTTCTTCATAAAGCGTGTCAAAGCTGTCTTTTAGATACTGATAAAAGGGTTCAGCATGAGTAAACCCAGGGCTTGACGAAAAGCGCATATCATTGGTTTCAAGGCTATAAGGAATAACCAAATGCGGCTTGCGAGCGATTTTATTACCATCTTCTACCTTAACATTAAGCCAATAAGGCAGCTCATCAGCGTAGGAGTCGGAGTCATAAATATAGCCACCTTGCTCGGCGACTAGCTCACGGGTGTTAGGACTATCACGGCCCGTATACCAACCTAGCGGCTGCCCACCAAGCATACGCTCGAAGATTTCAGTGGCGCGGCGCACATGCTCGCGCTCGGTCTCACGATACATATATTGGTAGGTAATCCAGCGCAGTCCGTGACTAGCAACTTCGTGACCATCTTCTAGTACACGCTCGATAATATGCGGCGTTTTTTCAGCAGCAGCAGCACAAGTAAAAGTAGTTATAGGCACGCCATATTCTTTAAACACATCGAGCACGCGCCACACACCGACACGGCTGCCGTATTCAAAGGCTGATTCGATAGACTGATGACGGCTGTTAAAGGAGGGCGTGCCTAAGACATCTGATAAAAAACGCTCTGATTCTGCATCTCCATGAAGAACGCTGTTCTCAGCACCTTCCTCGATATTGAGAACGAACTGGACAGCAATCTTTGCACCGCCCGGCCAATTGGCTTTTGGTGGATTGCCTGCATAGCCTTTTAGGTCACGTGCATAGGTATCGTGATTAAAATCGCTGGTTATTTTTTTACTCATTGTAAATATATCCTAAATATTTTAAATAAACTAAAGCAAAATAAAGGTGAGCTTTGCTGAATGGCTACTTAACTACTAGCATTTAAAACTACAAACCTGAGGTATAAGCAACGATTTGTTGGCGTTCGGCATCAGTCAATTGGGTCAGATTGCCCAGTGGCATATAGCCTGTTTGCACTGCCGTAATAATTTTGTCTTTATGGATTTTCATATCTGACGGTGTTTGGAGGATAATACCTGCTGGCGGCGCTGCAAATCCTTGCTGAGTTGGCTGCGCAGCATGACAAGTGCTGCAGCGCGTGTGCACAACAATCATGATGGCATCGTCAGCCGATGCAGTCACTGGAATTGCTGCTGCGGTAACGTTTTCATTAGACTTAAAATCAGAACTGGCATCAGAATCAACAGTGGTGTTTGCGACGTCATCGCCAGCAGTTGGTGGCGTGCTGTTAGTTACTGAATGCGCGGCAGCTGTTTGAGTATTAGAAGCAGGAGATAAAGGTTCGATTGGCTCTGGACGCATCCAAATAATCAATAAAACGGTTAAAACAGCAGGGATAACCAAATAGCGTGGCTTATGATTGTCTAAATGCTTTTGATTAAAGTAATGGCGAACAATCGCAGTGATGATGCCGACGTAGACCAATACCAACCAGCCGTGTGCATGAGAATACATCATCGGATAGTGATTACTAATCATGGTAAAGATAAGCGGTAAGGTAAAGTAGTTGTTCATTAATGAGCGGTTTTTTGCTTGTAATGCTAAGTCGGCCACTTCTTTACCAGGCTTTTCGCCGCGCCGCACACAATCTACAAGCGCCCGCTGAGCAGGCATGATACCAAAGAAGACGTTACCGGCCATGACCGTACCCAATATGGCACCGATATGGATGAATGAGGCTCGGTCACTAAATAACTGGTAAGAACCCCAACAAGCAATGACTAATAAGATAAATATAATGGTGCTAAAGATAAACGAGTTTTTACCTAAGTGACTGCGAACAATCACTTCATAAATAAAGTAGCTACCAAATAAGAACAGTAAGCTAGTCGATATCGCACCGATACTGCTACCAAAAGCGACTTTACTGGGATCAATCAAGTAAGCTGTTGCATTGACATAGTAGACGATAGCAAGCATCGCCATACCAGTCAGCCACGTGGTATAAGCTTCCCATTTAAACCAGTGCAGGGTCTTTGGCATCTCTTCAGGTTCAAGCTTATATTTGGCAATCTCATAAAAGCCGCCCCCATGTATTGCCCATAAGTCGCCTGAGATACCTTTATCGGCTTTCCACTGTGGCGGTTTTCGCAAGCTTAAATCCAACCAAACAAAATAGAAAGACGCGCCAATCCATGCAATCCCAGCGATAACGTGAAACCAGCGAAAAAATAAAGCTACCCAATCGAGAAGATATGCGCCCATGTGGCAAGTGTCCTTTTGTCCAATGTACTTTTATCCAGTGTGCTTTTAAACGATAACGTAATAAATTTACGAACCGCGATAGGTGCTGTAACCATGTGCGCTAAGCAGTAGCGGGACATGGTAGTGACCGTTATCATTTATCATAAAATCGATGACTACTTGCGGATAAAAAGCCGTTAAGCTTTGTGTATCAAAATAAGCTTGGGTATCAAACGTTAAAGTATAACGACCAACATCTAAGTGATATTCAGCAATATCAATAGTAGGGTTAAACGACCAGCTATCTGGTGTCACGCGTCCATCAGCGTTGGTGACGCCATTGGCCAATAGTGAAGCTTCGCCTTTTGCGCTTACGCGGTGTAGCGTCACTGCGATATCAGCGGCAGGTTTGCCAAGATGGGTATCTAAGATATGTGATGAGAGAGTACCTGACATGATAATTCCTTTTATATAGTGAACAACTAAGGCGGCGTTTAAGTTAAAGACTATACGTTAAGCGGCGCCTAGCAGTTTTTGTAAGCGTAAACGCGTAATTTTATTTTGCTCAGCAGCGGCATTAGCCAGCTCAGTAGCGTGATTGTTTGGTATACGCGCTAACAGTAAATCCAGCATTTGCTGGGCACTTTTGCCAGTCGCAAACACGATAAAGATAAAGCCGAATTTATCGAGATAATCTTGGTTGCCCTGCGCTAATGCGGCAATCACCTCATCCTCAGCATCATTCGCGCCTGATTGCTCATGCGCGGCACTGTCTTGAGTGTCGCGGTATTTTTCTTTTAGCGAGTCGACGTTGCCGATTTGTGGGTGACCATCAAAGGCCTCAAGCAAATTGGCCTCGTTGGATTGTGCTTGTTGCCACGCGTTATCACTATGAGTGAGTAAGTTATCTATATCAGTGAAAGGACGGTGACTGACTAATTCTGTTGCCCACGCTGTACTGGTACAACAGGTCAATAGAAGTGAGGTCGCGTCGGCTGGTGCTAGGTGGTTAAATTGCTGTAGCGATAATTTCACAGTGGCATCCTTTTCCTTTATCCCCAATCCATAGGGTTGAATAAGCTGATATTGATGTATAGCGCCATGCTAATATCTATTGATAAAAAATCTCATGCTAAATGGTATGCATTAATCAGTAATTGGTTTAATATTAACCATTCTCCTTAAACCTGACCATTTGGTCAACTACTTTGTGCAAATAATTTATTTTAGTGAGTTATATTCTCTAAAAATCAGGCTATAAGCCTTACGCTTTATTAAACTATAAACCTACATTGGCGCATTGCCACTCATTGATCATCATTACAGGCGTTACTAATCATGGCAACCAGCAATACAACAAAAAAAGATACAACTAAAAGCGTTACAACTGGAAAAGATACAGCACACAATAACGACGTTGATACCTCAGAGCGTTCAGAAGCCCTTGTAGAGGAAAATGTCCAGCGCAATCAGCAAGACATTCGCGCCCACAATCAAGCTGTTATTTTGGCGGCTGCAGAAGAAGAATTTGTGCTACAAGGTTTTCGCGGTGCGACGATGCAAGGTATTGCCGATAGAGCTGAGCTGCCAAAAGCCAATATTCATTACTATTTTAAAAATAAAAAGAATCTGTACCAATCAGTACTGCATTCTATCATCCAAGAGTGGAATGAGGGTTTGGTGACTATGACAGTCGAGAGTGACCCCAAGGAAGTTATCGAAAAATTCGTGCGGACGAAACTGCATCAAGCATTTGCGCACCCAAACCAACATAAGCTGTTTGCGCTTGAAGTCATTGGCGGAGCACCACACTTGCACGATTTTATGTCAACGACGATGCAAGAGTGGGCAGTTGATAAGGCGCAGGTCATGAAAACTTGGTATGAACAAGGCAAAATTGGTGTTAGTGATCCATTACAGTTATTAATTTTGATTTGGGCAACGACGCAGCGATATGCCGAGTTTGAGACAGAAATCGTCGGTTTAATGGGTAAGGATAAATACGATAAGCAAGATGAAGCGCGTGCTGCTGATTTTTTAGTACCATTTATTTTGCGTGGTTGCGGGCTTTAGTATCTTATATAGTCTATTCAAAATAAAAAGGTACATACAGAAAATCGCCTTAACGATAGAGCGTTATGACGACTTTATCGTTAAGGCAGTGATTGAAAAGCAGAAAAAATCTCTCACTGCGCTCAATGGCATTTTATGGCAATTATGATATCCGTTATGACAACTAGAACATCTGTTATGACAACTATAATATCTGACCTTCAATAGCACTCTCAGATATTTCACGAACAGGCTTGAGCTTTTCATCAGCATGTTGCTCTGGCTCATCAAACTCTACACCGTAATTTTTTGGCAAAATCATATCGAGAGCGATAGCAACGATACCTGACATCGTCACCGCAGAACCAAAGATATTGCGGAATAACTGGGGCGTTTGGGCGAATACATCCGGCACAAAGGCCACACCCATTGATAAGCCCAGTGATGTTGCAATGATTAAAATATTACGGTGGGTAAACTCAACTGTCGATAGGATACGAATACCAGCAGTGGCAACAGTAGCAAACATCAGCAGCGTTACACCGCCAACCACTGGCTTTGGCAATTGCGTAAAAATTGCGCCGAGGATAGGGAACATGCCCATGGTGAATAAGATAGCACCTACATAAAAGCCGACATATCGGCTAGCGATGCCGGTCATCTGAATGACACCATTATTTTGGCTAAAGGTCGTCACTGGGAAGGTGTTGAACACCGCTGCTATCAGCGAGTTAACCCCGTCTCCTAACACCCCACCTTTGATACGTTTTTCATATAGCGGGCCTTTAATGGGTTCGCCTGAAATCATCGAGGTCGCCGTCAAATCCCCTGAGGTTTCGATACTGGTAATAATATACATAAAAGCAATAGGGATAAACGCTTGCCACTCAAAGCCAAAGCCGAATTTAAAAGGAACAGGCAGGGTAAAGATAGGGGCTTCAGCGACCAAAGAGAAGTCGATACGTCCCATAAACATGGCGGCAATCAAGCCTAGCATTAACCCAATAAAGATGGCACTTGAGCGAATAACTTTATTGTCAATAATACTGATTAACACCACACTCACCAGTACACCACCACCAAGCAATAGGTTTTGCATACTCCCAAAGTTCTCTGCTCCGACCCCGCCTGCCAAATCGGTCAGACCCACTTTAGTCAATGACAGTCCGATAGTGACAATCACGCAACCTGTCACGATAGGGCTCATTAAGGATTTAAGCTTGGTAATGAATTGGCTTAAGAAAATCTCGACGAATGCCCCGAGAAACGAGACCCCAAAAATCACAGAGAGAATCTCCTCTGGACTACCGCCTTTATTCTTCACCACAAAGCCTGCTGCCAATACTGCCGCTAAGAAACCAAAACTGGTACCCTGTAGCGCCATCAATCCAGAGCCTACGGGTCCAACTTTGTGCGTCTGAATAAAAGTCGCAACCCCTGATACCATCAAAGACATACTAATAAGGTAAGGGATGTGTTCTCCTAAACCTAGCACGCCCCCTATAATTAGTGATGGCGTAATGATACCGACAAAGCTCGCGAGTACGTGTTGGATTGCGCCTAAAAAGGCTTTTGCAGGGGCGGGGCGATCGTGTAAACCATATAATAAATCGCGGTTCCCTTGAGTGTGCTCACTCATCTTGGCTTCCTCCTGAAGTGACTTTTAGTCCAATCTCTGCGGCATTTACTCAGCAATATCATAACTACCTAGAGTCGACAAAAATGATGTCATCGCTAGAGCAATTCATATTGCTTATCTGTTCAACAGCCAATCGCCAACAGAAAATCGCACTTATCCTTGTGCTAATAAATAATCATACCTAACCATTATTTATCAAGATTGCCAATCATTGTAATAAAAACCTGACTAATTGGTCAGCTATCTAAGGGTATAGTGAAAGGCTCTGATATTGCAACGTTTTTTTTCATACTCGTAGATTTATTTATATCGCAATAATGATGGCTCAAAAGTGCATAGTCCAAGCTCCCGAGCTAAAAACCCTGAGATTATCAATTGTTTATAGAGAATGGACAGCAAGTCTTCATTGCATGCTTACATTCACAACCTAATCATTGAAGTGAATTTCTCACATTATTTATTGCCAAATTGTTGATACTTCGTTATTATGCCTGTCATTATTTAAATGCTAATAATTATCATTAACATTAACTATGTGATTCGCAATACGATTTGAGAATTGATGAGTATTGTCAACTTGTAGGTGATACAGGTCTTTTAGCGCAGTGGCAGAGCTGTCGTTGTAGAGCAAAGCCTCCAATAAGCTTTGTAAAAACCTCTTAAATAAATTCTCAAAAATGGCTCTTAATTCCTTCAATCCTAATAGTAAGTAAAGTGAGTGTGTTATGCGTGAAGTCAAGTCAGCAACGTTTTCTAATCAATTAACGGTCTTATCCATGGCGGTTTCAGCCGTTTTATGGTCACAGATGGCAATGGCGTTAGAGGAATTGCCAAGCACCACCTTACAAACCATCACCGTGACAGCCAATAGCTCAGCACGTGAAAGGGTACAAGAAGATGGCGTTTATATTGAAGACTATACGCCCGCCGCTCAGGCCAACCATTTAAGTGATGTATTAAACGTGGTACCCGGTGTGACCGTCGGCGGCACCTCATCAGTCAATCAGCGCGTGCGCATCCGTGGTCTTGATGATACCAATTTAAAAGTCACGATTGATGGCGCGCGCCAACAAGGCAAGATGTTTTATCATATGGGCGATTTGACCATTGACCCTGACTTATTAAAACAAGCAGACGTCTCGGTGGGTAACAATTCAGTGACGCTCGGTAATGATGCGCTTGGCGGCGCGGTGGCATTTAAAACCGTTGATGCCGCAGATTTGCTCAAACCTGGTCAAAAGATAGGTGCCAAGCTTCATGCAGGTTATGCCAGCAATAATGATGAGTTACTGACATCAGCAACGGTATTTGCCGCGCCAACTGAGAACGTGGATTTGCTTGCCTATTATGGCAAACGTGATGCCGAGGCGGGTGAAGACGGTGAAGGTCGTAAGATTCAAACTGAAGACAGCAAGGGCGAAAATATTCTATTAAAAGTCGGTGCCTATGTCGGCGATGAACATCATGTAGGTGCAAGCTTTAGCAGTACCGAAAACGAAGGGAGATTCCCATTACGCCCTGATTTCCCTGCCAGTCCAGGCGTGGGTAGCTGGAATGAGATACTACCGCATAAAGTAAAACGCGATACGTATGGGCTAGACTATACTTACAATCCAGTTAATAAATTGATTGATATTGATAGCAATGTTTATCAAACCAAAACTAGGATTTCAAGAGATACTGACTATACGGTAAATCCTGGTTATGACTGGGAAGCAGGCGTTAAAACAACAGGCGGTAAAATTCAGAATACCAGTGTGATTGATAATAGTATCGTTGAGGGTATCTCAGGCACCCATAAGCTTATCGCTGGGGTTGAGCATTATAAAAAAGAGTCTGAAATGGCGCGTGACGGTACTAGTACAGGCACTGATGAGGCAAAAAATACCTCAGTTTATCTAGAAGACCAATGGCAAATGGGCAAGTTTAGCCTAACGCCGGGCGTACGCTATGACCGTTATGATTCTCCAGAATTCGTCGCTGGTGGTAAGACTTATAATAATGTCGTCGGTGGCTTGGCCGCCAGCTATGAGATTGCCCCGCGTACACAATTATTTGCCAGTTATACGCAGTTATTCAATGGTCCAGATTTAAGCCAAGCGATTTTTAACCAAAATGGTGCTGGAACCTTTGTTAACAATGACTTAAAGGCAGAAGAAGGTGATAACGCAGAGGTTGGTATTGTCAGTACTTTACGTGGTTTGACCACTGATGATGACGCGCTGCAATTAAGTGCGAAATACTTTGAAACAAATATCGAAAATTATATTGAATTTGTACGTTCTGGCGGTAGTCGTATTGGTTTAGATTGTGCGACAGGTCAGTTAGGCGGTAGCTGCCAAGGTGCGATTAATAAAGACGAAGACTATAAAATTAAAGGTGTCGAGCTTGCCGCCGACTATAAAATGAATAACTTTAATATGGGTTTAAGCTACGCTCATACCCGTAGTAAAGGTGAAGACAGTGGTCATAGCATTTCTTCAGTGACAGGGAGTAGCTCTGATTCTGGTGATAAGTACATGGTCAACCTTGGTTACGCGCCAACGGACACCACAGAGCTTGGCTGGCGCAGTACCTATGTCGCTTCAGTGACGCCAAATACAGGTGGTGACGATATTGAAAAACCGGGCTATGATGTCCATGATATCTTTATGAGTTATTCACCAAAACAAGTAGACGGTTTAAAAGCGACGGTTGGGGTCTACAATATCTTTGATGAAACCTATGCCAGTCATGCCTCACGTATCGTGGCGCCACGCCCTGACGATGGTACTTTACGCACCGACTTTGAGCCGGGTCGTAATGTCAAAGCTTCTTTAACCTATCAGTTTTAAGTCTGCATTTATAGTTTATTAGCAAAGCACACAAACGAGCCAGCTTTCTGTCTAAGAGAGCTGGCTTTTTTATGGATGCTTTTGAAATCAAGGCACGCCCAAGGAAGAGTTATTTTAATATTTAAAATATAACAGCAAAAATAAAAGGGGCTAAAAATGAGTAAACCTAGCCCAAGAGTGTTAGAAGTAAAACGTATCGCTGATATCACACCCAATATGTGCTGTATTACTTTGGGAGGGGAAGATGCTGCATTAGGGCTATAAGTGGCAAATATAAACAGCAATATGACATAGTTAAATTATAAGGAGTCCGTAGTACAATAAAACGGCGTTATAATAATGTATCGACAATCACTGGTCGACCTTGATGATTTAATACCGTCACATCGACGTTATATAAGTCCTTCACCGTCTCTTGGGTGATGACATCGGTTGGTCTGCCAACGGCCATTACCTGACCTGCTTTCATAGTGACCACCGTATCGGCGAATTGCGCCGCTTGATTGATATCATGCAGGACAATCACCACGGTTTTTTGCTGGCTGCGACTCAATTCGCGCAGCTCACGCATCAGGCGACCAGCATGGTACATATCCAGATTATTCAGTGGCTCATCAAGCAATAAATACGGCGTATCTTGGCAGACAATCATCGCAATCAGCACGCGTTGCCGTTGACCACCGGATAATGTTGATAAAAAACGCTCGGCTAATGGTTCTAGCTCAAAGCGTTCGATAATATCCTGCACTTTTTTTTCATCATTCGCTGTTGGTTGCCCTTGATGGTAAGGATAACGGCCAAACATCAGCAGCTCATGCACGCGCAATCGCCCTTGCACTTGATTGTCTTGCCCGAGCATCGCCACTGTCTTAGACAATGTTCGCGCATGACAGCTGACAATATCACGTTCCTCATTATCTACAACGAAACTTACCTGTCCTGACTGTAGCGGTTGCAGTCGTGCCATCACTGAAAACAAGGTGGATTTACCCGCACCATTTGGGCCTATTAAGGCAATAATTTGTGAGGGTGGCAAAAATAGAGTGATTTCATGCAGGATTTGCTGTTTGCCAATATAGTGGGAGATATTATCGAGTTTAATCATAGTCATTCTTATTTTTAGATAAATTCTTGGTCAGTTTTAAATAGTTTAAGCTCTTTTATACAGGTCAATACGCCGTGTCATTAACGACGCTGAGTCATAAAAATCAGTATTAAAAATACCAAGCCACCAGCCAATTCAATTACCACTGACAGTACACCTGCCATACCCAGCACTTGCTCGAATACCGTCTGACCGAGTACTAAGCAAATCATCGCCACCAAGCTGACCAATATCAGTCGTTCACTATGATACATATGACGCGCGATGCGATTGGTTAAGGCGCAGACCAGTAAACCAAAGAAAGTCACTGGACCGACCAATGCGGTTGCCGTGGCGACCAATACTGCGATGACCGTTAATAGCCCAAATGCTAAGCGTTGATAATTAATGCCAAGGTTAATCGCTTGCGCCTTACCGAGCATAAATACATCGCATTGATAACGCCAGCGCCAGATAAATAGCGCGCTTATGATGCAGATAAAAAGGCTGATACCAAGCAGTTGCGGATTGACCGTATTAAATTGTGCGTAACTGGCAGATTGTACGACCACGAAATCATCAGGATTAATCAGGCGTGCAATCAGTGCCGATAAGCTGCGAAACAATACGCCAAAAATAACGCCCACCAATATCAACCGCGTCAAATCCTGACTGTTTTTTGAAAATAACAGTCGAAATAACAATAAGGACGCGCCGAACATGAGGATAATTTCAAGGGTGAATTTGGCAATAGGATTAATGCTAGTAAAGCTCATCGCACCCAAAAAGAATACCAATAAGCTTTGTAGCAAGACATATAGCGAGTCAAAACCCAACAGTGATGGCGTTAGAATAGGGTTGTGCGTTAAGGTTTGAAAGAGCAGAGTCGATACGCCAATCGCATAACCGACCACCATGAGCGCCAGTAATTTCTTACCACGTAGCGGTAATGCAAAATCCCAATAACCGTTGACATTGAGCGTCAAAAATAGTGTCATTGAGATCAATAAGATAATGGCGGCAATTGATTTTGGATGGTTGGCGATAAATGCCCAAAGTTGTGCTAAATGACTCTGTCCAGAAATGTTTGCATGACTGTCGTTTTGCAAAGTAGCATTTGTTAGAACACAATTTTCTGCTGAGCCAGACTTTGTAGAACTGTCATTTATAAAGTCATGTTTAAACGGTGAGAACATACGTAAATCCTACTATGCTACCTTTAGTAGTAACAACGCCAAGCTTATCTAATCAGACAACAGGACGAATAAATTAAGAAAAGAGTTAGCTGTGATTAATAGGTTATTGTTAGTAACGATTATTAATAAGCTTCTATTAGTGAGTTGCCAGTTAATGAGCTTTATTGCTCAGAAGGCGCGCGTAATAACAGCCATAAAAATAGTACGGTGCCAACCACACCAAAGACGGTAGCGACTGGCACTTCAAACGGGTAGCGAATAGAGCGTCCGATGATATCGCAGAGTAATACTGCTGAAGCACCTAGTAGTGCGACTGCTGGCAAGCTACGGCGTAATTTATCACCCATCAATCGGCTGACGATATTGGGTACGACCAAGCCAATAAAGGGAATCATGCCAACCGTCACGACGACGATAGCGCTCATCATCGCCACCATACCGACGCCAAGCCACGTGACTTGGCGTTTACTAATCCCTAAGTTTAGCGCGATATTATCCCCCAAACCCACGATGGTCAGCTTGTCGGCAATGATATAAGCCAGCACGCACAGTCCACCTGTTAGCCACAACAACTCATAACGACCGGCTAATACGACAGAGAAGTCACCAAATTGCCAAACGCTAAGCATCTGTAACGATTCAGTTTGATAAGCGATAAAGGTCGTCACCGCCTCAATTATGCCGCCAAAGACAATGCCAATTAGCGGAATCATCAAAAAATCAGTCGGCGGAATACGGTGAATGAGCAGCATAAATAGCATCATGCCAAACACCGCAGTGACAGTTGCCACGCCCATTTTTACGATGAGTGCGCTGGCTGGAAACAGTAGGCTGACGACCAATAAACCCAGTGCCGCGCTTTGAGTCGCACCTACCATCGATGGTTCAACGAAGCGGTTTTTTAGCACTACTTGAATAATCATCCCAGCCACCGCCATCGCGATACCAGTTAAAATGATGGCAATGGTACGCGGTATACGGCTGACCAATAGCAGTGAGCTATCTGAGTTGGCGCTATGATTGATAATGCTGTGAAAGATACCCGCCCACGAAAAGTCCGCCACCCCAATCGATAAGCTTAACAACACCAAAAACCCCATGATAATGAGGCTACCTGTGTTGATTAACCATGGTGGTATGGCGGCACGTTGATGTTTAGGACTCAGACCATTGCGAGTCTTTTTTTGCCAACTTGATGGTACAGCTGGCAAAGCAGGATTGTCTTTGACACTGGCATGAGCGCGAGATGAAAATAACGACATAACGTCTACTGGCTTATAAGTGGGTAATTAAGAAATATGGCTCGTATCGTTATCAGGTCTATTTCGCGCTAGCAAAAGCATCTTTAATGGTAGTCAAGTCCTGCATCCATTGATAGTAACCACCGAATGCTAGGTAAGAATCTGGGCTAAGGTAAACCACTTGATCATTACTCCAGGCATTGATTTGCGCGACCAATGGATTGTCCAATACTGCTTTTGCGCCAGCGCCGTCTTCGCCAATTGCAGCACTGCGATCGACAACGAATAACCAGTCAGGGTTGGTTTTTTGTAGATATTCAAAAGATACAGGCTGACCGTGACGCGCGTCGGCGATTTGGTCATCAGCCATTGGAATATCTAATACCGTATGAATAAAGCCATAGCGTGACTTATCACCGTAGGCGGACAGCTTATTGCCATTTACCATCACCACTAAGCCTTTACCCTTGTCCTTGGTTAACACTTTGGTTTCGTCGATGAGCCCATCGATATTACCTTGCAGTTTCGCTGCCTGATCACTTTTACCAAACAATGCACCCAAATCATGCAGACGTTGCTTGCTCGACTCATAAATATTTGCCGCATCAATGGTCATATCAAGCGTTGGCGCAATACTTGAAAGCGAATCGTATTTTTCTGCCATCCGTGAGCCGACCAAAATAGCTTGTGGCTGCATGGCGTTCAATGCTTCAAGATCTGGCTCAAATACAGTACCGACGGCTTTTGGCTCAGGTTGGGTCTTAGAGTGTAGATTGTCTAAGTGCAGCCCACTTGGCATGCCATCGACAGCCACATCTAGCGCTGCCAGATCTTGCATCAAAGTCATATCATAGACCACCAGTGGTGACGGATTCATTGCCAAGTCGACCTTACCTTTTGTCGTATCAACGGCAATGGTCGCCACAGAAACGTTGTCATTATTAGCAACATTTGAGGCATTATCTGCCGTTTGGTTCTCAGTCTTGGCATCTGCTGGCTCAGAGTCGTTGGACTCAGGTGAGCTACAACCGGCCATGCTAATAGTGGTGACGAGTGCAGTCATCATAGCGGTCAATAATGGACGTTTAAAAAAAGAAGTAGTGGAGCGATTGGATAATAGGGTGGTAGGCATAGTTAACTCGGTATATCAGATGTGTAAGCAGCCCTTAAATCATCAGCTGCAACTGTAAATGTCGAAAGCAAAAAGAGCTGAACAAGCGCCGTTGAGGGATACGCTAATACAGTACTCGTTTGGTTGGTTTATTAATGCTATTAAGCGTTTCTAAATTTTATAAGGGCTATGATAAAGTAATTGAGACTCATTATCAATTGAAATGATAACGGTTTTTATTAACGTCACTTTTTTTAGGTGAATGTACCACTCTAATCCTATATTCTAATAGTAAAACTTGATAGACAGATTAGGCTTACCGGATAAGGCTGCTTAAGATAAGGAGGTTGCTCGCGCAAATTTTTATGTGGCTGAGCAATCATAAAAAATTGCACAATCAACACTGATTAAAAAGAAAATATTAAATTTATTATTGATAATAATTCTCGTTTGCATTATTATCTACGCCATTGTTGCCCACCAGTATGAATGCATGGCTGTTAATTATTAGGTTGTTATGAACTCAACGGATTTAGACACGCCACCCCTTAAACTGATACTCATCGCTATCGTGATAGTTGTGGGGCTGCATGTGCTGACGGCAGTAGCATTGGTTGCGATGAAACCTGCTGAGCCAACAATCAAGCCACCAGTAGATACGCCGCCTATCGAGATAGAGTTTGTCTCATTGCCTGCTCCAAATACCGAGCCTGAGATAGAAGCGGAGCAAGCAGCTGCTCAGCAAAAGACTCAGTCAAAAGTAAAGCCTGAACGTATAGAACCGCCTAAGCCGCAGCCGCAACAAAAACCAATAGCAGAATCGAACACTAAAGTGGTAACAGTAAAGCCAACAATAAAAACACTAGAGATAAAGAACAAGAAGGCTGATATCGAACCTGTTGCTAAAGTAGAAAGAAAAAAGCCTGGCATTATTAAAAAAGAAGCCCCTAAAATAGATACATCGATGGCGGATGAGCAACGTAGGATAATAGCGGCACAAGCGGAAAAAGCTGCTCAAGATGCCCACGCTAGGGCGGTTGTAGACGCCAAAGCTGCCCGCGAGGCACAAGCGCAGGCAGACGCTAAAGCGGCAAATGATGCCGCTAAAAAGTCGGCAGAAATAAAGGCTGCGATACAAGCAGCAGAGGCCGCTGTTCGAGCAAAAGCAGATGCTGCCGCCAAAGCTGCGGCATCAGCGAGTAATGAGCCTGTCAATTTTACGGCCAGCAATGCCAATTGGGCATCAGCGCCAAACTTTAGCTTTCCTGAGCGTGCCGCCAAGCGAGCCCGTTCAGGCGATACGCTCAACGTGGTATTAGTATTAAGAGTCAATAAACAAGGCAGCATTGATAGCGTGCGAATTGTCCAATCATCAGGTAATGCGATAGTAGATAAAGAAGCGCAGCGTCAGGTACGCTCTGGAAAATTTAAACCCTTTACCAAAAACGGTGTGCCAGTGGTCGGTAATGTGACCTTGCCTATCGCTTATGCAATTCCATAGAGATACAAAAAACGGCTATCGCGGTATTTAAGTGGCACACACTATTGCCACTAACTGTTATCGATAATAATAAAACAACAAGTAATGACATCCCACTTTAAGGAGTCTGATATGGACTTTACGAGCTACTGGCAATACAGCGATATGGTGACCAGAACCTTATTTTTCTTGCTCCTTACCTTATCTATCGTCTCTTGGGTGACCGGTATCATTCGCATACTGCAAAGCCGCAAAATGGCTGCTAGTGTCGCCGATGATTTGAGTGCACAGATTCATAGTAAGCAAGCAAGCTTGATTGATACGGATGGCGCGACACGGCGTTTGGTGATTGAGCAAACCTTACTTAAACATATCGGTCGCTACCGTTTTGCCAGTGAGCGCGGTCTACCTATCCTTGGTACAACGGCAGCAATTGCGCCATTTATCGGATTGTTTGGCACGGTATGGGGTATTTTTCATGCGCTGCATAATATTGGCACGAGCGGTCAAGCAGGACTAGGGCAAGTAGCAGGGCCAGTTGGTGAAGCCCTTATTATGACGGGTTTGGGTATCGCCGTTGCGATTCCAGCCGTGGTGTTTTATAACCTTGCAGTGCGTATCAATCGCCGCGTGATGTACCATGCCAATGATAGAGCGCATGATTTATTGGCACAATCAACCAAAAGTATAAGCTCTGAGTAACCAACCGCTCAATTATCTGAACCTTGTCGTAAGTCAGCACCATCGCAGCTGTCATGATTGTTTAACAAAGAAGCGCTAAGCTAAAGCAGTTTCAAAAAGTAATTTAAAAAACCAATTTTAAAAAAGTAATGCGAAAATCAGCTAAAAGCACGAGCGGCAAAGACGCTAATTAACGGTATTGAGAATAATTATGGCATTTCAACTGGGTGATGATGACGTTCAAAGCATGAATGAGATGAACCTTATTCCGCTTATCGATATCATGCTGGTATTGATGATTATCTTTTTATTGACGGCGACGGTTCTAAACCCAACCGTACCCTTAGATTTACCAAAGACCAGTGCCGAGCTAAACCAAGCGCCGCCAGAAGCCATTCAAATTAGCATCGATAAAGATGCAGGTTTATTTTGGGACGATGAGCCAATCAGTATGGAAGCGTTAGCGGCGCGTCTGCAAGCGCAGTCGACGAGCGGTAAGGATCCGTCTATCCAGCTGCGCGCTGATAAAGAAGGTAAGTATGATACCGTGGCGCAAGTATTGGCGGCTGCCAGTCAAGCGGGACTAAGTAAGATTGCATTTGTTAACGAGTAAGGTTTAAACGAGTAATGTTCAAAAATAAATGTGCTATGAAAAACAGCCTTTAGAAGAACGGTTTCTAGAAAAACAGACTACCCAAATAAACTAGTAGGCTTATTAATAAAAAAACAACCAAGACAATAACAAGAATAATTAAAATAATAACTTTTTTCTCCGGCCTCGCTTGGGCAACCTTGCGAGGTTATCTTTTTTTTAGCTGTCTTTGAGCTAAGCGATTACCAGCCATAGCCAAATGGGCGATAACCATAACCTAAGCGTCCAGAGCCATAACCAAACGGATAAGGCGAGCGCAGATAATCAAGGTCACGCTGACGGATATAATAGTAGCGCCCTTGGGAGTAAGCTTCCTCGAGCTTTTCGATGCCTTCGAGCGGACAAACAGGCTGCCAATCATAACCTTCGCGCCCAAGTTTATAGGCATTGAGCTCAGTACAGTAATTTTTCAGCCCTTGCTGACGACCTTGCTCCCACAACACGCGGTTTGAGGTTGCGCCAATGACACTTGCGCATTGATTGGTATAATGCCCAAAGTAAGCACCTGAGCGCCCACGGATACCATCAGCATAGCCGACTTCTTGCCAATTGCTGCTTTGGCATTGTTCGGGCGTTAGGCTTTGGGTCGTTGCACAGCCGGATAAAGTAAACAAGGCTGCACCCATTAGCAAGATAGCAAGACGAGGTTTACGCATGATTTTACCGGTACATTTACTGACTTGCGAGGCGGTCGATGAGTTTCGCTTAAGATGATAATTCATAATAAACCTGCGCGTGTTTAAAATAATGGTTTATCATAGCACTTTTTTATGCGCCCAACTTTTTGCATCTTGTTATCGAATCAGTAGCTTTCTGTACTAAGTATTTGATATGCCAATATAAATAATAAAGCGTTGCTAAGTGTCAGGTTTGCTCAGCGTTTCGCTACTTATAAACGATAGCATTTAAGGGCGCTTGATTTTTAATGGTTTGCGCTCATTATAAGCACGTAGATATTAGGTATTAACTAGCAGCCGTTTGTATTTAAGCTTTTTATATAAATAACCACGCTTATAGGTTATTAGCCCTATTTTAATTTATAGCATTACTTCATTTAAGCTAAAAGGTCAGACTGTTATGGGAATGTGGATTGCGATCGCCATTGTACTATTTGTATTAGGGAGTATGATGGCGCTCAAACCTAGCGGAATCGACCAGCGTTTGGATAAGCTGCGTATGACTGCGCGTCGTTTACAGCTCAATCCCAAATTGGTGACTTGCCCAGATTGGGTAAAGGGCAAAGACAATGAGTATGGTCGCGGGATGCTAGGACAATACTGCCTAGTGCTAGACGATATGCAGCTGCCGCATACTCGCTATCAAGTGATTGATGGACAATGGCGACCAGATAGCAGTTTTGTTGATACGTCCACAGAAGATACCAAACTGACTATTCCGAGTGCCATTCGTTCCAGCCAAAACAATACCAAAACGGATGTCAAAAAGACCAATTTTAGTCTGGATAAGATGCCACTCGATTTGCCCGTTAGTATTGAACCATTTGTCAAAGGTCTATTAACCAAGGCCAATAGTATCGTTATTTATTGGGAAGATATCGCTTATGTGCGTCCATCGACCAATCCTGCTTATCAGCAAAAATTGATTGAGGCTGACTTGCTGGCACTGAAAGAAAACCTTGAGAGATGGGCATTACAGATGCAAAAGCAGCTATAAAAATCGCGATGAGCTAGCAAATGAATTTTTCGTCTCCATTAAGAGGCAATATGCAAGTCCTTTTGGCAAACTCTCAGTCATTTTAAGTTGACAGCTTAACGCTTAGCAGTGTAACGTCTTTATAACTGTATCTATGCGTTATGGTTATTGTTTGTTTTATAACCGTTTTTATCGGCAGCCCTTACTACAATAATTCGCTGAGCCATTATAACTAACTATTATAAATTGCCATGCTGCTGAATTTATCCTTATTTCAATTTACTTATTATGGTGTCGTCACTTATGGCAAAACCCGCAACCAAAAAAAGTCCAGCTGCGGCTGCTGACAAAACTAAAGACAGTCCAAAGGGCAAGTCTTTGGTGATCGTAGAATCACCCGCCAAGGCAAAAACTATCAATAAATACTTGGGCGATGACTTTATCGTACGCTCAAGTATTGGTCATGTCCGTGATTTGCCAGTGGGCGCGAGCAAAAGCGCGAAGAAGCCAGCGGCGAGCAAAAAAGATGACAGCCTGAGCAAAGAAGAAAAAACCCAGCAAGCATTGGTACGGCGCATGGGCGTTGACCCAGAACATAACTGGGCGGCAGTCTATGAGGTATTGCCTAACAAGACCAAGGTCATCAAAGAGCTTAAAGCCTTAGCTAAAGATGCTGACAAAATCTATCTCGCAACGGATATGGATAGAGAAGGGGAAGCGATTGCTTGGCATCTAAAAGAAGTCATCGGCGGCGCAGACAGTAAGTATGAGCGCGTGGTCTTTAATGAGATTACCAAATCTGCCATTCAAAATGCCTTTAAGCAACCATCCAAACTTGATATTGACCGTGTGAACGCCCAACAAGCGCGGCGCTTTTTAGACCGCGTCGTTGGCTTTATGGTATCGCCACTACTTTGGCAAAAGGTTGCTCGCGGACTGTCAGCAGGTCGTGTCCAGTCAGTTGCCATGCGTTTGGTGGTGGAAAGAGAACATGAGATACGCGCCTTTATTCCAGAAGAATACTGGCAGATTCATGCTGATACTCACGTCGCTAGCAGTAAAAAAGATGCTGAGCAAATTGCCATTCGTCTAGAAGCGACCAAGCAAGGTGGCAAAACGCTAAAGCTTGTCAATAAAGAACAGACCGATAAAGTCTTAGCAGTGCTTAACTCAAGCGACTTTATCGTTAAAGAACGCGAAGAGAAGCCAACGCAATCACGTCCAAGTGCGCCGTTTATCACCTCGACGTTGCAACAAGCCGCCAGTACGCGCTTGGGTTTTTCGGTTAAGAAAACCATGATTTTGGCGCAGCGTTTATACGAAGCCGGTCATATTACTTATATGCGTACCGACTCGACTTTCTTGTCTGGTGATGCATTAGCTGCCGTACGTGGTTATATCGAAGACAGCTATGGCGCAAAATATGTGCCAGAAAAGCCAAACTTCTATGGCAATAAACAAGGCGCACAAGAGGCGCATGAGGCGATTCGTCCGTCTAACGTCAATATGAAATCAACCCAGCTAAAAGGTGTTGAGCGTGATGCCATTCGTTTATATGAGCTGATTTGGCGTCAGTTTGTTGCCTGTCAGATGCTGCCAGCAAAATACTTGTCAGTGAATCTATTTGTTGCTGCCAATGATGTTGAGCTAAAAGCGCGTGGTCGTACGTTAGTGTTTGATGGCTTTACTAAAGTCATGCCACCAGCGAAGACCGACGATACTTTATTGCCAGATGTCAAAAAAGGCGATAAATTAACACTAGATAAGCTCGATCCTAGCCAACACTTTACCAAGCCGCCACCGCGCTACACTGAGGCAAGCTTGGTCAAAGAGCTTGAGAAGAAAGGCATTGGTCGTCCATCGACCTACGCTTCTATCATTTCGACCATTCAAGATCGCGGTTATGTAAAGCTTGAAAATAAGCGTTTATTTGCCGAAAAAATGGGTGATATCGTTACTGATAGACTGACCGCCAGTTTCCCAGATTTGATGGATTATACCTTTACCGCTGCATTAGAAGACAAGCTTGACCATGTTGCTGAGGGCGATACGGATTGGAAAGATGTCCTCGATAACTTTTATGGCGACTTTAAAAAGACTCTAGATCGTGCCAAAGAAAAAGATGGCATGCGTCCGAATGATCCAACTGATGTGCCAGATGTACATTGTGATATTTGTGATCGTCCGATGCAACTGCGTACGGGTTCAACAGGTGTATTCTTAGGTTGTACTGGATATAACTTACCGCCAAAAGAGCGCTGTAAAGGCACTAAGAACTTAATGCCGGTCGAAGCGTTTGCCAATCTTGATGATGCTGAAGGCGATGACGAAGCGGCTGAAGTTAAAGATTTGATGGAGAAAAAACGCTGCCCGAAATGCGGTACGGCCATGAATGGCTATATCGTCGACGGTGGTCTCAAGCTCCATATCTGTGGTAATAATCCTGATTGCGACGGTTATATCTTAGAAGAAGGTAAGTTTGAAGTACCGGGTTCAGACGCTCCAACCATCGACTGTAATAAATGTGATGGGCAGATGGAGCTAAAGACCGGACGTTTTGGTCCTTACTTTGCTTGTCAGAAATGTGACAATACCCGTAAAGTACTGAAAACCGGCGAAGCTGCACCACCGCGTATGGATCCTATTCATCTGCCAGAGCTAAAATCAACCAAGCACGATGATTATTTTATCTTACGTGAAGGCGCGGCTGGAATGTTCTTAGCAGCATCTAAGTTCCCGAAAGTACGCGAAACACGTCCGCCAAAGCTTGCTGAGCTACGCGAAATCAAAGATAAGATGGAAGACAAGTTCCAGTATCTTTTTGAAGGACCAGATGAAGACCCAGATGGCAATGCAACCATTCTACGTTGGTCGCGTAAGAAAAAAGAGCAGTATATCGGCTCTGAGAAAAACGGCAAAGCCACGCGTTGGGGTGTGTATTGGCGTAATGGTGAATGGGTAGAAGAGTAAGCCTCTTTAACCACTTTATCTCTAAGCCATATCTTTAAACCATAAAAAAACCTCTTAGATAATCTAAGAGGTTTTTTTATGGTTTAAAGTTTAATGATACTAACAGTATTAAGCTTTAAAAGTTATTGGCTAAATACGATTAGTTCTTTTCGATGATACCGCAAGCAACGCGATCGCCTGCATTACCAGCTGGCTGGCTAGTATAGTCGTCAACTCCGCTGTGTACGATAAATGCTAAGCGGTTAACACTATATTTCCCGGCATCAGCAGCGGAGATTTTCTTATTTACAAAGTTGATAGTAGCAACACCATCAGCATTGGCGGTTAAGTTCGGCAAATCGCCCGCATGACCATTCATATCATCAGGGTTAGAGTGCGGTTTATTATCTGGATTAAAATGACCACCTGCCGCTTTACCCATATCAGCACAGCTACCGGTTTCATGGATGTGTAGTGATACCGTTTTACCTGGTTGCAGGTTCATAAGCTTACCGTAGACTTGTACACCGCCATCAACTGGACGTAGAAATACTTGACCCACTTCATTCTTATTACCAGCGACTGCATTGATCGTAGATTTTAGCGCAGGTTGGCTCAGTGGATTACCGGTTTGCATTTGACCTTCGACGGTTTGGCAACCTGTCATTACTAACGCTGAACCACATAATAGGGCACTTGCAAGCATCGTCTTATTCATTATTATCTCCATTTATGTTTGATCGTTATGATGAGTTTCTATAGTTTTAGTTAAGATATTCAAATATTGCCTAATACCGCAACCAGTATAGCCAAGCGTTAGATATAGTTATTCATCAAATGCGCAACAATCGGTTAATAAATGTAAGTATCGTATGGGTTTGCAAATGGTTTATGGTGTTTTCTTTGCTTCGTTTTGCCAAATAAGCGTTTCGCCTGATTCTAACTTTTGAGTAAGGAGATAGCTGGATTTAGAATTATCAGAAGGATTAGATATCCTCTGATTATCAAGATTGTTCAGTGTTAACTGACTAGAGCTATAAAGCATTAGGCGGCTAAGGCTTGATTCAATATCATCAATGTCATCACCACACCCTACCATCGTTGAAGGGTTGCCACCAATTAGCAACGTTTGATTAGTAGATAAAGCATAAGACCCACCAGCCCCATTGCATCCGACAGAAAATCCAACACCTTGGCTAAAACTACTTTGCTGAGGATTGCTATAATCATGTGAACCAAGTCTGTAGTTTGCAGTAATAGGTACATCTGGACGATTAAATTTATTAATAGTTTTATTAGTATCGTCAGTTGCACTAATAAGACGCCATTGGTATTGCTCTAATAGTTCATTGGTAAGCGGTATGCCCGCCACAGGATATTCAGGCTTGGGCGTACCCGAAAAAATCAGTGTTTTTCCTTTATTGGTTTTTAGAGCCAGCTGTTTTAATGTCTTGTTAGAACTCTGTGCAGAGTTTGGTAGTACTGGATCAAATCTGAAATCTGTATCTGAATAGGGTATAAAAACACCATTTACGACATTTCCTGTTTTGTTTTTGATTGTGTTTTTATTACTCAAATTTTCGATAATTGAATGGTTTACTGTGGTGCAGTTATCAGATAGTTCTCTGACATTGATTTGCCAGTAAAGGTACGGTAATGGTAACCACATATCAAAAGAAACTTGGTTAAGCTGACAGCCTTCTGTAAATGTTAAAAGGCTTGGATGTACCTCCATTATCAAAGGCAGCTTTTGGTTAAAAGGCTTAATTCGACCATTATCATCGCTGACATGGGTTAATTGCCACTCATATTTTGTGGTGGTTTGAAACAGTCTGGATTCGAGCGTGGTCGCTGACCAGTTTTTATCATCGATAACGGTACTGGTTTGGCAGCCTAATAAAGCGAGGGGTAGTAATGTGCTTATTACAACTAGAGGCACCCTTAAATGTTTTAACATTGTACTTTCCTAATTAATAAACCTTTGTCTAAAATATAGCACAAGGTCTTAACCAAATTATTTTTTATTATTGCCAAAAAAAGCCGCCCATCATGACGATGAGCGGCTTTTTGATTTATAAGATTGAATGAATAATTAATTGTGTAATGCTTTACCTGAGGTTTTATCAACCGTCACTTTAGTAGGCTTAAGCGGCACTGGCATACTGACCAAGGCAACTTTTAATATCTCATCAATCGTTGCCACTGGCTGAATAGTCAGACCGGCTTTGACGTTATCAGGGATATCGGCCAAGTCACGCTCGTTGGTCGCTGGAATCAACACATGCTTGATACCACCGCGATGCGCAGCAAGTAACTTCTCTTTTAGACCACCGATGCGCAGGATTTTACCGCGCAAGGTAATCTCGCCTGTCATCGCAATATCTGGACGAATGGCAATGCCAGTTAAGGCCGAGACCAGCGCTGTGGTTAGCGCACCACCAGCAGATGGACCATCTTTCGGGGTTGCGCCTTCTGGCATATGTACGTGGACGTCAGTGGTTTTAAAGGTCTCGTAATCAATGCCTAAGCTATCACCACGAGCACGTACCACGCTCATGGCAGCGCGAATCGACTCTTTCATCACATCGCCGAGTGAACCGGTAAAGCTCAGCTCGCCTTTACCTTTCATCGCCACGGCTTCGATGGTTAATAGCTCGCCACCGACTTGTGTCCAAGCAAGCCCCGTAATACGACCAATCTCAGGCTCTTCTTCCGCCAGACCATAGTCATACTGATGCACACCTAGATAGTCATCGATATTCTTGTCATCGACCACGATTAGCTGACGTTCTGCTTTTTTCGGAGCACGTGCGCCATGACTTTCGACCGAACCACGAACCACTTTACGGCAGATTTTATTGACTTCACGCTCAAGGTTACGCACACCGGCTTCACGCGTATAGCTACGTACGATGCTATGTAATGCCGCTTCAACAATCTCAATTTCGCCTTCTTTGAGACCATTATTTTTAATCGCTTTTGGCACAAGATACTTCTGCGCAATATTGACCTTTTCTTCTTCGGTATAACCCGGTAGACGAATGACTTCCATGCGGTCAAGCAGGGCAGGCGGGATATCCATGCTGTTGGCAGTACAGATAAACATCACTTGCGATAAATCTAAGTCCATATCGAGATAATGGTCGTTAAAGGTATCGTTCTGTGATGGATCTAGCACTTCAAGCAAGGCTGACGCTGGATCGCCACGGAAGTCTTGCGCCATCTTATCGATTTCATCTAATAAGAACAGCGGGTTTTTAACTTCGACTTTCGCCAATGACTGCACAATTTTACCCGGCATCGCACCGATATAAGTACGGCGATGACCACGGATTTCCGCTTCATCACGGACGCCGCCAAGCGCCATACGCACAAATTTACGACCGGTTGCACGCGCAATCGATTCACCCAACGAGGTTTTACCAACACCAGGAGGACCGACTAAGCAAAGAATCGGACCGCGCAGTTTTTTCACGCGTGATTGTACAGCGAGATATTCTAAAATGCGGTCTTTTACATCTTGCAAGCCGTAATGGTCTTCGTCTAAGACGGTTTTGGCTTTATCTAAATTAATCGAAACTTTGGTCGTCGCATTCCACGGCGTGTCCAAAATCCACTCAATATAGTTGCGTACCACTGACGATTCACTCGATGCAGGTGGCATCATTTTGAGTTTTTTCAGCTCTTGCTCGGCTTTTTTGCGGACATCTTCTGGCAAGTTAGCATCTTCTAGACGCTGCTCAAGCTCAGCCACATCGTCTTCACCATCGAACGCACCGTCATTCATATCTGACAGCTCATTTTTGATGGCTTTCATCTTCTCGTTTAAGAAGTACTCGCGCTGATTGTCTTCCATTTGCTGACGAACCGCATCTTGGATATCTTGCTCGATATTCTGCTCAGCGCTTTGCTTCACTAAGTACTCAGTCAAGGTGTTGATGTGGGTTTTGATATCGTCTTCTTCTAGAAACGACTGCTTAATATCCAAATCCATCGACACGCGGGTTGAGATGAAATAGACCAATTCAAGCAAATCATCGATGCGTTTTGCCACGCGAGTTAGCTCACGCGCATTACGCAAACGTGCGTCGGCATAGCCTTCAAACAACGTGGTTAAGGCTTGAATGGTGTTTTTCTGTTGGCTCTCATCCATACTGACATCGAGGTCAACACGGTCAAAGCTTGCCATCAATAGCTCGTCATGATTTTCAATGTTATTAACGCGCGCGCGGTATTGACCTTCAATTAGCACTTTGATGCAATTCTCATCGCTATCATGCGGCATGGTGCTGACAATGCGGCACACAGTTCCGTATTGATACAAGTTATCTTGATCAATATCTTCGGTCAGTGAGTCTTTTTGCGCCACCACCAATACTTTATTACCATATTCGGCTTGTGCCAATTCAACAGCTTTCACCGATGGCGCACGGCCGACAAATAAGGCAATTTGCATATGCGGATAAACAACCACATCGCGCAACGCTAGTAGCGGTAAATAGTTTTCTTCAGCGTCTTTAGCTTTAATGCCTTCAGAATCGCTGCCTTTACTCTCATTGTCTTCGACAGTTTCGTTTTTAACCGTTTCAGACGCCGACTCGTTTTCCAACATATCATCAGATGAGGTATTTAGAGCATTATCATCAGAAACGTTAGATGAAACGTCGACATCGATGTCGATATTGTCTTGGGCAATTTTATGTTCACTCATATATTCTTCCTCGTTCACCAGACTTGTAAAGTCAAGTTAGTGGTTCATGTTTAGATAAATGGTGCTGCTAAATGAAATTGCAAGGCTATATGACCAACCGCAAGGAGAATATTGCGCCTTTATTTGCATTGTCGCTGATATCCGCTAGGTTTTGCGCGTGGGCTTTATGGCTAAAATCAGGTAAAATGACGCGCGTCTTAACCGCTCCGTTCAAATAGCAACTATATGGATTAAAGTGTGAGTTAAAACGCTAGGGCGAAATAAATAGGTCGGCAATATGACAATAGCGTGTCAATAGCGGGCCAAAAAACATAGGGTAAGGGGCGAGAATATGACCATCAATGCGGTGCTACTAGCGGTAGTCATCATGCTAGGGCTGTCTTTGGCGCGGGTACACGTGGTACTCAGTTTATTAATCGGGGCGCTGGCAGGTGGGTTGATTGCTGGTCTTGGCATGACTGATACCTTAAATGCTTTTCAAGAAGGTATCCGTAATGGCGCGCAAATCGCGCTGTCTTATGCCTTATTGGGTGCTTTTGCGGTAGCGATTGCGCATTCGGGCTTGCCGCAGTCTTTGGCAGGAGCGGTCATCAAGCGCATTGATGCCGGTGGCACTAGTGGCATGATTAAATACATGCTGTTTGCCGGTCTGGTTACCATGAGCTGCTTTAGCCAAAACTTAATCCCGATTCATATCGCCTTTATTCCGCTGCTTGTACCGCCTTTATTGCTTGCCTTTAACCGCATGCAAATCGATAGACGCCTAATTGCCTGTCTGATTACTTTTGGTCTTGTGACCACTTATATGTTTATTCCTTATGGCTTTGGCGATATTTATCTCAATCAAATCATGCTTAAAAACGTCGGTGAAGCGGGTATTGATGTATCGAATATTTCGGTCACCAAAGCCATGGCGATTCCAGCACTTGGCATGCTCGTTGGTTTGCTAGTGGCAGTATTTATCAGCTATCGTAAGCCGCGTCAGTATCAGCAGCTAGCAATCGATAAACAAGCGCGCGATGCGGTAGTAGAAAATGATTCTTTAAGCAAAACCGCCGCCGATGCACAAACGCAAAGCAAGATGAAAACCATCGTCGCACTGATTGCTATTGTCACCGCCTTTGTTGTACAGCTCTATACCGACTCACTATTACTCGGTTCAATGTTTGGTTTTGGTGTCTTTATGGCAACGGGCGTGGTCAAATGGCGTGATGCCGATACGGTCTTTAATGACGGTATTAAATTGATGGCGATGATTGGCTTTATTATGATTACCGCGCAAGGTTTTGCCGAAGTCATGAAAGCAACCGAACAAATTCAACCATTGGTTGATGGTGCTGCGTCTTTATTTGCAGGTAATAAAGCGATGGCCGCATTTATTATGCTATTAATAGGTTTAATCGTAACAATGGGTATTGGTTCGTCATTTTCGACCATTCCTATTTTGGCGGCAATTTATGTGCCGCTATGTATCTCTTTAGGTTTTTCGCCTTTGGCAACCGTTGCAATTATCGGTACAGCTGGCGCGCTTGGTGATGCCGGTTCGCCAGCGTCAGATTCAACGCTTGGACCAACCTCTGGTCTAAACGTCGATGGGCAGCATGACCATATCAAAGACAGTGTGGTGCCGACCTTTATCCATTACAATATTCCGTTATTGGTGTTTGGTTGGATTGCGGCGATGGTGCTTTAAGTAATAATCCAAACTCTGATAATAGACATGAAAAAGGCGAGTGATTTTATAATCATTCGCCTTTTTGGTTTTTTGTCATAGAGTCATGTATGCCTTTCTCAATACTATTCATCAAAATCGGTAATCTCAAGATTCAAGCCATTCAAAAACTCATCACTCTGCGCCATCAGCTCATTTAAGCGGCGTTCATTGATAACTCTTGCCAGCTCATCAGCGCTAAAAGTCTGCTCTTGACTATAATATAGCAGCTCATAATCCGCTTTTTCTAACTCTTGCAAATGTTGTTCGACATTCTCTGCACTAGAGTTAGTATCTAGAGATTTCTTATTATCATTCATCGAAACCACCTCAACCCACTTGGTGTAATCAAACCATCTAATGGCACATCCCATAGTTGACGTTCTAATTGCTCAAGGACTTGAAAGTCGTAACACCAACCGATCTTCAGCGGTTTTTTAGAGCCAGACTGATGGCTTTTACCAAGGGTCGTATCATAAAAGCCACCACCCATGCCCATGCGGTTGCCTTTTTTATCGACCGCGACCAATGGACAGATAATCACATCTAACTCGCGCGCCCAAAGCAGTCGGCGATGATGGTTTTGTTTCATACCTAAGCTATGAATGCGCGTCGGTATATTAAGTAGTTTCGACTGATAAATAGGCACAAAGCGCAGCCGTTTATCATCGTTGCCATTTCTAGTACGTCCGAGCGAACCAACCACAGGCAGATAAGGTAAATAGCCTAAGCGTTGACACCAGTCCAACAGTAGCTGAGTGGGCAGCTCGCCAAAGCCATCATAATATAAGCCGATACGGGCGAGCGGTGGTAAGCGCTGTTGCAATTTAACCAAATGCAAACTTGCCATACGTGCGTATTGTCTGCGCTCGCCATCCGTGAGCTTACGGCGCTGACGGGTAAATTGCCGTCTGGGTGGATTGGCCAAGCTATCAGCGACTTTAACCTCTTTTTTAGAGTGAGCGTCATGAGTAGATAACTCAGGTAATGAGTCAGATAACGAAGTAGCAGATTGTTGTTGGCTGGTGCTTTTAGACATCAGTTAGCCTCACGGACTTGGAGAAATTTATGATAAGTCATGCTATCATAACGGCACTTTAAAACGTATTTTCCTTTATGTGCAGCGTGTGTTGCACTTTTTCGAAGCAGCTATACAACAAACCATCAAAGAGGGTAGTTATGTCGACACAGAATCAGGCAACTCGTACCGAAAAAGATACCATGGGCAACGTGGAAGTCCCAGCTGATGCTTATTGGGGTGCGCAAACTCAGCGTAGCCGTGAAAACTTTAAAATCGGTGGCGAGACTTTGCCACGTCCGATGATTGAAGCAATGGCATTAGTAAAAAAAGCCGCTGCGATTACCAATGCAAGCCTTGAGCGTATCGAAGGCGATAAGCGCGATTTAATCGTGCAAGCTGCTGACGAAGTCATCAACGGCGGTCTAACCGATCAGTTCCCATTGGTTGTATGGCAGACTGGTTCTGGTACGCAGTCAAACATGAACATGAACGAAGTATTGGCCAACCGTGCTAATGAGATTGCTGGTAATGAGCGCGGTAGCTATACGCCGATTCATCCAAATGACCATGTCAACCATGCACAATCTACCAACGACAGCTTCCCAACCGCGATTCGTGTTGCTGCTGCTCGTGAAATCAATAGCTTATTGATTCCAGCGGTAAAAGCGCTACGTGATACGCTAGCTGCTAAAGCCAAAGAATTCGATAGCATTGTTAAAATTGGTCGTACGCATTTGCAAGACGCGACTCCTTTGACTTTAGGTCAAGAGTTTAGCGGCTATGTGAGCCAGCTTGATCATTCATTGGTGCGTATCGATAATGCGTTACAAGGTCTATATGAATTGCCATTAGGCGGTACCGCAGTTGGTACTGGTCTAAATGCGCATCCTGACTATGCAGTAACTGCTGCTGAGCAATTAGCGACATTGACTGGCTTGCCGTTTGTGACCTCACCGAACAAGTTTGAAGCACTAGCGGCTCGTGATGCCGAAGTGTTTGCTTCAGGCGCATTAAAAACGCTAGCCGGTAGCTTGAATAAAATCGCTAATGATGTACGTTGGTTGGCATCAGGTCCTCGTTGTGGTCTAGGCGAATTGACGATTCCTGAAAATGAGCCAGGCTCTTCTATCATGCCGGGTAAAGTTAACCCAACTCAGTCAGAAGCGATGACCATGGTTGTTGCGCAAGTCATGGGTAATGATGTGACTATCAGCATGGCTGGCGCATCAGGTAACTTTGAGCTCAACGTCTATAAGCCAGTAATTGCCTTTAACCTATTGCAATCTATCAAGCTACTTGGTGATGCGTGCAATAGCTTTAACGAAAACTGTGCCGTTGGTATTGAGCCAGTAAAAGACAAAATCGATGACTTCTTGCATAACTCATTAATGCTAGTGACCGCATTGAACCGTCATGTTGGTTATGAAAACGCAGCAAAAATCGCTAAGACTGCTTATAAAGAAAACAAAACGTTGAAGCAAGTTGCAGTTGAGCTAGAGCTATTAACTGAAGCTCAGTTTGATGAGTGGGTTATTCCTGCTGATATGGTAAACCCTAAGTAAGCTATCTAATAGTTTCTTAGAATAGTAAAAAGACCTTGTCATCCTTTATAAATGGATGTGGCAAGGTCTTTTTGATTTAACAATACTATTTTTATTTAGAGTCAGGGCTAACCACTTAACCATTACATAAGAACACTTTGATAAAGCAGCAACATTCTATTGATATTTTAATGCCAATCTATTACAATATTTGTTATGTTATAACATAACTATACAATAATAAAACTTTAAACTAACAGCGAGTAAATAACTATGGTTTTATTATATCCCTACATTCCAAGTGCTCAGATTAAAAGTATTTAAAAATAGCATTTGGTTATTTGGGTGGAGATTCTTTCATCTATCATATTGTTGTAATTTCCTAAGTAAGGTGCTTTTTATGAAAAAATTAACGACTGTATTATCGTCATCGGCTATCTTAGCGGCCACATTAGCTTCAGGTTCAGCACTGGCTTATTCAGAACAAGTTATGGATGCTGCAACCAGCCATGATACTGCAGTTAAAGTTAGACAAGTGAACTACAGCTGCCAAAATAATAACAAGGTAAGCGTGACTTATGGCTTCAATAAGCAGAACTTGCCCACTTATGCTAGTGCTAACTTAAACGGTAAAGATAGATTTTTGCCTATTAACTTAGGGCGTTCGGACGATGTTGATACCGTGTTTGGCGATGAAGATAATTACAGTATTATGAGTAGTGCGCTAAGTCTGGGTAACTACCATAAATCTAGCGTTAATATTCAAGATGCCAGCAGCAAAATCGTTTATAAAGGTTGTGATGTTAAATCTATCAAAAAGCTTAAAGGCTAATTTTTAGCAGGCTGATAAATTTAGAGAATGTAAAAGACCTTGTCACGTAATGTGACAAGGTCTTTTTTATCTTATATATTGCGCTCAATTAGAACTTATAAAGCAACCCAAGCGTCGTCGTTGCATCTGTACGCGAGTCAACCATCGGGCTATCGTATTGCTCATTTGGTAGATAGCTCAAACTCTGATTGGCAAATCCTGCCCAGCGCTCATTAAAGTCATAGTTGGCGCTGATATTGATATACGGATTCAAGCTCGAGTTAGAAGTATAAGCCGCAACGCCTGTCTTCGTTGATTCCTCAGCACTGACACCATAGTAGTATTCATTATAGTCGGCATCATGATACTCAAAGCCAATGCTTGGATAGACCGTCAGCTTGTCTTTAGTGATTTTGGCAAGATAGGTCAAGCGCGCCGTATTGCCACCACTATTATCTAAAACGTCAGTCGCGACTTGCAGGCGGAAACCGCCAACAGGCGTACGACGCAGATACGATAGACCGGCAGCGGCTGATGCTTTACGCTTATCCAGACCTTGCAGCGCGCCAGTCGCATCGTCAGGGTCGAACTCACTGCCATCTAGCTGCGCGTAAGCGGCCAGCTGATTGGTGCCATCATTGATGATATAAGCGCCAGCCTGCGCACCGCGTGCATAGATTCTGTTGTTATCATAAAACACACCCGGCAATACTTTTATCTCAGTACTATCTTCCAAGTCATAGGCCGATTTTACTGCCATGACGTTGACGCCGACGCTTAAAATTGCATCTTTGTCAGTCGGTAAGTTGTTCTTAAATAGTGCGGCATTAGAGATGCTGGCGACACTAAATAGGGCAGTAGCGGTCAATGCGCTAAGGACAGTGCGCGTCAATGGTTGCGATAGCGCTGATGATTTAAACATGATTTGCTCTCATAGGTGGGTGGGATAAATGGTAAAAACAGAGTCGATGAATAGAATAATAAATAAGTCTGGTGTTTTACTCAATGGCTGCTAGCACCAGTAATATTTGCTGATGAATATCTTGCCACCACCATATAAAGCCAATACTGATCAGCAGCATGACCAGCCACGGTAACACTTGCCAAATAAGCGTCGATTTGGTCGCTGTTTGTTGTTCATCAAGTTTACTGTGATTAAGGCTTGCGTGATTGGCATGACTATTTACAGGTAAGTTTACAGCAGAGTCATGATTAAAACTGCTGTTATTATCAAAATTGCCATCATTGTCAAAGCGAGGATTGTCATTCTCGAAGCGAGAAGTGTCGGCAGAAAAGTCAGTATCGCGGTTTACTGGAGAGTTGATATACGTCGTTTGATAAATATCTCCATCTCGGCTAGGTACAATCTGTAGCGTAGCAGCCAGCCGCTGACGGTAAGCAAGCGCAAACGCCAATGCAATCACCAATCCCGTTACTGCGCCGCCAATATGACCGGCATTATCAATCCCTGGTACCGCAAAGCCATACACCAAGTTGATGCCCATAATAATGATCAGGCTTTTAAGATTCAGCACCATGCCATTGACTGATATTTTAAACAGCGCAGCTATCAATAGCGCAGCACCGATACCCATGATGCCGCCAGACGCGCCAGCCGATATACCCGGTTGTCCAGTGCCATCTAAGATACCTTGCCACGTAATATGGTTGTTCAGTAGGTTGCCACCGATAGCTGCAAGTAAAAATAAAGCCAAAAACTTCGCTGAGCCAAACATCGGCTCGGCGATTTGCCCAAAGAAATACATGGCAAAACCATTAAACAATAAATGCATCAGACCGATATGCAAAAAGGCACTACTTGCCAAGCGCCATGGTTCACTGTCCATGGTATAAGGCAAGGCATTGGCGCCCCATTTCAGCAATTCTTCAGTCGATGGATTATTGGCATCGACGCCGCTCAGCACCTGTATGATAAATAGCCCAATAAAGCTGATTAATAACAAAGTGGTGACGGGCGCGGTTTTTAATAATTGTTGAATGGTCATAAAATCTAATTATCAATAAAAATTATCAGTACAGTATAAAGGCTTGGGTTAGGGCGTGTCACCCATAAGTGGGTTATGAATATTTAATAAAGGCTACCTTTTTAATAAGAACCAGTTTAATAAGAATTAACTTTAAGATTCTCATAAGTGCCTTTGACCAAAATATCATTCGTCACTTGATTGATATCGGTATGACCACAAAACGCCATACTGATATCACACTCGTTATAAATAAGCTCTAGCGCACGGCGCACGCCGTCTTCACCGTAAGCACCAAGCCCATATAAAAACGCGCGACCAATCATCGTACCAGTAGCGCCTACAGCGAGTGCTTTGAGCACATCTTGACCGGAGCGAATACCACTATCAAGCCAAATCTCAATATTGCTATTTTCCGCTCGTACCGCTTGCACGATATCAGCGAGCGCGGCAATAGAGGACAGCGCCCCATCAAGCTGACGGCCGCCATGGTTTGAGACGACTAGCGCATCGGCACCGCTACGGGCCGCCATGATGGCATCTTCAGGTTCCATTATGCCTTTTATAATAAGCTTACCGCCCCACATATCTTTAATACGTGCGACATCGTCCCAGCTCAGCGCAGGGTCAAACTGTTCAGCCGTCCATGCTGATAGCGATGATATATCTTCAACGTTTTTGGCGTGGCCGACGATATTGCCAAAGCTATGCCGTTTGGTGCCGAGCATATTCATGCACCATTGCGGCTTGGTCATGAGATTCAATATGTTGCCAAGGGTAGGTTTTGGCGGCGCTGATAGACCGTTTTTGATATCTTTATGGCGCTGTCCGAGGACTTGTAAATCCGCGGTTAAGATAAGCGCAGAACAATTGGCAGCCTTAGCACGGCGAATCAAGTTTGCCATGAATTCTTGGTCGCGCATCACATACAGCTGAAACCAAAATGGCGCACTGGTGTTTTCTGCCACATCTTCGATAGAGCAGATACTCATGGTCGAAAGCGAGAAGGGCACGCCAAACTTTTCCGCTGCCCGTGCGGCGTGAATCTCACCATCCGCCCACATCATGCCAGTAAAGCCAGTAGGCGCGATAGCAACGGGCATTTTGACTTTTGAGCCCAGCATGTCAGTGGTAAGCGAGCGCCCTTCCATATTGACCAATACCCGCTGGCGCAATTTAATACGGTCAAAGTCAGTTTCATTATTGCGATAAGTGGTCTCAGTCCATGAGCCTGAATCGACATAATCATAAAACATGCGCGGTACTTTACGCTCGGCAACCCGGCGCAAATCTTCGATTTCCGTTATTTTCTTTAAATCTTTCATAGGTTTCTCATTATTATGATTATTTTATAATGGCGTTCTTATATTGGCTGTTTTATAAAGACTGCTTTATAAAATTCGTTTTATGACGCTACTAATAGTTGCTGCAAATCTAGCACTGAAAACGGATAATTCAAGCGTTTTGATGGCGTTAATATCACAGGAATCGTGGTGGCAAATTCCATCATGAGTGATTCATCAAAATCGGCAATATCAACATTCTGATAGCTTATGGGCTGCACTGTTTGAAACTGGCTTAGCAACTGTTCCGCGATGTCACAAAGATGGCAGCCAGATGTGCCGAGTAGCCACCATTTATCCTGATTTTCAGCGGTACCAAGGTTGGGATTGGCGGCAATCATACGTGCTCGTAGCATTGGTACGATGCTATTATTATAATCATCATTATCCATATTCACGCTCTTGTTCTTATGTCCGTTTATCACATTTGTCGCCAAGTGCTTATCTTAAGTCTTTTAAGAAAAAGTATTCATATCACTTGGTATTATTTACATGATAAAGAAATGGGGTAAATAATGACAGCGATTGTGAGATTAGGTAAGATGACCTGCTATTTATCATTGCGCATTATTAGCATCTTATTGATAGCTTGCCGTTTATAGCGCGCCATTTATAGACAGCCGCTTTTTATATGACTATTTTTTAACCACTCGGATATCGCACGCATGACAAGTTTTGGCAAATTTATCAAACGCTTATTATTGGCATTCATGTTGTTAGTCGTGGCATTCCATATATTGGTCGCGGGGCTCCTGTTGATTTGGAAAACCCAGCCGATTAATAACAGTATGTTTATGCTGACCCATCGTTTAACGGGCGGTACCGTCACCCAGACATGGGCTGAGTATGACGCCATTGCCAAATCTGCCAAACAAGCAGCGATTGTCAGTGAGGATTCGACGTTTAGCCAGCATAATGGTTTTGATATGAAAGGCATTAAGGCGGCACAGAAAAAGAACGAAGAGACTGGCAAAATGTCAGCGGGTGGCTCAACGATCACCCAGCAATTGGCCAAAAACTTATTTTTGACTTCGCATCGCTCTTATACCCGTAAAGCTGAGGAAGCGATTATCACGGTGATGATAGAAACCTTGTGGGATAAGCAGCGCATTTTGACCGCCTATCTAAATGTGGCAGAGTTTGGCAATGGCATTTATGGTATCGATGCCGCCGCCCATCATTATTTTGATAAGTCAGCTGCCAATCTAAACCGTGACGAATCTGCTTTACTAATTGCCATGCTGACCAATCCAAAATACTATGAAAGTCATCAAAGTGACAAACGCTTGCGTAACAAACAACGCATTATTAAAAAACGTATGAAAAATGCCGTTTTGCCACAATCGGCTTAACTTGCTCGCTCAAACTGGAAGTTGAACTTATCAGTTACTATAGCTGTTTAAATGGTTCATGATTTCAAATGGCGGTAAGACTAATTGTGCTATGTTATAGGATGCCAATATAGATAGTAGGTAGCTACTCTAAAAGAAATTGGCGTAAATATAATCAAAAAGAGTATTAGCGTAAAAATGGCATAAAAGTTTTTTAGGGCGTGTCCTCATTTTATAAATGGTGATAAAAATAAAAGATGATGGCGTATCGATAACGCTAAAGGAGTGGGAAGATGGCAGAGATAGATAATAAGCATGAAGTTAATGACAGTGTTGATATGAGTATAAAAACTGACAATGAAATAAGCCCAAGCCTTATTGAAGTGAGTGACAATTCGATTGATGGTTTAACCGATAGTGTGACTAACAGTTTAACGGAGAGCTTGACTGACATTGATTGGCAACGTTCAGAAGATGGCAGCTATTCACCGAGCAGCTATATCAATCGCGACCTGTCATTATTACAATTTCATTTGCGGGTTTTAGCGCAGGCGGCAAGTTCGCGGCATCCCTTATTAGAGCGTCTATTTTTCTTAATTATTTTTTCATCCAACATCGATGAGTTCTTTGAGATTCGCGTTGCCGGTATCATGCAAAAACTCAATCTAGGTGATGTATCGACCAGTGTCCACGGTATGCGCCCAAGCGAAGTATTAGAAGAGATATCCGTTATCACTCACGCTGCCATCGCTGAACAATACCGTATTTTAAATGAAGATATCCTGCCCGCACTTGCCAAAGAAGATATTCGCTACTTAAAACGTGATGAGCTAAATAGCGAGCAATCGGCGTGGATGAAGCGCTATTTTACCGAGCAAGTATCACCGGTCTTGACGCCTATCAGTATTGACCCTGCGCATCCATTTCCACGCTTGGTAAATAAAAGCCTAAACTTTATCGCTACCTTAGAAGGCAAAGATGCCTTTGGTCGTGATATCAATTTGGCGATTGTGCCAGCACCGCGCAGCTTGCCGCGCGTGATTCGTCTGCCTGACGAGCTGACAGGTGGTAAAGAGCACCATGTGATGCTATCAGCCGTGATTCATGAGCATATCGGTGAGCTCTTTCCTGGGATGAATGTCACGGGTTGCCATCAGTTTAGATTGACGCGCAATGCGGATTTGGACTTGGCAGACGATGTCGATGATATTGCCAAGGCATTGGAGGGCGAGCTTGAAAACCGCCGCTTTGGTGACAAGGTGCGTTTAGAGGTCACCACCGACTGTCCGACGCCCATTAGTGATTATTTGCTCAATGAGTTTGAGCTGCATGACAATCAATTATATCGCGTCAATGGACCGGTGAACCTAACGCGCCTGCTGTTTGACTTTAATATTCCAGCGCTGCGTTATCAGCCGTTTACCCATGTCGTACCCAAGCCTTTTCGCCGTGAAGTCGATAAGCTTGATAAAGCGACCAGTATGTTTGCAGCGATGCGTAAAGGTGATGTCTTGGTTCATCATCCGTTCCATGCGTTTTCACCGATTATCAATTTGCTCTGGCAGGCGGCAAGCGACCCAAAAGTGTTGGCCATTAAACAAACCTTATATCGTTCAGGTACCAATTCAGAAATCGTCAAAGCCCTAGCGGCAGCAGCGCGTCATGGTAAAGAGGTGACGGCGGTTATTGAATTACGCGCCCGCTTTGATGAAGCGTCTAATATAGCGGTTGCCAACTATCTACAAGAAGCAGGCGCAGTCGTGGTTTACGGAATTGTTGGCTATAAGACCCACGCCAAGCTGATGCTCATCGTGCGCCGTGAAGACGATAAGATTCGCCGTTATGTTCATCTAGGTACTGGTAACTATCACGCTGCCAATGCCAAAGTTTATACCGATTATGGCTTATTTAGTGCTGACCCCGATATCTCAGAAGATGTTCATAAAATATTCCAAGAACTAACGGGAATGGGCAAACCAGCCAATTTGAAAAAACTCCTGCATGCACCGTTTACCTTGCACGAAAAGCTAATGAGCTTTATCGATGACGAGATTGCTCATGCCAAAGCAGGCAAGCGCGCTCATATCATGGTCAAGGTTAATGCGCTGACCGAGCGCCGTCTAATTGATAAATTATATGATGCGTCGCAAGCAGGAGTTAAGATTGAGCTAATTTTGCGCTCCATGTGCTGTCTGCGTCCGCAAGTAAAGGGGTTGTCAGAAAACATTACCGTGCGTTCTGTTATCGGGCGTTTTTTGGAGCATACACGTATTTATTATTTCCATAATGATGGGGATGAGCGCTTATATTGCGGTAGTGCCGACTGGATGGATCGCAATTTATTCCATCGCGTTGAGGTGGCGTTCCCCATTGAAGACAAAAAGCTATTTAAACAGATTTATGAAGATGGTTTATTAAATTATCTCAAAGATAATGTGCAAGCATGGACGCTTGATGGTAATGGTATTTGGCAGCAGACAGAACCTGCCGCAGGTGAGCTGCCGCATATCGCGCAAGATTATTTATTAAAGGTTATCAATCGCGTTGGCGAGTCAGTTTAGAGAAATGGCTTTAATCAGCTGGTTTTACTAGCGTAGCTTGTTGATGTTTTTTATTAACCTAAATAGTATTAACTTTTAACAGTTCTAATTAAATTATTCTAATTCGAAGCCAAGCGTGGATTTAACCTGCGCTTGGCTTTTTGGTGTTAATAATCTGTATTGGGAATAATGATAAGCAGTGTAAGGACGAAACATGCGTTACAAACTGTCTGGTAACATCACATTTATTCACACATTGATACCGCAGTACACTGGTTAGCGATTGAAAGTTCTTCCTATAATTGATGTAGGCTTTGTTACTCATACATCAATTATAAAAAAATAGGAAATGAATCATGAGCAATACCAATAATGATACCTCAGATATTAAAAAAGCAGCAGAGCAAGCAGATAGTCAGCGAATCGAGAAGAATTTACAAGAAAATAAACCAGTCGATGCGCCGGAAGAATTAAGTGAAGAAGAACAGACTTCTTTTATTAATGATGAATTACGCACTGATAAGTGATATTAACTTCATTACAAAGAGATCAGTAGCAATTAGCATCTTTATTAATTCATAAAAATAAACAATATTTTAAACCATAAAAGCGAGGGACGCGCCATGCCAAATAATACCCATCCAAACCATGAAGAAGCGGTACCCGTTCGTGATCCAGCAGCCTTACACCCAGATAATACCCAAGATAGTTATGAAGGCCGTAAGCACGAGCCAGATATCGATGGACCACAGCAGAAATCACAGGAAACGGACGAGATATATTCCGATCCTCGTAAAGAAGAGGATTTACCAGCAGGCGGTAAGAATGTGGCAGATTTAAATGCTTATGATTTATCCCAAAAAGGTAACGAATAACATTAAGTTGTCGTTTAATTTTATAAGTAAATAAGCAATATTAGACATTCAATGATTAATACTAAAGATAACCGCAATATTTGAGCATGATAATAATTAAACATGATAAGGATGCCATGATGCAAAATGAAAATATGCAAACCAAAGATCCAGCTTTGACCAAAACGCGTTTAGATGATGCTGATGTTTCTACTGATATAGAAAATAGCATGACTGAAAATAAAGGGACAGATACCTTTAAAGAAGGCGTTATTAATTCAGAACACGTTAATGATAATGACAATCCTGCACGTCAACCAGATCGCCGTGACCAAGAAGGCAATGCATTTGACGAAGGTATCAACGAACACACGACTGTTAGCGATGCTGCTAAAAGCGCAGGTATCAATGACTTAAATCGCTATGCAAACGTTGATAATGCCCAAACGCGCGTATTAAATCCTGATGAAAAAGATTTCTAAGAATTAGGTTTTCAGCATCAATTTAATGAGGCGCTAGATGTTAAGGTGAATACTATTTTTCGTTTAGATAGCAGTTTATATACTACTGTATATACTAGTGATGCTAACAAGGTTAGAAAAAGTAATTGCCATGAATATGCCAGATGATAGGGATGCGGAAACGAGTGATTTAAAAACGGCTCATTTAAATGATGGTATGCCGCTCAAAGATGCCGATGATAATAATGGTATTGTTGCCGATGATGCATTGCAAACAGCCAATCCAGCAGAAGCAGCAAGGTTAACGGATGACCAAGATCCGCATCATGTCGCAAAAAACCATAAAGATTACGACAGCGCTCTAATGGAGAGCGATAAATAACAGTTTTAGAAAGCATGAAGCCAAAATGTGCAACAGTTAGCCGATTCTCATTTCGCTAATTATTGCACCTTTTTCTTTTTAAACCACCTTTTAGATTGGTTAAAATCCTAGCCGTTAAGATATGGCTCAAACTCTATAACTAAGTAGGTTCACCACTATGAAAACGTAGCTCAGTATCTGGGCTCGATATCAGCTCTGACTCTACTGCTTTAAAAAAAGCAACGCGCTCGTCGATATTGTTCTCAGACAGTGACTGCGCAAGTGCCAAATAATCTTCAAAATGACGGCTTTCTGATTTAAGTAAGTAGCGATAATATTTCGCCAGACGCTCATCATTGATGACTTCAGCCAATGCGGCAAATCGTTCACAAGAGCGTGCTTCAATAAACGCCCCAATAATTAATACATCTATCATCGCTTCTGGCTCGTAGGTACGTTTATGTTTTAGCATGCCTTTGGCATAACGTCCGGCACTTAGATATTGCCACTCTTGCCCGCGCTCATTTATGATGCTGAGCACCTGCTCATAATGCAGCATCTCCTCGCGTATCAACTGCGCCAATTTACGTTGTAAATCATAAGAAAACTCATACCGAAATAATAAGTTCATTGCTGTGCCAGCCGCTTTCTTTTCACAATTGGCATGATCTTGAATGATTAATGGCAAGTCAGCAATGGCGGCATTTACCCATGCTTGTGTGGTTCGCGCACCTAAAAACTCGTAAATAGGTGATAGGTCGACCTTTATAGGCGTTCGTAATTGCGCAATATCGACGCTATCTTCTTGAGTACTGTTTTGTTGAATGCTGTTTTCTTGGGTTAAAGTTGCAAGGTTTTGTGTGTTGATAGTCATAGTTTTATTGGGCTTTATTAACGAGTGGGTGTAGGGCAGTATTTATTAGAGAATAATGAAAAGGTCTGAGAATGAATAAGTCTGCTATAGTCGATTCAACTTAAAAAAGAATACATGGCTGTTGAGATAAATTTTGCAAAGCATCGAAAAGTGCGAAGCGCACAGCAAGCAAGAAAAATTTATCCCAGCAGCAGGCTATTTTTAACGTGCCTTTTTTATATTGAACTGAATATATATTGGCAAATATCTTTAATGGCGTTTGGAATTTCTGACATGGCGGATAATCTGACGCACTTGGTACTTTCAAATACCTTAGCTTAATAGATAACCATTAAGCATAAATCGAGATAGTAATGATTACTTACAGTTTATATATCATTTCAATTATTGGACTTGAGCAATGTTTTTATGGTATCTAAAGCCATACGTCTTATAGAGTATCATTTATCTACAGCCTAAGTATTTACTTGCTGAATGATGTTTCCTTGTTTATTTCATTATTTGATAGTAGGATGAGATTTTGCTTTTGGACATTCTGTCTTACTATTAAATGCTAGTGAATAGTTGGATACTCAGCATTATATCAATTATCAATGCTATCGCAAAAAGTAAGGATTATCGCCTTAGTATTTGCTCAAAGCTGGTCTAAATAGTAGCAACTCAGATAGTAGTAACACGGGATTAACACACTTCACGAACAGATAAGGATAATAATATGAGCCAGTCTTCTAACGCCAATCGTATTCAAAAGGGCATTCTTGCCATCGATAAGCAGATGTTCGATTTTATTGAAAACGAAGTGCTGCCGAAAGTCGGTGTGGATTCAGACAGTTATTGGTCAGGTTTTGAAAAGGTCATTAAGGAGTTTACGCCGCGTAATAAAGCGCTGCTTGCAACCCGTGACAAAATCCAAGCCCAGATTGATCAATGGCATCTAGACAATCCTGCCAAAGACGGCGACATTGACTATCCTACTTATAAAGCGTTTTTGCAAGAAATTGGCTATCTGTTACCAGAAGGTGATGATTTCAAAGTCAGTACCCAAAACGTCGACGACGAGATTGCCCATATCGCAGGCCCGCAGTTAGTCGTACCCGTACGTAACGCGCGCTATGCATTAAACGCGACCAACGCTCGTTGGGGCAGCTTATATGATGCCTTGTATGGCACAGACGTGATCAGCGATGAAAATGGTCAAGAAGCAACAGGTAGCTATAACCCAACTCGCGGCGCCGCTGTCGTAGCCTATGCCAAAAAATTCTTAGATGAAAACTTTGCCCTAGCATCAGGATCCTACAACGATGCCACTAGCTTCAAAGTTGTCGATGGCAAGCTTGAAGTAGCACAAGGCGATAGCAGCACTCAATTAAAAGATGCTGCTCAATTTGCGGGTTTTGTGGGTGAGGCTGAAAGCCCAACCGGTATCTTATTAAAGAATAATAACTTACACGCTGAAATTCAAATCGATGGCAGCCATCCAGTAGGTAAAGACGATCCTGCGAACATCAAAGATGTACTACTAGAATCAGCCATCACTGCGATTCAAGATTGTGAAGATTCAATCGCTGCGGTCGACGCTGAAGAAAAAGTTGAAGTATATCGCAACTGGTTTGGTTTGATGAATGGTGACTTGCAAGAAACCTTTGAAAAGGGTGGCAAAACCCGTACCCGTAAGCAAAATCCAGACCGTGAATACACCACGCCAGATGGCGGCACACTTACCTTACCAGGTCGCTCGCTACTATTAATTCGTAACGTTGGTCATTTGATGCAAAACCCTGCAATCTTAGTCGATTTGGGTAATGGTCAAGAAGAAATTTTTGAAGGCTTGATGGATGGTTTGATTACACCGCTATTGTCTTTGAATGATTTAAAAGGTAAAAATGAGCTATCAAACTCGCGCAAAGGTTCAATGTATATTGTTAAACCAAAAATGCATGGTCCTGAAGAAGTCAAAATGGCCAATGATTTGTTCAATGCCTCAGAGGAATTATTGGGCTTAGAACGTAATACCCTTAAAATCGGTATTATGGACGAAGAACGCCGTATGACGGTCAACCTAAAAGAAGCGATTCGCCAAGCCAAAGAGCGCGTTATCTTTATCAATACAGGCTTCTTAGACCGTACCGGTGATGAGATGCATACCAGCATGAACGCCGGACCTTTTGTACGTAAAGGCGATATGAAGTCAGAAGCATGGCAGCCAGCCTACGAGCAGTGGAACGTTGATATCGGTCTAGAGACGGGTCTACAAGGTCACGCCCAAATTGGTAAAGGCATGTGGGCGAAGCCTGATGAGATGAAAGAGATGATGGAAACCAAAGCCGCGCATCCAAAAGCAGGCGCTAGCACAGCGTGGGTACCATCACCAACGGGCGCAACCTTGCACAGCATGCATTATCATGAAGTGAATGTCGCTGAGGTTCAAGACAAGCTAAAATCACGCGCGCGTGCCAGCTTAGACGATATCTTGACCATTCCATTGGCAAAGAACACCAACTGGACGGAAGAAGAGAAGCAGCAAGAGCTTGATAATAACGCTCAAGGTATCTTAGGTTATGTCGTACGCTGGGTAAACCAAGGCGTTGGTTGCTCTAAAGTACCAGATATCAACGATGTTGGTCTTATGGAAGACCGTGCGACATTACGTATCTCAAGCCAGCATATCGCTAACTGGCTGCATCATGGGGTCATCAGTGAGCAGCAAGTGATGGATACTATGAAGCGCATGGCAAAGGTCGTCGATGAGCAAAATGCTGACGATAACGGCTATCACCCCATGGCAACTGACTTCGATAACTCGCATGCCTTTAAAGCAGCCTGTGACTTGGTGTTTAAAGGCCGCGAACAGCCAAGTGGTTACACTGAGCCATTACTTCATCAAGCACGTCTTGATTTAAAAGCCAACTGCTAAACCAATTAGTCCATATGATTGATATGGCTAGCGTCAGTTGTTAATAACGGGCTTTTCTTTAGGGCTACTTATCTAGTTATAAGTAGCCCTTTATTGTTTGTTTTTCAATAAACGCATCAAATAAGTCTATGTTGTTAGTGCTGATATTTCTCAATATCACCTCTATTTGCCCATGGCGAGTAGGGGTGTTTTTTTGTCTCTAATTAAATATAGGTTAAACCTCATAGTGGACATGGCTTTGAAGATTTTTTGTCATTAAAGACGTAAAAAATATGTTGCAAATTATGTCAAAGTTGTTATGCTTGTACTCGAAGTATGAGTTTGGTAACGGATGTTACGCAACAGAGCGATAAAGACCAACGTTTACATGGCAGTTACGATTTTGATCCCAGTTATGTAAGTCATGGTTTTTTTCATCTTACGGTAATAGAACTTCGCCACACTTGTTTCTGACTAATCTCGGTAGCCAGTTACACATTATATCTTTGAGGATTTGTGACGATACCATTTTGGGCACCGGCTAATAATAGCTCGCTCATTACTAAAATTGTAAAGTGGAGATACCCCCATGAAAAAACTACTTTTAGCTACAGCAATCGCTGCCCTATCTGTATCTGCAGCCAATGCAGCCCCAACTCTATATGGTAAAGTATCCTTATCAGTAGATGTAGTGGATTCTGATATCAGTGATTCTACCGATGTGTCTCTAAACAGCACGGCATCACGTATTGGTCTAAAAGGCTCTGAAGCTTTGACTGCTAACACTGATGTAATCTATCAGTTAGAATACGTTGTAAATCCTGATGATGCAGACGGTAAACAGTTTGAATCACGTGATACTTACATCGGTTTCAAAAACAACACAGCTGGTACTTTTAAGTTTGGTCGTAACTCTTCAGTCACAGATGGTATTAACAACGTACAGCAAGCATTCGGTGGTATTCAGGGTACTGTATCTGGCATCGCTGATGGTAACCGCGTTGATAACTCTATGATTTGGACAGCACCTACCGCTGCCAACCTCCCAGTACAATTAAACCTAATGGCTTCTACTGAAGAGAACTTTGGCGACGCAGGTTATGGCGCTTCAGTTATGTTTGACCAAGGCGCTGGTTACACACTAGGCCTAGCATATACAGATACGCTAGATGCTGACGCTGAAGTACTACGTGTTACTGGTAGCTATGACATGGCTAAAACCATGGCAATTCCTGCAGAAGTAGGCATTATGTATCAGCAAGCTGACTGGAATAATGTTCCAGGTTCTGTTAAAGAAAAAGAGCTAATGGTAACTGGCGCTTACAGTGTTGCAAACACCCCATGGACTGTATGGGCTGAGTTTGACCAAGCGAAAGATTGGGCTGGTATAGATGATGCAAAAATTACTAAAATTGCTGTAGGTGGTCGTTACGCCTTTAACCAAGTTGCCACTGGCCATATCTACGCAGGTAATGTAGACTATAAAAACGTCTTTAGTGTAGACGGTGACGATATGATTGTTGGTACTGGTATCGAATACAAGTTCTAATCTAACCATTAGAATCTGATTATAAAAAACTCATCCTTCGGGGTGGGTTTTTTTGTTGTATGAGTTTAATGATAAAAGAATGTCGATGATAAGCACCAAAAAATAAGAGTTTTGAGCAGTTTGCGCTTTTGCCCTATATTTTGTGGCGGATTTTTAGTAAAATCCTTCTTTACCAATTACCGAAAGAGTACTATGACCAAGTTTATATTTGTGACCGGTGGGGTAGTGTCCTCACTAGGAAAAGGTATTACAGCCGCTTCTCTTGCTGCCGTTCTAGAAGCGCGTGGCGTAAACGTGACCATGACCAAAATGGATCCGTATATCAACGTCGATCCAGGTACGATGAGCCCGTTTCAGCACGGCGAAGTATTCGTGACCGAAGATGGCGCCGAGACCGATTTAGATTTGGGCTACTATGAGCGTTTTTTACGCCATTCAAAGATGAGTAAAAGCAACAACTTCACCAGTGGTCGCATCTATCAAAACGTGCTGAATAAAGAACGCCGCGGTGAATATTTGGGCGGTACGGTGCAGGTGATTCCGCATATCACTGATGAAATCAAAAGCAAAATCCTTGCCAGTGGCGAAGGCTATGACATCGCTATTATTGAGATTGGCGGTACGGTCGGTGATATTGAGTCACTACCATTTATGGAAGCCGTACGCCAAATGCAAGTAGAGCTAGGTCGCAATCGTGCCATGCTGATGCATTTAACGCTGGTGCCTTATATCGCGAGTGCTGGTGAAACTAAAACCAAGCCGACCCAGCATTCAGTTAAAGAGCTGCGTTCTATTGGTTTGCAGCCTGATATTTTAATCTGCCGCTCTGATCATCATATCTCACAAGACAATCGTCGCAAGATTGCGCTGTTTACCAACGTCGAAGAGCGTGCGGTTATCATGTGTGAAGATGCGCAAAGTATCTATCAGATTCCGCGCACCCTACATGAGCAAGATCTTGATGATTTAATCTGTGAGCGTTTTGGTCTTGATTTGCCAGAAGCGGATTTAAGCGATTGGGATAAAGTGGTTGAAGCACAGCTGAATCCTGAAGCGACGGTGACGGTAGCGATGGTTGGTAAATATGTTGAATTGCCGGATGCCTATAAGTCTATCAATGAAGCCTTGCTACACGCTGGTATCACCCATAAAGCCGACGTCAAAATCGACTATATCGATGCTGAGCTATTAGAAACAGATGATGCGTTATTTGCTCGTCTAAACGATGCCGATGCTATTTTAGTACCAGGTGGATTTGGTGAGCGCGGTACCAATGGCAAAATGAAAGCCATTACCTATGCACGCGAAAACAACGTGCCCTATTTAGGTATCTGCCTTGGTATGCAGTTGGCTGTGATTGAGTATGCTCGTAATGTACTGCACATCGATGCCAACTCTTCTGAGTTCCACCGCACGGCGGCTGAACCTATCATTGGTCTGATTACCGAATGGTTAGATGAGCGCGGCGAATTACAGATTCGTAGCGATGATTCAGACCTTGGTGGTACTATGCGTTTAGGTGCACAGCAAGCGGAACTGGTTGCTGGTAGTAAGCTTGCCCAAATCTATGGCTCAACGAATATCACTGAGCGTCATCGCCATCGTTATGAGATGAACAATCGTTATATCGAGCCATTAGAGCAAGCAGGTATGAGCATATCTGGTTATTCTGCCAAGCAGCATTTGGTCGAGTCGGTTGAGATTCCTACTCATCCTTGGTTTGTCGCGGTACAGTTCCATCCTGAATTTACCAGCTCGCCACGCGGTGGTCATCCACTGTTTAATAGCTTTGTAAAAGCAGCAAGAATCTATAGTGATAATAAATAATCGTTATCGCACGACCGCTTGATAGTTATAAAAAAGACTGATCTTCGGATTGGTCTTTTTTTTGACCTTAATTTAGCATTTTTCGATGGCGGTTTTTATAAATATAGATTCTACATAGGTCAGTTATGATTATCGATTAAGTCTAATTACGCCCAATTACTCTTGAATACTTTTTTTCATGGGGCTATCGGTTACAATATGGGAGAGTAATATTAATAAGAACTGTTCATAACAACAGTAAATAACGACAGTAAATAACAATAGCGAGGTTCACCGCTTCATGGAAAATCTATTAACGGCGCAATCACATATTCAGCTTACAACGCCAAATGGCAATACGATTAAAATTGGTAATGACCAACCATTTGTATTATTTGGTGGTATGAATGTCTTAGAATCAAAAGAATTGGCGTTTGAGATTGCCGAGCAGTATGTCGAAATATGCCAACGTTTAGGTATCGGCTATGTATTTAAAGCCAGCTTTGATAAAGCCAACCGTTCAAGCTTAAATTCATATCGCGGCCCGGGTTTAGAGCAAGGTATCGATTGGCTTGGGCAAATTAAAGAAAAATTCCAAGTGCCAATTATCACTGACGTCCATGAGCCGTATCAAGCAGCGCCTGTCGCTGAAGTTGCCGATATTATTCAGCTTCCTGCGTTTTTATCGCGTCAGACTGATTTGGTGCATGCGATGGCAAAGACAGATGCGATTATCAATATCAAAAAAGCGCAGTTTTTAGCCCCACATGAGATGCGTCACATCGTTAACAAGTGCCTTGAAGGTGGTAACGATAAGCTTATCCTTTGTGAGCGTGGTAGTGCCTTTGGTTATAATAATCTGGTCGTCGATATGCTCGGTTTTGATACTATGAAGCAGATGGATATCCCGGTGTTTTTTGATGTAACGCACAGTTTGCAGCAACCAGGTGCGCGTAGTGATAGCGCAGGCGGTCGCCGTGAGCAAATCACAACCCTTGCACGCGCAGGTATGGCAACTGGATTGGCAGGGTTATTCTTAGAGGCGCATCCAAGTCCAGAAATCGCGAAGTGCGATGGCCCGTGTGCACTGCGTATGAATCAGTTAGAGCCGTTTTTACGTCAGCTAAAGCAGATTGATGAGTTGGTCAAAGGCTTTGAGGTATTAGATACGCATTAATGATGTTAATAATGATATCGATGAGAGGATAAGACGATGGCGATTAAAATGGCGCAGGTAAGTATCGAAAATATCGGCGATACCGAAGGGCTTGAGAGCGTGATGACGGCGCTAAAAAACATTACCGGTGTGACTGAAATTGAGCTGGAGCCTGAGAATGGTGTTGCCTTCATTCATTATGATGATACGCAAACGACTATTCACGCTTTCGTTGCTGCAATCAGTATGGTTGATTATGTTACTCAGCCGTTTCCTATCGATGCCCCACAAAATCCACGTTATCATGATTAGTGGTGAAGCACTGATAAAGGAACATCATTTTCGTAAAGCGGTTTCGTAAAGATACGAGTAATCAAACTTGTTGTTCAGCTTAATTGAGCTTATGCTAGTTAAATGCTGCAATTACTTTATTTAGAAAACAGTGATGAAAGCAGTTTATTTAAGCGATAAAAATACTCATTAATAAAAACTCATTTATAAAAATAAGGAGCCTCTCATGGCAAACCAAACACGTATTATTAAAATTGATGGCATGACTTGTGGCGGCTGTGTGGCAAGCGTCCATAATGCCACCGCCGATATCGATGGTTTAGATGATATCAGTATCGAGCTTGCAGACAACCAAGCGACAGTCACCTTTGATGATAGCAAAACCAGTGCAGAAGTCATTGCTGCTGCTATCGATGAAGCGGGCTTTGATGCAACCGTTGCTAACTCGTAAGCATTGTCATTTACTTAAGTAAACCAGCTATCATGGCTGGTTTTTTAATGGATATCTAAATGGTTTTTTTAATTGACAGTCACTTTTCATACATATCAGTTTGCTTCAGTCATTGTGCTAAGCGTTATTAAGCTGTAGAGAGTGTCATACTTGAATAGCCACTATTCGTAACCATTTAATATTTAGTATTCATTAATATTTGATTTTTAATCTTAGAATGCTTTATTTGTTTCATTTAGATTTCCCCTCCCTGATATTTTTATGGCCATATCAATTGATAAACGCTATAACGCGCTATAACGCAACAACGAGTTCTATTTATGAATGATTCTACCCGTACCACCAATGAGCAGTCCTATGATGTTGACACTGATATTCAGTCCAATACGACGACATCGCCTACGCGTGCACACTTGCAACTGGCCATTGATGGAATGACGTGTCAGGCCTGTGCCTCAAGAATCGAGAAGGTACTAAACAAAAAGCCGTCGGTATATGAGGTGAGTGTAAACTTCGCTGGCGAGACCGCCAATGTCGATTATGACCCAACGCAGACCACGCCTGAGCAGGTTACAGAATGGGTAAATAAGACAGGTTTCGTTGCTAACTTGCAGGCAGCCGATAGCCTGTTTGAACAGACGGATGAAGATACACGTACTCAGTATCCATGGCGATTAATTGGGTTATGGATTTGTTTGGTGCCATTTTTAATCGGTATGGCAGGTATGGTTGTTGGTCAAGGTATGGCGTGGATGCCGCCGGTTTGGATGCAGTTTATCCTAGCGACGGTTGTCCAATTTGGTTTTGCATTGCCATTTTATAAGAGCGCTTGGGCATCTATTAAAGGCGGTCTTGCCAATATGGATGTGCTTGTGGTCATCGGTACGGTAACTATTTGGGCGTATTCCACGTATCTATGGCTGACCCATGGCGATGGTACGTTAAACAGTCTGCTGCAAAGTGGGCATGCTGGTGGGCACGGTCCAGCAGTGTATTTTGAAGCAGGCGTAATGGTCATTGCCTTTGTGCGTACCGGTAAATATCTTGAAGATCGCACCAAAAAGCACAGCTTAAACAGTATTGATTTATTATTGTCATTAACCCCTGATGAAGTTGAACAACAGCAGCCAAATGGCGACTTTCATAATGTAGCGCTACAAGATGTGCAAGTAGGTGATATTCTGCGTGCTAAACAAGGCAGCCGCGTTGCAACCGATGGGACAGTTATCGATGGTAGTGGCTGGTGTGTGGAGAGTCATCTAACTGGTGAGTCAGTACCACTCAAAAAAGAAGTAGGTAATGGACTGCTAGCAGGCGCTCTAGTCGAAAATGGCAGCTTACTCTATCGCGTCAGTGCTAAAGGCAGCGATACCAAGCTGGGTGATATGGTGCAAGCGCTCAGTGATGCTCAAGGCTCAAAAGCCAATCTGGCGCGCCTTGCTGATAGAGTAACGGCAGTATTCGTTCCAGTCGTCGTTGCCATTGCACTTATTACCTTTGGCTTAACGTGGTGGCTGACCGGTATGATTGACACTGCGTTAATGCATGCCGTATCAGTATTGGTGATTGCTTGCCCATGTGCGCTTGGTTTGGCAACGCCAGCCGCTATCATGGCTGGTATGGGGGTAGCTGCGCGTCATGGCGTCTGGTTTAAAGACGCACAAAGCTTAGAGGCGGCAGGTAATATCGATACGGTCGTACTTGATAAGACGGGTACATTGACTATTGGTAAGCCGACTATCGTTGATCATGTGATGGTAGATAAGTCGCTTGCCGTTGATGATGTCTTGCAAATTGCCGCAAGTGTTGAGGCGCATGCAAGTCACCCACTAGCGACTGCACTGATTAATGCTGCTACTGAGCGAAACTTGCCATTGATGAATGTCACTGATATCAGTGTGATAAAGGGCGCTGGTATACAAGCAAATATCGAAGGATTGGGTCTGGTAAAGGTTGGTAGCGCAGAGTTTGCTAATTTGACTCTACCAAAGCTGATGCCAAAAGTATGGCAAATCGCCAGTACGGTCGCTATTAGTATTAACGATGAGCCGCTAGGTGCTTTTGCCCTTGCTGATGACTTAAAGGATGACACGCCGCAAGCCATAAGAGCGCTACAAGATGCTGGTATCAATGTGATATTGATGAGTGGTGATAAGCAATCCGTCGTCGATCATGTAGCAGGGCAGCTGGGTGTCGAGCAAGCTTACGGTAAAATGAGCCCACGCGATAAAGCAAGCCAAATTGCTTTATTGCAAACCGCTGGTCATAAAGTTGCCATGGCAGGTGATGGCGTCAATGATGCGCCAGCGATGGCAACCGCTGATGCTAGTTTTGCGATGTTTGAAGGTACGGATGTCGCCCAGCATAGTGCTTCTGCACGCTTGATGGGTGAATCGCTGATGCATATCGATGCGGCGCAAAAAATTGCCCAAGCAACGCTGCGTAATATCAAGCAGAATCTATTTTTTGCCTTTATTTATAATTGCCTCGGTATTCCGCTTGCCGCTTTTGGCTTTTTAAATCCTATGATTGCCGCGGCTGCAATGGCACTCAGCTCTATTTCAGTATTAATGAATGCCTTAAGATTGACACGATTTAAAACCAAGGTTGAGCTAGATAACACTGTCTCTAGCTCGCATACGAAAGCGGAACGTTTAACAAAAGCATAAGCGTTACCTCATTGCTAATAAAGGCGCTAATAAAACGCTTTGATAATGACTACTATAGCTGCTCATATGTGATTTTATGGGCGCGAGTTGGTGTAAGATAAGGGAAGTTTGGCAAAATTTATGCTATGATGCCAAGCATTATAGCCGACACTTAAAGTACCAAACCAACTTTCCACTATTGGCAAAACCATGTGCTAAATAAGCGAGTTGTATCACTCGTATAAGATGATATAAATCATATAAATAGGCAGGACTGGCTGGTTTGGGCATATTCGCTATACGATATTTTTTTATCTTTTTTGTATTCTAGTTGCCGTTATTTATCCCACAAACTTGGCATGACCAAAGGAATTAACAGACATTATGTACGCTGAAGAAACCACCAACGTCACCGCAATTAAAGACATTCGCGCCCGTGAGATTTTAGACTCGCGCGGTAACCCAACGATTGAAGCCGATGTTATCCTAGCTGATGGCACTATTGGCCGTGCTGCTGCCCCAAGTGGAGCATCTACTGGCTCACGTGAAGCGCTTGAGCTGCGTGATGGCGATCAAAGCCGCTACATGGGTAAAGGCGTCAAAAAAGCCGTTGCCAACGTCAATAGCCAGATTCGTAGTGCGCTAATGGACAAAGATGTCACCGAGCAGCAAGGCATTGATGATGCAATGATTGCGCTAGATGGCACAGAAAACAAAGATAGCCTTGGCGCTAATGCCATGCTAGCAGTCTCTCTTGCGACTGCTAAAGCCGCTGCCAAGTCACAAAGTCTGCCACTACATCAATACATTGCAAATTTGCGCAATCAGACGTCATTGACGATGCCTGTACCGATGATGAACATTTTAAACGGTGGCGAGCATGCGGATAACACGGTTGATATCCAAGAATTTATGATTGAGCCTGTTGGTTTCACCAGCTTCTCAGAAGCGCTGCGTGCGGGTACAGAGATTTTCCACAGTTTAAAATCTGTTCTAAAATCACAAGGCTTGAATACAGCGGTTGGTGATGAAGGCGGTTTTGCACCAAACCTACGTAGCAACGAAGAAGCTATCACCGTTATTATGCAAGCGATTGAGCAAGTCGGCTATAAAGCTGGCGAAGATATCCACCTAGCTTTAGATTGCGCGGCCAGTGAGTTTTATAAAGATGGTCAATATATTTTGGCAGGCGAGGGTAATAAGTCCTTTGATAGCCAAGGTTTCTCTGACTATCTAGTAGGCTTGGCGCGTCAATATCCTATTATCTCTATCGAAGACGGTCTTGATGAGTCGGATTGGGACGGCTGGAAGTATTTGACTGAGCAGATTGGTGATAAGGTCCAGTTGGTTGGTGATGATTTGTTTGTGACCAACCCTGCTATCTTGCAAGAAGGCATTGATAAGAAAATTGCCAATGCGATTTTGATTAAGTTTAATCAAATCGGTACTTTATCAGAAACGCTAGATGCGATTTATCTGGCGAAGAAAAACGGCTATGCAACGATTATCTCGCATCGTTCAGGTGAAACCGAAGACAGTACGATTGCAGATTTAGCAGTTGGTACGGCTGCTGGTCAGATTAAAACTGGCTCACTATGCCGCTCAGACCGTGTCGCGAAATACAATCAGTTGCTACGTATTGAGCAACAAGTACGTGCAAGCTACCGTGGCCGTGAAGAATTTATCGGTCTACGTGGCTAATAAGCTATACAGCTAAACAATTAGACTTAAAAATAAGCGATATATTGTCATTGATAGGGTGATATATCGCTTAATAAGCCTATTTGGTTTTTTACTTTAATCTTTAATCTCTTTTTCGTTTGGCGTGATCAATTTATGAAATACTTTAGCCAATTTATGCTACTTGCTTTAGCCGTTGCGGTGCTGTTAGGACTGCAATATCAGTATTGGCTGGGTGAAAACGGTCAGTTTGAGCATAATAAATTGCTGACACAGATTGATGAGCAGCAGCGCTTAAATGATAACCAAGTAGCCGCAAATAACTTGCTACGGACTGACGTTCATGATCTAAAGACAGGTCTTGAAGCAGTGGAAGAGCACGCGCGTTTAGATTTAGGCTTAATTAAGCCAAATGAGACCTTTGTACAAGTATCAACAGCGCCGACGACGCACAGCCGTTATTAATCGCTCTTAATGTTATATGATGTTCTTATACTATCTATAATAGAGACATTATTTTTCTTAAAGTCCTTTTAAAATTTCTACCTCATTTTTTGACTTCTTTCCAGTCATATCATCATGGAACCCAACCATGAGTATTAATCAAAACTACCTTATGAATACCACGCCTAATATACATGCCATGATTGTTGCTGCTGGTCGCGGTAGTCGTTTTGGTGCCTCTATTGCTAAGCAATATACCAGGTTGCAAGGGCAGACCTTGCTACAGCTTAGCGTGGCAAGGCTTGCTAGTAGTGCTTATATTGATAAGTGCTTATTGGTTATAGCGGCCGATGACAGCACGGCAAAGACACTCAACTTTGCGTTGCCGATACAGTATGCCACCGGCGGTGCTGAGCGTTGGCAATCGGTACAAGCAGGGGTAGAAGCCATCCGTCAGTCAGGTGCTGAGGATTCAGACTTGGTAGTTATACATGATGCCGCGCGTCCTGCAGTGCCTGAACAAGATATTGATAAGGTGATTGAAGCGGCGATGCTAGAGCCTTATGGCGCTATTCTCGCCACCCCAGTAGCGGATACCTTAAAACAGTCCTACACCCAGACTAATGCACAATCTGAGACCACAAACAGCCTTATAGATAAGCCTGACAATAGTAGCAGTACCCACTCTTATGTTAAGCGCACTATCGACCGTAGTCATATGTGGCAGGCCCAAACGCCGCAAGTATTTCGCCTAGGTGAGTTGCAGCGAGTACTAACCTATGTTGCTAAAAATCAGCTAGAAATTACCGATGAGGCCAGCGCTTTTGAACATTTAGAGCACCCGATTCGCTTGGTGTCTGGTAGCCGCCAAAATATTAAACTCACTTATCCTGACGATGCTATTTTGCTCGCAGCGATTCTTACCGCCCAATCCTAACGATTATAAAAAGCGATAAAACACTCTTCAGTTCTTCTTCTCCATCTAAATTATTTCTATCTAAATTATTTCTATCAATCTTACCGTTCTCAATATCCAAATTGAGCGCTTATAACTTAATGCGCGTGTTTTTTCCGTTGATATGTCTTAGTCTTTGAAATTTCTTATTCTATGAAGATAATGGATATTTATGCTATATTTTAAATATAAGTGATTCTAAAACACAGTTTGGCATTAATAAGTAGTGACTTAAGATAAACATATATTGCTTTGATGACGAAAATAGCCTATGATGTAACCAACTTAATACAATTAATATAAACATTTATAAATCAATAATATAACAAGTGTATTTGCTGTCCTGAAACGTCTTGTCAGTATTTTTTATCTAAAGTTAGTATGGTTGTCTTAGCTACATTTACCTGAAAATAGGGAGAAGCTGATTGTCAACAGTTAATGATTCGACAAATCCAGTAACGCCAGATCTCTGCCAGCTTGTATATCTGAGCCACATTACGTCGACTGGTCTTGCAAGTGCGAGTACGCTTAACGACATCGCAGAAGTCGCTATTAAGCTGAATAAAGCCGATAATATTACTGGTATTCTTTGCTACGGCAATGGATACTTTTTCCAGTGTGTGGAAGGTTCTGAGCAAGCATTAACCAATCTCAAAAATCGCTTATTGGTAGATGATCGACATAAAGACTTAAAGATATTGGATTTTTCATCGATTACTGAGCGCCGTTTTGCTGGCTGGTCACTACGTTCTATTACGCTTGAGCGTTGGATGGTGAATGAGCCTAAGCTTAAAGCCTTTATGCCGTTTAAGCCCAATACGTGGGGCGCCAATGAATGGCAGCGGTTTTTAGATATTCTGCAAGGCTATTATGAAGAACAAGAAAAATCCGGTGAGCTTGATACGCAGCCGATAAAATATAATACGCTAGGAGTAACCTTAGGCAAAGTAGTCGGACAGCACCAAGCCTTTTTCCTTATTCAGACCATATTGGGTGGCTTGATTGTATTGGCGTTACTTTGGCTGATGCTAGCAGATAAGTTTTGGTAAATTTTTCTAAATAATGAAACTCATATATTAAAAAAGCCAGCTAATCATGCTGGCTTTTTGCTGTCCTAAGTTTTTTGCTTTTATAAATTTACCATACATAAAGCGTTTTATTTTCACTCATAGGAAATTATGAGAAATGAGCAGGCATAAAAAAAGCCCAATCACAAAAAATGTGATTGGGCTTTTTGATGGTACGCTTATTAGTCTTATCAATGCTTCGCAGCAAATTTGCTAACAAGTGACGCCAAATAGTGGCGTCCCCAGGGGGATTCGAACCCCCGTTACCGCCGTGAAAGGGCGGTGTCCTAGGCCTCTAGACGATGGGGACTAGTACAACGCTTCAGCTGCTTTCACCTTTATGCTGAAGTGGTGCGTATTCTAATGGCGTCTGCGTTTTCTGTCAAGCCTTTTTCTTCGTCTTTTTAAAATTAAATATCTTTTTTTGAGCGCGCGCCGTGGATGTAGGTCATTACGCTTCAAATGATGCCGAATCCATAATGACGTACAAGTGCTAATGGTTAAAGCGAGCAGCATATAACCAATGATGGTTGCCCATAACTTAAACTGTGGCTCCATAGCAAAGTCCCTCTTGTTAAGCTTAAATAATCCATAGCAAGCTATTAACTATAGATAGCATTATTATTTGCGTTTAACAATGTAGGACGTGTGCTTTACGTTACTGGGTGTCGCTATCGGTTGGTTGTATGTTGGTGTCAGCCGTACTACCTTCTGTCATCTCTGAATCGCTCTGTTCGACATGCATTGCATTCGCTAGCATAGGGTAGCTGTTAAGGATATGACAAAAGAGCTCAGCGGTCTTTTGAGTATCATAGAGCGCTGAATGAGCGTCTTTACCATCAAAATCAATGCCAGCTGCCTTACAGGCACGTGCTAACACTGTCTGTCCAAATGCTAAGGCAGATAGGGTCACGGTATCAAAGACTGAAAAATTGTGAAATGGGTTGTGGTTTTTGCTATTGGTACGCAGCACCGCCGCATTTAAAAAGCCTAAGTCAAAATGCGCATTGTGTCCGATTAGGACGCATTGGCGGCAGTCTTCAGTACGGCGCACTTCCTTTAGACCTTTAAAAATACGGCGTAGGGCAGTTTTTTCATCTTCAGCAATGGCTTTACGTAGTGGGTTTTTAGGGTCGATACCGGTAAAAGCGAGGGCGCTTGGCTCGAGATTCGCCCCTTCAAAGGGTTCGATATGAGCATTTAAAGCCTCGCCCGGATAAAACACACCCTGCTCATTTAATAGCACAGGAATACAAGCAATTTCTAATAAGGCGTCTGTTTGCGCATTAAAGCCGGCCGTTTCGACATCGACTACGACAGGCAAGAATTTGCGAAAACGCTCCTTTAAGGTCATGGGCGCTTGTTCGTCTGTGTTGCCATTAGTCGTGCTGGTTACATTGCTAGTATTAGTGACATTGCTAGTGTTGTTTATGTTGTTTTCAGGTAGGGCGGCATCGTTTTGAATGGTCATATCAAGTTAAATCGCTTTTATCAGTCGTGCTGTGGCATTGAAGTAAAAAATTAAGTTAAAGAATTAAATTAAAAATCGCTAAAAAATAAACATCCTATGATATGAGTATTGCTAAGGAAGTTGCCTTTTAGCATAAGAGCATTGCTTATCATAGGATACAATAGAGGCGCAGATGACTTTACATCGTCTCTATTAGGCTTTAATGGACCAAGGCAACATCTCACCAGCCATTAATGGCGTTAACGACGAGCCATCAAAGTAAGGATAGTCGGTTGGTACTTGCATCGGCGTATTTATCAAAGTAATGGTGCTCTCGTGTACCGGTAAGCCATAGAATTGAGCGCCAAAGCGGCTGGCAAACCCTTCTAATTTGTCTATTTTACCGACACTATCAAAAGCGGTGGCGTATAGCGGTAGCGCAGTAGAGGCGCTATAACAACCGGCACAACCGCAAGCAGATTCTTTCGCATCCGTTGCATGAGGTGCAGAATCAGTGCCTAAAAAGAATTTCGGATTGCCACTGGTGGCGACATCTAACAGTACTTTTTGATGGCTTTCACGCTTCAAAATAGGCAAGCAATAAAAATGCGGCTTAATCCCACCGACCAGTAAATGATTGCGGTTAAACATTAAATGCTGCGGCGTAATAGTGGCGGCAACTTGATTACCTTGCGCTAAGACAAAGTCAGCGGCATCACTGGTGGTTATATGCTCTAGTACAATCTTCATAGTCGGAAATTTGATGATGATTTGCGCCAACACTTCATCTAAAAAGCGCTTTTCACGGTCGAAAATATCGACATGGTCGTGAGTCACTTCACCATGGAGTAGTAAAGGTAGATTGTATTTTTCTAATGCTTCAAAGATATCGACACGGGCATTAATATCGGTGACACCATCAGCAGAGTTGGTGGTTGCGCCAGCAGGGTAGAGCTTGACCGCTTGGACGATACCTGATTTTGCCGCCATCTCGATATCATTGGCTGTTGTGTTATCGGTGAGATATAGAGTCATGCGTGGGTCAAAAGCCGCTTTACGCTCAGCACTTAAATCACTTGCTTGTAGCTGCTGTATGATACGCGCACGGTAAGCATGAGCATCATCGACATTTTTAACTGGTGGCACAAGGTTTGGCATACAGATAACGCGGTTAAAGCTTTGGGCGGCATGAGCAACGGTGGTTGCTAACGCTTTATCATCGCGCAAATGAATATGCCAATCATCTGGCTGCAGGATGGTTAATTCTCTAATCGAATCGGTCATGGTGTCATCGCGCTCTATATTGTCATATACGGGAGTGAAGGGGCAGTCTTGCTGTGCTGCTATCATAACAGATTTGCCTACTTGACTAAATATGCGGTGAAATATCTGTACATAAATGATAAGGGTTTTATCTACCCAATTAACTTTTGCTAGAGCTTTAAGAGTGTGGTTAGAAATGATGGTTGATTAAGTTGTCTGATATTTTAAATAAGCCTATTTCTAGAATTAACCTCAAATATAAGGGAAAACCCAGTGGCTGATAGCCGTGCCACTTTTGCCGTTAGTAAATATGATGTACACTGAGCAGGCAATCTATCTTTTATTGATTTCATCCCATCATTCGCATTTTACGTCCCATTAAATGTATTCGACAATAAATTCTTATATTAGGAGTTATTCATGGCTCAGCTTGATCCAAAAACTATTAATAAAATCGTCTTGGCATATTCAGGTGGTCTTGACACCTCAATTATCGCCAGATGGCTACAAGAAACCTATGATGCAGAAGTGATTACTTTCACCGCTGACATTGGTCAAGGTGAAGAAGTTGAGCCTGCGCGCGCCAAAGCTGAAGCGATGGGTATCAAGCATATCCATATCGAAGACTTACGTGAAGAATTTGCCCGTGATTATGTATTCCCAATGTTCCGTGCCAATGCAATTTATGAAGGCGAGTATCTGCTAGGGACGTCTATCGCGCGTCCATTAATTGCCAAGCGTTTGGTTGAAATTGCTAAAGAACATAACGCCGATGCCATCAGTCATGGTGCGACCGGTAAAGGTAATGATCAAGTACGTTTTGAGCTTGGCGCGGTTGCTCTATCGCCTGATGTGGTTACCATTGCGCCATGGCGTGAGTGGGATTTGTCGAGCCGTGAAAGCTTGATGAAGTATGCTGAAGAACATAATATTGCTATCGATTATGCCGGCAATAAGAAAAAATCTCCGTATTCAATGGATGCTAACTTACTGCATATCTCTTATGAAGGCGGTATTTTAGAAGATCCATACGCCGAAGCAGAAGACGATATGTGGCGCTGGTCAGTCAGCCCAGAAGAAGCACCAGATGAGGCGCAATATTTAGAATTAGAATACGAGAAAGGGGACATCGTTGCTATCGATGGTGAAGCGCTTAAGCCTTATGAAGTGATGATTAAGCTTAATGATATTGGCGGTAAGCATGGTATCGGTCGTTTAGATATCGTTGAAAACCGTTATGTCGGTATGAAATCACGCGGCTGCTATGAAACGCCAGCGGGTACTATTATGCTAAAAGCACACCGCGGTATCGAATCATTGACGCTTGACCGTGAAGCGGCGCATCTAAAAGATGAGCTGATGCCACGTTACGCTAAAATTATCTATAACGGTTATTGGTTCAGCCCTGAGCGTATGATGCTACAAGCCTTGATTGACAAATCACAAGAATATGTCAACGGTACAGTACGCGTTAAATTATATAAAGGTGCGGTAAGCGTCGTCGGTCGTAAGTCAGATGATTCATTGTTCGATGAAAAAATCGCCACTTTTGAAGATGATGCAGGCGCTTATGATCAGAAAGACGCAGAAGGTTTCATCCGTCTAAATGGTCTACGTTTGGCGATTGAAGCCAGCCGTGGTCGTGATTTATCGAAGTAAGCAGGTTTTACTAGGCTGTGCTAGCTAAAGCATGAATAAAAAAACATGAAGAGAAAAGGCGCTATTAAGATAGCGCCTTTTTTTTGGTTTTTTGCAGGTTGGTTCGACTGCTTTTTGATGCTTAAGAAGTTATGTACTAATTTCCGTCACTTATCATTGTGCTACTTTTGCGTCTTTAGCATCAGCTTTATCATCGTCCACCATAACAATGGCCACATCTTGCTGTTGACGCTCCTTGATAAGGTCTTGCTCAACGACCTCTTCTGTCGCCAGTAACATGCCATCAGATTTTTGGCTTTGATATTTAAGAGCGGCAAGTCCGCCTAGCACCCCAATAACGGCAATAATAATCAGGATAACGGGGTTTTTCCAGAGAGGTATAGGCGCGTCGTATTCAATGGGTTTTTCACTAGCAGTGGTCGGCGTATTTTCGTTATTACCACCGATTAGACCCAAGCTGACCAAAGGTGGTTTCGGTGCGCTGGCAGGCTCGGAGGTGATACGTAGGCGGTTACGCTGTAAGTATATTTCTGAAATCTTGGCCAATTGCAGCAACCAGCGTTGGTGCGGTAAGCTGATAGCGGTCATTTCTGCAAACACCAACAAATCATTATGTTTACCTTGCTGAGCATTTGCAGATGAGCGCCCGATGACTTTTAAATAATTACCAGTTGCTAATTGCATATCTTGCACAGGCTCATGACGTTCAGGCTTGAATGTCGTGAATTCATACCAGTAAGGATTGAAAGTTGGCGGGGTATCCGCAAGCTGCGCTATGCTCAATAAGGTGCGTTCTATATTGGGACTATTTCCAGCCTCTTCTTTTATTTCTGCTGCCGAATCTAAAGCGCCTTCTGTTGGCGTAGTTAAACCTTTATCTTCATTTACTTCGATAGAGACTGACGGTTGCTGATTGGCGGCAAAACGAGCAGTTGATAAGAATTGCGGTTGTAAGGCAAACCATTTATCCATCTCGTCATTATCAAGTTGGCTATATTCGGCTAAAATAGCCAGCTCACGTAAGACAATCACACATAGAGATGTAAGCAATATTTGCACTTGCGACGTCGTCGCGTCAATCTGTTTAGCAATGTCTTCACTGGCTTTAATCACGCGGGCATTATCATAAAATATGGCATCCGCCGCTTCATGGCGATGATATAACGTCGCATTGATGGTCAAAAAATTCATCGAGTTATATTGACGTAACTCTTTAACAGCACCGCGGCCAAACAGCTTTTTGCTCACGGCTTGCCCATCATTGTGCTGCTGATAAGCAAGTAGGGCGCTGACAATGGCTTGCAAGCTGGCATCCATCGCCAAGCGTGCTTGCGGTAATGAAAGCTTGGCGGCATCTGCCAATAAGGACACCATCGGCTTGGTATCTTGATAGAGAAAATCATACATCGACACACGTGTCGGTGAAATAGTCGTCATAATCTGCTAGCATCAAAAAGTGTGCCCCTATATTACGGTGCCAAAAGCCTTGATACAATCCCTTAATAATAGAAAAATTCAATCAACTTACTCATCATGCTGTCAATAATGGTATCCATTAGATGAATGACCGCCGGAAGACTTCTATGACAAATAACGAAAAATTTAATAAAAATTCTAATGCGCATCTAGTAATTAATATTGCTCAGCAAACGCTCGCGCTCTATGAATACGATAAAGAAGTGACTCAATATACGGTATCTACTGCTAAAAATGGCATTGGCAGTCAGCAAGATAGCGGCTGCACGCCTCTTGGTAAACACTTTATCGCCAAAAAATTTGGTGCAAATGAACCCATGAATGCGGTATTTAGTGGGCGTGTTCCTACGGGCGAGATATATAGTGCAGAGCTTGGCAATTGCTATCCTGAACGCGATTGGATATTAAGCCGTATTCTTTGGTTGAGTGGTATGGAAGAAGGATTCAATAAAGGCAGCAATAGCCAAGGTGGCTGCGATACCTATCAGCGTTATATTTATATACATGGTACGCCAGACAGCGAGCCGATGGGTGAGCCGCTCTCGCATGGCTGCATACGTATGCGTAATGAAGATATTCTGGAATTATTCGAGCAGGTTAAAGAGGGCACAGTAGTAACGATTATCGCTAATTAGCTGCTAATTATTACTCATTAAAGCTTAAGTAAAATAGAATAACTTTATAGAGTGATTGATAAAATAAACTTTATAAAGAATATAATTCGTTTAGTATATTGATATAATAGCCTCCTTGTTAATGTCAACGTGTCATGCCAAATACGGCACGTTTAACCTACATTCTATTATAATTATCGGGATAATGATGATGTCTAAAGAAAGTCTAGTCACTTTACAACAAGCCTTTGATGAGCGCCGTTCGGTATATGCATTGGGCAATGAGCTACCAGTAGCGACACAAGAGATTGTAAATATGGCAGAGCGTGTTTTATTGCATACGCCTTCTTCTTTTAATTCACAATCTTCGCGCTTGGTGGTACTGTTTGGTGCTCAGCATCAGCAGTTGTGGGATATCGCTGAAGAAAAACTGCGTGCAGCTGTCGGTGATGGCGACTTTTCTGGCAGCAAGCAAAAGCTGGATGGCTTCCGTGCTGCAGCGGGTACCGTGCTGTTTTATGAAGATAAAAGCGTAACTCAAGCGCTGCAAGAGCAATTTGCGCTATATGCAGACAGATTCCCAGTTTGGGCGCAGCAAACATCAGCCATGCATCAGTATGCGATGTGGACAGAGCTACGTACCTTGAACGTTGGTGCTAACCTACAACACTACAATCCTCTTATTGATGAAGATGCCGCTAAAGCATTTTCTATCCCAGATAGTTGGGAATTGGTGGCGCAAATGCCGCTTGGTAGCATTGTTGAGCCTGCTGGCGATAAAACCTATCAGCCAGTCAATGAACGTATGAAAGTGCTGGGATTATAAGAGCGCTAAGCTTATAAAATAGCTAGGCTTAGAAAAAACGATATCAATCTTCGAGATATAATTAACTAAATTTAGATGTTGATTTTATAGCTTAGTTTAGTTCTCTAATTGAAAAAAACTCTTTAAAAAAGCGTATTTCAAAAAAAGACAGCTCATATAAAATGAGCTGTCTTTTTTATTTTAAGATTTTTTATTTTGGGGATTTATTTATTCTAAGTTTTGTTCATACTGCTATGAGTGTTTTTACTGAAATATCGAGCTGTCTATCACTTTAGCTAAGCGTTTTTCGGTATGCTTATAGTCTATCGCAAGCATTGCCGCAAACCAGCCAGCGCCATATAAGGCATTGATATCAGTCTCTGATTTCAACTGATAGCGCTGTTGATATGTTAGATAATTGCGATATTGATTCAAGGCTGTTTGCGCTTTTACCAAACGTTTGGTTTTCTTTTTTGACTTTTTCTTATCTAATAATGGCGCGGCAAATTCACTGATATAAAGTAAGGTTGTTAACTGGCGATGAAGCTCATGAATGGCTTGCTCTTCATCGTTATCATCTATATCAACGTTTTCTATATCGTCATTTTCTACATCAAGGTTTTTTGAATTGATGCTTCCTGAGTCAATATCTTTTGAACCAACACTTTTTGAATCGTCATTTATTAAGTCATTATTTTCTACAGTGATGCTATCAGATTTATCACTCTTTCTACTCTGTAGAGTCTGCGCCACTTTGCCAAGCTTTGCATACTGTTTGGATAATGTTTTTGCCAGCTTATCGATGACGGGTTTATCAGCTTGCGGTTCAAGGCTTGGGTCGCTCATGGTAAAGGCAATCAGCTCAAGTAAGGTAAGCTGAAAATCATTGGCGCTGACAGCATCCTTTGGGGTCATCTTTAGCGCATCAATGTTTGTTGTCCAATCGACGATAGGTGCGCCTTGCTTTTGCAACTCAGGCTCTATGTGCGAGGCGAGATAGGCAAGCTCTCGGTAGTCATTAATTAAAGCCGCTGTTTGTTTTATTATTGGTAGCCAGTCTGGATTGATCTCATCAGAGTAACTGGCAAATGCTTGTATGGCAGCTTGCAAGCGGGTGATACCAATGTACAGTTGCAGGATATGGTCGTCATCTTCGCTGCCCGCGACGATGGCACTGCTATTTGGCAGTATTTGCAACAGACAGTTATGCACTACTGCGCGTATAAATGCAGGTATGCTGCTGTCTTTGTTGATAGTCAGTTGGTTGAGGTCAGCGCTAACCGCTGGGCTATGATTTTGCTCAGTGATTAACAGACCACCGCGCTCAGCCTTGGTAACTGTAGACAGGCAAAGCTTATAACGCTTACACCATGTTTTGGCTGTGGCAAATAAAAAGTCTATATCGCCTGATATCAGCTCAAACTCAATCTCTTGAATAACATCGCGCTGGCTATCATCATTACCGTGGATAATTTCTCCATAATCATATGCCATTTCGATGTGGTTATTGGCCTCATGATCACTATCATCTAGCAGCAATCGTGTGGTGCGCTTTACATCGGTCAAGTATAACCGAGCAAGATTTTTGGCCAGTTTTTTTAGTTTAAATTCAGCCAAAGCAGGAGCGACAGAGGTGTTTTTATAAATGCTTAAGTCGGGCACAAGCGTATTACTATCGAGCATTGCCTGTACCTGCTCATTATCTAGTGGCGCATTGTGCTCTAAACGTGCCGCAATACCATCACCGCCCGCTTTGATGGTCTGTACCCAAGCATCGCCTTCCTTACGAATACGTAAGCCAATGCCTGCCTGTGCAAGCTGTTGGTCAGGGGTATCATAATAATGGGCCGCCAGTTGCGTTACTTCAGATGATTTGACTTGTGCTTGGCGCAGCAAGCCTTTTAGTCTCGACTCTGGTACCAAAAATTTTAGCTCTATCTCTTGCATGATGGCTCCCGATTATTTTAATAAGTTTTAAGTTATTACCATCGTATGAAAGCTATCGCTGAATAACAAGTAAAACTTTTGTTTTGGTTGGCCGGCTTAAACAATAGGAGGATTGAGTGAATGAATGGCGGTTAATGAAACGATTGCTTAAGTAGTGTTATTATTGCAGGAGATAGGGTTATGTATAGCGCATAAAAAAGCCGCCCTACAAGGTAGGACGGCTTTTCTTAAAACTTTTACTTATAAAATGTACTTATAAGTGGTCAGACATTAGAACTGGTTCATCGTGTTCTTGCCGCCGCCAGCTTTAAGGGCGTTTTCACCAGAGAAGATTTCTTTGTGATCATCGCCAAGGTCAGAACCGGCCATTGCTTGATGCTTAACACAAGCGATGCCTTCACGGATTTCTTTACGTTGTACGCCAGCTGCATAAGCAAGCATACCGTCATCACCGAAATAGCCTTTAGCAAGTTCATGAACGCTAAGAGCAGTAGTGTGATAAGTAGGTAGCGTGATTAAGTGATGGAATACACCTGCTTCACGTGATGCATCACGTTGGAAGTTTCTAGCCGCTTCGTCAGCTGCTGTATCAAGTTCAGTACCATCGTAATCAGCACTCATTAAGTCATCTTTATTGTAGGCAGAGATGTCTTTGCCTTCTTCTTCCCACTGAGCGATGATTTGCTTACGGAAGTTAAGCGTCCAGTTGAACGATGGGCTGTTGTTATAAACAAGCTTGGCTTTTGGCTCTTGCTCTTTAATACGATCAACCATCATTTTGATGTGTGCTACGTCTGGAGTTGGTGTTTCGATCCATAGTAGATCCGCACCGTTTTGCAAAGCAGTTACACAGTCAAGTACAACACGGTCGATGTTCGTTTCTTCACGGAATTGATATAGACCGTTTGGCAGACGAACTGGACGTACTAGTTTGCCGTTGTGCTTAAGCAAGCTGTCATTTTCTTTTGCGTTCTCTAGCGTCACTTCTTCCATCTCGATGAAGTCGATGTACTGAGAAGCAAGGTCGCCTGGCTCATTTGATACTGGGATTTTTTGCGTTAGTGACGCGCCTTCAGAGTCAGTACGAGCAACGATAACACCGTCTTCAACACCCAATTCTAGGAACGCATAACGAATCGCGTTGATTTTTGCGATGTAATCTTCATGCGGTACGGTTACTTTACCAGCTTGGTGACCACACTGCTTAGCATCAGATACTTGGTTCTCAACTTGGATAGCACAAGCACCAGCTTCGATCATTTGCTTGGTTAGCAAGTAAGTTGCTTCTTCGTTACCGAAACCTGCATCGATATCAGCAATGATTGGAACAACGTGTGAATCAAAGTTTTCGATTTTTTCTAGGATAGCTGAAGTGTCTTGACCGGCTTCTTCTGCAGCGTTTAGCTCACGGAAGTAATCGTTTAGTACTTTAGCATCAGCTTGACGTAAGAATGTGTAGATTTCTTCGATTAGCTTAGGTACAGAGGTTTTTTCATGCATAGATTGGTCAGGAAGAGGACCAAACTCAGAACGTAGAGCTGCAACCATCCAACCTGATAGGTATATATAAGTTTTTGACGTCGTACCAAAGTATTTTTTCTTAGCGTACATGGTTTGCTGGGCAACAAAACCATGCCATGCACCTAAAGACTGCGTGTACTGAGACGTATCATTGTCATAGTCTTCCATATCTTGACGCATGATTTTTGCAGTATATTTTGCGATATCTAAACCGGTTTTAAAACGGTTTTGTGACATCATACGTGCCGCATCAGTCTCGCTAATGTTCTGCCAGTTACCGTGCTTTTGCTTTAATTCACGTACTAAATCGATCGCTGATTTATATGCAGTTGACATCTATAGTCTCCTTGGTGGGGTGTAAAAAACGAAAAATTAATTGTCAAAACAATTAAAGATGGGGCAACTAACCTTGTATCTTACTAAATATATATCTTACTGACTTTGTATTTTACTAATACATAAACCTAATTCTTATGGTCACTATATCAAGCTTGTATGACATCAAATATGACAATTTACGTAATATGTTCAATTTAATATCGCTCAAACTAGGTTGCCGTTTAATCATCCAGCCTTACTTACCCTAAACAAACTTGCCTATTAATACAAGGCTATTACTGAACTTGTCAGTTACAGATCATTCAGCTAAAAACGAACGGGTAAAATAGTTGCTGACTATCAAATGACTATAATTAAGTGAAGGTATTTAGCTGATAGTGGTTGAGCGACGATAGCTAAATATATCGATAGTTATTAAAATTTTTATACGCCCAAAAAGCTTCTATATAATAACGTTTAAGCAATTATGGGTTAGCAGTGTCATATTTGGTGATAAGAGATGTTACAATAATCGATGCTGTCTTTAAGACAGGCGATAACACGATAATTTATGATGGCTCATTGTCCATTCAATCGTATTTTGCTATCACAACTCATTTTTTAAAGTGCTGTTATTGTTAAGCGTTTAGACTCACTACATTTAACGCTCAGACCGGATTTTTGTGGTCTTCACTGTATTTGGTCTACGGCAATCACTATAACTGCCTTACCAAGATTTATCTAATTTATGATTATTATCTTGGGTATTTCACTGGCTTATAGTATAGATAAAACAATGGCTTATGCTGGTTAAATTGAGTTATAATAGAGATATGCTAAAAAAAATCAGTGATAAACAGGGTTGTATTATGCTGTTATTGCAGCTTCAGCTAAAATAACAGCGCAAAAAATGCCAAGCTTGCTCAAGCTTATTGTAGTATTTATTCTAAGGCAAAGAGAAAAATATATGAATTTGCAGCGGGTTGATTTGAATTTATTGGTGCATTTAGATGTGCTACTTCGTGAAAAAAACGTCACACGTGCTGCTGAGCAGCTCGGCATTACCCAGCCTGCGATGAGTAATATTTTGCGTCGCCTGCGCAAATTGTTTAATGACCCATTATTGGTACGTTCCTCAGAGGGCATGACACCGACTGAGCGTGCGCTGGAGCTGCAGCCACGGATTCGTGAGATATTGGCAGATTTGACCCAAGTGCTCGAGCCGCGTACTGAGTTTCGACCTTATAGTACCTCGCGCGTTTTCCGTATTATGACCTCAGACTATGCTGAGGCGACTTTGGTGCCAAAGCTTGTTAAAGCACTGCGTTCTGAAGCGCCAAATGTCATTTTGGATTTCTTGACGCCATCTGACGTTTCATACCGAGATATGGAGCAGGGGCGGGTAGATTTGGCAATCAACCGCTTTAACGAGATCCCGCAAAGCTTCCATCAAGTGTTGGTATGGCGTGATACCTTTAGCTGCCTACTGTCTTCTGAAAGTCCTTATGCCCATCGCTTTAATCTCAAAAACTATCTAAAAGCTCAACATGTTTGGGTATCTAAAACTGGTATGGGTGTGGGCTTTGGGGTTAATCCAGAAAAATCTGGCGGCTTAGGTTCTATTGATCAGGCTTTACAGCGTTTAGGTCAAAAGCGTCAAATCAGCGTTTTTACCCGTCATTATCAGATGCCAGCAATGCTTGCCGCTAATAAAGATTTGATTGCGACCTTGCCGACCCGTGTGGCAAAAATGCAGGCTAATAACGACAGTATCATCATGGAAGAGCCACCATTTTTTATACCAGAATTTGAACTGACCATGGCGTGGTCGCCATTATTACAGCACCATCCGGCGCATCGTTGGTTGCGCCAACTTATCATGCATGTGGCTCGCCAAATCGTCGATGATGAAGAGAATCCACCGCAAGAGATACCGATTATTAATCACCTTTTTTAATACGCTAACAATAAAAATAGCGTTTAATAAATGAGTAAAACCAGCCCATACCTTATGTGCTGGTTTTTTTATGCTCATTAGACGCTCAGATTTTATTTATTCGGTTCAAGCTATTTATTTGCAGCAAAATTTTAATGACATTTTTTAATGACACATTCTTAACATCTTACGCACACTTCTTTATAACTTGTAAAACTATGGTCAAATCCTTTTGTTAGGATAGATGTATCTTAAGTAAAAAGATAGGTTTCACAGGCATTGTTAAGGAATACGATATGATTGTTAGCTCCTTTAACTATTATTTTGACTCTTTATCCATCTCAATACAGCTATTTCAATGTGAAGTGGCTTGTTAATTTCTCAATATTGTTATTTATCTAGCATAAAGACTTAGATAGTAGTTATATATAGTAATCATATTGAGTCATTTATTGATAAAACGCTTATTAAAAATAATCTTAATCAATCATTTATTAAATAATAATCAAATAAATAAGGATAATTATCATGGCAGATATTACCACTGTGAACCCAGCGACGGGTAAAGACATTAAAAACTATACTTATATGAGCAGCGATGAAGTCAATAAAATTATCGATGCTTCACATAAAGCATTTTCAGAATGGCGTTTAGTCAGTGCCGATGAGCGTGCCAAAGTGATCAATTCCATTGGCGAGACGCTGATGAAATATAAAGAAGAGCTAGCGAAGCTGATGACCGAGGAGCGCGGTAAGACCTTGGAGGCGAGCTTAGGTGAAGTGGATCTATGTAAAGCGATTTGTGATTTTACCGCTGGTGAAGGAATTGCTGCCCTAGCTGATGATGAGCGCGATATCGAAGGTATCAAAAAAGGTTTAATCAGCTACAATCCTATCGGTATTATCTATGGTATCCAGCCATGGAACTTTCCTGCTTATCAGGTATTTCGCTATACCATTGCTAACTTAATGGCAGGTAATAGCATCTTGCTTAAGCACGCCTCAAACGTGACTGGATCAGGTTTGTTGATTGAAAAAATCATGCATGAGTCTGATTTGCCAAACGATTTATTCCGTACGCTCATCATTAACCATGATCAGTCTGAAAAGGTTATTGAACATGAAAAAGTACGTGGTGTCACCTTGACGGGTAGTGATGTCGCCGGTCGAGTGGTGGCGCAGCAAGCGGCAAAAGTGCTAAAAAAGACCGTTATGGAGCTTGGTTCAAACGATGCCTTTATCGTATTAGAAGATGCGGACTTAGACCTAGCAGCCACTACTTGTGCCCATGCGCGCCTATATAATAATGGTGAAACTTGTATCGCGGCTAAGCGTTTTGTGGTCGTCGATAGTGTTTACGATAGGTTCCGTGATTTGGTTATTGAGAAGTTTAAAGGCTATAAAATCGGCGATCCAATGGACGAATCGACTGACGTAGGTCCGATGTCAAGCAGCAAGCAGCGTGATGAGCTGCATAAACAAGTGCAAGAAAGTGTCAGCAAGGGTGCGACCATTACTTTGGGCGGCGAAGTACCCGATAAGCCGGGTGCCTTTTACCCACCAACAATCTTGGAAAATATCAAACCAGATCAACCCGCTTATAAAGATGAGCTATTTGGTCCTGTTGCGGCGCTTATTCGTGCCAAAGACCAAGACGATGCTTTCCGAATTGCTAATGACAGTCGCTATGGATTGGGCGGTGCTATCTTCTCAAAAGATGAAGAGAAGGCGATTAATTTAGCGCAGCAGCATTTTGACACTGGTATGGTTTATATCAATGGTTATAACTTAGTCAATCCAGGCTTGCCATTTGGTGGCGTGAAGGATTCAGGTTATGGTCGTGAACATGGCGGTTTTGGTATCAAAGAGTTTGTGAATATTAAGGCTGTGCACGTGGTTGGTAAAAAGCCTGTTTAACTATTAAAATGCTTCAACCTTTTAATCTTAAATACCTCGTTATTCCGTAACGAGGTATTTATTTGCAATAAATTACCCATTATTTAAGCGCACAAAAAAAGCAGAACCAATTACGGATTCTGCTTTTTTAAAATATATGAATAAAATTCAAGCTTTAGTCGTTTAGCCATAGCTTTAAAGGTAAAGCGGGTAAATAAGACGATTCAGCATCATTATGCGGATTATTCAGATCAATTATACCGTGAGCAATTAGTAATATCGTCCAAGGTAGCAGTTGATGTTCACCCTGTTGTACGCGTGCTTGTAGGCTATCAGCAGTATCTTTTTGATTGATTTCAAGCAGGGCCTGAGTCAAAACAGCACCGGCATCAAGCTCAGCGGTGACCACATGGATGCTACAGCCATGATGGCGTTCGCCAGCTTGTATGGCACGCTGATGGGTATCAAGACCCTTATAAGCAGGCAATAGAGCAGGATGCAGATTAATCATTGGGGCAGGCGCATTGTCGATAAATGAGCCACTTAGCACGCGCATAAATCCTGCTAAGACAATCAAATCAGGCTGCCAAGCGCTTAGCTGTGCGCTGGCATGGGTTTCAAAATTTTTGATACCCATACGTTTGCCGCTCGCAACGTGAGATAAGATAGCCACTGGAATCGCAGCGTCATTAGCGCGTGTGATGGCATAAGCGTCTTCACGGTTACTGATGACGCCAACAATCTCAATCGGTAGCGCACCAGCTTGCATGGCATTAATCAATACTTGCAGGTTGCTACCACTACCAGATACCAAGACAGCGACGCGTAACGGTTTAGCTGATTTTTTTGCAATACTTTTTAAATTGTCGTCTGGCATTAACGGTACACCACAGCATCCGCTTCACGGCTAACCATTTCACCTAATTTCCATGCCTTTTCACCAGCATCGGTCAAGGTTTGAATAGCAGCATCTGCTTTATCTTTAGGCACCACGATGACGAAACCAACGCCGCAGTTAAAGGTGCGGTACATCTCGCTTTGCTCAATATTACCTTGAGTTTGTAACCAAGTGAATAGCTCTGAAAACTGCCAGCTAGCCGTATCGATACTAGCGGCTAAGTTATCCGGTAGTACGCGTGGCAGGTTATCTGTTAAACCGCCACCAGTAATATGTGACATGGCATGTAAGGCTGAGCTACCAAGGGTGTCTTGTAGCGCTTTAATCGCTTTAACATAAATGCGGGTAGGTGCCATCAACGCGTCTTGAATAGGCTGACCGTCTAATTGCTCATCGCTACTGGTAACATCAATACCGCTGACTTCGATGACTTTACGCACCAATGAGTAACCATTAGAATGCGCGCCACTTGAAGCAAGGGCAATGAGTACATCACCTTCAGCGACGTTTTCGCCAGTGATGACTTCCGCTTCTTCAACGACACCGACACAGAATCCCGCTAGGTCATAATCATCATCTTGATACATACCTGGCATCTCAGCCGTTTCACCGCCGATAAGCGCGCAATTTGATAATTTACAGCCTTCGCCAATACCAGTAACCACCGTCGCTGCTACATCTACATCGAGCTTGCCAGTTGCATAATAATCTAAGAAAAATAATGGCTCCGCACCACAAACCAATAAATCATTAACGCACATGGCGACCAAGTCAATACCGATGGTGTCATGGCGGTTTAGTTGTAGTGCCAGTTTAAGCTTGGTGCCGACACCGTCAGTGCCTGAAACCAATAACGGTGAGGTATAACCAGTCGGAATACGACAAAGCGCCCCAAAACCGCCAAGTCCGCCCACAACCTCAGGACGAGAGGTGGCTTTTGCCACTGATTTAATACGTTGAACCAACGCATCGCCAGCATCAATATCAACGCCAGCATCTTTGTAGCTTAAAGAAGGCTTGTTACTCATGGTCATCTCACAAATTTTATAGGGAATGAAGGTCTGTCAGTAGAAAAGCGGATCGGTCGTGTTAATTTTGCAGATAGTGCGCGCATTATACCCAAAAACGACCCCCTCTCGCAAAGCAACTTACCAATATTTGGCCGATATTTAACGAAGAGTGGTAATAAAGACTGAATAAGGCACAATAAAAATTTAAGAAACAAAAAATGACTGATTTTTTGTTGTACTCTGCGATAATAGAACGCCAAAGTTGTCGGCAAAATTTACTGCCATGACAATGATAAATACCATTATAAATATAAAGCCATCAACTACCTATTTCCGTTAAAAAACCATCGTAAGCTAGCATTTTACATTGACTTAATCGCAGGGTTACCCTTCATGATAAACCAACCACTAGATCCCTTTTTTCGACGACTATTCATCGTCGTTGCTATTGTTGTGGCTGTAGTTTTATTGTATTTAATGATGCCGGTCATCGTACCGTTTATCTTTGCTTTTGTGCTGGCTTATTTATTTAATCCGCTGGTAAAGCGTTTATCAAAATATATTAAACGCTGGATTGCCATTATTATTGTTTATTCTACGATTACTTTAGGAATGGTGTTGCTGCTTTGGTGGTTGATACCGACATTGTGGCATCAGCTGCAAGCGGCATGGGATTATTTGCCAAAGCTTTTAACTTGGTATAATGAGGTGGTACGTGGATGGTTCGCTAGCAATAGTCGCATTCAACTGCCAGAGTTGGAATCCAAAGGTTTCTCTGACACCTTGGTTGAATACATGCAAACCAATTATAAGTTTGAAGATGCCAGTACCATGATGAGCCAAGTATTGGCGTCTAGCATGAACTTTATCAATAATGCGGGCTTGATTGTGCTGGTACCGATTCTAACCTTTTATTTCTTGTTTAATTGGGATCAGCGCCTGCAAACTTGGAAAATGGCGATTCCAGCCCCTTATTGCAAAAAAGTAATCGGAATTGCTCAAGAGTGTGATCGCGCACTGATGGCATTTATTAAAGGTCAGCTGCTAGTGATGGTGCTATTGGGTGCTATTTACGCAGTACAGCTGCAGCTTATCGGACTTGAGCTTGGCTTGATTATCGGTATGGTTGCCGGTGTTGCCAGCTTTGTACCTTATTTGGGCTTTGGCATTGGTTTTATTGCGGCGATTATCGCTTGCCTGTTCCAGTTCGGCTTAAACTGGACGTATTTATCATTAATCGTTGGAGCATTTTTAGTCGGGCAAGCCGCTGAAGGCTATATCTTACAGCCCTTGTTGCTAGGCGATAAAATTGGCCTGTCACCGTTATGGGTTATCTTTGCGGTATTGGCAGGAGCAAGTTTATTGGGCTTCGTTGGTATGCTGATTGCGCTGCCTGTATCCGCTGTTCTAAACGTTTTATTCCGTCATCTATATGCTTATTATCAATCGACTGACTTTTATAAAGGTCGTAAACAATTGGCCTTGTTTGATAAAAAATAAATTCATAAAGAACAGGTTAAGAAAAAATAACTCAGCAAGGAATAAGTATTTTATGGCTCTCATCAAATCAATTTCTTAATAATTTTATAGCGTGATTAGGAGTTGATGATCACTTGTAAAGTAGATAAATGAGGATTGATTGGGCTTAATGGGTAAAAGACTTGTCAGTCATTTTGCAAATATGTTATATATAGGCGCAGTATTAACGGTATTGACCGTTACTAGGTTGGCTTTGATAAACGTAAAAGTTAGCAAAGCCAGTTTAAAGAATATTAGTCGTTTAGCCTTTTTAGTGATTGCGCTACGCAAACCGAGTTGATGATTCATGGCAGAAGCACAGCTAAGTCTCAATCTGGACATTAAGCATGATGCGAGTCTCAGCGACTTTGCCGGTCCGGGTTGGATGTCTATTATCGATGCAGTGCGGCAGCTACATGTCGGCCTGATTGGTCAGCTGTACCTATTTGGCAGCCCTGAGACGGGCAAGTCGCACTTATTATCCGCCGTTTGTGAATCGTTTATAGAGATGGATAAATCAGCGATTTGTCTATCATTAAATGAATTGATTCATACGGATGTCAATGTCCTATCTTCTTTAGAGAACTTTTCCCTGATTGCGATTGATGATTTAGAGGTACTTGAGCAAAGTAGCCAATGGCAAGAGGCTCTATTTCATCTGATTAACCGTAGCCGCGAAGGGCAGCGTCAGCTGTTGTTCGCTTCTAATAAACCGGCGACTGAATTGCCGTTTCAGCTAACAGACTTACTCACCCGTTTGGCGCAATCGCCCAGTTTTAAAGTGCCAAATGGCCATGATTTGGCTGACCGCCAAGCTTTGTTACAGTCTATCCTACGTCGGCGTGGCTGGCAGTTTGATGAGCGTATTATTAATCATTTACTGACCGAAGGACCGCATCGTATCGGCTCTATGATGGAGGTGCTGAACTACATTCAGCCGATGTTCTCCAATCTTGGCCGCAGTAATATATCCAAGGCGGTCATCAGCGATGCGCTGCGCACCATCGATGAGCAGACGCTTGCCGCCGAGCTTGCTGATATCGCGCAGGAGACGCAAGTGGATAATGATATCGCCAACCAAGACCAACATACCATGCCGCTTGATTTTTAATATGAACCGTCACTTTCTTCAAAAAATTTAGAAAACACTTTTACTATTCATGGAATAACTTATGAAAACCAACGCTTCTTTGCTAAAAAAACTGACGATGGGCACACTACTAATCACTGCTGGCTCAGTCTCAATGCTGTCGCATGCGGCAGTGACATTGCTGGTTGATGACCATATCAAAGTAACGGCTATTAATGGACAAGAAATCCAGCAAAGTGCGTTTCAGCCATTAATGAAATCCTTTACACTAGAGCCGGGTCAGCATGCGATTACGGCTAAATATGACCGTCTATACAATTTGACACGTGATGAGCACGATTATTTGCGTTCGGGTAACGTAAGTGTGACGGCAGAACTGATGGACAATCAAACCTACCGTCTCACCATGCCAAATCAGCCAGAAAAATATGTAGTGGCTAAAGAATATGCCAAACGTCCAACGCTTGCGGTGCAACAAAACAACACTGTGGTTGCAAGTCAGCAGGGCGTGGCTGGCAATGAAGGGGGGGTGCTGTCAGGTTTGGGTAAAGCATTAGGCGGCGTGTTTGGTGGTGCTGATGATGCCGAGCTGCAAAACAAACGTGCGATTGCTGCTTTAGATACGCCGGCTGTCAGCACTCAAAGCAATGTAAATACAGGGACAGTGACTACCGTTAAGCAAACGACAAGCGCTGCTTCATCTACCAATACTTTAGATCAGTTTATGCAAATTTGGCTACAAGCAACCCCAGCTGAGCGTGAAAAAATGCGTCAGTGGATTCAGAAGTAAAGTAATTGAGCAATGAGTAGCTATTGGTAAAAGAAGCATAAAAAAAGCACCTAATCTAATTAGGTGCTTTTTTCTTACTTACTATTAATAATGAATCGCTTTAGAGATAGTTATTTTAATGATGAATTATTTTTTAGCAGTTATTAGCCTAAAAAAGCGTTGTACATCCAGATAAGCTTTTCTTGCTGTTGTACATAGTCATCAACTAAGTCGGCTGTACCTTGGTCTTCACTTTCTACTGCCAGTGCCGAAACCTCACGCTGCTCAGCTATAAGCGATTGTAGACCAGTCACCACACCTTTCACACAAGCATTACCGTCTTTCACGTTTTTATCTTCTTGAATGCTAGTATGTTGGCTAAAGTCGCTATAAGCATGAAGCGGCGTGCCACCCAAAGTCAAAATACGTTCAGCGATTACATCAATTTCTACTTGTAAGCTGGTATATAACTCTTCAAATTTTGGATGTAAAGTGAAGAAGTGTTCACCTTTTACGTTCCAATGATAGCCACGCACGTTAATATAAAACATATGGTAGCTTGATAGTAGGCTGTTTAACTTAGCAATCACTTCGCTCATGTCTGATTTTTCTAGACCGATTTGGTTGGTCGCATTATTAGTTTTACTCATAATATTATCCTTATAATTTGAGTGTTCATTTGATAGATTGGTTATTGTTATAGACTTAGTATTCGACATACTCAGCTGAGTATAGGAGCACTAAGTTAAATATAGAAGCCTAAGAGTGTAGCAAGTCATATTCTTCATTGCTATGCTCGTTATCTATCTTCTATACTTTTCATCTCTTCTATACGTTATCTGTTTATGCTTATTATAATAGCAAAGAAACCATGACAAGTTAAATTCAATTAATCTAAGTCTGTAATTTATTTAACTAAACCACGGCGTCTTTATTATTTAGTTTTGGCTATTCAGTCTATATTATACAATTCAAGCTATCCTACAAGGCTAATAAGTCATGCAAACAACCTAGCAGCTGATTTATATTTTTGTAGGAGGTTGCAGATTCTCAGGGTTTAAGCCTTTAGCAGGAATCACTTCTAACAAATGCTGTCGAACCGTATCGATTGGAAACTTCTGTGCTTGTAAGCGTTTCGGAACGATTTGGCTGCCTTGCTGACCTTTCATCTCAAACATCATAAAGATATAGTCATCGGTCTCATCCCAGCTTTTAATCGAAGTCCAAGGAACAACTGCTTGCTGAGTGCTACCGGGACGCATTTGCATGCCACGCATCTGATTGCTATTAAACATGTCAGGCTGATTGACTGGCATTGCCATCACAAGACCATGTTTTTGCACCCCCAATTTCATTTGGCGCATCTCATCGGGCATTTCTTGGTCAGCGACTTGTTTTTCAAACTCTCTTTTGACATACCATTTAAACCCAAGGGTTCGCACCAATAGATAAATAACAACAGACGCTAGCATGAGCCAAAAAATAATGGTCGAGTAACCAGTTAAAAAAACCAGACCAGCAAGGGCTAAAATGACAGTCACTGCCATAATAATCCACTCTTTCATCTTAATGCTCGACAGGCCAAAAGAGGGGCTGGCACTGGCAAATAGCTCATACTGTGCTTGGTGAAATTCAGCCTCGGTTAAGTTTAAGGCGACAGGTTGTAGCGTGTAGGGGTACAGGGCCATAAAGGTTTCTCAGATACTTATATTAAGAGCGTGGGATGAAAAGCGCCAAAGCGAAGCTGCGATGCCGTGCTTGGCTGGCAGTAGAATAAAGATATGCGCTTATCTTACCGAAAACTGCTCTTAAATGAAACATATAAGCGGGTCTGTTGACGGATAGCAGGGTTATTTCTTAGATAGCATCATTATTTATATTAGGGTCAATGATACAACTTGATTCATAAGAGAATTATACGGCTCATATTATTGCTTATTTAATCCGTAAAGCTACCGTAAAAAACAGGCTGGATTTAGGCAAAATATAGCCAAAACATGGTCAAATCTGCTGGGTCTTGGTATGATAGCGACTACTATTTATTCTTATGATTGACATGGCGTCATTGCGAAGCTTTATAACCATATTATAGGGCTTTGCGCGCCATTTTTTGTTTTACCTCATTACATAGCTACTTATACTCAGTTATTATACTTAGCTACTATTTTTCTCTTTTAATTTCTTACTCACTTTTAGCGCTACAGGCAACTATTATGATTGACCCAAAACTCTTACGCGGTGATTTAACGGATTTACAACAGCAGCTGGCCACTCGTGGTTATACGCTTGATATGGCGTTTTGGCAAAGTATCGAAAACGAACGTAAGTCTTTACAAGTCAAGACTGAAGAGCTGCAATCGCGCCGTAATGCGGGTGCTAAGCAAGTAGGTGCGCTAAAGAAATCGGGCGAAGATGCTAGCGAATTATTAGCAGAAATGCAAAGTGTCAGTGGTGAGATTAAAACAGCCGAAGACGAGCTACGTACTTTGCAAGAGCGTATTAGCCAGGCGGCAATGCAAATCCCCAATATCCCGGCAGCAGATGTGCCAGTTGGTACGTCAGAAGATGATAATGTCGAAGTACGCAAATGGGGAACGCCGCGCGCGTTTGATTTTGAGATTCAAGATCATACTCATATCGGCGAAACGCTCGGTATGCTCGACTTTGAAGCGGCAGCTAAATTGACCGGTAGCCGTTTTAACGTGTTAAAAGGTCAGCTTGCACAAATGCATCGCGCCTTGATTCAGTTTATGCTCAATACCCATACCATTAAGTACGGCTATACTGAGACGTATGTTCCTTATATTGTTAACTCTGAAAGTCTAAAAGGTACGGGTCAATTGCCGAAGTTTGAAGATGATTTGTTTAAATTGACCAATCATACCAATAATGAAGGTACAGATTTTTATCTGATTCCAACGGCGGAAGTACCAATGACCAACTTGGTACGTGGTGAGCGCTTAGATATTAAAGAGCTACCATTAAAATTCACCGCACATACGCCATGTTTCCGTAGTGAAGCCGGCTCGCACGGTCGTGATACCCGTGGTCTGATTCGTCAGCATCAGTTTGAAAAAGTTGAGATGGTCAATATTGCTAGCAGCGAGCAATCAGATGAATTGCTTGAAGCGATGACTGGGCAAGCTGAGTACATCTTACAGCAGCTCAACCTGCCATATCGTGTGGTACAGCTATGTACCGGTGATATGGGTTTTGCGGCACAAAAGACTTATGATATCGAAGTATGGTTACCGAGCCAAGAGACCTATCGCGAAATCTCTAGCTGCTCTAACTGCGGTGATTTCCAAGCACGTCGTATGGGTACGCGTGTTAAAGATGGCAAGCAGACCAGTTTGGCGCATACGTTAAATGGTTCAGGTTTGGCCGTTGGTCGTACCTTACTTGCGGTGATGGAAAACCATCAAAATGCCGATGGCAGCATCACAATTCCAGAAGTGTTGCGTCCATTTATGGGTGGTATTGAAACCATTAGCGCTTAATAAGTCAGTTATCTATCATAATTTTCAACAATAAGCTGCGAGTCACTAAGCGGACTCGCAGTTTGTGATTAGGAATCTAACATTGTTTATTGTTTAACAAAACTGATAGGAGTGATTGCTAAATACAAACGCTTCTGTCAGCGCATTTTTAGTTAGGCTTATGGCAAATATGTTAAAATTGTCATTTAATATGGTCGTTTAATTAAATCCCTAATTCTTAAGAGCGTTTATCGCGTTCTTATTCTATTGTTTCATGTTTATTGTTCCATCGATTTTTTGTTTGTCATCCATACTTCTCATTTGAATATTAGGACACTCTATGCCAGCTCCAATTAGCGAACGTAAATTAGCCAATGCCATCCGTGTGTTGTCGTTTGATGCGGTTCAAAAAGCCAACTCTGGACATCCAGGCGCGCCGATGGGTATGGCTGATATTGCTGAAGTTTTGTGGCGTAAGTTTTTAAAGCATAACCCAGCCGATCCACAATGGCATAACCGCGATCGTTTTGTATTATCAAACGGTCATGGCTCGATGCTTATTTATTCATTGCTGCATTTAACGGGTTATGATGTCAGCGTTGATGACCTAAAAGGTTTTCGTCAGTTGCACTCAAAAACCCCAGGCCATCCTGAGCTTGGCTACACCCCAGGTATTGAAACGACAACTGGTCCATTAGGTCAAGGTATTGCGAACGCCGTTGGTTTTGCAATTGCAGAGAAGACGCTAGCCGCGCAGTTTAACCGTGACGGTCATAAAATCGTCGACCATCATACTTATGCGTTCTTGGGTGATGGCTGCTTGATGGAAGGTATTAGCCATGAAGTTTGCTCATTGGCTGGCACATTAGGATTGGGTAAGTTGGTATTCTTTTATGATGATAATGGCATTTCAATTGATGGTAATGTCGAAGGCTGGTTTACTGACGATACGCAAGCGCGTTTTGAAGCCTATGGCTGGCAGGTTATCAAAGTCGATGGTCATGATACCGATGAAATTACGCAAGCCACTGAGCAAGCGATTGCTGAGACCACTAAGCCAAGCTTAATCATCTGTAAAACCACGATTGGCGCGGGTAGCCCAAACAAGCAAGGCTTAGCAGCCAGTCATGGTGCACCACTTGGTGATGACGAAATTGTCTTAACCCGTGATGCGCTATCTTGGAAGCATGCACCATTTGAATTAGATGACGAAATCTATGAAGCGTGGGATGCGAAAGCCAAAGGCGATGTACAGCAGAAGAACTGGGATGCCGACTTTGAAGCGTATAAAAAGGCTTATCCAGAATTAGCAGCTGAATTACTACGTCGTTTAAATGGCGACTTGCCAGCGGAATTTGACAAGCAAGCACAAGAGTATATTCAGCAAACGCAAGAAGCGGGTGGTGATGTTGCCAGTCGTAAAGCCAGCCAAAATGCCATTAATACCTTACAGCCATTATTGCCAGAGCTATTGGGCGGTTCAGCGGATCTAGCGGGCTCGAACCTTACGTTATTTAAAGATGCTAAAGGTATCGAAAAAGATGCTGACGGCAACTATATCTATTATGGTGTACGCGAATTCGGCATGACGGCGATTGCCAATGGTATCGCGCTGCATGGTGGTTTTATCCCTTATGTTGCTACTTTCCTTATGTTTATGGAATACGCACGTAACGCTGTCCGTATGGGCGCGTTGATGAAACAACGTATCATCCATGTTTATACACATGACTCTATCGGTTTGGGTGAAGATGGTCCAACGCATCAGCCAGTCGAGCAACTAACCAGCCTACGCACTACGCCAAATCTACGTACATGGCGTCCTTGTGATGCGACCGAGTCTGCTAGTGCTTGGGTTGAGGCAATTAAATCAGAAAACAATCCATCAGCGCTAATCTTTAGCCGTCAAAGCCTGCCACATCAAGCACGTGATGCTGAGCAAGTTGCTAATATCACTAAGGGTGGTTATGTGCTTGCCAAAGAGCAAAGCGAGCTACAAGCAATTATCATCGCGACTGGTTCAGAAGTCGGCCTTGCTATGCAAGCGTATGAGACGTTAAGTGCAAATGGCGTTGGCGTCCGTGTGGTCTCTATGCCGTGTGCTGAAATCTTTATGGAGCAAGATGCTAGCTACCGTGAAGCGGTATTGCCAGCCAATATCCGTGCTCGCGTCGCTGTAGAAGCCGCCCATGTAGATTACTGGTATAAGTTTGTCGGTCTTGATGGTAAAGTCATCGGTATGACGACTTATGGTGAATCAGCGCCTGCTGAGGAATTATATAAAGAGTTTGGCATTACTACTGATGCAGTGGTTGATGCGGTCAATAGTTTGGTCTGATTAATCAAGGCTTAGACTTGGTTTTTAAGTCTATAAAAGAGCTGCTGGAGTAATCTGGCAGCTCTTTTTTATGTTTCGATGCATAAATTAAGATGTTCTAGTAGGACTAGAGTTAGGTATACAGCCCCAACTTAAAATTAACTCACCAATCTTATTCCAGTGAGTTAAAATATCCGGTTCTACATCAAGTGAGTTTAAATTTAGTTTGTTCATATAATCAAGTGATCTTTTAAGAATATTATCTCCAAACCCCTCGATTTTTCCACATTTATGGCACTCATAGCAAGTTTCATTGATGAGACATTGTGATGAGGCAAACTTATGATTTGTATGTAATATACTCAGCCAATAATCTCCATGTTTACTATCAAGATTAATAGCATTTTTTAAGGATAATCCTTCTTTATGATCAAAATACTCTCTGAAACTTATATTTACAGTTTTAAACGCTTTGATGATATCTAAACTCTCTATATCTTTAGGGACTTTGTTCTCGCAAACAACTTCTTCGATGACTTTAATAGGTAGTAATGACTCAATCTCTCTGACATCAATAATATGAGCAAGACTATTGTTATTGTATTCTTTGTCAAAATCTTTGAATAAATTTGCCGTACTACCTTTGCCTTTTGCTGGATGAGATTTATCATTATCTATTATGCACAGAGTTATCTCACTATCGTTTGTTAAATCGTCAAATCTTTGCTTGCATTGGCTACCAGCTCCCTGACAAAAATTTAAACCTACTCCAAGATTTAAAGGAGAAATTTTCCTTACATAATATTTAGCAATTAGTGTATACATATCAAAATCATTCTTTCCTTCAGTAATGAAATTTACATACTCAGTATTAGAAGTACTAACAAAGTATTTATAACCCATTCTAATAGCAAATTGGTTATTAGATAGACTGCATTCTATACCGTTAAAATTGAAATCTACAATACAATATACTAGAAGTTGAGGAACTATTTGATGGTACTCACGCCTTGTGATATCTATCTCATAAACAAAATTTTTCGTAGGTGTGTCATAAATATTTGAGTTTAATATTTGATTGATTGCGTCAGTACCTAAAATAACTATATTTTTTCTTAACCCATAACTTGTAATTAAGTTCCTTAAAGCTAAGTAACGATTTAAGTCGTTTACATAATCAGCAGGATTACAATTAATTATCTTGAATAACATTATTTCCGTCCTGAAAAGAAACCAACAGGCCATGATTCAAGAAAGCCTTCATTATTGAAATATGAAAATTTAATATTAGTGGTACTACTATCGTTGTCTTTGTCAAATAGAACTATGTTAACATCTTGGGGATCTAGCTTATTATTTTCTATACAATCCCCAAGAGTATCAATTATAGTTTGGCTATGAGTTTCAAAGGTTATAATTAATGGTATTCTTTTCTTTTTAGAAAGCTTAATTGCTGAAACGAACATTCTCGCTAGTCTAGCCTGATATTCAGGATGTAAATGTAATTCAGGTTGTTCAATAGCAAATATCAAAGTCACACGCCGATCAAAAACAGTTTTTCGTTTTGTCATTTCTATCCAAATAGATGCAACAATAGGAAGTATTTGGGAAAAACCGAAGCCCATATCATTGATATTATATTCTCTTCCATCATTTCCTATTTTTATTTTTAAAGCATAATGTAAACCTTCTTCTTTGACTTGAACTTGAAAGTCAAAATTTTCAATTGTCCAATCAGAGAACCTTTTGTTTTCATTGCTATCAAAAGACTTTAGTAACATTGCTAAGTTTGAACCAGTATGGTCAATCTCTTTAACTTGTAAGTCTTGATGCCGGTAATATCGCTCTGCTGTAGAGCGAAGAGGGGCTATATATTTGACATTCTTAAAAGTTCTTTCCATTTCATTATTTAACTGTTCTAAAACGTGAGGTATGTTTGCAGATAGGGAAAGCTGATAAACAATATCGCAAATTTCTTTTTCATTATCTTCTAAGTTTGACATGAATTTATGGTTATTTTTGAATATTTTTATTAATATGTTTTTTATCTCATCTCTTTCAACTATTCCTATACACAAAAGCTTTCGGAAGATTCTGTCTTCACTGTCTTCACTGTCTTCACTGTCTTCACTGTCTTCACTGTATAATTTCAACTTAGTAAAAAGAGAGTCGTAGAAAAAATCTCCTAATCTATCTTCATTAAAACCATACTCTGACTTATCATTTATTAAAGTAATACGAGGTAGAAACTGGTTGGTAGAAACATACCTTAATTTCTCAGGAAATGACTGTAAATTATCATTTATATATAATTCACAATCAAGATTTTCATTAAAAATAAAACTATATTTAATATCATAAATACTTATAATTAACTCTTTAGCTATAGTCTTGTTCTTAGCTTCAGTAACCCCTACGTTCACTATAACAGGTATATCTTTAGAGTTATATTTATCTATTCCTATTAGTCTTTGTTTTCTCCTGAGAACTGTATGGTCTATAAAATTCAAAGTTAGCTTAAAATCAAAATATATTATATTCTCTTTACTATCATCTTTTTTAGCTTCTGAAAAAGCTCCAAAATCTACATAAGAGCTATACCATAATATCGGTCCAGTAGTATTAGCTTCAACTGATTGTCTTAATAATGGAAGGCTTCGTAAAAACGAGCTTTTACCGCTACTATTCTTACCTATTAGAACTGTTAAAGGCTTCAAGTCTACATAAGGCGCATCATCGTCGTTCGGAAAACTACGTAGGTTTCTAAGTCTTATTGATTTTAACATTATATTATTCCAGTGAAACAAGATTAAAGTTTGCAATATATCATAGTGATAATTACTATACTCAATATATTTAGGTGGATATACAAATATTGAGCATTGAAGTATCTAATCTATATTCATTGAATTATTTTTAGTTATATTGAGAGCTATGCTTTTTATTCAAGCAAGGTGCATAATCTGACTTTAAGGAAATATGCTTTAAAACCAAAAAAAGAGTTGCTAGGATTTCTAGCAACTCTTTTTTTTGACTATTTTTAAAGTTATTTAAAATCAGTTAGCAGCAATCAGCTTACCTGATATCTCAAGTGGGATGATATTACTAATAAGTTTTGGGAAAGCCGTCACCCCGTAGTTATAGCGATCTACCATGCCCGTGGCGCGAAACTTTAACGTCGGTTGAGAGGTGACAGGGTCAATTTCGACATCCGATAAAGTCACTCTTACCGTTAACGGTTTGGTTTGACCTAAGGCGGTAAAGTCGCCCGTGACACTGGCTTCTTTAGGCGTAATCATCTTGATTTTTTTTGAGACAAACGTCATCGTCGGATATTGCTGTGTGTTTAGCAGCTCCTTACGTCGTAAAAAAGAGTCACGTAGCCTGCGCTCGGTATCGATGCTATTGGTATGCACGGTAAAATTAATGGTCGTACTCTCAGGCTTTTTGACGTCATAATTGATCGCCCCATTTACCTTACGAAACTTACCGTCAGTGGTCGCCTTGCCTAAGTATTTGACCTCAAAATCTGCGCTGGTCTTAGGTACGTCCAGCTTCCACTTTTGTGGCATCGTATTAGCGGCCAGTCCCATCATAGGCAAAGATAATAATAAAGAGGTGCCAAGCGTAATTTTTAGCAAAGAGGCGGCGCGAGTATTCATACGTATGATCCAAAGGGTAGTAATAAAGTCGTCAGTATTAAACATGCTTTTAGAGCATGACTGAGCGTTATAGCTGAAATAATAATGTGATAGCCTACTACAATTGTGCTGTTTCAATGTATTATTAAAGTTATGAGCGATTTAGAAGTAAGCATTAGTAAGGGCGTATCGCTTAAAATAAGTAATTTAATCCTTTATATAGTAGAAAAAATCATGTCGCTAATGTCCAGCTTTAAAGGTGTTTTAGGCGAAACTGTCATCAACATTGCCATGTGGCTAAAACTTGAAAAAGACGTTTATCATCGCCTGAATAATATCACTTTGCCATTAGCGGATGGCGGCAGCACCCAAATCGACCATGTCATCGTTTCTATATATGGCATCTTTGTCATCGAAACCAAAAACTATAAAGGCTAGATATTCGGTAATGAGAAGCAAAGACAGTGGACGCAGGTCATCATGGGTCGTAAGTATAAATTTCAAAATCCACTACGGCAGAATTATCTGCATATCAAAACATTAGCAGATTTGTTAGAGCTGGATTTGAGTTATTTCCATTCGATGATTGCGTTCATTGGTGAGTGTGAGCTTAAAACTCGCGATGAGCTGCCTGAGCATGTATTGACCAGCGGCATGGCATCTTATGTTAAGAAAAAACAGGATAAGTTACTAAGCGAGGATGAAGTTAAAGCTATTGTTGAGCAGATTGAAAGCAATAGATTTAGCAAGTCTTGGAAAACCAATAGACAGCATAAAGCCTATTTAAAAGACAAACATAGCCCGTCAAATAAGCAAGCTAGTGATAAACCAAATGCTAAATCAGTTACTAAACCAGCTAATCAGCTTGCGTCTAAGCCAATAGTAAAAGAGTCTCCTAAAAAAACCACCCTTCAAAGCATAGGAGTGCCGCGATGGTCTGGTCAGACTGAAATTGAGTCTAGCGATTTACTGAATGATAGTTTAAGTACTCAGCAGATAAGTACGCCACATAATATGGCTGATAAAGTGTTTGTCACGCCGTTTGAGGTTTTGGAATCAGCGCCAATAAACCAAACAACTATTTTAGCTCAAGCGCCAAATTGCCCTAAGTGCAATAGCGAGATGGTTAAACGCGTTGCCAAAAAAGGCCAGCAGCAAGGTCAGCCCTTTTTTGGTTGCAGTCAATTTTCTAAGTGTCGCGGGGTGGTGAATGTTGATTAGGTTGTCCTTATTCTAACCATAAATCTCTTCTAAACGTAAACACGCAACCAATCGACCGTCCCACTCTCGCAGTTTTGGCTCTATTTCACTGCATTGTTGTTTGGCATAAGGACAGCGCTTGTGCAGGGCGCAGCCACTTGGCGGATTAAGCGGACTCGGCAGCTCACCATGTAAGGTTAAATCATTTTTATGACCACTGACAGTCGGTGCGGCCGCCAATAAAGCAATGGTATAAGGATGCTTTGGCGCATTATAAATTGCTTCTTTAGACCCATGCTCGACGGCTTGACCCAGATACATCACCATCACATCATCAGCGACATGGCGCACTACTGATAAATTGTGTGAGATGAAAACGTAAGCGGTATGATATTCATCCTGTAAATCCATAAATAGATTTAACACTTGCGCTTGAATCGACACATCTAGCGCGGAGGTCGGCTCATCAGCGACGACAATTTTAGGGTTTAACATCATTGCGCGGGCGAGGGCAATCCGTTGGCGCTGACCCCCTGAAAACATATGCGGATAACGGCCCGCATGTTCGGGACGTAGACCGACATGTCTCATCATCTCGTTTATTTTGTCACGCTTTTCTTCTTTAGATAGCTTGGTATGAATATCTAAGGGTTCAGTCAGTTGATAGCCAATCGTATGACGCGGGTTGAGGCTGCCATAAGGGTTTTGGAATACCATTTGAATTTCGGTACGCAACTCTTTTAATGCTTTTCTACTGTAGCCGGTCGTCGCTTCATCATTGATAAACAGCTCGCCGTCAGTAGGTTGCTCGATGAGCGTTAGCTGGCGGGCAAGCGTTGATTTACCGCAGCCTGACTCACCAACGACTGCAAGCGTTTTGCCCGCTTCAAGCTCAAAAGAGATACCATTTAACGCTTTAACATACGCTTTAGGCTTACCCAATCCTTGTGATACGGGGTAATGCTTGTGTAGGTTGTCTGCTTTTAAGACCACTTTATGACTCATGCTGTGACTCCAAAGTAGCAGGGTGAGGGGTAGAGGTGCGAGAAGGTAGATTAGGCAATTCAGAGTGAATACAGCGCACTTTGCCATTGGGCGTATCTAAAATGGGCGGCGGTACTTCACAAGCAGCCTCTTTATAGGGACAACGTGGAGACAATAAACAACCGCTTGGGCGATCATATTGGCTTGGTACGACACCCGGCAAACTATTGAGCCTGTCTTGCCCAATAGCCAGCTCAGGTATGGCTTGTAGTAAAGCTTCGGTATAAGGGTGAGCGGGATGTTGAAAAATCTCTGGTACTGTACTGGTTTCAACCACTTGTCCGGCATACATGACGGCAACATCGCGTGAGTTTTGCGCGACCAAACCCAAGTCATGGGTAATCAAGACCATTGCCATTTGTTTTTCGCGCTGTAAACGGCTGAGTAAATCCATAATTTGCGCTTGCACCGTGACATCAAGCGCTGTGGTTGGCTCATCGGCAATCAGCAGTTTTGGCTCACAAGCAATTGCCATGGCAATCATAACCCGCTGACTCATACCGCCCGATAATTGATGCGGATATACTTTGAGACGATTTTTAGCATCGGGCATCTCAACCAATTCTAGCAGCTCTAAGATACGCGCCTGTACTGCCGCACCCCGTAAACCAAGGTGCTTGCGTAGTACTTCACCCAATTGCATCTCAATGGTGAAGCTTGGATTTAGGCAAGACATCGCATTTTGAAAAATCATAGAAATGTCTTTGCCAATGATGCCGCGTTTTTCTTTGGCTGGCATAATTAGCATGTCTTTATTATCAAACATCACTCGCTTGGCACGCACGGTGGCAGAAGGTGGTAATAGTCCCATGAGCGCCATCATGGTGACGGACTTACCTGAGCCTGATTCACCAACGACGGCGATAACTTCGCCCTGGGTGATTTTTAATGAGACATCATCAACGGCTCGAAAAGCACGCGCGCCTTGACCAAAGGTGACCGAAAGATTTTCAATATCTAACAAGAGTGGCGCTTCTTTTATTAACGAGCCATTCATAGAGGTATTGGTAAGCGCTGTTTTATTTAAGGTATCAGTCATCTTATGTCACCTGCTTTAATTTGGGGTCTAGCGCATCGCGTAGACCGTCACCGGTCAGGTTAATCGATAATGCGGCTAAAAAGATGGCGACACCCGGCCAAATAGCGAGCCAAACATTACTTTGAATATATTGACGTGCTGTACCGAGCATTGCGCCCCATTCAGCATCTGGCGGTTGTACACCAAAACCTAAGAAACCAATTGCCCCTGCTTCCAAAATGGCAGAGGAAAAAATCATCGTCGCTTGGACGATGAGCGGTGCCATACAGTTGGGTAGAATGGTGATGAATAATAAGCGCAGCACGCTAGCACCCATGACTTGCGAGGCAACAAAGTACTCACGTTGTAGCTCTACCATGGCGGTAGCGCGTGTCAGACGGATAAAAGGCGGCGTACAAACCAAGGCAATCGTAATAATTGTGTTGGTCATAGATGGTCCTAAGATAGCGGCAATGATGATAGCCAATAGCAAGCTTGGATAGGACATCAAAATATCATTGACCAGCATCACCGCTTTGCCCCAAACCTTTGGCCAAAACGCGGCGCTAAGTCCTAATGAGACGCCGACCAACATAGCAAGGGTCGTCGCACTTAGGCCGATAAACAAAGAGTAACGCGCGCCATACATCACCCGAGATAAGGTATCTCGACCGGCATCATCAGTACCAAGCCAAAACATCGTATCGCCACCACTCAGAAAGGCTGGTGGCAATTGCTCTTGACCGGTAAATAATTCATAAGGGTCATGCGGCGCAAGGGCGGGCGCGAGTATGGCGATAATCACCATCAAGGCCAGTACTATAAAACCAAGTACCGCGCCTTTATTGCGGTAAAATGTTGATAAAAATAGCTGCCAAGACGACGGCGGTGTGGCTGCCATCAGCTTAAGATCAGAGGGAAGAACAGAAGGCTTCATGAGCATTTCCTACAGTGACTAGTGCTTTGCTAAAATTTAAAGTTTTAGAATTTTAGCCTTAATAAGTATTAAGCATTTACTAAAAAATCACTCAAAACCATGCAAACAACAATAGCCACTATTTATAATATGAGTATTTATCAATGTTAAATTAAGAAGTATGTCTGATGCGCGGATTGATCAGACCATACAAAATATCAATAAATAAACTAACCAAAATCAAGGCGGTGGCGACCAATAAGATACCGTTTTGTACAATAGGATAATCACGGGTAAAGAAGCCATCGAGTAGCCAATTACCAACACCCGGCCAACTAAAGATAGTCTCAGTGATAATAGCGCCAGCAAGCAAGGTTGCCATTTGTAAGCCAATCACCGTCACTACAGTTATCAAGGCATTGCGCATGACGTGTACCAATATCACGCGACGCGGCGACAAGCCTTTGGCGCGTGCTGTACGAACATAGTCTTCATCTAATACTTCTAGCATAGCCGAGCGCGTCATGCGTGCAATCATCGCAAGCGGTATGGTCGATAAAGCAATAGACGGTAGGATAAAGTGTTTTACCACGTCCCAAAACGCGCCAGGTTCGCCTGATGTTAAAGAGCCAAGCAGCCATGAGCCATATAAAGGTTTGACGTCTAAAAACTGTGCGACAGATATGACACCGGCGACGGGTAACAGACCGAGATAATGGGCAAATATACCGGTCAGGATAGGTCCCAATAAATAGATAGGCATGGAGTAGCCAGCCAGCGCGCCTGACATCAAGGTGTAATCAATCCATGTACCACGGCGCAGCGCGGCAAAAATACCTAAGCTAACCCCAATGACACTGGCAATGACAATGGCACACAATGCCAGCTCTAAGGTTGGTACAAAATGGGCAAAGAAGTCTTGTAGTACAGGGGTACGGGTACGAAAGGATGCCCCAAAATCTCCGGTCAATATGCCGGTTAAGTAATCCCAATATTGGACAATAAGAGGTTTGTCTAATCCTAGCCTTTCTAAAGCACGAGCATGAAGCTCTGGATCGACCATACGCTCACCCATCATAATCTCAACGGCATCTCCAGGGACAAGCCGAATCAGGGTAAATGTCGATAGCGTTAAGCCAAGATAGACAGGAATGAGAATGGCAATACGACGCAAAATATAAAGTAGCATGGGCTGCTCAATAGTTGTGGTTCAATGGTTTTAAGTTAATGATTAGAATGTTGGCAGTGATGAGAGTATCGGTGACAGAATACTTAACAAAGCGCTTAACTAATATAAATACGGCTGGAGCAGAGTATCTGACCCAGCCGAATACCAATTAAACAATCATGCATGTCGTACCGGACTTCATCAGTTAAGATTATTCAACTTTTACACCATCGAAGCGTATTGAGCCAAGCGGACTGATTTTATAATCGATGACGTTTGGTGCGGTGAATACCGTTACTACCGAATGCGCCATCGTCGTCCAAGGCAGCTGCTCTTTAAATATCTGTTGAGCTTTTACATAGTCATTGACGCGATCATCTTGATTAGTAATCTGACGGGCGTTGGTTACCAAACTATCAAAGTCCTTATTACACCAGCGTGAGTAGTTATTGCCACCAACCGCATCACAAGACAGTAGTGTACCAAGCCAGTTATCAGGGTCACCATTGTCACCGGTCCAGCCTGCTAAAATAACGTCAGGTTCACCTTTAGCAGCGCGGTTTAGATACTCGCCCCATTCATAAGTAACAAGCTTAGTATCGACACCAATCTTCGCCCAATCTGCTTGTAGCATTTCAGCCATAAGTTTGGCATTAGGATTGTATGGGCGTTGAACTGGCATATACCATAGATTGATGGCAAGATTGTCAGCACCGGCTTCTTTTATAAGGGATTTGGCTTTTTCAACGTCATAAGGAGCGTCTTTAAGCGACTCGTCGTAACCCCATTGCGTGGGTGGCATAGGATTGGTCGCTTTAAGACCTTCGCTCTGATAAACGGCGTTAATAATAGCGTCTTTGTTGATGGCCATATCTAAAGCTTGGCGCACTTTCAGATCGCTAAGCTTCGGTTTTTCAACGTTATAGCCGACGTAGCCGACGTTAAAACCGGGTTGATCAAGAACAGTGGCCTTACCGGATTTTTTAACAGATTCAATTTCGGCAGGTTTTGGATAAGCGGACACATGACATTCGCCAGCTTGCACTTTTTGCGCACGAACCGCTGAGTCTTTAGTGATAACAAACACAAGATTGTCGATATGAATGTCGTCTTTGTTCCAATAGTCTGGATTTTTGGTATAACGAATTTGCGCGTCTTTTTGGTAGGAGGTAAAGACGAAAGGTCCTGTACCAACGGGCTTGGTATTGATATCAGCTGCGTTACCGGCAGCCATTAATTTTTCTGCATATTCAGCAGAATCGATGTAAGCAAAAGCCATTGCTAGGTTTTGTAAAAATGGCGCGTTGGTCTCGCTTAGAATAATTTTTACGGTATTTTCATCGACTTTTTCTATATTAGAGATAAGATCAGGTAGCCCCATGCCGACAGAATACGGGAACTCAGCAGGATAGGCTTTATTGAATTCAAACTCAGGATTGGTGATACGTTCTAGCGTAAAGACCACGTCGTCCGCATTAAAATCGCGGGTTGGGGTAAAGTAATCGGTTTTACCAAATTTGACGCCTTTACGTAGATTAAAGGTATAGGTTTTGCCGTCTTCACTAATATCCCAGCTTTCGGCTAAGGCTGGCTGAATCTCAGTGCCATCTCTTTTGAATTCTACCAAGCCGTTGTAGATAGGATAAGCGCTCGCATCGAAATCAGTACCTGCCGTATACTGTGCGGGATCGAAGCCAGCAGGGCTGCCTTCTGAGCAATAAAGTAAGGTTTTAGCGGCTTTGGCGTCTGAGCTGGCAGCAGAGTCATCAGTGGTTTTGTTATCGCCGCTACAGGCGCTAATACCTAAGATAACCGTCGCTAACATGGTTAATTTGAAAAGTGATTTTTGCATTATTACATCCTATGTAATTATAATTAGTTGCCAATCATCTTCATAGATTCGTTTGCGAACCATAAATATGATTGACGTACTTTTAATTCCCTTTAAAGCAATTGTTTATATCGTATTGTTGATAAGCAAATGAAAAAATGTGTCAGGTTTGCAAAAAATACTGATATAAATAAGTCGTTTAAATATACTCTGTTAAACAGTGTTAATGCAAGGCATCTATAAACTAATTTTGATAAAAAACGTCTTGTTTTAATATCTTTATTGCTGAATTTATCAGTACCCACTGAATTTATTAATCTAACGCAGCTTATCGATATTTTCGGTATTCTAAAAACCAGAACATAGACTACTAATATAGAATGGCCTAAATAAATCCTAAAAATAGCGACAAAAAAATAAGAGCCACATTTTTATATAATAAGCTCATTCTTAATTTATTGAATATGAAGTTTTGAATAGATAAGACTTTTAAAGAAAAGCAGCCATAATAAGCTGCTTATCCCATTCCATCCTAACGTATTTTATGACGCGGCTCGCTCAATATGATGATGGTTGGCTTTTATAAGGTCTGCTAGTTTTTCAGCAATCATAATCGTTGGTGCATTGGTATTGGCGCTAATCAAGGTCGGCATCACAGACGCATCAATAACCCGTAATCCACTGACGCCGCGCACTTTTAATTCTAAATCGACCACTGATTTGTCGTCTGAACCCATACGACAAGTACCGACAGGATGGTAAATGGTATCTGACTTATTACGGATATAACCGAGCATGCCGTCCTTTTCAATATAAGAAGCAGGGTAGTCTTCGGTGATATATTTGGCGATGGGCGATTCTTGCATGATGGCGCGCGTACGCTCAGCGCCCGCCACCATATACTCTACATCTTTTGGATGCGAGAGATAGTTTGGATCAATTAGCACCGCCGCTGATGGGTCTGCTGAATCAAGCCTAACGGTGCCTCGACTTTCAGGTCTTAAGTAACAGCTATGGCAAGAGACAGCAAAGCCACGTCTAAGATCACGACCATGCTCAAGCACGCGAGAGATGCAAAAATGCAGCTGGGTATTTGGCCAGTCTTGTGGGTCGTCACCAACACTAAAAAACGCGCCAGCTTCGGCATAGTTGGTAGACAGTAGGCCCGTGCCATCCTTTCTCCATTGCCGAATACTTTTGGTTAAGGTTGAAATGCTTGCCATGCCAATACCTATGACGTCGGTGGTATTGACCTCGTAATCAAAGACCACGTCTAAATGATCTTGTAGATTACCGCCAACCTCGGGTGCATCGACCAACACATCGATGTCATGAGACTGCAAATGCTCAGCAGGACCAATACCCGATAGCATCAGAACTTTGGGTGAGCCAAAAGTACCACCTGATAGAATCACTTCATGACGCGCCATCACCGTATGCTCAACGCCATCTTTTTCATAAGCGACGCCAACGGCTTGTTTGTCTTCAAAGATGACACGGTTGGCTTGGGCATGGGTAATGACGGTCAGATTTGCTCGGCTTTGAACTGGGTGTAGATAGGCGGCGGCCGCAGAGCAACGTTGACCTTGTTTTTCACCATGAAAATGCGTGACTTGATATAAGCCTGCACCGTCTTGTTTTTTGCCATTAAAGTCATCATTTTGATCTAAACCATTGGCAACGGCAGCTTCTACAAATGCTTTTGATATCTCACGCGGACTTAATAAATCACTGACATGCAGGGGTCCACTATCACCATGTAGATCATCTGCGCCATGGATATTATTTTCTGATTTGATAAAGTAGGGTAGTACATCGTCAAACCCCCAACCTTCGCAGCCTTGCTCAACCCAGCGCTCATAATCGAGCGCACTACCACGGGTATATATCATGGCGTTAATAGCAGATGAGCCACCTAAACATTGACCACGTGGTTGGAAGCCGCGACGGTTATTAAGATGTGCTTGCGGGGTAGTATGAAAGCACCAATTGTTCAATTTAAGCGGCTTGCCTGGTACCAGAAGTATCAAGCCTGCAGGGACACGAACTGCAAGGTCTTTACCTTCACCGCCATATTCTAATAAGCAGACACTGATGTCTGGATTTTCTGTCAGCCGGCTGGCAAGCACGCAGCCTGCAGAACCGCCACCCACGATGACGTAATCAAACCTTGGATCAACTTCCATGTTACCTTCCTTATAGCATCCATGCTTATTAAAACGCGCTCATTAAAGCGAGCTTCTAAAATCGCTTCCGTCTCACAGTATCTATTATTTTGCTCAAATAATGCAATAAAAATGACCAAGTGGTGTTTGGTAAAGTTATATTGTTCAAAATGTTATCAAAAATTCAACGGCCAATAAAATATAAAAATGTTCTGATATGACACTGATGGCTTATTGTAAATAACATAGCGCTTTATACCGCACATACTTCTGAACGAACGATAAAGCGCTTACCTTCAGGTATCTCTAACGAAAAACTGGCACCGCGTCCATCGACCACATCAATAGTAAGGTCAGTGTGTTGCCAAAGTTTGTACTGAGGTTTGCCCATATAAAACGGACAGCCACTAAGTTCACCGACCAGCACATCTTGCCCGCCAACCTTAAACTCACCTAATGGATAACACATCGGTGAGCTGCCATCGCAGCAGCCACCTGATAGATGAAACATCAACTCGCCATGTTTAGATTTTAATAGTTCAATTAATGCTTTGCAGGACTCTGTCGCCGTGACGTTCATAATAATTTCCTTATCATTTATGGATAGCTCATTCTTATCGCTGCTTTATTCAAGAAAAAATGCAATCTACCTTACGATAGATTGCATTTATTTATCTAAAATTAGAATATGCTTTTAGATTAAAAGAAGCCCATCGCTTTAGGACTATAAGATACCAACATATTTTTGGTTTGCTGATAATGATCAAGCATCATCAGATGGTTTTCGCGACCAATACCAGACTGCTTATAACCACCAAACGCTGAATGCGCAGGATAGAGGTGATAGCAATTCGTCCACACGCGACCGGCTTTAATGCCACGACCGAAACGATACGCGCGCGTACCATTACGTGTCCATACACCAGCACCAAGACCATATAAGGTATCATTGGCGAGCGCCATGGCTTCTTCATCGTCTTTAAAAGTAGTAACGGCAAGCACAGGACCAAAGATTTCTTCTTGGAACACACGCATATCATTGGTGCCCTCAAAGATAGTCGGCTGTACATAGTAACCGTTTGCCATGTCGCCATCATGTTTGGCGAGTTCACCGCCAACAAGGACTTTTGCGCCTTCTTTCTTACCGATATCAAGATAAGATAAGATTTTTTCTAACTGATCTGAGCTGGCTTGTGCGCCAATCATGGTGTCGGTGTCGAGCGGGTTGCCCATTTTGATGGCTTTAACACGGGCAATACAGCGTTTCATAAACTCATCATAAATGCTTTCGTGCACGAGGGCGCGTGATGGGCAAGTACAGACTTCACCTTGGTTGAGCGCAAACATGACTAAGCCTTCAACCGCTTTATCTAAGAAGTCATCGTCTTCATCCATAATATCAGCAAAGAAGATATTTGGGCTTTTGCCACCTAGCTCTAGCGTTACTGGAATGATGTTTTCACTGGCGTACTGCATGATTAATCGACCAGTGGTGGTCTCACCAGTAAAGGAAACTTTATTGATACGTGGGTTAGAGGCAATAGGTTTACCGGCTTCAACACCAAAGCCGTTAATAACGTTAAGTACACCTTTTGGTAAAATGTCTGCCGCACCTATTAAGTCAAGCATGTACAAAACAGAAGCAGGAGTTTGCTCGGCAGGTTTGAGGACGATACAGTTACCAGCAGCGAGGGCTGGGGCAATTTTCCATATAGCCATTAGAATAGGGAAGTTCCAAGGAATGATTTGACCGACGACGCCAAGTGGCTCATGAAAATGATAGGCGACGGTGTCTTCATCAATTTGGCTAATGCCACCTTCTTGCGCGCGAATAACGCCAGCGAAGTAACGTAAATGGTCAATGGCGATTGGAATATCAGCGGCTAGGGTTTCGCGAACTGGTTTACCGTTTTCATAGCTCTCGGCGATAGCGATTGCCTCTAAATTGGCTTCGATACCGTCGGCAAGTTTGAGCAACATATTAGAGCGTTCAGTGACACTGGTTTTGCCCCATGCGTCTTTGGCAGCATGAGCAGCATCTAGTGCAGCTTCGACATCTGCTTCTTTTGAGCGTGCGATCTGGCAGAAGACTTTACCGTCGATTGGGCTTGAGTTGTCAAAGTATTCGCCATCGATTGGCGCGACCCATTCACCATTGATAAAATTGTCGTATTTTTCGCGGAATTTGACGGGACTGTTTTCAGTATTGGGATAAGCGTATAACATTAACCACTCCTTGTTGTGTATTATGGTTGCTTGAGAATACTTGACCTTCCTGACCAAGTTATCAGTCTATCCTACTGAGCTTTAGCTTAGAGCGATAATGACTTTTTATAATGATATATTTCGTATCATATAACTTTAGGTTATGTGAGCTGAAATGGTTAAAGTGGTTCGCAAAAGTGGCGTAGCTGTTATAATTGTTGGCAGCTTTTTCTCTCATAATTTGTTCTTAAGCTGTTTTTCTTATTACTATTAACTAAATTGGTTTAGATATATGCGTCAATCTTCTGCTCTTGATATCTTAAAAACGGGTCAAAACGTGTTTTTGACTGGCTCAGCAGGTTCAGGTAAGACTTATACTCTCAACCAATATATTGACTATTTGCGCGCTCGCCGTGTCCCTGTGGCTGTGACCGCGAGTACGGGCATTGCTGCCACGCACATGAATGGCACGACTATTCATAGTTGGTCAGGCATTGGTATCAAGGATGAGCTAACGGATCGTGACTTGACCAATTTATCGCGCAAGCAATTCTTGGCAGATAGATTAAAAGACACGGCAGTACTCATCATCGATGAGATATCGATGTTGCACGCCAAACAGCTCAATTTGGTCAGCCAAGTACTTAAGCATGTACGTAAAAATAATGCAGCGTTTGGTGGTATTCAAGTCGTCGTTGCCGGTGACTTTTTCCAGCTGCCACCCATTGGCAGTAAAGGCGAGACCAACCGTGAGAAATTTGCCTTTATGTCTGAAGCTTGGCTCGATGCCAAGTTTCATATTTGCTACTTGTCTGAGCAACATCGGCAAGTCAGCGAGGCGGCGAATGGCGGACTTGATTTAGACGATATTCTCAATCAAATCCGCCGTCAAGAAGTGACCTTTGAAGCGATTGCTGCCTTAGAGGCCACCTTTGATCAAAACGTCGATATCAAACGTACTCGTCTGTATACCCATAATCTCAACGTTAATAGCATCAATGATAAAGAGCTTGCCGCGTTAGATGGCGAAATGATGCGTTTTACCGCCACATCTACGGGCGATAGTAAACTGGTTGAGACCCTGAAAAAAACCGTCCGTACCCAAGATGATTTGGTATTAAAAGTTGGTGCTAAGGTGATGTTTATCAAAAACAATACCGAGCTAGGTGTGTCTAACGGTACGATGGGTGAGCTGATAGGCTTTGCTGCGGTAAAAATTAATGATGATAAAGATAATAGTGATGATTTGATAGAAGACGATAGTGAAAGCGCTGAAAGTGATACTGATAAGAATATAAAAGGCAAAGGTAAAAAGACTACAAAGGATAAAGATAAACCAAAAGTTAAAAAACCAACCACGCAAAAGATGCCCGTGGTTAGACTCAACTCGGGTCGTGAAGTCATCGCTGAACCGGAAGAATGGATTATCGAAGATGAGACCGGTGATGTGCTGGCAAGCTACGAACAAGTGCCGCTATGCTTGGCTTGGGCGATTACCATTCATAAATCGCAAGGTATGACCCTTGATGCAGCGGAGATTGACTTGTCGCGCACCTTTGAGTTGGGTCAAGGTTATGTAGCATTATCACGATTAAAATCGCTGGCAGGTTTGCAGCTGCTCGGTATGAATGATATGAGCTTGCAGCTTGATCCGTTAGCACGCGGCGCGGACAAACGCTTTTTAGCATTGTCTGATGAGGCTGATGCCAATTACGCCATGCTCGATGAAGAAAGCATGACGCAAGCACATGAGAAGTTTATTTTAAAATCAGGCGGAACTTTGAGCAAGTCAGTGATTGATGCCTATGCCAATTTGCAGAAAAAACGTCGTGAGCAACAGCAGGCGCAAATAGACAAAAAACAGAAACTGGGCAATCAAGTATCTGATAAGTCGGACAGTACCTTGCTCGCCACCCGAATATTATTAGAAGAAAGCTTATCTATTGCGGAGATTTCGCAAGCACGGCAGTTATCACAATCGACTATTATGCGTCATATTGGCGAGCTAAAATCTCAAGACCCAAGCCTTGCGTGTGATCATTTGCGCCCAGACGATGAAGTGATGACGGCAGTGGGTAATGCTTATGTGGCGATTAAAGTCGCCAACAATCCAAATGACTTTAATGATGATGGCAGTATTAAGCTGCGCCCAATCTTTGACCATCTTAAGCAAAGCATCGATTACAACACCATTCGTTTGGCTTTGATTTTTATTACGCCTTAGTAAGCCAACTGAGCCAATCAATCATGGTTAAGCCATTTGTATAAAAGCCAATGATAAGAAGTCGGTCATAGTAGTCTGTTGGTTTTTTCATGAGAGCATTGAGCTTGCAGCGCTCAATTTTTATCTATCCCTTACAGCGATACCCTTTTATGTCTGATGTTATGCCTGATTTCTCTAGCGCCACTTATCAACTGACGTCTGACCCAGCGGTAGTCGCATACCCTGCCACTGGCGAGCACACACAGCCATTGAGAGTCGCTATTAATGGCTTTGGCCGTATAGGGCGCAATGTATTACGTGCCTTGCTAGAGCGCTTTGAGGTGTTAGGTCGTGCCATTCATGTGGTGGCGATTAACGATTTGGCACCGGCTGATATTCTGCTGCATTTGCTAAAATTTGACAGTACCCACGGTCGCTTAACTCGACTAGGTGTCAGCGCTGATATTGTAATGAGTGACGTCGATGCTGGTAAAGGTGATAGCAATACGACTGTTAATACAGACACTCAGCTGTGCCTGACTAAGAATAATTTAACGTACTGTATTAAGATGCTCTCAGAGCCCGATCCAAAAAACCTACCATGGCAGGAACTTGGCGTCGATGTGGTGCTAGAGTGTACGGGGCACTTTCGCTCTTATGAGCAAGCGCAATTGCATATCGAAGCTGGCGCGCAGCAAGTCATCATCGGTGCTGCGCCCTTTGATGATGTTGATGCTTGTATCGTTATGGGCGTCAATACCGATGAGCTCACACGTAGGCTGCCGATTATATCGAGTGTCTCATGTACCACGCAGGCATTGGTACCTCTAATTGCTACGCTAGATAAAGTGTTCGGCGTTAAGTCAGCAATGATGACTGAGATTCACGCCGTTACTGCTGATCAGACCGTGCTCGATCAAGCGCATCGTGACCCAAGGCGGGCACGAGCCTCTGGTCACAATATCATTCCTACGACCTCTAGTAGTATCGCGGCAACCGAGCGTGTATTGCCAGCGATGGTCGGCAAAATAAATGGCCATTCAATCAGAGTGCCTACCATCGATGTTGCCGCTATTGATGTCACTTTTGTCTTTGATACCCCTGATGTCAGTATAGATTCGGTTCGTGACGTGCTCAAAGCAGCGAGCACGGGTCATTTGCTTGATATTATGGCCTATACCGATGAGCCTTTGGTCTCAAGTGACTTTATTCATCAAACGGAATCACTGATTATCGATGGGCAACAGCTTATGCACGTAGGCGACCAGTACAAGGTTTTTGCTTGGTACGATAACGAGTGGGGCTATGCCAATAGGCTGCTTGATATGTGCTTGCACCTATCTTCATGTAAATAAAACAGCTTTGAGTAAATAGTTTAAGGTAAAGAGCTGAGTTAAAGATTTCAAGTAAACGTTAAGTCATTGATTTAAAACCATCTACAAATTAATTTCATTTTTTTAATATGAATCGCTTGCATTATGAGATGATATCTATATAATGATGCACCAATGGAGACGTGGCAGAGCGGTTGAATGCACCGGTCTTGAAAACCGACAAGGGTTCATAGCCCTTCGAGAGTTCGAATCTCTCCGTCTCCGCCAAATTCGAAAAAGCCCCAATCAATTACTGATTGGGGCTTTTTTTTATGCAATGTTTTTGCAAGTTTTATGATCATCCGCTTATTTCGCTAGCGACTGTCCGAACTCAATTTCCTGCCCATCCATTAATACTAGCTTACCTTTACTAATCTCGATGCTTATCCCTGTGTTATTTTTAATCGCACGCATGACATTGATGTCTTCAATACTACTTTCAATAATTATTTTGCCAGATTGCTCCGGCTCGATTGGTGGTTTAAACTGCGTTAACGGCACATTAAAGGTTTTGCTTTTGGTCAAATGCTTCTCTTTCATAGTCAACTTACCTCTAAAGCTTTTAATGGGCACCTTACCGTGATTTGAGAGCATAAACTGTAACTTCACTTGGTTTAAGCTATCGCTATCACTGGTTTTAACTGGTAGTAAGGCAATAGGGTAATTTTGCGCTTTGGCAGTACCGACTTGCGGACTGGTTACAATCGGGCTTTTTTTACCGGTTGGATTATTTGGGTGCAGGCGCTCATATTCACGCTGTTGGACGAGTGCTTGCTTGATGGTGATACGAGGCATCGCCCCAGATTCATACGCACCACTGAGCTTCATACGCAGCATATAGCGGCTTAGCAGCTGCCTATCACCTTCAGGCAAACGCTCAAACGTATCACCCAGCTTTTTTTGCCACTGATCAGAGTTGGTCGGTATTGTCTGCTTACTGGGATCGGCGGGCGGCTGTGAGCAGCCATTGATAACAGGCAGCATCGTCAAGGTAAATGCCAATAATATGGCCTTTCTTACATAGCTTGCATGGCCTACATGGCGTGCATTGTTTACAGGTTTATATGAACCAATCATCTTATGCCTCCTTCTCAACCCATATAAATGGTAATGACTCTTATACTAATATAGCGCCTATGATAATTTTGTATGTTTATTTATCGCTAATAGCCATTTGAAGTTGTTGGATTTATCGAGGAGGGAATATTTTAAGTGACAAATTATGTGGCAAAAAAAAGACTAAGCGCTGTTAAGCAAACTTAGTCTTCTCATTTTGTATATATTATTAGCTCACGGCTGGCGTTATTCTTTATCTTGCAGCTCAGACAGTGGATGGGTGATATTGTTATTATGAGTCACCACAATCGCCTCATCAATGATGCGTTGACTGACGCCGCGCTTACGCAGACTTTCGATAAAGACTTCATCATGGGCTAGGGTATAGTCTTGATGATCGCGATCAAGACCTTGACGAATATAGAGACGAATAAGTCCTTGAATGCGCTTAAAACCCAACTCTTTCGACGTAGCTTCTAATAACGAAATCATCTCTTCAGACAAACGAATACTGACCGGGCGCATGATTTTTTGCGGATAGTCAGAGAATTTATTTTTTACACGTACAGGTATCATAATAAACCATTATTTTTAGTGAGTAGGAGTAAAGCACTCAGACAAAAACTGACTCAGTCACTGCTAACCTTACCATACAACAAAAGTTGCTAAAAGAATACTGTTGCTATATTAATATTATGCTGACTTTTACTGATGCGATTAGCAGCTAAAAAATGCGAGCATAAAAAAACCTCCATCAAATAAGTGATGAAGGTCTTTTCAAATATGGCTCTCCAACCTGGGCTCGAACCAGGGACACACGGATTAACAGTCCGTTGCTCTACCAACTGAGCTATTGGAGAATAAGTTGTTTATAACGGTTACTATCGCAAGTTTTACAAAGGCTTTGGTAGGTGCGATTGCTTATCTTGTTTGCGTTATGTGGGGCACATTTTAGCCAAGTAGTTATGGGCTGTCAACCTTATTAGTCGATTAATTATAAATATAATTGCAATCCGTATGAAATTGAGCTTTTTTACTTTTAAAGTGGCTGAATTATTGACTGTTTTAATAAATAGCCTTGATATCGTCTGTTTAAAATATATATAAAGTCGATTTGCAATAAAGGTTATAGTTTTTACTTTATCAGCCAAATTAATTAGACTATCTATTTGAAAGTAAAGAAAAAACCTACATTACTGTAAACCTTCAAATCTCTATTTCAAGCGCTACTATAAACCTATAAAATAGCCACCCGAGCGTTTCTTTAGTATTTTGGCTTTGATTTTCTTTGATTTAAAGCTTTTTAACTTTATTCGCTACTATGCAACACGTTTTAACCACTCACGTTCTAAAAAAATGCGTTCTAACCAATATAGGTGCTTAAAATATGAATCCAACCATGATTGCTTACGGTTACCTTGCCATCGCTATTGTTTGTGAGGTGATTGGCACCACTTTTTTAGTCAAGTCAGAGCAGTTTACACGCTTTATACCTACGCTCATTATGGCGGTGCTTTATGCGATTTCTTTTTATTTATTAACTCAAACTATTAAAACCATCCCTATTGGTATTGCTTATGCCTTATGGGGCGGGCTCGGTATTGTGCTAACTTCTTTAGTGGGACTGTTCTTCTTTAAACAAACGCTGGATACTGCTGCTGTGATTGGTATTGCGATGATTGTGGGCGGTGTCGTGGTTATGAATTTGCTGTCTAATTCAGTGGCGCATTAAGCAGCTATTAATTCTTAACCTTCATTCATGAATTGTTAAGCATCAAGCTTTACATTGGTAGAAGGTGCATGGCTAATGTAAAGTAGGTTTAGAGCAAATGCAGAATAAAAAAATCTCTATCGCGTAATTTAAAAGATATAACGTCAAAGATAAAAACGGTGACCATATTGACTACATTAAAGTATATTGCTCATTATTCTGAGCAGATTCAAAGCCAAGCAGCGACGCTGATTAGCACGGGTAGATTGGGCGATTATTTAGATAAAAATTACCCCAATCGCCATCAAATACAAAGCGATAAAGCGCTATATCAATATATTAATGACATCAAAAATCAATATATGCGCAAAAGCAGCCCGCTGTCGCAAGTAACTTATAATAGTAAACTTGCCGTGCTCAAACACGCACTTGGCATTCATACTTATCAATCGCGAGTGCAAGGCAGTAAGCTAAAATCACATAATAGCATCACCGTGGCAAGCCTATTTAAAGAAGCGCCGCCTGAGTTTTTGCGTATGATTGTCGTTCATGAGCTGGCACATTTTAAGGAGCAAGAGCATAACAAGGCTTTTTATAAGCTCTGCTGCCATATGGAGCCGGATTATCATCAGTATGAGCTCGACACCCGTTTGTGGTTGCATTGGCGCGAACGCTAATCTATCTTGGTGACATGAAATCTAACTGATAATAATGCTAGGTGAAAATAGTGAGACCGAGGGTACTGGATAAAATCACTTTTTTAAAGTTAGGGTAGCCTATGAGTGGGTCAACGCGGCAAGGTATGACTAAAGGTAAAAAAGCGTGGCTCATTCCTGTGCTGTGTCTAATAGTTGGTGGTGGATTAACCGGTATTTCGACCAATCTAGCGAAATTTGCAGGCGAAATAGGTCTAACGCCGCTGGCATTTCTGTTTTGGTCTATTACGGGCGCGGCGTTTATTTTATCTAGTTATGCGCTGTTACGCCATGAACTGCCACCTTTAAGTAAATCAACCCTGAGCTATTATCTAGTGGCAGCGTTAGTGAGTGTGGCAGGCTCTAACCTAATTTTCTTCTCCGCTATTCCGCATGTCGGCGCAGGTTTTGTCGCGTTGATTATCTCTCTACCGCCACTCCTGACTTATCTGGCAGCAATTATCTTAAAAATAGAGCGCTTTACTAAGCTACGTGCGCTAGGCGTGGTCGCTGCACTTGCCGGAGCAGGGGTGCTCGCCGCACGTAAATTTGCTGCGCCCGATGCCAGTATGTTTTGGATTGGGCTTGCGCTTTGCGGGCCGGTGCTATTAGCAATTGGCAATATTTATCGCAGCTTATACTGGCCAGATAATCTATCTCCCAGCGCACTTGTACCCGGTATGCTAATAGCCGCCTCCGTGTTGCTTGGATTAGTCGGTCTCATGCCGCACTTTTCACTAGCAGTTCCGATGACAGAGATATTGCCGTTAGTATTGATTGTGGTGCAGGCGTTCGTTTTCGCTGGTCAGTTTTTACTTTTATTTTTACTGCAAAAAACGGGCGGCCCAGTGTTATTAAGTTTATTAGGCTCGGTAGGGGCGGTCGTCGGTGTGCCTGTTGCTATATTTTTGCAGGGAGAAAGTCCGCCAGAAGGCCTATTTTTAGGTGCTTCATTGATAGCGCTAGGTGTCGTATTAGTCACATATGGCGGGGTAAAAATGGCGAAATCTGTATCAGATAAGCGCTAAGATAGTGACATATTAATTAACTTATGTTGGTATTATTAAGCACTTATAAAGGATCTTAATCTTTTCATTTGCTTTCAAAGCTTTCAAAGCTTTTTACCTGCAAACGTAATGTTCAATAGGTGACATATGGATGTGTTTTCGTATTGGCAAGGGTTTTATAACGATCCTTGGTTTTGGCAGTTCCCCATGGCGACCCTTGCCATCAGCACGGCAACCTTTCTCGCAGTTGCCATCCCATGGACGATAGTTGCTTGGCGCGATCCGGTATCCTTGCGTAAATATAAGATTCAACAAAAACCGTTTGAGATGAAACAATTTTTATTACCGTCTATCGGCCGTATCATTATTAATAATATTATTTTAGCCGCGCTATTGGTGCTGGCTTGGCCGCTGTTAAAACTGACCGGCGTGCATAATGGTGAGATGCCCGTTTGGTATATTATCATCGCGCAGTTGATTTTCTTCGTGCTGCTCGATGACTTTTTATACTATTGTATGCACCGTTATATGCACGAAAATAAATGGCTGCTAAGAAATATCCACAGTGTGCACCACCGCATTCGTAATACTTGCGGTATCAATGGCAATTATATGCACTGGGTTGAGTATTCATTGACGGCAACGCTGACGTTAGTAGGTCCAATCATTCTAGGTGCGCATATCTATGTGGTGTGGATGTGGGTGATTTTACGTCAAATCGAAGGCGCGGATGGGCATATTGGCTACGATATCCCTTGGAATCCTGTGCATTTATTGCCTGTATATGAAGGTCCTGTCTACCATGACTTTCATCATGCCAAATTTAAAGGCAATTATGCGGGGTTTTTACCTTACCTCGATAAATACTTGGGCAAGACTTATATTCCTGCTTATCTTAGTTATCTTAAAGGTAAGCAAAATGGTTTAACACCGGTAGAGATTGAGCAAAACGAGTTAGCACCTAAAAAACGCAAAAAGCAGACAAACCGTTGAGTTTTTGGTTTTGAGAAATTATGTTTAAATATTAGCAGTCTTTACCATACGATTGAGCATGGCTGCTAAGCGCGCATTGTTATCGGTGATATATTTATCGCCAAGCGCAATTATCTCAGCCGCTGATTGTACCGTTTTAGGATAGTCGATTAGCCCTTTTTGAATAGTATTTTCGCCATTTGCTACCATCTTAACGATACTTTCTTTAGTCACCTCAAAATGACATTGCCAGGCCATGACCCAAGTACCGAGCGCTTTATGCCGCGGCGTTTGATACAGAAAGCCTTGATTGGGCCATGCTTCTGACGTCGCTAAAGCAATCGCTCCTTGTGGATTTTCAAAACCATCACCATGCCAATGAAAGACGGTAAAGGGCTGCTTTGGTAAGTCCTGTAATAAAGGATGCACCTGAGCGTCTTTGCTTAACTGAATAGGTAGCCAACCGATTTCTTTTACGCCCGCTGGCTCTACGCTTGCCCCCAGACAATGCGCAATAAGCTGTGCACCCAAGCAAACACCAATCACAGTTTTTCCGCTATCCACACTTTGTTTAATCAGCCGTTTTTCATCTATCAACCAAGGATGGCTATCCTCATCATGGACACTCATCGGCCCGCCCATCACGATTAGCCAATCAAAGCTGTTGAGCGCAGGCAAGGAGTCTTGATTATAAGAGCGGGTGTAGGTAATCGTGTGCTGATGATTATTTGCCCAGTGCTTAATATAACTGAGGTCTTCGTAATCTGTGTGAAATAAGGCATGAATGCGTAAGGTCATGTGATAGGCTCTTATCAGGAATTTATGTTTTTCGGTTATATCAAAAGTCTATAAGGTATGGACTGTCTTAGATAGCGGAAACTATTTAGAAGCGCCTGGTTTTCTTAAGTGCTTCATTATAAAGCTTAAAAATAAGTATTCTAATAATAACCTAATATTGTGATAGAAAAGGCTTGCAAAGTTTTAAAAACTTGCTAAAATGCATGACCTAAATAGGCGTATAGCTCAGTTGGTTAGAGCGCTACCTTGACATGGTAGAGGTCAGCAGTTCGAGTCTGCTTATGCCTACCAAATTTAGAAAGCCCCAATCATAAAGATTGGGGCTTTTTTTTGCCTGTAAAATATATGCTGTAGCGGAAAATCTTTGCTCGCATCACTCTATATTCATAATTCTTTAATCAACTCTGAATGACTCAAAAAAGAGGCAGTGACTAATACTGTGGTTTCATTGAGAATCGAGTGTTTACGGAGTATACAGTGATTCGCCTTAAAAAAATGGTGGTCATACATAAAGTACAACCACCGCCGGAGAAGTATTTTGAGAATAAAGTAGCTAAAATCTAGAAAGCAGGCTTAAATTTTTTACGATAGATACTACGTATTACTGGCATAAATATCATTAAGATAGCCAATAGCCATAATACAACAGTGATAGGGCTGCTCCATAGAATAGCCAATTCGCCTTGAGAGATAGATAGTGCACGTCGTAAGTTAGACTCCATCAGCTCACCCAGTACATAACCTAAAATAAGCGCTGATAATGGGAAGTTTAATTTGCGTAAGAAATAACCGAAAACACCAAGCGCTACCATGAATACCAAGTCAAAAGTCGTGCTATGGATAGAATATACACCAACGAAACTGACCGCTGCAATGGCAGGTATCAGGATGTAGTTCGGCACATCTAGCAATTTGGCAAACAATCCCACTAATGGGATGTTCATGATTAGCAAAATCACGTTACAGATAAATAATGAGGCAATAAGACCCCAAACGATATCAGGCTGCTCAGTAAATAACTGCGGACCTGGCGTAATGTTGTATAAGGTTAGGGCGCCCATCATGACCGCTGTCGTACCAGAACCCGGCACACCTAATGTCAACATTGGTACAAATGAGCCGCAAGCTGAGGCGTTATTTGCCGCTTCTGGTGAAGCAACACCGCGAAGATCGCCGTCACCAAAAGTACCTGTATCACCAGCGATTTTACGTTCACTGGCATAAGTCATGGCACTAGCAATCGTTGCGCCTGCGCCTGGTAAGATACCAACCACAAAGCCCATTAGACCACTACGTAGCATGGCCCCAAAGGCAAAAGTAAACTCTTTGAAGTTCAAGAGACTGCGCTTACCTTGTTCAATAACCTTGTGACCCGTCGTGGTTTTTTCTAGCAAGATTAAAATCTCACTCACACTGAAGAAACCAATAACAATGGTAGTAAATTGAATGCCATCAGACAGGTTGACAGAATCAAAGGTAAAGCGATAAATACCAGTAACCGCATCAACCCCAACAGTTGCTAAACCAAGACCAATTAACGCGGCAATACCCGTTTTAACTGGTTGATCACCTACTAGACCACTTAAGCATGTGATGGCAAATACCATCAGTACAAAGTATTCAGCAGGTCCAAATGAGATTGCCCATTTGGCTAATAACGGCGCAAATAGCACCACGCCGATTGTCGCGATAGTGGCACCAACGAAAGAGCTGACAGCAGATAAAGAGAGGGCAATGCCAGCCTTGCCTTGTTTTGCCAGTGGATAGCCATCCAAAGTCGTCATAATAGCGCCGGCATCACCGGGTACGTTAATAAGAATGGCAGAAATACGGCCACCATATTCACAGCCAAGATAAACGGCTGCTAGCAAAATGAGCGCGCTCTCTGGTGGTAAACCAAGTGCAAAGGCAAAAGGCAGTAATATCGCTACACCGTTGATCGGACCAAGACCTGGCAACATACCTACAATCGTGCCTAAAAAAGCCCCGATTAGTGCAAGAAGTAAGTTTTTTGGGGTAGATGCAACAGCAAAGCCATGCATCAAAAAATCAAAAGTATCCATATTGGCTATCCTATTATCCCTGACAACAATCCGAGTGGTAATTTGACATCTAAAAATATGTCAAATAAGACATATAGGCCAATACTGATTAACACTGAAAATATAAAACTTTTTAGGGGATTACCCGCAAACAGTAGGCCTAGTACAAAAGACATCAAAATAGTGGCAAGAATAAAGCCCAATACTTCAAAAATGAGACCATAGACTAATAAAGCGAGTGCACAAAGCACTAAATTTCTGATAATCGGTTTAGTAAGTCCCAGTTCAATAGGTTTAGTAAAGCGTGCTGGACGAAAAGCGACCACTAAAGCGCCAAATGTCAGCAATGAAAAGATTAAAATAGGGTAAGGACGAGGACCAATTGGGTCATAGGCAATCGGCGCAACATAGCCGATAGCTAGGTAGATCAAAAATAAGCTGACCAGTGCCATTAGTCCGGAAAACAGACGTTCCATTGTCATAAGGAACACTCCTTGAGTTTTGGGGGAAAAAGGCTGACAGATAGATATCCTGCCAGCCTTTGAAAATACCAAAAACATTTAGTCTTCAATTACTAAAGGTTATTAAATCTCAATGTGATTATTTGGTTGGTGCTGCTTCAACAAGACCATACTCAGCTGACAACTCACGTAGCTCACCAGTACGCTTATAGACATAGGCTTCTAGCTCATCACCAGTCATAGAGAATGGCAGTAATTCTTGCTGCTCACGTATTTCAGCGAATTTCGGATCAGCAAGCATCTTATCGAAAGCATCTTTCCACCAGTTATAAGCACTAGGACTAACGTCTGGACCCATATAGTAACCACGAACGACCGGCCAAGTCACATCGTAACCTTGCTCTTTGGCAGTAGGGATATCAGCCATGGTGCCGCCCAGTCTTTCATCTGCAAATACTGCTAATACACGTAACTTACCCGCAGAGGCTTGTGGCATAATTTCAGCAATACCAGCACTAACGGCTGTGATATGGTTGCCCATTACCGCTGTAATGGCTTCACCACCACCTTCCATCGCTACATATGTCATGTCGTTAGGGTTGACACCAACTGCCTTGGCTAAGATAGCGGTTTGCATCCAATCTTGACCACCAACACTACCACCAGCGCCAAAACTGATAGCTTTAGGGTTTTTCTTGAGCTCGGCAACTAAGCCTGCTAAATCTTTGATTGGTGAGTCAGCATTGACTGCCACAGCGCCATAATCAGTACCAACACCAGCTAACCATTTCACGTCTTTTTCAGTGAACTTACCAAACTTACCTTGTGATAGATTAAGAATAGAGCCGGTAGAGAAGGCAATAATGGCATCTCCATTGTCACGATCATTGGCAACGATTTTGTTATAGGCAACAGCGCCGACGCCGCCTGGCATATAGGTGACGCGCATAGGCTCTTTTAAGATACCAGTATCTCTTAAGCCAGCTTGGGCAAGCTTACAAGTCAAGTCAAAACCGCCACCTGGTTTGGCAGGCGCAATACATTCCGGACGTGAAGGTGCGGTCAGCTCACTTGAGCCATCTGTCGCGGCTGCGTCTGTACTTGCAGTTTCATTTGCATTATTACAGGCAGTCAAAGATAGGATAGATAGGCCAAGAGCCAGATAGGATAGTTTTTTCACACGACACTCCTTGTGTGTATTTTCACGATAAAAATTCAATGGGATTCTGATCAAAATAATAAATCATTAAAGCTTAAAGTTACGATCAGATTAACGGAGTGACTAGACTTCGTTAAAATATGTTTGTTTGTCACTGTGTAAAAGTAACAGAATATTTTGTAAATGACAAGAAACATATGTATGTATATATGAATTTTATAGTAATATATGGAATTGAAGCCGCCATAGGTTCTCTTGTTATAGCTATATGCAGGGCAAAGGAATTACATTAATACCTTCGGGAAAAGGTATTTAAGTAATTTAAAACAAATAGATAGGGTGATTTGATAATAAAGGAGATTATTGAGACGTAATAAAAATCACCTTGATGTCAGTACCATTACGAGGCTGTGACAACGATTTAAGAGATTGTATAATTAGTGGGAAGAATAGATGTTTTGGGATTAAACTATAGCAAGCAGATGTGAAAATATTAAAAAACCACGATATATTTTACTTATAGATCGTTAAAATATCAGCTGAATAACTAAAATTGCGAGTATTCCAATACCAATATCTAAGGGCACTGCCTTGAATAATAGCGCATTAAAAAGTCTGTCTTTGTTTATAACGACTTGAGAAGCGCCTAGCATCAGACTACCTCCTGATGAGAATGGGGACAGTGATGAGCTTTGTGCGCCCACAACAATACAGGTAAATAATAATAAAGGGCTTAGTCCAGAAGCAACGGCTAGGGGTAGCACTATAGGGAATAAAGTAGGGGCGACTACCCCAAGTGTACTGGCAAATATCGACATAATGGCGCTGATAACAAAGACTAAAATCGGTATCGTCCAAATAGGTACATTAGTACTTAGCCATTCTGTTAGCTCGTAAATAACGCCTATTTCCACTCCGAGGCTGATTAACATACCAACACCACAAATCATAATGAGGGTATTCCAAGGTATTAAAGCAATCACTGCTTTTTCATCGCCTAGCTTCAGAAACAAGCTAATTAAGGCGAAGAAGATGGCGATAAAACCAATGTCAATCCGGGCGTTCAAAAATTGAACCGCTGACACTTGTGGCATGAGTAGATTTAAAATGGGCACAATAAGTACAATAGCCATCATAATAAAAATCAGTATAAGAGATTGCTTTTGCTTACTATCAAAGGGTTCTGGTCTGGTCGTTTGAATCGCGACTTTGCTGTTTTTGGCATTGATCAAGCTATAAGCACCCAATACAATCACAGGCATTAAAAAAGTAACAGCGAAGATTCCCAACACATAAGTAAAGGTATTATCATTTGCGACGCCTGCGCCGCGCATGAGTTCTCTAAAGATAACACCGCTTTGTGAGGTGATAAAGTTAGCACCAGCTAAGGCACCATAGTTCACCGATAAAGTAGCAATGACAAGATTCAAGTTAGTGCGTTTAGATAACAGCAGGATCATCGGTGCCATCGTTGCTAAGACCGTATAATAACCGGCTCCTAAGCCTGCAATAGTCGTGGCCACAAAGAAAATAACTAAAGGTAAGAATGCGGGAAAGTGACGGCACTTATAGATTAAATGATTGGATAGCTTTTCTAAAGCACCGTTAGCTAGGGGAAAGTTATAAAAAAGAGTCACCGCAAAAATAACAAAGAAAATTTTGAGAGGCCATAGCTCAATAATTTCATGTGCCTTCATCCCCATACCGAAACAACCGATAAGATATGAAAATGCAATAGCAAATAGGCCAATATTAATCTTAGTGGTATAGCCCAAAATGATACATATCACGATAGCGGCTAGAATATAGATAGTCATGACGTTTCCTAGACTTTAACTGTATAAATTCTATAAAAACCATATCAACATTTATAGATTGAAGAGCATGACGATAATAATGGCCAAGAGCTTTCCAGATAAGAAAACTGTCCAAGCCTTAAAGGCGCATCTAATGGAGTAGAATCATAGCAAAAAAACCAGCTGCTATTAGATAAGATTAATCATAAAAATATAATAGTGCTTTAAAATTAGTGTCATACATATCGAATGCGCTGAAAGCTTAAGAGAAGTTGATCGGGATAACGTAGTTTTACGGCTATAGCAGTGCTTGATGAGATAAAGACAATTAATAAAAACCTTTCGATTGTGGTGAAAAAAATGCTAAATAATTTCAATGATTTTAAAATGCCACGCTATGAGCAAGTGCGATGGCACATACAGACGTTACTGACAGAGAGTAAATGGGATGAAAACACGCCCCTACCCACGGAGCAGGAGTTTGCAGATAAGTATGAAGTATCTGTAGGAACGGTCCGTAAAGCTGTCGAAAAACTGGTAGAAGATGGGGTGTTAATAAAGCAGCAAGGCAAAGGCACTTTTTTAAAGCGTCCAGATTTTGCAAGTTCATTATTAAGGTTTTTTAAGTTTCGTGATAAAGATGCTCGCTATGTCACACCGACGGGCATAGTCACAAAAGTCATGGTCATAGATGGTATCGAGGATGTTAATAAAAAACTAAGTATAGATAAAAACAAAGCGCTAATTTATATAGAACGTATGCGTACGGTTGAAGACAGAGTCTTATTGAGTGAAAAGATTTGGCTACCTAAGAGTCGCTTTAAAGCCTTTGCAACCCTAAACCCTGAAGATTTCGACAATCTTCTCTATCCGTTTTACTATACAAAGTGCGGTCAGTTTGTATCGTCTGCTGTAGAGACGCTGTATTTTATAACCGATCACAGCGACGAGTATCTGGGCAATACTAAGCAAGAAAATTTAGTTAAAGTATGCCGCATTGCTAAGAATTTAGAGGGTAATGCTATCGAGTATAGAGAATCCTATGGACTGGCAGAGAAGTTCAGCTATGAAATTAATATCATTTGATAATTGCAGCGTGTCATCAGTTAAGCTAAGCGACATAGAATGCTCGATGTGCAGTACTCAATAAGTAAAAGACTAACTCATAGCTGATGAAGAGGCTTACCCCAAGTATAGATTATTTATTAGAACAGCACATTGACGTTTCTTATTATCATTATTAGACCACTGATGACCATTAGCATCAGCAGCATTACCCTAAACTGACTAATACTCATGCCCGCCAAAAAGCGTTTACCAATGACATTGCCAACAACGGCACCTAGCCCTAATACCAGACCATATATCCAAAGCTTGGCAGTGATTACGCCAAAAAAACTGTAGCTAGCTATTTGTACAATACCTACAAAAAAAGAATTAGCGGTTTTAGTGGCAATAAGGTTTTCTTTTTCTAGTCCGGCATTCATATAAAAAGGGTTAAGTATAGGGCCGAGACCACCCACCAATGTGCTCATAAAAGCAATGATAAAGCCCAAAGGTATAAAGCCTACTTTTGGCATATCAAAGGTTTTATCTACTTTACCAAACTTATATTGGAAGATAGTAGACACTAAAAACACGCCAACCAATAACTGAATCCAGTCTGCATCTAAACGACTAAAAACCAATGCTGCTAGCCATGCCCCTACGATGGCACTTGGTACATAGTATTTGGTCAATGACCAATCAATATCATTCCAGAATAAATAAAGCCGCGAGGCGTTACTAGTAAGGGTAGCCAAATTGATGACAGGGGGCGCAACTGCTGTCCCTATCATCGAAGAGGTAACTGGTATCAGCAACATGGCACCGCCACCACCCGATACAGTAGAGATGATAAACGCGACCATGCCAGCGACAAATAGGCCTACTAAATGCCAATTTGGGATGGTTTGTAATAAATCTAAAACGATGGACATTATGAAATCCTATTTCAGGAATTACACCAAGTAATGGTTTTCTACATAATCAATGCACAGCGCCTAAAGATTGGGCTGGCGAGAGGTATACTTCTTCGCCAGTTTAAATATACCTATTTGTCTGTTTAAAAAAAGATTGGGTAATCTTATTGAGTTAGTACTAATTTTTTAGAAAAAGAAGAAGGTTTAGGTAAGGTAGTGATAGCAAAATCATACCGCAATAATGCAAACAGTGAGGTAGTATTTTTACCATTTATTGAGCCATGTCATTAAACATTTATGCACAGGTATAATCGAGTAACTTACAAAGAGCATCATAAGTAGGCAAACATACGGCCATCATCCATATCTAAATGCCACATTACAGAAGAAGGCACTTGAGCGTTGTCGCGTCCTAAAATAGGTTGAAACATTATGTTTTAATATAGTTATATTACAATGCTATCGTTCGAGCTATACGCTGTTTGAGAAAAAAACAAAGCTTCATGGCTGGGCAACATAGAAATGTTACTATCGGTATTAAACACGAATGAACATCACGATGACAATACTCAATATTGCTTGTCTAATAGCAGTCATTTATCAATAACAATTCATTTAAAATTAAAATAAAACGGGGCAGGATATGGGCTTATTAGTCGACGGTCAGTGGCAAGACAAATGGTATGACACGAAGGCAAGCGCAGGACGTTTTGAGCGTGAAGATGCTGGTTTTAGAAGCTGGGTAACAGTCGATGGCAGCGCAGGTCCATCAGGTGTCGGCGGCTTTAAAGCTGAAGCGAATCGTTACCATTTATATGTATCGCTCGCGTGTCCTTGGGCGCATCGCACCACGATTTATCGTAAGCTAAAGGGCTTGGAGGATATGATTTCGCTGTCTGTCGTGCATCCATTTATGGGCGACAAGGGTTGGACATTTGCAGAAGGTACAGGCGTTGTTGCCGATCCGATTGTCAATGCAAGCTACCTATACGAAGTTTATGTTGCTGCTAAGCCTGATTATACTGGACGCGTGACGGTACCAATCTTATGGGATAAAAAAACCAATACCATCGTCAGTAATGAATCTTCTGAGATTATTCGGATGTTTAACTCAGCCTTTGATGAGATAGGGGCAACGGCAGTTAACTTTTTACCAAAAAAGTTGATAGCAGAAATTGATAAGGTCAATGAGTTTGTTTATTCAGCGGTGAATAACGGGGTTTATAAAGCAGGGTTTGCCACGACCGAAGCTGCCTATAAAGAAGCAGTAGTAGTGCTATTTGATGCGCTCGACACGTTAGAGGCGCGTCTGGTAGACCAACGTTATTTGCTCGGTGATACGATTACTGAGGCAGATTGGCGCTTATTTACCACGCTGGTGCGGTTTGATGCCGTATATGTTGGGCATTTTAAATGTAATATTCGTCGCATTGTTGATTATCCCAACCTTTGGGGTTATCTGCGTGATTTATATCAGGTCCCCGGTATTGCCGAGACGGTAAGTATCGAGCATATTAAGGCGCACTATTACACTAGCCATGCCAATATCAATCCTACGCGTATTATCCCTGTAGGCCCCGTGCTCGACTTTAACGAGCCGCATGACCGTGCGCATTTATAGATTTTATTAAACTTTTTAAATAATGCTCATAAAAAACCGCGCCAGCTAATACATAAGCTCGCACGGTTTTTTTATATACAAAGCCGTTTAATGCATATTAAGCATTATTCAATTGACGAGCCGCTTCTAGGGCAAAATAAGTCAAAATTCCATCAGCGCCCGCACGGCGGAAACCTATCAAGGATTCCAAAATTACTGCATCGGTTAGCCAGCCATTTTGAATCGCAGCCATATGCATGGCATATTCACCAGACACTTGATACGCAAAAGTCGGTACGCCAAAGGTATTTTTGACTTCGCGGATAAGGTCTAAATACGGCTGACCGGGTTTAATCATCACCATATCTGCGCCCTCGTTGATATCCATGGCGACTTCATGTAGCGCTTCGGCGCGATTACCAAAGTCCATCTGATATTGCTTTTTATGACCGCCTTTTAAATTACCAGCACTGCCGACCGCATCACGGAACGGACCGTAGTAAGCAGAAGCGTATTTGGCAGAGTAGGCCATGATAGCGGTATTGACAAAGCCTTCGGCTTCAAAAGCGTCACGCATGGCTTTGATTCGGCCATCCATCATATCACTTGGCGAGATGATATCCGCACCAGCCCGGGCATGGACAAGTGCTTGCTTGACCAATACTTCTACAGTCTCGTCGTTTACTACATAGCCGCTATCATCGAGCAGACCATCTTGACCATGTGAGGTATAAGGATCTAGCGCCACATCGGTCATCACCACCATTTCTGGCACAGCATCTTTGACTGCTTTTACTGCACGTGCGCTAAGGCCGTTTTCATCATAAGCTGACTTGCCATCAGGCGTTTTTAATGAATTATCAATGACAGGGAAGATGTCGATAGTGGTGACACCCTCTGCTAATAATTCTTTGGCGTAATTGATCAGCAAATCAATCGATAAGCGCTCAACACCCGGCATACTAGCGATTGCTTCACGATTATTTTTGCCTTCTATAACAAAGACAGGGGCGATAAAGTGCTTAGGATGCAACTCCACTTCACGAATCATCGCGCGGACATTGTCGTTATAACGCAAGCGACGTAGGCGAGTTTCAGGGAATTGACGGTTAAAAGTATAAGTCATGAGGTTTCCTTATTTGATTTTAAGCATTATTATTCATCAGCTTTATGGAATCAGCTGTTTTAATGCATATTTTTTATAAAATTGGCACAGCTAAAATGATAAAAGTGTCGTTAATATAATTTCGTGTTATAAGTACTACTATAACGAATAGCCACTATAACCAATAGTCACTGTCGAAAGCAAAAAGCCCTACCAAGTCGGTAGGGCTGATTGTACGTATCGACTGTCAATGTGAGTGTAGTTCCCTCACAATATCTAGGACTGTTTAAGGCTCAACGATCTGCGTGACCGGCACTTGCTCAACGCTGGTCTCGTTAATAGTCGTCTTCTCTGTGAGTACGCCTACTGCCGCGTCTGTTTTGCCATCATTATTGACATCAACGACCGCGGTTGGACTGAAGGTTGTCTTTTCTGTTGGTTGCGCTTGCTTAATCGCTTGCGCTTCTTGTACAGAAGCTACCCGAGCTGAACTAGCCGCATCAATGGCATCAACCGCTTTTGCTTTATTACTATTGGCAGGTAGATTCACCAATTGCACTAAGTTTTTATGCGGTACAGGAATAACCGTCGGTACGTCAAGGTTAGCGCCGCCGCCTAAGACTTGATAAAGCTCGACTTGGCTGATGATTTTTTGTAGCTCTAAATCTAAGATACCTTGCTGCGTTGAGAACAATGAACGCTGCGCATCAAGTACGTCTAAATAGTTTGCAATACCCGCTTTAAAGCGTGCATCTGCAATTTGATACGTCTGTTCAAAGTTATCTTGCAGACGGTATTGCGCGGCGAGCTGATCGCCCAAAGTCGCACGTGTGGCTAATACATCGGATACTTCGCGGAACGCCGTTTGGATAGACTTCTCGTAACCTGCTAACGTCTGTTCACGCTCAATTTTCGCCACATCGTAATTGGCATCCAAGCGACCAGCATCAAAGATAGGCACGCTAATACTTGGGCCAAATGACCAACCGACCGAACCACTCTTAAACAAGTTATCTAAACTGCCGCTACTCAAACCTACGCTACTGGCTAGGCTGATAGATGGGAAGTAAGACGCGCGCGCCACTTCGATATTGGCACCAGCGGCTTTTAGATTGTATTCTGCTTGCAACACATCAGGACGATAACGCAGCAACTCACTCGGCAAGCCTGCACTAAATATCTGCTGGCTAGTGATGTTGCTGACTGCAGGTGTTGGAATGAGATTGGCTGGAATCGGTCCACCCACCAAAAACTGCAGGGCATTACGTGCTTTTAAAATACTGCTTTGCGCCCGTAGGACGGCAAGTTTGGCATTTTCTAATGACGCACTTGCTTGCAAAGATGGCAGCTTAGGATCAATACCTGCTTCAAAGCGTTTATCGGCAATAAATAGTGATTTCTCACGACTTTCAACCGTGGCCTCTGCCAACTTCAACTGCGCTAAGCTATAGCTTAAGTTGGCATAGCTTTGGGCAATATTACTAATCAGGCTGATTTGGGTCGAATCTTTCGCCGCTGTAGTGGCCAAGAAATTCTGTAACGCTTGATCTTTTAAGCTGGCGATTTTACCCCAAAAGTCTAATTCATAGTTGGCCAGACCAAGATTGACGTTATATGAGCTGTTAGGGTTTTTATCAGTTCTATTTTGTGCTGAGCGCGTGTAACCACCACTACCATCAATTCTAGGTAGGTCATTAAGATCGGTGATTTGATATTGCGCACGTGCTTTTTCAATCGCTAAGCGGGCACTTTCAAAGTCTTTGTTATTCTCTAAACCTAACGCAATCAGACCTTTTAGGCGCTCGTCGCTATAGAAATTCTGCCAGCGATGACCAGCGATACTTGGCTGATCGGCGCTGCTGACCGTTTCTTTATCAAACGCACCATAGGTTTGTTCGATAGGCACATTCGGCTCAGCAAGGACAGGACGCATATCCGCTTTCGGAATGGTATTACAAGCCGCCATGCTTAACGCTAAAGCAGTCAAGCCGATTAGCCGACCGCCATTTTTGCGCAGTACTGCAAGCGCCGGTTGCGCAGTGGTAGCAATGTTTGCTACCGCTGCTGAGCTTAAGGTAATATTTTTTTGAGCACTCATTGTGTATTATCTCCAAGGCTTACAGGCTGATAACTCTCAGAAGGCATTGGGTCAGAAGGCGTTGGGTTCTGCGGACCAGGTGTGCCGTCGCTGCCATCATCTCTATCGTTTGGTTTGTTGTTCTCGTATTTATGCGGGAACATACTACGAACCCAAATATAGAACATCGGAATAAAGAAGATACCTAAGAAAGTCGCAGTCACAACACCGCCAACCACACTGGTACCAATGGCGTTTTGACTACCAGAACCAGCACCTGTGGCGATGAATAATGGCACAACACCAAGACCAAAGGCAAGCGAGGTCATAATAATAGGACGCAGACGCTGACGTGCGGCAGTCATGACGGCCTCTTTTAGGGTATAACCTTCCTCTTGATGGTCCCTTGCAAACTCAATAATCAAGATGGCGTTTTTGGCGGAGAGCCCAACCACGGTGAGTAGACCAACTTGCAAGTAAACATCATTGGATAAACCACGCAGCCAAGTGAATACCACCGCACCAAGTACCCCAAGCGGAATAACTAATAGTACTGAGAATGGAATTGACCAGCTTTCATACAAAGCAGCAAGACATAAGAATACCACTAAGATTGAGATAGCATACAGCATCGGCGCTTGAGCACCTGACTTTTGCTCTTCTAATGATAGACCTGTCCACTCGTAACTGATGCCTTCTGGTAACTGTTCAACCATGGCTTCCATGGCCTCCATCGCTTCACCGGTACTAAGACCAGGAGCGGCACTACCTTGGATATTCATTGACGCCAGACTGTTATAGCGCGTGAGACCCGGTGAACCGGTTTCCCATTTACTACTAGAGAAAGCATCAAATGAGATCATCTCGTTGCTATCGTTACGGACATACCATTTACCGATGTCATCAGGATTGGTACGACTACTAGGCTCACCTTGTACAAACACACGCTTAACACGACCACGGTCAACGAAGTCATTGATATAACTTGAACCCCATGCGGTTGAGATTACGCTATTGATATTTGCCAACGACAAACCATAAGCGGCAGCTTGTTCTTGGTTGATATCAATTTTAAGCTGCGGCGCATCTTCTTGTCCGTTTGGACGTACGCCAGCTACTTTATCGTTTTGAGCGGCCATACCAAGCAACATATTTCGTGCTTCGAGTAGACCTTCGTGTCCGACACTACCTGAATCTTGGAGCATCAAATCAAAGCCACTAGAGTTACCAAGCCCGCTAATCGCTGGTGGGATGATATTAAAAACAGTTGCTTCGTTGATTTGGGTAAAGAAATAACCTTGTGCACGATCAGAGACTGCCCGCGCTGTATTTTCTTCACCCTTACGATCTGCCCAATCATTCAGTTTTACGAAGGCAAGACCGACGTTTTGTCCTTGTCCAACAAAACTAAAGCCTGCAATTGTAAACGCTGAAGCCACATTATCTGGCTCTTGGCTACTATAATAAGCGCTCACTTTATCGAGCACTGCTTGCGTTTCATTCAAAGTCGAGCCAGCAGGCAGCTGTACTGCGGTAAACATAATGCCCTGATCTTCTTCTGGTAAGAATGAACCAGGAATACGTAAGAATACCACTGCCATAATACCGATAATAGCAGCATAGGCAATTAGATATAACCATTTCAAGCGGAAGCTTTTACCGACAAAATTTTCATAAGAGCGACTGGCTTTGGTAAAAGAGCGGTTAAACCAACCAAAGAAGCCTTTTTGATTTTCGCTATTGCCTTTTTCATGGCTTTTACTGCGTTTTAGTAACGTCACACAAAGGGCAGGGGTAAAGATAAGTGCGACCAGTGCTGATAGCACCATACTGGTAATCAAGGTAATGGCGAACTGACGATAAATTACCCCAGTTGAGCCGCCGAAAAATGCCATCGGGACGAATACTGCTGATAAGATAAGCGCAATACCTACAACGATTTTACTAATCTCACCCATTGACTGTATCGTAGCGTCTTTGATAGAGATATTTTGGTCTTCTTCCAAAAGCCGCTCGACGTTTTCTACCACGACAATCGCATCATCGACCAACAGACCGATGGATAGGACCATAGCAAACATGGTTAAGACGTTGATACTAAAGCCTGCAATATAAAGTACTGCAAAGGTACCTAATAGAACCACAGGAACGGCAAGGGTTGGAATAATCGTCGCGCGCCAGTTCTGTAAGAAAATGAACATGACGATAAATACCAAGACAATCGCTTCGATTAAGGTCATGACCACTTGTTCAATAGACAAGCGTACAAATGGCGTAGTGTCATAAGGAATAACTGACTTTAGACCGATAGGGAAGTTTGCTTCTAGCTCGGCGACTCGATCACCAACCAATTCGCGCGTTTCAAGTGCGTTCGCACCACTTGCGAGTGAGATGGCAAGACCTGCTGCTTCTTTACCGTTGAATAAGGCAATCGTACTGTAGTTTTCACTACCAATTTCAACCTTTGCAACATCGCCTAAACGTACTTGCGCGCCTGAAACATCGGTTTTTAGTAGGATGTTTTTAAATTCGTCAGGCGTTTTTAAATAACTCTGTACGGTGACGGTCGCATTAATAACTTGTTCATCGACATCAGCAGGTGCTTGACCTAATTGACCTGCGGATACTTGTGCATTTTGCGCTCGTACCGCATTGACCACATCAGATGGCACTAAGCTATAGCCACGTAAGCGTTCAGGATCTAGCCAAATACGCATGGCGTAAGAGGCACCAAACGCTTGGACTTGACCAACGCCTTCAACACGGCTGAGCTGATCGACGACATTAGAGTTGATGTAATCACCGATATCAGCGGGATCCATACTGCCATCTTCGGAGACAAAGCCAAATACGGCTAAGAAACCTTCAGAGGCTTTATTGACGTTGACGCCTTGACGCTGTACTTGCTCAGGCAGCGAGCTCATGGCGGCTTGTAATTTGTTCTGTACCTGAACCTGAGCGGTATCAGAATCTGTACCATTTTCAAAGAAAAGCTGTACAGAGGCACTACCGTTTGAAGAACTCGACGACTTCATATACATCAAGCCATCAAGCCCTTTCATACGCTGTTCAATAATCTGTACTACTGAGTTTTCAACAGTTTCAGCGTTAGCACCAGGATAGCTGGCACTGACTGTTACGGTTGGCGGCGCAATTGCCGGATACTGCTCAATCGGCAGGTTGATAACCGATATTATCCCGATGAGCATGACTAAAATAGCCATCACCCATGCAAAAATAGGGCGATCAATAAAAAAACGTGACATAGTAAATCCCTAAGTCTTCCTAGCTTTGAATGGAATTATTTGGCGGCTGATTTTGCAGCTTGCTGCGGTGTTTTGGCAGCAGGCTCTTTTGCAGCAGGCGCAGGGTTTGGATTTTCTAATGGCTTCGCAATAACCTCTTGTTCAGGCTTCACTTTTGCTCCGCCGATAACCACTACTTTATCGCCTGCTTGTAGACCGTCTGTAACCACCCATTGTCCTTTATAGGTACCATTAACAGTAACAGGACGCACTTGGATTTTATTGTTTTCATCAACGATATAGACTTGCGTCTCACTCTTGGTTGAGCGCATGACTGCACTTTGCGGGACGAGTGCTGCATTGGTAATGACGCTTTGAGTTAAGCGCGCACTGACATACATACCGGGTAATAAGATATTGCTTTTATTTGGGAAGACCGCACGTAAGGTCACCGCACCTGTAGATTCATCAACTTTTGCTTCAGATAAAGCAAGTTCACCGCGTACGGGATAAGTTGAGCCATCTTCTAACACCAATTCAACCGAGTTCATTCCTGCTTGTGCTTTACCTGCAGAGATTTGCTGGCGTAATTTGAGCAGCTCAGACGAAGACTGGCTGATATCGACATAGATAGGGTCTAAGCGTGAGATAGTCACTAAAGGAGTGGGTTGACCGGCGCTAACCAAAGTGCCAGCAGTTGCGCTAGAGCGATCACTACGACCTGAAAGCGGCGCACGTACGATAGTACGGTTTAAATCTAAAGTGCTTGCTTGTAAACCTGCCTTGGCGGTTTGGATGCCAGCTTTTGCGCTTTCAATACCGGCTTGTGATTGACCGATAGCAGCATTGGCGCTTTGCACGGCAGCCTGAGCAGTACGCACAGCAGTTTGTGCTTGGTCATACTGCTGCTTTGAGATGGCATCAATAGCAACCAAACCTTGCAGACGTTGCAAATCATTTTGTGCTTGTGATAGCGACGCTTGGCGGCTGGCCAAATCCGCTTTTGCATTAGCATTGTTAGCCAATGCCGTCTGATAGTTGGCTTCTGCTTGTGCTATCGCTGCCTGACCACTGGTGATAGACGTTGCGTAGTTATCAGTATTGATACGATATAAAGGTTGGTCTTTTTTGACGTTGCTGCCCTCACGGAACAAAACCTCGTCAATAATGCCATTAACCTGTGGGCGGACGTCTGCGGTTTGATAAGCCGCGGTACGTCCAGCAAAGGTCTGTACTTGAGGTATGGTGTCTAGAGTGACAGTCTGAACGTTGACGACAGCAGGTGGCATTTGCTGCTGTGCGGCTGCGTCACCAGCTGCGTCCTCGTTTTTGTCACAGCCAACCAGTACAGCTCCAGATAGTACAGATGCTATTACAAGCGCAAGAGTAGAGTGCTTCATCAATGTCCTCGGCAATATAAATATCATATAATAAATAATTACAGTATTAAAAGTTTAGGGGTAAATCTTAACGTAGTAGATATGAAAAGTAAGATGCATTTACCGTTGCCAATATATTAATCGCTAAACGCGTAACAATCGGATAAGCAGATTTAATTTAATGAATGATTATAAACTATAGGGTATACCCTACAGTCAAGGTGCAAAAAACCGTTTTTGCGCCTCGTAACTGTCTTCTAGCTCAATAAATGCTTAATAGCCATTGATAATACAAGCATGGCGTTAAAAATACCTTGTAAAATTCGTAATGAATGCCGAACTAGAATATTGTTAATTTTTGTTTTTTTAATGAGATTCAGAGATAGTAGCAAGAAAGCTGTATAAAAATACAGTAAAAAACAGAGGAGACAGAAAAATTCTGTATAAGCAATACTTAAGTGTGAACGCTAAAATATGTAGGTAAAACAAATAAGCTTAAGTAAGTGTTTCTATGATTAATGAGCGAGCTGCTAGTATCACAGCCCAAACTTCCTCATTTTTATGTTTTATTATTATAAAGTTGGGCTTAACTTAACCTTTAATAAATACGGCGGATTTGCCTAATATATTGGAATGTTTATATATAGGAAGTATACAAAGATTCAGATATATCAGACAAATAAATAGCCTTTATACTAAACGAGCGCTGGCAAGTTCTGTCAATTGATATAGCCCTTGGCGGTAGCGGTTATCAGGTAAGCTGCTAAGCGCTTGCTGTGCTAGTTTGGTCTCTTCTAACGCGCGTTGCTTACAGTATTCAAGCGAGCCTGACTGACGTACCAGCTCGATAAGCTGCTCAGCATCTGGTGTTTTACCAGTTTGTACAGCGATACGTAACTGCTCATAGCCTGCTGTATCGCTGTTTTTTAATAATTCAAGCGCCTTGATGGTTGGCAGCGTTGGTTTACCTTCCGCCAAATCATCGCCAAGGTTTTTACCCATAAGCTCACTATCGCCACTATAATCGAGCACGTCATCGACGATTTGGAAAGCATTACCGAAATGCTGACCGAAATCAGCCAATGCTTGCAGATGCTCAGTTTTATTTTGCAAAATAGCAGCGCCCTGGGTCGCCATCATAAATAAGCGTGACGTTTTTCCATCGATGATGTTTAGATAGTCAGCTTCAGTGGCTTCAGGATTGTGCTGATGCTGTAGCTGTAACACTTCGCCCTCGGCGATATCACAAGTACCATCTGAGAACACTTGCAATAAAGGTAAGCTCTGAAAACCAACCAATAGATTAAAGGCGCGGGCAATAAGATAGTCACCAACCAGCACTGCCGTGGCGTTATCCCAAGTAGCGTTGGCAGTTGGCTTACCACGACGCTGACCTGATTCATCAATCACATCGTCATGAACTAAAGTTGCGGTATGCAGCATCTCAGTAATCGCCGCCAAATGCATCGCTTGCTGCGACGGCTCATCATTAAACATCCGCGCGCATAACAAGGTAATGAGCGGGCGCATACGTTTGCCGCCAGCATTAATCACATGCTGCGAGACGCTCATGACCAGTTGAACTTTGGAATTCAAACTGCCAAAAACTTGCTTGTCCATAATGTCAAAATCATCAGCAACGATGCTTTGAATATCGGCATAGCTTAGGGTGTCAGCATTGCTTGGCGTGCTTGCTAAGTTAGTTAGGGGGGTGGTTGATGCTGCAGCGGCGTTAGATAAAGAGTTACTGGTCATAATGAGTCGTCATACCAATGAAAATAAAAAAGGGTGTGGATAGCGGTCTGTCTATTTATAGTAAATGCTTATAACAAGTATTGATAGTACGGCTATCGTTTGACGCATAATAGCATAGCTATCTGGGTCAATTGTTGATTTAAGTATAGCAGAATACACGGCGGCCTTTATATGCCGCCACCAGTTTAGCCCTTTATTTTGATATATGGGTCGCCTAATTAAAAAGTAATATACCGATGTTTATTAAGCCATTTATCATATCGAGTGGAACTTATTCGCTCACATTGAGTAATAATAAGTTAATATTTACAAAAAACTGTAAGTAACTGATTATATAAGTTATAATAGCCGCTGTTGGATTTTAACCAATGATGGTTCGATGTCTTATACTTGGAAAAATAGTGGTCTTAACAGCGGTGGTTTATACGCTTGTTAATTAATCACATCGTTACTATATATAAGTATATATAAGTATATATAAGTATATATAAGTATATATAAACATTTGAGCCAGTATTATTGGTATTACCACCTGAGCAAAACAAGAGATGCGGCTTGCTTTTATGAGCAAAAAGCCGTAAAATCTTGCCTTTAATTTTTCCCTGTCGTGTTCGTCGTAAAAGCGTTGGTATGATATCAGCCACGGCACACGGGTTAAACGGAGTCATACAATGTACGCAGTAATCAAAACTGGTGGTAAACAGCACCGTGTAGTCGTCGATGAATTGCTTAAAGTTGAATTACTAAAAGCAGAAAAAGGCGAAACAATCAAATTTGAAGACGTGTTGATGGTTGTTGATGGTGAAACTGTCAAAATCGGTCAGCCTGTCGTTGAAGGCGCTAGCGTAGAAGTTGAAGTGGTTGAACATGGTCGCGGCGAAAAAATCCGTATCATTAAACACAACCGTCGTAAGCATTATCACAAAGAGCAAGGTCACCGCCAATGGTACACCTTGTTAAAAATCAAAGCGATTAATGCTTAATTAACGATTGTCAGTTTATTGATAATTAATAACGCACTAAAAGCTTAAGAGTTGTCGCATTAGCGATAAGTCACATTAACAAGGAGATTTTCTCATGGCACATAAAAAAGCTGCCGGTTCAAGCCGTAACGGTCGTGATTCAAACCCAAAAATGCTAGGCGTAAAAATCTTTGGCGGTCAAGCCATCGTCGCTGGTAACATCATCGTTCGTCAACGTGGTACAGAATTCCACGCAGGCGAAGGCGTTGGCATGGGTCGTGACCATACTTTATTTGCACTAAATGACGGTGTGGTAAAGTTTGCGACCAAAGGTAAATTCAACCGTCGTTATGTTATGGTTGAAAGCGCATAATTGCCCATCTGGGCTATTTTAATCGAAGATTAAAATAGCTTGATGACTAAAAAAAGCCCTTATTACCGTTTGGTAGTAAGGGCTTTTTTTATGGCGCTAGTTTGTTATTAGTAGCAGGTTATTAGATTACCAATAGCTCGAAAAATGCTTTTAGATAGCCTTAATTCATATATAAAGCAGATAATGAATGGCGGTGAATACTATGTAACGCTACTGGTTACAAGCGTGTATGGCAGCGGTAGTAATGATTGCAAATCATGACTAGGCGCGTAATAAAAAAACTGGCACACTGTCTGCATTGTTTAATCACGTCAGTTTAATTTTATTAATTCTGAACTGAGCGTCGTGAGATAAGCACTTATTGAAAACAAAAATTTTAAATAAAACGTTTTATCTTTATGCTATTTTGCATTTAAAAGAGGATTTATAATGACTTTATTAACTAACAAAATGACTAACAAAACGACCTTAAAACAAAAAGTAATGAGCGGTGCTTTAGCGGGTGTATTGATGACCTCACTTGGTGTTGCCGCGCCTATGATTGCCTTGACGCAATCGGCAACGGCTGCTCCTGCTGATAATCTAACTGCCGCTAAACGCTTAAACAAGCTATTAAGTAATACCAAAAGCATGACGGCTAACTTTAGCCAAACCACCAAAGGCGCCAATAGTGGCACCTTTACGGGTACGATGAGTGTTCAGCGTCCGAATAACTTTCGCTGGGAAACCAAGTCACCTTCAGAGCAGCTGATTGTCGCAAATGGCAGCTCGATGTGGGTTTATGATAAGGATTTGGAGCAAGCGACCAAGCAAAATGTCGATAGCCAAGTGGGTAATACCCCAGCGCTACTATTGTCAGGTGATCCAAGCAAAATTGATAAGAACTTTAAAATCACTCAGCCATACGCTAATAAAAACTACTATGTATTATATCCAAAATCAGAGAGCGCTAGCTTTAAGAGCTTATCGATGAGCTTTAGCGGTGGTAAGCCGGTGATGATGGTACTGAATGATAGCTTAGGACAAACCACGACGATTAAGTTTAGTGGTATCAAAATGAACCCAAGTATCGGTAGTAGCCAGTTTAAATTTACGCCACCAAAGGGTGTTGATATTATTAATCAATAATAAGTACTATTAATTTAACCGTACTGATTTAAAAATCTGATTCCAAAAAAAGGACAAACCTATTCGGTTTGTCCTCTTTTATGGGAGTAAGAATATTGTGTAGGTCTTATTTTAAACTATCTAAGAGAAAGCTTTGATGCTAAGAGAGCGTTTTAATGGCTTCCATATTTGGCAATGCGGGCAGCTCATCTAAATTGGTCAAACCAAACGCATCTAAAAATTGCGACGTAGTATGTAGTAGTGCAGGGCGACCCAAAGTATCTTTGTAGCCTTTCTCTTCAATCCAGCCTTTATCAAATAGCTGGCGGAGTATATTACTCGATAGCGTTACACCGCGTACGTGCTCGATGTCACCGCGTGTCACTGGCTGCTTATAGGCAATCACACTCAATGTTTCAAGCAGCGCTTGGCTGAGGCGTTCTTGTCGCTGCGGGAATACGCGCTGAATTAACGGGCTATAGCTATCTGCGATTTGTAGCCGATAACCACTGGCTGTTTTATGCAAGCTTAAGACATTTGCCTTTAAGCGTTGCTCTAATAAGTCTAATGCTTGATTTAAGGTATTGGTTGTCACTGACAGATGCTTTTTTAAGCTCGCAGCAGTCAAGGGTGCTTCTGATGCATGCAGGAGCACTTCAATATGTTTGCTCATCTCTTCTAAATATCGATGCTGCGTATCTGTCATTGCACATACTCTCTATTAAAAGCCATTAAGCATTAAGCTAGCCACTGTAACGTTAATTGCCTTATATGGCTGTTTTCTGCAAACTCATCGTCAGCAGTAGTATCGTGACCTTTTAAATCAGTATTTATGACACCAACCAACTGCCGTTTCATCAGCTCTAATACCGCGACAAAGCTGACCACCACGCCAATTTTACCTTGAGTTTTATCCAGTAGCTCATAAAACGAGTGCGCGCCATCCGTGCTTAGCTGCCTGCTAATACTGGCAATACGGTCGGAAAGGGGTACGGCATCAACTTTGATGGTGTGCATCTGATAGTCAGGCTGTAGTTGCATTTTAAATAAGCTATCAATCAAAAGGTTCGGCGAGTAATTGGGTAATTCCGCATTCATAACGTCTTGACTGGGCATACTGACCATCGCTAAAAACACATCGCGCTCAAGACGCACCAGATTGTCCAAACGCTGACTGGCTACTTTTATTTGCGCATATTCTTCAAGGCGCTCAATCAGCTCAGCTTTCGGATCACGCTCATCGCTCGGCGTTTCGGGCTTTGGTAGCAGTAGCTCGGTTTTAATCGCAATCAACGTCGATGCCATCAGCAGATAGTCACCGGCCAATTCAAAATGTTCGGTATCCAGCTCACTGATATAAGCCAAATATTGCTCTGTAATCGGCAATATTGGCATTTGGGTCAGATCAACGTTATTTTTTTTGACCAGATATAATAAAAAATCCAATGGCCCGGCAAACTGCTCTAACCAAATGGCAAACGCTTGCGGCGGCACATATAAATCTTCTGGCAGATGCTGCACTGGCGTTTGATAAATACGCAGCGACATATCATTAACAATTGAATGATTATGTTGGCCATCATGCTCGCCATTGCTATTTATAAACTCAGAGTTTTGATACGCGCCTACAAGAGAAGCGGCTTTTGGTAAAGCCGCCGGTTGATTTTTTAGCTTAGTCTGCACGCTTAGCATCGGCTTTGATTACGATAAGTTAAAGCAATCAAAGGCTTATTTAAGCTTAGCAAGTGGACGGATACCAATGGCACGACGAGTTTTATCTAGTTGCTTACGGCTATGACGACGGGCTTTTTCTGCGCCCATTTGTAGGATTTCTTCTAGCTCTTTTGGATTGGCCATCAGCTCTTCGTAACGTGCACGGAATGGGGCAATCTCGCTATTGATTTTATCAAATAACGCTTGCTTAGCATCACCCCAGCCAATACCAGCGGCAAACTGCGCACGCATATCGGCAATCTCAGTAGGCGTTGCGAAGGCTTTGTAAATCTCAAAAATAGCAGAATCGTCAGGGTCTTTTGGCTCAGCTGGTAATTGTGAGTTGGTCACAATTTTCATAATGGCTTTATGCATCTGTTTTTCTGGGCTGACTTGCGGATTAGGCTCGCCAAATAGAGGAATGGTATTGCTATAGCTCTTACTCATTTTACGACCATCGAGCCCTGTTAGGAGCGGGATGTCTTCATCAACAACCGCTGACGGCAGGGTAAAAAGAGTTTTATAACGATGGTTAAACGTACCAGCGATATCACGCGCCATCTCAATATGCTGTACTTGGTCACGACCGACGGGTACATGAGTCGCATTAAACATCAAGATATCGGCAGCCATAAGCACAGGATAGCCAAATAGACCCATGTTGATACCTTGATCTGGATCGACATCTGCTTTTTCAGTATTAATATCGACCGCCGCCTTATAAGCGTGCGCGCGGTTCATCAGACCTTTGGCACATGAGCAATTTAAAATCCAAGCAAGTTCTGGAATCTCTGGTACATCGGACTGACGATAAAAAGTCACACGTTCAGGGTCAAGACCGCAAGCAATCCACGTCGCTGCAATAATCTTGGTCGATTCATGAATGACAGCAGGGTCGTAACAGCCGATAATGCCATGATAATCAGCCAAAAAGAAAAATGCTTCGTCATCACTATCTTGAATAGACTGAATCGCTGGGCGAATGGCACCAACATAATTACCCAAATGCGGAATGCCCGTCGGTTTGATACCGGTTAGGATACGTTTGCTTTCTCTTTTAGGTGCGTCTGTAACTGCGTCAGTTTGGGTGCTCATGAAAAATCCGTTATTTTGTTTCTCACGTTATTATTGATAATTAATATAAGTGAGTTATTGGTATAAGTAGGTGACTAATATAGGCGATATGCAGGATAAAAATATCAGCTGCAAAGTATAGCAAATTTCAACGCGATTTTATTGCCAAAAAAGGCTACCGATAGATATCAGTGCGACCATTAGGGCCGTTTTTAAAGCGACGGTGAAACCACATCCATTGGGTTGGATCGATACGAATCAAGCCTTCTAGTACTTCATTAACGCGCGTTGCATCAGCAACCTCGTCATCACTTGGATAATTATCCAGCTCTGGCGTAATGGTTAAATGATAATGCGGACGTTTGCCCTTTGGTAGGTTATCTGGCGTTTGTCGATAGGTATGCAGTGCCATCAATGCAGGTGGATGCTGTTTGTCGCCTAATTTCGCCATACGCCGTGAGGCCGTAATGGTGGCTGCTGACACACCAAAAAATGGTGCCATGACGCCTTGTTTCAACCCGTAATCTTGGTCAGGTGAGTACCAAATCACGTGGCCTTCTTTAATCGACTCAACAAAGCTACGCATATCTCTACTGGCTATTTGCTTACTTAATATATTGGTGCGGCCATTATAGATAAACCAATCGAGCAACGCGTTATTCTGTGGTCGATACATGCCATCCATAGGGAAAAACTGCGTACATAACATACCGCCAAGATCGAGCATCGTATAATGTGCCCCGAGCAAAATGACAGCACGACCTTCGTTTTGTGCATTAACTAAATGCTGTAAGCCTGAGATAGAAACGGTACGCGTAAAAACATCGGGACGAAACCAAGCGCATAGGGTCTCAAACACACCAATACCTTGGTTGACAAAAACTTGCTTTGCCATCAGTTCACGCTCAGTTTCGGGCTTTTCTGGAAAAGCCAATCTTAAGTTAATCAAGGTATCACGCCTGCGTGAGCCTACTACTTTATAGATTAAAATACCAAGCTTACGACCCAGCCAAAACTGCCAACGTAGTGGCAGATATATCATTGGTAGAAAAATTGCCAAGACTAGCCAGATACCCCAATATTTAGGCAATAAAAACTGCCATTGAAAGGGTTTTTTATCCGCTTGCGTCGTTTGTTTATGCGTTTGCGTAATCGTTGGCGTGCCGACAGGGATAGCAGGTGACTTAGCCATTTTGCTATGTTTATTACTATGCTCGCCTACAGTCGGTGCTGGCATATCGGTTTTTACAGGCTTACTAGGGTCGTATTGTTCAGGGGCTTTCATAATGAGGACAAGGTAATAAAAGTTATGATTATGATGGGGCAGTGAGCGTGGCTTTGCAAGGTGATTTATGCACAAAAACTGGCACAGGTAAAAACCATCATTCAAGAATACTGGCTAAAAACTGCCGTTAAAAAAGCATGGCTAAAAATAATCGCTAAAAACTAGCCATAAAAAAACCTTATAAGCTGTGACCAGCTTATAAGGTTTTGCAAATCTATTCCTTTGCTTAATACTACTATGGCGACTCTGAGATAAAGCCGGCAACAGTAAAAAGCAAAGAGATAGCTTTGATTAACGTTTCGAGAATTGTGGACGTTTACGTGCTTTACGTAGACCCAATTTCTTACGTTCAACTTGACGTGAGTCACGAGTAACAAAACCAGCTGCTTTTAGAGCAGGTTTGTTAGATTCATCAAGCTCAATCAATGCACGCGTGATGCCGTGACGGATTGCGCCAGCTTGACCACTAATACCGCCGCCTTTTACAGTGATGTAAAGGTCATAAGCAGTAGGTGTGTCAAGTAATTCTAAAGGCTGACGAACAACCATGCGCGACGTTTCGCGGCTGAAATACTCATCAAGTGGTTTGCCGTTAACAACGATAGCACCAGTACCTTTAGCTAAAAAGACACGAGCGGTAGAAGTTTTGCGACGACCAGTTCCGTAATTGCGTTCCATAAGTATATCCTTAGATGTCTAGTTCTTTAGGTTGCTGAGCTTCATGTGGATGTTCGGTACCCGCATATAGTTTCAGCTTTTTGATCATCGCGTAGCCAAGAGGACCTTTTGGAAGCATACCCTTAACCGCTTTGTGTAGAACATCTTCAGGCTTATGTGCAATCAGCTTGGTGAAGTTGGTTTCTTTAATACCGCCTGGGTAACCACTGTGACGATAGTACTTTTTATCTTGTGCTTTTTTACCCGTTACCGCGATTTTCTCTGCGTTGATAACAACGATAAAATCACCAGTATCTACGTGAGGCGTATAACAAGTCTTATGTTTGCCACGTAAGCGTGTAGCGATTTGAGTAGCTAGGCGACCAAGGGTTTTGCCGTCAGCATCTACGACATACCAGTCATGGGTCACTTCAGCTGGTTTTGCACTAAGTGTTTTCATGATAAAACCTTAAAATTAGAATTCGTTGAGAGTTTAGCTGGGAACGGGGCTCTCAAAAAACAGACTGCACATTATAAGCAGTAGCGCCTACGCTTGCAAGCTGCATTGGGGTTTATTTTCGCCTTATATACATTAAACTGCAGCGTTGGCCAGTTTTTTAGCGGTTTTAAACATTTGTAAATTTTATTAATAGTATTCATTAACCGGACAATTATGACGGCAATAGACGATAAAGTCCAGCGACAACTTGTCCAACTTTAGTTTGTTTTAAGCACTCAAAACCTACGATGCCTTGCACTGTCTCTACTTGAGGCTCGGATCGAGGCTCAGAACTTTCGTTAAGACTTGCTACCAATTGATTCAATTGCAGTGTTAAATCTTTATCCGCCTCTAGATAAATCAGCGTTTCTGTACTGATTAATAATTGCTTTATCAATGCTGTTAAAATCGGCTGCCATAAATCTTGGGCATAAGGTGGGTCGATAAAGACGATATCAAAATGATGAGGAAGGGTTTGGTTTTGAGTCAGTACTTGCTCGGCAGTCCCTTGAATGATTTGATAGTTAGCGGTGTCTAAGCGTAACTGCTCAGCGCTTTGACGCAGCATATTGTTTTGCACCGGATTTATTTCGATAAAGGTAGTATACGCTGCGCCACGTGATAACGCTTCAAAGCCTAAAACACCGCTGCCAGCGCAGCTATCAAGCACTTGGGCGTCATGAATATCGGCAATTAACCAATTAAATAAGGTCTCACGCAAACGGTCTGGCGTCGGACGCAAGCCTTCAGCATCGATGAAGCTCACGCTACGGCGCTTAAACTGACCACCAATAATCCGCACATCACCAGCAGCACTATTTTGTGTTTTTGCTTTTGTTTTCAGCGTTTTTTTAGGCTGTCGCGCACGGGATGTTTTTTTCATAGCGTTTTCTTTTTCACCCTGTTATTAACTATCTTATGAACCGTTCTTATTGATGAATACTATCTTATTCAGAGGTAGCCGCGGTCGTTGTTGCTTCCGCACCTTGTGCTTCTGCTTGCTCTGCGAGCGCTTGTTCGTTATCACGCATAGCATCACGCATGGCTTTTTCAAACGCTTTTTGGCGTTTAATGACTTTTAATTGATCGGCAGTAGGCGGCAAAATAGGGTCGGTTTTGCGCTGTAACATCCAATAATCAAACAAGGCACGACCGATAGGAGCGGCAACCACACTACCGCCACCACCGTTCTCGACTAAGACAGCAAGGGCAATCTCTGGGTTCTCTACAGGGGCAAATCCATTAAACCAAGCATGGTCCCAGTGGCGTTTATCAAGGGCGGCTTTATTATAGCTTTTACCTTGGGCAATCGATTTTACCTGCGCCGTACCTGTCTTGCCAGCGATACGATAGCGCGGCGTATAGACCCCACGTCCAGTACCTGCCTTAACTGTTTCTTCCATGGCATCGTGCATGCGTAACCAGTCAGAAGGTTTGCCGTTATATTCGATTTTGCCATCAGGCTTAGTAATAACGTCGACCGCCGCCGCCCCGTCGCTGCTTTTTAATAAATGCGGGGTGATGTGATAGCCTTTATTGGCAGTCATGGCGGTGGCATTGGCAATCTGTAGCGGTGTGGCTAAGAAATACCCTTGACCAATACTGACAGAGATGGTTTCACCTGGCAGCCAACCTTTATCATAGGTGTCTTTTTTCCATTTAGGCGATGGCATAATCCCTGATTTTTCATTGGGCAGGTCAATCCCCGTTTGTTCGCCAAAACCAAAGCGCACCATCCAGTCGTGTAAGCGCTGAATGCCCATCTCGTATGCCAGTTTATAATAATAAGTATCGACCGACATCACGATGGATTTTTTCAAATCCACCGTACCGTGTCCGCCTTTTTTCCAGTCACGAAAACGGTGCGAGTCACCCGGTAGGCTAAAATAACCAGGGTCGTAAATGGTCGTTTCCCAATCACGTAAGCCGTAATGAATACCACCTAAACCTTCAAAAGGCTTAATAGTTGAGCCGGGCGGATAGGTGCCTTGTAGCGCACGATTATAGAGCGGCTGGTCAAGGTCTTCTCGCAGGTCACCATAATCTCTAAAAGAGATACCAGAGATAAAGGGATTGGGGTCGTAGCTTGGATTACTAACGAAAGCCAACACATCGCCGTTTTTTGGGTCGATAGCGACGATTGCGCCGCGACGACCATCAAGCTGCTGCTGTGCCACGACTTGCAAGCCATAATCTAGACTGAGGGTTATATCATTACCAGCGATTGGGGCTTTGGTATCGAGTTGGCGGATGACATTGCCGTGTGCATCGGTTTCTACTGACTGGTAACCTGGCTGTCCAAGTAAAATATCTTCATAAAAATCTTCTATGCCAATCTTGCCAATAAGGTCGGTACCAGCATAACGGTCCTTATTGATTTGCTTCGACTCTTTATCGTTAATCCGTCCGACGTAACCAATTACATGCGCAAACAGCTCGTCATAAGGATAAGAGCGCGTGAGCTTACTCTGAATACTGACGCCACGAAAAAAGGGTTTTCGTTCACTAAACTGCGCCAACTGCGCTTCGGTTAAATCAATCTTGATGGTCACAGGGTCATTTTTGGTTTTGCTTAAGCGCGCCAAAATATCGGTGATGTTTTCATCGGTTAAATCAAAGATAGGCGCGAGCAAATTTAGCGTGCGTTCTGGGTCTTCAACTTCATCCGGACTCAACATAGCAGTAAATACGGGCTGATTGTCCGCCAATATAACGCCATTACGATCGTAAATATAACCGCGACTGGGCGGCGCAGAAATCAGCTTAATGCGATTGTTATCGGCTTGGGTGGTGTATTTATCGTGGGCATAGACTTGCAGATAACCATAACGCGCAATCAAACCTGTCAAACCCACAAACATGCATAGCCCAAGGATGATAACGCGGCTGGTAAAAATACGATTAACCTGTTCGGTATCGGGAGTGAGCGGTTTGTTCATATAAGGTCAGTACCCGGACGGTCAGTGAATCGGTCGTTTATGCATTGATCATGAATAAATCAATAAGAGTCAGTATGAGGAGAGATAGAGAGCGCTAGGTTCATTCATTTAAAGCGAGGTGAGCATAAAGGATAAGCTGCACTCTTTCAATAATATAGCATGATATTTTATCAATAAAATCTCGATTGATTTGCCTGCGTATAGCGACTAACAGTCAGCGCAAGGCAACCATAAATTATAACAGAACAAATGAACCGGCGCAGTACGCTGTTACTTATTTTATAGAGTTATCATTATGATAATCATCTTTGTTTTTAGTGTGGCTGCTGTCACCGTGTTTAGCCTTGTCATGGCGTTTTTTTTGATTGAATCAAACGCTGTGATTAGCGATATGCTGATGGTTCATGCTGCTAGATGATAGTAAAGGTTTTAGGAGTGAAAGTAGCGGGCAAAACGTGTCATCGCTAGTCACAACTTGCCTAGGGTCGATATGTGCTAATGAATAGCAAGTATGCTAAAATCAGGCGATTTATTTTAGCTAGTTACAGCGTTATTTCTTAGCTATGTGGTTATTGGGGATAGAGCGGCTTTTTGTTAAGCGTTCTTAATCTGCTCAGGATATTTGGTTAACAACGACAATCATTACCTCAAGGATAAGTAGAGTCATGGATGCAAATTCATTGTGGCAGACGATAGCGGAACATCCCGAGTTTTTTGCTATGCTGACCATTCCACCGGTGACGGCGTTTGTCACTTGGATACATGTGTGGATGGCACTCAAGATGCTATTTTATCCGGTCAAGTTTTGGGGCATTCGGATTCCAAACTTTCCGTTTTTTGGCTTACCGGGATTAGGTTGGCAAGGTATTGTGCCGCGCAAAGCTGGCAAGATATCTGGTGTCATCGTCGATCAGACGCTCTCAAAGCTCGGTTCGCTCGATGAGTTTTTTCAGGCGATGGAACCAGATCAGATGGCGGTATTTATCACCAATGCGGTCGATGAAAATCTTGAGGTCTTGATTGATGAGATTATGCTTGACCACTCGCCAGCGCTGTGGGGCAATCTTCCTTACGCATTAAAGCGCCGAGTTTATGCTCAAGCGCACCAAGAATTGCCAAATATTATGCAGTCTTTGGTGACAGATTTGACCTATCACGTCGAAGATTTGGTCGATATGCGTAAGATGATTGTCAATAAGATGGAAAGCGACCGTCGCTTGATGGTCAATATGTTCCTAAAAGTTGGGCAAAAAGAGATCGATTTTATTTGGCATATCAGTGCCTTGATTGGCTTGGTATTCGGTATTATCCAAATGTTTATATTTTTGGTGGTGCCGCAGCATTGGACCGTACCGTTTTTTGCCGCTATTTGGGGGTTTCTAACCAATTGGATTGCGATCTGGATGGTCTTTAATCCTGTTGAGCCGCATTTTATTCCCTATGTGAAGTTTTTTGCACTGCAAAGTCGCTTCCCATTTATTAAGCCGCAGCTACCGCACATCGCTCCGTACCGCTTTCAAGGTGGATTTATGAAGCGCCAAGAGGAAGTCTCTGAGGTTTTTGCTGAGATTGTAGTCAAAGATTTAGTGACACTTGAAAACATCATGAATGAGATGATGTATGGTGACCGCGCTATTGAAACGCGTGAGCTGATGAAATCCCACCTGTATAAAGTGTTAGAATCGCCAGTTATAAATACAACCTTAAGAGTAGGGCTGGGTCGCCGTGAGTTTGGGCAATTAAAAAATACCATTATTGACAAATCAATCGTCGCTACTATGGTGCCACTGCGTGACCCTGAGCTCAATGAAAGCCGAGCCAGTAAAATTTTTGGGCTATTTCGCGACCGTATTCGCGCGCTATCACCCGATGAGTTTCAAAACTTATTGCGCCCTGCTTTTCGTGAAGATGAGATGACCCTTATTGTATTGGGCGGCTTGACAGGGTTTTTGGCAGGTTGGTTGCATCTGGTCTTGGTGTTTTTCCCTGCAATGCAGTAATAGATGGTTTTTTATGTTCTTTACACACATCGCATACAGAGTGGATACAGAAACGTGACAAGTTGACGCTAATGTACGATGCTGTAAGCGCCTCAAGCTGCAACGGCTGATGGCGATAAGCGTATAATAATAGCAACCGAACACACCTACAGTAACGAATACGGGATACTTTCGAATATCCCGCAACACCAATCCCTAAAATAAACAATGACCGTATTAAGGTAAACAAGGTTAGACCGTATGTTAATCACAGAATTGGGTTATTTTGCCTTGCTGGCCGCTTTCGTATTGGCGATTTTGCAGGTGGTATTACCAACTATTGGCGTCATGAGTAACCATGTTGCTTGGCAGCGTCTCGCACCAAGCTTAGCATGGGCACAGTTTGCGGCCATGATTGTGTCGTTTGGCGCATTGATGGCAGGCTTTTATTTTAATGACTTTAGCTTGGTCTATGTCACTCAGCATTCTAATACCTTGTTGCCTTGGTATTATAAGTTGTCCGCGACTTGGGGCGGGCATGAAGGCTCGCTATTGCTTTGGATGACCATCATGGCCACTTGGTGTGCGCTGGTGTCCTACTTTAGCCGTGGTTTGCCATTGTCAATGCGCGCACGCGTACTGGTGATATTGGCTGGCGTACAGCTGATGATGCTAGCGATGCTCATCTTTACCTCGTCGCCGTTTGATCGCACGTTGCCAAACCTACCGGTCGATGGCGCAGATTTAAACCCTGTGCTCCAAGATTTCGGTTTAATTATCCATCCACCGATGCTCTATATGGGCTATGTGGGCATGGTTGTGCCGTTTGCCTTTTGTATGGCGGCATTATGGGAAGGGCGCTTAGATGCCGTTTGGACTCGTTGGTCGCGTCCATGGGCGCTGGCTGCTTGGGGCTTTTTGACGATTGGTATCGCACTTGGCTCTTGGTGGGCCTATTACGAGCTTGGCTGGGGCGGTTGGTGGTTCTGGGATCCGGTAGAAAACGCTTCACTGATGCCTTGGCTTGCCGGTTTAGCATTGCTGCACTCGTTGGCTGTGACCGAGAAGCGCGGTGTGTTTAAAGCATGGACCATTATGCTGGCCATCTTTGCGTTTGCCTTAAGTCTCTTGGGTACTTTCCTTGTACGCTCTGGGGTCATTACCTCAGTGCATTCGTTTGCTGCTGACCCAACGCGTGGTCTGGTCATTTTAGTGATTTTGGGTATTATCGTTGGTGGTGGCCTGCTGATGTTTGCCATTCGCGGTTGGCGTTTGACGGTTGAAAGTCAGTATCAGCTGGTATCGCGTGAATCATTTTTAGTGATTAATAACGTTATTATCCTCATTTCAACCTTAGTGGTACTGCTCGGGACGCTTTATCCTATTATCGCGGACTCCTTTAATTTGGGTCAGGTCTCTGTAGGTCCTCCGTATTTTAATGCGCTATTTGTGCCATTAACTTGGTTGTTGCTAATAGCGATGGGTATGGGCTCTAATATCCGCTGGAAGAAAGACAGTCGTCCGCTGTTGGGCGCAGGCATGGTCATTGCGGTCAGCAGTCTGGTATTGGCGGCGATTATTGCTTATTTCTTCAGCCCTTCTGACATGCTTAATATTGGCGTGACGCTAGCCGTGAGTTTTTGGGTGTTGTTTTGGATGGTCGTTGACTTTAAAGACAAAACCAAAAATGCACCGAGTTTCTTTAAGGGTCTAGGTCAGTTACGTTTGAGCTATTGGGGTCAGCAGACCGCGCATATTGGGGTAATAATAGCTGTCATCGGTGTTGCCTTTACCAGTACCTTAAGTATTGAGCGGGATGTGGCATTGGGCGAAAATGATACCGTGCATGTGCAGGGCTATGACTTTGAAGTCAAAGATTTTCACGAGGTCAGAGGCAGCAACTTTGATGGTGTGCAAGCGCAGGTAGAGGTGACCAAAGACGGGCAAAAAGTGACGACCTTGTATCCTGAAAAACGTACTTATGTGATTAGTATGATGCCAATGACCGAGGCGGCGATTGATGCCAGTCTCATGCGTGATGTCTATGTGGCACTTGGCGAGCCTATCGCTGAAGACAGTAATAAGTGGGCGGTACGTATTTATGTTAAGCCACTTATTCGCTGGATATGGCTTGGTGCGATTATCATGGCGTTAGGTGGTCTATTAAGTATGCTCGATAGCCGCTATCGTATTAAAAAGACTAAAACACCCGCTCAAATGGCGGCGAATAAAGCAGGCTTCATCACCGAAGCTGAAATAGGGGAGAAATAAGATGAGTCCATCAGATAATTCTTCCCAAAAAACGCCTGAGAACAAAGCAGCTGCTAATAATAAAGCCACTAAAACGATGAAAAAAAGCCAAATCAGAATATGGTTTTTGATTCCGCTGATTGTCTTTGCTGGTTTTGTAGTCATGCTATATATGCGCTTGGGTCAGCCAACGGATATCGTCACCAACACCGCGCTTGAGCGTCCGGTACCAACATTTGAGCTGCCATTATTGTCAGATACCAGTCGTATTATGACCAATGATAATCTGCCGGATCAGCCGTTTTTGATGAATATTTGGGGCTCTTGGTGCCCAACTTGTATCATTGAGCATCCTTTTTTGATGCAATTAGAAGAACGCGGCGTCAATCTGGTTGGGGTCAATTATAAAGATGATATCGGTGACGCCTTAGGATATCTAAATCGCGGCGGCGATCCTTTCTCAATGTCTATTCAGGATTTGTCTGGTCAATTTGCCTTAGATTTAGGTTTAACAGGCGCTCCTGAAACCTTTGTGGTTGATGGCGAAGGTGTTATTCGTCAGCATATCGTTGGTGAGATTAATGAGAGCAATTGGCAAAGCCGTATCACGCCTTGTTTGATGCTGCTCAATGAAGCCGACAAGAATAATGTTAGCCCAGACGCTACTCAGGTTAAGGAGATGTGCAAATGATGGCTCTCTACTTAAAAGCTAGACGCGTAAAAGAAATACGCTCAAAAGCTATGTATGTACAAGCAATGCCTTTAAAAAACCTCACGATAAAGCTAGCAGGCTTACTGCTTGCTTGTCTGCTCAGTTTTGGCATTAGTTTTAGTGCGCATGCAGCGATTGAGGTTTATGACTTCGATTCCGTACAGCAAGAAGCGCAATATCGCGGTCTTATTGAAGAGCTGCGCTGTCCAAAATGCCAAAACCAAAATCTAGCTGGTTCTGATGCGCCGATTGCGCAAGATTTAAAGCAAAAAACCTATGATTTGATTAAAGAAGGTCGTAGTGATACCGAGATACGTGCTTATATGCAAGAGCGTTATGGTGACTTTATTACTTATAAGCCGCCCGTCCGTCCATCGACATGGATACTATGGTTTTTTCCGCCGTTATTATTGATTGTGCTGGTGATTGGCTGGTTTTGGCAAAGTAAACGTAGCCAGCGCGTTGCCCGTGGTCAAAGCGGTGTCACTGTAGATAGTGTTGCAGCATTATCAGCGGCAGAAAAAGCGGAACTTGATCGTCTGTTATTGCGTAGCAATAAACATAGCAATGACAATAACGAGCATGACATCACCAGTACAGAGGACAAAAAATGAACCTATTTTCTACTTTTGGCTTATTTATTGCCCTAAGCTTACTGATTGCGCTGTTACTGGCGGTCATCGTTATCATGCCATGGCTGCGGGCGTCACGCTTACGAGATAAGCCGGTTGACAATCAGCTGCTAGATATCAATATTGCAGTATTTCGTGAGCGCCTAGCAGAGCTGCAAACGGATAAAGACGGCGGCACTATCGATGAGGTGCATTATCGAAATCAAAAGCTTGAGCTTGAGCGCCAGTTATTGGATGCGCAGCGTACCGTAACGCCGATGGTCGCGCCCGGTATCAAAAGCCGTCTGATTATCATGGTATGGGTGCCAGCATTAGCAGGATTGGCTTACTTTTTAATCAGCGACCGCACGCCGGTGTTTGAATTATGGGCAGCGGAAGATAAAGTCGCGCAAGTAGCCGATGACTTATTGACCGGTAAAATCGATCAGCCACCAGCTTGGGCGATTGAAGACGGTACACAATTGATTAGTGCCATGCAGACCAACGTCTATCGTCACGCTGATGATCCTGATCGCTGGATGCGTCTGTCTGAATTATTCTTGTCATTAGAGGCCACCGATTCGGCACTTGAAGCATTGTCGCGCGCTTATCGTTTGTCACCAGATAATGAAGAGATTGCCACTACTTATGCGCAAATCAGCTTTTTTGCTAATAAAGGACAGCTCGATGCCAATAGTCGCCGTGTCTTACAAGATGTGTTGGCGAAGAATCCACAACATGAAGGCGCTCAAATGCTGATGGCAATGGGCGAAGCACGTGGTAATAACTTTGAACAAGCACAAGGCTGGATTAAGCGTCTACGTGCCAGTATTGCTGCCAAACCGGGCGACCATAGCCAAGCGCTGGCAAGCCTTGATGAGTTGAGTGCGAATGTAAGCACGCAGCAGCAGCAAGCTTCTGAAGGCGTTGACGTTACCGTCTCTATCAGTGCCAGTCTGTTGCCATTAGTCAAAGCGGATGATGTGTTATTTGTCGCTATCCGTGATGTCAAAGGTGGGCCGCCATTTGCCGCTAAGCGTTTACCGATTAGTGTGATTAAGCAGGGTGAGGCAAATATTAGCCTAAGTGACTTGGATGCTATGATGCCAGAGCGTACGTTAGCTTCTGCCCGTGCTGATAAAGTTCAGCTCGCCGTCATTGCCCGTATCAGTCATAGTGGTAACGCTACTGCGGAGTCAGGCGATTTATCGGGTAATCCTGTGGTGATTAGCGCCGACCAAAATCAGGTCAATGTGGCTATTAATCAGCAGACTCCTTAATGACTAAATATCAAAATATAAGTGGTTAATAATTGCGCGCTATCAGGCTTCTGGTGGCGTGCAATCTCGTCCTATGAACAGATAAGTCATCGTAACTTGCCGCATCAAGACTAAAAATACTTGAGCTTTTGAAAGCCACAAGGTAAGGTAAGCTCTGCAACCCACCAATCCCTAAGTTTTATTAGTCCCAAAATCCTATCTTTTAAGGAGAGTCGTATAATGATGCGTATTATTTTGCTAGGTCCACCAGGCGCCGGTAAAGGCACCCAAGCCCAGTTCATTTCTAAAGAATATGATATCCCGCAAATCTCAACGGGCGATATGCTACGTGCTGCCATCAAAGAAGGCACTGAGCTTGGCAAACAAGCCAAAGACGTAATGAACGCTGGTGGTTTGGTTTCTGATGATCTTATCATTAACCTCGTGCAAGAACGCATCGCTAAGCCTGACTGTGTCAATGGCTGCATTTTAGATGGTTTCCCGCGTACTATTCCACAAGCCCAAGCGCTTGCAGATGCCAACGTGACGATTGACCATGTGATTGAAATCAGCGTACCTGATGATGAAATCGTTAAGCGTTTATCAGGTCGTCGTCAGCATGCAGGTTCTGGTCGCGTTTATCATATTGACCACAATCCACCTAAGGTCGATGGTATTGACGATGTGACGGGCGAGCCATTGATTCAGCGTGAAGACGACAAAGAATCTACCATTCGTGACCGCCTAGCGACTTATCATGAGCAGACATCAACCTTGGTTGGTTTCTATCAAGACAAGGCTAAAGAAGGCGGTGATGCCCCTAAATATGACAAATTCGATGGCACTCAAGGCATTGATGATGTTAAACAACAGATTTTATCTGCGCTAAAAGGCTAATGCTTTTTTAGAATTGCTGATAAGATTTATTTATTAACAGTCATATTCAAAACCCTGCCGCTAGCCATAACTAGCAGCAGGGTTTTTTAATGGTTAAAATAAAAGCTAAAAAATGTCCATAAAAAAAGCCGCTTACTTAGAGAAGTAAACGGCTTTTCGCTACTATTAGTTTAATGTAGCTTAGCTAATGCTTTATCCTGCTAAGTTTTACGCATTACCTTGCGCATCAACTTGTGCTTGCTGTTGGCTTTGCGCGTACGCTTGGTCAAAGTTAACTGGCGCAAGTAATAACTGCGGGAAGCTACCACGTGTAACGATGTCGCTGATGACTTCACGAGCATACGGGAACAGCACGTTCGGGCAGTAAGCGCCTAGAATTTGACCGATTTGGTCTTCTGGAATATCTTTTAATAAGAAGATACCCGCTTGATGAACTTCAGCGATAAATGCCGCTTCTTCTGCGTTTTTAGCATTGACACTGACCGTCAATACCACTTGGTAATGGTCGTCATCCAGTTTTTCAGCATTGCTAGATAGATTGATATCAAGCTCAGGATTCCACTCTTTGGTGAATACGCCCGCGCCTGGGACTTCAAGTGACATATCTTTTACGTAAATGCGTTCTAGTGCCAATTGTGGTTGTGCTTGTTCTTCAGCCATGGTAATTCCTCTAAAAATTAATCAAATAATGGGCAAATGGTCATTGTCATAAAATATCATTGTAATATAAATCGAGATAGAGTTTTAAGGTTTTATCTCGATGTTTTTCAGCAACATGGTTTTTAACAAGTTGATTTACCCTTGCTACCGTCTATTTTTAACTCGATAAAAACAGACCGCAAAACAAGATAGCAAATTAACCTGCCAATAGCTCGTCAAGTTTGCCTTGTTGGTTCATTTGATTGAGCTCATCAAAACCACCGACAAAGGTCTCGCCAATAAAGATCTGTGGCACAGTGCGATAGTTATTGGTTTTTTGCATCAATGCTTGGCGCTCTTCACGGCTTATATCATGCATGCCAATCTCTTCATAATCAACGCCTTTGGTTTTTAGCAATTGCTTGGCGTTTGAGCAGTATGGGCAGATAGGGGTGGTGTAAACTTTCACAGATACAGTCATGGTTAGTCCTTGTTTATAAATTTATGCGGCAACAGTTTTATTATAAGTAATATGATAAATGGTGATATAAAAAATCATAGCGTAGAAATTAGCATAATCCGTTACCAATATGTAAATTGCAAATCTATTCGATGTTGCTCAGTATAAAGTGGGGATGGCACTGCTAAATTCAAGCACTATTGGCTGAAAAACGCTGACGGTAGCATAACTGCCACATAAAAAAAGACACCTTGTTAAAAGGTGTCTTTTAGATTAGCTCTGTATATTCCCAAAGCTACATTGTGCTTATGATTAGCCCTGCGTAAACCGACGCTTAATCTATTGTCTTACTTATGCAAACTTGGCTTGGCTTTGCCTTTATTCTTTGGCTTAGCATCTTTTACACCAACCAACGGCATGCCAGCGCCTTGCCAGCCACCGATACCGCCTTCTAGGCGATAGACACTGTCTTTACCAATCATCTGAATCGCTGCGCCTGCTTGCACGCCCATATCACAGATGATAATTACTGGCTGCTCAATCGCACGAATTTCTTCTAAGCGGTCTTTAAGCTCAGTGAAAGGTATGTTACGGCTGCCTTGGATATAACCAGTTTCAAATTTCTTTTTGGCGCGAATATCGATCAGCTGCGCATTTTGCGAGTTGACCATCATACCCAAAGTATTGGGCGATATTTTTCTGCCACTACGTTTGTTTTCAATAGCAAAAAATAGCACGGCAAGTACGGCTAATATACCAAATAAAAACGGGTGGTTGCCCACAAATTCCAGCGCACGATCCAAACCATACCTCCAAAAAAATAAGTGTTCGGTTAAGCTGAGAAGACAGCCTAACGATATGAACAAGGCGCTATTATACCGATTAGACTAGCCATAGTAAACGTGTGATGAGCAACGTTCACTATGGCAGTGATTAATAAGATAAGGGCTAACAAGTCACTGATTAATAAAGCAAGCATTAATAAGGCACTGATTAATAAGGTTTAGTATCTGCTTCTTCTCTTAAGGTGACAAGGTTTTCAACACGGCGTTGTAATACCACGCCATCAGCAACCGCCTGCCATAACGCGCAGCCTTTGCTGTTATGAGTATGGCGACAATCGCGGAATTGGCAATCACCTGCCAGTGGGGCAAGCTCAACAAACCCTGAAATGATATCATCAGGGGTCAAATGCCAAATACCGTACTCGCGAATACCAGGGGTATCGACAATGCCACCTTGGGTTAAGTCGTCTGGGTTAAATGGTAATAGTCGACTGGTCGTCGTGGTATGCTGACCGAGTTTTGAGTTCTCAGAGATAATATTGACGCTCTGTGCCGATTCAGGTAGCAGAGCATTGATTAGACTGCTTTTACCAACGCCTGATTGCCCCGCAAAAATAACCAACTTTTTATCAATGTAGCGCTTTAACTCATCCAGTCCTTCTTGCTTATCGCTATCAGCGACATTTTCAGGACAATCAACTGATGTCAGTACGCTCTCATAACCAAGCGCTGCATATTGTGCGAGTAGCTCATTGGTATCGACACCGTTTTCTTGCGCGAGCAGGTCGGCTTTATTGAGCACTAAGAGCGGCTTCACACCAGCATGATGACAAACGACCAAATAGCGGTCAATGAGAGTCGGCGCAGCAGCAGGCAACGGTGCAAATACAATCGCTAAAATATCGACATTGGCGGCGACAGGTTTGAGCTTATGATAGCGATCAGGACGCGAGATTAGAGAGGTGCGTGGCTTTACGGATTCGATACGTCCAAAGCCAGTATTGGGATCAGCACTCCAGCGCACTTGGTCGCCAGCCGCTAGCATCGGTAAGTTGGTACGTACATGACAACGCCAGATATCGCCTAAAGTTAATTCCTGCCAAAACGGCTCAGGATCATCGGGTGCAATCTCCGGCTGCACGGGAATCACTGCTGGCAAGCTGGTCACCTGTACTTCTAACTGCTTACCATAATGCGCCATGACCACGCCATCCATCAAACTGTCATCGATGCTGTCTTGACTGTCAAGCTGCTGTTTGTCGATGCGACGAATCTGCTGTTTAGTCAGTTTGCGTTGCCGAATTAATGCCATGGGTTTTGAACCTATTAAAAAAATATTGCTAAGTGTAGCGTGAAAATTTGCTAACATACAGCCTAAAGCGCCGCTAGCCGATAGTGGTTTTGTAATGTTTTAGATTTTTTAGACAGTACCACTGACTAAGCGCAAACATATGTTATTTGAGCATGACCATTTATAGGTGATTTATTTGGTTAACATTGCTCGTAAGTTGTTCCAAAATTTATTGACTATAGGATATTTTATGAGTACCGACGACCATCCCAATAAAATCAAAATCAAAAACCAAGGTAAAAAAGGGTTGGTATGGATTGACCTAGAAATGACTGGGCTTGATACCGTAAACGATGAAATCATCGAGATTGCTACCGTGGTGACAGATGAGGATTTAAATGTCCTTGCCGAAGGGCCTGTATTTGCCATTAAAGTATCAGATCAAGTATTAAATAAAATGGATGACTGGAATACCAAGCAACATGGGCAGTCGGGACTGGTCGACCGTGTGCGCCGCAGTACCGTGACCTTGGCAGAAGCCGAAGCTGAGACTATTAAGTTTTTGAATAAGTGGGTCGATAGTGGCAAGTCACCAATGTGTGGTAACTCCATTTGCCAAGATCGCCGCTTTATGGCGCGTCAAATGCCTGAGCTAGAGCGCTTCTTCCACTATCGCAACCTTGATGTGTCGTCGATTAAAGAGCTATGCTTCCGATGGCGTCCTGATATTCTCAGAAACTTTGAAAAAGGCGGCAGTCATTTAGCGTTAGATGATATTCGCGACTCTATCCGTGAGCTAAAGCACTATCGTCAGCATTTCTTTAAACTCATGCCTTAGAGATTGATATTTTATTAATATTGTTTTAGCGAAAAGTCAGTTCAACATACCAAGCACTAAAAAATCCCGCAAATGAAACGAATGCTAAAATATGGCACGTTTCTTTGCGGGCTTTTTGCTTAATCAATATTTTATTTAACTTGTCTTGGGTTAACTCTCATATAAATGGATTAGCGATTCTCATCAGGGCGTTTAATGCTATCTGGACTGGCTTCATAAACAGTATTTAACTCTGTTTCCGTCAGATATTTTTCTACCGTAGGGTATAACTCTCGTTCTTCAAATCGAATATGGTCGTATAATAAAGTGCCAAGCGCTTTAACCTGCGCGACTGTGATGTCTGTATTCCCAGATTTTTTTGATTCTTTAACTTCATTTATTAGCTTATATAATTGCTTATGTTGTCCATCAAGGGTTTCGAGTACTGACGCCACATCAGGTTGAGTAGCACGATAAGGCTCTAATGCATTAGCGATTAAGTTGTCTTCAATTTGGAAATGATATTGCATATCGTTAAGATAGGAAGTGAGATTATGCCAATGTTTGGCAATCTCTTCGGGTTCGTCAGCGCATTCTTTTGCATGGCGCGACAGGTTAAGGCCAAGATGGTGTTGGCGGGACAATGGCTGTAATTGATTGGCGCGTTTCATAATTAAAACCTTAATGTTTCAAGAAATCATGATTGGTTAATTATTTGGAGTGATACGGTATGTTCAACTATCTATTAATTCTGCACCTACTTGGCGCAGCAATATGGACAGGTGGTCATTTAATACTAGCATTAGTGGTGCTGCCTAAAGTACTAACTTCACGTAATTTAGACGCATTGTTACAATTTGAGGGACAGTTTGAAAAAATCGGTATGCCAGCATTGGCCATTCAAATCATCACTGGGCTATGGATGGCACATAGAATATTACCCAATGTGGGTATGTGGTTTGCCTTTGATAATGACATTAGCGTATTGATTGGTATGAAGCTGATATTATTATTGCTGACGGCTGTCGTCGCTATGCATGCACGTTTTTGGGTAATACCAAGATTATCAACCAACAACTTGAATGGTTTTGCCATTAATATTATTTTGGTGACGCTATTTTCAGTGGCATTCGTTGTGGTCGGTACGTTGTTCCGTACGGGATTTTGATGAGTAGCGATTTATAAGCTAAAAAAATACCTAAGCAAGAAAGTAGCAAATGGCCTGGAATAGCACAAAGTCGTTTTTAGATAAAGATTTCCATAAGGCAATATTAGTTAAGTAGTGGTTAGAAGCTTTCAATAAAGTGAGAAGTATGGCAGATGAATAGCTGATAAAAATCAACAAGCACAAAAAAACCTCAAGTAAACAAATACTTGAGGCGAAACTTGCTTAAACTTTACAGTTTAAATTCGTTTTAAATATGGCGCAGCGGACGGGACTCGAACCCGCGACCCCCGGCGTGACAGGCCGGTATTCTAACCAACTGAACTACCGCTGCTGAGGTCTTTTTAGTTTATTTAGCCACTTAGTGTAAACACTATACTAGATAGTGGTGGGTGATGACGGATTCGAACCGCCGACATTCTGCGTGTAAGGCAGACGCTCTACCAACTGAGCTAATCACCCTGAGAGGCATATCAAAAAGCAGTGCTTTTTTTAGCTTCACAAATGAAACCTCTTAAAAAGGATTTCCTAAAAGTTTTAACATTCAAAGTTGTCACCCTTCGAATAACTTTCAACAGAAGAGAACTAACTAAAGCCTCGCTCTGTGGGTGTGTATTATATACATTTACGCATGGCTGTCAAATATTATTTCAAGTATTTTTGAAATTAGGGTTAATAACCGTTATTAACGGTCAAATAAAGGTGCTAGTAGGGTGATTTTCAGACGATAGAGTCATGATACAGTTAGCTATTGCGTGCTTGCTAAAAGCTACTATACTGATAATGCTTTTAGTATCTAGTTAACAAATTGTCTACTTAATAAACCATCTAGCTAATAGATAGATAAGTAGTTTGAGTGATATAAGGTCATGGAGGCGAGCATAGATAATCTTAATATAGAAGCCCTCTCTATTGAAGACTACTTTACGACATGGTCGTTAGGAGACTTTGCGGGATTGGGTCTGATATTGCACGTGATTCTCATGATAGTCATGACACTGCGTATCGTCTCGGTACAGCGTAATATCGGCGTGTCGATTGCTTGGGTTGCTGTACTCTATACTTTGCCTGTGGTTGGTTTTATCGCTTACATACTCCTAGGTGAGCCAATGATTGGGCGGCGTTATCGTGCACGTATGAATCAGGCACGGCTACTGATGAATGATATGGCTAAGCGTGAGCAGTTGGTGTTTGACCAAGGACAAGAGCTACTGCCTGATAATTATCGCGGTGTCAGTAAAATAGGCACGCGCTGGACAGGTTTTGGGGTTTTTCCCGACCACCAAATGCAGCTGTTGACCACACCGAGTGCTATTTTTGGGCATTTGATTGAAGACATCAATGCTGCCCAGCGCATCATCCTGATGGAGTTTTATATTATTTATCCAAAAGGTCAGATACTTGAGGTCATGGATGCGTTAATTGCAGCAGCGCAGCGTGGTGTAGAGTGTCATATATTGGCAGACAGTGTAGGAAGTTTTAGCTTTTTTAATAGCAAGCAGCATCGGATGTTAGAAGAGGCTGGAGTCTTTGTGCATCAGTCGCTACCGGTGGGATTGTTTAAAACCTTGTTTAAGCGCTCCGATTTGCGTAATCATCGGAAAATTATCGTTATTGACGAACATATAGGCTATATCGGTAGCTTTAACTTGGTTGACCCGAAGTTTTTTAAACAGAATAAAAATGTTGGACAGTGGATTGATGTGGCGATACGTAGTGTCAGCCAAGAGCCGATGAGTATTGCCACGGCGATGGCGAAGGTGGTGGTGACCGATATCGGTGCGGAAAATAAAGATAATCTAGACGCGCTCAATCACCGCGTGAATACCTATACCCGTAAACTCTATGTTATGCACCCGACCATTAATGATATCAACAGCCGCGTCAAAGTTTTAGACGAGCTTGTTGATTCTGATGAGTCGCCAGAGATTGGGTCGACATCGATTTTGATACCGCGTATGCCAGTCGTCGAGGATGTGCTGGCGCAGCTGATACCTTCGGCGCCGCAAGTGACGGCGCATGTGATTTATAATACGTTGGTGACGGTGATACATCGCGCCAACAAACGTATTAGCATTACCACGCCGTATTTTGTCCCCGATGAAGCGTTATCAGGGGCGCTGACTACCGCCGCCAAACGCGGGGTCGAGGTAACGATTATTGTCCCCGAAAAGGTGGATTCATTTTTGGTGCAGCACGCCTCCCAAGCGTATTACCAAGAACTACTTGAAGCAGGAGTAACCATTGCTTTATTTAAAGGTGGGCTGCTACACGCTAAGACGGTGGTCATTGACGATGATTATTGTCTGTTTGGTACGGTGAATATTGATATGCGCAGTTTTTATTTGAATATGGAAGTAAGCTTAGCCATTTATACCCCAGAGATGGTTGCGCAGGTTGCTGATTGTCAAGAAGTCTACTTGCAAAGCTGCCATTTTTTGACTTTAGAAGAGTGGCAAGAGCGGCAAGGGGCAGAGCGCTTATTTGATAATGTGGTGCGCTTATTTAGTCCTTTATTGTAGCGCTTTCGCTTTTAAGTTAAGGTAAACTACTTATTTTTATTATCATCTCACTTATACAGTTACTTATATAACCACTTCTATGATTGTTTTTTGAAATCTTAGTTTTTAAAAGCACTCAATTTTTAAAGGATAGGCTTGCCTTATGTCTGCATCGCCCTTAACGCCCCTTGATTATATTGCAGCAGGCTATTGGCAAGATTTCTTAGCTGGCCGTCCTATTGCTGGCGGCATGGCTTATGAAGCTGAATTGCATCAATGCACACTCGATGAATCGCTGGCAAGTTTACAGCGCGTAGATACTTTGCTGTCGCAGATACGCCGCGACATGATAAAGTCTGGCACGTGGGATGAGGCAACGCTATTAACAGATGAGCGCTATCGTAATTTTATGGTATTTTTAGCGTTTTATGCAGGGCGCGTATTGGCACAGCAATGGCAGTATACGCCGCATTGGTTCGGTGAGTTTGAGCTACGGAAGCGTTATCCTGCCTTGCCACTGTTGACCGATGAGTTTTATCAGCATATGGCCGTGTTCTATCGCGATGATATTGAGGCTACTGATAAGCCTAATTCGACTGTCTCGCTATTTTTTGCCTTAGAGCCAATAGGGTTGCGGCTGTTTGGTCACATTGATCGACCGTTCCAAGCGGCGCAAGGTGGTCAAGTGGCAAGCGGGCTATATCAAGCGGTTAGTGAAAGACTGCCAAACGCCGTTGATAACAACCATGCATTACCGATATTTGCCGTTATGAAATCGGCGACTGAAGAAGTAGCTGAAAAAATAGTACCTCAACATAGCCGCCAAGATATTCAAACAAATACTGTTAATAATACTTTTTACGATGAGCTTAAAACAACACATGAACCTGTTAAAACAGACGAGCCGTTAGCAAAAACTGCTTCATTAACTGTTCCATTAGAAGCACCCTCAGTACAAACTGCGCCAGTAGCATCTTCACAAGCAGGATTAAAAGAAGTAGCGATAAAACCAACAATAAAACTAGTAGTAAAACCACTGATAAAAGAGGCGCCAACCCCAGAGATTTTTACCCAGTTGTTCACAGAGCTTGATGAAATAGACGTACCACAAACTGCTGGCAAAACAGAATATGAGCAAGCTTCTAAAGTTTTAGCTCAATTTGAGCAGCATATTGCTAAGCAAGATAAACCACGCACGCAAGTTATATTTTCACAGCAGCATTTGGCAGCAAAGCAGCAAGCCTTGGTAAAAATGCAAGACGCTGCTCATGCGGGTCATAGCGCTGCGATGCTACGTTTAGCGATGTATGAGCTTCTTGGTGAAGGGGTAAATACGGATAAAGTGGCTGGTATGGAAGCAGGCGTTGAATGGGTGAAGCAAGCTGCTAGCAGAAACGACAGCCGTGCCCAGCGATTATTAAGTAGGCTCTACTATCAAGGCTTTGGCGTGCCGCAAGATATGACCAATGGCAAATATTGGCTTGAGCAAGCGGCGCAAAACGGTCATGAAGAAGCGGCTAGTTTGGTTAGTCAATGGCAGCAAGCGCAAACGTTAATCAGCACACAAAAGCAAGAGCAGCATAGCCTTAAACGTTATCAGCTATTGTTTGTGGTGATTATTGTCGTCGCTATATTAATCTTCATTATTGTCTAAGCGATTATTTTAAATTCTGGTTTTAAATTCTCGTTTTTAAATTCTTGTTTCTAATAACGAGTGCTTAAAAACTATTGTTTAGCATTAAATTCAGGTAGAATTGGCGCGCTTTTTATCGCCACTTCTTATCGTCCGATCCATTACTAATCTGGGCTTCTTCATGCCATCTTCTGATAATTCCTTACCCTCTTTTGATAAGTCGACTCAGCCAAGCCGAGCCGTTTATAAGCCACCTGTATATTATCAGGTGACGATTGGTTTGCTGAAACCGCTATACCGCCTACAGGTATGGCATCGCTCGCATAAGCGCGATAATTATCAGCAAGAAGTGGAGCAGCGTTTTGGTAAGCGCTATCCTGCGCCGCCCGTGCCTGATGCAAATATTCAAGGTAGGACAGCAGATTATCAATCTGCTGCGAAAACTGAAGATAATGCCAATAATCAAAATGGCAATGGCAAAAAAGTCATCTGGTGCCATGCGGTGTCTTTAGGCGAGACCAATACCGTCGCGCCTTTGCTCGACGTGCTATTAGCAAAAGGCTATCAGATATGGTTGACCAATACCACGCAGACGGGGTTTGCACGTGGTGCCAGTCGCTTTGCCGATGATATTGCGCAAGGCCGTTTGAGTCATAGCTACGTTCCTGTCGACAGCCCTGCGGTGATTGAAAAATTTTTAGCACATGTGCAACCGGTTGCGGCAATGTTTATAGAGACAGAGCTTTGGGCGAATATCTTGACCAAGTTGTCCGAGCATCATATCCCAAGTATTTTGGTCAATGCTCGGTTATCTGCTGCTTCTTTTAAAAGTTATCAAAAAATTGGCGCGGTCAGTGCCAGTATGATGAAAAACTTGAGTCTTATCATTGCGCAGGATAATGAATCGGCAAAACGCTTTCGGCAATTGGGCGCTCATAGTGCACAAATCCGCGTGGCAGGCTCGCTGAAATGGGTGATTAATACCCCGAAGCTGAATAGTAATGATGCCAAAGAAGCTGAAATATCAAATGATGCCGAAGATTTAGGCGTAGCAGGTCGTCCGATGTGGGTGGCAGCAAGCACTCATAGCGGTGAAGAAAAGACAGTATTATCATGGCAACAGCAAATACTATCTAATCCTTTATTAGCGGATACGTTATTAATTATCGTTCCAAGACACCCAGAACGCTTCGATGAGGTGGCAGAACTAATTGAAAAATCAGGCTTGGTCATGACGCGTCGTAGTGATGATGATGCAATCAGTCCAAATACCCAAGTTTATTTGGCTGATAGTATGGGTGAATTGATGAAATGGTATTCGCTTGCAGATGTGGCATTGGTGGGTGGCTCATTAGTCGATATTGGCGGGCATAATCCCGTTGAGCCGTCAAGTGTGGCAACGCCGGTATTGATGGGCAGTTATACCCAATCTTGCCAAAGCGTGGTTGATAAATTGGCGAGCGTCGGGGCGTTATACCAACCACATAATGCATTTTATAGTGCTCTTGGTACTGACGAGCAGCTATCTCAGCAGCAGAAAATTGCGAGCAATCAGCCATCTAGCGATGACGATAATCTTCTTTATCAGCAGCTACAGTTCTGGCTTAGCCATTTGGAATTGGCAAAAAAAGCAGGGCAAGCGGGTGCAGAAATGACCGAGCAGCAGCAAGCGGTCTTGCATCGGCAGTTATCAATGATTGAAGATGTGATTCAGCAATACGCAAAACCGTCTTTCAATCAAGAACTGGATCAAGACGTGAATCAAGAGCTGACATAAGTGATGCTATGAACTGTATATTATTGCCAGATACCAGCTTTCAAAATGGCTCTGCCTACATTAATGATTTAACGCAAATTGCCCATGTTAATAAAGTACTGGATGCCAAGGTGGGCGATACGTTAAAAATCGGTCAATTGGGTGGCAAACTTGGCAGCGCTATTATTAAAGATATTGCGCCCGATAGTATTGAACTGGGTGAGATAAAGCTAACCATCAATCCGCCACTAAAGCTCAATCTTACAGTGGTGCTGGCATTGCCACGGCCAAAAGTGTTACGCCGCCTAATCATGGATATGACCGCGCTTGGCGTCAACGATATTATTCTTATCAATAGCTACCGTACGCAAAAAAGCTATTGGCAAAGCCCAATGTTAGATCGCCTTGACGAGTTTGTACTAGAGGGGCTGCAGCAAGGTATTGATACAGTTGCGCCGCGCATCAGTCTACAAAAACGCTTTAAACCCTTTGTTGAAGACGAGCTTGCAAGCTTAATAACCAATCGCGCCATCGTTGCTCATCCTTATAGCGCGCTGTCTTTTGCGCAATATGTACAACAACAACGAGAAAATCCTGAACTACTTCATAACTCAGCGCTGCCGAGCATGGTATTTATCGGTGCTGAAGGCGGCTGGATTGATTATGAGATTGATTTACTTGCCGAGCAAGGTTGCACGGCAGTCAATATAGGTCCACGTATATTGCGTACGGAAGCAGCGGTTAATGTCATTTTGGGGCAGTGGCTTCTCTCAGATGCTAAGATGCGGCTGCTTTAGAATATGGGTGCTCTAATGTCAAAGCAAACCCGTAAAAGTTAGTTAGAATTCTGCTTAAATATGGCTGTTTAAAGGTGTTTATTAGACGATAATTTTGCTGCACGGTTGCACTAAATAAATGTATTGATAATTAATCTCATTTCGATTAGTATATTGTCTCTCAGACATTAATGTCTTATTAATCCCGCTATTCAATCATTTTCTAATGATTTTAATGTCTTTTTATCTCACTTATCCGTAGCACCATTATGGGGAAATCCATGTCATTAACTGCTATCAGTGCAAATCTATCTTCTACTAAGCTTATTTTACCCGTTGCTGTATTTGGTCTGATGTTAGGGCTGACTGGCTGTAATAATGCCTCGGCACCAGAAGAAGGTGCTGAAGCTGTGACAGCTGATGCTGAACAATCTAGCACTGAGCAAGAAGTGGCTACAAATGATGATGCGACGGCAGCTGGTGGGCAAACGGTCACCATCTACTCATCACGTAATGAGCAGTTAATCAAACCATTATTAGATCGTTATACTGAGCAGACAGGCGTTAAAATTGAGCTGGTCACTGATAAAACTGGCCCATTGATGGCGCGCTTACAAGCGGAAGGTAAAAATACCCCTGCTGATATGCTATTAACTGTCGATGCCGGTAACTTATGGCAAGCAGCTGAGCAAGGTTTATTGCAACCGGTTGCCTCTAGCGTGCTAGAAAAAAATGTCCCTGCTAAATATCGTGATCCAGAAGGTCAGTGGACAGGTCTGTCATTACGCGCCCGTACGATTTTTTATGACCCAAGTAAAGTCAGTGCCGACCAATTATCTACCTATGCCGATTTGGCCGATCCAAAATGGAAAGGCAAATTGTGTCTACGTACTTCTAAGAAAGTTTATAACCAGTCATTGGTTGCAAGCATGATGGAGCACTTGGGCGAAGAGAAAACCGAGCAAGTTATTCGTGGTTGGGTAGATAATTTAGCGACCGACGTATTCAGCGATGATACCAATTTGTTAGAGGCGATTGCTGCCGGTCAGTGTGAAGTGGGTATTGCCAATAGCTACTACTATGGTCGTATGCTTGATGAGAAACCAAACTTCCCTGTAAAAATATTTTGGGCAAACCAAGGTACGACTGGTACCCACGTTAATATCTCTGGAGCTGGGGTAGTAACAGGTTCAGACAATCCAGATGGCGCGCTTAAATTGATGGAGTGGTTGTCTTCTGATGAGGCGCAAGGTTTATATGCCAGTGCTGATAAAGAATTCCCAGTCAAAGCGGGTATTGATGAATCAGAGATGCTCAAATCATGGGGTCCATTTAAACAAGACGATATCAACGTCCAGAAATTTGGTGAGCTACAAACCAAAGCCATTCAAATGATGGATAAAGCGGGTTATAAATAATAGACTGGCAGTAGCTGAGCGGTTGATTTTTAGCTATTAGGTGTTTATTAATTCAGCATCTAATAGCGTCATTATGCGTATGACACGGTAACAATCTATGATAACAATGCCAGAAGCGTCTGCTAAGCAAGACAATACTGTCAATGAAGCCAGTAATGACAAAAATAGCCCATCTATTAGTCACGACCATGTCGTCCGCAAACGTATCCTCTCAAAATCAGTCTTAGGACTGATTTCGTTGTTTATGCTAGTACCGATTTTAATCGTACTATTATCGTGGACGCAGCCGGTCGCCGATATTTGGACACACATGCGCGAATATGTACTGCCGCAAGTGTTAAAAAATACCGTCATTTTATTGATGATGGTGACGGTGATTTCTGGCGTTATCGGGACGGGGCTTGCCTGGGTGACCAGTATGTACCGCTTCCCTGGACAGCGGTTTTTTGCGTGGGCGCTCATGTTGCCATTAGCAATGCCAGCTTATGTCTTAGCATTTGTTACTGTCGGTATCGTTGACTTTAGTGGGCCGCTGCAAACTGCCTTAAGGGAGTTTGGTTTTACTACTGCTATCCCATCGGTTCGTAATGTTTGGGGTGCAGGTTTAGTATTGTCGTTGGCATTTTATCCTTATGTCTATTTGCTTGCACGCCAAGCGTTTTTATCACAAGGCAGGCGGGCGATTGAAGCCGGACAGATGCTTGGGTTAAGTCGTAGCAAGGTGTTCTTTCGGCTAGCGTTACCACAAGCACTACCGTGGGTCATTGGTGGTTTGCTACTTGCTAGTATGGAGACACTGGCAGATTTTGGCGCAGTGTCAGTATTTAATGTCGATACTTTTACGACAGCGATTTATAAAGCGTGGTTTGGATTTTTTAGTTTAACCACGGCCGCGCAGCTGGCAGCATTATTAATTGGCGTGGTTTTTATCGTCGTTTTGTTTGAGCAGTACTGGCAAGCAAAGCGCGGCAATACCATAACTCAGGGTAGCAGTAAGCGATTTGAAGCCAGTAAACCGGCAAGGTGGGGCATGGCGCTACTTTGCACGTTGGTGTTTTTAGTGGCGTTTTTGGTTCCGTTTTTACAGCTGCTTTATTGGACTGCAGAAAATTTCCAGCAAGATTTTGATGCGCGTTATATTGATTTTGTCACCAATAGCCTTATGATTGCTAGTATGACCACGATATTTATCGCATTTTTGGCGATTATTATTGCGTGGGTCAAGCGACAATATCCAGATAAATCTACCAAGCTGATGACCACCTTAGCTAATTTGGGTTATGTGGTGCCGGGTACGGTATTAGCCGTTGGGATATTTATTCCGATTGCATGGCTTGATAATCAGCTGATAGCTTTTGGTATTACCTCAACGCAGTTTTTTTCTGGTAGTGTCATCGTCATGCTACTTGCTTTATCGACGCGCTTTATGACCGTGAGCTTTCAGCCGGTAGATCGTCAGCTACAGCGCTTGACGGTCAATCAAGAAGCAGCCGCTAAATTACTCAGTGATAGTCCGTATCAGCGCTGGCGGCAAGTGATGCTGCCCGTCCTTAGTCCAGGGGTGTTGACCGGATTATTAATGGGCTTTGTCGAAGTCATGAAAGAGATGCCGATTACATTGATGACGCGGAGACAGGGCTGGGATACGCTGGCAGTAAGAGTGTTTGAGATGACCAGTGAAGGTATGTGGGGACGCGCCGCCTTGCCTAGTTTATTGATTGTGCTGGTTGGGCTTATTCCTGTTTGGGTATTGCTGCGTCAAAGCGATAAGCAAGGTTAAGCGTGTTTATCATTAAAGAGCAAGTTTAAAAAACAACCATACTGAAAAAAGCCATATTAAAAACCGCGTTAATGATGGGTTTTATTCACTAATAGCTTACTGGTACCGTCTATGTATACTGACTTGATGAACGATTCAACCAATCCAGCAGCGTCTAAATCTTTAAAGCCTGAATCCTTAAAGATAGGCGGCAAGCCAAGACCGGAGTATGTGAAAAAACCGCCCGTCACGCTATTAACCAAAGCTCAGGTAGCACAGCTGCAAGCGGATAAAATTTTGCCTCACAGCTCATCAACACAAGATACTTTAAATCAAAGCATATTAAATCAAACTACCTTAAATAAAGAAACAGCAGGACAAATTCACTTGCAAGATAACCATGTTTTTAATTCCTCTAAAAAGAACACTAGCGTTGATGATGCTTATTTTAGCGTGCAAGATTTAATAGTTGGTTATGACGATACGATTATCGTTAATGGCTTATCGCTTGATTTGCAACAAGGTGAAATCGGCTGCTTTTTGGGTTATAGCGGCTGCGGTAAAACCACGGCCTTAAGGGCGATTGCAGGCTTAGAGCAAAGCCGTGGCGGCAAGATTCGCTTAAGCAATCAGCGTTTAACGGAACAAACCGCACGTACTACCTTTGCGGTCGCGCCAGCCAAGCGCGGCATGGGCATGGTGTTTCAGGATTATGCCTTATTCGGACATTTAAGCGTGGCAAAAAACATCGCTTTCGGCCTTAATAAATGGTCGGCTGCTGACAAAAAAGCCCGTGTTAAAGAGATGCTAGAGCTTGTCGAATTATCTGAACACGCGGATAAGCGTCCTAGCGAGCTATCAGGCGGACAGCAGCAGCGGGTAGCGTTGGCACGTGCATTGGCACCAAAACCCAAACTTTTGCTACTTGATGAACCTTTTTCTAACTTAGATGTGGTGCTACGTGAATCACTGGCAATGAACGTCCGTGATATCCTTAAACGCACCAATACCACCGCTATTTTGGTCACTCATGATCAGAACGAAGCCTTTGCGTTAGCCGATAAAGTCGGGGTAATGGATAAAGGTAAGTTGGTTCAATGGGCAACGCCAAGTGAGCTATATCATGAGCCAGTCAGTCCGTTTGTCGCTGAATTTGTCGGTGAAGGGGCAATGATAGACGGTATTATCAAAGAAGGTCATGTTGAAACTGCACTTGGTGATATTTATCGGCGTATGGAAGTTTATGATGCGTCAGGTCATCCGCAGTATTGCGAGTATGACTATCCGAATGGTACGCCGATTAAGGTGTTAGTACGTCCTGATGATATCATTCATGATGATGAAAGCACGCAGACCGCCTTAGTCGTTGGACGTGTATTTCGCGGGGCAAACTATCTTTATCGCTTGCAATTAGCGGATGGTCAAACCGTACTATCTCTCGTTGCCAGCCATCATAACCATGAGATTGGTTCACAAATTGGTATCTTACCTATCCTAGAGCACGTGGTGGTGTTTGATGAAAAAGACATCAATGCCACCACATGGTCAGAGTATGATAGGTCTGAGCGCGTGGAAGAAATTAGATAATTGTTATAATTAGATAATTGTTATTTTTAAGCTTGGCGAGTGGCCAGTATATGTAAATAACGTCCCAGCCATTTATAGGGCTCGAGTTGTGAATAGCGCAGCTCCATGCGTATGACTGCTTCAGGATCATTATGACCACCCCGTTTCAACGGCGAATAATCATGAAATACGCGCAAGCCACTGGCAAGTATCGTTTGATAATGATGAGCTTCTAACCAAGATTCAACTTCTTCTTTAGCTACCGGATGATTGGGCGTGAGGCTTTTTTTATTGTCCGCTTTATACTCGGTATTATCCAATAAATTAAAGTTACCCATAATAAGATTGCGATAATCAAAACTCGCCGGATTATAAAAGCACAGCGAGAGCGCGCCATTTTCAGTCAAATGCTGATTAAAAAAATCCATCACTGCTACAGGCTCTGCTAACCATTCAAGCAGCGCATGGCACATAATCAAATCAAACTTTTCTGTGTTACTTGCTAACTTCTCTTCAAGCTCTTGATACGGGCATACATACCAATTGATAGCCAATTTTGCATTGTCTTGATTGCTTTCACCGCATTGTGCAGCATTTGCTTGAGCTTTCTCTAACATATTGGATGAGATATCATTAATAATCAGTTCATGCCCTTGGATAGCAAGCTCAATCGCAATTTGCGCCAGCCCTGCGCCTACATCCAAAATCCGTAACGGTCGCCCAATTATTTCCCTCATCTGCGTGCAATAGGCAAAAATATCACGGCGCAATACTGCCAGACGAATGTCACCCTTTAAGCCACCGTAAACCTTTTTTTCAAAGTGGTCAGCAATCGCATCAAAGCTACGATCCGTACGCGTATCGGGTTGGTTTATTGACGGCGTGATTGCTTGGTTCACTGACTGGCTGCTTTCGTGATTCATAATAGGCTCTGTTTTATCTAAAGTATTTGAAATGCTTTTTCATCACTTTTTATTGGATTTTAATAGGGTTTTAGCGTATAAATAGTAAAGCTTAAGTATTGGTATTCATTGATTGTCACATTGATTGTCACTAAGTCATCTGGTTTAGAAGTTTGATTTAAAAAAGCGAGTTATAAAAAGTATTTATTAAAAATGTCAGCTAGGTCTGATTTATCTATTGCCAAGGATTTTAGGCAATTTTTTTGTTTTACTACTGCTAAGGATAGCAATCATGGTCTTACCCCATTCATCCATTATAAACAAACCCATCATGACACGCGGTATATTATCGCTAGCGATTGCCAGTAGCTTATTGCTTGTTGGTTGTGGTGATGATAATGAGCGTTTCGTTGAATCACCTTCGTCTTCTGCCAGCGCTGTATTTGTAAAAACCTTTACGGCAAACGAGGTCAATAGTAGTTTTGGTCTAGCAAATACTGCAACGCCTGTGGCTAAGTGCGGCGTTACCATAGAAAAAGTCAGCTATGATACCAAAGGTGCCGCTGACGAAGATACCAATGCTACGGCCGCTTTGATGTTACCAACTGGCGATGCGGCTGAATGCAAAGGTGATCGCCCAGTATTATTATACGCGCATGGCACAACGACTGATAAAGGCTATGATTTTGCCCAAGTGGGCAATATCGAAAACCCTGCGGTGGGGGAAGCAAACTTAATTGCCGCAAACTTTGCTGCACAAGGCTATATCGTTGTCGCACCCAACTATGCGGGCTATGATACCTCAAAACTTGATTACCATCCTTATTTGGTTGCCCAGCAGCAGTCGACCGACATGGTCGACGCTCTAGATAGCGCGCGCAGCATTATCGAACACAAAAAACGTGCCAATGATGCCAATTACAGTAAAATTGATGATTCAGGTAAGCTATTTATCGCTGGTTACTCGCAAGGTGGTTATGTCACTATGGCAACGGCGAGATTACTAGAATCACAAAAAAAACCAGTGACGGCGATTGCACCATCATCTGGTCCTTATGCATTGGCGGCTTTTGGTGATGAAATCTTTATGGGCAATGTCAATATTGGGGCGTCGCGCTTTGCGCCCTTACTTGGTATTGGCTTACAAGAAAAATACGGCAATATTTACAATAAAAAATCAGATATTTTCTTAGATAAGTATGCCGACGCACAGCTACCTAGTAATATCCCATTTGGTGAGTTAGTTCAAGCAGGAAAACTGCCTAATAATGCTTTATTCCAAAAGAATCCTAGCGATCCAAGGCTGGCAGGTCTATTACCAGGTAAGCTGTTTTCTAGTTTTGCTGGTTATGATGACAATGATTATCTGATTAAAACGGATTTCCGAGCGACTTATGTAGCGGATACGCAAAAAAATCCTGATGGTCTATGGGCAGAAAATGGCAATGGGCTTACAGCAGTTACTCCTGAGAATAATCTGCGTAAAGCGCTCAAGGATAATGATTTACGTGGTTATGTGCCTACTATGCCAACGTTTATTTGTGGTGGTAACCAAGATCCGACTGTATATTTTGATACTAATACCGGCTCAATGGTAAAACTGCTACAGGCGGAAGTGGCCAAAAATCCCACCAAAAAACTTAATATTACGGTTTTAGATGTGGATGCAGATAATAAAGCAGATCGTCCCGACAAGCAGGACTTTACTATGATTGGACAGGCGTCAATGAACAAATGGGATGCAGTTGCTGTCAAAAATAGCGTGCAAACCAATTTTAGTAATAGCGTTAAAAAAGTCAAAGATGATGCAGATCCAAACGGTGGTGTAGCGTCATTATTAGCGTTTTATACCAATTATCACGGCGGTTTGGTCAGTCCAGCCTGTACTGAAGCTACGCGTGAATTCTTTAATCAGGAATTCAAACCTGTTTAAAATGTTTTATCATTAAACATATAAGTAGTTTCAATCTTACTCGCGAAAAAAACTGTGTCCATCGGATGCAGTTTTTTTATACAACAGCCTTTAAAAACGGCAAAGGCAACACTCTGTTGTTAAAGTCGTTTTTATCCTTATTGCCATATCCAAAAATCAACGCTAATGAGCTGTTTTGCTTGATTTTAATAGCACCTAGAACCCCCTAAATCGACAAAAATGTGCTAAAATAGCTTCTTTAATTAAACATTACTTTTAACAAAAACCGTATCGCCATTTTCCTATGGTTTTGCTCGTTTGATAGTGCTTTTTAGTGTTGATATAGCAATCATAGTTGCGCGTTTGTGCAGCTATATTTTTATATTAGCTTAAGTGCTTTTAAGGCGGTCAACCCTTAGAGAAAGTATGTGAGTGAAGGAGTGTATATGAGCGACTCGATCAGTCCTATTGCCATCGTGGATGAATTAAAGCAGTCCTATTTGGATTATGCGATGAGCGTGATCGTCTCGCGCGCGCTGCCTGATGTGCGTGATGGGTTCAAACCGGTACACCGCCGCGTGATGTACGCGATGCATGTGCTGTCTAACGATTATAATAAAGCTTATAAGAAGTCGGCGCGTGTGGTCGGTGACGTCATCGGTAAATATCACCCGCATGGCGATAGTGCTGTTTATGATGCGATTGTACGTATGGCGCAGGACTTTAGTCTGCGTTACCCTATGGTCGATGGTCAAGGTAACTTTGGTTCGATTGATGATGATCCACCGGCAGCGATGCGTTATACCGAAGTCCGTATGACCAAGCTGACTCATCAAATGCTTGCGGACTTGGATAAAGACACCGTCGACTGGGAAGACAACTACGATGGCTCTGAGCGTATGCCAAGCGTGTTGCCTGCGCGTATTCCAAACTTATTGGTCAACGGTGCCACCGGTATTGCAGTTGGTATGGCAACCAATATGGCGCCGCACAACCTGACTGAAGTGATTAATGCTTGCCTAGCTTATGCTGAAAACCCGCAAATATCTGCCGAAGAGTTGATGTCGCATATTTCAGGTCCTGACTTTCCAACAGGCGGTATTATTTACGGTCGCGCGGGTATCTTAGATGCTTATCGCACCGGTAAAGGTCGCTTGCACGTACGTGGTCGTTATATCATCGAGCCGATGAGTGATACCGGTGTCAACCGTGACCGTGAGCGCATTGTCTTTACCGAAGTGCCTTACCAAACCAATAAAGCTAAGTTGATTGAGCGTATCGCTGAACTGGTACGTGACAAAAAAATCGAAGGTATTACCGAAATTCGTGATGAGTCTGATAAAGACGGTATGCGTATCGCTATTGATTTACGTCGCGGTGAGACGGCAGAAGTGATCGTTAATAACTTGTTCCTACAAACGCCACTCGAATCTAGCTTTAGTATCAATATGGTGGCGCTAGATAACGGTCAGCCAAAACTATTGACTTTACGCCAGCTGATTGCGGCCTTTGTCCGTCACCGTCAAGAAGTGGTTACGCGCCGTACGATTTATGAGCTTAATAAAGCCCGTGTTCGTGGTCATTTGCTCGAAGGTTTGGCCGTGGCACTTGCCAATATTGACGATATTATTGCGACGATTAAAGCGTCTGCTAACCGCGGCTTGGCACGTGAAAGCTTATTAAGTAACACTTGGGGTTCAGGTAGCGTCGTTGCGATGCTAACCGCTGCAGGTAGCCAGTCAGTACGTCCAGATTTTATCGAAGGTGAAGATCCAAAAGCGCCGTTTGGCTTAATTGATGGTTCAGTTGAAGGTGAGCAACGCTATCGGTTATCACTTGAGCAGGTCAATGCTATTTTGGACATGCAGCTGCATCGTCTAACCGGTCTTGAGCAAGACAAATTGACCGAAGAATACCAAGACTTGCTGCGTGAAATTGCAAATTTAGAGTCCATCCTTGGTGATTTTGATAAGCTAATGACCATTATCTCAAACGAGATGATTGAGATTCGTGAAAACTTCGGTGATGAGCGCCGTACCGATATCATTGATTCACGCATGGACTTCAACCGTGAAGACCTTATCCCAGAGCAAACTGTGGTAATGACAGTTTCTCGTACGGGTTACGCAAAAACGCAGCCGATTGATGACTATGTCGCGCAAAAACGTGGTGGTAAAGGCAAATCTGCGACTGCGATGAAAGAAGATGATGTGATTGATCACTTGGTTGTGACATCTACGCATGCCACTGTATTATGTTTCACTGATACGGGTCGTGTGTTTAGCTTACGTGGTTTTGAAGTACCGATTGCCAGTCGCGGCGCCCGTGGTCGTCCATTGGTGAATTTAATTGGCTTAAATCCTGATGAAACGGTCACCACGATACTGCCTATTCCAAAAATCGTAGAAGATTTATATAGTAAAGGTGAGACATCAGCAGATGCCTTAGTAGATGGCGATGACAGCTTATCAGAAGATAATAATTTAGATGATAGCACGCAAGCAGAGCCGCCTTTTGTATTCTTTGCAACCGCCAATGGTACCGTGAAGCGTGTCGAGCTGAAACAGTTTGCCAATATTCGCTCGAATGGCCTGATTGCAGTTGGTTTGGAAGAAGGCGATAAATTGGTCAGCGCTCGTATCACCAATGGTAGCCAAGAAGTTATGCTATTTGCTTCAAGTGGTAAAGCGATTCGTTTTGATGAAAATGATGCGCGTGCAATGGGTCGTACTGCTAAAGGCGTTCGTGGTATGCGTTTGGCGGCTGATGAGTTTATTAAATCATTGGTGGTTATCGAAGATGACGTACACGAGATTCTGATTGCTTGTGAAAACGGCTTTGGCAAACGTACCTTTATCGATGAATTTAATACACAAAATCGTGGCGGTGGCGGTGTGATTGCGATTAAAACAAGCGCACGTAATGGTGCGCTGGTACGTGCGACTAAGGTTGACTCTACAGACGATATTATTTTAATCTCAGACAAAGGTACTTTAGTGCGTACCCCAGTTGAGCATGTTGCTAGCTCTGGTCGTAATACGCAAGGTGTGACGCTGATTCGTCTTTCAAAAGATGAGAAGCTGGTTGCTATGGCGCGTGTTGAGCACGAAGAAAGCGACGATGAGCTCATTGATGCCATGAGAGAAGATGGAACGTTTGCAGTAGAAGGTCAAGAGCAAATCGATATTGATGCCGAAACTGGCAACACAGCGACGACCGATATCAATGACGTTGTTGATGGTGCAAACGACGACTTAGTAGATAACGAAAAATCGAATGATGAAGCAGATGAAAACACAGACGATGAAGAGTAAATATCTCAGTTGTTAGCTTTTTAGTTTAGTTAGCAATACTGCTGTAGAAAAAGCCTCTGACGATATCGTTGGAGGCTTTTTTTCTGAGTGCTGTTTATTTTTAAAGTCTGTTTTTTAGCTTTTAATCTATACATCTTAGCTTTTGTCTTCTAACCTTTATAAACTGGTTATAAATTATAAAAAATACTCATTAAGCGTTATTTTTAAGGCTGTTGTTATGCTTACGACCAATCAAACTTTTCAGGGAACCTTAGCAGCCGTATCATCTAGTTTTTTATTTTCATTGATGTTCTTGTTTGGGTTATTTATGTTGCCCTTAACGGGTACACAAGTGGCGTCATGGCGGGTGCTGATGATGTTATTGAGCTTACTGATATTGGTCAGTTTTACTAAGCAATGGCAACACGTTTTTGATTATCTAAAAACCTTAAAAACCCTGAAAGAATGGCTGATATTTATATTGCCCACACCTATATTGGGTGGACAGATTTGGCTGTTTATGTGGGGGCCAGTCAATGGTTTTGGTCTTGATGTCACCTTGGGTTATTTTTTATTGCCGCTGGTGATGATAGTGCTGGGGCGCTTTTTTTATCATGAGAATATGAGTGCATTGCAGTGGATGGCAGCGCTACTTGCAGCACTGGGGATTGGCTATGATATATTTCAATATGGGACGGTATCATGGGTGACGTTATTTGTATGCTTGGGTTATCCGCCTTATTATCTCCTGCGGCGTAAGCTTGCCGTACCGCCGATTACCGGTTTGCTTTCAGATTTGACCTTGCTGACGCCGGTGGTACTCATCATGCTCTATAGCAGCGGCGGCTTTAGCGTGGCGGCAGAAAACATAAAGTTTTGGTATTTATTGCCACTGCTCGGTGCTTTTAGTGCGCTCGCAATGTCGCTGACCATGGTTGCCAGTAGTAAGCTGCCAGTGTCGTTATTTGGTGCATTAAGTTATGTAGAACCGATGCTGCTGTTTGTTTTATCCATTACCGTTTTAAACCAAAGCCTCGATGAAGGCGGCTCGTTATTTATGTACGGCATGATTACTTCGGCGTTATTTATCATGATTGCTGATAGTGTGATGGGTTATCTTCGTCGTCGCCGTGACAATCATTTGCATGGCTACCGCGAGCCACAAGTGGGCGGCTTTCCACCGCGCCGCCGTTTGATAAATCGCCGTATCGATGGGGTGTTAGCTGCCCATCGTTTCCGTAAGATACGTCGTTATCAAAAAAAGATGGATAGAATACAGCGTAAAATCGAGCAGCTAGATACTAAGTAAGCAGAGCGATGGATATGAGTTAAATAGGTAGAGTTAATAAGCCAAATATCAAAATGAATAGACGGGTTAAGTCAATGTATTGCTTATCTATTCTGACTTTGACATAATGTAAACCTTGATATAAACACTCAGTATTTACAGCGTTTATCTCAACATTATACGATTGATTTATCAGCAAAAAATTCTATAGATAGAAACTTATAGACAGAAGGCCTCCGACGTTCGCGTCTGAGGCTTTTGTTTTTTTTCAAAATTGCCAAGGACGTGCGCTTATCTCTAAAGGCTGTTGTTATGTTCCCCACCAATCAAACGTCGCAGGGCACCATCGTTGCAGTAGCAGCAAATTTTCTTTATGCATTGCTATTTTTATTTGGTCTATTGATGCAGCCATTATCGGGGACGCAGGTCGCTTCTTGGCGCGTGCTGATGATGCTATTGAGCTTGGTGCTACTGGTCAGTGTCCTTAAACAATGGCAGCATATTTTTGATTATCTCAAAACCTTAAAGACTGCAAAAGAGTGGTTTTTATTTATCATACCCACACCGATTTTGGGCGCACAAATTTGGATATTTATGTGGGCACCCGTCAATGATTTGGGTCTAGAGGTGACCTTGGGTTATTTCTTATACCCTATGATTATGATTATCGTGGGACGCTTTTTTTATAATGAAGACATGACGCTGCTACAGTGGTTGGCTACCATCTGTGCCGCGCTCGGTATTGCCTATGATATCTTGCAATATGGCGCTATTTCTTGGGCGACTTTATTTGTTTGTTTGGGATATCCGCCTTATTACCTGTTGCGTCGTAAACTTGCCGTACCACCGATTACAGGGCTTATTTCGGATTTGGTTTTATTAACGCCGGTGGTTATCATCGCCTTGTATATGAGCGGTGGTTTTGAGCTTGCGATAGCGACGGATAAATTTTGGTATCTGTTACCGCTACTGGGTATCATCAGTACGGCGGCGATGGCTTTAACCATGGTCGCTAGTCAAAAGCTGCCCGTCTCGTTATTTGGTACTTTATGCTATCTTGAGCCGATATTTTTATTTATATTTTCCATCACTATCTTGCATCAAAGCATCGATGAAGGTGGCTCGTTATTCATGTACGGCATGATTTTTATCGCGCTGCTGATTATGATTGCCGATAGTGCGCTTGGTTATGTGACTCGTAAGCGTGACGACCGCTTGCATGGGTATAACGAGCCACAAGTCGGTAGTTTTCCGCCACGCCGCCGTTTAAAAAATCGCCGTATCAAAGGCGTATTGACCGCGCATCGTTTCCGTAAGATTATAAAGTATCAGCAAAAAATAGATAAAATGACACGTAAAATTGAAGAGTTACATGCTAAATAACACTGGCAGATTAAGGGCGATAAGTTTGACTTGCTAGGCATGGTTTTGTAGCCGTGCTCTACACAGTTTCTGTGTTAAAGGCTGGTTAATTGCGCTATTATCGACAGCAGTGCTGCTACGCTCAAAACAATGTCTAATCATGCCTAATGCTGCTCAAAAGGCTTAGCAATGGAATGCGGGCGCTACCTATCATTATTATCGCTTATTCATACTATAACTAGGATGGTTTATGTTACACCTTCATCATTTAGCAAACTCACGCTCGTTTCGTATCATCTGGCTATTAGAAGAGCTTGAAGTTGATTATAAACTGACCTGCTATGAGCGTAACAAAGCTTACCGCGCGCCTGACAGTTTAAAACAAATACATCCGCTCGGTCATGCGCCGATGTTAGAAGTAAATGAGCGTGTGCTCATTGAGTCAGGATTTATCATTGAGTATTTGCTTAAGCATTATGATAGCGAGAAACAGTTCAAGCCTGCGGATGACAATGAAGCAGCGTGGGAAGCGTATACGTTTTGGCTGCATTTTGCCGAAGCATCAGTGATGCCGCCATTGGTCATGCGTTTGGTGTTCACCAAGGTGGTTGAGCAGTCGCCCATGCTTATCAAACCTGTGAGTAAAAGCATTCGTAATCAAGTCGAAAAAAGCATGATCAGCAAAAGCTTAGATACCATATTGACCATGATGGAGCAGCATCTGCAAGACAATCATTGGTTTGCCGGTAGCGAATTCAGTGCCGCTGATATCCAAATGCATCTTGCTGTTGTCGGTGCCAATGCTGGTGCCGGTTTAGATAGCAGTAAATATGCCAATATCTTAAACTGGCTGAAACGCTGTGAAGAGCGCGATGCCTTTAAGCGTGCAGAGGAAAAGGGCGGTCGTTTAAAGTTCTAAATGAAGCACATTTAATCGTTAATCAATGACTAATTTAATATGATAATAAAAGGTTTTGTTTATTTATAGACAAAACCTTTTTTAGGATAAAAAATGACAGACTTGAATAAATCAAATAAAGAAAATAATGATGTTGATCATGATATTAATACTGGCATTGCTGCTAAACGGTCGCTGAATACTGCTGATGGTAGCGTGCATAGCCAGCAAGTATCTATCAAAGCATGGTCACAAAAATTGTTGGTAGTGATTTTATGTGTTGCCAGCTTTTATGGTGGCTGGAAATCTTATGAGTCCAATATGGTCAATGAATGCACAGCCAATGGCGGGCAAATGATTGAAGGTCAAAGAACCATGCTATGCCAGTCGTTATAGCAAGTAAGGATTTAGATAAAAGAGGGCGTCTATGTTAAAGCTCACCTTTTTGGGTACTTCCGCAGGGGTACCAACCAAGCAGCGTAACGTCACAGCACTTGCTATTGAGTGCCTAAATCCTTATAGCTCGGGGGCAAGTCGACAGCAAAACAAAAAATCGCGCCCTTGGGTTTTAATTGATTGCGGTGAAGGCACACAGCAGCAACTGTTACATACCAAGCTATCTTTACATCAGCTCCAAGCGATTTGTATTACACATGTGCATGGCGACCATTGCTATGGTTTGCCAGGACTGCTGGCGAGTGCAGCCATGTCAGGACGTACTGCAGCACTGACGATTATTGCGCCAAAAGCGATAGCAATGCTGCTTGAGGCCATTACGGTAACGACTGAGCTATACTTTCCATTTGCCATTAATTTTATGGCGATAGAAGACTTGTTGTCTGAGCCAAGTGATGAACATAAAGGTGAAATAACTATCAATTTAGACCACCAGCATCAGCTGGTCATAGATATTCATCCTTTATCGCATCGTGTTGCCTCTTATGGATTTGCTATGACTGAAACTATCAGCCGTCGCACGCTCAACACAGAAAAATTAACAGCAGCAGGTATTCCAGCAAGCGCCCTGTGGGGCAGACTGCAACAGGGCGAGGATGTTATGACCAAAGACGGACGCAAGCTTTACTCAGCAGATTATGTCGATAATGATAGCCAATGTACTCGGGTAGTGATTGCAGGCGATAACGATACACCAGAATGCCTAAGTGCTGCGGTAGACGATGCAGACTTACTGGTGCATGAAGCCACTTATACCCATGAGGTTTTAAATAAAATTCAGGCAAAAAATCCAGATTTTGATCCGATGCATAGCAGCGCACAGCTGGTAGGTAGGTTCGCTCAAAACAATGAGGTTAAAAATCTAATTTTGACCCATTTTAGTGCTCGCTATCAGAGTTTTGATAACCTGCAGAGTAGTACACCGAACATGGCGCATATTCGTTTGGATGCCCAAAGTGCTTATACAGGCAATCTATGGTTGGCAGCAGATTTCGACCAATATATGGTGAATGGCTCAACTGATTTGATAGACGAAGAAGAAAGTAGCGGCGTGCAGTATCTAGGCTCTGCACGCTCTCATAAAAAATGACTTGTAGGCAGTATTTAAGATTGACTGTCCTCAACTGCCAGTCGTGTCTGTCCTATCCAGTAACGGCTAAACTGATACGCCACTCGTCCCGAACGTCCGCCGCGCTCTGATGCCCAACGTAAGGCCGCTGCTCTTATATTATCAGTTAGCGTCTTATTTTCTTCTTCATTATTACTTTCTTCGTCATTCGCATTATCTAGGCTGCGATTTGATGAAAGTGATAAATAATGACGCACGATGTGTAAGTAAGTATTTTGATCCATTGGATGAAAGGACAGCCATAGACCAAAGCGATCAGATAACGATACTGTCTCATCAATGGTTTCATAAGGATTGACTTCATCGGTTTGACCATTATAAATATTGACATTGTCTTTCATTAGCTGTGGCAACAGATGACGGCGATTACTGGTGGCATAGACCAGTATTTTGTCTTGCTCTGAATCCAGCGAGCCGTCCAGCACACTTTTTAACGTCCGATAACTCTCATCTTGCCCGTTAAATGCCAAATCATCACAGTACACCACATAGTGGCAGCCACAATCCGCTGGCAGCGCATTAATGGCGGCACGTATCTTATCAAGCACCCGTAGGTCATCACGGGCAATTTCAATAATACGCAATCCTTCGCTATGATAGGCTTGTAGCAACGCCCGAATTAACGATGATTTACCGGCACCGCGTGTGCCTGTCATCAAGACGTGATTGGCAGGATAGCCTTTTAGGAATTGTCGCGTGTTCTGTACCAGTTTTGCCTTTTGCGTATCGATACCATGCAAGTCATCTAAACTTAAAAACAAGTTAACAGCAAGCGGCTCTAGATGACCCTGATGACCGCCAACCCAGCGATAGGCCAACTTTTCAGGATCAATCTCGATAGTTGGTGTGACATGCTCTTGCAGATACTGCCCAAGTAAATCCAATAAATGATCGGGCAGGGCATAATTCATAACGGTCTTGGTGGATTGGGGCATGATACTTGGTCGCTCATATAAATTAAAATGTCGTTTGGCATACTAGACGTATAAAGGTTTCACTTTACCATGAAAAATAGTGCCAGTAATCCATCTACAATACAAGCCGGTACAAAACAAGCGTTAAAAATGCAAGCGCAGCAAATTCTACCACTGCTGACCACTTTATTCTTAAGCTTGCATTATAGAGAGATAGCACACCAGCGTATCAGCCAGCAAGATCATAATAGCAAGAATGACTGCCAAGGTTTAACACGCGCCCAGCATGCACAATTTGGTCAGGTGATGATTAAATGGCAGTTAAGCGCTGACACTAATAAAAACTCGGCTGATTTAGCTTATGAGGCTGAGGTTTTACAATCTATAAATAGCTTATCAACCAGTAAAAACAACCTTAAAAGCCGTCTTCCCGTTATTGCTCCACCAATACTAGCCTACGATAACTTCACGATTAAAATACTAAAACCGTCTTCGCAGCTGACGATAGTTGTCATGCCTTCTTATCCAAATGGCAGCTTGGCAACTCATCTAAACTGTCGAAGTCACTCGCTATTGACCGCTCAAAAAAAGCATCATTTTATCATGCAGTCTGCTCATCTCATCGCTAATTTACATAACATTGGCTGGCTACATAATGATATTAAGCCTAGTAATATTTTGCTAGATGGTTTCATGCCAAATCAGGCGGATAATAGCAGTATCACACCTGATTTATTATTGATTGACTTTGCTTTGGCAGAAGCAATTAATGACATTGCTCAAAACAGCGATACAAATACTACGGAAAATAGTGCTGGTACGCCAGCCTATCTTGCCCCTGAACGATGGCAAGGGAAGGGTGCAAAGCTGCAAAGTGATATTTATGCGTTTGGGATAATGCTGTATGAAATATTAACGGGCGAGCGACCCTTTAATATAGACTCACTAAATGATGAGCCGTTAAGAGAGTGGGCGACTCAGCATTGCCAACAGCCAATTCCAAAATTGCCATTAGAATATAGTTGCTATCAAAGTATCGTTAATAAGGCATTGGCGAAGCGGGTAGAGAATAGGTATCAAAGTATGGCTGAGATACTTTGGGATTTAGAAAGGACTAGAAAGTAGCTGAGTTCAACAACTGAGGTTGAGAACACAAAGTAATTAAATGACAGACACAAAAAAACCTGCTCAAAGGCAGGTTTTAATATTTGGTCTAAGATGTACTATCCGAAAATGGTGGGGCTGGAGAGACTCGAACTCTCACACCTTGCGGCGCCAGAACCTAAATCTGGTGCGTCTACCAATTCCGCCACAGCCCCATTTTCGTTACTCTATCATCAAAAGTGTTGAAACTCAAACACCATCTAGATAAATAACTGATTCGGTAGTGCGTCTCAGTGGTTGGCTATTATATAGAGTTTGATTAGTTTGGCAACCCCTATTTGCACTTATTTTTAATTTTTTAGCAATTAATTTTGACGGTTCTCGTAAATAATTGATATTAATGCGTTTTTAATCAGGTAATTTGTCGCTTTAGTCAAGGTTGTTTTGCATTGCTGATGATGAGATATCTAACTGTTGTAATTTGCGGGTCAAAGTATTGCGTCCCCAACCAAGTAAGTTGGCGGCTACTATTTTCTTTCCACTACTATGATTGAGTGCGGCCTTAAGTAAGACGCGTTCAAACTCTGGCGTTGCGGTTTGTAAAATATCGATTTCGCCAGTTTGCAAAGACTGCTCAGCCCATATGGCAAGTGCCTGCTGCCAGCTCTGGTTTTCATTGGTTTGGCTGACTGGATTGTTTTGAACGTTTTGCTTGTTTTGATTGAGACTATACACGCCATCATTGTGCTGCTGATTTTGAGTGGTTTCTATTACGGAAAGATTTTGCTGTGGACGCGGTTCTTGAAGCGAGAGCGTATTTTTAAGCAGTTCTGGTGGTAAATCCTCGACCATGACTGTCTCGCCCGTTGCCATCACTGTCAACCAAAGGCAGACATTCTCAAGTTGGCGGACATTACCGCGCCACTCAAAAGATTGCATCACCTGTAGCGCCGTAGGGTGGAGTTTTTTCTCCGCGCTATTAATCTGTTCAGCGGCGCGCAGCATAAAGTAGCTTGCTAATGCTGGAATGTCTTCAGGTCGTGTCCGTAATGGCGGTAATGGCAGGCGAATAACATTGAGGCGATAAAATAAATCTTCACGGAATTTGCCTTGTTTGACGAGCTCTTCTAAGTTTTGGTGGGTGGCGGCAATGATGCGTACATCTACTTTCACCGGCTGTTGTCCGCCGACGCGAAAAAACTCGCCATTGGCCAGTACGCGCAGTAAACGCGTCTGGGTGCTATACGGCATGTCACCGATTTCATCTAAGAATAGCGTTCCGCCATCAGCTTGCTCAAAACGACCTTGCCTAGTCGTCGTTGCGCCAGTAAACGCGCCTTTTTCATGACCGAATAACTCAGATTCAATCAAATCATGTGGAATTGCTGCCATATTAAGAGCAATAAAGGGTTGCTGCGCTCGCGGAGAGTGCTCGTGGAGTGCGCCTGCAACCAACTCTTTACCTGTGCCTGATTCTCCCGTAATCAAAACCGTAATAGGTGAGTGTGCTAAGCGTCCAATAGCGCGAAATACCGTTTGCATGGCTTGTGATTGACCAATAATGCCGCTGGGGTTGTTATTAGCATTGGTGTTAGTTTTGAGCTCAGCTTTGTTTTTGGTAGTTTTATTAGGTTTGCTAGTAGCATTAACCTTGCTAGCAGTTTGAATCGTTGGCTTTGTCTTATTAATGACTTTTGAATGAATATTGAGTTTTGAGTCGGCCTCAGATGGAGTGTCAATCGTTATATCGGTAGCAACGGTTGGCTGAGTTACTAACTCCTGATTCGGCTGATAGTTAATGGCTTTATAAATCGTGGCGACGGCATCATCTAAATCAAAGGGCTTGGGCAGATATTCAAATGCGCCTGTTTGATAGCTATTGATCGCAGACGTAAGGTCGGAATGTGCCGTCATAATGACAATCGGCAGCTTAGGAAAGTGCTGATGTACCCAATCACTAAAGGACAGACCATCCATCATAGGCATACGAATATCGGTTAATATCACATCTGGCAATTGGTCGGCTACTTCGTGCTGTTGCAAGACATCATTAAGGCGTGTCCACGCGGCTTGCGCTTGGGTAAAGCTGATAACGTTGAGACCGGCATCCTCAAAAGTATCTGCCAATACCAAACGCAGCGCCACATCATCATCGATAAGCCATAACGTCGCAGGATTATCATCAGGCGCGTTATTCACAGTGACCCTTGAAATTTGCTCATTGCTCGTAAGGTGTTGAGTATCATTATACTGAGTCATGTGTTTCGCCTAATAAGCAGTAACAGGATGGAGGTGGCAGCATTAACTTTCAGCGTTTGGCTGCTGAAAAGGTAGGTAAAGGGTGAAACGGGTCTGATTGTTATTATAATTATAACTGGGATTATCCCTTTGTAATGAATTTGAGCTGACGTCAATCATACCATGATGGCGGCTGATGATATCTTGCACAATAGATAAGCCAAGCCCAGTACCGGTGGCGCGGCTGGTCACCATCGGAAAAAATATCTGACCAATCAGCGCATTATCTATTCCTGAGCCATTATCAGTAATGGTAATTTGCAACACCTGCTTGTGCTGTTGGCTACCGATGGTATGCTGAAAGGCAACCCGCGTTTGAATATGCAGTTTTGGTTGGTAGTTATCATCAACAGCAAGATGATACTGCGCAATATCTGACAGCAAGTTATTGGATGCGGCTAGCCTGCTTTGCTGCAATGTTTGCTTAAACTCAGTCATGGATTCGCAAGCATTATTAATAAGGTTTAGAAACACTTGGATTAATTGATCTTTGTCAGCGCATAACTCAGGCAACGACAAATCATAATCACGCTGTAGCGTCACTTCTGGATATTGATTAACTACTAAGGCCAAAACATGCTCTAGCGGCTCATGAATATTTAGTATTTGCCAGCTTGGTAGTTGATTAGAGCCAAGGAGTTGTCCAATTAACTGGGTCAAACGATCGGTCTCTGAGATGATGATATCGGTATAATTGCGGAGCTTTGCTCCGTTTTTTTGTAGATTGTTATTATGATTTAAATCTGTATTTTTATTGGGAATATCAGCGTTAGTGTCTTTGTCAAAATAAGACATATCGCTAAATTTGATAAATTGCCGCTGCAATAATTGCGCCGCACCGCGAATGCCCGCCAATGGATTTTTTATTTCATGGGCGACCGAACGCAGCATGTGACGGGCCACACTATATTGTTGCTGCTGGCGTTGTTCTTCTGAAATACGGCTTTGACGATCTTTGCCCCACATCTCAATAATAAAATAAGGCTGCTGCTCATAAATGACGGGCGTCACGCTATAATCTACGGATAGTATGAGTCCGCCGTTGAGCTGGGTATGGATGAGGTGATCATGATCGATAAAGGGTTGTTGATATTTCTTTGCTTGAGAAAATCGCTCAGTCAAAGAGCAAGTTTTATCTTCTCGATTGTTACTAATAAGACTGTCTTTTAACGTTAACTCATCGGGTGCAAGCAGCGTCAGTATTGATTGATTAAGCAAGCGTCCGCTACTGATTGCCAGTAATTGTTCAGCTTGGGCATTTAGCCAAGTGATAGAAAGCTCATCGTCAATCCATAAGATAGCTGTAAATAAATGCTGCGATATAAATGCCAAATCTGGTGTCGGTTTTTCGGTGATCAAATCAGCTGTCATGAGTGCTGCCTAGAGTAAAGAGATGCTCGATATAATATTTAACCATAAATCAACACTATAGAGCGGCAAAACTGGCGGTTTTTGCAAAAAAAACGTACAATGCGCACAGCCATTTTTCTCTAGCAAGGTTAGCCATGCCCAATATTTCTACCGAGTCCGTTAATACGACTATAGCCCCTTCACAGCCAGCTTCTTCACCATCAGCTTCTATGCCAAAAGACACTGCCACTATTTTTAATCCTGCCAAGCCGACGGCAACGCCCGCGCAAAGCTCGACGGACAGTGTTCAACCTTACCACCATAAAGCCAACCACAATCAAAATCGTAGCATTGAGCAAAGTAGTGATGTGGTTGCAGCGGCATCAGCTAAAGCGACAGCAGCGACTATGAATGCGCCAGTGAACGCAGCGCCAAAGATTGGCTTTGTGTCATTAGGTTGTCCAAAAGCCTTGGTCGATAGTGAGCGCATTATCACAGAACTTAGCCGTGACGGTTATCAAGTGGCCAGTGATTATGAAGGCGCAGACTTGGTCGTGGTCAATACTTGCGGCTTTATTGAGTCCGCAGTGCAAGAGTCATTGGACGCTATTGGTGAAGCCATTAGCAAAAACGGTAAGGTGATTGTCACAGGCTGCTTGGGTAAAGAGGCGGAAAAAATCCGTGCCATGCACCCAGCCGTACTAGCCGTGACCGGCGCGCATGCTTATGATGAAGTGATTACTGCCGTATCGCAGCATGTGCCCAAGCCGAATCGCAGTCAGGATGCAAACTACGATCCAAAAATAGATTTGATTAATGAGGCGGGTATTAAATTGACCCCAAGTCATTATGCGTATCTAAAAATATCGGAAGGCTGTAACCACCGTTGTACTTTCTGCATTATTCCAAGCTTACGTGGCGATTTGGTCTCGCGTCCGATTGATAGCGTGATGAATGAAGCCTTGGCGCTAAAAAACGCTGGCGTGAAAGAGTTGCTTATTATCTCGCAAGATACCTCTGCTTATGGACTGGACTTAAAATATAGAACCAGTTTTTGGAATGGTATGCCGCTCAAGTCGAAATTCTATGACTTATGCCAAGCATTAAATGACTTGGGTATTTGGGTGCGCTTGCATTATGTTTATCCATATCCGCATGTTGATAAAGTCGTTGAGCTAATGGGCGAAAAGAAACTGCTGCCTTATCTTGATATTCCATTCCAGCATGCTAGCCATCGCATCCTAAAAGCGATGAAGCGTCCGGCGCATAGTGAAAATACCTTGGCGCGTATTAAAGCATGGCGTGAGATTTGCCCTGATATCGTCATTCGTTCAACCTTTGTGGTTGGCTTCCCTGGTGAGACAGAAGAAGATTTCCAATGCCTGCTTGATTGGTTGGTCGAGGCACGCCTTGATCGCGTCGGTGCCTTTACTTACTCAGAAGTCGAAGGTGCGGTCGCCAATGACTTGCCAAATCATGTGCCTGAAGACGTCAAGCAAGAACGCTATGAGCGTTTGATGACGCTACAGCAGGACATCTCAGCACAGAAACTACAAGAGAAAGTCGGTAAAACCTTAATGGTATTGGTCGATGAGATTGATAGTGAAGAGGGCATTGCGATTTGCCGTAGCTACGCTGATGCACCAGAGATTGATGGTCATGTCTACGTTGATGAAATCACTGCACAAGTTAAAGTCGGACAGTTCCTAACCGTTACTATCGATGACGCTAGCGAGTATGATTTGTTTGCCAGTTATAAAGGCTAAGTAGTCACAGTAGCTGATTATTCACTACAATATACGAGTGAAAATTGCCCAATCACAGGCAGTTTTTGCTACAATTAGCGCAATTTAGCCTTTTGACCCGTTTGCCATCCGCTATGGTGCTTTTTATTATGTATAGTACTTCGGGTTATGGCAGGTCGGGTAAACCCAACGGCAAACTCTATTTGTGTTTTACCGCTCATTTTAATTATAATTTAATGCTAACAAGGTGACCTCATGTCTGACAAAAACCCGCGTTACTCTCGTATCTTGCTGAAACTCTCTGGTGAAGCCTTAGCAGGTGGCAAAGAGATGGGGATTGATACCGAAGTGCTCGATAAGATGAGCTTGTCTATCGCCCACTTGCGCGGACTTGGGGTACAAGTCGGTATCGTCGTTGGCGGTGGTAACTTATACCGCGGCGCCCAGCTACAAAAAGAAGGCTTGGTCGGCCGAGTCACTGGTGACCAAATGGGCATGCTTGCCACTGTGATGAATGGTTTGGCGATGCGTGATGCCCTTGAGCGTCGTAATATCAAAACGCGTTTGATGTCAGCATTGCCAATTGGTGAAGTCACTGAAAGCTATAGTAGCCGTAATGCAATTCGTTATCTCAAAAACGGCGAAGTATGTATTTTTGTCGCGGGCACGGGAAATCCTTTCTTTACCACCGATACTGCCGCTTGCTTACGTGGTATTGAAATCGAAGCGGGTTTGATTTTAAAAGCGACCAAAGTAGATGGCGTTTACGATAAAGACCCAAGCTTACATGCCGATGCCAAAAAATATGATGGCTTAACCTTTGATGAGGTGCTTGAGCAAAAACTTGGCGTTATGGACTTAACGGCAATCGCTTTATGCCGTGAGCACAATGTACCGCTACAAGTATTTGATATGACCAAGCCTAACGCATTATTAAACGTTATTATGGGCGAAAATGAAGGCACGCGCGTTTATCATTAAGCTTAAGCGTAGGCTTTATCATTTATATGAACATGAAATCACTGATGTAGTCAGCATCAATCTTTGAATAAGATTTATACCTAACAGTTTTATACCTAACAGCAATGAATGATTTATCGATAGCGATAAATAAGGATACATGATGATTAATGAGATTAAGAAAGACGGTGAAGCACGTATGGCAAAGACGTTAGAGGCGCTCGAAAGTACCTTTAGTAAAGTACGTACTGGCCGTGCCCATCCAGGTATGCTATCTGGTGTGATGGTTAGCTACTACGGCACAGATACGCCATTGAATCAAGTTGCGAGTGTCAACGTTGAAGACTCACGTACGTTATTGGTACAGCCATTTGAGCGTACTATGGTGCAAGCGATTGATAAAGCCATTCGCGAAGCAGATTTGGGCTTAAACCCGATGACAGCTGATGTGATTCGTGTGCCGATGCCAGCATTGACCGAAGACACGCGCCGCGATATGCAAAAGCTTGCCCGTAGCGAAGCTGAAAACAGCCGCGTTTCTATCCGTAATATCCGCCGTGATATGATGAATGACATTAAAGAGTTGGCAAAAGAGAAAGAAATCTCAGAAGATGATGAGCGCCGCGCCAGTGATGATATTCAAAAAATTACTGATAAATATATTGAAACGATTGATAGCCGCTTAAGCAAAAAAGAAAGCGACTTAATGGAAGTATAAGAAAGAAACGGTGTCTTTTCATCTACTTTCTTCAGTTAAAGACAACGCAATTTTGTCAAAGATAATTCGTCATCCGCATCCTTGCTCTAAATAAACAGCCAATACTAAATGGTGATTGGCTGTCTATTGCTTTATAAGAAATTAAGATTTTATTTTGCCATAAAACTTATATACAAGATTTTTTAATACTTATATGTCTTTTAATACGTCTAAGTCTGTTAATAATTGCTTTGGCAAATAGGCAATAATTGTTGCAAGGCATAAATTTAGTTCGCGTACCATCACTTTACCCAAATAACAAGCAAGTTAGCCTATGTCTATTCCAGATGCTTTAACTCCCGCTCTTCTTCCTCGTCATATCGCTGTTATCATGGATGGCAACAACCGTTACGGTAAAATCAATCATTTAGGCAAAGGTCAGGGACACATCGCTGGTAAAGATGCGCTAGATCCTATAGTCGAATACTGTGTCAGTACGGGCATTGAAGTGCTAACCGTATTTGCCTTTTCTAGTGAAAATTGGCAACGTCCACCGAGTGAGGTGGCATTGCTGATGCAACTGTTGAGCTTAACCATCAATGAGCAAATGCCACGTATGCTCAAATATCGCATTCGCCTGCGCTTTATTGGTGATCGCAGTCAGCTTAGTGAAGATTTGCAAGTATTGATGCTAGACGCTGAGGCAAAAACAGCCGACTTTGAAGCCATGGCTTTAGTCATTGCTATTAGCTATGGTGGTCAGTGGGATATTGCTCATGCTGCCAAACAGCTGGCAGAGCAAGTCGAAGTGGGTGAGTTGCGCGCGGAAGATATTAATAAAGAGATGCTTGGCGAATATGTGCAATTAGCAGATGCACCAGCAGTCGATATGTTGATACGCACGGGCGGCGAATACCGTCTGTCGAACTTCTTGTTGTGGCAATCTGCCTATGCTGAATTGTTCTTTACCCAAACACTATGGCCGGACTTTAAAGTAGCAGAGTTGGCGGCAATGATAGCTGAATTCGCCCAACGTCAACGTCGCTTTGGCAAAACGAGCGAACAAGTGGTGACAGAGCAGCAGACGCGCTAACATGATTAAAGTTCATAACTGATGCTCATAATTAAAGCTTATAATCGTTTTAAAAATGGTTTGTTAAAATATGCTAGACGTTTGAATTACACTTGTTTGGTCAATGATAAGCTGCTTTAATGAGCGTTAATCATAATTGATAGACTATTATGGTTCACGGATATGATGTATTTTGACCAAACATTCTTCGTTATATAAGGCTCGATAAGTATGTGGCAACGAATTAAGACGGCAATTGTTCTCGTTATTATCGTTGGTATTGCAATGTTTGCGAGCCAAACCCCTATTTTATTTGCACCGCTGCTAGCGATTGGTGTCATTATCGCCGCTCATGAGTGGACGAAGCTGATGCCAAAATGGCAGCAGCCTGCATTATTTGTACTCTTAGTTTTAGCACTGACCATTGTATCGTTAATGTTTAAAGTCACTTGGCTATTTTGGTGGGTGGCGTCACTGGTTATTTGGCTGATGGCACTGTCTTGGGTACGGGTATTTCCCACTCATACCAACTGGTACGGTAAGAAATTAGCATTGATGGGTGCGGTGATATTAACCGCCGCCATTACCGCTATGTTCTACTTATGGCAGCTATCAGCATGGTGGCTGTTATATGTATTCTTGCTAGTCTGGTGTGCCGATAGTGGCGCTTACTTTGTTGGGCGTAAGCTCGGTCGCCGTAAGATGGCGCCAAATGTTTCACCCAATAAAAGTATGGAAGGGCTGGCAGGGGGCCTAGTCACAGGCTTGCTTGTGGTCATCGTCATCAGTGTCTTTAAACTACAATTGACTGGTCTACCATTAATCGCTTTTGTAGCCTTATCGGCGTTAACGATTTTAGCGTCCGTATTGGGCGATTTGTTTGAATCTATGCTCAAGCGCCGTGCTGATGTTAAAGATTCTGGAACGATTTTACCTGGGCACGGTGGTGTATTAGACCGCATTGACTCGCTATTGTCTGCCACACCGATATTTGCACTGGGTTTTTGGGCAATACAGCAACTTGGTTTAATTGTCGTATAAGAGTAAGTAGTTTAAGAGTAAAAAGCTATCAGGCTAAAAATATAAAAAGAGGTAGGGCTTACATATTTGGTAGCGACTAGGCTGCCTCGTATTAGGTTTTATAACTTATATTTATTTCTCATTTAATTTAACCGTATTATAGGCACAGATGGTTATGACCCAACGCATCGCCGTACTAGGCGCGACAGGCTCGATTGGCGATAGCACGTTAGCAATATTAGCGGCGCAACCACAGAACTATGAAGTTTATGCCTTATCAGGCTATCACCGTTTAGATAAACTATTGGCACTCTGCCAGCAGTTTTTGCCCAAACGCGTCAGTGTGCCGACAGCAGCGGTCAATAACTTTGCTCAGCGTCTTAACGCAGCAGGTCTCGATATCGACGTGGTCGGCGGTGACGCAGGGCTGGTCGATATTGCGACTGACACGCAAACTGATACCGTCGTTGCGGCTATCGTAGGCGCAGCAGGTCTGCCTTCTACCTTAGCTGCTGCACGGGCAGGAAAGCGCATCTTATTGGCCAATAAAGAAGCATTGGTCATGGCAGGGAAAGTCATGATTAATGCGGTTAAAACGTATAATGCGACCTTGTTGCCTTTAGACTCAGAACACAACGCCATTTTTCAGTGTTTACCATTAGCAATTCAGCAAGACAATACCCAAGTCCATCAGCCAAATCATGGTGTGCGTAAATTATGGTTGACGGCATCTGGCGGACCTTTTTTACTGCAGTCATTTGAGCAGATGCAGCAAGCTAGCGTCGCAGCAGCGGTGAAACATCCGAATTGGTCAATGGGTCAAAAGATATCGGTCGACTCGGCAACGATGATGAATAAAGGGCTTGAATTAATCGAAGCCTGCCATTTATTTGATTTGCCAGAAGATAAGATAAATGTGGTCATTCATCCACAAAGTATTATCCACTCAATGGTAGAATACAGCGATGGTAGCTTCTTAGCGCAGCTAGGCAGTCCCGATATGAAGACGCCTATTGCCCACGCGCTCAGTTACCCTGACCGTATCGATAGCGGCTCGCAGCCGTTAGATTTATTTGCGTTAAGTGGTTTAGAGTTTATTGAGCCTGATTTGCAAAAATTTGCCTGTTTGCGTTTGGCAAGGCATGCCATGCAAGCGGGTACACAGGCAACGATTGTGCTAAACGCTGCTAATGAGATTGCGGTTGCGGCATTTTTAAACGGGCAAATTCGCCTTACTGATATTGCGAATATTAATTCGCAAGCATTAGATGAGATACAAGTGTCCGTATTAGATGAGACTGCCGATATTGAAGATATTTTAGCAATTGATAAAATAGCGCGTCAGCATACTAATACGTTGGTGGCGAAGTTGGCCTAAACCTATAAAATTTAGCTATTTGATAAATACTGTTAAAAGTGATATTGACAGGTAACGCTAAACAGTATGCTAAGAAATGATAGTGATAAACGATGTTAAGAGACAATACTAAGAGCTAATACTGAGAAAAGATAATGACGTTTTTATTAACGCTGCTTGCGGCAATATTTGTCTTAGGTCCGCTCATCGCCTTACATGAGTGGGGTCATTATATTGTGGCGCGTCTTTGCGGCGTTAAAGTGTTGACGTATTCTATTGGCTTTGGTCCCAAACTCTTTGGTTGGACCAGCAAAAAGAGCGGTATTGATTATCGTATCTCGGCATTGCCGCTTGGTGGTTATGTCAAAATGCTCGATGAGCGTGAAGGCGAGGTAGCAGCCGATGAGCAGCATCTAGCCTTTAATTGTCAGCATCCGCTGAAGAAAATTGCGATTGTTGCTGCTGGTCCTATCATGAACTTTGTTATTGCTATTGCACTATTTTGGGTATTGTTTATGACCCCGTCTGAGCAATTAGCGACAAAGATTGGTCAGGTATTACCCGATACTCCAGCAGCGATGGCACAGTTGCCCGTTGGTGATAAAATCGTTGCAATTGATGGTCACAAAGTACAAACGTGGGAAGGTATTAACTATCGTTTGGCAGGGCGTATGGGTGAAACGGATAATGTCAGTGTCACCTTGCAGTCTGATGCAGAAGGTAATAATACAACCAAAACTTATCAAGCACCAGTTAAAGAGTTTATGCAAGGTAATGCGCAAGGCAAAGATGCGTTATCAAGTTTTGGTATGATACCGTGGCAACCAAACATTGCACCGATAGTTGGCGATTTAACGCCCGATGGCGCTGCCAGTCGTCAAGGCTTACAGGTGGGTGACCGCATTACTGCTATTAACGGTGAAGAGATTAGTGATTGGATTAGTGCCACGCGCATCATTCGCGATAGCCCTGAGACTTTGCTTAGTTTTACCGTACTGCGTGACGGAAATTCGGTACAGTTATCTATTATGCCGCAAGGTAAAAAAGACAATTTAGGTAACGATTACGGGCAAATTGGTGCTATGGTGGCAGAGTCTGAAATCGTCATTCCTGATGCCTATAAGACCACTGTTGTTTACGGTCCTGGTGAGTCGCTGGTTAAGTCATTTAAAAAGACGGAGCAGTTGGCAGTCATGACGGTGAGCTCAATGGGCAAGATGCTGTCTGGCATGATAGGTTTAGAGAATTTATCAGGTCCCATTACCATTGCAAAAGTTGCCAAGCAAAGCTTTGATATTAGTTGGCAGATGGTATTATCTACTGCAGCTTTGATTAGTTTAAGCCTTGCGGTATTGAATCTTTTGCCCATTCCAGTGTTAGACGGTGGACATATTGTCTATTACGTTATTGAGTTGATACGCGGTAAACCACTCTCTGAAGGTGTGCAAATGGTTGGACTTAATATCGGTTTACTCTTGCTGGCAGGTTTCATGGTGTTAGCAATTGGTAATGATATCAGCCGGCTATTTTGACAAAGGACGCTGTCGCTTGGCAAGTAATCCGCTATAGACTAATGGTTGCGCCCTTATCAAGTACTGATGATTGAAGCGATACGATGTTTATTTCATAATGTCGCCACTGTACTAATTTTATTTTTTAGTTTATTTTATGATGCGTTTTATATAAAGTGTCCTGAGTCTCCCACGCTGAAGTTTACGACTTTATGCGAAATGGGCTAGACAACACGTGCTTTTTACCTTAACTTAAGCAAGTTTTTTATTGACGGATAGTGTTTATGCGTACGCCTTTATTTATGAGCGCGGCTGGGTTGCCGTTAGTTGTAGCGATGATGAGTATGCCGGTTCAGGCTGCAGAATTTGTAGTGACTGACATCGGTTTCAATGGTCTACAACGCCTAACTCCTGATAGTCTCTATCCGGTTCTGCCTATTACGGTGGGTGATGCGGTTAATGATGGTAGTTTGGCTGCCAGTATTAAGGCGCTATATGCGACTGAAAACTTCGCCGACATTCAAAGTCGTATTGAAGGTGGGAATCTACGCTTTGATGTTGTCGAGCGTCCTATCATCGCTGAGGTAAACTTTGAAGGCAATAAACTCATCCCAAAAGAAGGGCTTGAGCAAGGACTTGGTAATGCCGGTTTGTCTGTCGGTGATGTGCTTAAACAAGCAACGCTACAAGGCGTGGCCAACGAGCTACAGCAGCAGTATATCAGTCAAGGTTATTACAACAGTAATATTGAAGTCGATCAAACGCTGCTTGATGGTAACCGCGTAAAACTTGATGTGCGCTTTATTGAAGGCAAGCCTGCTAAAGTCGTTGATATCAATATTATTGGTAATAAACACTTTAGTGATGAGCAGATTAAAGATGTCTTTGCGGTAAAAGAGTCGTCATGGACACGTCTGTTGTCTAAGTCTGATCGCTATGCGAAAGAGAAGCTGGCGGCCAGTTTAGAGAATCTAAAAGCCCTTTATCAAAATGATGGTTATGTACGCTTTTCAGTAGACAATGCGGTGCTTAACATCAGCGAAGATAAAAGCAGCATATTTATCGAAGTCAGCTTAAGTGAAGGCGAGCAATATCAGTTTGGTGAAGTGAACTTCTTAGGTAAGCCAACCTTTGAAAACAGTGAGCTAAAAGAGCTGGTTACTTTTGCACCCAATGAAAAATATTCACAAGCTAAGCTAGATGCTACAACAGCTGCACTTAAAAGTCGTTATGGTAATGAAGGCTATTATTTAGCCCAAATTAGACCAGTGCCGCGTATCAATGATGAGACTAAAGTAGTCGATGTCGATTACTATATTGATCCTGCGCGTCCTATTTATGTTCGCCGTATCAACTTTACAGGTAATATAAAAACCCAAGATGAAGTACTTCGCCGTGAAATGCGTCAGTTAGAGGGCACCCTTGCCTCTAGTGATAAGATTCAGCTGTCACGCACGCGCTTGATGCGTACCGGTTTCTTTAAAGGCGTCAATGTTGATGTGAAGCCAGTGCCTAACCAGCCAGACCAAGTCGATGTGAATTATACGGTTGAAGAGCAGCCTTCTGGTAGCTCAACCATTGCTGCGGGTTATTCGCAAAGTGGTGGTGTGACTTTCCAGTTAGACTTGACCCAAAATAACTTTATGGGCACGGGTAACCGCGTTAAAGCCGCACTCTCACGTTCAGAGACGCGTGACTCTTACAGCTTGGGCTATACCGACCCATACTTCACTGAAAACGGCGTATCGCAAGGCATCAGCGCTTATTATCGTGAAACCAAATACGATGACAGAAACGTTAGTAACTATGTCACCGATGCTTATGGTGCCACCCTGAACTATAGTTATCCTGTTGATGAAACTAAACGCGTGAGTGCGGGCTTGAACGTTGATAAAACTACTGTACGTGGTGGTAACCGTCTTGGCGTCTCAAACGTTCAGCAAATTATTGACGATGGCGGTACGTTTGAGCCCTTTAGCGGTGATTACGAAGGTCGTACCGGTTTTAAAAATGAGTATCAAAGCTATAACTTATTATTCGGCTGGGATTACAGTACGCTAGATCGCCCAGTTTTCCCAAATAAAGGGATGAGTCACACAGTCGATGCGACTATTGGTCTTGGTGATGCCAGTTATCAGAAACTGGTTTATCGTGGCAATATTTATCAACCTATCTATAAAGATTGGGTCGCACGCGGTTATACCAAGCTTGGCTATGGTAATGATTTGCCATTTTATGAAAACTTCTATGCGGGTGGTTATGGTTCAGTACGTGGCTATGAAGCCTCAACGCTTGGACCTAAATCGCAAAGCTACTATGATGCCGTTAGTGATGAGCCTGGCACATTGAAACCAGAAGAGATTGGTGGTAATGCGTTGGTTAGCTTTGGTACAGAACTGATTTTACCAATGCCCTTTAAGGGTGATTGGGCAGATCAGGTACGTCCAGTCCTATTTGCTGAAGGCGGTCAGGTATTTGATACATCAGATAAAGAAGATCGCACCTTTATTGATCCAGATACGACGAATCCAGATAGAGATACTGGCGTACCATTATTAACCCAAGACAATAAGTTCCGCTTTAGTGCTGGTTTGGGTGTCACTTGGTATACGCCAATTGGTCCAATTTCTCTCAGTTATGCGGTGCCGATTGGTGATAAAGAAGGCGATGAAACTGAAAAAGTTCAGTTCCAAATCGGTAACACTTTTTAATCCCATAAAACCACGTAATGATAAGCTATGTAACAATGTTTAATTACTTTAGTTTATGCAGCTAACTAAATTAATAGACAATTAAACTTTAGCAGGTCGCCAAGATGATATCTCAACTTGGCGACCATCTTATTCATATGCATACTAACAGCAATTATACTAATAACAATTATGATAACGATTGAGCAACTCATCACTCGGATCGAGCAGCGTCAGCCTGTTCTTAACAAGGGCGAACTTAGCGCTGCGCAATTATGTCTAAATTTAGACGGTGTTGGTAATTTAACCACTGCCAATCCGCAGCAATTAAGTTTTTTAGCCAATCCGCATTATATTCCCAGTTTGGCTGATAGTCAGGCAGGGGCTGTGCTGACCACTACAGAACATCAGGACAAAGTTGGTCAAAATACTATTGCATTAGTCGTTGCTGCGCCTTATTTGGCTTATGCTAGCGCTAGTCAGCTTTTTGCTCATCAGTCCTTGATGAGTGGTATTCATCCAAGTGCCGTAATAGCCGAAAGCGCCGTAATTGGTAATGGGGTGACTATTGGACCTTTTTGTGTCATTGGTGAACAAGTACAAATTGGTGAACGTAGTGTGCTTGATGCAAATGTGGCTATCGAAGCAAATACTACGATTGGCAGCGATTGTGTGCTCAAATCGCAAGTGGTCATCGGACACGATTGTGTACTTGGTCATCATGTAAGGTTACATGCGGGAGTTTGCGTAGGGGCTGAAGGTTTCGGCTTTGCCCCAACAAGCAACTCAAGCGTTACTGGTTGGGAGCGTATTGCTCAGCTAGGACGTGTGGTGATTGGCAATCATGTGCGGATTGGTAGCCAAACCTGTATCGATCGCGGTGCTATTGATGATACGGTGATTGGCAATCATGTTATTATTGACAATCTTGTACAAGTCGCCCATAACGTGCGTATCGGTGATGGTACTGCCATCGCGGCGCAAACTGGCATCGCAGGTAGTACGACGATTGGCAAGCGCTGCATTATAGGGGGCGCTGTTGGTATTACTGGTCACATTGATATTACCGATGATGTGACGTTATCTGGCATGACCATGGTGACCAAGTCCATTACAAAGGCGGGTTCGTACTCTTCTGGAACAGCAGCCATGCCGACTGCCAATTGGCGGCGTGCAGCGGTACGTTTTCGTCAGCTTGGGCGTGACTAATCCAGCATGAAAGGTACAGCATGACTATTACAGAGTGATTAGTACCTAATAATAAGCACTCAGTTAACGCGACAGTCAATTATTCTTAGAGTTTATAAACACAGCAACGCTTAAAGACAAAGTAAAGCTTAGCATACAGCAAGGAAGCCTCATTATGAGCATAACTGATATTGATAGACCTACTGATGAAGACATCAAAAGTTTGGCGGAACAAGGTTTAACATTGCCATTAACTTATCAGACTCTAAAGCATTATCTGCCGCATCGTTATCCCTTTATGCTAGTAGATAGAGTGATATCTTGCACCCCTGGTGAATGTATTACCGGTATCAAAAATGTGACCATTAACGAAGAGTTTTTTAATGGGCATTTTCCTGATGAGCCGATTATGCCAGGCGTCTTGATGGTTGAGTCGATGGCACAAGTATCAGGTGTCCTTGGTTTTATTAGTGCCGGTTTAACAGCAGAAGATGGTTATTTATATCTGTTTGCTGGAGTAGATAAAGTGCGTTTTAAGCGCCGCGTTATCCCTGGTGACCAGCTGATTATCCGTGCTAAAACCGTGATGCAAAAGCAGGGTATCTACAAGTTTGATTGTACCGTCCATGTAGAAGATGAGCTTGCTGCTAGTGCTCAAATTATGATTGCACGTCAGGAACAATAAAATAGCTTTATAGATGTTGCGCAGTGGGTCGGTGAGATTGTTTAGACCTGCCACCAATAGTAAAAATTAGAGTCATATCTATATTTTAGACAGAATGATAGTTTTAATCACAGTGGTTTCTAAACGCAGCTGGTATTAGGGTGATTATTAACGCTAAACTGTCTGTATTTGTTTTACCATTTACTCGCATTAGATGATACAAAGGCCCTCATTATGAGTCAGATCCATCCAACAGCACTCATCTCACCGTCCGCTAAGATTGATGAAACTGCCACCATTGGTCCTTATTGTATTGTCGGTGATGAAGTTTCCATTGGCGCCCATACGGTTTTACACCGTCATGTGGTCGTGGCACGATTGACGCGTATCGGTGCGTACAATCAGTTCTATCAGTTTGCCAGCATCGGTGAAGACCCACAGGATTTGAAGTACGCTGGTGAGCGCACTTGGCTTGAGATTGGTGATCATAATACCATTCGTGAGGCTTGTAGCTTACACCGTGGTACTGAGCAAGACGGCGGCTTGACTAAAATTGGCAATCATAATCTCTTGATGGTCAATACCCATATTGCCCATGATTGCTTAATTGGCGACCATAACGTGTTGGCAAATAACGTCGGCATTGCCGGCCATGTGACCATCGGCAATCATACGATTATCGGCGGTAACTCAGGTATTCATCAATTTTGCACCGTTGATGATTATAGTCTAGTGGGGGGCGCAAGTCTTATTCTAAAGGATGTGGCTGCTTTCACCATGGTATCTGGTAATCCTGCGAAAGCACATGGCTTAAATGTCGAAGGTATGCGCCGTAAAGACTGGTCTAAAGAGACGATTGATGTCTTGCGTCAAGCGTACCGCACTGTCTATCGTTCGGGTTTAACGACGGCTCAAGCGCTAGAGATATTAAAAGAAGAGCTATTACCTCAAGAACCAAAAATTACCCTTTTAATCGATTCGCTGCAAAAAAGTCGCCGCGGTGTTGTGCGTTAATATCATTTAACTAAATATATAAGCAGTAGCTAAAACCAATATCAAGCAGGCATATATAAAAACGATGTTATAACTTAAGCCTCATACGTAATTCTAAAATCGGCGAACTCTTGTAATTTTTTCCGATAAATATAAAAAGCCATAACTATTTGTTATGGCTTTTTATATTTATCGCTACTTGACTTTTTTGGCCGCTTAGCAGAAACTGAGCGTTTACGATATTGTAAACAATTCTTTCATAATGTTGCTAGATGTGTCACATTGGCATGTTAATTAAATTACCGCATAAAATAGTGGCTGATTTATAATAATCAAGGAAGATTATAAGCAGCATTAATTGAGGCATGAGGAAGGCAAAATGGCTATTAATAAACAAGAACATGCTCAGTGGAGCTCAAGTTTTGGCTTCGTACTGGCAGCAGTAGGATCGGCAGTTGGCTTAGGAAATATTTGGAAGTTCCCTTATATGGTTGGGGAGAGCGGTGGTTCAGCTTTTGTTATCGCCTATTTATTTTGTCTTGCCCTTATTGGTTTTCCAATCTTGGTTGCAGAATGGTTAATTGGTCGCCGTGGGCAAAAAAACCCTATCAATACATTTTCTGACGTTGCAGCAAGCGAAGGCAAATCACGCAGTTGGGGTATTGTCGGTGCGACTGGTATCTTAGGTGGTTTTTTAATTCTATCGTTTTATAGTGTCATCGGTGGTTGGGCGCTTAACTATATTACCAAAGTTGGTTCAGGAAGCTTTGCGGGTCAAGATAGCGACTCTGTAGCTGCAACCTTTGATGCGATGTTAGCGTCAGCAGGTACCTTAACTATCTGGCATACAGTTTTCATGGTCATTACCGCTTTGATTGTTGGCGTGGGTGTGACGAAGGGTATTGAAAACACGGCCAAAGTTCTCATGCCATTATTGGGTATTATTTTATTCGTCATCGTCGGCTATAACGTTATGAACGGCGGTTTTGGTGAAGCGGTTAATTATCTGTTTGCTCCAGACCTTAGTAAGTTGAATGCCGATGTGATGCTAGCAGCACTCGGACATGCTTTCTTTACCTTATCTATCGGTATGGGTATTATGGTTGCTTATGGCTCTTATCTGGGTCGTGATGTCAATCTATTAAGCACCGCGCGTACAGTAGTGATTTTAGATACCATTATTGCCTTGGCTGCTGGTTTAGCTATTTTCCCAATCATCTTTAACAACGGTCTTGATCCGGCTTCAGGTCCTGGTCTTATCTTTGTCAGTCTGCCCATCGCGTTTGGTAGCATGGGTGCCGGTGCCGTTATTGGTACGTTGTTCTTCTTACTAATTACCTTTGCCGCCGTGACATCATCAATCTCATTGCTTGAGCCAACGGTTGAGCTTTTAGAAGAGCGTACGCCAATGAGCCGTACCGTATCGACCATCGTAGCCAGTATTGCGGTTTGGTTATTAGGTATTGCAGCTTTGTTGTCATTCAATTTATGGTCTGACTTCACTATCATGGGTAACGGTATCTTTGATGTGTTAGATAAATTAACCAGTAAATTCATGTTACCTTTGACCGGTCTTGCCGCGATTATCTTTGTCGGTTGGCAAATGGATCAACGCAGCATTCAGCAAGAACTTGGATTGTCTAACTTTACCTGGCAGTTATGGCAAATCGTTGCTAAATTCATTGCGCCGATTGCTGTAATCATCGTTTTTGTAACCACTTTAATGAGCTAATGGATAGACTTTCTCTTACTTATTAATAGTATTAGTATTTTAGGTTATAAAAAAGGGCTTAAGAAATATCTTAAGCCCTTTTTGTATGCTAACTAATTTATTTAATGGTTGTTAATTATATCGAATAGCCCTGAAAACGCCTAACGTAAATTAAGTTCAGGGACGGTTTGTCCACGTTTACTATAGAACTCATTCACAAATTCATCAAAGGTATCTTTTTCAATCGCGTCTCTGATACCTTGCATCAAACGTTGATAGTAACGTAAGTTATGAATGGTTGCCAACTGCGCACCTAGCATCTCTTTGCATTTATTAAGATGAGATAAGTAAGCACGGCTAAAGTTTTGACAGGTATAGCAATCGCATTCAGGGTCTAATGGACCTTCATCGGTGCGATATTGGCTGTTACGTATACGTACCACGCCCGCATTTTCAGCGTCGCCTGCGACAAAGTAATGACCATTACGGGCGTTACGAGTCGGCATGACGCAATCGAACATATCGACGCCGCGGCGTACGCCTTCAACGAGGTCTTCAGGCTTACCAACACCCATCAGATAGCGCGGCTTGTCAGCTGGCATATCATCTGCAATATAATCTAAGACATCTATCATCTCTTCTTTTGGCTCGCCAACGGACAAACCACCGATGGCGTAACCGTCAAAGCCAATCTCAAGCAGACCTTCAAGTGATTGCTTACGCAAATCGGCATACATACTGCCTTGGATGATGCCAAATAACGCATTGGTATTACCAAGCTTATTGTGTTTATCAACGCAGCGCTGTCCCCAACGTAGCGACAACTCCAATGATTTTTTGGCTTCATCATGAGTAGCAGGATAGGGCGTACACTCATCGAACTGCATGACGATATCTGAATTTAAGCTATATTGAATCTGCATCGATTTTTCTGGCGATAAAAATACTTTCGCGCCATCAATAGGCGATTTAAAGTTAACGCCTTCTTCGGTAATTTTACGCATCGCACCCAGACTGAATACTTGGAATCCGCCTGAATCAGTGAGGATGGGTTTATCCCAGTGCATAAATTTATGCAGACCGCCAAATTTATCAATGATATCCGTACCCGGACGCAGCCATAAATGAAAGGTATTGCCCAAGATAATATCTGCGCCAATGGCTTCGATATCACGTGGTAGCATGCCTTTAACGGTACCGTAAGTACCTACTGGCATAAAGGCTGGCGTTTGTACGTCGCCATGATTGAGGTGAACCGTACCACGGCGCGCACGCGTGATGCCGCTGGCTGTTTTATGTAAGACAAATTGCATAAGTTAACCGCTATTTAAGCTAAGAAAATAGCGTCAATTATAGCATTGTTAGGTATTTTTTTGGACATCGATATTTAAGGTAGCGTCATTTTGAATAAGGAACAGAGACATCCATAAAATAGCCTAAGCATGTTTAAAGTTAATTTAAAAGATTAATCTTTTTTATTACTACGCTATGACCAAAAGACACAGACAGTTCCACCAAGCCATTGCTGCAGTAAATAAATAACTGCTGCAAATTTAAGAGTATCAAATCCTCTTTTTGTACGCAGGAGAGATGATATAAGCAAAGCAACCTACTTCTTATCGAAACGTTCGTTATTGAATGGAACGCTATCAAGTGGCGTGTATTAACCAGTGCATTATTGCTATCAGGAGCAGCTATGGCTACCGAAGAGCCGAAATACACGGTATTGTCGCAAGTAGAGGATTTTGAGTTGCGTCGCTATGATAGTCAGCTGGTGGCACAGACTTGGGTATCTGGTAACCAAGATGAAGCTAGCCGTAAAGGGTTTAAGATATTAGCGAATTATATCTTTGGTAATAATACGGTATCAAACGGGGAGAGTAGTAAAATCAGTATGACTGCTCCTGTAGCCATGAAATTCGAAGCAAAGCAATCTGATACTAAGAATAATGGAGCGTCGCAAAAAATCGCTTGTGAGTATGCAGCAGACTGATGGTCAATGGCGTGTACAATTTACTATGCCAAGCCAATACAGTATGCAAACGCTACCGAAGCCGAATAATCCAGACATCACAATTATCGAAGTGCCGCCGCAGACTTATGGGGTAATTAAATTCTCAGGACTTGCTGGCAGTGAAAAGGTAGCTACTAAAACAGTAGAATTACAGTCTTGGATGCTGTCGCAAAAATTAACGATGACAGGTGTACCTGAACTGGCACGTTATAATCCACCATGGACGCTGCCATTTATGCACCGCAATGAAATCATGATTGCTTATCAGCAAAAATAGTTCATAAAAAAAGACAGCGATTGCTGTCTTTTTTGTATCTAAATTCAGAGTATCGGGTTTAGCTGTTTTGCTCGCGAATGATATTCAGCATGCGACGCAATGGCTCAGCAGCGCCCCATAATAGTTGGTCACCAACGGTAAATGCACCTAGATACTCAGGACCCATATTAAGCTTACGCAGGCGACCTAATGCGACAGTCAAAGTGCCCGTCACTGCAACGGGTGTTAAGCGATTCATAGTGGCTTCTTTATTGTCTTCGACCACATCTAGCCACTCATTACCGCTATTCTTCAGTGCCACTTCAATCTCTTCTAATGGAATGTCTTTTTTAAGCTTAATCGTTAAACCTTGTGCATGACAGCGCATTGCGCCAACGCGGACACACATACCGTCGATAGCAATCTTATCTGCTTCAGAATTACCAAGGATTTTATTGGTTTCGACGCCACCTTTCCACTCTTCACGTGACTGCTTGTTTTCCAGTTGCGCGTCGATATAAGGAATTAAGCTACCGGCTAGTGGCACACCAAAATACTGCTTAGGGAAATCGTCTGAGCGTTGAGTCTGGGCAATTTTCTTATCAATTTCAAGAATGGCGCTGGCAGGATTGGCAAGCTCGTCTTTAACAGCATCATGTAGCACACCCATGCCTTCGATAAGCTCACGCATGTTGTTGGCACCAGAACCGCTAGCTGCTTGATACGTCATGGCGCTGACCCATTCAACCCAACCTTTATTAAATAACTCACCAATCGCCATCAGCATGAGTGACACGGTACAGTTACCGCCAATAAAGTCTTTTTTGCCATTCGCAAGCGCACTATCGATGACGCTGCGGTTAACAGGGTCAAGAATAATGATGCTGTCGTCTTCCATGCGTAAGGTGCTTGCCGCATCAATCCAGTAGCCAGTCCAGCCACTATCGCGCAGTGGTTGATGAACTTTTGAGGTGTAGTCACCACCTTGGCAGGTAATAATCACATCACAAGCAGCAAGTGCTGCAATATCATGAGCATCTTTTAGTTGGCTGGTCTTGATACCATCAAAGCTTGGTGCGTCGCCGCCGGCGTTACTGGTTGAAAAAAACACCGGTGTCATACCGTCAAAGTCTTTTTCTTCACGCATACGCTCTATCAATACTGACCCGACCATACCGCGCCAGCCTACCAAGCCTACTGTTAAATTACTCATGAAACTTAATCCTTTTTACAATAAATTGTTGCATCGCCAACCAATAACAATGCCGTGAATAGCCCGAAAAAGCAAGGTTTTTTAGAGAATTTCCAGTGTTTTATAGACATAAGTATGATGTTCACTATCACGCTGGGTGATGATTTTAAATATAGTTTCAATAAATCTTGCTGCTTGTTCTACGGCGAACTATTTATGACAATTATTGTTGATTAGAGTGGCCGTTTATCAATCACTTTAGATTGTAACTTTTTATAGTGGCTATAGCGTAATTTATGTTCAATAGTAGGCGTTGCGGTCATGAAATGCTAAAGTAAGCAGCTATTACTCAACTTTATATTAGATTTTTACTATGTGCAGTTTGGGTAGTGGTGATTTAAGCAGCAACAATTTAGATAACAACGGTTTATATAGCAACAAGTTGAACTTGGTCACTGTCAGTTAGTGCAAACAGTAAATTAATATAACCCTTGGCTTCATCATTCATTTAAGAAACGGTCGATACACATTATGGATTTCTCCCTATTATATTATGGCGCGCAGTGGTTGGCGGGGCTAATCGCATTTGTCACCATTTGGGGCTGGCTACCACTTGATAATTGGTGGGTACGCGGCGTTGAGTTCCCACGTATTCAAATTATGATACTTGGCATAGCCGCTTGGATTGGGATGCTGGCATTTGGCTCAGATTGGCAACAGGGACAGTGGCTACTATTTATAGTCTTGAGTATCACTTTAGCCTTTCAGCTGCGTATGGTATTGCCCTATACCAAACTATGGAAAAAAGAAGTAAAAAATGCCAAAGATAAGCCGGAAGTTCAGGAATGTCAGTTAAAAATCATGGTCTCAAATGTTTTGACGCCTAATGATGAGACCCAAAAACTGGTTGATTTGGTCAAAGACAAACAGCCTGATATTTTAATAACTTTAGAAACGGATAAGAAATGGGAGAAAGCGCTTAATCAAATTGAAGTTGATTATCCTTATACCGTAAAAGTACCATTAGACAATCTGTATGGTATGCACCTCTATTCCAAGCTTGAGCTGATAGATCCTGAAGTTAAGTATTTGATCATAGATGACATACCTTCTATTCATACGCAGATGCGCTTGCAAGGCGGACAAATCATTTGGCTTTACTGCTTACACCCGATGCCACCCAGTCCGACAGAAGCGGATAAATCTACTACCCGTGATGCTGAGCTATTGATGGTTGGAAAACATATCAAAGAGAATAACCAGACTGCTATATTGGCGGGTGATCTAAATGATGTTGCTTGGTCAAAAACCACTCGGCGCTTTCAGCGTATCTCAGGCTTGTTAGACCCGCGTATCGGGCGCCATTTTATCAATACCTTTCATGTTAAGTACCCCTTTTTACGCTGGGCTCTAGACCACATTTTCCACAGTGCGTGCTTCACCGTAGTCGATATCAAGCGCATGCCGTCTATTGGCTCTGATCATTTTCCGGTGATGACGACGCTACAATATGAGCCAGAGCAGGCGAGTAAACAAGAAAGCAATGCCCCTACCGAAAAAGCAGAGGATGTCAAAGAGGCAAAAAATACCATTGAAGCGGGCAAGAAAGAGGGCTGCAAAGTATCAAAAGAGCACGCAGAAGCAGAAGAGAAGAGCGATTGTTAAGACGTTGAAAGTGTTTACGTGTATTGAACGATTCAAACGTAAGCAAATGCTTACGCTAAATAAGGTCATTAGCCTCTATGCGCTATTAATCAATTGGCCTAGAATACAACCATCAACACAAGGATATGCAAGGATGTAGTGTTGAGGCAGTACTAATAAAAGCACAGGTCAGCCCGCTGTCTTATAGAGTACTGTTTGTGACTTAGGATGAGTCAACACGGAAGAGATAATAACAATAATATGAAACGCCATAGCCCTGAACCCATCGCCCTAGGTTCGGGGCTTTTCTTTGGGTACGATTTTTATAGCTATAACTCTATGCTATTAGCACTGTATTTATTTTATAGTGGAGCGAATACAGAATAAAAAAGTAAGTATATTTAAATTAACACTATTTCTTATTATATTAAAAAAGGGTATATGCATCGGCATTGAACTGACCCCCAAATGTTGGACGGTTTAGTTTATAACAAGGACTGAGTTCTGTATTGCACAGGACTCAGTCCTTTTAATTTAAGTTGAATACG
>NZ_JACHXL010000004.1 GCF_014192115.1 Psychrobacter luti
AACTAGTACTAATAGGCTTAGCAACATCAACTTTTGCTGAACCATTGTATACCTTGAATCCTTTAGTATTACTATTGTAAATAGCATCACTAGGGGTAGATATCTTCGCAGTGACACTTCCCTTCACAGTATCAGGTTTAGTTAAATCAGCACGAGCGGTTAAAGTATCAAAAGCGGTAAAGTTATTGCCGTTCCTGGTGTTAGTAAATTCATCTTTTCTGTCATCACTCGCTTTATTATCCTTATCGTCCCAGAATGATCTGAAACCAATCGCGTCAGCATTAGATAGAGTAAAACTTTGCACACCTGTCATTTCACTATCTACAGGATTGACCTCATTAACTGGTAGCGTTGGCGTTGGCGTTGGCGTTGGCGTTGGCGTCGGCGTTGGCGTCGGCGTTGGCGTCGGCGTTGGTGTCGGCGTTGGTGTCGGCGTTGGTGTCGGCGTTGGTGTCGGCGTTGGTGTCGGCGTTGGTGTCGGCGTTGGTGTTGGCGTTGGTGTTGGCGTTGGCGTTGGCGTTGGCGTTGGCGTCGGCGTTGGTGTCGGCGTTGGCGTTGGCGTCGGTGTCGGCGTTGGCGTTGGCGTTGGTGTCGGCGTTGGTGTCGGCGTTGGTGTCGGCGTTGGTGTCGGCGTTGGTGTCGGCGTTGGCGTTGGCGTTGGCGTTGGCGTTGGCGTTGGCGTCGGTGTCGGTGTCGGCGTCGGCGTTGGCGTTGGCGTTGGCGTTGGCGTCGGCGTTGGCGTTGGCGTTGGCGTAGGCGTAGGCGTAGGCGTTGGCGTTGGCGTAGGCGTAGGCGTAGGCGTTGGCGTTGGCGTTGGCGTTGGCGTTGGCGTTGGCGTTGGCGTTGGCGTTGGCGTTGGCGGCTTAGGCTCAGGCTTGACTATAGGAAAGACATCTTTTAAATTATAAGAAGGATCATCTGTAGTGTTACAAGCTGCGAGTATCATTGTTGTAAGCAGTACAGCACTAACTTTAAGCGGGGTTTTAAATTTTTTAGCTGTTGATACGGCCGTGATTGAATGACGGTTAGGTGACATTCTTCTTCCTCCATGGATGATTGATTGATATTCCTTTATCTACTACTGGTCATACTAATGTTTAGATAAGAACTATAGATAATCAAATTTAGTTTACAAAGTCAATTAATAAAAAACACGTTTGTTCATTGAAATAGACCTAAACGTTCACTTGAAAGATGCTAAATTTTACATGAACATTAAATTAACCCATTATCACAGATATTCTAGATTAAGCTTCTCTAACAAATCTATTAGAGAAGCTTTAAAAATATTGTATTTAAGATGTCATTATTAAATGACAAGTTACTGGCTTTGATAAGAAAGTTTCACACCGGCAATATAGCCATCATTATCTTCGAACTTACCTACAGTATATCCATTTGGAAGTTGCGCTGTCGCATCACCAAATTTGAGATATTTACCACCAACTGACACCGCCCACTCTGGGGTTACATTATATTTGACACCCCCTCCAATACTATAATAGCCTTTTACAGGTCCTAGAGAGCTAGCTGGATCGCCGGCACCAGAGTCCCAACCCACTACTACTGAACCTGCAAGCTTTTCATTGAAGCGTTTAGCTAAGCCAACATCAACCTTCCATTGATCTTCGCTATAATCTAGTAACGGTAGTCCGTTAGGTTCGGCGACTTTAGAAAATGCATTATATAAAGGCGGAACAATCGAAAAATCGCTCCATGGTACCCAGCGCACATCAAGCGTACCCAATAACTGATACTTCTCACTTAATCCGGTCTGAATATTTAGGTTAACTGATTCAGGAGTACTAATAGATGTTTCAGTAATAGCATTTGGACCTATCGCAGCTATTTGTTCTGGTGTCAGACCCATATTGCCTAAAGCAATATCCTTGAGACCAGTACCTAGCAAAGGCAAAGTTTCAGCAATATCCGCTTTATGTTTGATTTTTGAACGGTAAGTCAGCGCAGCATTTAATGCTATTTCCGGTTTACTATAGGCAAGACCGGCTGCCCAACCCCAAGCTGTATCATTGTTAACGTTTGCATCATAGCCTGTAAGTGCGGTATAAGCGTTGCCTCGTAGATGTACGTCAGCTTTTGCTTTTTGCAAAACTGGACCACCATATACTTGGAAACCATTAGATTTATAACCAACCAAACCTGTCCATGATTCAGTATGTACAGTCACATTAGTCGCATTATCATAGCCATCAGTACCAACTGAAGGATTTACTACTTCCATAGGTAAAGGTATAAAATCTGATTGAGATTCATCTTCTTTTTTACCTGGGTTGGGAACAGCTACTAACTGATCTTCATTTGCAACAAAACTATTGTTGCCTGAATGTCTTACTTCAGCACCCCAAGGCTCATCATAAAATAGACCAACACTGATATTTTCGTTGACGTCTGTTTTTACTCCATAACGCATGAAAGTATAAGGATCGTCAGTGATATTATTAATAGCATTACCTTTTACATAGTCTGACTCATTCTTCGAAAGTCCAATAGAGGCTCCTGCGTTCTGAGGATCTTTATAACCATTGTCATGACCGGTGATGTCTGTACTAATATAAGCGAAATCAACTTCTGCATAGGTGCCGGGATTAAAAAACCCTTTAATTTCTTGACCAGAACGATCAAGACCAGCGGCCTGTGTCAATGACGCAGCCGATAGAGTAATAAGAGCAAGGGTGAGTTTAGAGATAGGGAATTTTTGAGACACTTGATATCCTCCATGAATATAATAACTGGCAAATAGCTTGGTTCTAATATGTCTTATATCAGTAACTTCAGCTGATGCTATGCAATCCTTTGCCAAACGACTTTGAACTAAATCTTTAGAAGTAAGAATCGATGACTCGATCTTCACATTTCCTAAACATCAGACATTACAGCTATGTAAGATAACGTAACCGACTTAAGTATCATAATTAAAGTTGAGTCTTATAGCAACTCCATTTTCAAACTTTAAGGCAATATATGAGAGCCTATAAATTATTTACTAAGAAAAAATATTAATCGATTCAAATTAAGCTCATGATAATACTGGATATTAATAAAGAATACCATGTATTAGGCATGTTAATCGAAAAGCTCTTTTAAGGCACTTTCTAAATATATAAGTACAAAAAAAGCAAAGTAACCTGTACGGCTACTTTGCTTTTACGAACATTAGTCTTACTACTTAGCAATAGAAAACTTAATTACTTTCCTTGATAAGATAATTTCACGCCAGCAATAAATCCATCATTGTCTTGGAAATCACCAACAATTTGCTGAGTAGGTAGCTGACCTTTGGCATCACCGAACCATAGGTATTTACCACCTGCTGATACCGCCCATTCAGGGGTAACGTTGTATTTAGCACCTAGACCAACGCTATAATAGCCATCAATTGGACCCAATGATGTCGTTGGATTACCTGCACCACTATCCCAACCAACTGTACCACTGACTGCTAAAGCTGGCGCTAAACGTTTAGCAAGACCAAGTTCTACCTGCCACTGATCATCGCCATACTCAACCAGTGCTAAGCCATCAGGACCGTATGCAGGGTTATTCTTACTAACTGCATTATATAACGGTGGTGTAATATTAAAATCACCCCATGGTACCCAGCGTACTTTTGCTGTAGCTAATGTTGTTGGATTAACACCCGTCTGGAAATCAAAGTTTACTGATTTTGGCGTTGTAATTTCCATTGCATTAGTTTGAGTGGCCGCCGCTGGATTACCCGCTAACAGACCCGCTAGTGGATATGTTTCAGTAATATCCATTTTATGGTCAATCTCTGAACGATAGGTCAGTGCTGCTTTTAAAGCAATTTCGGGTTTACTATATGAAGCGCCTAATATATAACCATAATCTTGATCTGGGCTAATATGTGAAGTATAACCTGTGGCAGGTCCATATGCACTGCCACGCAATCTTACATCAGCTTGAACGCGCTGAGCAACTGGGCCACCATAAATCTGGATGTTTTTATCGGCACCAAGCTTCATTCCCATGATAGCGGTAATACTTTCAGAGCGCACTTCAACGTTAGTACCCTCAGTGTTAGAAAGTTGACCAGCAGCGTAACCATTGAGCCCTACCAAAGGAGCTACTTGTGCTTCGCCGGCAGCAATTTGCGCTTTACCAGCATCAATTTGAGGACGCAAAACGGGTTCAAGAGCTGGATTCGCCGCAATCGCTGCTTCACCTTGTCTAACTTGTTCTCTGCCTGCTGCTAATTGTTGCTGGACCCCTTTAACGTACGTATCAAGTCCTGCAGCGCTAGTAATTGTTTGTCCTGGAACTTTTCCGTCTAACTGTTGTGCAATAAGACCATCTATTGCTGCAGTAGGAGCACCGGTAAAATTATTGTCTCCAGTATAAGCAGCAGCAGCACCAAATGGCTCATCATATAAGATACCGACACTAAAAGTATCGTTAACATCTGCTTTTACACCATAGCGGAAGAAATCATAAGACTCAGCGATATCACCTGTACTGTTACCTTGAATATAACCTGCATCGTCACTAGCAACACGTCTGTTATCAAATCCGCTAACATCAGCATCGATATAGGTATAAACGGCTTCAGCGTATGTGCCATCTTGTAAGAATGCAGTGATATCCTGACCTGAACGATCAAGACCTGCAGCATTGGTCATACTGGCTACAGAAAGAGTAGCAATCGCTACAGCAAGAGTTTTTAAATGAAAAGTAGCGCGCATTGTATATCTCCAAACATCCTCATTGTTTAATCGTTGTAATAATTAACATTTAGCATTGTTACGCGAAATATAAGATTATGTAAACGACGTCCTGAAATGAATAGTAATGACTTTCTGACACTAAAACAACAATTAAAATGCATTATTTCTTGTTAATGACTGAACGGTACAAAAAACTAAATTCCTTTAATAAACAATAGTTTACTAAAATAGAATCATTAATTTTTAATTAATTATACTAGCGAACTTAAATCGGAAAATATAAGTTTTTACTCTTCAGTTAAAAGGTATTTATTATTTTATTTTCTTTATTATAAACATAAAAAAAACGACCCATTTAAGGTCGTCTTTTTATCTACAAAATATAACTTATATCAATATTAACAATTTCTAGTTTTACTTAGCTTGATAAGATAGCTTGATACCAAAGGCAAAGCCATCATTGTCTTCAAAGTTACTAACAACTGTTTTACTTGGTATTTGCCCTTCAGCATCACCGAACCATAGGTATTTACCACCAGCTGATACTGCCCAGTTCTCAGTGATGTCATATTTACCACCTAGACCGACACTGTAATAACCTTCAATTGGACCAAGTGAGGTGACAGGGTTACCAGCACCACTATCCCAACCAACGGTACCGCTAACTGCAAACTTTGGCGCTAAACGCTTAGCAAGACCCAACTCAATCTGCCACTGGTCTTTATCATAACTAACTAAATCTAGACCCTCAGCAGGTATACCCGCTCCAGCAGGTAATGTGGCTAAGACTTTACTAACATCATTATATAACGATGGCGTAATCGCGAAATCACTCCAAGGCACCCAGCGCACTTTAGCCGTAGCTAACGTAGTCGGATTAATACCCGTTTGAAAGTCAAAATTTAAAGACTTAGGTGTATTAATTTCAATGTTGCCGCTTCTATTAGTGGAAAGGCCTGCCGCAGGTGGTAAATTAGCGACAAAAGGATAGATTTCTGCAGCTTTTGTATCATGTTCAATTTCTGAACGATAGGTCAATGCAGCTTTTAAAGCAATTTCGGGCTTACTGTAAGCTACACCTGCAATCCAGCCATAGTCCTGATCAGTACTGATATTTGTAGTATAACCATTAGCAACACTATAAGCAGTTCCACGTAATTTCACATCTGCTTGTACACGTTGGGCTACTGGACCACCATATACTTGGAAATTTTTGTTTTCACCAAGTTTTGCACCAAGAATACCAGTAATACTTTCAGTACGTACTTCTACATTGGTGCCTTCACCCTTTGCATCTATAAAATCATTCTTACCGCTATAATCAGCGGCAGCACCAAACGGCTCATCATATAAGATACCGATACTAAAGGTCTCATTGATATCTGCTTTTACGCCATAACGGAAAAAATCATACGACTCTGCGATATCATCAATTTTATTATCTGAAGAGTCTTTACCACTCACATCAGCATCGATATAGGTATAAACGGTTTCAGCATAGGTGCCATCTTGCAAAAATGCCGTGATATCTTGACCCGAACGATCAAGACCTGCCGCGCTAGCGATACTAGCTGCAGACAGAGCAGCCAAAGCTACCGTAAGAGTCTTTAGATTGAAATTTACGCCCATTGTGTATCTCCAAACATCCACATTGTTTTACCGCTACACCGAACTTAGTTAGGTAGACAGTATCTAAGGGAAAGGATACTAATGTTTTTTTTACATTAAGACAACCTAAAAAAACATTATTCCTCTAATATGACCGGATAGTCACTAGACGGTATATTTATGCAAAAACTCACATATATCCTTATGATAAACAGCACGTCATACTGCCTATTAATAAGAAATGTTTTTCTACTTATTAATAGTGTGGCGGTCTATCTGCTATAACATCAAATGGCGCTACACCGCCCTCCCCATCTTGGCTTTGAACTTGTTTATAGATAAACTGCACCTGACGCTGCAAGGTTTGTATATCTCTGTCTTGACGCGTAATAACCTCATCAAGCCGTTCTATAGTAACCTCAAGATGAGACAAGTTCATCTGTAATTCAATGACCTGTGCTTGTAAATCCGCTTTGCTATCTGACTGCTCAGCTTGACTATTAGAGGGATTGTTATCTATCGAATTCAGTTCAGTCATATTATTCTCAATACCAGATGATATGGTCGTGGCCTTTGTCAAATCTTGCACATGACCGTTTAAAATAACTGTTATAAAATAGTGCTTATAAATGCATATACGCATACTACAGTTAGGTGGCAGCATGTTATACTGCTGGCAATTTTGCAACAACCCCTACCTCACTATTATATAAGCTTAAGATATTCTATGGCATTGATACATTTAAAAGACATTCACTTAGCCTTTGGCGTCGCTCCTGTTCTTGATGGCATTGATTTTGCGATTAATGCTGGCGAGCGTGTGTGTTTAATTGGCCGTAATGGCGAAGGTAAATCCACCTTATTTAAACTGATTAACGGCTCATTGCAGCCTGACAGCGGTGAGATTATCACCAATAGCAGCATGCGTGTTGCGATGCTAGAACAGGACGTCCCTGAAACCAGCGGACGTATCTTAGACATCGTGATGGGCGGTAGCCGCCGCACCGCTGATTTGCTTATAAACTATAATAAGCAAGTCGATATGTGCGCCAATGGCGATATGGACGCTTGCGAGCATATGGCAACCCTGCAGCATGATATTGATGCCGTACATGGTTGGGATTTAGAACGCGATGCAACCCGTTTGATTACCACTATGGGACTGGATCCAGAAGACGACTTATCTTCATTATCCGGTGGTCGTAAACGCCGCGTACTACTTGCCCGTGCACTGGTCACTAAGCCTGATGTGCTATTACTTGATGAGCCAACCAACCATTTAGACGTTGAAAGTATCGAATGGTTAGAGCGTTTCTTATTAGATTGGCAAGGTTTGACCTTGTTGTTCGTGACCCATGATAGAGCATTTGTGAATAAGCTCGCCACCCGTATCGTTGAGCTTGATCGTGGTCAATTAACGAGCTATGACGTCACCCAAGGCGCTAAAGGTTATGCCCGTTATCAAGAATTAAAAGAGCAACAGCTACTCGCTGAAGAAAAAAACAATGCTAACTTTGATAAAAAACTGGCACAAGAAGAAGTTTGGATTCGCCAAGGTATCAAAGCTCGTCGTACCCGTAACGAAGGGCGCGTCCGTGAGCTAAAAGCCTTACGCGAAGAGCGTAGCGGTCGCCGTGAGCAAGTCGGTAACGTCAATATCACTATGGGCGAAGGCGAGAAAAGCGGCAAGCTGGTCTGTAAAGTTAAAAACTTGCATCTGGAATATGATGGCAACGTCTTAGTCGATAACTTTAGCACCATGATTATGCGCGGCGATAAGATTGGTATCGTTGGCCCCAATGGCGCTGGCAAAACCACGCTGATTAAAGCCTTACTCGATATGTCTGACGATGAAGTCACCAAGACAGGTACGGTTGAGCTTGGCACTAATCTGAAAATTGCCTTTTTTGATCAGCTGCGTGATCAGCTAGACCTTGAGGCCAGTGTCGCGCAAAACGTCTCAGAAGGTTCAGACTTCGTCGAAGTCGGCGGTCGCAAGACGCATATCATGAGCTATTTGCAAGATTTCTTATTTGCACCAGAACGTGCACGTACGCCTGTCAAAGCCTTATCAGGTGGTGAGCGTAACCGTGTGCTACTTGCCAAGCAACTATTAAAGCCTGCCAACATTCTAGTACTTGATGAGCCAACCAACGATTTGGATATGGCCACCCTTGAGCTATTAGAAGAGTCTGTTAGTAGCTTTAACGGCACTATCCTGCTGATTAGCCATGACCGCTCATTCATGGACAACGTCGTCACTTCTACTTGGGTATTTGACCAAGATGAAGAAGGCAAAGGTATCGTCAAAGAGTATGTCGGTGGTTATCAAGAATATTTGGTACAAAAAAACCGTGAAGAAGCGGCTAAGGCTAAGAGTGCTAAATCTTCTAACGATAATGCTGCCAATAACAAATCTAGCAATAAAGCTGCGGTCGCTGCAAAGCCTAATGCAGCTGTTAAAAAGCTCAACTATAATGAGCAGCGCGAACTTGATAATTTACCAAAAGAAATCGCCGCGCTAGAAGCTGAGCAAACTCAGCTAGAAGAAAAGCTGGCTGACGGTTCGTGGTTTACAAAAGATATTGAAGCCGCTACTGCTGCTAGTGAGCGCTTATTGGTCATCGAAGATGAGATGATGATTAAGCTTGAGCGCTGGCATAATCTTGAGAGCTAGCATTTCTAGTTAGCATGAAAAATACAGTACTACAGGCTTAGTGTGAATCATGACGGCCTTACTTTTAATGGTTATGCCTTTAATAGCTATCTTATTTAAAATGCACTATTAAAGGTAGGCCGATTTATAAGTATTTCATTTTAGTAAGTAGAGTGGTAATAAATGGCCAACGGCTACTTACACAGTAGTGATGTGCTGAAAGTTAGTGAACATTGTCTGAATTTCAAGTATCATTCGCTATTGCTGAATATCCTTATTAATTATAAGGTCATTATTCCTATAAGCCTTGTTGCATACCAGCATCTGTTAAACATTGATAAGTAAGGTCTTTTAGACTACCTACCTTGTTTAACGTTGTAGTGTGCCCTATCAAGGTTGCTTTATTTTTAACACAATAATTTATTTTATGACCGAAATAGCTTAGAATAGCAACAATTAGCAAAATTAGGCACAGCTAACGTGGCTTGATAATTGTAATTTTTCTAAGCCACAAACCCAGTGTGGGATAATCCCATTTCATTCACCTGGAGGAAGTTTTAATGAGCCATGCCGAAGGCGTTAACGTACAACGCCGTAGAGTTCTTATTGCCTCGACTGCCGTAATTGGTGCAGCTGGGGTAGCTGCTGTGGCAACACCTTTTGTCCGCTCTTGGACCCCAAGCGCTAAAGCTGAGGCTGCTGGTGCGGCAGTGACCCAAGATATTGGTTCTATCGAAGCAGGACAAATGATTGTCGTCAAATATCGTGGTAAACCTATCTTTGTGGTCAAGCGCACTGAAGAGATGCTGACCACGCTTGAATCAGTAAAGCCACTATTATCTGACCCCGATTCTGATGCATCTTTGCAACCTGAATACTGTAAAAATCCTGAACGCTCTATTACGCCAGAAGTATTGGTGGTAGAAGGCGTCTGTACGCATTTAGGCTGTGCACCAAACTACCGTCCTGATGTTGGCGCCGCCGATTTAGGTGGTAATGATTGGTACGGTGGATTTTTCTGCCCATGTCATGGCTCTAAATACGATTTAGCGGGTCGTGTTTATAGTGGTGTTCCTGCACCGCTTAACTTACCCGTCCCAGAGTACAACGTGGATGGTACCATCTTGACGATTGGGGAGGCTTAATATGAGCATGGGTAAAAAGTTAATGCATTGGGTGGACGCGCGCTTTCCTGCGACTGAAACCTATGAATATCATATGTCAAAGTACTATGCACCAAAGAACTTTAACTTTTGGTATTTCTTTGGCGTGCTATCTATGGTCGTACTAGTCAACCAATTGGTGACTGGTATTTGGCTAACGATGATGTACAACCCAAGTGCCGAAGGGGCATTTGCCTCTGTTGAATACATTATGCGTGATGTTAAAGGTGGCTGGCTCATCCGTTATATGCATTCGACTGGCGCGTCTGCGTTCTTTGTCGTAGTATATTTGCATATGTTCCGCGCCTTGCTATATGGTTCATACCAAAAACCACGTGAGCTTATTTGGCTCATCGGTATGGGTATTTACCTAGCATTGATGGCAGAAGGTTTCTTCGGTTATCTACTTCCTTGGGGCAACATGTCATTCTGGGGCGCACAGGTTATCTTAAACTTACCTGCTGCACTGCCTGTGATTGGTGATGGTCTTGCTGAATGGGTACGTGGTGATTATATTATCTCAGGTATCACCCTAAACCGCTTCTTTGCCTTGCATGTGGTCGCTATTCCACTTGTACTTGTTGGCTTAGTCTTTATGCATTTAGTGGCTCTGCATCATGTTGGTTCAAACAACCCGGATGGCATCGACATTAAGAAGCTAAAAGATAAAAATGGCGTACCATTAGACGGTATTGAATTCCATCCGTACTACACTGTGCATGATATGGTTGGTATTGTTGTCTTCTTTATCTTGTTCTTTGCAGTAGTGTTCTTCTTCCCAGAAGGCGGCGGCTTCTTCCTTGAGCCACCAAACTTTGAGACAGCGAACTCGCTAAAAACGCCTGCGCATATTGCGCCAGTATGGTACTACACACCTTTCTATGCCATCTTACGTGCGGTTCCTGATAAGCTTGGTGGTGTTATTGCAATGGGTGGTGCGATTGCCGTACTGTTCTTAATTCCATGGCTCGATAGATCTCCAGTACGCTCGATACGTTATAAAGGCATCTTATCTAAGATTGCGCTTACTATCTTTGCGATTAGCTTTGTGGTACTAGGCTACTTGGGTGCAACACCTGCAACCCCGACTGCGACTATCTTGTCACGTATATTCACAGTTCTATATTTCTTGTTCTTCTTATTGATGCCGTTTTACACTGCCATTGAGAAGTGTAAACAGCCACCAGAACGCGTTACCGGAGGTCACTAATGAGCACGCTAATTAAATCCCTAGCTGGTCTAGGCTTAGGCGCGGCATTAACCTTGACTGCTGGTAGTGCACTGGCAGCAGGCGGCGGTGGATGCGGTACTTTCACCAATGCTGACGGTGTGGTTGAACACTTAGCTTGTAGCACAGCCCCTATTGATTTTACCAATAAAGGCTCGCTACAAAACGGTGCGAAAATCTTTATGAACTACTGTGCCGGTTGTCACTCCGCACAGTACGTTCGCCACTCGCGCATTGCTAAAGATTTAGAGATACCACCTGAACTGGTCGAGAAGTATTTGATGGTCACCACCGATCAAATCGGTGACCATATCAATGCTGAAATTGACCCTGAAGTCCAAGCATCATGGTTCGGCGCTGCTCCTCCCGATTTGTCTCTTGAGACACGTCTGCGCGGTGATGATTGGGTATATACGTACCTGTTGTCATTCTATGAAGATCCAAGCCGTCCTTGGGGCGCTAATAACTTAGTGCTTGCCAACGCTGCGATGCCTCACGTCTTGCATAATATGCAAGAAGAGCTGAGTGCCGATGAGTTTGAATCTGAGGTTGGTGACTTGGTTAACTTTATGGCGTGGATGGCTGAGCCTGTTCGTCATGATCGTCAAGTGATTGGCTTCTTTGTGATTTTATTCTTATTAGTATTACTGATTCCAGTTTACTTATTGAACAAAGAGTTCTGGAAAGACGTAAAATAATGAAGTATTAAATACTAAGACTCAATAATAAAAAAGGCACTACTTCGGTAGTGCTTTTTTATTGTCTTAACTAGTTGATTTACTTATTAATAATAATATATTATCAGTGTTTGGTAGCCGTTTTGGTAGCCAGTAGCTTTAATTTTTGGTTACTGGTAGCCATAGGGTGGTCTAATTGTTTAGGACTTGGCAAGCGGTGACCGCTGCCATATGCATATTTTTACTGGAGCGTAATTAAAAGTTTAGCTCATTGACTTTACTAGCACACCCTTTCAGGATTGCGAGCATCAACCATGTTTATCATGATTGATACTGGTTTCACCTCATCACCATCATTAACGCCTTTATCTAATCCCAATAACTTAGCTTTGCTCATCGTAGCGGTGACCATAGCAGACGCTTGCCCATTGGCTTTAGCCGTCAATCTAGCTTCATCAAGCTCAGTCACTAACTCGTCAATACTCATCTTGTGCATGGCTTATCCTTTTTGGTAGTAACTGGTCATCGTTTGCTAACTCATTCATTAGGTCACTAATTGACTGCACAGCATCGGCATTTACGTCTTTGATGATCGGCTTATCTAGCCCTAGTAACTTAGCTTGGCTAACGGTTGCCATGATTAAGGCGTTTGGGTTTCTATCCTCAATCGCTATCTGCTTTGCGAGCTGTAAATCTTGGATCAAGTCGTTAATGCCAGGTAGTCGCATCTCTTAGCCTCAATGGGTGCAATGTAATTTATCAAGTGTCGCTTGCCATACCTTAGCTGTTAGCTGCTCATGCTCACTTACTAGCCTATTGTACGTGCTCTTATGCATTCTTTTGGGTCGTTCACCTATGCCGTATGCTATCCCTGCTTGCCAGCCTAAACGCTGTCTAATGGTATGTAAGCGACTGAATAGGCGGTCAATAGGTTGCTGTAGCTGTGATTGATAATTAGCACCAATACAATGTCTGCATACGTAAGTAGCAGCAAAATATAATACGCTTGTACGCTTTGAGCATGACGGGCATAAAAACCAATGACGATGACCGCCATAGTTGCAGGGGGTTTTTGATACTTGGATAGAGTAGTTATAAGCCTTGCCACGATATTGATAACTAAAATCTAAAAAAGGCTTATCAGCTTGTTTTAACTGTTGACGGCATGCTGAGATATTAATCTTTGAATAGTCGCTAAGGCTGCGAGTAGTGGCAATGGCTGGCATGATGATCTCTAATTGTTATCTAAATCATTAAGCAGTTTATAACCATAATTGTATCATGGATTAATTTTTATCTATAATTCTAGCTAATTAACACATGCATAAATCTTTGATTTTTGCTATAAACTTTAATACTGCACTTCCAAAACTGACGAAACTAAATGATAGACAATAAAAAAGACGCTATTTTTTAATAGCGCCCTATTCTTTGATTATAAACAACCATCATTATAGTATTAACATTCTTAATCTAATAATATTGTATCAAATATTTCTTTAAGCTGCTCACTACCAGTAATGGTTAAGTGACCTGAATCGAAATAGAAAGGCTTGCCTTCACTGGAAGCATATAAGCAATTTGGTTTGCAGAAATAATCTACTACAGGTAATGAAGTAATACTGTTCTGTTCGGCATTTCTAACAAAATTAATTTGAGAAGAGTTCTTTTTTAGATAGTCCAATTTAGTCTGTTTTTCAGTTGGGTTATTTCCCCCATTTATGGCATTGTACATAGAGATTGGTATATGCTCCTGCCATACAGGTACAGGTTCAATAAAGTATAGTTTAATTCCAGCCTGTTTAGAATGTAAAATCACCTCGTCAATAGTTTCATTACTTATTGCAGATGGACTGAAGTGAAGTACTAACTTATCAATTCCTTTGCTTATAGCTTCATCAACCACTCCCTTAGCACCAATATCACCTTTCATTAATGGTGTATTAGAAACCATAAAAAATAATTTAGATTGGTGTGCTTCCGACACCTTAACAAAACTTGTTTTGATGGAGTCACTATGACTATTACCAACAAGCATCACTTTTTGCTCAGGGTTGTCGGTTTCAGGAGTTAAGTCACAAGATATAGCCCGCGGCTCTAAAACTCTTATTAGCTTTCCACAACGATAGGTACTTCTGTCTGAAAAAGCGCCAAAGATAAGCAGCTCTTCTTGTGAATAGAACTTATTCTGAATGATTGGTAATATCATAGCTAGTAAAACCAAACTTACTGAGGAACCTACAATGAGTTTAGTAACACTAATTTTAAGCTTCTTATGTTCGAAAAAATAATATAGTGCTGCTGAAGTTAAAACCATTAGAACTACTATAATTACACCATCCATAAGAGTGGGAATGGTTAAATTTGTTCCAGAAAATGGTTTCGATAAGTAGATCACTATAATAGGAAAGTGAGCTAAATAAATAGAATATGAATACTTCCCAATACGCTCTAAAACCCTAGAGATAACTGACTTTTCAATAAAAGAAGGTATTCCAAATACTAAAACCGATGCGGTAGCAAGGGTAACAAGTAAGGCGAATAGTCCAGGATGTCCGTCGATTGCGCTAAGTGCTTCTCCATTTACAGAAAATAATGGAATTATACATACCACAATCAGCCCAATTAGACCTAGCCACCTATAATTAGTAAGTTTCACATTACCCTGATTTGTAAAATAATAAGCAGCTCCATACCCTATTAAAAACTCCCATAGCCTAAAAGGAAGCATGAAAAATGATGTCTTAGGTGATACACCAACCACCACAAAACATGAGATTAAGCTTCCAACCAGTATGAGTAAGAACATAAACTTATTCTTACTAAATACCCAATAAAGTAAAGGTACGATCAGATAGAACTGCATCTCTACACCTAAAGACCATAAGTGCAGAAGAGGATTAAAGTCAGTAGTACTGAAATAAGAGTTTTGAGCCCAAAAACCTAGGTTAGAAGCAAAGGCGACAGCATACTTAGCTTGGGTGTTTACTTGTGCTGTTTCATTTGGAGTAGTAAATAGGTAAGCAAATATAAGAGTAACAAAGATGGTGGCGTAATAAGCTGGTAGTAGACGCTTGGCCCTTCTCAAATAAAATTTAGGTATATCATTCTTGTCATATAGAACGGCCATTAAAAACCCGCTGATAACAAAAAAAATATCTACACCTAAAAACCCACTTTTTATTGAGTTAAAGCCTAGATGAAATAAGACTACAAGTATTACCGCTAGTCCTCTTATTACTTGTATATCTGAGCGATAGTTCATAAAAGACCTTAATATTTTTAGAATGAATATTCACAGCACAATTAGAAGTTAATGATATAGCGAAGTGCATGACTTTATGAACTATTCATAGGACACAACATGGTTACAAAAGCGCAATATATTACATTGATGTAGCTTATAAAACAATAGTATGGAAGTTTTAGGTGTGAGTAACAAAATTTAGCTATGACGACTATCATGATTTATAAGATTTTAAGAGAGATAGCTTTGTATGAAAAATGACGCTATTTTTCAATAACGCCCTGATATTGCAATGCTTAGTACAGAATATAAATAATGCTCTAAGTAGGAAAATGGGGAAAGTAGGAAAGTAAGAAAGTAAGTTATTAAAGCCTTGGTATATATGGCTTACAGTGTTTTCCCTTATAAATGCAAAAAGGCAAGTAAGGAAAGTTAGCAGATCTATAGCCGTTCACTTTCCCCACTTGCCTAGTAGGTTAATATTTAGGAAAGCTGGCTAGTGTATGCATGGTAAGCGTTCTAGCTGTCGTTTTCCTGTTTTCCTCGCTTTCCCTTATCTAGCCTCTAATAACTCAGGTCTTACTTGTATTGTTCTAGCCCTGCCATTGGTTATTACCTTAATATAACCCTCGCTTTCTAATACCTCAGCTATCAATTCAAAATTATACTTTTGCCGTAAGTGCTTAGGGGTAACTTTGCTTTGTGCTGTTGAATAAGCTAGCTCTTTAACGGATTGCCTATTACAGTAGTTCACCAGCCAGCTGATTAGCTTTTGAGCGTCATTATCACCAGCTTGGGGCTTGTCAGTGTATCGCATACGCTCGCTTATAGAGTAGTCAGTCAATAGTGAGGCTCTATGTATGTCATCAGCTGATATAAAGCGTCTGCCATTAAAGTAAGCGAGTATTGAGGCGATACGGCTGGTGTTCTCGTGCAAGCGTCTGGCATAACTGGCGTATTTCTCTAACTTACCGCCTTTACATAACTGGCTTTCTTTCTCAGTTTGATAGTTGGCTAGTGCTTGCCTTGCCTGCCTATCCTTAAAGGGCATATTAAAGCGGATAATATTGCCCTCGTTATCTCTATTTACACTATCAGCTATAGGGTCTAGCAGCGTTCGGCATCGTTGCCAGTAAGCCTGCAATCTTGGGTCTTGCTCTGGTTTAGCGTCTAACCTCTCATCAGTGTTATAAACTATTTGACCGTTCATATTGTCAGGAAAGGCGAACAAAAAACGAGGTAGTAAGCCTTGACCATTCATAGCCTCATCATTTAACGCTGGTGCGATGACTGGTGGCTGCCCTTGTAAGTCTAAAATGAACCTAACCCCATTCATGCTGTTTTGCTCTATGGTGTCATAGCGAGGGGATAGCAGCCTATCAAACGAGCCACTGCTCCATATGTCACATATTTGGCTAATGTTACTTTTAGCGGTGTCACTGGTTAAGCTATGACCGCTTAGGAATAACGCTGCCTCAGCCGTTGACCATGCTATATCGGTGGTGTTACCGATCAGCATATTGTCCAAAAAACCTTGAATAGTGCCAGACTTCACTAAAAGTATAGATTGCTTAGGCTTGGGGTTTTCAAGTAACCATAGCTCTAAGTCTTTTTTTGGCATGCTGGCTTTTTGTGCAAGCCACTCATCTAGCAATAACCTGTACTCTTTCCTTTTTTCATTTTGATAAGTGAATAGCTCTTTATGAGTAAAATCTACCGTTCTACTTTTACCGCCTCCGCTTTCTGCCTCAGTGAGTAAAAATAGCGAGGCTGGCATAAACTTATCACCTAAAGCATAAGGGGCGTTAATGTATTGCTGAATAATAGTACTTAAAGCCCCTAACATGCATTGCCCTGCCATTGCTGGCGGTACTTGTGCATGATAGATAATAGCCGTTAAAGCCTCTCTTAGCACTTGCCCTTCGTTGCCCCATGCCTCTAATGGGTAAAGGGTCGCTTTGCTGGCTTGGTCTGCAATATCGCCTAGCTGCCCCCATGCCTCAGCTAACAAGTCTTTTATGATCGTTTCAGGCTCGCTCAAAACATCATCTAGCGTCTGGTGATTATCAAACGATAGCATCAAGTCAAAAGTCGTTATTATCGCTTTGACGTTTACCCCTAGCAGTGGCTTTGTGATCTCATCTTTTCGCTCTATAGTGGTCATAACGATAACTTGCTTAACCTCAGCAAAATGCTTAACCATGTTATTAAAGTGGTAAGGGTTAATACTTACTAAGATAGTAATGTTTAGACCTTGGCTTACCAGCTCTCTATATAGGACTGTACCATCAGCTAGGTTATTCACTGCATACCAGTCACTATCTAAACTAAGACTACCAATAACAAAAGCACTGGGCTGGCTTGGGTCTGTTACCTCTATAGGTTCATCACTATTAGGCGTATAGATAGCTAAGTTTGCTGGCTGGTGTAAATGGTCACTGAGTATCATAGCTACCTTGCCAGCAGTGTTGATAATATTGCTTCTCCTATCACCATTATGGATAGTAAAATTATCATCAAACTGTCTTAGCTTATCGCCTTGTCCTAGTGCCATTAGGCTGTTTGTTATCTCATCATTTGCTATAATGTCAGTGCTAGTTTGCTTTGTTGAGCCTAGTAAAGTGTTAAGCCCCTTGTCATCAGCTTGGGGCTTTATTTTGTCTGTAATCACTCTTTACCCCCTATTTAAGCAAGCTGACTTTAGTATCATTGTATTTACTCATAATAATCATCTCCCACTTCATCTTCTTCTACCGAGATGGTCACTTTGTAAGCACATTCAGAAATTATTTCAACATTACTAGTTAGAGCAATATCGAGAGCGATTTTAATAGCTTGGGATTTCGGGTCGGCAGTTTCTATAGCTCTTAACGCTCTTAACAAAACTTTAAGGTTGCTTGATGCAACTGTCAGCTCGCTTTGAGTATTTTCTAGGAGTCGGAGAGTATTATCGTTCATTTGGTTGCCTCATTATTTATTTTGGATAAAGTGGTTTTATCAAGCCAATAGACATGCCAATGCTTGCCGTCTTTATCTATTCGTTTGCGATGTATGGTTAAGCCTGTATTTTCTAACTGATTAATGCGAGTGGGTAACGTGGCTATTCTATAAAGTTCGATAGCTTGCCAGCGTGTGATTGGTTCACCTGTCAAAAGATGATCTTTGATTATTTGGTTTTGACTACGTTTTAGCTTATCCATGGTTAAGCCCTTCATTAGTAGCGTTTAGATACTCCACAATATCGCTACCTTTAAAGTAGTAAACGCCATTGATAGATAATGGTGGTGTGATCTTATCGGTTTTAATCCATCGTCTAATAGTTTCGGGGTGCTTGTGGAATATATCGGCTATTTGCTTGACTTGATAAAGCTCTTTTGGGTTCGCCAATAGATAAGCTAGGTTTAGCTTATTGGTAGGTGTTGCGTGGGTAGTGTTAGGCATATGCCTTAACTCCTATTCAGTTGATGAAAGTTGTTAAGGCTTATTGTGGGGCGTGGGGTGTTGTAAGAAATTAATTTGAATTAATTAAAATTAAAACGAGAGGCTTTTAATCTTTTGATAGCTTGAACATATCAGCATAGGCTTGTACTGCCTTGCTGATTTTATCAGTGTTGGCTTTAAGTCCTAGCGTGTCATTTTCATTCATGCCTAGTTCATCAACTATTTGCATAGTTAAGTTAAGTACCTGTTCATTTATTTGGGTAGCATTAGGGCGGTCACCTATACGAAAAGTATTAGACTGTTTAGCCAGTAGAATTGCCAGCATTGCGATTAACTTTTTATCGGTGTTGGTTTCATCTGTTTGCGCTCTGGTTCGCTGTGGGGCTTGTTGCTGGTCATCTAACTGCGCTTTGACTTGTGCAAGTTCGTTTTCAAGTTGATCTATGAGCTGCTGTGACTTTTCAGCATCTTGCGTTGTATCTATCTTAAGTAATTTATCCAACTCAACTTTAGCAATATAAATATCTTCAAAGTTTATGTAATGACTTTTATTGATAATATATTTACCGTCTTTACTTAAATCTGGCTTCATACCATTATCATAGCGATAAACTCTGTCATAAAATATTACGTCTATATAAGCATCATTTTGAATTAAAAGCTTATAAGCGTCATCATGTTTGACGTAGTAGTAAGCAGCGTTAAAATTAGAACCATCAAAAAAATAAAAAACTGCGGATATTTTATTCTGCATTATAAGGTCGTAAATATCCTTGTTGAGCCTATATCTATCCCTGCTAATAGATAAGTCGTATTCATAACCTAAGTGGTTAAAGTAATCAGCTACATCATTAATAGATAAATAGTCTTTAGGTAAAATTGCCATAGCCATGCCTTGCTTGTTATTCATACCTTAGTTAAAAAAGGTGCAAGGCATGCCAGCCTAAGGCATGAAATGTCTGGCGTTCGGGTAATTAGTCCTAGCCTTGCATGATCATTGCAGTAGCGTCTTAGCTCTGCTTTTGTGCTTGTTGTTTAAAGTCTGCATGAATAACATTATCAAACTTGCCAGCTTTTATGTCATCTAGGTAGTTTGCCCAGTCATTCATCATTTTTGCTCGCTGCTCTAATCCTGTCATTCGATTGTATGCAGTGCCATAAGCGTTAAGCATGCGGTGACCTAGTGCAAGCTCAGTTATCAGTTCATCATAACCTAGCCGCTCCATAAGCATAGTTTTTGCTGTACTTCTAAAGCCATGGGGGCTATGTATATCCTTATAGCCTTGTCCGTTATTCATTAAATCACTATTTAATACTTTGTTGATCGCTTGCGGATGATGGTAAGGCTCTTTTTTGCGCCTAGCGTTATGAAATACATAATCGCTATCACCTGTTAGGCTTTGCATTTGCTTTAGTATAGCGAGGGCTTGCGGTGCTAGTGGTATTACTAGACTTGTTACCATATCGCCCCTATTACCTGATTTTTGTGGCTTAAACTGCCATTGCTTTTTGAGCCAATGAATATCAGTCCATCGCATAGCGCATAGATCGCCTACTCGAGTAAATGTTAAAGATAATAGCTGTAAGATACGCTTGTTATATAGCTGGCTTGCATCGTCTAGCTGCTCAATTTCGTTTAGCAGTTTGGCGAAGGCAGTTACATCATTACTCAATGCTGGGCGGTGCTTAGACGTATGTCTTTTAAGCGTTCCTTGTAGGTCGCTTGCTGGGTTGTACTCAATTACCATATGAGCTTTAGCAATCTGCAAGATACTCTTGAGTAATGTTCTTACCCTCAATCCTTTATAAGTATTGGTTTTTTGAATGCTGTTAATAAATTTGATAACTAGACTGGGTGTTATGTCGGTTACCTTCATATGCCCTAACTGTTTTTCAATCGGTCTTACTAGCTCTTCAAGATTTTTGATAGTACGTTTTTTTAGGTTTTTGCTGGCTTGAATATCGCGCCATTCGTTGATGAAGTGGTTTAAGGTGTTTTGGCGTTCGGTAAGTTCTTTTTGCTTTTTACCTTCTCTATGCTCTATCGGATCAGTACCTTTAGCTAGTAGCTGCATATTGTCATTATGATATTGACGGGCATCAGCAAGGCTTAATGCTGGGTATTGTCCTAGGGTCATGTATGGGCGTTTGCCTGTAATGGGGTGAGTATAACGGTGTCTAAAATCGCTAGTAGCGTCTGCACCTTCTTTATGCGGTCTTATACGCACTTCTAAGCCTTTATAACCTGCTATCGGATAACTAACTGCTTTGTCAGCTTGCACGACTTCCCTAATAGCTCGCTTGATCTGGGTGTCGGTGCTAATCTCCTTTCTAACCATTTTCTTACCCCTTAATTTGGTAGCCACCTTGGTAGCCATTTATAACGCTTTATGTTGTAAGATAATATTGTACGTTGTAGTACATCATATATCTAAAATCGCTATACATCAATAAAACAAAGGGTTTAAGGGTTGTTTTTATCGCCTAGTGTTTTAAGAAGTTAAACCATGTATTATATAAAAAGCATTACTTCGGTAGTGCCTTTTTTATTATTTTGACAGATTATAAAACACTAAAATGTCATTTGGAAAAAGGCTCACCCCTAATGTTTACGTACACTACCTTGATAAACAGAGCCACATTGTTTACGATAACAGGCTTTACTAATATATTAGGCTTTCATGATTGATGCGAATGACATTCCAAGTAGTCAGCTGATTTTATACGCTGATGACGGCTACGACAGTCATGTGGTGCGTCTATTACTTGAAGAAAAAAAGCTTGCCTATTATTTATCACGTTTGCACTCTGAGCGTCCTGAAGATTTGACAGAGCTCAACCCCTATCACACCCTGCCTGTCTTGCAGCAGCGGGAAATTACACTATATGAGATTAACGTGATCTTTGAGTATCTTGAAGAGCGTTACCATGCCAATAAGCTATTGCCTGAAACGCCGCAAGAGCGGGCACAATTCCGCCAATTAGCATGGCGTATTCAACGCGATTGGCTGGTACTCGGTAAGCGTCTACTTATGCATCCAGACAGTTTTAATAAAGCCCAAGCTGCCATGGCAAAAAAACAGCTGAGCGATTCACTAATCACTATATCACCACTATTTGCGCATAAGCCTTACTTTATGGCAGATGAATTTGGTTGGTGCGATGTGCTATTAGCGCCTTTACTATGGCGATTGGAAGAAATGGGCATTGAGCTACCGCGGGCTATCAGTCGTCCCCTATTTGATTATCAAAAACGGGTCTTCGAGCGTGAAAGTTTTCAAAAAAGTGTGCGCTAATTAGACAATAGCAAAGTGCTACCTTAAAATAACCAATAATTAAGCATGAATGACTTTTTTATAATGAACACTCTACCGTCAATCCTTTTTTAATTATTATTTCATATCCTCAGCATAGGAAGCCAAAGATGAGCGAAGAAACCACCTCTATTACCCCAACCCGTCCTTATATGGTACGCGCGATATATCAATGGATAGAAGACAATGCGCTCACACCGTACCTGATGGTGGACGCCACTGCCGATAACGTACAAATTCCAAGAGAACATGTACAAGATGGGCGTATCGTGCTTAATATCGCCAGTCGTGCAACCGGTAACATGAGTATGGGAAATGACTACATTAACTTTAGTGCACGCTTTAGCGGGGTATCCCAAGAGATTTGGGTACCACTAACGGCGGTAATGGGCATCTATGCTAAAGAAAATTCACAAGGGATGTTTTTTGACCCTAATGAATATGACAATTATGAACCTGAAGAGGACGCTGTTGCAAGTAGCAGCTCTAAAACCAACGTTGCAGCACCTAAGCCCAAACGTGATAATAAAGCCGGTTTAAAAGTTTTAAAGTAACTGATTTTAAAGAATCATCGATTTTGAAATAGCCAAAATATAGAACAATAAAAAAGCCAGCATATTTAATATGACTGGCTTTTTTATTGTGAGTCTAAAAGGATGACAACCTTAAAAACACTTAAGTTCTAGGCGCTTAAATTCTAGACGCTTAAGTTCTTGGCAGTGTCACACCGCGTTGACCTTGGTATTTACCGCCACGGTCTTTATAACTGGTTTCGCAGACGTCATCAGCATCACTTTGGAAAAATAGCATTTGTGCCACGCCTTCGCCTGCATAAATACGCGCTGGCAAATTGGTGGTATTACTAAATTCTAAAGTAACATGCCCTTCCCACTCAGGCTCAAGTGGTGTCACGTTAACAATGATACCGCAGCGTGCATAGGTTGATTTACCAAGACAAATCGTCAATACATCACGTGGAATACGAAAATACTCCATGGTACGCGCCAATGCAAACGAGTTTGGTGGAATAATACATTCGTCCCCAACGATATCGATAAAGCTTTTCTCATCGAAGTTTTTAGGATCAACAACTACCGAATGCACGTTGGTAAAGACTTTAAACTCAGGGGCACAGCGCACATCATAACCATAGCTTGAGGTGCCATAACTGACCAAACGCTCGCCTGCATCATTAAAGCGCACTTGACCTGGCTCATATGGTTCAATCATGCCATGTTCTTCGGCCATTTTACGAATCCAGCGGTCAGATTTGATAGACATTGTTCTTCCTTAGCAAAAGCAAATATTTAATAGTGGTTATGATACCGTATTTGGATAGCGACGATTATACGGAATTGGCGGCTGAATTTATAGAGCAGCAACGACTTAAAAATAAAGCATGCTATTCAATATCTAGTACGTGTCTTGCTGCTGCTACCTAAACTACGCTCACTACACTACCATTTAGCAAAATGGTCTTCTGCCAATCCCATTACCTTATCAATCTTAATCACCTCATCTCCCAAATGTATCTCCCCGCTATACAATCCAATCCACTGCTCAAAGATACTGGCAAGCACGCCAAAATTATCGGTCTTTTTATAGACAGTAATCGGCGTAAAAGTTAAATCAATATCGATATTGCTCCAGCCTAAATTTTGATGATAGACACGCCAAGTATTTTGCGCGGGTATATTCAAATCTTTGCGTACAAACATCACGGGCGGTAAATAAACTATTTGTCCATCAAGCCAACAAGCGTTTTCACTGGCTCCCGTTTCATTCACGCCCATTGATAAGTTCAAGGTAAAATGTCGACCATCTGGCAAATAGCTATTAATACAGGTCCAAAACCAATTGGTCTTATGACGCATGTAGCCGAGCGTCCAATCTAGATTGGCAATAGTGGTATCATTAAAGTCTATTTGCTTAGCTTTAGCATCGGGAGAATTAGGAATACGAGCAGCATCAGCGTTAAATTTTGAATTTTCTTTAATGCGTAAATGCCCAGATACAGCGGTTAATGGTTCTTTTTGGGTGAATGTCCAGCCTCGCCTGCCCGTTGGTGTACAGATAGCTAATGGCTGTGACTGCCTTGCTAAGGTTGCATTGAGCGCAAGGTTTTGACTATCTAAAACAACGTTAATCTGCGAAGGCGTAAAATCTAAAGTAACGGTTAGTTTGGAGTGGGTAAATGCCATTTGCCCTTGATAGCAATCGCCTGTTAAACGCGTTTGGCGAGTCAAAGGCTGCAAGGCTTCGCAGACTTCTAACTCATCCGTTTCATTATTATAAAGATAAACAAACGCACTGGTTGCTAGCTTAATCGTTGCTAGTGCTAGACAAACTCGATAAGGCGGCTGAATAATTTGAATAAAGCAGAATTGATTGGCTTTTAAATCTTTGCGCCAGTTTGGCAGCGCCTTTTGCGAGATAAGATAGCTATGGTAGTCCAAGTAGTTAATGTTTTTTACTTGCGCAAAAACACCAAAAACAGGCTGACCGTTTTGAATAAGCTGGTCAAGGCTAACTGGTCTTTCACCCGCAGGTGAATACTGCTGAATTTGTTCGTTGCGATTTTGATTCATGATTGAGGCATCCTAGCCAAAATTTATTGTGAGGCTACCTGTCCTTGGTAGCTAACTGTGATACTTATGATTTTTCTTTTTGCCTGTCTTGAAGCTACCCAAACGGCTTCTCTAATAACCTTAACTTCTATACTGGTCAAACCGTCTGTAAGCTCTTCTGTCACATTCACTACTGCAAAGCCATTCAACGCAAATACATGCTTGGGAAACCTAAGCAATAAATCATCTATGGCATGTACAGCTGGCAAAAAATCAGCAATCACCAGTCGACGATTGCTAAAATCCGCATTAACCTGATGGCGTTTGCTGCTGCCATCTTTGTAGTGGCAAACGGCAAGCACTTGATTGTTTGAGAGCTCAATCACGTATATCGGCGGGCGGAATAATTTTAAAAACTTATACTGCTTGGGAACATTGTCTAAATAACGTTGATAAATCGATAAGCTCACAATATTCCCTTTTAAAAGTCAAAGCCATTCAGTTTTATATACTTAGGCTATTTTGCTATCGCTAAAAGCCATTAAAAAATACGCTTATCATTGACTGGCTTGGCAAATTTATTAATATTGGCTTCGATATTCTTAGCAATGCTCAGATAATACGGCGCAAACTCATCATCAACCAACACGCTCGGCTCACCTTTATCTACTTGTGCACGGATACCGCTAGCAAGTGGCAATTGCCCTAACAGCGGTACCTGATATTGCTCAGCGATAAACTCGCCCCCACCCGTACCAAAGATAGCTTCGGTATGATGACAGTTGCTACAGGTATGCAGCGCCATATTCTCAACCACACCAAGCACCGGAATATTGGTTTTATTAAACATCTCAATACCTTTTTGCGCATCAAGTAAGGCAATATGCTGCGGCGTCGTAACAATGACCGCACCTGTGACAGGAATACGCTGTGCGAGCGTCAATTGGATATCGCCCGTACCTGGTGGCATATCAATGACTAAGTAATCTAGTTGTGGCCAGTTGGTTTGGTTATACAGCTGCATCAACGCACCAGTGGCCTTTGGCCCGCGCCAAGCAACAGGGGTATTATCACCATCAAGCAAACTACCAATCGATAGCATCGCCATACCATGCGCATCGACAGGCACAAACTGCTCGTTTTCCAGTTGCGGCTTGACATCAGCGACGCCAAGCATCGTTGGCATACTAGGACCATAAATGTCAGCATCGAGGACGCCAACACGGTTGCCCAATTTTTGTAATGCCAAGGCTATATTGACTGTCGTCGTTGATTTACCAACACCGCCTTTACCTGATGCCACGACAATGATATGACGAATACGCGGATGCGCTGCCAGTGATGCTTGCGTTGGCGCAGCTTTAGAAATCGGTGGTTCGCTATCGGTATTGGACTGTGCTGTAGTAGGCTTAGATTGATTTGCCATGGCATCCGTGGTCTTTGGCATTTGCTTTGGTAAGGTTGATCCTGCACCCTTAGCTGGTGCCGACAACCGAACATTCATATGAATGGTTTTGATGCCATGCGGGTGCAGCAACTGACCCAGTTCTTGCTGAATGGTCTCAGGGCTACTATCTTCTGGCAGGCGCAAGTCTAAAGTAAGTTCTTCACCATTACGCTCGAGCCCCATTACCATGGTGGCAATGCTAATCGTACCTACTTCATAGCCGAGCAGAACCTTGTCAACGGCACTGTCACGTTCTGCCTGCTGCTGCGGAGTTTCAGTTTTTGTGGTCGGTTTATTTTTCTTCATAAAGTTAAACATAGCTACCGTTACTGCCTATACAAGTGGGTGGGCATGGTAAAAAACTCAATTCATACTATTACAAACAGGCCAAATCACACTGCCTATGAGCTTTCTAGCCAAACCTTTTATCGTGACAGTGTAGCTCAATTACAAGGATAAAAAAACCACAACGCCAATAGGATGATGCTTTGTAAAACCCATCTATCCTGCCATTTATTTTTAATAATTATTATTGATGACTGATGCCAATTGTTGTTATTTCTTTATTACCCTTATTAGGGCGTGAAGAAATTAAATAGCTAAGAATTTTGAAGCAATAAACAGATAAATCAGCACACCTGAAGCATCACATACCGAGGTAATCAAAGGCGCACTGGCAGTAGCAGGGTCAAAACCAAGTTTATTGAGCACAAAAGGCAAGCTCATACCTATCACACAGCCAATCATGACCACCGACATCATACTCAGCGCCAGCACAAGTGAGACTACGGCATCACCGCGCACATAGCCGATAAGCGCGATAGCTACCGCCATCGTCGCCCCAAGCATGAGCGCAACCAAGGCTTCGCGACCGAGCAATGAAAACCAGTCGCGCATGACCACATCGCCAGTGGCTAGCGCACGTACCATCAAGGTTGCAGACTGAGAGCCGGCGTTACCACCACTATCAACCAGTAGCGGTAAGAAAAACACCAATACCAAATTGGCGGCAATAACATCTTCAAAGTTTGAGATACTAAGCCCTGAAAGTAGATTACCAAAGACTAAAAACACCAGCCAAAATACGCGCTTGCGGTATAACATACGAATGCTAACATCTTTTAACTTACCGACCATAGTCGAAACACCACCCGACTTATGGAAATCATCGGTGGCCTCATCGCTAGCAACGTCCATGGCATCATCGTGAGTGACGATACCAACTAACGCACCGCTGGCATCAGTAATTGGCAAAGCAATTAAGTCATAGCGAGCAACCGCTTTGGCAACATCTTCTTGATCGTCATTTACATCACAAGATATGACTGAGCGCACCATGATGTCATTAATCAGCTGCTCAGGCGACGCTAAAATCAGCACCCTTAATGACACCACGCCTAGCAGCTTACGCGCACCATCAATCACATAAGCATGATAAATAGTCTCAGCATCAGGGGCTTCCAATCGTAACGCATCCAATGCCTCTGCAACAGTCATCTGCGCAGCTAAAGTGGCATAGTCAGATGTCATCAACGCACCAGCCGTGCGCTCTTCATAGGCAGACAGCCTGCGAATATCTTCACGTTTTGCCTGTGCAAGTGCGGGTAGCAGCGCATCTCGCTGCTCCTGATTTAGATGCTTATATAAGTCAGTGCGCTCATCAGATGGCATCTCCCCGACTATCTTTGCTAGGCTTGCGCGCGGAAACTCAAGAGCCATCGCAACCTGAATATCAGCGTCTAAATACGCAAATATCGTCGAGCGATTGGGCAAAACCTCAAGTATTTGCCAAGCGAATTTGGGTTCAATAAGCGCCAACACATCAGCGATATCAATCGGGCGTAATGCTTGCACTTCATTAATTGCTTGCTCAAACTGCTGCTGCTCGATAGCACGGCTTAGTTTTGCAGCAAGGGTCACCGCTAAGTCTTCATTATTCATTCTTTTTACTCCGTGCAGCGCAACATTATGCAACAGGCGCTCATAAAAAAGAGCCAATATAATTGGCTCAAATTAACATAAAATCAAATCCTAATGGATTGGTGTTTTATTAGCAAGCTAATGATTTTTAAACCAATCAAACAGCCTGCTAACCTTTCCATTGACCGCGCCGTTAATTCATAAACCAACCATGACTGGCAACAATAGACTGACCGGTAAATACATTGCTTGGGAAGGCTGCTAAAAATAACGCCAATTGGGCAATGTCATCAACGGTGGTAAATTCTTTGTCGACAGTATTAACCAGCATAATGTCATTCACCACAGATTCTTCACTGATGCCTTTTTCAGCCGCTTGTTGCGGGATTTGTTTTTCGACCAACGGCGTTTTGACAAACCCTGGGCAAATCACATGCGCGCGTACATTATGCTCAGCCCCTTCTTTTGCCAGCACACGGCACAGTCCAAGTAGTCCGTGTTTGGCGGTCACATAAGGCGCTTTGTAAAGTGACGCTTCATGCGAATGTACCGAGCCCATATAGATGACGGTACCGCCTTTATCGCCTTTATACATGTGTTGTACAGCAGCTTTGGTGGTTAAAAACGCCCCATCTAAATGGATAGCAAGCATTTTTTTCCAGTCATCAAACGCCATTTTATGAATCGGGTCAATAATCTGAATGCCAGCATTAGAGACAAGAATATCAATACCACCAAAGGTATCCACTAACTGCTGCACGCCAGCGTTTACGGCATCCTCTGAAGTCACATCCATGGCAATTGCCAGTGCGCATCCACCAGTAGCTTCGATAGCGTCGACCGTTTGCTGCGCAGCTGCAAGATTAATATCGGCAATACCAACTGCGGCACCTGCCTTGGCATAAGTCTCAGCGATATCACGTCCGATACCGCTGGCAGCGCCTGTGACCAATGCTACCTTGCCGGTCAAATCTTGTTGTAATGTGGTCGCCATATTTTATAGTCCATTATTAAATAGGTTCTTTGGATGCCTATATTACAAATGCTTATTTATTAAACAGGTTTATTGAGCAATGTTCACTGGCGTCTTTTCTTGTAGCTCAGCAAAGCTAACGCCATCTGCCAACTCAACCAATTTTAGTCCATTGTCAGTGACGTCTAACACCGCAAGTTCGGTGATAATACGATCAACGACCCCTTTACCAGTTAATGGCAGCTCGCAGTTGGCAAGGATTTTTGGTTCACCATGTTTATTAACTTGCTCCATCAGCACAATCACACGCTGTACGCCTGCGACCAAATCCATCGCGCCGCCCATGCCTTTGACCATTTTTTTGGGAATCATCCAGTTGGCCAAATCCCCTTTTTCTGATACTTCCATCGCGCCTAGTATTGCAAGATTGACATGGCCGCCACGAATCATCGCAAATGACTCTGAGCTACTAAAGTAACTGGCGCCCGGCTCTGCTGTTACGGTTTGCTTGCCAGCATTAATCAAATCAGCATCGACATTATCTGCGGTTGGAAACTCGCCAATACCTAATAAACCATTTTCTGATTGCAACCAAACATCCACATCTTCAGGAATATAGTTGGCGACTAGGGTTGGTAGACCAATACCCAAGTTTACATAATAACCGTCTTGTAGCTCTTGTGCGGCACGCTGTGCCATCTGTTCTCTTGTCCATGCCATGGTAATTTCCTTATTTTTTTACACTGCTTTATTATCATCTATTTAAGAGTCTATAGGGTTCAAAAAACCTATATCTAAGCACCTTCAACGGCTTTAGTGGTCGTCTTCTCAATACGCTTTTCAGGATTGCTGTTTAAGACGATACGCTGCACAAAGATACCCGGCAGATGCACTTCATCCGGATCGAAGGTGCCAGTTTCTACAATTTCTTCAACTTCGACAATGGTAATCTTGCCTGCCATGGCGCAATCTGGATTGAAGTTACGCGCAGTCTTATTAAATATTAAGTTACCCGATTTGTCTGCTTTCTGCGCTTTGATTAATGCCACATCAGCACGTAATGAGTGCTCAAGTACATAAGTGCGTCCATCAAAATCACGCGTCTCTTTACCCTCAGCCACTTGTGTGCCGACGCCAGTCGCCGTATAAAACGCCGGAATACCTGCGCCACCCGACCGGAGCTTTTCCGCTAATGTCCCTTGCGGCGTCAGCTCAACTTCTAACTCACCCGCCAAGTATTGACGCTCAAATTCTTTATTTTCACCGACATAAGACGAAATCATTTTTTTGATTTGGCGAGTTTGTAGTAGCAACCCTAAACCAAACTCATCGACGCCTGCGTTATTACTGATACAGGTTAAATCCTTGACCCCACTATCACGTAAGGCTTCGATGAGCGCTTCAGGGATACCGCACAGACCAAAACCGCCGATAGCGAGTGTTTGTCCATCACTAACGATACCTTTTAACGCCTCTTCGGCACTGCTATATACTTTTGAGCGACTCATGCTTATCTCCTTGCAAGTCGAATTTTTGTTGTTCATATTCGTTATCAATTGAAATTATAATAATACAGTTTCTATCGATATATCAGGTATAGCGCTTATACTAACTTACCATATTATTGTGTCCGCGAGAAGAGAATAACCGTAAGAACTTACGTGCTAGCACCGTCATTTAATACGGACTCATTCGCTAGGGCAGCAGTCTAGATTTATGTTTAATAAAATATCGAATACTACATATTTTGATTAATTTTATTGACCCATGCCACTATGCGCTGCATACTCGATGCTTGAACTTTGCCAAGGAGGGCGGATCATGATGAGTACATTTGCTATTGTCATCACTTTATTACTATTGATGTTTTTTGCTTATCGCGGTTATTCTGTGCTGATTTTAGCACCGATTATGGCGATATTAGCCGTATTACTTTCAGGTGACTTTTTAAGCAGTATCCCCGCCTATACCGATGTATTTATGGGGGCGCTAAGCGGATTCTTACTGAAGTTCTTCCCTATTTTCTTACTGGGTGCGCTATTTGGGCGTTTGATGGCGGACTCTGGCGCCGCGACAGCGATTGCCAATACCGTGGTCGAAAAGCTTGGTGCCAGTAAAGCCATTTTAGCGGTTATCTTAGTTTGTGCCATCTTAACCTATGGCGGCGTGTCGTTATTTGTCGTGGCTTTTGCCATCTATCCAATCGCTAAAGACTTGTTTAAAGCTGCTGATATTCCCAAGCGCTTGATTCCGGCAGCGATTGCCTTAGGTTCTTTTACCTTTACCATGACAGCATTGCCTGGCACGCCCGCCATTCAGAATGCCATTCCGATTCCCTACTATAATACCAACGTCTTTGCTGCGCCTATCTTGGGTCTCATCGGCGGTACCATTATGTTTATCTGTGGTTGGTTATGGTTGCAATCTCGTGCTAAAAAAGCCAATGCAGTAGGTGAAGGCTACGGTCAGCATGATGAAGAGGATGTCGGCGGCGTTGGTGGAGGCGCAGTAGAAACCAATTTGGTCAGCACACATCATACTTCCTTTACCGTTGCTATGATTCCCCTAGTGCTGGTCATCGCCTTAAACGCTTTATTAACTTATGCTATTTTCCCATCAATAGACTTTAGCGCCTTACAAACTCAATTTCCGGATTTAAATATCGCAGGCTCACTCGGGCTGTGGTCCATTATTATCTCATTGGTCGTTGCTTGTACCGTGCTAATCTTGCTGCGTATTGGTCATTGGAACAATCTGCAGAAAACCATTAACCGCGGTACTTATGATTCGATGTTGCCGATTTTCAATACGGCATCAGAAGTTGGTTACGGCGCGGTTATCGCCTCGTTGGCAGGCTTCCTTATTATTCGTGATAGCATCTTAAACCTAAATCCTGATAATCCTTTGATTTCAGAAGCAGTAGCGATGACCACGCTGGCTGGTATTACGGGCTCATCGTCTGGTGGTTTGAGTATCGCGTTATCAACGTTGGGTGAGGACTATTTAAGAATGGCAGTCGCCGCTGGTATTGACCCAGAGCTGATGCACCGTGTTGCTGTGATGGCAGCAGGCGGTTTAGATACCCTACCTCACAGTGGGGCGGTCATTACCTTGCTTGCGATTTGTGGTTTAACTCACAAACAGTCGTATCTAAACGTCGCCATGGTAACGATGATTATTCCATTAATTGCTGTGGTCGCAGTTATTATTTTAGGAACCATGTTTGGCTCATTTTAAAAGAGAGTCGGCCGTTGAAAATAGACTTTAATTCGCAAAGAAATATCTCTTTTTATAAAACCCACTTGGCAAATTGCTTAGTGGGTTTTTTATCGCCACTTTATGACAATCCTCTTTAGATAAAATAGATTTTTGATACTTAACAAATGAATAGCAATTTGTCGGCATAATATAGCCAATGACTATGTTGGTTAACGTATTAATTACTGAGGAATGTCACAAAATTGGCCGAATTACGGTATCATAGGCACACTTTTTTAATTTTTCTCTTTTTTATAAGTTTTTAGACGTTTTTAGCATTGATAGTTTAATATTAATCATATCGCGCCTGCTCGTCATAAAGCGCTTAAGACGTTTGATAACCAACCCGTTTATATAAAAATATAGGTGATGAAAGTGCGTGAGATTCTAGTAACCAGTGCGCTGCCCTACGCCAATGGCCATATCCATTTGGGGCATCTTGTAGAATATATTCAGACCGACATTTGGGTACGTGCGATGAAAGCACAAGGTCATGAGGTTACTTATGTCTGCGCAGATGACGCTCATGGCACCGCCATCATGCTCAAAGCTGAAGCCAATGGCGTGACTCCAGAAGAGCAAATCGCCTCGGTAAAAGCCTCACATGAAGCGGACTTTGCTAAATTTTTGATTAACTTTGATAATTATCATTCAACGCATTCAGAAGAGAATCGGGAATTCTCTGAGCTGATTTATCGTCGTCTTAATAGCGCCGGACATATCAGCACAAAGGACGTGAAGCAGCTTTTTGACCCTGAAAAGCAGCTGTTTTTAGCCGATCGTTTTGTCAAAGGCATTTGCCCTGAATGCGGGGCGCTGGATCAATACGGTGATAACTGCGAAGTGTGTGGTACCACCTATGATGCGACCGACCTTATAAATCCGCATTCAACGTTATCCAATGCGACGCCAGTACTTAAAACTTCTAAGCATTATTTCTTTGACTTACCAGAGTTTGAGCAATTCTTAAAAGATTGGACGCGCAGCGAAAATCGCTTGCAAACGTCAGTCGCCAATAAACTACAAGAATGGTTTGACGCTGGCTTGACCAGTTGGGATATCTCGCGTGATGCACCTTATTTTGGCTTTCAAATTCCAGATACGCCAAGCGATGAGCCAGACAAGTACTTTTATGTCTGGCTAGATGCGCCGGTCGGCTATATGGCGAGCTTTAAAAACCTGTGTGACAAACGCGAAGGTACCGACCAAGCGCTTGATTTCGACCGTTATTGGATGCAAGAAAACGAGCATAAAACCGAGGTTTATCACTTCATCGGTAAAGATATTGTCTATTTCCATGCGCTATTTTGGCCAGCGATGCTAGCGGGTAGTGAATTCCGTACGCCAACGGGTGTCTTCGCGCATGGTTTCTTAATGGTCAATGGCGAAAAAATGAGTAAGTCACGCGGCACCTTTATCAAGGCCGAAACTTACGCGGAGCATTTGCATCCTGAATACTTACGTTATTACTTCGCCAGCAAGCTGTCTGACAAAGTCGAGGATATCAACCTTGATTTAGAAGACTTTATGCAAAAAGTCAACTCTGACTTGGTGGGTAAAGTGGTCAATATCGCCAGTCGCAGTGCGGGTTTTATCGTGAAGAAATACGACGGTATGCTGTCAGAGGTTTGCGTAGAGTCAGAATTATTAGAAGATATTACTAAGACTGGTGATGAAATTGCAGCCGCTTACGAAAACCGTGAGTTCTCGCGTGCCATGCGCTTAATAATGCAGTGCGCCGATAAAGCCAATGAATATATTGATGAGAAAAAACCTTGGTCGCTTGCCAAGCAAGAAGGGTCAGAACAAGAAGTTCAAGATGTCTGCTCGGTCGCCATTAACATCTTCCGTCAATTGATGGTCTATTTGGCGCCAGTATTACCTGAGCTAACTGCCAATGCCAAAGAATTCTTAAACATTGACGATTTAAGCTTTGCCAGCCGTAATGAGTGGTTGCTTGGTCATAAAATCAATAAATTCAAACCTTTGATGCAGCGTATCGAAGAAAAAGACGTTGCGGCAATGGTTGAAGACTCAAAGGCCTCATTGACGCAAGCAGATGCCCCTACTGCTAATACCGATAGCAAATCAGATGATAAAACAGCGGCAGCAAAAACTCAGCCAGCAGAAAAGGCTGATACTGATACCAATGCTGAACAAGCTGACTATATCGGTATTGAAGACTTTGCCAAAGTTGAAATGAAAGTGGCGCACGTCTTAGCCTGTAATTATGTCGAAGGTGCGGATAAGCTTTTACAATTCACCTTGGATGTTGGCGAAGACAAACCGCGTAATGTCTTTAGCGGTATCCGTAAGTTTTACGAGCCTGAGCAATTATTGGATAAAAAGGTAATTTGTGTCACCAATCTTGCGCCGCGTAAGATGAAATTTGGTGTCTCAGAAGGTATGGTGTTATCAACGGGCAATCCAAAAACACAGTTAACGGTAGTGACTTTACCGGACAACTGCGTGATTGGCGACTTGTTGGCTTAAATGATATTGTACTTATAGAATAAAAAAGATGCTTTCGTGGCATCTTTTTTGTTGCCTAAAATTCATGGATAACTATGTATGAAGGACCTGATTAACAAAATTATTTATCTAACCAAAATTGATTTAAATTAGTCTTTATAAAGCTAATGACAAACTCGTTTTATTTTCTTATTGCCATAAGTTACATTACTGTCATAATATGGACGTAATGATCAATGGATTGATTACCTTAATGTTAGCCCGTTATCTCAGCATGCACATAACATTGACTCGGGTAACCTGCACTTTTCAACCTATGAGCCAAAATAAAATGACCTTTGCCACTACTTTACGTCTTAGCCTGTGCGGCGCTGCTATTAGCGCTGCGCTTGGATTAACCGCCTGCTCTAATAATGCTACTGACCCTGCAGCCACTGCTGATGACAGCGCGACCAACGATAAGCCCGCCAAAACCTTGGCCATCACCCAGATTGTCGAGCATCCTTCTTTAGATGAGATGCGTCGTGGCATTATTGATGAGCTGGCGGACAACGGCTATGTAGAAGGTCAAAACCTCAAAGTTAATTTCCAAAGCGCTCAAGGTAATACCGCAACCGCTGGGCAGATTGCCAAGCAGTTCGCCGGTGACAATCCAGATGCTATCGTTGCCATCTCAACGCCTTCTGCCCAATCAATTGTTGCGTCGACTAAAACCGTTCCCGTTATTTATACTGCCATCTCAGACCCTCTAGCAGCGAAGCTGATTGACGAAAATGATGTGCCTATCCAAACCAATGTGACCGGTTTGTCGAGCAAATTGCCCATCGAGCCGCAGTTAGACAATATTCAAAAAATTGTCCCAAATGTAAAAACCATTGGTTACGTTTATAGCCCAGGTGAAGCCAATTCTGTCGTAGTACTTAAACAACTTGAAAAAGCGGCACCAGCACGCGGGCTTAAGATATTGGGCGTAACCGCTAATCGCCCTACCGATGTTGCCATGGCAACTCGTAGTCTTGCTGGTAAAGTAGAGGTTATTTATACCTCATTGGATAACAACGTTGTCTCAGCTTTTGAAGCCATGGCCAGTGCGGCTAACGAGCTTGATATCCCAGTCATTGCCTCAGATGAATTTAGCGTCAGACGCGGTGCGACTGCAGCGCTTGGTGTCAATGACTATGACTTTGGTCGTACCACAGGCAAAATGGTATATCGGGTATTAAATGGTGAAGCCACTAAAGATATTGCACCGCAAGTGATGAACACTTTAACGTTATACGTCAGTCCAAAACATGCCGCTGAACAAGGGACTAGCCTATCGGCAGATTTACTTAAAAACGCCATCAATGTCGATAAAGAAGCACAAAAGACCAGTAAGTAATCTCTGGCAAACAGCAGTGAGTATTGAATAGAAAGACCGTGATTAACAAGCAGTCAGCGCTACCTTTTATTTACCTTTTAAATAATGTACGGACACATTATTATTCTCAGGAGTCAGACCCATGTTGTATCAAAATCGTTTTGCAAAAGCTTTATTATGGGGCGGTGTTTGCACCGCTATCTTGACCGGCTGTAACCAATCAGCACAAGATGCCAGTACCACTGACGGCGCTGCAACAGGTGGCGATGCCAAAGCTGCCATGAAAACGGTCGCTATTACTGCCATCGTTGAACATCCAGCACTCGATGACGTGCGTAAAGGCGTTATTGATGAATTAAATGACGCCGGCTTTAAAGAAGGCGAGAATTTAACCATCAACTTCCAAAGTGCCCAAGGTAATACCGCCACTGCCGGTCAGATTGCCAAGCAATTCGTCGCTGATGCACCAGACGTCATCGTTGCCATTGCAACACCATCAGCTCAGTCTGTGGCTGCCTCTACCAGCACCATTCCTATGGTATTCTCAGCAGTGACTGACCCTGTAGCAGCCAAATTGGTGCCTAAACTTGATGGTTCTGGCACCAACGTCACTGGTGCTTCGGATGCCCTCCCTTATGCACCACAAATCGATTTGATGCGTCAAATTATCCCAAGCTTAAAAAACGTCGGTTATGTATATAGTCCAGGCGAAGTGAACTCAACCATCGTTTTAAAAGCATTAAAAGACAACCTAACGCCACTAGGTATCAACGTACACGAAGCACCAGCTCAGCGTAGTAACGATATCGCAATGGCTGCCCGTAGTCTTGAAGGTAAAGTCGATATGATTTATACCTCAACCGATAATAACGTCGTTTCAGCCTATGAGTCACTTTACCAAATCGCTAAAGAAAGTAAGATTCCACTAATTGCCTCTGATACTAGCTCTGTTGAGCGCGGTGCCGTTGCGGCTTTAGGGGTAAACTATTACGATTTGGGCCGCGAAACTGGTAAAATCGTTACTCGTATTTTAAACGGTGAAAAAGCGGGTGCTATTCCTGTTTATACCCCGCAATCGCTTGATTTATATGTCAGTCCAAAAAATGCGAAAGACGAAGGCATTACTTTGCCACAAGCCGTTATCGATAAAGCAAAAGTAGTGGTAGAATAACTGCGACTTTTGGTATCGTCCCGATAGAGGGTAATTTTTTATCAACTATCGTCTATGGGCGATACCGCTATTTATTTAGCGCAGACAAAACCCAGCTATCAGTCAGTAGGCTGGGCTTGTTTTTTAAAGGCTTTAAATGAGCAGGACTTATGATTATGCGTAATAATGACAAGTTTTGTTTTACCCTAGCTGCAGATAACCCAATCTGTTAAATTCACCGCTTCGTCGTTTAGCTAAAATTCACGTATAGATTCATTTATAAATAAAATAGCGCCGCTATATAGCGCTCACTTATTCTATGAATCACTAGAATGTTATTTGCTAAACGCTTGGTTATGACTTACTGATCTCTTATGTCTTTAATTGCTTTTTTTGGTGCGCTTGAAAGTGGTCTGATTTATGGCCTAGTGGCGCTCGGCGTCCTAATCTCATTCCGTACCCTCGACTTTCCGGATTTGACCGCTGACGGTAGCTTTCCGTTAGGTGGCGCAGTCGCTGGTATTTCTATCATTGCAGGTATCAACCCTTGGCTTGCTTGTGCCTTTGGTATGCTAGCAGGGTCAGTTGCCGGTATTGTCACTGCTTGGCTACACGTCAAACTGGGCATATTGCAGCTGCTTGCCAGTATTCTTGTGATGGTTGCCTTATATTCTGTCAATCTGCGGATTATGGGTGCGCCAAACTTGCCGCTGTTGGGCGAAACTACGGTCTTTAGTACCTTAGTTCATGATGGCAATGGCTACTGGATGCGGTGCTTAATCATTGGTGTTGTCGTACTACTGGCCATGTTATTTTTAAACTGGTTTTATAGTACTGAAACCGGTCTTTCGATGCGGGCGACTGGCTCAAATCTACGTATGGCACAGGCGCAAGGTATCAACACCTCGTGGATGACCATCATCGGTATGGCGATTTCCAACGGTTTGATTGCTCTAGCGGGCGCGCTGTTTGTACAGACGCAAGGTGGTGCAGACATCTCGATCGGTATCGGTACGATTGTCATTGGTCTGGCAGCGGTCATCATCGGTGAGACTATTATTCCTGCCAAGCGAATTTGGCTGATTACCTTTGCCGTGGTTGTCGGTGCGGTATTGTACAAGCTGTTTATTCAGGTTGCCCTATCGAGCGATACACTACGTAGTATCGGTTTTGGTCCGCAGGATTTAAACTTGATTACAGCGCTGCTCGTGGTATTGGCCTTGGTATTGCCCAAAGCTAAAAATAAATTTTTAAGTCGTAAAGTTCGGGCTTAATGTCAATGTGCAACCATAAGGAATAATTATTATGATGCAAGCTACAGATTTGCGGTTGACCTTTAATCCTGGAACGCCCATTGAAAACCCTGCCCTACGCGGTATCAATCTGAATATCGCTGATGGCGAGTTTGTGACTGTCATTGGTACCAATGGCGCGGGTAAATCGACCTTTTTAAATGCGGTCAGTGGCACCACGCGCGTCGATAGCGGTTCAATCTTATTAAATGGCATCGATGTCACCAAAAAAACCGCGCACCAACGCGCTCATTGGGTTGCTCGAGTCTTTCAAGACCCGATGGCGGGAACTTGTGAAGCTTTAACCATTGAAGAAAACATGGCGCTTGCCTATAAGCGCGGCGGCAAACGTGGTTTAAGCTTTGCGCTAAACCAAAATAACCGTGACTTATTTCGCGAGAAACTGTCAGTATTAAAGCTTGGCTTAGAAAATCGTTTAACCGACCGTATGGGTCTGTTATCTGGTGGCCAACGTCAAGCAGTTAGCCTATTGATGGCATCATTGCAGCCGTCTAAGATTCTACTGCTTGACGAGCATACGGCTGCCCTTGATCCTAAAACTGCTGCTTTCGTTTTAGAATTGACGGATAAAATCGTCACGGACAATCAGCTTACGACGATGATGGTCACTCACTCGATGCAGCAGGCATTAGCACATGGCACGCGTACTGTGATGCTACATCAAGGGCAAGTAGTGCTCGATGTCGCAGGCGATATTCGTAAAGGCATGAATGTGCATGATTTACTTGATATGTTTGAGCAGACTCGCGGCGAAAAAGTCGAAGATGACAGCTTGATATTAAGTTAAATCATTTAGCAATATATTTTGAATTTAAAAAATAAAACGCCTGTTTAATAGCAGGCGTTTTTTTATGAATGCTGTAATAATTTTGGTTGTTAAGCTTCGAGCAGCACTAACTTTTGAATCAACTCACTGACATGCTGTGATTGCATTTTTTTCATCACTTGTGAGCGATGCACCTCTACCGTGCGTACCGATATGTCTAAATGGTCAGCGATATTTTTATTCAGATTGCCTTTTAATAATTCATTAGCGACCTGCTTTTCTTTATCGGTCAGCTGCGCATAGAGCTTTTTAATACCATAAAGCTGAGCACGCTTGTGGGTTAATGCTTGAGCGCGCGCAAGCGCTTCTTGTATACGATGGCTATTAATCGGTTTTTCGAGATAATCCGCCGCGCCTTGTTTGAGCATATTGACGGCATCAGCAATCTCACCCTTGCCAGTCAATGCAATAAGTGCTATCGGACTGTCATGTTGATTAAGATGTGCTTGCAGTGCCTGACCGCTCATTTCTGGCATCATCAAATCACTAACCACTACTGCTGGGTGATAAATATCGACTTGCTGCAAAAACATCAGCGCACTCGGCCATACTTGGGTCGACAATCCCAAGCTGCTAATCAAGAAATCACAGGAATTACGCACGCTTTCTTCATCGTCAATAATATGAATAAGCAAAAACTCACTATTTAGAGCGGCCAAATGATTATTAGCTCTTTGAGAATCTAAGTACTTATTGGAATGATGCTGAGCATTCATACGCGACCTTATAACTAAATTGATTTGCAAAGCTTATAAGCGCTTGGTTGTTCATAACTCTCTTATGCTCACTTTCTCTTTTGATTGCTTTATTTCTCAGCATTATCAGCCAAATGCAGCGGCAGATAAAAAGACACTTGCGCACCAATCTTGTTTGCTAGAGGATAAGTGCTTTCAGTTTTCATTAAGCGCACTTTACCATTTAAGTTACGCTTAAAGCGTTGCTGATAACCACCTAACGCTTGTATGCAATTAAGCTCATGCTGCACTTCGATATTACTAAGTCGCATCATACCGCCAAGTGACTTGCACAAGCGCTGACATATCATCAGACCCAAGCCTAAACCATTCTCTTTAGTTGATTTGGTGGCGTAACGATTGTGTAGGCGCTGCTGTGATTTATTATCAACTAGCTGCTTATTACCAGTTAACTGTTTATGGTCAAGCAACTGTGCCTCATCAAAACCGCCTGCATCATCGGTCATATGCAATACTATATATGATTTGCCATTATAATCTTCTGCCTGACAACGTAACATTATCTGCGTCGCCCCTTGCTGCTCGGCGTTTACCATACTGTTCATCAATAACTGGTCAAGAACTAGGTTTGGCAACTGCAACGATGGATAGTCACTTACTAGCCAAAAACTCATTGCTGACGCCTTCTCACCCAATAGCAATATACACTGCTCATAGGTAGTGGCGATATCCACCCTCACTTCATCCGGCTGTGAGCGCCCTGCCCAGCGCCGAATATTACTGATAACAGCCGCAACCCGTTCGGTTTCATTGACAATTTGCTGCAATGCGCTCTCTGTCGCTTGTTTATATATCAGGGACTTTTCTACCGCAGTCAAACTATTTAAAGAGTTGTTATCCAACCCCTTTCTTTCTTGACCGCGTTGACTGCGAATCAGTAATCCTTGGGCATAATTTTGAATAGTCGCCAGCGGCTGATTAATTTCATGGGCGATTGAGCCACTCATCTCACCGATGACAGCGAAGCGTTCTGATTGACGTAGCTGCTGGTCATAATCGCGAATCAATCGATTTTGCAGGGTAATTTTTTGCCGTCGTCGCCATGCCAGCCAACTCATCCACGCATAATTTACTGTTGATATCAGTATAATTAAAACAATAACCGCCATCCACAATCGATGCGCCTTTACCCATTCGACCATATGCGCGCCCAGCTGCTTTTGAGCAGGATGACGGTTCATATCATAAAGGATACGTTCAGCATCGCTACTCGATTCGGGTGGTAGCCAGTGCTGTCCTATTCCTAACAACGCTTGCTTTGACTGACTTGTACCAAATAAGTTTTGGTTAATTTGTCGAATCAGCACCGCAGGTGCTTGCTCTGTCGCTGCCAATGTCCAATTTGGATATATCCGCGTTGAAGATTGACAGCTAGAAGTCGTCGCGACAGGGTGAATAAGACGGTATTGCTTCTCGCTAATTTTACCTTGCCGCACCATCTCTTCCATCAAACAAAGCGGCGCTATTGCTGCGTCTACGCTGCCACTCGCCAATGCATGTAATGTGCGCTCAATAGGATAGCCGACGAAATGACTCTGGTAACGATTGGACGGCACGCCGTTTTGCTGTAATAAATGCGCGACCAGTAGATAACCACCAAACGCCTCGCTATCGACGGCAGTAATTTTACGCTGCTGCAAATCTTGCAGCTGATAAATGCCGCTGTCTGATTTTACCCAGAGTGCACTAGCGACCTCTTCCATGGCGCTAGGTTCTTTTAACGGACTACCCTGACTGAGCTTATTAAATTCATTGGCTAGATTAACCGTTGCGGAAAACTGCCTATCAGTGGCGTTGGTTTTAAAGCCTTTTTTATTAATTTCGTTATCATGTTTATCAGCAGGCGTCGCAGTCTCAGCTTGTAAGGTCGCAAGCCAGCGCCAATGGGTAGTATTCATTTTAATCAGCTGTACTTGTGGTCCAAGCACCAAGGCAAACTGCTGCGCCTCAATTCCCTGCTGCCAATTCTCTAACGCCAGCGGCACCAAGACCACTGTGTCATCTTGTAGCTGCTTGTTAAGCTGATTGAGCCAAGGTTGCCAGCGTTCTTGTGCAACCGTTTCGCCTTGCGGCGCCAGCACGCCTAAATAATACGTCTGGGCGTTCGCCATCGACATAACCAAGCAAGCATGTAATGCCATCAGAGCCATAAAGGCTATCAACGCTTGCAACGCTTTCCACACTTTCAACGCCCTCAAAGTTATGGTTCTAAGCGCAATTTTCGATAAAAAATAAACGGTATTTATAGGCATTATCTGCGACTTAAGACGTCCAAGTTTGTAAGCTTTATTAAAACCATATAATTAATGTGGTTTTCCACAATATCAGCATATTACGCCATATTCTATACTACATAGCAAGATTGTATCTTTTAATTGGCTGAGCTTAATGATTGCTATCGAATATAAAAATCAGGCATTACCAATAAGCCTTACAACATAGATAGCGACAGTAAGCGCAGTAATATTTTTATAGACTATTTTTATGGAGGGCGGGCTTATGAAAAAGTGGCCATTAATCATTATGATGGCAGCCATTGTCGGGCTGATTTTAGCGTTTATCATTGGGCAAATACTGCCTAATATGCGCACGACTAGCAGTGACATTGAAGTTAATATCACTGACCCTGCCCTTATTAAACAAGGGGAATACGTCGCGCGTACCGCTGATTGTGTTGCCTGCCATACGACGCTTGACGGTGAAACTTATGCAGGCGGTCTGCCTATGCTGACGCCACTGGGTGCCATTTATTCAACCAATATTACCCCTGATAAAGAAACCGGTATTGGTCAGTATACGTTTACTGACTTTAAAAATGCCGTCAAGCATGGCGTGCGTCGTGATAATAAAGCCCTTTACCCTGCGATGCCCTACCCGTCTTATCAGCTCATGCCAGATGAAGATTTGGCCGCGATGTACGCCTTTTTTATGTCTGACGTCAAACCTGTCAAGCAAGCCAATCTAAAAAGCGAGTTACCACCGGTGACAAACTGGCGCTGGCCTCTAGCTTACTGGCAAGCAATATTTGATCCAAAACGTAATTTTGTCGCTGAAAGTGATGATGCAGTGTTGGCTCGTGGACAATACTTAGTTGAAGGTCCTGGTCACTGCGGCTCTTGTCATACTGGGCGCGGTATCGGTTTCCAAGAAATCGCTTTAAATAATGCCGACTCAGAAGAATATTTGAGCGGTGCGGTCATCGATGGCTGGCGCGCCAAAAGTATCCGCGGTGAGCATCGCGGTTTGGCTACGTGGACCGTCGCAGAATTAAATGATTTCTTTAAAACCGGTCGTACTGATACCACAGCTGCCTTTGGTGCGATGGCCGAAGTGGTCGAGCACAGCACGCAATATATGACAGACTATGATATCAACGCCATGTCATCTTATCTAAAAATACTATCTCCTGCACCAAACAAAGAAAAAACCTTGCCTGCGAAAAAAGAAGTTACTACGCAAAAACTGCTTGATGGCAACTATGATTCGCGTGGCTCAATTCTGTATGCCGAGTATTGCCAAGTTTGTCACCGTGCTGATGGTAAAGGTGTGGCGCGTATTTTCCCTGCCCTTGATGGCAATAGTGCGGTATATGCTAAAAATGCTGACTCGGTACTACAAATCACCTTGAGCGGTGGCCGCATGCCCGAAACTCCGCACGATCGCATGGCCTTTACCATGCCTGAATTTATCAACCTGAGTGATACAGATGTGGCAGAAGTGGTCAACTATGTACGTAATAGCTGGACCAACCAAGCGCCTGAAATTGGTGTTGATGATGTGGTAAAAATGCGCGCTTTCCTCGCCAAAAAACCAAAAACCAGTACCGATATTGCCCCAGACTTAAGTATTGATACGCAAACAAAAGGAGCAAAATAATGAAAAACTCTCCACTCAACTTGCCTACTATTGCTCGCGTTATCTCTGAAAAAATAACAATGGGTAATTTCACCACCACTATCCTGACTGCTTCAGCGCTTAGTATCGCTGCTATCAGTAGTGGCTGCTCACAACCCGATCCAGTTGAGCAAAACGCGCCTCAATATGGCTTAGTCACCGCTGATGATGCCAACGAAGACATTGGCACTTATGTGTTGCCGCAAGATACCTCTATTTTAGATGAGCCGAATGCTGATGAAATCTTTTATGGTAAGCGCTTATTAAACGAAACCAAGCGTTTATTGCCCGAGCACGTTGGCGCGCAAATGAACTGTAATAGCTGTCATATCTCGCAGGGTAAAATCCCACTTGGCGACCCCTATATCAACAGTTATAACTTTTACCCGCGCGTAATGCCACGTTCTGGTAAAGAAGTCGACTTAACCAAACGCATCAATGGCTGTTTCCAGCGTTCGATGAATGGCAAACCATTACAGCCTGAATCTCCTGAAATGCTGGCAATGTTGGCCTATATGAAATGGCTATCCCAAAATACGCCGAAAGAGCAAAAGGTCGATATCCAAAACGCTGGTAAAGTGGATGAATCTTTGGTTGGTAATCCTGTGCGCGGTGAGAAAATCTACCAAGTACAATGCGCCACCTGTCATGGTGATAACGGCGAAGGCATGAAAGACAGTCGCGGCGATATTGTCTTCCCGCCATTATGGGGCGATGAATCCTTTAACATTGGTGCTGGGTTGGCGCGTACTTATAAAGCCGCGGCTTTTGTCAAATACAATATGCCAATGGGCATTCAAACCAAAGGCTTATGGGGTCATGGTAACGTGCTGAGTGATCAAGACGCGATCGATGTCGCTGAATTTTTCACCCATCAACCGCGTCCCGACTTTGCTGGTAAAGTAAATGACTGGCCAAATGGTAACAAACCTAAAGATGCCCGTTATTAAATGCGCTGGCCTGGCAACATATCAGTCATGCTGATTTATGAAATAAAAAAACCTCAAACGCATCATTTGCTTTGAGGTTTTTTGTTATCTATAGGTAATGATAGTCAATATTTCTTATCAGCCATTATATAGTAGCACTTAATATAGCAACACTTAATATAGTCATTTTTATTATAGTAGCCCTTACTTATCGCCATTCGCCTATGAGGTCTGTCATGCGCAAAATTCCTGTTTATACCCATCCTGCTGCTGGTTGGCCAGCGCTGATCTCATCGACTCGTAAGCTAATGGATTATAAGGCGTTTATGCGCGGTAGTGTCAGCGTCTTACATAGCAATCAGCCTAAGGGCGGCTTTGACTGTCCAGGCTGTGCGTGGCCTGACCATAAGACCCATAAAGCTATCGATGTCTGTGAAAACGGTATCAAAGTCATTGCCAGTGAAACGATGAACCAACGTGCAGATGCAGCGTTTTTTGCCAGACATAGTGTGACCGAACTACAAAGCTGGTCAGGCTACGAGCTTGAGCATAGCGGGCGTTTATCAGAACCCTTATATTATGATGCAGCGCAAGATCGTTACGTAGCTATTTCTTGGCAAGCAGCCTATGAGCGCATCGCTGATGTCTTAAAAAATCTCGATTCGCCAGATGAAGCCTTATTTTATACCTCAGGGCGCGTGACCAACGAGCCAGCTTTTATGTTTCAGCTGTTTGTGCGCTGTTTTGGCACCAATAATTTGCCAGATTGCTCCAATATGTGCCACGAGCCAACGTCAGTGATGCTTGGCAAACAATTAGGCGTCGGTAAAGCCACGGTAGTTTTGGAAGATTTTGAGCAAGCAAAGCTTATTATGTTGTTTGGGCAAAATCCTGCGACCAATCATCCGCGTATGCTTGAGATGCTAGCACACGCTCATAAAAAAGGCTGCCGTATTATCTCTATCAATCCGATGCGTGAGCAGGGTTTAAGCAAGTTTAGAAACCCGCAAAAACCAACCCATATGGCCGCAGGACAAAGCGATGAGATGGTCGATGAGGTCATTCAAATTCAAATCGGTGGTGATGTCGCTTTATTGACTGGTTTGGCTAAATGGCTGGTCGAAAATGATAAGATTGATAGTAATTTCATCACCACTCATACCTCAGGATTTGATGATTTAAAACAATGGCTGGTCGCCCAATCTTGGCAAGATATCGAGCTTGGCTCTGGTATTACACAAGCAGACATCATCAACCTTGCCAAGCTCGTGGCAGACAGTCCTGCCACTATCTGTACGTGGGGCATGGGCATTACCCAACATGTACAGGGCGAAGATAATGTCGCCATGATTACCAACCTGCTGCTACTGATGGGTATGATTGGTATCAATGGTGCAGGCGCCTCGCCCGTTCGTGGTCACTCCAATGTGCAAGGCGATCGCACTATGGGTATCCATGAGCGCCCTAAACAAAGCTTATTGGATAGCCTTGAGCGCGTGTTTAAGCGTCCTATGCCGCAAGAAAATGGGCTTGATGTCATTGCTGGAGCTAAAGCATTGATGCAAGGTAAACTTAAAGCCTTTATCAGTATGGGCGGTAACTATGCCGTTGCTGCCCCCGATAAGAGTGCGATTCAAACCGCCTTAACCACTACCCAGCTTAATGTTTTTGTCGCTACAAAACTTAATGAAACCATGCTATATCCGGGTGCAAACAATCTTATCCTGCCTTGTATAGGACGCACTGAACGCGTGATAACGGCAAAAGGCGAGCAGTTTGCGACGATTGAAGATTCTATGTGTCAAATCGTACCGACACAAGGACGTCTAAAACCGATTAGTGATGATTTAAAATCTGAAGCGCAAATTGTGGCCGATATGGCAACCTATGTGCTTGGCCCTGATTCGTCGATTCCATGGCAGACCATGGGTAGCGACTTCGATATCATCCGTAATTATATTGCCCGCGCTATTGACGGCTTTGAGAACTTTAATGAGCGTATCCGTGAAAGCGAGCGCGGTTTTCATTTATACCATCCAGCACGTCATCGTGTTTGGAATACCGATAGTGGCAAAGCCCAATTTGAAGTACCGCAATATCCGATTACTTATGTCGCCGCGCAAATGGTAGAAACTAGCGCGGACTATCATAGCAATGGCACGAGCGACAATTTTAAAGATAAAAATATCGAAAAAAGTACTGAGCAAAGAGTATGGCAATTGACTAGCGTCCGTAGTCATGATCAATTTAATACCATGATTTTTGGCCATCAAGACCGCTATCGTCAAACCAACCGCCGCGATGTGTTATTTATGCATCCCGATGAAATCAAGCGTTTAGGTTGGCAAAAAGGCGATAGTGTCATGGTATCGCGGCAAGACAGTCAAGATGAACGGCGCACCTTAGGCCCTTTAATACTTACTGAGATGGATATCGCCGCCAACGCGGTGGCTACCTATTATCCTGAATGTAACGACCTGATTGACTTGGACAGTCATGCGCCCGACTCGAGGACGCCTGCTTATAAGTCGATTACCGTTGTTTTACAGCGCGTTAATGAAGGTGGGCAATTGATGTCCTACAATAATGGTTAAAAATAATGGTCAATAAAAATAACTTAGCGACAGTAGATACTTTGGCAACAGATGTTGCTGAGGAGTTAAAGCAAAAAGTGCCACTATCGCGGCTGCATTTAGCACAAAAACATCGTTATTTATCTACTGAAAATTCCACTGATGTAGCCCAAGAAATAGAGGTTGATGACAAATCAGCAATGCTAGCAGTAGAGGCAGCCGTTGCGATTGTTATTAATGGTATCCATTATGCGATATTGATGGCAAGCCCCTATCAGCTTGAATATCTTGCCATTGGTTTTTTATATAGTGAAGGGCTTATTCATCATAGTCATGAATTATTAGATTGGGAAGTGACCCAACTGACCGATATCGCAAGTTATCAGAAATTTACCAATGATTTAACGGATGATTCGGCTACTGCCACTACTACTTTTGAGCAGTTTTCAGCGCAGCTGCAAGACTATGACGTGTATATAGTAGAACTGGTATTAAATCAGCGCTGTCATCAGCGTATTCAAGCGCAAAAGCGACAGCTAGCAGGACGTACAGGCTGCGGAATGTGCGGCATCACAGGACTGACGCAAGCCCTTCCCGATTTGAGCAGTTATTCAGCGGCAAACTTAGAATCAGACAAAAAACCGCTAGCATCAACTATCCCTACTCTGAATTATTTATTACAAGTACGGCAAAACATTAACGCAGCACAACACACGCATCAATTAACCGGTGCGGTACATGCCGCTGCCACCATGCAAGGCGCTGAATTACATTTATTCGAGGACGTTGGACGCCATAATGCCCTCGATAAACTTATCGGTTGGCAATTACGCCATAAAACAGAGCTAACATGCGTGGTCATGACATCGCGGCTGTCTATTGAGCTGGTGCAAAAATCTATCCGTAGTCACATACCTTGGCTCATCGGCATGTCTGCACCGACCAGCACTGCGGTACGGGTTGCTGAGCGCTATGGCTTGGGGCTAGCAGGCTTTTTACGCGATGACCGAGTCACTTACTATACCAACAACACTACACCAACTGTCCATACGCTTAAAACACCAATCTAGAGCGGATTCTGCTGTTATATCTCTATAACTAAACATGCCATGTCTCACTCAGTTACTATGCACTCCTATTACCCTTCCTGTGCAATTTTTCACTTATACATTCGATTAAGCTTTTTTAACTCCATCCCGCTCTAACCCTGATTATGCTTAGCTTATAAAGCCATCTATTAGTTTACCTTAACCATCGCTGACTCAGAATTTTGAGGGAAAATTTGAGGTTAGAGAGATAATAGGTTACCCTTACCACACAAATATGTTACTAACATTTAACATAGCTGTAGTTTTATTTATCAATGATAAGTAAATGAGCACCACAATCCCAATAATATTTTACTTATCATCACGACAACGGATGATAGCTCACACGCAATAAATGAGTAAAACGTTACTCTAATTATTGCTTATCACAGCTGATATAAACTGTCTACATTTAGCACAAGTCATACAGTTTTGGCTTAGTGCTTATCCGTAATTTTGCTATGGAAGCTTACCATGTAAGCCTCGTGTAGCTTATCGCTACTATCGATAATGCCGTATTTGACCGTGTAATGGTTTATCCATTAGCAGACGCCAATTAAAAGTTGCCGCTGTTATTTTTCATACAAGCTTTTAGTCAATATTTTTTATTAAATATTTTAATCGCCTTTGACCAATGAAAAATTAATACACCCTCTGACGTTAGCATTTGGTTTTTATAGCCATTTATTTTACTGCGTATTGCTCGTTACTAATTGTACGAGCGGGCAAAATTGCATTCGCGTGGCAAATAAGCTTAACGCGCGTTTTTATATTTTCGCCAGTTTGTAAGTTTTACTTTAAAGCGAACTATTATTCTATTAAAACAATTGCGAGGTATGAATTTGAAAACTGAGTCATTGTTCCAATTTTCATCGTTAACCATTCTTTTATTATTGCTGGCATTTTATGGTGGCACGTATTTACTGTCTTTATTAATCAAAAAAGATAAAGAGACGACTTCAGGATTTATGGTCGCCAGTCACGGTGTTGGCTTTGGGATGGGCGCCGCCAGTATGACCGCCACTTGGATTTGGGCGGCGTCGTTTTATGCAGCCGCTACTTCCGGTTATAAATACGGCGTATCAGGACCGATACATTACGGTTTTTGGGGCGCCTTGATGATTTTATTCATTTACCCTTTTGGTATGCGCTTTCGTGAACTTGCCCCAAATGGTCATACCTTGGGTGAACTCATCCACGCCCGCCACGGCTCATCAAGCCAATTAATTTTAGCCATATCCAATATTATGGGGAGCTTAATTAGCTTGATGGTCAACTTCACCGCTGCTGGTGCCTTGGTCTCCGTACTGTCACCATTATCGTTTCAGACGGGCGTTATCATCGCAGGCGTTGGGGTGCTCAGCTATACGTTAACCTCGGGATTCCGCGCCTCTGTCTTTACCGACTTTGCCCAACTGGTCGCATTGATGGCCATTGGAGTTATCATCATCCCAGCAGTATTATTTTCCATGGGCGGTCCGGCGGTCATGGTCAGCGGACTGTCAAATTTAACCTTTGAGCAGCAGGACTTCTTTTCATCTGAAGCCTTCTTTCAGCAAGGTGCGCCGTATTTTGTCGCGGTATTGGCTTATGCCATTGGTAACCAAACCATTACCCAGCGCCTATTTGCCATTGATAAAACCAAAATCAAAGCCACTTTTATCACTGCCACGGTCGGTTATGCCGGTATCGTCATTGGGCTTGGTATGATTGGCTTAATGGCATTAACTATTGGTATCGAGCCGCTTGACGGCAACATGAATAACTTAATCCCGCAGATGGTCAGTACTTATTTGCATCCGGTCTTTATCGCATTATTCTTTATCTTAGTGATAGGTTCGCTGTCCTCAACCGCTGACTCAGACTTATCAGCGCTATCAACGATTATGATGGCGGATGTCTATGGTAAAAACCTTGCTAAAGGGCGCGTTAAACCAAAAACCATGATGCTTGTCGGTCGCGGCACCATGATTGTAGCCACGGCAGCAGGATTAATTTTTGCCAGCTTTAAGCTTGATATTTTGGTGATGCTGGTCTTCGTTGGTGCATTATGGGGTGCCATTGTTTTCCCAGTGATTGCCAGTGTGTTCTGGAATCGCGTCACCAATGTCGCCTTTACCTCAGCGGTCATCGTTGGGCTGTTATTGTTCTGCGTTGCCCGCTTTGAGCTGATACCAATTAATGGCTTCACCGCCCTATTTTTTGAGATATTGGCCAGTGTCGGTGCCGCAGTGGTTATTGGACTTATGGTCTTTGGCTTTCTAGGTCGCAAAATCGGCATGGCCGCCGCCGCTATCACGCTGGTGCTGATGTTAATCTTCGCCACTGGCTTCCTACGCCAGTACATGGTCTTACTCGCCTCACTGACCGCTTACGGCGCAAGTACCATCGTATGCGTGATTGTCAGCCTAATGGGTGACGAGCATTTTGACTTTGACCTCATTAAACAGCGGGTTGGCGACTATGATAGAAAGCCGCCTGTACAACCACTAGCAAAATCTTAAGTAAAATTATTCTTATCAAATAATGGTCGGTCATTAACTGGCTAGCCATTATTAGAAGCCATCAAAGTAAAGTAAGAATCAACAAATACTAAATATAAGGAGATATCATGGACAACGTCTTTATCTATGGATTATATATCCTCATTTGGCCAGCGATTACGCTGGGTGTACTGGTATTAATTTGTACCGCAACCTATCGCGACATTAAAAAAGCGCAATATAATAATAAAGATATCGTTTAGCATATTGTATTAGATGCTGTATTTTACAAAGCTATCATTTAGCAATGGCTTAGTGATGGCTTCATTTAGTCTATTAATACTTCGAATAACCGTTAATTTATGCTCAAATAACGACAAGTGAGCAGATAAGTGACATTTAACTAAAAAATGACTTGTAATTTAAATTATTTTTGCTAATATAGGCATCCTTGATTGGCTGGGTGGCAGAGTGGTCATGCAGCGGACTGCAACTCCGTTAACGCCGGTTCGATTCCGACCTCAGCCTCCAATTATTTAGGTTAAAAATTTATAAGTATTAGGTTAATTTTAGCTTGCTTTATTAACATAAATGCTTATAATAGCGACCACTATCTAACAAGTAGAAAGCTTACTTTTAGATAATACAAGTTTTGCCCGGGTGGTGAAATTGGTAGACACAAGGGATTTAAAATCCCTCGCTAGTAATAGCGTGCCGGTTCAAGTCCGGCTCCGGGTACCATTACATAGTCCTATACTATCTTATAGAACAGCTAAAGCCCCTGATATCAGGGGCTTTGTTGTATCTGGCGTTCCATACTGTCCTATGAATCTATCCTAATCCATGCACTTTGAGTATACTGTCAAGTATACTGAGTTTGAGTGTACTTATGGAGATCTAGGATATGGAAAGAAAAGCGATCAGTTCAGATCGAAGCATCAGCAGCCATAAGCCTGAAGATAAGAAGTACTTCGTTGCTGTTAAAAACCATCCTAAACTTTTCTTAATGGTACGTCCTACTGAAACCAAGTCATGGATGTATCGCTATTACCCGCCTTCCAATCCCAAACAAAGCATTATTTCTATCGGTATATATCCAAGTATCTCGTATGCTCGTGCCTGTGAAGTTTGGCGTGAGTATGAGGATCTTTTAAGCAAAAGCATTGATCCTAAAATACACCGTGAAGATACGAAGAAACTTTTTATTAGTAAAACTAAAAACTCTTTTAACCACTTTGCTTGGGAATACTTCGCTACGCTTGAGCAAACTCAAAAAGGTAATACGCTCATTCGTAAGAAAGGTCGCTTAGAGCTTATATGCTCTTATATAGGTAATGAGCCTATTAGCGAGATTGACTCACCTAGAATGCTTGAAGTGCTTTTAGACATCCAAGCCAAGTCTTTAAATAAAGACGGTAAGCCGACGGACAAAGCGGAACGCTGTGCAGGTATCGCCAGTGATGTATTTGTTTACGCTGGTGCTCGCGGGTTTTGTAGTAGCAATCCTGCGGCACTTATTAAAAGCCAATTAGCTAAATCTAGTTACGGTCATCGTCCTGCAGTTACTAAGCCTAAAGACCTAGCCAAATTGCTTAGAGATATTGAAACAATAGAAGGTGATCCAAACACTATCAACTCCCTTAGGCTATTAGCATTGCTCTTTGTTCGTAATGGTGACTTAAGACGTATGCGCTGGGCAGATCTAGATCTAGGGGCTGGCAGGTGGCAGTTAAAGCCATTGAAGGGTCAAGGCAAGGTAAATATGGTCAAGGACATGGTGGTTCCCCTACCTCGTCAAGCTGTGAACATATTATGTGAGCAGCATAAAATTAACGGTCATACTGAATACGTATTTTTTAGCCAAACGGCAAAAAAGCATCAGATCATATCTGACGCTACTGCTAATAAGCGTCTAAAGGATCTAGGCTATAAAGACATACATTGTGCACATGGCTTTAGAGCGACAGCTAAGACCATACTGCAAGAGCAGTTGAAGTATCCTCTCGTGCTTGTAGAGATGGCACTAGGTCATACAACGAAAGATCCTAATGGAACAGCGTATGGACGATTTGAGTACATTGATGATCGTAGTGATATGATGCAGAAATGGGCGGACTATTTAGACGCTTTAAGGGATGGCAAAGATACAGCAGATTTTAGAGCAGATGCGCAAACGCGAGCTAATCCTACTGCCCAACTCCAAGCATTGATTGATCAGCTTGGAGAGGATAAGGTTTTAGAATTATTACAGGCTAAATCTTAATAGCATTATTAAAATATTTTAAAGGTATAATATTAGCTAAAAATACATTTTTAGCTACATTACCATTATTTCTGTGAGTTACACTTTGTTGCACTGAATTACTCAGCATTTATGATACTAGATATTATAAGATCGGAAGTATTAAGAATCGTAAAGCTATTATAGTATACTGAATAACACACTAGCTCCTTTGTGAGCAATATTTTCAATTTACAAATAGGGTCAAATAAAGAATGAAAGAATACAATGGCTGGACTAACTATGCTACGTGGAATGTTAACTTATGGCTTACGAACGACGAAAGCAGTTATAACTACTGGATGGAAAGAGCACGTGACTCAGAAGTGAATGAACTCGCTGTAGCACTCGAAGATGAGCATAAGGAAGCGATGCCAGAATTAGACTCGAGCACTTATAGTGACCTTTTACAACATGTGTTAGGCTCAGTTAACTGGCACGATATAGCTAAGAGTCTAATTGAAGGAGCTAGCGCTTAATCACATCATTAATATCTAAGGGATAAGCAAACTGAATAGGATGATTTGTTCGTTTATCCTCATTAGAGATATTTCTAGTAGACAAGAATATATTGACTAAAGTAATCTCTTAGATCTTGGTCATAGCAGTATATGAAAGTACCTTTTATGCCACGATACATGATAGTTCTATAGATTTTAACAATATAGTCGTAACTGAGACCATCCCAGATTCTGTGTAACTGCTCTTTAGATTAAATGCCTACTAATACGATCATCAAACATAATCATAAAGCGATTAAGGGCAGACGTCCAGTTACGAATCGGCATCGACCACTTTTTAGACGCCTGCTGGGTTGCTAGATAGACTACCTTAAACGCTGCCTGATCAGACGGGAACACCTTACGCTTATTCACTGCCGTACGAATCACACTGTTTAATGACTCAATAGCATTGGTGGTATATATGACTTTTCTGATGTCTTTAGGGTAACCAAAGAACACCGTTAAGCCTTCCCAGTTATTGCGCCAAGACTTGATGACATGCGGATACTTATCGCCCCACACTTCATCAAAGTGCTCAAGATTGGGCTCCGCTATCTCTATAGTATCAGCACCATAAATTGCCTTTAAATCAGCCGCTACTGCCTTTTTATCCGTCCACGGCACAAACTTTATTGAATAGCGCACCATGTGCACGATACACAGCTGAACCTGAGCATTGGGGTAAACGGTATTGATGGCATCAGGAGAGCCCTTTAAACCATCGACACAGGCAATGAGTATGTCTTGTACCCCTCGGTTTTGCAATTCAGTGAGAACGCCTAGCCAGAACTTAGCGCCCTCATTCTCTGATAACCACATACCAAGCAGCTCTTTTTTACCGTTAAGTCCTACGCCTAGCGCCAGATAAATAGCCTTGTTGATAATCTGCTTATCTTGGCGTACTTTAACGACAATTCAGTCTCAATAGACGATAGGATAAACACTGCTCAGCGGTCTGTTCTGCCAGGCAGTGATGTCCTCTAAGATATTGTCAGTGACTCTTGAAACCAAGCTACTTGAGATATCGACATCATAGAGCTCTTTGATGGTCTCGACAATCTCGGTGGTCGTTTGGCCTTTAACATAAAAAAAGATGATTTTATCATCAAGCCCTGAGATACGGGTTTGATGCTTACGCACTAAGGTGGGCTCAAAAGCGCCGTCACGGTCTCTTGGAGTGGAGATCTCAAGATCCCCTGTGTCACTGCGGACGGTCTTTTTAGTGTGCCCGTTGCGCTTGTTTGGCTTATCAGCTTTTTCATGCTTAGGGTAGCCAAGATGGTATTCCATCTCAGCTTCTAGAGCAGTGTCGATAAAGGATTGCATGAGCTGCTTTTGAAAGTCTTTGATGTCATCAAAGCTGTTTATGCTACCAGCCATTTGCTCGGCTAGTTTCTTGATGTCAGATTGAGTAGTCATTGCTTATTCTCCAGTTAGTGGATTATAAGCAGTTACACAAAGTTTGGGAAAGGCTCGTGTAACTCCTCTGATGAAGAGAGTTTACCAAAGAGGCTTCACCTAGCTATATGATATTCCAACTCACAAGCAATTCATATATAGCTTTAATAGCCTCGACTAGACCTACGATTGATAGGAACACAGCTAGTATAGTTATGTTCTTATTCCATTTATCATTCTTTTTTTGATGCTCATACTTTTCATCTTCTTGCTTTTTTTGGTTTATGTGGCTTAAGATTTGGTGGACTTGTTGGATTTGCTCGTTTGTCTCCTGATATTTAGATTGAAGATCGAAAGCATCACGAATATTTTCCCAGCACTTATAAGTATGATAACTAGATACCTGAACTGGGTTAAAAAAGTAATAGCGGGCATTAAACTTTGATGCTACGGAGAATATCTTTTCTATTTTATCGATGTCATCTATCGATTTTAGCGCTTCTGCGAGTTCTTCATTAATTTTTTGAAAGGCTTTAAAATATGCTATTGCAAGCATTAGCAATAATGTTATCCTTCTCGGTTGTTTAACGCATGTATAATTGTTAATTAATAACAACCCTTGTCCATCAACATGCCTCCATCCACTAGACACCTCAATTGGACTGTCAGCCTTTAAAGACTTAGAGCGCCGAATAAACAGTGAAGCATCTTCACAATAGGAACTCTTGCCTTCTGCAAAAGTTATTTTTCCTTCCTCAGACTCATCCATATTGGTAACAATTACAACTCGTGCAAGATGCTTTCTATATTCATTTGGTTGATGATTATCTATATTATTATTGACTACCTTTAACTCTAGAGTTTGTGCGTATTGACTGTCTTTAAAAAATGTGGCTATCCAACCATCATATTCAATATCATCACCTTTCTCGTATGCTGTATTCTCTTTGATCGAAAGTGTTTCTTTAAATATGGGGTTAAATAAATGTATATCGTCACCGCAAAAGCGAAGTACATCTCCGACGTTATCTACTTTCAAGTTATCTCTATTTCTTATAACTGCGTAATATATTCTACTGGCCATTTCTTAACACTCATAAAAGGTAATACTTAATATTGTTTTATTAGCTAAAAAGCTTTTGACTTATAGTTGAGTCTATTTAAAAGTGTTATAAACTAATTATCAAATCTAATTGTTATTATAAAGACCATGACTTACTCACTAGATTTTCGTAGACAAGTTCTCAAAAGTATAGATGACGGTATGACCTATGTTCAAGCAGCTGAATTTTATAGTCTCAGCCCAACCACCATACAAAACTGGAAGAGACGTGTTCATAGCAAAACAACCAGGCAAACCAAGCCCTATAAAATACCAGATGACGTGCTACTTAATGATGTCAAAGAATATCCTGATGATTACCAATATGAGCGAGCACGTCGTTTAAGCTGTAGTAAAACAGGTATTTATCATGCCTTAAAACGCCTTGGTATCAGTCAAAAAAAAGACCTTGGAACATCCAAAAGCATCTCCAATAAAAAGAGCAGCTTATCAGAGATAAGCTTGATCGTTTTATTCAGCAAGGCTATCCCATTGTGTATATGGACGAAAGTGGCTTTGAGGCTGAAACCATACGTCCTTATGGCTATGCGCCGATAGGCAAACCTTGTACTGATCGCTACAACTGGCAAGCAAAAAAAAGAACTAACGTCATCGGTGCTCTTTATAACAAGATGCTGTTTGCGCTTGATTGCTTTGAACAGAATATCAATGGTGAGATATTCTATCACTGGTGCAAGCTTAAGCTAATCCCAAGCCTCAAGACCAAATGTGTAATTGTCATGGATAATGCTCGATTTCATAAGAATAAGCGTATTCAAAAGCTACCGAATAGACATGGTCATCGTATTTTATGGTTGCCACCGTACAGCCCAGACTTGAACCCTATCGAGAAAAAATGGGCTCAGGTGAAGTTTCTACGTCAAGGCTAGATGGAGAATGACTTATCTAAATTATTTTATGATATTTACCCTAGCCATAACAGTTTTATTTTGAACTGAGTATATAATAACAATATTTAATTATTATCTTATAGTTAAGATAATTACCGATTTCTTTACATGTACAATATCGAGAAAGACCATATGAAGTCGAAGTATGGTCTTAGGCTTAATCACGGAAAAGTAAATTAAAAATTTGTTTATAAGAAAAAATAGTAATTTAAACGGCTATTCACTACTTTCTGGTATGAATTCTAATTCGCTGATATCTTTCCCAACGTTACTACTTTGAGTCTTACGCTTAATACTAACTTTTGAGCTCTGTGTGGATAGAGTTTTCCACTCTTTATATTTTTCCCAAGCATTAATAAAAAGTAGATCTGCATTATTATGTTCTAATGCCAACTGCAGCCCAATATTACTCACAAAGAATCGTCCCTGCCTATGTCCTTGCATCTGTAGTCCTGCATATAGCTCTACCTCAGTTAGCTCATCAAGATGATAAACACAATACTTTTTGTCTTCATAGCTTGGTGGCCATGTTGTACCTGTTTCTTTGAGCTCTTTACCTAGTAAAAACTCAACTTTTAATACTTTTGCTGTTGCGTATATTTTCTTGTCTACTTGATCATATAACGCGATAATTTTCGCTTTTTCTAAAGGGAAAGTAGGATTTTTAGCCCACTCTGTATAATAGACTTTAGCTGTGGCATGATACTTTCTTCTACCATCTCGATTTTGAGCTGGCACCATACCAACCATAACTAAATCACTCTGCGCCTGCTTCTTTGTATCGTACTCACGTGTATCAAAGTGAACTCTGCGCTCATGAATAGACTCTCCTGATTGCTCAAAAAGTGACTCTAGATACCTCTGATAAAGTACATTCTGTCTATTATGTCCAGGCTGCAGCGGCACTGCTCCAATATTTACCCTATCGATACTTTTATAGTAAGGATGATCTTTAAACTCTTCCTCAGCATTAGGATAAGGAAACAATATAACCCCTCCTATACTCTTATTGGCAATTCTCACACTATCGTCAAAATCCTCTTCCCATAGTAATGCATCTCGATATCGGTGTAGCTGTGCAATAGTATCAACAGGTGGGCCGTAAGGATTTTTCGTTTTGTTATCCTGACTTTGCCCTCGCTCAAACCTATATTTTGCATCTAATACTACCTTAAACTTTTTCTTATCTTTATTGCTTCCATAACCTGCACGCGAAAACTCTATGAAGTTATCAGGTCTTTGATCAAATGTATAAGTATGCTTATCTCTCTTAAAGGTACGGTTAAAATAGAGAGAAATTTCATCATTACTTGAACGTTGCCTAAAGTGAACTGCTGACTCCTCACCCTTTTTCAGGGTGACATTAAAACGATAATGCTCTATTTTAACAATGTCACTACCAGTTAAATCATACTTAGGATTATCACGTAATAACTTTACTGTCTTTAAAAAGCACCAGTACTCATATAAAGTCGCAATATCTTTATAGTCCATATTAAAAATAGCGTTATCTGCTAAGGTTAATCCTTTACGCAATAATAAATAACGGTGATAAAACTCTTTATACCCCGGCGCCATAGTTAACGTTGTAGAAAACTGCTGTTGATTATTGAAATTTGCTACTGATGAAAATACTGGTGCTTGTAGCCGATGACGTAATTTCCTTTGATGTAGTTTTAATAACTGTATTTCAATTTCTAGCTTTTTAGATTCAGGCTTACTGCCTACTTGTGAAATTAAAAATGTTAAAGTTTTTATGACATCTTTAATAGCCCATACAACAAAGCGGTTTTCTTGAGTATCGTAACTTATCTCTCTTTTCTGCTCCTGCAAATGCGATATTTTTATATCATTAGTTAAGCTTAAGCCCCCACCACGGCAGTACCTATCAGGTTTTCTTAATGCAGACAAAAGGGATTTACGTGATACTTTCCTAACTAAATCGATTGGCTTGACTTCTAAACTTCGTTTAATTTCGGACTTTGGAGTTCGTAGGATAGTGTCAATACTCTGCTCAAAACTGGTCGCTAGTACCTTATATAGATTCAACCATTCTGAAAGTGTTTGATGATAAGTCGTATGTACTTTAGTACTAGCATAGGTTTTTTTGAAGACATCAAAAGCTAATGAGTAAATGATTTCAGTAATTTCATCCAACATGGCTGAAAAATCATCTTTATAGTCTAGCTTTTCAGGAAAAACTTCTGCACCTAATTCAAATACTGTTTTATTACGACTGTCTCTAATAGAGAATTTTGTCCTTCCTACCGCATTACCTAGTTTAGTAAACCCCATTAACCTATATTTACCACCAAACTTTTTACATCGGATGGATGGCTCAAGTACGTCATTTATATATAAAGCATAAGGAGCTGGAAAGAGCTCATTATTTTCACATTCAAACAAAAAGTTGAGTTGCTGCCATTCAAAAAACAAAGGCTGTTTGCTTAAGTCAGTAATATCAGAATACTGCTGATTAAATTTAAGGCCAGTGACATTAGACCAAACCTCTTTACAAAGGTGCATTTGATTAGCAATTACTTTAGGTAACTTTGCTTCCGACAGCTCGATTTGGCAAAAGGTGCCATCTTCTGAATTAAAATAAAGTACGGGCATCTTTGACTACCTATAACCAGAAAGATGTAAAGCCATCATCATTGAAACGGCGCAGCATAAATAAGAGCTTATTAATACTCAACGGGAATCTCAATTTTCCACTAACTTCTTTTATGGCTTTTTCTACGGCTGGCAACTCCATATTTTCTTCAATTTTGGCGCCGCTTAATTGATTTAGTAATTTAAGTAAAGCAGTTAATACTGAAATAGAGCTTCCCTGAATCCGAGGCAAAACCTTTTGCATCAATTGATAATCTAATGCTTGGTCATCCGTCATAATCAGCTTATCGTGTAGCTTCATTTGCTTATGTTGACAGAGATAAAATGCTAATTCATCGCGAACTCGATAGCCAAAATGTAGACCCGCTGGTTCTAAAACTTCATTAATACTCTCCAACAAATCAATTATAGGTTCCAGCTCTACTTTCTGGTTACTATCCAATTCAATTGAGTTTAAATAAGGCGATACAAAAGCGTCTGCATAAACTTCAGTAACTGGGTTGGTGCGCTTTATTTCATTTAAATCCCAATGTAGGTTAATGTGATTCATTTCGATAGCGTTTGCACGATCCAAAACTTTTCTGCTAAATGGGTGTGTAGTCTCATCCATATTGACCGTACCTACAATCATTAGATTCTGTGGAATAGATACTGGTATGCCTTGGTTGACCGTATCGTCGGTCAGTATGGCATTCGTGACAATTACGCCTTCATTATTACGCTCTCGAGTCTCTAACACACTTAAAAAATCAGAAAAATAGTGCTCAACTCGCGCTAAATTCATCTCATCTAGAATGACAAAAAATATCTCTTCTGGATGAGCTAAAGCGTCTTGCAATACTTTCAATAATTTTTGCTGCTCAAACCTTCCCTGAATATTTTTATATCCAATTAAGTCAGAGTTATCGGCCCAGTCAGGACGTACTGGAATAAGTACGCAGTGGCGTTCATCACCATACCCGATTGCTTTGGCAAACTGTCTAACTAGTTGCGTTTTACCAGTTCCTGAAATACCAGCTAAGATTACCAGTGGCTTCGTACGCATTGATAGGTAGAAATTCGCAATATCAGCTAAGCTATAGTCAAAACCTCTACTAGCAATATAGGACTGAACCTTTGGTAACCAACTACTACTAGCCTCTTGAGTTTGCTTAGAAAATAGCGTTAAATCATGCTGTTGACCATCATTATCTGGCTGTTCCGAGTTATCTTTTGCCAATGGAATATCCACTTGTTCTTTAAAAATTTCAAGACAATGCTGAAGCAACTCCTCTTCTTTAGAGTCGTCTTTAAAAACCTCTAGCAACTGCTCAATACGTTGAACTTTATTTACTGCTGAGCTAAAGCTGACATGAGCTCCAAGTATATAGGTATGCTCTCCAGACCCTAAAGTTTTCCATGACCACTCCTCATCCACTAACTTTTCATCTTTAATAGCTAAGCAAATAAACTCATTCCACTGACCAGCTACTTTATAGACTTCGCCTTTATCTGAGAAAGAGCTTTGGTCTAGTTGATCGTCATATTCTGTTGGAATAGATAGTTTTTCTACAAAGCAGTTCAATATTGTTCTCGTTGTTACATTTACAACAAAGACTCTATCTCCTTCCTTAAGCTTCGCAAACTTATCTCTATTCCAGTAAAAATGCTTATGATCAGATGAAAATAACTTTTGATAGTTTGCTTGAACAACTGGAGGGCTTTTTACTTCGTATATCATTACAGATATATCTACATTATTCTTATTAATATAATTAGATTGATTTTGAGAAATCATTACTGTTCCTTGAAAGCTAAAATAGAAAATTATATTATTATGAACAACCAACAGACTAAGAAAGATAACTATTTTTATTTTTTAAAGATTAATCTATTTGTAATAGGCAACATTGCCTGTATTCCAATTCTTCAAAATCACAACTTAATATACTAGCGATATACTACATAAAAAATACTTTATAAGAATTAATAAATTTTTCCGCTATTCAAAAGTAGCACTGATGAATTTTAATGAAATTAAGCTAAAGACGATGTGCTTATATTTTGATACTGAATCACGCAACGAGTGAATGATTAGCCGTACAAGAAAGGAATTTAGTATGTAGTAACGATTTTAGCGAGATTATATTTTTAAGCAAGCTTATGTGCCAACTAATTTTTGGAGTGACTTATTACTTGATGATTGTTATAGATTGAAAATAGAGATTAAAGCTCATTTAACCTGAGGTTGTAGACAACTAGAAAGATGCTTATGCCAGTTAAAGAAACCATAGTCACATAAAGATGTTACGAATAAATTTAGCCAATAAAAGTTTATCGAATTGTTTTCTATGTCAACTTATGTTAGCATTAGTTGCTAATTATTACTGTTATGTAAATGCCTTCGAACACATAAAACTTTTAAAAAAGTCTATATTTATGCTTATGCAAGAATAGTAGCTAATGACTTTGAGCTCAGTGTCATACCGTATCGTTTTATTAAGCCCTAACCTTATTAGGGATTCAGGAGAGATTTTTTGAAAAAGTTTTTACCTTGGTTAGTTGGGTTATTGGTTATATTTGCAATTTATCTTTATGCATCACCCTATCTCGTTCTAAATAATATTAAAAATGCCGCTGAACAAGGAGATGCAGATAAGCTTTCAGGTTACATCGACTTTCCTAGCGTTAAGCAGAGTATGAAAGATCAAGTCAAAGCCGTTATGGTTAAAGAGCTTGCTTCCAGTAAGGAGCAAAATGGCTTTGAAGCTTTAGGCACCATGTTAGGCACTGCAATGATAGATCCACTCATTGATGGTTTAGTAACGCCAGATGGTGTGGCATTAATGCTCCAAGGACAAAAACTAGATTTCGATTTAAATAATGACACGCCTGAAGATAAGCCTAAAGGCAAAAATGAAGATATCGATTATAAAGCTGGCTACCTATCCTTTAATCGATTCAAAGTTCAGGTAATTGATGCAGATGATCCGAATGAGTCCATAGATGTGATCATGCATAGAGACTGGCTTAGCTGGAAGGTGACAAGGATTAACTTTTCTTTAGATTCAAAAGATAAGAAAATCAAAGAATCCTCTGTCGCTGACTTAGACTGGGATAATGAAGATAATGCAAGTGAAGCCTATGATGATGTATTCCAAGATCTAGGTGAACAGCAGGATACTGATACTACATCAGACGTAAGTGAGAGTGCTTATGATTCTTTGAGTGACGACGACTACAATAACGGAACAGGTGCTAACGCTGTAGAAATCACCGGACCACTAACACCTGCCCAAGCGGCACACATTGATTATCTCGTTGATAATGATATTGAGGTATCGCAAGACATAATAGAGCTATTAAACGATTTTACACTTGGTGGTGGTTCAGAGTCTGATTTACGTAAATTCATTATCGAACGTTCAGGTTATGACGATGGTTATGATGGATTGGAAGATTGTCGTAACCCAGACTTAACCGAGGCGCAGTATATGAACAACTGTACCTAATGAATAGTAGGTAATAATTCTAGTAAAAAACAAGCCACCTTTTTAAGGTGGCTTATTATTGCTTACGCTCTGTCATAGATGTTACTTTCAATCGATATATACCCGGTATATCTCCAACACTCGTTAGACAATAATATTGATTACATTTTAGTATGCATTACAAGATTGATTATCAAATTCAACTATTGTAGTTTTATTTACAAATACAATAACAACCATTGGATACTGATGTCGTTGTCTTTGTTGACAACGAATTCGTCTTGTAGTCAAATGTTTGATTACAGATGATTGGGATTACGATGTCGTTTATACAATCGCTTCGCTCTTATATAAACTTCGCTTTTTATACGTTACGCCACGCCGTAACATAATATAAGCAGACACGATTATTTTTTACATCCTGCGATATGTTGGGAGAAAAACAACTTACTCCCGTAAACATGAGGTTTTTAACAACATTGACACTCAAAAAAACCCGAGATTAAAAAACTCGCTTATAGCTATATCTCTAAATGTGGTGCTTGTGACTGTCTGATCCGCTGATCTGACTTAGCTTGAATATCTCTGCCCCAGTTCGTTGCTCTTGCAGACACCAGCTGACGGTAGTTTTCGTCCTCGCTCATTTGTATGGCGTTCAGTGCTGACCTGTCTATCCATCCTTGTACTAAATCATTAGACTCACTTTGCTCTTTTTTATCAGTCATTGCTTTGCTCCCTTTTCCTACGTTAATAATGCTCGTTACTACTATTCTACTTTCTGCTACAAACCTGACTACTCTTATCACTCTACCTTCAACGCTTAAACCGTCTAATACTACTCGCCACCACCCCGAACAGCTCAAGCGATCCTTTAACCACAATATCGGCATAATTCTCATTGTGCGCTCGCAGTATGATGTGCTCACCCAGTATCAATTGCTTAGCCGTGAATCCATCGTCTATCAGCGCAATCACAATGTCTTTGTGACAGGCTGTCAGTGAGCGATCAACGATTAGAATGTCATTGGGATAGATACCAATATTGACCATACTGTCCCCTTCCACCTCAACCAGATACGTCGATGCAGGATGGCGTATGAGTAGCGTGTTTAAATCAATACGGTTTTGCACATAGTCGGTCGCTGGGCTTGGAAAACCAGCCTTAATTTTATCGCTGTATAAAGACAGCAATATCGTTTCACCTTCATTGGTCAGCTTACCGATTATTTTGACAGTCATCTAATGCACCTTAGGCAATTGATTGATGTTGGTGGTATAGCAAGGCGATAGCATATTACGGCTCATCTGCCATGATTGATTTGCTTTGATACCTTCACTGGCAATAAATACCGCTGCTTGCTGATTGCTGTTCTGCCCGTACTTTTGATTGAGCTCATCCATGATGGCAGTGACTTCAACTCTTTTGTTGGTGCTTTTTTTAGCTCGTTCCTCCTGACCGCTATCATTTTGGTTGCTCTGACCTTCTGCAAACAAATCAAGCTGCACCTCATCATGCTGGCAGATTCCAAGCAGCATCACACCCGCTTTCGCATAGCGTACCTCTTCTTTATAAATCACCTTTAGTACTTGTCTGGCAGCGGTGACCATCACTCTGCTGTCTGCGGTGGGCGTTATGAAGTGATAGTCACCAGAGATTAAGACATAGGGCTCGTTCTTACTAAAGGGGCTGTTCTTAGCAAAGACAGTGATATAGGCACACACGCTGTCTTGTTTACGTAGCTTACTGGCGGCCTTAGCCACATGAGCACAGATAGACTCACTAAGAGCCTGCTGGTCGGTGATGCGCTCGGAGAAAGACCGTGAGGAGATGATTTGCTTTTTAGGCGCTATGCTTTCAATACCCAGACAGGACTGACCGTTGAGCTCTAAGCAGGTGCGCTCGAGTACCACGCCAAAGTGCTGCCTTATCTTGCCAGGCTCGCAGATAGCAAGCTGGTAAACGGTATGAATGCCCATCTCATTGAGTCTGAGCTTATAACGACGACCCACACCCCATAGCTCACCGACATCGGTTATCTGCATGATGCGGCGTATCCATCTGATATTCTCTAATACACAAACCCCTTTGGTTGCTGGGTACTTCTTAGCCGCGTGATTGGCAAGCTTTGCCATGGTCTTGGTAGTGCCAATGCCGACACTCACTGGAATGCCAGTATGCATCTCGACAATGGCTTTAAGCTTATGTCCATAAGCACTTAAATCTTGCATGGCAACAGGATAGTCAGCTAAGTATAAAAAGGCTTCATCAATGGAATAGACTTCAACCGTTGGACAAAGGGTCTCGAGGGTCATCATGACACGTTGGGAGATATCAGCGTAGAGAGTGTAGTTGGAGCTGAAGACGGTGACGTTGTTCTGATCACAGAAGTCTTTGACTTGAAAGTAAGGCACACCCATCTTGATACCGAGTAGCTTCGCCTCAGATGAGCGAGCGACGACGCAGCCATCATTGTTAGAGAGCACGACCACAGGCTTGTCCTTAAGATCAGGACGAAAGAGCTTTTCACAGTTGGCATAAAAGCTATTGCAGTCGATGAGCGCGTACATGGCAGACTCGGCATAAAAGAAAAGGTATATCCAAGCGTGAGTATCCATGTTTGGACAAGATGACTTTGATTGTAGAGACAGCGGCTTGAACAATTCAAGGGCAGATGTGATTCATGCGACGACAGTTGTCGTGAGAGTTTTAAAGTTGGTAGTATGGTTGGAGAATATTTAACTTAATTATTAACTAACTTAATATCCATATACCAATTTAAATGGCAGTCGATTCCTGTAGTGGGTACCATGGTCTAATCTTAACGCCTAACAATACCAACGCTTGTGTCGATATATTAAGTAACTTTATTATTTCAGTGTACTTGATAGTGTACTTGTGATTAATGTTTCGAGATTATTTAATTAACATTCGATAGACGTACTCGATTATTTTTAAGAGTTACTGGTATAGTTACCCTCAAATTAAAAGATAGACTATATTTTAGGAGTTTTATTTTGAAGGTATATTTGTATTTAGAAAAAGAAGAATGGGCAGACGCTTGGGTAAATGGTGGAGAAATACCGATTACACCTGCAAGTGCATATTTAGCAGATGACCGTGATGGTATTATGACTCCTGATGAAAACCTAATCCACAAGGGTGAAGTACCCATACCAAGTTTACGTCAATTTGGGTTTGATTTTAGAAGTGTCCAAAATTTAAATATGTCTGGCAATAGTATAATTAGCAATATAAATGGCATTGAGGAAGCGACACACGTTCCCGACATAACAAATGGCAGTTATTACAAAGAAGATGGATTAATCTTATCTTTCTGTAATCATCTTTCACCTGATACTGCTCTTAAACTTGGTAAGGTGATATGTGTTGAATTAACTAACATTGCCAAAACTAAGAAACAACTTGATAAGAGATTAGGAATTAGAAGTGAGATGAATAAGTGTGAATACACAGAAGACCATCACCGAAATCATTTTTTAAAGCATAAAGATGATTCTTGGCAAGATGAATACCGTATCTTTTGGAAATCCCAACAAGGTAGGAGATGGGTAAATATACCTTCTGGCACAGCAAAGATTGTATGGACTTTAAATTCATAATTTTAATCAGGTTTTTAAGTTCAACTCCTATACTAAGAAATAAACTACACGCTTCAGCCCAAGTGATTACGGTCTTTCTTGATTATAAATATTATCTATACCAACAATAATACCAACAATCGATTTTTATTATTGCTACTCCCCTTCATGGGGTCAATGTTACAAACAAGCTCATTAGTCCCAAAAACTACCTAATTCTCAGCACTCTATCTTTAATTTAACATTCGATAACCTTCACAACCTTTTTTAAGCCCGTTATCACACGCTTTTCCCAACCACTCTTTTGCAGTCACGCGATTTTTACCAACCCCTTCACCTTTCATGTACAAAGCTCCAAGCATCAGTTGAGCATCGGCATGGCCTTGGTTGGCAGCTTTTCGATACCATTCAACGGCTTTAATAATATCTTGCCTAGCCCCTTCGCCTTTATGGTGCATCTTTCCAAGACTGAACTGAGCATCAGCAAACCCTTGGTTGCTAGATTTTTCATACCATTTAGCGGCTTCAGCATGATCTTGTCTAACACTTTCACCGCTGTGGTAAATCAAACCTAGAATATATTGTGCTCCTGGATGCCCTTGATTGGCTGATCTTTGTTGCCAGCTTTTAGCAATCGTACTATCTTTTCGAACACCCAAGCCATTCGCATACATTCCACCAAGGTGAAACTGAGCATCAGCATTGTCTTGATCAGCAGCTTTTTGATACCATTCAGCAGCTTTAGCATAGTCTTGCTTAACCCCTTCGCCTTTAAAGTACAGTATCCCAAGAAAATATTGAGCCTTTATATGTCCCTGACTAGCTGCTTTTTCATACCATTGAGCGGCTTGAGCATAGTCTTGTCTAACTCCTTCGCCTTTAGCATACATCACCCCAAGATTGTATTGAGACTCATCATGACCTTGGTTAGCAGCTTTACGAAACAACTCAGCGGCTTTAGCATAGTCCTTCTTAACTCCTTCGCCTTTAGCATACATTATCCCAAGATTTGACCGAGCAGAATTATGACCTTGGTTAGCTGCTTTTTCATACCATTCAGCAGATTTAGCATAGTCTTGCTTAACACTTTGACCTTTATTGTACATCACCCCAAGATTGTATTGAGACTCATCATGACCTTGGTTAGCAGCTTTACGAAAAAACTCAGCGGCTTTAGCGTAATCTTGTTTAACACCTAAGCCGTCGTAGTAAATGATCCCCTGAAGGTATTGTTCTTCAGCAAAATCTTGACTAGCTACTTTGATATTATCTTGGCGAGTAGCAGTACCATTGTTAAGCATTGCCTCGATATTAAACTGAGCTTTAGTGTTACCTTGACTAGCTGCTTTTTGAAACCATTCAAACGCTTTAGTATTGTCCCGAAGTACCCCTTCGCCCTTATAGTACATCACTCCAAGATTATATTGAGCAGAAGCATTGCCTTGGTTAGCTAACCTTTAATTTTCGTTAAAATTAGCAGCCACAGCTGAGAAAGACAGCATCGCTGCTGCTAAAAAAATGGCGGTTTTGCGAATAACTGAGGCTTTGAATATTGGCATAGCATGTCTCTACTAAGTGATTTTTGGATTTACATTTGTGCGTTATTGCTATGATAGCAGAACTATTTTCGAGCACTCTACCCAACGACTTTTTACCACTAAAATCATTTGTCATAATCTAATTTATTGAATTTATGTAGTTGAGTTATAAGCAAATAAAACGTACTGAGTTAGATTGTAGGCTAATAGAAAAGCAACTGAATTTATTTAAACTTAAAGGCAGAACTATATATCTAGAAAACTAAATTCGATTATAATATAAATACTAAGTATTATATCTAGTCACTATCACTTTTATCAGTTGCCTTGAGCATTGTAGTCAAGTAACTCTAAATATTAATAACAACCTTTAAAAATGAGGCTTGCTGTATGAAATTAATACATAAATGGAGTTTGATAATTAGTCTAGGTTTATCTAGTCTAATTATTAGTGGAGCTGCCAAAGCAGATACAAAAATGATGAATAACCACTTAAAGTGTGCTGCTTATATGGATGTTGCTGCTCGTGATATTGCAGCTTCGGCAGCTATAACAGGAAAAAACTTGATTCCTCAGGATGCTCTTGAATCATATATTGGTCTTAGTGGAATGAATTTATTAGCTTATTCTAAAGGTAAGCCTTTGGAAGAAGTTGCTCGTCAGTTTATTAAAGAAAAGGAAATAATTAGAGCTAAAGCGGGTAAAGATTCTGGTTATAAAATAGATGGTAGAACATTTAATCCTAATCGCTTAACAGCATATTTTCAATACATGCTTAAAGACGCTGAAGTATATTGTAAACCAACCTTTGGTATCACAGGTAGACTAACAGCATCATACTCTTCAGAAGAAGAGTTTTGGTCAGCAGCTCGTAAACTGGCAGATGAAGTTAAGAGACAAGAGAATAATTATGAAAGTAATTCCAATAGGTACCGATCATATGCTAGGGACTCAGTAGAAATCGAGTAGATGAAGACCTATCATATTATGATGACGTAGTGATAATAGCGGATTAATAGTAGAGCCGAAATCATAAGCACACTTAATCGTGGACTTATGCAACGACAAGAAAGCCCATTAAAATTTTAATGGGCTTTCTTGTCGTTGCAGCCTTGATTGCTGCTTTCGGATAAATATTAGGTTCAGTGCGCTGACTAAAAAAACCTTTATTATCCTTTTTCATGTCTTTCTCTCGTTAGCGGTAAGGCTTTTTTACTATATAGCTGGTAGTTCGATGCGCTATACAGGAGCCGAACGTACTCCAAAAACGTACGCATATTAAAAAAAGTAAAACTATGGAACCTGTTCATAATTGTATGTTAGCAATTAACTCTTTACTCATAATGCGAAAAATTTAACGATTCGATGTAGAAATTTTCTTTAATGAAAATGGGTATCAACTTAGATAAATACCAGTCAAAATCTGTTATATTGTAGTTATTAGTCTGCCTATTATTAATACAACATATGCTAACTGATAAATCTGGATATATAAGAAACTCCCCACCTATATTGGTATCTAGCCATGATAGTGAGATCCCTAGTGTTTCTTTAGCTTTATGTTGTATTGTCAATATACTAAAAATCTCACTATCTGTAATATTAACTTGTTACTTCCAATCAAACATACCGTTATCATTTTCTGGTAAGAAAACCTTTTCGCCGTTATCGTAAATAGTCCATCCATGATGTAATAAACATTTCAATACATCTATTGCATCCCTGTCAGTGTCCAGTAAATGAATATCCAGACTAGCTGAAATTGACATAAGAATTCCTATTAGGATAGATGAGCTTATTAGCGGTAGTAAAATAAAGTATACCCCAAGGGAACCAGCTAATTAGGCTCATAAATCAATTAATAGACCACTCAAAATAGACTATAGTCATGGAACCGCTTATAACAGACTGTAATATGCTATAGGTGTCATTCGCTAATAAAACCTAAGTGAACCGCGAGTACCTCTAACAAACAACCAAGGATCTACTTCGACATCGCTATAAGATGGATTATCAGTAGCGGTGACCACTTCACTTATTTTCAATACTCTAGCTTGTTTAGGTAGTTACGCTAACCCTGCTATGTTTATGTCACAGCATTAGCGCCTTTCTAATTGTGCTACCCGCTTTACAATACGTCTTTCAATCACTCTGTCCTGTTTGCTGGCTAAAGTAAACTTAATATCCGATTCGCGTAAATTCTCTGGAATATTGAGTTGAATAACCATGCGGCTTTTGCCATCGCAAGGTACAGTTATACACCACTGCTGCTCAATACCTTTACGGATGACATTATCCCAATTGATGGCTAAGCTTTGCTTTTTGTTTACCTGCTCTAAATCTGAAATTAGAACTTTACTGAGGTATGCAGAGCGACTCTCACCTTGTAGGGCATTGTATTTGCTGATTTCTGTTTCAGAGAATGAAAAATCAGCAATGGGCTGTGAGCTGGGGTCTTTTAGAATAATAATATCAATGCCACCTATTGGGTCACTACCTCCTGCGGCTAACGTCAATGACGGTACAGCTATAGCTAGGCTTAATAGTGACAGCTTAATTATGTTCATGGCGGTACTCCTTTAGTTTAAGTTAGCTTTCCGTAGCTTAAAGACCTAGATTGACTCAACAATGATAAAAATGCTTTTATAACTCAGATGTCTAAGGACTTAATATGCTGAAAAATGCATACTGCCAATATCCTTTCCTATAATAGGGTTATATGCTATTAAATTGATAGTCTTTTTTTCTTAGGCTAATGGGTACTTTTTATACGTATTGCTTATTTTTCAAACCTATCTACAGACCATTCTAAACAGACTAGCTTAATTGAACTATAGGCTCTTAATAATCAATTTTGATCTTGTAATATATCCCCATAAAAAAACTTGAACCTAGAGTAACTAAATTCAAGCTTGATTATTTTGTAAGTCTATAAAACGTAAAGCTCTACCATTTAGAACCTGGTTTGTAGCGCGATGCTAGCGCCTTGATCATCGTAATTGTCACGCCATTCTCCGCGATAGCCCGCTGATATTTTCATATTAGGCGACGCTGTATAGCTAAGTCCGATGCCAGCAATACCAATCTCACGTCCAATTTCTTGGCCGATAGTAGTAAAGTTCGCATTAGGCATACCGATGAAGCTGGCGGTAATATCAGAGCGACGATCACCGTTCTCTATCGCTGCTGCCAACTGACCTGTGAGCGCTAATTTAGGCGTCACTGCTTGTGACATTTTCACACCAGCCGTCCAGCGTAACGATTCGTAAGTATTCTCATCCACATCTAGGTTGTAAACCCCAGCACCGGTTTCACGATAACCATCACTCTCGGCACGTGCATAATTCATCTGTGCGAATGGAGTGAAATTACGTAGCTCATTACCGATGCGATGACCAATACCAAATCCTGCTTGCAGGGTATCAACAGAATAGTCAGATTTAGCTGTAGCATTGGTCAATACAGTGATATGACGCTGACCTTCGACATCGCTGCTACCGGCACCGGCATGGAAGTTCACCTGAGTGGCGGCGCTCGCTGCATAGTTTCCATAGCCCAATACTTGCCAGTTCTTGGCCGTCATTTCGTGATTGAGGGTACGGCTATTACTATCAACATCACTGTCGATATAAGAGAAAGCAACACCAAGGTTTAGATTGTCATTGATAAACGTATCAATACCAACGATGGCACCATAGCTGTCTGCATCATAACCGGTAATACCACCTTGTTCATCATGACTGCTTTCACTACCAATAATCTTCGCCCATACACCGCGATTAGGAGTGGTTAGGCTGCGTTCAATGACGGCTTCAGTGGCAGCGTAATTGGTATCTGTGATGATACGATTAGTTGCACCCATCAATAGCGGTTGCAATTCATTCGCAGCAGCAGCGAGCTTCAAATTATTAAAGTTAAGCGTATTACTAATGAGCGCATCTGCGAGCGCATTGTTACTATTGTTGACTCTATCTTGAATAGCTTGGTCTAAGGTGCTAGCAAGATCTAATGCAGTTTGATTGGTTTGGCTCTGCACTGCTTGAACAAAGGTAGTATCAAGAACGACCGGAGGCACGACTACTGGCGGTACAACAACTGGAGGCACGACTATTGGTGGTACAACCGGAGGCACGACTACTGGTGGTACAACAACCGGAGGCACGACTACTGGCGGTACAACAACCGGAGGCACGACTACTGGCGGTACAACAACCGGAGGCACGACTACTGGCGGTACAACAACCGGAGGCACGACTACTGGTGGTACAACCGGAGGCACGACTACTGGTGGCGATACCATTCTTAAATGTACAGTATCAGCATCGCTATAGTCAGCTACAAAACCTACTAATGGACTATTATCATTAACTGCAGAAAATTCACTGTTGAGGTTACTAGCGGAGACGACATTATTCCATATTGAAGCACCAGTTAGGTTTTGTACTGCATTTGAGGCATTAACCATTAATGTGCCTTTACTAATATCGGCATTACCAACAACCTTTAGTTGACCATAGTCCGTCAGGCTGTTTAGCCCTATGCCTAAGACTTCACCATTGCGCATGATGTAGTCACCATTCAATTGTAAGATTCCTTGATTAACATTGGTATTACCAGTCCATGCTTTTGTCGTACTGTTCATTGACAATTGACCAGTGCCGGCTTTAGTGAAGTTACCAATGCCGGTAATTTTGGCATCGTTGAATATATTGATATTAAAAGCATTGGTGTCAATGGTACCGCCACCAGTAGCAAGATTAATAATGTTTGTGTTATTGAATTTATCAAATAATGCGTCCTGATCTGCGGCTAACACTAAGGTACCATTATCAAAGTTAAGCTCTGATAACGCATACTTGTTATAGTTACCAACATATCCAGCTGTTACTCGTCCGTTATTAACAATGTTTAAAGTACCTTTACTATAAAGCCCCATTCGCAAAGAATTAGTATTCAGTTGTGAGTCGATACCAGTAACGGTCAAAACGCCTTCGCCATTTTCATAATCACCAACAGAAACCTTATCGGCTTGGATAGATCCACCGTCGGCAATGATTACACTTCCCTTACCTTCAGTTCCAATATATAAAGCATTAGCACTCATTTGCGAGTTGGTACCCGTAACCGTTAAATCACCTTCGCCGGTGTCTCCACTACCAACATTAACATTATAGGCTTGGATAGATCCACCATCGGCAATCGTTACACTTCCTTTACCATAAATTCCAACAATCAAATAACTATCAGTACTATTATCATTCTTCAATTGCGAGTTGACACCCGTAATAGTCAAATGACCTTCGCCATTGACTTCACCAACAGAAACTCCATCCGCTTGGATAGATGCACCGTCGGCAATCGTTACACTTCCTTTACCTGCATTTCCAATAGACAAAGAAGCATTAGCAAACAGTGTCGAGTTAGCACCGGTGATTGTTAAATCACCTTCGCTATTTTTCTCTCTACCCACAGTAATAACGTTTGCTTGTACTGAGCCCCCGTTGGCAATAGTAGCACTGCCCTTACCTGCATTTCCGACTTCCAGAAAATAAGTAACATCCAGCTTGGAGTTGTTACCGGTAACGGTCAAATCACCTTCGCTGCCTACTTCTGAACCAATAGACATAACATCCGTTTGTACTGCCCCCCCATTAGTAATAGTGGCACTTGCTTTACCTTCATATCCGATCTCCAAATAATCATCGACACTCAGTTTCGATTTGGTACCAGTGACGGTTAACTTACCTTCGCTACCTTTTTTGTTACCAATAGACATAGCCGTCGCTTGTATTGATCCCCCATCTTCAATCTTTGCGATTCCTTTACCGTTATGTCCAATCAACAATTCCTCAGTAAACAGTGTCGAGTTGGTGCCAGTGACAGTCAAATCACCTTCGCCAGAGACTTGGCGACCAAGGCTCATAAAAATATCCCCTGCGGCTGATGTGCCTTCAGCAATGACTGATGCACCATCAGCAATAGTGGCACTACCTTTACCTGCACTTCCAATTGTTAAGTTATCACTAATAAGCAATGATGAACCATTGCCTGTAACTGTCAGCTTGCCATCCGCCCCGAGTTGGTTTCCAACAATCATATTATCCGAATCAACTTTACCTTGATTGCGGATAATCAATGTACCTGAGCTTGTTTGACCAACAATTGCATCAGAAGTCTGTAAGACCGTGTTTGTATTTTCTACAACATCATTAGTCACTAGATAAGGGTTTGTAGTTATTACTGTTGTCTGACCGTTGTTATAATTAGTTGCCTGTACGCTGCTTATCGAAAGCATACCCAATACAGTTATTGATAAGGTAGATAAGACCACTCCTGCTTGTCTATGGCTAATAGCCGAACGTCCAGATGACTTACCGCCAGCTTTAGCCAGCTCAGACACACATTGGTAAACTCCTAAGGAGTGATTAAATACAATACGGTAAATATGATTCATAACAATACCCCTCATCCTTGTAGGCTATCAATTAGCTTCCTTCGATCAGTATATTACTATTTGAAATAAAGTTACTATATTTAAATTAATGAATATTACTTAAACGAATTATATGGTGAATATTTACCAAGTTATGAGACGTTTTATGACGCGAAAAGGTTTAGTCATTAGTCGTATCTAATATATTCTGATAACTTAAAATAAGAGATATATAAACGTCTGCTAAAGTCTATCTAGTGCGATTCATAGAACATCTAAATATGAAAAAAAATAGCCACCTCACTTTGAAGTGAAATGGCTGAGCTACCAACTAAGCTGAACGCTCAGCAATCTTAGTATTAATCCACTCTGCAATCTCACTCGCTACCCACACCACCCTCACCTGTGTCAGTTGTACCTTCTTAGGGAACGTTGGGTCGTAACGATCAGACGTTTCATTCACCATCTCGTAAATTGTAGAACGACTAAGACCGGTGTAATGGCCAACATCTTTGATACTCAGTAGTTGTGGTATATGATTACATTGCTCGACTACTGGTTGTGTTGCATTCAAATTTTCCATGATTTGCTCCTTATAAGTGTATGAGAGCGTTTCCCCTCATATACTTACCGAGTCCTATAATTTTTTACTGCATCCCATGCCATCCAACGATTAGCTTTTGACGCAGCTAGTAAAAAAAAGGAGCTGCATGTAACAGCTCCTTTTTTATGCCTGGTTCGCTTTACTAACTAACCGCTGTCACGCTTTGCCGTAATCCCTGCTCAATGCTGGTCAGGTCATGATTGGCTAAGCCATGATTCAATTGCCCATGCTCATCTTGGTGTTGACCAGAATCGTCTGTCTCGACTGCATAAAACTCTTCCACCACTGCAAACGCCTCATGATTATCAATCTCAAAGGCTGAGTTGACGTAGCCAAGCTTTGCTGCTACCTCTAGCGCTGCTTGGTCAAAGCCGTGTTCGCTAAGCTCCGCATCAATTGCTTTGGCATTAGACACCGCATCTTTGAGTGTCACCCCATCACGCAGCGTTAAATCTACAAAGTAAATCGGCGTACGATAGCTTTGCGTCGTGCTTTTCCCTCGCAAAGTTAGTTGCAGGGGCAAACACGACAGCTTGTTGCCTGATACCGCAGCGAAGTAGCTTAAGCGTGCCGAAAGCGTCCTAATACTATTAAATCCCGTGGTGCGAAAGATAAACGTACCCAGCTCATCGTCCTCAGACAAATTCACGTACAGACGACCGTATGGCTTACAAGCACCGCCTTGCGCTAATGGACAACGATCTGGCGATGGGCATGGCAGTTGCTCAACGCCCTTGCTTGTGCGACGCTGACATTGCTCACCGTCACCGACGCAGAGCGGTCTGCCAGTTTGTCGATCGAACAAGGTGTATTCAGCTCTCAGGTTTAGCGTCGGATCATTAAACAGCATACGTACCGGTATTTGCCGAAGCTTGCCGTCATTATTCTTGCGTAGCTTTTCATCAAGTGGGTGGTTGATCCAGCCCTCCTTGTTTTGGATTTGGCTAGTAATGGTGAATTGGTCGTCCTTAGCAGGGAGACGTTTGCCATCTTTGACAATGACACGTCCAATGCTGATACGACCAAGTACGGGCGGGGTTATCGTTAGACCTTTAATCATGGTGATATTCCTTGTGTGTTTTGTTTAGCCATAAAAAAGCCCACCTATCACAGGTGGGCAGTTATGCGCTTGCTTTGGTTTGTTGGTTTGTTTGTTGGTTTGTTGAGAATAGATAGCGGCTTAATCGTTTAAGACAACAAAGCGTCTGCTACCTTGACGGGTTTTACTGAATTTAGCTAATAGCTCGGGATGGGCTTTAATGACAGCCTTGCTATCAAGACCGACACTGTCTTTCGAGCGCTTCCAAGAAATAGCGCCTTTTTCGAATACGGCCACCTCATTATCTTGAATTAAGCTTTGCAGCTGATGCTTCACCTGATCATGGCGCTGCTCTAGCTCTTGCATATAGTCACGGTAGCTCAGTAACTGCTCAAATAACTTATTGGCACCATCGTCATCTCGCAGATCAACCTTGCTTGAGGGCTTAGGCGTTGGATACAGCTGTTTTAAGGCTCTCGCTGCGGATTCACTATGATCAGGCGTTGGCGGTGTATCGGTTTCCACGTATTGCCAGAACAGACGCTCATGTTCCATGATGGATGCAATCAAACGCTCATCACGCTCAACCTTATAAATCTTAGCTTCATGTCCACAAAGCAGCACGCAGATATGAGCTGCAATTTTACCTGTGACCGCTAATTGATGTTGTACTTGGCAAGTGACGTATAACGGCACGCCATGCTTCCAGAGCTTAGCCCCATGCTCACCTGCCGTTTTACACTCGAGTACCTGTACTTCATTACTACCAGTAATGGCATAGTCTAAATTAGCCAGCATAAAGTGCTTGTCAGGATCAGGATGCTGCAAGATGGCGTTTACGCGCCTGACTTTATTGCCGGTATGCTCTTGGTAGTATTTAGCGACCATTGGTTCCAAGGTATTGCCCCAGTACAGGGGCGAATACCCCTCGATGCTCTCATCAATGTCTGAGCTCATACGACCGGTCTTAATCATCCATAATTCCAGCATCGACAAGTATGGATGAATACCACAAGCAGCTGCGGCATCAGAGCTGCCAATGCCTTGTCTGCGTACTTGTAGCCAGTCCTCACGGCTTAAGTCTTTGGTATTAACCAAACGCTTAGCAGTCGTTGATGTGTTCAGTTGGGTAGGTTTATCAGTGCTATCCATTTGCTTGGCTTTCACCACTGCTGGTTTATGCTTCACGGTGATACGCTTAACCTGTCTTGGCTGAGTATGGGTGTTTAATGCGATCATGTTCATGATAAATTCCTTAATAGGTTTATTACTGAGTAATGTGATTTGTTTTATTAACGGCATAAAAAAACCACGCTCGAAAGCGTGGTTTAATCGTTGAACGTACTAAGCGTCTTTAAGCAATCAGTGCAAAGGCTTCCTCCAGGCTTTTGTCTTTGAGCTTAGCGCCTGCACCGAACCATGCTGAATCGAGCCTATGATCGGTAGACATGGCACGGCGCTCATGGTCAACATACTCTGTCATTGCTGACAGCAGCCCATAAGCGGTGTCACGCGCTGAATCCAAATCTGCACCGCGACCTTGGCCGTTAAACATGTTCATCACCTGATTCATGGCACGGGCATTAGGCACCGCATCCTTTTCTTTCTTGGCACTGTTAAACAGAATGATGTCATTGTCCTGATCGTTGAAGACACGGTTTAGATAGTTAGCGGCTTCTGCCTGAGTGACACGGCGCTGGGTGAGCTGCTTCATCTCATACACATGCTCATTCCACTGCTTAACAGAGACGCCTAATTGCTGCTTGACCTTGTCCGCATCAAAGGAGGTGCTATGCGGTACTTTCACCACGCCTCCTGAGCCGTCAGCGAGGCTAATCGCTAAGGTATTATTACACACCACACGGATATTGGTAAATTGTGCGGTGGTCGCAAGCGTGCCATCACAAGCGGTTGCAAGGAGTAGATAGCCGTTACTCACATCACCGCCCTTGAGGGTCATTGACTGACCGGTACGAGCGAGTGCCCACATCTTACGACCACCCTTTAGCACCCCTGCGGTTTCAAGCTCAAAGTGCGATTGCTCAGTGAGATCACGATAAAACTCTAGAATCTCACGTGGCTGCACTTCTTGGTAGCGTTGACTGACCACCGATAACGGCTCTAGGTTATCTGAGCGATACAGCACCTTATTGCTATCAAAGGGCATGATCAGGCTTTGACCTTTTTCATTGTTTGCCATGTAGCTGACATCAGAGGATTCTATACGCCAATCCATACCGGCCTCACGTGCCCAGACTTCAATAGGCTGATTCTTTGGTAGCTGACTGCCGAGACCGTGCCAAGGGGTTTGTCCGACATAAGCCATATTTTCGATTAAATGTGCCATGATTCATTTCCTTTTTATTGATAAGTTAAATGCATTGAGTAATGCGTTTATTCATTAGTTGATGGTTGAGAAAACGTGCGTACAGTCATCACAGCAATGCTGCTTATTGATGAGCAACGGTAAAGCGCTATGAGGCTTTGCAATCTCGATGACGGTTGCAATCGCAGTACCTGCAACCACACCGATCACAGGATGGACTTTGAATGATTTGCATAGACTGACACCAAGACCGATCAGTGCAGCAGGTGATAACAGCTCATAAACAAGCTGACAGTTAGTACTATCAGTCATCACATAAACAGCAGATGACTGACAGCGTGGACATACTGGTTTCATAAGGGCTCCTTATTACGCGCATAAAAAAGACCTGCTCGTGGCAGGCCTTTGATGTTAAGGATGAGCATTAAGACGCTAATGCTCGATCTCATGAATGTAGTATGTATTTGAAATTAGTTTGCTATGGGTGGTAGTCCTCGACGCTTCTTTGTACGGTAGGTGCCATGACCAAAGGTGCGCATGTTTGGCAGCATTGCTTTGAGACGCTGCTCGTACTTATCTTGTTTAGTAGTCAAGTATAACCCTGAACTAACGGCGTTTTGTACTTCAATAGCGTTATTCCGATTTATCATTCCAATACCAAGTGTACCTTTCATTTTAAATGCATTGAAATATTTTGGATCATTGCAATTGAAGTAACTGCCTTGTCCGTCTGTCATAGATACCCATTTTTCACCGACACTACGACCAGAGTAGTAACCATTATTCTTTTTAGCACCGTTGTACAGGAGTAATAAATGGCAATGCAAACTACCTTTATTGTCGTGATCTTCAGTTTGCTTATATCCTTGCTCGAGTGACCAAGCAAATCCCTCAAGTCCCTTAAAGCAGCCCTTTTGATTACTCATACGTTCACGTAGCGCTCTCATGTGATCATTAAAATCGCCTACGCTGACATCACTTCTATGTTCTATTTGATAGTGTAAATCAACTCTTACTACAAGCAAACGAGAGCAATGTGTAAATAGCTGTGTAAGATACTCTTTAAAAGAGCCAGTATTTAGAGCTTCTTGTAATGAAAACGTTTTGCGACTCATATCGTATAAAAGTCTATAACTTTGAATTTTGCAGATAAAGTCATTAGTGGATTGCTGATCCCATATTACCTCTGATGGGTAGTACTCACCTTTTAGTAGCTGTCCGACAGCTACAAACCACTTTACTGTTTCCGTATACTCAAGTTCTGGTTTATGGTGATACATTAATGCTGGATATAGGTAATTTAATACTAAAGCTAATTGGGCACTATCGACTTCGCCACTCAAAATCATAATTACGATTTTATCGACATCTGTCAGAATATCACCCTCTGTTTGATAATAGTTATTCATTACAGTTCCTATATGAGTTTATGGTTCATATAGTTAGCTTGATGAGTAAAATATTACTTAATATGGTTTCTGATTTTTCAGGCTAATGATAGGAGTTGGTAGCAAATGTTCTCATATAATATAAATAACCCATTAAGCACACCAAAAAAATAACCCGTCAGGGTTGGATAGATATATAAACAATCATAAAAATATCTCGCTATAGCAGCAGATAGCAAAAGGATAGAGTTACGCTTTTTTTAATATTTACAATAAAAATAATATCGCTTATGTTATATTTGTATGATGACCAATATTACCAAGGTATGCAATACATTCTTGCTAGAAATTTACTAGATTTCTCCTAAGAATGTATTAGGCTTTTACCGTAAATCTTCTAGATTTTGGCTAGTTATTTTCAAGGAAGAAAATATCATGAATACAGCATTATCAACCCAAGTCCACAACGTTTATCCAGCGCAGCCAGTATTTGTTGACAATCCTAATCCTGTTTTTGATCAGTCCACACAACAATATATTTCCTCTAAAATCATAAGATTTGTAGGTGATGAATATATAAGAGACGTCAAAAACCAGAAAAGAAGCATAGAAGATTTTCACAAAGGATTATCAAAAATTGGAGAGAGTGACGCAAAATCACTACTCTATATCAAGAACTATTTTCAAGGCAGAAGTTGGGAAAATATATCATTTGATGGTGATGATTATGCAAACCAACTCATTTTCCATTTAAAATATTGCGATAACCCTTTAGAAGAATTTAACAATCTTGTTAGATACAAGATTGATAATATATTGCCAGAGACATACTTAGAGTGGTTTAAAAACGATCTACGCTGTTCATTATTTTTAGCCCATCTCATTAATCACTTAATGGTTCATGAAGCTTATAAAGGTAGGCAAGAGCTGATTCAGGCAGTAGCTGACTTTCTACGCTATAACATTTATTTTTTTAATAATGAATATATGGGGAATCTTCCTCATTATTCATTAGTATTGCAGAGATATGGAGACCAAAGAACAGCATCTATAGAGACTGTTAAATCTGTATACTTGAAAAACCGCACAGAAAATTTTGACTGGATAGACCCTAAAAACGATCAAATGATTGACTGGAGTTACAAATACCTATGCGGAAAAGGTCGTGAATATATAATACTAAAGGGGATATTTTTTCCAGAAAACACTCAGGAAAAATATGAGCTTATTCTTGCAAGTCTGGATGTACTATCTAACGTAGATGACCGATCCATAGGCACCAAAAATAAAAAAGGCTTTTCGCTTAGAGCCTACGTATTATTTAGTATGGAAAAGGCATGGCGTAGTCAAAAGCAGTATGCTAAGGAAAGACCTTCAAGTGAAAATGATAGTGTAAAAATCTATAAGCCAAATATACCTAAATTAGAAGCACTTATGGCTTATAGTGGGCTTACATTAAAGCAGATGGTTAATAATTCGATAGAACAGATGTATGATCAACTGATTGCAAATAATAGTGATACATTAGGTAAGGACGATGCTTCAGGCTGACTTTATACTTGTGGAAAGTCTATCAGCAGCTTCTGCTTTACCATATTACGTTCACGGCTTGAGTTATACCAAAACCCGTTCAAACAATAATATTTAGTTACTATTAAATTATAAAATTGAAAACCAAGTCTTAAGTATACTCACAAGTGTACTGAATTATTTTATTAAATATTTATCTATATATATCAAATACTTAAGTCCGTACTATCGTTCCGGCTCCGGGTACCATTATATTAAAAGGCTTCCAAGCAATTGGAAGCCTTTTTCTTATCCTAGGGTTTTTTATTCTTAACTCCCTTATCCATTCTCATAAAAAATATTTTAAGAAAATAGTACTTTTCTTGTCTTTGCAAACCCATGAGATAGGTGAATCATCATTCTAATTAGAATTTCACATTCTAAACTTAGTCATAAATTTAAGCCAAAAAAAATCCGACCACATTAATTGATCAGATTCTTAATATTTGGTGAAGATAGCAGAAAATAACTATTAATCACAAATCATTGATATTAAAAGTTTTAAAATATTAATGATATCAACAATCATTCTTTATTATTACTATTTTAAAACACCTAATTAGATTATTCATTTACAATGTGATATATGACCTATGCTTTCATAACACGTATAGTTCTGAGAATCAAAATCCTGCTTCGGCCTGTGTTATCGCTACTATCTTAATTGGTACTGCACACGACCAAGCCATGCCAGCTGTACAATAAAACACACCATCACTAAAAGACACTATACGGGCTGTAAAATCATTATTGTCCAAATAGGCCATAGCATCCTGATCGCAACTATCATCTACCGCACACCACACCTCTTGATGACCCTCTTCCAACATTACACGAGTTAGTTCACTTCCTGTAATTGCTGCATCCATACCTATAGCTCCTAATCATATCTTACGATTATTAAGCCAAACAAGTGGGTATATAAAAGCTATACCTTGACCATCTCTGAGACTTTCGCATTTGTGATTTTATATTTCTTAATCAAAACGGTACAGTAGACGTGCCTAATACTATTTTTTAATCCATAGTATATATCTTTATTCATAATAATGAATATAATTTATAGTCTAATTATTAATTAACCACACTACAATAGAAAACTAATGTTTCTTAAGACAACAGCAATTAGTTAAATTAGAGATTTTTTATAATTTAACTTCTTCCTGAGTAATTTCGGCCTTCTTAATTGGTATCGCGTATTTCCATGTACTACCCTCTTTGCAAAGAAAATGACCGTCCTCAAATGCCACAATATGCATTATGAAATCACTGCTGACATTGATAATAGCCTCCATAGCATGCTCAGCACTCTTATGACTCACAGCACACCACACTTGCTCATCACCGCGCTCTAGCATAGCTCTCGTTAAATCACTCCCTGATAGTCTATTATTCATGTCTCAACCTTTATTTCTAACCGTTAATTTCAGATTTCAATCTTATACTTTAATAATATGTTTTTATGTCTGCTAATGTTCACGTATTGTATATAGCATATTGCGTTCGGTAAACTGACGTAAAGAGAACTCCTAATTCTAGTTAAGAGAACAATTTCTTACCCTTATAACCATAAATCTTATGTATAGCACTACAATCCAACCCGTTATCGAGATGTTTTTTATTAGCTTATTAATTAACTTGCTAGCAAGCTTTGAGAGCGTAAGAGGATTAACGTTCTAGCAATTTTTCCGGTTCAAGCGTTAAAGAATACATACTGATCCGAAAAGATTATTTCTTTGATCCGCCCTGAGATTGCCAATGCTTGCGGTGCTAAGCATTAATATCTTTTAGTAGCTTAGGTAATTGCTATTTACGTTGCCAGCGATAGGCGCTGATCCATGACTTAACGCCCGTATAACGCACCCATAATTGCAGTCCGTTACCATCGCTGTGCTTGTCAGGTCGCTTTGTATAAATTGAGGTGCTACTGGGCTGTAGCTTATTGATAACGGTATGAGTTAAGAGCATTTGGCTATCCTTTGTTGGTATTGAGCATGTGTATAAACTCTAATACCAACATTCTATATAGGACGCTATAACCCTAAACACTTGAAAAACGCCCAAAATAAAGGGCTAACCGTCTATGACAGTCAGCCCTTTATCGTTGTTTGGTGGAGATGGCGGGAGTTGAACCCGCGTCCGCCAGCATTACGCTCATGAATCTACATGTTTAGTTTCTGTCTTTGGTTTTAGTCCGCACCGATCCGACAGTCAGGATGGATAGGACGATTCTCTACTTTTAAACCCAAGCAATTGAGACAATCACTTGTGGCGCTTCTACATGCGGACGCTTCAACTTAGTTGACCAACTGTAGATGATCAGCAACCAAGTAAACAGGGTTTAAGCTGCTAGAGCGTAATTTTCGTCGTTTGCGACTATAACAATATATGTTTGATTAACGAGAGGACATATACTCTCGACATGCATCATTGAGTTTCATCACCAGCGTCGAAGCCAGAACATCCCCAATAAGACTGACTATTATATAGTACTTAACTAAAGAGTTTCAACCTATAAGTAGTCCGTATTACATTAAGTTACAGCTTAAAGTGCTATGCCAAAACTTTATTCATCCATTTACCGATATTTTGAATCTGCGGCATGCAAACTTGGTGCGCCATCGGATAGGTATGATAAGCGACATTGTATCCTTCTTCTGATAATAACCGTTTTGCTTGCTCGCCTAAAATCGCTGGAACGACTGGATCGTGCGTGCCATGCTCTATCAATATCGGCATGTCTTTATTAGCCTCATTATAGTCAATATTGTCATTGGTCGCTAGATACGTAGACAGTGCCATCAATCCTGCTAAGCGCTGTGGATAGCTCAGTGCCACATGATACGCCACTGCCCCGCCCTGCGAAAATCCTGCAATCACAATATGCGCAGGTTTCACACCGCGCTCGATTTCACGAGCAATCAAGTCATGGATTTGCTGTGAGGACTCTTCAATCTGCGCAATATCAACTTTGCGCTCAAGGCTCATCTCCAAGATGTCATACCATGCGGGCATGACCATACCGCCATTGACCGTCACTGGGCGGTTGGGTGCATGCGGAAAGATAAAACGTACTGCCATTCCATCCGCTAAGCCAAGCTGTGGCACTACTGGCTCAAAGTCATGACCACTCGCGCCCAAACCATGCAGCCAAATCACGGCTCTATCTATCTTTTTTTGTGATGGATTATGTTCAACGATAACGACATCTAAATACTTATTCATTAACTATCCTTAATGAGAGTCAAAAATTTAAACAGGATTCATATTATAAAATTACTTTAATTATAAAATTGCTTTGATTGTCATCATTCCTTAAACATAACACGTTAGTTTAGGTACTGGGTCAGTAACCGTAAAATTGATAATGATGATTTATGCACATTTATGAGGACAGTTTACATGACAATTTCAAAAAGTTCAGCGGATGAGCGGGCTCAACTGCAAAATGCAGTATTGGATAGACGCCGAGGTCTTACTCTACCTTTAGCTATTATCAGCACTTTCTTATTAATAGGCTGTAATGAAGATGACGGTTCATCGGCGGTCATATCACCTACTCTACCACCAACGACTGAACCTATACAGTCGCAAGCTTTTACTTATGGCGTTCGACCATTTTATCTGGTCAACGATATGGATGAGAGCCCACTAAAAGATGAATTATTGGCATGTAAGGGTCAAACGCCCAGTAAGACAAACTTCTCTATCGCCCATCGCGGCGCGCCTCTACAGTTTCCTGAGCATACTTATGACAGTTATATGGCTTCAGCACAGATGGGTGCAGGCATATTAGAGTGTGATGTGGCCTTTACCAATGATGGTGAGCTGATATGTCGCCATGCCCAAAACGATTTGCATACCACGACCAATATTGTCGCCACGCCATTAGCGAATCAATGTAGTGTACCGCCCATCATAGATATTAATGGAGCTCTCACCAATGCCGCTGATATCGAATGTCGAACCTCAGATATTAGCGTCAGGGGTTTTAAAAGCCTAACGGGAAAAATGGACGCCGTTAATCCAAAAGCAACCAGTATTAGCGCCTACATGAATGCGACTGCACCATGGCGAACCGATTTGTATTCGCAAAATGGTGAGGTATTGACATTAAAAGAGCATATAGCACTTGCCAGTAGCTTGGGCATGAAGCATACACCTGAGCTCAAAGAACCCGTGGTTACTATGCCATTTAATGGATATAGTTTAGATGCTTATCGTCAACAGCTAATTGCCACTTATAAAGTTGCAGGCGTGCCCGCCAGCGATGTATACCCGCAGTCGTTCAATCTTGCAGATATTGACTATTGGATTAATAACGAACCGAACTATGCCACCAATGCCGTCTACCTCATCGATGATAGCAACGAGAGCGCGGCGGGTAAAATATTTGATAAAAATGATCCATCGACGTGGAAGCATTCATTGGCTGAGCTGAAAGCGCGCGGCGTTAATATCATTGCCCCCGCAACTTGGCTATTGGTCACCAGCGATAGTAATGGCAAGCTGCTACCGTCGGCATATGCCCTGCAAGCCAAAGTCAATGGCCTCGATATTCTCACGTGGTCGCTCGAACGCTCAGGGCCATTAAAAAATGGTGGTGACTGGTATTATAGTGGGCTTAGCGACGCCATTAACAACGATGGTGACATCATGAACGTAATTGATGTATTGGCGCAAGAAGTTGGAGTTAAAGGCATCTTCTCAGATTGGCCAGCAACGGTCAGTTACTATGCCAACTGTAAAGGTTTAAAGTAATCTCAAGGGTCAACCCTACTCATATTGCAAAGACATAAGGACATTAAGTAATCGATTGGACTGGTTGCTTAATATCCGCGTTTTGACCACGATGACGCAGATAATGATCCAGCAAAACAATCGCTAACATAGCTTCGGCGATAGGTGTTGCACGTACACCGACACAAGGGTCATGGCGACCTTTGGTTAGCATCTCAATCGCGTCCCCATCTGTATTGATACTCTTGCCAACCGTCGTAATACTAGAGGTTGGTTTAAGAGCAATACTGACACGGATATCTTGTCCTGACGAGATACCGCCCAAGATACCACCTGCATGATTGGCCGTAAAACCATCCGGTGTCATCTCATCACGTGAGCTATGACCAAACTGTCCAGCTACCGCCATACCATCACCTACTTCAACGCCTTTGACAGCATTGATACTCATCATGGCATGGGCAATATCCGCATCTAAGCGGTCAAATACCGGCTCACCCAATCCGACAGGCACACCACTGGCGATAATCTCCAAACGCGCTCCGCAGCTCGTTCCTTCACGGCGCAAGCTATCTATCAAGGTTTCAAAGCGGCTCACCGCATCTTTATCAGCACAAAAGAATGGGTTGCTATTAACAAAATCCCAATCAATTTGACTTGGGTCTAGCACTTGACTGTATTCCGAGCCAATTTGAGTAACATGGCCGCGTACTTGCACGCCTAAGCGCTCATGCAAGTATTTCTTAGCGATAGCACCTGCTGCCACACGCATAGCCGTTTCACGCGCTGATGAACGACCGCCGCCGCGATAATCGCGAAAGCCGTATTTCATACTATAGGTATAGTCGGCATGACCCGGGCGAAAGGTGTCTTTAATTTCGCTATAATCTTTAGATTTTTGGTTAGTATTGCGAATCAGCAGACCGATAGATGTGCCGGTCGTTTTACCTTCAAAAACACCAGAGATAATTTCGACTTCATCAGACTCACGGCGCTGGGTCGAGTACTTAGAAGTGCCAGGCTTGCGGCGATCCAAATCTACTTGTAAATCGGCTTCGGATAAGGCTAAACCTGGTGGCACGCCATCGACGATTGCCAACAAACCTGCACCATGCGATTCACCGCAGGTGGTGACGGTAAAGACCTGTCCAATACTGTTGCCTGCCATAGTTATCCTTAAACAAATGAAGTCGATTTTTGATTTTTTTGATTATAGTGTTAATCTTGATTTATTGATTGCTATCCAATATTTGTACATAGTTGGCGAATAGTGCACGATAGCTCATCAGCTCATCATAAGTAATGGCAAAGATACCATGACCGCCATGAGCAAACCTTAGCCAATCAAACTGAATCTCAGGATAAGCCTGTTTTAATGCCCACTCACTATCGCCCACTTCACAAACCAGCAGACCTTCAGGACTTAGATAATCTGGCGCTTCAAAAAGAATCCGATGCACTAAGTCCAAACCATCTTGACCAGCAGCTAGCGCATGCTCAGGTTCATACAAAAACTCTGGCGGCAAATCTGCCATGATAGCGGCATCGACATACGGAGGATTGGTGACAATCAACTCGTATTGATGCTCAGCAGGAATCTTAGCAAATAAGTCAGATTCAATTACATTCACTTGATGACCTAGGTCATGATGATCGACGTTGACCATCGCGACTTCTAGTGCACCTTTATCAATATCTACAGCATCAACCAGTGCATCGACAAAACGAGTCGCCAGTGCAATTGCAATACAACCAGAACCGGTACATAAATCTAAAATCCGCTCGGGCTGTGATAGCTGTTTAATCTCTAAACCATGATCATAAAAAGCCGGCGCTTGATTATTGACACTTACGCCTATTGGTTTTGCCAGCTCGCTCACTTCAAAATACGGATGGAACTGCTGACGAATCAGCTCAGCGATTGGCGAGCGCGGAATCAAAACCCGTTCATCGACATAAAAAGGTAAATCACAGAAATAAGATAAATTAATCAAATAACTTAAAGGCTTACGCTCAGCGATACGCTCTTCTAACAAGCTTAGAACCAATTGCTTCTCTGAAGTGGTCAAACGACAATCCAAAATCTGCTCGTTGGCCGCCCAATCTAAAGATAATGAATGCAACACAATAGCAGAGGCTTCAGCGAACTCATCGGTGGTGCCTTGAGCGACTACCACATCATAGTTGCGTAATTGAGTCACTGAAAAACGAATAAAATCACGAATAGTAACCAGTTGCTCACGCGCCTCTTCAAGCTCTGCATGCAGGTTGGCAAACTCATCGTGCTCACCGAGCAGACCTGTCTCTAAATCGTATTCCAACTCATCATTTAAGCCTTGCGACTCATCATCAAAGTACTGATTTTGAAACTCTTCTGCGCTCATGGTTTGGTCTTCTGACATATCGCACCTTACTGATTTACATGCTCACTAACTACATGCGGATGGGTTAAATCGCTTTCAATTAGCAGCTGATTTATTAAATAAAAACTCGTCACCCATTATAGACGCAAACGCCATGATGCGCCAATAACTGTGTGTTTTACTGACTGAGTTTTTACGGCAAAAAATTTACCTATATACCTGCTTACCTACGAATATAATTAGATTAAGCAAGTTTAGGGGTTTAGAAAAACCAAATTAAGCATTGCGATAACATTTGAATATTGAGTAAAAAATTAGCCATTTTAGTAATAACTAACGGCAAGCCTATATGTAGCATGACTAAATTATTTCCCAACTGTAGTGAATACGTCAACAGTTGACGTTTAGCAAGCACTAAACGAAAAAAGATGTGTCAAAAGTTTGCGAAGCATCCAAATTATGCGCATAATAGCCCCATTAGTTATAACCATAAGTATCCCAATATGATGAAAATGAAACCTCTTATTACCGCTATCTCAATTGCTATCGTTAGTGCCAGTGTCAGCGCTGTTGCTGCACCTGCGGACACTACACGCACCTTACCGGTACGCAAAGCTGACTCAATGCCTAGTATCGCTAAGAAAGTGAGCTTGGATGTGCAAGAAAGCCGTAGCAGCTCAATTGATGCTCGTACTACTGTGCAGCCAACTGTCAATCAAGCGAATAAAGCCAAGCCAGTTGACCGTATGACTCAGCTGATTGACTCAAAGCAAGAAGCTGAAGCCAATTCAGCAGCTGTCAGCGCTGATAATATGACCGTAGAAGAGCTGTCTCTTAAAGATGTGCAATCTGATAGCACTGATGATATCAGTGAAGGTCAGGTCGTGGCTGCCCCAACTGCATCGACCGCTGATAGCGCAAATGACCCTGCTATTAAGAGCATCGAAGATATCGATGGTAAAAAGCATACCACACTGAATTTATCTAATTATGCCAAACAAGTAAACGGTGCCACATGGACACCGAATATGAAAGTCAACTCCGCAATGACCATCAAAATGCAGGCGCTATTGGATTGGAACCACGCTTCTCCTGGTGCTATCGATGGCGGTTGGGGCATGAACAGTAAAAAAGCCCTCATTAACTTCCAGACTATGAAAGGCTTGCCAGCAACGGGCAAAATGGATCAAAAAACATGGGATGCTTTAAATAAGAACATTCCAGCTAATAAGCCTGTGCTAGTAACTTATACCATCACTGAAGATGATGTGAATACTAACTTTGCTACCATGCCTGCAGACTCAGAAGCCAAGTCAAAAATGAAAGGCTTATACTATCAGGACATCAAAGAGATGTTTGGTGAGCGATTCCATATGGATGTGCGCTATTTAGATAAGCTGAATAAAAACAAGCAATATAAAGCGGGCGAAACCATCACTGTATTGAATACCCGCGCCCCGCTTAAACAGCGCATCAACCGTGTGGTTGCCAATAAAGCTGATAAGACGTTATATGCTTATAACGATGATAAATTGGTTGCCACTTACCCAACTACGATTGGTAGTGACGCCACACCATCACCGCAAGGTTCGTTTAAAATCATTAACAAGGTAAAAATGCCTTGGTATAAAGCAACCGTTGGTAAGGGCGCAGATAAAAAAATCCATATGCTACCACCAGGCCCAAATAGCCCTGTCGGTGTCGTATGGATGGGCTTATCTAAACCCTCATATGGTATTCATGGCTCACCAAAGCCTGAAGGTATTAGCCGTCAAGCCTCAGCAGGCTGTGTACGTCTGACTAACTGGGATGTGCTAGAGGTTTATGCCAATATCGAAAATGGCGCAACCGTTGAGCTAAAATAATTAGCAATTAATGCAATAGAATAAAAAAGACCTTGAACACGTATCAAGGTCTTTTTTGTTTAAATCAATGTAAATTCTTAATATAAATGATAAGCCCATAAAAAAACAGCCTCTTTATTAAGGGCTGTTTTCTACTTTATACACGATAAAACATACAGTCAAAAACTAAGCATCATTTATTCTTATTATTGATAGCTTTTTGAAATTGATAGCTTTTGAAAAATTACGCTTGATAGCCATCTTCTTTACCAGTAATGCTACCGACTTTTTTGGTAAAGATGAGTGCGGCAGGAATAGACACAAGGAAACCTGCTGCTACCGCCATTTGGATATGCGGAATTTGATTAAAACCCGTAACCAAAGCGCCGATCATGAATATACCGATGGTAACAGTTGCGGCTATCGAATAGATGACAGAGAAGAGTGGCCAGTTCATGATATATTCCTCATTTATTGTGTGGGTATAACTACTTTATACACTAAATCCACACAAAAAGTAAGTGTTTTCTTATAGACCCGCAGCCCATTTATAGCAAGTGATTCATATTAAAAGCCATATTATAATTATTGATTTGTACTAAGCATTTTTAATAAGGACGAAAGCACTATCATAGGCTGTTTTTATCTGCTCAACTTATCTAAATTTCTGATCTCTGAGGGGCAAAAAATTTATATACTATGATGCATTTATCATTACAATAGTGGGTTTCCTGTATTCTTATATGCACTCTGCCACTTGCATTTGCTAGTTTGCATTATTCCATCCTTACTCATTAGCTAAGCTTGCTTCTATGACCTCATCTAATACTGACACTACTAACGGCTCACTTCCTATCGATGAATCCCAAGACGATTTTGACCCTCAAATCGCCAATAACATTGATGATGACATTGCTGAACCAGAAGTAAAGATAAAGATGGAGACCGTGGCACCTGATGTGGTGGTTGCTTCGTTAGAAACCCCTGACACAGAATCTCAAGCCGTGAATGATCATACAGAGTCGGATTTTCTAAGCACTGAGGAAGATTTTTTTCAAGGCGACTCAGATGCAGAAGTGACTGTAGAAGCTGATAAAACGGATTCTAATCAACAGCAATCAAACGACACACAAGCTAATAATCTTAAGGATGAAGAAAGCTTAAACAACGAAAAACCAGACGAAAAAGAAGCTCTCAATCAGGAACAAGCTACTATTCCTGCCGCTAAGCCTCAAACAATGAACGATGAGAAAAACATCAACAAAAATGAGCCGCCAATTAATAAAGAGCAAAACAGTAAGCAAATCGCTGTTAATGTTTTAGAAGAAGATGACGTTAGCAATGAAGGCAATGAAGAAGAAGGCGAAGAGGTAAAAGAGAAAAAGGAAGCCAAACTTGAATCTTATAAGCAGTTTGTCGCCGAGCAATTTAGTAATAAAAAAGTAGACTATCCAGAAGTGCGCGTTAGGATTGAGGCCAATGCGCTGCCAAGTAAAATGTATTTCATCATGAATATCCTCTCGGCTATTATCGCAAGCTATGGACTCGTCACCAACTCAGCCGCCGTGGTCATTGGTGCGATGCTAGTCGCTATGATGCTGGGTCCTATCACTGGGGTGGCATTGGCGATTATCGACCATCGTATGCCGCTGTTACGTAAGTCACTTGTTACCGTGTTTCTTGGTATCTCTTTGGTGGTATTGGTGGGTTTTGTCGTTGGCTGGCTGCACAAAGACCAACCGCTAACGGCAGAGATATTGTCACGCACGCAGCCGACTTCGATGGATTTGATGATCGCCCTTGCTGGTGGTACGGCTGGTGCTTATGCCATGGTTTCACCGCATCTGTCGGTGGCAGTGGTTGGTGTCGCCGTCGCCACTGCATTAGTACCGCCCCTTGCTGCTAGTGGCATTTTATTTGCCAATGGTGAGCTTCAACTTGGGTTTGGCGCACTCTTGCTGGCTGTTACCAATATCATTGCCATTCAATTTACCAATGCGCTGGTATTATGGGTTTTGGGCTTTCGCCGTTTGGTTAAAGACGATTACAAATCCAACACCTATCTGACTTTTTTGCAGCGTAATGCGGTGACGTTGTTGTTATTGGGTGGTTTAGGAACCTATTTGACCATTAATCTACAAACCAATGCCAAACAGCAAGTGTTTGAAAGCAGCGTCAAAGAGACGATTAATAGCTACTTTAGTGATAAAGGCAATGTACTGACCAATACGCAGTTTGATAAAAGCGACACCAACCAAGTCGTGCGCGCGGTGATTCGCGGCGAGACAACGCCGAGCTCCTACGATGTCCGTCAAATCGAAGCGATTATCAGCCAAGATATTGCCGATAATTTTCCAAACTATCTACCGATTCGCTTGCAGCTGCGCTATATGCCTGTACAGGTGATTGAGTCGCATCCACTCATTCAAGATAAGCTCGATAAAACCGATGTCACTATTTTAACCAACTGATGTATTTAACTAGCTATTTATTTAACTGATTAATTTATCTTAGTCGTTTAATCCAGTAACGATAACCTTTGTATAAATTCTAAAATACTTATTTGAAATAAAGCGATTTAATAAGAGCAGATATTAAATGCAAGCACCTGCTTAACAATGGAACTTAAGCGGTACTTACCCGGTCTTTGCTTATGAATCTTCAACACCCGTGGCACGTTTGTGCTAAAATCGCTTGCAAAATTATTTTACTTATTCTACTCAATACATCCGTCAGTAAGGAGCCGCTGTGAGCCAGCCATTTCGCTCAGCCGATATTCGTCAAGCTTTTATCGATTTTTTCATAAGCAAACAGCATACCCCCGTTGCCTCATCGAGTTTGATTCCGCATAATGACCCGACATTGCTATTTACCAATGCCGGTATGAATCAATTTAAAGAAACGTTTTTGGGCATGGAGCCACGTGACTATACGCGTGCAGTAACCTCGCAAAAGTGTGTACGTGCTGGTGGTAAACACAACGATTTGGACAATGTCGGTTATACGGCGCGTCATCATACGTTTTTTGAAATGCTAGGTAATTTCTCTTTTGGTGATTACTTTAAGCAAGCAGGTATTGGCTATATCTGGGAGTTTCTGACCTCTGATGAATGGCTAGCGATTGATAAAGACCGCTTGTATGTGACCATTTATGAGACTGATGACGAAGCCTTTGATATTTGGCATAAAGACATTGGTATCCCTAGCGATCGTATTATCCGTATCGGTGATAATAAGGGCGCACCTTATGCCTCAGATAACTTTTGGACGATGGGCGATACCGGTCCTTGTGGTCCTTGTACCGAAGTATTTTATGACCATGGCGCTCATATCGAAGGTGGTCTGCCGGGTACGCCAGAAGAAGATGGCGACCGCTATATTGAGATTTGGAACTGTGTCTTTATGCAGTTTAACCGTCAAAAAGACGGTACTATGCTGCCGCTACCAGCCCCAAGTGTCGATACCGGCATGGGTCTTGAGCGTATCAGCGCCATTATGCAAGGCGTACATGGTAACTATGAGATAGATTTATTTGTCCATCTAATGGATGCGGCGGCTGAGATTTTAGGTATTGAAAATCAACAACAGTCGTCATTAAAAGTGATCGCCGACCATATCCGTGCGGTTGCATTTTTGATTGCTGATGGTGTTACTCCAAGTAATGAAGGTCGCGGTTATGTACTGCGCCGCGTTATTCGCCGTGCAGTACGTCATGGTAATAAACTTGGTGCAGATAGCGATTTCTTTTATAAAATGGTCGCGCCGCTTGTCGCTGAGATGGGCACTGCTTACCCTGAGCTAAAGGACAAACAAAGCGTCATCGAAAACGCCATTCAAAAAGAAGAAGCACAGTTCGCTAAAACTCTAGCGCAAGGTTTGCGTTTACTAGCTAGTGAACTTGAAGACTTGCAAGATGGCGACACCCTCTCTGGCGAAGCAGCATTTAAGCTTTATGATACTTACGGCTTCCCTGTTGACTTGACCGCTGATATCACCCGTGAGCGCGGTATTGTGATTGATGAAGCTGAGTTCGATGAGCATATGCAAGCACAGCGTGAACGTGCGCGTGATGCAGGCAAATTTGACGTCGATTATAGTAGTGTTATTCAAGTAGAAAATCCAACTACCTTTATCGGTTATGAGCAGCTTGAAGAAGATGGCGTGATTATTCATGCCCTTTATCAAGACGGCAATCCAATCGAGAGCTTAGCTGAGGGTATGGAAGGTGTAGTTGTGCTAGACCGTACGCCATTTTATGCGGAAGGCGGTGGTCAAGTTGGTGAGTTAGGTGAAATCCGCACTACGACCGGTGTTTTTGAAGTGCAAGACACCAAAAAATCTGGTCAAGCTATTATCCATTATGGCGTGGTCACCATGGGCGAGATTAACGCTCAGCAAACAGCAGATGCGCAAGTATTATCGAGCATCCGTGCTGCCAGTGCCAAAAATCACTCTGCCACGCATCTCTTACATGCTGCATTAAGAGAAGTATTGGGTGATGAGGTTACGCAAAAAGGCTCGCTAGTATCAAGCGACGTTTTGCGTTTTGACTTCTCCTATGACAAACCGGTTAGTGCCGCTGAAATTATGCGTATCGAGCGCTTGGTCAATGAGCAAATCCAAGCCAATACGCCTGCCCGTATCCAAAACATGTCTATCGACGAAGCTATGAAACAAGGTGCGATGGCATTGTTCGGTGAAAAATATGGTAATGACGTTCGTGTCCTTACCATGGGTACCGACAGTATCGTTGATGGTCAGCGTAAGCCTTTCTCTATTGAGCTATGCGGCGGTTTACACGTGCAGCGTACTGGTGATATTGGTGTGTTGAAAATCACCAGCGAATCAGGTATTGCTGCGGGTATTCGCCGCATTGAAGCCGTTACTGGCATGAATGCGATTAAAAACATGCAGCAAAGTGAGCAACAGCTCAGCGAGCTTGCCAGCCAGCTAAAAGTCAAACGTCCAGAGGTTGCACAGCGCGTGCGTACCATGGCGGATAAGCAGCGTGATTTAGAGAAGCAGCTAGAACGTTTAGAGCAAAAAATTGCCAGCGCCCAAGCCGCTAACTTGCTGGATGAGGTGCAAACCATCGCCGGTACGCCAGTACTTATCAGCACATTAAGCGGTATCGATGGCAAATCTATCCGTACGTTGATGGACGATATCAAATCAAAACTGCCTGATAGCATTATTGTATTGATTGGTGATAAAGATGAGCAGTTAGCACTAGCTGCCAGTGTGGCAAAGTCTGTGACTGCGAAAGTAAAAGCTGGTGATATCATTCGTCATTTAGCAGGTGAGCTTGGTGGTAAAGGTGGCGGTAAACCTGACTATGCTCAAGGCGGCGCACCAAAAGCTGCCAATACTAGCGCGGTTATCAATGCCCTACCTGCTTGGATTGCAGACCAGCTTGGCTAATACCTTAAGCTGAATAACATTGTAATAAATCAGAGATAAGATACGCGATTGGTTATAAGTGTTATAACCAATCGCCATGCATCTAATGTCTTCTAGCCCTTAAAGTTCCGGCTCGAATATGATATAAAGGTCAACGCTCAATAAAACCTGCCTGTTTGATAAAAACATGAGGCTAAGAGCAATTTAGGCATATAAAGTCTATCAGCATAAGAAGATAGTAAACCATTAAAAAGTAAAACAAAGGGCGCAGTTTTCATAATCCGGCTTTATCGTTATTAAAATGAATCTAGCACTGTCGTTGCAAACAGCGCCATGATGGATTGATGTCGATAAGTAACAGATGGCCATTGGTGAATAATAGGTAGATTTTTATGGCGTTAATAGTACAAAAATACGGCGGCACCTCGATGGGCAGTATCGACCGCATCAAAAATGTCGCCAAACGAGTCAAGCGCTGGCATGATAACGGTCATCAAGTGATTGTCGTGGTGTCTGCCATGAGCGGCGAAACCAACCGTCTTATCGACTTGGCTCGCCAAATCAGCAGCCAGCCTGACCCACGTGAATACGACCAAATGGTCTCAACCGGCGAGCAGGTCTCTATCTCTTTACTTGCCATGGCGATTAAAGAGCTGGGTATTGGCGCACGCTCGTTTACTGGTCGACAAGTCGCGATTAAAACCGATAACGCCCATAATAAAGCGCGTATCGAGAGCATCGATGACAAAAACATCCGTGAGCAACTAGATGCCGGTAACGTCGTTATCGTCGCAGGCTTCCAAGGTATCGATGAAGAAGGCAATGCAACCACATTAGGTCGCGGCGGTTCTGATACTACTGGTGTAGCGATTGCTGCAGCATTGGGCGCTGATGAATGCCAAATCTATACCGATGTCGATGGCGTTTATACCACTGACCCACGTGTTACCTCAAAAGCCAAAAAACTTGAAAAAATCACTTTTGAAGAAATGCTTGAGATGGCAAGTCTTGGTTCTAAGATTTTACAGATTCGCTCAGTAGAGTTCGCTGGCAAATATGGCGTGCCACTACGCGTATTATCTAGCTTTGATGAAAACAACGATGGTAGCTTCGACCAAGATTTTCAAGACAATGTCGGCACCCTAATTACGATAGACGAAGGAGACAACATGGAACAGGCAATCATCTCAGGTATCGCTTTTAATCGCGATGAAGCAAAAATCGTCGTACGCGGCGTGCCTGATCACCCTGGTATCGCCTCTGCTATCTTAAGCCCTATCGGTCGCGCCAATATCGAAATCGATATGATCGTACAAAACCTATCGACTAATGGCACTACAGACTTCACCTTTACCGTCAACCGTACTGACATGGATAAAACCATGAAAGTGCTAGAAAACGAAGTCAAAGATGAGATTGGTGCCAAAGAGATATTGGCCAATGATGAAGTGGTCAAAGTGTCATTAGTTGGTGTTGGCATGCGTTCGCACGCTGGTGTTGCAAGCCTTATGTTCCAAACCTTAGCCGAAAATAACATCAATATTCAAATGATATCGACCAGTGAAATCAAGGTATCTGTTCTTATCCAAGAACAGTATCTAGAAAAAGCGGTCAAATCATTGCACACTGCTTTTGGGCTTGACCGTGAAGACGGTGACAGCAAAATTGCTGGTTTATAATATTTAATGGCTAGCGTTTATACATTATGAGCACTAGCACTTTAATAAAAACCAAAGCTGGTTTCATACATATTAAGCAAATAGCGATTGAGTACTTTTAGCAAATTATTCATTAAATAGAGTCTTATGAGGCTCTATTTTCTTTTATTACTATTGCTAAGGTAAGTATATACCTAATAGTTTTGTGAAAACCCGTGACAGTATCTGTTATGCCCCCTATAATGGGGCTTTCATTTGGGCTAAATGAATCTACCTATCATTACCGCTATTGGCACCACCTTAGGCATTGTTTTTATGATAAATACCTTGTCTATTTAGTGCTGCGGTGATGTCCTGTAATTGAGACGCAATCTGATGAGTAATAATCTGTTGATGCGACATAAGGAGTGTGACGCATGTTAATTTTGACACGCCGCGTGGGCGAAACGCTAATGATCGGCGACGAGGTCAGTGTGACTGTCCTAGGTGTCAAAGGCAATCAAGTACGTATCGGTGTGAATGCACCTAAAGATATTGCCGTACACCGTGAAGAGATTTATCAGCGTATCCAGCATGAGCGTACGGTACAGTCGCAAATGCAACATCTTGAACAAGGTAGCTTTGCGCCTTCATTCGATGATGAAGACTATTTCAATCGCTAAATGGTTCGCTTACTATCTAACTATCAATAATTATTGGGCATAAATTAAGCACCCTATTTTTGCTTTCTAATCTGCTCTGAGGTCATGTATTTATGAGTATCCGCCAATCAGATGTATCGGCTCTACTTAATGGTTTGAATAAAAAAGCCATTGGATTCAATGATGTCATCAGCTTTATTGATGATTTTTATCGCTATGCGCCCGCGCCTTTTGTGAATGGCATGCAGCATAACGCGGCTGGCGAAAACGAAGGCAGCGCCAAGATTTTTGGCTTTGCCAAGCACCATGGTTTAAATCAATTAGACACGCTAAAGCTGTTCGGTGAGCATTATGCCAAGGTTCAAGCGACCCCTAAGGGTACAGACCATGCCAATATTCGCAACTTTTTACATTGGGGCTGGCAAGGGTTTTTGATGGAAAAAAATCCATTAACGCCGCGTCCAAGTGTTGATACCAGCGCGCTATAGTGATGTAGCTATGTAGTAATGCAATATTGATACATAAAAAAGCCACGCTATGATGATAGCGTGGCTTTTTTATGTGCATGAATTTTTATTATAAAATTTATCCATCAACCTATTTATCGCGGAATTTAACTGGCTGCACTGCACCTTTAGGATTGGGCATATTGGGATAATGATGCTCGTGTTCGACATCACATTCAGCGCCCACAATAGAGCCATCTTCTTTTACAGGTTTATGGATATAACCGGTACGCTCGGCTGGCGGAAGATGCTCATGCTCCCAAACCATCACTGCTTGCATACAAGTTTCGCGCTGCTCAGGTGTAAGTTTACGACCATCGGGCCATTTACCTATCTCAATCGCTAGACGGAATTGATCGACCACTTCTGGCGTGACACTTGCTAATATCGTTTGTTTGTCCATCGTACCTACTCTCCACTACTATATTTTATATAAAAGACCTTATCGAACAAGATTTTTATAATCGATGCGCTTATTCTTCTATAATATCATCATCAACATCCATACTGAATTCTTCGGCATGGACGTTCCAGTGCAACTTGGTACGGCACGCTTCATAGAAATCAAACCCAGGTGGATGTAACAAGGTAAGCTTATCAGGATGCTTGCGAATATACAGACGCTGCTCTTGGTCGAGTGGTATGCTGGGCTTGCCATCGGCACTGACCATCGGCTGAGTCCGATTGTCTTCATGAATACGAATACAAATTTCACTCGTCCCACTCACCACAATCGGGCGACTAGACAAGGTGTGTGGGTGCATCGGCACCAAACAAATCGCATCCATACTCGGATGAATGATAGGTCCACCGCCAGAGAGTGCATAAGCCGTTGAACCCGTTGGCGTTGCAACAATAAGACCATCACTATGCTGACGATAAACATCATGGCCATCAATTTTCATCTGAAAATCGATCATGTGTACAGATTTACCCGCATGCAGTACCACATCATTGAGCGCCATGTCTTCATGAATAATCTTGCGACCTTCACGAATCTCCATGGTGAGCAAAAATCTATGATCTAATTGATAATCACCCATCAATACTTGGCGTAATTTAAAAGCGGCTTCATCAGGCTTCACATCGGCTAAAAAACCAAGGCGACCACGGTTAACCCCTAATACAGGGACACGGTAGCGTGCCAGTGCTTCAGCAGCATGTAATATCGAGCCATCACCACCGACGACAATGACCAAGTCACAAATCTCGCCAATTAAACTACGCTTGACGATTTTGACGCGCTCAATCTCGGTAAGGTTTAACGTTGGTAAATTGGCCGTTTGTACATCCATAATCAATGTTAAATTCATATCATTGATGGTTTGGGCAATCTGTCCTAAACTTTGGGTAACGCTACGTTTTCCCGCGCGGCCCATCAGACCGATACGCCTGAAAGCAGGATTTTTGATAGCGTGGAACAGCTCTGACTCATGTAAATGCGGCAATCGGGCGGACTGCGCTGAGTTTTCCATAAAACGACTCGGCTTAACGGTAAAGTACAGGGCAATGATAGCGAGAAAACAGCGCTTAGACTAGCATGTTTATCAATTATCGTTGTTAACTGTCGTAATCGCCCCCATATATCTTCTATCATATGCCACTTTTAGGCGTACTTTTTTAGCTACTCACTATCGCAACCTATTTCTACATACATTGGCGAATCACCGGCTCCATAGTCGCTGAGAGCCTTGTATGCTGTCACGCAAACACAGTTGACAATAATAGCGGTTTTGCTAAAGTAGCTAACATCTAAATTATTTATATTTTATTAAGGACATTTTTATGGCCAATCCTATTGTCAGTCGCGCAGAGCTTGCTATTGGCGGCGCGCCAATGACGGTCAAGGGCGTGATTCAAAAAACCAGTCTATTGCTTGGGCTATCGGCCATTACTGGTGTTGGATTTTTCTTTTATGCGTTAATGGCAGGCCTCTCACAAGGTTTTATCACCATGGCAGCTTTTGGTAGTATGTTTGCCGCTTTTGGTCTTGCGATTTTTATCACTTTTAAACCACAAAAAGCCAAGACTTTTGCGGTGCCTTATGCTTTATTAGAAGGTATCTTTTTAGGCGGTATCTCGCTGTTCTTTATGCGCATGTACCCAAGCGTGCCAGTCACTGCGATGTGTGCGACCTTCGTCACAGCAGCCGTGATGTTAGGTCTATATCGCTCAGGTTTGGTTAAAGTGACTGAAAAATTCCGCTCCATCGTCACCTCAGCATTGATTGCTATTATGCTGGTTTATGTGGCGCAGTGGGTACTGTCTTTAGCATTCGGCTCGAGCCTACCTTTCTTGTTTGAAGGTGGTGCTATCGCTATCGGTTTTAGTTTATTCGTGATTATTATCGCCTCTTTTACCCTGTTGTTAGACTTTGATAATATCGATCGCGGTGTGGCGATGGGCGTATCTGAAGACTATGAATGGTTGTTTAGTATCGGTATCCTTGCAACACTGGTATGGATGTATATCGAATTTATGCGTCTGCTAAGCTACCTACAAGACTAATCTAAACACTATTTAGTAGTCATTTAAATTAAAAAACCGTCTTTTATAAAGGCGGTTTTTTTATGGGTAAGTTTTAAAGGTTTATTTAAATGGTTTTAAGCTGGTTTACATTAAGCACGCTTTAGACGCAGCGCATTTAATACCACAAACAATGAGCTTAATGACATGCCAATGGCAGCAAGCCAAGGTGGTACATAACCCAAAGCCGCCGGTATCAAGACACTACTGTTATAAATAAGCGCCCAGCGCAAGTTTTGCTTAATAATACGTTTGGTCTTATCAGCGATACGTTTCGCCGCAGTGATGGCTTCAATTTGACCGTTCAATATGATACTGTCACTCGATACTTGCGCTAAGTCTGCCGCGCCTGCAATCGAGGTTGAAACATCGGCTGCTGCCAATACTGGCGCATCATTAATACCATCGCCGACCATTAACACGACTGCGCCTTTTGCTTGCAGCGCTTGAATATGGTTGACTTTATCAGTTGGTGATAAACCGTTATGGGCAGCTTTCATGCCTAAGTCCTCAGCCATTACCAAGGCTTGCGGGCTTGGGTCGCCAGTGAGCATTACAGGCTCAATACCGAGCTCTTTAAGAGTCTTAAGCATAGACGGGGCACTATCACGCACCTTATCGTTAAAGTAAAAACATGCCAGCACTTTCCATGCATTTGACTGACTATTTTGACAAGACAATACTACTGCCGAGCTGGCACGATGAGCAACCAAATCAATGGTTAAATTATTATTGGCGTTTGCATCGTTATTTGTTTTATCCAAGGCAAAGTCTACGTGACCAATGCGATATAACACCCCATCAATCATCGCTTCAACTCCGCCTGCCGGATAATGCTGCAGTGCTTGCGTGGCTGGCAGGTGCAATTGATAAGCAGCAGTAAGCAGAGCGTGAGCAATCGGATGGCGACTACCTACTTCGAGCGCGGCTGCAATGGCTAATATCTTGTCTTTTTTATCACTAGTATCGTTTATGCCTGTTACCACATCATTGGCAGTTATTAACTCGATATTTAATAAATTGGGCTTACCATAAGTCAGCGTGCCGGTCTTATCAAACGCCACATGGGTAATCTCAGCAAGGGTTTGCAGCGTATGTCCACGCGTGGTTAAAAATCCATAACTTGCTAGTCGATTGGTCGATACAGTAAGCGCAATTGGTGTCGCTAAAGACAGCGCACAAGGACAAGTCGCGACCAATACCGCCACCGTTGCCCAAATCGCTTGGCTTGGATCGACGATATACCAACCGATAAATACTAAAGCAGACAATACTAAAATCCGCGCCACAAACCAACGTGCCAGCTTATCTGCTTGCTGGGCAATTTTCGGCTTTTCACTCATGGCCCGGTTCATCAGCCTATCAATCAACCCGATTTGGCTGTCTTCTGGTAAAGCTGTGACCAACATCTCAAACGGTTGGCTGTCGTTTTGTGCGCCGCCAACGATATAATCGCCTTGGGTTTTGATGATTAAATCGCCCTCGCCTGTCAGTAGGCTTTGAGAAACCGTGGCGGTTGGGCTGAGCAAGACACCATCACTAATAATCTCAGAACCGGCCTCTACCATAATGATGTCACCCACTTGCAAACTGTGCGCGGTTACCATCTGTTTGTCTTTTTGCTTATTGTTTGGCGTATGTTCGGTTTTTGAGAGATTGGCGGGCGTATGAGTTGACTGCTGCCAGTCTTGAGCGATACGCAAGGTCAACTGCTGGATATTGGCATCCATACTTTGCATAAAGTTGGGCATCGATTTTGCGACAGCGCTTGTGTCATTAGTCGCTAAATCGTTATTTGGGTTAGCAACTTGTTCAGTGTCATTATCATCAGGGGTTTCATTAAGCGCATTATGCTCTAGAAGCTGCAAGATACTCGCAGCTGCGTTTTTATCTTCAGCAATTTTTTCTACCAAGACAGGCTCGACTACCACCAAATCATTGGCCATGGTGGCTGCTTTTAAGCGCGCATTATGCTCAATATAGCGCCCGGCCAATAAGAAGAAAATAAACATACTGACCGAATCATAGTATGTCTCTCCTTGCCCAGTAATAGTGGCGTAGAGACTGGCAAAGAACGTCACCACTAAGGCAATACTAACGGGCACATCCATATTAACTTGACGGGCACGAATCGCTGACCAAGCTGAAGTAAAAAACGGCACGCCCGCATAAAAGAATACCGGAGTACTCACAAACAACGATACCCAACGTAGAAAGTCACGTTGGAAGATCAGCATGTCGCTATATTCACCAAAATACATCGCGACCGCATACATCATCGCTTGCATCGAGCCGAGCGCAGCGATACCTAGACGCAACAGCATCTGACTGTTATGACGTGCCAGCATGGCTTCGTGCGTATCTTGCCGATAAGGCTTGGCTTCGTAGCCGATTTCGTTGATAACCGCAAGAATACGACTAATCGGTAGCTTATCTTCGTTCCAAATCACCCGCATACGCTGATTGGTTAAATTCACCTGACATTGACTGATGCCATCTAACTCATGTAAGCGCGACTCAATCAGCCAAGTACAAGCAGCACAGCGCAGATTATTGACCGACAGTTCGGCTACCGACATGCCATCTTGTGCATAGACAAACTGTGCCTTTATCTCGTCGTGATCATAAGCTTCGAGGCGAGTCAGCTGGGTGGGCAAACTTGCCGTACGGTTAATCTCTGAGCGGTCAAGGTAATATTGTTCAAGTCCCGCTTCGACAATACTTTGCGCGGCCAACTGGCAGCCCATACAGCACATCTCACGTGACTGACCTAATATTTCAGCATGAAACGGCGGCTGCGGCACAGGATCACCGCAATGAAAACAGTGACCAGCAAGCGGCAGCACCAAACCCTCAGTAATCGAGCGATCTTGATAATGACGGTTGCTGCTTGATGGCATTGATGAAGGAACACTGGACATAATCGCGCTTATTTCCTTTCGACAAGTTTACTTACAGCCGACTGGCCTTTAGTAAACTTGTCATGATTAACTAGAATCAATCCCTATGTAAAAAAGCTGCTTAGCATGAACTTTATTTCAAATAGCTAGATTAAATAATACTGCTTCTTAACATTGTGTTTTGATACAGCTGCTTTACATAGATATTGGCATGACTGGCATAAATAAAATCTCGAACAAAAACGATAACGACTCTTCGGCAGCATTAATAGCATTAATAAAAAGCATCATAAAACAAATAGTGGGAAAAGCATGATGCCACTGCTTTAAACGATATAAGTAACATAAATGGTAAATTGCTGGCTTAGTTAGTACTGGTAATAAGATTTATATGGCATCAATAAGCTCTATTAAAAGAGTCTAAAGCTTGCGTAAAAACCTATTAATATACAATTAAGTATTAAGATAACTATTATACTATAAGCAGGTGCGCTAAGCAGCATAACCCTTCATTGCCGCATCTCAATGTATCAAAACCACGTATAATGAATATCTAATGAACGCCCAATGAATGCGCGCGTTAACGATGATAGATTGAAAAAATTGTCAATTTGCGTCATTATGAGGCAGTTTTTTATCCCAGAATGGTGTGTCATCAGTGCAAAAATCTAATTCTAAGCAACCACAGTCCTCTAAGCCTGCTATCAATACGCTACCTTCACAGCAGCGCGGCATGGTGTTTAGTAGTATTTTATTAATTGTGATTATCGCCGGAATGGTGCTATTAGCGCTGTATTTGGTCAAACTTGATCGCACCATTACTCACAAGTTTGAGGGTAAACGCTGGGATATTCCCGCTAAAGTTTATTCGCAGCCGCTAGAGCTATATCAAGGCGCTAACGTCGATACAGACACGATGAAAAAGTGGCTTGAGCTGCTCAATTATCAAAGCAGTAAGTCTTATGATCGTACAGGTACGTATCATAAATCTGGCAATACCTACTTTATCCATACACGCGGCTTTACTTATAGTGCCAATGACGTTGATAAAGAGCAAGTCATCAAAATGACCATTGCTGGCAATAAGATTGAATCGGTACAAAGTACCCAGCCGGCCAAAACTGGCATTATTCGTCTAGAGCCGGTCAATATCGGCGGGATTTATCCAGACAGCAACGAAGACCGTATGGTGGTGTCGCTAGACCAAGTACCGCAACCGCTGATTGACGCTCTAATCGCTACAGAAGACCGTGGATTTTATGAGCATAAAGGCGTATCAATACGTGGTATCGCCCGCGCCGTATTAAACAACTTTACCGGTGGTTCTCGGCAAGGCGGCTCGACCATCACCCAGCAGTTAATTAAAAACTTTTATCTAAATTCCGACCGTACCATGAAACGCAAAGCCAATGAAGCTTTGATGGCGGTACTACTTGAGCTGCATTATAGTAAAGATGAGATTCTACAAACGTATTTAAACGAGATTTACTTGGGTCAAAACGGCAACCGCTCTATCAATGGTTTTGGCCTTGCCTCGCAATTTTACTTTGATAAACCACTCAAAGAGCTGCGTTTAGACCAACAAGCACTGCTGGTCGGTATGGCAAAAGGACCGAGCGTTTATAATCCGCGTCGCCATCCAAACGATTCAAAAGCGCGTCGTAATACAGTACTAAGCAATATGTTGGCGGTCGGCTCGCTCAGTCAAGAAGATTACGATAAAGCCATCGAGCAACCACTTGGTGTCGTTGATAAACCCGTTGAAGGCAAAAGCCAGTTCCCTGATTTTCTAGATATTGTTAAGCGTGAATTAAATAAAGTTTATTACTCAGATGATCTGAAAAACGAAGGTCTGATTATCATCAGTACCTTAGATCCTATTGCCCAGTTAGCAGCCGATAAAGCGGTTGAAAGAAAACTTGGTGAGCTGCGCCGTCGAGGTAGTAAGACCAAGGATTTACAAGGCGCTTTAGTCAGTGCAAACCCTGAAACAGGCGAGCTGGTGGCAGTAGTCGGTAGTGGCAGTGAATTTACGGGCTTCAACCGTGCTGTCGACGCCAAACGCCAAGTTGGTTCATTATTAAAGCCGATTATCTATATGACGGCGCTTGAAAGCGGGCGCTATAATTTGGCAAGTTCGATTGATGATTCACCGATTACAGTCAATCTCAGCGATGGTAATGAGTGGAATCCTAGAAACTACGACAACCGTGATCATGGTTACGTGCCATTTACTACCGCTTTGTCGCAATCTTATAATCATAGTGCGGTACGTTTAGGCATGGAATTTGGCGTTCCTACTTTTGCCAAGCAATTGCAGCGTATGGGTATTAAAGAGAAAATTCCGCCTTATCCTTCGGCTTTATTAGGCTCGGTCAATCTTAGCCCGATGGATATGCTTGGGGTCTACCAAGTATTTGCTACCGGCGGTTTCCGCACACCTATCCATAGTATTCGTAGCGTGATTGATGATCGTGGGCGTATCTTGCAGCGTACAGGTCTAAATACCCAGCGTAGTATCCCGCCTGAGACCAATTTTCTGATTAACTATGCGCTACAAGACGTGGTCAAAAACGGCACGGCTAAACGCGTGCAATCCCTTGGCAGCAACTTGAACCTTGCTGGTAAAACTGGTACCACCAATGATTACCGTGATGCTTGGTTTGCCGGCTACAGTGGCAACTATGTTAGTGTGGTTTGGGTCGGTCGTGATGACAATAAACCTATTGGTTTGAGCGGCGGTAGTGGCGCTTTACCAGTCTGGGTCGATTATATGAATCGCCTAAAACTGACACCGGTGGCCCTGCCAGAACCTGAAGGTATTGAATGGTTGTGGCTTGAGAACAACTCAGGCAAGCTGTCTAATGAACGCTGTGCCGATGCACGCTACTTACCCGTTATGTCAGCGCATCTACCAGAAGAGGCCAGCAGTTGTGCGCTAAGCTTATATCAGCAAGATCGTGCCCGCGAGCAGACACAGTGGCAAAATCAGCAAGGCTCTATCAATCAGCAGCGTCGCCGTGAAGGCTTAGACATACCTAATGGCGAAGCTGTTGATGCGGGTAACGATGAGAACAATGCTGAGCAAGAAGGCGAGGCAAGCAATCGTACCGATACTTGGTATGATCGTGCCGTTGAATGGTTCTAGAGTTTTTAAAACTTAAAAAAGGGTTTTAACATGGCATTATTTATACAGCAAACTGTCGCCGCTAAGCAGACTATCACTGCCCAAGCTACCACACAGACGAAACGTATCAATAGTATCTTTACGGTCAGCGCATTTATCGGTATGTTGAGTTTAAGTGCCTGCCAGACGGCGCCAACGATGATAAAAACCTCTCCTGTGCAAACATTACCATCAACAACCACACAACCAATAAATAAGCAAAATACGGCGAAGCAACCAACAGTAGCGACTCAAGCACCTATTGTTAAAGAAAGCGCCAACAATGCAACCAGCCCTTATGAAAGCAATGACTATAAAGATGAGGGTTATAAATACCCTATCGAGCCTTATACGCCGCCTGAACAATCTACAGCGACAAACCCATTAACCGAAGCAACCCCGGTTTACATACCGTCTGCGCAAAGTCCGATAATCACTCAGCCTGATAGCTATGACGCCATAATCCTCACGCCTTCTCGTGAAGATTACATGATATCTGAGCCATCGATACCTTCTCATAATGAGCTATTGGAGCGGGCGCGGCAGAACTCACAGCAGCGCAGTCAACAAAGCACAGCGAATAACAGTAACTTGCCAGCCTTTCGTAACCTTATGCAAGTAGGTACAGGGCAATTAAAAGCGGGTAATTTAAATGGTGCTGAAAGCAGCTTTACGCGCGCGCAGCGACTTGCACCCAAGTCATCAGCCGTCTATTTTTATTTGGGACAAGTAGCCCTTAAGAAAAACCAACCACGTAAAGCTGAAGCAATGGCTCGCCGTGGTCTGACGGTCTCTCAAGACAGTAGTCGCCGCCGCGCGCTGTGGCAGATTATTTTGCAATCAGGACAAGCTCAAGGCAACGCCCGTGTAATAAAAGAAGCCAAACAAGCACTGCGCTAATAACACACGCCCTCGTATTTACCATGACGACTGACTATATAAGCGCTAAAATAGGTTTATATAGTTAGTCGTTAATTTTTTATCCCGTTTAATGATTGCTTTCTTACGCCCCTTTCATTATCCATTTTTAATTTAACATTAAGGTAACCCTTATGGCATGGCAACAACTGCACTTACAATGTGAAAAAGATAACGTCGATCTCGCTGAGGCACTATTATTAGAGGCCGGCGCTCTATCAATTGCTTTAGATGACGCCGGCGACCAGCCTTTATTTGAACCACTTCCTGGTGAATCACCATTATGGGACGAGGTCATCCTCACAGGGCTGTTCGATGCCACTACCGATGCGGGAAGCCGTCAAGCGATTGAGCAACTAAGTCATGAAATCGGTGCACAAGTACAAGCTAGCCGAACGTGGGTCAGTGCTGTCGATGATAAGGATTGGGAACGTGAATGGATGTCCAATTATCAGCCTATCGAATGTGCTAATGACCTATGGATTGTGCCTAATTGGCTGACACCGCCAAATCCTGAAGCCACTAATATTATTATGGATCCAGGTTTGGCTTTTGGTACTGGCTACCATGCCACTACCCGCTTATGCCTTGATTGGCTGACAGAGCAAGACCTGACCGATAAAGTCGTCATCGACTATGGCTGTGGTTCGGGCATTTTAGGTATTGCCGCGCTTTTGTTGGGCGCTCGCCAAGTTTATGCCGTTGATATTGACCCACAAGCCGTGCTTGCGACCAATCAAAATGCTGAGCGCAATCAGGTTGATAATCGGCTGCAAGCATTTTTGCCAGAAGACTTCAATAACTACTGGCAACAAAATGATATTAAACCCGTAGAAGTGATGGTTGCCAATATTCTAGCCAAGCCGCTTATTGGCTTAGCGCCTTATTTTGCAACCTTGATGGCACCAAAAAGTCGTATCGTATTAGCAGGTTTGATTGAATCCCAAACCGAGCAAGTTACCGAAGCGTATCAGCCCTACTTTGCCCTTGATCCTAAGCACGCTTTTACCGCGCAAGAAGATCAACATTGGCAGCGTTTATCTGGTACATTTACAGGCTAGCAACATTTAATTACATCTGTTACGATAGAGGAGCAGTTAAATGTTGTGTATTTAACGCTGCTCTATAGTTGCCTGTGGGTTATGATGGTTAGCATATCTAAATTGACATTAGAATGATTGGCAGCGGTTGGTGAGTGGCTATGCGGTATTAATACTTATACCTTTTTGGATTCTGACCCTATGACTACGCCAATAAAAACCCAGTGCCCTCATTGTCATGCTATTCTTAATATCAACAAAACTCAGTTAGATAAAAAAACAGCAAATGTCTGCTGTGAACATTGTCAGCACAGTTTTTTGGTCAATAATAATCTTATTGTCACCGCGGACACAGAACGCACGCGTGAAGATATAGCAAGTGAACGTAAAACTGCCGCAGTCGCTACTCCTAATATCCCTATTCATAAGCAAAATCCTTCTGTCTTATCAAAGACAGAATCAAAGCCAAACGTCACATCAGAGCCAGCAGAAGCAGATATTCTTATTCATGATGATATGATTGAGGATGAGGTGATTCATGACGGCTTGATTTATGACGACATGGACATTGATGGTTTTGAAGATAAAGATAAAAATGAACATGTAGAATATGACTCATTAGATAGCATGGATGCCTGGTTGACTCAAGCAGTAGATAGCAATAATAGTAACTCTGCCGCCATTATGGGTAATCAACATGCAAAAAACACGCCTACATCATTGACTAAAAGCACGCATTCCTCAGTTAATCCAATAGTAAACCCTAGTTTACGAAGCGCTGCTTTAAAAGAGCAACCATCAGCCGCACATGTTGCCATCAGCTCAACCGCAGCCAATGACATTCATGCCAATATAGATGACAGTGCCGATGAATCATGGCTTGAAAAACTACTCAAAGAACAAAATAAAAGTGAAGATACGCCAAAAGACCAGACTGATTTATCAGAGCTGCTTGCCAGTATGGGCGTCTCCCTCAAAGAGGAAGACCATAGCAAGGCTGCACGTCTTAAACAACAGCAGACCCAAGCAAAGTTTTCACCAACGCCTGCTAGGCGGTCGATTGCCTCGTTATTATGGACACTTGGCTGTCTGGTATTAGCGCTACTACTATTTGCCCAGTATGTCATTTTTAATTTAGATAACTTGGTTAAAAATCCTGCTCATGCAGAGCGCTTACAAAAAGTATGTGCCATTGTGGCTTGTAGCCTACCCAGCGCTAATTTAGCGGCTTTGAGCACAAGCGATATTAAGCATCAATCCAGTCGTATTAATACTGCCAGCTCATTTAGCGATATCAGCATCACTTTAAACAATCAAAGCACGCAAGCACAATTACTTCCTCATGTAAAAGTCAGTGTCCATGGTAACAAGGCGCTTATCGGAGAATTTATCGCGGCTCCACAGGATTATTTATTGAGTACGCAAAGCCAATTAGGCGCGCAAAGTCGCAAACAGCTCTTGTTCACCGTACCGGTTGCTAATGCTCAAATCAGTAAAGTGAGTGTCACTCCGGTTTATTAAATGTATCGCTTATCAAAAATACGATGCTACCCAATAACTTTAAAGCCAATCGCTCGAAAACAGTCTATTAAATAGAAATAAATAGCCTCAATGCTATCGTAATGCCCAATCTATTGCTGCGATAGGCGATGACTTTGTTATAATAGTATTCAAACGCCTTATGGTTTTTCTTTACGCTCAAGGACATTATCTTATGGCACCACATGCACAGTATAATGCCAATCGTTTTGACAAAAATGCTGAGAATCCTGCTGATTACTATAAAGAGGACTACCATCGCTCAATTCACGAGGTAGAATCTTCTTTAGACAACAGCATTCATTTTCATGAACCTTTGCGGGTGCATGTAGAACGCGTGGTGCGGCAGTATTTTGCGATGTTAGATGATGAGATGCCAACAGACTTATATGATCTTATTTTAAAAGAGATTGAGCAGCCGCTGTTGTCTGTGGTACTTGAAAAGAGCCGAGGCAATCAAACCAAGTGCGCGCAAATTTTGGGGCTTAATCGCGGTACGCTACGCAAAAAGCTAAAAATCTATGGTTTAATGTAGGACGGCTTAGCATTGATGCTTCTAATTTTGCTTAGATGACCCATACTTTTGCTTAATAATGCTAAAACCATGCGCGCCAACTCTATTTTTCAGTAATTTTTAACGGCCACTTTTAATTATCATTTTTTACAGCTACTTTTTACAGTCATTATTTATGGCAAAGCTAGAGTTTATGATCTTATCAATCACGATACACTCTGCACTACTTGCCATTATTACCTTGCCAGGCGTTTACGTCAGGCTTTTTTTTATGGAACTTTTTTTATGAGTACAACCCCACTTGCCCTACTCTCGGTCTCCGATAAATCTAACATCGTTGAATTCGCTCAAGGTCTGCTAAAAGCAGGTTTTAGCTTACTATCAACCGGCGGCACTTACCGCTTACTGACAGAGCACAATGTTGCTGTGACCGAAGTATCAGACTACACCGGTTTTCCTGAAATGATGGACGGCCGTGTTAAAACCTTGCATCCTAAGATTCATGGCGGCATTTTAGGGCGTCGTGGTACTGATGATGCGGTGATGAGTGAGCACGCTATTGAGCGCATTGATTTGGTCGTCGTCAACCTTTATCCGTTTGCAGAAACCATTGCGCGTAACGACGTGACCATGAATGATGCGATCGAAAATATCGATATTGGTGGCCCTACCATGGTGCGTTCAGCAGCAAAAAACCACGCCCATGTCGGTATTGTGACTGATCCTGCTGATTATACGCGCGTACTTGAAGCATTGGGTGAAGGTACGACACTGACCCATGCCCTACGCTACGATTTGGCGGTTAAAGCCTTTGAGCATACCGCGCAATACGACGGTATGATTGCAAATTTCCTGGGCAGCCGAGTGAATGAGACTCAAACGCCAGAGAATTTCTCCCGTACCTTTAACGTCCAACTTGAAAAAGTACAAGACCTTCGCTACGGTGAAAACCCTCATCAAAACGCCGCTTTTTATGTCGAAAATCATGCGCTAAAAAGCAAGCAAGCGTCTATTGCAACCGCGCAGCAATTGCAAGGTAAAGAGCTGTCTTATAACAATATCGCTGATACCGATGCCGCGCTTGAATGTGTTAAAGCCTTTAGCGCACCAGCTTGTGTGATCGTGAAACACGCCAATCCTTGCGGTGTGGCCGTAGATAGCGATCAAGTAGCGGCTTATCGCACAGCCTTTAGTACCGATCCTGAGTCATCTTTTGGTGGTATTATCGCCTTTAACCGCCCACTAACGCTCGCTGCTGCCAAAGCCATTATCGACAATCAATTTGTCGAAGTTATCATTGCCCCAAGTATCGAAGATGGCGTTCTTGAGGCGACTGCGAGCAAGAAAAACGTGCGCGTCTTGGTTTGTGGTGAATTACCAACACCTGAGCAGCGCGAAAGCCAGCTTGATTATAAACGCGTTAATGGCGGCTTATTGGTGCAAGAGCAAGACTTGGGTTTAATTACCGCTAATGATTTAAAAATCGTCACTGACGTCCAGCCAACGGAAGCGCAGATTGCTGATTTGTTATTCAGCTGGAATGTGGCTAAATACGTCAAATCAAATGCGATTGTTTATGCCAAAAATCAACGCACTATCGGTGTTGGCGCAGGTCAGATGAGCCGCGTAAACTCAGCACGTATCGCCGCTATCAAAGCTGAGCACGCTGGTCTTGCCACTGAAGGCGCGGTAATGGCATCAGATGCCTTCTTCCCGTTCCGTGATGGTATCGATAACGCTGCCGAAGTCGGTATTGCTGCTATTATTCAACCGGGTGGCTCTATGCGTGATGATGAAACAATTGCTGCCGCCAATGAGCATGGTATCGCCATGGTATTCACTGGTATGCGTCATTTCCGCCATTAATCAGCAGTTAAGATAATGCTGTTAAGACAAAAGCATTGAGAATAAATAAAAACCGTATTGCATAAAAAAAGCCACTATCAATAGTGGCTTTTTTATATTTAAGATTTGATAAAGCTAGTTAAGACAAAGGGTTTAACAAATACCTTATAAATTGATTAACGTCCTTGCGCATTAGCCATATTGGCTTTATTAATCTCAACTTTATATACCATACGTAGATAATCCAGATAATCTTGCAGCTGATCTTGACCTAAATTATCACGAATAATGGCAGCGGTTTGTGCTCTTTGAGCATCAGATAACGGCGATTGTTGTTCTGTTTTGATGCGATCACCGACCAATAACGTCGCACCCATTTCAGTCTCGCTAGCTACTGCCACAACACCATTGGCTGCTGCTTGCTGACTAAAGGCTAAGCCGCGCTCTTTTTCAGTCAATTGCGTGGTCTGACGGTTTATTTCGCCTAACGCTTGTAGCTTAACTGGTTGTTTTGCAATATCAGCAGGCGTCTTAATCCTAGCGGCTAGTTTCTTCGCCTCTTTTAGTGCTAGTGCCGTCGCTTTTTGTTGGCGCAATATCTGCATAATTCTTGGCGTCGCTGCTGTCAAAGATAGCGTTTTCGTTGGACGATAGTTACTTGGTTGTACCCATACCGTGCCATTACCGACCTCAATACCTGCCGTCACTGCTTGGTCTTGAATGGTAAACTCATCAAACGCTTGCTTAATCACTGCAGGCTGCGCCAAAGCAGATTGGTTATTTTCTTTACGATAATCTTTGATACGTTTTAATGCGACGTTTTCTTGCTGAGCAATATCTTCAATACTAAAGCCATCTGCCGCCAAATCGTTAATCGCCGTCACTTTATCAGCATACATTTCCTGACGCTTATATTCTTTGGCTTTAGCCGTTAACTCTGCACGCATGCTGTCTAGACTTGGTATTTTGCTACCATTATCTTCGGTCACAGTAAATATCTGATAGCCAAAGCTGGTCTTTACAGGCGCACTTATATCACCAACGCTCAAGCCTTCAAGCGCTTTTTCAACTGCTGGGGCATCATTACCAAATACTGATGGATTAAAGCTACCGATATCGCCACCTGTTTCTCCTGATGGATCATCAGATTCTGTTTTAGCCAGCTTAGCAAATGACTCACCTTTAGCAAGACGGGCTTTAACCTTGTCAGCGCGCGCTTTGGCATCTTTACCAGTTAGCAAGATTTGGCTGATTTTACGCTCGTCAACGACAGCCAGACCTTGCTTATAAGCTTCATACTGCTGCTGCACATCTTCTTTGTTAACCTCATTAACCTCAATTAATTGCGGACTTAGTTGCAAATAAGCCAAATCAACCATGGCAGCGCTTTTTAGCTTGTCTTTATTGGCATCATAGTAGGCTTGGATGTCACCCTTGTTCAATTTTACTTGTTCAGCATAGTCCTGCCAATTAAAACGATGCAGCCAGATATTACGCGACTCTAACTGCAAGTCAATCAATTGACTAACGGCTTGCATTGGATAAACCGCTGTGCCTACGATACTGGCATTTAGCTGGTCAAGGCTTAGCTGATTGCGGAACTCTGCAAACAGCTGGTCTTTGGTCATATTGCGCTGACGTAAAAAGTTTGAAAACTGATCGTTAGAAAAGTTACCTTCCGCATCTTTAAAGATCTCTTCTTGGCGCAACAAGCGATTGATGGTGTCATCAGAAACCGTCATACCAAGCTTACCAGCCTGCTGCTCTAGTAAAGTGCGATCAATCAGCCCCTTTAAGACTTGCTCGTGTAGCACATCTTCATTTAATAAACTGGCATCATCAACTTGGTCTAAAAGCTCGGTACGGCGATTGTTTACCGCAGTTTGATACTCGGACAGTCCTACACTTGCATCACCTACCTGAGCGATTTGGTTGGGATCGACCCCGCCTCCAAAGTAGCTTTCGACACCCAATAGAGCGAGCGGCGATAGGCATAAAATCAATAAAATGCGACCTGGCCAGCTTTTTAAAAAATCGCGCAATTTATCCATAGTTATCTCTGCTTTATTAACCTATATTGATGAAAGACCATTGTAATACTATTAATAATATCAACGCTGTATAAGCAGGCAATGGTAAGAAGAAGAACGTGTGCATTTTATCGTTGCAAAACAAGATTTATTAACAAAGCATATAGCAAGGCTTTTAAAACCTCTTGTTTAAACAACACATCTATCGCGCGCCCTATGATACGTGATTTTTAATGCAGACTCAAAATATTCACTCTACTATTCACACTAATTGACACAAACTATAGCACTAAAAAAAGCACCTAATCTCTAGGTGCTTTTTTGCTACATCACTCATGACTTAAATTGTACTTTGATTGTGCTTTAAGCCATGAGTTGCCATCATCAATTTACTGCCAACAAACGCTGTTGTTATTCGTGTATCACGTCGTCAACGAGCATTTGTGTATCATAAAATAGATTGAATGAAATGGCGTAAATAAAACGGCTTGTTTTAAACGGCTTAGTTTAAACGCTCTTTCAAGTTTTTACCTGCTTTGAAGCTTGGTACTTTGCTTGCTGGAATGCTAAGCTCTTCACCAGTCTTAGGGTTACGGCCAGTACGAGCCTTACGGTCTTTTACGCTAAAAGTACCAAAACCAACCAATGAAATGCTATCGCCAGCTTCTAGAGCTTCGCCAACACTTTCCATTACTGCATTCAAAGCTTCGCCAGCTTGAGTTTTATTTAGACCACTTTTCTCGGCGATGCTATCAATTAATTCTGACTTATTCATAAAATTTCCTTCAAGTTTTAGGGGGTAAAAAAACGCTCACGCCAAGTATTGTATCGCTCTCAGAGTACTTAAGCAATGAAAACCACCTGACTGGCGTATAAACAGGTTTCGCTTTGTTAACGTCTTTATAGCAAGGCAGCATAAGGAGCGCAAGCGATTTTACATATTTTTGTGCACTCTACTACGTATTTGACACCCAATGTTACTCAAAACTGCTGCAACTTTTTTGCAAAATCGCTATTTTAGCTTGTGTATTTGGCTTAGGTCTTGTGTCATTTGACGTAGAAAATCAGCTTAGCCAGTTAAACACTATAGCTTGTGCACAAACAATTTAGCTTGCGCATAAACAATGTCATCAAACGCTTATTAAAGCGCCTAATAACCTGACTGCGCCGCTAAAAACCAATTTTTATCGATTAAAATAACTACCAAGCCATACTAATACATTATCAGTCATAAATACCAGTGTCTTTATTGACTGGCAGATTGTAAGGTAATAAATTAGCAACTGACAGAAACGGGCGTTACTTTTTATTATAAAGGCGTTACTATAAGCGCAATTCTATTGTACATTTTGGGTCGACTTTGATCCTTGCCTATCCTTTTGTCTTTCATTTACACCATAAAAACGGATTATTTACATGAAGCGTTCTACGTTGTCTCACTCTCTGCTTAATATCATATTAGTGTTTATCGAGTCGGCACTGACCCTGCTGTTACGTTTAGACCCAGAGCTCCGTAAAGCCGCTTATCCGCTTGCCAAGCAAGAGACTGTCGTCGCGCTACGACTGTATTTACCGCATGTAGAGGTGTTTGCTACCTTTAGCACCAAGGGCGTTTTATTGGACGACCGCCTACCTATCGGACGTACTGAGCCTGACGTCATTATCAATGCTTATAGCATTCAAGTCATTAATGCCATCATCACCCATGACAGCGAAACGACTGACAAGCTGCAAATGCGTGGTGAGTCGGTGCAAGTGCAGCTGGTGAAGCAGTTCATTATGCAATTGGGTCTTGGTAGTTTGATTCAAGGTTTGATTAAAAAGATTAAGGGTGGCAAAAGCAAGTCCAAGCCTACTGAAGCTGAAAAGGCCGATAAAAAAGAGAGCTATAAGCTACGTATTAAAGAGCAGCAAACTCAAATTACCACTTTAACCATCAAAAACCGTGAGCTTGAAACCACGGTAAAAGAATTACAAAGTAAACAGCAGACCTTTATTATTACTAGCATAGTCGCTGCTATTATCGCTATTGCTGCCATCATCGCTCTATTTATAATGACCTAATTCGATAATGAAGTAGCTTTACAATAATGTACGGCTACTAAGCTTCTTTCCGCTAGATGTAGCGTTTAATAATACTCAGCATTATTAAACGCGTTTTGTTATATATAGGTCTGCTCTAATATCTTTCTCTAATATATAGCGGCCACGTTATTGTGCACTTTTTCTCCCCGCGATTACTCCTTAATATCTGCGTCATTGTTTTTATCAATCATGGTCATAAGTTTCGCTCACCATTCAACCACACTTTAATCTTGACTAAATTACTCGGGATTGATTATAATGACTCTATCGTTGCACACATCGGGTAAACCATCTGCTGTTTAATAGCGACAAGACACCACTTAGTCGATAGATGATTTCCCTTCATAGAAGTGTCAATGCTATTAAATATTAATAGTTAGCTGCTAATAAACTACTTATGACTCATAAATGGTTGAACGTTTGATTGCTAGCAGCACACTTCTAAAAATACGACATGACTAAGATCGTTGTTAAATAAATTTATCCTTAAAAGGTTTGGAGATAACATATGCGTTTGACTACTAGAGGCAGATACGCCGTGACCGCTTTACTTGATTTGGCACTGCAAACCAGCCAACAAGAGAGCGCCGTCTCTTTATCAGACATTGCCAAGCGGCAATCGATATCTATCTCTTATCTTGAACAGTTATTTTCCAAACTGCGTAAACGTGGTTTAGTCACCAGTATTCGCGGTGCAGCAGGCGGCTATCATCTGGCTAAGCCACTTAATGAGATTGATGTGATGAGCATCATTTCTGCCGTCGATGAATCTGTGGATGCGATGCAGTGCGGCGGACGCGGCGACTGTCAAAGTGGTACAATGTGCCTAACGCATGATTTATGGTGCGCTCTATCTAATCATGTTGAACAGTACTTGAAAAATATAACACTAGCGCAATTATTAGACATGGAACACGTGCAGTCAGTCTCAGACCGTCAGCACCTCTCTTTTCCAAAAGAAACTTCTATGAAAGACATCAATACTATTACTCTATCGACCAGCGAGGCAAACCCAGCATGAGCCAACATAACACCCTTATATACTTAGATTATGCCGCCACTACGCCAGTTGCTAAGTCAGTCGCTGCCAAGATGAGCGAATATCTGACGGTAGACGGCATCTTTGGTAACCCAGCATCACGCTCACATGGCTATGGCTGGCAAGCGGAAGAAGCGGTAGAAACGGCTCGCGGGCAAGTAGCTGAAGCGATTAATGCTGACCCACGCGAAATCGTCTTTACCTCAGGTGCGACAGAATCAGATAACTTAGCCATTAAAGGCGCAGCTCACTTTTATCAGTCTCGTGGTAAACATATTATTACCAGTAAAATTGAGCATAAAGCTGTTTTAGATACCTGCCGTGAGCTTGAGCAAGAAGGTTTTGAGATTACATATCTTGAACCGCAGCCAAGCACTGGTTTGATTTTACCAGAGCAAGTTAAAGAAGCGCTACGTGATGATACGATTCTAGTATCGCTTATGATGGTAAATAATGAGCTTGGTACGATTACTGACGTCGCGGCGATTGGTGAAATTACTCGCGAAGCCGGCGTTATCTTCCACGTCGATGGTGCACAGTCAGTTGGTAAAGTATTGGTCGACCTTGAAAAGATGAAAATTGACTTAATGAGCTTCTCAGGTCATAAAGCCTACGGTCCTAAAGGTATTGGCGCATTATTCGTCAGCCGTAAGCCACGTGTTCGCCTAAAAGCGGAACAACATGGCGGTGGTCATGAGCGCGGTATGCGTTCAGGCACGTTGCCAACGCACCAAATCGTTGGTATCGGTGCCGCATTTGCTTTAGCCAATGAGCGCTATGCAGAAGACCATGCCCACGCGGCAAAGCTACGTCAAAAACTGTGGGACGGTCTACAAGATATCGAAGAGATTTATCTAAACGGTGATTTAGAAAACAGTGTGCCAAATATTGTTAATATCAGCTTTAACTTTGTTGAAGGCGAGTCGCTCATGATGTCGCTAAAAGACTTAGCGGTATCATCAGGTTCAGCCTGTACTTCAGCAACGCTTGAGCCATCATATGTATTGCGTGCTATTGGTCGCCCAGATGAGTTGGCGCATAGTTCAATCCGCTTTAGCTTTGGTCGTTATACTACTGAAGAAGACATTGATACAGTTATCAAGCAAATGCATGAAGCGGTTGATAAGCTACGTGCCCTATCACCACTTTGGGATATGTATCAAGAAGGCGTTGATTTAGACTCGGTAGAATGGTCTGAGCATTAATATTTACCAGTAAAACTTTTAATAGTTAAAACGTTTAATGGTTATCAAATATAACCATTAGATGAACCATTAATTAGACAATCATACATTTAGTTTTTATAAATACAGTTTTATGAACGACATGTTTGACCCCAATTATCGATGAGTAGACAACCATTTAGCGTTAGTAAGTGACTAATTCAGTTTCATCGTCTAAATGCTTACTCATCATCTAACTAGGAGAAAATCCCATGGCCTATAGTGACCAAGTTATTGATCATTACGAAAACCCACGCAACGTCGGCAATCTTGACAAAAATGCCAAAAACGTTGGTACAGGTATGGTCGGTGCGCCAGCATGTGGCGATGTGATGCGTCTACAAATCCAAGTCGATGATAACGGTATCATCGAAGATGCACGCTTTAAAACCTATGGCTGCGGTTCAGCAATTGCGTCAAGCTCACTCGTCACCGAGTGGCTAAAAGGCAAAAGCTTGGATCAAGCTGGCGAAATTAAAAATATGGACATTGCTGAAGAATTGGCATTGCCACCAGTTAAAGTGCATTGCTCTGTACTTGCAGAAGACGCCATTAAAGCCGCGATTAGCGACTATAAAGGCAAGCATAGTGCTGCTGCGGTAACTGAAGAAGCAACCAGCTAATTTAGAGCGTATTCGCTTATTAATGTAATGAGTGTTAGTAGCCATATTTTAGTAGCAGTGCTTTAGCAGCAATACTTTAATAAAAATCATGAGCAGTAACGTTAGAAGCTACTAACGCTAATAAGGTGACAATAACGCTCATGTAATTGTCACCTTTTATTTATTTTTTAACGCTTTATTGGCAATGTATTAATCGCAAGGCTTTATTAGGATCATGTTCTTCATATCATGATTTAAACAAAATAAGCATTTTGCATGAATTATTATTATCGATTTTGAGAGTCAATGGGAGTTGGCATGATTGAAATGACAGAACGCGCCGCTCAGCATGTTCGAGATTTTTTGGACAATCGCGGTAAAGGTGAAGGCATTCGAGTGGGTATCCGCACAGCGGGTTGCTCAGGCTTGGCTTATGTCTTAGAGTTTGTTGATACACCTGATGAAAATGACACCCGTTATGAAAGCCTTGGCGTTAATATTTTTATTGACCCTAAAAGTTTGGTCTATTTAGATGGTTTATTGATGGATTATGAAAAAGAAGGTCTTAACGAAGGCTTCAAATTCACTAATCCCAATCAAAAAGGTGAATGTGGCTGCGGTGAATCGTTTACGGTTTAAAGGCTTAAACGAGAGTGCGCTAAACGATTGACACTCAAGCGATTAGCGCTTAAATACTGAGTTATTAAAAAAAAGTATTTAAAACAACCATTAAAACAGTAAAGTCCTCACAATAACAAATAGAAATGAAGGCAGACGATATGACAGACCTCACCTCAGAAGCACAGTTTGATAACTTCTTTGCTCTATTTGAACAGCCTGTACAATTTGCTGTGAATCAAGAACATCTTGATCAGCAGCTGCGTCTGCTACAAAAACGCTATCATCCGGATAACCTATCGGTAGCAAATGATAAAAGTGCGGCAGATAGTGCGCAAGCTAAGCAACAGTCAGAGCAGGCATCAGCCCTTATCAATCAAGCTTATCAAACGCTAAGTGTGCCCGATAGTCGTGCCAGTTATTTGTTAGATATCGCAGGTCAAGCCCAAAATTTGGAGCACTCTATTGCCGATTTAGACTTCTTAGAAGATGCCATGCAAATGCGTATTGACTTAGATGAGGCGATTGATGCTAAAGAATTGGCAGCATTGAAACAACTACACCCGCAGATTATCGAGCGTCTAGCCAAACAGTCAGAGCGCTTTAACACTGCTTACCAAAACCAAGACTGGCAAACGGCGATTGATGCCACACAAAAGTTAAAGTTCTTAGTAAAGTTAGATGCCGATGTGACCACAGGACTTGATGAAGTCGCGTCTGCTGAGCATTTAGACGATGATGACTTATACGTTTAACCTCATGCTAAGTAGCACTGTTTAACTTTACGAGTGACAAGTTTGTATGAGGGTATGGTTAAAATGACAGCTGCTATCCCGTATAATTGCAGATATTAACTACCTTTTAACTAACATTTTTACCATGGCTTTCTAAGTCCGTATGTTTTAAACGCCTATGTTTAACTATTTTTGATTATTAATAGCAATTAGATTATTAATAGCAGTTAATAGTACAGCGGTTAAATGATAGTCGCCCGTATATTGCCTTTGTTCCATTTCACTTATTCATTTTATCTTTGAGTTTTCTTATGTCTTTATTGCAAATTGCCGAACCCAATCAAAGTGCCCAACCTCACCAGCATCGTTTTGGTCTAGGAATCGACCTTGGTACCACGCGCTCACTGGTCGCTGTGGTACGCTCAGGCAAGGCGCAAGTTTTGCAAGCAGCGACAACGACAGATACCTTGTTACCTTCTGTGGTCTACTATCCAAGCTCGGGAAACCCAGTGGTCGGTTATGATGCACTTGCTCACTTAGCAGATGATCCAAAAAATACGATTATCTCGGCTAAGCGCTTTATGGGTCGTAGCCAAGCAGATATTAAATTCTCTCATCCTTATGAGTTAAGTGGCAGCAAAGATGCGATGCCAGCGTTTGTTACGTCGCAAGGGGAAGTCTCTCCCGTTGAGGTTTCAGCGCGTATTTTAGCAGCACTAGAACAACGTGCCGCAAGTGCCTTACCCGATGAGAGCATACAGGGTGCGGTGATTACCGTACCAGCCTATTTCGATGAAGCACAGCGTCAAGCCACTAAAGATGCAGCTCAGGCGGCAGGTATCAATGTATTACGCCTATTAAATGAGCCTACGGCCGCGGCAGTCGCTTACGGTCTCGACCAACCTACTGATGATGATACTGAAAACTACTACTTAATCTATGATTTGGGTGGTGGTACTTTTGATGTGTCTATTTTAAAGTTAAGCGATGGCGTATTTGAAGTATTGGCCACGGGCGGCAATAGTGCGCTTGGTGGTGATGATATTGACCGCTTACTGACCAATTGGCTGATTAAGCAATTAAACATCGACCCCAAAGACGTAAGCTTGCATGACAAATCAATACTTGCTCAACAAGCCAAAGCTTATAAGCAAGCATTGACCGATGCTGAACAAGTTGATATCGACATTGTTGTTAATGAGCAATCTTATCAAGGCGTCTTAAGTCGCAAAGATTTGATAACGATTGCAGAGCCTGTCAGTCGTCGTACGTTGAGCGTCTGCGAGCAAGTCCTGCGTGATGCCAAGTTATCTGCCGCTGATTTAGATGAAGTGATTTTGGTCGGTGGTTCTACGCGTATGCCTGCAGTCCAACAAGTGGTTGCAGACTTTTTTGCTAGAGAGCCGCTTTGCCGCTTGAATCCAGATGAAGTTGTCGCCTTAGGTGCAGCACAAACTGCGCATCAATTGGTCAATGGCGATAGTGATAACAGCTTGTTATTACTTGACGTAACGCCTTTATCGCTCGGCCTTGAGACCATGGGCGGGCTGGTTGAAGTATTGATTCCGCGTAACACCCCTATTCCGGTTAAAAAACGCCAAGTTTTTACCACTTATCAAGATGGTCAAACCGGCATGGTCATCCATGTGGTACAAGGCGAGCGTGAGACGGTTGATAACTGCCGCTCACTTGGACGCTTTGAGCTATACGGTATTCCACCAATGAAAGCCGGCTTTGCACGTATCGAAGTGACCTTTAGTATTGATGCAAATGGGCAGCTAACCGTCAGTGCGCAAGAAACCACCACTAAGACTGAAAGTAAAATCGAGATTGTGCCCTCTTATGGTCTGTCTGATGAGCAAAAAGAGCAGCTATTGATTGCTGGCTTTAAATACGCTGAAGAAGATAAAAATGCGCGCTCTTTAATTGAGACCAAAGTAGAAGCTGAACGTGAATTATTGGCACTACAATCGGCGCTTAATGAGTTTGCGGCATTGGTGTCAGCTGAAGAGCAGCAGTCATTGGCGCAAACCATGGAAGAATTGCAAAGCGCGCTCAGCACTGACGATTTAGCCACTATCGAAGCCAAACAAGCCCAGTTAAAACCACACAGTGATGCCTTTGCCGCCCGTATTATGAATCAAAGTGTTAAAGCCAGTATGGCAGGTACTAGTGCCCAAGATTGGTAGCAGATACCGTTAATAATATGCGTTTAAGAAACTAACTTAGTTCTTATACTAGGTTGACCCTTTTCATTTTTTAATTGATTAGCACCGGACAAATAACTTATGCCAAAAATTACTATATTACCCCATCATGAAATTTGCCCTGAAGGTACCGAAGTCGAACTAGAAGCAGGTGAAAATCTATGTAAAGCGCTGCTAGAAAAGGGCATCAAGATTGAACATGCTTGTGAGATGTCAAAAGCTTGTACGACTTGTCATGTGGTGGTACGTAAAGGTTTTAATAGCTTAGAGGAGATGGACGATATCGAAGCCGACTTACTAGACCGCGCTTGGGGCTTGGAGCCTGATTCGCGCCTATCTTGTCAGGTCATGCTTGATGATCAAGATTTAACTATTGAGATTCCTAAGTACACGTTAAACCATGCCAAAGAAAATCATTAAACACTTACACTGTTTTATGATTTAGTCGAAAACATGCTGACAGTAGACTGAAAAAGCCAGTTATTTATCATAACTGGCTTTTTCTATTTTTACTTCTAATAATCCTGCGTGCAAATTTCACTGTTATACTATAAAAATTCGTTTTCTACAAATCGCTCAAATCGATTTCATTCTATGCTTATTTATACAGATTATTTTCTTGCTTATTTGCCTCTATCATCTCAAGCGCTACCGTCTGCTCTTCTTGCTCAATTCGTGCAAGCGCCAGATTTAAGCGATTTCTAATATCTTGATAATCATTATCTTGCATGTCTCGAAAGTTTAGATGCAAGTTAAAGCCCGGTAAGGTGTGGTCAACCCACTTTGATAGCTGGCCTTTATTTTCATCAGGGTCAAGTACTTGCCAAGCGTTTATTTTATTATCAAAACCCTTGAGCTGGAAAGCACCAGCATATTCACAGTCGTAATCATGCGAGATATAATCATAGGTACTGTCGCTGATAAATATCTGTCCTTTACCAGCGACCGCCTCAAGCCTTGATGCTAAGTTGGCTTCTTTACCAATGAGGGTATAGCTTAGGCGGCTGTTACTACCGAAGTTACCGACATGACAATAGCCCGTGGTAATACCAATACGAATATATAGACCCTCAAAGCCCAACAAGCGCCATTTTTGTCTCAAGGTGCGCATCTCACGGCGCATATCTATCGCCATTGCCACGCAGTCTAGTGCATCTTGACGCGGTCCACGACTGTTTGGTTCACCAAAAAAACACACCATCCCATCGCCAATAAACTTATCTAATACCGCGCCGTGCTTATTGGCAATCAACGTCATACAGTGCATATAGGTATTTAAGATATCAGCTAGATTGTCTGCGCTCAAACTCTCAGACAATTCAGTAAAGCCGACGATATCTGAAAACATAATCGTCAGTTTGGCGCGTTTATTATCGACGTTAACAGGACTGTCAGATTTTACGATTGGCTCCCACACTTGTAACGGCACAAAGCGTGTCAATTTATTAATCACAGAAACCATGGTATTTAGACGCCCAACTGCTTGCTGTGCTCGTGCTTCATAGTTTATATAGTCATGATAAACCTGGCGAAAATGGCACAATATCACAAGCATACTGGCCAGTAAGATGACGGGGGTAATCAAGCCTTCGTGGCAATCTATCTGAGCGCTACTTAACGTGACACTCACATAATAAAAAACAATGACCGTGACTACAGAAACCGCTATAAGTTTTAGATGGTTTTCTGGACTACTAAGAATAACTCGCAAGCCGATGAGCGCCGCTAAGCTGAGCGAGATAATGGGGCAAAACTGTATCGAGCCGATGACCGCTGATAATAAAATAATGACAATATTCGAAGTCCAAAAACTGGTTTGGCGACGATAGTTATAAATTAAAAGCATCAAGCTAGGTAGACAAACAATGACCACTAGCGCCATTGAGGTCGGACTAAAATTGAAATGTATAGCGAGTAATATGACCGTCAGTATTAAAACGTATATTTCTGGATAGTCAAAGCGATAGGCATTGCTATTACCATCCTGTAGCGGAATCTTTGGACTTGAGGTTTCTAAAAATGCCATGGTCGCTATTCGCCTAGAGAAAAACCATCAGAGATTTTAATGAACATTAAAATAACGTTAATATTATCATTGAAGTTTTAGGTAGCTCTTATTAAGCAGCTCCTATTTTTTGATAAAAGGTTGATAACTAACGCTCAACTTTATAAACAACTGATAATATAACTAGATAGTAAATCTATACATTATACTGCTTTATTCCCATAGCACCTAGGTCACTGGTAAGCAAAAGCATACCACTTATCGCTCATTTGCCTAAAAACCCCTTTGAATCCAAAGCTTGGTAGCCCTGCTTTAAGTTAACACCCTTAAAATTGGCAATAAGGTATACCAAAAATAAAGACCAAAAAGCCAGATAGTGGCTATCTGGCTTTTCTATACATAAAGATTAAGTGGAAAGTGAATTTATAAAAATATAATAAAATTTATTACTGAACGATAAAGCTATTAGAAACGCCTGAATACGGCTTTATTTTACGCGTCCAGCCACTTTTCCAATCGCCTTGATGGGTCAATCGGTACGTACCCGCTGGAGTACCATTACTGATTCGCCAATCAACAATGGCTTTACTATAAGCCGCCCCTTCACGCTTCCAAGTATAAGTGGTTTCAAAGTCGCTATCACTTAGATAATCGACCCATTGGCCATTTTCAAAACGTTGCACCTTTAAAAAACTGTCTTCTGTACGTAAATTATTTTTAGGATGAGCACCGCGAAATATCGCCGTAGCGACCTGACCTTTTTGATAACTGGCTTTAGGCTGAGTGAGGGTTTGTCCCCAAGCTTGGTGCAAAGGCTTATCATCAAATACCACACCCGGACGCTCATTAAATGATTTACCTGAGCGATCAGGCGGTGTTGCAGTGTCATAAACCTCTACGCCATCACGTAGCGCTTCGGCCAGTTGCGTATATTCTTGGATATAAGCAGCGGTTTGATAAGGGCCATATTCAGTAGACGCTCCTTCATAATGTTGGGTGGCAAACTCTTCACGAGTGCTCAAATAGCCACTATAGTTGTTTGCCAAGCCATTAATAATAACGGTATCGACCCCTGAGTCTTTTAGCTGGGCCAGCACTGCGGCGCGCATCCGTCGGCCAACCATGGTAGTGGGTTCACCAGGGATAGCAACGATGGCAATATTGCCGATACGCATGAGCTGGACGGGTTGCTGAGTATTAATCCAGCCCCAGCTACCCGTAGGTAATAACACCTGTTTTTCCGCCTGACAGTCATCTTGGCTGACGGTTGAAACAATACCAAAGGCACCACGCGTTAAACTACCCAGAAAAGATTGATCCACTTTATTGATATCGTCATTAATACGGAAGTTTTCTCGCGTCATGCCCTCATACATACCTGGTATGTCCGATGGACCATTCTCACCGCCAGCAGCAAAAGAATAACCTCGCGCTGGCATACATAAGACTTTATTACCTGCGCCATTGGTGAACTTACCATCTACTTGGTAGCCCTTTAAATCGACCCAACGGGCACGTACGTCCACAGGTCCAGCAACAGGGACACCTTGATTCCAAAGCTCGGTCGCTTTATCAAGCTGCAGTTGCCCATCACGCCTGACATTTTCCCACTCATTGTCGCTACCTTGATAGCCAGGTTTTGAGTTGGCATTACCACCTGCCGCCAGTACATCACCCTCATCGGCATTGGCAAAAGCCGCGACAAATTTCTTATTGGAATCTCCAGCAAAAACCTTTTCTGCACCACGCTGGGCAAAGCCTTTATTATCAGCACTTAGATGCATGAACTGATTACTGAAACTGGTTGGATGCAAGGCAAACCAATTAATCAGGCCCACTGGTGTGCCATCGGCAGCATCTAGGCGCAGTTGGGTCATGGTTTCATTGACATTACTATCAAAGTCTTTTGCATCGACATTTTTGTTATAAGCAAATTCTGAGCGATTAAGTGTCGCACCTTTTAGCTCGCCTTGCGCCAAAGATAGCGTCCCAGGAGCCAAGGTATCATGAGCACGCTTAATCGAGGTAACAATGCCATTGACGATAGCATTGAAGTTTTGGCTGCTATAGCCTGATAGGGTATCGTCGGTACTGGCTATTTGATAAAGCTGTTGGTGCGAGTAGCCAGCGTTGCCCACATGGGTGTGAGTGGCGGTGAGCATGACATTGTCGTCGTTATATAGCCCGCCATAGTCCGCTTGCAAGCGTTTGATGACCTCAAGCTTTACCGCGGTAAACATTGCCCCCATATCTGCCGATACATAGACGACACGTTTGCCCTGATTTTGACTACTGTCTTCCTCTCCGATAATAAAAGCATGAGAATACAAGCGGTCATTAATCCCTTGTACTACTTGACCAGAAGCATAGCCAAACATGCCAGTTTCAGCAGCAGCACCCGTGATATCTGCTTTACCGCTACCAACGAGATACTGACTTGTCGGCATTGCTCTCATAGACATGGCAGAAGCGCTATGATTTAACGTCATAGCACTGTCTGAGGAGGAAGAAGTAGTATTTGCAGTTATGGCTTGCCTTGAATCAGAAGGCAACGATGAGGCGGATTGTACGGCAGCAGATTCAGTTGAGTCCGTCTCACAGGCAGTCAGGCTGAGAGCAGCGCTACAAATAGAGATGAGTAACATAGAGGGTCGTAATAATGGTGGTGCAACACAGGAAATAGTCATTTTGTTATCCTTAACATAGAGTGAAATCTCAGACTGAATATTTCTAATCTAAGATTAAATAGCTCAAACCATTTCCAAAGCGCCACATTAATCATACTGATTAATACGCAAAAAAAATGACTGTGAGCAGATAAGTTGGCTATATCCATTTAACCAACCTACTCTCTAATATAATGAATAACAGACAAATGTAAAACACTTTATGATTAAAACAACTTAAACCATCATTAAAGCTGGCTTTACAGTTTGTTTAAATAAATGCATTTAGATAAAAATCGTTTGGAACAGAAAATTTAAATGAAAAGTTATAAATAGTTCATTTTAAATTTTAATTCTCAGGTTTTACTGCATTTGCCAATCAAACGGCATTTGATGATGACCACGTAGCGCCATCATTAATGTCTGCTGCATCTGCGCCAACACTTCTTTAGTATAAGGGATGGCAGGGACACCCCATACTGGATTTGGCCACTGCATGTCGTTTTGATAGCGAACGATATGATGGAAATGTAGCTGCGGTACTTGATTGCCCAGTGCTGCTACATTCATTTTATCTGCTTGGAAGGTCTTGGCCAGTTGGCTTGATAACCAGCTTGATTCACGCAAAAACTGTGCTTGATCGGCCTCAGACAACTCATACAATTCTTTGATCCCCGATACACGAGGCACTAAGATTAACCAAGGAAACTGACAATCATTGATTAAACGACAGGTCGATAATGGGAAATCACCCACTAAAAAACTATCAGCAGCAAGTTTATGATGAAGTTGGAACATAATGACGGTTCTCTTGTTATGACGCTTAGATAAAAGGAAGTAAAGTGAAATTAATTAAAAGCTTAATGAGCCATAAAAATAATAGGCTAAATATAGGATGCCGCTATTTTATCAGTTATCCGATCGATAAAATAGCGCCATGACTGATTGTCTTAACGCCTTACTTGAGTACGGACTAACTGACCAACTTAGCTGATTTAATCTACTGAAAATCACTGCTAAGCTCTCAAAATGCCGAAATGCCAATACAACTATGCTGAATCTGCCACCATATGCTCATTAAAATAGCGTAGTAACTCTTGAATCGCAGTGACACGCTGCTGCGGCGTTGCCAGTTTATCGGCATCTTGGTAACGAATTCCAGACGCACCATTCATGCGATAACGCTGCCCATTTGATTGAATCAACTTAATAATCGCTAGTGCATCAACTGGAGTATCAGGTGCAAACTCTAATGTCATGCTATTACTATTAGCATCAATCTTATTAATCTTTAGCGGCTCAGCTTGTATTCGCAGTCCATGAATAGCAAATAACTGCTTGGTCTGATCTGGCAAAATGCCAAAACGGTCAATCATTTCGGTACGGATATCAGTCAGAGCTTCTTTATCATCGGCATTACTGATGCGTTTATAGAACAACAAACGCTGATGGACATCGTGTAGATACTCTTCTGGTATCAGCGCCGAACTATGCAAGTTAATCTCGCTAGTTAGCGATAAAGGTGTGCTCAAGTCAGGCTCTTTACCCGCCTTAATCGCCTTTGTTGCCCGCTCGAGCATATCCATATATAAGCTAAAACCAATCGCTTGCATGTTACCACTTTGCTGCTTACCCAGTATCTCACCAGCACCGCGAATCTCTAAATCTTCACTAGCCAGCATAAAACCTGCACCTAAGGTATTGGCACGCTCAATCGCATGCAGACGGCGCTTAGCATCGCCTTTAAGCCCTTTAATAGAAGGCACTAGCAGATAACAATAGGCTTGATGATGACTACGGCCAACACGACCACGCAGCTGATGCAATTGCGCCAAGCCAAACTTATCGGCGCGCTCTATGATAATAGTATTGGCATTGGGTACATCGATACCTGTTTCGATAATGGTCGAGCATATTAGCACGTTGAACTTTTTATGATAAAACTGCTGCATCACTTGCTCAAGTTGGCGCTCTTGCATCTGTCCATGTGCGACCCCTACTCGCGCCTCAGGAACCAACTCACGTATAGTTTCTGCCATACGCTCAATACTCGCCACATCATTATGCAATAAATACACTTGCCCGCCACGCAGTAGCTCACGTAAGATAGCCTCTTTCATCAAAGCGTCAGTCTTCTGCATGACAAAAGTTTTAATCGCTAGACGGCGAGCAGGTGGCGTCGCAATAATCGACATGTCACGCATACCTGAGAGCGCCATATTAAGCGTTCTAGGGATGGGCGTCGCAGTCATCGACATACTATCTACATCGGTCTGAATCGCCTTGATACGCTCTTTATGACGCACGCCAAAGCGATGTTCTTCATCGACAATCATCAAGCCCAAATTAGAGAATTTCACATCGGGTTGTAATAATTTATGCGTACCGATAACGATATCAACCTTGCCTGCTGCGAGGTCTGTTAGCACTGTTTCTTGATGCTTTTTACCACCAAAACGCGACAAGGTTTCAATACGTACTGGCCAATCAGCAAAACGGTCACGGAAATTGTCTTCATGCTGACCTGCTAGCAAGGTGGTCGGCACCAATACTGCTACCTGATAGCCAGCACTAACCGCAATAAAGGCGGCTCGCATAGCTACTTCTGTTTTACCAAAACCTACGTCGCCGCAGATAAGACGATCCATTGGCTGATTTTGCCTCATGTCTTCCATCACCGCATGAATGGCATTGGCTTGGTCGGGCGTTTCCTCAAAAGCAAATTGGCTGGCAAAGAGCTCATACTGCGATGGGTCTATTTTGAAATGAATACCAACTTTGGCTTCACGCCGTGCTTGCATATTGAGTAGCTCAGCCGCCACATCATGGATTTGCTCAAGCGCTTTTTGCTTGGCTTTATCCCATTTACCGCTGCCGATTTTGTGCAATGGCGCAAGCGCTGGGTCACCGCCGCTATAGCGATTGATCATTTGTAAATTGGCAACAGGCACATAGATACTAGCATCATCAGCGTATTTCAAGTGAATAAACTCTTGCTCACCATCACCGACATCTAGCGTAATCAGTCCGTGATAACGCCCAATACCATGCTCGATATGTACCACTGGGCTACCTTCGGTTATCTCGGTAACACTTTTAACCAAAAACTCTTCTGACACACCGCTTTGACGACGTCTGCGCGTTTGCAATACTTGTCGACCAAACAATTGGGTCTCACTAATCAGAACCAAACGTTCAGGAACATATACTCCGCGTTCAATAGGTGCAACCGTGAGTCCAACTTGTGGCAGTTCTTTAGCATTAAGCCCAGTAGTTTTATCGGCGGCTAAAAACGCCTCAAAGCTGTCATAAGCTTTGATATCGATTTTGCATTTAAATAGCTCAATGAGAATCTCACGGCGACCAGCTGTTTCAGCGACAATCAATACAGGTGTTGCTGTTTGCGCTTGCAGCGCTAAAAATTCTAACAGTTCGGTAAGTGGCTCAGCTTTTTGATGATTGACTGATAATTGTGGCGGCTCTTGCGCACTTAACGTCACCAAGCCTTGCTGTTTATTTGCCGTAAGCGGTAGTCCTGGCTTTGAATCCAGCTGTTGTTCAAGTGCTAATAATGAATCGTTGCTATCAATTACAGCCACATCGGTCATGGTAGCCAATTCATTACGCGCGCTTAATATTACCCGTGGATAATGATTTAGGTGCTCGTTTAGAGTATTTGATAATAAATACAATAATTCAGGTGCGACGATGGGCTTATCAATATCATGACGACGCTCTTCATAACGGCGCTGGATTTGTGACCAGTAATCTGCCTGTTTTTCGTTAATTAGCTCATCTGTTATAAATAAAGCATCACTTGGTAAGTAAGCAAATAAGCTACTCTCAGCCTGCCAATCCTTTAAGTCAAAAAATAGCGGCTGGTAGTATTCAAGTCCGCTACTGGCGATACCTGCCATGACATCTTTGTGTAGTTCAAACTTACGGCTGCTGGTATTAGGGAACATGGCGGCAAAGTTGGTACGAAACGTCTCGCGCCCTTCATCAAGCGGAAACTCTTTGGCAGGTAGTATTTGAAATTGTTCGATGGGTTTTGAGATGTCTGGCAGTTTATGTAGTAGCGACAGTGACTCTTTACCCATACTGCTATCGTTACCACTCATCATCGTTTTGAGGTCATCGATGGTCAGTGTGCGCTGAGTCTGTGGATTAAAAAATCGAATGGTTTCAATTTCATCGTCGAATAAATCCAAACGTAGCGGAAACGGCTGACCCATTGCAAAGATATCAATGATACTGCCACGTACGGCAAATTCGCCCGGCTCAAAAACATTCTCAACCGCTCGGTAACCGGCCTTTGCCAATAAGCCACGTTGGGTATTGATATCAAATCGATCACCCACACTCAAATCAAAATGCTGACCTATCAGCCAGCTTGGCGGTGCGACCCGATGCATGAGCGCCTGTACCGAGATTAGCAGCACGCCTGACGTTGGCATATCGGTTAATAGATTGATACGCTCGCTGACGATATCTTGATGCGGTGACAGCTCATCATAGGTCAACGTCTCCCAATCAGGGAATACATAAGCATCAACGCCGCAAAATGCCAACTCTGTCTCTATCTGATTAAGCTGGTTTTGGTCACGGGTTACCACAACTTTCAGACGGTCAGCAACATTCCATAGTGATGTTTGCACCAGACTTGCCAGCCACAAACTACTGACTGCCCCATGCACAGGTGCCAGCCAACGGCGCTGGGCATTCTGGATAGGAAACAACTGCTGGTTAATCGGTTCAAAGGCGTCAGTCAAAGCAGTGATAGGCATAAAGGATAGGATCAAGGTTAAGAGTCAGAAAGCTATTATACGAATATTTTGGCAATTACCAAAATTTATGCCGTAACGGTTTGTCACTTAGCATTTTTATTAAAAGTCTAATAGCTAAATAGCTGATAAAACTTATATTCGTATGCAAAGACATGATAGTCAAATATCAAAACCTCAACGGTTAAGCTGAGGTTTTTGAGTTTTAATTGTTAAACTGTTTTTAAAATAAAAGCTGTTTTTAAATTAATGGTTTGTCGCTAGCAATGATACCGTTATTATCTGCATAAACAAACATACCTGAATTTAAGGTTAAATCACCAAAGCTGATTTCAAGATCGGTTTGACCTTCATCGCGGCGATTCGATTTACGCGGGATACAGCCAAGTGCCATGACACCGATATCCATTGCTGCCATATCATCAACATCACGGACACAGCCATACACTATAACCCCTGCCCAGCCATTATCAATCGCCGACTGTGCAATCATATCGCCTAACAGCGCACAACGCATCGAACCGCCACCGTCAACGACCAATACCTTGCCATTACCGTCTTTGTCTTTGCCATCGCTGTTCAGCAATGACTTTACGCGGCTATTGTCTTCAAAGCATTTCACCGTCACGATTTCACCGCAAAATCTGTCTTTGCCACCAAAGCTATAAAAAGACTTGCCTTCGATATTGGGTAAACACACCTGTGATTCAGGATTGGCATCCAATAAATCACAAGTCACAAAATTCTCTTTATTCATCGTTGATGCTGGCATGGCGACGCTCCTTGTTATTCATGTTTAGGCTATTGATAGATAGGTTTTGAGTTTAATTTTCTAATTTAATACTTAGGCTATTTTTTGACTTTAGTCATCGCTAGCATTTGTTTATTTTCGATAATATCTGTGGTTTGAATCGCAGGCTCACTACGGTATTTATTACGCTGATAAACCTCATGCGCACTCATTGCCATGGCACTAGCAACGCGCTTTGCAGATATAGGGTGTAATGATAATGACTCTGATACCAAAGGCGAAATAAGTTTAAACGCTTTTTGACCAAAGCTTTCAAGCGGACGACCTTTATGTTTGCCCAACAATAAAGAAGGACGGAGGATGACCAACTGTTTAAAACCTAGCGCCATAATAGACTGCTCAGTTTCCGCCTTGACCCGATTGTATAAAAATCGACTGTCGATATCCGCATTCATTGAGGACAATAAAAAGAAGTTTTCTACGCCTTTATCTTGGCAGAGTTTGGCAAAATTGACATTATAATCATGATCGATTTTTCGAAAAGCCTCATCACTACCCGCTTGCTTTTTGGTGGTACCAAGGCAACTAAAAGCATCTGTCTTACTATCAGCCCCAACGCTGGCAAATATTTCAGCCAAGTTATCAAAATCATTCACCTGATAAAAGCGCATGCTGGCGTTAATATAGCGTGGCGGTCGCCGTGCAATCACAATTAACGTGTCATAAAGCTCACTAAGCTGCTTCACAAGATGCTGCCCGACCAGTCCTGTTGCGCCAATCAAAATCGCTTTTCGTTGCATAGCCTATCCATTTATATAATGTTGGAATATGTATAATCAGAAGAAAAATGAGATGCAAACACCTAGTATCAACGCTTTTCACTAACGTCTTTGCCCCTTGTATCATAGGTATCATACCTAAATTCAGAGATAACTGACGCTATTCTAAACAATTTATTGTAAGAGATTTTATCAGCTATCAAATTGACTTTACCAATCACACGTTTTACGCCTCCACTTTTGCTAGTTATTTTGCTCATTTGCTTAATAAAACGCTTATAAACAACCCTAAAAACCAGCAATCCGTGTGCTAGCATAACTTCTTTACGCATTAATCATCAAATATATTGTTCTAAGCGCAATAATTTGCTAAGATAACCGGCTTTACACGTCAACGCTGTTTAATTATTCCAAACAGTTCTGGCGCTTGCGATGATCTATTACTAATTTAGGTGCCTTTAATAACAGATAGGTACTCTAATATCAGACATCGACATCATGTTTGGCGAGAGGCTGCTCGTCACCGATGATTGTTAAACCCATTATTATTGCAATCAACATTCATATTTTTATCTGTCTTTATCAAGGAGATACGCGTGGCTAATACTGCACAAGCTCGTAAACGCGCCCGTCAAAACACCAAACGTCGTCAGAACTCTGCGTCACAACGCTCTATGGTTCGTACTTATCTAAAACGTGTTGACGCGGCTATCGCTGCTAAAGATTATGACGCGGCTACCGAAGCTTACAAAAAAGCGGTACCGGTTCTTGATCGTATGGCTGACAAAGGTATTATTCATAAGAATAAAGCTGCTCGTCGTAAGAGCCGCCTAAACAAAACCATCAAAGGCTTACAAGCTTAAGATTGGTTGCGTTTGGACCGCATTTCGCTTTATAGTGTGATGACTAAAACCTTGTTACCAGTTCTAATACTGGGGCAAGGTTTTTTTATGCCTGTTTATTTATCATTTATAACTGCTTAAAAGTTTTTAATAGTGTTTAACAGTTTTAGAAAATGATGTTTAGCAAATAATGCTTAGGTCCATTTTACTTCTGGTGGCAACAGCAGTTTATTCGGATGGAAGCCAGCCGCACGGTAACTGTCAAGCAAAGTATGAATCGGACGCACATAAACTTCACCGCGCCAGACGAAATAAGCACTGGCCTGCTCAAATGGCTTATCATCAAACCACAAAAACACCCCTTCCATCATTTTTGGCCAATCATTCCAATCAATCTCAGTCACATCAAACATCACTGCCAAAAATGCTGACAGCAAGGTATCATGACTGACGGCAAGCATTAAATGCCCATGCTCAGGCTGATTCTGGTAAAACAGTGATAAAAGATCAAGCCCACCTTGATAGGCATTTTTGGTACCTTCAAGATTGCCTTGTAAAAAGCGATTGATAAAATTGAGCACGCCAATCTCTTTAAATATGGGATTGGCAATCTCAGGTTCAGTCACCAGACTACCCGGTTCAACCAATAATGATTGATGCGAGATATCACGTTGTAGCCCCGCGCCTGCTTGCATCAGCTGCGCGGTATCAATACAGCGACCAATTGGGCTTGAGATACTATCGACATCGAGCGAATACGGCAGATGTCCTGCCAACCAACGTCCCCAAGACTTCGCTAAGACGCGACCTTTTTGGGTCAGCGGCAACTGATAACTGGCAAAACCATTACCGTCAGAGCGCTCACGTAAAGAATGCCTGGTAAATAAAATCAGCCGTTTATCCGTAGGCAGTAAGCCGACCGAAGACATCATACTGTCAGGTAAGTGCGAGGGCGCTGGTGCACTTGGCGTGTGACTCGCACGCTGCGCAGCGGATAGTTTTGATAGGGTGTTATTAGGCAGTTTACTCATGATAGCAAGCGTAGCAGATTTTTTGACATCAATGAACAAAATATAAGTTCAGTTGCAATATAGCGTATCTTTATAAATTTAAGCGCTTAGTTAAGACGATTTATCAAATCTCAATCACCTTATCCCAAGCAAATGCCAATTCAGTACTACTCACCTCATTCGGATAAGCACGTGGATTGACGATGACTCGCGTTTTATTGATTTGATAATCAAAAGCTTCATGGGTATGACCATGCACCCAAAGCGTGGGCGCCCAATCCTCATACATCCAGCTTGATAAATCACTGACAAAAGCGGCATTACTTGGCAGCTCAGCATACTTCTCAGACACCGATAACGGACTGATACTATGATGACTCATGACCACAGTTTTTTTACCCATTACTTTAGCCGTTTTCAATGCTTGCTGTAACCATCGGCGCTGCTCAGCATGGATTTGCATTGATAGTTCAGGTGAAAACAGCTCGCTACCGGCGTAAATTTGCTTATAATCACGCATAAAACGCCTAGCAACTGCCATGGTATCTTCGTTGGCTTGATATTGATAATCCGTCCATAGCGTACAGCCTAAAATTCGCACTTCACCAATATCGATATGCTGACACTGCAACACGCGCATGCCTTGCTTTAACTCAGCATTATAATTATCCCAAGTTGCCAGCTTCTTATCAAAATGCAGCACATCTTCATTAAAGTACTCATGATTACCAGAGATGGTAATTAATGGCACTTGTAAGCGCGCTGCTTGCTCTTGTAGCCATGGCATTCCACTATCACTGTTGGCAGTGTCCCCTGCTACTAGCACCACGTCTGCGTCCGTTTTCGGGATATGTCCTAGCGGATGCGACTGACGAGCATAGCTATCAATATGTAAGTCACTTAAGATCTGTAGTTTCATATATTTTACTATTGTCCCATCATGCCATTTGCAAAAACTTGAAGATAAAAAACTGCCTATTGCTACGCTTGCTATCAACATAAATTTAACCAGTGTAGCACTTTTTTCATTACTGGCAAAAAGTAAAAAAGACAGCTTGTTAGGCTGTCTTTTCTATAGATATGCTGCTAAAAACATCTAAACAGATTATAAAATTTTATACGCTCTATCTATAATCAGATACTTTGAAGTATCGTTTGTAATTTAGCCGCAGGATTTGTTGCTTGGGTAATAGAGCGCCCAATTACTAAATAATCAGAGCCATCATTTAACGCTTGTTTCGGTGTGCAAATGCGTTTCTGATCATCGGCATTGTCGTCTAACAGGCGGATACCCGGAGTAATTAGCTTGAAATCTTGACCGCATAGCTGCTTAAGCGTTTTGGCTTCTTGCGCTGAACATACCACCCCATCAAGACCTGCTTGCTTGGTCAATTGTGCTAAGCGGCTTACTTGTACATCTAAGCCGTCCGTGATGCCCGTTTGCATCAATGCTTGATTGTCCATAGAGGTCAGCACGGTAACAGCTATTAGCAGGGTCTCAAAATTACCGTCTAATAAGCTTTTTTTGGCTAATGACATCGCCTCTAAGCCCGCGCTTGCATGGACATTGACCATCCATACGCCAAGCTCAGCTGCTGCCAATACCGCTTGTGCCGTGGTATTAGGGATATCATGGAACTTCAAGTCCAAAAATACTTCAAAATTACGCTGATGTAGCGCCTTAACTATCTCAGGACCGCAGCGGGTAAACAGCTCTTTACCTACCTTTAAGCGACATAACGCCGGATCTAATTGGTCAGCCAGTGCTAACGAGTCATCTCTCGTCATGTTATCTAAAGCAACGACGACGGGAGAGGTATTTGCTTGATTCATAGTTATGCCACTTTCTATCGGGTTATCAAATGATTGTATATAGAGCTATTAGCAATAGAATAATCGTCTAACCAACTAATAGTCTCGCTTTTGCTTGGTTAACGTTGCACCGTCGTCTACATCGCCGACGCTACCATCTTGTACATTGGTCGCTGTCGCGCCATAGACTGCTTCTTCTAACGACGGCGCGTTTGCTTGACGGTCAATAACAATATTGGCTTGTGCCACTTGCTCTTGTAGATCGGCATTTAATTTTTGTAGACGTGAGATTTCCCACTTATTTTGTAGTACACGGAACATGAGTAAGGCTAATAACATACCAATAATGATGCCGAGTATCAGGCACAGAATCAGCAATAAGCCCAGGTTCATCGTCGGTGCTTGGGAAAATAATAAGTTCACCCCAACTTCAGTATTATTGGCTAATACTAAACCTAGCGAATAAGCGAAGCTTAAAAACAGTAATACCAGCAGTAAAATGCGCATCAGACGTATCCTTGTGTGTTGAATAGTATGAACAGTTTAGCAAATAAAGCAGCCATACCGACTGCTAGTAAAGACTTTCAATATTTAGTTTCTTATGTAAAGAGACTGGTTTTATATCTCTGAGCTTATTCGTTTTGGTTAATGATAAAAACCTCAACTGTAAAAACAGCTAATAGTAAGAGGCTTTTATCAGAAGCAGCTTTAGTAGTAAGACGCCTTAGTAATCACTAACTTTAATAAGTCAGAAAAATAAACGTCTTACCCTCCTATTTACGTTACTAACCGTGGGCTACTTTATCGTTGACAGCTTCACGTAGTGCTTTGCCAGGCTTAAAGTGCGGAATGGCTTTGGCAGGTACTGGTACGCTTTCCCCTGTTTTAGGGTTACGCCCCATACGTGCACGGCGATGATGGAGACAAAAACTACCAAAGCCGCGCACCTCTACTCGGCCGTCGTTGGCTAAAGTATCGGTCATCAAATTTAATATTTCGCGTACTGCATCATCGACAACGGTGTCTGTCATGTTGTCACAATTCGCACTAAGATTACTAATAAATTCGGACTTGTTAATTGCTTGCTGCATTATCACACTGGCCTTATTGATTAATGGATAAGATGGTTGTGAGGTAAATTGTCATTTTATGAATATTTAGGTTTACGTTCACATCTCGTTACTCAATGTTGCAAATGATAGCGGATATTAGCGCAAATGGAAATAAGAGTTTCCCCTTTTACAGGAAATCTCTAAGCATTTGCTTCATACCCAAATTTAATCACAAAAAAAAGCGACCGGAGTCGCTTTCTTTTTATATACTAATTATATCAACAATATACAGCTTACTGCATTTGTTCTTTGATCAAGTCACCAATAGTTTTTGGCTGTGCATCAGAACCAGCAGTAGTACTAGTTGTGCTAGTGCTGCTTAGCTCTTTAATCGCTTGACGCTCTTCAGCTTCGTCTTTTGCTTTGATTGACAAGCTGATATTACGAGTTTTACGATCAACACTGATGATTTTAGCTTCAACGTCATCACCAACAGTTAGATGCTTAGTCGCATCTTCAACGCGGTCACGTTGAATCTCAGAGGCACGTAGATACGCTTCCACTTCGTCAGCAAGCTCGATGGTAGCACCTTTAGCGTCTACTTCTTTTACTTTACCGTTAACGATAGCACCACGGTCATTGTTGACTAGGTATTCGTTAAATGGATCTGAAGTCAATTGTTTCACGCCTAGGCTGATACGGTTGGCTTCTGAATCTACAGACAATACCATTGCTTCAACGGTGTCGCCTTTGTTGTAGTTACGGATAGCATCTTCACCAGTTTCATTCCAAGAAATGTCTGACAAGTGAACCAAACCATCAATACCACCATCTAGACCAATAAAGATACCGAAGTCAGTGATAGATTTGATCGTACCAGTGATTTTATCACCACGCTCATGTTTCTTATCAAACTCATCCCATGGATTAGCTAGAGTCTGTTTGATACCTAAGCTGATACGACGACGTTCTTCGTCGATATCAAGAATCATCACTTCAACTTCGTCACCCACTTGAACAACTTTCGATGGATGGATGTTTTTGTTGGTGTGATCCATTTCTGATACGTGTACTAGACCTTCAATACCTTCAGAAATTTCAGCGAAACAACCATAATCAGTCAAATTGGTTACGCGAGCTTTAACAACGCTACCCACTGGGTAAGTGCCGCCAACGTTATCCCAAGGATCAGTACCTAGTTGTTTTAGACCTAGGCTTACGCGATTGCGCTCACGGTCAAATTTAAGTACTTTAACTTTAAGGTCTTGACCAACTTCAACAACTTCAGATGGGTGCTTGATGCGGCGCCATGCCATATCAGTGATGTGCAATAGACCATCAATACCACCAAGATCAACGAATGCACCGTAATCAGTTAGGTTCTTAACGATACCTTCGATCTCGATACCTTCTTCAAGCTTGTTCAATAGCTCTTCACGCTCAGCTGAGTTTTCAGCTTCCATAACAGCGCGGCGACTTACCACAACGTTGTTACGTTTTTGATCAAGTTTGATAACTTTAAATTCTAGCTCTTTGCCTTCTAGATGCGTGGTATCACGAATCGGACGGACGTCTACCAATGAACCTGGTAAGAACGCGCGAACTGAACCGATATCTACGGTAAAGCCGCCTTTAACTTTGCTAGAAATAATACCTTTAACGATCTCATCATTGTCAGAGATTTTTTCAAGGAAATTCCAAGTCTCAACGCGTTTGGCTTTTTCACGTGACAGTAAGGTTTGACCCATACCGTTATCGACTGCTTCAACCACTACGTCTACTGTATCGCCAACTTCGACTTCAAGTTCGCCTTCTTCGCTTAAAAACTCTTCACGAGCGACAATACCTTCAGATTTCAGACCAGTATCGACAGTGATCCAGTCGTTATCGATGGCGACAACAGTACCGGTGATAACCGAGCCACGCTCGATATCCAGACCTGTTTCTTCGATGCTCGCTTCAAATAGTTCAGCAAATGATTCCATTATGTCTACCTTTGTATAGCCGTATCCTGTCCAGCACAGTACGGATCAAATGTATGATTGCATAAAACGAGAATACTGGTTTTATATCCTATGCAGTCATATAAAAAAACGTTTGTTGCTAATAAGCGCTTTATGCCTAAAGACATACATAAACATGATTTTATAAAAGCATTTCTATAAATAAAGCTTCATAAACAGCATATTTATCGGAATCATTAGCAACAACTGTCTTACACTTATTATAATTTTATACTAAAATGAAAGCCATAGGAAACTTTTTAGTACTTAATATGTTGTTTTTATTAACGATTAAAGCAAATACCTTGATCTTGACAATGTTTTTTCACAAGCTCATAAACTGCATCAGCGTCCAGGTTAGAGCTATCTAAAACCAGCGCATCTTCTGCAGGCTTCGAAGGCGCCGTTGCACGGTTTTCATCACGATCATCACGCGCTTTAATCGTCGCAAGAATCGCTTCGAAATCGGCAGCTTGCCCCGCCTGTAAAAGCTGTGCCACGCGGCGCTCAGCACGAGCTTTGGCACTTGCCGTTAGATAGACTTTAACATCGGCATCTGGGAAAACCACGGTGCCCATATCGCGACCATCGGCAACCAACCCTGATTGGCTCGCCATATCTTGCTGCAATTTCAGCAAGGCCTGACGTACCTTTGGATAAACTGCAACTCGTGAAGCATAACCACCGACGGTTTCATTGCGTACTTGCTCGCCAATCTTAGCGCCATTAACAATAATGTCTACACGTCCTGAATCAATATTAGGCTCAAAAACAATCTGCAAGCTTTGAGTCAATGCTAACAGCGCCGTCTCATCGATACTTTGCTCGCCATCTACATTTAGCAAACCTGCTTCAAATGCCTTTAGACCAACAATGCGATATAACGCCCCTGAATCAAGCAACTGATACCCTAACGTCTGTGCTAAGCGCCAAGTAACCGTGCCTTTACCTGCCCCACTTGGACCATCAATACAGATAACTGGATAGCGTAATGACGAAATGTCGCTATTATTATCATTAGTATTAGATGTAAAAGTAGTCATAACAGTCACTTAATCGTCGGCACAGCGTACAAAATGGTAAATGGCGTAAATTTCCACTGGTTTATCAAACGCTTGCATGCCAATAAACTTGTTCGTAAGCAAATAGGGCGATAGTATAGCAAACAAACCTTCCTATCACTAGCAATGAGCATAATATCTTGTTAATGGTTTATGCTGACTGTTATTTTTAACGCTTGTTGTTTTTTAGCGCTTGGCGGCGCTGACGAAAAAAACCCTTTAGCATCTGACTGCTATGCTCACCACACAAACCTTGATGTACTTGAATACTATGGTTATAAAATGGCTGGGTAGCCAGGTTCATTTGACTACCAACCATGCCAGCCCTCGGCTCACTGGCCGCATAGATAAGTCTATCCACGCGAGCATGAATCAGCGCCCCGATACACATGGTACAAGGCTCTAAGGTCACATATAACGTCGTCTGTAATGGTAAACGATAGTTGCTTAAACGCATGCAAGCATCTCTTAAAGCGACAATTTCAGCATGAGCGGTCGCATCATGGCGTCCAATCGGCTCATTAAACCCTTGCCCAATTATCTGCTGATTGTATACCAGTATCGCCCCTACTGGCACCTCTTCACGTGCAGCACCTTGTTTAGCCAGACTAAGGGCTTGTTGCATCCAGCTAACATCTTCAAGTGACCAAAATGTACTCGTCGATATCAGGCTGCTCGTTAATTGATAAGGCTGCAAGCTTATCGTTTGTCTATGTTTCATTTATTAATACAACTATTGTTTTGAATATCAGTACATCTATTATTTTAAAAAAACACCTTTGACGATTATGTTTAACAGCAACTATTAATAGCTACTGTGGCAGTTGCCAGTCAATTGGCGTTCGACCATACTGTAACAGATAATCATTGGTTTTAGAAAATGGCTTAGAGCCGAAAAACCCACCACGATTAGCAGCTAGCGGTGAAGGATGCACAGCTGTCAAAATCAGATGTTTATCAGTATTAATATATTTGCCTTTTTTCTGCGCTTTACTACCCCACAATATAAATACCGTATGCTCTGTTTGTTCATTAACCACATCAATGACCGCATCGGTAAACTGCTCCCAACCTTTATTCTGATGACTATTTGGCTCCCCTTCTCTCACGGTCAATGAGCTGTTTAATAATAATACCCCTTGCTGTGCCCAGTAAGTCAGATCGCCATGCTTTGACGGCACGATACCAATGTCACTCGCCATCTCTTTTAGTAAGTTATTTAGTGACGGTGGCTTTGGAATGGCTTTAGGCACTGAAAATGATAAGCCCATTGCTTGTCCTGGTCCATGATAAGGATCTTGACCTAAGATCACGACTTTGACCTGCGATAAAGGCGTTAGATTCAACGCATTAAACATCAAAGGGGCTGGTGGATAAATACTGTCGTCTGATTGATAGGCTTCCTTTAAGAAGGCACGCAAGTTATCCATATTGTCAGAAGTTAATTCTTCTGCTAAGGCGTTTTTCCAGTCTTCTGGTAAGCGCACATTGTCTAAAATCGCTTGTTTTTGTGCATCGGTTTTTGCAGATTTTTCGTCAAACAATTCCATGGAATGTCCTTTTTTATTTTTTATAGATTAATAAGAAATACTTTCACTATATAAATTATAGCAATAAAAAAACGGCTACCGCAGTAACCGTTCTTATTATATTAGTAGTAGAAACTTAGCTAGCTAATGACTCAGAGTCTGGATGCGGCTCATGCGTCTCAACGACCGTTAGAATAATACGACTGTCCGATGAGCCTTTATCTGATCCTTTCTCAAGCTTAACTGCATTGCCGTCTTGATCTTTAGCGTCTTCAGGCTCCAAGGTTAGATGGACGACCCCACCATTTACCAAGTCGCCAAACAAAATCATGCTTGCCAATGGTTTCTTAATTTCGTCTTGAATCAGACGCTGCATAGGACGCGCACCCATTAGGCGATCATAGCCTTTATCTGCTAAGTAATCACGTACTTCATCATCAATCTCTAGCGTTACTTGTTTATCATCAAGCTGGACTTGTAGCTCAACCAAGAATTTATCGACCACAGAGACGACGACTGAGGTATCCAATGGATTAAATTGAATAATGGCATCCAAACGGTTACGGAACTCAGGCGTAAACACGCGTTTCAGTGACTCAGTATTATCTCGGCTATGGTCTTGCTGCGTGAAGCCCATAGAAGAACGACTGATGCTATCCGCCCCGACGTTGGTGGTCATAATCACAATCACTTGCTTAAAGATAGCGACGCGACCGTTGTTATCGGTCAAGGTACCATGATCCATCACTTGCAATAACAAGTTAAAGACATCTGGATGGGCTTTTTCGATTTCATCAAGCAATAGGACACAATGCGGATGTTGATTGATTTTTTCGGTCAGCAAACCGCCTTGATCATAGCCGACATAGCCAGGAGGCGCACCTATCAGACGCGATGCAGTATGCGCTTCCATATACTCTGACATATCAAAGCGTACCAGTTCGACACCCAGCAAGTTTGCCAATTGACGAGAGACTTCGGTTTTACCAACCCCGGTAGGACCGGCAAACATAAATGAGCCGATTGGCTTATCTGGTGCTTTAAGACCAGCACGCGATAACTTAATCGCATCGGCTAAGGTTTCAATCGCTTCATCTTGCCCAAACACCAAGTGCTTCAAATCACGGTCTAAATGCTGAAGAATGCTTTTATCATCACTAGATACGGATTTGGGTGGAATACGCGCAAGCTTGGCAACGATAGCTTCAATATCGGCGACATCGATTTTTATCGGTGCACGTTTGCTTTTAGGCTTTTTAGCCCCATCAGCTTTCGCTCTATCGTTTGCTTTTGCAGCATTTGCTTCGTCTTGCATCTCATTGACCGTGCCTGTCTCATCAATACTGTCATCATCAACGCCCTCAAAACCTTCTTCATCAGCATCTATTTGCGCATCAAAATCTTGCTCTAAATCAGCGATAAAGCTTTCTTCGGCATCAATATCGTCCAAATCAGCGACAATACCCAAACGCTTATACGCACCAGCTTCATCGATTACATCGATGGCTTTATCCGGTAAAAAACGCTCATGAATATGTTTGGCCGATAATTGAACGGCTGTCACCAATGCTTGATCGGTATATTCGACATTATGAAACTCTTCATAACGTGATTTAAGACCACGTAAGATATCGATACTGTCGTCAACACTGGGTTCTTTTACATCAATCTTTTGGAAACGACGTGATAATGCATGGTCTTTTTCAAACACCTGACGATACTCTGTAAAGGTCGTCGAACCAATACAACGTAGCTCACCATTGGCAAGCGCCGGTTTGATTAGGTTTGACACATCCATATTGCTGCTCATTGACGAACCTGCGCCAATAATCATATGAATCTCATCAATAAACAAAATCGCATTCGGCTTTTTCTTCAGCGCATCAAGCAGCGACTTCATGCGTTTTTCAAAGTCACCACGATACTTAGTACCTGCGATTAATGAGCCAATATCTAAGCTATAAATCACGCAGCCGTTAAGTGGCTTCGGTGCTTTATCATTGATAATCAACCACGCTAAACCTTCAGCAATTGAGGTTTTACCCACGCCTGGCTCACCGACCAATAGCGGGTTATTTTTACGGCGACGGCAAAGCACTTGGGCCGCGCGCTCAATTTCAGGGGCACGTCCAATTAATGGATCCGTTTTACCTTCAGCGGCGCGTTGGTTTAAGTTGGTTGCAAATTCGACCAAGGGGTCTTTGCTAGTTTTTTCTGAAGCACTACGGCGCTCACCTGTCATCGAAGTACGTGGCTCAGATGGCTCGTCTTTATCTTGACCGTGTGATAAATACTGGGTCAACTCTAGGCGACTGATGCCCTGTTTTTTGAGCAAATAAACCGCGTAAGTATCGTGTTCTGAAAACATCGATACTAAAATATCAGAACCTTCGACCAAACGACCGCCACCGATAGACTGCACATGAAAAATAGCCCGTTGCAGGATGCGATCAAAACTTTGGGTCGGTTGTGGTGATTGCTCAGTATCAGCATCGACCGTTGGCGTATGCTTATTGATATAAGCTTCAAGCTCACTACGCAAGGTTGAAACATTGGCATTGCAAGCAGTCAACGTATTGGCAGCATTGGTATTTTCTAATAATGCCAGTAGTAGATGTTCAACAGTGAGATACTCATGCGATTTTTGGCGCGCAAGTGTCATTGCTAAACGCAAAGAAACTTCAAGATGACGACTTAACATAAGGACTTCCTACGGTTGTACCTATCTTATTATTGATAGCTTTATGAATGAGTTAGTAACTAAATCAGGGCGGTAGATGGATTGTTCAAGGGCTATGTTAGGTTTATTAAGAGACTTTACTCAATGTTATTCAATACTGACTTCCATGACGTAGACATTATTTTCAGCTTACCTTTATATCAACATGATACTTAAAGATAGTCAATCTATTAACACTGATTAAAATGTATCGAAGTGTCCATTAACCTTGTTACGGGCGTTGATACAGCCAATAAAACCATGATCAATAAAGTAATGTGAGCGTATATTTTCGAGATTGGCTGTTGAATATGAAAGAGATAAAAACGCTAAAACGATTTGAGAAAAACGAGGGGTAAACTAAAATTAAGTGTATAAGAGTATACTTTTATATATAGGGCTGTATAAGAGGAAAATCAAGCCTAAAACGAAAGGGTTGGACATATTAAAGAGACAATAAATAGCTAGATATTAAATCTACAGGAATCAGGCTTAAAGTGAGTCAATATATTAGAGCAAACCATTAAATAACTGAACAGGCTTACTCTACCACTCTAAGTTAGAAAATATTTTAACTGGTAAAGGTAGGGTACAAATAAGATACTAACGATTGACGTAGAAACTGCGGACATATAAATAGGGAAAAAACTTACCACAAAAGCGGGCTAAAAAATTATTCGCCCTGATGTGGCTCGATTTGAGTTAATAAAGGATAGCCTTCACGGTGTGCCAGACTATTCACTTTTTTGGCTTTGGTTTCAGCAATATCTTTTGGATAAATACCCGCAATACCTTTGCTACTATTATGAATAGTCAGCATGATCTCAACCGCTGAATCCATACTGTGACGAAATTCTGACTGCAGCACATAAACGACAAACTCCATCGGCGTGTAGTTATCGTTATACATCACCACAGCATACATCGGCGGCTTCGCCACTTCTGGCTCAGCTACTAGCACGTCAGCTTGCGGTGTCGTTTCACCTTCGGGATCGCCATCTTGCGCAAAATGCATCGGCATATTGGGAAAATGCCAATCAGCAACGGTAGGCGTTGATTGTAATAGGGTTTGTTTTATCATAATTAGAATACAAATTAATAGGTGCGTTTATAACAGCATAAAGGGGGATTAAAAAAGATTGGCAGACATATCAATGTATCATTAAGCGTCAGCTATTGGACACAGCGACATAAAAATAGTAAAAGATGCAAACAGTAAGGCTCAATCAAACCTTAAAAGGTTAAGGTTCAATCGGGCTTTCATCAACCTCTGGTAAGTCTAATAACGACAGCGGCATATTATCAACCTTGTCGCCAAGCTTCCAATCATACAATTGCTCTACTTCTTGACCACCTGCTCGCAAGCTCAGCTTAACTTGCAAAGGCTTAAAGCCTGACGGCATCATAAAGCGCCCACGAATACGCGTAATACCTTCGATAGTATAACTTGCTGGTTCTAATGGCACTTCTACCAAGTCATCGTCATTGAGTAATGTTAACGTCGGTTTTAAGCGCTTCGCTTTACCATCGCTGGCAAGCATACCAATATCGAAGCCGTATTCAAAAGCGTTTTCAGGTAAAGGTTCAATCTTCGCGCCAAGTATTTGTAATGGCATACCGCCTTGCTCGCTAATGATTTCCGCATATATCTCATTAAGCTGCGCCACTTGTTTGTTTTCAACCGTCAGTTCTTGCTGATTTTCACGCAACTCTTTTAAGTTTGCCAAACTTATTTCCAGCTCTTGTTTAGCAGTAGCCGCTTCATTGGTTGCAATTTTACTGCTAAGGCGTAAATCTTTTAACTCTTGCGTCGCCTCTTTACTGGTAATAACCGCTTGCTTAGCTTCCGTTTGCATCGAATAATAGCCGCGCTGATAGCCGAGCTTATGACCAAATAACAGCCCAACCACCGCTGTTACCAATATCGCCACCACAAATAATGCCAATACTAAAGTAGACGCACCTTGCTGTGATTGACTGATGCAATGACTATCGGTAGCCGTAGCACTGCTACGATAACAATTGCGATAATCATGATAAGAGAGATGCAGACTACCCTCCAAATCATGAGAAATAGAGTCTTGGCACGATAAACGTGCTGGCTGTGGGCAAAGGCGTAGTACACTCTTCAAACGCATTTAGACAGTATCTCTTAACAGTAAGGGCAGGTTATTATAGCGGAATTTATAATCAATACCTAGCGCCATAAACATGATGGATTGGATAATAAATAAACATCTGTTAAGGAACGATAGGGGCAAAGTTTAAGCCCATTGATTCATCGAAACCAAACATCACATTCATATTTTGCACTGCTTGCCCAGCCGCACCTTTCACCAAGTTGTCTTGCACGACAATCACCGTCAGCTCAGCACGCGCATTGTCTTGATGGATACCAATACGTAAGCGATTACTGGCACGCACGCTGCGCGTATCTGGATAAAGACCCTTTGGCATCACATCTACAAACGCTTCCGCAGCGTAGCTTGTCTCAAATACTTGCTGCCAATCAAAAGCAGCGCCTGCCTCAGTCAGCTCAAGATGAATGGAGCTGAGCATCCCGCGTATCATTGGCACTAGATGCGGTAAAAAACGGATACGATGGCTAAATTGACTCTCTAATAACTGAGCAACGCCCTGTTCAATCTCTGGCAAATGCCGATGACCTTCAACACTATAGGCTTTGAAATTGTCTGTGGTTTCAGCATAGTTAAGGGCAAGCTTTGCTTGACGACCCGCGCCCGAAACACCAGATTTAGCATCGATAACGATACGTGATTCAACCAACCTTTCTGCTTGCTTATTTTGCGCATCGATAATAGGTTTTAAGCCTAAGATAGCTGTGGTTGGATAACAGCCAGGGTTACCGACCACCAAAGCATCGGAAAGTTTTTCACGATTGACTTCAGGTAAACCATAAACGGCTGTCTTTAATAATTCAGGACAGGCATGCGCTTGCTGATACCAGTGCTCAAATTCCGTTAATGACTGTAAGCGAAAATCCGCCGCCAAATCAATGACCTTTACGCCCGCTGCGGTTAACGCTTCTGCTTGCTTCATTGCTACGCCATGTGGGGTCGCAAAGAATACCACGTCGCATTTTTGCAAGGTCGCTAGCGTCTCATCACCTAAGTCGCTAAAAACGATATCTGAGATGCCACGTAAGCTTGGGAATATCTCATCAGCTCGGGTGCCAGCTTCGCTACGTGAGGTTAGCAAATCAATAGACACTTCAGGATGGGCAGATAATAAGCGAATCAGCTCAATACCTGTATAGCCTGTGCCGCCGACAATCGCTGCTGAAATCATAAGATATCCCTTTTTCTTTTATTCAGTTTCTTACTCAATTGATGGTAGATAGCTATAATGTCTACACCTAAGTATAAACATTATAGGGTCTAGATTTAATAGGGTCTAGATTTAATAGGGTCTAAATTTAATAGCGTCTAAATTTATCGCTTTTAATAAACTCACGTTTTTTAATGTTAGCTGCTTTTAAAAACTAGCCACATTAAATCTTATAGTCATGTACCGCATCGATAAAGACTTTAGCATTATCAGGGTCGACCCACTGGGTAATACCATGCCCTAAGTTTGCCACATAGCCTGTTTTTTCGCCATTGGCATAAGCGCTATCTAGCATAGCATTGACTTCAGCGCGGATAGTCGCAGGCGAGCCGTATAAGGTCGCAGGGTCTAAATTACCCTGAATGGCTTTGCTACTTTGTAGTTTTTTATGGTGCTTGGTCAATTGACGCTGACTTTCAGTCAAGACTTGACGGGCACGATCAATGGGCATTGTCCAATCTAAACCCAAGGCATCGGCCTCACTATCTGCTTGAATATCAAGCCACAATCCGCCACCTTTGGTAAACAATACCACTGGTATTTCGGGGTGACGTACCTTTAGCTCAGCGACAATGCGCTTATTATAAGCGTGTGAGAAATCGACGAATTGACGATGGCCAAGCGCCCCGCCCCAGCTATCAAATAGCTGTAAAATTTGCGCCCCAGCGACCACTTGTGCATCCAAATAATCAATCACTGACGTTGCTAACTTGTCTAATAATTGATGTAAAAACTCAGGATTACTATATAAAAAACCTTTGGTATAGCGATAATCTTTTGAGCTACCGCCTTCAATCATATAAGTCGCTAGCGTCCAAGGACTGCCAGAAAAACCAAATAACGGCACTTGACCATTGAGCGCGGTACGGATACTCGTTACCGCACGCATCACATAATTAAGCGAGTCATTGACATCGAGTACCGGTAATCTATCTAAATCTGCTTGCGTACGAATAGGATGTTTAAACTTTGGACCTTCACCGGTTTCAAAGTATAAGCCCAATCCCATCGCATCAGGAATGGTTAAAATATCACTAAATAAAATAGCAGCGTCTAAGTCATAACGACGTAATGGCTGCAAAGTGACTTCGGTAGCTCGCGCGGTATCTTTACATAGACTCATAAAGTCACCAGCTTCAGCGCGGGTGGCTTTATATTCTGGTAAATAACGACCGGCTTGGCGCATCATCCACACAGGCGTGGTATCTATTGGCTCAAAGCGCAAGGCGCGTAGCAATCTATCGTTCTTTAAAGGCGCAAAATTCTGCTCTAGCGCATTATTATTGTCTGAAGCACTCATGTACAAATCTCCAAAACAGCCCCATCGTTATTCAAATGAACAGTTAAGCAATTGAATAACAAGGCTGGATAAAATAAGTTAAAGAAAAGAATATTAAAACGCTCAGATAGCGACACTCTATTACAAAATTCCGAACATACTAAATGATTGGTTAACAGACATCAGATTAACCATCATCAAATAATGTTTAGAATTTTCAGAGCATCATTTGCTGTTAGCCTTTAATCAATAATATCGTGCTTACATATAAAATAGGGTGGATAGTATAAGTTCTACATGGTCAGCGCTAAGTTGTCACGGTGTACCATGACCACGCGCTCTTCATTGTTACCAAGGATTCTATCAAACTGCTCTGTACGCTCACGAGCCACACGGCAAGCATCGCGCGATGAGAAGTTCACTTGACCGACAGCGATACGCTCGCCCGTATCTTGATGGACAATTTCAACCACATCGCCTTCATCAAAATCGCCGCGGACTTCTACCACACCGACTGGTAACAAGCTCTTGTGATGTTCGACCACTGCTTTGGCAGCACCTGCATCAACAAGTAAAGAACCTGACATGCGCAAATGCGCGGCTAGCCACTGTTTACGTGCAATGATTTTATCTTCATCATTAGTGGTCAGTAAGGTACCGACGGCTTCTCCAGAAACCACGCGAGTAATAACATCGTCGATAGCACCACTAACGATGACCGTCGGACAACCGCCCATGGCAGCCAAGCGACCGGCACGGATTTTGGTCAACATACCACCGCGACCAAGTTTGCCGCCGTCACCGGCGATATCAAATAAATAATCAGCCATTGCCCGCTCTTGGCGAATCATTTTAGCATTCGGATTATTACGAGGATTATCGGTAAAAACACCTTCTTGATCGGTTAAGATAATATATAAATCGGCATTGACCATCGCCGCTGCCATCGCGCCTAAGGTGTCATTATCGCCGAATTTAATCTCGTCAATCGTAATGGTATCGTTTTCATTAATCACTGGCAGCACACGCCATTCTAATAACTGCGTCAACGCCCCAGTGGTATTTAAATAGCGACTACGGTTGGACAAATCATCATGCGTCAATAGCAGCTGCGAGCTTTGAATACCATGCTGAATTAATGCTGACCACCAGGTTTCAATCAAGCCCATCTGACCGATAGACGCACAAGCTTGTAGCGCCGCCAATTTCCTAGGACGCTCTTCAAGATTCATACGCACCACGCCTTCAGCAACCGCACCTGAAGATACAAGTAATACTTCAACACCTTGCTTATGCAGCTTGGCAATCTGCTTTGCCCACTCGTAAATGGCAGTTCGATCAAGCCCTCGCCCATTATTGGTTAATAACGATGAGCCAATCTTGACAATAACGCGCTGAATATCAAAGTTGCGAGCTTGCTTAACAAACCTTGCTTCTTCGGTCGTGTTCTCTATGTCAACTGCCATATAAACTCCTGTTGCTAGTATAAAGTGATTACGGGGATTAAATTAAAAACTGTGCGCACACCTATTTAAAGAACGTAAACTTAAAGCACCTAACGTTAAAACTTTTGAACTTAAAGCTCATGAGGTAAATTAAATATACTTAAGGGACGTAAACCACTTCAACGCCATCATCATCTAGGTCGTCGTCATCTTCATCGTTTAAGTCAATGCCTTCACGCGCCGCTCTGCGGGCTGCACGATATGCTTCACGCTGTGCTTCGGTATTCAAACGTACTTCTGCTTCTAATCGCTCAAAACGCTCTTTTTGTGCTTCAGCAAAAATAGGATCTTCGATTTCACGCTCACGTTCACGCTCAATCTCATTCATTAAATGGTATTTAACGGCATCGACGCCTTCGCCAGTCAATGTCGCGGTACGGAATACAATACCTGTCCAACCAAGCTCAGCCACAATATGGGTACAAAGCTCATTTAAGTCTTCTTCGGCAACCTGATCGATTTTATTCAAGATTAAAATCTGTGGCAAATTGGCCAATTCAGGTGAAAAACGCTCAAGCTCATTTAAAATGATACGGGCATTTTCTACTGGGTCACTGCCATCGATTGGTTTTACATCAACCAAGTGTAACAGACGACGCGTACGAGCGACATGCTTTAAAAAGCGAATACCAAGTCCTGCGCCTTCTGAAGCCCCTTCGATTAAACCTGGAATGTCGGCCATGACAAATGAGCGATGACGACCAATATCGACCACGCCTAAATTTGGTACTAACGTGGTAAATGGATAATCGGCCACTTTTGGTCTAGCAGCAGAGACTTGGCGGATAAAAGTCGACTTACCAGCATTAGGCAAACCAATTAAACCCACATCAGCCACTACTTTTAGCTCAAATTTAAGGACTTTTAATTCGCCTTCAAAACCTGATGTGGCTTTACGCGGTGCTTGGTTGGTCGAGCTTTTAAAATGGGTATTACCCAGACCGCCGTCGCCACCTTTGGCAATCAGTAAAGTCTGACCAAGCTCAATCAAATCACCCAACACTTCGTCAGTTTCAGTATCGACCACAGTCGTACCAATTGGGACTGGCAAATAGATGTCATCAGAACCTTTACCGGCACAGTTCTTACTATGCCCATTTTCACCGCGCATGGCGTCATAACGACGGGTATAACGATAGTCAACTAGGGTATTGGTGTTGTCCTCTGCAATAACATAGACATCGCCGCCCTTGCCACCATCACCACCATCAGGGCCACCGCGTGGGACATACTTTTCTCGGCGAAAACTGGCGATTCCGTTACCACCGTCACCTGCTTTTACCGTTACGACGGCTTCATCAATAAATCGCATCTTACGTTCCTTTATTTACCATCCAGTTTATAAACTGGTTACAGTCAATAACTGTATTTTAGGTTATAGCTATTTGTTTGGGTAATTGTGAAAAACTTAATAGTTATAAAAAACGATAACTATCAAATATCTCGAGATATAAAAAATTCTTTAAAAAGTGTGCCAGTTAGAATGTAATGTCATTCTTAATTAGCATTTATTATGACAACAACACCCGATAACCATTCGGACTATCGGGTGCTTGAGTACTACATTTAACCATTTACACCGATCTATCTAAAATAAAGCTTACTTTTGTATCGCTGTTTCGTCTAAATAGAAGCAGCTAAAATAGTAGCCGTGTAATGTTTTACGCAGGGATCTGCGTATAGCTGATGCCAGCCATTTGCGTTGCCAAACGTAATACCTGCGTGCTATAGCCTACTTCGTTATCATACCAAATATAAACGATAGCATGGTTATCGGTCAAAATCGTTGCTTGTGCATCGACGATACCGACATGAGTATCACCAACAAAGTCAGTCGAGACCGCTTCAGTAGAATCCGTATAAGCAATCTGTGTCTGCCACTGACTGCTATTAGAAATTTTACGCATAAACTCATTTAACGCATCAGCACTAGCTGGCGCAGTTTTGAGGTTTAAGTTCAAAATTGCTAAGCTAACGTTTGGCGTTGGTACACGAATGGCGTTACCAGTTAATTTACCGCTAAGCTCTGGTAGCGCTTTACCAACTGCTTTTGCCGCACCAGTACTAGTAATAACCATATTGAGTACCGCACTGCGACCACGGCGATCGGCCTTATGATAGTTATCAATTAAGTTTTGATCGTTAGTGAACGAGTGAATGGTTTCAACGTGACCATTTTCGATACCGTATTCGTCATTTAAGACTTTTAGCGTTGGGGTAATCGCGTTAGTCGTACAGCTCGCTGCACTGACGATAGTATCATCGCCAACGGTATCATTATTTACGCCATAGACGACGTTTTTGATATCGCCGCCCGCAGGAGCCGTTAGCAATACTTTTTTCACGCCAGTAGACTGTAAGTGCTTACCAAGACCGGCTTCATCTTTCCAAATGCCTGTGTTATCAATGACCAATGCATCGTTGATACCATAAGCAGTATAATCAATCTCGCTTGGGTCTTTAGCATAGATAACTTGCACAAAGCGCCCATTGATAATCAACCCGTTGTTTTCGTTATCGACAACGACACCACCAGCGAAGTTACCATGGATTGAGTCACGCTCAAGCAATGAAGCACGCTTGGCCAAATCGCCCGCAGCTGCAGGACGTACAACAATAGCTTTTAGCTGCATACCCTTGGCACTTGATGCTTGTGACAACAATAGACGCGTTAAGATACGACCAATACGACCGAAACCATATAGCACGACGTCAGTTGCGCCATTGCTAGCGCCTTTATCAGTACCAATAGACTGTAAAGCCGCTTGTAAATCACTGTCATTAGCAATCAGCTGACCGACATCGATACGCGCTGCTTGGATATCTTTGCTCTCTGCAAGCGCTTTCACCATCGCTAACGTATCGGCGATATCGATAGATTTGGCATCTTGCTCGCGTAGCGCTACTTTTTGATGCAATGCCAATATTTGACCTACAGAAGTCGTATCTAGCGTGTCGCCAAACAAAGTCACTTGTACATCTTGCTCGTTATAAAGCTTATTCAAAAGTCCCATCAGCTCAATGGCTTGTTGCTCTTGTTGGTTATAATTGCTCAAGTGGTCTTGATGTAATTGGCGTAAGGTATCAGCGTTGCTCACGAGAAACATCCTTATGGTCAGTAATTAGGTAATCAGTAAAGTATAAAGAAATATAAATAGATAGGTCATTACTAAGTTAGGTAATGATTCTAAAACGATAACGCTCGACTATTGCGGCAGTGGTTATCGTCACCGTTTTTATCAGCGCAGTCTTTAGATAAGGGAGATTTTAGCTTAAAACGCCCTATTTTGCTAGTGATAACCGAATTTGTCCAACTTATCGCATTTTTCATTCTCTATTCATTGTTCTATTCATTACTCTATAAGTTACTTAATAAAAAATAAAACAGCTTATGCTACCGTCCCATTTTTAATCGACTAAAATCAATGTAAAAACCTGATTAATATAAAATACTTAAATGGCTTTCAGTAACGAGCTACCAATAACTAGATATGAACAATAGACTATTAGTAATTGATAATTAGTCATAAATAATAGGCAATGGCTTGTTTATGGAACCAACTTCACCGTTTGATTGGTCTGCGTGGTAAGTTTAAACTCTTTTAAATCATAGCCCTGTTGCTGAGCAATCTGGCGGTATTTGGCATAGGTTTCTTGACTTACATTTGGTGAACGCGCTAGCAACCATAGATATTTTTTATCGGGGGTACCAACTAGAGCAGTTTTGTAATCTGCATCACGTGCAAGCACCCAATAATCGGCACGGCCGACGGGCAACCAGCGAATCCAAGAGGGTAAGAAAGTCACCTTTAATTTACTGCCAGTACCATCTGCTGGTTTAGCTAAGCCTTCAGCAGTAATACCTGAACCATCCTGCGCTTTGCATTGATTAATTACTTTGATGCCTGAACCGTCTGTTTTTTCAACATAATTTGCCGTCACATCACTGGCACAATTGCGCTGAAAATACATCGGTAAACGACCTATCTCATACCAGGTGCCCGCGTATTTTTTAAGATCAACGCTATCAACTGTGGTTGGTACACTTGCAGACTTATGAATGATAGCACTCGGCTTGATGGATAATGTCTCTGTGCTAATTTTATCCGTCGTCGCATTAGCCGTCACATTAGCTCTAGCCGCGGTATTGAAGGGTGGCGTTGCCGCATACGCTGAAAACGCCGCCAGCGGTATGATAATCGCTAAAGCAATACCTGTGTGCTTGATCAGTCCATTCATAAATATGCGCTCCGGTATCTCTGTTATAGCTGCTTCGGCAGTTTCAGAAGAAAGATGATTGTTAGTCTTAGAGTGCTTGGCTTTAGACTTATTTTTTTTAGTTAGGCTATTTATAACATCAGCCTGTCCCGCTGTCATATCATCTTTAATAGACTGCAGCATTAATGACTCGGTATTTGTATCTACGCTTTCATTAATATGTATTGCAGTCGCTTTTTTCACCTTCTGATAGCTATGGGCTTTTTTATATCCGTGATCATGTTGTGAGCTTTTATTATTGTTATTGTTACTCACATTATTGGTAATAGGATATCTTTTCATATCACTAGCTTTAAGGCTGCTACTGGCTTTACGATTGCTCTTCTTAATCATTGCAGACTCTGTTGCCTCGGCAAGGCTTTTTTCAACGCTTTTGTAGCCAAAATAGCTGTCATGTGCTGACGTATCTGTTGCCAAATGGTTGGAGTGTTCATTATGACCATTATTATAGTGGTCATAATGATAGCTAGCGTCATTACTGGCATGACCCGTTTGTGAAGCACTATCTATCTTTAGACGACCTTTACTTAGATAATCTTTATTTACATAACCTTTCTTAAGATAGCTTTTTTCAAGATAATCTTTTCTAAGATAGTGCTGACTTGACTGGCCAGTCTGCTGCGATTGAGAACCAGCTGCCTGAGAATCAGACCATGCTGACTTAGGTAACTTGTTGGTTTTCATAGGAGTACCATTTATTAATAGTAATAGTTAAAAATTCTTTATGAACAAATTGTCTGTTTAGCAGATAAGTGCAAAATAATTTTCAATAGTCACTATCAGTATAAAAAGAAGAATAACTGAAAATTAAATGCGGTTATAACGAATATGCGTCATAACCTTAGAGGCGCTGGATAAAGGATAATAAAAGATAAGCCGGATTTAGCAAATGCTTGCGAAAAACCAACTCAGCGCCTTTTGATAATTTGATGGTTTATAATAATGGCAATGGCTCGATGAGAACAGTGTCGCAATGTAGGAAAACGCAACGGTTTGTAAGTAATTCTATGTTTGCTGCATAGAACGAACACATAGTTACTCACTGTTAAAAGAGTTTAAAAATCAGTGTTTTGTCATAAGTTAACGTCCACTCTCATGCACCTTAATCTCTTGCATCAGCCACTTAATTAATAGGCTTTTCCACGTTAATTAACTCTTATAGAAACAGCTAAAAAATAGCATAAAAACCTCTCAAAATACTATTGGAAAAACTGTCGTATGCCAGCGACAGCAACGCCGCCATATTGTACGGCTTGCACACTCATCATTGGTGACAAACCGCCTAAACCAATCACTGGCATATCTGCTAATGCGGTCAATTCTGCCCATGCTTGCCAGCCTAGCGGCGTAGTTTCAGGATGACTTTTGGTCACTAAAACAGGTGACAGAAATATACCGATGATAGGTGATAATTGCTGCTCTAAACGCGCATGTGCCAACTTATTTGCCGCATAAATACTCTCAGCATCGTGACAACTTATTATTAATGGATAACTTGAATAATAGCTTAAAGCGCTGTTGCATTCAGATACATCCTTGCCCTGATGACTGTCTGACCATTGCATAAGCTGCGTCTGTGTTAGATGACTCGCGACGATTTGGCAGTTTATGGCTATCTCATTCGCCTCGTTGCTATTTAATGATTCAGTTAATGCCTCAGTTAACGCACTAGGCATAATCACATGGATATCTGGACGTAAGCGTAACAACTGCTTTACATTACTTTCTGTATCTTTATTTGTGGCTTTTGGCCGGACATATACCCAAGTATCTTGCGCCAGATGCGCCGCGTGATACTGCAACCATGCTGTTGCCGAATGATCTGCATCGCTAAAATGTGCCAATGGATAGGTAATCGCTATTTGTGCCGGTAAGCGCAACCATTCAAGAATGGTCTTATTGGCAGCTGGCAAATTATAATCTCCCGCCAGTAACTTCGATTTATCCACCCATGTTAGCGCTTGCCCTTCTAAGCCTTGCTTACGATGTTTATGCGCTTCGTATTGTTGTGTGCTCAGCGCTACTTTATAAACCAGTAAGCATACTTGCTTATCACCATAGTCATGATGCAGTCGCCCAAGCTTTACTGCGATATTACTCGCAATATCGATGCCCGTCTCTTCAGCGACTTCACGTATGAGTGCTTGCTTGGCAGTTTCATGACCGTCTATCTTGCCGCCGACAAACTCATAGCGATTGCCTTGATGCTGTGAGCCATCTCTGAATCCTAACAAATACTGATTTTGATGATAAATGACTGCCACGGCGACATTGACGTAAGTTATTGCATTGATTTTTCTTATCTCATTTTTTCCTGGTGAATGCTTTATTGATTTCATTGTTGAATTTGCCATCTTAATGCCCTTTATAAATGTATTTATCAATGCACTTATGGATGCATCGATAGCTTATTATTTTGGTTTATAGCTTTTATGAATGAGGCTTTATATAAGTTTACATAATAGCTGTCATTTATTTTATCAAATAGCTTGCAAAAATCGCTAATGTAAATGATAATTATTATCGTTAATAAATTACTTTATCTCGCTGTTTTGTACTCAACTATTTTATCAAAAGGAGTTTACTATGAGCATGGTCATCTCTCGTTATTTAAACTGCCGTGAAAACCGCTTGCCTACTTTACAGTCACAGCACCTATTCGCGCTGACTAAAGAGGTGCGTATCGAGCATGAAGGCGAAGAATACCGCTTACGCTTAACCCGTAACAATCGCTTAATTTTAACCAAATAAATAAAAAGACTGCCCATCTCATAAAAAAACGCCTTTTGATAAAGGCGTTTTTTATTGGATAAAATGATATCAACTGCTAACTATCGACAGACCAATGGATAGCTAGACGATTAAACCATTAGAATTGCCAGCTATAAACCACATCAACTGCATTTTCTGCCGCTGAAGTTGCTTCTACATAAATCCGGCGCGTCAACTGATAACGGATAGACAGGCTATTTTGAGCATTAAAGACACCGACACCATAGCGAATATATAAGTCAGGAGTGACGTAACCGGTAACGTTGACGTTGGTGTCCTCGCTACTGCCTGAAGCATCAACCGTCAGGCTTTGTAAACCAAACACTTGACCTATCTGGTTGGTCAAAGTGCGCGTTCCACTAAGCCCAAAGCTCAGTCCTGCCGCCGCAAGGTTATTGGTCACCTGTGATTTAAAGCCCTGCTCACTGATTTGCGTGGCGCTCTTATTGTTAATACGACCCGTTATCAAGGCATTCATCGCTTGCTGCTGGGTGAGACCGGCGTTATTAAAGACAATGATATTTGGATTTTCTGTATTGCCCTTAACGCGCACACCAACCGTTTTACCACTAATGGTTTTAGCGGCTTCAATACTAAGATTGGGTTTCATTACATCGCCGTTAAAGCGTACTTGCCCATAATTGAGCTCTAAATTCTGTCCAAAGGCATCAATATTGGTACGACGTGATACTTGTACCACGCCTTTGGCGCGCATAATACCCGTGCCATTTTGTGTGACATTAATCGCGCCCGCTAAAGGAATCACGGCACCAAAACCGCGGAAATTGATATCATTACCCAAATCGATACCGATATCAGCATTGATTGACCATGGTTTTGAGATGGCTAAAACCTCTTCAATATTACCAATCAAACGGCGATCAAGCACGACGGCATCTTCGGTTTGGGTAATGATGTCCTCACTGGCTTCTGGTGGACGAATGGTCGCTGATGGCACACTCACGGCGCCAGTGATATTGACGTAACGATCACCTGGGCGCACGATGATATCGATATCTGGATTAACCTCAGCAACCAGTAAAGGCGGCTGGGTTAAAACCAAACGCTCGCCAATAATACTGAGCTTGGCCTGTAGTTTTTGTTGCCAATCAACCGTACCTGTTAGCGTACCGGTACCGGTACCACTATTAAAGGTACCATCGATAGTCGCTTGCGTACCGCGAATTTTGGCATCGACATTGACCTTTCTTAAATTCACGGGTAAATCAAGCATCGCAATGCGACCATTAACCAATTTTACATTACCATAGAACTGCGGCTTATCGAGCGTGCCGCCTAAGCCACCTGCCATAGTTATATTACCTTCGAGCACCCGCATACCAGGGAAGAATGGCTTAAATATCGCCAAATTAAGCTCGTTAAGTACTAATGCGCCCGAGATGGGTTTCGGTGTTTTATAAGGGTCAACGATGACTTCAGCATAACCACGCGCACCTTGACCGGTATTGATATCCGTACGTATCTTTAGACCATCGGGTACTGATACGGCAATCAGTGATATCCGCTTATAAGGCAAAGTAACTGGCAAACTATCACCGTCTTGAATCAGGCCGATTTTGCCATTATCAGAATAGAGGGTGGTATTAATCGTTGGTGGACGACCGCGTTGCCAACCAACGATGGCTTTCCCATTAATCTTGCCATGCCAATCAATGTCTTTAGGTAAAAATACTGCAAACAATGACGTATCCAAATTTTGTACGGCCAAATTGACCTGACCACTGGCGGATGAAGCAATTAAGTTTTCACGTAAACACAGCTTGCCCGTTTGATCGGTCGCTTGCCAACAGTGGGCAGCTAGCTGTACTTTTAGCTCCGTTGATTGATTGCCTTGTTTTTTGGGTAAATTCACAATGAGCTGGGCAGGTTGTAGTTGATTTAACGTCGCATATTTTGATTTGACGCGGCCTTTACCAATCACCCCTGACCAGCTAAGCTTATCGCGATTGAAGCCACCTTTGAGCTTAGCAGAGATATCAAGCTCGTCATTAGCCACATCAAGATTGACTATATGTGCCTGTTCAGTACCGTTAAAGGTTGCATTAATCTTCTTGAAGCTTTGCCCTGCCACGTCTAAACCTTCAGCGCTGACAATAAGCTGACTTGGGCTATTGAATAAATTGACCAGCTTGCCGCGAATACGACCTTGACGCAAAATAAAACCTGGTAGCGCAAGGCGCTCACCAACCAAATCGATATAAATCGTTGGTAGCGCTTGTCCTGCTGGCTGCGATAAGGTCGCCCCGCCCGTCACCTTACCAGCCAGCTTGTCTGATAGCTGGTCGAGACTGGTGATATTAATCTTAGCTTGTAGCTGCTTAGCATTACCATTGGCAGTAAGGTAATTATCGCCCCAACGCAGCACCAAATTATTGGCATTTAAGCTGTCGATTAAGGCATTGACTTGCTTATACTGCGCCTGCGCACCTTGTGCCTGCAAGCGCTTAAAATAACTGGCTAAGTCTTTTGGTAAGCGCAGCTTTGCCGCTAGGCTACCCTTGGCACTCAGCGGCTGCCCTTTTAACATACCACTTAGGTTAACTTGTTTGATATTAATGATTTGCTGGTTATCGCCCCAGCGTCCATCGGTATCGATGCTGCCAGTGATGGTACTTGGGATGTCTTTAAAGAAATAGCCCAAGTTAAAACGATTCATTACAGCCTTGATATCCCAAGCGATCCCTTTACGCACGTCAACCGTACCATTAGCATCGATACTGCCTGCCGCACCCACATGGCGGAAACGCTTGATACGAATCAGCTGGGCGTCACCACTGGCATCAATGGTGAGTTTTCCAGCTGGCAATTGCTCAGCGTCTAATACACCATCAAAATTTACCACAAAGTTTTTAAGCTTACCTTTCGCATTGGCATTGTTTTTTGGCGCGGTTTGCCATACGCCACTGGTTTTTAAATCACCGGTGATAATGGCGGCGTTATTAGGTAAGAAATAGCCGACGTTAAATTTGTCAAAGCGACCATCGACAGTCCAGCCAATGTTTTGACGCAAGTCAATAACACCGTTTGCCTTTACTGCGCCGGCTTCACCGTTGTAATTAAGTTTACGGATACGAATTAGCTTTGGCGTCCCAGCGGCATCAATCGATAAGCTGCCTTTTGGCACATCAGCGGTATCAATGTGACCATCAAAACGGGCATCAAAAACAGATAGCTCGCCGCCGATAATATCGACGCTGGCATCACCGCTGCCCGTAATACCGATAGCGCGGCTATCTTGGCTGGCATCAAGGTTTGCTTGTAGGTCGGTATTATTAAAACTGACAATATGACGCTGACCTTTGACACGGTTTTTACTGATATTAAGCATGCGCCCGCGTGCATTGATACGTCCTGTTAGACGCTCAAGTGGTAAATCACTACGATATTTCTTAGGTAATAAACCCGTGGTACGCGCATCAATCTGCCAAGTTAGCGGGCGTTTTTTACTGGCCAGTTGAATTTGTCCTGTGCCAGATAAGTCGCCTACTATGCCTTTATAATTAAGACGGTTGATATCAATGACATCGCCCGCTTTACGCACACGTAAATCGTAGTTGCCTTTAGGGGCGGCATTTAGCTCGTTGATAACAGCCTTGCCATCAACGGATAAATTCGAGCCGCGCATGATGACATTAGCTTGTCCACTTGGGCTGTCGATATTACCGATATTAGGCACATTACGACGAACAAGGTTCTGCCATTTGGCATCGATATACCAAGGCATTATTTGTTTAGATTTAGATGTTCTGCCACGTGCTAAGGGTTTACCCTGCACAATATTGGCATTGATATGTTCGCCATCACGCTGGCGCAAATCCGCATCCATCTCTAGATTGCCAGCTTTGTTTCTATGCTGATAGTGTACTGACAAGCGACCATTGAGCTTTTGCGGCGCGTACGCTTTAAAGTCCGCGTAATCCTTAGGAATAGCCCGTCGAATATCAAAATTACTGCCAGTAGCGCGTACTTTTGCATCAAAGCTGCCCTTCCAGTCTAAAATACCTTGTAGCACCAGATTGCCCGCTGGCACCTGAGCATCTAAGCGATCAACACGCAGTTGGCTATCAGCAATGATGCCGCGACCTTGATAATGTCCTGATGGGATATCTTTGGCTGTCAGCTCAGTATTGATACGTAGACGTATCTCTGAGATGACACCCGATGCCGTCGCCATGCCGCTTTTAAGGTGGATGTTTTGGCTGTCGGCATAAGGAATAAGAATATCATCCCATTCAAGCTTCGCCTGAAATGGCGAGTCACTATCTAAACCCTGTACCACAAAATCGCCGCTGACATCGCTGTCATTATAGCGGCTACGGACTTTACCGACGGTACGTTTAAGCGTACCAGTTGCGGTAATGTTCAATGGGTCAATATAAGCCTTTCCTAGCGCGCTTACCTCAGCTATAGCGCTCAAATCTAAAGGATAGTCACCTTGTAAATCTGCATGACCTTGTAAGGCACTGACTTTGACAATATCAGCATACTGCAATTTACCGCGACCGACGTTCACCACGCTACCGACCCACGTCAAATCACGCGCCTCAATATCGTGTACGATGATAGGCTCTTTGGTCACTTGCTTATAAATGATGGTTTGTACTTTTGCTTGATCAAAACGCAAATTGACTGGCAAGCTAAGGGTTCGATAATCGAACGCTTCGCCCGTTGGCGGCTTGTTATTGATAATCTCAATGGCTTGAATATCAGCGTCACGCAGATGCACTTCTTTGGCGAATACCGCGCGCCAGCCTATTTTAACATAGGCCTTATCGACTAATATCTCAAGGTCTTCATTTGCCTCGATATCGATATCTGTAAGCCAAAGACCATCGCGCAGATTGCCGCGTCCATATTTGAATTTGATACCCGTCTCGGCGCTGATTTTCTCTAAAATAAACTTGGTGCCTGACTCAGTACCCGCCGCATATAAAAAAATGGCGAACATAATCGCTAGGACGATAAGAATAAGCACCGTCAATTTGAGTAAAAAAGACAGCGGATACCAACGTCTTACGGCGCGGGCATCGCGTTGTGCTGGATCTTCATCCGAGGGCTTGTTTGGCGGGGTATTTTTGGTCAACATGACACTCAGCTACGTTAAAGAATGATTACCAGCATGCGCTAGAATAAAAAATAGAACTGTGCTTAACACTGTAATTAGGACTGTTTGCTGATTACTGCTTACTGTTTATAAAGGCGAACCAATAAACAGATGCAATCTCACCGGAATACTTTCTTCCGTCACACCAGCCGCCACATCGACACGTACCACGCCGACCGGTGACGCCCAGCGAATACCGACACCGACGCCAACTTTGGTGTCTGTCTCAAAATCTTTGTCATAAGCATTACCAACGTCAGTGAAAAATGCCCCGCGGAAACCCGGTCTAAACTCATAGTTGTATTCGGCGCTACCGACGGCAAGGATTTGTCCGCCAGTCAGGTAACCTTTATCAATCGGTGATAAGCTTTCGTAATCATAACCACGGATACTTTGATCGCCACCAGCAAAGAAGCGCAATTTATAAGGCACTTCATAAAAATCATCTGCCCAAATATAACCGGTATTTAAACTACCCAGCACTTGATGTTTATCATCAGCCCCAAAGCTATAAAGACCGCTCACACCAGCGCGTAGCATTGCCAAATCCGTATCACTGAGCGTGCTTTCCGTACCTGCTTCAAGCGAATAATACTGGCGGAAACCGCGAGTAGGATTGGCGGCATTATCGACATCTGTCTTGCTCATACCATAACCAAACAGCAATGCTTGCTGTCTGGGTTTAGAGGAGGTAAAGCGTACCGGAAGATTGTCTAACTCTGCCTCATCAATGCCCGTCTCTAGCTCATCTAAACGGTAGCGCACAGAGTAGCTACGATCCCAGCCGTTTTCACGGCGAATATTTCGTGCCAATCCTGCTTTTAAGGTTCTGGTAGACAAATCAAAGTTGCCTTCGCCTTGGTCGATGACCTCTTCTTCATAGGTCAAACGTGCATCCAACTTATCATTTAACGGATGCTTCCATGGTCGGCTGGCATAAAGGGCAACATTTTTTGTAATTCGGGAGACTTCGGCCTCTGCCCCTGCTTGATAACCTTTACGATTGAGCAGATTATAATCTATCTTAGCGGTTGCACGTACACCCGTGTCGGTACCATAACCAATACCAACTTGGGCATCGCGTGGTTTATTGGCAGAGACAAAGACGTATAGCGGTACTTTTTTATTTTCTAATACGTCTTGCGGTGTTTTACGTCCGGCAAGTGTCGGTGGGACAAAGTTCTCATCAGCAAGGATACTTTTTTCATCAGGGAATATTTTTTGCGCAATATTACTAATAGAGTCACTAATTTTACCCAAAATACTATCGGTTTCTTGGTCTTTTTCGTCCAGTACCCGATCGTTTGGCAGTCGGCTTAAACGTTCAGCTTTTTGTTTGATGGCTTGCAGTTTATCCAGTGTTTCTTCATCGGCTTTAAACTCAATAGCCGCGATGTCAGCTGAATTGACGATCTCACCACTATTGGCGTAGCGCTCACCCTCATTTTGGCTATTGATATCGCCATATTGCTCAGTATCACTGACATAAGAAACATTATCAATAGCGTCAGTACCATTATCAGCAATATTGGCATTAGGTGAATTATCAAACGCCAATGTACTGCTTTCAGTGCGTTCATCAGGTGGCAAAATCGACTCGACGTTGACAGTATTAAAGTAACGGGTCGCTGATAAATCATTACTAAACTTAGTCACTGCTGGACGATAAAAAGGGTCACCCGCTTTAAAACCAAGTAGCTGATGTAATAAAGACAATTCCACCGGCAGTTTTTCAGGGTCACGCGTCAACGTACCCGACTCTCGATCATAAGTAAAAAACACCACTTCATCAAATTCATAGCGCTCACCAGTATTGTAGACCAGCGACACATCGGCAGTATTGTCCGGCAAGATAATATCGACCGACTTGTTTAGCCAATATTGATCAAAGTAACCATAGGTATTACTGAGCGACTCAAGCGCCGCTTTACTGTCTTTATAAACGCGGTGATTAAAGATATCGCCTTCTTTTGGCGGTAAGTCTTTCTCAAGCTCGGCAAATTCTGTTTGCTCACTGCCTTCGCCGCGGATGTCGACAATACGGCTATCAACGCGTACTGGCTCACCCAATTTCTCAATGATTACATCGATAGTATCACTATTGGTCTGGCGCAAACGCAAAGTCACTTCATAGTAACCAACGGCTTTTGCGGCATCCAATGCGGTTTGGCGTAAACGCGGCAGTGCGGCGGTAAAATCAACCACAGACTGAACGGTAGTGTCATCGAGCGCAGCTTTGATATTCTTAAAGGGTTGAATATCATCGTCTGCTTTGGTTAGTTTTGGCTTAGCATTTCGGGTACTGTTTGCAGTATTGTCCTCAGTATTACTATTTAAATTGTCCGCCGAGGCTTGCTGCAAATAAATCGTCGTTTCGACGTGTGGTAACGCTATCGCGCCCTCATTAAAGAAGCGATTGTAAAGACGCTTAACGATATTGCCTTTTTTATTACGTGCCTTTGGTTTGGGTTTTGCCGCTTGCTCGATACTTTCCTTGACTGCATTAATATCATTTTCATAATCAGGTAAATAATCATCAGGATTAATGCTATCTGACTGCACGTTTTCTATATTAATAGCATCATTACTATCTTCTAAAGCATCATTCACTAAAATAGCGTTATCTACTTCTGAATCAGTATTGCCGCTACTGACAGAATCACTGACATTAATAGGACGTGACATTACATCGGCAGTCTCTGCCTGTTTAGCAGCCGTCTCACTTTTACCTAGGGTATCAAGATTGCTTGGTGTTGGCAGATTAGTCGCATCCAAGTCCACGTCCAGCCCAATCGGTGGCGTCGTATCATTTAACGTCGCCACTGGCGCATCAAATCCATCCAGTGTATTCAATTCATCAAAGTCGCTATCATTACGACGAATACCATCGATATTATTCACGCCATTGCTACTATTAAGACTGTCAATATCTTGAGCGTTTTGCCTATCCATCGCCTCCAGCTCACGATCGATTTCTTCAGGCGTCATCATTTGATAGCCTTGCTGCTGCACGCTATTGACTTGCTGCTCTAAGTTTTCATTGCTATCAAATGCTTGGTTGTTACCTAGACTATCTATGCTATTGCCAAGATTATTAGCAAAGTCATTAACACTATCGATATCATTATTTGATAACTGCGAATTATCAGCGTTATTTGCTTGGGTAGTGGCGTTTTTGTTAGGGTTTTTCTTAGCGTCAGTTTCTGATTTTTTTGCATTAGGCTTTTTGATACCTAAGTTTTGCTCGCTATAATCATCCAATACCGATTGATCGATAATACCTTGTTCAACGGCCTTTTTTAGACGCAAAGCATCCAAAGCGATATCAAGCTGACTATCTTCATACGCATCATTCTCAATGTTTCTAATAACTTGGCTACTGCTTGGGTTATTGGCAGTAGTAGTGTTTAAGTCGGTAGCGGCAAAGGCGGCAGGCGCCATACCAACACTCACGCCAAAACCAACCAAACTGGTGGCTAACGCACTAAAAAGCGCCGTCCGCGTAAAATAAACGCGCGGATTATCGTTACGATTCATGTGACTCGGATGAGCAAGCTTAACGGAGTGCTGCGGCAGGTCTGACGTATCACGCGGCATGACCGATAAGTGGCGCGCTAGAGTTGAAGGCTGATGTTTCATATTTAGTTCCTATCACCTCACGCGGCACAAGGTTACGGTCGATAGCAATCGCCCCGTTTTACCGGTGAATAAACGTAGAGCAGTTAACTGAGATTATGGGTTTGGTCGGCTAAAATTTACAAATCATAACTTAGTTAATTATCAAATCATAGCATCGGGCGCATGTATTTTTACCAAACCCTTGCTATTATACGGCTTAACATTGATAAAACCTATGCTATATTTCGATAAGTTTTTGATACTGTTGATAATTGTCCATATATCAATCAATACATTTTACATTGTTCTCACTATACTAGCTGCGACCCATCTGTAGGAATTTTCATGGCCAATCAGTTTCAATTATTTAAGCGCCGCCGTTTTAGCGCCATGTTCTTCACCCAGTTTTTGGGCGCGTTCAATGACAATATCTTTAAGCAAGCGCTGATACTGGTGCTGACTTATACCGCTGCCAGCCAGCTAGGCATGGAAGTCAGTATTTTAAATAACTTAGCGGCGATGCTGTTTATTTTGCCGTACTTTTTATTTTCGGCATTAGCAGGTCAAATCGCCGATAAGTTTGAAAAATCAAAACTGACGCGATTAATCAAATTGCTTGAAATATCTATCATGATTATTGCCGCCGTCGGCTTTGTCTTTGAATGGTATGCGCTATTATTTGTGGCGCTCTTCTTGATGGGGACACAATCGACGTTTTTTGGTCCGATTAAATATGCCTATTTACCGCAAGCGATGAAAGAAGATGAGCTAGTCGGTGCCAATGGTCTGTTCCAAATGGGTACCTCGCTTGCCATCTTGCTCGGTATGATTATCGCTGGGGTATTGACCCAGATAACGCAGCCGCTATTTTGGATTAGTGTCACTGTACTAATCGTAGCTGCGATAGGTTATTTTGCCGCCCGTTTTATTCCAACCATGCCAGCCATGCAGCCTGACCTTAAGATTAACTGGAATATCATTACCACCAGCATGGCGACGGTGCGTTATTTATACTCGCTGCCTTTTTTATTCTTTGTCATTCTTGGCAATAGCTGGTTTTGGTTTTATGGTGCTACGTTTTTAACCCAAACACCTGAATTCAGCAAAGTCATTTTACATGGCGACGAATCAGTGGTTATATTCCTACTGACGCTATTTTCAGTCGGCGTCTCGATTGGTTCTCTGCTTTGTAAATCCTTGACCAAAAACCAAGTCAGTCTGCGCTTATTGCCGTTTGGTATCGCCGGCCTCAGCATCTTTGCCATTGATTTATATTTTTCTTTATCAGGGCTCAATATCAACGTTAATACCGAAGCGTTACTCGGTATCAGTGATTTATGGGGTATGAGTGGTAGCTGGCGCGTATTTGCCGACTTGTTCTTTTTAGGCTTTAGTGGCGGTTTATATATCGTGCCTTTATATGCCTCTATGCAGGCTTATGCGCCAAAAAGCCATCGTGCACGCATCGTCGGTGCCAATAATATCTTCAATGCAATCTTTATGGTCAGCTCGGCGATATTTTCGATTGTGGTATTAAATGCGTTAGGTATGACCCTACCGCAACTGTTCTTAGTTACTGGCGTATTGAATCTTGTTTTTGGGGTGTTTTTATACCTCAAGCTTAATAAACATATCAAGCATGCAGTCATTCAAACTCATGATGACGAACGTAATCGACAAGATTAAAGATATTGGCAATATGAACCAACAGCCCTGCTGGTAGATACTACAAGTAAATCGTTAAGCTAGTAATGCTGATAATTTTGCTGCTTACATTCTATATTGTTTGTTATAGTTGTTTGCTATAGTAAGGCTCATGAGCAAATCACGCAGCTTATAAGCAATGCTTGCGATACACTCAAACGTGCTGTTGTAAGAGAAATTCAGATAGCTAAAACCTGTTAATCGTAAATGTATTTATAATAAACAAAGCCATCAGGAGTGAACCATGGCCCTGCGTCCCTTATCAAAAATTGACCAGTTATTACTTGGGGTGGACAAGGCATTACGAGCGGTCGTACCGCATTCAAACCCTAGCACCCGTCCCCTGCCCGTAAGTAGTGATGAGATTCCTGAGCTCAGTATCACTGAGGCGCGTCATGTCGCAGGCTTGATGCGTATTAACCATACTGGCGAAGTATGTGCACAAGGGCTTTATCACGGGCAAGCGTTTGCAGCAAAGGACGACAACGTCAAGCAAGCCATGCAACAGTCCGCTGAAGAAGAAGTCGATCATCTGGTATGGTGCGAAGTACGTTTGGATGAGCTTGGCAGCCACCCTAGTATTTTTACGCCCTTATGGTATGGCATGTCTTTCGGGCTTGGCGCGGTAGCAGGTGCTATCTCTAACGAGTTTAGCTTGGGCTTTGTCGCAGAAACTGAAGCGCAAGTCAGTGAGCATTTGCAAGACCATATTGGGCAATTACCACCACAAGATACACGCTCAAGAGAAATACTGGCGCAAATGGATATTGAAGAATTGCACCATCGTGAGCTGGCATTGGCCAATGGCGGTGCGGCATTGTCACCACCGGTACGTCATACCATGCGCTGGATGGCCAATCGTATGAAAGCCACCGCTTATCATCTATAACCGTTTATCATCTATACTAAGCAATATGACATAGCCACTATTATATTAGGATAAGTCTTTGCGATAACAGCTAGTGATAATGGGTCATTATTCACTTTTAACAATCCTACTACTGTTAGCACTCAGATTAATTTGCTAGGGTATGAAAAATTTGTACGATTTTACGGAATGCTAAGACATAACGACGAATCAATGGATTCATAACTAACGATTTAGTAAACAAAATGATTATTAAATAAATAAGGTAACTATTTTTATGAAAGCAATTAACCACCCTACTATCCCCCACAAAGCGCCGAAGTTTGCGACTTTAACTGCATTAGCTGCTGCCTGCACCATGATGCTATCTGCCCCTGTTTATGCAGCAGAGGCAGATACCGCAGCTGCTGCTTCTAGCACTTCAGTGCCTAGCGCAATCGATTCTACTAAACGTGTGATTCGTTTAGCCAAGCCTAATACTGCTGTCAGCACAGCTCAAACTGACGCGCAAGCGAATGCGGCTATTCCACAAAACAACATCCAGCAGAATACCATTCAACCAAATAACGTGGCACAACCAACGAATGCTCCAGCAAACAATGCCCAACAGGCTAACGCCCAACCAAACCGTGCGCCTTTAAATACTACTAACATGGGTCAGCCACCAGCCGTACCAGCGCCAAACGCCCCTGAATTGACAGGCACCACACGTGTTTATGAACGTGGACCAATGACTGCAACGGGTATTGATTTACGTGGTGGTCAGTTGCCAAACATTCCAGCTCCGCAAGTAAATATCTCAGATATCAGCTTTGTGCCAACCGTGCTAATACCGCAGCAGCAAGGGCTTGGTACCGATAAGCTGGACGTCAGCTTACTCGATGACTTTATTAAGGGCGTGTCGCCAAATGCGCGTCATTATCCGCCAAACTTCCCTAACCGCACCCAACGTCACAACGCCCGTGAAAAAATCAAAGTCATGACTGAATGGATTGAGCCGTATGCCAAAGCGTCAAACGCCTCATATGACGTCTTGATTCGTGCTGCCAAGCTTAATGGCATGGGACGTAACTTAGACTTAGGCTCAGAATATACAGTGCGCGGTGGACAATATGTCGATCGTGCGATTAAACTGAAACCTAATAGTGGTGAAGCCAATTTCATCTATGGCATGATGCTCTCAGAAGGCGGCGGTTTTAAAGAAGGTCAAAAATATCTCGATCAAGCAGTCAGCCTAGGCTATACCGAAGCCGAGCAAAGCTTAGCGCAATCTGACGTATTAAGCGATCGCCGTGATAAAGCATTAGAGCGTCTGCGCCGTTTAGCACAACAAGTACCTGACAATGCGGTTATTCGCCAACAAATCAAACTTATCGAAGATGGTAAGTTCTATATTTGGGATATTCCTGCACCAGACGTAAATGTCAAACCAAGTACCTAATTTGTAGATTATCAAATAGTTGAGTGTTAATTAATTGAACATCAATACTTAGATATCAACAAAAGTAACATTCATTATTTATTGTTAAAAATCGCGCTCAAATCCTTCTCACCAATAATTTGAGCGCAACTCTAGCGTCTTTGTTTTATATTGTTTTTATGACGATATAGAATGAAGACGCTTTTTTTCGTCTAACATAAAAACTAAGTTGACCGTTCGTCGCTTAATTACTGAGTTATTTATTTACTAAGCAAGCACCTTGCACCGAACTAACCATTCTCATGCTTTACAATATGCTCTTTCCTTTTTCAAAAACTGCAACAAAAATTTAATTTCAAGCGCTTTCATTTGAGCCCCACAATGCGGCATTAAAAACTAATAATATTTTGCGATATTTGAATTTAAGCCATCAAATACGATAGTCGCAGCATAAAAGTTACGCTACACTCATGCTATCTATGAATGAGTGACTTATCATTTATTCATGATGCATTCCTGACTATTATTCATTGGAATTATCTATGATTTTCGCTGACCCCGCCAATGCGGCACTGACGCCAACTCTTAAAAACAAAAAACCTATCGCTCTCTTGGCGGTGGTTGCAGCAATAGCGATACTGCCAGCTTGTAGCGCTGTTTCTGTTAATAAACAGGCGTCGGCCAAGACCATTTCTGCTCAGCGCGGCAATATCGTCACCGATAAAAAACTCAGTAGCGATACGGCCTCGGCCTTATTGTCAGCAGGGCTCAATGAGCAAGCTTGTATGCAGCAGTTTGATCTGTGCTTAACTCAGCTTACGGACAGCATGCTCAATGAGCACTACCGTCCAGCCTTGGCAGTTTTTGCCGAATTGCATTATGCAAAAGCACGCCAGCTTGCCGCTTCCAAAGACTGCCGCAATGCCCTTGCCCGCCCGCCGCTAGACCCTTATTATGCCAACGCCCCTTTAAGCGATACTGATACCAAGGCAGAGAAAAAAAGAACCGATAGCTGCGTGGTGGGTTATCAAGGCAGGCTTTTTGATGCCATCAAATCCAGTTATACCTATTTATTTTATGACAGCTTAGAACATGATTTTGAAGGCGCGGATAAAGAGAAAGCTCGGTCGCAGGCGAAAAGCCGTATCCCAAGTGATGTGGATATCCAAACCCAAGATATTTATAACGCCGCCAGTAACGATGTTATCACCCAGCTCTATCAGTCGGCTGACAGCAGCAATAAAATGATGGGCAATGCCAAAATAGAGTACTTACCCACAACAGCAAGTAGTCGTAATAGCAGCGAGCAAGCCGCGATTGCCAATCGTACGGCCGTCGATGGTCAGCCAACCGATCAAATCAAAGTCATGAAAATGCAAATAGACGATTACAATCTCAATGTCTATTTGCCCAATGAAAATAACTACCTAAAAAATGCCAATCAGCAAACGTCTGCGCTGGCAGATTTGGTCTCGACCTACGAGCTGCGACTCTCTGGACTCAACTCCATCAGTAAGCGTCCCGGTTTGGGCATCAGCTTGGTCGCCTCACTAGATGATCGCTATACCACCACTATTCGCCAACTGTTGGTTTCCTCGTTATCGGGTAGGCTCAATCAAGAGTCGAGTCCTCAAAAAGCTAGCCATCAAAATGCAACTGACAGCGCAAAGGATAATTTAGCAAAGGGCAGCTTAGCAAAGGCAAGTGTAGACAGTGATGATGCCGGTACACGCATTTATCCGACTGGACATTTGCTGATGACTGGTTTGATTAAGCCTGTTGGTGATAGTGTGCTCGGTACTCTTAGTAGCAAGCAGCTCGATATTCATTTATATAACCCGTACCGCAGCGAGAGCGCCAATATCTTGGGAGATGACTATCCGCTTGCCGCCAACTTCTCGGCAGGGTATGGCTTATGGCTGGCAGAAAACCAGCTCGATGGTGTCGGTTATTTGAACCTAATTACCCGCCAAAAAGAAGCCAGCTTACCAAAACTCTTTATGTTAGAGCCTTATGACCCTGATAAGCGAGTCATCATTATGCTTCATGGCTTGGCATCAAGCCCAGCAACGTGGGTGAACTTAACCAACGACATTTTTAATGATGATAAATTGCGTAATAATTACCAAGTTTGGCAAATTTTTTATCCAACCAACTTGCCTATACTAGAAAATCGTTACCAAATTCAAAAGCTCATCAATGCAACTTACGAGCAAACAGACCCTAAAGGGCAAAATACTGCCAGTAAAAACAGCGTCATTATCAGCCACAGCATGGGCGGAATCATTGCGCGTATGATGCTATCTGATGAGAATTTGGTCGATGACTTAGACAGACTTGATGAGCAAAATATATTGTCAGTGAGTGAGAAGGGCAAAATACGTGATGCGCTGAAAGAATCATTTGGCCAACAAGAGCTACGAGAGCGTTTCGAGCTTAAGGCTTTACCGCAAGTCGATACAGCAGTATTTTTATCGTCGCCTTTTCGTGGTACCGATTATGCTGACCGTTGGTTTACCCGTGCGCTACGCCGCATTGTTTACTTACCAGTCGGTTTGGTGAAAACGGTCACCGATAACTTAGCAACGCTTGCAATTCAAGGCGACTTGGCACAAAACCCACTCGGTGCGCTATATCTACAAAATGGCGCCAGTCAATTAAGCGATAAATCTTCTTTTATTCAATTAACCAAAGACATCAGTATCAATAAGCGCATCACTTATCATTCAATTATTGCCAATAACGATGCCGATATCACCAAAGGTCTGGCAGAAATGCAACCTGCTGGAGTCAAGCTCGATTTATCGCATGAGATAGTAGAGGATGACGCCAATTTAAGCAAAACTATCGATGCTGATAATACCAATGAATTAGTATCTAATGAAGATAAATTGCCAAGTAAGCCGCTTGTTGCCGCAGTGACGGTCGATGGTGAGATTGGGCAAGCCTTAACAGAGCGGCTATCAGACGGTATTGTACCTTATACCAGTGCGCACCTTGAAGGAGCGGCATCAGAGACCGTGATTAATGGTGGTCATAGTATTCAAGAAAACCCACAAACTATTTTGACCTTACGCCGTATCTTGCATCAACAATTACAGCAGTAATGCTAAGTTTTTGGTGATGATTTTTGCCAAACCATCATCCCGTTTGTCATACCCTTTACAAGCCCATTATTAACAGATGTTTTTTTGTATGACTATTTTGTATCTATTGATAACAATACTTAAACAATGACTGTTATTTAAAAATTATTTCGCTAACATTGTAAGTGGTTTATGACCGACAGGTGTGTGATAACACTATTGTGCAACTTGCGCGTACGAATAGGCAGGCGCATAATACTTAAACATGCACTATCAGCAAGACCGTCATTTGATGAATATTTAATAATTTGTAAGGATATGAATTATTTACTTTAGCTAAATAGTAACTATATAGTAATTATCAAGATATAGCAGTGATTACTGCTTAGATTACTGACTAATAGGTGCTAAATCATAGCCGTTATTAATGCTATGTTAGCCAAAGGTTTTGTCTTAACCACATTTACCGCTAAATAACATTAGCCATTGCCCGTAATAATTAGCGCCCTGATTGATGGCGGTTACGGACAGTTACTTGAGCGTATCATGGAAGCCAGCGCTATTCAGCTAACAGATAAGGGTAACCGTTTATGTTCGCTACATTTATGATTGATCAACTGGATGCGTTGATGCTTGCGCGTATTCAATTCGCCTTCGTGATCTCATGGCATATTGTTTTTCCCGCTTTTTCTATTGGGCTTGCCAGCTGGCTGACGGTGCTTGAGTATCGTTGGCTGAAAACTGGTGAACCTATTTATGCAGAAGTTTATAAACATTGGGTAAAAATATTTGCCGTGGTGTTCGGCATGGGTGTGGTTTCGGGCGTGGTAATGTCCTATCAGTTCGGTACCAACTGGGCGGTATTTTCAGATAGAGCCGGTAACGTCATCGGCCCCCTGCTCGCTTATGAAGTATTGACAGCGTTTTTCTTAGAAGCCTCATTCCTCGGCATTATGCTATTTGGTTGGGGACGGGTAAGTAAGCGTATGCACCTTGCCTCAACCGCTATCGTCGCCATCGGTACGATGATATCAGGATTTTGGATTTTGGCTGCCAACAGCTTCATGCAAACGCCGCAAGGCTTTATGATGGGCGCTGATGGACTTCTATATCCAACCAATTGGCTTGAGATTATCTTTAATCCCTCCTTCCCTTACCGCTATGCGCATATGATGACGGCAGCATTTTTGACCACTGCCTTTGTGATTGGTGGTATTGGTGCTTATTATCTGCAGTCCAAAAAACATGCTGAACATCGCCAGCACGGTCGCGTCATGCTAGGTATGGCGATGATTATGGCCATCTTTGTTGCACCAGCGCAAGTGTTGATCGGTGATATGCATGGTCTTAATACCCTTGAGCATCAACCGGCAAAAGTCGCAGCAATGGAAGGTCTCTGGGAGAATGAGCGCGGTGCGCCACTCGTGTTATTTGGTATTCCAGATCAAGAGGCGGAAAAAAACCACTACGAAATTAAAATCCCTTATGTGTCAGGTCTAATCTTGACACATTCGTTAGATGGCGAAGTCAAAGGACTTAAAAACTGGGCACCAGAAGACCGTCCATATGTCCCTATCGTGTTTTGGTCATTCCGAGTAATGGTTGGTATTGGTACATTGATGGTATTTGTAGGACTGTTTAGTCTCTATAAATACTTCAAAAAACAACAGTTCAATCCTGAAAGTAAATGGTTCCACCGTGCTTGGATGGTGATGACGCCTCTTGGTTTTATCGCCCTACTTGCTGGCTGGTTTGTCACCGAAACGGGCCGTCAGCCATGGACGGTATATGGGGTCATTCGTACTGCTGAAAGTATGTCACCGGTTGCAGCGCAGCAAGTTGCGACAACCTTGATTGGCTTTATCGTGCTATATGCCTTTGTCTTTGGCGCGGGCAGTTTTTATATTCTACGTCTCATTGCACAAGGACCGAAACCTTACGAAGATCCATCAGACGATCATTTCTATGATCACTCTGTCACTGAAGCCCAAGGTCGCACCCTGAGCGGTGATAAGCATGCCGCTGATAAAACCAAAGGGCGTGAAGAAGACTTGGATAAACCTGCTGACGACGTCGATGATGGAGGGTTACGCTAATGTTTAACTATGGTGATGTATTAGATTTGCCCTTAATTTGGGGCGGCTTAATTGCTCTCTCTGTCTTTATTTATGTCTTGCTTGATGGTTTTGATTTGGGCTGCGGCATTCTGTTTCCGTTTGCTGGCTCCGATAAAAACCGTAGCCGCATGATGAACTCTATCGCCCCTTTTTGGGATGGCAATGAGACTTGGCTGGTGCTCGGTGGTGGTGGTTTATTCGCCGCCTTCCCTGTCGCTTATGGCATCATTATGACCGGTCTCTATTTGCCCGTCATCTTTATGTTATTTGGTTTGATTATGCGCGGTGTGGCATTTGAGTTCCGCTTTAAAGCCACCTCGCACCGATACGTCTGGGATAGCTTCTTTTTTATCGGCTCTGTCGTAGCGACTTTTACCCAAGGTATTATGCTTGGGGCGTTGGTGCAAGGTTTAGAGGCAAGTAATCGTCTATACACGGGTGGTCCTTTTGATTGGTTTTCACCGTTTTCCATCATGTGTGGCTTTGCCCTGCTAATTGGTTATGCTTTATTAGGTTCTACGTGGCTAATTATCAAAACCGAACATAGCTTACAAGTATGGGCACGTAAAGTATCAGGCTGGCTACTTTCTGCTTTAGTTGTAGCGATGATTGCGGTCACGGTATTTATGTATTTCTCAGATATTGATGCACTTGAAGGCTGGTTTAGTTTCCCAGGTTTGCTGTATCTTGCTCCTATGCCCATTATCGTTGTGCTGTTATTTTTCTTGATGCGTAAAGATTTGACCGGCGAACGTGAATATCGTCCGTTTTTATTGACTGTCGCACTATTTTTGATGGGTTATATCGGGGTCTGTTTCGCTATATTCCCGTATATTGTACCGTATCAGATGACCATTTATGAAGCGGCGGCTGCGGATACGTCTCTATCCTTTATGCTCATCGGTGCTGGTATTATGCTGCCAATCATTTTGAGCTACACCGCTTTTGCTTATTATACCTTTAAGGGCAAAACTGACCATGAGCATATGTATTAAGGCAAAACAGCGCTCGCTATTATCTATTGCACATAGTCGATAATAGCTGGGCTTGCCCCAATAAACTTAAGAATACGTTATTGGGAGATTACGGAGAAATAGTTATGAAAAAGCTCAGTAAAAAACAGTCACAATGGGCATGGTTTATTGGCTTATATGTGGCAGGATTTTTGGTTATTTTTACGATTGCACAGTTAATTAAACTGGCAATGGGTGTTTAAAACTTATCCTTTTACCTACCTTCCTATATGCATAAAAAAGCAGCGCTGAATATCATAATATTCAGCGCTGCTTTTTTATTTGTTTTAATTTTAACTGTGGTAAAACAGTTTATGCGCCGCGATGGCTATCGACACCGTGACTTTCGATAAATTCATTAACTTGCGTTAGACGCTCGGGCGTACCAACATCTATCCAATTGTCTTTAATTACTTCAGCGGTAATTTGGAACTTTAGCATCGCCTGTTTTAGCAGTGGCGCAAGTGGCGCTGCCTGCCCTGATACTAAGCCAGCGACCAGTCTAGGCGAGATGACACTAATACCAGCAAAGGTATATTTATCGGCATCAGCAATAGGCTGCGCACTCGCAAGGCCATTATTGATAGCGAAATCTCCACCATTATTATGCTCAGGATTGTCAATCAACAATAAATGAGCCAATTGGTCAGTCCCCAACGTATAGTCCTGCAATTGAGCAAAATCATAGGTCGTCCAAACATCAGAATTGACTAAGATAAAGGACGCATCTTGCAACTTGCCTGTTTGTAGCGCGTTAAAAATCCCGCCAGCCGTTTCAAGCGGCTCATCATCTTCAACCGACCAATGCAGCTTGACGCCATATTGGCCACCATCGCCCAATGTCTGCATCAGCTTGTCCGCAAGCCATGATGCATTGATAGTAATATCAGTAATGCCAGCAGCTTGTAGCGCTTTGATATGCCAGACAATCAGTGGTTGCCCGCCGACTTCAACCAAAGGTTTTGGTGTCTCAAGTGTTAGCGGACGCAGGCGCGTACCCTTGCCAGCCGCCAAAATCATTGCTTGCGTTATTACAGACATACGCGCTCCTTGTTATTGGCTGTATTGCTGCCTATTTCTAATTATTGACTTTTAAACACTATAAAGGCGGTTGATGTTTTAAACACTTTTACTTTATTAATGCTATTTAGATATACTGTTGCACAAATTTATTTTGATAAGCAGGCAAGATAACCTCTCGCAACCATTCATTAAACGGGCCGACTGCCTGCTTCATATCGGGATTGCCGTATTCTGCAAGCCATTCTAGCTCAAAAATCAAGTCACGCATGACTTTTGGAATATCGGCTAAATAGCGACTTTTGCCATCACGTTCGAATAAGCGGATAAAAATACCCAGCACTTTTAAATGCCGTTGTACGCCCATGACATTCACGTCATTTTCAAACTGGGCCGCATTATCAGCAGTTTCAAGCCCTGCCTGTTTTTGTAATTGCCAACAATCCTGCACCCAGCTCGTGATTTGGCTCTCTGGCCACTCTACATAGGCATCTCTTATTAACGATACCAAATCATAGGTATACGAGCCTACTACCGCATCTTGGAAATCAATGACGCCTAAGCGCGTATGATCTGCTTGGTCTTGCATAAGGTTACGACTGTGATAATCACGATGCACAACGACCTGCGGCTGTGACAAAATCTCAGTTATTAAGGCAGACTTAAGATTTTCCCATAGCGTCTGTTCAAGCTCCACGCCAATATAAGGGATAAACCACTCGTTAAACAAATCCATCTCACGGGTTAAAAGTGCCGTATCATAATCTGGTAATTGGTGCTCCGTTTTTGCGGTCGTAACGGGCACCGCTTGCAAGTCAACCAAAGTACGCATCGCCAATTGATAATAATCGTTAATCTGCACAGGCGGCGCATCTACTAACAGATGAGCAAACTCTACTGCCCCAAAGTCTTGTAATACCAAAAAGCCTTTTGACACGTCTTGAGCAACCAGCGTCGGTACATTGATTGCCGGTGACATCAGCTTTGCCACATTAATAAACTGTTGCAACGCCTCTTGTTCATCAGCCGAATCCATGACAATATAGCGCGCCGTTTCTACATCATTATCCAAGAGCTGAATACGATGATATTGGCGTGCGCTGGCGTCACCGGGCAAACTATCAAGGATGAATGGTTGATTGGCGAATACTTCTTGCAGCCATTGTTCTAATTGCTGCTGGCGAGTAGCGGGTACACTAGGTTCTAACACGGTTTTATCGGTCATAAAAAACATCGCAGGTTAAATATTAGTCGTAAATGACTAAAGTAGTGATAAGTGGGGCAAATAGTTGTTAAAATAGGGAGCGCTTGGCTTAGCCTAACAGCGGCTTTAAGCAGATTAATTTCGGCTGTAAGAAAGCTAATTAATGCATCGAGCCATATTATATTACTCAGTATAGATCTAGTCTGTATATAAGCTACTATCTGAGCTGTCTATTAACAATAGCTCGCTCAGTTATATTTAGCTATATTATAAATTTTGGTAAATAGTGTAGCTGATTTGGTTTTTTTTGACTATGATTAGTCGTCATTATATGTAAAACGTTCTGATTTTCGAGATTATCGTATGAATTACTGGTTTATTAGCCGCTAAATACCGCTAAAATACCCCTAGTAATCCAATGATCGCAATTCAATAGGCTCTACAATCATACATAGGTGTGCCCTTGTTATATTCTCCGCTTTACCAAAGCATCCGTTTGATTTTATTTGGCGCCTTAGGCTTATCTAGCTTGACCGTCAATGCGGCTATTAACAATACTGATGCGCAGATGACGGAGCCGTTAGCCGTTGACAGTGCGAGCGCTTATACCTCGAAGGTCGCTATTGACGCCAATAACAACATCAATCGTACCGTTAGTCAAGACATCAGTTATCAAAGCGATTATAAGCAAAACACGGGCTATAACGATATCAATGGATTAAATGAAAATATAGCCGCTAATATTAATAGTACAGGAGTGAATAATCCGGTAGCTATTAATCCTATATTTAACAATGATACTACTTTAGATAATGACAATTATAATGACAGTATAGATATCACAGAAATTAGTAACAGTAATGATAGTAATAATGCCAATGGTAATAATCAAAATAACACTGTTGCATCACTAAATAATAACAGCATAGCTGAGACTAAAGTTAACGACAGTGATGAGAGTATCCAAGAAAGCCTCAGACGCTTGGCAGAATTTTATGAATTAACGCCTGAAACTGACCCTGCAACGTTAAACAATAATAGCAATGATAATGTAATAGATAACAACCAAAATGATATTCAGAACACCTTTGCCGCGCAAACCATTCCAGCAGTAGGCAACGATTTAAAGCTACTACCAAATAACATCGACAGCGCCCAACGCTGCGAAGGTCAATGGGTCTATCCCAAGAAGAATCCCAATTACCAACGAGCAGTTAATGAAACAGGTGCAAGTAACGGTCAGCCAGCACCCAATCTAAATGGTATCCCTAATAATCAAGCGCCATTGTTTGCAGAGTCGGATTATGGTTACTACGACAATGTCGATTATGCCGAGCTATCAGGTAATGTGATTGTTAACCAAGGCAGCCAGCATATCGAAGCGGACAAGATTATTTTAGACTTAACCAATGGCGTCGCAGCGGCACAAGGTAAAGTGATGTTTACCGATCAAGCCAACGCTAATGGCAATCGACCTGCTGTTTCCGCACAAGCTAGTAATGTTCTAAACAACAATACCAAAAACAATAAGACCAGCCTTACTGATAAAGCTTCAAAAGGCGGTCTCATCGGGATTGCCGATAGCTTAAACTATAATACTGAGACCGGACAATCAACGGCCAAAGACGTGGCTTTTGCTAGTGTAGAACTACAAGCACACGGCTATGCCAAACGCTTAAATCGACCGAATGAGACACAATACGAGCTTGATGAGGTAATGTTCAGTACTTGTCCGCCCACCAACCGTAAATGGCAGTTTGATGCCAAAAGTATCGATTTAGATACCGAAACTGGTCGCGGCGAAGCTTATAATACAACCTTCCGTATCGCTGATGTACCAGTCTTCTATTTGCCTTATTTTAACTTTCCTATAGACAATCGACGCAGTAGTGGATTTTTACTGCCTAATGCTAGTATCAGTAGTGAAAGCGGCCTTGAAGTTGATGTACCTTACTACTTTAATTTAGCGCCGAACTATGATGCGACCCTTAATACTCGCGTTTATACCAATCGTAACCCGATGCTCTCAGGTGAATTTCGTTATTTGACTGAAGAATATGGCGAAGGTATTTTTAATGGCTCATATCTGCCCAATGATAAAGAGTATGACGGCGAAGATCGCAGCAGTTTGTTTTATGATCATTATTGGGCATCTAAAAGCATTCCTCGCTTAAGTGGCGATGCAAAATATAGTTATGTATCCGATGCCGATTATCTGAACGACTTTGATACCTTAGGTTTATCAGACAATACCTTAAACCTACCACGTCGTGCGCGGGTTAATTATTATAATGATTATGTCAATGGTGAACTGAAAGTTGAAACTTTTCAGACACTAGATGCCATCACTAATAATGGGCAGGTATTACAAGATAAAGATAAGCCTTACTCGCGCTTGCCGCAGCTCAAGCTTGATTATCGTTTACCGTGGGCAAAAAGCTTTGATATCACGGGCGTTAGTGACACCGCTTATTTTAAAAAGTCTATCGATGATGGCTCTGAAAATGAGAAAAGCGGCACGCGTATTTATAATAAACTCAGCGCCGTTTACCCCATGGAAAGATCTTGGGGTTATATCAAACCTAAGCTCAGCTTACAGCATCTATATACGTCTTATGATGAAGACAGTTTAGTAGATAACGATCTAAATAAAGACGATGGTAGCCAGTCAGTATTGGTACCACAAGCTAGCATTGACGCCGGTTTGCATTTTTATCAAGCTGGCTCACCTTTTGGTGCTTTTGATGATACCTTGGGCGGTTACCGCTTATTAAGTCCGCGCTTAAAGTATACTTACTCGCCTTATCAAGATCAAAACGATATTCCCAACTTTAATACCCGTGTTGCCTCTATCAATTATGAGCAGCTTTTTTCGGACAGCTGGTTTTTAGGTCATGACCGTTTGCAAGATTTGCATGCCTTTACCCCCGGTATTAACTATCGTTACATCGATGCAACGGGTGTGACACGTTTTGATGGTAGCATTGCAGAGCAGTTTTATATCGATGATGGACGCGTAACCCTTGATCAAGATAAACCCATCCTGACGTCATCGTCTTCAGGTATGGTATGGGATACCAGTACTCAGCCTTATAATAACGTCTGGTTTGATGTGAGTGGTGCTCTTACTAATAGCTATGATTTAAACTATATCACCACCGAGCTGCGTTATCAGCCGTCTAACAACAGCTTATTTAATGTCGGTTTTGTGAAGCGTATGCGTGATGAAAACACTGACCAATTACCTTTGTCAGCATTTACTGCTTCAGCCGTGTTCCCTATTAATAATAACTGGCGTGTATTGGCGCAAGGTCAGTATGATTATAATCGTGATAAAATGCTTGATTCGTTAATTGGTGTTGATTATGAGGATTGCTGTTTTGGTTTTGCCGTTTACGGTCGTCGTTACTATAACGACTTAAATATCAAAGACAAACCGACGCAAGCGATTATGGCAGAAATCAGACTCAACGGCCTTGGTAGCGGCAGCAGTCGTTTAACGCGCTTACTTTCTGACAAAGTGTTAGGATTTGAGCCTGTCCAAAGCGCATGGAAGGATTAATTAAGCATCGTCTATACGATTATATTAACGTATGATTGATGGCATTATTTATAGACTGTTATTTGTGATATAACATTCTACAACATTGTTTTTACCCTATTTATTATAGACAACCTTAGCCGCTACTTGAATATTACGAGTATCGTCAATAGGCTTAACCGATTACCATCCGATGCAATGACATTGATGAGGAGCATCATGAGATTTTTTTCTTTACGTCAAACTAGCCGAGCTGTATTGCTTTCTATGACTATGACTGGCGCTATTGCCCTAAGTTTTAGCGCACAAGCAGCCACCGTTAAGCCTGCAAAAGCACAAACCTCCCAAGAAGCAGCCCAAGCAAATGCCGCAGCTGGACAAAATAGCGTGAACCGTTTGACGCCTGCCAATAGCACAGACGGTATCATTGCGTTGGTCAATGAAAATGCTATCTTAAAGAGTGATTTAATCGCTGCTATGGCTCAGACTCAAGCACGTGCTCAAGCGGCTGGTGAACCGATTGCCAATTCGGCACAGCTACAGTCTGAAGTGTTAAACGCCCTTATCTTGCGCGAATTACAGCTGTCTTTGGTCAAACGTGTTGGCTTGAATCCTGATGAAGCCGCGGTTAATCAACGCTTGGCTCAAATTGCCCAAGCCGAAGGACTTAATAGCATTGGTGCGTTGCAGCAACGATTAGATGCTGCAAAACCGGGTAGTTATGCCATCCTACGTGCGCAATTGATTGAAGATGCTGCTATCCAAGCCTTGCAGCAACGCCAAATCTCTAGCCGTGTACGTATCAGTGAACAAGATATCGATGCATTTTTGGCATCTCCTGAAGCTAAGCGCTTAAGTCAAAGTGAATATCAAACCGTTCACGTTCGTATCCCGTATATGGATGACTATAGCCGCTTGTCAGAAGCTCAGCGTAATGAGGCTCTAAAAGTCGCGCAACGCCTACGTACACGTCTGCAAGCACCAAATGTTGATGTAACGGAAGCTATCGCAGCAAGCCAAGGCAGCTATCCTATTCAGTTGCAAGGTGGTGATATGGGCTTTCATAAAGCGGCAGCTTTACCGACTGAACTGGCAAGCGAAATCACCAAGCTTGAAGTGGGTGCTGTAAGTGCGCCATTAGTCACGCCTGAAGGCATTGATATCATTAAGCTGGCTGATAAAAAATCCAGTGATACCATGCTAGTACCGCAATGGAATACCCGCCATATCTTGGTCAAAGTCGATGAGCTGCAAACGGATGCCCTTGCTGAACAAAAAATCAATGATCTCTATGCCCAATTACGTAATGGCGCTGACTTTGCTAGCCTAGCCTCGACTTATTCAGATGATCCTGGCTCAGCAGGACGCGGTGGCGATTTGGATTGGGTTGGTGAAGAGCAAATGATTGGTCCGTTTGAAGCGATGATGAAGAATACTGCGGTCGGCGATTATTCTGCACCATTCAAAACGCAATTTGGCTGGCATATATTAAAAGTCGAAGGTAAGCGTGAACAAGATGTCAGCGATGAGTATCGTCGTAATATGGCGCGCCAAGCTCTATATCAGCGTCTTGCCCCACAAGCCAAAGAAGACTGGCTACAAGAGCTACGTGCCGGCGCTTACATTCAGGTACTTGGTTAGTTAGTAATAAGTTAACCAATTAGTAGCTAAAAGAGTTTATAAAAAAGGGTATATGTGAACTGAACCCCATAAGTTGGACACAACTTATGGGGTATTTTTATGCGTTACGATCTAGACTTTAAAATGCAAGTTATCGCATACTATCGGCA
>NZ_JACHXL010000005.1 GCF_014192115.1 Psychrobacter luti
CGTATTCAACTTAAATTAAAAGGACTGAGTCCTGTGCAATACAGAACTCAGTCCTTGTTATAAACTAAACCGTCCAACATTTGGGGGTCAGTTCACTTATCTATTAAGCTGCCCTTTTTATTTTCGTTATCGATTTTATGTTAATGACATATCTTGTACTTATGATTAAATCGCGTCATTATCACTTCATTATCAAGTGGATTGAGTGACGAGGATGCTATATCTATTAATGAGCCCGTTAGGTTGGCTGGCTTTTATTGTTTTATTAATCGTGGTTGTGGTGCTATATACCAAGATTAATCGGCAAATTGAGCAGCTGCGTCACGATATGACGGAGCTACAAACTGAGCTTGAGCTCCATAAAGATAGCGTGAATACACCACAACCCTTGCACTCTGCGTATATAATTCCTACTCAAGAGAGCCGGTCTGAATCAGTAAATTCATTAACACAATCAGTAGAAGAACTGGCTACCTCCGCTGTTGATATTTCTGAAACTACTTTTATCCCTAATGTCGAATCTACAAAAAATCAGCATTTCGAAACGACACCTCCAGAGCTGCCGATATTATCAAAGTCACTACAATCGCCCTCACCGCCACAATCTAAAGTTCCACAAAATACCACCGCAACCATAGAGCCGGACGAACGCTCCTTGCCTATCGTCACCTCCGTTATTCACTCTATGAAAAATTGGTTTTTTGGTGGCAACTTAGTGGTGCGCGTTGGGGTGCTAGTATTACTTGTAGGTGTGGTGTTATTGCTACGTCTCTTAAGCGACTATATCGAAATTCCAATCACCGTCAAGCTTATGAGCATCGGCATCATTGGCTTAGGGCTCGCAGCGCTAGGATTAAAATTAGCAAAAAACCGTTTTGCTTATGGCATCACTCTGCAAGGCGCAGGCTTAGCGATTGCTTACTTAACGACCTTTTTCGCCTATAGCGTCTATCAAGTGCTGGCAAGTATGCCGAGCTTTATTGGACTTGGCATCTTGTCAGCCATCACCATCGGCTTAGCCGTACGCCAAAACGCTTTACCATTGGCATTGTTGGCGCTTTCTGGCGGATTTTTTGCGCCAATATTGACCAACAGCGATATCGGTAATTTAGTGACATTATTTAGCTATTATCTATTATTGAACGTAACGATTGCCGTCATTGCGCATTACCGTACTTGGAAAATGCTCAATCTGCTCGGCGTAATGGTTACTTTTGGACTGGCATACTATTGGGGGGCGACTGAAAACTTAAGCGCTGTTATTGAGGCGCAGCGCTGGTCACTGGTATTGTTGATCTCGCTGCATGTACTGCTATATCTCTTTGTCGTTATTCGCTACGCACAACAAATTATCGCTTATAACATTCTCAATGAAGCAGATTTCGCCCATACAGATATTGCAGATACTTTTAATAGTGCAAACAACGTCAACCACATGGATAAGATTCATCTAGGAAATGATAGCTATGTATTTCCCATTGATACCGGTTTACTGTTTTCAGTACCAATATTAGCCTTTGGTTTATTTGCAGCTCTTTTAGACCCTATTCCTAACGCTTTAACCATTACCAGTGCTGTTTTAGCAGTGATGTATTTGGGTATCGGCTGGGTATTTGTACAGCGTAGTCAGTGTTATGCATTAATTACTGAAGGCATGCTCGCATTAGGGTTTGGCTTTTTAGCCTTGGTTATTCCGCTCGCACTTGATGCAGAATGGATTGCCTTTGGCTGGTCGGTACAAGGGCTGGCGTTAGTGTGGTTTGGACGGCGCTCACTACGTGCATGGTCAGTACTATTTGGGTTGTTATTACAGCTACTTAGTATCGCGATGCTGATGATAAACGTGGTTTTTACTATCAAAGATTATCCAACGCTAGCATTGACGATTTCGGCTCTCAGCTATCTAGCGACGATGTTTATTTTACGCGCCAGCAACTCGCCCACTATATTAAATGGTAGCGTGGATGACGACTTAAATAGTCATTTGAAGTATTCTCAAGAGCAAGTTACCACGCTAGATTCGATAGCTTCATACGCCAGTGCATTAGGTATCAGCATCCAAGCCGCGCATCAATGGCTGACTTCAATCAATAGCCAAGGCAAAGTATTTAGCATCGTTTGGCGCAGTCCAATTTTGATACGCTTTTTAACCTTTACTGCAATAGGCTGGTTGCTGTATGTATTGGTCATCGATTTTGACCAATGGTTTGTAAGCTGGCAATTAGCAACAACAGCACTACTAGGGTTGGCGCTGTTAACCAGCCTTGTCATTTATCAGGCAATTACGCACTATCATTCGTGGCGCGAGATTAGGCAGTTTAGCCATGGGTTATTGCTGCTATTTTATGCCATGGTCGTACTACAGCTGCCGCAAAAATATGAATTTGATTATCAATGGACAACCTTTCATTGGCCGATATTTATCACGCTATTCATAGGCTGGTTGGCGGTTGGGCAATTGTGGTTAAGAACATGGCATAAAGAAGCGGAATTAAAAAGTTTTGATAGCGCGAGCTGGCTTGGGGCGGGAATTATCCTGTTGGCAGAAGCCATGCATTATGGCTTGCCCGATTCAAAAGGCGTCATGACTATTTTAGTTCCGATTGCCTTTATGCTAATAGGATTATATGTAACTTATCGACATATCCAACTTCAAAACTTTAAAGACGATAATACAGAACCAAAAACTCCTTCGTCAGCGCTTACGCCTTATTGGTTTGATTTGCATCAGGCACTGTTGGACAGTGCCAAAATCTTTGTACCTATGACTTTAGGCTGGGCTATTTTTACCAACTTTACTTACGATGGCGTGATTTGGGGACTGCCCTATTTTCCCTTATTTAACTTATATGATGTGACGTTATGGTTGGTGGTGTTTTACGGCTTGGGCGTTTATTTGCTCCGTCAGCCACATGGGATGCAATCGAGAAACCTATTAAACGCGATTCCTAAAAACGATATGCTATTAATTGTCTTAGCGCTGATTGGCCTTTGGATAGGCTCTAGTATGCTGGTCAGGACGCTGCATGCTTTTATCGGCACGCCGTTATGGATTGGGGGTTTATACGACGTTACAGGAGGCGCTTGGAATAGCGAGCAAGTACAGACGGGACTGACCATTTTATGGACGCTTATTGCTTTGGTGGCCACTATTATTGCTAGCCGCTATGGGCAGCGTACGCTATGGTTTATGGGTATTGGCTTATTGGGTATTGTGGTTTTAAAATTGGTCTTGGTTGATTTATCGCAAACCGAGGCAATTTGGCGAGTAATTTCTTTCCTTGGCGCGGGTAGCTTAATCTTAGTCATTGGTTATTTAGCACCATTACCGCCAGCACGCGAGGATTTAGCAGACGAGTCTGAATGATAGTCTGCTCTGAGCATTAAATGAAATGTTAACGTGAGCACTTTTAGCATCATTACTTTTTAGCGTCATTACTTTGCTTATGTAGTAAACTGGACGCCATTAAAAAGTAAATGACGATCGTCTTACTTTTAGCATTTTTTATAAAAGGTTATAAAAGCAGATGGATAAGAGAGCAAGTATTCAGTGGTTCCCTGGGCATATGAACAAAGCCCGTAACGAAATCAAAGAAATTATGCCGCAGATGGACGTCGTCATTGAAGTGATTGACGCGCGTATTCCTTATAGTAGCGAAAATCCCATGGTCGCGGCATTACGCGGCGAAAAACCGGTCATCAAAATTTTAAATAAAGCTGACCTCGCCGATCCTGAATTGACCAAAGCGTGGATGGAATATCTTGAGCAACAAGATGGTGTTAAAGCCATCGCTTGCGACGATAATAAAGCCGACGATGTAAAGCGTATCATTGCGCTATGTAAAAAAATGGTACCCAATAAAGTCGGTACAGGTCGTCAAATCAAAGCTATGATTATGGGTATTCCAAACGTCGGTAAATCGACCTTAATTAATACCCTAGCTGGACGCGCGGTTGCTAGAACAGGCGATGAGCCAGCTGTGACCAAGTCGCAGCAGCTAATTAAGCTTGACGATGACATCATGCTCTATGACACGCCCGGCATGCTATGGCCAAAAGTTGAAAACGAAAACTCTGGATATCGTCTAGCAGCGACTGGCGGTATTCGGGATACGGCTTTTGACTTCGCTGACGTGGCCAGTTATACCGCTGAGTATCTCATGCAAGCCTATCCTGAGCTGCTAAAAACCCGCTATAAAATTGATGAGCTACCCAAGACTGATTGGGAGTTTTTTGAAGTGGCGGGACGTAATCGCGGCTGTGTGCGCGCGGGCAATAAAGTCGATACTTACCGGATGTCTGAGATTCTCGTGAATGAATTACGTAGCGCTAAAATTGGGCGCATTACGTTAGAAACGCCAGCAATGACTGAAGCTGAAGAGCTCGTCGTCGCCGAACAACGCATCGCTGCTGAAGAGAAAAGAATCGCTAAAGAAGAAGAAAAGCGTTTGCGTCGTTTGAAAACGCGGAAGAATCGTAAATAAATCTCATAAAAAATACGGACTACTATGAATCCATTAATACCATCAGCTAAAACCATTCAAATATATCTGCCAAAAGGCAATCCTCGCGGGCTTCGTTTGGCTGAGATGACTACGCGTACAGTAAGACTGATTGAAATCCCGCGCATTCATATTGATGATTTTTTTGCCATGCCAGAAGCCAATCAAGTTGGTTTATACTTTTTGATTGGTGACACCGACAGTATTGACAAGCCGCTGCTATATATTGGACAAACTGGTGACTTAAAAAGAAGACTGAACCAGCACCATGAAAAGGATTTCTGGACGCGCGCTTTCGTCATGCTCTCGACCAACAACTCTATGACCCAAACGCACGCTCTATATATGGAACATAAAGCTATTGCCACTGCTATTGAAGTTGGACGTTATGAGATAAAGAATGGCAATACTGGCAATCGTCCTCATACACCCGACCCATTAAAAGCCGACTGTGAGGAGCTGTTTTATACGCTTGATGTTTTATTATCAACCTTAGGACAGCCTATTTTTGAGTCACTTAGTATCAACAACAAAAGTGCTAATAGTAATGAGATCTCACCTATTATAGATACAAAAAACACTATCTGTATTGGGACAAATCTTACTCAAATATCTTCCACTCAATTGGAGCCCACACTTTTTTATTGTAAAACCCACGGTACCTCTGCTAAAGGTTATTATGATGATGATGGTTTTGTAGTGTTATCAGGTTCACTAATAAATAAGAGAACAACTGCATCAGCAAGCAGTTGGGCAATCAATAAAAGAAAGGAAATGTTGTCAGCAAATGAATTAATTGAATATGACAGCGAACTCTATGAGCTAATAGAAAATTTATTGTGCAAAACACCAAGTGGTGGATCTGACTTTGTTCTTGGCTCTTCAAGTAATGGTTGGAAAATATGGAAAAATCAAGCGGGTCAAACTTTAGATAGTATCTATCGCTAACGCCTTTAATCCCAATACATAATCCTCATATAACATTCATACTTTTGAATTGCTCGCCCATTGCCTATGACAGCTATTAGTTTTATCCATACCGATACCAACCTCGACTCCTTCGCCCCCCGCCTCCTTGACTGGTTCGCTGAAAACGGTCGCCACGATTTACCTTGGCAACAGCATCAAACTGACACACCCAATCCCTATATTGTTTGGCTATCCGAAGTCATGCTACAGCAAACGCAAGTGACCACTGTGTTACCCTACTTTGCCCGTTTTATGGAATCCTTTCCGACTGTGCAAGATTTAGCCGCAGCAGAATGGGATATGGTGGCAGAGCATTGGGCGGGGCTTGGCTATTATGCGCGGGCGCGTAATTTACATAAAGGCGCGAAACAATTGGTTGCAGTAATCGATGAGACGGGCGACTTCCCGCAGACACTAGCAGGTTGGGAAGCCATCTCTGGCGTTGGCCCATCGACTGCTGGGGCGATTATGGCGATGGGGCTACATCGTTATGGTGTCATCTGTGACGGTAATGTCAAACGTGTCCTCACCCGCTGGGCGGCAATCGATGGTGATATTACTAAGTCAGCCACGACTAAAGAGCTGTGGGCATTAGCGGAGCGTTTAACTCCTAGGGAAAATTCAGGACTATTTGCACAAGCAATGATGGATATGGGCGCGACTTTATGCACCCGTAGCAAACCTGCTTGCCTATTATGTCCGCTTCAAGATGATTGTATTGCCCATGCGCAGGGTCGCGAAACCAATTATCCAGTCAAAGCAAAAAAGCAGCCCAAACCAAGCAAGTTTAGCAATGCCTTATTGATTAAAGATGTAGATAGCAATACCTTATGGCTACAACGTCCTGATAATGGTATTTGGGGCGGACTATGGAGTTTGCCATTAGAATTTATAAAGAAAATTGAGGGTAAAGGTAGTAGTAAGACGAGTGCTGAAGAATCACAAAATAAAGATGATACGAAATTAGAAGTGGCTAGTAATGAAAAAGTATACGAAACAGAATTTACTACGGCCGAGCAGATTATCAATGAGTGGTTAGATAAGAATAATTTAGCAGCAGCACCCATTAATAAAACCCTAATTGATGACGCGCCTATTAAACATTCATTAACCCATTTTCATTGGTATTTAACCCCGCAATCGGTAACTTTAAATAATGAGCAAGCTGCTGAAATATCTGAAGCCTTACAAGCAGCACAGATTAATATTAATTGGCTAAATGCTGATGATGCGCAGGCAACTCTTGGATTGCCACGAGCGATGGTTAAGATTTTAGAATAATAGGTTATTGCAACCAAATAAAACTCCTAAAAAAAGCGACTCAAAATATATTCTGAGTCGCTTTTTTTATTATCGAAGCTTTTTTATTATAGAACTGAAAAGCTTAAGACTTCGGTACCCGCAACCGCATCAAACCTTCTTGCTGTACCGTCGCTACCAATCGACCATCTTGCCAAAACTGACCGTGGTTTAGGCCTTTGGCGTTAGAAGTGGTATCGCTCCACATGTCATATAGCAGCCAATTATTTAAGTCAAACTCACGATGAAAATGCATCGAATGGTCGATACTGGCCGCTTGCAAGCCACTGGTCATAAAGCTAACACCGTGTGACATCAGCCCCGTACCTACCAAGTAGAAATCAGACGAAAACGCCAATAATGCTTGCTGAATGGCCACTGGCTGCTTGCCAAGCTCACGAATACGCAGCCAGTTTGCTTGCTTGGGCTTCATCGGTTCTGGATGAATCGGATCACGTGGTTTGATCGGCTTAATCTCGACATGACGATGACGCATAAAGCGCGCTTTCAGGGCGTCTGGGACTTTACCAACATACTCTTCTTTTAAATCTTGCTCGGCAAGCAAATCCTCTGGCGGCGGATAAACGGGCATATCTTCTTGATATTCTAACCCCTCTTCCATCGGTGAGAACGAGGCAATCATCGAAAATATCACTTGCTCGACAGGCGCTTTACCGCGCACTTCTTTATACTGAATCGCTGTTACTTCACGCGCAGACAAACTTCGACCATCACGTAAACGGCGCACTTTATAAATAACCGGCTGATTGATATCACCACCGCGCAAAAAATACCCGTGCAGTGAATGACAGGGTTTGTCTTTATCTAGTGTATGCGAAGCGGCCATAATCGCTTGGGCGAGCACTTGCCCACCAAAAATACGACTACCAACATAATCGTGGCTTTTACCTTCAAAAATATCAGGGCTGACTTCAATAAGCGCGACGGTAGCCAACAGCTCATCTATCAGTTGCGGATAATCAGACATGACGGTACGTTTCCTTATTTTTATCAATAACGCTTAATGCTAAAGCCTATCAACACGATATAGGTTAAGCCAATACAGCATTTTAATTTAAAATAATATGAAATGGCTTGCAGGAACCTACAAGATAACGCTTAGGATAAGCAATAAACAACCAATAAAAAGATTGTTAATAACTCATTATAAGGCGAAAAGCCAATCATCTTAATGAATATTAACAGCTTTGACTAAGCGGTCGCCGCTGAACGCTAAGCATCAAATAACTATTTATAAAATAACTATGTATCAAATAACTACCTAGGATAGTCATGATAAACAAAAGAACGAGATATTTGCTTATACCTCGTTCTATTTAGATTTCTTAAAACTATGGTTTCACCGCCACCAGCACACGGATAGAGTCTGGTACTAAAGACAGATTACCCAATGCTTGCTCACCTTGGGCTTTTAATTGCTCTAAGCGCTCAATCTCTTCTGGGCGGACGTTAGGATTAATCGTTTGCAGATGCTTTAGGCGTTTGATTTCACGTGACCACTGCTGGCTAAAGCGGGCGCTCGCCTGTTCGCCAATCTCTGCTAGCTGCTGACGGGCAATGTCTTCGGCTTCATAATAACGCTGCTCAATCACATCGCCCCGAACTTTAATCACTTGGCGGGCGCGGTTTTTGTCCAAACGCTCGATATGTGGCATAATCATATCAGCGCTGATACGTGCGGATAAATCGCTGCCCTGCTCACTGATAAAGACACGAATGTTTTGTGTGGTCAACGTCGCTGGCAAATTGAGCAATCTTGGCGCAATGGCTTCGACGCGGAAATTCACCTCTAACATCACCATACCTTGTGGCATAGCAGCACTTTTGAGCATCGCAACGGTGGTATTACCAAAGGTGCTGGTACTTGCCAGCTCATAAATTGCGCGCATCAATGGATGCTCATGGGTGATAAATTCGATATCTTCACGCTGCAGCGCTTGTTCACGTTCAAAGGTCAAAGTCATACCATCTTCATCACCAAGTGGCAGACCGTCGATATAATCGCTAATCTCGGTGCTATCAATTGGTGCAATCACCCACGAACCATCGCGCTGGATATTGTGGTCAATATTAGCGGAAGCAAAAAAGCGCTCGATAAATTGCGGCAATAGATTATGCCCATCGAATTCACGCATGGCATCAGCGATACGCCCTGCAACGCGTGGACGGCACGAGTTGTACTCTAAAAGACGATCGCGACCGGCTTGCAACTGCGCCTCAAGATCCAAACGCGTTTGTAGCGCCGCATCAATGATATCTTGCAATGTCGTACGATTAGCGTCGTTATCCGCACCTTCAAGCATCGGCTTTAATTCTTGGATATACTGCTCTTGCACGCTTTGCGCGGTCGGTGAAATCTGATTAAACATATTTAGCGCGTCGTTATACCACTGATACAAACGCTCTTGCGCCGTACCTTGTACATAAGGCACGTGCAGCATGATTTGCTGGGTTTGACCGATACGGTCTAGGCGGCCGATACGCTGCTCTAAAGTATCTGGATTGGCCGGTAAATCCCACAATATCAGCTGACTTGCAAACTGAAAATTACGACCTTCCGAGCCAATCTCTGAGCACAATAATATCTGCGCGCCTTCACTATCAGCGAAGAACGCCGCTGCTTGGTCACGTTCAAGCAGGGTCATCTGTTCAGTAAAGATGGCGGTCTTAATACCAGCATGTAGACGTAATACCGCCTCTAAACTTTCAACTGTCGCACCACTACGGGCAATCAGCAGCACTTTTTTATGCTTGAGCTCACCCTTTAGGATATCAATTAGCCAAGGCACACGCGGGTCATCTTCTAGCCAGCTACCATCAGGTTGGTTTTCTTCGCCCCATAGCTGCTCACGCAATTTACCATTGGTTTGATAGCTATCGACCCATGCTTCAGGTAGCGGTAATGGATACGGCTGACTGCTACGTCCATGAAAACCTTTGACACTCTCACGGGTATTACGGAATAAAATACGCCCCGTACCATGACGGTCAAGGAGTTCGTTGAGCGCATAGGTTCTTAATTTTTCATCTTCATTAATGTTTGCTAATTCATCGATACTGATAGTAAGTAAGCTACTTAAAGCCGCAATTTGACCGTCGCTTAATGGCTTATCTTCAATCAAGACGCTTGCAACCGCTGCGGTTTCGGCAAAGGCTTCTTGACCATCGATAAATTCATCCAAGTCATCAAAGCGGTCCGGGTCTAATAAACGCAGGCGGGCAAAGTGACTTTGCGCACCAAGCTGTTCAGGCGTGGCGGTTAATAGCATCACGCCCGGCGTTTCTTCGGCAAAGTCAGCGATTAAGTCATATTTATCATTGCCGCCTTGCGCCTCATCCCAATGCAGATGATGCGCTTCATCGACGACCAATAAATCAAAACCTGCTTCCATCGCTTGGTCATATAAGTCAGGATGGTCGAGCAATAAATCCATACCAGCAATAATACATTGCTCAGTAGCAAAGACGTTTTGTTCAGGGTCGTGTTCTTTAATAGCTGCCGTACGTACCAAATCAAACAAGGCAAAATTCAAATTAAAACGGCGGCGCAGCTCAATCATCCACTGATATTGCAGACTGTCTGGCACAAGGATTAATACGCGCTCAGCTTTACCTGTTAATAGCTGCTGATGAATAATCAGACCCGCTTCAATGGTTTTACCCAAACCGACTTCGTCAGCAAGCAACACGCGTGGTGCGATACGTTTGCCAACTTCATGAGCGATATAAAGCTGATGCTCAATAATATCGACGCGCGCGCCCATCAAGCCTTTAAGTGGATGACCCGCAAGCGCCGACTGCATACGTAGGATATCTTGGCGCAGCTCGTACCAATCACCGCGCTCAATACGACCAGCAAGCAGACGTTCAAGCGGCTTAGCAAGCGTGATATTGGCCGCCAAACGGGTTTCCATAATGCCGCGCTCGTGCTCATCGACACTGTATTTGAGCACGCCCATCACTTCTTCGACCGCGGTTACGGTATAGGTTTTACCGGCTTGGTCAGAAATGCTATCGCCTTCTTTGAACACCACGCGTGATAACGGCGCAGAGTTTTTTGCATAAACGCGGGTCTCTTCACTTTGTGGAAATAGGATATGCACACAGCGGTCATCGACATCGATGACCACCCCCAAGCCAAGCTCAGACTCCGTATCAGATAAATAACGTTGACCAACGGCGAATTCGGTGCTGTGCAATGAAGCGATAGAGATAGTCATAAGGCGATGTCTTTTGTACTCAGATGATAAGAAAATAGATAGTTAATGAGGCAAGCTATGTTTACTGGCCAAGCTAGCATTACTGGCTTAATAGCTCGAACTCATTAATAAGCTGCTGGTCATTGGAGATATCAGCAACGCCCAACTTAAAAGCTAGGTCGATTGATAAAACAGACCATTATATAACGTTAGCGACTAGATGAGTGCGCTAAGTTGACTTTTCAAGAGCAGATTTTGCCAAGATTGTCCTAACGCTAAGCATAAGTTGGTCTTATAAAACAATAAGATAACGACTCACAAGTAAACAAAAAATATTGCCATCATATAATTGTTGCTGTATTGTTAAAAAATGCAATAAGTTATTTCTTTATTCGCTTAATTCTACTAAATACCTCTGACTAAATATCTACAGTATTTATTTAGCTGAGCAATATTGAAATGACTGTCTGCTTTTTCTAAGTTTACCGAGTACCTATTATCTGTATCTAATCATTAATTGTATCTAATCCCCACTTTTATAGATTCATAGTCGTTATAGATGCTGTCTAAACGCTATAGAGATAGTAGTGCTGATTATAGTCCATTTAGTTATCGCTTATAAAACCACACATAATTATATTTTATAAGATTAACGATAATTTTGAGGGTCACGCCCCATTAATCCCTTTAATAATATTCTTTGTGCTTCTTATCATCCAAGGACAAATCCCATCATGAGTGCCTCCAAAAAAGTTGGCTTTTTTAATCAAGTCAGTACCCAAGTTACCACCATTTTGTTCATTGCGTTTGCGGTCGTACTTGCAGTCGTTGTTTATGTCGTTGAGAAAGAAGGTCATGATAAAATTCGCCTTGAGTCAGCAAAACTAGTCGCTGAGCGTGGTAATACTGCCGTTAATAGTATTTCAGCCGATATCAATCGCGTCATGCGTAGTGCCTTACTATTACAACAAAGCGCGCAAACGCTGCCACCACAAGAAGCGATTTTACAAGTCAGTACCGCCAATGCCTTTGATAAGCGTGATTATAACTTATTAGGTAGTGGCGGCATTTGGCCTGAAAAAGGCGCACTTGGTGCCAATACTGCAACCCATCCGTTTTTGATGGTGCGTCAAAATGGCGATTATCAAGCGGTACTCAGCGACCCAAACCCTACCAGTCCTTATTATCAAGAAGATTGGTTTAGCGTTTTAAAATTGCTAAAACCTGAAAGCTGTATCTGGAACCATGTCCGCGCCAGCCAAACCAAAGGCGAGCTGGCAATGAGCTGCGGTGTTGCAATCGAGCGTGACAATCAGTTCTGGGGTGCCAGTACCGTTAACTTTACCCTAAACCAGCTACAAGAAAACATCGTGAAGTTAAGCGAAAGCTCGGGCTCAGGTTATATTCTATTGCTGGATAACAGTGATAAAGTTATCGCCTCGTCTAACCCTGAACGCTTAAGCTATATTGATGAAAAAACCGGTACGCCGCTTGATATCAAACAAGTTATCAACTCTGACCCTGCTTGGAATCCGGTATTAAACTTCTTGGAAGCTCAGCGTAACGAGACTATCGAGCGCGTTGCTGCTAGCGTATCGCCGCAAGTTCAGCAGGTATTGAACACGATTGATAAAGCAGAAACAGGTGATTCTAAAGGTTATTATTTGGTCAACTACGCCGCTTACCTAAATAATAGTGAAAACAAGCAAAATGCCATGGATAGTCGCTTATTGCAGAGCTTTGAGCTGACTAAAGACAACTTCTATAACGGCAGTCAAGCGTACGTGTTTGAGATTCCTGAAACCTATTGGAAACTTATCGTTGTCCAGCCTGATGCTGAAATTAACGCCATCGCCGATAATCTCAGTGAAAACTTGATTAACTGGATTGCCTTGGCACTATTAATCACAGCTGGTGTGATTTACTTTATGCTGACTTTCTTAGCCTTTAAACCGCTAAAAGAAACCACTGACAAAATCTCGCAAGCGGAAAACCTGATTAACGATAAGCAATACAATAAGCTGAGCGACGTTAAATTTGCTGAAGGGCGTAACGAGATTGGACTGGTAAACGGCTCTATTAATGATCTGCTCGACCGAATCCAATCTAACGAAGGTAAGCTTGCCAATATCAATCAGCAGCTAGAAATTAAAGTCGAAGAACGTACCGCTGAGCTGCAAGATACGCTAAAAGAGCTGAAAAACTCACAGCTGCAATTGATTCGTTCAGAAAAAATGGCGACTTTGGGTCAAATGGTTGCGGGTGTTGCTCATGAAGTAAATACGCCCTTATCTTATGTGCAAAATAATCTTGAAATTATCGGACAGTTGACTGAACAATACGAAGAGCTAATTGAACTGGTACAAGGATTAAAAGGCGTTAAAACTAACGCGGCTTCTGATGGCAAAATTGATAAGTTATTGGCAAATATTGTCCGTGCTTCGGATGAAATCCAAGAAGATGATTTGTCAGCTGAGTTAAAAGAGCTGATTAAAGACTCGCTATTTGGCGTCGAGCAAATCACCGAGATGGTGCTTAATCTTCGTAACTTTGCTCGTCTTGATGAGTCAAAAGTGAAAACAATCGATGTGCGCGAATGTATCGAAGCGTCATTGAAAATCGCTGGTAACTCTATCAGACATCAAGAAATTATTACTGATTTTGCTCCGACGCCTGAGATTAAATGCTCACCGTCACAGATTAATCAGGTCTTGGTGAACTTACTCAATAACGCCTCGCAAGCCATGGGAGAAAAACCGGATGGCAAAATCGAAGTGCGTACCCGTGCCGATGACAGCAATGTCTATATCGATGTTATTGACAACGGTAAAGGCATGAGCGCAGAAGTGCTTGGTCAAATATTCGAGCCGTTCTTTACTACTAAAGGCGCAGGCGAAGGTACGGGTCTTGGTATGGCCATCAGTCAGCAGATTATGGAGCAGCATAATGGCGACATTAAAGCCGTCTCGACCGAAGGCGTTGGCACTACTTTTACCTTAACGCTACCGATTGATAATGATTTAACAGAACAAAGCCTAGCAGCGTAATCGCTGGGTTCTGTTGTTATTTTAATGATTCTATAAAGCTATATCACTATTATTCATCATAAGGATACCATCATGAATGAATTGGAAATGGAAACCCCTAGCACCGAGTTAGGGTCTGAAGCGAAACCGAAGTTGGCATTTATCGACGATGAACAGCGTATTTTACGTTCGATGAAACTGTTGTTTCGTAAAACGCATGACGTCTTTATCACCACTGACCCGACTGAATATATTGACTATATCAAAAACAACCACGTACACGTCGCGGTCAGTGACCAGCGTATGCCTGAGCGCGTAGGTGTCGATATCTTGCGTGAAGTCAAAGAAGTATCGCCATCTACTATGCGTATATTATTGACTGGTTATGCTGATTTGAACGCGATTATTGGCTCTATCAACGATGGGGAGATTTATCGTTATTTGACCAAGCCTTGCAAATCTGAAGAGCTACTTGCGGTCGTCGGACGCGCTACTGAAATTGCTTTGACCTATAACCCAGATGAAGACGCTGAGCAGTTCGACAGCTCGGGCAACAAGCAGACGCTATTGGTCATCGATGAAACCAACGATCTGATTGAGCAAATACGTAAGCAATTTTCTAACAGTTATAGAGTCCTGCATGCTAAAGGTTTAGAAGAGGCTTATGATTATTTGGCGAATGAAGATATCGGCGTTTGTATTACCGACATCAATGTCAGCGGCGAAAACATCGCGCCGATTATCTTTACCTTAAAACAAGATGCGCCGCACTTGGTGGTCTTGGTACAGACTGAGTTCCAAGATGCGGGTTTGCTAATTGATTTGATTAATAAAGGTCAGGTCTATCGCTGCTTACCAAAACCAATGCGCGCCAGCCTGCTTGAAATTAGCGTCAACCGTGCATTCCAGCATCATACAAAACTAAAAGCCAGCCCTGAACTGGTCAAACGTTATGAAGTTGAGCATGACCCTGAAAACGACGTACGTATTGATTTAAGCAGTCGCGTACGTAGTCTGATTGGTAAACTGCGTAAGCGTTTTTCTTTATAAGCATAAAAACAACATAAGTACAAAAACTATTGTCACAAAAAATAAAGCCTCTATTTCAACATTGAAGTAGAGGCTTTTTGCTGTAGGCTTTTTGACGTGCTTTTAACGGAGTTTTTGACACGCTTTTTGACTAAACCCTGCAACGTGCTACATTAAGCCAATAACTATGTAAGCCTATTTAAAATGTAATCTATTTTAAAATAACAATGAGATAAGGAATCATCATGCAAGCGGTTTTTTTAGACAAAGGTACTTTCTCTGACAATGTCGACTTGCCAGCACCCGCCGGCGTTACTGACTACATTACCTACAATGATACACCTCGGGAGCTGATTATTGAGCGCTGTCAAAATGCCGACATTATTTTTACCAATAAAGTCCAAATCAGCTCTGACATCATCGCCAATTTGCCCAAGCTTAAGCTTATCCAACTGACCGCAACAGGCATGAATAACGTCGATCAAGACGCCTGTGCTAAGCACAATATAACGCTATATAACGTCGCTGGTTACGCGGTCAAAAGCGTGCCCGAGCATACCTTTATGCTGATGCTAACTGCAATGCGCGCTGGCATTCATTATCATGAAAAAGTCGCTGATGGTACGTGGGAAAACAATGGTAATTTTTGCTTGCTCGATATACCGCTGATAGATTTGGAAGATAAAACGCTAGGTATCATTGGTGTTGGCACTATTGGTAAACGTGTCACCGACATCGCTCGCGCTTTTGGTATGAAGGTGTTATGGGCAGAGCATCAAGGGCGTACGCCGCGTAATGACGACTATGCAACGTTTGAAGACGTACTGGCGCAGTCTGATGTACTGAGTTTGCATTGTCCATTAAACGAGCAAACCCAGCATCTTATTAATGCAGATACCTTAGCAAAAATGGCTAAAAAGCCGCTGATTGTTAATGTCGCCCGTGGCGGTATCGTTGATAGCCAAGCGCTGACCGATGCCATTCATAACGAGCAAGTTATCGGTTATGCCACTGATGTATTTGAGCAAGAGCCGATTGTCAAAGATGACCCTTTATTAACCATTGCTAACCATCCGCGTGTGATATTTAGTCCGCATAACGCCTGGGGCAGTAAAAGTGCACAAGAAACCTTGTGGCAAATGCTAAGCAAGCAAGTGACAGACTTCATCCATGACCGTCAATAAAGGATTGTCGCTAACGAGAGTTAGCGACTAAAACGTAACCAATCATCTTTTATTTTACGGTATTTGAGCATCACACGGTCACTTAGATAATTATTAGTGACCCGCCAAGGATAAATATCGCCTTGTTTTGGTAGCTCGTGTTGCGCGCGCTGGACATAGCCTGCCGTTAGCGCACCCATAACCGTATCTGGCTGCTTATGCGCTTCGCTATGCACAGTTTTTGCTTGCGGTACTGCCACTTGATAATGATGCTTATGCATATGGTTGAGAAGCCGCAACACATACTGACAAGCCAAGTCGATTTTTAGCGTCCACGAAGCATTGGTATAACCGAACAGCGCCGCCAAATTAGGCACACCTTCGACCAGTACCGCTTTGTAAGTCATGCGACTACCAATGTCGACCGACTGACCATCGACATAAACCTTTGCCCCGCCCAGCATTTGTATCTTGAGTCCCGTTGCAGTAACGATAAGATCAGCATCAAGGTGTCTACCAGAATCAAACATGATGCCAGTCTTGGTAAAGTGGCTAATTTGATCGGTCATTACGGCAGCTCTGTTGCCACGTAACGCCATAAATAAATCACTGTCTGGCACGGCACAAAGCCGTTCATCCCAAGGATTATAAGCGGGCATAAAATGCGCGATATCAACACCGCTGCCTTTTAATTCCGTTTTAACGCCACGTTTTAATAATGCTTTCATCACTTTGGGCGCAAACACAGCTGCTCGATAAGTTCCTTGTTGCATCAACACATTGCGCGTGCGCAGCAGTTTATAAGCTTGCGTTTTTGACAATGGTGAAAACTTACCTGCCAGCCAATCAAGCGCATAATCATCGCCTGGCACACTTGCAACATAGGTCGGCGACCGTTGCAGCATAGTAACGTGCTGAGCGCACTGCTCGCTCTCTTCATCCACCATAGCGGGCAGTAACGTCATCGCTGTCGCACCGCTACCAATTATGACTACTTTTTTATCGTCATAATTCACATTTTGCCAATGCTGTGGATGGACGATTTCACCTTGAAAATCTGCTTCTTTATCAAAATAAGGGCGATAACCTTGCTCATAATCATAGTAGCCAGTCGCACCCACGACAAATTTCGCTGTTAAACTAAATACTTCGCCATTTATATGGTTTTTTACCGTTGCCGTCCATTGCTGACTATGGCTTGACCAAGACAGCTGCTGCACCTCATGCTGATAGCGAATATGTTCAGTGATACCAAACTCGCGCGCCGTATCAGCAATATAGTTTTTAATATCACCGCCTTTCGCCAATACTCGATGGTCCAACCACGGACGAAAACTATAACCAAAGGTCAAGGCATCGGAGTCAGAACGTACACCAGGATAAGTAAATAAATCCCACGTACCACCCAAATCTGCGCGTTTTTCTAATACTACAAATCGCTGAATGGTTTTTTGCTGCTTCCTTTTTGCTAGATTTTTTAAGCGACTTGGACTTCTATGCCTAAACAGACCTTTATGCTTTTGCTGCTGCAATCGACTGGCCATGCCGATACCGGCAATCCCAGCGCCGATGATAAGTACCTCACAATCGACGGGCATATTTGAGGATGCTAGCGATGATTTAGATCTAAAGCGCTTTTTAAGTGCCTGTTTGCCGGCAGTCATATCAAGCATAATACAATCCTTGTTTTTGCATGATAAGTTTCAATCTGAATAATTTATTTAAAAGAAATCTATTTAAAAGAGACCTATTTAAAAAGGGCTTGGACTTTCCCAGTCCATCCAAGCACCAAGTGTGGGATGCTTCAGGCGTAACTGCTGGGCATGTAAATTGAGCCTTGGGGCAATGGTTAATGCAGCGCCTTCTGCATAAATTGGGTCGCCAATCATTACATGACCGACGTGTACCATATGCACACGCAGCTGATGACTACGACCGGTCACAGGCTTTAGCAGCACGCGCGTGACGGTTTGACCGTTGCACTCTTCATGCGCCAGCACTTCATAGAGTGTTAATGCGTGCTTAGACCAATTAGGATCGACGATATGACGCGGTTTGGTTGCAGGTTCATAACGTACTGGCACCGATATCTCGCCTTTAGCACCGACGCTTTGCCATTGACCAAAGACACGCGCTTGATAGCTTTTTTGCGGCAGCCTATCAATAAACTGCTTACTGATATGGGTTTGCGCGGCGGCATTTTTGGCAAAAATCAGCAGCCCTGAGGTATCCATATCTAAGCGATGAATCAACTTAACTGCTGGGTTGGCACGCTCAAGTCGTGCCAATAAACTCACCTTTAGCGCTTTACCATCGACACTCAACAATCCGGCGGGCTTATCGACGACCCAAATATCCTCATCTTGATAGATGGTAACGTCTTGCGCAAAGCTCTGAAAAAACTCCAGTGGATACGCATTTTCTTGAGCATTCAGAGTATCTATCTTTTCATCAGTGAAAGGCATAAAATTTAGCTACTTATAGTAATGGGTTATATATATTGATAGGGTTTTGATATTCATAAACGGGCTATATAAACAAAATGCCGATACTAATTAGTTTTCAGAAAAATGGGTGGTGAGTGACCGGTTAAAAACAATAATAAATCAGCATTGGAAAAGACGACTAAGTTTGCGTTAAAAACAACCATAGAGATGACAAGTGACAGTTAAAACATAACCTGTGTCGTTATGTTTCGATTTATTGTGCTAATAGTAATTGTTAAACAATTTAACCGGCCTACGCCTGTCAACTTTGAGCAAACATGTTAATATAATGGCAGAATTTCACCCCTTCTTAACCATTCTTTAGCCAATCATCTGTTTAATATGACCCTCATATTTATATAGATGGTTGGTAATAGAAATAATAAAACAAGAGAGAAAGATTATGTCAGACCTTATTGTTAACACCACCGATGCAAACTTTGACCAAGATGTTCTACAATCAGATGTGCCAGTTCTAGTAGACTTTTGGGCAACTTGGTGTGGTCCTTGTAAAGCCATTGCGCCTATTTTAGAAGATTTAGCGACTGAGTACCAAGGTAAAGTTAAAATCGTTAAAGTCGACGTTGATAATAACCCACAAGCGGCTAGCCGTTTTGGTATTCGCAACATTCCTACCCTGTTTGTTTTTAAAGATGGCGAAAAAGTCGATTCAGTGATGGGTCTACAACCAAAAGCAGCATTGGCAGCAGTACTAGATAAGCATCTATAATCGTTTTTAGTAGTTGTTTACTAAAAGATTTTTATATAGAAATCTACACCGAAAGAGCTGTTGTCTACACCGGATAATAGCTTTTTTGTTGCTTTTCTGAGCAAAAAACGAGATTATGCGAATTTTTTGGCAAAAATTATTGACAATGCCAGCTTGAAGCCCGTATAGTCTGCTGACAAGAGAAAACTAACCATTTTCCTAAGTGTCTTGTCGCTATTCTCCTCGTGTTTATCAACAGAAACACAATCGTCATTATAAAACATCACTACTGAACGCAATGACTAAACACAATTACTGATATTGAGTTTTTGACGCAGACTCTTATGTAGACTTCTTTATCTTTACCTCTTATAACCGTGCCCGTATTTCTGGCAACACGTCCATAAGCTGGCACGTAAAATCCAACCTACATAAACCCTGATGCTGTGCATATACCCTCTATCGTCCTACACACGTTGTTTTAATCAATGTCTTGATTTGTGCTGATAATGGCATCTCTCATCTGATCAACTGCTAATGACCTATCTATGAATCTTACTGAATTAAAGAAAAAAACAATCGCTGAGCTATTGGCCATCGCCAAGGAAATGGGTCTTGATAATATGGCGCGTAGCCGTAAACAAGACATTATCTTTGCGATTTTAAAAACCCATGCCCGTAACGGTGAAGCCATCTATGGTGACGGCGTGCTTGAGGTTCTTCCTGATGGCTTTGGCTTTTTGCGCTCATCTGAAGGCTCTTATTTAGCAGGTCCTGACGATATTTATGTCAGCCCAAGTCAAATCCGTCGTTTTAGCCTCAAAACAGGTGACAGTATCGCTGGCACCATTCGTCCGCCAAAAGACTCTGAGCGTTATTTTGCGCTGTTAAAAGTCGGTGAGATTAACTTTGATACGCCAGATCGCTCGCGTCATAAGCTGATTTTTGAGAACTTAACGCCATTATTCCCAACCGAACAATTAAAGTTAGAGCTTGGTAATGGCACGACCGAAGATTTGACCGGTCGTATCATTGACCTGATTGCACCGATTGGTAAAGGTCAGCGCTCGATTATCGTTGCACCGCCAAAAGCCGGTAAAACCATGCTGCTACAGACCATCGCGCAGTCGATTACCCGTAATAACCCTGAGTGTTATTTAATCGTACTCTTGATTGATGAGCGTCCAGAAGAAGTGACCGAAATGGTACGTACAGTACGCGGCGAAGTGGTTGCCTCTACTTTTGATGAGCCGCCACAACGTCACGTCCAAGTGGCTGAAATGGTCATCGAAAAAGCCAAGCGTTTGGTTGAGCATAAACAAGACGTGGTCATTTTACTTGACTCTATTACCCGTCTTGCCCGCGCCTATAACACCGTGATTCCATCATCAGGTAAAGTATTGACAGGTGGTCTAGACGCCAATGCCCTTGAGCGTCCAAAACGCTTCTTTGGTGCGGCGCGTAACGTCGAAGAAGGCGGCAGCTTGACCATTATTGCTAGTGCGCTTATTGATACCGGTAGTAAAATGGACAGCGTTATCTTTGAAGAATTCAAAGGAACCGGTAACCAAGAGATTACTCTTGAGCGTGATTTGGCCGAAAAACGCGTCTTCCCAGCGATTAATATCAAAAAATCAGGCACACGTCGCGAAGAGCGTCTGCTTGATGAAGACAAACTGCGTAAGGTTTGGATTTTACGTAAGTTGCTACAGCCGATGGATGGCGTACAAGCGACTGAGTTCTTGCTAGACCGTCTAAAAGAAGCGAAAACCAACGACGAGTTCTTTGAGCAAATGAAACGTAAATCACAAAACTAATTGATAGTAAGTTATTTATTAACTTGATTAGATAGTTAGTGAATATAACAAACATAAAGACTGCCTTAGGGTGGTCTTTTTTGTTTTTATATGTTCATTTAAAGACCTTATCATTATAGTTTCGAAAACTACCAACTATTTTAGAAATTGCCAGGATAAGCCTTAAAAGTAGTTAGCGGACTTTTACTATTAATACAATGACTGTAAGCAAAAGCCCTACCGACGATATAGTAAAGCAACATACTTTACAGAATATTTGCAAAGATTAGCCTTTTTACTACGACTAGAAAGAGATAAACAGGCTATCATGCAAAGTAGTACAGACATATTTAGATACATCCTGTATATTGGATTTCAAACTTGACGACTTAATAGGTGACACTATGAAATTTGCTAAAACTTTTGCACTAACGGCTATCGCTAGCTCAGCTCTTATGATGGGTGGTTGTGCTAATAACGGCTATGGCTACAACACTGGTTTGAGTAACACTGCTAAAGGTGCTGCTGCTGGTGCTGCTGCTGGTGCACTTATCAGAAGTGGTGGCGATAGTAAAGACATCGCTCGTGGTGCAATTGGTGGTGCTGCAGTTGGTGGTGCTGGTGCTTATATTCTAAATCAGACTAGATAATTTTATATAGCTTTCCTTTAGATAGCTATATAAAAGCCTGCAATTTATTGCAGGCTTTTTTGTGCTTAGATGTTTTTATAACTAAAAGCTAACTTGATAAAGCACCGCTAAACGTATCGCAAGATTGGATATTGCCACTCTCTAAACCACGGGTAAACCATTGAACGCGCTGTTGGCTGGTACCATGAGTAAAATTATCAGGTACAACTGCCCCACCACTGGCCCGTGCCAAGCGATCATCACCGATTTGACCAGCAGCATTGATAGCTTCATCGATATCACCCGCTTCTAAGAACTGCACACGCTCTTGATTACGCTGTGCCCAAACGCCAGCAAAACAATCTGCCTGTAGCTCTTGTAATACCGACAACTTATTGGCCTGTGCGCGCGTGACTTGACGACTTGCTTCATTTACTTGTTGCGTAATACCGAGCAAGGTCTGTACGTGATGACCAACCTCATGAGATATCACATACGCTTGGGCAAAATCTCCAGCCTTACCTTGGTTTTCGCTATCACCTGAGCCTTGCTCATCGCCAGTAATACCTAAGTTTTGGCGCATTTCTACAAAAAACGACGTATCTAAATAAACCGTTTGATCACCTGGGCAATAAAAAGGTCCGGTAGCTGCACTAGCGCTGCCACATGCTGAGCTGACTTGTCCATTAAATAAAATCAGTGACGGCTCTTTATAGGTACTGCCTGCCTCATTAAATATCTGATGCCAAACTTCCTCAGTATCTGCCAAGACTACTTTAACAAACCGTGTATCACGATCATCGCTGGTCGCAGGCTCGGTAGAGGTATTACTACCACCACCTGCAACCACTTGACCAGTTTGTAGCGCGGTCATAGGATTGACCCCAAATACTAGCCATAAAATACCGGCGATGATAATACCGCCGATACCGCCACCGAGCATCTTGCCGCCACCACTGCTTGTGCGCACATTAGAGCTGCCACGTCTGCCTTGCCATTTCATAACCTTCCTCCTCAAACATAATATTTACATGACTATTTGTATTATAAGACTTCAACGTATTAAGATATCAATCCTTTGATTCTATGTTTTGTAAAGCTGTCTTATATAGTAGTGCTATCAATAACAACCCCATGAATAAAGCCATCAAGTATAGCTTTTAACTTCTGTATAAGATTAGCTATTTATTAGGGTGTGCCCTAGGGTATTGACTCCCAGTTTGTGCAACCTTTATTGAATTTAATAAAAATAAGTCACACGATTTCAACAGATAACAAACATCAAAATAGCTCCTAACCTCTTAAAATGGCTCCGTTTTATCGATTATACGTATATAAATATGGGTTGTTGTATTAATAGTTATAATAAATGTCAAATGTAAAATTAATTTTACATTTTTTATTGTTACTTAATTGTACAAGCTCTTTCCATGCGGAAAGAAATCATATAGAATGCGTGGAAGCTGAGTAGCTGCGATTAATACTAGTTGAATTCTGAGACATCTCGGACATTCAACCTTTTTTGCTGCTACTGATCATTTCATTTTCCCGGAGAAAACCTTATGAACTTAAAATTACTTGCTCTAGCTGGTATCATGACTGCAACTATGGGCTTAACTGCTTGTGATAGCAATAAAGAAAACGCTGCTGAAGATTTATCTGACGCGCAAGAAGAAGTAACTGACGCGCAAGAAGAGCTAAACGAAGCTGCTGCTGAAGGCGAAGTTGTTCCTGCTGACGCTGTTGAAGCTGTTGACGCTGCTGAAGCTGACATCGCTGATGCACAAGCTGCTACTGCTACTGACGAAATCGATGCTGAAGTACCTGTAGACGGTACTACTACTAGCGTTGACGTAGCTAGCGAAACTCCTGCAGTAGACGCAGCTGACGAAGTTGTAGTTGAGCAACCAGCTCAGTAATTTTTATTTTTCATAATAAAAATACTGTAGTAAAAAAAAGAGAGCTTACGCTCTCTTTTTTTATGTCTGTTATTTAGGATTTTATCAGCTTTTAAAAATCTAAGTAGAAAATGCGCTAGGCTATGCTGCTAAAATAACCAGATAGCATTGACTATCCTATCTTTTAAATCATTTGCTTTATAAATCTAAAAAGCCAATAGAATGACTTTCATCATCGCTATTGGCTCAACAGAGTAACTTATTACCAAGTCTTACTCATCAAATAAACGTTCATCAACCTGCTGACGAAATTTTTGACCAGTTTTAAAGGTAACCACACGGCGCGCAGACACCGCAACAGGCTCGCCTGTCTTTGGGTTACGACCGGGACGGCTGTTTTTATCTTTCAGCTCGAAGTTGCCAAAGCCTGAAAGCTTGACCTCTTTGCCATCAATCAAACTCTCTGACAATTCATCGAAAAAGTTCTCCACCAAACAGCGGCCTTCTTGGCGTGTCAGGTTAAGATGACTCATCAAATGCTCAATCATGTCAGATTTGGTTAAGGTGCTCACAGTACGACTCCTATGCTATGTCGTGATGTCGAATATCATGGTTTAGCGGTATGAGGATTAATGTTAGCTATTATAAAGGTTTTTTGCCGTCATTTTAATAAAGTCTGCAATAAAATCCTTTATTAATAACCACTTAACTTAATTTATGCCTAAAAATTTCTATCAGGTAATCTTTTTTATCAATAGCAAAGCGCCATAGCCTCGCTTATGAGGAGGCTATGGAAGATTTTATATTTTTAGGATTAGATATTAGCTGTCACGCAACTGAGCAGCGTGCTTTTCGGTTAGGGCTTGCACTACCTTATCGGTCGCTATTTTTACTGCTTCATCAGATAGTGTCTGTGTTCTGTCTTGCCATATCAGCGCAAAAGCCAATGAGCGTTGACCAGTTGGCACTTTATCACCTTGATACACATCAAATAGCCACATATCAGTCAATAGTTCACCAGCTGCCGTGCGTATCGTCGTCTCTAACGTCTGTAAGCTGATATCGCTATCGACTAAGATGGCAATATCACGGCGTACCTGCGGGAATTTGCTTGGAGTGGTGATGGCATGCTGTTCACGTACAAGGGTTAATAATGGTGCCAGTGATAACTGAGCCACCCATGTAGCTGGCAGATCTAACTGCTTGGCTGTATTAGGATGCAATTGACCCAACCAACCGACATACTGATCATCGATATAGAGCTTAGCACTTTGACCCGGATGTAAGAAAGCTAGCTCACTACGCTCATAGCGGATACGCGCACTATCTACTTGCGCAGGTAATAACTGCTCAATATCATGCTTAAGATCATAAAAGTCTAAGGCACGGTTTTGATACGCTTGCTCATCCCAAACATCGCCGACTGCTACTAACGCAATACTTGGCGTTTGTACCAACTCGCTAATACTTTGACCGACAAAGCTAAGACCAGTCTCAAAGAAACGGACACGTGGCTGCTGACGATTTAAGTTATATTGTACACAAGGCAATAAGCTTGACAGCAAAGTACGGCGCATCACCGCTAAGTCACTAGAGATAGGATTTGCCAGTGCCAACACTTCTCCGAGCGCTTTATCATCGAGCAAGGCTTCTAACTTTGCATCACTAAAGCTAAAGCTAATCGCTTCCATATAGCCATTATCGACTAGCGCTAGCTTCATCTCATGCGTCAAATCCGCCGTATCGTCATAATCCATGCTGACTTGCAAATGCGGCAAGACGCTTGGAATATTGTCATAGCCATAAATACGCGCAATCTCTTCGATGAGGTCTTCTTTGATACTCATATCAAAGCGATATGATGGTGGCGTGCAAATCAGGCTATCCGCTTGCTGCTCTACTTCAAACCCTAATTGGGTCAAAATACGCACCATCACTGCTGGCGCAATCTCAATACCGATAACATCACGGACTTTAGTAATTGGCAAGGTAATAGGCGAACGAGCTGGTAGCTGCTCGCTACTTTCAACTTTTACGATTTGTCCCGCTTGGCTACCTGTGACGCTGGTAATCAAATCAACAGCACGCGCTAATGCTAGCTCTGGCAATTCAAAATCGACTCCACGCTCAAAACGTTGTGAGGCATCAGTATGCAGACCAAAACGGCGCGCGCGCGCAGCAATAGCTAATTGGCTAAAGAAGGCGCTCTCTAAAACGATATTGGTCGTGCTATCAGTCACACTACTACGTTGACCGCCCATGATACCAGCAAGTGCAAGCGCGCCTTTATCATCAGCAATGACCAATTCATCACCGGTTAAGGTAATGGTTTGCTCATTGAGTAAGGTAATGGTTTCTTCAGGCTGTGCCAAACGTACAACGATATCACCAACAATGGTATCAGCATCAAACGCATGTAATGGTTGACCCAATTCCATCAAGACGTAGTTAGTCACATCAACCAAAAAGTTGTGCGAACGTAGTCCTGACTGCACTAGTGCATCTTGCATCCATTTTGGTGTATCGATGCTACGATCAATATTGCTAATTGACTGTAAGAGATAGCGTGGGCACGCCTCGACTGCACTAACGGTGACAGCAGGGGTTGCGCCATTATCTGTCACCGCTACATCAGTAGGAATCTCTGGCTGCTGCATCGGCAAGTCGTTAATAACTGAAATCTCACGCGCAATACCGCGTACGCTAAAACAGTCTCCGCGATTTGGAGTGATAGATATATCTAAGATTTGATTGTCTAAGCCTAAGTATTCACGGATATCCATGCCAATCGGCGCATCAGCTGGTAGCTCAAGCAGACCATCGATATCGTCAACCAAATCAATCTCTGACGCACCGCAAAGCATACCGTTAGAGTCGACACCGCGTAGATTGCCGTTTTTAATTTTAAAACCTTTACCGTCATCAGAAGGTAAAACGGCACCGACGGTCGCAACCGGCGCTTTCATACCAACAGTCACATTGGGCGCACCGCAAACAATTTGTAGCGGCTCAACTGCACCAATATTGACCTGCGTAACGTGCAGTTTATCTGCATCTGGATGCTGCTCGACGCTTATAACTTCACCGACGACCACACCACTAAAGGTACGGGCAACCGCAAAGCGATCATCAATCTCTAGCCCTGCCATAGTGAGTTGTTCAGCCAATTGCTCACTGGTATTGTTGGGGTTTACCCATTGACGTAGCCACTGTTCGCTAATTTTCATAAGTATCTCGGATCAGAATTTTATAATAAATATTTTAGAATAAAGGGTGACGTATTACCTGTCATATTAACAATGAAAATCTAGCCAAACTGTTTTAAGAAGCGTACGTCGTTTTGGAAAAACAGGCGCAAATCATCGATACCATAGTACAGCATCGCAAAACGCTCAATACCCATACCAAAAGCAAAGCCCGTATATCTTTCGGCATCGATACCGCAGTTGGTCAGCACTTGTGGATGTACCATACCGCAGCCCATAACCTCAAGCCATTTACCATTGTCATCTAAGATGTCGACTTCGGCAGAAGGCTCGGTGAATGGGAAAAATGACGGACGGAAACGAACAGTCAATTCTTTGGCAAAGAACGCTTCTAAAAACTCACTAATCAAGCCTTTTAGCTCAGCAAAGGTGCTCGACTCAGTAACCATAAGCCCTTCTAACTGATGGAACATTGGTGAGTGGGTTTGGTCAGAATCGTTGCGATACACGCGACCGGGGCAAATAATACGAATCGGTGGTTCGTTCTTTTCCATAGTGCGAATTTGCACTGGGCTGGTATGCGTACGTAATAGATAGTGCGCATCAAAATAGAATGTATCGTGCATCGCACGCGCAGGATGGTGTGAAGGAATATTAAGCGCTTCAAAATTATAATAGTCGCTCTCAACTTCTGGGCCAGTTGCGACATTAAAACCCGCTTGTATGAAATATTGCTGCATACGCTGGGTAATCATAGTCACTGGATGCAGATGACCTTTTTGACCACCACGAGCTGGTAAAGTGATATCAATACTCTCACTTGCAAGCTTAGCATTTAATGCCGCTACTTCTAGCTGTTGCTGCTGCGCCGTTAACGTGTCTTGAATACGGCTGCGCACTTGATGTAACCAGCCGCCGTAGGTTTTTTTATCGTCGCTGCTCAGTTTGCCCATCTGCTTTGACCAGCCAGTTAAGGGACTCTTTTTACCCGTCAGCTGCACACGCAAATCTTGTAGTAAACGTACATCATTGACTTGTAGGATTAAGGCTTCAGCAGCATTGGCAAACTCGGTTAACTTGACTTCATTAAGCTCGCTTAGCTCTGTGGACAAGGTCGGTAGCGCCGACAAATCGGTGGTAGCAGCAGAGGTAGTCATAAGACGCATTCTTCCTGATTTAAACGGACTATTAATTATAGTGATTTGTAATTGTAGGGATTTGACCAAATATTGCAAACCATTTACCTATTCATTTTAATGTAAGGGCACGTTATATGAATGGCTTGAATATTTAGACAATGAGAAGCGCAACTTTAGAAAAAATGCTGCATCTTAACAGTAATAAAACTGGCAATAAAATAATTTAATATAAAAAAAGCCACCGACCAGCGGTAGCTTTTATTAATATCGTACTATTAATCAATATTATCCCTATCCATATAGATAACCACTTAGAAAAAAATTACTTATAAATAAGCACTTAACAAGCAGCATACCTACAGAATGGCTAATATTTATGCTAGTTCCGCTTTTGCTTTTTCAACCAATGCTGTGAAAGTCGCTGCATCATGCATAGCAATGTCAGCAAGTACGCGACGATCGATTGCAATGTTAGCTTTTTTCATGCCATTGATAAAGCGGCTATAGCTTAAGCCGTTTAAGCGTGCACCAGCATTGATACGTGCAATCCAAAGACGACGGAAAGTACGTTTTTTGTTGCGACGGTCACGATAAGCATATTGACCAGCTTTGGTCACTGCTTGTACCGCTACGCGGTAAACACGTGAACGGGCACCGTAGTAGCCTTTTGCGCGTTTTAGGATTTTTTTGTGACGACGATTCGCCTGTACACCACGTTTTACACGGGCCATAAATTACTCCAAGATTTCTTTAATTACTGTTAAACGAGTCACGATGTCATTAAATAGTTGAATAACAGACATCGTTATCAGATTGCAAAGTCAGGTATTTTTAATTCAGTAGCTATTAATTAAACAGCGCTTAATTAAAGATAAATGACGATAGCCTATTAGATGTATGGGCACATACGACGAACTGCTGCTTCGTCAGACTTGTCCACCATCTTCAGACCGCGCAACTGGCGAATACGCTTAGCTGATTTCTTGGTCAAGATATGGCTTTTGAATGCTTGCTTACGCTTAAAGCCGTTAGCTGTTTTTTTGAAGCGTTTAGCTGCACCGCTTCTGGTTTTCATCTTAACTTTCATGATGATTTGCCTCTTTGTCTTTGATAGAACCTGGTCGTCAAATAGTCAATAACGAAATAGTAGCTGTAAAAACAGGCACTAAACCTCTATTTGCCTCGAGGTGGGAGGCGCTATTTTAACAGATCGTGCGCAGTTTTGCCAAGGAAAGTTTTGGCCTCCTTTATCGTATGTTGTTCTTTCTAATCACAAATACTATGGCGCTTATTTTAAACAGCTAAACCTTGGTAATTCGCCATTTAAAACACAAGCTTTAAAATGAAAACTAAGCTATATAGACTTAATAAAACTAAGGTTAGCTGAGTCTAATTTACAATTATTATTTTATCAAAATTCCGCTCAAATATAATTGTGCTTTATTTACTGCTTTAACATATTGAATGTCAGCCTAAGCTGTGTTTAAGTAGAGAGTGGACACTGATAAAGTGCTTTCATAAACGATAGATAGACTAAATGGCGCTTAATGAGCTTCCTTTTATTAAAACCTACTTTTTATTAATATTTACTTTCTACTTATAAGACGATAGATGATGACTTTACCTGCTTGGCTAGCTGCCGTAAATTTTAATGCTGATGGTTTGATTCCTGCAATTGCACAAGATTATGTTTCAGGACGTATTTTGATGATGGCGTGGATGAACGCTGAATCCCTACAATTAACCGCGCAAACGCAGACGGCGGTATATTTTTCGCGTTCACGTGGCAAGTTATGGCATAAGGGCGAATCCTCAGGACATACCCAGCGCGTGCATGATATTCGTCTAGATTGCGACGCTGATGTGATTGTCCTTAGCGTCACTCAAGCCGGTGGTATTGCTTGTCATACTGGCCGCGAGTCTTGTTTTTATCAGCGTTTGGATTTGTCAGGGCAAACACCTGAATGGCAAACGGTCGATAAAGTATTAAAAGATCCTGCAGAGATTTATCATACAAATGCTGGTGCAAAAGCCACGCCTGAAATTATTGAAGCACCGTCTCAAAATATAGACCATTCACACACCCATCAAAATAACAGCCTTGCGACCACTCATTCTATTTTGCAGCAGCTTGATAATGTATTGGCAGAGCGTAAGCATGCAGATGCTGATAGCTCGTATGTGGCAAGCTTATACGCTAAAGGTCTCAACAAAATATTAGAAAAAGTTGGCGAAGAAAGTACAGAGAGCATTATCGCTGCTAAAGACTTTGCCAATTGCAATGAAAGCACTGATAAAACCCAATATGACGAAGCGCGTCGTGAACTGATTTATGAAGTCGCTGATGTGTGGTTTCATACCTTAGTAGGTTTGGCTTGGTTCGATATCGAATCAGATGCGGTATTAAATGAGCTAGGTCGACGCTTTGGTCTCTCAGGTATTGATGAAAAAGCCGCGCGATAACTTTTTATAAGATGAGCCATTACCCTGTTTGATTATTGTTGCTTTCACCTTTTTGTCATAACAGCAGGTTATAATAGTGTGACGTGTTACTTCGCATAAGCTGTCGATAGTTTTTGTGTACGACAGCAATATTCTATACACTCAACATATTCCTATAAAGACTGAAAACAAAGACATAAGGATAGCATTATGGGCAGTTTTTCCATTACGCATTGGCTGATTTTATTGGTGGTGGTGGTTGTCGTATTTGGCACCTCCAAACTAAGAAATGCCGGTAAAGATTTGGGCGGTGCGGTCAAAGGTTTTAAAGAAGCCGTCAAAGACGAAAATACTGAACATGCCAAAAAGCAGGTGGTGCTCGACCATGATGGCACTGCACACCCTGAAGAGCGCCCAACAACCACTAAGGTTGATGACAAGCATAATGTATAGTATTTAGACAGTGACAACTGTGACATTGGAACATTATGTTTGATATCGGGTTTTCTGAATTATTGCTTTTCGGCGTTATTGCCTTAATCGTCTTGGGGCCAGAAAAACTGCCCCAAGCGGCGCGTACCGCTGGGCAATGGTATGCCAAAATTCGCCGTGCGGTTTCTACCTTGCAATCTGAAATCGAAGCGGAACTTGACTTGGCTGAAACACGCCAACTGATGCAAAAAGAGCTGGCCAAAATTCGCCAAACTGAAGCAGAAATGCGTCGTGAGATGGCAGAGATGCGCGGCAGTATGCAAGAGTTTGAATCCTCGCAAAACCAGCATCTAAAAGCAGCGCATCAGCCTACAACCAATAAAGTGGATAACATAAACAATAAGAACGATGGTGAAAAAGGCGATAATTCGTCCGCGGCGCCAAAAGAGTTTGATTATGCCTATGACAGTGATGGGTCAGATAAAAAGTTAATAGAGTCTGAACTTTCAGATAGTCAAGGTAATGATGATAGCGACACTCAACACATCACTACACAAACAACTCAAAGCAACATTCAAAATATCAGCACCAAACCATGGGAAAATATGTGGTTCCGTCTGGGCGCTTATGATAAAGCAAGGCGTCTGCCGCAAGCGCCCTATTTACCCAATTATAAAGCCGATATTTTATTAAACAGCCCTGCCATCCATTTGGACAGCCCTTTACCCAAACAGGCTTCTGTTAATAAGCAGGAGAATAATTAGTGGGCTTATTTAAACGTAAAAAAAGCCGCCAAGAAAAAGTAGTGGATACAGAGAGCAAGTCTGCACCAGAGATGCTTGATAATGAGGATTCTGGTGATATCCTAAGTTCACTTGGCGATATGCCGATTACCGAGCATTTGATTGAGCTACGTCGGCATCTGATTAAAATATGCGTCGCGGTATTAGTGATATTTTTAGCCTTGGTCGGATTTTCACGCGAGCTTTATGATTTTTTATCCGACCCATTAGTCGCCCAGTTGCCCGCCAACTCAACAATGATTGCGACCGATATTACGTCTAACTTTATGGCACCGATACGCTTGACTATATTTGTCGCAGCCTTTTTTGCCATGCCGTATATCTTGTATCAAATCTGGTCGTTTGTCGCTCCCGGTTTATACAAAAAAGAGAAAAAAATCGCCATTCCTGTATTAATGTCCTCTATATTTCTATTTTATGCGGGCGTGGCTTTTTCTTATTTCATTGTACTTAAAGGCGTTCTAAAGTTCTTTATCATGTTTGCGCCGCAGAACGTCTTACCAATGACAGATATCGACAGTTATTTAAGTTTTGCCCTCAAGCTCTTTATGGTATTTGGACTGACATTTGAGATTCCGGTGGTTACTTTACTATTGATATTGGCGGGTGTCGTCTCCATTCAGGGCTTAGAAGATAAACGCCGTTATATTATCGTCGGCTGCTTTGCCGTTGCGGCGGTCGTTACACCGCCAGATGGGGTGTCGATGTTGATGCTCGCGATTCCGATGTGGCTTCTATTTGAGCTAGGGTTGTTCTTAGCAAAAATCTTAATCAAAGAAGAGCGCAGCCTTGATTTGGCAAACGATATAGGATTAGAGAAAGAATAACTCTACTTATCAGACACTTATTGTAAAAACAGCCAATGTGCTAATCTGTTAATCTGTTAATCTGTTAATCTGTTAATCTGTTAATCTGTTAATCTGTTAATCTGTTAATCTGTTAATCTGTTAATATAACCTGCTTATTTCTACCTTTATTCTCTATTAGAATTTTTATTTTGTCCTGTGCGCTTGCAAGTATTTTGTAATTAGCGCCATTGTGACCAGTCAGCCATTGTCTATGCAGTGGCTTTTTTTACCCCCGTGATTTTTGTCCCCACTCTAGTTTTTTAGGTAGCTTTACTATGTCCGCATCTATGCCAGCTTATATGAGCGATCCCACCGATGAGCAGCTGAACGCGCTAAATATGGCGATGGATCATAAGTCATTTAAAGTGGTCGCTTATGCAGGTGCAGGGAAAACGACGACGCTCAAATTAATCGGTGAGCGTCTACGTGGTCGCGGCTTATATTTAGCCTTTAATAAAGCAATTGCCAACGATGCGCGGCAGAAATTCCCCGGTCACGTCGATTGCCGGACATTTCACTCACTCGCTTATCGTCACGTACCGCGTGATATCACCGCCAAATTATCGTTACCAAGATTTTCACCCAAACGTCTGGGTGACGATTTGGGCTTGCAACCCGTACAAGTCCGTCGACAAATGGATGGGATTAATAAATATATTACCCTCACGCCAGCCCGCTTGTCGCGGTTGGTCAGTGATGCAGTGAGCAATTTTTGTAGTACGCACGCCAGTTATCCTGCGCCACGGCATATTGAATTTCCAAGTTGGCTTGATGATTCTGATGCCGAGCAGTTGCGTGAAATGCTTTACCCTGCCGTTGAGCAGCGCTGGTTACAGTCAATTGATGCGCGCCATCCTGCTGGTATCGGGCATGATATTTATCTTAAATTATGGGCATTATCGAAGCCAAGTATTCCCGCAGATTTTATCTTATTTGATGAAGCGCAAGATGCCGATCCCTTGATGATGGGTATTCTGACCCAGCAACCACGGCAAGTTATTTATGTGGGTGACGCCCATCAGCAGATTTATGAATGGCGCGGGGCGGTCAATGCGATGAAAAAACTGCCATTGCCGCAAACCTTGTTGACCCAGTCATTTCGTTTTGGCGAACCGATTGCTGAGATTGCCAATACCTTGCTCAAAGCATTACAAGAAGATGTACCGTTAAAAGGCAATCCTAATAAGCAGTCTTCTACTGATAAGGGCATGGTTCATAGTAAAAAAGACGCCATTCTTTGCCGTACCAATGCTGCTGCTATGTCGCAATTGCTAACGGGCTTAAAACTCGGTCATAGAGTTGCTCTGCAAGCGGATACCGATCGTATGCTTAAATTCTGTCAGGCAGCCGAAAACTTAAAAAATGGCAAATCGGCGTATGGTGTGCCCGAACTGGCGTATTTTTATAATTGGGGTGATGTACAAGAATATTCTGAAACCAATGAAGGCAGTGACCTTAAAACCTTGGTTAAATTGGTCGACGATCATGGGACTAATGTGCTCAGCCAAGCTGTGAATAGTTTATCTAGTATTGAAAACGCTGATTACGTTATCTCGACCGCACATAAAGCCAAAGGGCTTGAATGGGGTAAAGTACAGCTCGATGATGACTTTTATTATGATGTGACGACCAATGCGGTCAAAATCAGCCCAGAAGAGCTGCGTCTACTCTACGTCGCTTGTACGCGCGCGCAAAGCAATTTGGACATTCATAATATTAAGGATTTGATATCAGGATTACAAACAGGTAAAAAGGTGGTTTTTGGTAATTCTTAGTTTTCTTTTTCATCTCACACTTCATAGTCTTTGCCGACCTCAATTTATAATAATGACTTACCAATCATGAATAACGCTTCATCTTTATCTCAAGCTCTACAAGAGCGCCAAAACACCATCCAGCGATTGTTTGCCAATCCCGTTCGCTTGCTTGCACCTATGGAAGGTTTGACCGATCCATTAATGCGGCAAATCCTAACCCAAATTGCAACAGATTTAGGCCGCCCTTATGATTGGTCGGTCAGTGAGTTTATTCGCGTGACTCAGCATGTATTGCCAGCACACGTTTTTTATAAATACGTGCCAGAACTACATCATGATGCCAAAACCGCATCCGGCACACCGATTCATATTCAGCTTCTTGGTAGCGAAGCGCAATTAATGGCAGAAAACGCAGCCTACGCTTGTGAGCTTGGTGCGCCGGCGATTGATATCAACTTTGGTTGTCCGGCAAAAACGGTCAACAGCCATCGTGGTGGTTCAGTATTATTAGATGAGCCTGAAGTGATGTATGAGATTATCAGCGCCGTACGCCAAGCGGTTCCTGCTCATATTCCCATATCAGCGAAGATTCGCTTGGGTTATACCGATACCAGTCGCATGGATGATATCAAAGCTGCAATTGCTGCGAGTGGCGCCGATTGGCTAACCATTCACGCACGTACCAAGACTCAAGGCTATAAGCCGCCAGCTTATTGGGATAAAATTCAGAATTTTAATACCTTAGACATTCCAGTGATTGCCAATGGCGAGATTTGGAATAGTGAGCAGGCGCAAAACTGTATTGTGCAATCAGGTACGACGCATCTGATGCTAGGACGTGGTGCAGTTACCCGACCTGATTTAGTTGCCCAGCTTAATACTGACAGTAGTCAAAACCAAAAGAACCTAGAAAATACGGCGACATTATTGTGGCAGGATTTAATCATACATCAGATTAAATTTTTAGAGGGTGCGGCGAAAAGCGATGTGGTTTTAGTCGGTCGTTATAAGCAGTGGCTAGCGATGCTGACCAAAGGCTATAACGAGGCGAAAATAGTATGGGACGATATCAAACGAGAAAAAAATAAAGCAGTGATTATTAAGGCGCTACAAGCAAGCGTTGCCTCATAAATCACTACCTTATTGATGACATACTCTATTGCTAAAAGAGCGCATTTTAAAATAGTGCGTTCTACAATAGCGCTCTTAGGCTAATCGGCTTACATACTGACCCGAATCGCTAAATAAAATAACATCAATGAGCAAGCCATCGATAGCGTCCAAAGAATAGAGCGAAAGGTAGCTAAATTGGTGATATAGGCCACGCAAAACCCAATACGAATCAGCACATAAAGCCAAGCGATGGTATTAATAATTAATTGCGGTACAAAAAACAGCATCGCAACCAACACTGCCGCCAAAAATATGGGCAAGGTCTCATAGCTGTTTTGCTGGGCGGCATTAGCCCGCGCGGCAGCTCCTGTTGTCCCTTGTAAAAAATCACGCGGATGGGCATTGTCAGCTAAATTAAAGCCGCCAATTGCTTTTGCCGTTAGCGCCATCGCCAGTGGCAGCAAACTTGCCACCACCATTGCCCAAATACCTGACGCTGCGCTATCGGGAATCAACCCAAAGAATAGACTCATTAGTATAATCTTCCCTATCCTGCTATGACTTCAAAATCGTGAGTCACATTGACGCCGCCCTGTACTAGCATGCGACTTGCTGAGCAGTATTTTTCTGCAGACAGTTTGATTGCCTTTTCCACTTGGCTTTCTTTGACATCTTGTCCTGTCACCACGAAATGCATATGAATGTCAGTATAAACGGCTGGCACGGTTTCGGCGCGCTGCGCGGTCAGCTCACAGCGTACGTCTGTCAATTCTTGGCGCGACTTTTGTAAAATTGCTACCACATCATAGCTTGCACAGCCACCAAGCCCTAATAAAATCAGCTCCATGGGGCTGGCGCCTTTTTCTTTATCGGCATCGATTTGGACGTTATGTCCTGATGGTGACACACCCATAAAGGCTTTATTTTCTTGCCACGTAACGCTTGCTTTTGACTCTGACATCTTAAATATTCCTTGTTTTAATTGGTACGATTTTGAATGCGCATGCTTCTTTATTCACATGGTTTTTAATTTGAATAGTAACGGTTTCTTGTTTTTTGAAGAACTATGTCTTTTGGAAAAATAATGTCTTTTGCTAGTGTAGCATAAGCGAAAACGAGATTTATAAAGCCATCTCCTTGTTTGAGTTTTATAAACCGCTATAACGTCTATCTTTTAAAAATACCATTTACACTGAATCTGATTGTTAAGTATTTATCACGATAATATTATTCAAACTTATTACCCTTATAAAATCCATCATAAGAAAACTTACAAAAGTTTGCTTATAAATTACTGATTTTAAAGTATTAATCTTGTGAAACATTTTATAGCAAAATACTGTTACACATTTGGGTTGTTTCTTGGTTTAATAACGGTAATGAATCTTATTTTGCCATGGTATCGATAACAGTCACCCTATAATAATTATGATTGCTGTCACTGTACCTTGTTGAAATAAGCTATTTTTAAACAATTTAAAAGGGTTTAGTCATGATAGATGCAGACGGCTTTCGCGCCAATGTCGGCATCATCTTGGCAAATACACAAGGGCAAGTTCTGTGGGCAAAACGTATTGGTCACAACGCTTGGCAGTTCCCTCAAGGCGGCATCGACCGCGGGGAGACGCCGATGGATGCGATGTATCGCGAGCTCTGGGAGGAGGTCGGCTTACATCCGCGTCATGTGGATCTACTGGCGGTCACGCAAGATTGGTTGCGCTACCGCCTGCCGAAACGCTATGTGCGTCATGGGCAGTATCCTTTGTGTATTGGGCAAAAACAAAAATGGTTTTTGCTGCGCTTAGATGAGCCGAATACTCAACATATCCGCTTTGATGAGGGTAAACCAGAATTTGACCATTGGCAATGGGTCAGCTACTGGTATCCACTCGGACAAGTGATTCATTTTAAACGTGGGGTATATCGTCGCGCCTTGCAAGAATTGGTGCGCGAACTACCGCTTAAACAAGAACTGATTATTCCAGAACAAAACAACCATTTGTTGGTGGAGTAAATAGTTAGACTTATTGTTTTAGTAGTAAATACGAAAAAGCCTGTATCGAGTGATACAGGCTTTTTCGTATTTATAATTGCTAAAATTATGGTTTGATAGCAACTTTTAAGACCCCATCACGCTGATGCATAAATAAATCATATGCTTCTACAATATCGTCTAGCGCATAAGTATGAGTCACCATCTCTGATAGATCTACACGACCTGACTCAATGACATTCAGCAAACGACGCATGCGTTCCTTACCACCTGGACAAAGTGCCGTACGAATCGTATGATCGCCAAGGCCAGCAGCGAAATTCGCTATTGGAATGACTAAATCCTCAGAATAAACGCCGAGGCTTGAAAAAGTTCCACCCGGTTTTAATATCTTTATGCATTGATTAAAGGTAGCTTGCAAACCTAACGCCTCGATACTGCTATCGACGCCACGCCCACCAGTGATTTTCATGATTTCATCGACCACATCAACTTCTGTAAAATTAAGTGTAATGTCCGCTCCTAATTTCTTCGCCATCTCTAGACGCTGATTGTTACCATCAACAGCGATAATTAGTGACGCACCTTTGAGCCTTGCCCCAGCAGTAGCACATAAGCCAATAGGCCCCTGTGCAAAGATAGCGACGACATCACCGATCTGAATATTAGCGTTTTCTGCCCCCTTGAAGCCTGTTGACATAATGTCAGGACACATCAGCACTTGCTCATCCGTCAGTCCATCTGGCACTGGACATAGATTGGCCTGTGCATCAGGCACTAGCACATACTCTGCTTGCGTACCATCAATATGATTACCAAAGCGCCAACCGCCAGTAGCCTTATAACCATGACAAGAGCATTTGCCATCGGCATCAAGATAGCCTCCATCTTGTGAGGGGAAGCCATCTTGGCTAGCATAAGAGGTAAAGGTTGGACAAATCGCGCCAGCGATGACTCGTTGACCTTCTTTATAGCCCATTACGGCACTACCTAACTTTTCAATAATACCTACTGGTTCATGCCCAATCGTCAACCCTTTTGCAACAGGATACTCACCTTTAAAAATATGAATATCGGTACCGCAAATCGTGGTGGTGGTAATTTTTAATAAAGCATCGTTCGGGCCGACATCAGGAATTTTCTTTTCAACAATTTCAATTTTACCTGGCTCAACGAATATTAATGATTTCATCATAGTCATATCGTACTCCTTGTTAAACTGACCTCTGATTAGAGGATAGTAGGCATTATTAATGGCGCTTAAATGACCTATATATCCAGTGTATGCCATCAGAGTCACTATTAACAGATAAATCCCTATCTATATTAGGGATTTATAGTTGCCTCTGTAATGAGTCTTAAATAATGAATAGAACAGCTTAGCCATAAGTCAGAGTAAAATGACAATAGATAAATTACTGATATTCTCGACTCTGTAGTTGAGCACGGAAGATAGGTTCGGCATGGATAGGACTTGGAGATTGATTTAAAGTCAGAATACTTTGCGTGCGAGTCCCATAAGTTGGTACATTTTTTTCTGTATCACCAAAAGCAATAGGCTTGATATAAACAGAAGATAGCGTCTGCTCAATCTCAACAGCCATACCAGTATCGGGTAGTTTATCTGCTGGCGCTGGAGTGTTGTCTGACAACACATTAAAAGCAGCATCTCGCCAGTACTCAAGCGAGTTATCTTCTGCAATTAGCGGCAGTACTTCTTGACGTAGCCGACTCCTCAAGCGTTCGGTCTTAAACCAGCTATCTTCTGGCTGACCGTTAGAGAGTACATGCAAGCCTGCATATAATGGTGTTGGGGCATGACCACGATTATTGACGATTAATGCTTGCTTGGCATCGCCGATAATAAGATTAAAGCCAGCATAGCCTTGCAAATCGATTTGTCGAGCGAAAGCCATCGGTGATAAATCACTGCTCAGAAACTCAGCTACTAACTCGCCACGAGAGCGCTCATCATTACTTGCTTGCACCCCATCACGAAAATTCAATACGGCTGCCCAACGTCCGTTTTGCTCATAAAAATCGCCATATGGCTCTTGATGAATGCCGAGCCACGTGCCGCCACTTTGCTTATCACGCCCTGCATAAATAGGCTTATCCGCCCACTGGTGTAGCGGCGCTGTCGGACGCTGCAAAAACTCATCACGGTTAGATAATAAAACCAAAGGCAGTTCATCAAATAACTGCCAAGCAATGGCGACAATACACATAGTTTTCCTTTTATATGATTGGTATTCTTTTCAATACAAAATAGAGTCGTTCAAAATAGCATTCTACTAGGATAAATTTTACTCGCTTGCTGTGCGCTTCGCACTCTAAAGGCTTCACAAAATCTATCCTAGCAGCACTGCATTATTCGTTTTAAGTTAAATGGATTGCATAGTTTTGCTTTAACATTAATTGGTGCTTAACTTTTTATCCGCAGGGTAGCTAATTTGATACGTCGATTGCACGACTTTTGATTGCTTACTTGGCAAATCAAACTCCCAAGCGACCATGCCTTTATTGTCATTCCAGTCTTTTTGGCTAATAGCCGGCGTGTGCGCCGCAGTAACCTTAATGCTGTCATCACTGCTAACTGGCTCAGCGCTCAACACTTGCAAGCGCACGCTACGATTGTGCTGATTGGTAAATTGATAAGCCTGAGTGATGGTTTTGGTTTGTTGACGGTTAAATACGCCTTTATCGCCCTGTTTATTCTCATCGGTCAATTGCTTCACCAGCAAACTTGGGTCAATACCAAAACCTATGCCCTGCTCTTTCAGGTTTTGATAATTATAGCGCGACTGTCCAACATAGTTATCATCACGATACAGTTGCAATGAGCCATCCGCCCAAGCTGGTGTCAAAAATGGCGCAGACGCATACCAATAAGCAGCGGTCTCGGCACTTGGCGTGCTACGTAGCCAAAGCTTACTGGTGCCAGATTGCTCATCAATGACCGTGCGTACGCGCCTGCCATCACTTGGAATACTCACACGCTGCGGCAGTCTATATTCGGTGATGCCATTTTTATTTTGACTGCTGACGCTAAAGCTCGGTAGCGGTGGCATATCATCTGCACCGCCGCCATAATTGTCTCTTTCAGACACGACCACTGGCGCCGCTTCCATCATTGGTTGTGCATAACGGCTTAACTTAGCCTGCTCTTCCTCATATAACGATAAGCGCTCCACTCTTGGCAGCTGACTGGTCGTCGTTTGATTGGGATTAACGGTACTTAAGATAACCGGCACATTGTTCCAATTTTCGCCTGTTTGTTGGGCGATGACAGCAGAGGCGGTAATATTAAGCTGTTTATTATCGGTATTTAAGCGAGCTTGATAGGTTGGCTCCCAACTAGCACCGCGCACCTGATAGTGCAGTTTAACGGTACTTGGCGTACGACTGGCGGTACGTACACTGACTTGGGTCACACTATTCTGTTTTGAGGTAGTACTGCCCGCCAGAAGCTGATTCAGCGCATCTTTCGCTTGCGCCTCTCGCTGCTGTAGCTCGACAATTCTTTTATTAATACTGGCCGCTTGCGTCTCTAAATCGCGTGCATTATTGGCAAGGGTGGCAGTCGTATTGATTTGCGTGACCTTGGTTAAATTTTGCAAATAAGCTTTGGTTAAACGTGCCGCTTCTAATTCAGCGCTGATATCGGTGAGATTTTTTTTTTGGCTCTGTACTTTGGCGTCACCTTGATATTGGACATATTGACATTGTGCCGCTTGTTCAGCGCTTAAGGTTTCGATACTGACTTCGCCAACATTGACATTGCCCAATGCTTGAACGCTGATACTATCTGGTTCGATGGTTGGCGATAAGCAAGAAAAAACCAGTGTCTGCTCGCCGCTACCGCTAATTGGCAAAGTACGCGTTACACTGGCTAAGCCTTGGTAAATAGTGATGTTCTCAATATTGCTCATCGCCGCTTGGGCATTTATAGGAACCCACAGCGTTAAGCCTGAAGCTACTACACCTAGCACGGATAATGTCGATAAATATGGCTGCATAAGGGTTCCTTAGGAAGTGAAGCGCTTTTTTTCATCTTATCGGTTTTTGCAAGGCTTTGCTATTTATTCAACAATGCAACCATCAATTCATTTATCGAGTTATCTGTACATACACTCAACCATTTATTTGTCGATAAACTTATCATAGTATTCCCAAGGGATGAATTTTGCTATTATGAGCTACATTCCATTATCAATAATATGATGCTCTTATGATGATTCACCCTCAGTATGATCCCGTAGCGCTATCTTTGGGACCAGTAGAAGTGCACTGGTATGGCTTAATGTATCTGTTGGCCTTTGCCGCCGCTTATGGCCTTGCTTGGTATCGCAGCACCAAACGCGACAATTGGACCACCGATATGGTCTCTGATTTGGTCTTTTATGGGGCGCTTGGTGTCATTTTAGGCGGTCGCATTGGTTATGTACTGTTTTATCAGTTCGGCGAGCTTTTGCAAAACCCTGCGTATCTGTTGCGAGTTTGGGAAGGCGGTATGTCTTTTCACGGTGGCTTTATCGGCGTCATGCTGGGCATGTGGTTCTTTGCGCGTAAATATAAAAAGACCACTTTTCAAGTGTTCGATTTTATCGTGCCTTGCGTGCCGACTGGCTTATTATTTGGTCGTATCGGTAACTATATCAATGGTGAGCTATGGGGACGTGTCTCAGACGGTGGCTACAACTGGCTGACTTATTTCCCGCAAGCCGCTGCCTTTGATATGGAGCAATTACAGACCAATCCTGAGCTACAAGAGTTAATGCTTGAGGTAAATGGACAGTATTTATTGCCGCGTCACCCCTCACAGCTATACGAAGCCTTTGCCGAAGGTCTGCTGCTATTTATCTTTTTATGGTGGTATTCATCAAAACCGCGCCCACGTATGGCAGCATCTGCGGTGTTCTTATTAGGCTACGGTATCAGCCGCTTTATCATCGAGTTCTTCCGTCAGCCAGATGCCGACCAAGGATTCATCTTGTTAGGCTGGATGACCAAAGGGCAACTCTTAAGCGCACCGATGATTATCGCCGGCTTAATCATGCTGATCTATGCTTATAAGCGCGGTATTTATGATTGGGGTAAGCAGTCAGCTTATTAATACTTACTTAGCATTAATGTCTTTATTAACAGCTATATAAAGAATTATATTAAAGATACGTTCTAACAGCGTAAAAGAGCAATTTTATGAGCAGTTATTATCACAACAGTAAAAATGAGCAAGCCTATTTAGATTTGTTACAACACGTCCTTACTCATGGCAGCGAAAAAGGCGATCGTACTGGCACCGGTACACTGAGCCACTTTGGTGCGCAGCTACGTTTTGACTTGGCAGATGGGTTTCCCCTATTAACCACTAAAAAAGTCCATTTTAAATCTATCGTCTATGAACTATTTTGGTTTTTAAGTGGTAGCACCCACGTTGATTATTTACAAGAAAATGGTGTGCGCATCTGGAACGAGTGGTCGACTGCTGAGCAAACGGCGCGCTTTAACCGTCCTGCTGGTGATTTAGGGCCAGTTTATGGTCATCAATGGCGCAATTATGGTGCTACTAAAGATGAAAACGGTATCTACAATAACGATGGTATCGATCAAATTACCCAAGTCATTGAGCAAATAAAGAATAATCCCAATTCACGACGCTTAATCGTTTCTGGTTGGAATCCTGGTGAAGCGGAACAAGTTGCCTTGCCTCCTTGTCATACTTTATTTCAATTTTTCGTTGCAGATAATAAGCTGTCATGCCAGCTCTATCAACGCTCAGCGGATTTATTCCTAGGCGTGCCTTTTAATATTGCCAGCTACGCTTTGCTTACTCATATGGTGGCGCAAGTATGTGGATTAGAGGTTGGTGAATTTATCTGGACAGGCGGTGATTGTCATATTTACCAAAACCATCGCGAGCAAGTTGAGCTGCAATTGACGCGTGAGCTTTATACGCTGCCAACCTTGACCCTTAACCCTGATGTAACAGATATTTTTGCCTTTAACTATAACGATATCAGCGTCGATGGTTATGAGTCGCATCCTGCCATTAAGGCCAAGGTTGCAGTCTAAATTTTATCGCTTGAATATTAAAAGACAATAAAAAGGATACCTTATGAGTTATGCCAATACCGAAGTTGCCCAGATTGCGGCTATCAGTAGCAATCGCTGTATCGGCAAAGGAAACGAGCTACCGTGGTATATCTCAGCTGACTTGCAGCATTTTAAAAGCATGACGACCAAGCAAAATGATAGCGCGATACAAGGTATCGTCATCATGGGTCGTAAGACTTTTGAGTCGATGGGTAGCAAACCACTGCCAAAACGTATCAGCTTTATCATCACCAGCCAATTAGACTATGCTGAGCAAAGTGGCTTAGTTGATAGTGTAAAAGCTTATGTGATGCATAATTTAGACGATGCGCTGACGCAAGCGGCTAGCCTTGCCCATGGTGCTCATCTTGACACCATTTGGGTCATCGGTGGCGAGCGCGTGTTTAAAGAAGCGATGATGTATACCGACCGTGTCGAGCTGACGCATGTCGATACTGACATTATGGATGGCGATGCGTTTTATCCAGAGCTGCCAAATGAGTTTGTAGTCGCGGAAGAATCCCAGCAGATGCACGATGAAAAAAGTGGCTTAGATTTTAAGTTTGTGACTTATAGAAGAAAAGAAGACTAATGTCATTTGATATGACATTTCATGAACTATCAATAAAGAGGAGAAAGCAAATATGGAAAATTAAAAAAGCCCAGCAAAATTAATTGCTGAGCTTAAAAACTTTTACATTAGACAGCTATGGAGACTAACTCCAGTGTTAGCTTACTAATAAAGTTTATTCACCTTGGACGGTTTATATATTTTATAGTAAATGCCATTAATAGCAAATGCTAATATTTGTCTACGTCTCCATAGTTGTGAAATTAAAATCATAATTATGGAGGTCATAATGACCATTCAATGCGGTTATCCTAAAGCTGTGCATGTTCGTTGGTATTTGTGCTATCGATTTAATCGTTGGGAGCGCGTTTGCGAGCACTGTCGCAGCTACCCAAACCAACAGTTAACTTTTGATTTCTAATGATTAGAAAGTCTTAACTGTTCAATATTATTAATTTTAGAATGACAACAGTCTTAGGGCTGTTGTCATTTTTTTATGAAAATCCACTTATTCATGCAGCACTTTATAAACGGTTTTCGCTAATATCGGACCAATCCCCTGCACGCCAGCCAGTTCTTGCTGTGACGCCCCAAGCAATTGCTGCATGCCACCAAAGTGATTGAGCAAGTCACGACGACGCTTTTCACCCAGCCCTGGAATCACTTCTAGCACTGATGACGAACGGCGCTTATCACGCTTCTTACGGTGCGCGGTGATTGCAAAACGATGTGCCTCATCGCGAATATGCATTAATAAATGCAGCGCCTTACTATCCATAGGCAAATCAAGCGGCTCATGGTCAAGGAAATGCAATACTTCAAGTCCTGCTTTGCGCCCCTCGCCTTTGGCTACGCCGATAAGCAAGGTATCGCCTAAAATGCCCAATTCTACTAGCACCTCTTTTGCCATACTGAGCTGACCTTTACCACCATCAATCAGCAATAAATCAGGCAATGGCTGCTTTTTATAACGCCGTGTCAGCACTTGCTTCATCGCCGCATAGTCATCACCACCGACAATATCATGAATCGCATATTGGCGATAATCACGGCGACGCGAACCACCTTGGTCAAACACCACACAGCTACCAATGGTCGCCTCACCCATGGTATGCGAGATATCAAAACACTCGATACGGTCGATGGTTCGATCAGTAACCTCTGCTAGCACCTCTTTAAGCGCGCCAAAGCGGGCATGCAATTCTAAATAGTCACCAAGTTTGGTTTTTAGTGCATTATTGGTATTAAGTTTTGCCAAATCTAACCACTCAGCGCGGTGCTCACGGACATTGGTTTTAATGACGACTTTGCTACCAAAATGCGTGGCCAGCGCTTCACTCACCGCTATCTGATCGGGTAGCTCATGACTGAGTATAATCTCTGCTGGCAAGTCATCGGTCACCTGAAAATAAAATGAGGTAATAAAGGCGGACAAGTTATCAGCAAGCGGCTCACTGCTATCAACATCAGGGAAATAATTCTTACCGCCGAGCACGCGCCCGCCACGCACCGTCAATACATTGACACAGGTCATGCCTGCTTGGCTGGCAATAGCTATTACATCTGCCTCACCTTGTACGGTATAAACGGCTTGCTTTGCTTGTACTTCACGCAGCATAGACAGCTGATCACGATAAAAGACCGCCTTTTCAAAATCTAACACTTCAGCCGCGCCTTCCATTTTTTCAATCAGCGTACTATGGATATCGCTAGAATCGCCTTTTAGGAAACGAATGGTATTATTGACGTCCTCGCTATATTCTTCTGGCGACACCAAACCAACACAGGGCGCACGGCAACGCTTAATCTGATACTCAAGGCATGGGCGCTTACGCTGTTTAAAAAAGGTATTGGTACATTGGCGCATTTGAAACATTTTTTGCATGAGCACCAGCGTCTCTTTTGCCGCATGCGCAGAAGGGAAAGGACCAAAAAACCGTCCTTTTTGGTGATTGCCCTTACCGCGCCCATAAGCCAATCTTGGATAAGGCTTATCTGCTGAGATAAACACATAAAGGTAGGATTTATCATCACGCAGTAGCACGTTATAAGGCGGACGATGTTCTTTAATCAGATTTTGCTCGAGTAGCAGCGCTTCAGTTTCACTACGGGTAATAATGGTTTCGATGTTATGAATCCGCGCGACTAACGCTCGCGTCTTTGGATGGTCAATGGTTTTCGCAAAGTAACTATTGACGCGACTTTTAAGCGATTTGGCTTTACCGACATAAAGAATATCGCCATTTTTACCCAGCATTTTATACACCCCTGGCAAATTTGGCAGGCGCTGAATCAAATGCTTAAGACGGGCTTTTTTATCGTCGACGGGAATCGATGCTGAGACATTAACCATAGAATTTACTGCTCTCAAGATACTGATATATAGCTATTTATGGGGCGATAGTAAGCGTTTTACAAGAACCTTTATCAGCTTAGCAACAACCATAAAAGAAGCCAGCACCAAGGCTGACTTTTTGCAGAAAAACAACCCTACAGTGCGACTAGTGACGGAAATTTGGTAATAGCGCTGGGATACCTGGCAACATACCAACGATTGCCATAACCCCTGTTAATATCACAAAAGTGACCACAGGAATAATCCAACGGCTCATTTTGGTCAGATTGGCACTACGCTCTTTCGAGCCAATTAAGCCTAAATTATCCAGTACTAAGGTGATTGACCAACCAAAGGCTGGATTGACCAAGGCAGACGCAAAGACAACAATAGCAGCAGACTGAGTGGTTTTACCCTCGCGTGTCATCTCCATCCCTGCTTCAAGTAACGGTATAAAAACACCGACAATCAGCGCCACACACATCACCGGCTCCCAAATGGCCAAATCCATTGGATAACCCCAAATACCCGCAATAAGACAGAACACGCCCGTTAATACTGCACCGGCTGGAATAGGACGCTTGGCGATTGCCGCGGGTACAATATACGTACCCCATGATGACGCAAAGTTTGCACCGCCCAGTAAAGAGCCTGCCACCTGACGAATAGAAGCGCTGGTCATCGTATCATCGATATCCATGAGCACGCGCTCAGTACGTTTTGGATAACTGATTTTTTGAAACACTTGATGACCTAAGAAGTCTGGCGACCACATGGCAACGGCCAACACCGCAAAAGGCAACACGACAACGAAGCTTTCAATCGTTGGCAATCCGAGCATCCAACCGGTATCTTCACCCCACCAATACATAGGATTCATATTTGGTAAGCCAGGTGCTGTTTCAAAGGCAAAGGGCGCACCCATGGCAAAGGCAACGCCGCCACCTAATAGACAACTTAGCGGCACGGCAAGCCAGCGCTTTTGAAAGTTCTCTAACACGGCGTACAATATAATCGTCAGTAGAATGACCACAAAGGCAATATGCGCCATGCCGATGCCTTCAGCCCAAGCAAACAAGTTTTTGACTTGCGAGATGGTACCAATAAAGCCCAGATACAGCAGCAAACCACCGCACACGCCTTTACTGGTCAAGTTTGCCAGCAGACTGCCCCCTTTACTGATGGCCAGTAACAAGCCAAAAGCACCGATAAGCAGACCAAAAGCCATTGGGTGACCACCAGCGGCAACGACGATAGGAATCAGCGGAATTAGTGGACCATGCGTACCAGCAAGGTTGGCAGTCGGTAGCAAAAATCCTGAGAACAAAATGACAAAGAACGCGACGATTAATAGCTCATAACGGACGTTTTCTAGGACGAAGGCATCGCTCAAACCCAGTGGCCCTGCAAACGTTGCCGCGATAGCGCCCACCATCACTACTTTACCGATTGTCGCTGCCATCGCCGGAATCGTATCTTCATACTCAAAACGATAATCACGGAACGGCAGATTAGGCCGCCAGCGTTTCGGCTGCATGATTTGCAGTTCATGATTGAGATAGGCGTTACGGTTTTTAAAACTAGAATTGGGCTTATGTAAGTCTACATAGCTGTCTTGCAAATCATTATCAGAAGTGATTGGCTGCTGTGGATTGCCATCTAAAGGGGGAAGCTGCGTGTTACTCATCACATTTCCTTGTGTCGACCGACGTTTTAGCGACTGCTTATTCACTTACTATTCTTGCGATAAACGTTAAGCCACTAGAGAAAAATGCAGTCATTGTATGTCATGAGGCTTTGGAACGCGAACCTATAACAATTCGAATATACTATATATATACCTGTTATTAATAACGTAAAGTTTTCTTTTAAAATAAGTCCAAACTTATTAAGTACTTAGTTGCTAAAAAATAGCAGATTGGAGTCATTAATTACTATTCTTCTCATAAGCCATAATGCATTATCGTTATATGGGTGATAGATAATCGCATATGGACAAAAACGAAGTGCTAAGATTTAAATGAAGTTACGCTTTAGCTCTAGCACCTTTATGAGTTTTTCACTATGATAAATACCTTTTTACCCATAACGATTGAATAATAACAGTCTAAAAATCAAGAAGTACCCTAGGATAAGTTTATGAGTTTACTGCCTAAAAATCTTGAAACCCTGAAACGTAATGCCAAAAAAAATATCATGCCATTACTTACCCCTTATTTGCTTAAATTGCGTATCAATACTTATGCGCCTTACATCGGTGCCGGTATTAAGATTGAGCATATCAACCTAGACCAAGGCTTATGCATTGTCAGTATGGGGCTAAATAGCTTAAATAAGAATATCGTCGGTACTCAGTTTGGTGGCAGTCTATATTCGATGGTCGATCCATTTTATATGCTGATGCTGATGCACCAATTAGGTAGCAGTTATGTGGTTTGGGATAAAAGCTCACACATTGAGTTTATCTCCCCTGGTGATAGCAAAGTCACCGCGCGCATGAAAATCCCTAGCGCTGAGATTATTACTATTCAAGAATTGGCAAAAGAGGGTGAGCCTGTATTTCGTGAATATAAGGTCGATATCGTCGATGAGCAACAAAAAGTTATTGCGACTGTGACTAAGATCCTTTACATTCGACTGCGTAAATACAGTAAATCTAAAGACCAATCCAACCGTATAGATAACCTCGAGAGCTAACGTTAAGCTTACGGCTTTTAATTAAAACAAAGCCCCACATACAAAAACCCCAATCTGGCATACGCACAGATTGGGGTTTTGTCTTTTTTGGTACTACCCGCTTATTTATATGATAAACCTATGAATAAGGGTTTGTATCTACTATTGCTTTACCCTAGTCGACTGTACATCATACAGCTAACTAAAGGTGGCAAACTTTTGCTTAAATGCCAGGTGCAGTTTCAACTGCATCAGGAACGCGAGCGTCAGTTTTTACCTTAACAACTTTAGGTGCACGCGGAGCAAGCTTCTCGCGGATACGTGCTGATTTACCAGAGCGCTCACGTAAGTAGTATAGTTTCGCACGGCGAACAGCGCCACGGCGTTTCACTTCAATGCTATCGATGATTGGTGAATGCAATTGGAATGCACGCTCAACGCCAACACCGCTTGAGATTTTACGTACGGTAAACGCTGAGTTTAAACCGCGGTTACGCTTAGCAATTACAACGCCTTCAAAAGCCTGTAAACGCTCACGCTCACCTTCACGTACTTTTACTTGAACCACAACGGTATCGCCGGGTGCAAAGCTTGGGCGCTCAATCAATTGAGCATTTTCGATGACCTGAACCAATGGATGCTTGTTGCTCATGAGAGTTATCTCCTCACATTAGATAATAGAGGCTTGACGCATATCACCTGTTTGTAATAATTAATCATACCTATTATTAATATCTTAGATTAATAACAGCTACAACGTAAATGGGTTATGACAAACGGCCATTATGCTATGACTCGTTTTATTACTGCTCAAAATTTTATTTCTTAACTGTTTATGTTTTTAACCGCTATTAACGCTATTTTTTATCTGCTTTAGCCAATGCTTTGAGCCACTTTGCTTGCTCTACCGTTGGGGTAAACGCTTGCCATAAATCTGGACGCCGCGTTTGCGTACGTTCAACTTGTTGGCTAAAGCGCCACTTAGCGATATTAGCATGATGACCTGAAAGTAATACTTCAGGGACCGCCATACCAGCAAACTCATGCGGCTTAGTATAATGTGGACAATCAAGCAAGCCATCGACGAACGAGTCTTGCTCAGCTGACTTATCATCACCCATAATATCAGGCAGACGACGTATCACACTATCCATCAGTACCATGGCTGGTAGCTCACCACCCGTTAAGACGTAATCACCGAGTGATATCTCAATGTCGACATACTGCGACAGTAAGCGCTCATCAATACCTTCGTAACGACCACATAATAAAATCATGCCGTCATACTCAGTCATACTGACCACACTACTTTCGCTGAGCGTCTTGCCTTGTGGTGACATATATATCACCGGACAATGCTCACTATCGACACGGCAGCCATGTTGACTGGCTCGCAGGCGGGCATCCTCAATCGCTTGGGATAATGGCTCAGCCATCATCACCATGCCAGGACCGCCACCATACGGGCGCTCATCAATACGGCGATAATTATCAGTGGTATAATCGCGCGGGTTGATGCATTCAATCGTGACTTGCTCCTGAGTGACTGCCCGTCCCGTGATTCCAAACTCACGAATCGTGGCAAACATTTCAGGGAAAATACTAATCACGGCAAAATACATCGAATGTCTACTTGCACAATGGATAACAGTGGCTAAATAAATCGGTGTGACTATCAACAACCTTTAACGATAAAGCCGAAACTTATATCACCAAAGCTTGTGTTAATAATTGCTTATTATTAATAATCACTTGGCCATGCCACAAGCACGGTTTTCTCAGTCATATTGACTTCAATCACTGTTTGCTTATGCCAAGGTATCAGGCGCTCTTCTTTATCCAAACTGTCTGAATTTGCCGTTACACGCATGATGTCATGGGCACCAGTTTCAAACATTTCAGTAATATTGCCTAAATACTCATCTTGCTCGTTCATCACGCGCAAGCTGACCAAATCCGACCAATAATATTCGTCTTCCGCTGTTTCTGGCAAAACGTTTTGTTCGACCCAAAGGGTTACCCCATTCATGGTCTCAGCAAGGTTACGGTCAGGTATTTGCTCAAATTGAGCGACAATACCTGTCCCTTGCTCACGCCAAGCCTTTACGGTCAAAGGCTTCATACCAGTAGCAGTTTTCATCCACCAAGGCTGCATGTCAAATATTGCCGTACGATCATCCGTATCACTAAATACCCACAGCCAGCCTTTAATGCCATAAGGCTTTTTTAGCTGACCGATTTTCATAAGTGCACTAGCGTTTGGAACAGATGACATAACGGCTAACCTAACGATGATTAAAACAGCAATGCTGAATACAGTTCAATCAAAAGCGATAAACGCAATCAAAAGCGATAAACGCAATCAAAAGTAATAAACAGTTAATGGCGCACCCTGGTCAGACCAGTTACGCTATGTTTTATAAAGTCGACTAATAAACGTAAACATCACGCTATTAGTACTTAGTAACCAAAACTTAAGCAGTTGCTTCAGTTTGAGCTACAGACTTGTTATAAGCTTTTGCTAATGAAGCAACGCGATCTGAAGGTTGTGCACCTTTAGCGATCCACGCATTGTACGCTTCCATGTTTAGGCGTACTGCTTCTTCAGACTCTTTAGCGAGTGGGTTAAAAAAGCCGATGTTTTCAATGTAGCGACCGTCACGCGCGCGGCGTTGATCAGCAACAACTACTTGATAAAATGGGCGTTTCTTGGCACCGCCCCGTGCTAAACGAATAACAACCATGTGAATTCTCTCTTTCGCAGGTATACCAAAAAGGGCATAATTATATCACAGTCTTGTTTTATTGAAAACATAAACTGTGCTTATTTAATTATTTATTAACAATAGCTTAAATAGCAATGCATGTAAAACATAATTTATATTTCGTGGTTAATTTGTTGGGCTTAACCCTGTTAAATTGGCTACTCATTCTATCGGTAAAGCCCACAATCGCATTATTTGATTATGCTATCCTACAAGCAAACCTATAACCAAACCCTACGGTCAAACCGCACAACAAAAGAGCGGCTTAATAAAGCTTTAAATCGTAGGCTTGTCATACCGAATGAAGTTATATTTTTTATATGTAAAAACTCAATAAAAAACGCTATGTTTATAGATAGTTTTAGAAAAACTACTTTTATAAATGTCTTGCTCAACCTTTTGGATTCTTATGACCACACCAAAATCGCAACCACGACGTAAAGGTCGGCTTGCCCGCTCCTACTCTAACACTTGGCTGACCACCTTAATGGTGGCTTTTATTGTCATTATCAGTGTAGGGGTATCGATTTTGTTTTTTTGGCGTAGCCTGTATTTACCCGAGCTTAAAAACCATGCGCGTTATCTGACCAGCGAATTACGCTTAATGAACAGCGTCAATCAAGACTGGAAACATAACCCTGCCGTGCGGCAATGGATTTATCAGCACTCGCATGTGGTTGTGGTCAATAATCCTAGCGACTTTCCGACCATAGAAGATAAAGCCTTTGTTGGTGTGTTTACTGATGTGCTACAACGCGAAATTGGCGCGCAATTAGGGCGTCCAGTAGAAGTGTATTTTAAGTTTAAACCGACGCCGCAGCTGTGGGTGCAAGACAGCCGCGATACCAGCTTTTGGATCCGCGAACCGGTGGTATATTATTCGCAATATAGCCCTGCGCTATTATGGTTATTCTTAGTAGGCCTACCTATTTTGACCTTGCTAACCATTATTTTGTTAGCACGCCAATTAAATCGTCCGCTACGGTATTTGCAGCGGGCAGCCACCAACTATATTCGCTTGGGTCATGCTACTACGTTACCGACCCATAATGGACCGACTGAAATACGCCAAGTTAATATGGCCTTTAACCGCTTATTTACCACTCTGAATCAAGCACAAAAAGAGCGTACGATTATGCTGGCAGGTATCTCGCATGATTTACGTACACCGCTAACCCGTATGCGTTTGACCGCTGAGATGCTGCCTGATGATTTTTTTCGTGAAGGATTGATTTATGATGTTGAGGATATGGATGCTATCTTAGAGCAGTTTATCTCCTTTATGAAAGACGGTTCCGATGAGCCGGTACGCCTGACCAATTTAGATACCATCTTTAATGAAATCATGGTGCAATTTGCGCCACTAGAATTTATTTACCAGTCTGAATGTCACAAAGTGGTTCCTATCCGGCCGATGTCTATTAAGCGTCTGGTTATCAATCTGGTTAATAACGCCAAGCGTTACGGCAAAGCACCGATTTATTTATCAGCGACCATAGTACCGACCTTTATAGAGAAGGCTGAGATAGAAGACAGTGAAATGGTGACTGAAAACGAGGTCAATAAAGAAGCAAAAGAGCAATTAGTGATATGTGTGCGTGACTGTGGTGATGGGGTCGCAGAAGACCAGTTAGAGCGTGTCATGCAGCCGTTTGAGCGCGGCGAATCAGCGCGTACCACTCAAGGTAGTGGGCTTGGTCTGGCGATTGTCGACCGTATTGCGCGCTTGCATCATGGGACGGTCGAGGCGATTAATCATCCAGATGGCGGGCTACAAGTTTGTGTACGTATCCCACTCATCTCGAAAGTGGCAGGTGAGCCGCCATTAGATGTTGAAAACGACAAATCATCTATCCCTGATGATAATGTAAATAATTTGTAGATAAATGATCTGTAGTTAAACAATAATCACATCACGGCCAATATTTGGTTAATAGCTATTCATTGTGAATTATTAGTTATTAGCCAAACGAGCAATACTACTCTCTAGTACCAATGATAGGCGGAATATACTCCGCACTATTGGTAAAAGCTAAAGGCTGAGTTATTTCATTCTGCGCAGCCTTTAGCGTCTCTGTGCTGGTTGGCTGTTGCAGGAATAAATAATAACCGAGCGCTGCTGCGTTCAACACGACCAAACCACCAAATAAATACGGCATCCTTTGCCCTCCTCTATTTTTAATCTGCTTTAAAAGCTGTCATAAACCATCAGTTGTTAATTAACCATTAATCAATACTATTTTAGCCAATGATTTATCAGCTTCTACCATCATAATGACAATAACAAACTTAAGCATTATTTAGCGCCGAATAGCGCCATTGTAATTCAAACAATCCTAATTAAGCATCAAAATCACGTTCGCTTTTTTCTTGGGTAAGCTCATCAGCAGCAAGCACTTGGGTCAGCGGTTTGATAGGCCAGGTCATGACAAATCGAGCGCCGCCAAGCTCACGGCTCTCGCCGACTTTCATATTGCCATTAAACCAAAAGGCGATACGCGACACAATAGACAGGCCTAGACCATAGCCACCTGACGCTCGCGTACGGCTGTCGTCCAAGCGTGAAAACGGAATAAAGACTTTTTCACGATCTTCTTCTGCAATACCGTGACCGTCATCTTCTACACTGACAAAAGCATTGCCTTTTTTGACCCCAGCACTAATGATAATAGTCGTCTCTGCATAACGTAGCGCGTTACCGGCTAGATTCTGAATCACCCGATGTAAATAACGTCTATCGGCAACCGCCGTTACTTTAGCATTGGGTAGGTTGGTCACTATCTTAATAGGCTTACCTAAAGCATTGGTCTCACGCTCTATTTGCTCGAGCAATTCTCGCAAGTTGACCGGCTCCAAATCTAGTTTCGGTGAGCCCTCTTCAAGCTTAGCATAAGTTAAAATTTCATCAATCAAACCGTTAAGCGCTTCGATATCCTCATCAATAAAATCACGCTGCATAAAGCGCGAGTCTTCATCGTCGGTATCTGCCAGCATATCAACCGCAAAACGAATACGAGCAACAGGGGTACGCAGTTCATGCGATACCGCTCGCGTCAGCTCACGCTGTGACTCAATCAAACGCTTGATATGTGCCGTCATCGCATTAAAGGTAGCGGATAAGCGTGCAATTTCATCTTGGCCGATAACCTGTACTTTGATATCAAGATTGCCTTTACTGACTTCATTAACACCGACTTGAATCAATTGCAATTTGCGCTCGAGCGGAAAGATAAGCGCATATACGCCCAAGCTGATTAAAAACATACTGATCAAAATCATACTAATAATGAGATTCAGCGGGAACCAGTTAAATAACGGGACCGGACCAATTAAGATAGCCATATCATTGATTTCAGAAGGTACAACGACTTTGATTGCTGAGTTACTTTTACTGGTATTGGTATCTTGTAATAAGATGACCACCTCATCGCGGCGCAAGCGTGCCATCTGATCAGGATCTAAATTGAGCGTAGTAACCGCTTTAAATTCTAATGGAAAAGCAAACTTCTCCTCTAACTCAGCCAAACGCGACCGCTTATCGGATAAGGTAGCATGGTATGATAAATCATCGAGCAAAAACACAGCGATGGCACGTACTTGCTGTTCGGTGACCTGCGATATGCGCGCTGTTAAGACACTCTTATTATCCGGTAAGCGGTAATAAACATCGGCATAAACAGGTTGGCTAACATAGCGAACCACAGTATTACCTTTCTCAAAGCGCCGCAGCTCACTGGCATTGAAATCCACCTCATTAATCGGCACAATACTGAATTCTGTGCCAAATAAGCTACTAGCATCAGACAACCAATATTCACGCTGAGAGTCACTCTCTTGATGCGCAATCCCTTCACTGACAATATGAAAGGCACCCGTCGCCATGTTTTCACGATAAGACTGGACACGTTCCTTATTAATGGTATCCATCAATAATTGGGCGAACAATGCCACGCACAAGCAGACTATCAATAGTCCGGCATATATACGAACAAAAATACTGTGTTTAAGAGAAGAAACTAATGACATACGGGCCGTGACCAACCTAATTGAAAAAATTATTAATAGATAATAAATGATTATGGCATTTCTTACCTGATACTAGATATCTAGCATCGATAATTATCGCTCAATTAAACCACATAACACAGCATTTAAGTTTAAAAATTAAAATTTAAGCCATAAAAAACCAGCATGATGCTGGTTTTTTATCAGAAGGTAATATAGACCAAATACTTGTATCAAAGATAACGTATTAATTGCCTTCTTTAACGAACAAATACCCTTTACTACGTACGGTTTTGATACGTTTAGGATTTTCTGGATCATCGCCAATTTTTGGACGGATACGTGAGATACGTACGTCAATTGAGCGATCTTGACCGTCATACTCGATACCGCGTAGACGTTCAAAAATATCTTCACGTGACAAGATACGACCAGCATTAGAAGCCAATAACCATAATAGGTCATATTCTGCACTGGTGAAATCAACCAGTTCATCACCTAGATTTACTGAACGACCACCGTTATCGATGACCAATTCACCAAACTCTAAACGCTGTGGCACATCTTCTGATGGCGCGTTTTCTGAGCGACGTAATAACGCACGAATACGCGCGAGCAATACACGTGGCTGTGCAGGTTTGGCGACGTAGTCATCAGCACCCATCTCAAGACCCAATACCTGATCCATATCTTCTGTGCGTGCGGTCAGCATCAAAATTGGGTTCTGATAATGTGGACGTACTTCACGGCATACGGTCAAGCCATCACTACCAGGAAGCATGACATCAAGCACGACCAAATCTGGTTGTTCGTTGACAATACGACGAATGGCGCGATTACCATCCGTTTCAATTGCCACTTCTAAACCGTTTTTGACCAAATAATCTTGGGTCAACATGGCCAGACGCTCGTCATCCTCAACAATCAAGATTCGGGGGGTGTTGTCTTCTTCATTCGTTGTCATTGTTATATCCTCTAATACATCTAATTTAAAAGCAGTAAAAGTAAGAGCGGTAAATTAATAGCACCGTAACTTAATCGATCCGTAACCTGTTGCAATCGATGCCGTTATAGCGGTTACAAACTTGGTAGCACAGTATACTATTAAACACACAGCTTCCTATACTATAGCTTATAGTTGTTAACAAAACCTATAAACTACACCTATTAAAACTTTAGTTTGCGTCCAAAAATTATACCCTTTATCCTGATAAAAAGGCATCAGGCATTATTTATATGAAATAAGCGTTTGCTACTAATCATTAAGACATCTTGCCTTATCGAGCTTCTTAATCATATTTATACAACTAGGACATTCCAATTATAAGAATGTATTGAACAAGAATCTGTGTAAGCTACTTTTATCGTGACCAACTTTTTGTCTAATCCCTAATATAACCATATATTGTCATTGTCGCTAGTGACTTCTCATTCATTTATTAAAAATTGGTTGGTTATTGAGAACTCTTTAGTGATATAGCGATCTTCTATGTATAGCCAGTTTAACTAAAATTGATATATACATAGGCAGCAATGTCAGCTATCAGAAAAACAGGCATAAAAAAACAGCCCATGATGGACTGTTTTTTTATTATTGTAGAAAATTAAAGAAAAACTCTAACCTTTGCTACAAAGTATAAGACTAAGCGCGGTTTTTGTATTTACGGATAGTCTGTAGCTGGGCAACTGATTCCGCCAATGAAGCCAATGCTGCATTGGTTTGTACCGTATCAGACTGGTTAACCAGCATCTGCTCAGCTTTTTTACGTGCTTCAACGATTTTACTTTCGTCAAGATTATGCGCACGCATGGCGGTATCAGCAAGTACGGTGACCATTTTTGGCTGTACTTCTAACACGCCACCTGAGACGTAAATTACTTCTTCTTCACCGTTTGGTGTTTGTACGCGCATTGCACCTGGCTTTAGCAAAGTAATAAGCGGAGTGTGACCTGGCAATATACCAATCTCGCCTTCGGTACCACTAGCTATTAACATGCTAATTTCGCCTGAATACAACTCTTCACGAGCACTTACGACGCGACATTGTAACGTTGCCATACTTAATTCCTTACCATCAAAGCGCGATCAAAAAACAGTAAAAACTGCGATGCGTTACTGAAGAGTAGATATAAGGTTTATGTTATACCTACTCGTTAGCGAATACTAATACAACTTACGCTGCAGAAGACTTCATTTTTTCAGCTTTAGCTACTACTTCGTCGATGCCGCCAGCCATATAGAAAGCTTGCTCTGGTAGGCTATCATATTCACCAGCGATGATTGCTTTAAAGCTTGCAATAGTATCGCGTAGTGGAACATATTTACCAGGTGCACCAGTGAAGACTTCAGCAACGTGGAATGGCTGTGATAAGAAGCGCTGAATCTTACGAGCACGATAAACGACTAGTTTATCTTCTTCTGATAACTCATCCATACCCAAAATCGCGATGATATCTTTAAGCTCTTTATAGCGTTGTAGAACTTCCTGAACACCACGAGCAACGTTGTAATGCTCTTCACCGATAACCAATGGATCAAGCTGACGTGACGTTGAATCTAGTGGATCAACCGCAGGATAGATACCTTGTGACGCGATATCACGGCTTAGTACCACTGTCGCATCCAAGTGAGCAAACGTCGTTGCTGGTGATGGATCCGTTAAGTCATCCGCAGGTACATATACGGCTTGTACAGAAGTAATAGAGCCTGATTGCGTAGAAGTAATACGCTCTTGTAGCATACCCATCTCTTCAGCTAGTGTTGGCTGATAACCAACCGCTGATGGCATACGACCTAGTAGTGCTGATACTTCAGTACCGGCTAGTGTATAACGATAGATATTATCAACGAATAGCAATACGTCACGACCTTTGCCAGTGGCAGGATCTTTAGTATCACGGAAGTATTCAGCCATGGTCAAACCAGACAGTGCAACACGTAGACGGTTACCTGGTGGCTCATTCATCTGACCGTATACCATCGCAACTTTAGATTTGCTAAAGTCTTCAGTATTTACAACGCCAGCTTCTTGCATTTCGTGATAGAAGTCATTACCTTCACGAGTACGTTCACCGACGCCCGCAAATACTGACAGACCTTCGTGTTTCAGGGCGATGTTGTTGATCAATTCCATCATGTTGACGGTTTTACCAACACCAGCACCACCAAACAAACCAACTTTACCACCTTTTGCAAACGGGCAAAGTAGATCGATAACTTTAATACCAGTCTCTAGTAGTTCAGTACTATTTGACTGATCCGCGTAGCTTGGCGCTTCACGGTGAATAGACCAACGCTCATCTGCAGCTACAGGACCTTCTTCATCGATAGGACGACCAAGAACATCCATGATACGACCTAGCGTACCCATACCTACTGGTACAGAAATTGGGCCGCCGGTATTAGTAACTGGTAGGTTACGCTTTAGACCTTCGGTTGAACCCATTGCAATAGTACGTACGATACCATCACCTAGCTGTTGCTGTACTTCTAGGGTGGTTTCAGTGCCGTCTACTTGCAAGGCATCATAAATCTGAGGAACTTCGCTACGGTCAAACTCAACGTCAAGAACCGCGCCAATAATCTGTACAATACGACCGCTACTCATTGCGTTCTCCTTGAACTTCTATATATAGGTGTAGTCAATTATGAAACAGCAGCAGCACCGCCAACGATTTCCGAGATTTCTCGGGTAATCGCCGCTTGACGCAGCTTGTTATAAACCAACTGTAAATCGTTAATTAGGTCACCAGCATTATCTGTCGCCGCTTTCATCGCAACCATACGTGAAGACTGTTCAGAGGCAATGTTTTCCATCACCGCTTGATAGACAATCGACTCAATATAGCGACCAAGCAATTCATCAATCAATGTTTTGATGTCAGGCTCGTAGATATAATCCCAGCTAAGTTCTGTCTGAATGCCGCTTTCTTCTTCGCCAAATGAATCTTCTGGTAAAGGTACCAGCTGATTGACTGTTGGCTTTTGCGTCATCGCATTGACAAACTTATTATAAACCACGTAAATGCGATCTATTTTACCGTTAGTATAATCGTCAAGCATCGCTTGGACCGGCGCGTTTATCTGCTCAAAAGTTGGTTTATCACCATAATCAGTCACAGCTGAGGTGACTTTACCACCAAAGTTTTTGAAGAAGCTGACGCCTTTAGCGCCAATCACTGCAAACTCGGCTTGTACAGACTGGTCTTGATATTGCTGAATACTTTTAGATAGAGCTTTGAATAGGTTAATATTCAAACCACCCGCCAAACCGCGGTCAGATGTGATGACAATATAGCCAACTCTATCAACTGAACGGGTTACCATGTACGGATGTTTGTAATCTGATGAGGCATGCACCAAATGCGAAATAACCCGGCGCATACTATCAGCATACGGGCGACCCACTTCCATGCGCTCTTGGGCACGGCGCATTTTACTGGCAGCTACCATTTGCATAGCACGAGTAATTTTCTGGGTACTTTTAATACTGGTGACTTTGGCACGTATCTCTTTTAAGCTTGCCATAATGATTCCAATATAAGAGGGTTAAAAAGCATGGGCGTATGCAACAATCATTTAATATAAAACACTGAACTTACAGAATAATGTCTTTACATTTTGTGGCATGACGCAATCTTAGACCATTGCTGGTTAAAACAGTGGCGCTCCTATCTTAAAAGAGGGCTTCTTAAAAGAGAGTCTCTTAAAAGAAATCTTATCAGATAATGCGCCACCGTATACGCTCTAAACTAAAGTGCTAACCAACTAAGGCTTAACCCGTTAAATTAATAACTGTGATTTTGTTTAAAGGTCTCTAAAGATGACTTTAAACGACCTGCGATATCGTCATTGTAATTCGCAGTGTCATCAATCTCACGCATCAATTCACTCTGCTCATCATGCATATAGCGTAAGTAAGCTTCTTCAAAAGAACCGATTTTTTCAACAGGAACGTCCGCTAAGAACCCTTCGTTTGACGCATAAATAACCGCGGCTTGCTCAGAGATAGACATTGGCTGATATTGTTTCTGTTTCATCAATTCAGTCACGCGCTCACCATGATCAAGCTGTTCACGCGTTGCATCATCAAGGTCTGATGCGAACTGAGCAAATGCAGCCAATTCACGATATTGCGCTAGAGCGGTACGGATACCACCAGACAGTTTCTTAATAATCTTAGTCTGAGCAGCACCACCAACACGTGATACCGAGATACCAGCGTTCACTGCTGGACGGATACCTGAGTTGAATAGGCTAGATTCTAAGAAGATCTGACCATCAGTGATTGAAATCACGTTGGTTGGTACGAATGCAGATACGTCACCAGCTTGGGTTTCAATGATAGGTAGTGCGGTTAAAGAACCAGTTTTACCGACCACTTCACCATTGGTGAATTTTTCTACGTACGCTGCGTTTACGCGTGATGCACGCTCAAGTAAACGTGAGTGTAAATAGAATACGTCACCAGGATACGCTTCACGACCTGGTGGACGACGTAATAGTAGTGAGATTTGACGATAAGCAACGGCTTGTTTTGATAAGTCATCAAAAACAATCAGTGCATCTTCGCCGCGGTCACGGAAGTATTCGCCCATCGTACAACCTGAATACGGTGCGATATACTGGAGTGCTGCTGGCTCTGACGCTGAAGCTACGACTACAGTCGTATATTCAAGGGCACCAGTTTGCTCAAGCTTACGTACCACGTTGGCAATGGTAGAACGTTTCTGACCGATTGCTACGTATACACACTTAATACCAGATGATTTCTGAGCAATAATCGCATCGATAGCCATCGCGGTTTTACCCGTCTGACGGTCACCAATGATAAGCTCACGCTGACCACGACCGATTGGAATCATGGTATCAACGGCTTTATAACCAGTCATTACTGGTTGATCTACTGATTGACGGTCGATAACGCCTGGAGCGATTTTTTCGACTTTATCAGTCATCTTGGCATCGATAGGACCTTTGCCATCAATAGGGTTACCTAAAGCATCAACAACACGGCCTAGCAACTCAGGACCTACGGGTACTTCCAAAATGCGACCAGTACAATAGGCTTTTTGACCTTCTTGTAGTTTTAGGAAGTCGCCTAATACTACCGCACCAACAGAATCACGCTCTAAGTTAAGCGCCATTCCGTAGATTTCACCTTCAAACTCAATCATTTCGCCGTACATGGCATCTTCAAGACCATGAATCTGCACGATACCGTCAGATACTTTGACAATCGTGCCTTCATTCTTTGCAGTTGCACCCGCATCAAGGTCTTGAATACGCTGCTTAATCAGATTACTGATTTCCGCTGGATTCAATTGTTGCATTGCCTTGTTTCCTTTAATTTATGATAACCCGCCACTGACGTAAATGCTCTTATATCACGCAAGCTTTATTAAGCTGCACTGATGATTGGCATTAGGCCGTTAGCTGTGTTTTTAACTGTTGTAACTTGCCACGCATCGAATCATCGATAATTTTATCACCGACTTTAATCGTAGCGCCCGCCAAAAGACTAGGATCAACCGACTCATGAATCACCACGCTCGCATTTAGCGAAGCAGCAAGACGCGTTTGCAGCGTATCACGCTGGGCATCGGTTAATGGATAAGCAGAGGTCACATAAGCGTCAAGCTGCTTTAAGCTTATTGCCTTGTGACGGCGATAATGCTCATAAACTTCAGGAAGCAGCGCCAGACGCTCTTGTTCTGATAACTGTTTAACGAAGTTACTAAGTGCTACTGATACTTTTGGATAGCTGGCGTTGCTGTCATGACGAGCCCCTTGGGTCTCGACTAATAACTGCTTAAAAGCAGAATCATTCGCGCTAGCTACTTCTGTATCATAAAGATCGACCAAAGCAGCTGACTTATGCTCAGCAGAAACAGCTGGATTGTCTAGCCAAGTACTGAACGACTTGTCATTGACAACGGTGCCGGCAATAAATAAGAAGTTTTCCCACTCATTTACTACCCCGTTTTCATTGGCATAGTCAAACGCGGCTTTAGCGTACGGTCGTGCTAAGGTTGATAAGTCAGCCATGATATCCTCACAATTACAGCTTCGCCGCCAGTTGGTCTAACATACTGGCATGTTTTTGCACATCGACTTTGTCTTGCAAAATCTTTTCGGCACCAAGTACAGCCAGTTCAGCAACTTGGGCACGCAATGATTCGCGTGCTTGATTGATTTCTTGGTCGATAGAGGCTTGCGCTTGTTGACGAATGCGCTCGCCTTCCGCTTGGGCTTGCGATTTTGCATCTTCAACAAGCTGATTGGCGCTCTTGTTCGCTTGCTCAATTAGAGCAGCAGCTTTGGTCTTTGCAAGATTAAGCTCCTGCTGTACATCTTGCTCCGCGGTCGCTAAATCTGCTTTTGCTTTTTCTGCGGCGTTTAAGCCTTCAGCAATCTTACGCTGACGTTCATTAATGGCACCGATAAGTGGTGGCCACACGAATTTCATGCAAAAAATCACAAATATTGCAAAAGCAATGGCTTGACCGATGAGGGTAGAATTGATATTCACGTGATCACCTCTTTGTTAATGAAAAATCAGTTTCATTGATCATATTTGATAGCCAAACTTTGGCTATATTTAATATACAAACTTTGACCACCAAACATTTACAACTGAGCTTTCTGATTAACCTGCTAGAGGGTTAGCGAACAACAATAGCATAGCAATACCAACACCGATCATCGGAATAGCATCAAGAAGACCTGCTACGATGAACATACGAGTTTGCAACTGTGAACCAAGTTCTGGCTGACGTGCAACACCTTCTAGGAATTTACCACCTAGAATAGCAAAACCAATACCTGTACCTAGTGCACCTAAACCGATAAGTAGTGCTACTGCGATAACTGTGTAACCACCTAATACTGGATCCATGGATGTATCCTCATTTACCTATTGAATGTCTAATTAATGTTCAGTTGATGATGCAAGTGACATATAAACTATCGTCAGCATCATAAATACGAACGCTTGAAGTGTAATAATTAAGATGTGGAAAATAGCCCACGGTACTGATAACGCCCATTGAATCCAAAACGGCATTAGGGCGATCAGTATGAAAATCAACTCACCAGCATACATGTTACCGAATAGTCGTAAACCTAAAGAGATAGGCTTGGCTATTAAAGTAACAAACTCTAAGATAAAGTTGATGGGTATTAAAATAATTTGTACGATAGGATTTTTGGCACTAAACGGATGCAGTGTCAGCTCGCCAACAAAGCCGCCCAAACCTTTTTCTTTGATGCTATAGAACAGAATCAATATAAAGACAGAAAAAGACATGCCAAGCGTGATATTAGGATCCGTGGTTGGAACGATCTTAAAGAACACATGATGTGGATCATGTCCCATCATTGCGCCGATTTGGCCAGCAAGCATAGGGATAAAGTCGACGGGTAGTAAATCCATCAAGTTCATTAAGAATATCCAAACAAAGATAGTCAACGCCAAAGGCGCAATCAGCTTTGAGGTACCACTATACGAATCACGAACGTTGTTATCCACGAACTCAACGATCATTTCAACCGCGGCTTGGAGTTTACCCGGCACGCCTGAAGTGACTTTTCTAGCGACCATCCAGAAGATGGCGCAGAAAACAATGCCTAAACCAATTGACCAAAGCATAGAATCAAGGTGGATTGCTTTAAAGCCCATTGCACTAGCTTCTTCAGCAGTATAGGCAACTTTCCAACCTTCGCCCGGCAGATAGCCGTACGTCCAGTTCGTTAAGTGGTGAGAGATATAGTCTGTTGTTGTTTGCTCGCCTGCCATAATGTCAGCTTCTTATTAATCAACGATTTAATCAACTACCAAAAATATGGTTGTCATCTGATGAGGTTTAGCATGTCTATCTGCCTTGCGATAAAACAGGTAAATGAATCACGCTAACACGCTCATGTAACCAATAACATCCAACCCATAACTGTCTATTTAATCTGTTATTACTCATTAACCAAACTGAATAATCAATGTACGACTACTGCTCAATTTGATAGCGCACGATAAATTTTAGCTATCAAAAAAGGGCTTATGATGATTCAGTAATAGCCCTTGCATGTATACGCAAAAATGTCATATGTGTGTTTGCTTATATCGTTTTATCACGATAAACGCTCAATACAGCGCTTGTCAGCAAGATATTTAGCTGCCTATATTAATGCAGCGTGGTATTCGTGTAAAGTCAATTATGACTTTTTTATTTCCTGTATGAATACGTTAATCGCTGTTAACGTTAGCTTACATAGCTTTGCGTCTATAATACAATATGGATAATTTAATTATATCTGATAACCCTGTTTAGATAAGGGGTTAACAATCGCAATTATTTGACGCTTTACGCTGATATAAGCGCTACATTCATACTTTTATTGTAAAAACAGTTCTGAGTCATTTTATAATGTATCAATGACGTTATAACAGTAATCGTAGAGAAGTTGGACCGCAGGATGACAAACTAACGTTGTTTATAATATTGACCATTAAAATTATAGTGGTCAATAAATACTAGCGTATATGCCACAACATCCAACTGTGACTAATTTGCATTACCATAAAACCGATAAACACCGCAGGCGCGGATAAGGGTTGTACGGTAATAAAAATTAGTGCGAAACCAAACACAGTCAATAGCCATTTGACCATCTGACCCCGATAAAGCTGGCTAACAATATGTTGGCGCGCGCGATAACCGGTATACCAAAAGAAAAAAAAAGCAAATACCGCTTGCGTGGCAAAACTCAGCAAGGCACCAATAGCGGTACTTTTTGCGACAGTCAGTGCACTGTGCAGCCACATCGAATCTACTATCCAAGCAACAATAATTAGGATAAACAATATCCATGCCTGGCGTTTGATATAGATGCCGATTTTATCTTTCTGTGTGCGTTTGGCAGGCTTGGTCATCGATATTTCTATAGCTCTATAACGTGGGCATAATGTAGCACAGTTGCGACAAAGTTATCCGTGAATGGCTCACTCTACAGACGTTATCTTTTAACCAAATTAAAACGCCACTTATTATAGGGAGCAAGGCGATTTTAAGCAAGTAAAATATGCTTTTTATCAAGTATTTACTCATCTGGTAATAAAGAATGCTTGATAGCGTGAATAAAGTCTCGCTAATACGTTAATAACAAGGCGTTTATATCGGCGCATTTGCTGATGATTCAGCAAATGCGCCTGATGCCATTTCCAATTGATTGTTTAAGAGACGTTTTTAATCGCTTTTTCAAATAGCCTTATAAAGCCTTAGCTTGCAAACCATTTATAGAAAAGTATTTATGCGATACATTGGCGAATTTGCTGCGCCATCGTTTGCCAACCACTGATGAAATCTTTACTATTGCTCATATCTTCCGCTTGTACCGTACTTTTAACCGGTTGGAGCTTGGCGAGCAAGCCTTTGGCAGGATTGCTTGGACTGACCAAACACATTTGCTTGGCTGGGCGCTGCTCATTCAACCAACGTAGTTGACTGGCTTTTGGTGCCAAATGATGATCGGTACTTAAGCTGCCAATCAGCTGTAGCTTGGCGCTGTCTTCCATATATTGATAAGCATCGTGATACGCCCAATACGGCAAAGGTTTTTGCGCGTGGTTTTTATTGGCTGCGACCACTGCACTATTCATGCGTTGGGCAAATTTTTGTGCATTGGCATGATAGAGCGCTTTATATTGCGGATTGGCATGACTATGAATAACGGCAAGCGCACGAGTAATGGCTTTCGCGTTTTCAGGATCGAGCCAGATATGCGGGTCAAGCGTGCCAGCAATGGCTTTACCCTCAATATCACGTAGCGGATGGCGTTTAAACGCATCAAACTTAAATAAAGCAATTGAGTTGGGCGCGCTATTTAGAGTGCTGGCCAAGTTGTTCTCTAAGGATTCACCAAACCAGACCACAAACTTACTGTCCTGAATCGCTTTGATATCGCCAGGGCTGATACTACCATGATGCCCAACCTCCCCTGCTTGCAATAATTGCTTGGCAGATGGCGCACCTTCTGTAACCGCTTGGCTTAATAAAAACAGTGGATAATTACTCACACTGACCGTTGCTGCTTGCGCGCTCATCATTAACGACCCAAATATAATGACACCTGTCGCTAATAATCGCTGTAAGCTCATCGGTAAACGTATAAATTTTTTAAAAAATGAAATCATAATGGCTGCTTTTGAGGGTCAATGAATAATAATAGTACGAATAATCGTTTTGAGACGTTATTTTGATTAAAATAGAGGTATGTACCGATACGTTCAAACCCGATATCCGCCTTTACATATTATTATGTTATACTATAACAATATAAAAAACCATCATAAATTGTGCCTTATATAAAAGTGCCTTATACATATAAAGGTGTTAAATATAAAAGCACTGGGTTATTTTTAGGAGCTTGCTTCATGTCTAGTCATTCATCCGTTTGCGATCATGTACACGATGTGCAAGATTTTACGCCGTCCGATGTGAATGAGCGCCTTATGGCCGCAAAAGAGCAATGTCGCTCAAACGGTTCACGCTTTACGCCGTTGCGCCAACAAATCTACCAACTGGTATTAGAAGCCAATAAACCTGTTGGTGCTTATGATTTAATCACGCAGTTGCAACAAATGCGCCTGACCGAGCCTGAAGCCAAAAACCCTGCTTCAAATAATGAGACAACCAATCAAACAAATAGTCAGACGCCAAAAAATATCGCACCGCCGACTGTTTATCGTAGTTTGGAATTTTTATTGAGCGAGGGTTTGATTCATCAGCTAACCTCTATCAATGCTTATGTACCTTGCTGTCATCCACGCGCACAGCATACGGCAGCATTTTTAATCTGTGCGCAGTGCCAGCGTGTGCAAGAATGCAGCAGTTTACCCGTGCAAGAAATCATGAGCTTTGCGCAACAAGACGTCGGCTTTATAGTAGAGCGCAGTGTCATTGAACTCAGTGGTCGTTGCCAAGCGTGTCAATAAAATAGTTAATTGGCAATGTTTTAGGTTTACGCTTTGACTCTTAGCGATGCTTTTATATTTAGCTAAGATAGTTTCATTACTCATTTCTCATTAACGTAGCAGTACTGCCCTATGAGCCTATTTACTTCACCAACCAAGCCATCCTCTGCCATTAATGTGAGTGATAAGACGATGAACAATGCCGCCAAGCTGCTAAGCTTAAGCGATATCAGCTATCATATCGGGCAACAACGTATCCTCTCGCATATCGATATCAATATCGCTGTCAATGAAACGGTTAGCCTCATCGGTCCTAATGGCGCGGGCAAATCAACGCTGGTTAAGCTGGTTTTGGGTTTGATCGAGCCCACGAATGGACAGATAACGCCGCATCAAAAGTTACAGCTGGGTTATGTACCGCAGCGCTTTACGGTACCGCCCATTTTGCCATTACGTGTTTGCGATTTATTGGCACAAGCAGATAAAAATCGCTTAACCGCTGAGCAGCGTCAATTTATATTTGAAAACTTATCTTTGACACATCTGCTATCGCGGCAAATGCTGCACCTATCAGGTGGAGAAACCCAGCGAGTATTATTGGCACGCGCTCTATTAGATAAACCTAATTTATTGATTTTAGATGAGCCAATGCAAGGGCTTGACCCCGATACGGAAGTTTGGCTGTATCAATTTATTGATGAGCTACCAGAATTTTTACGCTGCGCTATGCTTGTGGTCTCGCATGATTTGCATTGGGTGATGAAAGGCAGCCGACGGGTGATTTGTCTTAATAAGCATATTTGCTGTGAGGGACAGCCAAGCGAGCTTGCCATTAGTTCAGAATTTCAAAAGCTCTTTGGGCATCATTACGAGCAGCCGTATGTCCATCAGCCGCATGCTTGCGAGCATCATGCCCCAAGCGAGATATAATCAACAACCAAGCTTATTCAAGCAACAACCGCCTTGTTCATTTTTCTAAAAACGTTACGGATATCTATTATGACCGCTTGGTTAGCCATCATTGCCCCTGCCTGGATTGCTGGCAGCATTTTAGCCTTACTTTCTGCGCCTTTAGGTTGCTTGGTATTATGGCGGCGCATGGCATTTTTTGCCGATGCATTGGCGCATGGCACTTTGCTAGGGGTAGCGTTAGCAGTATTGTGGCAATTACCCATGGGCATGGGTATTGGCATTGTCAGTGTAATGGTGGTGCTAGGACTGGTGTTAATTGATGATGAGCGCCTGCCCGTCGATGCGGTGTTGTCCGTGGTTGCGGTATCGCTATTGTGCTTAGGCTTATTGACGTTAACCCAGCTTACCGATCAGCAAGCCAATGTTTTGGGCTTCCTATTTGGCAATTTGCTTGAGCTCGATTGGGCTGATTTACCCTTAATTGCAACTAGTGTTTTGGTTGGATTGGGTTTACTTATTTATATATGGCCGGCGCAAATAAAACTGGCTACTCATGAGGCACTAGCACGGATTCAGGGTATCAATCCGACTCGTCAACGTTTGTTTTTTATGGGTGTATTGGCAGGGTTTTGTGCCATTGCCTTGCAAGCGGTTGGTAGCTTATTAATCAGTGGTTTATTGGTATTGCCCGCGCTGACCGCCCGTCTCTGGTCAGCCTCGCCAAAACAAATGGTCATTATCGCCTTAATTACCGCCCAGCTTGGCGTCACGCTCGGCGTTTGGGGCAGTATCTGGTTTGATATCCAGACCGGACTTGCTATTGTTTTAGTGCTCGCTATTTTATTCTTTATTGCGCTGATTATCTCAAAGCTAATAGGTGCCAAATCAGGCACAAAATCTCTGATGGCAAAATTTTGGTCGCCACGCCCCTAGTCACCACGCCCCTAAACATCCAAATAATTGGCAGCGCTTATGGCGGTCACAGCAACTATCATCACCATCATAAGACAGCCACTTACTTCTCCTTTATCGAACTTTATTTCATCAATATTGCTAGAGCTTTACTCGTTATAATGTTATAAACTTTCTCTAATATTATCAAGAATATAGTTAACGACTTTTATAATAAAATAAATGCTTTATACAGTGTTTTGATTGATAAGGGAATGAATCCAATGCTTAGCTATCCTGCCAGTGCCATCAGCACGCCAGACGGACAGGTAAATATTTTGCAAATTACTGATTTGCACTTATCATCTCATGTACCTGCGGCAGTCGACAAAACCAGTAGTGAAGTGGCGATTTGCCAGTACAGCTTTGAGGCGGTTATCAAACAAGCGTTAAGCGAAGATCGGCGCTGTGATTTAATCCTTGTAACAGGCGATTTGGTCAATAAAGTACAGTCAGAGATTTACGACCATATTTTTGAGGTGTTGCAGGCAACGGGGATTCCTTTTGCTTGTATTGCGGGTAACCATGATGTCACCGATGAAAATGACAGTGAATTGCCATTTTTTCAGCGTGAACTGATCGCCAGACCGGCGGACAGGCGCCTACTAAGCCGACATATGATTGAAACGGACCATTGGCAGCTGCTGTTATTAGACTCATCAATCACTGGCAAGGTAGCAGGAGAAGTAACGGCAACCGACATTGATTGGCTATGCGAGCAGCTAGAGACTTGTAAAAAGCCTGCGCTCATCGCCTTACATCATCACGTGATACCGGTCGATTCTGACTGGATTGATCAGCATATGGTAAAAAATGCCGATACTTTTTGGCAACGGATGGCAGCTTTTGAGCAGCTGCAAGTTATTATCAGCGGGCATACTCATCAAGAGCAAGTCCGTCAGCGGCAAGGAGTCACGGTGTATAGCACGCCGTCTACTTGCTATCAGTTTCAGCCTTTTGAAGACGATTTTGCTTATGATAAAAACGCCCTACCCGGATATCGCTGGTTGCAATTAGCCAACAATGGAGAGGTTGCAAGCTGGGTCGAAAGACTAGATACTTGACAACCAGTTTTATTGGCAAAAATTTGGCTAGAATAATATCGCCAGAGCCTGTATCTTATACTGTTAGCCAATGTAAGAAAAATAAGTGCGGTCTAAGTTTTTTTTAGACGAAATTATAATAGCTAGGATGGCTAAATTGACCACAAGCTAAGTTTTCACAGTCAGTAATTTGTCCAATTATTTAACAGTCAGCATTTAAATAAATAAATTCATGACAATATACCTGACCATTGATAGGTCGCTAGCGTCCTATCGCGATAACCATATTATTAGATCAGCTGTGTTACTTGTGTTACTAAGTGGTAAAACGTTTTATAAAGGGACAATTTATAGCGTTTGATAAACTTATAACGTCTTGTCTTTTGATATGTCGTTTTATTGAATTAATTTGAAAAAGTAGGATACCCATATGAGCACCCTGACCACGAATCCGAGTGATGTAAAGTTCACCCCTTATGTACCTGCCAAAGACGAAGAGTATATGTCTGATGAGCAATTGGCGCATTTTAAGGCTATTTTATTAGATTGGAAGCACCAACTGATTGGCGAAGCAGATCGTACCAAGACTTATATTCAAGATGAGTCCAGCGCCATGCCAGATATCAATGACCGCGCTACTCAAGAAGAAGAGTTTGCCCTGACCTTGCGTACGCGTGACCGTGAACGCAAGCTGATTCGCAAAATTGATAAATCTATCGCCGAAATTGAAAACGATGATTACGGTTTTTGTGAAACTTGCGGTGTAGAGATCGGTCTGCGTCGCCTTGAAGCCCGTCCAACCGCGACCCAGTGCATTGACTGCAAAACTTTATCTGAGATTAAAGAGCGTCAAAACCAAGGTGCTTAAATCCAGATAATTAAAGACAGACAATCTTAACGTCAAGATAAACACGAGCGACCATTTATTGGTCGCTCGTTGCGTTTTATCTTCTTGTTTTTTATTTTCCTGCGTTTTATATTCTTGCCATTCATAGATAAACTTGATGCTTATTGACACGCCACCAACAAAATAGGCATATTTGATAAATATCTTTTTGACGATATATTTATTATTCTATGCTTTTATTCTACTGATACTCCCTACTTTGAAAACCATCCATACTCATATGCCAACTTCAATTCCAGCCGCATCGTCATCACAGCCTATCGGGCGCTTTGCCCCGTCACCCACTGGTGAGCTGCATCTTGGTTCATTAACCACAGCTCTTGCCAGCTTTTGTCACATCAAATCCATTAGTGGTAAGTGGCTCTTACGTATCGAAGATACTGATACTGAACGCTGCGACAGCCAGTTTACTGAGCAGATTTTAATCGATTTAGAGGTGCTCGGGCTACACTGGGATGGCGATGTCATCTACCAATCTGAGCGCATTGATATTTATAATGATTACTTATCTTCAAATCTCTATCCGCTGACCTACGGCTGTCAGTGCTCACGCAAAAGTCTTGAGCGTTACTGGGAGCTAAAGGCAATAGGAGAAAGCATTGACCCGCAGCAGGCAAACCAAAAACTTTTGAATAGACAACGCTATCCGCGCTGCTGTTTAGATGCAGGGTTTAATAAAGAGCAAAATAAGCTACGTATACAGCTGCCAAACTATCGCATCGGCTTTAAAGATGGCATTCAAGGCGTGCAATGGGATAACCCACAGAAAACCTTGGGCGATATGGTGGTGCGTCGTCAAGATGGTATGATTAACTATATCTTGGCCGCCAGTCTCGATGATGGCCTACAAGGCGTCACGCATATTATGCGCGGTTTAGATATTCTACCGATGACCGCAGCACAAATCAGCATCATGCATGCCGCACGCTTGCCGGCTATCGATCATTGGTATCATTTGCCATTGATATGCAGTCCTGATGGTCAAAAGCTATCCAAACAAAACCTTGCCCAGCCGATTGATACCCGCAATCCAAGCAAGCTCCTTAATCATGCTTTACAGTTATTGCAGCAGCCTGCCGTCGATAGAGACACCCCAACAAATATGCTTAAGCAAGCGATTGCACAATGGGATAACTCACCGCTACAAAATATGCAGTCTTTAAATATGCCTAGCATCTAATAAAATAGGTCTAACTACCAATAGAAAAAACGCCGCTATTAGCGACGATTTTTTATATTTAATGATTAAAGTATATTGAACAACCCAATCATTAAATGACTCAATAATAACGACACTGGCTCTTTTCGATCTCAGGGCTTTCTTTATAAATCTTTAGCAGCACCGCCACCATCACCAAGCTAATCAACATCGATGAGCCGCCATAACTAAAGAATGGCATGGTCAAACCTTTGGTCGGAATCGCGCCCATATTCATTGCCGCATTAATAATAGTCTGCGCAATAAACACCACTGCGATACCAAAAGCGGTATAGCTCATGCGCATTTGGCGACGTTTAAGTGCATTATAACTGATGCGCATGGCACTACCGATAATCAGCGCCTCAAGTATCAAGATCATCGTGACGCCAACAAAGCCCAACTCTTCACCGGTAATCGCTAATAAGAAATCCGTATGCGCCTCTGGTAAATGCGACAGTTTTTGTACACTTTCACCATAACCAACACCGGTAAACTGCCCACGACCAAAGGCGATTAAGCTGCGTGCTAACTGATAATCGGTATCTTGCACATCGTCAAAGGGATCCAAAAACGACATCACTCGTACGAGGCGATATTGTACGGTCGCAACCATTAATACCGCACCACCAACGGCGACGGCACCGAGCGCGATAAACTGCTTATAAGGCGCGCCAGCAATATAAAATATCGCAAACACAGTACCGATAATAACCACAAACGAGCCAAAATCTGGCTGCGCTAGTAATAAAAAGGTGATTAGCCCAACCACTATCGCAATGCGCAAAAAGCCATCCCAGCCGTTACGTACCTCAAATGAGCGCCGTACTACAAAGTCTGAGACAAATATAATCATCACAAGCTTGGCAAGCTCTGCGACCTGAAAGTTAAAGCCGCCGAGACTTAGCCAACGCTTTGAGCCGTTAATAGGCGTACTAAACAAGGTGGCAAATAACAAGAGCCCGGTAATTGCCAACAGCATAAACTGGGTTTCAGTTCTGTAGAGCCTTTTTAGCGATACCAGTTTATAAGAAAAACCAGCGATAAACAGACCAATACCCATGTAGAGGAGCTGATTATAGAAAAAATTCAGCTCGCTCATGCCGCGACTGAGCGCAAAAGGAATAGAAGCAGAAGCCACCATCAATAAGCTAAGCACCAACATACAGCCGACGCTCGATAATAAAATTGCGCGCGCTGATGGCATAGACAGGATACCATCTGAGCCGGTGGCTTGTAGCGATTGAGATTTCGAACGAAAAAGAGAAGAAAGCGCCATAATTTTATATACACTAGCAAACGAAAAAACACGGCGTTTATAAAACGCCACCGTTTAAAAAATATGAAATAGATTCTATTTAAAAAGATAATAACAGACAGCTAGTCAGTGACAAACCACGCTTTTTGGCAGTCTACCTTGTCAATATTAAGTACTGACATGGTAACGTGCCTCGGTTGCTGCTTGGATCGTTAATTGATTCGCCGCTTGGTTTTCGCAAGCCTCACTGCTTATATTTGACAGTAGCAGCAATTTATAAGCAAAACAATCATTTATAGAAAAACGCCTGCCATTTTTACAACGATAAACGAAACAGTATAAAAGCTGATGGTCTTGCTATCTAGCGACAAACTATTTGCTTATACAATATCTTAAAAAACACGCTCTTATTAAACATTGTCTAACTGCTTAACAAGCTGACTAAAATGCTCGCCACGGGCAGCAAAGCCACTAAACTGATCAAAGCTGGCGCAAGCAGGTGATAAGAGCACCGCTTGTACTTGGGATAGGCTGCTTTCTGTGACTTGTTTAATCATCGCAAAAGCGCCTTCTAACGTCTGGCATTGATGTAATGAAACGTCATCATCACGGATGCCTGCTGCTCGTAAATGCTGCTCAATCTGTTGGCTGTCTTCGCCAATAAACAGCACTTGGCTGACGTACTGATTGATAAACGGCGTCAATTCTCCAAATTGCTGACCTTTACCTTGACCACCTAATATTAATAAGAGCTTACCGTCTTTAGGTGCATATACCGCTCCCAAGCCCTCAACAGCTGCCATGGTTGAGCCAATATTGGTACCTTTAGAATCATTAAAATAATCAATCCCATCGACCGTAGCGACATATTCGCAGCGATGTTCAAGTCCTGTAAATGCTTGCAAAGTGTTAAGCATGCTATCAAGCGGTAAACCGGCAAGCTCGCCAAGTGCCAAAGCTGCTTGCGCATTGAGTAAATTATGACGACCTTTAATGCGCAGTTTATCCGCCGATAGCAAACGCTCTGTCCCGCGAGCTAAATATGTCTGCCCTTCTGAGTCGGTAATAAGACCATATTGACCTTTATCAGGGGCGTGAATGCCCGTGCTCAAACGTGGCAAATTATCCGCCACCAGCGGGCGTGTCAAGGCATCTTCACGGTTGATAACAACCGATTTGGCACCTTGAAAAATACGATGTTTGGCTTGATGATAACCAAGCATATCGCCATGACGGTCTAAGTGGTCAGGCGACATATTCAGTACCGTTGCCACCTGCGCGCCTAAATTGGTCACGGTCTCTAACTGGAAACTTGATAGTTCGATAACTGCCAACTCCATCTCGCTATTAGACAGCAAAGTCAATGCTGGCACGCCAATATTGCCGCCCACTCCAACATTCACCCCTGCATCCGCCGCCATTTTTCCAACCAATGTCGTTACGGTACTTTTAGCGTTAGAGCCAGTAATGGCAATAATCGGTACACGGCACGCTTCACAAAATAATTGAATGTCGCTGACGACCGGAATATTCGCATCTTTTGCCGCGGCAACTGCTGCTGTTTTTAATGAGATACCTGGGCTAATAATAATTCGAGCCGCTTGTTGCAATAACTCTGCATCTATCGCCCCGAATTGGCGGATCTCAACAGCAGCAGGTAATTGGTCTGCTAAAGTAGGGCTCACCTGATTATCAGTCACAGCGACTTGGTAGCCTTGCGCGGTCAAATAATGCGCCACAGACAGTCCCGACTGCCCCAAACCGACCACGACTTGTAAACCACTGCCTTTATGAAGTAAGGCTTCTTTTGCGGTGCTGGCGGTCATATCTATTCCTTCTATCTATTGGACGAACAAAATTGTGTCAAACAGCTCTATATATAGCCTGAGTAAGATACTTTAAATGAAAAACATCATAAAGGTATCACTCGGATTTCGGTACTGGTTTTTTGAGGCTTTGTGTTATTATGCGCCTGTTTTTATATTGAGTCGCTAATGCTATAATAGCTGCCTTAATAGTAACTGCTATCGCAAATGGCTATTTTGACCAAGTATATAATCTAGCATTTTAGTTTAGCATGTTGTCACACGTATCGGGATATTGTCATCTTCCTTCAGCAGCGATTCGTCTGGTGATAATGGTATGACAGACAATTACTGCCCTAGATTATGGCATTTTGTCTGACAGATTTATTATCTTCTTCTACCGCAATAGACCATCGCGGACACTTATTCATCATTTTAAAGACTGTCATCATATTGATTATGGGTGATGGCATTTGCGATACCGTTATAAAGGTCGATAGCTAAGTAGTTAGCTAATATTCAAGCAGGCAATTACTCAAGCAAATAATCGTGCAACAGCCATATGACTGCATGAGTACCTGTTTAAAGAACGATTATCAGCATCTATCACAATGACTTGTTTTTTATAACGTAATTATGGTCGATATCATCCTCGACATAGTTAATCACGATGCAATCCTTTTATCGCTAAGCGTTATTGCTAAATGATGAACGATTGCTTTTTTTGCCTCTAACCCTATGCAGTTTACTTATGACATCTTTTTTTGGCAGTTTACGTGAAGAGTGGTTTTCCAATATTCGCGGTGATACGTTATCAGGTTTGGTCGTCGCACTGGCCTTGATTCCAGAAGCGATTGCCTTTTCTATTATCGCCGGTGTTGACCCAAAAGTCGGTCTGTATGCGTCGTTTTGTATCGCCGTGGTGATCAGTTTTGTTGGTGGTCGTCCGGGTATGATTTCAGCGGCAACCGGTGCGATGGCGCTAGTCATGGTTGATTTGGTCGCCGAGCACGGTCTGCAATATTTGCTGGCGGCAACCTTATTGTGTGGCGTTATCCAAATAATCATGGGTATCTTTAAGCTTGGTAACTTAATGCGCTTTGTGTCACGCTCGGTGGTCATTGGTTTTGTCAATGCGCTGGCGATTTTGATCTTTGCTGCTCAGTTGCCCGAGCTTAACCCAATGACTGAGCGCGTCGGCATGACGGTTTATATCATGACCGCAGCGGGTTTAGCCATTATCTACTTGTTTCCGCTGATTCCTAAAATCGGGCGCGTGATTCCATCGCCGCTGATTTGCATCGTTGGTTTGACCGCGGTCGCCATGTATATGAATCTTGATATTCGTAATGTCGGTAGCATGGGCGATTTGCCAGATTCTTTACCGGTGTTTTTGTTGCCTGATATTCCGCTCAATTTGAATACCTTATTGATTATCGCACCTTATTCTATCGCGCTTGCTATTGTCGGTTTGTTAGAATCAATGATGACCGCGACCATCGTCGATGAATTAACCGATACGCCAAGTGATAAAAACAAAGAATGCCGTGGTCAAGGTATGGCCAACGTAGTGTCAGGATTCTTTGGTGGTATGGCAGGTTGTGCGATGATTGGGCAGTCGATGATTAACGTCAAATCTGGCGGTCGTACGCGTTTATCAACGCTTATCGCTGGTGTAGTGCTACTTATCATGGTGGTGTTTTTAAGCGACTGGGTCAGCCTGATACCGATGGCCGCACTGGTTGCGGTGATGATTATGGTCTCTATCGGCACCTTTAACTGGCAGTCTATTCGTGAATTTAAAACCCATCCGATGTCCTTCAATATCGTTATGCTGGCGACAGTTTTGACCACCGTCTTTACTCATAACCTAGCGTATGGCGTTGGCGTTGGGGTGTTGTTATCTGCCTTAGCATTTGCCAATAAAATCGGGCAATTCTTAACCATCTTTAGTGAATATGACGACAGCAGTAATACCCGTTATTACTACGTGCAAGGGCAGGTTTTCTTTGCTTCAACGACGCAGTTTTTGCAGAGTTTTGATACCAAAGAAGCGTTAGATAGCGTACATATTGACGTCAGCCAAGCTCACTTTTGGGATGTTAGTGCCGTTGATACCTTGGACAAGCTGGTCATGCGCTTGCAACGCGAAGGCATTGATGTCAAAGTGGTTGGACTCAACAGCGCCAGCCGCACCCTTATCGATCGTTTTTCGATTCATGATCGCCGAGATATTGGGCTCTTGGATTAAGAAAAACTGCATTGGTGTTATCAAGCTGATATAAACGTTTGGTTTATTCATCAGCAATTATATTGGTATATAAAATCAGGCTCGTTGGTTAAAGGATGACTTTAACCAACGAGCCTGTGTTTTCATTATTGAGATATGTGGTGCATTTATGAGTAATTTGAAGCCAGATAGCGTGATTGCTTGCTTGGATTGTCCCGATCATGTACAAGCCGTATTGGATGCCAGTATGTGGGCATCTATTCGTCTGCAAGCGCCCATTGGCCTGCTTCATTCCGTACCAAGTTTACAACAAAAAGCCGCCGTTGATTATTCAGGCTGCCTAAATATTGATGATGAAAATGCCCTACTCGATCAATTTACGGCAAAAGAACATCTCAGTAATAGCGAGTTAAAAGCCCAAGGTAAGCTCCTGCTACACCAAGCAACCACTTACTGCGAGCAGCAACCTCATAAGTTTAAAACCTATACGTTACATCGGCATGAAAACTTGAGTGACAGCATTGATTATGTTGATGACAAAGCACAATTAATCGTCATTGGTCATCATGTCACCTGCAAATCAACCTTAAGCCAGCTTATCCGCTTAAGCCACTGCCCCATTTTGGTGACGCATGCACCATTTTTGCCCCCGACCACGGCATTATTTGCTTTTGATAATAGCCCAACCTCGCATAAACTACTCAATTGGCTCTGTAAAACAGCTCTAGTTCGGGCGTTGACGGTGCATATTGTCATGGTTGCCAAAGAAAACTCAGAAAACTGCGATGCCTTACGCGAAGCCTATGCGCGCCTCAAGCAAGCAGGCATCAAATGCAAAAAAACCTTGCTTGACTGCCGCGATGTGACTGCCGCGTTGAATTACTACCAAAGCAAAAACGATATTGGTCTGTTGATGACCGGTGCTTTTGGGCAACCACGTTTGCTTGAATTGTTAAAAGGTAGCGAGACCAAAAAACTGCTTGGTAGCACCAAAACCCCGTACTTACTATTCCCCAAGGCTTAAGGCTGCTCGTTTATTTGAATACAGAGGCTGAATGTTAAGCGTGATTCATCGCGCTTTAATATTGTATCTAGCATAAGTCTCTGTAATCTCTTCCTGTTACGCATCTTCTTTTCTTTGTCCTCAGCTTTTGTCAAATCATCACATGAAATAAAGTGATAGCCTCCCCAAGTGCTTAAAAAGTTGGTTATAATAAAGTTTTCGTTTATTCAACGTTAAAGGTTGATTTCTCTAACTTATACCAATAACTGTGCTATTTATTGTTATGGTATAAGCGCTATTCTTTGTCATACTCATGAGTGTTTTTGAGACTATGTGCGCAAACCTACCTACCCCCTTGAGTAGGTTTGGCACAGTTCTTGAAGCATTAACCATAAGCATGACAATAATATGCGGCAGCAAACTGCCTCTATTAACCTGCGACATCACCCATATAAGGATTTTTTTATGAAGCTAATCACTGCGATCTTAAAACCGTTTAAGCTCGATGATGTGCGTGAAGCGCTTTCTGACATCGGTGTGAAAGGAGTCACCGTCACCGAGGTTAAAGGTTTCGGTCGTCAAAAAGGTCATACCGAGCTCTATCGCGGCGCCGAGTACGTGGTGGACTTTTTGCCTAAAGTAAAAGTCGAAGTGGCGGTGATGGATGAGATGGTTGAGCCTGCTATCGAAGCCATTACGCGTATCGCCAGTACTGGAAAAATCGGTGACGGCAAGATATTCGTGACCAACCTTGAGCAAGTCATTCGTATTCGTACGGGTGAGACAGGTCCTGACGCTATTTAATATTTAAGCGCCAGACCACCTATAAACACTGATTTATAGGTCATCTCGATAGCTATATTGCATATATTCAAGGGGGAATTAACATGCAAAACCAAATCTTTGAGCTCCAGTACGCGCTAGATACGTTTTACTTCTTAATGTGTGGGGCGCTGGTAATGTGGATGGCAGCCGGCTTTACCATGTTAGAAGCAGGATTGGTACGCTCAAAAAATACCGTCGAAATCCTCACCAAAAATATCGCCCTCTTTGCCACCGCCTGTACTATGTATATGATATGCGGTTATGCCATTATGTATGATGGTAATCTGTTTTTGAGCGGTATTGCAGGCACTGAAGCCTTAGTAGCAGACGCATTAGCGACCTCAGCTGAAAATGGCTTTGATGGCGATGCCGTATATTCGGCCGCCTCTGACTTCTTCTTCCAAGTGGTTTTTGTCGCCACCTGTATGTCAATCGTTTCAGGTGCCGTAGCTGAACGCATGAAGTTATGGTCTTTTTTGCTATTTGCCGTTGTCATGACCGGAGTTATTTACCCATTAGAAGGTAGCTGGACTTGGGGCGGTAAAGCCGTGTTTGGCCTATTCAGCCTTGGCGATTTGGGATTTTCTGATTTTGCTGGCTCAGGTATCGTCCATATGGCAGGAGCCGCTGCCGCGCTATCGGGCGTATTGCTCTTAGGGGCGCGTAAAGGTAAATATGGCCCTAATGGTGAGATACGCGCTATCCCTGGGGCTAATTTACCATTAGCAGCGCTTGGTACGCTTATCTTATGGATGGGCTGGTTTGGGTTTAACGGTGGTTCCGTACTCAAGCTTGGCGATATCGCCAGCGCCAATGCGGTTGCGGTGGTGTTTTTGAATACCAATGCCGCTGCTGCGGGTGGTGCCATCGGGGCGCTTATTATCGCGCGCATTATCTTCGGTAAGGCAGATTTAACCATGCTCTTAAATGGTGCATTGGCAGGTCTTGTCGCTATTACTGCTGAACCCTCTACCCCGTCGGCGCTTCAGGCAACGCTATTTGGAATGGTGGCAGGCGTCATCGTTGTACTATCTATTTTAGTATTAGATAAAATAAAGATTGATGATCCAGTTGGTGCTATCTCGGTGCATGGCGTGGCAGGCTTATTCGGTCTACTCATTGTCCCTCTGACCAATCCTGCCGCTACTTTACTAGGGCAAATTGCCGGTGCTGCAACCATCTTTACTTGGGTATTCATCAGCAGTCTGACGGTATGGAGCATCATTAAATTTGTTATAGGTCTGCGTATCTCTGAAGAGGAAGAATACCAAGGAGCAGACATTGCTGAATGTGGTATGGAAGCCTATCCTGAGTTTATAAGGTAAATGCTATTCAAGACGGTTTTATTGAGGCTCATTTTATCTATAATAAAACCATCATTAATAAAATACGTAGTAATAAAATCATTATTACTAAAAACGCCACCATTAAAAATCCCGCGTAACCTTTCGGTTATGCGGGATTCTTAATTCTCTACTAATTTTTTTCTATCAAGTCTAGTTTAAATTAACAACCAAATTTGATAAGGCGAAATTATGTCAGTTTATTTCTTTTTCCACGTTTGGCTACGTGAGAATGGACCGATATAACCTTTTAGCTTTAAAGTGCTGCCACTTAGGTTAGCAGTCATGCGATAGTCTTTATTCTTTTCAGGGTCAGTAATCGTACCGCCACTGTATTTACCACCACCGTCAGCTTTTAAACCAGAGATAATCGTCATACCAACGTGCTTTTTACCTTTTTCTGAATTCGTGCTGATAAGCTTACCAGTTAGTACGCCATTAGACTCAGTAATTTTAACCACGCCTTTTGGCTGGCCTTCATCAAAAGTCTGCCAAGTAGTATTGTGTAATGGGTCAGCGGCAAATGCCATGCTTGCTAAACTGATACCAGCAACTGCTAAAGTGGTTTTTGCGAATAATTTCATAAATTGACTCCCTTCATTCAATGATTACTAGAAACGTTGTGTTTCTGATGTCCTACGCTTATCCTTTTATCAACAATCTTTTATTACAAGCTTGCAGCTCTATACTAAGTTTCAGTTAAAAGCCGATATTAATATCTCATTAATGCTTAGCTTTTCATAAAAGGTTTGATCGACATAAGCGATGTCTTGACCCATTATAAGCACTTTTTAGATTTTGCCTAGTAATTTTTTTATAGTTTATTATTTCTATAAAATCAAAAGCATATCAAACAGTTACAGGAACGGATTGTCTATAATTTTATCCGCTTGGTCATCTTTTTGTTTTGACTTATCCTGAGTATTACTATATTTACTACGATTTTCAAATGCCAGCATAATTTTACTAGTAAGCTCGTGTAGCTGCTGTGCTTGCTCATGTCCCGCTTCGTCAAAGAGCAGATTAATGTCGCCATAAATAATGATTTTATCTTCTTGGTTTTCGATTATCAAATCACCAATCTGCATACTCTGGTGATTATTTGTAAATGGATCAATCATCTCGTCCTCCTTTACCTTAACAGCGCATTACCTAATCTTTCAATGCTGTGGGGATTTAGTTACATTTAAACCGGTTATGCCTGTAATTGTGCCATGAGCCAGTCAATGATTGCTAGGACAAATAGCATCCAAACTGGTTCTTCTTGGGGAGTTTCGGGCAAATCTGAGCTGTCACCTGCCTTTAGTGGCAAATCAAATGCTTGCGCTTTGGCTTGGGCATCCAATACCGGTAAAACGTCGATACCAATCTTGGCGGTTAGTTCATCAAGACTAATCACGTCTATGCGCTCTGATTCATCATTGGGCGCATAGTACACGCCTGCTTGATTGCTCGCAGGTATATAAACGGCTTTGAAAAAGTGACTGGGCACCAGCACATTATCCGCCAGTTGTTTGGTTTTTTTACTGGTAAACGCTACTCCCGTAATGGTGTAGACCTCACCGTATTGCTGGGTTAAATAGCGCGTGGCAGACTCAATATTACGCCAAATATAGCGATTATTACGTGGTGATTGCGGCGCGATGTTGGCAAGGCTAAAGCTATCATACTGCTGGCTACGATTGGCCATATTACCATTGGGCGCTAAATGTCCACGATCATAACCGGAGCCTGAATAATCGGATAGTTTGGCACGCATGGATTTTGGCAGGCGGCTTTCTTCATGAAAGCTGTCTTCACGGTCAATCTCTTTGGCTTGCTGCAAGCGCTTACGGTCAAGATATTCTGCTGACCATAGCGGTGTACGTGATACGCCTGAGTACATAACGGCAAAACCGTCCATACATAGCGCTTGGGTATTATTACTGAGCTTAGAATTGGTAAATTCAGGATAAACGCCGCCATAAAAAGACTGGCTACACTGGCTCAGATCATCTGCTTGGGCAGACGACATCCCTATTAAGACAGTGAATACTGTCATTATGATATTATTTTTAACCCGTACTTTATCTTTAAAAAAACTTATCATGCAACTTTCAACCATCTATGCCTGCCATTACGTATGCGCTATCCTAGCAGGCAGTTACCAATAAAGAAAGATGCGGCGTAAGTGGTGACATTTTAAATGCTATCCGCTATACTTAGGCAGCCAAAAATCTTGGTCTTGCAAAAAACGGTGAAGTGGGTGAGTGGCTGAAACCGCACGCCTGGAAAGTGTGTATACGTTCATAGCGTATCGAGGGTTCGAATCCCTCCTTCACCGCCAACCTTATTAAATACTAGTTTTCCCACCTATTCCCACACACTCCCATATAAATCTGTAACCCTTTATAAAAAACGCTTCTAGCGTTTTTTTTATGTCTGCTGTTTCCCTAATCTATCCGAATATAACCCACCTATCCCATAGCTTGTGTTGGTCTATGATTTCATTAAACCTCAATTAGACCAACATTCTATCTCGGTTTATATGCCTTAGACCAACATAATCGTCTTAACGCTTTAAACATATAGCTCGTAGGTATAGGAATAGACCAACATATCAAAAATCAAATGACCAAAAACATGAGCTTTAGATGGATAGGAAAGCAATTGCATCATCTGCTCTCTATGCGCTTCATGACTACCTAGAATGGCATCATCAATGGCTCGAGGGAAATCATCTAGCATCGCTTGCTCACACGTGTTCTTGGCAATTTGCGACATCACACCATTATTCTCATAAAATTTATCAGCAGTGGTATTGATATGATTCCATCTCTTGATTGGTCAGCTTAAGGGAAAGTCCCGAGACGTTGACAATATTTTAGTGCTTTAAATTCCGTAAAATACTAAAACACAAGAGAGCCCTCTAGAGAGCTCTCTTATTTATGTAAATGATTTAATCGTCATTTGCAATTTTGATCGTATTTAAGGTTTAACCTAAATTAATATTTTTAAATATCATTCAGTACTTTTGGTTTATCTGATGAACTCGTTGGCATTTTGAATTCAATACCAGCCTTTTTAAATAGTTTTGGATATTCTACCAAAGCCATCGTTGAATTTTTAGCAATACCAGTGATATCTCCGACCACACCTTTAGCCTCAACTAAAGACATGCCTGTATTGGTCAAACTTCTTGGATTTGCTATTAAACTCATACCTACTTGTTTAGCGCCTACCGCCAATTCACGAGCGGTTAAACTTGCGATTACAAAGTTTGTTGCAGAGTCCAACAAATGCTGCTTCTGCTCCACATTCAATGCTGATAGCTTAGCTACTGTTCCTGCTTCATCTTTTTTAGAGGCTTCTAAAACAGTATTAGACAACACGACAATTTGTTTTTGAATGGCTTCTTGTTCTTTCGGATCAGAGGTCGTTTTCAGACTTTTCTGTTTTGCTTTTAACTCATCTGAGTCTTGTTTACTTGCGAGTAATGAAGCTAAAGCAGTACGACTCTGAGTAAACATTGCATTGGTTGCTTTAGCTTGCGTGAAGAAACCGTTAATATCCATATTTGAAGAAGATACGCCAGTAACAGATTCGGATAATGACGATGCAATACTACTCAGTGACCCAAAACCTGCATAGACGCTTGATGTTCCCATTGAAGCTGCTATTGCTAAAACAATTGCAATTTTTTTCATACTTTGTTATCCCTATTTTGAAGAGTCGGCTTTTTGCACGATTTGATTTAAAATTTTTGGTAAAGCCTCAAACATCTGAATGTTATACATCTCATTACGATGCTGATGATCTATACCCTTTAATTCGATTTCTTGTTGCAAACCATAAGCCCCTATTTTTTCAGACTTTTGGTTGAATATGCGTGCACCACTGGCCATAACCAATGTGGCATCACAATTACTTTTATCTGCATTACATTTAATACTGTCTTGTTTCACTTCAATCTTAAGTACTGGCTGTAAACATTCATTTGTAGGAATATAAAAGTTAGCTTTCATATCTTTTTTAAACCCAGCATTTTCAGTCATAGCAACGACTGAATCTTTCAACAGAGTCTGTCCTTTAAAGCCTGAACCTGTCGCATAAAATGGTCGTTTCGACTGACTGCTAAAAGCGTGGTAAATCAAAGGACCAAAACCATGAAATGGAATTTCACCAACTTGCTCAGTATGTAAGCTTGGACATAAAACGCGCGATTGCTTCGAGTCACCCACTGGAGCAGAACTATCAAGCAGAATACTGTCTCCAGAACGCACGGGTAAACGATCACTGCTGTTGACAGGGAAATCTAATTGCGCGGTAACTTTCGCACCTTGACGTTCCAAAACAGTCGCTTCCCATGTTGGAATCAGAATATTACGTCCTGCTGCCTTATCTGAATGATAAACATGGACTTTCATTCCGGTACTTAAGCGTTTCCCCGCATCATCGATGGTAATGCGTTGACCACTTGAACTTGAGACTTTTAAATCAGAACGAGTAAATTGAATCCCTTTTTGAAATTGTTTACCTAATTTCAAAAGTGCGTTTTTCAATACAACTTCTTTACGTGCCTCTAGAGAAAATCCCATTCCTTCTGAAATCACATCTTTAATATCATCTGTTGCCTGTGCTGAGTAGATCACGCGACCAGAACGATCAATCATTTCAGCAAAAACTTCACTATGGAGAACCTGTTGCTGAGTTATTTTTCCAATTTGCTGTTGATAAGCAATGACAGGAAGGACGTTAATCCGAATAAAAAATTCAGGTAACTCACGTTGGTTAATGTCTTCACTTTGCGCTAATGCAGTCTGTTCACTAACACTTTGCGCCATAGCACTATAACGTCGATTGACTGGAGTCAAAGTAAATGAAGCTTGCTCACCTACTGCATCTGAAAAGATTTGCTCAATTAAATCTTTTGATTCGCCTTGATAAGTCAGTACATCAACCACTAATGCTTTAGGCTTATTCATAGCCTGACGTGTATTGGTTGATACTTTACTAAAGCGCTTACTACGACCCTGCATCAATATTGGCACTGCCACAGCATAATCACTGTCCGCATGTACCACACGAATCAAATCACCATCTATTGAACTCAGCTCATCTTGTGCTGCGATCCCTTGCTTAAAGCCTTTATCTAAAACCAAATATGATTTCCAGCGATCAATCACTTGGGTCTCAGTTTCAGAAATTTTAAGTTTCGATTTTAATTCTTCAGTCACTTGCTTAGTCAATGTCAACAAAGTACTTTGAAATTTCTGTTTAATTACTGTTTTTGTTATAGGAGAATCAATTTCAGTAGTAAGTACCTGAATCGGTTGCGACAACGTCGCGCTGTCACTATAAATGACCTCGCCCGACAACACGTTAGTGAGTTTTAGACTTAAGGTGACTGGTAGAAAAATTTCTGCTGTCGAATCCTTCTTTACAATGTATTCACTCGCGCGTAAAACTTCTAGAGAGGCTATATAAGTACGATTTTTAGTTTTTTGCGAAATAGTATCGACAACTTGTTCACCGAAATTTTGTTTTAAACCTTGTACAAAAAGTTGCTCGGCTTGTTTACGAATGATTTCATTGTCAATCGCTTGACTGAAATCACATACAATAGAAGAACCATTCGGTTCATATTTGCTAGGATCGGTACGACAACCTTGCTCCAATCCAAAAATACCTTTCGATGGGTAGATTTGAATATTCGCATTTGCCCATGCTGAAACAAGCATCGGCATAGCCAGACATAAGACTTTGAATTTTATGTGCACTGTGTACCACCGATGCAGAGTGTGATCGTATTTCCAGCTAGTAATCGCTCGGCGCTCGATAGCGTTGGGCTTACTTTACGTAGCGCTTTAGCCAATTCTGCACTAATCGGTTTTTCACTCTTATAGGTCATGGTCATTTCAACCAATTTGCCGTCTTGAGTGCGAATATCGATATTTTCTGCGCCATCCATTTCATCTAAGGCAATATACAAATCATCCCCTAGACGTGAAGTTACAATGCCAGAAGCACTTTTCACAAAAATGGTAATTTCTTTACCATACATAGAGCGATTTTTCGCATAACCTAAAATCTGTGGTCCAATTTGGCTAACTGCTAATTCACCTAGTTTCTTTGCTACATTGGTACGGCATGAATCTGTGGTCGCACCTGTCGATGACTCTGTACGAGTTTCCCCACCCATTAAAGTCGAATCATCTACTGAATAAATTTTAAAGCTTACAGCACCATCGCAGACAAATTGACCTGTGGCACTCGAACGACCACGATCATAAATATAAGAGCTACCAGCCATAAACCAGTCCGCTTTTTCTTTACGCGCCGCGATTACTAGCTTATTAAGCTCTACATCACTCATTAGTTGTTGAATCGTCATACTGCGACCATTTAAATACTGACTTCTGAAACGGTCAGAATCGAGCAACCGCAAATCATAACGAGATGCAGCACCTGCAATTGAATTTAATGTTTGATTATTACGCTCAGCTTTAGTACTTGGTGTTTGATATTCCACATATTTCACAAAACTTTGAATATCCTTTTGACTTTCAGATTGGCTATATTTTCCCGACTCACTGGCATTGTAGCTACTTGAGGATGCTGATTTACCTGAATTATTATGGCTTGATGAGCGGGCAGCAACACCTACACCAGCCCCATAATAATTATCATAGGCATAACCTGCGGCGGCAGATGAACGTCCTTTTGAAGAATAAGAATCTGACGCACTGGCTTTAGCACTTTCACTAGCTTTGTAACTTGCATCTTCATCATAGCTATAGCTACGATCTGAAAAATAAGAAGTAAATTCTTTAACTGGCTTAGAGTTATCTTTTGGTACACCGAAGTATTCATCCATCACAATCATAATCGGACTGGTTCGACTATTTTTCTTTGCCAATCCTAAATCATTAAGAATTGAACGAAATTCTTGGTCATCTATTTCCAGACTAACTTGAGTGACTAATTCATTGTTGCTGTTGGTACTACTGCCTCGGTTTAGCACATAATTACTGTCAACTTGTTTTACAATTTCATTTAAATATTGACTCGCTTCATTCATCGCCTGCGGACCATTAATACGCTTAATGAGAGCAATGACAGCATCAGTTTTTGCATTGTTGTATGCTTGATTACGTGTGCCATTCAGATCTTTTTTGATAATAGGTGTAGCACCTTCCCCATTCACTTTAATAATTTCAGCATTACTAACTTGGACAGTCAACAAACACAAAAGTGTCAATATAGCCTTTTTCATAACTCACTCTCTTAATTAAAATTTCTAGCTACCTTTATAATTTCTTTACTAGATTTTAAATTCAGGGCTCACTCGATAATCATTTCTATCAGCAATTAAGGTCGCCTTCTTTAAAGTTTACGTAATCCTAGAATTAACCCATTAGACGTTAAACATTAGATTTGCATCAATATAACTACCCATTGCCAGCCTCTTAAGTTTACTGTAAGTTACTTTAATAGCGTGACTATAACCGATTAGAAATATTCTAGCAATAAATATGTATCTAGAAAATGAACTAAGGTTCAATTTAGAATTAGGCTTACAATTACAGCACTGCTTATAATGATCTTGGAAAGATGTACGCAGAAGGTAGTGGTGTATTAGGTAAGTCCTAGGCTGAAAAGAGCTGTAGATAGATAATTAAATAAAGCCAACTGAAATAGCAGTTTAAGTCATAGATCCGTCTGACAATATAACTGAGCACAATAATGATAATGGCGGGTATATTGATCAACCCGTAAATGACGATTATATTGCTAGCCTATCACTAGAGAACCTTTAGTACGATGCCCTCACAGGAGAACCACTCTTCCTAGGTAGGGGTGGTTCTGATTGGGAGCTATTTCTAGAAAATATAGACGAACTTAATGAAAACGCTGTTAACTGAAGAAAAAATGTTGTTGTAGGCGATATGAAACACGGATTAAATTAAAATTAGCATTCACTGTATAAGAGCAAAAAATATGAAAAAATTAGCTATAGTTTTGAGTATGGTGTTTTTAGGACATACAGCAATCGCTAATGCCGCAACGGATTGGACGCCCTACTTGAAACCAATGATGTCAGGATGTGATTTTCCTAATCCAACGGATAAGCTACCGGCACGTTACGAAACTTCTATAGCTAGCAAAAAGTTTAGAGTTGATAAAACCAATGAAATTGATGGATACGGTGAACAAATTACTACCTACACTCTAAAAAATGCGACTGCTTTTGGACAACCTTTATTGAAGCTTGAGTATTTGGTAGGATACGAGTGGGGGCACTTAAAGCTCTATTTTAAAGATACTAAATTCACCGCACTACGTATGCAATTTAAACTACCGGAAGTTGACAATTACCCAGACGATCCTCTGCAAGTAATGAAAAACAATGCTAGTGGTTACGAAGTGGAGGAAATGGGTTATACAAACTTAATATTTGATAGGAAGGAAAAAAGTATTACTTGTTTCTCGGGTCTCTAAATACTATTTGACCCTAATGAATGTGAGTAATCCACCTTATTCATTCAAATACAGCTCAGCCATCCCATCAATCTTAGCTTTAACCTCTTTCCAGTTGAGCATTACTTGGGTGAGCAGACGCCAAAAGCGCTCGCGATGATTGTGTTCAGTGATATAACACAGCTCATGCAATATCACGTAATCAATGCACTCCTTCGGAGCTTTTACTAAATGCGGATTTAATATTAAATTGCCTTTAGTTGAGCAGCTTCCCCACTACTTTTCCATGGTCATTAATTTTATTAAAGGGCTATTTTCAACCCATGAAACCTTATAAATTAATGCTTCAAGCCTCTCTCTAGAAATCGACCTAAATTTATTTTTATACCATTTATCAATAAGACTTTTTATGAGAGCAGCTCGCTCTTCAGCGTCCAACTCAGAATTACTTTGAGACAATTCTACATTTAGTTTACCGCGGCTAAGCTTCACAGTGCTGTTTATCATATTGTTAGCTTCTGCATCGGTTATCACTTTTAACACATAATGAAGACCCAGATAAAACTGGGTCTCACCGCTGACATAACGCTTGGGCAATACATAATCTTTTTGCTTGGCAAAGTCTTGCAAGCTTTGCCATATCCAGCGAGCACGTTTCATCATAGCGTAATATATCATCTTATCACTGGCATCGTTAGGCGCTGTGGCGACCACACGCTGATCAGGATGTGCCTTGATAACAACTTTGCGGGGTTTGGTCTTTTCGGTAACAAACTTAAAGTCGTTAATTATTTTATTAGTGAAAGTTAATCACAGAAGTGAGCTAATGATAGCAGGGTCTAAGATACTTGGCAGATGTCATTGCTTAAAAATTCGATTATAGTAGACAGTGATATAGGCCAATTAAATAAGCCAGCTAAATAACGCGAGGGGTTAAGCCATGAAAACACTAGGATTATGTATATTAGCCGCACTTAGCTTAAGCGCTTGTACAACGGGCATGAATAATAGTGTAGTAATGAGTACGCCTAATAAAATCGTCACCCACTACCCGGTTGAGATTGCCATGCTCAATGTCTATACCCGAGCGTATAGTGATCAATTATATACGCTGATTGATGAGCAATTGGTTGTGATCAATACCAAAGTCACGCCAAAAGGCGCCATGGTGTTTAATAACCAGCAAGTACAAGGCGCTGAGATGGTTGCTATCACGACCATAAATGATCAGGTAGTAGATAAGTCAGTAGGTATCAATTACTTTACCTTGGAGCCACTGGTATTTCATGGCTTTACCAGCAACGTAGGTGAGTATTCAATTGCAACCCAAACCAAGCCTATACCAAAAATAGCCAGCATAGATGACTCAAGTACCTATCTCACTGAGCAAGTTTATAGCGATAGCAGCAAACGTCAAAAGCTAAAAACGTATACGCAAACATGGTCATTAAAACGAGAGAGTCATAATACCGCGTGGCTATGTATAGAAAGCTCAGAAAACCTATTGCTCAGCTATGACCCTGACGGTACTTCGACAGAATGCTACAAGATAAATGCTAGAGGCGATATCTTAGATAGCAATGTGACTATGAATGGTGATGAGACGATTCTTTTTAACAGTATGTAGTTATCGCATCTAGCTATAAAAGCAAAGCAAAAAAATGGCGCATTAAATGGGTGCCATTTTTAAGTAATTAGATATTCCTATCGAGAACCGTACTCATGATTGTTATTGCCTTGTTATATACTTTTGTTTAATACAATATACGCAATATATTTCATTACCCTTCATCTTTGAGTTATCTATGAACATCAAACTATCAATTTCACTTTTATTATTTTTTGGCGTTATATCAGGTTGTTCAAACAATACTAATAATGTTGAGAATGCCGATACATCAGTAGAAAATGTCGCAGAAGAGCAAATATCTGTAGAGGAAGAAGCGGAAACAGAGCTAAAGGTAGTGCAGGTAGGTAAAAGTAAAGTTGACCAAACACCTGAAGATGATGGTGTAGTTGAGGGTATGGGACACGATTATAGCGATCCTTACTATACAAAGATAATTAACGATTCTGGCAATGAAGTCCAAGATGATTTAGCTTTTGAAGAAAGGGGCGATATCATTTCCGATGAGTTCGCCGCAGACCACGATGATGGCGTAGTTGAAGGTATGGGTCATGACTACAATGACCCTTACTATACAGATAGGTAATATTATCTAAAATTGCTCTATGAGCATATACAATTTAATTCTCTTCAAATATATTTTAGTATTATCAGACGGTTTAAGCGATAAGGGTTATATAATGCGAATAGGAGTTTTTCAGTAGATTATATAACCACATATATAATCAAACAAAAGTTTGCTAATTAATATTCTGTTACACAATAGAGTTTTGCCTATAATAGTGCCCAGCACTTATGTTCTGTTGGTATTAGGAATAATTATTTATAATTAGATCAATAAAATCAAATACTTATATCTAATGTTTGACTTCCTCCTTCACCGCCAATTTTATATAATACCTCTTTTCCCAATCTGTTCCATCCTATCCTAAGCAACCCTTCTTAAAACCTCTAATAGCCAGACTTCCAGTCTATGCTTATTATCTATTGCTGTCCCAATCATTCCAGTTCAATCCTACGTATCCCACGTATTATATTGATCTATTATTCATATACACCATAAATACAACGATATTAGAATAATAAAAATCTTAAAAGGCTAAATATGAACTAATAATTAGCAGTCTTTTCACCTTTTATATTTCAATGACTCTCCCATATATGAGAATAGTTTCTTCTCAAGTTCCACTCCAAATTTGGTAACTTACCGTTCATCCTACTAAAACCGTCATTCATCTGTTCTTGATGGATTCGCTAATACCCTTATGTAAAAATGTGTCTATTAACAAATATAATTTTGATACTTAGAGGTATGACATGAAATTTCAAAAATCTTTATTAACCGCTACTTTACTTGCCGCTGCTAGCTTGACTACCATTTCTGCTAATGCTGCAACTGTTAGTGATACATTTAATGTCAAGATTCAAATCACGTCTGTTTGTAGTGTAAATGCTAAAATAGGCACCAACGATGTTAATTTTGGCCAAGTTGTTGCAGGTACTGCGGCGACAGCTCAGGCAGCCACCCCTCTTACCGTAAGCTGCTCTAAAAATACTCCTTATATTGTTAATCTAACCCCGTCAAGTACTAATACAGATGGTTCAGGTGAAATGAAAGGTCCAGGAACTGGAAATATAGGTATTCCTTATCAACTTAGAAAGGCTTCAGGTGCAACCGCTGCAGTGTGGGGTAATCAGGGAACTCTCACTACAGTAGGTAATGGCATAGCTGGCACTGGGAGAGGTGTAACTACTCCTGTTACTCACATTGTATATGCCTCAGCTACTGCTATTGCAACAGATGTTGAACCCGGCGTGTATACTGATACTGTTACCGTTGCTGTAACTTACTAACTGCTCATGCTAAATTTTTGGTTACGCCGTGTTGCGATACACGGTATTTTATCTGGTTTATTGTTGTCTAGCAGTGTGGCAATGGCGAGCGGTCTGCAGGTCTCTCCTATTTCCCTTAGCCTGCAAGCCAAAGAAAATGCTAGTGGACTGACGCTAAGTAATACCGGTGACGATGTAGTACACGCGCAAGTACGTGTGTACCACTGGTCTCAGGATGGCAAAGGCGATCAGCTCACCGCATCACGAGGATTATTGGCCAGTCCGCCAATGATAAAACTGCAACCGGGTGAAAAGCAACTCATTCGGGTCATTCGTGCAGCCGCTCCTCCAAGTGGCATAGGCGCTGTAGAAGACGCTTATCGACTATCTATTAATGAAATACCAGTGAAATCTGCCGAGCAAAAGACTGGCTTACAGTTTGCGCTAAGCTACTCACTACCCGTGTTTATACAGCCTGTAGGCATTAAAGAGACTTCTCCAAAACTACAATGGAATTACACCGTGCAACCAGATGGTAATCAGGTTGCTATGCGTGTTAGCAATAGCGGTAATGGGCGCGCTCAATTGGCCAAACTCAGCATAGAAGATACTACTGGCAAGAATATTGAAATAAATCCGGGCTTACTTGGCTATGTTTTACCGGGTGCCACTATGCAATGGACACTCAAAGTACCGCCAAACGTATTAAAAAATAGCGGTAAAATTAAGGTGATGATTAATGGAACTGACACGATTCAAGACGTTACGTTGGACAGTCCCACTCGCTAAAGCACTCTTTCTGCAGAGTGTTGTCATTTCAGTTAGCCATGCCATAGAACCTAATGAAGTTGCATCTAAGGAAAATGTGTCCGTAGAATCTCTTTCTGCCGACACTCCTGATGTTCGGCTGACTCAGCTCGGTCTGGACAGCTATAATACTGCTGATGCTGGTGGCCTCGATCTATATTTAGACGTCACTATTAATGGCGCTAGTGCAGGTTTAGCCCACTTCGACTTTCGTGAAGGTGAGCTTTGGGCAAATACTGCTATCCTGCAACAGCTCGGCTTTATTTTGCCACCCGCCACAATCAACCCAATACGTTTAAACAGCCTGCCTGGTATAAAGGTTGATTATGATGCCCGCCAGCAGACGGTCAATATTATTGCACCGTTAAGTATGCTCAGTCTAGCTACCACCGTCGTTAACACTCGTAATAGCAAACGCACATCTCCTACTGCATCTCCCGGTATATTATTAAATTATAATCTCTATGGCTCACAGTCAGAGAATAGCTCGACGAACCTAAGCGCTTTTACCGAAGTGCGCGCCTTTAATTCTAAAGGCGTATTAAGCTCGACTGCATTAACCACTGGCAACCGCTTTTCTAATAGCAATGTTAATGACGATAGTAATCGAAACTGGGAAGGTCGCACAGTACGTCTTGATAGCAGTTGGAGCCGGTCATTCCCAGATAAGCTAATTACCGTCCGTGCTGGCGATATTCTCACTGGCGCGCTGTCATGGACGCGTTCTACGCGTTTGGGTGGTCTACAGATTGGTAGCAATTTTGACTTGCAACCTTATATAACCACTACTCCACTTCCTTCATTCTTTGGTTCTGCAACTCTGCCTTCAGCGGTGGAGCTCTATGTAAACGGTCTAAAGCAGTACAGCGGTGATGTACCGGCTGGTCCGTTTGAGCTCAATACCGCGCCTAGTATTAGTGGGGCAGGTAATGCTCAACTGGTGTTGACCGATGCATTAGGTCAAAGCTCTACCGTTAACTTCTCTCTATATGATACTCATAGATTGCTACAGCCTGGTCTGGCTGACTGGTCTATAGAGCTTGGTACCGTACGTGAAAACTATGGTACAAAATCCTTCGATTACGGCAGCGATATCGCTATCAATGGCACTTTACGTTATGGGGTGAACAATCGCTTTACTGCAGAAACCCATGCCGAAGCGACCAAAGATCTCGCTAATGCAGGTATTGGCGGGACGTGGGTATTGGGTGGACCAGGCGGCGTCTTATTTGCCTCATTAGCAGGCAGTGAAAGCCAAGGAGAAAGCGGCACACAGTATAGTGGCAGCTATTCATGGAATAACAATCGCTTTAATATCGGCCTGAACACACTAGGTACCAGTGGTAATTACCGTGATGTCGCTACTCAATACGGATCAACCCCCATACGTCAAAGCAATCAAGTGTCAACAGGTTATAGTACCCAGTCTTTAGGTAGTTTTGGATTAAGTTATAATCAGGTGGACTATGCGGAGGAAGACACTGCACAATTTGCCAGTGCCTATTGGAGTAAATCTTTTGGTCGACGCCTGAGTATAAATGCTAATTATAACCATGACCTCAATAACTCTGACAACAATAGCGCTTCGATTGGTGCCTCTTTTTCACTGGATCGTAATATCTCACTCAATAGTATTCTCCAGCATACTGACGATCGCAATGATTACGTGGTTGATGTCTCACAATCAGCTCCGAGTGCAGGTGGATTAGGATGGCGCGCGCAGGCACGTCATAGTATCGATAATAGTACAGACAATAACAACAGTGGCGGACTAGCAGAACTCAATTATCTCGGGCGTTACGGTCAAGTGCAAGCGGGGGTCAGCAGTTATGATGGCAATCACTCTACCTTTGCCAGTGGCACAGGCTCGCTAGTCATGATGGGCGGGGGCTTATTTGCCACACGTCAGATCAACGATGGCTTTGCCGTGGTATCTACTGATGGCGTCGCCGATGTTCCAGTACTATTACAAAACAATGTCATCGGTACCACTAATAGCCGTGGTCTATTGTTAATATCGCCGCTCAACGCTTATCAAGATAACAAGATTGCTATCGACCCTATGGACTTACCTGCTGACCTGCGTATTGATCAAGTCAGCATGAGCGCCACACCAACTGACCGCGCTGGTACATTGGTGGCATTTGGTATTACACAAGCGCGCTCTGCCTCTGTTATTTTAAAAGACAGTAACGATGAGTTTATACCATTAGGCAGTCAAGCACGTCTAGTTAGTAGAAAAAGCGCCACAGCAGCAGTGGTTGGGTTTGATGGTGAAGTATATTTAGATACACTCGATGAGCATAATGTACTAGAAGTCACTACTCCATCTGGTGATATTTGCAACGTCAATTTTGATTATCAAAAGCAAGGTGACGGCATACCACTACTAGGGCCATTCATCTGTCAGAAGGTACAATAATGAAAATAAATATCTTTCAATGGCGATATAGCCCTTTTTTAATCTTACTGCCTTTGTTGTTACCAACAGGTAATGCGCAGGCTGCACTATCTGTGACGTGCCAAGCGGGTATGAATACGGCACCAGGAAGTGCTGGTATTGTGAATTTTGGTACTATCACCAGTACGAATGCCAATAACGCCAGTACTACAGGTACTCTCACCTATAGCTGCACTAACACTGGTGACACTGCTGGTTATGTATCGGTCTGTTTAGCGGCTGACGGCGGTGAATACAATAATACTGCCGTAAACGGACGTTACATGCAGAGACCTGGGAGTGGGACCGATCCCGAAAGGCGCCTTAATTTTACTATGACGTTGCCTGGCGGGACTGTTTGGAGCACCCGTGGTAAGAGTGGTTTAGAGTTTAATTCAGGCTTACTTAGTATTGGTGCAAACTCAACTGTAAAAGGTAGTGAAGTTATTAGTTTGTCTATGAATGGTGGGAACACTAGAGCTACACAAGGAGTCTATACCAATAACTTTGGCAATGGCAACCATACTGCTTTAACGTTTAGAGCCAGCGAAAACTCATCCGGTCTAAACTGTGCAACGGGTAATCAAGGGTTAGATAGGTTTCCATTCACAGTTCAAGCTGCTATTGAACCTAGCTGTATAATCACTGCTACTTCCGACGTTAACTTAGGTCCTCGCTCAGCAAGTGAGACCAATATTACAGGCAGTAATAGTAGTGCAATTACAGTCAATTGTACTAATGGTGGCTCTTACTATGTTGGTTTAAAACCTTCTAATAACTCCACAACTGGGGCTGGTGTGATGAGTGGAACTGGCGGTAATTTAGACAAAGTGCCATATCAGCTCCGCTCTACCGCGGGTATTAACGGAACTATATGGGGCAACACTGCTACCTCTACTACTATAGGAAATGGCGTGGCAGATTTTGGTACTGGAGCAAATAAAACACATGAGGTGTTTGTGACTGTCCCTAGCGCTGATTTTAAACCCGATAATTACTCAGATACTGTAACTATAAATGTTAATTACTAATAAAAGCCTAAAACAGCCTTTATTCATAAATAAAAACTTAAATACTATTATTCGATAGCTTGACTATAGAGTATATATTTCTATTACCTAACAAAGTTAATTTTTATGATTTAGCTCACATCATCTACTCTTTAATAAAATCGAGTGCAAATTTGTCTTTATTATAATGTTTTAGATAATACAACTATTAGAAATAACCTCTAAAACCCTCCCTTAAACGCTAGGCAACAGAGGCAACCAAAACACCAATGCCAATAGCGTGGCTAATAATACGGGCGGCGTTATCAGCAGACCGACCTTCATATATTGTCCCCAGCTTATCTTATAATCCTTTTCTGCCAATACGTGTAACCACAATAACGTCGCCAAACTACCAATAGGCGTGAATTTTGGTCCCAAGTCATTACCAATGACGTTGGCATAAATTATCAACTCTCGAGTGGCCGCTGGAACTTGGGCGCTATCAATCGCCAACGCGCCTATCAGCGTCGACGGCATATTGTTCATCACAGACGCTACGATGGCGGATAAGAATCCTGTGCCGACCGTCGCAACGAGCGCGCCTTGTTGACCTAACCAATTAAGTATTTGCGCACCATAAGCGGTAAGCCCCGCATTCCCCAAACCATAAACTACCAAATACATGCCGATTGAAAATAGTACGATTTGCCACGGGGCTTTCTTAAGAATATTAGTCATAGAAAACTTGGCATCACGTCCGCCTTGCCACCAGCGTCCAGCAATCGCCATTAGTATAAGCGCCGCGGCACTCGTCACTACGGAGATAACCAACCCGAGCGATTCAGTCGCGAAATAAGCAATTAATAATAATGCCAGCAGTGGAAAAGCGGCTCGAAAAACCAGCGGGTCTTTGATAGCGGATTGTGGTGAGCTAAGATTTGCCATTGAGTAGCGCTTAGGAATATGACGCGCATAAGCAATCCATAATACCAATAGCGTCGCTAGGACAGAGACGATATTTACCGGTACCATCACTGCTGCGTAGCGACCAAAACCAATATCAAAATAATTGGCGCTGACGATATTGACCAGATTAGATGTCACCAACGGCAAACTTGCAGTATCGGCAATAAAACCGGTTGCAATAATAAAGGCTAAGGCTGATTTGGGGGCAAAATCAAGGCGCAGCAGGATAGCAATCACAATCGGTGTCAGCAGTAAGGCCGCGCCGTCATTGGCAAAGAAAGCAGAAATAAACGCCCCTAATAGTACTATCATCGGAAATAGCAAACGCCCGCGCCCATTGCCAAGCCGAGCGACGTGTAATGCCGCCCAGCCAAAAAATCCTGCTTCATCTAAAATAAGGGAGATAATAATCAGTGCCACAAAGGTAAAAGTGGCGTCCCAAACGATGTCCCAGACAATACCAACGTCAGACCATTGCACCACGCCAAATACTAATGCGACCAAAGCGCCGCCTATCGCACTCCAACCAATGCCAAGCCCTTTAGGCTGCCAGATGACTAAAATCAAAGTCACGATAAAAATAGCGAACGCGAGCATGGAGTAACCTTAATGTGGCAATTGAAACAATGAAACATTAATAAGTGCAATAATGAAGCCAATAATAAAACCAATAATAAAGCAACAACGTTAGAGAGATTTTTGATTGACGCGTTTTGATACTTCCGCAGCACTTTCGACCCGTTCTGAATAGCGATCGGTCAGATACGCCGAGCGTCCACGGGTAAGCCACGTAAATTTGACCAACTCTTCGCAGACATCGACGACGCGCAAATAGAGTGGTGACATTTTCATGCGATCATTATCGTCGAATTCTAAAAATGCTTTTGGGATAGAAGATTGATTGGGGATAGTAATCATACGCATCCAGCGCCCAAGAATACGCAATTGATTGACGGTATTAAAACTTTGGCTGCCGCCACTGACTTGCATGATAGCGAGTGTTTTACCTTGGGTCGGGCGTACGCCGCCTAACGCCAACGGAATCCAGTCAATTTGTGCTTTCATAATACTGGTGATGCTGCCATGGCGTTCTGGACTGACCCATAGCATGCCCTCTGACCACTGTGCCAACTCGCGTAACTCTTGTACTTTCGGGTGGTCGCTATCGGCGTCATCTGGCAATGGTAAGCCTGATGGATTAAACATTCGTACCTCACAGCCGTACCAACGCAATAGACGGCTTGCTTCCTCAGCCGCCAATCTAGAAAATGAGCGCGCGCGTAAAGAGCCATATAACACCAATATTCTTGGTGCATGGCGTGGGTCGTTTACCCCTATCAAAGACTCAATATCAATGGCTTGTATTTGACTGACATCAATATTGGGTAAATCATTGCTATCACACTCACTAATGAGCTTATCTTCTACTGCTAGAGTTGCGGTATCTTTAACCTTTGACATGTTTGACGATTTCCCCATCTTCTTTGGTAAAGCTACTGACCGCATTTTCCAGTAATTCGAACACTCGCTCTGACGGTCGGCACAGCGCCGCGCCTCTATTGGTAACAACAATAGGACGATTGATTAAAATAGGGTGCGTTATCATGGCATCAATCAGTTGCCCATCGCTCAATGTTGGATTGTCTAAACCAAGCTCAGCATGGACATTTTCTTTACTGCGTACTAGCTCGCGCGGCGTTATATTCATCAGTCCCAATAGCTCAACTAAGTACTCACGAGACGGCGGTGTTTTTAAGTACTCGACCACTTCTGGTGTTTCACCTGAGGCCTGCATAATAGCAAGTGTATTACGAGACGTACCGCATTTGGGGTTATGAAAAATTATTGGCGTCATAAGGTTTTCCTCTTAACGTTAAAGGGATTAGATTTGATATATATATGAATATTACCAAACAGCCTTGCTATTAAAACAATATTGAATTGAATAGATAAATAACGTTTTATTAAATTAACAGTAAACTAAAGAGAAGTATCTTTACTTAATAAAAGCAAAATTATGGCAAAAAAATTACTCATTATAGCGCGTGTTGGATTAGTCGTTATCGGCGCCGGCATCATGGTGGATTGCGCCGTTTTAATGGCCGTTGGCAAAATTAACTTTGGCACTGTTGTACCGTTTTTATTGGGCAGTATCTTTGTCACCCATGGGATATTTTGGCATGCCATCCGCAAATTTACTAGGCAAAACCTTTTCCGCAATCGTATTTGGTATGCGCTATGGCTGCTGTTTTTTATCTGGCTTATTAGCTTCGGGTTATTTATTTTCTCGTTGCAGCAGCAAATTAAACGCAGCGCGCAGCCTATACCTGAGGTCGCCGCGATTATTGTATTAGGTTCAGGTACGGTCGCAGGAAAGCCAACACCGACGCTTACTCAGCGTTTAGATACAGCAGCGCCGTTGATTAAATCACAGCCAGAGGCATTGACGCTGACCAGTGGTGGCATTGGTATGGGGCAGACGCGCAGTGAAGCCAGTATTATGGCGACCTACCTACATGAAACGCATGGCATTGCCTTTAAGCACATTTTACAAGAGGGCAAAAGCACCAGTACTGCCGAGAACTTAATCTATAGCCAAGTAATTTTGGCGGCGCAAGGTGTCTCTATTACAGCGCCTATTGCCATTGTGACCAGTGACTTCCATACCATTCGCGCCGCCGCTATTGCCAAGCATCAAGGCTACCAGCAGCCTATTCTACTCGCCAGCCCGACGCCGCTATCCATTCGCTACAATGCGTGGTTTCGCGAATACTTCGCCTTTATCAGTGGTTGGCTATTTGGCGAATACTAATAGAAGTTAGTAAAGCGGTTAATAAATTAGCACGATAAATAACACAGATTTTTAATAAAGATAATAACGACAATAATGGACGGCAGCTCTATGCTCATCGACATCTTATTAACCATTCATTTCATCCTATTGATACTGATATCCTTGCGCGTCCTATCGCGCGATGATTTAACCGCGCCAGCACGATTGGCTTGGATTGTCATTTTATTCGTCTTACCTTATTTTGGCGTATTGGTTTATTGGATGTTCGGTGAGGTACATTTAGGACGCAACTTCGCGCGCGAACGTGAAGAAATTATTAATAAATTACGTCAACACCGTCCTGCAGTCCTTGGTAGCGATGTAGCCTTAACACTGGCTGTCAAACCTGAATATCAAGCATCCTTTGCTTATTCAGCAAAATCCACTGGTTTTCAGACCACGGTAGGCAATCGCGCCGAGTTGATGGCCGATGCCGCCGAGACCCGCAGACGAATGATTGCCGATTTTGATGCGGCAACCGATCATATCCATGTGCTGTATTACATTTGGTTGGTAGATGGCATGGGAACCGATACCGCTCAAGCACTGATTCGTGCCGCAAAGCGCGGTGTTACCTGCCGAGCGATGGTCGATGGTATGGGCTCGCGCAAGATGGTCGGCTCAAAGCTATGGCAAGAAATGAAGGCCGCGGGTGTACATCTCAGTGTCGCCCTACCCTTGACCAATATACTCAAAGTGCTGCTATTAAGCCGTATCGACTTGCGTAACCACCGTAAAATCACCGTGATTGATGGCAAAATTGGCTATGCTGGCAGCCGAAATTGTGCCGACCCTGAATTTATGGTAAAGCCCAAATATGCCCCTTGGGTCGATATTATGCTACGCATCGAAGGGCCAATTGTTGCGCAAAATCAGATGCTATTTGCCAGTGATTGGCTGACTGAAAATCCTGATACGCCGCTCGATAGCTTTCCGTATGTGACGGATTTGCAGCCAAATCTGCCGACCAATGATTTTGCCGCACAAGTTTTCTATGATGGACCGACTCAGCGTCACGGCACCACGCCACAGTTTTTAGGCGCTTTGATTAGCCAAGCTCAGCACACACTAATGATTTCTACACCTTATTTTGTACCCGATTATTCACTGGTGAGCACTCTATGTGCGACCGCCTATCGCGGGGTTGAGGTGACGATGATTTTCCCTAAGAAAAACGACTCCTTTATCGTTGCCGCAACCAGTCATAGTTACTATTGGCAATTGCTTGAGGCAGGCGTGAAAATCTACGAATATAAACCCGGATTGCTACACGCCAAAACTCTGACTGTTGATAGTGAAATCAGCTTGATTGGCTCAACAAATTTAGATTTGCGTAGCTTTGATTTGAACTATGAAAACAATATTCTCTTTAGTGATAATAAATTGACTGCAGATATTATGGAGCGCCAATATCAGTATATCGCTGACTCCGATGAAGTGACGCTCGAAGAAGTCAAGAACTGGCCGCTGTCTTATCGTATTTGGAATAACATTGTTGCCACCATGGGCCCTGTTTTATAAATGAACCCTTGTTCATGAGTGTTTGCTAATAAGTACTTGTTAAAGAAAAATGATTAACACGAAATAATTTTCATTAAATACGCTTTATTAATTCTATCGAGTAGCTGTTTTTTGCAAAATATAGATAACAAACTTGGCTTCTGTCGCAAAAGGTTGTGCTGCCACTTCTGCTAGCAGCGCCTGTCTTTTTTCGTTACGCGCACGATACGCATAAGGGGTCATGGTCATTAAATCTGTCAAATCCTCTGCCGATAAATTTAAACTACTGCTGATATGATGAGTCTCTAACAGCTGAAAATAAGGCGCCAATTCCTGTAAAAACTTATCAGAATCATGCTCACGGACGTCATCAAATAACGCCTCACGCATCGTCGCTAAATGCCCCATATCGGGCTTGGCAATGATTAGATAGCCTTCATCACTTAATACTTCATTAAACGCTTCTGGCAAGATGGGGCTAAAAATACTGCTAATTCCATTGATGCTATGCGCGCGTAATGGTAAATGCGCCGCGCTGGTGACCAGCGGATAAATAGCTGCAGCTTTAACTGTTTCCTTACTAGCACTGTCTTTAGCTTGCTGAGACCAAAGACCACCTAAAGCCTTACTGGTTTTTGCCAGCTCTACGACGGCAGGTTTACTGATATCCGCTGCAATAAGCATATCCATTCCCGTTTGCGCCATTGCCTGCGTGTAATAGCCTTCACCGCAGCCAATATCTAGCCAGTTGATGGGCCTATCTTTTTGGCTAAGACTGACTTTCTGTGCTGTTAGTAACGCCGTCATCTTTTGGCAAATTAAGTCATTTAATGGCTGATAATGTCCGGCATTTAAAAACCGTTTGCGCGCATCAATTGATTGCTGGCTGTCGCCCGGTGCTTTGGATTTTTTTTGTTGTACGGGTAATAGATTGACATAACCCTGACGCGCCACATCAAATGGATGAGCCGTTTGCTTTGGGTGCAAGCTGCCATCACAGCGCCACGTATCTGTGGCAGTTTGCAGAGGTGATTGGCAAAGGGGACAAATAAATAAGCTCACAAACATCTCAAAGTCATCGCAATATGGCTGCCATTTTAACAAAGTTCAGGCTGAGTAAGGGATAAAAGGTGGGGTAAAAACGCGATAACAAGCTGAAAAGATAAATTATGAACGAGCATAAAAAAGCCATCTCAAATTTTAAGATGGCTTTTCATTTATATTTTATTGACGACTTAACGTAGTTTTAAAGTCATAAGCCCAAGAATGACTAAAATAATGGCAATGATCCAAAACCTTGCCACCACTTGCGTCTCTTTCCAGCCAATCTCTTCAAAGTGATGGTGAAGTGGCGCCATACGAAAGACGCGCTTTTTACGCAGTTTATACGAGCCAACCTGTAGCATCACTGATAACGCCTCGGCAACAAATAAGCCACCCATAATGGCAAAGGCAATCTCTTGACGGGTCATAACCGCAATCGTACCGAGCATCGCGCCGAGAGCAAGCGCCCCAACATCACCCATAAATACTTGCGCTGGATGAGCATTAAACCATAAGAAACCAAGCCCGGCGCCAATCATAGAACCACAGACAATAATCACTTCCGAGTTATAAGCGATATAAGGTACATGCAAGTAATCCGCAAAGCGCACGTCACCTGACACATAAGCCATGGCGCCTAAACCGGCTGCTACCAAGACCACGGGCAAAATAGCCAAACCATCCAAGCCATCGGTTAAGTTGACAGAGTTAGAAGCACCATTAATCACAAAGTAGGTAAAGATAATAAAACCAATACCAAACGGCACTGCTGAGAAGGGAATAATCCAATCTTTAAAAATCGGTAGCAGCAAATCCTGCATCTCACGCGTGGTCGCCATATCTGGCTGTAAGGTAGCAATATAATATAAAGAAATACCGACGAATAACGCGCCCATCGATAGCCAAAAGTATTTTTTGCGGGCGATTAAACCTTTAGGGTCTTTATACTTAATTTTAAGCCAATCATCTGCCCAACCGACCGCGCCAAAGATAATCATCACAATGAGCAAAATCCACACATAGGGATTGTTTAATCGCGCCCACAATAAGGTTGAAACCCCAATCGCGCTCAAAATCAGCACCCCACCCATGGTCGGGGTTCCAGTCTTGGCCAAATGCGACTGCGGACCATCATTGCGAATCGCCTGACCGTACTTCAGCGCGCGCAGACGTCGAATGACGCGCCCACCAAAAATCATACTAAATGCAAGCGCGGTAATGACCGCTAGTAACGCACGTAGCGTCAACGAAGAAACCGCAGAAAACGGCGTATAATACTGACCAAGCCAGCCAAACAACCAAACTAACACCGCCTACTCCTCGACTAGCGCATTGATAAGGGTTTCCATTTCCATGGAACGTGAGCCTTTAAACAGCACCGTACAAGGCTGCGCTTGTTGTGCTTGTAAATAAGGCTGTAAATATGCCAACAAACTATCTTTATCAGCAAATGCATGGGCGTTGATAGCAGAAATCTCTTGCGCACCTGCCACCGTATAAGGGGCATATTCACCAACACACAGCAGCACATTGATGCCGGTGGTCGCAATCGTACGACCCAAGCTTTGATGCTCGCTAACCGCCGCCTCTCCAAGCTCGGCAATATCACCTAGTACCATCACTTGCGTACCCGTTTGCGCCGCCAATACTTTAGCTGCCGCTCGAACCGAATGCGGATTGGCGTTATAAGTATCATCAATCAAACGATGCATACCGAGTAGCTGGCTGTTTAAGCGCCCCTTAGCAGGACGGGCGTTTTCAAGTCCGACGACGATATCACTGATATCGATATTTAGCGCATGGGCACAAGCAGCAGCGGCCAAGGCATTATTGACATTGTGCTCGCCTGCTAATGGCAGGTTGATATCATGCACTTGGCTGCCAATATGCAGCTTAAATTCACTGCGCTCAGGCTCAACATCTAAATGGCTGGCACTGACATCGGTATTGCCAAAGCCAATCACGTGTGACGTATGCTTTTCAGCAATACGGCGTAGCTTATTGGTAAAATCATCTTTATCAGGAACGATCGCGTACTGCGTGTCATTCAAAGTATGGTAAATCTCAGCCTTGGTTTGGCAAATGCCTTCACGGCTACCAAATTCCCCTAAATGCGCGGTACCAATATTAAGAACACAAGCGACATCCGGCTTTACAATCTCAGTAGTATAAGCAATCTCACCAATATGGTTAGCGCCTAGCTCCAAAATTGCATAGCGATGATGATCGGATAATTCGAGCAACATCATCGGCACACCCAAGTCATTATTTAGATTGCCACGGGTAATCAGCGTCGGCGCCAAGCGTCCAAAGATACTACCGAGCATCTCTTTGCAAGTGGTCTTACCGCTCGAGCCAGTAATGGCAATCACAGTCAAATTTTTATGCTGCTGACGACGATAAGCTGCTAATTGCCCTAACGCTAAACGCGTGTCATTAATAACTAATTGTGCAATATCAGCAGAAATGGGACGTGAAACGATGGCTGCAACCGCACCTTGTTCTATGGCAGTAGCGATGTAATCGTGACCATCAAAATTATCACCGGTTAAGGCTAAAAAGATATCACCGGTTTTAATAGTACGGGTATCGGTAGCGATACGAGTGCTGCTAATGGGTTTGCTTGCGTTTGTGCTGTTTGTGTCCGTGCTGTTATTGCTTGATGTTGCTTGCGCTTCAGCAAATTGCCAATGTCCACCCAGCGTTGCGGTTGCCACAAGCAGATTTTCTACCTGCCAAACATACAGCCCTTGCGACTGAATGATGTTATCGTTGTCGGCTGTCATAATGATTACCTTATATATGATGACTACTTATCTTTGATATTTAATGATATCTGTTGTTTAAAAAAGCTCAAAAAAAATGAGCGGCAAGTGCTATTATTTATCTATAAAGGCTATACGCGCCCTACTTGCTCTAAAGCATTTTGCAAAATAACGCTATCGTCAAAATCATAACGCACATGGTTAATTTCTTGATAGGTTTCATGACCCTTGCCCGCGATAACAACGATATCATCAGCTGAAGCTTGATTAACCGCATATTCAATGGCGGTTTGGCGCGCCGGTTCGATATGGGCACGTTGATATTGCTCGCTCGTCATGCCTGCTTGCATATCTTGCAAGATCATATTTGGGTCTTCGGTACGTGGATTATCCGCCGTCAATACGACTTTATCGGCGCCCGCCAATCCCGCTTGCGCCATCAATGGGCGCTTGCCCGCATCACGGTCGCCGCCACAACCAAACACTGCCCACAGCTGACCTTTACAATGGGTTTTTAGACTGGCAAGCACTTGGCTTAAAGCATCAGGCGTATGGGCATAATCAACAATAAAACAACCATCATTGGATGGCACACGCTGCATACGTCCAACCGCACCTTGCAGCTGAGGGATAACAGTCGCAATGCGCTCCAGACTAATCCCTAAAGCTACGGCAGCGGCAATAGCAGCAAGTAAGTTGGCAACGTTAAAGCGCCCGAGTAACGGGCTGACAATGTTTATGCTATTGATTTCTTTGTTTTCAAAATCCGTACGCAGCACAATCTCAACACCTTGCAAACTTGGCTTAATTTCAGCGGCAACAAAAGTCGCAGATTTTGCTGGGTCTAAGCTATAGGTCCAAACTGTTAATTGGCTGGCATGCGCCGTGTCGAGCATAATCTGTGCATGCTCGTCATCGATATTGACAATGGCGTGGGTTAACTCAGGAAAGTGTGCTTTATCGAAAAGCTTGGCTTTTGCTGCGGCATACTCTGCCATATCAGCATGATAATCTAGATGATCACGGCTCAAATTGGTATAAATCGCTACCGACACCGGCATACCTTGTAAACGCTGCTGATCCAAACCGTGCGAGCTGGCTTCCAATGCCAATAATTCAGCTTTCTCTATACCCATTTGATATAAGAATTGCTGTACTGCTAAGGAATCACCAGTGGTATGGCTGGCTTGCACTAAAGCGCCCAGTCTGCCGTTACCCGCTGTACCCATTACTGCGCTACTCATACCAGTTAACTGCGTCAATTGTGCCACCAATTGGCTGATGGTTGTTTTGCCATTGGTGCCCGTTACTGCGACGACCGTTGGCAAATTCACAGCCTGCTGATACTGCAAACGTGCTTGAATCAACTCGCCTAAAAAATCACGGATATTGGGCACATACAATACGGGGCAAGGTAGGCCGTCCAATTGCTGCTGTGTGATAGCTTGGGCATTATCATCTGTCAAAGCAAGATTGGCATGCGGCGGGACATTAGCTTTAGCAAGCAAAGCAAGAGGGTCGATTTCAGATAGGATAAAAGCCGCATTTTGCGCGGCTTGATAAAGGTAGTCACGACTTCTTTGACAGTTTGGCGTATGGCTTTTTAATAAGACAAAAACATCGTTAGCTACCAACTGACGGCTGTCTAAGAGAAACTGCTCAAATGGGATATTGGCAACCGAAGTTTTTAGATTGGGCAACTGACTGCTAGCTGCTACCATCATGGCTGTCAATGCCTGAGCTAGACTTTGACTGTCTTTAGGGTTCTGCCTATGTCTGCCGCTGGCTTCAATCAGCTGTTGCAAGGTGACTGTGTTGTTGCTTGGCGACGAGATAGACGGAGTCATTGGCAAATCCTAAACGGTTAAAAGCGGAATATTTAAAAAAATTTACTTTTTTATCTATTGTTCTTCGGTTTTTAATGGCTTATCTAATGGCACGTTGTACAAACGCAGCGCCTCTTTCATGACGTTATGGAACACAGGAGCGACTGTTAAGCCCGCATAAATCTGACCACGCGGGTCTTCGATAAGCATCACACCGACCAGCTTAGGATTGGACGCTGGCGCCATACCTGCAAAGACGTTACGATACTGGTCAGTATAGTAGCCACCTTTAGGATTGATACGGCGCGACGTTCCTGTTTTACCAGCGACGCGATAACCATCAATAGCAGCACCTTTAGCCGTACCACCCGGTTCAGTGACACTTTCCATCATTTGTACGATAGACATAGCTTGCTCATGTGCCATGATACGCTTACTGGGCTGCGTCGGACCATTTTTAGTCAGCGTTAATGGATGCATAACCCCGCCTGCGGCCAGCGCCGAATACGCCTGTGCCACCTGAGCTAATGTCACTTGCAGACCATAACCATAACTGACCGTCGCCCGCCTTGAGGTTTCTTTCTCTTTTGGCGTCACCACAAGACCACTGCCCTCACCGGGGAATTGCAGCGGTGTTTTAGACCCAAAGCCAAACTGCTTTTGCATATTGGTTATGGCATCAGGCGGTAGTGATAACGCAATCTTGGTCGAAGCCACGTTACTGGATTTTTGTAGTAGCGTGCCCATAGTAATCCGACCCAGATTATTATGATCGCGAATCGTATAACCACGTACGCGGATAGAACCAGGATTGGTATCAATCAAGGATGTCGCCGTATACTTACCTGAATCTAACGCGGCGGCAACGGTAAATGGTTTCATGACCGAACCGGGCTCAAAGACATCAAGCAGCGCACGGTTACGTTGGTTTTCACCGGTCATCTCATTAAGATTGTTGGAGTTAAATGATGGCCATGTCGATAATGCAAGCACTTCTCCAGTTTGCACATCTACAATCATACCCGTTGACCAGCGCGCTTTTTGCAAGCGACCAGCTTTTTCCAGCTCTTTATAAAGCAAATACTGTAAGCGCGAATCAATCGTTAATGCCACATCCTTACCAGGTATCTCTGGTTCAATCTGCTTGATTTCTTTCAGGCTATTTTGCTTGGCATCTTTAAGAACTAATACCTTACCATCATCGCCCGCCAGCTCTTTTTCATACTGACGTTCGATACCAGCGCGCCCTTCATAACCGCCTTCAGGATCATTGGCGTTTTGTCCCATGAAACCTAACAGCTGCGAGTTCGGTTGCGGCTGTGGATAATAGCGCTGAAAGAAGTTTTTCTCATAGACACCTGGAAAATCAAGCGAGCTAACACTTTGAGCAATCTCAGGCGTGACTTTATTAAGTAGTGGCAGATAATGTGAGCCTGCGCCCGATGGCAACGCCGCTTTAACCGCCTCTTCATCGGTTACATCGATACTGTCATCGATAGCAGTGACTTTTTTTAGCTCAGTGACGGAGATATTGGCCGCCGCTGCAAGGGTGGTTAAATCCATATTATCCAAGCGCTTTTGCATACGCGCGACCAGCTTTGGACTATCGGGATTGGTCAAAATAATGCGTTTAAGCTCGTAATATTCGCGCGCATAATCATGCGGGCTAAAAGAGACGGTCGCTAGTGGCGCACTGACCGCTAAAGGCAAATCATTGCGATCAGTAATCATGCCGCGATAGGATTTTTGCGTACGGACGCTGGTGATAAGCTCATTACCTTTGTCTTGGTAAAATTGAGCGTTGGCAATTTGAATATAGTAAGCACGACCGATAAGCCCTACTAGAATCAGCAGTGCCAATGCCCAAATCATACGGAAGCGGTTTTTATCTTGCTCGACACCGCCACGCGAAGAAGCACCAGACGCTTTACCCAAAAATGCTCTTTTACTTTTTAGGTTTTTAACACTGGTATATGCGCCTTGCTCTTCGTTCTTTTTAAGGCGACCAAACAGTTTGCCTTTACGGCCATCGCTCGATTTATTATCAGATTTACTGCTTGTTTGCCCAGATTTGGCGGCACTAGCACGGCGTAACGGCTTGGTAACTTTACCGCTGGCTGGCTTTTTGTTGCTATTCTTAGCCGCAGCTTTATCACTATTGGCATTAGGCTTTTTATCACTCATCGTCCAGCCTCCGCTGCATCAGCATCGTTTGTCGCACTGTCAGGCGTTACCGTTGGCGATAAGTCGGTGCTGGCGACGTTATTAACAGTATCTGAATTAGCTGCATCTGAATTAGCTGCATCTGAACTAACAACATCTGAGTCGTTGGTTACCACCGTATCTGAATCATCAGACTCGATTGGCGCTAGTGCAACTGCCGCGCCCGGTTGGATAATCAACTTGTCTTTGAGGGTGGGTGAAAACATACCCAGCTCGGCAACGGCACGACTAGCAATTTGCGGGGTCGCACTAAAGGTTTGCTGCTCGATGAGTAAACGCTGATGCTCTACTTGCAGCTTGCGCTCTTGTTTTTTCATGTCTTGCAAGGTTTTATAATCCTGATGATATTGCTGAACGCCTTCGGCCGTTTTGATACCGCTCCAGATAATTGCTGCCGCCAATAGCAATAATATGGCCACGTAAATACTAACCACATTAAATCGACGCACGAATAATTCGCCAACATCGGTATTAGGAGGCGTTGCGGTGCGACGGTTTACAGGTTTGTCAGATATTGCCATGACGATCTCAAAAAGTGAACTACAAAATATAAAAAGCGCTAACCATTTGCGAGTGATCACACCCTCATGAGCCATCAGCACCATCAATAAAAACAAAAAAAATTATAAAAAAACCCAAGCAAAAATTAATTGCTGAGCCTAGCAGAGAATGTTTACAGCTTTTTAACAGCCGCGTAATCATTAAAACATTCAGTCATATTCTAACCACATAATTTAATAGGAATCTTTATGGTTGCACATCTACTACATAATCAGTATCGGTACGGGTAGCCATACGTAACCATGCGCTACGTGAGCGCGGATTTTGGCTAATTTCTGCCTTGCTAGGACCGACGCGTTTTGGCTTACTAAAGTAGCGTGGACGCTTAGGCGGCATCGGTAGATTCTCATCCTCTGGATACTGACCCTTACTATGACGTTGCAAAAACTGCTTGATACGGCGATCTTCTAAGGAGTGAAAACTGATCACTGCCAACTGCCCACCCGACTTTAGAATCGGAATGCTTTGTTCTAAAAAGTCGTCGACATCGCCAAGCTCGTTGTTAATGAAGATACGCATCGCCTGAAAACTTTGGGTTGCTGGATGCTTACCGCGTTGCCAATTGGGATGAGCAACTTTTATCACCTCTGCCAGCTCAAGCGTGGAGGTATAACTGTCCATCTGCTTGATAGCACGAGCAATACGGCGACTGTGACGCTCTTCGCCGAACTCATAAAGCACATTAGCCAGAGTTTCATCATCAACTTTTTCTAACCATTCAGCGACAGACTGCCCACGACTGGTATCCATGCGCATATCGACTGCACCATCACGCATAAAGCTAAAACCGCGACTGCCGTCATCAATCTGTGGCGACGAGATGCCCAAATCTGCCATTAATCCGTCAACTTGCACGATACCCATCGCCGCTAAGCTGTCCGTCAAGGTCGCAAAGCTGTCATGCACCACTTTTACGCGACTGTCGGTAGTTGCCAATTCACGAGCAACGCTAATGGCTGTTGGGTCCTTATCAAACACAATCAATGTTGCATCATCGGCAAGCTGACTTAATAGCAAACGACTGTGACCACCACGGCCAAAGGTTGCATCGACATAGATGCCACTCATTTGTAAGCTATTCTGTCCTGCGTCATCCGTTTGCTTGGGCAATGATTTGACACCCAATACCGCCGCGACCGCTTCTTGCAGTAGCACCGCATCATGGACAAAGCTCAATTCATCAGAAGTGGTTTGCTCTGTTGCAGCAGCTACAGACTCTTGAGCGGATGAATTAGCAGAGTCACTCTCTACAACAAAGTCATTTTCCACTGCAGACAAGTCGCGCGCTGACTTAGCGTTATCAGTGGCTGACGAAGAAGTTGTTTTAAGATATTGCTTACTTTTTGGCTTATTATTCGATATGGACACAAACGACTCAGTAGATGACGACCATTTTGGTCAGTAATAGTAAAAAATCAGATGAAAATAAACAAGTTATGACTTGTCTAACATTATTATCGCAAGGATACACTGGTAGTCAAGCGCTAGAGGGGCTTTTCGTTAAAAATATCCCATCTCTCTGTTATACTAGCGCTATATTTTACGCTATTTTTCTACCTTGACGGCTACTGTTTCATCCGTATTTTTTGTTCAAAGCTTTGATTAGCATTTTTCACTACCCTATTCATTAACCACCCTATTCTGAGATTTTTATGATGCAACCATCGACTTCTACTAGCAGCACGCGCCCTGTCCGCACTCGTATCGCGCCCTCACCGACTGGATTTCCTCATGTCGGCACTGCTTATATCGCGCTATTTAATTTAGCCTTTGCTAAAGCACATGGTGGCGAATTTATTTTACGTATCGAAGACACCGACCAAACACGCTCAACGGAGCAATCTGAAAAAATGATTTTGGATGCGCTGCGTTGGGTCGGCCTTGACTGGGCGGAAGGTCCAGACATTGGCGGTCCACACGCCCCTTATCGTCAGAGCGAGCGTAGCGATATTTATACCAAACACGCCGAGATGCTCATAGAAAAAGATCATGCGTTCCGCTGCTTTTGTACCAGCGAAGAGCTAGATACCATGCGTGCTGAGCAAATGGCCAATGGCGAGACACAACGCTATGATGGTCGCTGTGCTCATTTAGCCCCTGAAAAAACTGCGCAATTGGTTGCTGAGGGTAAGCCGAACGTTATCCGTATGCGTGTGCCAACCGAAGGCATCTGTCAGGTACAAGACATGCTACGCGGGACGGTTGAGATTCCTTGGACGCAAGTCGACATGCAAGTGCTGCTAAAAACCGACGGCATGCCAACGTATCATTTAGCCAACGTCGTCGATGACCATTTAATGGACATCAGCCATGTACTACGTGGTGAGGAATGGCTCAACTCTGCGCCTAAGCATCAGTTGCTTTATGAGTATTTTGGGTGGGAGATGCCAGTACTTTGCCACATGCCGCTCCTGCGTAACCCAGATAAATCAAAACTGTCAAAACGCAAAAATCCAACCTCCATCACTTACTATCGTGATGCCGGCGTGCTACCTGAAGCGCTACTAAATTACCTCGGTCGTATGGGCTACTCAATGCCTGACGAAGCTGAGCAGTTTACCTTAGAAGAAATGATTGCCAGCTTTGATATTCAGCGTGTGTCGCTTGGCGGCCCTATTTTTGACATTGAGAAACTTAACTGGCTCAATGCTGAGTGGCTGCGCGCACTTACTCCTGAAGAGTTAAAAAATAAAATCCTCGACTGGGCAAGTAACAGCGATAAATTAACGGCTATTGCAGCGGCGATTCAGCCTCGTATCGAGCTATTGTCTGATGCAGTTAATTGGGGCGGCTTTTATTTTCAAAACCTCCCGGATATCAACGCGGAAAGCTTTACTCATAAGTCGCTCACGCCTGAGCAAATCATGGATATGTTACAACTGTCATTATGGCAGCTAGAAGTCTTGCCTACTTGGTCAGAAGAAAATATCTACGCCACCCTAAAAGGGCTTGCGGCTCATCTTGATATTAAGATGCGTGACTTTATGGCACCGTTCTTCATCGCTATCGCTGGTAGCACCTCATCGACACCAGTCATGAACTCTATGGCGATTATTGGCGCTGATATGACGCTGACGCGCTTGCGTCATGCGGTTGATGTACTAGGTGGCCTCGGTAAAAAGAAACTCAAAAAACTAGAGAAACAAGCGGCTGAGTTGCCAGACTTTTTGGCAGCTGAATAGTTTTTTAGTTGTTTCTTAATAACACTATTGATTCATAATATTATTAGTGAATAAAAAAGAGGGGTCAGGCTATTACTGACCCCTCTTTACGTTACTCTCAGTACTTGCATACGAATACTGATTATTTATTTAACATTTAAATTGGAAATAGAAATGGTAGCCAAGACCGTCACGATAGAAAGCAAAGATTATGTCTTTAATACGTTAAAAGAAGCACAAAGATACTATGATGCAATCGTAAAAGAGCTATACGATGCCAAGCTAAACCTCACGACTGGGCAAGATTTTGAAGACCTAAAGTGGATATATAAGACTTACTCTGATTATAGTAAATCAGCGCGATTAAATGAGTCTGAGATTATAGGCTTTAAAGGAATCAGCACAGTACAACAAAAAGGGGGACAATATATCCCCACAGAATGTGCTGCCATTATTTTTTCAGATGGTACAGAAGAAGAATTCTTTACAGATAAAGCCATTAAAGTGATAGCCAGTCAGCAAAATCCGCGCTAATTGAAGGCTATTAAATAACTAAATCGCTTTTTTTCACATATTTATGCATTATTTTTCAAATAGCGGTTGACAAGACTGCTGGTCTTACATAAAATACGCACACTCTTAGCGAGGGGCTATAGCTCAGTTGGTAGAGCACTTGCATGGCATGCAAGGGGTCAACGGTTCGACTCCGTTTAGCTCCACCATACTATTTATCGCAACGCTCAGTACTACTGAAAATTGATATAAATACTCGCTAGTAGGACGATATCAGCACCTAGGCACAGCTTTCTCTATTCAATAGATAAGCTCTCTGATATTGTGAAGTACCGTTGTAACCACTGGTTATAACACTCTATGCGTCCCCATCGTCTAGAGGCCTAGGACACCGCCCTTTCACGGCGGTAACGGGGGTTCGAATCCCCCTGGGGACGCCACTATTCGGCGTCACTTATTAGCACTTTTGCTTTGCATCAGATTAGACTAATAAGCGAACAATAGAAAGGCCCAGTCATCATACGGTGACTGGGCCTTTCTATGTCTGTTGTTTCTGCAAACAGCTATCAAAGCTGTATAATTTCTTAGTAATATTGAAGAATGCAATGTAATGGCACTCTATAAATTATAGATATTTTAAGCTATCACAAGGATGTATTGGCTATGTTCGGTATTGAGAATTATCTAGGGTTTGTCATGGCTGCTATTTTTTTAAACCTAACCCCTGGCACCGATAGCATGTACATCATCACTCGCAGCATGTCCCAAGGACAAACTGCAGGATTTTATTCGGTACTTGGTATCATCTCAGGCATTTTAGTTCATACTTTATTGGCTGCATTTGGATTGTCCGTACTATTAGCCAGTTCGCCACTTGCCTTTACGCTAGTGAAATATATTGGTGCGAGCTATTTATGCTATCTAGGTTCTAAGATGCTGACTAGTAAACAGACACCTTTACTTGCCAGTAATTTACCTAATGAGGAAAAAATAGCGTCTGCTCGGCCATTAGATAGATGGCAGATATATAAGCAAGGGGTTATCACTAATACCTTTAATCCAAAAGTTGCTCTATTTTTTCTCGCATTCTTCCCTCAGTTTATCGACCCCAGTTATGCCAATAGTATGCTGTCGCTTTTATTTCTTGGTCTGACCTTTGCTACAACGGGTTTTATATGGTGCACGTGTTTAGCTTTATTAGCCTCAAAATTCAGTGAAAACCTGCGTAAAAATCCTACTATAGAAGTGATTTTAAATAGAATAAGTGGTGTGATATTTATTGGCATGGGGGTCAAGCTTTTGACTGAGAAGGCTTAAGCCTTAAAACGATAAAAGCATGAGAAGCTCCCATAAAAAAGCCCAGTCATCACGACTGGGCTTTTTTATTTTAAATCTAATCAATTATTAAGCAGCGTTTTTACTTTCAGCTGCCAATTGACGTAGTACATAGTGCAATACACCGCCGTGACGCACGTATTCGCGCTCTTTTGGCGTTTGTAGCATAACATTGACATCAAAGCTCTCAGACGAACCATCTGCACGTGTAGCCGTAACCTTGGCGGTTTTGCTTTCGCCATTATCTAGACCCGTGATGCTAAGCACCTCAGAACCGTCTAGGTTATAAGTCGCAGCATTTTCACCATCTTTAAAGGTCAATGGCAAGACACCCATACCGACTAGGTTTGAGCGGTGAATCCGCTCAAATGAGCTGGTCAATACCGCTTTTACCCCGAGCAAAATCGTACCCTTCGCTGCCCAGTCACGGCTAGAGCCAGAGCCATATTCTGCACCGCCAAGGACTACTAGCGGACGCTTGTCTTCTTTATACTTCATCGCCGCATCATAGATAGCCATTTCTTTGCCATCTTGTAGCGTGGCGCTATCACCGTTAAAGTAATAGGTATAACCGCCCTCTTTGCCGCCCATCATAGTATTTTTAATACGGATATTGGCAAAGGTACCGCGAGTCATGACCGCATCATTACCACGGCGTGAACCATAGCTATTGAAGTCGGCTTCCATCACACCGCGCTCTTGCAGGTACTTACCTGCAGGAGAGTCTGCATCGATATTACCAGCAGGCGAGATATGGTCAGTGGTGATTGAATCACCGAACAGGCCTAGAATACGTGCGCCTTCGATATCAGGGATACCTTCTGGCTCCATGGTCATACCATCAAAGAACGGTGGGTTCTTAATGTAAGTAGACTCTTCGCTCCATGGATACAGCTGACTATCAGCTGAGCTAATGGCGTTCCATGCTGCACTACCATCAAACACTTCACCGTAGTTTTTGCGGAACATATCAGCGTCGATATTATTGGCAATCAGCTCATTAATCTCATCTGACGTCGGCCAGATATCTTTTAGGAATACATTATTACCGTCTAGGTCTTGTCCTAAAGGGTGGGTAGTCAAGTCAATATCAACCGTACCTGCCAGCGCATAAGCAACCACTAATGGCGGTGATGCCAAGTAACTGGCTTTTACATGTGAGTGAATTCGACCTTCAAAGTTACGGTTACCTGACAGTACGGCAGCGGCAACTAGATCGCCTTCTTCGATAGCCTCTTCAATCGCTCCTAATAGCGGACCTGAGTTACCGATACAAGTAGTACAGCCATAACCTACTAAATAGAAACCGATTTTCTCTAGCTCATCCATTAACTGAGATTTTTCAAGATAATCAGTCACTACTTTTGAACCTGGAGCAAGGGAGGTCTTGACCCATGGTTTAGCTGTCAGGCCTTTTGCCGCTGCTTTTTTCGCAACCAGACCTGCGCCAATCATGACTGCTGGGTTTGAGGTATTGGTACAAGAAGTAATCGCCGCGATAACGACAGAACCATCACGCAATCTATACTCTTCGTCTTCAATTTTTACCGTGCAATAAGTACTGCCTTCCGCGCAAAAAGGATTAGGTTTTGCCGCTAATGCTTTTGCTTGCTCTTGCTTACCGCCTTCTTCATCAAAGCGAACTTTGGCTTCAACTTCTTTCTTACGGTCTTTGGTCATCGCCGTCAAGGTTTCACCAAATTTTTCATGCATATCAGATAGGTTGATACGCTGCTGTGGCAAGTTAGGGCCGGCAAGTGCTGGCTGTACTGATGACAAATCCAACTCTAGCTTACTTGAGTAAGTCGCAGCTGGCGTGTCGGCATCGTGCCATAAGCCTTGCGCCTTGGCATACTTTTCAACCAATTCAATTTGCGCTTCCTCACGTCCAGATAGACGCAGATAATCAATCGCCATTTGGTCAATTGGGAAAATACCGCAAGTCGCACCATACTCTGGTGACATGTTGGCAATCGTTGCACGGTCAGCCAGTGGCATGCTGTGCAAGCCTTCGCCATAGAATTCGACGAATTTACCAACCACGCCATGCGCTCGTAGCATCTCAACCACACGCAATACCAAATCCGTTGCAGTAACGCCTTCGGTCAATTTACCCTTTAGCTCAAAGCCAACGACTTGTGGAATCAGCATCGATGATGGTTGACCAAGCATTGCTGCTTCTGCCTCAATACCGCCAACACCCCAACCAAGGACACCAATACCATTAATCATGGTAGTGTGACTGTCTGTACCAAACACCGTATCAGGATAAGCAGTCAACTCACCGTCGACATCAGCAGCCATTACCACACGGGCTAGATATTCAAGGTTAACCTGATGCACGATACCGGTTGCTGGTGGCACGACGACAAAGTTTTTAAAGGCATTTTTACCCCAATGCAAAAACTCATAACGTTCATTATTACGTTTAAATTCAATTTTTTCGTTTAAATCTAGCGCGTCTTCACGACCATAAGCATCGACCTGTACAGAATGGTCAACGACCAATTCACTTGGGATAAACGGGTTAATTTGCTCAGCATTACCACCAAGCTCAACCACTGCATCACGCATCGCTGCCAAATCTACTACTGATGGTACACCGGTGAAATCTTGTAGCACCACTCGTGCTGGCATAAAAGCAATTTCTTTTGACGCTTCTGCGCCTGCATCCCAATTGGCAACCGCTTCGATGTGATTTTTGCCGACAGATTGGCCATCATCTTCGTTACGTAATAGGTTTTCTAAGACGATTTTCATACAAAATGGCAGTTTGCTGATGTTCTCGTAAGTGTTGGTCAGCTTTGGCAGGCTGTAATAGGTATGTTCCTTACCCGCGACAGAAATGGTGTCTTTTACATTAAAAATATCACTCATGGTAGCTTCCTTATCGTTGTTATGGATCCTGAACATAAATGACTTTTGAACTAATATTACTATCAATCAATAAGTATCTATGCTGATAACTGGTGGCTAAATAGATGGTGTTTTAGTTGTTCTTAAATTAAATGGATTTGTTAAATTGAATGGCTATATTTAATTACTAACAATAGGAAAATGTTGAACAATAGCCAACTGTGCTGTTACTCTAACCAATTGCGTGTTAATGACGATTTTATTAATAAAGCGACATTAACAAAAGTTATAAGCATCTCTTTAGCGTTTAACAGTAACGTCCTTTTACCATAACAAATAACCCGTGCTTTGTTAACGTCTAGATGGTGTTGAATCGTGGCACAATCGTAAACGTAACAATGCTTTAGACGTTTAACAACAATGATTGCATTTATGCTTTATGACGACGACCGCTACGAAAGACTTGGCTGTCATCATAAAAGCTCGAATGGGCATTTTCTGACCAAAAGTGTGGCACACCCAAAATAGGCAATGGAGACAGTTTGCGCGGTGTTACATCCGGCTGTGATAATAGAGCGTCCATATAGTCAGTTACTTTCTGATCCAAGTGACCGATGCGCTCAGATAACGATAAGGCAAAAAAGTCTTGCATGACATTTATCACAATACTATGGGCACATAATGCTTTGCGCGGCTGAAGTAGCTTCTCTAACAGCGCATGACCAAAAATATAAACTGCAGCTTGCGAGTCGCTACTTAGCGCTTTCGGTTTATCCCACTTGTCACGTGGTGCAACTAAACTTCCTTGCCAATCAAAATCAATCAACGCCTCACCGATACTAGGCTCTGCTGTCACCAATATTGCGCCATTTTCATCAAACACCGTAATGGTATCGCGAACGCGTCCTCGACTGCTCCCAATACCTTGCTGCTCAATTTCAAGCATATGATAATAATTCAGCAAGGCTTTAGTCTTTGGAAAGGTCAGCCAAATACTACCGTTAAATAAGTCATGCAGATTATCACGCGTCGGAATATTACCGGTCGTACCGATAAAACTCTCGTACGCCTCGCCTGCTGGCAGCGCATCTTGTGAGACAAATTGTAAGGTTTTAGCTTGGTTGTCTAGTGCCGGTTTGGTTTGCGGCAGTGCCTGTTGTAAGGTGTCAGCCTGCTTCTGTAACCCTTTACTTAAAACCTTGGCGATAATATCAGGCGTATTCTCAATTATATCTGTCTGAGCAAGCTCATTTTTTAAGCCACTTAGCTTTGTGATGGCTTTACTTATATAGCCTAACTGATTTAAGTGACAGAGCCATGGCGCTTGCCAGTCAATAGCCGCAAAGCTGTCATCAAGCGTGCTAACACATGCAGGCCGGTTATTAATAGAAGATTCAACAGGTACATTAACAAGCACATCGAAAGAAGCGTCAGAAGAAGCAGTTGGATAAGGCTTGGCAGGTAAATCAGTGGCGGTCATATTGGTTATCTCTATTAGACGACTGGCTTGGCTATGGTATCATGGAGCGCTTTTTTACGGCTAGACAAGCGGCTCGAAATGATATTTCGCGCGCTACTTATTGATGAGTTTTTATGGCAAATTTTAAAACCCACTTAAATGTCGCGTTCATGGTCAGTGGTACGATGAGTCTAATGGTTTATAAAGCCGGATTGATTGATGATTCAGGGTTCTTAATGTGCGTGGCGCTCGGTACCATCGGGGGACTGTTGCCTGATTTGGATTCTGATAATTCAACGCCGATTAAGCTTGGGTTTAATATTACCTCGTTTATTTTTGCCTTTGGTTTGGTGATGCATTGGCGTAGTGAGCTGAGTTTACTGGCGCTGATAGCGTTATGGTTGGCCGGCTACGGCTTGATGCGTTATGTGGTGTTTTCGATTTTTACTAATATGACCGTGCATCGCGGTGTCATTCATTCGGTGCCCTATATGGCGATAATGGGGCTTGGAATGACCTATGTCAGCTACGATATTTTACACTTACCTTTGACGGCTAGCTGGTTTTACGGCTTGTTTTTATTTGGCGGCGCGATGGTACATTTGGCATTGGATGAGCTATATAGTGTGAATTTGTCCAATATGAAAATGAAGCGCTCATCGGGTACAGCGATGAAGTTCTATCAGCATAAAGACAAATGGTGGTATCTGTTACTGTACGTTATCCTTGCACTCTTGGTGTATTTTGCGCCGCCGTTTGATGAGTTTTGGCAACAGCTACGGGACCCCGCACCTTGGGCAAAGCTTAAACTCGGTCTATGGCCAGAATTGATAAAGAACTGGCTCAATTGAAACTTATAAATCGCTAATAATATAAATAACAACTTGAGTAAATAATGTCAATTTCCCTGCCAATCTGCCCTTGCCAAATCAATCCATCATCGGATGACATCAGCGCGCCGCTACTTTATCAAGATTGCTGTCAACCTTATCATGACGGGCTTTTAAATAACGAAGCTGATAAAATTGATGGTGCAAAGCCAGACTCTGCTGAACGATTGATGCGCACGCGTTATAGTGCCTTTGTCTTGGTCGTTCCAGAATATATCATCAAAACCACGTTACCCTCGCAGCAAAACTTACTAGATATTCAGGCAATTGAGAGTTGGGCAAAAGAGACGGATTGGGCAGGATTGGAAATCGTCGCGCACACGACGAAGCTGGGTAAGCACCATGCGCAAGTTGAATTTAAGGCTTACTTCAAGACGCCTGAAGGATTACAGGCGCATCATGAATTATCTGCTTTTGTAAAAACAAAAAACAAAGCTGATAATGATGCGAGTTGGTACTTTTTGGATCCGACCGTTTCTATGTCTGTCACACAGAAACAGCCGTGTATTTGTGGTTCGGGTGAGAAGTTTAAGCGCTGTTGTGGTGCTTATATCTAACTGATATTTAAACAATATTAACTATTTTCCAACTCTAAACACTCGCCCCAACAGCGCGTGCCACTGCAATACCTTCTTCAATCGTCAAAAACTTACGCTGACTTGGGCTGTCTTTATAAATGACATCCCCATCTTGGAATATTAAGCATTCATTGACCGCCAACTGCTGCCATTTTTCATTTTCAGTCAATGGCACAGTAACTAGAATCGTCACTTTATCCGTGTCGGTAGTCACATCGCTAAAGTTAATGGCTAAATCATCATCAGCCAGTTTTGCTTCACCAAATGGCGCTTGGCGCGTGAGATAAAACAATAAGCTGCCAGCATAAGCCAGCTGCCATTGACCATTCGATATCAGGCAATTAAACAAACCATTAGCAGATAAATAACGACATTGGGTGGTCAAAAAGTTAAACAGCGTCTGATCATCTGGGCGAGTTTTAAAGCTACTTTTTAGGCGATTAACGAGATAACAAAACGCCATTTCAGAATCAGTATTGCCGACTGGCTGGCAATGTGAGGCATTACCATTATCTTGCAAGCGTTGACAGCGTTTAATAAACTCGCTATTCATCTGCCCATTATGTGCAAATACCCACTGCTCGCCCCATACTTCACGGACGAATGGGTGGGTATTCGCCAAGCAGTTCTGCCCTTGGGTCGCCTTACGGATATGAGCGATAACATTCATGGCTTTAATCGGATAATTATTAACCAAATCGGCAACAGGCGATAAATGGCTTGGTTTATTATCATGGAACAGACGCAGGCCAGTCGAAGCATTACCCGAATCGCATTCGCTACGCTCAAAGAACGCAATACCAAAGCCATCTTCATGGCTATCAGTCATGCCGCCGCGACGACGAAAGCCTGCAAAGCTAAAACCGATATCGGTTGGGGTATTACAGTTCATCCCTAAGAGTTGACACATTTATACTTCACCGCCGTTGTTGTCGTCTTTTGCAGAATTTAAAGTAGAGATTGAGCCAGTTTCTGACACTTCATCAAACATCTCATAAGGCGTTGCCCCATCGGTGTCAATATTCGCCAAGATACGCTGCGCATGCGCCAAATCAGTATCCTGTATCCACAGCACAATCCCAGAATTCATACCGGGCATGGCACTCAGCGGTTGCAGAGACACCGTAATACCGTTATTACGCAGCAGATTGGCATGCAGCTCGCCTTGCATATTGGTATCGTAGCGTGCCAGTTTGTGCCAGTTATCAACTTGATCGGTCATGGGATTCGCCTTTATGGTTTTGATACAGGAATGGTCAAAAAAAACAATCTATGCCAATTGGTCGAGCGTATATTCTTTGATTACAAACTCAATGCTATTACTTAAACTATCACGTGCTTGTTCAGCTTGGCTAATATTGCTAAAAATACCAGCTATTGGCTTTTCGGTTTTATTATCAATAGCTAACAGCACAAGTACCGTATTTTGTGATTTTTCAACGTGTGACCAATGGTAAGCGGCTAGACGCTTCATCAAGTCAGGATTTTTGACCATGATGTTATCGCCAGTGCGACCTTCAGTACGGTTATAATGAATAACGTTTAAACGTAATAGCCAAAAAATCACCGCCGCTTTTGCGAGCATCACTGGTAAGGCGCGTTTTTCATCTTCGCCAAGTGAGCGTTTTGACTCATAGCCTTGCAAAAAAGCGGCCATTTTATTGCGGTCAAAATTCACCGACTCACCCTGCTCAGCATCGCCCCATGTGGTGCAAAAATCATTAATGGTAATGGCAATATCCATCACATAGTGTTCGACGCTGACTTCGGTAAAATCCAACAACCCTGTCAGACGCTCTTCGCCTTTCTGTAGATTCCATAAGGTATTATCAGCAAACATATCTAAATGACATAAGCCTTTTGGCAAAGTTGCAAGCGGTAAATCTGAGTAAGCGCGCCAAATGTCGCTCATCAATTTGGCTTCGTCACCGGGCATAAACTGCCTTTCACGGTCGCGTACTTCCGCCCATGGATATAAAGGTACGCCATATTCTTCCGCAGGCTGTAATGCTTGCAAAGTCTCATGTAGCATCGCTAAAGCGGCGCCAATCTCATGACACATTGCTTGCGTGGTTTGTTGTGGGTGCGACCCTGCTAGGCATGGCACTAACGTAATTGCTTTATTGTCGTAGTGAATGACATAGCATTTTTCTGCGCTATCAGCGCCTAAATCAAGCAATGCTAACGGCGCCGCTACCGGCAATTTACCATCCAATTGATTTAAGATGACCGCCATTTTTTCGATGTCTTCTGGTGGACGCTCTTCAAATAGAGTAAATACATAAGAGTGCGAGCCATCTACATCGTCAGTCGTCTGAATAAACCAGTTAGAGTTTTTGATACCTTGGGTAATCGGAATGGCACGCGCGAATGACACGCCAAAACTCTGGCAAAAGGTGGCAAACTGGTCATCGGTTAACTGGGTATAGACAGACATGACATCTCACTTATGGCAATGGAATAATAAGGTAAATAGGTACGGTAATGACAGTGATTGTACCGCGCATGAGCAAACTTTGGTTAAAAGCATAATAATCTTGTGAAAATCTGCCTGATATGGCGGTGATTTTGCTAGACTAGCGCTTAAAGAATGAATTGATTATAAGGTGAAAGACCCTATGTTAGCAAAGCGTATCATCCCTTGTTTGGATGTTGATAATGGACGCGTGGTCAAAGGCGTACAATTTGTCGATATCAAAGATGCCGGCGACCCTGTTGAAGTCGCTAAGCGCTATAACGAACAAGGCGCTGATGAGATTACTTTTTTAGACATTACGGCGACCAATGATGAGCGCGATACCACTTATCATACCGTTGAGCGTATGGCAGAAACTGTGTTTGTACCATTAACGGTTGGTGGCGGTGTGCGTAAGATTGCTGATATTCGTAACCTGCTCAATGCCGGTGCCGATAAAGTGGCGATTAACTCTGCGGCGGTATTTACCCCTGAGTTCGTCGGTGAAGCGGCGCAGAAATTTGGCAATCAATGTATCGTCGTTGCTATCGATGCCAAACGCGTTGCGGACATTGAAGTTGATGGCATCATCATGCCACGCTGGGAAATATTTACCCATGGCGGTCGTAAGCCAACAGGCATTGATGCGGTCGCTTGGGCGAGCAAAATGGCTGAGCTTGGCGCTGGTGAATTATTGGTAACTTCTATGGATGGTGATGGCACCAAAAAAGGCTATGATTTGGCCTTAATGAAGCAAATTACCAGCCGTGTGAATGTGCCCGTTATTGCTTCAGGTGGCGTTGGCAATCTGCAGCATTTAGCCGAAGGCGTATTAGAAGGCGGCGTCGATGCCGTGCTCGCTGCCAGTATTTTTCACTTTGGCGAATATACGGTGCAAGAAGCGAAAGAATATATGGCAGCACAAGGCATAGCAATGCGCTTATAACGCCTTTGTAAAATACAAATGCAACGGTAAAAAATGTTATCATAGCGCTAACTACTTATTATCATTTGATTTTCGTTCATTTAACGCCTTATTTAACGGATAATTAACCGGTTAGACAAACTATTTGAACCCAGCGTTATATATAGATTTCTATATTTTTATATTAAAAGCCCATTCAGCAAAGGATAATTTTATGTCGAATTTACAACAGCAGCGCAATGATGTGACCCATATCGATGGTAATTTACATCAAAATGAAGATGCGCGTATCGGTATCGTCGTTGGTCGTTTTAACGGTTTTGTCGTTGAGTCATTGGTAGATGGCGCAATTGATGCCCTACTACGTCATGGCGTTTTGGGTAGCAACATTACCGTGATTCGTGTACCGGGTGCATTTGAGTTGCCATTGGTTGCCCAGCGCGCTGCTGAGTCTGACCGCTTTGATGCTATCATTGCTTTAGGCGCGATTATCCGTGGTAGTACGCCGCATTTTGACTTTGTCGCCAGCGAATCAGCTAAAGGCTTAAGCAGTGTTGCTATCGACTATAATATTCCGGTAGCAAACGGTGTATTGACCACTGACAGCATCGAGCAAGCGATTGAGCGCTCTGGTACGAAAGCCGGTAATAAAGGCTCAGAAGCTGCGATGGTCGTGTTAGAGATGATTGCGGTACTATCACAGTTAGATATTGATGATGATTATGATAGTAGCGACAATGCTTAGATAATAGTGACAATGCTGAATAATGATGCTTAACAATGACGCTAATTAAACCGTCATTTTATAGATCATTTTTGATTATTTAATCAGCTTAATAGGCACTGTGGTTCTTTATAAGCTATGGTTTGTTATAAATAGCCATAGTGCCATTGCTACAAAGAACAATGCTCCACAGAACAATTTCACATAGAATGTTGCTAGAAAGAACATGGTAAATGGCGCTAGCAAGCGTCGATGTAACACTCGACTGTCATAGCTGTCAGCCGATTACTATTTAAAATATTCTATGCTATTGCTTATTCCATAATTGCTTATCACATATTTGTTTAAAACCTAGGTACAAACCCCTTATGACTGACCAACTCAAGCGCGCTATTAGCGCGGCGCAAACCGCACAACTCACTGATGGACAGGCTGAAGCGACACGTATCGCAAGCAGTAGTGCGGGCGATCAAACCTTCGATATGAGTGAAACAACTTATAAGACCAGCCACACCGCTGTGCGTAAGGCACGTCGCTTTGCGATGCAAGGTCTATACGAATGGCTCGTCACTGACCGCCGTTTTGATATCGATGGCAAGCTTGGCTGGAAAGCCAATGCCCCACACGATATCGCTGCTCGTACTCGTGCAACCAATGCCATGCATACCGTACATATCGGCTACTATCATGAAATGATGCGTGACATTCCAGAGCAGATTGACGCCCTTGATGCGCTAATCAGTCAACATCTTGATCGTGAAATCGATAAGCTTGATACCGTCGAGCACGCTATTTTATTAATTGGCGCGTATGAGCTACAAAACCGCTTAGAGATTCCGTATAAAGTGGTGCTTGATGAGGCAATGAAGTTGAATAATCATTTTGGCGCTACTGATGCGCATAAATTGATTAATGCTGTCCTTGATAAAATGGCGGTTGAATTGCGTGTGCTTGAAGTAGAAGCAGATAGCAAAGCCAATCTACGCACGTCACAAAAAGCGACTACTCAATCTAAGACTAAGCAGGCTGAAGCTCAATCTACTAATGTTGAAGAAGCTAATGAAACCACTGCTGAATCTGATCTCGACAGCACGTCAACTGCTTCAAACAAACCACGTATCAGCGCCAATAATGCCAGTGTTAAACGCAATAGCGCCAGTAAAGCATTAGCAAATATCATTGATTATAAGATAGGTAAGCAAAACGAAGCGGCAAAAGATGTCGTTGCTACCGACCCTATCGTTAATGAACAGCTTGGCGCTAAAAGCAATGCGGCTGATAATGTTACTAACGAAGACAGCAGCTTAGATAGTAGCGCAGATAGCGATGAAGACAGTAACGAGAACAATAGCACCGCCGATATTGCGCTACATGATTCTAATGTTGTTAGCACTGACTCAGAAGATGCTGCCGCAGATAGCAGCTCGTTAGATAATACTGAGCTAGACGATACTGAGCTAGATAATACTACGTCAGACAACTTAGATAACACTGTATCAGATGATACTGATGCAAAAAGTAAAGACTAATTATGAACGAGTTTGAGCTGATTGAGCGCATATTTTCGCAAATGCAAGCTGCGCCGTCATTGTCTAGCAATGTCGAAAAAGGCATTGGTGATGATGCCGCGGTAATGAGCTTGCCTGCAGGCGCGCGCTTGGTCAGCTGTATTGATACACTCGTTCAAGGTCGTCACTTTAGCGCTGATTGGGAGCAAGTAAATACACTGGCATTTGCCATCGGTTATAAAGCCGTCGCAGTAAATGTCTCAGATATTGCCGCCATGGGTGCGACCCCGCATAGTATTTTATTGGCATTAGCCTTACCTGAGCGTTTGGCAAATGAGCCATGGCTGACCGAATTTGCCAAAGGTTTATTTCATGCCTGCCAGCTATTCGGGGTTACACTTATTGGTGGTGATACCACGCGCAGTGATAGCTTGATACTCAGTGTCAGCGCGCAAGGATTGCTTGATACCAACACGCCAGCTGTATATCGCTCAGGCGCGCAAGTTGGTGATAAAATCTATGTCTCAGGGTCGCTTGGCGATGCCGCTTATGCGCTACAGCATCCTGATAATGCTGTCGGTATTGAGCTTGCACATCGGCTGCATATGCCAACCCCACGTATTGCCTTAGGTGCAGCACTCGCTAAACTTGGTGCAACTTCAATGATAGATATCTCTGATGGTCTGTATCAAGACCTTGGTCATATCTGCCAGCAAAGTAACGTTGGTATGCGCATTCATCTTGAGCAGCTGCCTACCAGTAAAGCATTGGGAAGCACTGAGTTAACTGGACGCTTATTATGTCAACTGGCGGGCGGTGATGATTATGAGCTGGCTTTTACCTTGCCTGCCCATATCGAGCCACCGATTGAGAATAGTAGCAATACGCCTGTAACCTGTATCGGTGAAGTAATAGCTGTAAACCACACAGATGTTGCTACAAATTTACGACTAGAGCTTTTTTATCAAGGACAGCCAGTCACAGCGGCCCATCCTGCCCCCTTTTCTACTTGGCCCAATCTGACGGGTTATCAACATTTTGCAGGTTAACCCATGATTGATCACAACCTATCTAAGCCTGATATCCGTAAAGCCAATGATTGCCCGCCTCTACCAGCCAATGCGAGTCTGCCTGACCGTTTTATTTATTGGCTTGGTATCGGCTTAGGCAGTGGTTTGCCTCGCCGTGCACCCGGCACTTGGGGCACGGTTGGAAGTCTAATCGTTGCAATGCCATTATTAAGCTTAGGTTTTGTACCATTTTTGGTTATTACCATTTTAGCTTGTTTGCTTGGTAATGCGATATGCGGTCGTACCTCAGAGCTGATGGGTGGCCATGATAACCCGCATATTGTTTGGGATGAATGGGCCGGTATGTGGCTTACCCTACTGCCGCTATCGTATATGGGTATTGCTGACGGTAGTTTTTGGCAAAATATCGCCCAACCCTCTTCTATTTTAGCGATTATTATTGCCTTTATATTATTCCGCTTTTTTGACATTATTAAGCCGCCACCGATTGGCTGGGCAGATAAAAAAGTCGCGGGCGGTCTAGGCATTATGCTCGATGACATTATCGCCGGTATCATGGCAGCAGCCGTTTGGGTCCTTATTTATACCACTCTTCTTCAATTAGCCCATTAGCCACGTTGTTATATCTTATAGCCTATTATCTTTGATAATCCATTATCTTTTATAGCCCATGGTCGTTTTTGACGTGCCCACTTTTTAGTGCTGCATTTTTGACGCTAGCCAACTGCTAAGGACTTTATAACCTAATTACAAGCAATAGAGGTTACAAAGATGTCACGACATAGCATTTTGGTTAAATGACGATTTACGTTATAATTCAGACTTATATTTTGTTACATTTGTAGGCTATTATGACATCTCCTCTTTCGGTAATTATCCTCGCTGCGGGCAAAGGCACGCGTATGCAATCGGCCAAGCCAAAAGTGCTGCAGACACTGGCTGGCAAGTCGTTACTGGGTCATGTCCTTGATACTTGTCATCAATTAACCGTTGATGACACCATCATCGTTCATGGTTTTGGTGGCGAGCAGGTCCAAGCAGATATTAGTGAGCAATATGCGCACCTGCCTATCACTTGGGTTGCCCAGACTGAGCAGTTAGGGACAGGACATGCGGTAAAAGTGACGCTGTCTGACTTACCCAAAGAAGGGCAAAGTCTGATTCTCTATGGTGATGTGCCATTGGTCAGCTGCCAGACGTTAACGGCATTAAAATCTGCCAATACTAACGGTATGTCGATGTTGACCTTGACGGTTGAAAACCCTTTTGGTCTCGGTCGTATCAAACGTGATGAAGACGGCAATATCGCAGCTATCGTCGAGCAAAAAGATGCCAGCGCCGATGAGCAAAAAATCCAAGAGATTAATAGCGGTATTTACTGCGTTGATAATGCGTTATTGCATAAATATCTGCCAAAACTGTCTAATGACAATGCGCAGCAAGAATACTATCTGACTGATATTGTTAAAATGGCGGTTGCTGAAGGCATTAATATCGTTGCGATTGAGCCTGAGCATACCTTTGAGATTGAAGGCGTCAATAACCGCCAACAACTTGCCAGCTTAGAGCGCACGTGGCAAGGCAAATTGGTTGCAGACCTGCAAGAAGCCGGTGTCCAGTTCGCCGACCCAAGTCGCGTCGACATTCGTGGTACTTTAACTCCCGGTCAAGATGTGTTCGTTGATGTTGGCGTGGTGTTCGAGGGCGATTGCGTCTTAGGTGATAACGTTTATATCGAAGCGGGCTGTGTGATCAAAAACGCCCGTATTGGTAATGCCTGTCATATCAAACCTTATTGCGTGATTGATCGTGCTGAGATTGGTGCAGGTGTTGATGTTGGTCCTTTTGCCCATCTGCGTCCTGAAACCGTATTATCTGACAATAGCAAGGTTGGTAATTTTGTTGAAATTAAAAAATCGATTATCGGTTATGGCAGCAAGGTTAATCACTTAAGCTACGTCGGCGATGCGACGGTCGGTACCGACGTCAATATCGGCGCGGGTGTTATTACCTGTAATTACGACGGCGTAAATAAATCGCAAACCATTATCGAAGATAACGCGTTTATTGGCTCTAATGCCAGTTTGGTCGCGCCAGTAACCATTGGTGATACCGCAACGGTTGCTGCAGGTTCAGTGATTACCAAAAACGTTGATAGTAAAGCATTAGCCTTTGGGCGCGCACGCCAAACCCAGAAAAATGACTTCCAGCGTCCGACTAAAAAAGAAAAATAGTGACAGTCAGTCAAATACGTTTTTAATAATATTAATTTAGATAATACTAAGCAGCATGACAATCTTTGTGATGCTGCTTCCTTATATTTATAGCGTCAGGATGTTAGCGCAAAAGCCTCGCACTGACCTAATATAAATTTCTATTATTTGATAACTGAACATAATCGCAAAACATCTAAGCATTGAACAATCAAAACATGAAACATCGAATTTAAGGAATAGTTATGTGTGGAATCGTTGGAGCAGTGGCTGAGCGTAATATCGCCAATATCTTACTTGAGGGTCTCAAACGCCTAGAATACCGTGGTTATGATTCCGCTGGTTTGGTTGTCATTCGTAATGGTGAGTTACATCGCGAGCGTCAAGTGGGTAAAGTGCAAGCGCTGGTCGATGCCGTCGCAGTCAATCCTGAATTTTTCGATGGTCATATTGGTATTGCCCACACACGTTGGGCGACTCATGGCGAACCTGCTCAGCGTAACGCTCATCCACACGTGTCAGGTAAAATCGCTGTCGTCCACAACGGTATCGTTGAAAACTATGCTGAGTTAAAAGAAGAGCTGATTGCTAAAGGCTATGAGTTTACCTCGCAAACCGATACCGAAGTCGTTGCCCACTTAATCAATGACATCTACAAAACAACGCCTGATTTACTAGAAGCGGTACGCGCCGTTACTCCTTTATTACATGGCGCTTTTGCCCTTGGTATTGTACATATCGACTGCCCAGAAGAGCTGATTACCGTCCGTTTAGGTTCGCCTCTAGTAATTGGCGTCGGTATCGGTGAGAACTTTATTGCCTCTGACCAATTGGCTCTATTACCGGTCACCAATCGCTTTATGTACCTAGAGGAAGGCGATATCGCCAAATTGACGCGCAGTCGCATTCAGGTTTATGCCGATGGTGTTGAAGTAAAACGTCAGATACATGAAATTGACGCCGCCCAGCATAATGCCGATAAAGGCGAGTTTAAGCATTATATGCTCAAAGAAATATATGAGCAGCCAGATGCTGTCAGAAGAACCGTTGAGATGGCAGTCGATAACGGTACAACCTCTAAATTACGCGACGACTTTTTACAGCGTCATGAAGCGCAATTAAAAGGTATTAAGCATGTTCAAGTTATCGCTTGTGGTACCAGTTATCACTCAGGTTTGGTGGCAAAATATTGGTTTGAGAGCCTGATTCGTGTGCCTTGTTCGGTCGAGGTTGCTAGTGAATTCCGCTATCGCAATCCGGTTGTCGTCGATAACACGTTAGTTATTTGTATTTCTCAATCTGGTGAAACGGCAGACACATTATCGGCGCTACGTGATATTCAAAAGCACACGCCAAAAGGTCTAGTCAGCTTAGCCTTATGTAATGTCCCGACATCGTCTTTGGTACGTGAGACGGATATCTTTTTACCAACGCTTGCAGGCCCCGAGATCGGCGTTGCTTCTACCAAAGCATTTACCACTCAGCTAGCCGCTTTGATGCTATTGGTCTTAAAAGTAGGTGTCGTGCAAGAGCGTATGACTGGCGACAACTTGACTACTCTGCTTGGTCAACTGCAACAATTACCCGGTCAACTCCATGCCAGCTTAAACCTTGATGTACCTATCAAAGTCATGAGTGAGCATTTTGAATATAAGAAAAGCTGCTTGTTTTTAGGTCGTGGTTTACAGTTCCCTATTGCCTTAGAAGGCGCTCTAAAGCTAAAAGAAATCTCTTATATTCATGCTGAAGGCTATGCAGCAGGCGAGCTAAAGCACGGACCATTGGCATTGGTCGATAAAGACATGCCTATCGTGGTGCTAGCGCCTAAAGATAGTATGTTTGATAAGCTGAAAGCCAACATGCAAGAGGTACATGCGCGTCATGGTGAGTTGTTTGTATTTGCCAGTGAAGAAAGCAAGATGGTTGCAGAAGATAGAATGCACGTGGTCTATGTGCCTGATGTGTGTGAAACGCTTGCCCCTATCGTCTACAGTGTACCGGTGCAGCTGTTGTCATATCATGTAGCGGTGATGCGTGGTACGGATGTAGACCAGCCGCGTAACCTCGCAAAATCAGTAACAGTCGAATAATATTTACTTTTTCGCTGACATTTTTGTAAGCGAGTAATAAAGATTCATACTGGATAATTAGCTATCATACTATTGACTTAACTATTAACCCTTGCTGTTGTTTAATACCACAGCAAGGATTTTTTATGCTCTCAAGAAAAACAAGAAAAATGGCTTAAAGAAGGTGGAGTTCGAGGTGAGTTCGCCGATTATAAGCCTTGGATAAAAATCTCTGACATCTCTTCATCAGGTCGCTCTCATAGAGTTTTCGGTCCTACTGGCATGCTTTCCCTTGCAGTCAAATCCATAGAAAAAAACTTGATAAACTAAGTTTATTAATAGGCGTTTATCATCATTAAGAATCGTAAAAGCTACAGTGCAACTTTTAAAGCAGAAGCTATTAAAAAGGTAGCAGATAATAATGATTATGCAACGCTTGTAAAGCCCTCAATCATTGTCATAGAATGTCACTCTTAATGATTCTATATATTTTGTTAGGTGTTTTTTCTATAATGTATCGATTATAAAGTCTTTATACATAAATATTACCCGCGTAAAAATGGCTGGTAATATGACGACCGTATCATGCTTACTAAGCGTCGCAAGCTTGTTCTAAGATACTCATCACCAGTGACTTTATGGTTCGGCATGCTGTTGTCATGTTTTGCTTGGATCATGCATGCCACCGTATTATTGACCCCTTTATGGAATGACAACGCTCATTTGGGTCAAGGCATCTGTGTAAAACTTGCACCAATTGTCTCGCTAGCTAGGCAGTATGAGCGGATACAGACTGATGTTGCTCAAACAGAACATAGCCTACCTGATGATAGTGCGGCTTATCATATACACCATCATAGCGCACCCAACTTTTTAAAATCCCCTGCAACCGCTAAGTCAGCAATCATTGCTGATGTAAAAGCCTCATCAAAACAATCGCTTAGCGATGCTAACATTGACAGTTCTGATCCAGATTCTATAAAACATATTAGCTGTGATCTTTGTATTTCTATGTCTGCGCTGCTTGTGCCAGAAGTTTTTGCACATACTGACTCAGCCTTGATTGAACTGCCAGCGGTATTAGAGCCTTTTTTATATCACTCAATAACCTACTATCCTAGTAATTTTCTACGACCCCTCGCACGCGCACCTCCACAAGCCATAGCCACATAACTACCTATAGTTCAATATTTTATAGAGCATTAATGACATGCTATCAATCACCGAGCTTATTTTATGCTCTGCTTGATATGCCAGTTCATGCGCGCTTATCTAAAATATCGTGCTCAAAGTACTCTCAATTTATGTCAGAAAATATTCAGTAAATACCTAATCTGGGCAGATAAATTGCTCGGACTGCACTGTGGTATATAAAACTGAAAGTCTGATCTTATTTACGCTATGTTTTAGGAGTCATTTTTATGACTATGGCATTGTTAATTGCAGCATTATTAATGGGTTTTTTCGGTTCACCGCATTGTTTGGGTATGTGTGGTGGTATTGTCGCAGCGTTTGGACTGTCTATGAAAGACATCAGCCCAGCGAAAAAGCGTGGTCTTATTGCCACCTATCATCTAGGACGATTACTCAGTTATGCGCTATTAGGATTAATTGCAGGTTTGATCGGCACCACCGTGTTAACACCGTTAATGGTAGGTAATAGCACACCTCGTATTCTACTTGGGTTAGTGTTGGTTTTTGTGGGATTGACGATGCTCGGTCTGCCTTTTTTAAACAAGCTTGAGCGATTTGGTATGCGATTCTGGCAAACCTTGGCACCGCTACGCACAAAAGTATTTCCTTTAAATACCATTCCCAAAGCATTAGCAGCGGGTTTGCTATGGGGCTTTTTACCCTGTGGTCTGGTATACGGTGCGTTACTGATTGCCGTTGTCGGTCATGATCCACTAACAGGTGCTGTTTTAATGTTCGCTTTTGGGCTTGGCACTGTACCCATGCTGGTTGCTACTCATGAGACCGTTAATTGGGTACGGCATCACATTGGGCGTTTGCACTTACGCCAATTAAATGGCGCAATTATGATGGTATCTGGACTGGCCGTTATCGCTGTGCCTATGGTCATGTCCAATATGCATGGACATATGAATCATGAACAAATGAATCATGAACAAATGAACCACGAGCAATAAAGGACACCTCTTAGATAGGTAGTTTGCAAAGAATTCAAAGCTTCTGTTCCTAATATAACTTCAACAGCGTGGCAGGTTGCAAAACGCAGTATTTTTAGTACGCCCGATGATGACCGTCGATTTGAGAACAGAGCTGTATGATTAATAACTATAGAGGATTTATTGATGAGTGGAAGTAACCAAAAGCCAAATACCAATCAGCATTATTTTACCGTATGGCGTTGGCATTTTTATTCAGGTATTTTTATAGCGCCTTTTTTGATTATTCTTGCTTGTAGCGCACTTGGCATGTTGCTTATGTCTAATACAACGGGCCGCGATAATGATCGTTTGACAGTCACACCGCAATCTACGGTACAGATTCCTGTCTCTACCCAAGCTAAAGTAGCGCTGAAAACGCTTCCTGATAGCACGCTAGTTAAATATATTGCGCCTCGTGAGTCAGATACAGTCGCTGTATTCCAAGTGAGATCAGAAAATCAAGACAACATGGTAGCGGTTAACCCATACACCGCTGATATCGTAAAAAATATACCGACCAGCGGTAATTTATATCATACGTTTGATGAGATTCATGGTGATTTACTACTAGGGACAGTGGGTGACTATATTCAAGAAACTACTGCGTCTCTAACCATTTTGATGATTTTGACAGGTTGGTATTTATGGTGGCACAAACGCAAATCTGTTAAAGCGATGTTAGTGCCTGACGATAGTACAAGCCTAAGACGAAAACGTTCATTTTTTCGTACTATTCACGCAACATTAGGGAGCTGGATATCTATTCTGCTATTATTTTTCTGTATATCAGGAATGGCATGGGCAGGTATTTGGGGCGAGAAAGTGGTGCAGTCGTGGAGTCAGTTTCCTGCGGGCAAATGGGGGGTGGCTCCTGTGCCTATTTCCGTTGATCCCAAGCAACCCCACTCTTCTATGGATATGAACGAGGCTAAACCCCATGTTCATGGTGCTCATAGTGAACCAACCCATGGCAGTGTATTGAATAGTGGTAAAACCAAAGAAGTGCCTTGGGTACTTGAGCTAACACCCATGCCTATATCAGGCACGACTAGAGGCAAAGAAGGCATCTCATCTACTATACCTATCAATGTAGATACGGTGAATCAGTATGCCCGTGAGATAGGGTTTGCAGGCCGTTATCATATGAATGTCCCGCAAGACGACGCAGGCGTTTGGACGCTCAGTCAAGACTCCATGAGCTATGATATGAATAGTCCAACGGCTGACCGAACGGTACATATTGACCGCTACTCTGGTAAGGTTTTGGTAGATATTCGCTTTGATGACTACAATGCTTTTGGCAAATTTATGGCAGCTGGTATCGCCATACATATGGGCACGCTTGGTTTATGGAGTGTCCTTGCCAATATTCTTTTTTGCCTAGCCGTTATTGGTATTTGTATTAGCGGTTATCTAATGTGGTGGCAACGTCGACCTAGTACTCAAGAAGTCGCCGGTCTCAATCCACCAGCGCGCGGCATTAAGAGGTCTATACCAGTCTGGTTTATGATGGTATTGCTGGTGGTTGCCATCATTTTTCCAACAGCAATCATCGCCATAGTCAGCATATTTCTATTAGATTTTTTGATTATTTCACGGTTTTCTATTTTGCAGAAGCTGTTGAAATAAGCCTTTATTGAAACTAAAAACCACGACAAGTGCTATTAGTTCGAATATAGCGTTTGTTCTGCTAAAAAATAAACCCTATGAGTTAATTGTAGCTCATAGGGTTCATTTTAAAAGATTTAGGTCTTTAAAAAGCACAAGTTATGAGTCGTGATGATGCTCATCGTCGTGTGCAGTTTTCACACCGAACCAAGCTAGCTGCGATGGTGCAAAGGTCAATTTCAGCTTCGATTCGATTTTTTTAGTATCTGGATTAATTTTGACAATTTGTTTATTCTCGCTGTCCAGCACATAAACCATCTCGGTATTTGGATTAACGATCAAAGATGGCCCACCATGACTATAATTTTTGATCCCATTTGGAATAATATCCAATGCAGCTACTTGTTTATAGTTCTGTGTCACATCTAGCAGATGCAATGTCCCTGCATCGTCAAGTAGCATTAAATGTTCGCCATGTGCATCAAAATCATAGCTGACAACTCGGCGATTATTATTGGTCGTCCAAACAATAGGATCAATATTTTTGCTAATAGGATCAATACGGTACGGTTGACCACAGGCAGTGCCAACTAAATAGTTATGATGATAGTTGGTGACAAACGATCCAATTCGAGTAGGGCTATTGCTACCGTCTTCATTTTTACATTGGCTATTGGTCAAGCTGACAGGATAAGTAATTTTCTCAGCGCTGAACACATCACCAGCTTGCTTCACGCTCAAAATGCCGTCACTACAAGCGAAAACACTATAGTCGGTGACACTTCCACTTCCATGAAGACCCTGACATTTAGTATCGAACGTCTGGTTTAAATGATAATGGTCATTGTGCTGCTCAAAGACACTAATTGTATCAGCGAGTGGACTACCCACAGTATCATAGCGTCCCGTGCTAATAATATAATTCCCGCGAGGTTCTGCAGTACCATGCATGTTGGTATTTAATTTTTGATAAAGAAGTTTACCATTTGTAATGTCTGTATCTGTCACTAGTGCAAATCCAGCCGCCTGTGTGGGATTCTCTATTAGATTACCTGTCGCACCCAAACCATCAAAAAACAATCCTGCTTGCTCACCATACGTTTGATAATGTACCGGACGAGCATAGTTTAACTGTAGTGGCATTTTCGTGACATCCCGAGCATAAGGATGATCATGATCACCATGATTTTCAATTTCTAGCCCACTATGATAGAAATTCACCCCTTGATTGATACGGTCGAATACTAGTACGTAATTACCATTTGGACTGGTTCGTAGGGCATCAGCTTGACCTGTTAAGTCGAAATTTTGAATCACTTTGTTTTGAGCAAGACTATATACATAAGCTTTATTAGTCTCTTTTTCAGTAATCAGTATCCGTCCTTGACTCAGCTCAGCGCTTACATCTGACTCTTCGTCATGTTCATGTTCATGTTCATGTTCATGTTCATGTTCATGTTCATGATCGTGTTCGTGTTCTGGTTGCGTTGTTGGTGTTTTGCGATCATCATCTGCGCCACAACCACTAAGCGCTACAACTGTCAACAAAGTAGATAAAGCTAGCGCAATAGATTTACTTAGTGGGTGAACTTGAATCATAAAGGTACTCCATTCATGGGTATTATTTTCACTACTTACTGCTAAAAAGTTGGAAAAGCCAACACTTAAATAACTGATGGTTAAAAACGATAGGTTATCCCAGCATTTAATGAACGCTCTGGCCTAGGTACATGTTCAACTAGATAAGAGGCATGGTTGTATGCCAACTCGTTTAGCAGGTTATTAACTTCTAGGAAAGCGGTATAGTCATAAGCGTTAGGGCTATGATAAACAAGCTTCGCGTCAATCATGTTATAACTGGGCGTGTTGGTTTCAAAATCAGCAATGTGGTCTTGCTCAAAGCGATGGTATCCGGAAAGTACCAAATCGAACTGACCAAATTGAGTCGTGATATCACCACCAATTCGAGGTGCCACTAACCTTGGGGCATATTTACTTGTGAGATTATTACTATCTAGCGTTATCAATGCGATATCAGCAAAGCTGCCGATACTGATGCTATTATTGAGGTGGTAGCGAGATTGAATTTCACCACCATAATGTTTCGCGTCGTTTTGAACGTAATCAACCAATCTAAAACCTGCGGACTCTCCTTCTGTAACGAGATCTTGTGTTTTAGCGTAGATATAATTTTTGCTGTCATTATAAAAAGCAGACACACTGGTCTCAAAGCTATCGCCATTGTCAAAGCGTAATGTAAGTTCTACACCATTGGTGGCCTCTTTATTTAATTGGTCATTACCGCGCTCCCAAGTATTGGTTGCGAGATGGGCGCCATTAGAGAACAACTCTTGTGAGGAAGGTAGTCTTTCAGAGTGACTGACTCTTGCAGACAGTTGTGTATTAGGCGTAAGGTATTTACCCCCTTCTAAGCTGACAGAAGTACCAGTATGTGCTTTGTCGATGTTGTTTTCGGTATCGGTCAGGTTTTGAAAATCTTGACGACCTCCAAATTCGATGTACCAAGGACTTTTACCTTGTTTGCTTACGATGGCGTTAGTGCTAGTACTCTTATCAGTAAAGTCCTCACTATCACCGTGATTGTGCCCCGCATGTTTATCAGATGATGAAAACGTACTGTCGGCAAACTTATCTACATTTTTTATTTTTGCACCAAAATAGTTCGGTGTGAGTCGCTCAATAAAAAATATACCTACTTGAGTACGATCCGTTTTCGGAAGATAACCTTCTAGTCCCACCGCTGAAAACTCACTATTGGTGTAATCTAATCCAACCACCCCTTTCATAAAACCTAAATTGCCCGTTTTATAAGTCGCATGGGTTGCTTGGGTACGGGCATTAATGGCACTGTTTTTGAAAGTAGTGCCAGCCACACCTTCATCTATCTCATCATGGCGATAATCCGTATAACTAACCTTCGCATTGATGCTATCAACCCCTGTCATAGGTATTTGCCGCTCAGCATAGAGCTGATAGACGTTTGAAGTTAAATCAACATAAGGCGCTTCGCCATGATCGTGGTCATGGTCGTGCCCACCTGCGCAGCTGAGTTTATTAGGATTGTTATTGTCAGGCGAGCACTCGCTATGGACATGGAATGGCAGACCATATTCTGAGGACTGACGTTGATACGAACCGCCGATATACCCTAAATCAGTCACATAAGACAACCCGATACTGCCATTATCTTGGGTATACCAACTGTTACTAATCTCATCCGTGTCCCAATGTGGTACTTGAATATTGCCTTTGTCCGTTTTTTGATAACGCCCACTCCAAAGCCAGTTATCACCAATATTGCCATTAAGTTCCGCATAACCAAGATACCCATCGGTGGCTTGTTGACCGATTAAAGAAACTTTACCGTTCAGGTTTTTCTTTGACGATTGGTTTGGAATGGTGTCATCGACGATATTGACCACTCCGCCTATAGCACCGCCACCGTATATCAATGCTGAAGTGCCTTTAATAACCTCAATTTGTCTCGCACCCAATACGGGTACTGATATTTGATGGTCTGGGGAAATCTGTGAGGCATCCTGAACAGTCAGACCATTTTGCATGACTTGAACACGGGGTGCGCTCTGTCCTCGAATAATCGGGCGACTTGCGCCTTGTCCAAAACTGTCAGTAGAAACACCTATCTCATTTTCTAATGCATCACCAAGGGTGCTATTCACTTGAGAATCTAGAGTATCGCCAGTAATAATACTGGTTGCTGTTGCCATCTCATTTGTCTGAGGTAGTAAAGGATTGGAGGTGACAACAATAGTATCTAAAGTGGTTGAAGGTATCGCCATATCGGATACCCCATTATCAGTAGAGGTAGTAAGCTCAATGTCTGCTGACTGAGTTTCTTCTGCCATGACTGGTAAGCTTGCCATGCCTAGAGCAGCAGTCACTGAGAATATAACCGTTGCCTGTTTAATATTGATATTAAAGGAAGATATAGGAGCGTAATAAGGCTCTTTTAACTTATTGATATTAAAAGCTTGAGACATGAGAGTACCAAAATTAAAGGTTATGAGTGTAAATCAGTATCGGAATTTTCATTATGTTATAACATAACATTACGTAAGTACATATATAAATACATATTTTGGAAGTAATCTTTATACTTTAATAAGATAAAAACTCTTTGATGCCTTCAACTTAATATTAGGATTAATCGTAATCAGCTATGCTGAAGAAACCGTAAAGAGATATTTGGTAAATCAAATAATCTATAAGAATATTTATATCACGAACATAACAATCAATCCGTTACAAAAGCAATATTCGCTAGTTTTGCCTCACTTGCGGCCGCTAACACTTGAGCCACAGTATCGTACCTGCTTTCTTTATCTACTCGCAAACGAACAGTAGGGGCTGGAGTATCAGGCATAGCTAATACGTGACTTACCTCATGAAATCTTTTTTCTAACTCTGCCATACTAATTGGTTGGTCATCCCAGAAAATTCCTGCATCTTTATCAATACTGACTTGAATAACTTTAGGAGGTACTTCGCTCATTTTTGCTGAAGTTTTGGGTAATTGTAGAGGGATGGCAGGATTTAGCACGGTTGCTGTCACTAAAAATATAATCATCAATACCAACATAATATCAATCAGCGGAATGAGGTTCATCTCATTCATGCTCACCATGTCATCATCACCTAACTTAAATGCCATAGCTGCCTTCCTTAATCTTTGGGCTCGCTGAATTTGTATTGCCCTCTTTATTTTTATTTTGCGGGCTTATTCTAGCTGTTGCCTGAGCTTGAGAATCTGCCTGCTCCTTAATATTTGCTAGCACGCCGTAAGCAGTATCATTGGCTAGGTACATCACATTGCGATTAATGCGAGTGGCAATGTTGTAAAAGATAACAGCAGGTATTGCCACCGCCAAACCTAGCCCTGTCATGATTAAAGCCTCGCCCACTGGTCCTGCCACTTGCGCTAGCCCTGCCTGCCCAGCTTGAGCAATACCATGCAAAGCATGAAAGATGCCCCACACTGTACCAAACAAGCCAATAAATGGGGCGATAGAAGCCGTTGTACCCATGATGGTAAGCCCCTTTTCGCTACGGTGTCGGATACGTCCGATGTTTTGTAGCAAACGTTGTTCAACCGACTCCCTATCCATTAGCGTTATATTGTTTTTGACCAAGTCATGCGCTTGCGTTTTTAGATGCAGGCTATCAATGAAGCGTAAAATCCCTGCTATCCAAGTAACAATAGATAAGCCTAATAAAATAAAAAACAGTGTTTTAGAAATGGTATCGGTATATTGCCAGTATTCAAAAAAATCCATAAATAGCCCTTAAGACAAGGTGTTGGTAATGATTAAATCTATGATGAGTGAAGTAGCATTGATAAAAGCTGCTAGGTAAAAAATGTTTAGTAAAAACGGTTGATGTTTTTATTACAAACCCATCTAACGCGGTGCGACATAAGTTATTGGTAAGGTAACCATACCTACCACTGCCACGTCGTTTTGTTTAAAAGGATGGAATCTGCCTTGTTTGGCTTGTCGTATCGCGGCTTGATCGATAGCAGCATTGCCAGAAGACAAGGCAATGCTCACACTATCAATATCCCCTTGTCTGTTTACTTGAAGGCGCAACTGTACGGTAAACGTCTCACCTGAATGCGCTCGGCGTGCCGCTCTTTCGGGAAAATTAAACGTTGGCATGCTTTCCCAGCTTGCTTGACTTGCCGAAAAATTAACCGGCTGATTGCTGGCAGCTTCTCTGGCCTGACGCTCCACATCCTCTCTGGCTTTGCTCTGTACTTTAGCCTGACGTTCTGCATCCTCTTTCGCTTTGCGCTGTGCTTCAGCTTGACGCTCGGTTTGTTTTTTCGCTGCGAGTTGCTCGCTTTCCCATTGTTGTCGATCAGTCTCTTCAGAACTAATAACAGGCTCAGACTTAACAACAGGTTCAGACTTAACAACAGGTTCAGAACTAATAACAGGCTCAGACTTAACAACAGGTTCAGACTTAACAACAGGTTCAGACTTAACAACAGGTTCAGACTTAACAACAGGTTCAGACTTAACAACAGGTTCAGACTTAATAACTGGCTCAGAAAGTGTTTCCACAATCTTAATCTCAATAGGTGGCGTGTCTTTTGGTTGTTTAACCACAGATTTGGGCATCTCAGAATGAACAACACTCCAGCCAGTAGCAGCATGAAATGCTAGTACGACCACTAAGGTAGCGACATTAAGTGGCTTAAGCATTTTTTTATTATTATCGCTGTTTCTCATAACAACCTATTATTTATAAAAAATATTGAATGGAATTTAAGCGCTGTCTCTTGTCTAACTTACGATTACTTATGCTTTGCCATAGCATTTTACCTTAATGTTATAATATAACATATCAATATATAAAATAGTCGCTAAAAGATGGTTGCTAGAAAAAGTGATCTAGCTCGAGAGCATCGGCCTAAAAGTCAAATTAGGTAAACAACCCCTACTGTCATTTACGATATGGGACATGAAAATCACTAGCGGCAAAGAAGCAAATACAACGTCTGATAAATTTCTCTTGTAATTTAAATGATATGTTATATTATAACATTCCGAAGTAAATTGAAATCATATCTTTAATTTACAACTAGCTTTATGAATAACTGATTTGACGTATCTAGCGCTTAAGCCCCGAGGCATAAGCGGTCGAAGTTACTTATTGAATCTTTATGAAGATAAGAAGGGCCAACAAGATAAATAAGTGTCGACCGCTGATAAGGGGGAATTTACGCAACCTCAGTTAACACCTATAAATTTTCATCATTAATTTCAGGCACATTATGAAAAGAAAACCGCTAGTTATTGCTGTTTATGCGCTTATGATTACTTACGCAAATCACGCTTATGCTGACAGCAGGCATATGAGTGAGATAAAAAACGACCATCTTTCTAAAGTATCTCCTTCAACCACATTGGATACCATAGTCGTCGAAGCCCAATCCATCAGCCCTTCTGCTTTGGCTTTTGGCAATACTCAAAAAGCCAGCGATGTGGTGATTAATCGCGAACAATTAAGTCTACGCTCAGCGACTTTGGGCAATGCTTTGTCTGAAGAGCTTGGTGTCCATAGCAATCCATTTGGCGGTGGCTCATCAGCGCCTATCATCCGTGGACAAGATGGGGTACGGATTAAAGTTCTACAAAATGGTACCGATGTGGTGGACGTCTCCAACATGTCACCAGATCACGTCATTGCTACCGATACCTTACTTGCCGAACGCGTCGAGCTAGTGCGCGGGCCTTCTACCTTGCTATACGGCACAGCGTCATCAGCTGGAGTGGTGAATGTGGTGGACAAACGAATCCCAGATAAGATGCCGCGTGGCAATTTTAATGACAAGGTAGAGGGTGAAGCGCTGCTTCGTTACAACACCAATAACCAAGAAAAACTGGCAACAGCAGGTGCTACCTTTGGATTAACCGATCATATTGCACTGCGTGTAGAGGGGCTGAGCCGACATGCTGGTAACTACGAAGTACCTGAATTTAAGTCAGATGTAACGCTTGATTATTTACCAGATTCTTATAACAAGTCAAAAGTAGGTACGATCGGGTTATCTTGGATTGATGATATGGGTTATATCGGCGCCTCTTATAGTCGCCGTGAAGATGTATACGGCATCCCTGGCCACAATCATAATTATGACAGCTGTGATGGTCACTTTATTAACTGGCTTGGTTCAGCAGAAACTGGCTTTCATGGTCGCTACTACCTTAATGCCTATCCGCACTTGATGGATGACAATGACATTATTGATTTTCCGCACTTTGATGGCTGTCATGTGGGTGGGCATGCAGATGATCACGGGCATGAACACAATCATGACCAGCCTCTTGGCTTTGAGCATAATCATAATCACAAAGGCCCTTGGGTAGATATGACCTCAGATCGCTATGATGTGCGTGGTGAGCTACGTGAGCCGCTTAAAGGCATTGATAAGGTTAAGCTTAGCCTCACTTATGCCGACTATTATCACGACGAGAAAGATCCTGGTAACCCTGATCGTACCACTGGCATAGGAGAAGGGTTAGATCTTAGATTGGATAAAGGGCACGCTGCAGCGATTTTTAACAACAAGGGCTTTAATAGCCGATTGGAAACGTATCATACGCCCGTTAATGGATTTAGCGGTATGCTTGGCATGCAGTATCAAAAGCAGGAGATGAGTGCAGAAGTACCTTATCTACCCAGTTGGGGTGATACATCTAAAGCTGATCCTCGGTATTTACTTGTTCCTCATACCAATAAGAATCTAAGCGTGTTTGGGTTAGAGCAATATGAGATTGGGGACTTCACCTTCGAGGCAGCAGCTCGCTGGGAAAAACAAAAAACACCGGTTGAATACGACCAAGACTTATTGAATAGAAAACTTGAATGGCTAAACTCTGGCTTTCCTTCTCTAGATTCCAATAAAGTTGAGCATCCAGATCTCAGCCCTTACGAAGAAGATGCCACCTCTTATGCGGGTAGCATTATTTGGGACTTTGATCCGGAGTACCGCCTATCATTTACCGCGTCACACAATGAGCGCCTACCTGCCCCGATGGAGCTATATTATAACGGTAAGCATTTGGCGACCAACTCGTTTGAATATGGTAATAAAGACCTTAAAAAAGAACGATCAAATAACATTGAGCTAGGTATCTCCCACTTTGGGGAGGACTGGGAATATAACTTAAGTGGCTATTACAATGACTTTGATAACTACATCTTCAATGAGAACATTACCAAGTTTGGCGACTTATATATGCGCCGCTATAATCAGACAACAGCGAACTTTTATGGTTTAGAAGGCGATATTAGCTATCAGGTGACACCCAATCAGAAGCTGACGGTATTTGGTGATTTTGTGCGGGGTAAAATTGGCTCACTAGCGCCTGTTGTAGGGAAATCCTTGTATGGTGAAAGCTCTGAAGTCTTGGGTCTAAAGCCTAGCTGCGAGGGTTTAAGCGGTGAGCAGATTGCCGGTCAATTATCAGATTGTGTGTTGTTGTCTAACGAGCAAGCCAATCCTATCTTAGAAATTGATGAGTCCTGTAGCCTTAATGACTTAGCTGAGGCGCTCGAATACTGTGTGTTGAGCTATCCTGAAAAACTGGGAACAGATGTACTAGAGCGCCCCGGTACCAATGCACCACGTGTGCCACCTGCCCGCCTAGGTTTTCGTTATAACAACTATTTAACGGATAAGCTTTCGGTCAATATGGATTATAGCCATGTGTTTGAGCAAAACAAGGTGACTACCTCAACCATTGCTATCAAACCGCTTGAATATGATGAAGATGGCACTAAACGCCAATATGATAATAACTCACTGTTGATTCAGCCTAGACTGATCACAGAAAATAAAACGGAGGGCTACAATTTGTTAAATCTTGGCGCAGACTATGAAAGTGCTTACGGCAATTTTGACTATACCTTATCGCTACGTGCAAATAACTTACTGGATGAGAAAATCTATATTCACAACTCTTTCTTACCCTATGTGCCACAAATGGGGCGCAACTTTACCCTAGGGTTGAATGTGAAATTCTAATTTAGTGGTCTTCTAAAAAGTATGCTCGCAATACAAATCCAGAAGACGTTATTACTCTCTGACAACTGCGGTGACGAGCAAGTAATAACGTCTTATCGCTTTGATTTCTTTTGTGCCCCTGCTATTGTTAATTCAATACTAGCAGGGGCCTTTTATGCTCAAATGAACCCTTTAAAAAGAAAATAACATCCCACCACAGTTAATAATACTGCAAAACACTTCTTTAAGAGTTGCGGTGATAATATATGAGCAACTTTTGCGCCTATTTTTGCGGTAAAAAAGCTCATGATGCTAATCCCTAAAAAAGCATAAATGTGCACAAAACCAATGGTATTAGGCACATCAACTTGCTGCTGCATCCCAAAAATCATAAACCCTAACGCACCAGCAATGGCAATCGGCAATCCACACGCCGCTGAGGTGCCAACAGCTTTTTGCATGACCACACCATAACGCGTGAGATAAGGGACGGTTAAGCTGCCACCACCGATACCAAAAATGGCAGAAGCGACACCGATAACCCCGCCTGCCGCTAGTTGTTTAGGTTTTGAAGGCAATTCTGAATTAGCATCGTTGGCACCACTAGCACTGCTAACATTAGCAGCGACCTGCTTTTTACCACCAAAAAACATCTTATAAGCGACCCACAGCAAAAATACGCCAACAATAAGCTGAAGGTATAGCCCAGATATTTGCCCTGCTATCCCCGCGCCCAAAAAACAGCCAATCGCTAAGCCTGGTGCCAGATTTTTAAAGACAGGCCACATGACCGCGCCCTTTTTATTGTGCGCCATGAGCGAGCTGATAGAGGTGACAATGATGGTCGCCAGCGACGTACCTAACGCTAAATGCATGATGCTGTCAGGATTGTAATCCATTTGGGTAAAGACGATAAATAATAGTGGTACGATAATCGTGCCGCCGCCCACCCCAAACAGCCCCGCAGCAAATCCTGCTAGAGCGCCTATTGTTAAGAAAATTATTAGTTCCACAGGATAGCTACTTCTCGGTTAAATGATAGTTTTATAGTCGATACTGAATAAAATGGATACATCATCTGACAGCGTGAAACTGGTACAAATTTTTCTAGCTTGCTATGCCTATGCCTATGCCTATGCCTATGCCTATGCCTATGCCTATGCCTATGCCGACAGAGGCTACAAAAAATTCATTCCACTATCACTGTATCTTCTTAGTATTGAGCTGACTATAGTTAGATAACAATTAGGTAGTAAATGTGAGAAAGTCAGCTTAAACGGTTTCTACTTGGCCCACTTGATGGTAAGCGCGGTTGAAATATACCAAACTTTCATCAGCCCCGTCTCGTTGTTCAGAGCGTTTGATGGCGACAACTCGGCACATAAAAACACTGTGCGTGCCGACTTGCTGAATATCCTCAATCTCACAGTCGAAACTGACCAATGCATCCTCTAATACAGGAGCTCCTGTGACTAAATCAGTCCAAGAGCCTTGTTGAAACCGCTCTTCTGAGCATAATTTAGACGCAAAGGCATTAGATACTGGCTCATGCTGTGCGCCCAACACATTGACACTTAAGGTTTTATTTTCAAGAAAATGGACATGCGAGCGAGATGTTTGATTCATACAGACAAGCAATGTTGGCGGTGTATCGGTCACGCTACATACCGCCGATGCGGTAAACCCATGGGCACCTGAGCTACCTTTGGTGGTGACCACATTGACGGCGGTCGTCAATAAAGACATAGCATCTCTAAAGTCGGTTGCTTCAATCACATCTTTACTCATTGCTGCAATCCTAAATTTTAAATCGGTAAGTACATTGATAACTGAGGTCACTCATGATTTTAAACAAGCTTGTATAGACGGAGTTAAAAATCCAAGCTATAAAAGCTAAATTTTTCATAAGCTTAGCTGTTAAATTCTAAGCCGTCAGCTCTTGACGTACGATTGCCGCGCCTGCGCTTAGAGCATTCAATTTACCGCGGGCAACTTGGCGCGATAGCGGTGCCATGCCACAGTTGGTCGAAGGATACAGCTTGTCCGCATCAACGAATTGTAGTGCCTTGCGTAGTGTATCCGCAACCTCTTCAGGCGTCTCAATATTATTGGTTGCCACATCAATGGCACCAATCATCACTTTTTTACCGCGAATCAATTCAATCAAGTCCATCGGTACATGTGAGTTTTGACACTCTAAAGAGACAATATCGATATTAGACTGCTGCAATTTAGGGAATGCTTGCTCATATTGACGCCACTCCGAACCCAGTGTCTTTTTCCAATCAGTATTGGCTTTGATGCCGTAGCCGTAGCAGATATGTACTGCTGTTTCACATTTTAAACCTTCTATAGCACGCTCTAACGTAGCAATACCCCAGTCGTTGACGTCATCAAAAAACACATTAAATGCTGGTTCATCAAACTGGATGATATCGACACCCGCCGCTTCTAATTCTCTGGCTTCTTGATTCAAGATTTTAGCAAATTCCCACGCCAATTTTTCACGGCTTTTATAATGACCATCATATAATGTATCAATCATGGTCATAGGACCGGGCAGCGCCCATTTGATTGGCTGATCGGTTTGCTGACGTAAAAACTTCGCATCTTCCACAAATACAGGTTTTTGACGGCTTACGCTACCCACGACTGACGGCACACTCGCATCATAGCGATTACGAATGCGAACGGTCTCACGCTTTTCAAAATCGACACCATCAAGATGTTCAATAAAGGTGGTGACAAAATGCTGACGGGTCTGCTCGCCATCACTGACAATATCAATGCCTGCATGTCTCTGTTCTTGCAATGTTAAACGTAGCGAATCTTGTTTGGCTTCTATAAGCTGCTCACCTTCTAATGCCCAAGGTGACCAAATTTTCTCAGGTTCTGCCAACCAAGAGGGTTTCGGTAAGCTGCCCGCTGTTGACGTCGGTAATAATAATTCCATGTTAATTACTCTTTTTTATTGTCTAATCTTCTATATGTCGGTTAGTAAGGCTCTGTTAGGCAGCGCGTTTTTTAACCGCTTCTTTTTGAACGGTATCGCTTGTCACAACATAGTTTGCCGCCCACTCATTAAGAATTGCTAGATAGGGCTTGATAAACTCGTCTTCCGTAAATTTGCCTTGCGTCACTGCCATCTGGCTACGCTCTTCGCGGTCATAGACAATTTGAGTCAGTGAGTAATCTTGGTATTTCAAACTAGGTTGATACACTTGAGCAGCCGTCGAGTTGGCGTTGTAAATTTCAGGGCGATAAATTTTTTGGAAGGTCTCCATAGTACTGATGGCACTGATCAGCTCAAGGTCGGTGTAATCACGTAGCAAGTCACCGGCGAAGTAAAATGCTAAAGGCGCCACACTACCTGATGGCATAAAGTAGCGCACCGTTAAGCCCATTTTATGGAAATAGTCATCGGTCAACGAATATTCATCTTGTTTATATTCAAACCCTAATACAGGATGCTGATTGCCGGTACGCTGATAGACTTTACTGCTCGATACACTCAGACAAATCACAGGTTGTTTATTAAAGCTGGCTTGGTAAACCTCTGAGTTCAATAAATGTTGAAACAGTTTGCCATGCAAATCACCAAAATCTGCTGGTGGTGGCGACGCTGGATTGTTATCGAAGTGTTCTGGCAGTACGATGCTAAAGTCATAATCGCGCACATAAGATGAGAAACTATTGCCAATCATACCGTCAATACGCTTGTTTTCTTTATGGTCGATAATCGTTGTTTTTAGCGTTTCAATGACTGGAAATGTATTGCCATTACCTTCGATATCTAAGTCTGCAGAAATGATATCAACTTCAACGGAATAACGGTCGGCGGTTGGATTATCCCAATGCGCGAGATCATTAAAACGGTTATTTATCATAGTCAGCGTTTTGCGTAAGTTCTCTTGACGACTCTCCCCACGCGCCAAATTCGCAAAGTTAGTCGTCAGACGTGTGCTGTCTGCAGGCTGATAGTTTTCATCAAAACGAATGCTCGAGATTGAATATGTAAATTGCTTACTCATGATAATCCACTACCTTAATCTACTCTCATTAATTGAGATAAAACCAAATTTCTGTATGAGATGAATCATACCTAAACCATTACATGAATAAAAACGATACTATTTAAACATAAGATGAATATAATTCATGTTGGTAAGATTAGATTATGGAGAAGGATTGGATAGCGGGGATTTTGGCGGATTGCTAGACGGAATATAAAGCCTGTAAAAGATTTACATTCATAAATTATAAATACTTAGCTGTACGCTATGTATGTCAAAGCACTAATCTACTGAAACAGTGACAGTGTATTTGGTTGTCGAAATGAAGTGATATTTCTGAGGATAAATTCAGTTATTTTTAATTTAAAAAACCATACTTACCTACTCCAAAAGCATTTGCTATCTTAAGAAGACTTTTGAGTCTGATAAATGAACAAGCTTACGCAGACCAAAATAGCACCGAAAATAGTTAATGCGCTCAAAGTGCTATCAAAAACCAGACTCTCTAATATCATCGTTAATAAAGGCAACAAGAAGAATAAGGTGCTTACTTTATCTGCGGCGCTATATTCGAGCATAAGTATCAATAATAAATATGCCCCTACAGAAACCACTGCGCCCATCCATACCAATGATAGTAAAGAAGAAGCATTGACCTCAAAGGATAATCCTTTATAAATAACCACTACTAAGAATATAAAAAATGAAAATATAGTCTGAATCAATAACGTTAAAATAGGCGGCGTTTTAACCTTAGCTTGAGCAATAGTACCAAACGTGATGGATAGTAATGCCAGTACGGAAAGTAGCATACCTAAAGCATTTATTTTATTAATACTATGATAGCCCAATGTTGATAACACCAAGCCTGAAAAACAAATCGCTAGTAGTATTAAGTTTTTAACGCTAATCGTATTTGCACTTAGTAGCGACGTTATAATTGGCTGTATACCAAGCACTAGTATAATAATGCCAAGGGATAGTCCTGTGTTAATAGCTGAAAAATAAAACGTTAAATAGAGTACTTGTAGCAATAGACCTGAAAATATAATGCCTCTGAGCTGGTCTTTCTTAAGCTCAGTGATAGTTATTTTTTTATGGGCAGATTTTAGATAGATGGCTAGTAGCAGTGATAAAGCGATTGCTGATCTTAAAAATAAAAAGCTCCAAGAGTCGGTATATTGCAAACCAACCTTTGCACAGATAGCACCACCACTCCATATTGCCAAAAATCCTATAGGTGCAGCAAAATTTACAATATCCTGCTTCGATTGATTGTGAAAATTCAATTTCATATCTTTACCTAGCGTGCATTCGAATGATGCCGCTATGATAATAAAATTGATGCTGCAGGGTTTGTGGGAATAGATTGAAATATATGCTGATTAGCTTATTCTTGTGTGCTTCATATTCTGATTATTACAACGCAGCCTGTATGGCGTCTGGTGATAGACGCTAGAAAAACGACGTATAAAGGCAGAAACATTATCATAACCGCACTTCTCAGCCACAATCGCAATAGGTGTGTCAGTATTTAGGATGAGGCCAAGCGCAGATTTCATACGAAGGTTGGTAATATAAGCGTAGGGCATACAACCAAGATGCTCTTTGAATAACACCTTGAACTGACTTTCGCTCAGACAGGCAATGTCAGCAAGTGACTTTATCGTGTGATTGGTGGCGATATCATTCTTAATAGTGTGAACAACTGCAGTCAATCGAGTATCCAGTCTTTTACTCATCTGCATATTTCCAAGAAGCTCTTTTAATAACTCAAACATTATCCCTTTTATCTGTTGGTTGTAAGCAGAGGTCAATTGCTTTTCAACAAAAGAGATATATAACAAGGTTTTTTCGTCCATTGAAAAATGTGCTTCATTTAATGTCGACCCTAAAAAGCCTATATCCTCTATATTTATTACTAAAAAACGAAAGTCCTCTCTCGCCTGAAATTGATGTTGAACACCTTTTTTGATAACCAATACTTCTCCATAAGAAACATTAATAGTTTGATTGCTAATGACCATTCTAATGTTACCCATCAATGGTATAAGAATTTGATGGTAATCATGAGTATGACCTTCAAGCTGGCTGTCGTAAGTCCTAATAAATAAATGATTTATTGGCTCAATATTTTTCATGAGGTCTATTCACTGTTTGAAATATTGGTAGGTAACAGGACTTTAGGAGAGTGTAGCAAAAAAACTATCTTAGCGATTAATGACTTGGAGGCTTTGAATGCTAGTCTTCTTTTAAGATACTTCAATTTTAAGATAACCCAACGAAACCAGTTATTTTTACCTTTAATACCATTAATAGACACTTCAAATAGACTGCATGAATGAAACCATTTAAATTTGAATAGTTGATTAAAAATATTTAAATTCTGCCGATAGCAAACAACTGATTAGCCACTAAATAAATTAGGTCAACCACTTCCCGTGAGATTGACCTAGAAACTACTTTAGTAATACTGACTATTTCTCGACAACTATACTTTCCTTCTCTTTACCATGCGGTATCAACCATTTACCAAACCAGCCTGACAAATCGTCCATTAAGGTGTAAACCACGGGAATAACCACGAGGCTTAATAAGGTTGAAGTGACCAAACCACCCAAAACCGCTGCTGCCATGGGACGACGGAAGGTAGGATCGACATCACCCCAACCAAATACCAATGGCAGCATACCTGCACCCATCGCAATAGTGGTCATAATAATCGGCCGCGCACGCTTACGACAAGAGTCGATAATGGCATCAAAACGCGCCAAACCTCGACGCTGGGCAATCAATGCATAATCGACCAGCAAGATAGAGTTTTTGGTCGCGATACCCATTAGCATAATAAAACCAATCATCGATGGCATCGACAGACTGCTATTGGTAATCACCAAGCCCACAAAAGCACCACCGATTGACAGCGGTAATGCCATCAAAATGGTAAAGGGCTGCAATATACGGCCAAATAATAAAATAAGCACGCCTAAAATACAGACCACGCCGACCGACATTGCAATCACAAAGCCGCTAAATAGCTCGGCCATGTTTTCTGCTTGTCCTTGGTCAATAATGGTAATAGACGCTGGCAACTGCTGCATACTGGGTATACTCTTAACCGCTTGTACTAAGTCGCCAAGCTCACCATTGGCAGGCTGAACGGTGATACTAATCGCCCGCTCACGATCGAGGCGGCTGATTTGCGCAGGCCCAGTACCAAAATCTAATGACGCTACTTCACCCACACGCACGCCTTGTCCAGCTGCTGGTAAGGCACTCGGCACATATAAACCTTCTAACTGACTGACCTTTTGCTTAGCAATATCAGGTAAACGCACCACTATCGGTATCTGCCGCGTATCCAAATTAAGCTTAGATAAACGCTGCTCATAATCTCCAACGGTAGCCACACGTAAGGTGGTCGCAATATCTTGCGTAGTCACGCCTTTGTCAGCCATCGCTAATCTGTTTGGTGTCACTGTCAGCTCTTGGCGTGGCAGACTGCGATCACTGGTGACAGCGCCGGCACTTGGTAACGCCCGAATCTCTGCCATCATTTTCTGGACTGTCTGCTCAAGCAGGCGCGGATCAGTACTGGTTAGAGAAAAATTATAACCAGTTTCACCGCCACTTGATAAACCAACGGTAAAGCGTGCACCCGGCACCTCTGCCAACATGCTGCTTATCTGACGTTCAATCTCTTGCTTAGAACCGCGCTCTGCTCGTGGCGCAAGTACAATATCCAAACCCGCGATATTTTCAGCTTTACCGCCTGAGCTGGCTTCCATTGCAGCTTGCGCTTCCCCTACCGAGGTAAAAATATGGGTTACTTCAGGCATGGCCAAAATACGCTCACTGGCCATTGCAGAAACTCGCTCGGTATCTTCGAGCGATACATCGGGGGTCAGCTCAATCTCAACCCGCGTCTGGTCGATATCATTATCAGGAATAAAAGAGGTTGGTAGTAATTTCACTAAGGCCAACGATGCCACAAATAATATTAACGTCGCCCCCATCGTGATCCAGCGATGATGCAGCGTCCATGACACCACTTTTAGATACCAATCCATCAGCGCGCTTTGTTTTTCAACGTGTTTTTTTTCTGGGCGTAATATATAAGCAGCCATCATCGGTGTGATAAGACGCGCGACCATTAACGACGCAAATATGGATAAGGCGGCGGTCCAACCAAATTGTCGGAAAAATTGCCCAACAATCCCGCCCATAAAGGCAGTCGGTAAAAACACCGCAATTAGGGTAAAAGTGGTCGCGACGACTGCTAAGCCAATCTCGTCAGCGGCTTCCATCGCCGCTTCATAAGGCGTCTTTCCCATACGCAAATGGCGTATGATATTTTCGACTTCTACAATCGCATCATCGACCAGAACGCCAATGACCAATGAGAGTGCTAATAAGGAGATAATATTAAGACTAAAGCCAAATAAGTACATACCTAAAAAAGTAGGAATGACAGATAACGGCAACGCAACAGCCGCTACAAAGGTGGCACGGATATTGCGCAAAAATAAGAACACCACTACTACAGCTAGCAAACCACCTTCTATCAGCATGCGTAAGGAAGCTTGATAGTCTTCGGCGATGGGTGTGGCTCTATCGTAGACTTTTTCAATATCGATATTGCCAACGTCGTCTGACAGCTTAGCAAGCTCGGCATCAACCAACTCCATAACCTCAACTTCACTGGCACCGCGCGAACGTGTGATATTAAATGCCACCACGGTTTCGCCATCGAGCTTGGCAATCGAGCTTGGGTCAGCAGCGCCATCGGTGATTTGCGCCATACGTCCAAGCGCTTGCGTACCGCCTGTCGGCACAGCGACTTGCAAATTGTTTAAATCACTGGCGCGCTCAACCGCCCCAAGTACACGGATGGTCTGGGTGGTTTTGCCGACCTCTGCCTCACCGCCTGAGCTGTCTTGCTGAATACCGGTGATTTGATTGGATAACTGAGTGATAGAAAGCTTAAGACCACTTAAGGTAATAGGGTCAGCAGCAACCGTAATCTCTCTCTGCAAGCCACCGATACGGCTGACGGTACTGACACCCGGTATGTCGGATAGACGCTTGGTCACCGTATCATCAACGAACCAAGACAAGTCTTCCACATTCATATTTTCAGAGGCAACAGAATAGGTAACGACGGGAAACCCTGACGTTGAGACTTTGGTAATAATGGGATCATTAGCAGCGGCTGGTAAATCACCACGTACCTCACCGACAGCCGAACGCACATCGTCAACTGCTTCTTGAATGTCTTTTTCTAAGACAAACTCAGTGACCATAGTCGCAGCGCCTGTCTGTAGGGTGGTGCGAATATGTTTAACGCCCTCAATACTGGTGAGCTTATTTTCCACCTTCTTTGCAATATCGTTTTCGAGCTGCGATGGCGCAGCACCCGGTAATGTGACCGTAACTACCACTGCTGGCAGGTCAATATCAGGAAACTGCTGCACCTTCATTTGCATAAAGCCGTAGATGCCGCCTAATGTTAGCAGCACAAACAGCAAGATGGCGACTAAAGGATTTTTAATCGAGTAAGCGGATACATTTAAACTCATGAGCGCGCCTGCATGGTTGTGCCAGTAGTGGCGGCGGTTGCCGTTTTACTAGCTTGGCTGCCCGATTTATCATTGGTTGTATTCATGCCATCAACGATACGTACTAAGTCGCCATCGTTTAAGAAGCTGCCGCCTTGCTTCACAAGTCGGCTTTCTGCCGGCAGTGGCTCTGTCAGCGCCACATTATCACCAAAGCGCTCACCCAAGGTCACGCGTTGCTGTTTGATACGGCCGACATTTTTACCGTCTTGGCTGCTGACATTGGTCACTAGCATCACATAATCATAGCCATCATTGCTGATGATAGCGCTATTAGGCACGGTTTGAGCACTGGTACTGCCCAATAAAAATTCGCCCGTTTGGTACATGCCCGCTCGTACTTTTGAGTTAGCAGCGAGGCTGGCATAAATAGTGATTTGACGGTTATCATCGGCAGTTGGTGCAATGCGGCTGACTTGCCCCATGACAGCATCGCCGCCTGGCAAGCTGACACGTACTGGCGTGCCGACATTAACTTCACCGAGGAGTTTCGGATCGATATCCGCGCGCCATTCCAAAACGCCGCCTTTAATAATGGTAAATAATGGCTCACCGCCAGCAACCATACCAACTTCGGCCATTTTCTCACTGATAATACCGCTGACCGGTGCGACCACGTTGGCATTATTGACACTTAAGCGCTGGGTGCTCAGTCGCGCTTTAGACGCTTGTAGTGACGCCTGTGCTTGCAGTTTAGAGGTGCGATAACGATCCGCTTCTTGTCTACTAATGGCATCTATCTCAATCAGCGGCAGTACGCGGGCAGCATCGGCAGTCGCATTGGCAAGCGTTGCTTCAGCTTCAGCAACATCGGCCTCAGCTTGCAAAACTTGCTGCTCCATGGCATCGGTATCAAATATCGCTAGTACTTGCCCCGCTTTGACGCGATCGCCCTCTTGTACTAATACACGTTCGATAGCAACACCGTTTACTTTGGCACTGACATTAGCAACATCTTTAGCGTTGATGGTGCCATCGGCACTGAGCGTGTTGCCAATACTATCTTGGCTTGGTGACACCGTTTCTACCGAAAGCACCGCTTGTGCGCTGCTGGTAACATTTGGATTTGCGCTATCGTTTTGCACGGTGTTAGCAGTTGGCGGCTCATTGCTCACCGTTTTATCCCCGCCCCAGTACTTACCAATCAAAACCCCAATAACGAGCATAATGGCCAATACTGGCAACAACCACAACGGGAATTTTGACGATGGTTTTGGCGCTCGCGCGTCAGCTTGACGGTATGGTGGTAGCTCCGCTTTGCTAATCGTATCAGCATCGACTACTGGCCTGTCATTAGGGTCTTGAAGGTCACTCATAAACGGTCTCTATAAATAAGAGCAATAATGAATATCTAGCTACTACTCACCATTTACTATTATGAAAATAGCTAATGATAAGGTTAAAAACTAGGCTGAAAATAGTGATAGATTTTGGACATTGTAGCTTATCTCATCAGCGCGTCAATAAGTACAGATATCTTTCGAGTCTATATTTTTATGCCAAGACTATAAAGTAAGCTACTGAATCTAATTGAAAAATTACTACTGACTACTATGGATATCACTCTTATATGCCATCTTCGGTAAGTTTGAGACGACCAACTTGCTTAGCGCTAAACATACTTTACTTTATTACCGCTTCGAGCCAACTGTGATTCTGCCTATTACAATAGCATCAATAAAAAGTATCGATGAAAGTTATCGATACTTTTAAAGCAATAAAATCAACTATAAAGTATATTTAGAAAAACTTACACGCTAGCTACAGTTTAATATTGCGTTATTTTTGCAACCTGCTAATATCATTAATGTACTCATTAAAACCATTATACTGTCATGGTGATATAATCAATTAGTAGAACAGTTTAGTCTTAGGCTGCTTTGACTTTGTAATGATGCTAAGACAACTGATAAACAGTAGTTCGAATCACAAACCAAGGAGTCAATTATGGCTAATAAAGAGAAAGTAAAAGATCTCAAAAAAGAGATCAAAGATACTAGAGCGAAGATTGAGAAGCAAAAGAAAAAGCTTAAAGATCTTAAAAAAGATGTAAAAAGGGCAAAAAAAGAAAAGCCTGAGAAAAAAGATAAGAATGAAAAGAAAGATAAATAATTTTTCTTTTGAACGTTTCTTTAAGAATATTATCTTTTAGACACGAAAGAGGATAGCACTAGCTATCCTCTTTTTTATTTACTAAAACCTCTGCTAAGCATTGGTATAGCGACTAGCCTCTGGCATCCAGCGGTGGATAAGTTGACTGACATCAGCTTTACGTGTTGGGTTGGCAATAAGCTGTTTAGCTAAGCGCTGCGCAATAGCAAACAGCTGCTCATCGCGGATAAGGTCGGCCAAATAATAACCGACGTTACCAGTTTGACGTTTACCTAACAGCTCGCCAGGTCCACGCAGCTCTAAATCTTTTTGCGCAATGACAAAACCATCGGTACTTTCGCGCAGGACATTTAAGCGCTCAGTGCCTGTCTCCGACAACGGCTTTTGATACAGTAATACACAATAGCTTTTGGTCGAACCACGACCTACACGTCCGCGCAACTGATGTAGTTGCGACAATCCCAAACGTTCGGCATTTTCGATGACCATAAGTGAAGCATTAGGTACATCAACGCCAACCTCAATGACCGTGGTGGCAATTAACAAGTCAAGGTTACCGGCTTTAAACTCTTGCATGATGGCTTGTTTATCAGCAGATTTCATTTTGCCATGCACCAAGCCAATGCGAATATCCAAGCGCTCATTTAAATCTTCATAAGTCGCTTCTGCCGCTTGTGCATCAAGGACGCTTGACTCTTCCACCAATGAGCAGACCCAATACGCTTGCCTACCTGCCTCACAATTCACCGCAATACGCTCAATAACTTCATCTCGGCGGTTACGGTCAATGGTCACCGTAGTAATTGGCGTACGTCCAGGTGGTAACTCATCAATGATAGAAGTATCCATATCACCATAAACGCTCATCGCGAGCGTACGCGGAATCGGGGTTGCGGTCATAATCAGCTGATGCGGCGTGCTATTCGCCACGCCCTTATTGGTCAAGGCCATGCGCTGCTCAACACCAAAGCGATGCTGTTCATCAATAATAACCAATCCCAATTTGGCAAACTGTACCTGCTCCTGAAATAGTGCATGAGTGCCAACCACCACTTGCACGCTGTTCTCACTTACTGCCTCTAACGCTTCGCGGCGCTGCTTCGCCGTTTGCTTACCAGCGAGCCAGCCAACGCCGACGCCTAGCGGTTCAAACCAGTTTTTAAAATTCACCAAATGCTGTTCTGCTAAGATTTCTGTTGGTGCCATTACCGCTACTTGCCAGCCACTATCGAGTGCATAGCCTGCTGCGCCTGCTGCGACCAAAGTTTTACCTGCGCCAACATCACCTTGTACCAGTCGTAGCATCGGAATAGAGGTCGCCATATCAGCCGTGATATCTTTCATTACTCGTTGCTGCGCGCCGGTTAAGTCAAATGGTAGCGCACCAAATAGTTTATCGGCAAGCGGGCTTTGGCTGGCGCATTTGGGTGCTTTATACTGATGTAATTGCTGACGGCGATATAATAGACTTAGCTGATGCGCGGTTAATTCTTCAATGATTAAACGCTGACAGGCAGCATGAGTGCGAGCACTTAGTTGCGCCAGCAGCTGATATTGTAGCTCTGCGTCGGTATAGGTCGGCGGCGTATGCAGCAATACCAAGGCTTCAAATATGGTTAAATTATAAACGTTATTATGAGTCGTGCTTACAGTCTCTGACTTAACTTCATTATTTACACTATTACTAATCGAATTGTCAGGTACACTACGCGCAAGGGTTGAAAATATATCATCTGGAAAATCAGTTTCTACAATTGCTAATTTCGCAGGCTCAAAAGGCGCTAACGGTAAATCAGCCACCACGTCAAAGTCGGCTGGGGTGAACAAGGTCATCGGTAAACCTTGAGTACGAACCGTTTGCAGCGCAAGCTTGATTAGCGTGCGCAGCTTATTTTGATGCAAGCCTTTAACGCTAGGATAAATCGGCTGTAATCCCGTATTAACGATGGCTTCATTGCTGTTAATGATTTGATATTCAGGGTGATGTATTTGCTTACCGTAACGACTCACCTTTACTTCACCAAATAATTGCAGCTGCGTGCCAAGACTCATCGTTTGCGCAAGACCTTGATACACCTTAAAAAAACGCAGCGAAATGGTGCCAGTATCATCATCGACCACCACCGTCATGCCACTGCGCTTGGTATCAACATGCACCACTCGCCCTGTAATCAAGGCAGCTTGCCCATGCGCCACATCAGCTATCGATACCAGTCGGCTACGATCTTCGTAATCACGCGGCAGATGCAGTAGCAAATCAAAAATACGCACAATACCCAATTGGGCTAATTGCTCGGCCACTTTTGGTCCCACACCCGCCAGCGCCGTCACCGGCATATCGAGCGCCGAAACGGGCATATCAGATCTTATATGGTCTGATGAATTCACTGTCGTGTGCTTAACCGATATGGGCATCAATTATCCTAATGATATAAAGGTAAATACTATCTAATTAACTGTCTTATTTTAAAGTCTAGGTTTTAAAGTTTATGCCGTCTTATAAAAGCTATAATCATGAATATGCTATAAAACACTCAGTTATAATGATTATAACTGACAAGCGACTTGCTTATGCTAAGCTATTTAGCGATACGGCGTCTAGCTGATTTCTGAGTAAGCTATTGATGAATGGCTTATCGTATAACCATTTATTCCTCTATGACGATTTTTGCTAAGGTTTTTTATGTTTTTACCTGCTAACTATTACCCCTATCGTCATTTATCACGATTACTGCGATTCAGTATGCTTGGCATATTGGGATTGTCTATTAGTGCTTGTCAGAGTATGACGCCAGTTGCTGAAACCGTCACGCCTATAAACACTCAACCAAAAGTCGCCCTAGTCTTAGGCGGCGGCGGTGCTAAAGGTTTTGCCCATATTGGGGTGATTAAAGCGTTAGAAGAAAGTGGCATCACGCCGACGCTAGTAGTCGGCACCAGTGTCGGTAGCTTGGTTGGCAGCTTATATGCCAGTGGTTATAACGCCAAACAGCTTGAACAATTAGCGTTAAATACTTCTGATAGTGAATTGACTGATTTCACCTTATCTAACCAAGGTTTCATTGAAGGTATTAAGCTTAAAAACTTTATCAATGCCAAAGTAAGCGGACGCTCTATAGAGGATTTTCCTATCAGCTTTGCCGCAGTTGCTACCGAAAAACACACGCTCAAAAAGGCAGTTTTTAGCAGTGGCGATGCTGGACTTGCGGTACAAGCCTCCTGTAGTGTGCCCAATATTTTTATTGCGCCGCGCATTCCTGAACAAGTCGGTAAGAAATATATCGATGGTGGTGTGGTCAGCTTAGTACCGGTTGATACAGCGCGTGATTTGGGTGCCGATATCATCATCGCTGTTGATGTGACGACTGCCAATGTTAATACTTCCACTAGCAATAAAAAACTGACCATCAACTCATTAACCAGCTTTTGGGGCTTTCTTGAGAGCAGCGTTATCGCAAATGCCGCCGCAAATGGCACTGATTCCAGTCAAGCAATTAGCAGTCGTGCTGCATCGATGCGCCTTGAGCGTGATCGCGCTGATATTATCATCACACCAAGTGTTGGTCATATCAGCTCAATCGATACCAGCCAGCGCAGCACTTTGATGACGGCTGGCGCACAAGCTACCACTCCGCAAATTGCTGCTATTAAACAACTTATTAAAGAAAAGTCGCAGAGTAAATATGCAATGCTTTAATTTAAAAATCAAACGAAGATAACAAAAGCCACTTTACTGAATCCAAAGCTCGAAAAACGGCAACAAAAAAAAGCACCGCAGTATTCACTGTGGTGCTTTTTGATGCAGCAAGTATTAAATAAATATTAAAAAAGGAGTTTATTTAACACGTGCACGATATTTAACCACGACGGTATCATTCAGACCAACGCCTTCTAAATCCCAACGTACCGCTTTATAGAACTTTAATGGGATTTCTTGCAGTTGATTGTCAACCTTACCACGTAACGGCATACGGGCAAAGTTACTACCATCGGCACTACCATATGGGAAATCAGGAGATACTGCCCGTAGCAATTCCACTTGCTCAGGAATACTCATGGTAACCGTCATTTTACGGACGCGATCGGCATTGGTATTGGTAAAGTAGCCTTGATACTCTAAGACATTACCTGATTGTAAACGCGTATTGGCATTAACTGGTACTAGCAGTTCCTGACCATTTGCATCGACACTAATGAGTGACGCGGTAATTTTGCTATTAACCGCTTGCGCATTTGAGCTACTGCCTTGGTTGGCATTTGCTTGCACTGCCACTGAGTTATCAACGGCTTGTTCTGGCGTTGGCAACATCGCTGACGCCTGCGTCACTGCCATCACGCCAACGAGCGTACCGGCGACAACATGAAATAAGCGGTGTCCGCTCCACGCACTGAATGGGTTTGCAAAATGGTTACTTTTCTTCATGACATTCATTATCCCTAGTTAATGTATCGATAAAACAATCTTGTAATAAAAATTCGCTAATACAACAATGTGTAGATAAACCCATATAGTTATAAGACGCGTCAACAAAACAACGCTGCTATGCAAGCATCGGATTGCGCGCATTATTACTTTATTGCTTAAGCCTCATCATATATCGTCGTCGTTATTAATGTTAAATTTTTGCCATTACTATTTTTAGCTATGGTTATTTTTATCAATTATCTGCGTAAGCTATCGCTAAAGCAATAGCGCTTAGCATAACAAAAAGCGTTTGGCGGTACACTAATCCCGTGTTGAGGTTGTGTATATCATCTATTTACTACCAAGACTTCTTAATACGACTGAAATAAAAGATAGCTCATAACGGCGTTTTTTGCTATGGTAATTCATTAGTGACAGGCTTTTACTGTCACGCTCCTTTTCTTATTCTAACGACTATTGCTCCCATTATGACTACTAGCGCCATGCCACAGATTAACCCTGAATACGTTCACTGGTTCCGTAACTCTGCCCCTTACATTAATACCCATCGCGGTAAGACTTTCGTGATTATGTTTGGCGGTGAAGCGGTCAATCATCCAAATTTCAGTACCTTGATTCATGACTTTGCTTTATTGCATAGCTTGGGTATCAAGCTGGTATTGGTACACGGGGCGCGACCGCAAATTGAAAAAAACCTCAAAGACGCAGACATTGCCTCACCATTGCATCAAGACATCCGCGTGACCCCGCGCGTCGCCATGCCATCTATTTTACAAGCGGTTGGTGCCATTCGTTTGCAAATCGAAGCCCAACTATCGATGGGCTTGGCAAACTCACCCATGTACGGCTCACGTATTGATGCGGTCTCGGGTAATTTTGTCACCGCCCGTCCTTATGGTATTCGTGATGGCGTTGATTATCAGATGACCGGTGAAGTACGCTCAATCGATGTTGAAGCTATTAAAAACAATCTCTTACATGACCATATCGTGATTTTAGGGTCTATGGGTTATTCAGCAACTGGTGAAGTCTTTAACCTACTGGCTGAAGATGTTGCCCTTAGTGCCGCTGTGGCGCTTGGTGCCGATAAGCTGATATTCTTGGGTGAAGAAGCCGGTATCAATCATGATAACCGCTTGCTGCGTGAGATGATTCCGAATGAAGTCGACCGCTTCTTACGAGATCGTGATTTAAACTGTGAGATTAATTACTTTTTAAGCTGCGCCAGTAATGCGTGCCGCCAAGGGGTTCATCGCACCCATATTATCTCTTATGCTAAAAATGGCGCGCTACTCGAAGAGCTATTTACCCGTGATGGTTCTGGTACTTTGATTAGCCATGACCCGTATGAAGAGATTCGCCGTGCCAATATCGATGATGTGGTCGGGCTGATCGAACTATTATCACCGCTAGAAGAGCAAGGTATCTTGGTGAGCCGCTCACGCGAGCGCTTGGAGCAAGAGATTGATCACTATAGCGTCATTGAGCGTGACGGCATGATTTTAGGCTGTGCTGCGCTTTATCCATTGGATGCAGATTCGGCAGAAGTCGCTTGTGTGGCGGTACATCCCGAATACCGTAGTGGCAGCCGCGGTGCTGACTTGCTAGCATTTTTAGAACAGCAAGCACGCAGTCATGGTCTACATAAGTTATTCGTTCTGACCACTCGTACCGCGCATTGGTTTGTCGAACAAGGTTTTGCGGAAGTTGAAGCAAGCGCCCTACCGGAAGATCGCCGTGAGAAATATAATAACGGTCGTAACTCTAAAGTGTTCCAAAAAACCCTATAAGCACTGAGTCAATTAGTTAGTTAGCTTTTCATTAATCAATCGATAAACGACTAACTTAACTGCTTCTCAATAAAAAGCCCTCATAATGTATGAGGGCTTTTTATTTTTTATAAGCGCTTTTTTATAGCTACTATGAGTTAAAATTCTAATAACGCATTATTTTACTTTTAATAGCTCAACAGTAAAGATAAGCGTGCTGTTTGGCTCGATACCTGCATTACCCGCTTCGCCATAAGCGATATCAGATGGGATGTAGAACTCGTATTTACCACCCTCTTTCATCAACTGTAGACCTTCAGTCCAACCAGCAATAACTTGGTTTAGTGGGAATTCAATTGGCTCACCGCGCTCGTAAGAGCTGTCAAATACCGTACCGTCAATCAATTTACCTTCGTAGTTTACTTCAACCACGTCTGTCGCTTTTGGTGATTTACCAGTACCTGCGGTCACTACTTTATATTGTAAACCAGAAGCAGTGGTTTTCACGCCAGCTTTCTTGCCGTTTTCTGCTAAGAATGCAGCACCTTTGGTTTTATTTTCGCCTGCTTTGGTTTCCATATCTTTAACAAACTTCTCTTCTTGCTCTTTTTGATAGGTCATTAATACTTCTTGCATCTGTTCTTGCGTCAATGCTGACTCTTTACCTTCGTAGCCGTCACGGAAGCCTTTTTCAAAAGTATCAAGATTCAGATCGCCAACCGCTTCTTTATTACCTTCTGCCATCATATAACCCAAACTGTAACCCACTTTTTCATTGGCTGGGCTTTTTTCAGTTACTGAAACGCTTTTACTGGCAGTTTCTTTATTACCATTGCTGGCGTTACAGCCGGTGACTAATAACATTGCACTAGCAAGGGCACTAATGCTTAAGGTAGTAATTTTTTTCATAGAATACTCTCAAATTATAAGGATAGTGGCGAGATGTCACATTCTTCTATCATAACAAATCTTAGTTTTAGGAGCTATGATTCCCGTGAAATTATCGGTCAAATGTACAGTCTATGTTAATATTTGCCGCAAAAATAACAACTTATCACACAACTATAGTAAGTAGTTAAGCTTTCTATCTTTAAATCCCTCATTACATCAGCTAAGCTAAATTGGTTAAGGTATGAAGTAACAGAACGTAGTTTTTGTTAACAATTGACATAAAGTGTCGATTGTTCTCTGTTTAGAACCGCTTTTAAATAACTTAAATTAAAAATACTAATAATTAGGTATGTGTTTCCTGCAAATAATCCTGCTTATGCTTCTATTTAATAGCAGGAATTATTTAACAGCTGATACATGAACATTCAAGGAGGACAGGATGAATCCAATGTATACATCGTTCAACGGTTATCTGGGTGGCCCTATCGGCTCCATCATCGGCGCTATTCTAATTTTCATCATTGGTTGGCTCGTGGCACTGGGTATTGCAGCCCTTGTACGCGGTGTGTTATCGAAGATCAATATCAACCAGCGTATGAATTCTTCTACAGGTAAAAGCTACGATTTAGAGGGTATTCTCTCAAAAATCGTTTTTTGGTTTATCTTTATCATCGCCATCGCTGGCGCGTTAAGTCAATTAAATCTAAACTCTATTTCAACGCCATTTGCTAATATGGTCAATCAAGTCTTGACCTTTATACCGAATCTCATTGCTGCGATTGCTGTTGGTGTGATTGGTTGGGTTCTAGCGACTGTTGCTCGTACAGCGATTAATGCGGCATTATCAAAAACCTCGATGGATGAACGTCTAAGCGCTAAAGCTGGCGTAAAACCATTAAGTAGCACCATTGCGGATATGGTTTACTGGTTTATCCTATTGATTGTATTGACCATGGTACTTGGTCAGTTAGAGCTTGATGGATTATTTGCACCATTGACCAATATGGTCGATAAAATCTTCAGCTTTATTCCTAATATCCTCATCGCTGGTGTGGTCTTTGTGGTGGGTTATATCATCGCCAAAGTCGTACGCGGCATTGTGACCAATTTGGTTTCTACTTTCGATGTACAGAAGCTTGCGACCAAAGCAGGCCTAAGCGAACAAAACAGCTTGCCTAATATCGCAGGTTCACTAGCATTTTTAGTGATTATCATTCCAACGATTATTGCAGCTTTAAATGCCTTAAAAATCGATGTGATTGCTCGTCCTGCGACCAACATGCTTAATAAGATCATGGAAGCATTGCCAAATATCTTTATGGCAGCGGCGATTTTAATCGTCACCTTCTATGTGGTACGTATGGTTGCCAACATCATCAAAGGTCTACTTGAAAACACCCAAGTCAACCAGTTGCCTGCGAAAGTTGGTTTAGAGCAGACAATGGGCGATAAGAAAATCTCTGATCTAGTTGGTTATGCGATTATCTTCTTTGCGATGTTGTTTGCTGCTATCGCTGCCGCTGATTTACTAGGTTTTGAGCCTATCTCGGCCATCATTACCATGTTTATCGCGTTCGGTGCCAATATCATCCTCGGCGCGGTCATTTTGTTTATTGGCTTTTGGCTTGCCAACATCATCGCTGGTGTCGTTGAGCGCTCTGAGCAAGGTTCACAGTTCTTAGCAAACATCGTACGTGTATTGATCATGGGCTTAGTACTTGCCATGGGTCTAAAAGCGATGGGTATTGCTGACTCTATCGTTAACCTCGCATTTGGTCTAACCTTAGGTGCGGTTGCTGTAGCATTTGCTCTATCGTTTGGTCTTGGTGGTCAAGAAGCGGCAGCTCGCTTCCTACGCAAGATGCAGGATAAAATGGATAGAGAACGTGATGAAGCAAAAGCAAAATCTGCTTTGACCCCTAACTCGTCAACTCAAGATAAGTTTGCTGCGTCAGTTCGCGAGAATACGCCAAGTGCAGCGAGCAACCCGACGCCTGCATCAACCGTATCTACTACTCCTGCTGTCACCAGTACGCCAAATAACTTAAGCTCAAATACTGGTACGCCTAGCAACTTAGGCACAAGTAATGACTTAGATTCAAGAAGCGATTTGGGTTCTGAACCGGTTGATATTAACCACATTGAAACTGATGATAGTACTACCAACAATAATGGTTTCCCATTTACTAACGATAGTGATAATTTGAAATAACTTATAATTTAGTAATGGATAATCGTTAATTCAAATAAAAAAGACAGCCTAGGCTGTCTTTTTTTTATTCGTGCTTCTTCTATTTAAATTTCTCATTGCACGCTGAAATAACAATCTTTAAGCCTACTTCTACTATAGTAGAATTTCTTTGAAATCGATACAGTGCGACTGGAATGAATTTTTCGTAGCCTCTGTGATAACAACAAGCAAGGAAAATTTATACCAGTCGTAAACAGCTATAACGTATCGTTTTTATTTTTGGCTTTGCTGCTGTAAGCGCTGAAGTTGCTTGCTTAGTTGACGCTCACGCTGGCTCATGGCATCGACCGGCTGTATCCATAAGTCAATATCTATAAAACTATCTTCTGCCTCTGTGATAAAGTCTATGCCAAGCACAATAACGTGGTGCAGCTCGGCTATTGGTAAACGTGTGGCAACATCCAAAGCGATTTTCGCTAAGTTCGATTGAATAGCCTTTTTACTATGCTGTCCTTCTACATCCTGTCCATAAAATATCAGCACATAATGCCTACCTAAACACTCATAGGAATGTTGATGGACGACATAGCCTCGTTGTTGCAGACTTTGCTGCTGCTTTGGATGCCGATATAAAGTACGAATCAACTCATGGCGCGAAAACAATGATTCATCTAGTATTTGCTGCTGCCATTGAGAAAACTCTGCGTGTTGCTGCTGTTTTTCTGCTTCTGTAAATGGCTTATTACCCTGCTGCTCGCTGCTTTTCTTAGTGCTAAAATTTTCATCGACCATAGTTATCATTTGGCTGCTAAGTTGTGACCATAAAATAGCCGCTTGCTGCATGTGCTGCTGATACATCTGGCTAGTTGCACTATGATTTTTTTGTGCAAGCGCCATAGCAATCAGAGCGGCATTGGGCTCATCCTGCATACCATATTTAATCAGCGCATTGTCTATGGCGATAGCTTGGGTAAATAGCGCAGAACTGTTTAAAAATTTATTAATCAATACCTCTTCAGAATCAAAGCTTGGTACATGGCTAATAGCACTCTGTTGCAGCTGCTCTAAGCGATATCTTAAAAATCGCCACAATTCACATGGCGTATGAAGCGCAGTGAGTATCGATTGCCAGTCGTGCCAGCCAAATATTTGTAGCAGCTGCCCGTTATCACTCATATCTATGATTAAATCTTCCATAAAATAACGGGCAGGAAAATTATGTTTTAAGTGCTTATACTTGCCGTGCTGATGGTCTTTGTCTACAAAGTTGTTTGCTTTATCGATATCACTTTTAAATTGAATATCAAGAACCAACACTTCTATTGCGTGCGCCATATTGGCTTTTTTCTTACATAAATCACCTTTATGCCATGCTAATATTGATTTAATAGCTGTCTTGCGCACGCTTTCGATATCAGCGGCAGCCATACCCTCAGGCAAATAAACCCTCAGTTCTGACAACTGCAATTTACCTGATGGTAAGTGGTAAGCAAGTTTTTGAGCTTGATATTGGATTTTATGTGTCGCTTCAAGTGCTTGTATAGAAGGCAATAGCATCTCTAACTTATCAGTCTGCACATAGCAGGCTAGCTCATTGTCAAGATAAGGCTTATTAGCAATCACAGTAGTCGAATTTGACACAATCCCACCCTCTTAATATTAAATGTATATGCTGGCGTATGACTTGCAACGAATACTAAGCATACTAGCGTGATAATCCTTGCCATTACTTTTAGCAAAAGATCAAACAACATAAGCGCAATTATACACAGTCGCTTTCGTAGCAGTGAGTTGTTATGATGGCATAAAAGCAATCAAAGTTGCGCAGGCTTATCAGGCATCCTAGCGCAGGCTTAACAACTTCCCTATATAATCATCATATGATAACAAGGACTGAACATCATGAAACGCTTTAAAGAAAAAACTGTTATCGTCACCGGTGCGGGCTCAGGTATTGGCCGTGCGACGGCCATTCGCTTTGCAAACGAAGGCGCTAACGTTGTTTTAGTCGGACGTACCGCTGCTACCTTACAGGAAACTGCTGAAGCGTTTCCGCAGGACCGGACTTGGATTCATACCGATAATTTTTTGACCGTTGTTTGTGACATCAGCGTAGAAGCTCAAGTACAAGAAATGATGAAAAGAGTCATCGACAAGTTTGAGAGAATCGACGTTTTGGTAAATAATGCCGGTAAAGCCATGCAAGGCAAAATCACTGAGCTATCTTCTGAAGATTGGGAGTCGGCTATCGATGTAAATTTAAATGGCACGTTTTATGTCTGTCAGGCTGCAATGCCACATCTGATTGCCACCAAAGGCAATATCATCAATGTCTCGTCGCTCTCTGGCGTCGGTGGTGACTGGAATATGGCCGCTTATAATGCCGCCAAAACCGGTATTAGCAATTTAACGCGCACCTTAGCCTTAGATCACGGCGCCGATGGTGTGCGCGTCAACGCCGTCAATCCAAGCGTTACTAAAACCGATATGACCAGCGCCATTCAAGATGATAGCAGCAAAACCGATAAGTTTTTAGACCGCTGCCCACTTGGCCGTCTTGCATCTCCAGAGGACGTTGCCGCTGTCATTACTTTTTTAGCGAGCGATGACGCGTCTATGATTACTGGTGTGAACTTGCCAGTTGATGGCGGTATCAGCGCGTCAAATGGTCAGCCGCATTTCTAAGCAGTCATTCATTCAATTTAGTTCAAATTTTATCTATTTAAGATTAAAAAGAAGCCCCTGATATTTTACTATCAGGGGCTTCTTCACTATAAAAACTTAACAATAAAGAAGTTAAGTTTTAATCAATCTGTTTATTAATATCCTGTAAAGGCTGCGATAAACGTTCAGGATGTCTTGGCATTACGCCTTGATATTGGGCATAGATTTTTGGCAAATCAGCGTCGATATCACCGCTAGGATAAACCAACGACATAAAACGTATCTCTTTGGTTTTATAATCCATCGCGACGGGCAAAATCGGCACACCAGCACCTACTGCCAAATAATAAAAACCTGATTTCCAGCTTTCGGTATATTGTCGCGTACCTTCTGGCGCTAAACCCAAGAACAGTGGCTTACCTGTTTTGAATTTATCGATACTCGCTTGCAACACCGAGCCTTTATTCCCACGATCAATGGGAATGACCCCTATCCAATTTAATAGCTGAGCAAATAATGGCACTTTAAACAGCGTATGCTTGCCCATAATACTGATTTTTAAATCTAGGGCAAATAAGCTTGGTATCGCATAAATACCATCGACGTTAGAAGTGTGCGGCAGCGCTAAAACCACAGCCTGCGGAATATTTGGAATCTCACCAACCGTACGCCAACCAGCAGCTTTTAATAACGCTGATGCGATAATTGGCGCAGCTTTATTACCACGTCTTGGGACCAAATTTCCCAAATGCTTCCTGTTTAATGTCGGGAATACTTTCGAGCGCGTAGGCTTAGAAGCAGTTGATTTAGAACGGTTAAATAGCTTTGATGTCATAACGGCACCATGTAATAAAAGATAGCTACATAATAACATTAAGCTTGTACCACTTAGCTAAATTTTGCAGGCTTTTATTACATGATAGCTTACTCAATTATTTACATATATAACTATATATAAATAAAGCCTGTAAAAATAACACCAGTACGACTTCTCTCCTACCGCCTTAGGAGATATCAGCCAAATTGCCTTTATTTTCAAGCCAAGACTTGCGATCTGCTGCACGTTTTTTGGCTAATAGCATATCCATCACACTGTTTGTGAGCACCATATCATCCATATCTAGCTGAACTAAGCGTCGAGTGTCTCGATTCATGGTTGTCTCACGCAATTGCTCTGCACTCATTTCACCCAAGCCTTTAAAGCGCGTGATTTGGGCTTTCTTATTGCCTGGCACATTGGACAAAATATGCGCAAGCTCTGGTTCATCAAGCGCATAATGCACCTCTTTACCGACATCAACACGGTATAAAGGCGGCATCGCTACAAATAAATGACCGGCATCTACCAAGGCAGGAAAATGCTTGACGAATAATGCGCAAATCAATGTGGCAATATGCAGACCATCAGAGTCCGCATCTGCCAAGATACATACCTTATCATAGCGCAGCTCAGACAAATCATCCGACGCTGGATCAACACCGATAGCGATGGCAATATCATGAATCTCTTGACTTGATAGCACCGTATCTGATGATACTTCCCACGTATTTAGAATCTTACCGCGCAGTGGCAATATCGCCTGATAATGACGATCACGCGCTTGCTTGGCACTACCACCCGCAGAATCACCCTCTACTAAAAACAGCTCTGCGCCATCACGCAAATCGCCGCGACAATCTGCCAACTTACCTGGCAATGCTGGACCTTGAGTAATTTTCTTACGGGCGACTTTTTTCGCAGATTTTAATCGACGACCCGCTTTATTAATCGCCAGCTCGGCAATTTGGGTACCCATATCGGCATGCTGATTTAGCCATAAGCTAAAGGCGTCTTTTGCCAATGTCTGCACCGCACCAGCCGCTTCGCGGCTTGATAAGCGCTCTTTGGTTTGACCGGAAAACTGTGGCTCAGAAAACTTAAGCGACAAGATATAGTTCACCCCGTCCCACACATCTTCTGCAGTCAGCTTGACACTACGTGGCAGTAAATTATGAATATCACAAAACTCGCGTAAGGCTTCCAAGATACCGGTACGTAGACCGTTAACGTGCGTACCGCCTTGAGCAGTCGGGATAAGGTTTACATAGCTTTCCTGCACAGGCGTACCGCCATCTGGCAACCAAGACAATACAAAAGTAATGCCCGCACGTTCACCTGCTTTCGCATTGTAATTATAATAAAACGGTGCTTCAGGTAAAGTCTCTAAACCATCTAGCTGCTCATTTAGATACTCAACCACCCCATCAGTAAACTGCCAAACGACTTTTTCATTATTAATATCATCAACGAACTCAATCGTTAGACCAGCTGCTAGCACAGCTTTGGCTTTTAGATTATGTTTAAGCTGTTTGACGTTAAATTTAGGTGTATCAAAGAAGCTGCCATCGGCCCAAAAATGTACTTTGGTACCACGCTTACGTTTATTTGAGCTGACGGTTTCGGTTAAAGGGGTGACTGCTGCGCCATTCTCGAACGCCATCTCAAACTGTGTGCTATCACGCCATACCGTCACTTCAACTCGCGTGGATAGCGCATTGACGACGGATATACCCACCCCGTGTAAACCGCCCGAAACTTCATAATTAGACGTTGAGAATTTACCACCAGCATGCAGACGGGTTAAAATCAGCTCAATACCAGTTTGATTAAATTCGGGATGAATATCGGTTGGCATGCCACGGCCATCATCTTCAACTGATAATGATCCATCGCTATGCAATTGCACTTTGATAACCTTGGCATAACCCGCCAATGCTTCATCGACTGAGTTATCGATGACTTCTTGCGCCAAATGATTGGGACGGGTGGTATCGGTATACATACCTGGGCGACGACGTACGGGTTCAAGCCCTTCTAAAACTTCTAACGATTGCGCATTATATTGACTCACAAATGCATCCTTAACTATTCATGTGCGATTAATTCTATTCAACCATTATAACGAAAAATAGCGACGGTAACGCTAATAGTCAGTCGCTCACGTCAGATAATGTCGTCTATTTAAATTGCTTAATATATTAGGTTCTCTACGAGCCTGTATGTCATTTTTATTTGAATTCATAGCAAACTCCTTAACATCTCAATCACCATTGGCAATTGCGCACCAAAGTCACTAAACCTGTGATCACCACCGGCTTGCATCGTTACTGTTACTCCCTGCTCTTTATAAAACTCTTTAGACAGCTCAGGATTTAACAGCTCATCGCCTTCTTTAATAAGCACAGCAACTTTATCAGGATAATTAATAGTGGATAGCTGATGCGCTGCAAACCATTGCAAATCTGCATGAGTAATATCCCACCCACCTGCTGTCGAATGAATAATATGACTGTCTAAATACTCTTCTTCAACATTATTTTTTGCGGTCGAATCTTCAGAAAAGCGCTGTAATGTCACATGCGGTTGCGTGCTAGGATTCAATAGCAGCGCTGGGCAACCAGTATGGTTACTAATCAAGGTAGAAAAATAACCACCCAATGAGCTACCGACCAATACTGTATTTGAAGATTCAAATCTCTCATTTTCCGCATGATTACCATTGCCATTCAAATTTTCGATTAATGAAAGTATGTGACTAAAAACTTGGTCAGGCGTCTTATTCAAATCAGGGCGCATTACATTTATATCAGGATGGTACTTACGGCAATAATCTTCTAATAACCTTCCTTTAGTCGAATTGGCATCACTGTCAAGCCCATGAATATAAATAACGTTCACGTATAATCTCACTTATTAATTTTGTTATGATTGCTATATATGAATAATAAAAACTCAGCATAGCATTACGTCAATAAAAACAGTAACAATAAAACCGCACATTATTATTCACTATTTGCGACATAATAGTATTTATAATGAGATTAGGCATGTTAAAGGAATAACGAAAATAGCGATGGAGCCGTCATGAATCAGCAGTTTGAACTGTTCGAGATTGCCAATCCATGCATTGGTGTGTGTCAAAGTAATAAAAAAGGCTATTGCTTTGGCTGCTTGCGTAGTCGACCTGAGCGTCAGTTATGGCATGAGATGACGACTGAACAGCGTCGTGAGGTGCTACGGCTAGTTTCTGGACGTAAACTGCGTATAGAGCAGATGAGACAGCGCAAAGGCGAGCAGTTAGGCTTTGATTTTGAAGAAGTGGTCGAGACGGGTGAGTTGTTCTAAAAAACAGCTTATTAGCGCCTGTTCTTTCAAAACCCCCAAACCCCAGCCAAAAGAAAACCCCCTTAGCAATTAAGCCAAGGGGGTTTTACTTTTAGAATAGAGAGCTGACGATGACCTACTCTCACATGGCCGGAGCCACACTACCATTGGCGCGATGATGTTTCACTTCTG
>NZ_JACHXL010000006.1 GCF_014192115.1 Psychrobacter luti
TATTCAACTTAAATTAAAAGGACTGAGTCCTGTGCAATACAGAACTCAGTCCTTGTTATAAACTAAACCGTCCAACATTTGGGGGTCAGTTCAATCTCATTTAATAAGATAGGCGCTTTTTATGGCATAAGTTTTATTAATAAAACTATTTGCTGCTTACTTTCGCTATGACTTCTTCACGGCTTAGCATTTGCTTTTCTGTCTCACGGCGATTGACGTATTCGTACTTACCTTCAGCCAAGTTACGGTCTGAAACTACAATACGATGCGGAATACCAATCAGTTCAAGATCGGCAAACTTAACGCCTGGACGTTCATTACGGTCATCGAGTATGACATTGACGCCTTGAGCCTTTAGCTCTTCATACAAAGCGGTCGCCGTTTGCATGACGGTTTCTTCTTTTGACTTCATCGGAATGATAGCCACTTCAAAAGGCGCAATCGAGTCATCAACGGTTGGCGTTTTTGGCCACATGATGCCGTTTTCGTCGTTGTTCTGCTCGATAGCAGCAGCGATGATACGGCTAACGCCAATACCATAACAACCCATCATTAGGGTAACAGGCTTACCATCTTCACCAGATACGGTACAGTTCATCGCTTGCGAATACTTATCACCCAACTGGAAGATATGACCGACTTCGATGCCGCGTTTGATTTTTAGTGTACCTTTACCATCTGGAGAAGGGTCGCCTTCTTGTACATTGCGCACATCAACAATACGAGTAATACTTGCGTCACGTACCCAGTTCATGCCGATAGTATGTTTGTCCACTTCATTCGCGCCCGTGACAAAATCTGACAAGGTGGCGGCTGAGCGATCGACAAATACTGGCATATCCAAATCAACACCGATGAAGCCTTTATGTAGGCCAGCGGCTTTTAGCTCTTCATCAGAAGCCATCGTAAGCGGCACATTGGCTTCTTCGATTTTTTCAGCTTTGATAGTATTCAGCTGATGATCACCACGTAAAACGATAGCGATCAACTGCGGCTCATCATCTTCAGTATGACCATGAACGATTAAAGTTTTCACCGTGGTTGCTAGTGGCACATCTAAATGCTCAGCAACCATTTTACAGCTGGTCATATTTTCTGTTAAGACGTCTTCGCGTTCCAACTTTGGCGGCTGACGCTCAGCGATGCTCACCGATTCAGCCAGCTCAACGTTAGCTGCATAATCAGAAGAGTCAGAGAAGGCGATATCGTCCTCGCCGCTGTCTGCCAACACATGGAACTCATGCGAAGCAAAACCACCGATAGAACCCGTATCCGCTTGTACCGCACGGAAATCTAAACCCAAACGGGTAAAGATGCGCGTATAAGCGTCATACATATCATGATAAGTCTTGGCGAGTGACGCTTGGTCAACGTGGAACGAGTAGGCGTCTTTCATAGTGAATTCACGCGCACGCATTACGCCAAAACGCGGACGAATCTCATCACGGAACTTACCTTGGATTTGGAAAAAGGTAATCGGCAACTGCTTATAACTGCGCAGCTCGCCTTGGGCAAGATTGGTGATGACTTCTTCGTGCGTCGGGCCCAAGACAAAATCGCGGTCATGACGGTCTTTAAAGCGTAATAGCTCAGGACCATAATCGTCAAAACGACCGGTCATCTGCCAAAGCTCAGCAGGTTGGGTCATTGGCATCAGCACTTCTTGAGCGCCTACGTTTTGCATCTCTTCGCGAACGATGCGTTCGACTTTTTGCAACACGCGCAAACCCATCGGCAACCAGATATATAGTCCAGAGGCGATTTTACGAATAAGACCTGCTCTTACCATTAATTGGCTTGAGGCGATATCAGCGTCGCTGGGAGTTTCTTTTAGCGTGGCAAACAAAAATTGACTGGCTTTCATAAATAAAGCATAACCTTATCAACGATAAAATAAATAAGAAATAGGAGGATATTGAGCGTGTGCTTTGATGGCCGACGCCAGCTTACCTTTTATCACTTGGTAATAGTCTAGGGCATGCCTAGCTAAAAAGTACTGCAACAAACAGTACATCAGTAGAAAGTACGTTCATAAAACGCCTTGCAAAAAGGCTGGAACTTTTCATTTCGTATTAAACGTCTATATTGGCAACGTCATATTTTAGACAGATAAGCCAGAAAAGTAGGTGTACGCCAACATTTTGCTTATACAATCTGACTATGTTAGGTAAAGTTCGCCTAAGACGCAATGACTTTTTGTTTTTTCAGTCAGAACATTACTTAAAGAGCCAAATATGTTGGTTTTAATTCGATTGTTTACCAATTTTAAGCATATTTATAGCAAATAATTAGCTGACTTCTTCGCCATAGCACTATTGAGAATTATGTAGAGTATTGGTAGTTATTACTTGAAGTTAACGTGAGCAACTAGCATTTATATCTTAGATTTCGATACTAAATATTTAGATTTTTAACTCTCTTATAAAAACAAAAAAAACTTTGAGGTAGTTTACATGACCAATCCTGAGAACCATTCTTCTACCAGTAATAATAATGCCAATCAGCCGCCCACGAAAAAACCCATCGCTATGATGTCGTGGCTGGTATTAATTATCGGTCTTGCCGCGCTCGTTTTTGCGATTTATAGTCTGCAAAAAAGTAGTAAAGAAGAGCCGATAGAAACCATAACCCGTGAAGGGGTGGTAATGCAGATTCAGAAATTGAATCGCTTGGAGACGGTGGCGTTTAGTGTCGATACGGTGATTACCAGTCAAAAACCAGGCAGTTGGATGAAGTTATGGCAAGATGAGCAAAAAGGCTTGTTTATCGCCCGTGGGCGCGTAGAAGCAGGGATTGATTTGAGTGCTTTAACGCCTGAGATGGTACAAGTAATAGCGCCTGCTGAATCTGCTATAAAAAATGCTGAAAGCGTTGATGCCAATAATCCCGTCTCTATCATGCCGCAGATTCATATTACTTTGCCGCCATCAGAGATATTTTCGGTCTATTTAGACGATATTGAAATTTATGATTGGCAGACGGGCGCTTTTGGCATGATGCAGGTTGATCCAAAGATTTTGCAACAAGCGCAAAGTATGGCAAAGAAAGAAGTGCTTGAACGTGCTTGCCACGGTGATGTGATGAATATGGCATTAGAAAATGCGCAAACCCAGTTGCAGCAGTTGTTTTCATTAACTGGCGCAGTAGTCACGGTAACCACGCAGGGCGCAGGGGCGTGTCAGATGCCAGTGGTGACTAAAGCTTAAATGACTTAGACTTCGGCATTATAAGGGGTTAGGACTAGGAGACAGACTTAGACAGTTTAATAGAGATCCTTGCCAGTTAACAAATGTTGCTTGAAGTTATGAGTAATAAGCTTACTATATTATATAGCAGTACTTATTTATCATTATCGATATCCTTATAGATGTTATCGATAAATAAGTCCATATAATATAATAGGTGGCCTATATGAAAACTCCTAATAATCAGCTGTCTGCTAACGATAAACAACGTAAACTAACCAAACAACCTAAGGCGAAAGAGTCGCTCTCGTTTGCTACTTGGGTTTTATTAATAATAAGTTTTACCTTATTAGCTTATGCCATTTATACCATCAAGACGCGGATATTAGAGTCAGATACTGATAAAGAGAGTGCGCCACAAAGTAGTTTGGTGCAAATAGAAAGCTAAGATTGTTTAAATCATAACTGTGTTTTAGTTCATGACTTTTTTCAACTCATGACTCTTTTTAAATGTAGAGCTGTTTGAACTTAATCTTATTTTTTAAATTCAGCAATGGCTAATTGGCGAGCTGCTTTATGTTCAACCATCGGTAGTGGGTAATCGGTATCAGAAAACTTACCACCCTTTGCCAGTTCTTTACGCATTTTATCTTCGCTATGCAAGATGCTGGCAGGAACGTCTTTTAATTCTGGTAGCCAAGTCTTGATAAATTCGCCATCGGTATCATGGGTCTTGGCTTGGCTAAAGGGATTCATGATACGGAAGTATGGCGCAGAGTCCGTACCTGTCGATGCGCTCCATTGCCAGCCGCCGTTGTTGGAAGCAAAATCTGCATCTATCAGCTGCTGCATAAAGTAGCGCTCGCCTAAGCGCCAATCAATCAATAAATCCTTGGTTAAAAACATCGCTGTGACCATGCGCAGCCGATTATGCATAAAGCCTGTCGCATTGAGACTGCGCATCGCGGCATCGACTAAGGGCACGCCAGTCTCGCCTTTACACCACGACTTAAAATCATCCTCACTATATGACCAATGAATCTTGCTATCTGTTTCTTCTTTATAAGCCTTGTGGCGTATCAACGTAGGTTTTTCGACCAGTACATGACGATAAAAATCTCGCCAAGCAAGCTCGCTTATCCAGCGATTAATGTCATTATTGTCAGAGTTTCTAAGAGTATTGCCATCATTACGGTGCAATTCTTCCAGTGCTTTCGTGGCTTGCAAATAGCACAGTCTGGGACTGATTGAACCAATGTTAAGGTAGGCTGATAGCTGGCTAGTCGCGTGCAAGCTTGGCACATCGCGACTGATATCGTAGTCATCAATATCAGTCGCGATAAACTCATCTAAACGTTGGCAAGCTGCCTCTTCGCCAGCAGGGTAAGCTTCTCGAGCGTAATCAAGCTGTGCGTCTATATCAATGTGTGCTAATAGACCATTAGTTTGCAGTACATTTTGATAATTGTTGACGGTCTTTTTACTTAAATTTTCGATATCGTTGATAGTAGTGGCGCTAGATTTTGAGGTTTTCAGCTTGGCTTTGTTATTTACCGCTGGTGCTTCATGCGTTTGTATGGTGCTGACATCTAAAGTATGCCGCCATTTTTTATAAAACGGGGTGAATACTTTATACATGCTATCGCCATCGTTGGTCATAATGCTTTGCGGCGGTAAGATACATTGGTCGTGCCAGCGGATAAACTCGATATCATTTTTTGCCAGTTGTTTGGTGAGTCGTTCATCACGCTCAATCTCATTGCCTTCATACTCATGATTGGCCATGATAAGGCTGATTTTATTCGCCTCACATAATGTGCTTAACGCATTCACGCAATCAGCAAAATTGAGGCAGACTTGCACCGTTAAGTTGATATTCAAGTGTTTTTGCAAAGATGTTGCTAAGATTGGCAATGTGCGGGCGATATGGTCGAGCTGTGTGAGTGACATATCATGCGCGTGCCATTGCTCAGGCGTCATAAAGAAAATAGCACTTACTAAGGCGTTATCCTCATTCGCCCGTTCACTAAGCGCAGCCAGTGCCGTATTGTCATGCAGCCGCAAATCACGACGAAACCACATTAAGTAATGCGGCATACTGACATTCGTATTATCATGGTTTTCGCCATTAGCTGACGCCGTCTTAGACATTCAATTATCCCTATTTTAATCAATCGCAATCATAAACAAAACTACGAATAAAAGTATGCTAGGATAAGTTTTTGGATGCAATTGATTTACCATTCAATTAACAAATCATCATATTTACGCTTTAGCGTTGGCAAAGGACATTTTCCCTCAGTCAATTTAGCTAACACAGTCTAACTCTAACAATGTCATATTCAGTGTTATATCTAAGGTCGCATCATGCACGTTAAGTTTTGTGGTTTTACCCAGCCTAGTGATATTAAAATTGCTGCCCAGTTGGGTGTTGATGCGGTTGGCTTGGTATTTTATCCACCCAGTCCGCGCGCTGTAACTATTGAGCAAGCGCAATTACTAAGTGCTTCTTTGCCAGCTTTTATAAGCGTTGTGGCATTAGTGGTTAATATGAGTCAAGATGAATTGGTTAAGCTAGCAAACCGTGTCTCTTTTGATATCATTCAGTTTCACGGTGATGAAACACCTGAGCAGTGTCAGCAGTTGGCAAGTGCAGTCAATAAACGTTGGATAAAAGCATTGCGTATCAATACTGAACAACACACCGCTGCTAGCGTAAGCGTCGAGATTAATGAATTTGCCGCAGCGGGAGCGAACAGTATCTTGTTAGATGCTTACCATCCTTATAAGTATGGCGGTACTGGGGCACGATTTGATTGGAATCTATTACCGCAAGACAGCTCGCTGCCTATTATTCTAGCGGGTGGGCTCGACGCCGATAATGTCGCTGCTACTTTAGAGCTGCCTATTTATGCTGTTGATGTCAGCGGTGGGATTGAGTCTGACAAAGGCAAAAAAGACGCTGCCAAAATGCGCGCCTTTATGAAAGCGGTCAAACGCGACCGATGGCAAAACGAGACGCTTAGCGAACCTTCGAATATCAGTAATTAGCTTTGTAGCCGTGAACTTCTAGCCTTTAAATAGCTAATTACGTAAAATATTTCCCCTTATTTATTCTAAAAATACCACTTATTATAGTAGGAATTATCATGAGTCATGTCGCGAGCAAAGATGTATCTGCCACTGCTAAAGCCATCAATACCTTTACCAATCCAGAAAATGTACAAGACTTTAATCAATATCCTGATGCGCGTGGACATTTCGGCGTTCATGGCGGTCGTTTTGTTTCTGAAACGCTGATGGCAGCATTAGAAGAGCTAGAGGCGCTATACACCAAAGTAAAAGCCGATCCGGCGTTTTGGGAAGAGTATCACAATGATTTGGTCAATTATGTTGGTCGTCCAACGCCGCTTTATCATGCTAAGCGTCTCAGTGATGAGATTGGTGGCGCGCAAATTTATTTTAAACGTGAAGACCTCAACCATACTGGCGCGCATAAAGTTAATAACACCATTGGACAAGCGCTCCTTGCCAAAATGAGTGGTAAAAAACGTATTATTGCGGAAACTGGAGCAGGGCAACATGGCGTTGCGACGGCGACGATTGCTGCGCGCTTAGGGTTAGAATGTATCGTTTATATGGGCGCGGACGATGTCGAGCGCCAAAAGATGAACGTCTATCGTATGCGTTTGCTTGGTGCGACAGTGGTGCCAGTGACTTCAGGTTCACGGACGCTGAAAGACGCCATGAACGAAGCCATGCGTGATTGGGTCACTAATGTAGATAGCACTTATTATATTATCGGCACAGTTGCAGGCCCGCATCCTTATCCATTAGTGGTACGTGACTTCCAAGCGATTATCGGCAAAGAAGCGCGCATTCAGCATTTACAAAAAACCGGCAAATTACCAGATGCCTTAGTCGCTTGTGTCGGTGGTGGCTCGAATGCCATTGGTTTATTCTTTGACTTTCTCAATGACACTGAAGTCAAAATGTATGGCGTTGAAGCGACAGGTGACGGCATTGAAACCGGTCGTCATTCAGCGCCATTAGCTGCTGGTCGTATCGGCGTGTTACATGGCAACCGTACCTACCTGATGGCAGACGATGAAGGTCAAATTCAAGAGACGCATTCTATCTCAGCTGGTCTTGATTATCCTGGTGTCGGTCCTGAGCATAGCTTCTTAAAAGATATGAAACGTGTTGAATATGTTGGCTGTACCGATAAAGAGTCGTTAGAAGCTTTCCATGAAGCGACACGTAAGGAAGGGATTATCCCTGCGCTTGAATCTGCCCATGCGGTTGCTTATGCGCTTAAGCTGGCTAAAACTATGACCCCTAATCAAACCATTATCGTCAATATGTCAGGTCGTGGTGATAAAGATTTGCATTCGGTAATGAAGGCGGAAGGGATTGAGTTGTAGTAAAAACAGAAGAGTTTAGATTATTGTACAAGAAGGTTTAGCAGCGTATTAAGTTGAATAAATTTTCTATATCTCAATACGGTAATTACTTTGCTCTATAGAGTAAAGTAATTACAAATGTTGCTGGCTATGTTTTTATTATCGATAGTATACCTTCATGAATTTGAACCGCTTAATACCTAGTAAGCCTAGCCAGTTGAGCAAGTATCCAGATCAAGCGGTGCTAACAGCGCCAGTCACAATAAGTGTGGGCGTGCCTACTGAAAGAGTCAGTTTTTGGCAGAGTTATGGTTTCTTTGTAGTTGTCACTGTATGGGCAGTGATGTATGTCTTGATTGTCGTTTGGGAGTTTTCGACAAGTTATACGGTTACGACAATTGATGAAATTGTAAGAAATATCCTTGGGCTTTGTTCTCTTTTAACTATACCCATGTTGTTTTTCGTTATGATGACGTATTGGGTGCATCGTGCCTATAACAGTTTTGTCGTTCCAAATCCATGGGTCGCAAAGCGGTTGACTTGGAAGCATGTGCCAATTATGGTTATCAAAGAAGATAGTATTAGCTTTCTATCTAATTTCTTTATATTTATTGATAATCTACATCATGATCAAATAGTAAGCTTTGATGATGTTGAAAAATTTCTCTAAATCAAAGCAGGTATTCTGGTATTGGTTTTTCGATAATATATAAAAAACAACATGTTGAAGCTATGAAAAATGAAGGTAAAAGGATTCACGGCTTGTTGGCTCACAAAAAATTTACATTATATGAGCATTACAATATTTTGAATGGTCAACATTATATTGATCTACGTGAAATATTAAATATTATGAATACCTTTCATAAGCAAAAAGCTAATAGTATCGAATATTTGTCGCAGGATAATCCTGATAATTTAATGGATGTTGGCTGGTAAAAACACGTTCAGATAAGCTGAAAATTTATTTAACAAAATTATAAGAGAATACTATGACTCGAATTGAAAGCACTTTTGAAACCTTAAAGTCACAAAATAAAAAAGCCTTGATTCCCTATGTAATGGCAGGCGACCCAACACCTGATAGCTTTGTTGGCTTACTACATGACTTGGTCAAGCACGGCGCAGATATGATTGAAGTAGGCTTACCATTCTCTGACCCAATGGCAGATGGCCCAACTGTTGCATTGGCTGGCGAGCGCGCCTTAGCAGCGGGTACCAGTACTCGCGATGCGCTAAAGATGGTCGCAGAGTTCCGTCAGCAAGACAGCCAAACGCCAATTATCTTGATGGGTTATCTGAATCCAGTGGAGATTATTGGTTATGATAACTTCGTTGCGCTATGTGAGCAGTCAGGCGTTGATGGTATTTTGATGGTTGATTTGCCACCGGCAGAGGCGGGTAGTTTTACTCAGCATTTAACTGAGCATTCGATGAATGAGATTTTCTTGTTATCGCCGACGACCTTACCTGAGCGCCGTGAACAAGTCCTAACCCATTGTGGTGGGTATATTTATTATGTGTCGCTGAAAGGGGTGACGGGCTCGGCAACGCTAGATACCGATGATGTTGCGACCCAAGTGCAAGCGATTAAAGCGGAGACAAATTTGCCAGTATGCGTGGGCTTTGGTATTCGTGATGCAGCATCAGCTAAAGCAATTGGCGCTCATGCGGACGGTATTATCGTTGGTAGTGCATTGGTGCAGAATTTTGCGGATATTGATGCCAATGATGCATCGGCTGTTGCTAATGCGCAGCAAAAAATCATGGCGAAAATGGACGAGCTACGCGGCGCACTTGATAGTTTAACAGCCTAATATTATATCGAGTTTATTAGTATCTAAATTTGAAAGACGTAGTAAAGTCGGCGCTTCTTTATTTATCATAGAAACGATAACGGTATTTTTATAACAATGTTTATAAAGACACAGGCAAATGACTTTGCTAAAGTTAGTTTACGTGTGTAAACTAACATCATATATAAATTGTTACAGTTGCGCATAAGCGTGCTTTATAACTGCTGATGTTATAAAGATATGTGACTTTTAAATTGATTCTTATAAACGGACTTCTTAGGGGCAAGTAACTAAGCCAACTTGTCGATAAGCCTTTGATAATGGCGAATACTATGACTGATACTATAACACTAGATACTATAAATAATGCTGCTGCGAATAACGGCGTTGCGCCAAACGGTAATACCGCAGGACAATCGTGGTTTAACCGCCCGATACCGGGTATTAAGCAGCAATTGACCGCACCTTTGACGGCGGTAGAAACCGAACCGTCAACGAAATGTAGCAGCTGTCATTCAATGATTACCAATACCGCGCTGATTTTTAATTGTTATGTCTGCCCGCATTGTGATCATCATTTACCGATGAGTGCACGTGAGCGCTTAAACTGGTTGCTCGATCAAGTAGAAGGCGAGCTAGGACAACAGTTTACTGCCAAAGATCCATTGAGCTTTGTGGATAGTAAACCTTATCCGCAGCGCATGACCGAAGCACAGGACAAGACCGGTGAGTCTGAAGCGCTAATTGTGATGTATGGTAAATTACGCAATCTTGATATCGTTACGTGTGCCTTTGATTTCCGCTTTATGGGCGGCTCTATGGGCTCGGTGGTCGGCGACCGTTTTGTAGAGGCGGCTGAAAAAGCCCTCAACGATAAATCTCCTTTGGTCTGCTTTGCTGCTTCTGGCGGTGCGCGCATGCAAGAAGGTTTGCTATCATTAATGCAAATGGCTCGTACTGCGGCGGCGATTGAACGCTTACGAATTGCTGGCGTGCCATATATTGTGGTATTGACCAATCCTGTTTATGGCGGGGTGACTGCATCGCTTGCTATGCTTGGTGATATCCATTTAGCAGAGCCAAAAGCTATGATTGGCTTTGCAGGTAAACGCGTTATTGAACAAACCGTGCGTGAGACGTTAGAAGAGCCGTTCCAGCGTGCCGAGTTCTTATTAGAGCATGGCGTGGTTGATGAAGTGGTGCATCGCCATCAGCTAATTGATACGATTTATCGTCTGCTCGCCAAGCTATGCCGTGTTCCGAATGTCGATGCTTAATACGCTTAACTTGTTAGCAAATAAGAACATTAGAAATAGCGTTTTTCTGGTATAAATTTTCCTTGCTTACTGTGTGCTTCGCATTCCAGAGACTTTGCAAATTTATCCCAGTAGCACTGTATTCTTTTTAAATTAAATCGACTAAGTCACACTCACTAATAGCATTTATCGTCAATAACGGTAAATGCTATTTTTGCTTTTTGGTCAGGTAGTTATATACTGTCTCTATTTTCTTAATGAATGCTTTCTAATCCTCTATTTTTTATTCGAAAAATTCTATATAGGTTCCGTCCATGTCTGACTCTTCACTTTCTACCTCTAACACTCCTACTGAGCAGTCGAGCTTAACTGAATGGCTTGATTATATGCAGCAGATTCATGTCTCGGCGATAGATATGGGGTTGTCGCGAGTATTGCCGGTTGCTGAGGCGTTAGGCGTGGTACAGTCAGCCAAAGACGATGCTTATGTATTTACCGTAGCGGGCACCAACGGTAAAGGCTCAACGACTGCGGTCATTGCGCAAATGTGCCAAGCGGCAGGTTATAAAATTGCGCTGTATCAATCACCGCATCTGAGTATATTTAACGAGCGCGTGCGCATCAATGGTGAGATGGTCAGTGATGAGACCTTAATTGATGCCTTTAGCAAGGTAGAGGATGCGCGGTTACAGTGCGCTTTGACCTTGTCATTCTTTGAGATGACAACGCTTGCAGCATTATTAATATTTGCCGAAGCAGATTGCGATGTTTGGGTGTTAGAAGTTGGGTTGGGCGGTCGCTTAGATGTGGTCAATATTATCGATCCTGATATGGCAGTGATTACCAATATCGCTATCGATCATGTCGATTGGCTAGGGGATAATGTCGAAGATATCGGCCGTGAAAAAGCGGGTATTTTACGTGATGGCATTACTCTGGTTTATGGCGCTACTGCGATGCCAGCTAGCGTGCAGCAAGCGATTGATACGCATCAGGCAACCTGTTATCAAGCTGGGCAAGACTTTGATTATCGTGAAGTGGATCCCGACGTTTGGCAATACAGTAATGCCGCTGTCACCATGCAGCTACCACGTCCAGCACTGTCATTGACCAATACGGCCAATGCCTTATCAGCGGTGCTGGCAAGTCCATTAAATATTGATAAAAAGGCTATCGAACAAGCGTTACAGACGGTCAAGCTCGCTGGTCGTTTTGATTGTCGTGAGACGCATAACCGCCATTGGCTGTTTGATGTGGCGCATAATGAGCAAGGCGTTGAGTTTTTATTGGCGCAATTATTACCGCTTTGGCAACAGCATCTAGCGAAGAAAAATAGTTCCGAACAAGTAACTAGTAAATCTGCTAGCATTAAAATGCTGTTTTCTATGTTGGGCGATAAGGATGTTAATAAGGTCGTTCAGCGTTTGACCGAAGCCGGCTTGCCTATTAGCGATTGGTTTATTGCTGAGATTGATTATCCACGGGCGGCGAGCACTGAGCAGCTGCAAAGTATCTTAGCAAGCTATGTCGATAGTGCGCAAATACATGAGTTTAAACGTTTGTCAGAAGCCACCGATGCCATTATAAATGATAGTCAAGCGCAAGACTTAATCGTGGTATGTGGCTCGTTCCATACGATTGGCGAAGCGCTAGCGGCACTTGCCGATGATGATTTAAGTTAAAATCGTATTTATATAATGTTAATCTTAGCAGTAGCATGATGGCAGACAGTATTAAATATATGCTTTATAATCAAATTGATTTAGCATCCTGCTATACAATGCTATGAGATAGATGCTCGGCATAAGCTTTATAAATGGATGGACGTAACCGGCGGCAATGGCAACTATTTAACTATCAAAGCTATTTATCAAAGCGATTTAAACTATTTAAGCATAGTTTTAAGACGACCGTTTTTGAAATAATAGTTTTTGAGACGACAGTTGCGCCGCTCAATCAACCTTATTACCAACTAAGAGACGTAAACGGATGAACTTTTCGAGACAAGCCTTATTGGGCATTGGGATGATTATAGGCGGTAGCGTGATGCTATACGCCATGGTGCAACAAATTGGTGATAGCAATAAGCCCCAACCAGCGTCAGCAATGATAGATAAGCCAAGCCCCGCGCAAGAGCCTCCGCAGCCATTGACGACTGATATCGAGACTGAAAAGCGCATCTTGGCACAAAAACAAAAAGAGCGCGCTGCTCGTGTTGCAGAACAAGAAAAGCGTGCTCAGCAGTTCTTAACCGAACAAGAAGCGGCTGAAGCACAAGCATTGGCAAAAGCCCGTGCGGAAAGTCAGCAATATATGGCCAGTAGCGCACCAGCTGCTGAAGAAAGTAAAGAGTCAGAGGCTGCAAAAAACAACCTTGCAACGCCAACGGTAAAGCCTCGTACTGATAGCAGTGATAGCGCTACTGCTTCAGCTGAAAATGATGTAAAAGCTCGAGAGCAGCAAGAGCAAAAAGCTGCCCAGGCGCAACAAGAAGCTCAGCGCCAAGCTGCTCTTAAAGAACAAGCGGCTGCTAAGAAATTAGCAGATAGTAAAAAGGAAGCTGAGGCAAAAAAGCAGGCTGATGCTCAGAGACAATCGCAAGCTGCCGCTGAGAAAAAGCGAGAAGCAGCAGAAGTAGCTAAAAATGAGCCACCAAAGTCGCCTTCTGACTATCAAGTGAAAAAAGGTGACGGGCTGATTAAACTGGCGCGGCAATATAACATGCCCGTGGAGGTCTTGGCACAAGCGAATAATCTATCACCTTCGACATCTCTACAACTGGGTCAAAGTCTTGCCATTCCATCGCGTAAGCAGGTAGAGCGGTTAGCGCGTGAAGCAGCGGCAGCTGAAAAGGCACGTGAAGATAAGCTTCAAAAAGAGGAAGCGTTAGCCAAGAAATCGGCCGATGCCAAGCGTGAAGCGCAGCAGAAACTTAGCGAAGCGCGTAAAGAGGTCAAAGAAACCGATGCTAAAGGTAGCTTTGGCGTACAAGTAGCATTGGCAAATGATCAAGCCAAAGCGGATGAGCTGGCAAAGAAATTCCAATCTGCCGGCTATCAAGTTAAGACCAGCTCTACCAGTCGCGGTGTGCGCGTTATCGTTGGTCCTGAGCGTGGTAAAGTCGCGGCATTGGCGTTAAAAGATAAGATTAATAGCGACCCTAAAGTTAATACAACAAGCGCTTGGGTCTTATACTGGCGTTAAAATGGCATTTATAGCGCTGTAACCTAATGACCATTATTGCTAAACAACTAGCTATATTTTAATTAGGCTCGTTTATATTTCTATCGCTGTAGCTAGTTTTATTCAAACACGACATCTATTGTCGTGTTTTTTGTTTTATCGTTTGCTGATTGGCGTAAGCTTGGTTACGATGAGCGCCGCTCCTTTTTGTTCCTCTCTGTATAACCTGTCAGCCTACAAAGGCTGCCCTGTCGCGGTTAGGTATGTGTCGTCACTTTACTGACATCATTACACATAGCTGACGGCTTTCATTATGTATAAGGTAAAACCATGTCATTTGGCGTTATATTTTTAATATTGGCAGTTGGATTTGTAGGGCTGATCACCTTGCCAAAACTGTTTTCTTCTAAACAAGTTACTGAGCCTGAGCCGCCCCCTGTGCGTGGTGATGAGCTGGCTATTTGGCCATTTGCGATGATGCCCATCATGACGGACACGGAAGTGATATTCTTTAATAAGTTAAAAAACGCTTTACCTGAATATCATATTTTTGTCCAAGTTCAGCTGTCACGTATCATCGAAGCCAATAGCAGTGAAACCTCAGAACGCAGTTTTTGGTTTAATCGTATTTGTCGTCAAAGTGTCGACTATGTGATTGTTGATGTCGATGCCCAGACTACTTTGCTCGCTATCGAGCTTGATGATTGGACGCACAGCAGTAAAGCACGTCAAAAGGCCGATGATAAAAAAGATAAAGCGCTTGCCAGTGCGGGTATTGCTATCGTGCGTTTTCATGCCGAGCGTATGCCAAGTGCCGATATGCTGAGATATGAGCTGATGCAGGTGATTGAGAGTTATTAAAAATTATTAAGATTATAATAAAAGCTTAAAGTTAATCTTCTGCTTGGTCGGATTTTTTAGGATAAATGACAATCGGTCTATCTCCTTCAAAGTATAGCCCTGTTTTTAAGATACCGTTTTCAGAAATAATAAGTGGCGATCGACGGTCATCGTAAAAGTCGCGCTTGCTAAACCATTCTATATAGTGAGCTGCGCGCAATGCGCTGATGTCAATCTTCGCAAGGGTTTCGTTATCCGTCTTATCGCACCATTTATGCATGGGGAAGCTAGGTGTTAGCCAATGAGGATAGACGAAATTAGCGATGTTCATTGGCAAAAAGAATCGCCCTTTTATGACGCCATAACGTTTATCAACCTTAACTTGCCCATGCTTTTCAGTATTCACCCAAATGCTACAAAACTGCTTGGTTTGCATATGAATCATTTTGCGTTGTAGATTGTCGTTGGAGTTTATGCCAACCCAGTTTATCGGCGCAAAAGGGGCGGCGCCCATAAAAAACTTAATCGCCAATTCCCAATGTTCAGTGAGCTTTTCCTCATGATTATACAAAATCAAATCCAGCTCACCAGTCGTCTGTTTGCCATTGTATAACTGCACATTATTAGCAAGGGTCTCGTACGGATGCAACTTGCGCGCAAAGCCATCCTCTAGCCAAAATGACAATAAGCCTTCAAAGTGAAAACCCAAACGATTAGGGCTGGGACGTTTTAATAAGTAGCGGGTCAGCGCCTGATAAGCACTGGTAGTATCCAACTCTTTCAAACGCTGCTTATATGCCTCAAACTGCATTTGCCAAAATGCTGCGTTATGTACTGAGATAGGATGAGTATTTTGATGAGGTGCAAAGTCTAGCCACTCGGTCAATACATTAGGGCACGCAAGCACATACGCCAAGTCACGCACATAAGGTCGCTGGTAAGCTTCCCAGGGCGCATAAGTTTTAGGAGTGGTATGGTATAGAGTGCGAAGCTCAGACATAGGTCAAATCAGAATAGATATAAAGTATTTACCCTAGCGTCTCAATTGCTAAAAGTCTATAGGCAATCGTAATATGTTAAGATTGTAGTCATCTGGCAGCATAATATTTTGCCGACCTATTTGATAATAATGAGGATTAATAGATGAAATATCTTTTACAAATCGACTTTCCCTATAGCGGACCTTTTGGCAGTGCGTTTTTTGATGCCATGAAAGAGCTGGCCGAAAACATCGCCACTGAAAACGGTCTGGTCTATAAACTATGGACAGAAAACGAAGAGACGCAAGAAGCAGGTGGTATTTATGTATTTGATAATCTGGACGATGCCAACCGATATTTAGAGAAGCATACCCAAAGACTGACCTCATTTGGTTTTAAAGACATTAAATCTAAAGTATTTGTCATCAATGAAGCGTTAAGTGCGATTACTAAAACTTCTTTGTAATATTAAATGAAAAGTAATGAACATAAAAAAAGCCAACCATTAAAAAATGATTGGCTTTCCTGTATTACTGCTATGTTTGGTCGGAACGGCAGGAAGTAAATTGTAAGCTGTATGCCTTGTTTTATAAAGGTCCGATATTATTTTATATTGACGATACCAACAATAATACCAACAATCGTTTTTAATATTCGATATTCATCCCTATTTTTGACTATCTAATATAATGCACTCTTAAACATCGGTGTTAGTAACTTATTGCCGTATTCATTCCTATGGTCTGCGTAAAGGGTTCCTTACGTAGACCGAAACTTCAATGAGTGGGAGTTTCAATCGATTATTTGGAAATTAGATCCTGTAGTAACCTAATATGCTACTTGCCTTATCTCTAATTCTTATTTCCAATGTAATTAATTAAATTAGCGTCGTATCTATTATCTTTAAAAAACTTGTACGCGTACAAAGAGCCTTCTTGTGATATGTGACCTCCGTCAAGACTATAAGGAAATTCTAAATCACTCTTTAAATAGAAATCTTTTTCATCAAAAATGGTATCTCTTTTAACAAAGAAAACTCCTTTTTCATCCGCTATGTTATGAACGTAGTCATTAGCCTCTTGATTAAAAGTATCATTACTTTTTTGATGCTTGTAAGCTTTCTCTGACCATAACGAAGATTCCATTCGAGCAATTGGGTTTGATGCATAAGCTACAGGACTAGCCATTAAGATAACTTTAACTCCTTTAGATAATGCTAAGTCAATTGTTGGTTTAATATAGTGTAGTGATCCAGATTGATATCTAACCGACCATAAACCTGCAAGGACTATAGCATCAAAATCTTCTATATTTTCAGAGACATACCTTCTGTTATATAGACACTGTGTATGTTGCTCTGTATTTAGCTGTGTTTTTGGAAAGTCATCATTAAGATAAGGTGCGCACCATGACGTAGTTATGGACTGCAGAAGGTAGTTATTATCTTTTGCAAACTCTTTCCAAAAAGGTTCGTACATTCCAGCATACGAAGAGCCGAAAAGTAAAATCTTTTTATCTCCAGTGTTAGTCAATAAACAAGAAGTTCCAAGATCTTTGTCGGGATAACCTAGGTCTGTGTCATTAAAGAAACAGTATCCTGTTGCTCTTGAAGGAAAAATGATATTTTTCATTTGCTCTTTGACGTATGGCTCTCTATCAACAAACCTTGTTTTGGCTCCATCAGTTGCAATTATTATGATTGAAATTAAAAAAATTGAGGCAGCAATATAAATAGGCTTACATTTTAAATAACTTAAAAGAGTTGGAAAACTTCTTGGGAAATTAATTTTTTCAACATACTTATAACTTAGGAAGCCAAGAAGTATTGATAACGCCAAGCCTAAATAAATATAGTATTCAGGCAATGCGAATGTATAAATAATGACTACCAAAGGCCAGTGCCACAAATAAATAGAGTAAGACCAAGTACCTATTTTTTGGAATATGATGTTGTTTGTGATGATACTGTCATTGCGTTGTGCCTGAATAATAAGAAACGAACCCACAACAGGAAATAGTGCTAAGTAACCTGGCCAAGCGTTTTCTGCTGAGATGAGGAAGTAAGACCCCACCACTAAAACTAACCCTATTCTCTCTAAAAGCTTTTTTCTATTCTCTTGTAATGCAAAAGGATAGAGATAGGCGACCCCACCAATCATCATCTCCCATGCCCTCATAGGGAGAAGGTAATATGATGCGTTAGGTAATTTGTAGGTTGCTATAACAGAGAATATAAAACCAAGTACTGTCCCCACTATTAGTATAGATTTCATCGTCTTGATAGACAGAAACTTGCGCATAGCGACTAGTATTAGCGGATAGATGATATAAAACTGCCACTCTACTGATAGTGTCCAAGTGTGTAACAGCCATTTCTCATGAGAAGCCGCGTCAAAATAACCTGCTTCTGACCAATAAACAAAGTTAGATAAGAAACCGACACTACTGGCAGCATGCTTCCCTAATGCTCTGTACTCTATAGGTGTCAGATAGAACCAGCCAAAGACTAACAATACCAAGCACAGTAACGCCAAGGCAGGGATAATCCTATTAGCACGAGCCACATAGAAATTTAGAATAGAAAATTTTTCTTGCTCAATACCTCTAAATATAATTCCAGTCATTAAAAACCCTGAAATTACAAAGAAGACATCAACACCAGCAAAACCACCAGGCATCCAAGAGGCGTTAAAGTGAAATAGCAAAACACCGATGACTGCAAATGCCCTAAGGCCATTGATATCTTTTCTAAATTTCATAGAGTTATTTACCGAACATGATTATTAAAAATGTCGGTAGTATATAGCTTGTGTAAGTATATGTATATCGAACTAATGTTTTGGCATTTATTATATCTGCATAGCAGGGCATTGTAATTGTTCAAGATGTTTTCACTAATTCATCAATAATCCTTATCCTATCTAAGTAACTATCCTCTATATCCATATATTCTAAAAATAGCCGTTTATGTGTAGCGCGGTGCATACCTTTGGGCTTACGTTGATATGCGCCATACTGCCAGCCTAAACGCTTTCTAATTGCTTGCATACGTGCATCAGGTCGCTGCCACGGCTGCATAAGTTGTGTTTGATAGTTCGCTCCTATGCAATGCCTACAAACGTAAATCCCAGCACAATAAAGCACGCCCACACGTTTACAGCATTTAGGGCATGACCACCAATAGCGATAATGCCCATAGTTGCACGGTGTCGTTAATAGATCAATGTTATAGCGGTATGCTTTGCCGTTGTAGTTATAGCCCACTGGTAGGCTGTCAGGCTTTGTTATGCGTAAATACTCACGATAGCTCGCTATGCTTAGCTGTGGGTAGTCATCAAGGCTGTAAGTATTTGCAGTGGTAGGCATGGTTATATTTCGTAGGTTATCTAAATCATTAAGCAAGTTTGCCTTTTCTATCATATCTTGTCTGTTTGCTGCTCTCAATCACATGGCTAGCATCTTGGTTAATGGGTCGTTTCTGTCTTTTTCTCTATACTCTAAGCGTATGCCACCGCCTAGCAGTTTTGATTTGCTCATGGTGCATGACAACGCTGTTTTATAATCGTCATCAGTGAGTGCCATTTGCCTAACTTGTTCTATTTCATCGAGTAGGCTATCTAATGTAATTATATCCCTTGTTCTATCGCTCATAGCTTGCCCTGCCTTTGTTTTTATTAATTGCCACCATAGTTGCACCGCATATCTTTTGTACTAGCTTGTTATGCTCATTTATTAGCCTGTAGTAGGTAGAGAAGTGCATGTGTTTTGGTCTGCCTTGATTACCATGCGCTATCCCTGCTTGCCAGCCTAAACGCCTCCTGATTGCTTCAGCACGGCTAAATAAACGGTCTATAGGTTGTTTTAGCTGTGAACCATAATTAGCACCTATGCAGTGTCTGCAAACGTATAAGCCAGCACAATATAATACTGATACTCTTTTGCTGCACTTTGGACATAACCACCAATGACGGTAATTGCCATAGTGACAAGCGGTGTTATCTAATTTTATGCTGTAGCTGTAAGACTTGCCACCATAGCTATAACCTAACTCGATACTGTAAGCTTTGCCTTGCCTCAACTGCTCACGATAGCTGCTAATGCTCAATCTAGGGTAGTTATTCAAGCTTGAAGTAGTGGCAATGGCTGGCATGATGATTTCTAATTGTTATCTAAATCATTAAGTAGTTTTATAACCCTTATTCTAACATGGATTAATTTATATCTATTTCAAAGTAAATTTTTATAAACATCAGGCACAAAAAAAGGCAGACGCTAAACGCCTACCTTTGATTATTATGCTGTACCTTAGTTTTTTGCTTGGGACACTTGGGACAACGGGACAACGCCCGTCCTTAATGGCTTGTAGCTGTCCCAGTCTATTTTTAGCCTTTGGGACACTTGGGACAAACTAGCATATTGATGTATTCTGTCCCAGCTGTCCCAGTGGTTTTTTAGTGCTTGGGACAGTGCTTATCCCTTGCGGTGTATGGGTTGTCCCAGTTGTCCCGCCTGTCCCAATGCTTTTATCAGTTTCATAACTTAATATGTCGTTTTTGATAGCATAGACACGCTTACGGTTTTTTTCAAACGGTAAAGCAATCCTGCATGTTTTGCGGTCATTCTCAGTCACATTCAGTAATTTAGCATCGTCTAATACCTGTAGTACTTTGCTTTTACTAAATGGTGAACATACTTCATCAAACATGCTAGTAGAGAAATAATATTCGCCTGTATCGTAGTTATGATAGCCTGCGCGGTTAATGATTTTATGCTCAAAATCTTGATAGGCGGTGCTGTGACAAGGCTGAAAGCGACTTGATCCGTGCTGTTCAATAAATGCTTTGATATGTTCTATAATTTGGCGTTGCTCATGCTCACCATCACGGCCATAGTTATCAAGCCAATTATCTAAACATACCCTAACGGCTGTGGTTGCTTGTCCTACTTGCCAGCCTGTAATGCCTGCGCTTGTTGCTATCTCTCCAGCTGTTGCCACAATAGCGAACCGTTTAGCCACTCTATGCGCTTGCGGTGCTAGCTTTGGGTAATGGCTCATAAAGTCGTTTACAAGCTGCCTAGCGGTTGCTGTGGTCGCTGCTTTGTCATTGGTGATATGTTCTAGCCACGCCATACCAGCTACACCATAGAAAGTATTTGATAACTCTTTTATTTTATCGGCTTGTGCTGCGCCCGTTTTTGCCATTACCAAACTATCAAACGTCTTTAAGCCTTTGCCAGCATCAGCATCTATATGAGCTATGCGAACCTCAATACCTGCATTAGTCTTTTGACCTGCTTGCGCCATAAGGTTCTGTAGTGACTCCTCACCATTAGATAAAAAAATAATGCGCCATGTTTTGGCTATACGGTTATGCCCTGTAGTGGTGCTGCGCCCTTTACCTTGACCATTAGCTAGCATATAGCTACTTTTGCCAATAATTTTGGGATCACATTCGCTTATTTCATCGAGGGGTAAAAAACTATCGTTATACTCGCTTGCTGTGCCCTCTAAGGCGTTATCTGTGCTGCGCCATGTCTTAGTGTAGCTGTCAGGCTTGCCCTATACACTAGCAGCCGTTTTTAGCGATAATGACTTACCCATACTTGATGAACCTAGTATGTGAAAACCGCCTCCGTCATCATCTAGTAGCGCGAGTAATTGCCCTGCAAACGCGCAAGCAATAGAGAAAACAAAACGGCTTTGTTCGGCTAGTGGTTTGCATAATTCATCACGCCATTGTTCTAATGTCCCTTGCTGGGTTATCGTGCTGTTGATTGCATGGGCAGACTGGTAAACAATCAACTCCTTACCATCACTACCTATTGCACCATTAGGCAATATATATTGCTCATCGTGCCAGCCTAGCTTATCCACGCATAACGCCCGCTTGTGAATAGGGTAGTCCTGAATATAAGTATCTAAATAGCTACGCTGTTTGGGGTTGGTGGTAATGTTCAAGCCTTGACTAGCCAATTCTCTACGATATTCACGGGCATCACCTTGTAGCAGTGATAACGGCATTGACCACGTATGTAGCACGCTATCATCATCACGCCATTGTAATAACCGCCCCCATGTACCGCTGCTTGTGTCCCTTACTTTTGCGATAACCTCAATCGGTGAACAAACAAACGCCTTAAACTTAAAGGTTATATTTGCTGGGTTATCATCGTTATACTTCACAAAAAACAATCCATCGTGATATAGCTCAAAACGTCCATCAGCATAAATCATCGGCTCATTCAGCTGTGGATCATCGCGCCATTCAGGATAGTAGGCAGACTCTTTTAAATTAATGATTTGGCTGTCATCAGCTGCCAGTATCGCCTCATAGCTATGGTTAGCATGTAGCAAGGTGACAATATCAGCCATAGTAACCAATGCCCTAGCATTCACACCTGCTAGTAGATTTATCATGCGTTTGTTATCTATGGTCATTGGTACGGTTAGCAGTGATCCGCTACTCCAATGCTGCACCATCTTTTTGAGGTGCTGACTTGTCTTTTGAGGACTAACAATAATAGTTATATCATCAGCTGCCATACATTGATAAGCATCAATAGCATGGGTTATATCATCAAACGCTATCACCTCATTGGCTTTGTTTAGCTCACCCATGACGATAGCGCCATACCCCGTAGGGTCAATAACAATGGGCTTTGCTTTGCTGTTTGGTGTGTAGAATACCGCGCCTACAATATCGCCTTGTTTATCGGTCAATCTTAGGGCTATCGTGCCAGCTGTCGGTACTACTTTGTCGTCATCTGTAGTAAGATTGTCGGTGACGTTAAGCAAGCTATTAGGCGGTAGTAGGTCAAATAGTTTAAGCAATAGCTTATCGTTTGCCAGTCCTTGCCGTGTGACTGCATCAAAGCTATTTATTACCACTGTAAAGCCTGTGCTAAATGCACGGGCTTTTTCATGGACGGCTGTTTGTGGTGTAGTGGTCATCTAGTCCCCCTTGCTTGCGACTGGTTCGGCTGGCGTGTGGCTCTATATTTTTTATAGTAGCTTTTGCGCTTGGCGTGCTTGCGGCTTTGCTTTGGTGGGTAGCTCTTATTAGTAGGCACAAGCATCTACCTTACCAAAACCAGTTTGGGCTAAGGGTTCGTTGATAGTGTCCAGTTGGCTATAAAGCAGATTAATCCAAGTATCGGCGGCATCTTGTGACAGACGCGCCATTGCTATAACTGTACTTGGCTCTACTTTTTGCTGATAGACAAGGTTTAATAACTGCCCTAAATCATGTAAGACAGTAGCAGCCCCGTTAATGTCACAAGCAATATCCGATAGCATGATAGACGGCATTAAAATAACTTCGTCATCATCAGCACTGGTTAAGTCGATAACCTTACGCTGTTTGTTTTGCACAATAGACACGCCGTTATCATACGAACCATTAAGGGTTTGATTAGATAGTGTAGGGGTGTTTGTGTTTGAGGTCGTGCGGATTGAATTAGGCATGATAATGCCCTCCTTGCGTTGTTTTTTGAGTGAATGCCACGCTATACGGTAAAAGTATAGGGTGACGGGTCTTACTCTCGGTCACGCAAGCAACCGCCCTGCATATTCGCCTTTCGGCTATTGTATTTTGCAGCGTCAACCCGTCATAGTCGGTTAGCAAGTGATTTGCTATAGATATGATGGTTTGCCCCCTTGTTGCACTCGAGTGTGCTTGTGGGGTTATGCTTGAATAGATAGGGACAGCTTGAGAGGCTGCGCTATTATCAGGCATAAAAAAAGCCAATAAGTAACGGTATGGCTTACCGCTTGCGTGTTTTGAGAGGTCTATATAGTAACCGCTGCTATCATCAGTTGCAATCTGTTTTGCTTGTGCTGGCTGGCAAGCTACCAGTGAGAGTAGCAAGCCAATACCTATCACCCATGCCATAAAGATGATAAAGCTAAGTAGTAAGCCACGCTTATGTGGCTCATTGCGATTGTGTGCCCCGTGGCTGGCTTTTAGACTGGTTCTGTTATCGTTGGTCATTTCTTACGTCCTCCACGTTGAAAGCTATTTCTGCTATTTTTATAGATAGGTTTTTTAGCGACTCCACTTGTCGGCTGCCTGTAGGTAACAAGCTGCCTAACATCTTGGTTTCAAGTTCTGCAAGTTCTGTCATGGTTTTAATGATGGTCACATTGGCGTGTAAGGTAATGATTAGCTGGTCAATAAAGTCATCAGGTATCATTAACATACCCTCTCTTTTCAGCCCGTCCATGACTTCGTTTATTAAATCGTCACTACTCATGATCTGCTACCTCCTCTTGTGGCGCTGACAACATGCCGTGTAACTGGTCGGCTATGTCCTCAGTAGTAGCGGCATTGCCTGATAGCGCCATGATGACCGCATTGATAACGCCACCTGATACCGCGCAATCTACTTGCACGGCTTGTAATGCCATTGCTAGATGACCGTTATCAATATTCAATAAGACTATCTGCTCACTGATACTTTCCAAGTGGTCGGCTGATACTAATATTTGATTACTCATTAACTTTCACCTCGTCTTGTGCGATTAGGTCGCTCATGATGTCAGCACTCATTTTGCTGGCATGTTCGCTGTGTGCCAGTAGCGCGGAACGTATCGCCACAATCACGCCCTGACTTGCTGGGTCGGTTGTTTCGATGGTGTTCAGCGCATAAGCAAGGCTTTCACAATCGTTCGATACGTCTTGTATGTAGTCGTCCACATGGCACAGCGTATAAGTGTCCACTGCTACCAGTCGCGGCTCTAATACTTCCAATGGTTCGGTTATGCTCATGGTGTCACCTCGCTGTTAGATAGTTCGCTTTCAAGTAAAGTCTGCTCATCAAGCCAATAGACTGAAAAACGCTTGTCATTGTGCGTGACCATCTCACTTTGAATGGTTAGCCCTGCGGTTCTTAGGTCGTGTATGCGCTGCGCTAGGCATGTGATTTGATAAAGGCGGTATGCGTCCCATGTGGTGATCGTTGCCCCTGTCATCAGGTGTGCTCTAACAATATCAATCTGTGTCTTAGGCGCTGGCTGGTTGGTCACTGGGGCGGTGGTGCTGGCTGTAGTCATCATGGGTTACACCTCGCTAGTGGTTGAGGTGTGAGAATTAAGCCATTCGTGAATGTCTGCATAGCTCCATGCGGTCATAGTAGGGCTTAACTTCTTGCCAGCTGGGAAACGTCCATCTTTTGACCATTCAAAAAGGGTGGTTTTGCTAAAGGGTAGGAACGGCAAAATGTCCTTTGCTCTGCCCATACCAGTAGTAGGCATTTGCATAGCTGGACTGTTTGCGTTGGTTGGTTCGGTATCGTGCGAGGTGTCACCAGTAAAAGGAATTACTGGCGCGTTTTGGGTGGCTTGTTGCTGTGTCATTTTCATATCTCCATGTTAGCCGTAAAGGTGTTCTACGGCTTTCAACATGGCTCTATGGTATGTGGTGGGGTTGTTCGATAGTTCTAGTTAGATAGTTAAGAGTTCTAACTAGAAGCTAATTAGAATTAAATACTATTTTCATGGGCAAGTTTTAACCAGTAAGCAATAACGTCTTTACTCATGGTATTACCTTGTTTCTCAATAGCTTTCTGTATTCTCCCATTACTATCAATCGCATAAGGTTGTGTTAAGTCTATGTTTAACAGCTCACTAGTAAGTGCTGATATTATTTTACTAGCATTATTAGCTGTTCTAGGGTGCATTGGCTCATCTTCACTTGATAAAGACTTACTTTCTAAATTTCTTATTTTTTCTAGTAAACCTTTTACTTCAGCTTCCTTTTTCTTCAACTCTTCAATAGCACTATCATATATATCAAGGTCAATATTCTGACTTCTAGCTGTCTTTTGCTGTTCTATTTTTAGTTTCTCTTTGAATTGCTGTCTTTCTTTTATATAACTAAGAGTTGTGCGAGCGTCTATCGTTAATGCTTTCTCACATTCTCTATATGAATGCCTATCTAAGCCTATGTGCTGCATACAATCTAATTCTAGTATGTCCTCTATCTTCCAGCACTTATCGTTAAAAGAATCATCTATGTCATCTTCTAGCAATCGCTCTAAGAATTCTTCAGTTGGGTAAAAGCTCGGGTCATCGTTGCTATAGGCATCATAACTATGACGGACATAGGTAGGAACATGGTCTAAAGACTCTATAAATTCTCTACTAGTCCCTTCGTTAATACTACACAATATATCTACTTCTGCTCCATTTTCATCTACTGCCATATAGTCATAACGGTAAAAATCTAGCTTTAAAAATTCATCGTCATTGATTAAATATTGGATTATCAGTTGCTTTCTATCATCAGCATAAAGTTCTAGCAACTCTATAAACAAGTGGAAGCTAATAAACTTGTCATCGTCCTCTGTTTCCCAAGACAGTTCTTCATCTTCTGCTTTTCTTATCGCTTCGTAAATAATTCCCACAAATCACACCCCTACACCCTTAAATCAAAGTAGGTGCAAGGCACTGACAGCTTAAGGGTGTGAATAGCCGCCGTTCGGGTAATTAGTCCTAGCCTTGCATGGTCGTTATAGCATGACGTTAGCCATGCTTTTGTGCTTGTTGTTTGAAGTCTGCACGTATCAAGTTATCAATCTTGCCAGCATAGGCATCATCAATAAATTTTGCCCATTCATTCATCATCTTAGTTCTGTAAGGTAAATGCTGCGCCCCGTTGTATGCTTTGCTTATCTTGTTTTCTTTTTCATGTGCCAGCTGTAGCTCTATAGCTTCGTGCATAAATTCCTGTTCATGTAGGGTAGTGCTGGCAAGCCCTCTAAAGCCGTGCCCCGTCATTCTACCCTTATAACCCATGCGCCATAGGGCAGTGATAAAAGCGTTCATACTGTACGGCTTACGGGTTGAGGTATTAAAGAAAACGTATTGATCCGAAAAACCTAACGCCTTGATTTGCTCTAAGATTGCCATTGTTTGCGGTGCTAATGGTACTAAATGCGGTCTATCCATTTTCATCTTGTCGGCTGGTATGCGCCATATTTTGGCTTTGTAGTCTATCTCGCTCCATTCCATAAAGCGTAGTTCTTGCGTTCTTACAAACGTATAGCATAGAAACCATAAGCCAAGCTTCACCAGTAGATCACCATCATAGGCATTAATATCTTGAAGTAGTTTAGGTAGTTGCTGGCTAGTGATACGGCTATGGTGCTTCACCTTATGCGGTTTTAATGCTTCGGTTAGGTCGTTGGCTGGGTTGAGATTAGTTAAGCCCTCACGTATTGCTTGTTTAAAGATTTGCCCTGTTTGACGTATTGCACGCCTTGCCATATCAGCTGCGCCCCTTGCTTCGATAGATTTGCCAATAGCCAAAATATCAGGCGCGGTTATGTCCTCTATGTTCATGTGACCAATAAAGGGCTTAATATCGCGTTGGTACTGTGAATAATCACGGCTATAGGTAGTAGGGGCTATATGCGCTTTGCGGTCATCATGCCAACGCTGGGCTATCGTATCAAATGCCCTTGATCCGTCATTGTCGGCTTGTGTCTTTTTCTTATCGTCTTTAGGGTTCACACCATCAGCTATTAATCTTTTAATCTCAATATTGCGCTGGCGTGCATTTTGTAGGCTCATTATTGGATAAGTGCCAATAGTAAGGGTTTGCTGTTTGCCTTGCCAACGGTATGCGCTGATCCATGACTTAACGCCCGTATAACGAACCCATAGTTGCAGCCCGTTACCATCGCTATGTTTATCAGGTCGTTTTGTAGCAATAGAGGTGTTACTAGGCTGTAGCTTGTTGATACCTGTATGGGTTAGGGGCATGGGTCTATCCTTTGTTGGTATTGTCGAGGTAAAAATACTTCGATACCAACAATAATACCAACATTCTATATGGAACGCCATACACCTATAAGGTAGTGAAAACCTGAAAAACGCCCAAAATAAAGGGCAGACGGTCAATGACGGTCTGCCCTAAATCTATGTTTGGTCGGAACGGCAGGATTTGAACCTGCGACCACTACACCCCCAGTGTAGTGCGCTACCAGACTGCGCTACGCCCCGAATGACTGACTATTTTACGCAAAATTATGCATATTGCAAGGGCTATTTATTTTAGCCAAAATCTACAATGGTATTTTATTTATCATAGTCAGCATAACCAATGAGCAGTTAACCTTAACCCAGTAACTCTTTTAGGATCTGGTTTACTTGCTGGGGATTAGCACTACCGCGGCTGGCTTTCATTACTTGACCGACCAGACCGTTAAAGGCTTTTTCTTTACCGCCGCGATACTCTTCGACCATCGCTTGGTTTTTTGCGATGACGTCTTCGACGATGGCTTTGATAGCGCCGGTATCGGTCTCTTGCTTAAGTCCTTTTTCCTCGATGATTTTATCTGCTGCGTCATCAGCATCGCCACCTTCGCGCTCATATAAGGAGCTAAAGACTTTCTTCGCCAATTTGCCAGATAAGGTATCGTCTTTAATACGGGCTAGCATGCTAGCCAATTGCTTGGCGCTGATAGGAGAGTCAGTAATTTCTTTGTCATCTTTATTCAGCGCACCGAGTAGATCGCCCATCACCCAGTTAGCTGCCATTTTGGCATCTGCCTGCCCAACTTCTGCGACTACAGCCTCAAAGTAATTCGCAATTTGACGGCTACCAGTCAAGATACGAGCATCATATTCTGAAAGACCAAGCGCCTCTTCAAAACGCGCACGACGGGCAACCGGTAGCTCAGGCATAGCTGCACGAATGCTATCAACCGTATGCTGTTCGATACGCACAGGTAGCAAGTCAGGATCAGGGAAGTAGCGATAGTCGTTGGCGTCTTCTTTGGTACGCATAACACGAGTTTCATCGCGCTCTGGATCATAAAGCATCGTTGCTTGCACGACCTTGCCACCGTCTTCTAAGATATCAATTTGACGCTCGATTTCGCGATTGATGGCACGCTCGATAAAGCGGAATGAGTTTAAGTTCTTCAGCTCAGTACGCGTACCCAGCTCTGCACCAGGCTTACGGATAGAGACGTTACAATCACAGCGGAATGAGCCTTCTGCCATGATGGCATCTGAAATACCAAGCCAAGTGACCAACTGATGAATGGCTTTGATATAAGCAAGAGCTTCATGAGCTGAGCGCATATCAGGCTCAGAGACGATTTCGATTAATGGTGTACCAGCACGGTTCAAATCAACGCCCGTCATGCCATCGACGGCATCGTGCACTGATTTACCAGCATCTTCTTCTAAATGTGCGCGGGTGATGCCCATACGTTTTGGATATTCGTTTTTCTCGCCCTCATTGACCACGACATCAATATAACCCTTGCCAACGATAGGATTGGCCATTTGGGTAATTTGATAGCCTTTTGGTAAATCAGGGTAGAAGTAGTTTTTACGATCAAAAGTGTTGAATAATCCTAGCTCAGCATGGACGCCGATACCGAATTTTAAGGCACGATCGACCACACCAGCATTTAGCACTGGTAAGACACCAGGCAGACCTAAGTCTACAATACTGGCTTGGCTGTTTGGCTCATGACCAAAGTCAGTGGGCGCGCTAGAGAATATTTTACTTTCCGTATTCAGCTGGCAGTGAATCTCAATACCGATGACGACTTCATAGCCATCTACGAACAGCTCTTTGCGGACTATTTCTTGATGCGCGGCATTATCAGTAGTAGTTGCTGTGTTCATTATACCGTCTCCTTCGCGATGGTAGAGTGTTGCAAATGGTGGTCTGTATGCTGCTGGAATAGATGCGCGGTAGAGAGCAGCTTGCTCTCTTGCCAATATTGACCAATCAATTGTAAACCAATTGGTAAACCGTTTGAGGTTAAACCAACAGGCTGACTAAGCGCAGGTAGACCAGCTAAGTTGACACCGATGGTATATACGTCACCCAAGTACATTGTCGCAGGGTCAAGATCTTCACCAAGTTTATAAGCAGCGGTTGGCGCGGTTGGACTGGCGATGACATCACAGTTAGCAAAGGCGTCTTCAAAGTCTTTCACGATTAGACGACGCACTTTTTGTGCCTTGGTGTAATAAGCATCAAAGTAACCAGCAGATAGCGCATAAGTACCGGTCAAAATACGACGTTGTACTTCAGGGCCAAAGCCTTCTGAGCGTGAGCGCGTATATAAGTCGAGAAGGTCGGTTGGGTTTTCACAGCGATAACCAAAACGCACGCCGTCAAAGCGTGATAGGTTCGATGATGCTTCCGCTGGTGCGAGCATATAATAAGTGGCAAGGGTAATCTCAGGGTCAGTAATATTGACCTCTACAATCGTTGCACCAAGCGCTTCATATTGTTTGAGCGCTGCACGTACCGTTTGCTCAACTTCCGTATTAAGTCCGCTGGTAAAGTACTCTTTTGCCACGCCAATACGTAAGCCTTCTAATGGTTTCGCATTATCACCAGCAGCCGTTACCGCAGCATTCAAATCTTGGACATAATCTGGCATATCGTATTTGATAGAAGTGGCATCGCGTGGATCATGACCAATCATTGGTTGCAATAGATAGGCACAGTCCATCGCGCTGCGACCCATGCTACCTGCTTGGTCAAGACTTGACGCATAAGCAATCATACCGAAGCGCGAGATACGACCATAAGTTGGTTTGATACCTGTTAAACCACAAAATGACGCAGGCTGACGAATAGAGCCACCCGTATCACTAGCAGTAGCAACAGGAACAAAGCCTGCAGCGACGGCAGCAGCACTACCACCCGATGAGCCACCGGGGACGTGCGCTAGATTCCAAGGATTGTGTACCGCGCCATAATGCGAGCTCTCATTATCCGAGCCCATCGCAAACTCATCCATGTTGAGCTTACCAAGGCTAATCATGCCCGCTTTATCGATATTGGTGACGATAGTTGCGTCATAAGGTGAAATAAAGTTATGCAGCATTTTTGAGCCACAAGTCGTCAATACGCCTTGGGTACAAAAAATATCTTTGTGCGCCATCGGTACGCCAAGCAAAGGACGCTTATCACCTTGGGCACGCATCTCATCCGCCGCTTGTGCTTGCGCGCGCGCCGTTTCAGAGGTATGGGTTATAAAACTGTTAATCTTACTGTCGAGCGCATCGATGCGCTTAATATAGTGTTCAGTCAGCTCAAGGCTGCTAAATTGTTTGTCTTGCAAGCCCGTAATAAGCTGCTGGGTACTTAAGAGGTGAAGTTCAGACATAAGGTGTCGTCCGTCAAAATGTGAATAGCAGTAAATAGGATAAAGTAAAGGTAAAAAATTTTAGAGTTATTATTCAATCACTTGTGGCACAAGGTATAGACCCGCTTCAACAGCAGGCGCCATAGATTGATTGCGCTCGCGATTGATATCGTGTTTGGCGACGTCCGCGCGTAAATCTTGGCAAACTTCATGAATGTTTGACAAAGGTTTGATATCGGTGGTGTCTACATTGCCAAGCGTTTGCATTAGCTTTAGTACTTTGGTGATATCATCGGCGTAGCTGCTGGCGGTGTCTTCGTCGACACCTAAGCGCGCAAGGCGGGCAACTTCTAAGATTTCTTGACGGCTGACAGTATTTTCAGTCGCTGGGGTTGGCTGTGACATGATTTCTCCAGTTAAGGACAGTTTTTATTAGAGTAGGGTATGACTAAAAAGGGTCAGTCTTCAGACAGATAATCGTTAAAACATACTAAAACAGGTTAAAAAATATTAAAACACAGGCTCTATCTGTATGTTTTATAGAGAGTGTTCTTATTATAAAGCATCTCAGCCAAGATTACAGAGCATGGCTTTGATTGCTGCATTATTATCTATGCTTTAGTGGGCTTTATGCTTCATTCCTTTTTCTGTTTTGCTCGCTGGTTTTATCAGACGTTGCTGTTATCAAGCATAGCTGTTACTAGGCGCTGCTATTGGTAAGCACGTAACCGTTTTTTTAATAGACTTTCTCTATTAAAGTAGCCATATTTGCAAAATTGACCGGATAGTTATGGATTGATTATCAATTACTCACCATTTGGTTATGAAATACGTTACAGTATGCACCCACTGCTAAGCAAATTAATAAGTAAAACACTCAGCAGAAATGTCACATGGCTGTAGCGCCTTGTTAGTTAATGAATTAAATGATGTTTCAGATAATGGAGTGGTATTGTCCGCCATTTCAAACTTTGTAACAACTTTTAGCGCTTAAGAGCAAAATCCTAGCGTACTGATGCAAATATCTGTGTTTTTTTTGAGCTAAATCGGTATAATTTAGCTCAGTTTTTGCATTTCATCATTATGGCTTCGGTTTGACTTGTTGCGATGATAAACTCTCGCCACAGGTCATGTCTAACGACGACCTGCTCAACACTGACGAGTAAACCCTCAGTCAATTTCGTTCGCCTCATTCGCCTCATTTGTAAGACGCTGGATATATTAGTCATGAACCTGTTTGGATTTTTATCAAATAATATCGCAATCGACCTCGGTACTGCGAACACCCTTATTTTTATCCCTGGTAAAGGCGTGGTGCTCGACGAGCCTACGGTGGTTGCGCTACGAAGTAATCGTACCCAGAACCCTACCGTTGCTGCCGTTGGTATTGATGCCAAGCAAATGCTAGGTCGTACGCCTGCCAACATTACGGCGATTCGCCCGTTAAAAGACGGCGTGATTGCGGATTTTGAAGTGACGCAAAAAATGCTGAAGCATTTTATCACTAAGGTAAGAGCCAAGCGTTTTATGGCACAGCCTAACGTGGTGGTTTGTGTTCCTTGCAAATCAACTCTCGTTGAGCGTAAAGCGATTCGCGAAGCGGTCTCATCAGCAGGCGCAAGCAAAGTATTGTTGCTAGAAGAGCCTATGGCGGCAGCAATTGGTGCTGGCATGCCGGTTCATGAAGCCAGTGGTTCGATGGTCGTTGATATCGGTGGTGGTACCACTGAGATTGCTGTTATCGCCTTGTCAGGTTGCGTCTATGCGGAGTCGATTCGTATCGGTGGCGATATGTTTGATGAGGCGATTATCACTCATGTACGCCGTACCCATGGTTGCGTGATTGGTGAAACGACTGCTGAGCGTATCAAACAAGAAGTTGGCTCTGCATTAAATGAAGACAGCCAGCTAGAAGTTGAAGTTCGTGGTCGTAGTATGGCAGAAGGCGTACCAAAAACCTTTACGGTCAATTCAGAAGAAGTACAAAAAGCCCTTAGCGATCCATTAAGCGGTATCGTCAGCGCGGTGAAAACTGCACTCGAGCAAACACCACCTGAGCTGTCATCAGATATCGCAGAGCGTGGTATTGTCTTAACGGGCGGCGGTGCGTTATTAAGAGGTTTAGATAAGCTGATTTCAAAAGAGACGGGTCTACCTGTCACTGTTGCTGAAGACCCATTAACTTGCGTCAGCCGTGGCGGTGGTATTGCGCTTGATTTTATCAATAACAAAAGCCTAAATATGATTTTTGTCTAAATAGCTAATGTTAACCATAGTTAGTACTGTTTATATAGTTGGTAATTGAGCATGGCTGTATTTGCTCTGCTTAATGAATGCTAGCATGACATTGCGTGAGCACTTTATCATAACAACCGTTTTTTCTTATTCGTTTTATTCTATTAAAGGTAGCCAATCAGGTTGCCTTTAATAACATTAACCTATGCCAAAACCCATGCTAAAAATTAAGTAGCAGCGAGATATCACTTTCTTGGTCATTTTGGTCACTGGTTTATAGCATTTATCATTGCTATCGATGAGATGCTAGGTACAAAATTTTGATAGGGTCATATTTTATATCTTGATATTTGTTACTGTTATGTCGAGTAGCAATTATTGCTCACATTAAAACCTCTAGATTAGACCAACTATGATTCCAAGTATTTTTGCTCGCCAACCGCTAGCGCTTCGTAAGACTGCTATTGTATTGATAGTGGCGCTGATATTGATGTGGTTTGATAGCAAAAATCCAGAATGGTTCAATCCCATACGTACGACCACCCATGCCGCCATGCAGCCCATTTATGAGCTGTCGTTATTACCAAGCTATGCAAAACATTGGTCAAGCGGTAGTCTACAATCTAAAGAAGCGCTACGCCGCGAAAACATGCAGCTAAAATCGCAACTAATCCATGCCCAAGCTAAGCTGCAGCAGCAAGATTATATCTTGGCACAAAATGCCCGCCTGCAAGGTATCCTATCGACCACGCGCCCTGAACAGTTTGATTTGAACTTAGCTCAAGTGATTGGCACTGATACCAATCTGCTCAGGCAAATCGTGGTGCTCAATAAAGGCGAGCAAGATGGCGTGCAAGTGGGTCAAACGGTCATTGATGAAGACGGTGTTTTAGGTCAGATTATCAATGTCTATCCTAATACCAGCCGCTTATTACTGATTACCGATGAGCAGCAGTCAGTTGCCGTAACGGTCAAGCGTACAGGACAGCGCGCTATCGTCACCGGTGAAGGTATACCGACCTCTTTACGTCTCAATTACGTCTTTAAAACCTCTGATGTGCGCGTCGGCGATGAGCTGGTGTCATCAGGATTGGGCGGGCGTATACCGGCAGGTTATCGAGTGGGCCGCATTGCTCATATCGAAGACACGCAAGCGGACAACTTTAGAAGCATTGAAGTCACGCCAGCGGCAAACTTTATCGACAATGCGTATGTATTGGTATTACAGGACAAGCTGGTCAATAAACGCAATGCGGACATCAGTGAAAATTAATAGCTTGATAGTTTATTCATCAGCAAGCATAGCTTGTCATAATACATAGCGTGCATGCATATATAGATAATATCCAAAGGTATTATTAACCATCAATTGCCACTTTATTTCTCTCAATGCTAGATTAATCGTTAAATAGCAGCCGCTAAACACTCGCTAAAGGTAAGTATTCATGGCATATCCTGATTCTGACAACGCAACTGGGCTGTTGCTTGCCGTGATTGCCCTGAGCTTTATTGTCGCCTCATCGCTCAGTGTTTATCCGTTAAGCCCGAGCATGGCAATATTGCGCCCGATGGTTATGATGATGGTGCTGATTTTTTGGTTACTGTTTCAACCGCGTTATGTTGGAGTTTTTGGCGCCTTTATCATTGGCATCATCGCTGATTTATTGATGGACACACATTTAGGTCAGCAAGCTTTTGCTGCTGTGATGGTAGCAATGGTGATAAAAATCACTAGTATCTATATCAGACAGCTAAATACCATTAGTGCGTGGCTAATCGCTAGCCTAGGATTGGTCATCTTCCAAGTCGCTTTGTGGATATTACAGATGTATATCCAAGATACCTTTGTCGCCCAATCAGCCTTATCTCTATTGATGAGTATTATAAGCTGGCCATTGGTCCTATTTATATTACGCAAATTTGCGCGCTGATTTTAAATGTTTATTAGTCTACAACAATAAAAAGTCATAAATTTATAAAATAAGAGAATAGCGATGAAACTCATTTTAGCGTCTGGCTCACCGCGCCGTCATGAGCTGTTAACCAGAGCGCAACTGGACTTTACGGTCATGAGCGTTGATATTGATGAGACGCCCCATATTGATGAAGCGCCCAAAGCGTATATTGAACGTATGGTCGCTACCAAGGCAGATGCCGCAGTCGAACAAATCAATAAAGCATTAAATGAAAAATTAAAAAACAATCAAGCTGATTTACCTGAATCTATTATTATTTTAACCGCTGATACCATCGGTGTCCTAGCAGATGGCACGACAGTGCTGGTTAAACCGTCTAACCGTGAAGACGCTTATCGCATGTGGCAGCAGATGTCTGATAATGTCCATGAAGTCTGGACAGCGGTGCAAGCAACCCATGTATCATTATCCTCTGAGAAGGCTAGCAGCCCAAATCATAATCCAGTATTGCAAGTCGTTAATCAGCTACAAATCACTGAACGTACCGAAGTGACCTTTATAGCGCTCACCGCAGAGATGATGAGTAATTACTGGGACAGCGGTGAGCCTGCTGATAAAGCGGGTGGTTACGGTATTCAAGGTTTAGGCGCAGCATGGGTTAGTCGTATCAATGGCAGCTATACCAATGTGGTTGGTTTGCCGCTTGCACAGACATTGGCGCTTATCAATGACATGCAAGTAAATGACATACAAGTAAAAGAGGTATAAAAAGGATAAAGCTGAGGCTGTCAATTCGCTAAAAGTAGATGGCTAACCCTTATGCACATAATGACACGGTAGGGTGATGGGCAAACGCAAGGTGCATTTGATACACTGTGAGGCTACCAAACTATGAACGCTTCACAAGAAAGCTGAGTGATAAGAGAAAATATTATGTCCGAAGAGCTGCTGATTAATATTAGTCCCATGGAATCTCGGGTCGCCGTATTGGATAACGGTGTCTTAGGCGAGATTTATATTGAGCGTCATAATAAACTGGGTTTGGTCGGCAATATCTATCTAGGGACGGTGGTACGTGTGCTTCCCGGTATGCAGGCAGCCTTTGTTGATATTGGACAATCGCGCACCGCATTTTTACATGTCAACGATATGCAGCGTGAGCCGCGTCCAGTCGCCGAAAAGAAAAATAAAGCCCAAGACTCGATCAATAACGAACGCACTATTATAGATGCTGCTACTGATGAATTAGCAATCACGCCGCCCGTTGTCAGTGCGCAAAGCACTGAAGTCGTACCCGTTGCAAAAACTCTGATTCAGCATCGTCTGCACGAAAGCCAACGTATTCTAGTACAAGTCACTAAAGACCAGCTCGGTAGCAAGGGCGCGCGTCTAACCACCAATATCTCGCTGCCATCACGCTATTTGGTTTACCTGCCATCAAGTGAGCATATCGGTATCTCGCAACGTATTGATGGTGATGAAGAGCGTACACGGCTGAAAACTGAGCTGAGTAGCCTGATGCAAACCGTCAACCTAAAAGGCGGTCTCATTGCCCGTACAGCGGCTGAGCGTGTACCCGTCGATAAGCTTGAAGAAGACATTTACTATTTATTGCAGCTGTGGCGCACCATTTGCGCACGTCGCCAAGAAATGAAGCCCAATCAAAGCTCCGAGCTTATCTATCAAGAGTTATCGCTACCTTTGCGCTCCATTCGTGACTTGGTACATGCTGATACCGAAAAAGTTATTATTGATAATGCACAAATCTATGAGCAGGTTAGGTACTTTGCAAAAGAATTTGTCCCCTTTGTTTATGATCGAATTGTGCATTATAACGCTGAGCAGTCACTGTTTGACGTGCACCGTGTCGAGGACGATTTACGTGACGCCTTAAAACGCCGTGTTGATTTAAAATCCGGCGGCTATCTAATTATTGATCAAACCGAAGCGATGACCACGATTGATGTTAATACCGGCTCTTTCGTTGGTGCGCGCTCGTTAGAAGATACTGTTTATAAAACCAATCTTGAAGCCACCCATGCGATAGCGCGGCAGCTACGTCTACGTAATCTAGGCGGTATTATCATTCTAGATTTTATCGATATGCTTGAGCAGCAGCATAAAGACGATATTCTTGAGAGTTTGCAGGCACAGCTCACACAAGATTATGCTAAAACCAAAATCACTCAAGTCAGTGAGCTTGGCTTGGTTGAGATGACGCGTAAACGTACCCGTGAATCGCTCGGTCAGCAGCTTTGTGAGCCGTGTTCAACCTGTCAGGGTCGCGGCTTTGTTAAGACCGCTGAAACCGTCTGCTTTGAGATATTCCGTGAAATCATGCGCTGTGCTCGCACTTATAATTCGCCAAAGAAATTTACCGTCGTTGCTCATGCCGCAGTCATTGACTTATTATTGACATCAGAGTCGGACACCGTGGCAGATTTAGAGTACCTATTGGGTCGGGTTATTACTTTTGATGTCGAAAATCTTTATACCCAAGAGCAGTATGATATTGTTCTAGATTAAGCGGTTATTATTAAATACCCAAATCAAGTAGTTTAGAAGTTAGCGACTGCAGTTAACCTTTAATGACCAATACTCCTATAAAGAGTAGGGATGTAGTGTACAAATAATGTTTTATATCAACCATTATCTGCCATCATTGCAAATAACCTCCTTGCAATGGGTCAAAAATTATGTATAATACACACCACTGAATTATATATGCGCAGCCAATCAAACAGCTGGCGCTATGACAGCTAGAGCATCGTTTCTAGCACTATTTCATTATGCCTTTGCTGACATCCTATAATGGAAGGGTCGGCGGGGCTTTAAACTATTTTGCTTTTGGCACGCTATAAGTTCCGTTAACGAACTCATTCTGGTTTAGAACAGAAGGCCGCTTTAAGTGAATATTTAACCAAACGGCTTTTGCTCATTTACTTGCAAAGCAAGAATGACAAAGGCACATATTAGGAGCTTGCTGGCATGGCTAACCAGAGAATCCGTATCCGTCTTAAGTCTTTTGATCATCGTCTGATTGATCAATCTGCACAAGAGATTGTTGATACTGCAAAGCGCACCGGTGCGCAAGTTTGTGGTCCTGTACCGTTGCCGACTCGCATTGAGCGCTTCAACGTTCTAACTTCACCACACGTAAACAAAGACGCTCGTGATCAGTACGAAATCCGTACTCATAAGCGTATGGTTGACATCGTTCAACCTACCGACAAAACTGTGGATGCGCTAATGAAGCTTGACTTGGCGGCGGGTGTTGACGTTCAAATTGCTTTGGGTTAATGCACATAAACACCCAACCCATTAATATAAGATATAAAGAGGTCTAAAATGGCGATCGGTTTAGTCGGTAAAAAATGCGGCATGACCCGTGTCTTCACTGAAGCAGGCGCATCTATCCCTGTAACAGTAGTTGAGATCAGTGCTAACCGCATTACTCAAGTAAAAAATACTGATGTAGATGGCTATCAAGCCATCCAAGTTACCACAGGTACCCGTCGTGACAGCCGCGTAACAGCAGCTCAAAAAGGTCACTTCGCTAAAGCTGGTGTTGCAGCTGGCCGTGGTGTTTGGGAATTTCGTGCCAATGAAAGCGATCTTGAAGGTCGTGAAATTGGTGGTGAGATCCTAGCTGACTTGTTCGAACAAGGTCAGATGGTTGATGTCACAGGACAGAGTAAAGGTAAAGGCTTTCAAGGCGGCGTGAAGCGTCACAACTTCAGCATGCAAGATGCCACTCATGGTAACTCAGTATCTCACCGTGCACTTGGTTCAACTGGTCAAAACCAGTCACCAGGTAAAGTCTTCAAAGGCAAAAAAATGCCAGGTCAGATGGGTAACAAACGTGTTACCGTTCAGGGCCTAGAAGTGATATCGGTTGATGTTGAAAATGGGTTACTTGTCATCAAGGGTGCTATCCCAGGTGCCACCGGTGGCGATGTCATCGTACGTCCGTCAGTCAAAGCCTAAGCAAGGGGATTAACGTGGATTTAAAAACAGTTACAGGGGCGGCAGTTGAGCTTTCTGATACGGCTTTCGGTCGTGAATTCAACGAAGCACTAGTGCATCAAGTCGTCACCGCATATCTTGCTGGTGCTCGCCAAGGTACACGCGCTCAAAAAACCCGTGCCGAAGTTTCTGGCGGTGGCATTAAGCCATGGCGCCAAAAAGGTACTGGTCGCGCTCGTGCAGGTTCTATTCGTAGCCCAATCTGGCGTTCTGGTGGTCGTGCATTCGCTGCAAAACCACAAGATTGGTCACAGAAAGTTAACCGTAAGATGTATCGCGGTGCGATGCAGTGCATCCTAGCCGAATTGATTCGTCAAGATCGTCTAATTCTGGTTGAAGAGCTAAGCGTTTCTGGCCCTAAGACCAAAGAGCTGATTGCGAAGTTAAATGACTTAGGCGCACCTCGTGCACTAATCGTCACCAAAGAAGTTGACGAAAACTTATACTTAGCTGCTCGCAACATTCCACACGTCAATGTACTTGGTACAAACGAAGTGGATCCAGTGAGCTTGATTGCTTTTGATAAAGTAATCATGTCAGTTGAAGCTGCGAAACAATTTGAGGAAGCACTAGCATGAATAACGCAAGACTTTATCAGATCCTAAGAGGACCTGTATTCTCAGAGAAATCTCAAATGCTTGGCGATTCACTTGGCGTGCAGGTATTTAAAATTGACTCTAACGCTACTAAGTTAGAAGTTAAAAAAGCAGTTGAGATGATGTTCGAAGGCGTTGAAGTTTTAAAAGTAAACACTTTGAATGTTAAAGGTAAGACAAAGCGTTTTGGTAAGAATATCGGCCGTCGTAATGACTATAAAAAAGCCTATGTTACCTTAAAAGCTGGTCAAGATGTACAAATGGCTGATGCTGGTGAAGACGTCGCAAAAACGACTGCTTCTACTAGTGAAACAGCGAACAACGAATAAGGATTACACTCATGCCTATCGTAAAAGCAAAGCCAACATCACCAGGCCGTCGTTTTGTTGAAAAAGTGGTGCATCCACACCTTTACAAAGGTCGTCCTTTTGCAGCGCTTCTCGAATCAAAAAGTAAGTCAGGTGGTCGTAACAATAATGGTCGCATCACGACTCGTCACATCGGTGGTGGTCATAAGCAACATTATCGTATTATCGATTTCAAACGTACTAAAGACAATATCCCAGCCACGGTAGAGCGTATCGAATACGATCCTAACCGTACTGCGCACATTGCTTTACTTAAGTACGCTGATGGTGAACGCCGCTATATCATTGCTGCTAAAAAACAAGCAGTTGGTGATACAGTAATGTCAGGAGAGAACTCTCCAATCCGTCCAGGTAACTGTTTACCGCTGAAAAACATCCCATTGGGTACTGTTATTCACAATATCGAACTTAAAATCGGTAAAGGTGCACAGATTGCTCGTTCTGCGGGTGCTAGCGTTCAACTACTAGGTCGTGACGGTATTTATGCTATTTTACGTCTACGTTCTGGCGAAACACGCCGTGTACACGTGAACTGCCGTGCCGTTATTGGTGAAGTTTCTAACACTGAAAACAACTTGAAATCACTTGGTAAAGCCGGTGCTTCACGTTGGCGTGGTGTTCGTCCTTCTGTTCGTGGTGTTGCTATGAACCCGGTTGATCACCCACATGGTGGTGGTGAAGGTCGTAACAAAGGTCGCCATCCAACCAGCCCTTGGGGTCAGAAGTCTAAAGGACTTAAAACGCGTCATAATAAGCGTACTGACAGTATGATCATCCGCCGCCGCGCCAAGAAGAAATAAAGGAAGAATTTCATGCCTCGTTCATTGAAAAAAGGTCCATTCATAGACGCGCACTTGTTTGCCAAAGTTGAGAATGCATTAGATACCAACTCACGCAAACCAATTAAGACTTGGTCGCGCCGCTCGATGATTTTGCCACAAATGGTTGGCCTAACTTTATCTGTTCACAACGGCCGTACTCATGTACCGGTTATCGTGAGTGAACAGATGGTTGGTCATAAACTAGGTGAATTTGCCCCGACTCGTACGTATCGTGGTCATGGCATTGACAGAAAAGCTAAGAAATAAGGTGCTTACCATGGAAGTAACTGCAAAATTACGCGGTGCCGCCATTTCGGCACAAAAAGTTAGACTCGTTGCTGATGAAGTTCGTGGCAAATCTATCGAGCGTGCTTTGGATATCCTAACGTATAGTAATAAAAAAGGCGCTGTGTTCGTTAAGAAATGTCTTGACTCAGCCATCGCCAATGCCGAACATAACAACGGTCTAGATATTGATACTCTTAAAGTATCAACCATCTACGTTGATGAAGGCATTACGCTAAAACGTATCCTACCACGTGCTAAAGGTCGCGCTGATCGTATCAGTAAGCGTACTTGTCACATCACTATAAAGGTAGGAGAATAAGTTATGGGTCAAAAAGTACATCCAATCGGAATTCGTCTTGGTGTTGTCAAAAAGCATAATGCAAACTGGTATGCTAACCCTAAACAATACTCAGAATACCTGATCAACGACATTCAAGTCCGCGAGTATCTACGCAAAAAACTAGATAATGCTATGATTAGCAATATCATGATTGAGCGTCCTACTGGTGCTGCTAAGATTACCATCGCCACTGCGCGTCCTGGTATTGTTATCGGTAAGAAAGGCGAAGATATCGAAAGACTTCAAAAAGAATTGACCAAGATTATGGGCGTACCTGCTCAGGTCAACATTGAAGAAATCACTTCACCTGATCTTGATGCACGTTTGGTCGCTGATGGTATCGGCAGCCAGCTTGAGCGTCGTGTTATGTTCCGTCGTGCGATGAAACGTGCTGTACAGAACAGCATGCGCTCTGGTGCTAAAGGTATTAAAGTTGAGTTGTCTGGCCGTCTTGGCGGTGCTGAGATCGCTCGTACTGAATGGTACCGTGAAGGTCGTGTGCCATTACATACGCTCCGCGCTGATATTGACTATGCGTCAGTACGTGCAGAGACAACTTACGGCACTATCGGTGTAAAAGTTTGGATTTTCCGTGGCGAAATCCTTGACGGCATGAACAGTGTATACAATCCCGTCAAAGAAGAGCAGACTCGTGCGCCAAAACGCCGTGGTCGTGGAAACGGAAACCGTCGAAACACAGACAGAGGTTAAACTATGTTACAGCCAAAACGTACCAAGTTTCGTAAAATGCACAAAGGTCGTAACACTGGGCTAGCTCATCGTGGAAGCACCGTTGCATTCGGACAAATTGGTCTAAAATCGTTGACTCGTGGTCGTATGACTGCCCGTCAAATTGAAGCAGCACGTCGTACCATCACTCGTAAAATTAAGCGTGGCGGTAAGATTTGGATTCGTGTATTCCCAGACAAACCGATTACCAATAAACCACTAGAAGTACGTATGGGTAAAGGTAAAGGTCCTGTAGAATATTGGGTATGCGAAGTCAAGCCTGGTAAAATGCTATATGAAATCGAAGGGGTTTCAGAAGACCTTGCTCGCGAAGCGTTAACGCTTGCTGCAGCAAAACTACCCTTTAAAACTACCATTGTTAAGCGGACGATAATGTAATGAAGATCAGTGAATTACGTGATAAATCATTAGAAGAACTGACCCAGTTACTTGATGAAAAGCAACTTGATGCTTTCCGTATTCGTATGGCTAAAGCAACTGGTCAGTTGGGGAATACCCATGAAGTGCGTGTCAATCGTCGTGCGATTGCTCAGCTTCAGACTTTGATTAACGAGAAACAACGAGGCGACTCATGAGCGATAACAATCAAACAGAGACCAATGCTAGCGTATTGACAGGACGAGTTGTCAGCGACAAGATGGACAAGTCCATCACAGTTTTGATTGAGCGTCTGGTTCGTCATCCTTTGTATGGCAAACAGCTTCGTCGTTCTACAAAAATCAAGGCTCATGATGAGAATAACGTTTGCCAACAAGGCGACCTTGTCCGCATCAAAGAAACGCGTCCAATCTCAAAAACCAAGTCTTGGACTTTGGTTGAAGTGGTTGAAAAAGTAGAAAAAATCTAAGTAAATTGCATTAAAAGCCAGAAGCTGTTAAAATAGCCGCCTTTTTAAGGATGCTGATTGCGCCGAGCGTATATCACTCACATTAAGAGTAGCAGCGGTTATTATTATTAAAATGCCGACTACTCATACTGTGCTAGCGGCAGCAACTGGTTTTTATTGCTCATACGTGTGGAGTAACGCTATGATTCAGGTTGAATCGATGCTGGAAGTTGCAGATAATAGCGGTGCAAGACGAGTTCAGTGCATTAAAGTACTGGGTGGCTCTCATCGTCGTTATGCATCAGTTGGCGACATTATTAAAGTAACGGTTAAAGAAGCCATTCCTCGTGGTCGTGTTAAAAAAGGCGACGTGATGAATGCTGTAGTTGTACGTACCAAAAAAGGCGTTCGTCGTCCTGATGGTTCTGTTCTGCGTTTTGACGACAATGCTGCGGTATTGTTGAACCAAAACAAAGCACCGATTGCAACTCGTATTTTTGGACCGGTAACTCGTGAACTACGTGGTGATCAGTTTATGAAAATTGTATCACTAGCACCAGAAGTATTGTGAGGTAATCCATGTCAAAATTACGTAAAGGCGATACAGTTATCGTGATTGCTGGGAAAGACAAAGGCAAGCAAGGTACTGTACAAGCTGTAAAAAACGATCGTATTAAAGTTGAAGGCATTAATATTGTCACTAAACATCAGAAGCCAAATCAGGCAACTGGCGTTGAAGGTGGCATTCTTAAGCAAGAAGCTTTTCTGCATATCTCAAATGTCGCAATATTAAATGCGCAAACCCAAAAAGCTGATCGTATTACTTATCAGTTCGGCGAAGACGGCAAGAAACAACGCGTCTATCGTTCGAACGGTGAAGTAGTGGCGACTGCGTAAGACACTAAGGGTGTAATGGTAATGGCAAGATTAAAATCTTTATATAACGAAGAATTAAAGCAGCAAATCAAAGAAGAGCTTGGTTTGGCGAACGTGATGCAGGTGCCTAAAATCACTAAAATCACACTAAACATGGGTGTAGGCGGCGCGTCTCAAGACAAGAAATTGCTTGAAGGTGCAGTAGCTGACATGACCGCTATCGCTGGTCAAAAACCTGTTGTCACCAAAGCGCGTAAATCAGTTGCTGGCTTTAAAATTCGTGAAGAATGGCCAATTGGCTGTAAAGTAACGCTACGCGGTGAGCAAATGTACGAATTTTTAGATCGTCTCATTGCCATTGCAATTCCTCGTATTCGTGATTTCCGCGGTTTTTCACCTAAAGCCTTTGACGGACGTGGTAACTACTCATTGGGTATCAAAGAACAAATTGTATTCCCAGAAGTAGACTTTGACAAGATTGATCGTATCCGCGGTATGGATGTGACAATCACCACGTCAGCTGGTACTGATGAAGAAGGTCGTGCGTTGCTTAAAGCATTCGGCTTCCCATTTAAATAAGGTAAAGACGTTATGGCAAAGAAGAGCATGATTAACCGCGAATTAAAGCGCGAAAAAATGGTTGCTAAATACGCTGACAAGCGTATCAAGCTAAAAGAAACTATCAGTGATATGACTGCAAGTGACGAAACTCGTATGGAAGCGATGTTAGAGCTACAAGCTCTACCACGTAACGCATCACCAGTACGTCTGCGCAATCGTTGTGCTATCACAGGTCGTCCTCACGGTTACTTCCGCAAGTTTGGCTTATCACGCAATATGCTGCGTGAGCGTGTCATGCAAGGCGATGTGCCTGGTGTTCGTAAAGCAAGCTGGTAAGGAGTAACTATATGAGTATGCAAGATACCGTTGGGGATATGCTAACCCGTATTCGTAACGCACAAACGGCCAATAAAGTATCGGTAGCAATGCCGAGCTCTAAGCTACGTAAATCAATCGCTGACTTATTGGTTAGTGAAGGTTATGTAGCGAACGCTGTTGTTACTGAAGAAGACAACAACAAAGCAACTTTATCTATCGAATTGAAATATTTCGAAGGCAAACCTGTTATCGAAACGATTCAACGTTTTAGCCGTCCTGGTTTACGCCAGCATCGCGGTAAAGACGCTATCCCTACTGTTAAACAAGGTATGGGTGTTGCTATCGTATCAACTAGCCAAGGTATCATGAGCGATCGTGCTGCACGCGCTGCTGGTATCGGTGGTGAAATCGTTGCATTCGTTGCCTAATTAGCAGTTGTTGCTATGGGTAATGAGACGATAAAGTCTACTTGAACCCCTTTGAGATACTGGTAACTCTACATAGAGTTCACGAATTTCAAAGAAAGCTAAGCATTTGATATTGATAAAATTGAATGATGTTTATTGGGAACAATTATGCTAAACTAGCAGGCTTTTTAGCCTGTTAGTTTTTTCGCTAATATAAAGAAGTTAATTTTTTAAGGAATATTCCTATGTCTCGTGTGGCTAAAGCCCCAGTGACGCTGCCAAACGGCGTAAGCGTTACTTTGAACGATCGGCAGGTCGAAGTTAAAGGCAAGAACGGCAATTTGTCTTTACGCCTGCATGATTTGGTCGAGCTGAAACAGGAAGATGATGCAATCATTTTCTCACCTACAGTCGATTCAAAAGAAGCCATGATGCATACTGGCACCATGCGCGCTCTGCTTAACAACTATGTTACAGGCGTTAATGAAGGCTTCGAAAGACGTCTTCAACTAATTGGTGTTGGTTATCGTGCTCAAGCTACTGGTAATAAAGTAACGCTAAACGTTGGTTACTCACATCCAGTAGAATATACGTTACCTGAAGGTGTATCGGCTGAAACACCAACGCAAACTGAAATTGTTTTGAAATCAAACAATAAGCAGCAGCTTGGTCAAGCAGCGGCTAATATCCGCGCTTTCCGCCCACCAGAGCCTTACAAAGGTAAAGGTATTCGTTATAGTGACGAGCATGTGATTCGCAAAGAAGCCAAGAAAAAATAAGGTGAGTTGAAATGTTTGATAAAAAAGCAGCTCGTCTACGTCGAGCTAAGAAAACCCGCGCACATATCCGTTTCTTGGGCGTTCATCGTCTAACGGTTAACCGTACGCCGAAACACATTTATGCCCAGATTATCTCTCCGAACGGTGGTGAAGTGATTGCTCAGGCATCTACCTTAGACAGCAGTTTGCGTTCAGGCGCGACTGGTAACGCTGATGCAGCGACGTCTGTGGGCCAATTGATCGCAGAACGCGCAAAAGCAGCTGGTATCACTAAAGTTGCCTTTGACCGTAGTGGTTTTAAATATCATGGTCGAGTAAAAGCTTTAGCTGAAGCTGCTCGCGAAAACGGATTGGAGTTTTAATCATGGCTAGAAATGATAAAAATGATAAAAATGAACAGACTGACGGTCTAGTAGAACGCTTAGTTACCGTTGATCGCGTTGCAAAAGTTGTTAAAGGTGGTCGTATTTTCTCTTTCACCGCGCTAACTGTAGTTGGTGATGGCAATGGTCGTGTTGGTTTTGGTCGCGGTAAAGCACGTGAAGTGCCAGCTGCTATTCAAAAAGCACTAGAAGCTGCCAAACGTAATATGATTACTGTTGAGCTAAATGATGCAACTTTGTATCATCCAATCAAAGCACGTCATGGTGCTAGTAAAGTTTATATGCAACCTGCATCTGAAGGTACTGGCGTAATCGCTGGTGGCGCAATGCGTGCTGTATTAGAAGTTGCTGGTGTCAAAGATGTTTTGACTAAATGTTATGGTTCTACCAATACCGCTAACGTTGTTCGCGCAACGTTCAATGGTTTACGTGATATGTCAACTCCAGAAAAGATGGCAGCGAAACGTGGTAAATCTGTAGACGAAATCTTGGGTTAACTTAGACTAGGTGAGTTACGATGAAAAAAATGAAAGTCACTCAATTTAAATCGGGTGCCCATCGCCTCAAGAGCCACAAAGCGAGCTTGAAAGGATTGGGTTTACGCCGTATTAATCATACTGTTGAAGTAGAAGATACTCCTTCAACACGTGGTATGGTCAATCGCGTCAACTACATGGTAAAAGTGGAGGAAGCGTAATGGGACTTAGATTAAATGAATTATCACCAGGTGTTGGCGCAAAGAAAACTGCCCAACGTCGTGGTCGCGGTATCGGTTCAGGTCTTGGTAAGACTGGTGGTCGTGGTGTAAAAGGTCAGAAATCTCGTTCAGGTTCTAGCATTCGCTCAGGATTTGAAGGTGGTCAAATGCCTTTATATCGCCGTCTACCAAAATTTGGTTTTACCAGTAAAATGGCAATGACAACTGCTGAAGTTCGTCTGTCTGAACTGAATAAAATCGAAGGCGATGTGGTTAGCATTGAAACATTGAAAGCTGCTAACCTTATCCGTCATGACATGAAACGCGCTCGTATTATGTTGTCAGGCGAAGTTACTAAAGCTTATACCTTTAAAGGTATCAAAGTGACTAAAGGCGCCAAGCAAGCAATCGAAGCTGCTGGTGGTAGCATCGAGGAGTAGTAACGTGTCAAAACAATCAATGTCATCGGCTGGTATACCGCTCAATCCATTTGCATTTATACGTAAGTATGATGAATTATGGACGCGTTTATTATTCTTAATCGGCGCATTGATTGTTTATCGTTTAGGGTCACATATTCCAGTGCCGGGCATCAATCCGGTTAACTTGGCTGATCTGTTTTCGCGCAACGAAAATACCATTTTGAGCATGTTTAACATGTTCTCAGGTGGTGCACTAGAGCGTATGTCTATTATGGCGCTTGGCATCATGCCATATATTTCAGCATCGATTATTGTACAGATGATGTCTGCAGTATTGCCATCGCTTGAAGCCCTCAAAAAAGAAGGTGAAGCGGGACGACGTAAGCTAAACAAGTATACCCGTCAGGGCACACTTGCTTTAGCACTAGTACAGTCATTAGGAATGTGTGCTGGCTTAATCAGTCAGAATCTTACTTTATCGTCTGGACTAACCTTTTATATTCCAGCGGTTACCTCATTGGTAGCTGGCGCTATGTTCTTAATGTGGCTTGGTGAGCAGATTACAGAGCGCGGCGTAGGTAATGGTATCTCAATGCTCATTTTTGCGAGTATTGTGGCTGGTACGCCAGGTATGATTTCGCAGTCTATTGAACAGGTCAATCAAGGGCAGATGAACTTGATTGTACTCTTTATCTTTGTATTGCTAGGCATCGCGGTGACCGCCGGTATCGTTTATATTGAACGTGCTCAGCGCCGTGTACCCGTAAACTATGCGCAGAAGCAACAACAAGGTCGCAAGATATATGCTCAGCAGCAGTCACATTTGCCGTTGAAGCTGAACATGGCAGGGGTTATCCCAGCCATTTTTGCTAGCTCGTTATTGTTGTTTCCAGCAAGTTTAGGGCAGTGGGTTGGTCAATCGGCTGATCCTACCTTAACGCAAAAGATATTGCAGAATATGGCATTGGTGTTGTCTCCAGGACAGCCGCTATATTTGGTTCTGTTTGGTGCAATGATTATTTTCTTTTGTTACTTCTATACGGCTTTGGTATTTAGTCCACGTGAAGTTGCAGAGAACCTTAAACGTAGTGGTGCGTATATCCCAGGTATTCGCCCCGGACAACAAACTCAGCGTTACCTCGATCATGTATTAAACCGACTGACCTTTATTGGCGCGATGTATATGACGGTTATTTGTTTAATGCCAATGGTCGTCCAGTCATCGTTTGGTGTACCGTTTCAACTTGGTGGTACGTCGTTACTGATTATGGTGGTTGTGGTGATGGACTTCATCTCGCAAATCCAAGCGCATTTGATGACCCATCAATATCATGATCAGACGTTAATTCAATCGCCCACTCAACCTTAAATGAGCGGTACGATATCTCAAAGGAGTATGCTATGAAAGTTCAAGCATCAGTTAAGAAGATTTGTGGTAGCTGTAAAGTTGTGCGCCGTAAAGGCCGTGTACATATTATTTGTACTGCAGAACCTCGCCACAAGCAACGTCAAGGTTAATACTTTAATAGGGCAACGCGCTAAGCTTGTGCTATTAATTAAATTAATACTTGAAAAATGACGGCGGATGGGATATCATCCGCCACTTGCCGTAGTTTATGCAAAATCTTTTATAACATGGTCAATGAATGGGCTTGGTTACCAAGTCAAAACAGCGATAATAATTATAAAAGCTTTAGTATTGACAGCAACAAATCTGAAAAATAACGCCTTATCTATAGATAAAGCTTGTTTTTCTTTAATGGAGAGAAATCAATGGCTCGTATTGCCGGCGTAAACATTCCGGATAATAAGCATGCTGTTATTTCACTAACTTACATCTTTGGTGTAGGTCGTACCACTGCTCAGAAAATCTTAGAAGCAGTTGGCATTGCCCCTACTACTAAAGTCAGTCAGTTAGATGATACACAGTTAGACGCTATCCGTGCACAAGTTGCAAATTACATGACTGAAGGTGATCTTCGTCGTGAAGTGTCAATGAATATCAAGCGTTTGGTTGATCTTGGTTGTTACCGTGGCATCCGCCATCGCCGTAACTTACCAGTTAGAGGTCAGAATACCAAGAACAACGCTCGTACTCGTAAGGGTCCGACACGCCCTCTCAAAAGATAATTAACTTAGGAAGCTAAAAGATGGCAAAAGACACTCGCAGTCGCAAAAAGGTGGCTCGTCGTTCAGTATCGGAGGGCATTGCCCATATCCATGCGTCTTTTAATAACACCATTGTTACGATTACCGATCGTCAGGGTAATGCATTGGCTTGGGCCACTTCAGGTGGACAAGGCTTCCGTGGTTCACGTAAATCTACACCATTTGCAGCTCAGGTTGCAGCTGAAGTCGCTGGTAAAGCGGCTCAAGAATACGGTGTTAAGAATATCGACGTTTTGGTCAAAGGACCAGGACCGGGTCGTGAGTCTGCGGTAAGAGCACTAGGTGCATTGGGTTATAAAGTCAACAGCATCTCTGATGTAACCCCAATCCCACACAATGGTTGCCGTGCGCCGAAAAAGCGCCGCGTCTAATATTAAAGACGAAGCTTTTTATCATAAGAGCTTATAGGAGACATAACAATGGCCCGTTATATTGGACCAAAACTCAAATTATCACGTCGTGAAGGTACAGACTTAGGCCTTAAGTCTGGTGTTAAACCATACGATGTAAAAACGAAAAAATCGGCTCGTCCACCTGGTCAACATGGTGTTAGCCGTAATAAAAGTTCAGAATACTCTCTACAGTTACGTGAAAAACAAAAAGTTAAGCGTATCTATGGTGTATTAGAGCGTCAGTTTGCAAACTACTACAAAGAAGCTGCTCGTAAGCGTGGCGCTACTGGTGAAAACTTGTTAGCAATGCTTGAGAGTCGCCTTGATAACGTAGTATACCGCATGGGCTTCGGCTCAACTCGCGCTGAAGCACGTCAGCTAGTTAGCCATCGTACTGTGATGGTAAAAAAAGCTGGCCGTGATGAGTTTGTTCGTGTGAACATTCCATCAATTCAGTTGCAAGATGGTGATGTCATCGCTATCCAAGAGAAATCTCGCGAACAACTACGTATTAAAAACGCTATCGAACTAGCGACACAACGTGGTATTCCAGAATGGCTAGATGTTGACCACAGCAAACTACAAGGCACGTTTAAGAAAGCGCCTGATCGTATTGATCTACCTGCTGAAATCAACGAAAGCTTGATCGTTGAGCTATACTCTAAGTAAGTAACGTGATGCTCGATGTTATGAAAATAGCATTGAGCAATTGACGTTAATTAAACCAGTTTAATAAATCGAGGTGACATCATGATGCTAAGTGCAACTGAGTTTCTAACGCCGAATGCCATTAACGTGGATACGGTTAATGAAACGATTGCGAAAGTCACGCTCGAACCGTTAGAACGCGGCTTTGGGCATACCTTAGGTAATGCCTTACGTCGCATCTTGTTATCTTCATTACCTGGTGCTGCAGTCATTGAAGCTGAGATTGATGGTGTTGACCATGAATACTCAACGCTTGAAGGGCTACAAGAAGACGTGCTTGACTTGCTTTTGAACTTAAAAGGCTTGGCAATCACCCTTCATGACCAAAATGAAGTATTTTTGACCTTGGATAAACAAGGTCCAGGCACTATTACTGCTGCAGACATCACCTTGCCGCATAATGTTGACATTATCAATCCAGAATTGGTATTAGGCACATTAAGCGACCGTGGTCATCTTAAGATGCGTCTGCGTGTAGTAATGGGTCGTGGATATGAGCCAGCAAACCAGCGCCGTGAAGATGGTGACACTAAAGCAATTGGACGCTTAAAGCTTGATGCAAGTTTTAGTCCAGTACTTCGTGTTGCTTATCAGGTTGAGAACGCACGTGTAGAACAACGTACCGATCTTGATCGTCTTATCATTGAGCTTGAAACTAATGGCACTATAGATCCAGAAGAAGCAATTCGTAAAGCAGCCACTATTTTACAACAACAGATTTCTATCTTTGTTGACCTAGAAGCTGAAGAAGCGCCTGAGCCTGTGAAAGAAAAAGAAGAGGTTGATCCGGTGCTATTACGCCCTGTGGACGATCTCGAACTAACGGTTCGCTCAGCCAACTGCTTGAAAGCTGAAAACATTTACTATATCGGTGATTTGGTACAGCGTTCAGAGACTGAACTACTAAAAACCCCAAATCTTGGTAAGAAATCATTAACGGAAATCAAGGACGTATTAGCGTCTAAAGATTTGGAGCTTGGTATGCGCCTAGATAACTGGCCGCCAGCTGACCTTCGTGTTGATGATCGATTTTCTTATCGTAGCCGTTAAACTTTAAGGATTTTTGACTATGCGCCATCGTAAGAGTGGAGTCAAGCTGGGTCGTACCGGCAGTCATCGTAAGGCAATGTTTCAGAACATGACTAACTCATTATTTGAGCATGAACTGATCAAAACAACTTTACCAAAAGCAAAAGAGTTACGTCGCGTTGCTGAGCCATTAATCACTATGGCTAAAGAAGACAACGTTGCTAACCGTCGTTTGGCATTCAGCCGTATGCGTAGCAAAGCTATGGTAGGCAAACTATTTGGTACTCTTGGTCCTCGTTACCAAGCACGTCCAGGTGGCTATTTGCGTATCGTAAAATGCGGTTACCGTGATGGTGACAATGCGCCAATGGCTTATGTAGAACTGGTTGATCGTGACTAATTTTACACGCTAATTGTAAGATAAAAAAAGCTCCAATTAATTGGAGCTTTTTTTTATGCGTTTTTTTATAAAAGCTTTTATTTATAACAATAGCGAGCTGACGTCAGCAGCACCTTGTCTGATAATTTCAGGTTGGCTGCTAGTCATATCAACGATGGTAGTGAGCTTAGTGGTTTTGATGCCAGCATTGATTAGCCCATCTATTTGATTACTCAATAACTCTTCGATCTCAAAGGGATCGTCCAATATATCATCGCGATTTGGTAATACTAATGAGCTGGTTAAAATAGGCTCATCCATCGCTTCTAAAAGCGCTTGTGCAATCGGGTTGCTTGGTACTCGAATACCAATGGTCTTTTTTTTAGGATGCGCCAATTTCTTCGGTACGTCTTTGGTAGCGTTTAAAATAAAGGTAATCGGTGCTGGTGTATGCGCTTTTAGCTGTTTAAATTGCACATTATCTACGCTTGCATAATTGGCAATCTCACTTAAGTCGCGACATAGCAGCGTAAATTGATGCTTATCATCAAGTTCACGAATATGTTTAAGCTTCTCTAATGCGTCTTTTGCGCCTAAGCGACAGCCAAAAGCATAACTGGTGTCAGTGGGATAAATGATTAGTTGATCCTTACGCAATAATTCTGCCGCTTGTTCAATGAGTCGCGGTTGTGGATTCTCTGGATGAATGTAGAATACTTGCATAATCATTCCTTATTTTATAATTATAGATTATTTAATATGGGCTTTCTTAATATAACAATTTAATCGCTTCATGATTGAAGCGAATAATTTTAATATCAGACTTTCTTCTGACCGGCTATCCTAATAAGTTATTAGTTATAGAAAAAATTAAAACCACCTATGCAGTATAGCGCAAAGCAAATATAAGTTTATTGGCAAGGCGTTACTGTGAGTAGGAAAACGTTAACGCTATAAAGTAGGTTGTTTTAATAATTAGCGAATATGAGGTGAGCAGTATTGTGCAGCTAATTAGCATTACATATAGTCAAGAATGCCTGCAATAACGTTTTGGCATCACGCGGTAGCGTATGAGGCTCAGCAACATAGGCCTTGGCTTGTTGATACACATCATGAGCAAAGGTGCTGGTGCTGGTATCAAAGTCTGCAAATAGGTTGTCCTGTGATACTTTAAAATTACGACCGCAAGCCAAGCTAAACAAACACTCAAGTGCTTGTGGTTTAATCTCTACACGCTCAAATGCCTGCTGCTGCGCTGCCGTGCGTCCATCAGGTGCATACCAGTAGCCAAAGTCGCTCAAGCTTCTACGTGCATCACCAGTGAGGCTCCAGTGGCTTAATTCATGTAAGGCACTTTGAAAAAAGCCATGGGCAAATTCAATACGTGCTGGCTGATTGTCTTGAGCAGGAAAATACTCTGGTTCGCCCGCGCCGCGCACTAAGATAACTTCTTGATTCGCAAACAAGGTATTGAATAATGCTATCAGCCAATCGGTCGCTGCTTTTTCATTCTCATCAAAAGGGTTTATATCTTCAGCATGGATAATTTTCTGCCATTGCTCTGACAGTGCGTCTAACTGCGGCTTTATTCTGTCACTATCATTTGGTTTTTCACTTTCCAATATATGAAGACGCTTTAGTAAGCGTTTGGAGGCAGGAGTAGAGAGTAGGTGAGAAAAATCAGGATCAACCACGGGCGATATCATATTGAAATAGCAACCAAGTAAGAGGTTCATTACGCTTTATAAAGGTACGCGGAAAATATAAAACGAGAGGCAAACCTATTGCGAAAATTAGTTTATAGCAATTAGCATCAAAACCAGTGCTATAACTATTACTAAAGTTAGTGCCAAAAAATCTTAACATACTAGCGCTAGCGCTAATCAGTGCTTTCCGTTAGTATGGCAGGCAATATTATACACCGTTTTTGATGAATGAGGCCGCGCATGTCAAGCACCCCAATAAACAAGCCCTCAGCGCTTCAGGCTGATAAAGCATCAGCTACTACGTCAGCGAATCTGCCAGAACATATTTCCTTAAGTAAATGGGAAGACAGTGGTTTTGAATGGGCAGGTCAAGTCGCATCGCGCTCGTTTGAGCGTCTTAATGCCTTATTGACGACCGAGCATCTACAGTCAGACCTTGAGATCAAAGCCAATCTCTACCGCCGTAATAATGTTTTGCATCTCTCTTTTACCTTAACCGGTGAAGTATGGTTAACTTGCCAACGTTGTTTGCAACCGATTGCGATTGATTTGACCGATGATTATGATATTGCATTGCTCGATAATGAAAGCCAAGTGCGCTTAGTCGGTGAAGAGCAGGATTGTTTATTGCTTGATGAAATTATTACTGAGCCTGCACCTGAGCGTTTATTGCCGCTTAAGAAGCTGGTCGAAGATGAGATTTTACTGAAAACACCTATGGCACCAAAGCATGATGACTGCGAGATGAGTGTTGAGCAGTTTGGTGAGATACCAGAAGAAGAAGAAAATGAAAACCCTTTTGCGGCGTTAGCCTCGTTAAAAGGTAAATTGTAGTCGTATAATTTTGCAGTATCAGTACAATTAATGGTGGCTTCTGACCTTTTATCAACTTTCTGCAGAAGAGTGGAAGGCAGGGCTTTATTAATTGGCGAAACATGCGTATAATGTCCCGTTTATTGCATTCTAGCAACCTGTCACTGGCAGAGAGAAGCTAACCTTGCAAACGAACTATAGATTTTAGACGTAATCAACACTTTAATACGTGGCAATCTATTTAACTAATGATGCGTAAGACTTAGGTTGTTGTGATTATATAGCCTCTGTCAGTGTCGATTAAAGCTGAATTTCAAGCTTATCCCTTTTAAGTATAGGAGCTATATCATGGCCGTTCAAAAAAGTCGTAAAAGTCGTTCACGTCGTGACATGCGCCGTTCACATCATCGTATGGAAATCGCTGAAATAAGCGTTGATGCTACTACTGGTGAAAAACATCGTCGTCATCACATGACTAAAGATGGTTTCTATCGTGGTCGTCAGTTGTTTAAAGTAAGTCAAGACGCTTAATTTATTGTTATTTAATGGCTACTGAAGATGATGATGGTTTTTATGACTGTCGATGTTCTTTATAAAGCTGTTATTGAGCAATTGGTTTGAGCTAACGAAAGCCAAGTTATTTCGCTATCATATATTATGTAGCTAGATAACTTGGCTTTTTGTTATTCGTTTTTTATCAGTCATTCATCTTATCAGTAAATGTCATAAATGAATCATTTTAAGCAATCGGCTTTTTGGCAGCTATGCTAATTGCCTGCGTCAGTGTATAGTTTAACCACCGTTAGCTGTCTTAAAGGAATAATGATAGCCATCACTTTATATAATAAGTCTTCTAATTATTTTCTAACTCTATAATGCACCCCATTAATTTAGGGGTATTTCCAATTAAATAAGGAATATTGGTTATGGCCTCTGTACCCGATATGATAAAGAAACAACCCACTCGCATCGCAGTCATGTTCCCAGGACAAGGCTCGCAAGTCGTTGGTATGCTGAGCGAGCTTACTGAAACCTATCCTGAAATTCGTGATACCTTTGCTGAGGCGAGTACCGCTCTTGGTGAAGATTTATGGGAAATTTGTCAGGACGAAGATAGGCTTAATCAAACTCAATATACTCAGCCGGCATTATTGACCGCTAGCATCGCTGTTTGGCGCATTTTACAACAAAAAATAAAAGACAAGCCTTGTTATCTAGCGGGTCATTCGTTAGGGGAATATAGCGCCCTGTGTGCCGCTGGTGTGATAACGCTTGCTGATGCTGTCAAGCTAGTACATAAACGTGGCCAATTGATGCAAGAGGCGGTGATTGGTATTGATACTGCGATGGCAGCAGTATTAGGTCTAGAAGACCACCGGGTCGAGAACTTGTGTGAACAAGCCACTGAGCATGTTGATGATGCTATTGTCGGAGCAGCAAACTTTAATAGTCCAGGACAAGTGGTGGTTTCAGGTAATGCCGCAGGCGTCAACGCCGTCATTGATAAAGTACAAAATACTGGTAAAAAAGCCATTCCATTAAAGGTCAGTGTACCGTCGCATTGTGCCCTTATGGCGCCTGCAACCAGTGCCTTGGCTGAAGAGCTGGCGGCTATTCAATTTGATCAAGCGACCATTCCGGTGATTCAAAACCGTCATGCGCGGGTCGAAACCAGCGCCACAGGCATCAAGCAGGCATTGACTGAGCAGTTAAGTGAACCTGTTTTATGGTCAAAAACCATGCAAGAGCTGGCGGATAAACAAATTAATATTTTAATCGAGTGTGGCAGTGGTAATGTCCTGAGCAATTTGGCGAAGCGTCAAGCGCATCCAATTGCCAGCTATCCTACCGACAAGCCCGCTCGTCTAGATAAGTTAATGGAGGTATTATCATGAGCCGTACGATTACATTAGTGACCGGTGCTAGCCGCGGTATTGGCAAAGCCGTTGCCAAACGTTTTGCAAAAGAGGGACATTTTGTTATTGGTACAGCGACCACAGAAAAAGGCGCGGCGCTTATTGACGAATATCTACACGATAGTGGCGGTATTGGTCGAGTATTAGACGTGCGTGATACCGCGCAGATTGATAAACTGTTTGAAGAGATTGAAAGCGTCTATGGCGCGGTACAAGTATTGGTCAATAACGCGGGTATTACCCAAGACGGCTTGTTGATGCGCATGAAAGATGAAGATTGGGACAATGTGATTGATACCAATTTAACTTCAGTTTATCGTATGAGTAAACGTGCGGTACGCGGTATGATGAAAGCACGCCGTGGTCGTATCATCAATATCACCTCTGTGGTCGCTCAAATGGGCAATGCGGGTCAATCTAACTATGCTGCGACCAAAGCCGGTGTAGAAGGTTTTAGCCGTACGCTAGCGCGCGAGATTGGCTCAAGACAGGTGACGATTAACTGTGTCGCCCCAGGTTTGATTGAAACAGATATGACCGATGAGCTCGATGAGCGTTTACTCAATTCAATGCTCGATGCCGTTCCGATTAGCCGTTTGGGTCAACCAGAAGATATCGCGGCGGCTGTCTCGTTCTTAGCAAGTGATGAAGCCAGTTACATCACCGGTGCGATTATTCCGGTTAATGGTGGTATGTATATGTAGCATTAGAATTTATTATTCTAATGAAGCGTTACATACTTATAATAAAAAACTCTGTGAACGAGTGTAAACTATAATAAAGGGTGCTATAATGACGGATACTTTTTTGTCAAAGCCCTGTATGATAGCAAGGCTTTACCAGACATTAGTCAAAACGTATAATTGGTTATAGTGCACTCAGAGAGCCATATTAATCTGAACATCCCATTTTATATATAATGCTATAGCGTCCAATACGGAACTATAGTAATTTGTCAAAATAATAGATCAAAAAGGAGAAATCTACATGAGTAATGATACCGAGCTAAGAGTTAAAGCTGCAGTAGCGGAACAATTGGGTATGAATGTTGAAGACATCAACAATGATGCATCATTTATGGAAGACTTAGGCGCTGATTCATTAGACCTAGTTGAATTGGTTATGTCATTTGAAAGCGATTTTGGCATCACTATTCCTGATGAAGATTCAGCAGAACTAACCACTGTTCAAAAAGCTATTGATTACGTGCAAGCTCAGCTATAATTAGCTATTGGCTTAAACCGTTTGATATGACCGTTTATCTTAAGTAGATAAGCGGTTTTTTTGCGTTTTTTAAAGATGTCAGCTTAATAGTTGTTGCGCTGTTTCTTCATTCCATGCAACAGTTCTCGTATATTTAAAGCTTATGTTAACGATTACGTTAACATAAGCTACGCCAAATCAACATTACTCAACATACTATTACTATTCATCGCTCATACCTTTGCTTATACTCATAATGGTAAGCAAGAAAGGTGGGTAACGGATATGCGTTACCATCGTAAAATAACCATGCATAATAATTAATAATATTTTAAGGAGCAGTTATATGGGTATGTTCAGTTTTGCAAAAGATATCGGTGATAAAATCTTTAACCGTGATGATGCTAAGCATGACGCTAAAGCAGAAACCAAAGCGGATGCCAACACCCCAGTACAAAGCAGTGAGCCTTCAGCTCAGTCTGTTGCCAATATTTTACTTCGTCGTATTCAACAACAAAACCTGAATATCAGCGATCTAAAAATCAAATACAATGGTTCAACCGATACTGCTGAAATCAGTGGTAAAGCGAAAACGCAAGCAGACCGTGAAAAAGCCATTATTGCTATCGGTAACGTGCAAAACGTTGCTAAAGTTATCGACAATATCGATATCGAAGAAGATGCGCCTGAATCTACTATGTATACAGTAAAATCTGGTGATAGCTTATCTAAAATTGCAAAAGAAGTTTATGGTTCAGCCAATGATTATATGAAAATTTTCGAAGCCAATAAGCCAATGCTTTCTGAGCCAGATAAGATTTATCCTGGTCAAGTACTACGTATTCCTAAGCCATAATAAGCTTTTCAATATAATAGGTTTTTAAGTATTGAAGGTTAAATATTTAAAGTCAAAGATTATATGCTAAAAATGCCTCTTACTAGAATAAGAGGCATTTTTTTGTTTGATCTATTTGATATAGAAGTTATCGCTCAAAACTTTCTAATTTTTCCTGTTGCTCTTTGATAGCCCAAGTAATATGTTCATCAAGCATAGCATTATGGACGCCCAATTTTGTGCGGAGCTCAGTTATTATTTGTGCGCTACCATTCGCATTGCCAAGAGCGATAGCAATATTACGTAAAAAGTTCACGTAGCCCGTGCGCCTAAGTGGGCTACCTTCAGTTTTTTTCATAAACTCTGTTTCTTGCCATTGCCATAGTTCAAGCAAACTGCTGCTATCAAGATTGTGCCTTGGCGCAAAATCTTCTACCGATGTCAGATTGGCGTAGCGATTCCATGGGCAAATAAGCTGACAGTCATCACAGCCAAAGATGCGATTACCAATGGCGCGGCGATATTTGCTATCAATGATGCCATCGTGCTCAATGGTGAGGTAAGAGATACAGGCGGAGGCATTAAGCTCATAGGGCGCGATAATAGCTTGGGTAGGGCAAATGTCGATACAAGCGCTGCAGCTACCACAATGCTCTTTGACTGGCTCATCATCGGGTAGCTCGAGGCTCATAAACAGCTCGCCCAGTACAAAAAATGAGCCGGCTTGCTTGTTTATGAGCAGTGTATGTTTGCCTGTCCAGCCAAGCCCCGCTGCATCGGCAATAGGTCGCTCAAAAATAGGGGCAGAATCACTAAAAGGTCTAAAAATAAAATCTTGCTCTGAGCTAATATTAAGATGCTGCCATTCAGGAAGCATGGCTTCGATTTTTAATGCCAATTGCTTAAGGCGACTACGCATCGTTTTATGATAATCACGGCCTCTAGCATAACGGGCAATAATACCTTGATTGGGGTAAGCATTATCAGTGACTGTTCGTGGCGTAGGAGTTTGGGTTAAATAATCCATGCGCACACTGATGATGGTTTTCGCGCCTTCGACCAGCTGTTCGGGATAGGCGCGTAGCTGGTGGTTATTATGCATAAACTGCAATTGCCCTTCATAACCCTTAGCCAACCATTGCTGCAGTCGCTCCGTCTGCTGAATAAATAAAGGATGATGTACCGATAAAAAACCACAGTCAGCAAAGCCTAATGCTTGGGCTTGGGCTTTAATCCATTGCTTAACATCAGATGGCGTTGTAAATGTTAGTGCATTACTAACGTTAATTTTTGTTTGTCGTGGATGATTGGGAGCAGACGTCTGCGCTTCTAATGTCTGTGTGTTTGGCTGTGTTAATTGAGACTGAGTAGGTTTGGATTTGCTATTCATAGTGAGCTATAAATGATAATGTGAATAGCTGTATGATAAGCCAGTGAGCTAAGAGCGCAAGTAGTAAAATAGAAAAATCTGTATTCAGACTATATCTAATCGAATATAGCATTTGAATAAGCTCATATGGATTACACCTTATCCTATTATTAAAATAACAAAGCTCTCAGACAAAAATAAGCGAGAAGCAGTCATGCCAGTACCAGTCAATTTATTAGCAAACACGACCATGCCTATCGCTCTCCATAGCAGCGAGCAACTCTATGCTATGGAGAAGGCATGGTTTGCCGACGGTTATGATAGTTTTGGGTTGATGAAGCAAGCGGCATGGCAAATGGCACAGTATATTGCGGTGCTTTATGAGCAAAAATCCCTAAAAAAATGTGCTTCAGATAAGATTGAATTTTGCCATCGTCCTACTTATCAGCATCGAGTCAGTATTTGGGTCGGCAAGGGGAATAACGGTGGCGACGGTTGGCTGATTGCTTATTATTTGCAGCAAATGGGCTGGCAAGTAGAGGTCATAGCCGTTGGTTTTGATAGTCATGAGTTTGAGATAGCTAATACAACGCAATGTCTTAATAAGGAAAGTGCGCTATCGGATGCAGAAAAGGCGCTACAGATAGCACTGTCTGCCAATTGTTCTTATCAGTGTTTTGAAAACAGTAATTATAATGATAATAACAATAATAGTGAGAAATTACATAAACATCAGCAAGCAGATGTCTATGTCGATGCGCTATTTGGTATTGGTTTAGATCGCGCGCCTGCAGGTATTCATAAGCAGGCAATTTGCGCCTTTAATGCTGCTACTCAGTATGATAGTGCTTTGACAATTGCAGTTGATATTCCTAGCGGATTGGTTGCTTCAACTGGCCAAGTATTCGACCATATAGCGGTACAAGCTGATATAACACTATGTTTAATTGCGCGTAAATTTGGTTTACATACCAAGGATGGTATGGATTATAGCGGAGAGGTGATTGATATACCGCTGATACCTTATCAAGTGGGTAATACGGCCTTTAAACCAGCTGCCAAATTACTGAGGACTGCGCATCATTTAAGTCCCCGTCGACAAAATAGCTATAAGGGCAGTTATGGACACGTATTAATTATTGGGGGTAATCGCATTGATGGCTCCCAAGGTATGGGCGGTGCCGCCATCCTTTCGGCCTCGAGTGCGATGGCAACAGGCACAGGTAAAATCACTGTTGCCTGTCATGAAGCATTTCATGGGGCTCTCTTAACGTCGTTACCAGATGCAATGACAATGAATTTACATGATACCGATGGGGTAAAAAACCTCATCAAGGAAGCCAGTGTGGTGGCTATCGGTATGGGACTGGGCCGTGATGAGAAAGAAAAAGCAGTGTTTATCACTTATATTGAAGCTGCGATAGCAGCAGGTAAGCCGATAATTATTGATGCTGACGGTCTGTATCATTTGGCAGCATTGCAGCTCGATGAGCATCAATTAATCACACAGCTAAAAGAGCATAGCGCACAACATCAGGTTTGTTTCACCCCGCATAGTGGTGAAGCCGCTAAGTTATTAAATAAAAAAATTAGTGAGGTAGAAGCTGATAGGTTAGCAGCGATAAATCAGTGTACCGAAAACTATGGAGGAGATTGGGTATTAAAAGGCGCAGGGTCTTTAATTTTGGAACAGGATGAAGCGGAGCATCATGTTTATGTTTGCGGCGTGGGTAACGCTGGCATGGCAAGTGCTGGCATGGGCGATGTGTTATCGGGTGTAATTGTAGGATTGCTCGCGCAGCAGGATTTAAACGAAGACGCGCGTAGTTTACACCAAGCGGTTCTTCTTCATGGATTGGCAGGAGACTTTTTAGTCAAACAGACGGAGAGATTAAATATGACCAATCACAATAGGTCATTATTGGTCGGTCAACGAGGCTTACAAGCGCAAGATATGCCCGCTGCTATTCGTCATGTTATGCAATTGCTTAATGAATAATGAATAACTCAGTAAGTAATGAGTATGACATTAATAATTATATAATTAATCACGGATAAGCATTAAATAGAGCGGTGCTAACATTATTAAAAAATGATTAAAACTAGGTTTTGGTACCATTACAATATTGGTTGATGGCTTGCTGGACGCGCTCACGCTTTAGCTCAATTTCACGTCCATCTAAATATTGACGTTTACCATTGGCATCCATCTCATAAATGCGTCCGCCAACATTTAGATTGGTCAAATTGTTACGTAATGACTGGCAACGTTGGGCGTTGGCTTGCGCTTCTTGTTCTTTTATACGCGCTTCTAACTGGGCCACACGCTGTTCTTCTGCGCTTTGCGGTGCCGCTTGGTTGGCTTCGGTCTTACCGGCCAATTGTCCAGCATTACTTTGTCTGCCATCACTGCGAAATTCAATCACTTCGATATTTCTACCATTTTGTGGGGCATGTTGGCTGTATTTCACCTCACCATGCGCGCCGATAGATTTATAGACCTGAATGGCATGACTGGCATTGATTGGTAGCATGAGCATACACGCCGTGCTAATACTCATAAGCAGTTTGGCAGCGGTATTTATCGTAGACGCATATGCCATGGTAACAATCCTCTTAATAGGTAAAAAACGGATATATTTATCAGTTAAGGATAATATTTAAACGTCTTAATAACAATATAAATACATTAGCGTTTGATTCTAGCAAATAATACTTATAAATGTACATTATTTAATAACTAATAGTTAGGGATAGGGTTTAGAAGTTTTTCTTGACAATGGTGCTGAAACCATCGAATATAATAGCAGTTGATTGGTCAGTGAGCGGCTTTTATGATATTGCCGTGGCACTTGAAAATGAGGACTAGCGGTTGCTTATCAGTAGCTCGCTTAGCTTTATTCTCTTTGTGACAAGAGTATAAAATAGATGGTCATTATCGAAATGGTTATCAGATTCTATATTTATTGTCTCCGGACTTATCCGTCTACAATGACTAAGATAAACTTATTATTAGTGTGTTTGCTAAGATTTGGCTGTAGTAAAAATAGGGCATAATGTGTGGTTATAACATTTACTCATCAAACAGGTTATAAGATTTAGAAATCCTATAATGTGGTAACCATTTTGAGATTTGTTTTTTCATGCGGTATCGATTTATTTATTACTAGCGTAAGCTCGTATTCATCACAAATAATAAGCTTCTTTTATAGATGCATTCGCATCTTGTCACTTGTCTATCGATAAACTCCTGTCACAATACTGATCTTACATATATTGCTGTGTTTGAGTGGCTTGCTGTCTTATAAAACAGCGTTACTTAGATATGGTAGGCACACATTCTTGATATGGACAAGGATTCGTATTTATTTTAATAGCCAGACCACTCTATGTAAATATCGTGGTTTTCTCTTATACATGAATGCAAATACTTGCCACAAAAAAAGGTGATGACAGTGACGCAAACCACGCAAAGTCCAAATATGACTGGACATACCCAAACGGGTAATGCCGCCAAAAATTTTGAAGATAAGCAACAACGCCTTGCTGAAGGTAGCGCCGAGCCTGTGATGCTATCTGGTGCTGAGATGTTGGTACAATCACTAACCGATGAAGGGGTCAAATATATTTTTGGCTACCCAGGCGGTGCTGTTCTGCATATTTATGATGCCTTGTTTCAACAAGAGAATATCGAGCATATTTTAGTACGTCATGAGCAAGCAGCCGGTCATATGGCAGATGCTTATTCGCGAGTAACAGGTCAGACAGGGGTGGTCTTAGCGACTTCAGGTCCAGGCGCTACCAACACAGTGACGGCTATTGCTACAGCGTTTATGGATTCTGTGCCGATGGTGGTCATCGCAGGTCAGGTTCCTAGTAGCCTAATCGGTGAAGATGCCTTCCAAGAAACGGATATGGTCGGTGTATCGCGTCCTATCGTGAAGCATAGCTTTCAAGTACGCCATGCTAGCGAAATTCCTATGATTGTCAAAAAAGCTTTTTATATTGCCCAGTCTGGACGCCCAGGTCCTGTGGTCATCGATGTGCCAAAAGACATGACGGCGCCTAGCGAAAAATTTGCTTATGAATATCCAAAAGAGGTATTTATACGCTCATATCAGCCGTCATTAAAAGGTCATAGTGGTCAGATTAAAAAGGCGGTTGAAACGCTACTTGCCGCTAAGCGACCGATTGTTTACTCTGGTGGCGGTGTTGTTTTAGGCAATGCACATAAAGAGCTGACTAAGCTTGCGCATCGCTTAAACTTACCCGTAACCAATACCTTAATGGGCTTGGGTGCGTTCCCTGGCTCTGATAGTCAGTTCTTGGGTATGCTCGGTATGCATGGCACGTATGAAGCCAATATGACCATGCATCATGCGGACGTCATCTTGGCAATTGGGGCGCGTTTTGATGACCGCGTGACCAATAATGTCAAAAAATTCTGTCCGAATGCGACGATTATTCATATCGATATTGATCCTACATCCATTTCAAAAACGATTAATGCGCATATTCCGATCGTAGGCGATGTCAAATCCGTCCTTACCGATATACTAGATATTGTCGGTGATGATAAAGAGTTAGAGCAACATGCACTCTTAGATTGGTGGTCACAAATTAATGAGTGGCGTAAGCGTCATGGCCTACGTTATGACACCAGTACCGATGATGGCATTAAGCCACAAGCGGTCGTGCAAGCCTTAGATAAAGTGACTAATAGTAATGCGATTATCACCAGTGACGTCGGTCAGCATCAGATGTTTGCTGCGCTTTACTATACTTACAATGAGCCACGTCAATGGCTAAACTCAGGTGGTCTTGGTACCATGGGCGTTGGCCTGCCATACGCAATGGCAGCAAAACTTGCTAATCCTGAGCGCGATGTGGTTTGTATTACTGGTGAAGGCTCTATTCAGATGAATATCCAAGAGCTCTCAACCTGCTTGCAATATGATTTGCCAGTTAAAATCCTAAACTTAAATAACGCCCAATTAGGGATGGTAAAGCAGTGGCAAGACATGCTGTATGAAGGCCGTCACGCCCATTCTTATATGAATTCACTACCAGATTTTGTCAAGTTGGCTGAAAGTTATGGTCACGTCGGTATTAAGATTACTGATCCTGCGACTATGGAAGCACAGTTGGCGGAAGCTATGGCGATGAAAGATAAATTAGTATTTATCGACGTTTATGTCGATCGTAACGAGCATGTGTATCCGATGCAAATTGCTGGGCAAGCGATGCGTGATATGTGGTTAACAAAAGGGGAGCGTACCTAATGCAACAACAACATCTGATTTCGGTATTGATGGAAAACGAAGCGGGTTCGTTGTCGCGAGTGGTCGGTTTGTTCTCTCAACGCGGCTACAACATTGAAACGCTAAACGTTGCGCCAACAGACGATCCGAGCATTTCTCGTTTAACGTTAACAACGATTACCTCACCTGAAAAAATAGAACAAATCACCAAGCAATTGCATAAATTGATTGAAGTGGTTAAAGTGCTTAATCTATCGGATAACGTACACGTCGAACGCGAGCTCATGCTAATCAAAGTACGGGCGACAGGTGGTGTACGTGAAGAGATTAAACGCAGCGCCGATATTTTCCGGGCACAAATCGTTGATGTGAATTCAAATCTTTATACCATTCAAATCGTCGGTGACAAAGCCAAGCTTGATGGCTTTATCGATGTGATTGGTCGCGAACGTATCATGGAAGTCGTACGTTCGGGTGTGATTGGTATTGCACGCGGCGAAAAAACGCTAAGCTTATAATCAGCGTTTATTGCAAAATTTATAGTTTCAAGCTTAGTATTTCAACATATATGGTTTTAAACTTCGTTATTCAACACTTAACATAGCGCTTATATGGCAAATCACTTTACGATAGTGACTGTAATCTAAGCGTTTATTTATCCATGGCCAGCCATGATTTAGGAAAAGGACTCTATTTATGAACGTTTATTATGACAAAGACTGTGATCTATCTATTATCCAAGGTAAAAAAGTTGCGATTATTGGTTACGGTTCACAAGGCCATGCACACGCACTTAACTTACAAGATTCAGACGTCGATGTGACCGTTGGTCTACGCGCCAACTCTAGCTCATGGAAAAAAGCGGAAAACGCTGGTCTAAAAGTTGCTGAAGTAGAAGAAGCGGTAAAAGCTGCTGACGTGATTATGATTTTGACGCCTGATGAGTTCCAAAAAGAGCTTTATAACAACGAGATTGAACCAAATATTAAAGAAGGCGCAACATTGGCTTTCGCTCATGGTTTTGCGATTCATTATAACCAAGTGGTTCCACGTGGCGATCTTGATGTCATTATGGTTGCACCAAAAGCACCAGGTCATACCGTACGCTCAGAATTTACTAAAGGCGGCGGTATCCCAGATTTAATCGCTATCTACCAAGATGCATCAGGTCAAGCTAAGCAGTTAGCATTATCTTATGCTGCTGGTGTTGGTGGTGGTCGTTCAGGAATCATCGAAACTACGTTTAAAGATGAAACTGAAACTGACTTATTTGGTGAGCAAGCGGTACTTTGTGGCGGCGCTGTTGAGCTAGTTAAAATGGGCTTTGAAACCCTAACTGAAGCCGGCTATGCACCAGAAATGGCTTATTTTGAGTGCTTACATGAGCTAAAGCTTATCGTCGACCTCATGTATGAAGGCGGCATCGCTGACATGAACTACTCAATCAGTAACAACGCTGAGTACGGCGAATATGTGACTGGTCCTGAAGTGATCAACGAGCAATCACGTGAAGCCATGCGTAATGCGCTAAAACGCATCCAATCGGGTGAATATGCGAAAATGTTCATCAGTGAAGGCGCAACCAACTATCCATCAATGACCGCACGTCGTCGTAACAACGCCGAGCACCAAATCGAAGTGACTGGTGCTAAACTGCGCGGTATGATGCCTTGGATTGGCGGCAACAAAATCATCGATAAAGACAAAAACTAATTTGCTAGAAGGCGATTAAGCGATTAATCAACTCTCTATCATTTTAATCATCTAGAATCCAAAACCCGTGTTATCACTTGATGGCGCGGGTTTTTTAATGGCTATTATTTCAATAAGCTAAGTAAGGTTTTCATGTCAATTGCTTTGAGATTGGTTGAAAACACATCATCTCTGCCTCATATAGAAAGCCTTCATCATTTTTATAAATGACATTGTATTGTTTAAAGACGCTTTGTATTTAAACACTTGTTTTATTTGAACCAATCGACTGCTAAAGATGAAAGCGCTTGGTACTCTTATTCTTATTTTTCTTGATTACAGGTTGTCTGTTGTGCAAATACCAAATCCTAACTGGCTAACGCCGCAATTCGCATATATTACTCTGAGCGCTGTCGTGGCTGTTTTGATATGGATAGAAGGGGAGATGCTCAAAAGCAATCAGGGTAAGCTGCCAAAATCCAAGTTTTTCCAAATCAGCTCCTTGATTGATACCGCCTGGTTTTTTGTCTCGACTGTTGCCTTATATGTTATCGATCTAGCGCCATTAGCACTTGCAGTTCCGGTTGCTTATAGTATCTATACCATCTATGGCTGGATATATGGCACACGGCTACTCAAACGTAAAGGCATACCAGATTCGCCGAAAGACTTGGTCGTTCCAGCTAAGTACATCGCTTATAGCCAATCGTTTTCCTTGATATTTTTTGCCCTATGTCTGCTGGTACTATCGTCACCATGGCTACCGTTAGCGCAATAGATATCAAGCTAAACCATTAATTCATTGACTTTATCGCTCAGAAAAATGTGATTAGCATCCGTTATGGATTGCTAAATAACGACAAATAATTATGAAAATCAATGTCTTAGATGGATTGCTGTCAAGCTAACTAAAACCTTTACATAAGCAATGAATTATTTACAAAAAAAAGTAATTTAACCTGTTGCAGTTGAGAAAAGCTGTTATAATCAGCCTGTACTCAAAGGATTTGAGGTAAGAACAAATGATATGTCTTGTAGATATATCAAGGGTTTAAGCCGTCGCATTCAGCAGAAAATACTTGAGTATATATCAATTAATCGGTGATGACACACGTCTCGCCAACAGTTAAAGAGTTAGGAAAATTTATGTCAGATAAAGTTGAAGGCACTGTAAAGTGGTTTAATGAAGCTAAAGGTTTTGGTTTTATCGCTCAAGACAATGGCGGACAAGACGTATTCGCTCACTACAGCGCTATCCAAGGTAACGGTTTCAAAACTCTAGCCGAAGGCCAAAAAGTGTCTTTCATCTTAGGTGATGGCAAAAAAGGCCCACAAGCTGAGCAAATCGAAGCTATCTAATCTTGCTGATTATTGAGTTATACTGATTTATCAGTTTACTTGATAGCAAAAGATTATTAATAAGCATTGATGCCTTTGTTTGTTAAAACAATAAAAATACTGTTTAGACTTTAAAAAAAAGCAACCTCTCATCAGGTTGCTTTTTTTATGCGATTTTTCCAAGGAAATAGACTAAATATTTGAGGCTATGAAACTTGTTCTCATTGGTTTCAACTAGAGTGATATGTTTTAGCTGTAGTAGAAGCTTAAAGTAAAGTATATTCAACTAGCGGTCAGTGAGCAAAAGGCGAAAAGCTTGATAAATACTGTACCGTCTAAGACTTTTAATTAGATAAAGCGTTAATTTATGTGCTTATAGACGCTTTTTGCAACAGTGGTGACAAATTTATGACGCATTATTCACGGCGTTGTCTTGACCTTAGCACCGTGCTCACGCAAGATAGATGGGTCTGATAATTACGGTTGGCTTAGCTTTAACAGGTTTTAATATTTTACTTTTAAATTTTGATTATTAGTAAAAAGCAAGTATTATGCCAATACACTTTTGGTGATTGGCTTATGAGTGTTTAGTTAAAATTTCTGTTAATGTGGTAATAACCTTTAGTGATATTTTGAACGACGATTTGAAAACAGTTTGAAAAAGATGAACCTTTGGTTCTTAACTGGCAATTTTTAATTCATAACATTAATAAACGAGGAACGTATGAAAGCATTAGTAGCGGTCAAGCGTGTCATTGATTACAACGTAAAAGTTCGTGTAAAAGCTGATAATTCTGGCGTAGATTTATCTAACACTAAAATGTCAATCAACCCTTTTGATGAAATTGCTGTTGAAGAAGCGGTTCGTCTAAAAGAAGCAGGCGTGATTGATGAAATCATTGTTGCCTCAATCGGTCCAAAAGAGTCACAAGAGCAGATTCGTGCAGCTTTAGCGTTGGGTGCTGACCGTGGTGTCTTGGTAGTGACTGATGCAAAACCTTATCCACTACAAATCGCTAAAATCCTAAAAAGTATCGCTGAGTCTGAATCTACCGATATTATCCTGTTGGGTAAGCAAGCTATTGATGACGACAATAACCAAACCGGTCAGATGCTAGCGGCATTGATGGGTATCGGTCAGGGCACGTTTGCATCAGAAGTAAAAGTTGACGGCAGTAAAGTAAATGTCACTCGTGAAATCGACGGTGGTTTACAGACCCTAGCGCTTGATTTACCAGCGGTTATTACCACTGACTTACGTTTGAATGAACCACGTTATGCTAAATTGCCTAACATCATGAAAGCGAAGAAAAAGCCACTTGATGAGAAAACGCCTGCTGATTTTGGTGTTGATATGGCCTCTAAGCAAGAAATTATCAAAGTCGTGCCACCTGCTGAGCGTAAAGCTGGTATCAAAGTGGGTTCAGTTGACGAGTTGGTCGATAAGCTAAGAAATGAAGCAAAAGTTATTTAATGCTTGAATACTTTGTTACGGCATATCCTGTGCAACGTTATGAGGTCTGAGTAGTTTAATATTTAAGCTAACTGGATGAATAACGCTGTACACAAACAACCGCATGAATAGATGATACGAATAAATAAAGGACAAAAACAATGGCAATTTTGGTATATGCAGAACATGACAATGCCAGTCTAAAAAAGGCAACTTTAAACACTATCGCTGCTGCTAAACAAATGGGCGATGATGTCCATGTATTGGTGGCGGGTAGTGGCGCACAAGCGGCAGCTGATGAAGCAGCTAAAGCAGAGGGCGTGACAAAAGTATTATTAGCAGATAACGCCGCTTATGAGCATCAATTGGCTGGTAACGTTGCGCTATTGGTTGCTGATATTGCTGGCGATTATAGCCATATCATTGCACCTGCTACCACCACTGGTAAGAATTTCATGCCACGTGTTGCAGCTTTACTTGACGTGAGCATGTTGTCAGAAATCTCTGCCGTGGTAGATGCACAAACGTTTGAGCGTCCTATCTATGCAGGTAACGCCACGGCAACGGTTAAGACTACAGAAGATAAAGTAGTCATGACAGTACGTACGACAGCGTTTGATCCAGTAGCAAGTGAAGGTGGTTCAGCGTCTGTTGAAGCTATCGACAACGTGCAAGAGACTGGTAAAGCAAGCTTTGTTAATGAAGAGATGGCCAAATCTGACCGTCCTGAATTGACTTCAGCAGGCATCGTGGTTTCTGGTGGTCGTGCTCTGGCAAATGGTGAAAACTTCACTAAATACATTGAGCCATTAGCTGACAAACTTGGTGCTGCTGTTGGTGCATCACGTGCTGCTGTTGACGCAGGCTATGTACCAAACGATATGCAGGTCGGTCAAACGGGTAAAATCGTGGCACCGCAGCTTTATATCGCGGCTGGTATCTCAGGAGCTATTCAGCATTTAGCGGGTATGAAAGATTCTAAAGTCATCGTTGCTATCAACAATGACCCAGAAGCGCCGATCGCTAGCGTTGCTGATTACTTCTTAGAAGCTGATTTGTTTGAAGCGTTGCCTGAGCTGACTAGCAAGATTTAGTTATTAACGGTTAAGTGCTTAATATTGCTTAATTTATGATAGTTTTGAAGGCCTCCGGTTCAATGAGTCGGAGGTTTTTTTATATAAAAATACAAATTCTGATAATAGCTGATACTTCGACAGTTAATTTCGATTCTATTAGCTCAATCACTATGATAGACTAAAATTTAGTCTACTAATTTAGTGTAATTTTAGATAAATAGCTTTATGACAGTGCCTGTGGCTAAGTGGTAGTCAGGTGATTGTTATGGGTGGATTCTAGTGAGAGTTTACTCATAACACTGTATATAACAATGGATTAGTACATAAGGGATTAGGAGATACTAATGAGCGCAGGATTAAACGTGGTAGCACGCTTACCTCAAGAATGGCATGAGTGGGTAGCAACGAATATAATACGCGGTGTCCAAACAGAGACAATCGTTGAAACGTTAAAAAGCAATCGCTTTTCAGATGCCCAGATAAAAGCTGCTTTAAATGATGAATTAGAGCCAGTGGTGAATGACAGCAAACAACCCATTCGTAGGCTGCCAAATAATTGGAAAGAATGGGTCGCTACTAATTTACTTGAGGGAAAGAGTAAAGGCAGTATCGCGAACGTATTGGCACAGCAGGGGTTTAGTGAGCCAGAGATTGCACTAGAGATACAAACGGCTTCAAAAAGTCCTTATTTGCGAGCGGGTATAAAGACTGCCAAAACGCTAAAAAAGCGAGAATGGCTACTTGAAACTTGTGATCAATTGGCTAGATTGGATGCCGGTTACAACCAGCAGCTTGATATCATCGATACGCCAGCTTTTGAGATATTTATTAGAGATTACTATAGCAAGCACAAGCCTGTGGTACTTAAAAAAGGCATTGATCATTGGCCTGCTCTTAAAAAATGGAGTCCACAATACTTTGCTGATTTCTTAGGAGATGCGGAAATTGAGGTGCAGTTTGATCGCGAAAATGATGCACTTTTTGAACGGCATTCTGATAAGTATCGCAAATCTATGCTGATGTCTGAATTTGTCAATATGATAGAAAATGACGGCGAAAGTAATAACTATTATATGACTGCCAATAACACTCAACAAAACGTTGAAACCATTAGACCAGCACTTGATGATATAGGTGATTTTGGTGAGGGCTACCGCCAGCTTTTAGATAATGATGCAGCTTTTAGTACGTATTTTTGGATGGGACCCAAAGGTACCTTTACGCCGCTCCATCATGACTTGACTAACAATATGTTGGTTCAAGTGTATGGCTCTAAGAAGGTAACTTTGATTCCAGCTTGGCAAGTGCCTTGGCTCTATAATGATTTGCACGTGTATAGTGAAGTAGATTTCCCCAATTTTGATTTGAAAAAACATCCGTTAATGCAGCATGTGACCCCAGTTGAAGTCACGATTGATGCAGGGGATGCGTTATTCATTCCTATTGGGTGGTGGCATTGCGTAGGAGGATTAGATAAATCTATTAGCGTCAGCTTCACAAACTTTAATGCACCAAATAACTATGCTGAGAGCTTTAATGAAACACAGAGTTGAGATGTAGGATTAAAAAATCTAGCTTGTTATTAAACTAAAAATGACTAATAACGCGATAGCGCTATCAGTCATTTTTTAATAAGTGCTTATCGATATATTCAACAATAATGCTAAGTATATTCTCTCTGACGCAACGTCTCATATAAGCACAATGAGCCTGCAATGGCGACATTCAGACTTTCTTGGCCGTTAGGTTGAGGCAGAGCGATGGGGGTGGCACACTGCATCAGCTCATCGCACACGCCTTGGCCTTCATGTCCCATAATCCAAGCAATAGGTTGCTTTAAATCGTGTTGATAAATCATAGTGTCAGTATGTGAGCTGGTCGCAAATAGTGGCGTTTGCACGTAATCCAAAATATCTTGCACACTTAGATGTTCATAAATCGTTAAGGCAAACTGCGCACCCATACCTGCTCTAAGCGTCTTTGGTGACCATGCTTGCGCTGTACTACTGGTACATAGGATATTGTGTATGCCAACTGCTGCGGCAGTGCGTAGTAGCGTGCCAACATTGCCATTATCTTGAACATCATTGAGAATAAGACAATCGTTACTAATCGCTGCTAATCTGGGTGCTGGTATATTAATCAGCGCCATAATGTCGATGCCAGTACCCAAGCTACGAATACTCTCATACAGTGCATCGGACAAAGTCAAAATAGGTGTATAAGTAGGCAGGCGCGTTAAAATCTGCTGCACTTCAGGATGATGCTGTGCGGCTTCAGAAACCAATATTTGAACAAACGGATAATCGCTACGCAAAGCGGCATCGATTAAATGCACACCCTCAATGACGGTTTGACCTTGCTTTTTGCGTTGGCGCGCTTGTGTCAATAAGCCTTTGACAAGCTTGACCGTCGTATTCTTATCTGAGGTAATAAGCTCGGTGGGATTTGCTACCATAATGATCGCTTAAAAAAAATATAGAAAATTTAAACTGTCATTATAAGGCCTATTAATTATATGGCTTTACAATGACGGTTAGCAGATTGGCTCGACTCACTTATTTATCGGTATAATTTACGTGTAGGGTTTTAACGTATTCGACCTCATTTTTGCTGCCAAGTACCACAGGGACACGTTGGTGAATATCAGTTGGTGCTATATCCAAGATACGATTGACCGCATCAGTAGCGCCGCCGCCAGCACGCTCAATCAACAAACTCATTGGATTGGCCTCATACATAAGGCGTAGTTTGCCTGCTTTATTGGCATATTTCTTATCAAATGGATAAGTGAAAAGCCCACCACGACATAAAATACGATGCACATCACCGACCATCGCAGCTACCCAACGTGTATTGAAATCGCGACCTCGAACACCAGTTTCGCCAGCGATAAGCTCGTCGATATATTGTTGCATCGGTGCGCGCCAGTAGCGATAGTTTGACGCATTGATGGCATATTCGCTGGTGTCAGCATCGATGGTGACATTTTCTTCTATAAGAACATATTCATCGGTATCAGGATCTAAGCTAAACATCACAACATTGTCGGTGATAGTCAGCGCCAATACCGTAGAGGTACCATATAGCAAATAACCGGCGGCTAGCTGTTGGTTACCCGCTTGTAGGAAGTCACTATTTTCACTGATTTGACCTTGGCGCTGGTACGGTAGAATAGAGAAGATAGTACCGACTGCCATATTAATGTCAATATTTGATGAACCATCAAGTGGATCAAACAACACCAGTAAACTGCCATCCGCATTAGCAGGGGTGGCATCGTCGAGCTCTTCTGAAGCGACACCCGCACAATGGCTGTTTTTTGCTAAAGCGTCTAATAATAAGTCGTTAGCCAACACGTCGAGTTTTTTCTGCTCTTCACCTTGGACATTTTGATTGCCTGCTTCGCCTAAAATATCTGCAAGCGCCCCTTTTCTCAATAACTGTGAGATGGTCTTACCGACGTCAGTCACGGTAGTAATCACGTCATTCAGTTCAGGGTTGCTTGCGTGAGCGTTTAGATAGTTTGCTAAAGTTGTCATAGTGCTTCCTAATAAAGGCTATTGAAATGAATGTTATTCAAAATAAAGGCTGATAAATTTAAAAAAATAAGAGTTTAAGAAGTATTTTAGGTCGCACTTAATGCTCTTAAATCTGGTAAATTTTTAAATACCCCGCACGGCATCTTTGTCCTGACCACAAAATCAGCTACACTAGCGCTATTATTATTTATTTATCGTTTGGATAAGCGGATTTTAATGATGGTTATGACAGGTCTATGGCTATTACCCAAGAAGATGACGAATTCTGTTTTGTGCGGTTTTATATTTATCACTGCCACTGGGGTAAATTGTAGCAAATAAGTGCCAAAATGTCCTTGTCTCTGTGCTTATCGACCATAAATTGCCAAAAAACGCATAAATGATGCTTAGTAAATCATATAAACCAACAATAAAGACGTGCCATTATGTCAAATTCTATCGATAGTCGCTCTACCCAGACCGTCTCGCCAACGGATTACACTAAATTCGATCCTGATACTATTCATCAAAAGCTTAATAGCTCGTTAAGTCTTCCACAGCTTAATAACGATGGTAGTATTCGCCATTTCTTGGGTGTAGAGGGTCTCAATAAGGCACAGTTGCAGGCCATTATTGCTAAAGCAGAGACGTTCTTTGATGATAATGGGCAGCTTATTAACCGTCCTGAGCTCGAAGGCTATACGGTTATGAATCTGTTCTTTGAACCGTCAACACGTACCCGTACAACCTTTGAAGTCGCCGAAAAGCGTCTTGGTGCCAATGTACTAAACATCGATATCGAACGCTCTAGTACCAAAAAAGGTGAAAGCTTGCGCGATACGCTGTGGAATCTGCAAGCCATGACGGCAGATATTTTTGTAGTACGACATTCAGCGTCAGGCGCGGCCCATTTTATGGCAACAGAAGTAACGCCCAATATTGCCATTATCAATGGCGGTGATGGCTGGCATGCACATCCAACCCAAGGGATGCTCGATATGCTGACTATTCATCGTGAAGCGCCGCGCCCATTTGAAGAATTGTCAGTAGCTATCATTGGTGATATCAAGCATTCACGGGTCGCACGCTCTGATATCAGTGCGCTGCAAACCCTAGGCGTTAAAGATATCCGTGTCTGCGCGCCACGTACCTTGTTACCCAAAGGTATTGAGCGTTTCGGCGTGCAAGTTTACGAAAATATGAATGACTGTGTCACGGACTGTGATGTCATTATGGGATTAAGAATACAAAACGAGCGTATCGGCTCGCCACTGCTAGCATCATCGAGTGAATATTATAAGCATTATGGTATTACCGCTGAGCGGGTGGCACTGGCTAAACCTGATGCCTTGGTGATGCACCCAGGGCCGATGAACCGCGGTGTTGAGATTGCCTCAAGCGTAGCCGATGGTGCGCAATCTGTGATTTTAAAGCAGGTCAACAACGGTATCGCTATTCGTATGGCTGTATTGTCACTGGCAATGGAAGGTCAGCGCGCTCATCAAGCCGCGAGCAAATAATCCTCTGCCGCGCTGTTTTATATTTATTCATCTCATTTTATTGATACGGTAATAACACTCATGACCACTATGTTAAATACGGATACGCCGATAATTAACCATCTTCCTCAAGCATTTAGAGATTCGCTACCAAGCTCTGCAAAAGATAAATTAGCTGCAGTTGCAGCAGACCGTGAAATGTGGCTACTGCCACCCTTGGTTGATTTGTGCGCACGCCTACGTGAACCGGGGCAACAACAACACGGCACCCTAGAGTCAGAAGGGCGCGCTGCCCGTGGTAATGGTTTTTTGCATGTGGTGATTCCGCCTGATACCAATCCAATTTTAGAAAACGGCTCGCTATTGAAAGGCTTACGTGAGCGGGCGCTTGGTGATGGCGGTATTTATTTGCATATTTTAGGTGCATTGACAGAAGGACTTCGTGGAGAGAATCCCTCCAATATTGCTGGTCTTAAAAAAGGTGGCTGTATTGCGGTCTCTAATGCGCGTCGCCCTTTTCGCAATGATTTAGTATTACTGCGTACCTTGGAATATGCGGCGACTTTTAATATGAAAGTATTCTTTTATCCTGACGAGCCAAGTTTATCTGGTGATGGCGTCGCGCATGAAGGTTATATTGCGTCATATCATGGTCTGCAAGGGATTCCATGGATTGCGGAAACAGTCGCTTTATCTACGCAGTTATTGATGGTGGAAGAAACGGGTATTGCGGCGCATTTTAGTCAGCTATCTTGTAAGTCTTCGATTGAGTTGATGCGCTGGGCGAAAGACAAAGGTTTGCCGGTGACTTGTGATGTGGCAATGCATCAGCTGTACTTAACCGATGATAATTTAAAAGGCTTTAATGCCCAAGCTTATGTACTACCACCGCTGCGTAGTAATACGGATCAGCAAGCCATCCGCCGTGGGCTAAAAGATGGTACCATTGATGCGATTTGCAGTCATCATGAACCATTAAATAGTACCGCTAAAAAAGCACCATTTGCTGAGAGCACGCCCGGTATCTCAAACTTTGATACGTTTATGGCGCTGGCATGTCAGCTAGTACGTGATGAGGTACTAACCTTAGATCAACTGGTCGAGAAAATATGCCTCAATCCAGCAAAAATCGCTGGTATCAATGATCAGTATGAAAGTATCGGCGGCGGAGTATTGGTCGATCCAAATCTCGAATGGCAAGTGACCACAGAATCTATGCTGTCAAATGGTAAAAATACGCCATTCTTTAATCAGCAGTTGCAAGGTCGCGTTGTGGAGACTTTCTTTGGCTAACTTGCCCCGACAGGATGATAATCTGCAACCATCCTCGAAGGATAACGACCTAGATTCAACTAGCCAGCAGCATACACCGCGTAGTAGTGCTAGTACCTCTAGCGAATCTATTAAAGCGGTTGCAATATACGAAGTAGTTAAAGGCGTCGGTGCACTATTAGGAGCGGGGGCTTTATGGTCATGGCATAGCGATCTTGAGCACTGGCTTACGACAGCGACCGCTTCTTGGCAGCAAACCTTTGGACAGTTACTGGCCCCGCAGGTTGATAGTGCGGTACGCATTGCTCAGCAGGCAAGCAAGAATTGGCCAGTATTCTTATTGTTAATTTTTGCTTATGCCAGTCTGCGCTTTCTTGAAGCCTATGGCTTGTGGCAAGACAGAACGTGGGCTTATTGGTTTGGGGTGTTAGGCTACGGGATATTTATTCCTATCGAGCTTTATTATCTGTTTGCTAGTCCATTTGACTGGTTTAAACTTGCCATCTTAGTATCAAATATTATTATAGTCATCGTGGTTTATCGCAATATGAAGCGCAAGGGTTTGATATAACTAGGCTGTTATACAAACGAATAAACGAGTTCAATAGACCTAAAAAAGCCAGTATGAGCGATGATTCTTATACTGGATTTTTTTACTAAAACGACTAAATCAACACTATTTAAAGTTTATATCTCTGCTACTTTTTCATCAGTGCGAATACTTTTGGCGACTTTACCAACGCTTAAACCTTGTACCAAGATAGAGAATATCACCACCGCATAAGTAAGCGCCAATAAAATATCACGCTCGCTGCCTGACGGCAGCTGCAAGACCAAAGCAACTGAAATACCGCCCCGTAATCCGCCCCATGTCAGCACCTTCCATGCGCCTGTCGGTAAATCAAGCTGACGGTGAAAGGTTTTGGTGGTCATACCTACAACGATAAAGCGCGCAAGTAGGGCAATAACAATGGTCAAACCAGCAGCGATAAATAGGTTGCCAGAATAGGCAATCATGACTACTTCAAGACCAATTAATACAAATAAAATAGCGTTGAGAATTTCATCGATTAATTCCCAAAATAAGTCAATATAATGGCGAGTTTTGTCACTCATCGCCAGTGCTCGTCCGCGATTACCGACCATTAATCCCATCATTACCATCGCAAGTGGACCTGATAAGTGCCAATGGCTCGCCAATGCATAGCCGCCTATCACGCCTGCAAGCGTTAGTAACACTTCCTCTTGGTAACTATCGATGCTCTTTATGAGATAATATAATATGCCGCCGAGTATCAAACCAAAGATAATACCGCCACCAGCTTCAACCGCTAAAGTATGGGCGACATAATTTGCCGTTGGAATATCGCCGCTCGATAAAATACCGAGTAGCAGCACAAAAATAACCACGCCGATACCGTCATTAAATAATGACTCACCGGCAATGACGGTTTCAATACTTTTTGGTGCGCCTGCTGATGCCAAAATACCCATCACGGCAATTGGATCGGTCGGCGATATTAAGGCACCAAACAATAAGCACCACAAAAACGGCAGTCCAAAACCAAATAGTGGCAGCATGAAGTACAGGGCGGCGGCAATTAATAGCGCCGATACGATAGTGCCAATACAAGCAAGGATACCAATGGGTAATTTATAACGTTTTAAGTCGCCAATGTTGACGTGTAGCGCGCCGGCAAAGAGCAACATTGACAGCATGCCATCTAACAAGACTTCGGTAAAATCAAGCTGCTCCAATAAGCTTACTTCATAATCAATCAGCTCATCAAAACCTAAAAAGCCCAAAAATATCGCCCCGATAGATAATAAGATGGAGATAACCATCACGCCGATAGTCGTTGGTAGACCGATGAATCGATGATTCACATAAGTAAGTAAGGCGGTAATCGATAAAAAAATAGCGCTGATTTCTAGTATGGTCAAGCTGCTGGTAGGAGCCATAAAAAAGGTCTCAAATAATGATAAAAAATCGTCCTAAGATTAGAACTTATGAAGATTGACTGGGTTTTTATTTTAGTTATTTTTGCGCTTGCATACCAGCTATGAATAGCAAACTTATTTTTAGTAGTACAACTTGTTTTAGGGATTACCTTGATTGCGCTTGTAGCACTTTACGAATATGAGCATCAAACTTAGGGACATAAGCAAAGTATTGATGTTGGGCATCTTTTTCAAGGATAAAATGTTTGGCTTGTTGGCACATGGAGATTAAGTCATCTATCAATTCTTGATAGCTGAGATTGTCTTGTCCCGCACGTTCAATCAATGTCAACTCATGTAGTAGCGTTTGCTGCTGGGCATTATTAACTTGGGCATAATTGAGATCCACTAATGCCTGACAAAGCGCCTTTAATACCATTAAGTCTGCGGTCGCGTAACGACGTATCTCGCCAAGCGATGCATCGATAAAGTCGGATATTTTAGGGGTATGTGTAACGACGGCCAATATGGCGACGCGTGGTTTGTTGTTTACGCTTTCAATATTGCTGTTATCTGTGTTTGCTTTATCTGGCGCAGGTTTATTTGACGTTGATTGATTTGAGGTTTGCTTATCTGGGCTTGGTATATAAAAGTGATAGGGACTCGGTGGCTGACGACGCATCATAATACTTAAACAAGCGGTCAAAGACTGCACACAATTGACCGCTGTTTTAGGATCATTAATGCCTGGTGATAAGGCGCGTACCGCAATTTCAGTCATTTGTCCTAAGCTATAAGCGATATCGTTGGAGTGGCTTAAGCGTTGCTCAATACGTATACAGCCAGCAAAGCGCTGCCAGAACAACCCATCAGGCTTACGTGGGATGATTGCCAGATTTAGTGTGTTGGTTTGATGGCGATTGTCTAAATGGTCGGCTGGGCGCTTATAAAAATAGCCAATAATATTTCTGTCAGTGACAAAATCACCAAGGTTGGCGTTAATGTGCACCACGCCACCATAATCTTGGGTTAAGGTGACAAGTGATTCTAGATAAATTTGCTGCAAATAGCCTGAGCACGGTGGATAAATCGGCGTGGCAGACCAAGTATTGAATTGTTCGACGTCATGATGCTCAACGTCACGTTGATGTTCTATATCGCAGCGGTCTTTATACCAGTAATGAATATTTTTAATCGCCTCATTACTTGCACCTTGAATCACATGCGATGCCTGAATCGCATGCACCATATGCTGCACGAAATAAACCAATAATAAAGCGCAAATAATCGCCATGATAATGGCAAAGGTCACCGCTAATTGCGGCACTCCAAAACCAACATCATATTTATGAATCGCTTTTAACACCAATAGACTATAGCTAAAAGTGCCAATAAACGCGCCTAAGACAAACTGATTGGGCGTATCTGTCAAAAAATTGCGTAGCAATCTGGGACCAAATTGCGAAGACGCCATCGATAACACAGCAATTGTGATCGAAAAAGTAGTCCCGGCGACACCGAGTACCGCACCGGCAATGGTAGTCATAATAGCGCGAGCCGCATCATCATCTCCCGTAAAGGCGAAGGTGATTTCTCTAACCGTCTCGCGGTCGAAATGTTCATCAATGGTCACCAATAAAGGCGCCAGTAGAATACCTGCCACCACACAAGCGGTTGGAATAAACCAATAAGAGCCAATAAGCTGCTGCCATAGATTTCTTAGGCGATCAGGTAAATCGGTCAGCGTCTGTAGTGACCAGAGCTGGGTAAATTGCTTTAACCTGTGCATGATTGCGAGCCATGCAGATTTAAACCAGCCATTTTTAGGATGTTTATCCAATGTTTTGAGCTCCACAAGTGACCTAAAAATCAACCTAAGAAATAATCCCATTTTTATTAAAAAGTAGGGATTTTATTTGGCTAGAAAATATGCTTAGAAGTCAATTACCTTACCATATAAGCCATAAAGATTAAAAATTTAGTAAAAAAATAAGCCCCTATAGTCGGGGCTTATTTAGTAGAAGATTATTTTTAATGTGATAAAGTTTCTGTGTTCTTTATTAACTGACTAGATCGTTAATCCAAGTACTTATAGCGGTGCTTAATTTTTCTAAAACTGACGGCTCTTCTATGCTATCTACACTTAGGGACTGCATTTGCCTACTAGCCATCGTTACTGGTTGTTTTTGCATACTCTCCACAATCAAGGGTAGGTTTTTGCCAGCTGTCGATAGTATCAGACTTGGATTCTGAGTTAACATTGTCCATCTCTGATTACCATCACCACTACAACCATAGCGAATGAGACGTGCGCGATTATTATTCATATAACCATTTTCTAAGTCAAAGCACTGACTACCTTGCTTGATGGCATTGGCTGTTACATCCATTTGCCAAATTTGTGAGCTTGCTTGTTCGTTACAAGGGGCGAGATTAATAACATTGCCACTTTGTGGCATTAAGCAGTGATCTAGCGCCATTTTACTATGGATTCTACCTTTTGTATCCTGAATCCACTGCTCAGAATCGTCTCCTGTACACGCACTTGGCCCACTGATAAAGGCATTAAGCTTACCATCTTCTAGTGTTTCAACTTTAAGACAGTTTTTACCGTTTAGTAAAGGATTAACATTTGCTAAAGGTTTGTCATCCTGTAGGCCTAGCTCTTTAACAAATTTCTGAAATTCGGTGATTGCTTCAGGCTCGTTCTCAATTAAATCAGTACGATAGACATTGACCCAACGATTTAAGCGATAAACGGTTTGTTGTTGCTGCTCATAACGCTCTAACGTTTGGAATGCAAGAGGGCTAAGCTCTTGACTTAGCTCATTACGAGCGTTTTTATAAGAGTTATATATCAACTCACCATTTGCATCCAAACTAATGTTTGGATTTCCGGCTTGCGCGAGAAGTTGTTGCTCTAATACTGGCAATTCGATTCTTCTTAATGCACTAAAACCTTCACTTTTACCAAATACTACCGCCGGCTTGATGCTATCGTTATAGCGAGGGATATCTATAGATGATAATAATACTTGTGCCTCATTAGCCTTTTTGCAATACAAATCCACTTTTTGCGGGTCTTCAGCAATCGCTAAATTAACATGAAATTTGTTGGCATTGCTTTGCAGACGAGTCGGCGCTAAAGCAATACTATTAACCATGTTATTACTATAAGTAACGGTTAACCAGCAGCTTGCCGATGCAAAAGCGTTATTAGGCGTAGGCAAATCAAAGACGTTACCCCAGTTACCACGTGCTGCTGGATAAATAACTCCCTTTTGTTCCACAGGATCGTAACCACCCAAGATAGTATAGACAGGAACACCCTGCAAGCGTGGTTTTAAGTAATTGCCATCAGCGCTGTTATACCAAACATGGGTAGCCTTTGGTGGTACTTTTGGTTGATCAACTTCCATCCGTCTCAGCTCTTGATTCCACTTTTTATAGCCGGTCGGTGAATCACTTGCAAACATATGACGATCAAATGCAGGTTGGATTTTTATTTTTGTGCTGTAACCCGTGTAATGGGTATAACGTGAAATATCGCTGTTATTAGAGCCACCAGACATGGCGTCACGACCATAGCCATATTGACCCAAGAAAGTAGGTGAGTCTTCAGTACCGGGACCGACATCTTGTCTCCACCATTCAAAGTTACCACGCATTCTATTTCTATGTGGCATGAAACCCCAACCACTATCTGCATGATGTTCTGACCAGAATTTTTTATCGCCAACTTTACCTGGATAATGGCCTAATCCATAATGATGCCCAATTTCATGACTGAACTCATTACCGACCGAATCGATTAAAGTCAGCATACCGTTACCACCGCTCAAGCCATGGTTGAACGTACCGTTCACGTATTTACCACGGGCGTGATGTGCATTAACATTTTGAGTGAGTTGCGGCTGCTCTTGGCTTTGCATAGAAGCACTGGTAACGCCCCAATTGGCTAAGTTGATACCGACCCCAAAGGTTGATTTACCAGTATTTTCGCGCATATCACCACTATAAACATCACCGGTTGAGCTACTACCCGAAGCGGTATCGTAAATGGTGCCATTAGCGACCATGACTCGATCAAGCACGATATCATCATATTTGGCCACGGTCATTTGGGCTGCTGGGATGGTCTGAAAATAATCTGCACCCGCTTTTTCTGGCTGTAGCAACATATAATGACCATCGGTTTTAGTGACGGGACTTAACAAGCCAATACGGATATTGGTCAATACCAGCTCACCTGGTGCTGCAAAATCTATCTTATCTTCTAATAGTTCGCCGCTACGATTTTGGTCATCAACAATTTTGATCTTTAAACCAGCAACCATCTCATTCCATTGTAGTTTCGTTGACCATGCCCGTTTACTATATGAAACACGTGGTCGCCCATCGCTGTTAGTTTGGTCGGCAAGTGGTATGTGAGTGGGATCATCTAAATCGATACGGCGTAATAACATCCCATCCTTGTAGATTTCAGCAACCAGTTGATTGACTACTCCCATCTCAAGCGTAGGCGTTACTAATAAAATGGCTTCTTTTTCTGCTGTTAGGCGCGGCATATTTTTTGCTTCGTTGCCGTGAGGATCTACGACATGGTTTTGTCCAAATTGAATCATAGCTTGGAAAGAACCAACAAGGTCTGGGCGAATATCTCGCGTCTGACCCGCGCCGTTATAGTCAAAGAAACCTAACAAATAATAATCAGTAATATCTTTCTTTGGTTCTGGATATTTTATTGGCGTGCTTGGCTCAAGCGGCGTCAAAGGCACACTTGGCTTGATAGGTGTACTTGGCTCAAGTGGTATAGCAGGAATGCTCGTTACTGGTGGCTTGATAGGTGTACTTGGCTCAAGTGGTATAGCAGGAATGCTCGTTACTGGTAGCTTGATAGGTGTACTTGGTTCAAGCGGGGTAGCAGGAATGCTCGTTACTGGTGGCTTGATAGGTGTACTTGGCTCAAGTGGTATAGCAGGAATGCTCGTTCCAGGTGGGTTTACTACTGGAGGAGTACTGTCACTGCCTTCACCACAAGCAGAAAGCATGATGGAAATAATGCCTATGCTTAATGCTTTAGTTTGAAATGCCCTTATATTTTTCAATGAGATCCCCTTATTAGTATAATTTGGGAGTAATATAACAGCTATGTTAGTAATTTGTACGACATTTGTTTTATTTATTATTTTTTTTTTGCGTTTTTAATATGATTGCAAAAATATAGTTATTAATAGGTCTCTGTGCTATATCAGAAATTATCGGTCATTTTACTGTAGGATTATCCGCTTCAGTAATAATATCGCTTCTATTGGTAGCGTGCTTGCTGTCAACATTCACTTTATCAAGACCAACATCTTTAGGAAGAATAATCTCGTTATTATTTTCATCGTATTCTATATCGCTGTCTTTGTCATAAGCGACTGGCTCAAAACGTGGCGTGACGTCATTACTACCTTTATCTTCCTTAGATAAGTGGTTTGGTGTCGTAGCACTAGATTTTCTGAAGAGTTTAGAGTGATTATTTTTACCTAAATCGGCCTCATTTTCCGCTGATTTTTTCCGCGGTTCACTATGAGCAAAAATAGCATTTAACGGCATATTTAATTGCTGTTTGGCATAGGCTTCTGTATTTTCGAAGCGATTGACCAACAAGCTTAGCCATGGTTTTTGGTCTTCTGGGCTCATCTCATCAAGCTCATCTTTGATAGGTAAGGGATAAGGTAGGGTGCGATAAAAGTCCCACAAAGTCATTTTGCTCAAATCTTTTTTCAACACATAATCTTCTTCTTCCGTCATGGTAATCAAGTTACTGTTTTGTAGATAATTAAGATAGGTATACCATTTTGGCAGCTCTTTGCGCCCCAAGACATTGCGGAGCGCTTGTTCGCTCACTGCTTCACCTTTTAAATGATGGGTATAAACGAGGTTTAACATATCGAGCAAACTTAAGAGCGGGTGACGCGGATAGACTTCTTCGGTCTCAAAAATAGTCAAGGTATAGCTAATCTCAACGCCCAATAAAATCAAATTCCACGACAGATATATCCATAATAAGAAAATTGGCAATGCCGCAAACGCCCCATAAATGACTTCATAGCTGGTAAAGTTTGCCATCACCGTACCAAAAAGATTCTTCATTAGCTCGAAGATAATCGCTACAAATACACCAGCAATGGCAGCATTTTTCGCAGGGACACGCGCTTTTGGAATAAACCAATACATGCTTATAAAACCAGCTACCGTGATGGTAAAGGAAACGACTTGTACCCAAAATGACCAGTCGATGCCATAACCAGCAATTTGTCTATTTAAAAAACTTAGGCTTTGTACCGCGCTTGAGGCAAGGAATGCTGTGCCTAATACTAACGGTCCTAACGTGACGATGGTCCAATAGCGCAGCATGCTTTTCATACCACCAGAGCGGTTTTCTACCCGCCAGATTTGGTTAAAAGCGCGCTCAATAGTCGTCAAAGTCATGATAGTAGTAAAGAATAAAACCATCGCACCGATAATAGTCAGATTTGAGGATTGCTCAGCAAAGGTATTGATATATTTACTGACCTGTAAGCTCGATTGGGGCAGCAAATTGCTATAAATAACCTCATAAATCTGCGCTCTGACGGATGCCAAGGCTGGCACTGAAGATAAAATCATCAAGAGTACTGTTAGGATAGGTACAATGGATAATAATGTCGTATAGGTCAGTGAGGCAGCTTTTTGTTGGCAATTGTCTTCAAAAAAATGCCGAGTCAAAAAACGTAGGAACTGGAACCAGCTTTGGTGTAAAAAAGGGATTTTTTTTAATAAGTTTTCCATGACGACCATTTAACGCGGATAAGAGTGCGAATAGTGTAGCAAAAATGGGCATTGACAATCTCCCGCTTAATTGTGTCGAAATGCATTTGACCGACTTTCATATCATTCTATAGTGAATTAAATATAAAAACGATGTAGCGGAACAGGGACGAATTTTTTGCAGCCTCTATCTGCGTAGGCACAGCAAGCCAGAAAAATTCATCCCTGTTCTGCGTCATAACCATAATCGATTCAATTAGTATGGACTATATATAACAGCATTTAAACTAGAGTGCTAAGTGCGCTTTGTTTGCATGTCAGTGAATGACTCGGGCATAATGTGCACATCTATTTATAAATGCTTGTTACTTGCTATATGTTGCCCGCTATATATGATGCAAATAACATATATCTCAAATAACAACGTCAATGATTTTAGAAGGAAGTTTTGCTAATGAGTCAGACCGACCCTTATGTTTTGGTGCTCTATTATTCAAATTATGGTACGACTAAGACATTAGCATATGCCATCGCCCAAGGTATTGAAGACGCTGGCATGACGGCGCGTATTCGTACGGTGCCGACAGTTGCACCTGAAACCACGGTAAGCAAGCCTGCCATTCCTGATGAAGGCGATCTTTATTGCACCATGGATGATTTAAAAGATTGTAGTGGTCTGGCGCTTGGTAGCCCAACACACTTTGGTAATATGGCAGCGCCTATGAAGTATTTTTGGGACAATACTGTCACGCTATGGCTGGCTGGCAATCTACAAAATAAACCAGCAGCCGTATTTACCGCAACTGGCTCGATGCACGGCGGGCAAGAGACGACATTATTGACCATGATGATGCCGCTATTGCATCATGGCATGATGATTGTAGGTGTCCCTTATGCTGAGCCTGCCCTAAATCGTACCCGTGGTGGTGGCTCACCTTATGGGGCTAGTCATGTGAGCGGTGCTCTACATGATCAGCCTGTATCGGAAGATGAGCGTGAACTGGCGATTGCCCAAGGGCGTCGTTTGGCAATTACGGCTTCTGCCTTAGCCCAAGCCAATTGTAAGCGTTAATTGCCCTCATCCATTGCTGCTATCAATTAGGAAATAAATATCTCTCATGGCTACTAACCGCTCCAATCAGGACAGTAAAATAAAAACGCCAGAAGAAAATACATCTCAGGCTACTAATGCTGTGAAGGCGCAAAAGCCAATCACGCCTATTCGTCAGCGTTTGATGGTGACATGGTTGGTATGGCTGGTTTTTAGATTATTGGCGTTACCGGTTCTAATCAGTGTCTTTAATCCTAGTAATCCAGATATTATCGGCGGTATTGCTTGGCAAGCGCTCTGGTTAGTACCAGCGTTTGTCTTAACGCCATCGATATTACGTGGGCGTTCACCTTATGCACTATTGATAGATAGCATGTTTACTCTGGTTTATCTCGGGGCAAGTGGTGTAGTGCTATTCACTCGCGTTTATGGCAGTAGTTGGGCTGAAATAGCCGTATATTTGCTTGATTTTATTCTGTTGTTTGCAATTAATATTTGGTTATTTATATTGTTAAAACGACTACCGTCAATGAATAATGTCGTGAAGCAACCACGTTCTCGCTAGATGAATCTTGGCATCTTGTATTGTTGTAACCTATATTAATAGCAAAAAAGCGGCGCTCTATATATGTAGAGCGCCGCTTTTTTAGATTGACCATTTATAGAGAATTGGAACTTAATTAACTTTAGTTAATTCTAAATCCATCTTTTTACCATCGTTAATTTGACTGACTTTAACTGGTAGGTAATCTAAGCTCGGTGCCAACCAAAAACTGGTCGAGCGGCTGTTGTCATCATGGACGCGGTCGACACGCACGGTGTCAAAAGTACCTGCTGGCACGGTAATTTTAGTATTACCTGATTTTTTAAAGGGCGTTTTCTCAATCTTATCTTTTTTAGCCATGTAATAATTGCCAGAGAATTTACCATTTAACAAGTCTTGACGAATTTGCACCTCAAGGCTCAAATCATCAAAGGCTTGCTGCGCCATATTCATGGTCGTCGATTTGCCTCGATAGTTACTCACCACTTTTTTGCTACTGGGATTAAAATCCAATTTATGCGTACGACCAACGCCCAGTAGCTTATAAGTAGTGCTTGCTTGAGTAGGGATGACATTATCACCATTAATGCTAAAAGTACTGTTTTGGGCGGCGCTCGCGACACCGGCCACCCGAGCATCGACATTATATTTCCAAGTATTGCCCGATTTACTTAACGTACGGGTAGCCGTCCCTTTATACTTGTCTTCAACGGTAAAGCTATAATTGGCGCTTGACGGTTCAATGTTCTTTGCACTGGCAAGGGTAGGTGCGGTCATACTCAAAGCTCCAATCGCAGCAATGCTCGCCCCAGTAGTTAAGACGGTGAAAAATTTAGAGGCGCTGCGTTTCGGGTTGTTAGAATCGGTTGCTAGGGATTGTTTATTATTCGATAAAAAACTCATGGGTATTCCTTAATGTGATTTCAAGCTGATCTGTCAGCTTTTACTTATAACTATTATTATGATCTCAAGGGCTATAATGGTCATACTCTGTTACATTTTCAAGAGCGGATGCAGATTCAAGCGTTTGGCTATTGTAGTTAATGTTACTGTTTTTGCTAAACAAAGCAGCCATAGTAACTCGATGTAAGCTTAGTAATATGCGGTAAATTAAATGGTTAGTAACAATCAAAAGGCGCTCACGTCTCACAGCTTATATTTACAGCCCGTATTCAATAGTAAGTCTGCTGTTTTATAACAATGCTGAGACCTTTAATAGCATGCAATTCAATCAAATAATTTTTTTAAAACATCATTACAGACTGAATAAGCGATAATGTGCAAAATTCTTGTAAATTTTTGGCCTTTACACTTGAACCGAACTCACCTTGCCCCCACTTTTTGATACAAGCTCAAAGCTTATCTAAAGAATGCTGTGTTTACGCAGTGATTCTGATAGATCTTGGTATTGAGATCATTAATTCAAATAAACCCTTACTTTAAATAACCAACTTTTGGAGTCATATCGATGAACATTCGTCCTTTACATGACCGTATTGTCGTCCGCCGTATAGAAGAAGAAACAAAAACTGCGGGTGGTATCTTACTTCCTGGTTCTGCTCAAGAAAAACCTTCACAAGGTGAAGTGCTAGCAACCGGTAACGGTCAGATTCGTGACAACGGTGAAACACGCGCGTTAGATGTAAAAGCTGGCGATAAAGTCTTGTTCGGTCAATATGCTGGTCAAACGGTAAAAGTTGACGGCGAAGAGCTATTGATTATGAAAGAATCTGATGTATTGGGTGTGCTAGAAGGCTAGTCCTTTTTGATTATTCTGATACTCAGCGCATTTTGATAATATCATTGAAATATTTAATTGCATTCTCATACTTATAATAGTGGAGTAATTTAACATGGCAAAAGACGTAAAATTCGGCATTGATGCCCGTAAACAAATGATGGACGGCGTAAACGTTCTAGCAAACGCAGTACGTGTAACCTTAGGCCCTAAAGGTCGTAACGTGGTTATCGATAAATCTTTTGGCGCGCCTACTATCACTAAAGATGGTGTATCAGTTGCCAAAGAAATCGAGCTTGAAAACAAATTTGAAAACATGGGCGCTCAGTTGGTCCGTGAAGTTGCTAGCCGCACAAACGATGTTGCTGGTGATGGTACGACTACTGCGACTGTATTGGCTCAGTCAATCTTGCAAGAAGGCATGAAGTCAGTTGCCGCTGGCATGAACCCAATGGATCTAAAACGCGGTATCGATAAAGCGGTTCGCGCTGCAGTTGAGCAGATTCATTTGCTATCAACGCCAGCTGACGATTCAAAAGCGATTGCTCAAGTGGGTTCTATCTCTGCCAACTCAGACAACAAAATTGGTGAATTGATTGCCCAAGCGATGGAAAAAGTCGGCAAGCAAGGCGTCATCACTGTTGAAGAAGGTTCAAGCTTTGAAGATACCTTAGAAGTAGTCGAAGGTATGCAGTTTGATCGCGGTTATATCAGCCCGTACTTTGCTAATAAGCAAGACAGCTTAACTGCTGAGTTTGAAAATCCATACATCTTGCTTGTTGACAAAAAAATCAGCAATATTCGTGAGATCGTGCCATTACTTGAGCAAGTGATGCAGCAGAGCAAACCTTTGCTAATCATTGCTGAAGACGTAGAAAACGAAGCATTAGCGACTTTAGTTGTAAACAACATGCGTGGTGGCTTAAAAACTTGTGCTGTTAAAGCACCAGGTTTTGGCGATCGTCGTAAAGCAATGCTTGAAGATATCGCAACGCTAACTGGCGGTACTGTGATTTCTGAAGAGATTGGTCTGAGCTTAGAGACTGCAACTCTAGAGCAATTGGGTACCGCTAAGAAAGTAACTGTCGGTAAAGAAAATACCGTGATCGTTGATGGCGCTGGTAACTCTGCTGATATCGAAAACCGCGTTGAGTCTATCAAACGTCAAGTAGAAGAATCAACGTCTGACTACGATAAAGAAAAGCTTCAAGAGCGTATGGCAAAACTTGCTGGCGGCGTTGCCGTTATCAAAGTTGGCGCTGCGACTGAAACTGAAATGAAAGAGAAGAAAGACCGTGTTGATGATGCGCTACACGCGACTCGTGCAGCGGTTGAAGAAGGCGTTGTCCCTGGTGGTGGTGTTGCCTTAGTTCGTGCGATGAATGCATTGTCTGAGCTACGTGGCGATAACGATGACCAAAACGCTGGTATCAATATCTTACGTCGCGCAATGGAAGCCCCATTACGTCAAATCGTTACCAACTCAGGCGAAGAAGCCTCAGTTGTAGTTAATGAAGTGAAGAGTGGTAGCGGTAACTACGGTTACAACGCAGCTTCTGGCGAATACGGCGATATGCTAGAGATGGGTATCCTTGATCCAGCTAAAGTTGCTCGTTCAGCACTAGAAAACGCCGCTTCTGTAGCAGGCCTCATGCTTACTACTGAAGTCATGATTACTGATTTACCGCAAGGTGATGATGGTATGGCTGGCATGGGCGGTGCTGGTGGAATGGGCGGTATGGGTGGAATGGGCGGCATGATGTAATCTATGCCCCTTTATCTGTAATGCTTAATACTATAATTTCTACTTTATAGTAATTGGTAAAAAAAACCCCGATAGGCTTTGGCTTATTGGGGTTTTTTTATGCAAATTAGATGTTTGTTTAAAAATTACTGATTTGCTTCATCCCGTCTAAACGTCCACGTTTTATCATCAGACAGCTCATCGACATAATAATAGCCCGCCAAATCAAATTCCTTTAGCTGCTCAGCATTGGTCAGTTTATTATCAGCAGCATATTTCACCATCAGTCCACGAGCTTTTTTGGCATAAAAGCTAATCACTTTATATTGACCATTTTTCTCATCTTCAAATCGTGGCGTGATAATCTCAGCATTCAGCGCTTTCTTTTTTATTACCTTAAAATACTCATTAGAAGCTAGGTTAATTAAAACTTTGTCATCACTATCTGCCATGCGTGCATTGATAGCGTCAGTCACTGCCTCGCCCCAAAACTCATAGAGATTATCTCCGCGCTCATTTTTTAGCTTGGTGCCCATCTCTAGGCGATAGGGTTGGATTAAATCGAGCGGTTTTAGCACGCCATAAAGCCCTGACAAAATACCCAAATGTTCATTGACATAAATAGCGGTCTCTTTGTCCATGTGATACATATCAAGACCGCTATAAACATCACCATCGAATAAATAGCCCGCAGCTTTGGCGCTATTACCAGAGGCATCATCTGTAAAGGGTTCGTTAGTACTCCAAGCCCAGTCTTGGTTACGCTTAGCATTGAGCTGAGCTAAGTCGTTAGAAATGCTCATCAGCTCTTGCAAATCAATCGGCTCTTTTGCTTTTAAATTTTTCATGAGGGTTTGGGAGTGCTCAATCAGCTCGGGCTGACTATAGTAGTTGCCAAGTTTAACTGGCACAGCATCTTTCTCATTAAGAGATTTGGCAGGGGAGAGTAAAAAATACATTGTTATTCCTTATTATCGTGAGGCAAAAGGCATTCTATTTAAGTGTCAAGTTTTCTTATTATACGGTAGACAGTATTTTATCTTGACTTAGTCGTAGCTGTTTTGTATTTTTAAGCGTCATCGTAGACATATGTCAAATATTGATACAGTCTTCTTACTGGCTCAGAGCTACTAGCTTACAGGCTTTGCGCGCTTTTGGAGAAAATAAAAGTTTTTAATATAACAATAAAAGTTATGATGATGGTGTAAATACCTAACTTTTTATTTTACTTGTGGGTCATCATTAGACAATGAAAGTTAGTAAACGATATCTCTATAATAAAAAGGCATGATGGCAAAGCAGTCATCATTTATTAAATTGATAATCTTTGGTCTTAAGTGTTAAACCAACCATGACCGAAGATTTTTTTGTCCCCTGTGCTTTTTAAATGTGCGTTGAGGGTATTAAAAGTAGTCACTAGACGTAAGGAGACGGTATGAGAATCGGTGTTATTAGTGCAGATAGCGCAAGTGAAAGTCGGGTAGCGCTAACCCCAGACGCGGTAAAAAAGTTACGTAAACTAGGATTTGAAGTCGTCATTCAGTCAGGTGCAGGTCAAGCAGCATATTATGCTGATGAGTTGTATCAGGCAGCGGGTGCTGACATTGCCAACAGTAGTACCGATGTCGTCACCCAGTCACAGATTATTACTACCGTCAATGACTTGCCAGCGGCGGTAACTGAGCATTTAACGGCCGGTCAAGTGGTTATCGGGATGCTTGACCCGTATCGCAATAGCCAGTTAGATACTTATGCAGCAAAAGGCGCGACCGCCTTTGCGATGGAGTTATTGCCACGTACCTTGTCACGCGCACAGAATATGGACGTCTTGTCATCACAAGCCAACCTTGCTGGTTATAAAGCAGTATTGCTAGCCGCCAATGAATATTCGCGTCCTTTCCCAATGTTTATGACCTCAGCTGGTACGGTTAAGCCTGCCAAAGTCGTCATCTTAGGCGTTGGGGTTGCAGGACTACAAGCGATTGCAACGGCGAAGCGTTTGGGCGCCGTCGTTGAAGCAAGTGACTTACGTCCAACCGCTCGCGAGCAAGTAGAATCCTTAGGTGGTAAATGGCTTGATGTGCCGATGAGTGCAGAGGAAGCTGAAACAGCTAAGTCCACAGGTGGCTATGCGTGGACACCATCAGAGCAATACGTCAAAGACCAAGCGGCAGTGGTTGACAAGGCATTAAGCAATGCTGATATCGTTATCACTACTGCACAGATTCCTGGTCGTAACGCACCACGTTTGGTGCACGGGGCGACGCTTGCCAAAATGAAGGCAGGTTCAGTGCTGATTGATATGGCAGCTGGCACGGGTGGTAACGTTGAAGGCAGTGTACCTGATGAAACCATTACCACGGCAAATGGTGTGCGTATCGTTGGCGCGGCCAATATTCCATCGCAACTTGCCGCACAGTCTTCAGACTTATATGCCAATAATCTTGTTAACTTTATCACCACTTTAATTGCTCCTGCAGCTACAGACGAGGCTTCAGTAAATACACTGGCACTAAATTTAGATATGAATGATGAGATTCAAGGGGCGTTAGCAGTGACCCATGACAACCAAGTACGCCTTGCTAAACGCTAAGCCTTAAACATCAAGTCTCGACTACTTCATTACCCTACATTTGCCAGACACGAACAAAATTTTAGGAGGATTAGATGATTGCCACTATTTTAGCTGCAGCGCCAGCCGGTGCGGCCATGAGTAGCACACCGTTTGTAGCGATTTTTACCGTATTTGTGCTCGCTATTTTTGTCGGATACTACGTTGTTTGGGGCGTTACCCCTGCATTACATACACCATTGATGGCCGTAACCAACGCTTTATCAAGTATTGTCATCGTTGGTGCGATGCTACAAACCGTCACTATTGATGGTTCGATGTTTACACCGACCAGTTTGCTAGGTGCCTTTGCGGTATTTTTAGCCAGTATCAATATCTTTGGTGGTTTTGCCGTGACGGAACGTATGCTTGCGATGTTCAAACCGAAAGTAAAAAAAGCACCTGCTCTTGAAACTGGGACGACTGAAAGTGGAGGTGACGCATGAGTGACTTATCAACTATGATTGCGGCTAATGCAGATTGGTTCTACTTAATCGGTGCTATTCTGTTTGTCTTAACTTTACGTGGTCTATCTAGTCCAAAAACTGCTATTCGCGGTAACCGCTTTGGTATGGTTGCAATGGCGATTGCGGTAGCAACGACTTTTTTCTTAGCTGAAGGCCCTGTGCTGTGGTTAATCATCGGTGCGATGGTATTGGGTGCACTCGTCGGTATGTGGAAAGCAAAAACGGTCGCCATGACTCAAATGCCAGAAACCGTTGCCTTGATGCATTCATTTGTTGGTTTAGCAGCGGTGGCGATTGCATTAGCAACGGTACTGCATACTGAACAACAGCATGGCGCGGTTGCCCGTGTTGAATTGTTTATCGGTTGTTTCATCGGTGCGATTACTTTCTCAGCGTCGGTATTTGCCTTTGGTAAACTGGCAGCAAAAAGCTGGGCGAAGACCTTGGTTGGTAGCTGGGTTAAACCAGTACAGGCACTGTTATTTATTGCCATGATAGGTTTTGGTATCGTCTACTTTATGACCGATTCGTTGCCAGCATTTTATGCAATGGCAGTGATTGCAGTCATCTTTGGTTGGATGTGGATTGCCCCAATCGGTGGCGGTGATATGCCAGTGGTTGTGTCGCTATTGAACTCGTTCTCAGGTTGGGCGGCAGCAGGTATTGGTTTTACCCTTGGCAACTCGATGCTCATTATCGCAGGTTCGCTAGTCGGTTCATCAGGTGCGATTTTATCTTATATCATGTGTAAAGCCATGAACCGCTCATTGCTTAATGTCTTGTTTGGCGGTATGGGTACGACAGCTGCCGCTGCAGGCGGTGATGATGGCGCACCAAAGAACTACAAAGCAGGCTCAGCAGAAGATGCAGGCTTTCTTATGGCCAATGCCAGTAGTGTGGTCATTGTACCGGGTTATGGGATGGCGCAAGGCCGTGCACAAAACGCGGTCAAAGAATTGTATGAGCTATTAAAAGACGAAGGCGTTAATGTGCGTTTTGCCATTCATCCAGTTGCTGGTCGTATGCCAGGACACATGAACGTACTATTGGCGGAAGCTGATGTACCTTATGATGATATTCTTGAAATGGACGAGATTAACTCCGACTTCGCTAGTACCGATGTGGTCTTAGTGATTGGTGCCAATGACGTTGTTAATCCATCTGCAAAAGATGATCCGTCGTCGCCAATCTTTGGTATGCCGATTCTAGATGTTACCAAAGCGCAAACCGTGATGGTCATCAAGCGTTCGATGAATACCGGTTATGCAGGCCTTGATAACAGCTTATTCTATATGGACAAAACTATGATGATCTTTGGCGATGCTAAGAAAATGGTTGAAGAGATGGTGCGTAGTATCAATGGTGCGCATTAATCTTTAAAGTCAGCTTTTAGATATAAATTACCAAATCTAAGCTTTGCCATAAAAAAGTCACTGAGGTGGCTTTTTTTGCGTTAAGGTAGGCAGCATTTACATTCAATTATCTCCAATCATGATTAATAAATAATAATAGTTAAGAGACTTCCTTATGAACATGTTGATACGTTTTTTTATTATGGTAAGCCTACTAAAACAACAGCTTAATGCGCAGTCAGTGAGTGAAAGCTTGAGTGTCGAGACATTAACGACGCCGACTGTCCGTCATTATCGGGTATTACCACATGACATGGGCTTTCGCGATCATCTGCCTAATTATCGTTACCTGTCTTTTATTGAGCTAAATATCACAAAATGGCTGATGGCGTGCTGTCATCAAAAGGGGATTAAAAATCTCGGCTGGATTATCGCCATGCAAGAAATGGTCTATCTCAAAGAAATTAAGTTTCTGAGTAAAATGACGGTAAATAGTACGCTTATCGGGTGGGATAAAAAATATGTCTATTTTGAAACGCGTTTCTTTGTAAAAAATCAGTTGATGGGCGTTGGTATGACCAAGTTTGTATTGACCAATAAAAAAGGCAAGTGTGCGCCAGAGGTATTGGATATGACAGGCGCGCAGACAAATGAGGTCATTGATTCTTGGAATCAGCATCAAGTAGCGATTAAATCTGCTAAATAGAGAAAATAAGCTAAATCAACAAAGGCTCTATAACGAACTTGTCTATAATCAGCTGGCGAATTTTGCTACGATAGGGCTTATTAAATGGTCAAGAAAATCGTCAAGCAAATAACCAGCTTAAATGACCATCAATTCGATGACAATTATAAAATGATGACAAGTTAAGGAGTTACCATGACCCCGCAAAAATTGAAATGGACAGACAGCTTAGATATCGCTATCGAGCTTTACGAGAAATTTCCCGAGACTGATCCGAAGTATATTCGTTTTACTGATTTACATCGCTGGGTGACTGAGCTTGAAGGCTTTGATGATGACCCGCAGCGTTCAAACGAAGGTATCTTAGAAGCTATTCAAATGAATTGGATTGATGAAGCAGATTAGAAGAACACTGCAACGTTAATCGTATTAAAACTCATTTTAAATATTTTTTTAAACACAAAACAGTATCAATATATAGGATAGGCCGCATTATGACATCAGAAATCAAAGAGCTACCCGAAGCGATAGCGTGCAAAGGCATCAGCGTTCGCACCACCAATAATGCTGAAATTAGCCAAGAAACAGCCAAGTTAGGTCGCTTATGGCAAAAGTTTTATCAAAATCATGCGGGCAATCTTCCTGAGGGCGAAGATATTTACGGTATCTATCATAACTATGAGAGCGATGATTTGGTCGGTGCTTTTGATGTTGTGGCCGCCTGGAAAGTAGATAGCGAGCAAGCGCAGTCAGATAATAGCGCTAATGCTAAAAACGGCACTCTAGTCAGCGTAGATATTCCTGCAGGAAAGTATTTGGTCTTTTCTGAAGAGGGCAGAATGCCTAATACCGTAATGAACGCTTGGGAAAAAGCATGGACCTATTTTAACCACCGAAACTGTGAGCACGTACGAACGTACAATGTTGATTTTGAGCACTATATTGGTGGTAACTTAGAGTATGGGAAAGTAGACCTCTATATTGGTATTGAGTAAAGTTATAGAATCACAAACAAATAATACAGAAGGATAGTCTATGGCGACGCCTCAAGTGACTTATCAAATAAATACGCCAATCACGCCTTATCAATTTATTGATGTGCTAAAAAAGTGTAGTTTAGGCGAGCGCCGTCCCATAGATAGTCCATTCGTTATTAAAGCAATGCTAGATAATGCTGACTTGTTAGTGACGGCTTGGGTTGATAAAGAGCATGATAAGGCTCACGAAAAAAAGGTAAATGATGCTAATAGTGATAAACAGCTGATTGGCATCGCGCGCTGTGTTACTGACTTTAGCTATTGTTGCTATTTATCGGATATCGCTGTCGATGAAGCATACCAACATCAAGGTATTGGTAAATTGATGATAAAAAAGATTGAACAGCAATTACCACCAAACTGTAAAATTATTCTATTATCTGCGCCGCAAGCGAGTCAATATTATCCTAAGATTGGCTTTATCAAACATGAAAGTGCTTGGGTTAAAGTGATAGAGTAATAAGAGTTTGAAGCAATTCTTAATGAAAAACTTTGCATCAAAAAATTATAAAAAAAAGCGCCAAATCTAACGTAGATAGCGATTTTTTCTTTTATTAATACTAATTAATCTAATAGTAAATTTTCTAAAATCCCCTCATAAATCTGCGCTAATTTCCCCAAGTCATCTATTTCTACTTTTTCGTCAACCTGATGAATCGTGGCATTACGCACGCCAAGCTCAACCACTTGTGCTCCCGTTGGCGCGATAAAGCGTCCATCGGATGTGCCGCCAGAAGTTGATAATGTCGTATCAGTACCGGTTACAGATTTGATTGCTTGCTGGCATGCCGAGACCAATTTACCTTCAGGCGTTAAGAATGGCTGACCGGATAATTTCCAATGAATATCATAGCTGGCTTTACTGTTTTCAAAATATTTATCAAAGATAGCATGGGTTTTTGCCTTTAGCTCATCTTCGCTTGTTTCTGTAGAAAAGCGGAAATTAAAGATAACTTTTAGCGTTTCAGGAATAACGTTGGTCGCGCCCGTGCCACCATTAATATTAGAGATTTGCAGGGAAGTTGCAGGGAAGTACTCATTGCCATTATCCCAAGTCGCCGCCGTAAGCTCTGCTAATGCGGCCATCGTTGCATGAATAGGATTTGAGGCTAAGTGAGGGTAGGCAACATGGCCTTGTTTACCAGTGACGGTAAGCTCTGCGCCCAATGAGCCGCGGCGACCATTTTTAATGATGTCGCCAAGCGTGTCGGTACTTGATGGCTCGCCAACGAGGCAATAGGTGATTTTCTCATTTCGCGCTTCTAAGGTTTCCATGACTTTGACCGTGCCATTGATGGAAGGGCCTTCTTCATCTGAGGTGATTAAAAAAGCAATAGAGCCATTGTGCTCAGGATGGTTAGCAACAAAACGCTCGGCGGCAATAGTAAAAGCAGCAATACCGGTTTTCATGTCAGCTGCACCGCGCGCCCATAAATAACCATCGGCAATGGTTGGCGTAAATGGCGGATAAGTCCAATTGTTCTCATTGCCTGTAGGCACGACGTCAGTATGACCAGCAAAACAAATAACGGGATCAGTGGTGCCACGGCGCGCCCATAAGTTTTTGACTTCAGCGTGTTCGCCTTTTGCCTGTCTATCACCGTAATACATAAACTCACAGTCAAACCCTGCTTGTTGCAAGCGCTCTAACAATATATCTTGGCAGCCATCATCATCTGGTGTGACGGACGGACGTTCAAGTAGGGCAATACTTAACTCTACGGTTTGCTGTTGGTGGGTTTTACTATTATTTTCTAAACTCATGATAGTCCTAGATAAGTTGATTTAATATTTCTTGTGATAACATCTGGCTTATTTTGATAATATTTATCTAATGCTGATGTTTATCAACTTTGATGATCAAAATAGCTTTAGTTTTTATCCAAGTAAATTTTCTCATAATCGCCGTAATATATTGCTAGATATTCTTTAATGCACTTTTCGGCTGGGGTATTACTATAATTTCTAACTTTGTCACTGTTATAAGCAAGCACATAGCCACCTGCAGAAATAACATCACCCATTTTATAACTTGTTCCTAATAGTTTTAAAGTTTTGTTATGACTATCAAAAGTTGCATGTCCTTCGGGGAATACAGATGTCATCCATCTGCTTCCGTCAAATGCAAGTAGACACCCATCCTCATATTTGAATTCAGTAGTAAGAGCGGTCGGATTAATTATTAGAGGTTTTTCAGGAGTGGACTTCGGTAGATAATAGGTAAAAAAGAACTCATTGTGTTGTTGAGTAGGGGCTTGAGGATTAAGTGTCTCGCAGCTCATAATCAGAAGGGACATAACAATTAAGAGTAAGCTTCTAAATAAGGTTTTATGCATTGTCATTATCCTTAATTAACAAGGCTTATTTAAAGTAAAAGTAATAGCTGATAAATTTTAAACATTGTCTTTAACAAAAGGCACTAGACCATCACGGCGCATCCAAGTCGCGATAGAATAACGCTGACGATGAGCAATTTGCACCTGATGTTGTAAGTCACTATCAAATATGACCAGTCGATTGGCAACAGGCATAACATTATGATGAATGCTATGCTTATCGACGATTTCTAAAGCCCCACCGTCATTATTGCTCCAATCATCATTGAGATAAAACACTGCCGAGATAACTCGCTCATCACGCCCAGCCGGATTATCGCTATGCCATTGATAGCCAAAACCCACTGGATAACAAGCATAATGTGCTTCACTATGGCGAATACCGGCAAACAAGCTTTGATTGAATAAAGCGGCAAGCGCATTGATACTTTCTAAATAGTAATAACCGGCAAAGAAATTTTCCGTAATCCATCTAATACGATCACCGCGAATATCGCTAACCCGAATACCAGCCGTCAGCTCTGCGTCACGATACTCAATAAACCCGCTTTCGGATTGCAAGGCTAATAGTGCTTTATTCTCAAACACCCCATCAATAATCATCCAACCATCATCTACAAACTTATCGAGCTGCGTATCGGTAAGCTTATTTTGCCAATCGACATCAAAGTCTGATAACTCTAATACGTGCTGAGTCGGCAGCTTTTGGCTATCGTCGCCATCATGCGGAAATAGCAATGGTGGGTTATCCTGCCCAATCGGATTATCGACGACTAACTGTGTTACCTCAAGATTGCTAATAATCTGCGTCATTTTGTCTCGCCGTTATAAATAAACATGCCATTCGCTGTCAATACACAGCCAATTCATGCCTTTTTACCAAAACCATCGTTATCTTTTACCCTGTCTATGCTACCATAGATGCAATTTTTCTTATTTAAACTTTTGATCTTATGAATTATAAACACGCCTATCACGCTGGTAACTTTGCCGATGTCGTTAAACACATTTTATTGGTACAACTACTGAATCAAATGGGGCAAAAAAACAAACCTTTTTATGTGCTGGATGCTTATGGCGGTCGTGGACTGTATTCGCTCGGCAGTGAAGAGGCGCGCAAAACAGGTGAATCCAAAGGTGGTATCCAAGCCTTAGTAAAGGCTGACGTCGAAAAAGCACCGACGGCAGTCAAAGACTATATGGAAGGCATTAAGCAAGCCCGTTTCACTTATGACAAAAAAGTCTATCCTGGTTCGCCGTGGTGGATTGCTCATCATGTGGAGAAAAACCCTGATGCCGGCGTACGCGCTGAAGCGTTTGAGGCAAAAGCCAGCGAATATGATGCTTTGAACTATCAGCTGCATAAATTGCCAATTGGTATTCATCATCGTAATGCGTTTGAGGGAATCGCTGCCGTTATTCCACCAAAAGAGAAGCGCGGTCTGATTTTCCTTGACCCTCCTTACGAGCAAGAGCATAAAGACTTTACACGCCTGATTAATCTGTTGGTCGCCTCTTATGAGAAATGGCCACAGGGCACTTATGCCTTATGGTATCCGATAAAAAATATCGAAGCGGTTGAGCTGTTCCATAAAAAGCTTAAGCGTACTGAGATGAGACGTCAATTGGTCTGTGAGCTCAATATTTATCCTAACGATATCGCCGTAGGTCTGAATGGTACAGGTCTACTAATTATCAATCCGCCTTGGCAGTTTGACAATCATGCGCGTGAGATATTACGTTTCTTACAGCCTGTATTAAAAGTTGAAGATGCACCAGACTTGTCGGCAGACAGTGCAACCAATGTACGCTGGTTGGTTGGCGAATAAGGATATCGTTATGACGACTGATCACTCATCAAATAGCTTAGTAGCCGACAAGGTTATGGATGACGGTTTGGTAAAAGAGCCATTGTTACAAGATAGCGCCGCCACCCAGCCGCCTTTTATCGATGAGCATGAGTTCAATATTCGCCTAGCGGATAATGACAATTATGATGGCTTAACTTTTGAGGTGATTGAAGCAGAAGTTGCAGAAGGCAAGCGCGTGGTCAGTCGCGGTGTGTATTTAGCGCCCAATCTCATCACAACCTTATCCTTACTGTCGGGTTTTTACTCTATTTTAGCCAGTACCCAAGGTGAGTTTTATAAAGCATCATTGGCGATTTTCTTATCCGCTATCCTTGATGGCGCTGATGGGCGGGTCGCGCGCATGCTCAATGCACAAAGCCCTTTTGGCGAGCAGTATGATTCACTTGCCGATATGCTGGCCTTTGGGGTTGCACCTGCAATTTTGATTTATAGCTTTGCTTTAGAGCCTTTAGGTCGTGTTGGGTTAGGATGTGCATTTGTCTTTACCGCTTGCGCCGCTTTCCGCCTCGCGCGTTTTAATGTTCAGATTGGTGAAGTTGATAAAAAGTACTTTGTCGGTTTGGCGAGTCCGCTTGCTGCTATCTTGGTTACGGCAGCGGTGATGGTTGCGGTCGATCATAACGAATGGATCGGACAATACGATACGGTGGTGATGTTCTTATTTGCCGCGTGGGTAGTTATCTGCGGCTTATTGATGGTCAGTAACGTCAAATACTATAGTTTTAAAGAGTTTGATAAAAAGAAAGTGCCTTTTGTGGTGCTTATCATTGGCGTGCTGGTCATGAGTATCATCTTATATGATATCCCTGTGGGCATCTTAGCTATTGGTATCATCTATGCTTTATCGGGAATCTTTACCACGCTAAAAAGCAAAGCCACCAGTTAACGCTATGATTGCTTTATAGTAGATATTAGCTAGACATGCACAAAAAAACTGCCTATTAAAAAATAGGCGGTTTTTTTGTGAGAAATATTTATAGGATAAATAATAAGGTTGAAAGTTCAGAATATAAGTAGAGGAGTTTAATACAAAAGACTAAGAATGAATTTTAATAGGATGCCTTATAAAGTGCTATGGTATAGATTCTTCATTCAATATTGAAGTGTCGTTCTAAAAAGTATCATTTTAACATTGGTATTTCTATGACTTCATATAGTCAAAGTCGAGGTTATTATGCTGAACTTACCTAGTTTTAAGCGCCCATTGTCTATCTCAAATGTATCAGCGTACCTATTAAAAGGGGTAATGGCAGGTACTTTACTTTCATTATCATTCGTTTCAATATCTTCGCATGCTTCTACTAGCAACTCAGTAAGCCCTATATCTCGCGCTGAAGCGGCTAATCCTGCTAACTTTTATCGTTTGAGTATTAACGGTGCTGCCGTTACTTCCGCATCAGCACCCTGTTCTATGAAAAAAGGGCTGATTTCTTGTGGTCTTGAAAAGCTTAAACTCATCAATAGTAGTATTAATGAAGTGTCCGCGGATTATGATTTGGCGCAAACTTTCTTCTATCCATCAAAAGCCCAGCCCAAGACAGCCGTTGTTGTCATTACCCGTTCAGGTCTCATGGATGATAGTATTAGCGCAGAACGTTATCGTATTAGCTTTACTCTAAAAGGTAAGCCATCTGAATTAAGTTGGCATTGGGTTCAGTATGGTGTGCAATATCAATGTGTTCGCGGTAACAAGGCAGGAAAATGGACGAAGAATCTTTGCCCTTAATAGCGCCTTAGATTGATAAACAGATTTAGCATTATCAAAAAATTAGAAATAAACCTTCAAACTCCCTTGACCCCCTTCCAAATACGCGTATAATGCGCCCTAGTCGAAAGGGAAGGCGGATTGGAGAATGATTTATCATTCTAATAAACCTAACCGGACGGAGTAAATAATTTCTACTTTTAACTTAGTTTAAAATAAAATAATTTACCTGTTGACTTAATGATTTAAACGTCTATAATACGCACCTCGTTAAGACGAACTGGAATGACTTATATGTAAATTACATATAATAAACCCAGATAACTTATTGAAACAATTTATAAAAAAGCTTGACAAACCAAATCATTATGATATGATAGTCAGCTCGCTTCAAGGCATAACCCATATGGTTTAAGCCAATGA
>NZ_JACHXL010000007.1 GCF_014192115.1 Psychrobacter luti
CGTATTCAACTTAAATTAAAAGGACTGAGTCCTGTGCAATACAGAACTCAGTCCTTGTTATAAACTAAACCGTCCAACATTTGGGGGTCAGTTCATTGGCAACCCTTTTTTATTAACAGCTATCAATCATTATTAATAATTCATCAATAACCCTCAATCCCTTTATGAAAAATATTTATCAAAAGACCTTATTTACGATAATGGGTGCTATCAACGCTCGGCAGATGATGCTCGGTACTGGTCACTTGATGATCATCCAAATAATCTTCTGGTCGACCAAACATCTTCGCCGTCCACGTCAGTATAACGATTGAGGCACTCAGCACCATAATGGCAAAGGAAATCGTTGCTAGCAACCACAGATGAAAGTCATCCGATACCGCTTGCACATCGACCACCAGATGTCGTGATAAAGCGGTAATCGCAATAAATATCAAAAACTGTACTGGCAGACGATGGGTTTTAAAATAAATTCCAATCATCGCCAGCAGCTCTAGATAAATAAACAGCAGTAAAATGTCTTTTAAATCTGCTGAGCCTTTTTGAAAAATAACAAAGAACTCTTTGCCCGCTGTCCAAACCACCACCACACTGATTAAAAATAAAATAATATAGTGGCAAATATCGACAAACTCACGGCCAATATGTTGCATACGCTCATGTATTTCCATCTTTGGCTTTGATGCATGAGCGGTATTGGTTTGTTGTGCTCGATGGACTTTACTATTTTTCTGTTCCGATTGCTGTTCTGGTTCTTGCTCCGACAGCGGCTGCATTAGCTGACTGCACTGTTGTCTAAACCAGCAGATTTTTCAGCAGCATCAACGGTTTGGCGAATAAGCGTATTAATGGTCATAGGGCCAACACCACCTGGGACAGGCGTATAAGCACTAGCAATACTTTCGATGCCTTGCAACTCGATATCACCGACGCCGCCATTGTCAGTTGGGTGGAAACCTGCATCGATGACTACTGCGCCTGCTTTAATCCAATCGGCTTTGATCAGCTCAGGTACGCCCACTGCCCCAACTACGATATCAGCACGCTTAATATGAGATTCTAAATCTTGTGTTCTTGAATGGCAAACCGTTACCGTACAATTAGCATTTAACAGCATCATCGCCATTGGCTTACCTAGTATAGCACTACGACCTACGACCACTGCTTCTTTACCAGCAAGCTCGATATTATTATGCTCTAATAAATGCATGATACCTTGAGGGGTACACGAGCCATAAGCGGACTGCTGCATCGCCATACGACCAAAACCAAGACAGGTCACCCCATCGACGTCTTTTGCCAAGTCAATCTGCTCAAAGCAAGCGCGCTCATCGATATGCTCAGGAACAGGATGCTGTAGCAAGATACCATGGACGTCTGGATTGTTATTGAGCTCGTCTATTTTCGCCATAAGCTCTTCAGTGGTTGTCACACTTGGCATCTCAACCCGTATAGAATCCATACCAACACGCTTACAAGCATTGCCTTTCATACGTACATAAGTTGCAGAAGCAGGATCATCGCCTACCAATATTGTCGCTAAGCTTGGTGTACGTCCTGTCTTAGCTTTAATCGCGTCTACACGCGTACTCAGTTGCTGTTCTATTTGTTTAGCAAGTGCTTTACCGTCCAAAACGGTAGCAGATCCTTGGGCAGTTGACGTAATAGACGCAATTGACATAGTAACTCCAATAGAGGGTACGATAAAAAAGTAAAGACAGCGCCTGCAGTATTGTTGCATGCCTGTCTTATGTTCGGTCAATTCTTTTTGACCGTTGATTGAGACTGATATTGTACCTGTTTGGGCTAAAAAATCCTAGCACTCTAATATGGGTAATGGCGGCTTTACGCCAATACAGAAAATAAATCATACAGCTTAATTCTATTTGATAAGTGTCTTATGGTTAGAATGATTACCTTATTTTTTAATATCAAACTACATATCGGTATCGCGCTCTGAAAAACGCCTATTAAGACGTCGACATCTTAGCAGACTTCTTCTAAAATTAGCGTTTATAACTTTATATCTTCGTTGCTTATTACCAGTAAATCGACTCATCGTAGCTTCTCCCTCTGCACAAATACCTTGCTTTTTAATAACCAGCCTCACTGTTTTGAATAATATTTGAATATCTAACCACATCGATTGATTATCAACGTACCAAATATCAAGCTCAAAGCGTTTTTCCCAACTGATGCTATTACGACCATTGATCTGGGCATGACCAGTGATTCCTGGTTTAACTAAGTGCCTCTTAAACTGCTCTTCACTATATAATGGTAAGTACTCTATAAGCTGAGGACGCGGGCCCACTATACTCATTTCACCTTTAAGCACATTCCATAGTTGAGGTAATTCATCGAAACTACTCGCTCGAAGCTGCTTACCAAACTCTGTAAGACGATACTCATCAGGCAAGAGATTCCCTTCAGAATCTTTATCATCGCTCATTGTCCGAAATTTAATAATCTCAAACGTTTTACCATCAAGACCAGACCGAGCTTGACGAAATAACACAGGTGCTCCAAAATTCTTCCTAACTTTGTATACCACCAGAATATAAATAGGCAACATTAAAATTAAGGCCATTAGAGCAATACTCACGTCGAATACCCTCTTAAGCATTTTAAAACCTCCTATGTAGAGCAGTTCACTATGTACCCAGACCCACAATGCATTTCTTATATAATAAATATTAAATACATATACTCTTAAAAACGAATATATAGGATAAAGTAGCTTCCAAGATAAAAACTATTAGACTTTGTGTTTCCTGAAGCGATGACTAAGAGATATATTTCAATATAAAAATCTAACCTAAACCCATCTCCACTATCATATGAGCGTTTACTTTTTTAACGTCATACTTATCTACCGCAATACCTCTAGAGGCCGATCCCATTTGCTCATAAAGATTGGGATGCTCTATGAACTGGCGCATGGCATCTATTAACTCATCAACGGCTTGGACAGGAACTAGATAACCATTTATACCATTGGTCACCGGCTCCCTACACCCTGGAGCATCCGTCGTAATAATAGCTCGTCCCATTGACATGGCCTCTAACACAGAGCGCGATGTGCCTTCGCGATAGGACGGCAATACATAGACTGAACTGGCCGCTATAGCAGGACGAACATCTGTAAGCTGACCCCAATATATGATGTCGCCATCTGCTATCCATTGATCTAACTGTGCTTGCTCAATGGCTGCTGGGTTTTCATCTATCGAGCCTACTAGATGAAATTCGGCATCAGTATATTCTCTCTTTATCTGTTTGGATGCTTCGACATATTCTACTATTCCTTTATCTTTGAGCAGTCTAGCAATCAACAAAAAGGAGGGCTTTATGCTACCTGAGTCATTCCTAGGTAATGGAAATACATTGAAGTCATTTAAATCCACTCCTGAGCCGTTCACCACTACTGTTGGAGTGATTGACTGAACTATACTTAGTTTTTTCAATAAATTTAAGTCATCATTATTTTGAAAAAACACCTTAGAAGACTTTGCTAATGCTTGTTGGTAAAGCGCATGTACAAATTTTTGAAAGATACTACGCTTGTCAGTTTCCTCTACTTGCTGAAAGGTATAACCTAGTCCTGATATCAACACAAACCGATAAGGTACTTTTGCCAGCCATGCTGCTAATGTTCCATACACTACAGGCTTTACAGTGTAAGAAAGTATATATTCTGGTTTAATTCTATTTAATATCTGATAACTATGAAAAAAAGTTTTTATATCTTTAACTGGGTTGGTTCCGGTCCTTTGCATAGCAATCTGATGGACATGATATCCACGACCTATAAGCTCATTATGGTCTGCAGTGTATTTCTCTAAATCAGGAGAAATGACATGTATCTCATATCCTAATTGAGCAATGGACTCCAAAAGCTTGCCTCTAAAATTCAATACATGAGGCAAATAGTTAGCAAATATTAGAAAACTTTTTCTCTTAGGCATAATGTTTCAGCTTAATTATTTAAATCGTATAAAGAGAATAGCTATGAATATCATTATTAATACTGCAAACTAACATTCGACTCAAAATATATTTATATATTCACATATATAAATATACTATAGGTAGTTTTCATACTAATTACAATAGAAAGACATAAATAATTTATATTTATACCTTTGAGAGAGGTGGTTAAGAATTTTTACTGATTGATTTTAGGAAGTGGGTTTTCACTTGGAAGTCCTTTATTAGGGAATAATGTACGAATTTCACAGTCAGCACATACGAACAGTACATATATCATAAAGAATGGATATCTATAACGAACAGCTGTTCCATAGTTAAATACAACTAAGCCATATACAGACATGGATAAAGCCATAAATAACAACCAAAAAGCAAGCTTGTCAGGACTTTTCATCCAAGCTTTACGTGTTATCAGAAATAAAATAGTAAGTACAAATAAATTTTCAAATGACTGAATCAAAGGTAAGAGGCCGCTCGCTTCCCATATAAATGGTTTAGACAAAAAGTAAAGACCTGAGGTCAAACCTTCAATGACAAACTCTCCTGCTCCAGAAATAAGCATGATTTCGTCAGCTTTTCCTCCATCTTCTACAAACATAGCCGCCCTAAAATGATTAATTTGAGGGATCGCTATCGGAGCAGAAAGAAGCAATCCAGCTAGGCTAATCAGGCTTATAATTACTGCTTTTGCTAACCCCATACCCTTTTTGGACACATTAAAAATAAAATACATTAGAACAATAGGACCTAAAATAAAAAAGTTCTGGAATTTAATTAGATATAAAGGAATAATAAATAAAATGCTTTTAAGAATCTTAGACTCACGGGCATAGACAACAGTTAACACCATAAAAAATAGAATGAGAGTTTCTCGCAAGCTTAGCGCTGTGTATAGAGCCATGCTTGGAAACAACAGATAAAACCATATTGATACTTTTGTAAAAATGTTTTTGACATACAAAACGAAGAACAAAACGATATAGAGAAAAGTATTATAGAATCCTAGACTAATAGGAGAAACTGGAGATGGAAATGGTAACAGTGCAAGCATGGCACTGGCTTGAAAGACATTATCACCACCTGTGAATGCTTCAATCAAACCCAGTTCTCCAGATCTTATCGCATTCACTCCCTCCCAGTACCTAAACTGATCACCCATATATGAAGTACTAAACAATACGTCATTTAGAACAAAAGGAAGCAAACAGTGTAAAGCAAGAACTACTTGATAATTGGAAGGAACCTTAAATTTGTATCCGACAGTAACAATGAGCAACAAGCATATTAGCAAACTAGGCAAGTCAAAAAGCCTGATGCCTAAGAATCCATACGTGTAAATCCAACTTGGGTCTGACATCAGTTTGTCTCTATATTTTTAATAAAAAATTAAAATGACATATCTGTTTTAACTACTATCGAGGGACTGTTGTGATTAGCATATTGGGGCATTATTCTAATTTAACCTACTGGCTTTGTACGACTACGTTTTAAAAGGTGTCTTGCTGATTGTAGTACAATAATTACATATATTCAAAAATATAAATATAATTTTGCTATCCATATAAATCACTGGGTCTCAAGCCAAGCTTGGAACATTAGTATATTCCATAGTTGATCTTGATGATTATATTTACCACTCAGATGCTCTGTCCACATCATACGTATGGGTGCGGGATAAAAATAACCTTGCTGTAGTAATAGTTTCTCATCTAATAATGCTTCAGCCCAATCCCGTAATGAACCACGTAACCAATCGTGTAAAGGTAGGCTAAACCCCATTTTAGGTCGTTCAATCAATTGATGAGGGACATGACGAAATAGCACCTGCTTCAGCAACCACTTGCCTTCCCCATTCCGTATTTTGTAATCTAATGGCATTTTCCAGGCTAATTCAACAATACGATGATCTAGCATCGGCACTCGCGTCTCTAAGCTATTAGCCATAGCAGCGCGATCAACCTTTACCAAAATATCATCAGTCATATAAGTCTGTGCGTCCATAGCCATCATTGCATGTTGAAAGCTATCTGTTTTCGGCCAACAATTTATGTCACTTATCAAAGTACTAGGTTCTTTTGCACCTATGACTAACTTCTCAGGCTGCTGCCAATGACTGGTCAATGATTGATAAAAGTCCTGTTCACTATCAATATTTAGCACACCTGCTAGCTTGTGAGCCTTATCACCAGGAGCACTCAATCGTAATCTTTTAGGGAGAATAGGATTAAGTGTTGTGAACATAGCATCCCAGCTCTTAGGTGCGAAAGCAGTCAGCGTCGTCGACGCCAATCTTCTCATTGGTCTAGGCAGTTTACGATTTTTATTCCAAACTTGCTGAGCCATGAGGTAGCGATTGTAGCCCCCAAATAGTTCATCACCCCCGTCACCACTTAAGGCAACCGTCACATGCTCACTTGCTAACTGACTGACTAAAAAGGTCGGGATTTGTGAGCTATCTGAAAATGGCTCACAGTATATAGATGATAATTTCGGTATCACTGCTAAAGCATCTTTAGGGGTTATATAAAGCTCAGTATGTTCAGTACCAATGTGCTTAGCCACAGCTTTTGCATGCGTTGCTTCGTTATATCCTTCATCCTCAAAACCAATAGTAAAAGTCTTAATTGGCCGCTCGCGTTGCGCCTGCATTAAGGCAACAACCGTACTGCTATCTATACCACCGCTTAAAAAGGCACCAAGTGGAACATCTGATTGCATTTGACTGCCAATAGTCTCTACAAGTGCTGATTCTAAAATATCAACTGCTTGCTCTGGACTGCCAGTAAAAGGATTCTCTAGCCCTGTTTCAACTACAGTATTAAAACTCCAGTAGGCCTTGGGTACCGCTATTTTAGCTGTTTTCAATTCTGCTAAAGGCAACTGTAACCAATAACCAGGTCGTAACTTTTTAATACCTTGATAAATACTATAAGGAGCAGGGATGCAGTTGTGACGCAACAGTAACGTGATTGAATCACGATCGATGTCTGCTTTAAATGTCGGGTGCGCTTTCAAAGCTTTTAATTCAGAACTAAAGAATAAAGTATCGTCTTGCCAACCCCAATATAAAGGTTTTTCACCCATCCTATCCTTTGCTAAAGTCAGTAGTTTTGTTTGCTTGTCCCATAGAGCAATGACAAACATACCTACCATAGCTTGTAGTGTTTTCTCTATACCCCAAGCTACGAAACAAGCGAGCATAGTCTCGGTATCTGAATGACCTTTCCATTCGAGTAAGAAGCCTTCTTGATTAAGCTGTTGACGTAGTTGCAGATGGTTATATATCTCACCATTAAATACAACCACATATCGTCCACAATTAGAATGCATAGGCTGTGCGCCTGCAGGGGATAGCTCTAAAATGGCTAAACGCCGATGACCAAGCGCCAATCCCATAGTTTCATCCAGCCAGCTATCGCCAGCATCTGGACCTCTATGATAAAGAGTATCTTTCATCTGCGTGATACAAGCACGCATGCCTATATTACTTGATGAGTTTTGGCGGAAACCAACAATACCACACATTAAACACTCCTTAGTCTAGATGACCGTGACGTAACCAACTGCTACCGGCAGCTGCTAACGCGATAATAGAATAAACAGCACAAAGCAGAACAAAACCACGAGCTTCATCGTAAGGAGCTAATGCTAAAACCCCAGTCAAAGGCATTAAAAAAAATACCAGTCTAAAACGAATTCTTTGACGACCCGGCATTTTTAGCAACCCTTTACTATCAAGATAACCAAAAAGACGGAAAGCCGCGTAACTGATACTTGCTGCTAGGGCGATACCCATCCTATAACGATCTTCTACCACAAATATGACTGGTGCCATAAATCGAAACCAAGCCAACCAAAGAAAGGTTGCCGCCTTGAACTCACGATCAACAAAGATATTATGAAGAGCGAATACGATAAACAAGGCTAAAAAGAAACTCCACCATGCCCATACCTCTTGCATATTTAGTAGAATAGTTAATACTATAAAAGCCATTATTCGAAAAGCAATCCACGTAAGAACCCACATAGTAGGTGCATTTTGAGGACCGCGTCGACGACCATCTTTCTCTTTACGTGCCGCGAATAAGTCATTTACAAGATAGCCGATCTCATACAAACTGATAAATGCAAAGTATACTAAGATAGCCTGTATCAAAGCTTGAAACGGTGGGACACTACCCAGAGCCATCACAAGTATTGCTGCACTTAGCCACTCAAATAGCGCATGAAAAACCCAACTTCCATTACGCAGACGCGTATTATAGAAGTAACTAAATGGCAATATATATATGATATTCATCAGCTTAGCCTTATATAAGTAGCAGTTAATCCTGCCCAGCGCTCCTTATGGGACGCTTTATGCAAAACCACATAAGCTCTCCTTGCACCACTTAGCAACTCTCTATCTGTCAAATTATCACTGATGGCATCGTATGAGCTGTCAATCAAGTCGATACCAATAAGATTACTTAAAGCTCGTGACTTTAATCCAGTTAAGTCACGTTTATAACGGCCTGTTAAAACACCGTCTTTACTCTCAAGCTCACTAGCAACAAATCTTACACCCAACTGCTTTGCCAATGCCGAAACGATAGGTTGTAAACTGGCAGAAGCCAATATTATGTGTTTGTCTTTTATCGCAGGTGTAACGACATTCCAAACAGCAGGGACTTTTCTATTATCCAATAACCATTGTGCATAAACTTCTGCATTTAATTCGAGAGAGCTGACTGTATCGTCTTTCAGCATTCTAACAAGTAAGTGCTTTAAAACATGTTTACCAGTGAGACGTTCAATCACTGCGATTCCTAACCGAAACGGACTAAGATGTGCGGTCAAAGCACGAAGCATTGGCAAACGCCATTGACGTTCAGGCTGCTGAGAAAAATGTACTCTGAGCAGGCATAACGTTGTATCGTCATAGACCAATGTGCCACAAACATCTGTTATAAATAAGGTGGCGTTTGAATTATTGTTCATAGTGTCTGTTCCAGCTGCTCGTAAATTTTTTTATAACTTAATTCTGCAACATGGAGGTCTAATTCGGATTTAGCTCGCGCGCGTAGATTGGGCCCTCCCATCTTCTTAAGACTATCAAGTGAGGATACGATATCAGATAGACTGTCAGGCTTATCTAAATCTATAACTGCACCTGCTTTTAGCCTAGCCGTCATATCATCTATGTCACCAATTCCAGCATTACTAACGACAGGCAAACCTACCGCAAGCGCTTCGGCTATTTTAGTAGGTGAGCTTGCTATTTTTGAATAAGCAGGCTTAATGAAACTAAGCATTAAATCAGAGCAACCTATATAAGAAGGCACTTGGTCACGTTTGGCTTCATGCACATGTATGCGCGTACGCAAATGTGACAAGCCAAGCGCAATTATTAATGCCTCATGTTCCTCTCGCCAATCCTTAGTAATCAATAAAAAGTGTACATCTTTTCGCTCAGTAGCTGCTTGGCCGAACAGTTGTAGCATTTCTTCTAACATATACCAAGTTCCCAAAGAACCTAAGTATGAGAGTACAAAAGCATTTTCAGGTAATCCTAGCTCCTTACGAGTAGCCATACGCTGCTTAGCAGTAGGTAGGATAAAATGCTCAAAGTCTGCACAGCAAGGAATCACTGAAATGGGAGCAGACATATCTGGTGACAGCTTGTATAGTTCAGGTACTACTCGTTCTGTAAGAGCCACAATATGACTGGCGCTCAAAAGAAGACTACCCTCTACACGCTTATACAACTTAAATATTGAAGCATCAATACTGTTGTCTAGCTTCCAAATATCGCCATCTACTCTCTCGTCAACCCAGAGGCCGCGCATATCAAACAAGACCTTTACTCCGGTAAGCTTACGCAGTAATGCTCCAACCTGCATGGCTTGATAGCTACGACAATGGATCACGCCAAAACGATGTTTAAACTGCAAATATAAAGCAACTTCATACATGCGAGACAAATCCCAAAGCTTGCCTAACCTACCGAAACGTGTCGTGAAAGACAAAGGTGTCCATCCTATGCCAGAACTAGCCAATTCTGCTTTTAATAACTCACCGCCTGCCTTAAAACGTGCAGGTTTTTCATAGCTTAAAATATGTAAAGGACGAGGGTGCTGACGAATACTATGTAAATACGGTAGTATTTGGCTACCACCTAAAGGATCTAGCAAGCCATCATAAGAGATAAACAATACTGAGTTACTCATAGATACTCCGTCATATTTTAGAGGTATGTAAAGCTAGCTATATTATGGTAATAAACACATAACGATAAAATTACACTAAAACCTTTCTCTTATAATAAATTTATAAAAAAACTATAGCTTCAACATAATTTCTATATTAATAGAGCTCTTCTACCAAATGATTTGTACTTTGCCTCTTCCATACTACTGACATCAAATGTAAATCTATTAAAAACACCGCTAGTAGCATCACTATACTTATCACCTACCAATAAAACACTCCGGAAACCGTATTCTTTAGCGAGGACTATCTGCTCAGCTGTGGCACTGCCATTTGGGAAACAATAAATATCGCAATCAAGTTGCAGGCTTTCTAAAAAATATTCTTTACATTTTTTTAGATCATTCAAAAAATATTCTTCGTCCTGGCTTTCCATCGATAAATGTTCAAAGGAGTGAGCGCCAATTTCATGTATTGGAGATATCTGCATGATATCTTTTTTAGTCATTACTGAAGCACAAAGGAACTCTGGATAGTTTAGTAGAAATTTTAGTAACTCAGCCCTGCAAGGTATAAATTCAGCTTCAGGAAGGTATTTAATAAGAAAAGATGCTTTTGTACCTAGCTTATATCGATCAATATTATTGACGTCTATTTCCAAAGGTATTTTTTTTAGAAGTTCAGTAGGTGCCTTCCCAATAAAATCCTGTATCAAAACATTTACAGGGGGCAAGCCTGTTTCGATACAATAAGGGATTACATTTTGATTGACTCGAACATCATACTTTTCCAGTATAGGCACTGCATAATTTATAAAATCTTTATAACCATCGTCAAATGATAAGATTAATTTAGGTTTTTTCGTTTTTATTTTTTCAAAATCCCCAAACAAACAAATATGAAACTCTTTCTTTAGATAACTAATTAGCTCATCAAAAAGCCATGGGCTTATTGCTTTATAAGCACTACCTGTATCGGGTGACACTCTATGCAAGTTAAGAACTGTTACTATGTTATCTTTAACCAAAATTTTTTTTCTAGATTCCAACCTTGTCTGTTTTGCTAATATAGAAAATATTATTTTTTTAAACAATCTATCTCCCATAACATCACGATCCTTTGTCTTTAAAAAATCTATAATTATTAAATACAACTTCAAAACACTAGTTTTTTATAATTAAATTGGAGCAATGCAATAATTATATGAAAATAGAACAGCCATATATATTAGTAATTATTACCTAATACAAAATCTATCTACTAAATTTATTGGAATCTATGTTTTCTGAAAACCACATTTGGAATATTAGTAAGACCCAAACCTTGTTATCATCGTTTTTTTTCGCATAAAATGCTTCTAATAATTTTGATATGTAACCATAGTCAAAGATACTATATTTTTTTATTAACTCTTCACCTAAGTATTGGTCTATAAGATACTTAAGATCTTCTCGGAGCCAATCATTTAATGGTATACCAAAACCTTGTTTCTTCCTAAGAAATAGCTCTTCAGGAATATAACGACCTAGAATAATTTTTAATATATCTTTATTTTCTTTATAAGAAACTGGTAAGCTTGCAGCAAATTCAATTATCTTATGGTCAAGTAAGGGTTCTCGTCCTTCTAAAGACGCACTCATTGTCGACCTATCTATTTTAACCATTAAGTCATCAGGCAAATAACCCTTAAAATCTGAAATCATCATTTTTTCTAAGTTCGATGTAGTAGCAGGTATATCTTTAGAGAAAAAATAACCTTCTCTTATTAAGCCCTTAATCTCATCTTTTGAAAATACAGAATTTGCAACTTTGAAAGTATTCACGATATCATCATGATCTAGCATATTTTTAAATTTTATAACTCTACTGTACAATTTTCCATCAAATTTATTTTGTATAAAAATAGGAACGGGAAATATATTAGATATTTTTCTTAATGTTTTTCTAAATGGAACTCTAGATAGAAGTTTAAACCTTTTTTCCATAAGCATGTAGCTTGGGTATCCACAAAATAATTCATCACCACCATCGCCAGAAAGTACGACCGACACCTGTTTTTTTGCAAGCTCAGAAACCAAGACAGTTGGTATAGCCGAGATATCTGCAAACGGCTCATCGAATATCTTTGGTAACTTCATTATAATTTCTAAAGCATCTTCTTTCTTACAAATAAGTTCGGTATGATTTGTACCTAAATACCCTGCAATATCTTTAGCATAATTAGATTCATCGAAGCTTTTATCTTCAAAACCAATAGTAAAAGTATTTATAGGTATCTTGCTATTTTTTTGGACAATAGCTGCTACTAAAGAGCTGTCTATTCCACCACTAAGAAAAATACCTACAGGAACATCTGCTATCATTCGTAAGTTAAAGGCTTCTGTTATAGTAGACTCTAGATCATCTACAACATTCTCTGCCGCAATTTGATTCTCATAGAAATCATCAATACTCCAGTAGCACTCTTTTACCAAATACTTTGAAACAATATCATATTTTAAATAATGTCCAGGAAGAAGCTTTTGTACATTTTTAAATATTGTTTTTGGAGCTTGAATATAGCCAAACTGAAGATAAGAAGATACAGCTTCGAAATCTATGTCTTTATTGAAATCAGGATAATTCATAAGAGGTTTCAATTCACTTGAAAACTTGAATGCATCATCTGTTAAGGAATAATACAAAGGTTTTACACCTACACGATCCCGAAAAATTACAATATCTTTTTGTTCAGAATCGTAAATCGCAAATGCAAACATACCTCTAAACTTATGTACGCAATGTATTCCCCATAAATGATATGATTTTAAAATCACTTCAGTGTCAGTATTGGAGTCAAATGAGTAACCATTTAATATTAGTTCTTGTCGTATATGCTTGAAATTGTAAACCTCTCCATTGTATATAATAGCTAGGTGTTCATAGAGCATAGGCTGGTGACCATTAGAACTGATGTCTATTATCGAAAGCCTTCTATGTCCTAGAAATATAGAGCACGAGTCTAAAGAAAAAACATCTAAACCCTCATCGTCTGGGCCACGGTGTTTCAAGCTATTTAACATCTCCGTAAATAAACTCGTATTTATATTCTTTTTATAATCAACAACCCCTAATAATCCACACATTATTTAAAAGCCTCGATATATTGCTTCGCAATTTTATCCACTGAAAAATCAGCCGCACGACTCTTTAAAGCATTTTTATCATGTGTATTATTAATAGATTTACACATAGCTTTAGCTAAAGCGCTAACGTCACCAACTGGTACTAATATTCCATACTTTCCATTTTCAAGAATTTCTTTTGGCCCTGACTTGCAGTCGGTAGAAACAACTGGGGTACCCACACTCATTGCTTCAATCAATACATTACCAAATCCTTCGCAGTTAGATGAAAGTACTAACAAGTCAGATGAGGCTATCCATGCAGAAGGTCTTCTACTAAAGCCTGCAAAGTCAACTCGTTCAGCTATATCTAAATTTATAGCTAAAGCTTCTAAATCAGCTAATAAATCTCCCTGCCCCAATATCGTTAGGTAAGCATCTTCTTTTTTAAGAAGATGGGAAAATGCTTCTAGCAGCGATGGGTAATCTTTTTCCTTTTTCAAAGCGCCAACAGCGATTATTTTTTTGCCTTTATAATTTTTCCAATTCCTAAAGCCTTCCTCTTTTAGGCAAAGATCTGTATTGATTTCTACAGGATTAGATATAACTGTAATACTTTTACGTCTTAGCCCACCTAGTCCGCACAAATCGTCAGCTACACCATCAGATACGGCAACTATCGCGTCAGCAAAAGGATAAACCAAACTTAAACTATATTTAAAAAACCAGCGCGTTGATCTTTTTTTCATCAAAGGAGCTTGAGAAAAGGTGGTATGATCTGAGACTAAAACCGAGCCAGATAGTTTCGCTGACTTGAATGCAACAACTGCCAATAAAGTCAAAGGCCACATCGATGCTAATACCACATCCGGCTTTTCACTTTTAAAATATTTTAATAAGGGCTTAAACACATAACGTATGCGATCTGCTTTCAAGTCTACGATTCGAATTTGGCTGTTTAGCTCTAATAAGAATTCTCCCTGAGCTTTACTCAAGACCATATCAACTTTAAAACCTTGTTTGATAAACTCGTTAGCTAGCAAAAGAGCTACCTTTTCTGCTCCGCCACACCGAAGATCTGGTAAAAAAAACGCAATTTTTTTCATTATTATTTAGCCTTTTTTAAGCAGATTATTGTCTAACAAAAAATGTTATATATTTTCCTTCGTATTCATAGAAATACTTTCTATAACTCGTATAGTCTTACTTATTAAAATAGCTTATAAAAAACTACTTTTTTAATGCCATTAATCAAACTTCAGAAAGCAAGTCAATAAATCTGATATGCTCATTACCTTTTAAGGAATAAGAAACGGTTGTGTCAATATGGTATACGGTTAATTCGTTATTATTAGTACTCTGTATATGCTTTAATACTGCTTCTGCAGGACTATGCAATTTAACTGCTTTTTTATTTTCAAACCAACTCTCTTCCCGCGGATGCATGATATACAACCCAACATCATCAATGATTTTCATTATATTTTTTTTAAGCTTTATTTGCTGCCTAATACTGAAATCTTGAAAAGCGGTTCCTAACAAAATAGTATTAGTGTTCATCAACAATTTATCTAAATCCCTGCTATCTAACAGTTCACTCCAATCCCAATCAAGATTGACTACCCTATCTTTTTCTACGATATTATCTAAATTAGGGAAAACGGTGTAATGACGCTTGGTTCTACCTCTTAAATACTTAGCTCCTCCACTAGGGAAAACCATTTTAGAAATAAATCCTTTAATTCCTTTTCTAGCGAGAGCTGTCTCATCAAAATACTTTGAAGACTGAATCACATTATATGAACCATCATCGAATGTATTAACTTCCAAACTAGGAAAAAATCTATTTGAAAGCGCGAAAGGATAGCTATCAATTACCGCTAAAAACACTTTACCGTTAGTTATAGATGCCATTAACTGTGTCAAAAAAAACTTTGTAAAATTGACCGAAATTTTACTACTGCAAAATACATTTATAGTAAAAAATGCATTCTTCCTAATCCTTTTATAAGTAGTATAATATTCAGAATCATCTTCATATTTATTATCAAGATAACAAAATACTAAGATATATTTACTTATATCCTCTACATTTATTATTTTTTCAACAATTAAAGACTGTAGTCTAGTTCTTACGATAAACACATTCATCTTATATACTCCAATATATTTAATCGTTCGATCGTCCTACCTATATTCTTACAATCTATTCAAACAATCCTTCTACAGTATCCCTAGTAAGAGCAGTGCTGGCATTTACGTTCCGTGTTACCTTTTTACCTATCACTTCATGCAGATATTTTGGCGCTAAACCAAATCCAGGACGCACACTGCGTACAGAATCTTCAGTGATGGTATCGCCTTCCTTCATATCTTGTATAAAGTACAATGAGCGTCGAAACTTAGTGTTGGTTTTTTCGCTGGCTTTTCGGTTGTAATCTACCTGCCCCAGCGCCTGCCAAGCTGTTTTGGTATCACGGCACAAGGCGGCCAAATCTGCAGGCTCTAATGAAAAACTGTCATCAGGTCCGCCACCATTACGATCAAGGGTGAAATGCTTTTCGATGATAGAGGCTCCAAGGGCGACACTTGTGATTGCTGTGGTATTATCAAGAGTGTGATCAGATAAGCCTGTCACTAGCCCAAACCGCTCTATCATATCTGCAATAGTACGCAGGTTATAATCGGCAGCAGGCGCTGGGTAACCACTGACACAGTGCAAAATAGCAAGCTCCTTACAGCCGCCTACACGTGCAGCATCTATCGCTTCTTCTATCTCCTCAGCACTGGCCATACCAGTAGATATAATCATCGGCTTGCCAGTGCTAGCAACGTACTTAATCAATGCTAAGTCAACTGCTTCAAAAGAAGCTATTTTGTATGCAGGTGCTCCTAGATCCTCGAGTAGATCTACAGCGGTGCTGTCAAAAGGGGAGCTAAATATCGTAATACCTAACTGACGAGCATAATCGAACAGTGGCTTATGCCAGTCCCAAGGGGTATGAGCCCACTCGTACAAATCATATAAAGTACGTCCAGCCCATAAACCATCTGAAATTTGAAAATCCGGCAAGTCTGACTTTAAAGTAATCGTATCAGGCCTGTACGTTTGCATTTTAATGGCGTCAGCACCGGCGCGTTTAGCCTCTTCTATAATACGCAGAGCTATATCAAGTTGGCCATTATGGTTTGCCGACATCTCAGCAATGATATAAGGGGCTTGATTACGACCTATGATGCGACCATCAATATGAATATTATTTGTCATTTACCTTCTCCAAAATAATCTTATATCTCTCTCCATACATATCTATATGCGCAGGAAATCGATCAGGATCACAGACTCGAATTTTATCAAACTGACTCTCAATACTTTTAGAGGGATCAATTGCACTATCATCTGGTGTCCGCCTTGGATAATACGTCGGTTTTATATTTGGATCTTGTGGCTTAGGTAAGACACTATTAAAGTTACTAACCGCAAAACCTATCAACTCAATCTCTTTTTCAAATAACTGAGCATTAATCTCATCCCATAGGGCATGTTTGGGTACTTGAAAATTTAATTTTTTCCATATTTTGCCGCTATCTACCTCATCATTAGCCTCTAGCAGTGTCAGAGCTATCTCCTCCTTACCTTCTATAATGCTCCATATATGAGGGCTCCAGCCTCTACCTCTTGGTAAGTCACTGGCATGCAGTACCAAGCAGCTAATATAAGCCTTGCGCTCTTGACTACTTATAATCTCTGTACAGGAAACGAGAAATAATATGTCACCTCCAGACAGATCCTTTTTCCGACGCACTAGCTCTATCTCATGTTTACTATTGTTCTTTTTTATCCATGCATATAGATAGTCATTGACAGGGTGTCTAGGATTACTACATAAGAAGCTGATTTTCATAGCGTTTCCTCTAGAGCTATCGGAGTAAAACTTTAGATAACCGTGTTGTTCCTACTCCATCAGTAACCGTGCTGGCTACCCTACTCATTGCTCTCATTTTAGGTACGGCTGAAGCTATACATTGTTCAAGTGCTAATGGTTCAGCTTCTAGCTTATTTACATTAAAGGTCAATGCGGCTCCTACATCCTCCAACACGTTAGCAATAACCTGTTGGTTATCCGCTAGAACCAGCATAATAGTTGGCAGCCCCAAACAGCATCTCTCCCATGATGTTGACCCTGCGGCGCCGATAGCCAAATCACTATTGGCCATTATCTCAGCCATATTATCTACCCCTACCTTTACTACCGTACGCCACTGCATTATTGCGGCTTGTTGTTTTACGGCTTCAATCCATGGTGATGTTGCGCCCATAACGATGGTAATTGAACAGTGATCAGGTAGAGATTTCGTTTGCAGTCTTTTCAGGATTTTGGTTGTAATATTATCCTTATCAACCCCACCTAAATTAATCAAAATACTTGCCAATTTATTATGCTGACGCCGCTCTAAGCTGTAGCTTCGCCACTCTGCAAATTCAGGCCTGAGTAACGCATAGTCAGATCCACATAGCAATTCACAACCTTCATTAACATAGGCTGCATAGTCATGAGGCTCACGCCCAAAGTTTTGATTAAGTAAAATGTCACAATCATGCTTTCGATCTGCCAAATCATCGATAACCATTAGCTTGGTACAATATGGTTGCAGTCTTTTTTCCCAACTCTCATCTAGCGCATAATGATCAACGATTAACCAATCAGGTTGTATCGCTTTTACTATCGAGATACTTAATTCCGCATCTCTGTGTTGTGTACTAGCCAGCCAATCAGCGTGAACAAGTGTAGCCTTACTTTCTGACTCAATACATAAGTCATGCTCTAAAGGGAGCGTATACACTTGATACCCACGCTGTTGTAAAACCTCAATCAAACTTCCATCATGCTGACGGCATATAAAAAAACTCTCAGCTCCTTGCCTAGATAGCTCATCAGCTAAAGTCAAGCAACGCATCACATGACCAGATCCTATCTGAATAGAAGCATCACAACGAAAGACAATCTTGCACTCTTTTGCTTTCATAGCGAGTAATCACTGGCTAGTAATAATGCATTTGCAATCTTTAAATCCTCATAATTGTCTATATCCATTGCACTTTTTAATGATATTGGCTCAAACGTGTAATCCGGTGAATAGAACGTCTGGTGAGCCAACAGCGCTTTCACTGTAGATATCCAAATAGCTCCGGTTGGACAATAAAGCTTAGGTAAGTCTTGCGAGCGCTGAGTCAATGTTTCAGAGAAAAGCTGTGTAGGTCTGCCCTCATCATTAATCGTTGCCGCCCACCATGGATTCATCCACCCATATTCAAAGCAACTGATCTGAGCGGTACGATCCTCTGTTTCAAATACCGACACCAAGGTTTTAATGTCTTCACTAGTACGCAATGGACAGTTAGCCATCAATTGGACCACCACATCATATTCTTCGTTCCAATACTCCATAGCCTGCTGTAAAGCAAATGTTGTAGCCTGGCTTACTGTGGAGTAATCATCAGCGCAATCAGTACGCAGAAAAGGTACTTCAGCACCAGCCCTCATAGCCACCTCAGCTATCGTTGAATCGTCGGTAGACACCAAGATTCGATCAAACAATTTAGATTCTTCCGCAGCTTTAATCGTCCATACAATCATCGGCAGACCATTAAAATCGGTTATGTTTTTTTTCGGGATTCGCTTCGAACCACCGCGAGCAGGAATAATGGCAATTCTACGGTTTACCATAATGTCCACCCACCATCCGCCTGAATGGTTTGACCATTGATTGCTTTACAGTTTTCTGAAACTAGAAAATCTAGAGGCCCTATGAGATCAGACTCGGATAGCATACGACCACTTGGCGTAAGTTTCGCATATCTGGCTTCAAAGCTATCATCGACGCGACCGCTGACACCGCCATAGGCAATACAATTAACCCTTATATCGAAATCAGAAAAACGTACAGCCAACTCCTTTGTTAAATGTATCAATGCTGCTTTGGCAACACTGTATTGAATAGGCGATTGTCTTGGATAATCCTCATATAAAGTAGGGTTGGCAGCGACGACACCGTACTGAGAGCCTATATTAGTGATTGTCCTTAGCTCGTTTGGCTGAGTATTGAACAGCCCTATTGATAGCTCATAGGGTACGACGACATCCATCAAATACTCTGCTAAAAAATCTTCACGGCTTGTCTGACCTAATGAGTCTGTCTTCAAAAAATCCAAACTACGCGCATTGTTTATCAAGTGATTAACGGTATAACCAAAGTCTTGAATTTGCTTAATGATGTCCTGTACTGCTTGCGGCTTAGTGAAATCGACTATTAGCGGAATCAAACGATAATCATTGCCTACCTTTCTCATTAACTTATCGGCATTGTCTTGAGAGGTCGTCGTAAATAACACCTGCCAGCCCTTAGTTGCAAAGTGCTTGACAAATTGCCTGCCGAATTTACCTGTACCACCAGTAATCAAGATTGTCTCTATCATTGGCAACCTCTTTCAAGCAACTGAACGACCCTTGTATTAAACGCTTTGTCTGACATTACCTTTTTTTCTTGTATGCCGTATATAAAAGTCTGCAAAGCCGTTTTAAAAGCTGAGAATGAATCTGTAAATGTAAAATCCATCCAACTATCCGTACCAAATACTCTAATCGAGATTGGAGACTGTCCATTACCAAGCGCAAAAAAATTGGTCTGTATACCACTTCCCCAGTAAACCATTAGGCTACCCGAGCCATCACTTCTATCAGAAGCAGGAGCAGTCATTTCGACTATCTCGTCACCCTCAGAGAGCATGTTTAGCACAGGCTCAATAATATGAACAGCATATTTAGACCATGATTTAGGGGTAAACGCTGCTATCTGTTTAATGCTTCCCAGTTTTTGCTTATCCATTTCACTCAATGTCAACTGCTTACTATATCTGAGCGCTGAGCAGGTAAAAATCTGACCTGAATATTGTTCTAATGCATATAACCTATCTAAATCATTAATGGATAGTGCGATGGGTTTGTCTATATAAATAGGGATGCCTTGACGTAAGAATGGTTCGGCATACTGCAAATGATGATAGGCATCATCACGGGCCAACAGAACGGCATCTACTTGCCCAATCATATCTGTGTAACAAGTCACAACGTGCTCGATTTTTGCAGCTTTAGCAATGTGCCGAGAATGTGCTATATCTTGCGTCCAAATAGCAGTAACTCTTGCCTCTTTTATTTGACTCGCAGGCCATTGTTGCTGCTCTAAATAACGTGGTATAACAGGATAGCCACATTTTTCCATTTCCACTGAATCATAACCATTAAAGATAGCGCTCCATGAATAAGGATGCCCATTACCTTCAGATGAGCCAATTACTCCCAATTTTAAAGTCATCGCTGCCACCTCGACGGATTAATCAAACCTTCATCTACTGATTGTAAGAAGTCAGGAATATCAGTAATGGGAGTATCAATTGCAGCAATTATTTGTTTCAGCTGCCAAATATTATCTACTCCGACTATAATTTTATCGATATCATTATGTTGGTTAAGATAGCTTAGGCAGGCCTGCAAAGGAGAGAGGCTTTGTTGATTTAACCACTGATGGTACTGTTTAATTAATGGTGCCCATGGAGCAAAATATACTGGAATCTTTTCACTTGGCATCAATAAAAGACCTTGTAAGAAAGCCGATCTAATATGAATCACTACGCCTGCTTTTTTTAGCTGTTTAAGCATTCCTGTACTCTCCATACGCCTATCAAATATATTCATAGGTGCTTGGATTACATCAAAATCGAATCTTTTGATTAGCTCGGATAATTCATCAGGACCATAAACAGAAACGCCAATCTGGTCCACCATGCCCTGCTCTTTGAGTTTTAATATCGACTTATATATTTTCTCTCCGTTTGTCCCTAGCAACTGGGCTGGTCTATGTAATAACAAGTCGTTTAATTTGTCAGTTTTTAAACGCTTTAATGAAGACATTGTTTGTTCTAGCACCCATTCTTCTATGTTTAGACAATTGGATGGCACTGCCGGTAACTTACTTACTACCTCAAACTTCGCAAGGTTATACAAACCTAAGACTTGTTCGCTATCACCATAAGCAATAGCGGTATCGAGCATTGTTATGTTAAATGCGCTGGCTACTTTAAGTAACTGCTCAACCATGTCACGTGGTACTTTGTTTGCAGCATTAGCTAGCCCATATTTCAGTCCGAATTGCGCCGTTCCTAGCGCAAGCTTGTGACTGTGCGCTAGGATACTCATGACTCTTTACTCAATATGGTTCTCAGCGTCGAGCATACAGTGTCTTGTTGCCCTTCAGTCATCGCTGAGAACAGGGGGATACTGATTGCTTCTTTATAATACTTTTCCGCTTCAGGGAATTGACCAGACGCAAACCCCATCATTTGATAATAGGGCTGCATATGTACAGGGATATAATGCAAATTGGCTTGAATTCCTGCCGCCCTCAGCGCGTTAAATACATCAAGATGGGTGGTATTAATTTGTTCTAATTGCAGACGAATGACGTATAAATGCCTAGCTGAATAACTGTCGGGATGCTGCCACGGTAAGATGATTGGTAGATCGTGAAGTAGATTGTCATAGCGAGACGCTAGCTCGTTACGCTTGATAACAAACTCTTCTAACCGTTGCATTTGTGATAGCCCAAGAGCAGCTTGCAACTCTGTCATTCGGTAATTATAGCCAAGTTCAATCTGCTGATAATACCAAGGGCCATCTGCAGCTTTAGTCATTAATTCTTCATCACGAGTGATACCATGACTGCGTAACAGATTTAACTGTTCTGCTAACTTAGCGTTGTTGGTAACAGCCATGCCACCTTCGGCGGTCGTCACTATTTTTACAGGGTGAAAACTAAATACGGTGATGTCGCTATAGCGGCTATTACCAATAGGTTCACCCTTATACTGACCGCCAATTGCATGTGAGGCATCTTCAATAATTTTGAAACCATACTTTTTAGCCAGATCATGGATCGCTTGCATATCACATGACTGACCACTGAAATGCACAGGGATCACTATTTTGGGTAGCTTTCCTACCTTTTGTGCTGCAATAAGCTTTTTCTCTAATTGTTTCGCGCAGAGATTATAAGTGCGAGGATCGATATCAACAAAATCAACTTTGGCACCGCAATACAGAGCGCAATTTGCTGAAGCAACAAAAGTATTTGGTGTTGTCCAAAGCCAATCGTCATTGCTTAACCGTAAAGCCAAACAAGCGATATGTAATGCCGATGTTGCACTATTAACAGCAACAGCATACTTGGCATCACAAGCATCTATAATGGACTGTTCAAATGCAGGAACTTGAGGGCCTTGGGTCAAAAAATCTGATTTAAGCACCTCAATAACAGCATTAATATCTTGCTGATTAATGTCTTGGCGGCCATAGGGGATCATTTATATACTCCCTATTTTTTCGTAGTTTATCTCCAGCCAATTTTGTAAATCGATATCAGTCATCCACTCGGAATTACTGTCACTGGCATACACGAAACCTTTAGGTACTTTTTTGCCATCTTTGATTCGTTTTGGACATGCTGCCCAGTTATGTATCAGCGGCAAAATTTTGAAATGCTCAGGATACTCATAGGTATAGTGAGCATCTTCACTACTGATCATTTGTTCATGCAGTTTCTCACCGGGACGAATGCCTATAATCTCTTGCTTGGCTTCTGGTGCAACTACTCGGGCTAAATCTGTCATCCTCATAGAAGGTATTTTTTTGACGTAAATCTCGCCACCGATCATATCTTCGAATGCATGCCAAACTAACTTAACGCCATCTTCTAATGAAATCATAAAGCGGGTCATACGCTCGTCTGTAATCGGTAGCACACCTTTATCTTTAATAGACATGAAAAAAGGAATCACAGAGCCCCTAGAACCCATGACATTACCATAACGTACCACTGAAAACTTAGTGCCATGCTCTCCAGAATAAGCGTTACCCGCTACGAACAATTTATCGGAAGCAAGCTTAGTAGCACCATAAAGGTTAATCGGGCTACTAGCTTTATCAGTAGATAGCGCAACCACACCTTTAACCCCTTTATCAATACAGGCATCAATTAGGTTCATTGCACCATTGATATTGGTTTTTACACATTCAAAGGGATTGTATTCGGCGGTAGGCACAATTTTGGTAGCGGCAGCATGGACAACATAATCAACGCCGTCTAATGCACGATATAAGCGCTCTTTATCACGGACATTGCCGATGAAGAAACGCACCCTATCATCACCGACGAATTTTTTCGCCATATCCCACTGCTTCATCTCATCACGTGAAAAGATGATAATTTTTTTAGGATTATATTTCTCTAAGGTCATTGGTAAAAAAGTATTGCCAAATGAACCTGTACCGCCGGTGATAAGAATAGTGCTATTAGTCAACATGTAAAATCCCTCTACCAGTTGCAAAGCTACCAAATATTATTCGATTATTTATTCTGTAATAAACTTAACAAAACTATAACACACATTAATATGCAAAATAAAGCATATATATATTTATTAATATCAATATTCAAATATATAGGTAGCAACAATAAATTACACGTAAAATAAATGACAAAAATAATTCATCAAAAAAAGAGCTCTGGCTTAAACATATGATTATTCATACATTTAAACCAAAGCTCTTTATTGATTAGAAGAAATTACAGTTACCTACAGTCAAAACAATTTAGAAAAAATAGTTTATAAGAGATATAGGTCACAATGTTCAATGTGGAAAAGCAAGCAGATTAGTAATTAATATAAAGGTCAAATTAGCAATTTTGAATATTCACAACTATCGGCATGATCTGAAACCAAATTAACACTTATCAATAAATCTTCAGCTTTCAGCTTATTTATAGTATCTTGCAACGCCCATAATGGGGCGTTTATTTTTTCTGCTATTTCTAGATTTGTACTTACTCCATCACAGTAAGCCAGAAAATTCATCATATTTTTGACAACTAAGCTACTGTTTTTGGTACCGATTGTGGGATGTAGACCTCTCTTGCCAAGTTGTGGTTCGCATAAAAATTTTGTTGCAAGTACTTCATTAGCTTCAAGACATTCAATCGTTTTTTTTAGCACTTCATAACTACCAAGCAGCCCAGTAGCAGTGACCAGCTCCAAGTCATCTAAAGAGGTGTGATACTCTGGATAGCATCCATACTTTGTCCTCATGATTGAGCATACAGGCAGATCTATACCCTTGCTACAGTACTGTCTCTCATCACTTCCTCTGTCTAAAAAGGAATAACTGACAAACTCTGGATGAGTGTGGGTTAAAACATGTTTTGCCACTTTGTCTGCTAACGTGTCACCGGTTTTGGAAGGCAAATATGAGTAAGCCCTATCATCGCCTACACAGGTAATATTAAAGCCAGCAATGATGTTTTGTTTCATCGCTTCATGATGACGACTGAGGTAGGTGATTGAGCCAATAGTTTCAGGGATGATAATAATACGATAAGTATATTTTCTAGATGGCAAGCTTAAAAGCCACTTTGCCAAAAATACCGTTACCACTGGTCCTGATAGCTCATTGTTTGCCATTGAGGGATGACACAAATAGGTTGACAAAAAGATCTCTTCTTCCGTTTCACCTGGAATGATCAATTCTCCGTAGGTTAAGCTTCCATCCCGTAAATCACTGTCTATATATACTTGATAAGTACCTGGTTTGAGCGTGTCCCTCTCTTGTTGAGTGATACAAAAACCCCATCTTTCTTGGTAGTATGAGGTTATATACGGTATCGCATTCGGTTGCTCTGGCAATGAGTATAGATGCTTCTGCAATTCTTCAAGCGATATTTCTTGATTTACGGGTATAGAGTAGCCAACCACATGAAGGTTAGATACTTGAAAGTCACATATCTTTTTGCCATCCGGAGTAATGATATAGGCGTCTCTAATATTCCACTCTTTTGGGACTTCCCAATCGAAGCATTTGGTACCAGTTGCTACCTCAAACATATTCAAATCATTCAATTGCATATCATTTTTTAGTATCTTTAAGGATTCTCGAAAGCCTGCGCCAGTTATGCTACGACATATCGGAAAAAGCTTTTCACAAAGCTTGTGCATTGCCATACCAATATCTTCCATTACTTGGTTCTCCTTTAACCTAATTAAGAATATCCCTTATTTTATTCGATCTTGAAACCGCTGAAATAAAATACCTCACTCATAGTACATGAATGCTTAATCACTAGAATTATGCTGCAAAGTACTTTTTTAAAAAAATATATCCTATATTACGAATATATCTTAGCATAATGCTTATAAGGTAATTTACTTAATCCTTTTTATGTTTACAGTTTGTTTTTTACAGAAGATGAATGGCTATTACATTAGGAGTCAGGAATATAAAGGTTTAGTAGATATCTATAGTCAGTTCAAAATAAAAGCGATACGATTGTAGTAGAGTAAATAGCTTTATATCAGTTTATAAATCCCATTCTTTTTTTCTTATCTCCTCAAAGTAAGCCGTGTGATCACCTGTTAGCATAAAAGACATAAACCATTGTGCACGGAAATACAGTTTATACTGATAGTCCTTTTCATTAATAACATGAAAAGGGCTTAGGCTTATATTGAATTGCTTAGCCAATCTGCGATATTCGCTCATAATTTGCCAAATAGTTACCCACCCTTTATTAGGTATCATACTAAAGAACATCTCAGCACTGTCTATCAAGTACAGCTGAATAAAACGTTGCTTTATAATATCGATTTCCATATCAGTTTTCGCAAGTGCCAAACTTTCTCTCAATCCACAAATTGATGTATAAAGACGATCAAGTGATTTTAGAGTTATCTCACCTCTAGTAATAGAAGCGAATTCTTGATGATACAAATAGCCAATAATGTCTGTTTTTAAAAAACTCGTGACGAGAAGCGGGAGGGTAAATGCCAACGGGATGTCTTCGTAATAGCAGTACTCAGGATAATAAACCTGGTTTTCGATTAAAAACTTTCGTCTAAAAGCTTTGCACGTTTGAGGCATAAACCTACTTAAAAGTATATGAGTAACCTCTTGTCTATCTCTATAGCTGCCTGCCACCACGCCCATTCTATTCATAGGAATACTGTCTGAGCTTATGACATTGAAATCGATAAAATCATAATGATTGGCGCAGTTCTGCTTTATGAATGCCAATGCCTCGGTCGTTATATCATCGTCAGAGTCGACGAACCAAACATATTCACCTTTGGCGAGCTTCAACCCCGTGTTCCTAGCACCACCAGGACCTTTGTTTTTTTGTTTTATTGCGATTATATTAGCCTGTGGCAAGCTATCTCTAAAATCTGTAAGTAAACGATAAGTCTCGTCAGTTGAGCCGTCATCAACTAAAATAACCTCGAGATCGCTCGACGTTATTTCTGCTACATGTTTAAGAAGTCTCTTGCATTTATGTGCCGAATTGAAAAACGGGATAATTAAACTTAAGTACATATCAGAGCTCCCGTCAGTAACGCTAAGCGTATTTAGCCATTTCTTTGAACTTGACATTACGTACTACAAGTTCCTGATAGGTCCCATAATCAATTATTTTGCCGTATTCCATAAAGTAGATAAGATCACACTTCTCTACCGTTTTTAGACGATGCGCAATCATAATAATAGTTTTTTGACCACTAAACTCATGGATAGCGTCCATGACTATCTTTTCAGTAATACCATCTAATGCACTGGTTGCTTCGTCGAATACCAGCACTTCGGCCTCGTGATAAAGTGCGCGCGCAATGCCAATACGTTGACGCTGACCACCTGAGAGCTGTACGCCGCGCTCACCGACTTTGGTATTGACACCGTCTGGCAGTTGCTCAACCAACTCTGTCAGACTGGCTAAATTTAACGCTTTATTAACTTGTTTTAGGCTGATGTCTTTCGCCGGGATACCAAAGGCTATATTTTCAGCGATGCTTCCTCCACTCAGAAAAATACTTTGTGGTACAAATCCCAATAGATCTTGCCAAGCGCGTTTATTATCTACAGTGATGCGAACGTCATCGACATATATACCGCCTTGTTGCGGCATTAACAAACCAAGCAGCAGATCTATCAAAGTTGATTTGCCAGAACCTGATGAACCAACCAGACCAATCACACTATTGACAGGGATACTCATATTGACGCCTTCCACAGCCGGTCTATCTTTACCAGGATAGCTAAACTCTATATCGCTAAGCTTAATGCTTTTTTTTAGCTCAATTGGTGTGGATATGACGGTATCACTACTAGTTTTTCGAATATCAAATGATTTTTCTAAATCATCTTTGACTGCTTCAAACGCAGCAGTATTCCCTTTAATTTGAGATAGACTAGAATATATTTGTTGTAGAGCTGGCAACAACTTAAATGCCGCCAGAGCATAAACTGCTAAAATTGGCAAGACCTCTCCTAGATTACCAGAATGTACCTTAATCAATACCAATACTAATAAAATCATCGCACCAAAGGCTATAAGCTCTATAAAATATCGTGGTACTTGGCTAATAGCTACATTGGTACCTTGAGCACGAGCGAATACTTTACCGCTATCATGAAACCGAGTGATAAAATCATGGCTACGATTTAGCAGTAAGACGTCTTTAATACCGCCAAACCCTTCGTTCATGAGTCTAAAACGTTGAGTCGACACTTCAGACAGCTGTTGACCGTTACTTTCTAATTTTTGTCGCACCAATCTATATAGTACTAAGTACGCTAACGAAAATATGAATAATCCCAGTATCGCGATAACCGGATCATAAATCACAATACTGATAGATATAAATAGTGCCAACACTAGCTTTGAATTCATTTGCATTAGTGGCTGGACAATTTGCGAACTTATCCTTGCCGCCTCTGTAGATACCTGCTTAGTCAGCTGTGCACTACTACCGCTGGCATGGAACTGCCAGCTTTGCTGCATATAGTAAGTATAGAGACGATCCGCAATCTCAGTACCGATCCGCGCGCCAAAAATTGATAATCTCCAAGTTGTAAACATAGAAATGACAGTGGAAAAAGTCAACATGACTAGGACTATCACACCAGTATAAAACAAGAAATCCATTGGGTTATTCAGACCAGACATCTTATACAACTGTGCAAAAACGCCATTAGTCTCTAGTATGCTAATATCACCAACTAAAGCCATAAAAGGGGCTATAGAAGCAATCCCTAATAGCTCTGCAAACGCCATAATAACAACCAGCAATTGCAATATATAAAACTGTTTTAACTGTTTATCGGTCAGCAGAGCAAAAAGCTGTTTGATTACTTTCAACATAACCTACCCAACTATATTACGTTTAATATAAAAAGATACAGCGGGACTGGGATCAATTTTTTTGTAACCTCTGTCAGCTTAGGCACAGCTCACTAGAAACATTTATACAGTTCCGCCTCATAACGTCACGTCTCTATTTTGTTTAGTATCAACTATCATATTGGTTTAATACCTGCATCATATTACCGATTGCCGGCATAGGCGTAGCGATGATTATAGTTATATTTACTCATAAGACCTTGCCTTACATCGTTGAGAATAATGCCATCTACTTGGATATTAGATTCATGCATTTGCTTAACGGCATAGATTAACTGTTTTTCCATTGAATCATCATATCTGGTTACCATGAGTACTTTGTCTGCATGCTGAGCTAATACCATTGCATCTGAAGCGGCCAATAATGGTGCTGAATCGATTATAATATAGTCGTACTGAGACTTTAATCCTGTTAACAGAGCATCAAATTTTTCGCTAATTAGTAGCGATTCAGGATCATTTGGATGCTTTCCACGTGGCATAAAGTCAATATTCTCTATACCACTAGTATGAATAAAGTTCCCTATACTAGAATCAGAAACATCATTCACTATTTGAATATCGGCGCTCTTGCTAGGTTGGTTAAGTTGCAAACTGCTATCGTCTGGCGACAGATAATCTGCTAAGCCATCATATTGACTCATACCAAAAACCTTGTGCAGCTCACCCATCCGCATATCCGCATCTATGAGCAAAACTTTTTTGTTCAGCTGAGCAAAGACTTCTGCCAAGTTAACAGAGATAAACGACTTGCCAACGTCTGGGCTTTCACCAGTTAACAAAAGCACCTTTGCCTTTTGGTTGCCTGCAATCACCGTTGGGATACTCAATATAAGTCTAGTTCGAAGACTTTTAATCGCTTCATAACTCAAGCTACTGTTATCAACATGAGCCAGCATACGAGGGGCTGATTTTTTGTTAGTACTTAATCGTGATAATACAGCGGAGCGTGGAATTGTGGCGATGACCGGCACTCCTGTCTTAGACTCAATACGTTCAGGGTCTTTAACGACATTTCTAAGCATATGCATAATGAATACTAATAGAGCACCTAGCAGAGCACCTGCTAGGGTGGCTAAAGTCATTATTAATTGTTTTTTAGGGGTAATTATTCTATTGGTATTGATAGGCAAATCAATGATACGGGCAGCGCTGACCTCACCTGCTTTGACAATTTTTAGCTGCTCATAATTTTTAAGGATAGTGAGATAAATCTCTCTATCGATGTTTACATCCTCAGAGAGTGTCAAAAACTCTCTCTGTACTTCTGGTAGAGCACTGATGGTATTGTCGATTTGCTGCTTTCTAGCATTCAATACGCTAAGTTGTTCGTTTATCTGAATGACCAAAGGATGCTCATTGGTATAGTAAGTAGTTAGATCTGCTTTTTTTAGCTTAAGCTCACTAATTTGTGTATCAATTCCAGCATTTTCACTAAGCAATATTGACGCTTCTTGTGCTACATCAATGGTGCCAGAATTCTCACGAAATTTATTAAATATTGCTTCTGATTCTTTGAGTTTTTGTTTTAAGGCTGGAATTTGTTTTTTCATAAACTCAATAGTCTTGATAGTTTGTTCCGAGCTGTGTGTTTGGTCCTGTGCACTATAAGACAGTACAATATGTTCTAATATTAGGCTGACTTGCTTTTGGTCTAGACCTGACAAAGACAGCTCGATCATACCGGTCTTAGTGCCTTCCTCCACTACTGACAAAGCACTATTGATAGAGTCTGTGGTGATTTGCAGTGATTGCTTAGTAATATCAATAGGATGTTCACCAGCAGGTAGCTCATTGACCATAATGTCAATGAGACCACTCTTACCTGTGAAACGATGGGCTTTGTTCAACTGTCCCTTAAATCTCTCACTGCCACTACTCAAAACAAAGCCTGTGTTAGTTCTTAATAAAGTAAAGGCTTTATCTAAATAGTCTTCTGACACATTAAACTGACTCACTTGTACTCGACCATCACTAGTCTCGAGTACAACACCATCAGCAGTATTCATTTGCACGTTCGTTTGGTTGTTTTTTATTCTATCTATCTTACTAACTATGGGATCATTCAATCTAATACCCAAATGAAGCAAATCCACCACTGGCTCTAAGACCATACGAGATCTTATAAGCTTAATCTGCGCTTGCATTGAACTATCATCAGGTGGCAATAGCTCTGCTATATTCGACCCTAGACCTGATAAGTTTTGGGAGGTTTCATCAATTTGAATCAGTGCATCTGATTTAAAAGTAGGATTTTCATAGCGAACATACAACATCCCTATTATTAAACCCAAAATTGCAAACAGAGCAATGATTTTCCAGCCGCGTAGTAATACTAAAAGCAGACCCAGTAGATCATTATCTTTGTCAGTATTGTGTCTAGATAAATCCTTTGAATTGTTATCCATAACATTGTTATCCATAACCATGTCTTCATCAGTTAGTGTTAGTCACTCAGCTTATTTTTTTAGTCCATTATTCAAGGCTCGCGGTGATATTATCAAACGCCATAACTGCTATCGCTTAAAAGTCTGAGAGTGATCTGATCGCAGAAGTTGACGGCAGTAGCGCGCTAATAACACGGTTCCAACGAGTTAAGCCCGTAGGGTCAACGTAAAGAATGTCATTAGCCTGCATCTCAAAGCGATTTGCCAATGCTAAGCCGGTAATAGTCTGCATATCGGCATAATAGATATTGGTATAGTTATACTTTGAATTATCACGGACAATATATACTTTGGCAGCATTGGCTGTGCTCGCATTTAAGCCACTTGATTCACCCAGTACATGCGCTAAGCTAAGCCCCTGCTCAGGTATAGCGACTGGTTCGATTCGACCAAATTCTCCCAAAACATAGACTTTATTACGGCTTTGACTATTGACATGGATTGAATCTCCATCTTGTACATAGATTTGGTTGGCAGATAGCCCCATCTGCCTTAATGACTGCAATCCTAAGTTATAATTTTTACCTCGGCGATTTAATACAATATTATTTGAATCGCCTGTCGTAGTGGCACCCCCTGCCATGGACAAAGCACCATATAAAGTGACCGGTGCATCAGTAATAGGAAACTCGCCAGACTTAGTGACTTCTCCGTCGATAAAGAATTTGCTACCCAGATAGTTGGTTATTCTGACTTGCGGGTCTGAGTATTTGAGATAGCGTTGCAACCTACTTTGTAATACTGCAGTGAACTGCGGCACACTCATGCCACTCGCTTTCAGGCGGCCTATCAATGGAAACTGAATAAAGCCTTGCTGATCTACAGTCAGACTTGATGTTGATGCAGTGATATTTGGATAGTCAGTGAGCACTATACTCATGACGTCTCCAGCTTCAATACGATAACCTATTGGTCTTGAAGCTTTGACCAAGTTATATAGCTCATTATCGAATACCGGAGCTTGCTTAGCGGGTAAGGTGGTTACGTCTAATGGCTGAACATTGAAGGTAATACCATTTTCTGCCACAAAGGCACCACTGGGCGGTAACTCACCTGCTTGAAGGCCAGAATTAATGCTAGAGCACCCTGAAGCTAGGCTAATCATGAGTAGACACGCTACACTTAATAACTTTGATGAATTGAATAACATAGAAAAACCTTTATAAATCATAGATATAAGTAGCGCCTACTGATTGAACCAATTAAGACAACTATATTAAAGAGCTACATTAGCCACAGAAAAACAAAGCCATAATAACATAGGTGGTTAAATATTGAATAATAATGCGCTATTTTCGGCGAAAATTACTTAAGAATAACAATCAGCTTATATTTGCGTTCGTCAAATATGGAAATCTTGATTAAACTCATAACTATCTAATAAATCATGGATTATTACAAATAACCTTAGCCTTAAAAAATTTCTCTTGAACATAGCTTTGATAAATAGCGTATAATAATCAGTCCAAAATTATACATTGAGAAATGTAAATCCACCGACTCAAGGATACAGTTATGAAAGATGAAAAACTCCAAAAAGCCCTCGCCCGTATGGGACTTGGCTCACGCCGTCAGATGGAAGAAGTGATCAAGGCAGGTCGCGTAACCGTTAATAATGGCCCAGCGACTATCGGCGACCGTGTTGAACAAGGTGATGAGATTCGTGTTGATGGTCGTCAGATCAAATATACTGCTGAAAATGAAAAGCGTCGGCGCGTTTTAGCGTATTACAAGCCTGAAGGCGAAGTATGTTCTGCCAATGATCCAGAAGGTCGTCCAACAGTCTTTGAGCGGTTGCCAAAGCTGACTCATGACCGTTGGGTAATGGTTGGTCGCTTGGATATTAACTCGACTGGTCTGTTATTGTTTACCAATGATGGCGAAATGGCGCATCGCTTGATGCATCCGTCTAGCGAAGTGACACGTGAATATGCCGTGCGCGTATTAGGTGAAGTGACACCAGATATCGCTCGTACGCTAACGTCTGGCGTCATGTTAGAAGACGGTATGGCACAGTTTGAAGATATCAAAGAAGGCGGCGGTGAAGGCGTCAATAAGTGGTATCACGTCAGGCTAAAAGAAGGTCGTAACCGCGAAGTACGCCGTTTGTTTGAATCACAAGGTCTTAAAGTGAGCCGTCTGCTGCGTACACGTTACGGTACGATTGTCTTACCAAAAGAGCTACGTACTGGGCGTTTCTTAGAGCTTGATAAAAAAGATATCAATACCTTAACGGATTTAGTGAGCTTACGCCCACGTCATGGTACGGGTCTACATGGCGCAGCGAAAGAGAAGCAAGAACGTATCAAAAATAAGCCGCTTAAAGCGCGTCGTACGGACACTCGTGGTGATAATCGTAATAGCGCCAGTAGTAGCGCTAAACCAAAAAGTAGCGGTAGTCCTGCTAGTCGCGGTACGCGTAATACCCGTGACCGTAACAACGAGCGTTAATCGGATTAATTTAACCTTACTTTGAATCTTTTATAAATTTGAAGTAGTTAATAAAAAAAGCGGTCAATGATTCATTCATTGACCGCTTTTTTATGCGTTTCCTGAATAACGTTGCTAACTGAAAGCTTAGCTATCATGGCTATTAATATAGCTCTTCATGATTCGTAATTCCTGCAACTGCTGAACCTCTATTTGCTTTAATAGTTCATCTAGACGATGCTCTATATTATTTAATACATCTTGTAATAACTCACTGGCTTCAGCTTTTTTTTGCTGATTTACCTCATTATTACTTCTATTTATGTTCACTAGCTGATAATGATTGGCTAGCATTTCAGGCAATCGAGTATGTAGTATCTTATTTAACACAAACTGCTGTTCTGTGACCGCAGGCGTTTTATTCTGAGCTTGCAATGTTTTTTGATAAGATTGATAGCTGCTGACCTTTTCATCGATACGTTGTAATTGACGTATTTGGTTATCTGGCAAAACTTTCAAGTGCTTTTTATTTAAAGTTAGCTGCTGCCAATTAACAGCAGATAGAGCCAATGGCGTATTATTATCTTGATATGCAAGTACGCCTGGAGTAATGCCGGCCATTTTATGCAATGCGTGCCAGCCCTTTCTACCGAAATAAATGGTAGTGACTGTCGTCACAATGCCAACCCCTACTAAAACACTCATATACGCCTAACCTTTTTTAGCTCATACGATTGGGTAATTATAGTTTAATATCTTTAGCATTCGTATTCGCGCTTTTGCCACTTGCATCAGTTGGAATTTCAAGGGCCTCGATTTCTATATTACTATGATTAATAATGGTACTATCGGCATTATTATTAATCCCCTGAATATCCGCATTAATGGCAGGATTGTTAAAACGTTTTTGTAGGTATCGATTGGTCGCAAGTAGCTTTTGCCCATCTTGATGATAAGAGGCATTAAGCAAGTCATCAAACTGGGTATTAATGGTGCTCAATACATCTAACAATGCCTCTTTACCAGTGACATTAGAGTGCTTGATTTTAGTGTTATCGGCAAGCGCGCCATCCCCCACATCTAAATCATGCAAGCGGCGATAGTCTGCTACGGCAAGTGGCACATGCCTATCCATTAAGTTTTGAATCATGACGTAGGTTTCGTTGACGGTGTCTTTATCATCGATTTTGCCGTCATTATTGGTATCACCATAAATGACACGCAGCTTTTCGCCTTTTTCATTGATTTGATCGAGCGCTGTCTTAACGTCAATCGGCAAGCTTTTTTCAGGAATATAGCCTAACTGCGGCATCGCTTTATACTCAAGCATTTTGGGGGCCGTCACTTTTTTGATACCACGATATCCTAGGTACAACCCAGTGGCTGGCAGCATGCCATATAAAACAAACATTACGAACATCGCAGTCAATTGGGTCATTAGATTATCCTTATTGCTTAGCAGAGTTGTTTGGCAAATTTCTTATGATTCTAAATAGCTTATTATTCTAAATAAGATAGATAGTTATCATTAAACAAAAAAATAAGGCTCTATAAAAGCCCTATATTGTTATACATTGAATCGATTGTGTTTAATCATGCTGATTTATAATACTTTCATGATAGCAATTCAAAGTCCATAAGTTAAAACCTAAGATTAGAAGAGAAGCAAGCACTAGCTCTGGGTTCGGCTTTTTACATAGCGGTGCGTTGAAGCCAGTTTATTCATCACCGTTTGGTGTAGCTCATCTAGCAATTCATCAAGCTCATAATCAATCTCTAAAAACAAATCGGTCAACATATCGCCTGCAGTCATTTTGCCTTGTACCATATTATTTTTGGTACGATGCGGACTAAATCGTTGCAGCTGCTCATAGTGATGTAGCGCTTCTGGAATACTTTCAGATATTAGCTTATCAATGACGAATTGGCGCTCATTATGTTGCTGTTGTTGCTCAGCATTAAGCTCGCTACTCCACTCACGGTAGCGCTTTAATTTACCATTAATTCGGTCTAGTATCGCAACGGCCTCAATAGGCATAGCATTTAGGGTGGCTTCATCGACCACATCAACAAGCTCAGTCATAATCGGACAGCGTCCATGTTTGAGATACCATAACGTATCAGGGTCAAAAGGAGGGCGATTGGTTGGGCGCATCTGAGCACGATTGGCTAAATAGCGATCAGTCAATGGCGTTGCCGAGCGGATATCATTTACTTGTGCTAATGCATCGCAAATACGATCGGCACGCTCAGGCGGCGTAAGCGTAGAACGTTGGCTGCTCGCTTGAGTCTGCTCATTATCGGCTGCTTTATCATTAGACGTACTATCACCACTACTTGCCATCTTCTGAGCATTTTTAGCCGCAAGTGTTGGCAGGTCTTGAGCTTGCCCAAATGACTGTAGCATTCTTGTCAAACTTACGACCATGACCGCTTCTGCCCCTCTTCCAGTGCATTCATATTTTGCTCGTACTACGTTTATTCATATTGCATCGATTTATTCAATAGCGTATCTTAACAGCTTTTTACGGCGCTGCCAGTAAGCAAAATGTCAAGATTCTCACTTTGCAACCTCTCAAATCATGTGAAAGACAAAGCGCTTAAAATATCAAACCTTAAAATCATAAGCGCACTATTATGAATGCTCCCGACTATATTTCTGGCTTCTTACTTGGGCTATCGCTCATCATTGCAATCGGCTCACAAAATGCCTTTGTCCTCAAACAAGGACTGAAACGCGAACACATATTTTTCGTCTGCTTATTTTGCGCGGTCAGTGATGCGATTTTAATCTCTGCTGGTGTCGGTGGTTTTGGCGCAGTAACAGCACGTTATCCGCAAGTCGTAGACATTGCCAAATTTGCAGGCGTGGTATTTTTACTTGGCTATGGATTGCAAAGCTTATATGCCAGTGTACGCGTATCGCATGCGCTTACCGTTGAGGGGCAAGTCGTCACCAGTTTAAAAAAAGCGCTGTTATTATGCTTTGGCTTTACTTGGCTCAATCCGCACGTCTATCTAGATACATTGGTGCTCGTCGGCATGGTTTCAACAGGGGCAACTAGCAAAGTCGTATTTGCAGCTGGTGCAGTAAGCGCCTCGTTCTTTTTCTTCTTTGCACTTGGTTATGGTGCACGATTACTTCGACCCTTATTTGCCAAACCAAAAGCGTGGAATATACTCGATGCCTTGGTCGGTATCTTAATGCTGTATTTGGCTTGGCATCTATATCAAAGTTAATTGAGACCAAACCCAAAAAATACAATTAGTGCTATCAAGCTCGCCTAGTCTACTCAATCTAGTACACGATTTTAGAAGCATTTATAGATTTGAATTACAACAATAGACAGAGCGATAACCACATCTTATAAAACAAAAAAACCAAACACATTACGTGTTTGGTTTTTTATTACTTTGAAACTAATGAATTTTTATTAAGATGCTTTTTTGCGCTTTTTAGGTTTAACAAAGGTTAAGTTTAAAAAGTGCTCTAGCGAATCATCAAGAATATCTAACCATGGCTCTGGTAGCTCAGGAGATAGCGTTCCAGTTAAAGTAGAACGATAGGCCTTTTCTCTAAAGGTCATGATGTTCTCAGCTTTATCCTTTTGCCATTCTTTTAAAATCTCGCCCTGCTCTTCTACCGCAAACTCTGGGTAATCGGTGCCATTGGTCAAGTCACGGATATAAGCAGCCTGAAAATCAATAGAATCACTGACCGTCACGCACTTAGCATAAGTCGCCAACCACTTTTGCTCATCTGCTTCACGAGTCGCCAAATCAGGCAATTCGATATCGCCCAGCATCACATCACGTGCGTACCACGCTTGCGCATCAAACATATTAAAGGTGAAGTACTGATCTTGCATACCCAAATAAATCAGCTTTGGATTCGGCTGCCAAAAAATACCTTTATATAAGTTGGCTGGGTATAAGCAGTTGTGCGTCTGCAAACGCAGCTCATCTGGCATGAATGGAAAATGGAACAAGTAACCGGTACACATAATGATAGCGTCAAAGCTTTGGCTCGTACCATCAGCAAAATGTGCCACATCATCTTCAAAATGCGTTACTAATGGCACTTCTTTAATACCATCAGGCCAGTCATAACCTAGCGCTTGTGTGCGATAGCTAATGGTGACTGATTTGGTGCCATACTTGTAGCACTGCGTGCCAATGTCTTCGGCAGAGTAACTGCTACCGATAAGTAAGATATCTTCGTCTTTAAATTCTAACGCGTCACGGAAATCATGCGCGTGTAGGATACGACCGGGGAACGCTTCTAAACCTTCAAAGTATGGCATGTTTGGTGTGGAAAAATGACCGGTCGCAACCACGACATAATCAAACTCTTCCACTTCTTGCTCATCGGTTTTGTGATTCATTACCGTCACAGTGAATTTTTGCGTTTCATCATCAAATGACACCCAACGTACTGGGCACTCAAAACGGATGTATTTTTGAATATCTTGCTTATCGATACGACCCATGATGTAGTCTTTTAAGACTTCACGTGGTGGATATGATGGGATGGGTTCACCAAAATGCTCATCGAACGAATAATCGGCGAACTCTAAGCACTCTTTAGGGCCATTTGACCATAAATAGCGATACATACTACCGTGGACAGGCTCACCGTTTCTATCTAAACCTGTGCGCCAGCTGTAATTCCACATACCGCCGATAGCGTTTTGCTTTTCATAACAAACTATCTCAGGCAAGTTCTTTGCCCCAGCTAAACGAGCTGCTTCAAAAGCGCGCAATTGCGCCAAACCACTTGGACCTGCACCTAAAATAGCAATCCTTTTCTTACTCAAAACTAACTCCTATGAAATTATCGTACTCCTATTATAACATAATTTCATGATTCAAGTTTTTTGGCGCTACCTTTGGTAATTGATCGTGGATAGTAAAATCATAGGTTAATTTTAAAACTCACTTAAGAGGTAACTTTTTTAGAGGCAGTCTTTTAGAAAGTAGACATGAGATTTTTGATGAATGCCATCTTTTTGCGAGTGCTAGGCTGGTTTAATACTACTTAAGGTATTATTACGATAATAGAATAAAGGCAATAACTTTCTATATTGCCTAAAAAATGAACGTCTTAAGTTGAGAGGTTTGAACTTGAGGACTTAAACCGAGAAGCCTAAAAAGCGGTTACATGGCTTGTGAGAGCCAGTGTTAAAAAGCGAGATAAGATTAATGAACACTTAGAATTAATCACACTAAATCAGGGAATAAGGTGCGTAAACCATTAACGATAATTTCGATAGCAACTGCCGCGAGTAACATACCCATGATTCGGCTCATGATGTTTAGCCCAGTATCACCCAATAAACGACTGATACGACCTGCCGCCATCAAAGCTAAATAACAGAATAAACTGATAAACAATCCCGCAATCAAAATAGCCGAGACTTGCAAAATACCGGAGACTTGCGAGGAGTAAATAATTACTGTTGAGATACCACCAGGTCCAATCATCATTGGAATGGCTATAGGCACAACCGCTGCAGCCATCGTTGGCGGTGCACCGTGCAGATGATCAACATCGAAGTTTTCTTGATCAGGTTTAACAGGATTGCCTTCACCATTCATCATGTTTAAGGCAATTAAAAATACTAAAATACCACCTGCCAATTGGAACGAGCCAATCGAGATACCCAAAGCTTTTAGTAACGTTTCACCTACTATGGTAAAGAAACTAATGGTGATAAAAATGGTTAAACATGCTACGCGTGCTACTTTACGGCGATTATTCATCGAATAACCGCGAGTTGAATCCAAAAATAACGTCAATGCGCCAAAGGGATTAATCAATACCAAAAAAGCTAATATTATCTTGATGATTTCAGTATTCACTAAGCGCTCGCTTATCTATTGGGCAAATCAGGTAAAAAATAAGGTAGTCGTGCGCGTGTACGATGACCTTATAGTCAGTAGCAGCGGCATTGTAGCATAGCCAGATAAGCCAATTAAATCATTAACTTTGCTTAATTCCCACGCCTTACCAAATCCATAGGAGATCCATACAAATCTGCCCTTTTAATAGACTGTTAATCCGAGATTTAACCCATAAAAGCGAATATAAACTCAGACTAAGCACTGACGTTAGGCGCTAAAATCAAGACCGATATCTAGCGCAGTCGTGCTATGAGTCAAGTAACCCATGGCAATAAAATCAACACCGGTCTCAGCTACCGCTTGCACAGTTTCAGGGGTGATACCACCTGATGCCTCAGTTTTGGCACGACCTTTACACATGGCGACGGCTTTAGATAATATCTCAGGTGACATATTATCTAACAGCACCAAGCTCACGCCAGCATCTAAGGCTTGCTCTAACTGCGCTAACGTATCGACTTCCACCTCTATCGGAATCAGGTGACCGGCAAAGTCTTGCGCTTGCTGAATAGCGGTTTTTATATTACCTGCAATGGCAATGTGATTGTCTTTGATTAAAATCGCATCGTCTAACCCTAAACGATGATTGCGCCCGCCGCCGCAGCGTACCGCGTATTTTTGTACGATACGCAACCCAGGAATGGTTTTACGCGTACAGGTAATTTGTGCCGGATACTTTGCCACACTGTCAACAATCTGTCGAGTCGCCGTCGCAATACCACTAAGATGAGTCAGAAAGTTTAGAGCGGTACGTTCTGCTGTTAATAGATGACGCGCATTGCCGCTGACAATCGCTAATACTGTATCCGCTGCAACCGTTTCGCCATCAACAACCTGAGCAACAAACTCTATCTGCGCATCTACTAAAGCAAAAGACAGTCTTGCTAAATCCATCCCGCAAATCACACCTGCTTGACGCGCTTTGATTTGTAGTTGCGCTTGCATATCCGCTGGGATAGTTGCTTGCGACGTCACATCACCACGTCTACCCAAATCCTCAGTTAAAGCGGCTTCCACTAAAGGTTTAAGTAATACCTCATCCAAGGCTGGCTCTTGTTCAACTATCATATTTTACCCTTATTTTTACGTGTTGGCTTTTACATGTTATTTGCGCGCGATTGATACGAGCTTTATTTTATTAAACTCAAAATGAGCATAAATATAACGTAAAGCATCTAGCCTCGCAAGAAAAGGGCGTAATTTTATTTATTTAATAATTTATATTTAAGGCGTATGAGAGATAATTGATGCAGATATTTATACTATCGGCACTATTTTCGTTTGGGCAACTTACTGTCCATCAGCAAGCTTTGTAGCTCAATGTCATGACGAAAGCGATAGAGTTTGGCAGGGCGACCGCGCTGGGCAGTGTTGCTTTGTCCCGTTTCCATTACGAGGTTTTGTGAGTCTAGCAAACGACGGAAGTTTTGCTTGTGCAAGCGTACTCCTGACAATGCCTCAACGCTTTGCTGTAATTGCGATAAGGTAAAAACATCTGGCATCAAACCAAATATAAGCGGTCGATATTCAATCTTGGCACGCAGACGTGAAATAGCGGTAGCAATCACGCGGCGATGATCATAATACATGGGCACACCTATCAGCTGCGACCAATTTTCAGGTAAAGAACTGGCTTGGGCACTGATTTGAGTGTTGGCTGAATAACTGGGTGGATAGGTCGGCGCTTCAGGGATCAGTCCTGCTTCATATAGCATCTCATAGCGTAGCAGTACGTGTTCGGCAACCCACTCTCGATTGTCCTGATTATCATCACTAGCTGTATCAATGCTAGCATCTCTATTTTCGCAATTTCCAAAATCATTGCCCGCTAAGAACGCTTCATTTAATCCCCAGCATAAGCCAATGCGCTGACGACGACGCTGCTGAACGATGGCATCTTTTGTATAATTCGCCCACTCTAATAGTGCCGGCACAATAAAATCCATGATAATACTGGGCCTACCCTCTAAGTGATTTTCCCAAGGAAAATAATCATACCAATCTCGCCATAGCGCTTGGCTTTGTAACTGCTGCGTTTGCGTCTCTTGCACCAATCCCAAATAGCTGACATAGACCAACGCATGGCCATCGTCATTGCGTCTATTGGTATCGACAAAGGTATATAGCTGCTCTAAATAACCAAGCGGCTGCTGAGTCTGTTCTTCAACCCACTGGCGCACGCCAGCTTGCAACGAGCGGTGCAATGGCATCAGGGGTCCATTGGGCAATAGCTTACCTTGATCGACGGTTAAGACCCGAGCGGTATGCTCAGTAATCGCCACCAACACGGCGACCACTTCTGTGGTGCCACTACCCTGTTGATGTGCATGTGAGTAAGACAACGTCATGGCTTTAGTAAATATCCTTTATCTTGAAGAGTGCAGTGAAAAAGCTGCATATTCTGACTTTTATAACACGGCTAATTATAGCGTGAATCTAAAACTATCATAGTCTGCCGTTGTAAATATACCAATGGCAGTGTAATAAAAACTAAAAGATAAACGCGAGAACAATAATATAAGAAACGGCGCTATTTGGAAAAAACCCACAGACACTTAGTTCAATCTTTAAGTTAACTATAAAAAATACTTGTATTTATACTCAAAATGAGCATAATTAAAACACTTTATTCATTCACCCTGTTTAACAGTCTTATTTCTAACGACACCTCATTTGTCGTTAATGCACTAAAGGTTACACTTATGAAGACTTATCCCTATGACGCGCCCATCATGAGCAATGACAATCGCATTGCGACTCAAATGAACATCGAATATGCCAAAGCTAAAATACCTGCAGACCTGCCGCGTGCGGAACGTCTCGCAGTTGAAGATAATATTAAGCAGCTATTAAAAGATAATAATGCCGTATTAGTTGCCCATTACTACGTCGACCCTTTTATCCAAGACTTAGCATTAGCAACGGGTGGCTGTGTTGGTGACTCATTAGAGATGGCACGCTTTGGGCAAGCGCATAGTGCGCAAACCTTAGTCGTCGCTGGCGTACGCTTTATGGGTGAATCGGCAAAAATATTAAGTATGGAAAAGACAGTACTCATGCCAGACTTGGAAGCTGAGTGTTCGCTTGATTTAGGCTGCCCTGCTGATGAGTTTTCCGCATTTTGTGATGCCCATCCTGAGCGTACCGTGGTGGTTTATGCCAACACTAGTGCTGCGGTCAAAGCTCGTGCTGATTGGGTTGTGACCTCTTCCGTTGGTATCGATATCGTGCGTCATCTGCATGCGCAAGGCGAGCCTATCATTTGGGGCCCTGACCGTCATTTGGGTAAATACATCGCGCAAGAGACTGGCGCCGATATGCTGCTTTGGCAAGGGTCTTGCTTGGTTCATAACGAGTTTAAAGCAACTGAGCTGCTGCAATTAAAAGAAGAGCATCCAAACGCTAAAGTATTGGTACATCCTGAGTCGCCTGATAGCGTAGTCGCGCTTGCCGACGTGGTTGGCTCGACCAGTAAGCTGTTGCAATCGACTTATGAGATGGATGCCGATACCTTTATCGTTGCCACAGATTTAGGTATCTTGCACGAGATGCAAAAGCGTTCGCCACACAAACGTTTCTTAGCTGCCCCGACCGCTGGTGAGAGCGCCAGTTGTAAAAGTTGTGCATTTTGCCCTTGGATGGCGATGAATGGCCTAAAAGGGATTGAGCAATGTCTGTCTCAGCGTAGCGGTGAAGTGCTCATGGCGCCTGAGCTCGCAGCAGCAGCTAGAAAACCATTACAACGCATGCTTGATTTTGCTGAAGCGCAAAAGCAACGGGTGACCGCGAGCGGTGACATTGTTAAAGACCGAGAATTATTTGCCAATGTTGGAGCAGCCTAATATGAGCGAGGCCTGGTCAGCGGATAAGGTAACTTCAAATAATGCTGAGGATACTGTCCAGACAGACGTCCTTATCATTGGTGCTGGTCTTGCAGGACTAAGCACTGCTCTCGCTTTGCCAACATCGCTAAGTGTGACAGTACTAAGTAAAGCAGCAATGGACGTTTGCTCAAGCCATTATGCCCAAGGCGGAATTGCAGCCAGCTTAGATAAGAATGACCGTGTCGCTGATCATATCGCTGATACGCTAGTCGCTGGTGCAGGATTATGTGAGACTGATAATACCACTAATATCCTCAGCGCTGGACAGCAAGCCGTACAGTGGCTGTGTGAGCAAGGCGTACCTTTTACTCGGATTCCGCAACAAGAAAGCCAGCCATATAATAATGTAAATCCTTTAGCGGCATTACAGACTAGCAATTTGCATCTGACCAAAGAAGGCGGCCATGGGTGCCGACGGGTGGCGCATGCTGATGATGCAACCGGTCGACATATTATGGAAGCATTGACTCTAAAAGCACAAGCTGCATCCAATATTACTATCTTGCCCTACTATGAAGCACTGAACCTTTTAAAAAACAGCGATAGCCAATGCCACGGTGCGCTTGTTTTTGACTATCACAATCAACGTAAGCTCAACTTTCATAGTCGCGCCGTCGTATTGGCAAGTGGCGGTTTAGGACAGTTATTTAAGCGTGCCAGTGCGCCGAATGTCTGTGTCGGCGATGGTGTGATGATGGCATGGCAAGCGGGTTGCCGCTTAGCCAATTTAGAGTTTATTCAATTTCACCCGACCGGCTTAGCCTTAGATGACAGTAGCTTTCTAATATCCGAAGCACTGCGCGGTGAAGGTGGACGGTTGTATTGTCCGCAAACGGGCAAGCGTTTTATGCTCGATGTTGATAAGCGTGCAGAACTGGCACCGCGCGATATCGTTGCCCGAGCGATTGCTGAGCAAATTAACAGAAATGGACTTGGTTACGTCAATCTTGATGTCAGTCACTTACCAGCGGAATTTTTGCAAGGGCATTTTCCGCAGATTTATCAAACACTATCAGACTTCGGTATCGATATTACTACTGACCCTATTCCAGTTGCCCCTACTGCTCATTATAGCTGTGGCGGTGTAGTGACATCTGCTAACGGTTTGACCGATGTAGCAGGGCTTTATGCTGCTGGCGAAGTCGCTTATACAGGTCTACATGGTGCAAATCGCTTAGCGAGTAATTCACTTTTGGAGTGCGTGGTCATTGGGCGCAATATTGCTACAGACTTACCGAGCTATTTAGCAGCAATAGAAAATTTAGAAACAACTTCACTTCATGCTAATGTAAATTATTTAATTCAAGATATTTGGATAGCGCCAACGCTTAAAGATAGTCAGCGCATTACTTTGCCATCGTCTGTTGAGTATGAAAGTAATTGTAATGACAATCACAACGTCAATATGAATGTTGATATCAATGGAATAACCGCAGAATTAAAAGCTTTGATGACCTCTCATATGGGCATTACCCGTGATGCTCAGCAGTTAGAACAAGCGCTTTTACAAATAAAACAATGGCAACAACAACTTAACGGCTACGACTCTAATCAACTAGATATCGACAATAAAAACAATGCTATTATTTTGAATGAGCTACCCTACTTTCAATTAGCAAGACAATTACAATTAGCAACTTTGATTATTCAATCTGCTTACCAGCGCCATGAGAGCCGCGGTGGACATTACCGAAAAGACTATCCTAACTTAGCAAGCACACCTCGAACGAGCGTTATTGAGCCTCTCTTAAAGCAATCAAATGAGCAGAATCTTTGCATAGATCAATCTGTGGAACAGAGTCAAAGCCACCTTTCTTTAATTAACAAAGATGATGCATTGGCAGTTGGCTGCTAATCCGCAATAAACTGGCGCATTCATGTCGAATTTTGCTTGGGGATTGTCCGTATTGATAGCCTGATATGATACAATCTCCAGCTTCCTAAAAACGCCTTGTTACAAAATGACGAGCCTGCTGACATGCAAAGCCTGATTACCCTTGTTTTGGTATTAATGCCAATGTTTATTGGTTTTGCCATCCCCTCCAATCCCAAAATGACCAAGCTTGCTGATAAAGGCTTGTCTTACTTGGTCTTTGTTATCTTAGCCCTTATCGGTATTGAGCTATCACAAGTCGAAGGGCTGGGCAGTCAGATAGGTGAAATCGCACTTTATGTCACGATATTGTCTATATTGACAATTGGCACTGGCTTGTTTGCCCTGATGTTATTCGATCATCTGCGTCCATGGCACGCCAAAAAGCCCAGCGTTAAATCCAAAGAGCATCGTGTCAGTATTCGTGGCAGCTTGGCGCAAGTAATTTGTGTGGTGATTGGCATGGTAATCGGCTATTTCTTACCAGCTGATTATATGCCGCCTGAAAACACCATGACCGCAATGCTGATGGTATTAATCTTACTGGTCGGCATTGGGTTAAAAGGCTCAGGCATTACCCTTAAAGAGGTACTACTCAATAAACGTGGCGTTGAGATGAGTATTATCTTTACGCTATCGATATTGGTTGGCGGGCTTATTTTTGCGCTGATGTTCACCGATGTGTCATGGACGAAAGGCTTGGCACTGGCATCTGGGTTTGGTTGGTATTCGCTATCAGCGATTATCATGACTGATGCTTATGGCGCCGTTTGGGGCAGTGTGGCGCTATTTAACGACTTAATACGTGAGTTCTTTGCGCTATTATTTATTCCCGTCTTTATGCGTAAATATCCATCAGCAGCGGTAGGACTTGGCGGCGCGACCAGTTTAGACTTTACCCTGCCTATTATTCAACAATCTGGCGGCTTAAAAGTCGTACCACTAGCGATTAGTTTTGGCTTTATTATTAATATCGTCTCGCCAGTGCTGATGGTGTTGTTTTCGTCGTTGGGGTAAGTATAAGTTTTAAAGATTGATGAAAATCAGTCGTTATTATTCAAACCGCTCACAATGCTTGGCGTACTCACCGTATCTTCTTATAGAAGACACATATTCGAGATTCTCTAAGTCATACACTTCACTACTTGCCATTAAAGTTGCGCGGCGTTGTTTTGCCTCAAGACCTTTCAGATTAAGCGCTCTAAAACTAGGGTTTATATAATCGGTATCTTTAACCAATAATTTATTTGAACACTCATAAGTACGGATACGCTTAGCATCGATATTATGTTGCAATACTAAATTAGTCTTAATAATTAGCGCGAGATTGCGTGATAAAGAATCGAAACCAAAAGTCACTAAAGCATCTTCATCTATTTCATTTGTAGCTGCATGACCAAAAATAAAAACACTGGCTTCTGGATACTCATTGATTTTTTCTGCCATTTTTGTGACTTCTGAATCATAAATAGCAGGTAATTGAATACTCATCGATGGAAAAAATCCACTAAACTCCATTTCCAGTGCTTCGCCTCCCTCAATTATTATTTCACAGCCTTTAGCATCAACCACTACGTAAGGTCGCGTTTCAGGACACTCATCTATAGTATCAGGCACACCATCGCCATCTGAATCTATCTCTGCTTGCATTGTACTGATATTTTCATGTTGAGGTATATCCTTAGACGGCGCAGTTGTAGTGGTTTGACACGCTGATAACGCTAAAGAACTACAAAAAACAGTGCTGGCTAGATAGAAATTTAGTTTCATATCGAATTGGAGTACTTATTCCAATTAGACTTTATGAGTTGCCTCGAATCGTTTTAATAATAGAGTTGTTTTTTATTCCTGAGGTTCAGACGCAATCGCATATACGCGCCGGTTCAACATATTGCCCTCTTCACTATCAGACGGCGCAATCGGTCTTCTTGCACCATACTCAGTCGCCGTGATGCGCTCAGAGGCAATGTTATATTTCGATATTAAATAATTTTTAACCTTATTCGCTCTGTCTTGCGCCAAGGCATTCGCTTCGTGTATAGAGGCGCTATCGACTTCGGTTCTTGAATTATGACCTTCAATCAATATGGTAGCGGTTTTATACTCTTGCAATTTCATTCCTACCTTATCAAGCTCGGCTTGATACTTTGGCGACAGCTCACTGCTATATTTATCAAAAAAGGCACGATACTCCATTTTTAAACCAACCCCAGGCATCGTAAAAGGGCAGCCTCTGTCATCTACTACTACGTTTTCTGGCGTATTCGGGCACTGATCTAACTTATCAGGAACGCTATCGCCGTCGCTATCCGAATTAATCACAACCATTGGCATATTGATAGTTTGACTTGCTTGATTAGATAAATCAGCCGTTTGACAACCTGTCAGCGCTAATACACCTATCATCATCGGCGCTATTGTCCATAATTTAACGTTCATATTTTACTCTTCCTTAAGTCTAAAATCCTAAACCCCACTCGCCTGCTTGGCAAACAACCGCATCAAGGGTTTGATTTTGCTGACGCGATACATACCTTCATTGCGAAGTTGTTGAATCGGACGCATCTGAGCCAGCGAGCCGGCAAATAGCCAATTAAGCGCCGAAAAACTGTGCATCATCAGACTATTATGCGGACGACGCAGACGCTCATAGCTACGCAAGGTTTGGTTCGTACCCCACAGTTTGTTGCCACTGCGCGCATAGTCATGGATGAGTTGTTCGCTTAACGCTTTCACATCGAGCATACCCAAATTCAGCCCCTGACCTGCCAACGGATGCACGCCATGTGCGGCGTCCCCAATTAATACTAAATTATCGGCGACGTAGCTTTTTGCTTGCTGCGCTGCTAATGGAAAGCTGGCGATGGATTCAATCTCGCGGATAGCGCCCAGCTCATAATTACTGGCAGCAGCCAATTTATCAGCGATATAGCGAGGCGATTCTTCCAACAATGCCAACGCTTGGTTGCGCGGTAATGTCCATACAATCGACTGCCAGTGTTGCGGATTGGCTTTATCTTCATCCGTGATATCGGCTAACGGCAATAATGCCAATGTACCTGTCGGCAGCATGGCTTGACGGGCGGTTGCTCGATGTGGCTTATCAGTTTGAATGGCGCAGCAAATCGCCGTTTGATTATAATCAAGCACATCCAGCTCAATTGCCGCCTGCTTACGCACAAACGAGCCACGACCGTCAGCACCAACCAATAAACGCGCGTCAATCACAGTGTCATTATCTAAGGTCACACGGTAACCTTGCGCGCTACCAAGCCAATCCATATCGACAACCTTCTGCCCATCGATAACGGTTAGATATTGACTGACATCAGAAGCAGATAAACGCTGCCACAGTGCATATTCGATAACTGCTGGCTCAACCATACTGCCGAGCATTTTTGTCTCAGAGTTTTGATTGCTGTTACTGCTGTCATTACTATTATTAGCATCATCACTATCGCCGAACAGTAACTCGCCTCTACCGTTTAGCTGCCAAACCTGCATCTGTGAATAATCGGCTTTACGCTCTGATGCCGCTATCTTTTGCCAAGCGCCCACATCTTTGAGTAAATTAATACTGGCAAGGCTTAATGCATAAACACGCGCATCCCGCTTGCCAAGCACTTGCCGCCAATCTGATTCATCACGTTGCGGGCGCGCATCAATGATGGTCACTGGCATTTCAGCTTGCGCCAGTTTTAGCGCAAGGGTTGCACCGACGATACCGCCACCGATAATGAGCGTATGGTTATTTTTCATAAAACATCCTTTGTCACGTTATTCATGCTATCCGCTCATATTTATGTGGTTTAGCAGCAGCTGAAATTATAAATTTTATTTGCTTAATAACTTACCAGTATTTTGAACTAAGATTTTAAGCCCATCGCATAGTTGGCAATCAATGGTTTAATGTTTGGCAGTTTATCAAAGGCAACCAAAGCCACGTTACGTGCCAGCTTCACTGCTGGGTTTGGGTGCGTAAAGCCATGCACGACGGCATCACAAAAGCGAATGACGCGTTTTTGGTCGGTTTGACGGGCTTTTTCATAGCGTTTTAGCAAAGTAGGATTACCAATGTCTTCGCCTTTTAGCACTTGCCGACTCATCATTTGCGCCAGTACATGGGCATCGCGCATACATAGGTTAAAACCTTGCCCAGCGACCGGATGCAAGGTGTGAGCTGCATTGCCCATGATGACGCAGCGACCGTCGACTTGCTTATCAGCCAACACTCGCGTTAATGGATAAGCGCCGCGACGACCGGCTTTTTTAAACGTACCAGCGCGCGCGCCAAAGGCTTGCTGCAATGTGGCTAAGAAATGCACATCATCTTCTAGGTATTTATCTTCTTCACCCGTTGGGCACACCCAGACTACCGAACGCCGATAGCCCTCTTGGTACTCATCATTGCCGTCGCCTTCTGGATCGGTCAATGGCAACACCGCAAGCGGCCCTGCCGGACTAAATCGCTCAATGGCGATATGTTCATGTGGCTTGTCTGTCTCTACCACACCGACGATAGCAGCCTGCTGATAATCATAAGTCGTAGTACTGATACCTAATAGCTGACGCACAGTAGAATCACGACCATCACAGGCAACCAAAATGCTGGCCTGCAATTGCTGCTCATGCTCCTCTTCACCGTAATAGCTAAAGCTTAAGGTCACTCCATCGCTTTGTTGGTCAACTGCTATCACATTGGCATTATCAATCAGTGTAATTAATGGTTCTTGCTGGGCCGCGAGCAACAGCTTACGTCCAAGCCACGCATTTTCCATCACTTGACCAAATGACTCAACCTGCTCCTCAGCTTTATTTAATTGCGCACGTCCAAAGCTACCTTGCTCGCTAATCTGTACCGCATCAATACGGCAAGCATGGCTTTGTAGCTCATCCCATAGCCCAATCTCTTGGTAAATCTGTACCGTACGCCGTGATAGCGCGGTATTGCGACTGTCTAAATAATGGCTACGCTTAGCATCATCATTAGGACTAATGGTTGGATAGCTATTTTTTTCCAGCAAGGTACTGGCGATACCATGATGGGCAAGTAACAATGCAAACGACAAACCGACATGCCCGCCGCCCGCAATAAGTACTTGCTGTTCAGTCATAGCAGCTTTATTAACATGGCTAGTTTTAACATGGCTAGTTTTAATATGGCTAGATTTAATATGATTATTTTTTGACAAATTTGCTTCAGTATTTTGCATGGTTATTATTCCTAATCTGACCCTTTTAACACACTACTAGACGTAATGAATATGCACTCAAAAATGTTATTTTTTTAGAAAATTTATCGTTCTCTGACGCTTTTTAACTTGGCTTTTATACCGCCATTATCTAAGCACTAGATTACCACAAATTACACAAACTTCCGTGTCCTTCACTATAGGTATAACGCTGGCTTAACCTTTAAGACCTCTTATGGTCACAAATCAGAATATTGATAGCAGGAGTAGCAAACTCTAGGATTGCAATCGTCATACAAAACAAAGCTATCCACCTCTGTCTATGGCTTGAAATTTAAAAACTATCAACCATAATGGAAGTAAGATATTTACTTGTCATCACCCATATAATCAATAACTATTTTTCCGTCATTTTTACTTTTATTTTCTAAAAGCTATAAAACTTTACTGACTATTTTATCTATTAAGCCCGCTCACCTATTAAAACCTACCAATAGTAGCGGGCACCTAATACAAGGATAATCGCTTGACTGATTCCATGAGCCGCCGTATAAAGTTCGAATCGTTGACCCCAGCACAGCTCAAAACCGTGCTCGGCGAATATAATAACCACATGAAATATATCCAAGAACGCCTCGATATCAAAATCAGCCAACGCCAAGGCGACTTTTGCCTGAGCGGCGATATATTGGGTGTTGAGCGCGGTGAACGCATTATCTACAAGATGGTAGATGAAGCACAAAATACCAAAGATATCAGCGCAGAAGAGCTACACTTAATCATCCAATCGAGTATCTCTCGTGATGAAGATAGAGCAGCCGATGAAGAATTGGCTGACGAGGAAGATGCAGACAACTTGGATGCTGCAAATGACTTTACGCCGATTAGCCTGCGCACCCGCAATGGTAAAATCATTCCGCGTGGTGGCAATCAGCAGCGTTATGTGAGAGATATTTTATCGTCTGATGTGTCGTTTGGTATTGGACCTGCCGGTACTGGCAAAACTTATCTTGCCGTCGCTTGTGCTGTCGATATGCTTGAGCGCAATGAGATTGAGCGTATTTTACTGGTACGTCCTGCGGTAGAAGCTGGCGAGAAGCTGGGCTTTTTACCGGGTGATTTAACTCAAAAAATCGATCCGTATTTGCGTCCTTTATATGACGCACTATATGAGATGCTTGGCTTTGATAAAGTGGGCAAAATGCTTGAAAAGCAAATCATCGAGGTTGCTCCGCTTGCTTATATGCGTGGTCGGACACTTAATAACTCATTTGTCATTTTGGATGAAGCGCAAAATACCACGCCTGAACAAATGAAAATGTTTTTGACGCGCTTAGGGTTTGGTTCACGTGCAGTGATTACCGGTGACATTACGCAGGTCGACTTACCGCGCGGCAGTAAATCTGGTCTGGCGCAAGCGATGGAAATATTAAGCGGTATTGAAGAAATTCATATCACTAAGTTTGATTCAAAAGACGTCGTGCGCCATCAATTGGTACAAAAAATCGTCGAAGCTTATGATGTCTTTGATGAAGAGCAACTCGCTTTGCAAGAAAAACGTAAATTTGAGCGCATGAAAGAGCAAGAGCGTAAACAGGCAATAAACGATGCAGCAGCTAAGCTGTAAGCTATCTAAATATAGATATATTAGAAAACTTGAGAAAATATGGCAAGAAAACCGGATTTGATATCCGGTTTTTTACTGTTAAATACTTTTAGATTGACATAAAAAAGGATAATGGAATGAGCCAAGCCGAACAGAATGATACTGACAATAATCTTGATGATAATGTTAATAGCAGTTTGAATAACACGTTTAATGACAGTTTTAATAGCAACGACAGCTTAGCTGCACTTGATATCAGCGCCGCCGATAGTATCCATGACGATATACTTGAGAGCTTTTATAATCGCGAAAACTTATTAAAGGTCATGATGGCGACTTTGGATAATATAGATGAGCGTATTAAAAATGGTCTGACGCTGCCTTATTATGCCGATATCGATACTGAAGTATGGCAAGAAAAATCGAAAGCGCTAGATATCTATATTACGGATGCAGTGGAAGGTCAAGAGCTTAATTTAGACGCGCGCGGCAAAGATTATGCCACCAATATCCTATCCTACCCAAGCGACTTGCCAGCGGCAATCATTGGCTTGATGCCAACGCTACCGCTAGGTGAGCTGGTGATTTGCCATGGCGTGGTGGTACGTGAAGCTGCTGAGCAAGACAAGACTGTGGCACAGCACATTAGCCATTTATTAATACACGGTCTGCTGCACCTGCTTGGTTTTGACCATGAGCTCGGACAAGCCGAGCAAGATGAGATGGAAAGCTTTGAGATTGATATTTTGGCAGGATTAGCGCTGCCAAATCCTTATCTCTAGCTTGTCTTTAGCCCTTTTTTAACTCTTTTTTAACATGGTTTTTTGTGCTTGATCCATTTGATTAATCATCTGATCTAAGCCTTTGACATGTACACTGCGCTGCGGGAATGGAATGTCAATTTCATTGTCATCAAGGGCGTTTTTGAATTGTTCTAATAAATCGCATTGCATCGACCACCAGTCATCGTTGGTGGTCCAAACATTTAAAGTTAAATCGACTGAATTGTCACCCAAGTTGGTCACGCGTACCACGGGTGCAGGATCACTAAACGCCATTGGATTATTTTTTGCCAAACTTAGCATAATATCTTTGGCGGTTTTGATATCGGCATCATAACCAATACCGACCGTGATATCGACGCGGCGGTTGGGTAACGCCGTATAGTTAATCACCGCTGAGGTAGTAATATCGCCATTTGGAATAATGATATCATGATTATTAATGGTCGTTAAATGGGTATTGACCAAGGTGATTTCGGTCACGGTACCGGTATAACTACTAATCTGCACATAGTCACCGCGGACAAACGGGCGAAAAGTGACAATCATAATACCAGCGGCAAAATTCGATAGCTGGTCTTTGAGTGACAAACCAATTGCTACCGCCGCACCGCCCAAGATTGCGACGACTGACGTGGTCTGTACGCCAACTTTACTCAGCGCTGCTAAAATAACGACAACCAATAATAAACCATATAATAATCGGCTTAAAAAGTTAGCCGCCGTTGTCTCTAAACGACTACGTAACATAATGCGATTGCTAATGGTCACGACTTTTTTTGCCAACCAACGCCCGACGATAAATATCAATAAGGCAAAAGCAATTTTAAGCGCAATGCTCAAAGCACTCTCTGTTAAGCTCGCTATATCAAGGGTAAAACCTAAAAATTCCATACTGACTCTTTACTCTATTACTGATTTTTAAAAATGTGTTTTTATAAATACTTTGTCATAAACATGATGTTTATGGCTGTTTAACGCTAAATTAAAGCCCGATAAAATCTTTCAGACTCTCAATGAGCTTAATAAGTGATGTCCACTTTATCACTATAGCGATAAGTACGTATGAGACGCAACTCAACAATATCATTCATATCTTCGGTAAATTTACCAAAGGGCGCCGCTTGTCTAACCGACTGTTTGGCAGCCTCATCTAATATCGTCGAATTTGAACTCTCAAGCAAACGAATGGCTTTAATATTACCATCATTACCAATGACGACCATCAAACGCACCTCACCCGTAATACCTTGGGCTCGTGCTTGGGTAGGATATTGCAAGTTACCGACGCGCTCGACGTGCTCACGAAAGGTATTGATATAATCCGCTGCCGCACCGCGTGTTGTCGAATTGCTATCGACAGTCACGACTTTCGACTTGGTTGCATACAGCTGTTGACGCTGAGACAGTTGCGCCTCTAAAGTAGCGATTTGCTTACGCAGGCGCTCTTCTTGCGCCATTATATCATCTTGCTCTTGCTTACTATCGTTATCAGATTCGACGCTTGCTTCACGCCAACTTAGCGTCGTACGCAGATAGCTTTCTTGATAGCGCTGCTGACGGACTTGGCGCTGCAAGCTAATCACATCTTGCGTTTCGCTCATTTGCTCAGCTGACAACGGACTACTTTGGTCGGTCTCTTGGCGCAACTGTTCCTGCACAGTGCCGCCGCCTTCTTGTGAGGCATTGGCGACAAACTGTGCATCTTCATTTGGTTGCATATTATCAGTCAGCGCCTTAGCAACGTCTTGCATCATGCCAGCAGGGTCTTGCCCCATTGAGAAGCTAATCCCAAAAATAATGAGCGCATGGACACTGACGGCAATTACAATCGCCATCGGCAAGCTGATATCACGCTTAGGTGCTTGCGCTGAAAAATGGTAGCTTTGCGAGTCTTTAATGGAGGCCACAGTTGTTCTCAACTAATGAATATAAGGGCTATCGGCAAGAAGCATGATAATATAAGCACCTGTCGACCAATGCCGGCGCTATCATAACATGACAAAGAATTGTGTCGCTAGCACAACCGTATACTGCAGCTCTTAACTTGCTGCTTGCTTATCTATCAGCTGATATTTATGTTAACGGTTTTATATTAACTACTGCATATTAAGTGCGACGTACTCTATAACTACATCACATCAGCTAGAGTAAATAGTAGGCCTGCTCAATCAGACAAAACCTAGACGTTCATTTTGCACGCTACCTTTTTGATATATACTGTTTTATAAGTGAACTATTAGCAAATACGCATTTTACGCCTGCATAATATGAAATATAAACGCAGGCGCATTTATTACCCCAACGCTTACGTGACGACCCCCATCATTATAAGGATAATAAGTTTGAGTAACTTTGATAATATGGACAATATGAATGATTCAGACAGTTTTGATGAATTCTTTGAAAATATTGGCTACCGTTTTGACGAGTCATTTAGTGATGGCTGGGAGCGTCTTACCCAAGCGATTAAAAACATTTATAACAGAACCACAGATAAGCTTGAGGATGAGATATCCTTGCCAGTTGCCCAAACCTACGTCAACGATGCACTGCAAAAGTTCGTCACGGACAATGTCAAAGCCATTTTAGAGCTGCGCGTTGAGATACATGATGACTGGTTTCGCCTGTATTGTACTGTCGATGCTGGCGGTATCTATGCGGAGGTTGCAAGTAACTTTAATTTGGTTCATGTACAGCTTGATCGCAATGTGCAGCGTTTTGTGTTTGGTCAGCAAACTTATACCGACGTCCTTAATCTACGCTGCGAATCCTTTATCAAACGCCAAGGTATCAAGCTTTTTATCTGGTTTTATCATAGCGTGCTGAAAAAAGACCCGTTGGGCTTTATTTTGTCTTATATTAATATTGCCCGCGCCAAAGAAGAAATCATCTACCTTGATATCAATCGCTGGCTGAAAAAGAATAAAAAAATCATCGGCACCTTACATAAAGTACAGGTCAATTACGGTGAGCTTGAAGAAGAGCAACTGGTGCTCAAAACCCAAATCAATTATCGCGACCTACTAGCCAGTAGTGCTAACGAAGCTATCATTACTGATAAAGATGAGCCGCAGCTGATGCAAGGCCCTATCAACCCGATTGCAGATGCTACTGAGCCAAATTTACAACCCTCTTTATAAGCAGACCGAAAGCCGCCTAAATACTCTTTTAACGCTTACCATAAAAAAGCGCTGACCCTTAAAGACAATAATCTTTAAGGGTCAGCGCTTTTTTAATTAAGGCTGTCTACATCAATTTAAAGTAATCAGACCATTACCAGTAGTTTTCTACTGCGATATTGCCTTCGCCGCGGCGATTCATCACCAGTCCTAAGCTCTTTAACATCTCTTTAGTATCTTCTACCATATCTGGGTTACCACATAGCATAACGTGCGTGCTATCGATATCCAAGGCAATACCGGCGCGCTCTTGTAGCGTCCCGTCTAATAATAGCTTCGGCAGACGTTCAGTCAATGTGCCCTCGACAGCTTCACGGGTGACAATAGGTATAAAAATTAACTTGGCTGGATTATCAACCAATGAGCCAAAGTCTTCTTGCAAGCTTTCAATCTTGTCAATATATGCCAATTCTTCTGTCGAACGCGCGCTATAAGCAAGAATGATATGCTCGTAATCTTCCCAAGTTTTTAAATCTTGCAGCATCGATAAAAATGGTGCTAAACCCGTACCTGTCGCCAATAACCATAAGTCCTTTGGTAATGGTTTTTGATAACGCGCCAAAGTTAAAAAGCCAAATGGCATAGTATTCAGTAGTAGCTCATCACCCACTTCTAGGTGTTGCAGCTGTGAGGTAAATGCGCCATCAGGGATGACAATAGAGAAGAATTCTAATACCTCATCAAAGGGTGACGATACAATCGAATAGGCGCGGAAGATATCCTCATCCAGTGTTTCGTTCAGGTCTTCATCGTCATCATCAGTATCAGCTACTGCACTCAACTGCTTATAATATTTTAATTGACTGGGATTAACGCCCAAACGCACAAATTGCCCAGCGGTAAATTTAAAACTATCCGGACGACTGACGGTAAAGCTAAATAGGTTGGGCGTCCACGTGGTTTTACTGAGCACCGTTACTTTTTGAATATTGTCACTCATAATAATGAATCACCCTCTTTTTTTATTAATAATTATGGATACTCTATTGTAGATGGTAGTTTTTATGAACTTTTAAAGGCTACAAACTAAAAGGTGCACCAAGCTTATCATAAAGCTGGCGCACCTTAGTTTTCTAACAGTAACAACTGATAAGTGGCGGCGGCATCAAACCCTAATGCAGCCGCTGTCCTTATTTTTTATGCTTACCATATACGAGCTAAACTTGCCCACTCAATCATACTGTTCGGTAACACACCGAAGAAGACGATGATAGCAGTGACAGCGATGACCATAATACCACCGGTACGTAGACCCCACTGCTTAGACACGTCAAACTCAATAAATTGTTTTGGACGTTTAAATAGCGTGAGCATAACGCGCAAGTAGTAAAATAGACCAATGGCACTACCCAAGATAATCATCGCAGCCAAGAACCAGTTGGTACCTTGTACGGCGGCAAGAATCGCAAATAGTTTGGTGATAAAGCCTGCCGTCAATGGAATACCTGCTAGTGACAACATCATAATCGTCATCACAGCAGTCAGTACTGGGCGGCGCCAGAATAGCCCTTGGTAATGGGTCAGCTCATCGGCTTCACCAGCCAAACGATAAGGGCTCGACATCAAGGTTACGACACCAAAGGCACCGATAGAAGTAAAGGCATAAATCGCCATATACATGCTCGAGATGCTATCAGCAGCAGAGCCGATGCTAACAATCACGATTAATACATAACCCATATGGGCAATAGACGAATAACCAAGTAGACGTTTAAGGCTAGTCTGACGGACCGCTAGTAAGTTACCCACCAAAATCGACAAGGTTGCCATGACCATAAGCAGCATCTGTACTGATGGCAGTGCCAATAACGAGGTATCAATTAAGAAACGAACCGCCAGTGCCATCATTGCCACTTTTGATACCGAAGCTAAGTAAGTAGCGATAGGTGCTGGTGCGCCCTCATAAACATCTGGCGTCCACATATGAAACGGTGCTGCAGACAATTTAAAGGCAATACCAAACATCATCATTGCAGCCCCTAAAATCAACAGCGGCGATTCAAATAAATCAACCAACGTCATACTGATAGGTTTAAAGGCGAGTGAACCTACTTCTGCATAAATAAACGCCATACCCATTAGTAGTGTTGCTGATGCCGTAGCTGATAGCACCAAGTACTTCAGCCCCGACTCAAGCGAGCGTTTACGCATATAAGTATATGCCAGCATGCCGTATAGCGGTATTGATAGCATCTCAAGGCTCATAAAGAATGAGGCTAAATGCTGAGCACTGACCATGAGCAAGGCGCCAACGGTCGATAGCAGCATCAGTAAATATAGCTCTTCTTTATGATCTTTTAAATCAGCTAAATAAGCATAAGACAGCGTAAAGCAGGCCAATGCACAGATAAAGATGACCACCATATTAAACTGAGCAAAGTTATCAATAACAAATAACTGCTCAGCCGCTGGCACAAGGGTTCCACTATCGACTATACCTGCCATTTGCCCAAGCAAAATAAACAGCCCGATATTGAGACCGACAACCGAAATCGTACCTGTCACCATATGTGAGCGCTTCATAGTGATGGCAATCATCACCACCAATACCGTAATCACTACCGCAATGATTGGTGCATAAGGCAATAGCCCCATCAAATCATTCATCGTAAAATCGTTCATGACTTAACGTGCCTCCATTGCATCAAGCAGCTGCGAGGCATCTACTTGTGTTACTTGACTATATATATAGGCGTTATTAATCCACTGCATCGCATGACTTGAGGTATCAAGGAACGGTTGTGGATACAGTCCCAGCCATACCAATCCGGCAGCAAGCATCAATAGCAATGACAGCTCACGCTTGCCCAAATCTTTTAATGGACGCTCTGGCAAACCATGTAACTTGGTTTCTTTTAACGCCACTTCTTTAATATTATTGGTACCGAATAACGCCTTGTGAATCAGAATTAGTGAATACAAACCTGCTAATACCAAACTGAATGTCGCTAAGACTACAAAAACAGGATAGTCGGCAAAGGCGCCAAATAAAATCATGAACTCGCCAATGAAGTTACCTGTCCCCGGAATACCCAATAAAGCGGCACAGAAGAACATCAGTATCGGCGCATAATAACGGAACTGACCCCACATACCACCCATCAAGGTCAAATCACGCGTATGTAAGCGCTCATATAACTGCCCTGCCATAATAAACAGGGCTGCCGAGCTTAGACCATGTGCCAACATCTGAATCATCAAGCCTTGCAAGCTGAGTAACGTCCCTGCATAAATTGCCAAGACGACAAAGCCCATGTGCGAGATACTGGTATAAGCCAATAAGCGTTTCATATCGGTTTGCATAAAAGCAAGCCACGCACCATAGAAGATACCAATGGTACCTAAGGTCATAGCAATAGGAGCAAAATCTTGCGACGCAGCTGGAAATAATGGCAAGACGAAACGAATCAAACCATAAGCGGCGGTTTTAATCAAAACCCCTGCCAAATCCACCGAACCCGCCGTTGGTGCTTGCGCATGCGCATCAGGTAACCAGCCGTGGAATGGAATAATCGGCAACTTCACGGCAAAGCCAATAAAGAAGCATAGCATGATCGGATATTCCCAGCCGCCAAGTGACGTACCGAGCAAATCATTATAGTTAAAGCTCACCACCCCTTTTTGGGCGTAGCTGATAATGACCAATATCAAAATACCGACCAGCATGATTAGCCCAGACGCTTGGGTATAAATAAAGAACTTGGTTGCTGCGTATTCTTTGGTTTTGCCAACGACGTCATGACCCCAAATCGCGATCAAAAAGTAGATAGGAACCAGCATCATCTCCCAAAAGAAGAAGAATAAGAACATATCAATGGCTAAGAAAACACCAATGACGCCGCCCAAGCTCCATAGCAAGTTCAGATGGAAGAAGCCAACACGGCGCTGGATCTCATTCCACGAACAAGCAACTGCAGCAACGCCGAGCAGCCCTGTCAAAGCAACCATCATCAGCGATAAACCATCTAACGCCAAATGAAAGCTGATACCAAAGCTAGGTATCCAAGGCACACTAAACTCAGCAACCCAAGGCACATTTGCGTCTGGCGCAATGACTTGCTGACTCATGCCACTATAATCACCGTATTGCCACAGTACCAGTGACAATACAAAGGTCAACGTCATACCGATTAAAGCAATCCAGCGCGGTAGACGTTTATTAAAGCGTTCAACCAGCCAACATAGCAATCCTGCAATAAAAGGAATGGCGATTAATGCTGGTAGCATCCACGTTTGTTGTAACTCAATCATCTTATACCACCGTCATCATTACCAGCACGAGTAATACAGCCATACCCAAGCCAAAGCTTGCAGCATAACCTCGAAGTGACCCTGTTTGCGTCGCAGACAACACCTTATTACCCGCTGATGCTAGCTTAGGTAATAACAGCCACGTTTTATCAATAGGGTCGGCTTTAAATAAGCGGCCGATGAACAAAAAGGGTTTTACAAAAACTATATCGTATAGCGCGTCAAAGCCCATACCGTGATAGCACCAATGATATAACGCCGCACCGATACGTGTGCGCTTAAAGCTGGTCAGCAGTCGACCTTTATTAACGACATATAATAGCGCCGCCAATACCAAGCCTGCCGCCATCGCACCCATGGCGATAAACTCAGCAGTATGCTTACCATGTGCTTGACCAGCAACTTCTAATAAGTGCCCAACGCTCTCTGGCAATACGCCTTGCAATGGTGGCGTAATCAATGCGCCCACTGCTGTTGATAATACGAGCAACACACTAAGTGGCAGCCAATACGACACACCCGATAATTTATGTGCATGGGTTTTTTCTTCACCAAAGAAGATAATCCAAATCATACGGAAGGTATAAATCGCGGTTAAGAAAGCACCGAATACGCCCATATAGAATAAGACCATATGACCGGTCGCATAACTCTCCCACAGAATCGCTTCTTTAGAATAGAAACCAACGGTGACCCAAGGTATCGCTGCAAGCGCACCGCCACCGACGATATAGCACCAAAATACCAAGGGTATCTTTTTGCGTAAACCGCCCATCTTAAAGATGTTTTGCTCATGATGAACCGCAAGAATGACTGCACCTGATGATAAGAATAGCAATGCTTTAAAGAAAGCATGCGTCATCAAGTGGAAGATAGCACCTTGCCATGCGCCAACGCCCAATGCTAAGAACATATAGCCAATTTGGCTCATGGTCGAATAAGCAAGAATACGTTTAATATCGGTTTGTACTAGCGCACAAAATCCAGCAACCACGAGCGTCAATGCACCCACTGCCCCAACCCAGTACAACAATACGCCCGGTGTGAGAAGAAATAATGGATGTAGACGGGCAATCAGATAAACACCCGCAGTAACCATGGTCGCTGCGTGAATCAAAGCAGACACTGGCGTTGGACCTGCCATCGCATCAGCAAGCCACGTATGTAGTGGTAGCTGCGCTGATTTACCCATCGCACCACCGACCAACATCATGGTGGTTAAAATCATCGTTGGGTTGTTAATATCAAAGATTTCCGGCGCACGGGTAATAATCTCTTGAATATTAAGCGTGCCAAATTCGCGGAATAATAAAAACAAACCAAAGGCTAAAAACACATCACCAACGCGGGTGACGGTAAAGGCTTTAATTGCTGCCCGACCATTAGCACGGTCTTGATAATAAAAACCAATTAGCAAGTAAGAACAGATACCGACGCCTTCCCAGCCAAGATAGAGCAAGAACAAGTTATCCGCCAATACCAGTAATAACATGCTGGCGACGAATAAGTTCATATAACTAAAGAAGCGCGCAAAGCCTGTTTCACCTTTCATATACCATGCGGCAAACAGATGAATCAAAAAGCCGATACCGGTAATTACGCCAATCATCGTCAATGCTAAGCCATCAAAGCTTAGACCAAAACTCGGCGCAAAATCGCCGACTTGGAACCAAGTCCATAGTGGAATCTCGATGACCGTACCGGCAGGGTTGCTTGTTAAAAAGGTATAGCTGACCATCAGCGTACAAAGTGCTGATAGCAGCATGCTACCAACACCAACAATCGCTGCTACCTGCTCGCTTAACTTGTCGCGCATAAAGGCTAGAATCAAAAAGCCAACGAGCGGGAATATAAAGGTTAATGGTAATAAATTCATGACATCATCCTTTCATCTCATTCGCGCTGTCGACATCGAGATGCCCACGCTGATGATAAAACCGCAATAATATTGCCAAACCAATAGCCGCCTCTGCTGCTGCTAAAGTCAGAATAAAGATAAACATAATCTGTCCATCTGGATCAACCCAGCGGCTACCTGCGACCACAAATGCCAAAGCCGTCGCATTCATCATGATCTCAAGGCTCATCAGCATAAATAAGAAATTACGCCTTACCATGACACCGCACAGACCAATCGCAAATAAGATACCGGCCAAAATCAATCCATGGCTCATGGGTATCATACCCAGTACATTTTGCGCCTCAGCAACCGGCTGCACTAAGCCTGCTACCTCGTGGGCAAACGGCACATTAGCAATATCTTGTGCCACGCTCGCTGCTAGTACCATCAGTCCGACTCCTTGCGCGTGACTTTATTCACACCTACCTGCGTACCTGCTTTCATGCCAACATAGTCATGCGGGTCAACATCTTTATATTCATATGGTTCAGCCATGTTTACTGCATCAGTATCTATAGGCATGCCGTTATCATCGTAGTGTGTGATACTGGCAACATTTGGATTGGTTGCTTGGCTAGCACCTCGGCTACTGTTACCGACAATCTCATCATCAATAGACTCTTTACCCAAATGATAAGCGGCAACCAAAGCGGCTAATAAGAGCAATGCCGCTACTTCTATCAACATAATATATTTGGTAAACAGCGCAGTACCTACTGCTTTGGCTGAAATCGTCGACCCGCCAATAATTGCCGCTTCATCATGGTTAAGACCAATCATCGCATACAGCACAACCGCGATAATAATCGTTAGTCCCGTCGGTACAGCCCAAGTCTTGGCATCAAGCCAGCGCTCTTCGCGCTCATCATTACTCATGCCGAGATTTAGCATCATAATAACGAAAACGAATAGCACCATAATGGCACCGGCATAAACGACCACTTCAAGCGCACCAGCAAAAGGCGCACCTAATATAAAGAAAATACCTGAGATGGCCAATAACGACACAATCATCGATAAAATAGCATGCACTGGATTGGCGAGGGTCACCACGCGCAAGCTGGCAAATATTGCCACCGCTGCCAGCGCATAAAACCCTGCCAATTCAGGACTATTTAAGATATTCATCATGGTAGCAAGCTCCTTAGATCAATCGGTGCAGCTTCGTTTTGGGCCGCGCCTTTTGGTTTATCTGCTACCGCCATACCCGTCACGCGATAATAGTTATAATCGGGATATTTACCCGGTCCTGAAATCAGCAAATGCTCTTTTTCATAAACCAAGTCTTGACGGACATATTCGCCCATCTCAAAGTCTGGGGTCATCTGAATCGCGGTCGTCGGACACGCCTCTTCACACAAACCACAAAAGATACAGCGTGAAAAGTTGATGCGGAAAAACTCTGGATACCAGCGTCCATCTTCACGTTCTGCTTTTTGCAGTGAGATACAGCCGACCGGACATGCCACAGCACATAGGTTACAAGCGACACAGCGCTCATCACCGTCAGGGTCACGCGACAAGATAATGCGTCCGCGAAAGCGCGGCGGTACAGGTACCGGTTCTTCTGGATACAGAATGGTGTCGCGTGGCCTGATTGCATGACTATTGACCATCCACATACTGCGGACAATGGTAAACATACCAATGACGGTCTTTTTTATAGTAGTAAACATGGGATTATTATCCTTATCAGCTTTACCCTAGTTCATCAGTGATGGCTAGTAATGATTACAACGTTGGGGAAAAAATCAAAATGACTGCAGCAGTAACCAATAGATTAATCAAGGTTACCGGCAGGCAGACTTTCCAGCCAAAGTTCATCACCTGATCATAGCGCGGACGCATGAGTGAGCCTCGAGCCAAAATAAACATGGTCATAAAGAATAGTGTCTTAATCATGAACCAAAAAGCTGGTGGAATAAACGGAATATCTAAATTAAACGGCGCAAGCCAACCGCCGAAGAACAAACAAGTCATCAACGCAGAAATCAGTACGACGTTGACGTATTCACCGATAAAGAACATACCGAACTTCATGCCAGAATATTCGACATGATAACCTTCGGCCAACTCTTGCTCGGCTTCTGGCTGATCAAATGGATGTCTATGGGTAACAGCAACACCAGCAACGACAAAGGTCAAAAAGCCAAAGAACTGCGGAATGATATACCAGCCGTCAATTTGCGATTCAACGATTTCGCGTAGGTTAAATGAGCCTGTTAAGGCAACAACGCCCATCAATGATAAGCCTAAAAAGACTTCATAACTGATGGTTTGCGCTGCAGAACGTAAGCCGCCAAGTAAAGAGAACTTATTGGCAGACGCCCAGCCACCGAACATCACCGCATAGACCGCAATACCTGCCATAGCAAAGAAGAACAAAATACCGATATCCCAATCAGCAACCCCAAGGGATGGCGAGATAGGAATAATGGCAAAAGAGGCCAAAGCAGTAAACATGGCAACCGCTGGCGCCAAGGTAAACATAAACTTATCGGTAAAGTTTGGCGTCCAATCTTCTTTAAAGAAGATTTTGAGCATATCAGCAACCAGCTGTAGCGACCCAAACGGACCAACACGGTTCGGACCGTAACGATCTTGCCAGAGTGCTAGCATGCGGCGCTCATAGACAATCATCATTGCAGCGACAATGACCACCACCAAAAAGATGACCAGCGATTGCACGACCATAAAGAGTATCGACCAGGTATCAAAGGTCATCATACCAGCCAAAAAGCTTGGCACATCAGGGATAATGCGGGTAACTTGCATATTACAGCTCCTGTGTGGTGGTCGGCGCGCTGCTTACTTGTGTTGCGCGGTTATTGGTATTGGCTGTTAAAGCATTATCAGTCGCCATGCTGCCCATCATCGTCACCGGCGCATCAACTTTACGTACCGATGCAGGCATTGACGGATGAATGATATCTACCTGCCCAACTGGATAACCGATACAACCTTCGGCTAAATAACCAACGAGCTCAACGGGTAAGGTGATTTGCTGCTTATCAATCTCAATCGCCAGATAATCACCCGCTGCAAGACCCCAGTCTTTGGCATCGTCAATACCAACGCGCCATGTGGCTAGCGGTAATTGCTCAGCAACGACGGGGCTACGTGATGCCATCATAGAGCTGGCATAAAGGTTGTAAATCGGTACCAGTTTCGCTTGTCCTTGCTGCATATCCGTAGTCGTCACCGAAGTAACTTCTGGCGCAACATATTGACGCGTGGCTAGGCGCTCTAATTGATCAAACAGACGCGCACCTGGATCACCATTTTTGAGGCTACCACCGACTTTATCTTGGTATTTATTCCATGCTTGCGGTGAGTTCCAACCTGCCGCACTGGCAAAAGGAATCATCGAGCTTGGCGTTTGCTTACCGCTATAGCCTTCCATTGAGAAGGTTAAACCGGTATCCAAATCTTTTGGCTGCATTGGCTCATGCACAGAGACAGGCGCACGCATAGAAGTACGACCAGAGTAACGACGCGGCTGACGGGCAATTTTTAGACCGGTCATACGGTAATCGGCATCCGGAGCAGCGCCTTTAATACCAACAAGCTTAGGATGAGTAGCAACCAAGGCATTGATGACATCATCAAGCTGTGTCCAATCGACATCACGACCTTCTAAACTGCTATGGACGGCATGTAACCAACGCCAGCCTTCTTTGATACTGCTCAGCGGATGATAGTATTCGTTATCATAAACTTGGAAGAAGCGCTGTGCGCGACCTTCAGCAGAGATAAGCGTACCGTCCGCTTCCGCAAAGCTGGCGGCTGGCAATACAATATCGACATCTTTATGCCAATCAAGCAGCTGATGATCAAGTGCGATGACAGTTTTGTCAGTCAATAACTGGGTTAATTTATGCGCATCAATGGCATCAGTCAACTGGTTTTCAGCGACTATCACCACATCAAAGTCAGTCGCTAATAACTCTTCGACGGATTGACCGCCAAGCATACAGACACCAATGCTATTGGCATCAGGAACCGCCAAATAAATACCGGCTTGCGCATGGTATTGTTTATTAACTTCTTTTAGCTCAAGTTTGGTTGCCGGTTTGCGCTCTACATCGTCTTGCGCTTCTGTATCAACGCCGGTTTCAGGTTTGTTCGGCTTAGCGGATAAGTCTTTGTCTTCGCTCTGCTGAGCGGTTGCTGCTTGTGCTTCGGCGGCTGCAACCTTAGCGTTATGTTCCTCAACCTGCTGCTGCTCAGTCGCTTTAATCGCTGCGCGCTTTTGGCTCAATGCTTGAGCAATTTGTGCTGCTGCTTCTATTAAAGCAGTCGATGATAAACTGCTACCAGAGACAACCAACGGCTTATCGGCTTGAATCAAGTCATAAGCAATTTGCTGTGCCAATGCTTGCATAGCATCAACATTAGCATCGTCATCGCTATCTGACGTTGGTTCCGCGATTTCTGCTAAATCATCAGCAAAATCAGCAATCGCATCAGCGACTTTAAAGCCAAGCTTAGTAATATCTTCAGGTGTCGCAACAACACTGACTTTACTGATATCTTCTAGCTTAGTTTGGATAACATCGATGACATATACCGGGCTTTGTACGCCTTGACCAATACGTTTGACTGGCTCGGCCAACCACGATTGCGTTTTGGTCGCAGCAGCCATTTTAATGGCTTCATTTTTTGCTGCTTGACGAATCGACAGCGCCACACGTGATGAGGTTTGGGTGATGTCTTCACCTAGCACCAATACGGCATCATGGCTTTCAATATCAGCCATACCCGGGTTATAAATACCCTCAGTGCTCAATACTTCAATACATTTATTGACCAATGCTTGCTGCTGATGGTTAAGACCGGTTGAAAAGTTATCAAAACCGACCATATTTTTTAAGGCAAAGTTGGTTTCAAGGCTCGCACGTGGTGAGCCAATACCGATGACTTTTTTGTCTTTAATACGTTTGATGGTTTCATCAAGCGCATAATCGATATTGATTTTGACATGCTTGTCATTGATACGTTCAAGCGCCTGCGTTGGACGGTCTTCACGATTGACATAGCCATACCCAAAGCGACCACGGTCACATAGGAAGTAACGGTTTACTTCACCGTTATAGCGGTTTTCGATACGGCGCAATTCACCATAACGCTCGCCCGGAGAGATGTTACAACCGGCAGAGCAACCATGACAGATGCTTGGCGCATACTGCATGTCCCATTTACGGTTATAACGCTCAGAATGAGTTTTATCAGTAAATACACCGGTTGGGCACACTTCGGTTAAGTTACCTGAAAACTCGCTTTCAAACTGACCATCTTTATCACGACCAAAATAAACGCGCTCGTTTGAGCCATAAACGCCCAAATCTTCGCCACCCGCATAGTCTTTGTAAAAACGGACGCAGCGATAGCAAGCGATACAGCGGTTCATTTCATGAGCAATAAACGGACCAAGCTCTTGATTGTGATGGGTGCGCTTAGTAAAACGATAGCGACGACGGCTATGACCCGACATATAGGTCATGTCTTGCAAATGACAATGTCCGCCTTCTTCACAGGTTGGACAGTCATGCGGATGATTAACCATCAACAGCTCAACCATCGACTTACGGAACGCTTTGGCTTCGTCATCAGTGACTGATATGTACATATCATCGCCTGGAGCGACCATACATGACATCACGAGGCGACCGCGACCCGCTTCCATATCTTCTTTAGACTGATATTGCTTAACCGCGCACTGACGGCAAGAGCCGACTGAACCTAAGGCTGGGTGATAACAAAAATACGGCACATCAATGCCGAGTGATAAGCATGCTTGTAGCAAGTTATCAGCGCTATCTACTTCGACAGTGGTTCCATCAATATGTATGACTGCCATGCCGCTCTCCTTATTTCACTTCTGGCTGTTGATTGGCTGCAGCCTCAATGACATCTTCACCAACCGCCTGCGCAATTTTTTGATCAAACTCAGGACGGAAATATTTAATAGCACTCATCAATGGTTCCATCGCACCCGGCGCATGGGCACAAAAAGTTTTGCCGATCCATAAGTCACGAGTCAACTCTTCTAACTTCTCAACGTCACCGATTTGACCTTGACCGTCGTTAATGGCAGTCAATATTTTCACGCCCCACGGTAGACCATCACGGCATGGCGTACACCAACCGCATGATTCACGTTGGAAGAAAATCTCAAGGTTACGCAATAATGGCACCATATCTTGCTCTTCATCGACGACCATAATTAGCCCAGTACCCATACGACTACCGGCTTTTTGAATGGCATCAAAATCTACGACGGTATCTAAATGGTCAGCGGTTAAAAAGTCTGTTGATGCGCCGCCCGGTAGCCATGCTTTGAGCTTTTTACCTTCCTGCATACCGCCAGCGAAATCTTCGATAATTTCACGCGCCGTATAACCAAATGGCAGCTCCCACAGACCGGGATCATTGACCAGACCTGAACAACCAAATAGCTTGGTACCTGGGGTTTCGACCACGCCTTTGGCTTTTGGTAAGTCTTGATACCATTTGCTACCATGCAAAATAATCGCCGAAACGTTATGCAAAGTTTCAACGTTATTGACTACAGTTGGACGTCCCCATGCACCCGCTACTTGTGGAAATGGCGGCTTAGTACGCGGATTGGCACGGCGACCTTCTAGGCAGTTAATCAAAGCGGTTTCTTCACCGCAAATATAACGACCAGCGCCAGTATGGACGTGCAAATCAAAGCTAAAGTCAGACCCTAAGATATTGTCGCCGACCAAGTTATTAGCACGAAGTTCTTCAAGCGCTGTATTTAAACGCTCTGCTGCTAAAATATATTCACCGCGAATAAAGATATAACCGGCTGTTGCACCGATGGCGTAAGCAGAGATGAGCATACCTTCGATAAGCTGTAGCGGCAGACGCTCCATCAGCAAACGGTCTTTAAAAGTACCCGGCTCCATCTCATCGGCATTACAGACGAGATAACGTGGACCGCCATCGGGTGGTGCCATCAGCGACCATTTGATACCCGCTGGGAAACCTGCACCGCCACGACCTTTTACCACGGCTTCTTTAATGGTATTCAAAGTATCGTCTGGCGATTGGTTTAAAGCCATTTTTAGCGCTTCAAAACCACGTAGCGATTCATAAGTAGCCAAATCTAATACCGCATCGTGATGTGCGAGGCGCCATGTAAGCGGCTTGGTTTCGCTGGTAGCGGTCGCTTTATCGCCATAAACAGGAATGCGCTGGTCATTTAATTGGCTTGGCGCTTTGCCTCGACCGCGACGAGCAATCTGCTCTGAAATTGTTAAACTCATGCGTATAGCTCCAACAATTGGGCGACTTCAGTGGGCTGGACAGGACCATAGGTATCTTCATTAATCAATACAGAAGGACCTTTGTCACAGTTACCCAAACAGCAAATCGGCAATAGCGTAAAGCGGTTATCAGCGGTAGTCTGACCATAGTCGATGCCCAACTGCGCTTTTAATTCAGCGGCAAGTGCTTCGTAACCGGTTAGATAACAAGCCACCGAATCACAAATAAGGATGACATTGCGACCGACTGGCTGACGATAGATACGGTTAAAAAAGGTTGCCACCCCATCCATATCGGTCATTGGCACATTTAGAATGTTGGCAATGGCATTGACTTGTGCATCATCGACCCAGCCATTACGCTTTTGCACGATTTTTAGCGCATCTAAAGACGCGGCCCGTGGATGGGGATAATGATGCATAAACTCGTGGATAGCTGCAATTTCTTCAGCGGTTAAAATACTTGCCACATCTACTTTTGGCATTTTATCGGAAACAATTCTCATAATCTTTTTCTTTCCTCACTCAGCCCACTGTTAAGGTTGCGCTTATGGCGCAATGACAGCGTTTTGGTGTGCCAGTTTGGCGATAACATGTTAATGAACGTGTATTACTTTTAATACTTAACATCTAATATTTAGCGGTCACAATCGGCCATTACAATATCAATCGACGCCAAATACATAATGGCATCAGAGACCAATGAGCCATTAATAACCGATGGCATCTGCTGCAGGTGTGCAAATGTCGGGGTACGAATACGGGTACGGTAGCTCATCGTCGCTTTATCTGAGGTGATGTAGTAACTGTTTAGACCTTTGGTGGCTTCTACAATCGTGGTGCACTCACCCGCTGGCATCACCGGACCCCAAGAGACGGAGATAAAGTGGTTAATCAAAGTTTCGATGTCATTCAAGGTACGGTCTTTTGGCGGTGGTACGGCCAATGGATGATCTGCCTTATAAGGACCTTGCGGCATATTATCCATACATTGACGGATGATACGTAACGACTGGCGCATCTCTTCGACTTTCACCATACAGCGATCATAAGCATCGCCGTTATATCCGACTGGAACTTCAAAGTCGTAGTTCTCGTAGCCCATATACGGACGCGCTTTACGCAAATCAAAATCTAAACCTGTTGCACGTAAACCTGCGCCAGTGACGCCCCACGCCAATGCTTGTTTAGTATTATATTGCGCAACGCCTTGGGTACGACCTTTAAGCACACTGTTTTGAAGTGCTGCTTTAACATACTCATCCAAGCGTTTTGGCATCCAGTCTAGGAACTCGCGAACCAAACGCTGCCAGCCGCGCGGTAAATCGTGCGCTGTACCGCCGATACGGAACCATGCTGGGTGCATACGATAGCCAGTCACGGCTTCGATGACGTCATAGGCTTTTTGGCGATCGGTAAACATATAGAATACCGGCGTCATACCTCCGGCATCCTGAATAAAGGTACCGACGAACAGCAAGTTATTAGTAATACGGAAAAATTCACTCATCATCACGCGGATGGTTTCAGCGCGCGGCGGAATGGTGATTCCTGCTAGCTTCTCAACCGACATGATATACGGTAACTCATTCATTACGCCGCCGAGATAGTCAATACGGTCGGTATAAGGAATAAAAGAATGCCATGTTTGACGCTCAGCCATCTTTTCGGCGCCGCGATGGTGATAGCCAATATCAGGGATACAATCGACGACTTCTTCGCCATCAAGCTGAAGTACCAAACGGAAAGCACCGTGAGCCGATGGATGGTTAGGACCGATGTTCAAGAACATAAAGTCTTCGTCACGACCCGAGCGTTTCATGCCCCACTCTTCAGGGACAAAGCGCAGGTTTTCTTGCTCGTATTGTTGTTTGGCGGTATTCAAGAAATACGGGGTAAATTCAGTCGCCCGCGCATGATATTCTTTACGCAGTGGATGACCTTCCCAGTATTTTGGCAATAAGATACGCGTCAAATGAGGATGGCCACTAAAGACAATACCGAACATATCCCACACTTCACGCTCATACCAATTGGCATTTGGCCAAATCTTGGTGGCGCTCGGTACATTCAGATCATCTTCGCTTAGCGCGACTTTGATACGCACATCGCTATTACGCTCAAGCGACATCAAATGATAAAACACCGTAAAATCGCTGTCAGGCAGACCTTGGCGATGTTGGCGCAGGCGCTCATCTATCGCTGATAAGTCAAATAGCATGACATAAGGTTTTGGCAATTTACGCAGGTATAAGAGAATATCCAGCAAATCAGCACGCGCCACCCAAACCGTTGGAATCTCATCAACAGTGTGCTGCACGACAAACTTACCAGCATACTTCTGCTCAAGCTCAGTGATAACTGCTGGAACAGGCTTAATCTTAGGATCTATGTTTTCGACTACCGTGACCATGAATGATGTATTCCTTCATTAATCATAATTGAGCTATGTTAAACATAACCGAACTATGATGAATATATGCGTACTGAGCACTTTTACGGATTATGAATAATTGAGCCAAACGGGCAAATAAAATGCTTTTCGCTTAAATATTTTATACCTAAGTCTTGTTTGGCTACATGCTCGCTGATTAAATACTATCTGGGCTACGTAAGTTTTTCACAGCGATACGATCTGCTTGCTTACGGTCACGTTCAGGCGTCATTTGTGGCTGGTAGATACCTTGCTCATTGACATGAATACCCAGCGGACGACGCTCTTTAGTAATCGATTCTTGCAGCAGCATCAAACCTTGAATCAACGCTTCTGGACGCGGTGGACAACCAGGTACATAGACATCGACAGGAATGATTTTATCCACGCCTTGCACCACTGAATAGATGTCATACATGCCACCCGAGTTGGCACAAGCACCCATCGAGATGACCCATTTTGGCTCAAGCATTTGCTCATATAGACGCTGAATAACCGGTGCCATTTTGACAAAGCAGGTACCAGCAACAATCATCACGTCCGCCTGACGGGGCGAGGCGCGAATAACTTCGGCACCAAAACGTGATAAATCGTGAACCGCAGTTAGGGTAGTTGCATATTCGACATAACAGCATGAGGTACCAAAGTTAAATGGCCATAGTGAGTGCTTGCGCCCCCAGTTTGCTGTTGAATGGACGAGGTCTTCGAGACGACCCATAAAGACATTTTTATTGACTTCGTCTTCGAGAGGATCATTGACCGTTTGGCTAGTCTGCGCAGGATAGACATCTGCATCAGGGTTGGCTTTTGTTAATGTGTATTTCATAACATACAACCTTTATTTTAAGCGCCACGTGGCAATCAGATTGCCATTACGAGCGCCATAACTTCTATTATTAATAAGTGACCATGCTGGAATAAGGCTAAAGTAAGACAGCTAAAAGCAATTAGCGTTCGACACTACCCTTTTGTGCAGACGTGGCAAAATCCACAGAGGTAATATTACCTGTGGTATTAATATGATCGATATTCTGTAAATGACGACGGTTGGTCTCAATGTTGTTCGAGACATTAATCTGTCCTGAAGACTGCGCCGGTATTTTACCCGTCGGATCAACCATCAGCTCATCAACTCCATCAAACTTGGTGATGTCTGCCAAATTGAAACCTGCCGGAGCGGCATGTAAGCGAGGTTGCTTACGGCGTTTATCGGCTGGTGCCCAGTTCATCGCGCCCAGACTGAGCTCGTATACTAAGCCAATAATCAAGATGGTGATAAATATCGCGGCAGCGGCAAAGCCAAGCCAGCCAGCCTCACGAACGGAAACCGCATAGGCATATAGATACAGCGCTTCTAAATCAAAAATAACGAAGAAGATTGCCACCAAATAGAATTTGGCAGACAAACGAATGCGGGCGTTGCCAGCTCCGACAACACCCGCTTCAAATATCTCTTCTTTTTGTGAGCCCTGAGAGCGACCGCCAAGTAAGCGCGGAACGACCAGCATAAATACAACTAGCCCAATGGCGGCTAAAATAAAAGCGATTGCTGACCAATTAAAAGCAGACATGATAATACGTGCTCCTCACCCAATCGAGTGTCAAACGCACCGCAAATACTCACAAACAATGGTGGTAATGGCGACAGGCATAACGCAGACGAAAACACAAAGTAACTGTCATTGAGTCACTTTATTTGAGTAAATTTGTCTAAATAACTCAGTGATTAGGATAAATCAATGGCTATTATAGCTACTGTGCTGGTAACAACCAATTATCAAGCTTATTGACGACGATGTCAGACGTGACCAACTATAGATGTTCCGCTCTGTACACGGATAAAAAGGCTGGTCGCCCAACGCATCTTGTAACAACGTAAGATCAACGTATTAAATCAATATCATATCCGGTGTTTACTTAATTGATTTAATAGCTCATTACACGTAGTCAACAATGACGTGACAACTGGCATAAATTATTTACGTACTATACGCATATCGGCAATCAAAAGCTAGTTTTTAACTGCATTGAACGGTCATTTTCTCTGCAAAAAAAAGATGTTTTTTTTACTATGAACTATGCTATAGACGTTACCTTATATTAAGCCCAAATCCATATTTCCGAAAAGAAGCTGGTATATATAGTGTAAGTCACGAAATCCAAACGCTTTTTTACTAAGCACTCATCCCTCAACTCCTCACCCAAAGATAGGCTTTTTGCTTTATAATGACCCACCGAATTCCATGGTAGTATCGACAGCTATTTTAATGACGGCACTGATGATTAATTGTCACAAAATATTAACTGCTATGAGCTAAATTAACAGACGGATTGAATAACCCTATCGACGCCATGTTTTGATATCGAGATGAGGCAACAAGTCATCACGCTATTTTGCGCTATCAATTTGCTTAATGCGTGCAGTATTGATTGAAAATAGCTGCTCTTAATATCGAAGCTCACCTCCTTTTACTTATTTTTTTTGCTTTTGTCTTACAGGTCACCTTATGAGTCAACTTAATCCCAAACAACAAGAAGCGATGCTCTACGTATCTGGTCCATTGCTTGTGCTAGCAGGTGCTGGCTCCGGTAAGACGTCGGTGATTACCCGTAAGATTGCCTATCTAATCGAAGAATGCAACATGCCAGCTGAGCGTATCACAGCGGTGACATTTACTAATAAAGCGGCGCGTGAGATGAAAGCCCGTGTCAGTAAATTGCTGCCGAGTGAAAAAACCCGCGGTCTGACGGTGTCGACCTTTCACCAATTTGGGCTACAGTTTTTACGTTATGAGTTGATACATACCCCACTCAAAGGCAACTTCTCCATCATGGACAGCGATGACAGCAAACGTTTGCTAATGGAGCTGATGATGCGTGACAACTTAAGTGGCGCGGAAAGTCGTGAGCTGGTCGGCAAAGCGATAAAAATGATTTCTGATTGGAAAAACGATCTGATTGAGCCTGATAAGGCGATGGAAACCTTAGACGATCCAGAAGATATGATTTTTGCTACCCTTTATGCTTTATATGAGCGTAACCTGCGAGCTTATAACGCCGTTGATTTTGATGATTTGATTGTACTCCCAACCAAAATCTTGCGTGAAAATAGAGAGCTGCGCGATAAATGGCAAAACCGTATCCGCTACTTACTGGTCGATGAGTATCAAGATACCAATACCGCGCAATATGAGATGATTAAATATCTGGTCGGACCACAAGGACGCTTTACTGTCGTTGGTGATGACGACCAATCAATCTATGCTTGGCGCGGCGCAAAACCTGAAAATATGGCGCTACTTAAAGAAGATTTTCCAAAGCTTAAAATCGTCATGCTTGAGCAAAACTATCGTTCAACCACGCGTATCTTGACCTCTGCCAACGCCGTTATTACTAATAACGAGCATTTATTTGAAAAGAAACTCTGGTCAGATAAAGGTCAAGGCGAAAAAATCCGCATTATTAATTGCCGTAATGACGATGATGAATCAGAGCGCGTTGCAAAAGAAATCGTCACCCATAAACTGCGTTTTGGTAATGAGTGGGAGCAATATGCGGTCCTCTATCGCAGTAACTTTCAGGCACGCATGCTAGAGGCACAATTGCGTCAGCTGCAAGTCCCTTATAAGTTGTCGGGCGGTCAATCGTTCTTTGCCCGTAGTGAAATTAAAGACATCATGGGTTATTTGCGTTTAATTCTTAACCCTGAAGATGACAGTGCATTTTTACGGATTATCAATACGCCGAAGCGCGGGATGGGACCGGCAACGCTTGAAAAGCTTGGCCTGTTTTCACAAGAGCATAGCATCTCGTTATTGGCGTCTTGTACCCATGCCGGTCTGGCTCACGTCCTGCCGTCAAAAGCATATGGTACCTTAAAAGAATTTGGTGACTTTATTGGCCACTATACCCGTGAGCTCGATCAGCATCCCGATCCCGTGCCTATCGTCCGTCAAATGATTGACGAGACCGGTTATATTGACTTCGTTCGTGGCGACTCAAAAACGCCGCAGCAAGAAAAAAATCGTATCGATAATATCGATATGCTCTATACCAGTATTCAATCGCTGATAAATCGCGCCGAAGAAGATGAAGACCGCACCATTGATACCATCATTCGTAAACTGGTTTTGCTTGATATGCTCGAGCAGCAGCAAGAAGAAGAAAACACCAATAAAGTTAATCTCATGACCTTACATGCGGCAAAAGGTTTGGAGTTTGATTTCGTTTATATTATGGGACTAGAGGAAGAAATGCTACCGCACCGCAACTCTATCCTGAGCGAGACGGTCGAAGAAGAGCGGCGCTTAATGTATGTAGGCATTACCCGTGCCCGTCGTGAGCTGACATTGACCCTTGCCACTCAGCGCCGCGCGGGTGGACAAATGCGCGTGACGTCTGAATCCAGATTCTTAGATGAGTTGCCAGAAGAGCATATCGATTGGCCTGCAAAAGCCAAAAAGAAAAAGGCTAGCAAAGACCCTGAAAAAGTTGCTGATGAATACTTGGCCAATATTCGTGCTTTACTAGGTAATCGTTAAGCCTAGCACTTAGAAAAGCCGCTCATGCTTACCGCGCTTAAAATAAGCGTTAAGCTTAACTTTTTATATTACTACCTTTTGAAAACTTGGAACTTTTATGCCCACCTCGACGCCGAATCCTGAACGACCATTGACACGACAAGGCGACTATAATCCGGCAGAGTCGAGCGGCGAATATAAGCTTCTGTATTTGCAAGGTTTGGTTGCTGATAAAGCGTACGAGGCGATTACTGAGTTTTTAGAAAAGCAGTCAGAATATGAGATTGCCAGCTTACTAGAATCATTTCCTAGCCAAAACCGCTTATTGATTTGGGCGCAGGTGCCAGAAGATATCAAAGGTGAAGTGCTTGCGGAGCTGGAGTTTGATACACGCCAGCCGCTGTTAGAAAACGTCTCCTCAAAAGAGATATCACTATTTACCCAAGACCTTGACGCACAAGATATCTCTGAGATTTTAGATACTGTTACCGAAAGCGTGCGTACCTCGGTGATGGCGACTTTGGATGAAGACATTCGCATTCAGGTCAATAAGCTTGATACCTATGCCGACTGGGAAGTCGGTAGTTATATGGATCCCGATCTCATTCAGATCAGGGACGATATCACCCTTGCAGAAGTACAAAGCTGGCTGCGAGAAAATGCCGATTTGCTCGATGATGAAAGCCAAGAACTGTTGGTCGTTGACCAAAGCCAGCAATTACTCGGGCTACTCAGTCTGGTCGATTTGATTAAACATGACCAACGTACCCTAGTATCTGCTTTGATTGACGCAGCTATCACCATTAATGACCGCTTAGATATTCAAGATGCGGCAGCGATTTTCCGTTCAGAAGACATTCGCTTTGCCCCCGTGATTAACAGTCATGGCGAGCTGGTCGGTCAGTTAAATGGTGAAGATATCATGGAGATTATCCAAGATGATGTTGATAGCACCATGAAGAACCTTGCCGGTGTCAGCCAAGATGAGGAGCTGTTTGCGCCTATTTTGACCAGCGCCAAAAGCCGTAGTATTTGGCTCGGTATCAATTTATGCACCGCGCTCTTAGCCGCCGCAGTAATTGGCCAGTTTGAAGCGGTACTGGCAAAAGTCGTGGCGCTAGCAATACTGATGCCCGTGGTTGCCAGTATGGGCGGGATTGCAGGCTCGCAGACGCTGACCGTGGTCATTCGCGGTATGGCGATGGGTCAAATTGGTGGTTCCAACCGCTTATGGCTGCTCAATAAAGAGCTGTGGGTTGGCGCGATAAACGGTATCATATGGGCAATAATCATGGCGTTTATTGCTCAATTGTGGTTTCATGATATTAAAATCAGTGCTGTCATTGGCCTTGCTATCGCGATTAACATGACTGCCGCCAACGTTTCAGGCATCAGTATTCCGCTGATGCTAAAACGTATGAATATTGATCCGGCGTTGTCTGCCTCTGTTATCCTCACCACGGTAACGGACATTGTCGGCTTTATGTCGTTTTTGGGCTTGGCAAGTTTACTGATTCTTTAATAAATCACCTATAAAAAGTTAAAAACTAAAAGTTAGAAATCAGCAGCTATTTATAATAAAAATAGTTGTTGTTGAGCATTTAAAAACTAAAATTTAAAAATCAGGGCATGCCCTAGATTCATTCTGTTGATAAAACCATTAAATCGTTAAGTGAGTGTGCTATGCAAGCTGTACAAGTTAAAGTATTAAACCCTAAAATCACTGAAGATAAAGCGTTTTCCCTACCGACACGCGCAACCGATGGCAGTGCAGGTATTGATTTGCGCGCTTGTATTGACGAGCCTTTGACGATTAAAGCCGGTGCGACGCATTTGATTGGTACTGGACTTGCGGTTTATATTCAAGACCCTAACTTTGCTGGCATGATTTTACCGCGCTCAGGGCTTGGTCATAAGCACGGTATTGTCTTGGGCAATCTGGTTGGCTTGATTGATGCCGATTATCAAGGTGAGCTGATGGTCAGTATTTGGAATCGCAGTAATGAAGATTTTGTATTAAATCCCGCCGAGCGTATGGCGCAATATGTGGTTGTCCCTGTTGCCCGCCCTGAATTTGAAGTCGTGACAGAGTTTAGCGATACCAGTGCGCGCGGTGCTGGTGGATTTGGGCATTCGGGTCGTCAGTAATAGCGATTTTAAACTAATTATCAGCTACATACCTAACGCTCTTGGGCTATTTTTTAATCATAATATTAATCACGACAATAAGGAGAGTAAGCGATGCCATCTTTTGCTGCGCAGCAATCCTTATTTCGTGCTTATGATATTCGTGGGTCGCGCCAGCATTTTACTGATGGCTTCATTCATGCATTAGGGCACGCTTTTGCTCATCTTTATCAAGTTCAGCAAAAAACTAATAACAAACACAATAGCCAACGCGCTAATAAAAAAACCATTGTTGTCATTGGTTATGATGTGCGCTGCGGTAGCGATACCATTGCGCAGACATTCAAGCGCTATATCAGCAGCTGGCTAGCTACAATACGCAACATCCATTTTTGGACAGCGTTACTAAGCCCATCTTTCATAAACAACAGCATTTACCTACTAAGCGAGTTGCCAGCGCTTATATCGAAGCCATTACGCAAGTTTTTAAGAAAATCTATCAGCATAATTGTCAAAAAAATAATCAGAACGCAGAAGATAGCCAATTACCCTTCTCTAAACTTGATTTGGTGGTGGTCATTGACTGTATGCACGGCGCGACTAGCAATATCGCCAAGCCTTTATTTGAACGTTTTTGCCAGCAGGTCATCATACTTAATGATACGCCAGACGGTGATTTTCCTGCCGGCAATCCTGATCCGACTGAGCCGCAGCGTCTTAAGCAGTTACAGCAAAGCGTGCTTCTGCATCAGGCAGATATAGGTATCGCCTTTGATGGTGATGGCGATCGGTTAATGGTGGTCGATAATAAAGGCAAGGTCGTCACACCTGACCACCTTCTTTATCTGTTGGCAACAGTAGCGGTCAATGATCGCCCTCAAACGCTAACGGCTTCGCTAGCAAGCCCTCAAGTCCTCTTTGATATTAAATGCTGTCATCATTTACCAAAGCTCATTACTGAACTTGGCGCAACCCCTGTGATTAGCGAAACAGGCAGCAGCCTAATGCGGCAAAAAATACAGCATTCTGATGGTCAAATTATCTTTGCCGGTGAATTATCTGGTCATTTTATTTTTAATGATAGCCACTTTATTCCTTATGATGATGCCATGTATGCTGCATTAAGACTGCTACATTGGCTGGCAAAACTACAACTAGCTAATCCAGGTTGCACTACAAACCTAGCTGATATTATTGATGGCTTACCGATTATCGTTAGTACAGCTGACCATTATCTACCGCTGCCAGAAACGCTTGTAAGTAACTGCTCAATCGTGCAGCAACTGACAAGATTCTGTCAGTACTTACAGCAATTGGTCGATGCGGCGGCGATAAGACCAACAGCAACAGCTGTATCTACCACACAGCTTAACCCGCTATCCATCGTTGCTTGTGCGCCCTCATTTTGTACTTGTTCGGCTAAAAGCCAATATATAACTTTAGAGCAGGCGCAAGCGTTATTACCAGTGGGCACTAAGCTTAGCTGTATCGATGGGGTACGCTTGGATTTCGCCCACGGATTTGGCGTATTAAGACAATCAAACACCAGTCAAAATCTGACCGTTCGCTTCGCTGGTGATAGCATCGACGACCTTATCGATATTCAAACAAGGTTTGCCGCTTTATGCCGCCCATTTAACGAGCATTTAGCCACGCAAATTTTGGCTATTGTTGCTGAATAAATGTTATTTAACTGATTTTTTACCATTTATTTTATTAAAGAATGCCTTATTAGAGAACGCCGGAAAAAATAGAAATACTCAATCAACCGCTTAACCCTATCTTTTAGGAGCTTGTCATGACGCTTAATTTGGATGAAGCTAAAATTACCGCAGAAGTATTAACCACGGCGCTGCCTTATATCCAACGCTTTGTTGATAAATTAATCGTGGTTAAATACGGCGGCAATGCCATGACCGACCCTGCACTTGAAAGCTCATTTGCCCGCGATATCGTCCTGCTCAAAACTGTTGGTATGCATCCCGTGGTCGTACATGGCGGTGGTCCACAAGTGGATAATTTATTAAAAGAGCTTGGACGTCAATCTGATCGTATCGATGGTATGCGCGTGACTGATAAAAGCACGATGGATATCGTTGAGATGGTACTAGGTGGTAGCGTTAATAAATCTATCGTTAGCTTAATCAACAAGCACGGTGGCCGCGCGATTGGTCTAACCGGTAAAGATGCCAATTTAATCCTAGCCAAGAAATTAATGATGGAAAAAATTGGCGCAGACGGTATTGCTGTGCCCGTCGATTTAGGCTTTGTCGGGGACGTAGTGAGCGTCAATAAAGACGTGATTAACATGCTGATTGCCTCTGACTTTATTCCCGTCATCGCCCCGCTTGGCGTTGATGAAGAAGGCAATACTTATAATATCAATGCCGACTTGGTCGCCGGTAAAGTCGCCGAATTCTTGCAGGCAGAGAAACTCATGCTACTCACCAATATCAAAGGAGTATTAGGACGTGATGGCGAGGTAGTCACTGGTTTGACGCCAAAGACTGTGGACAGCTTAATTGAAGATGGTACGATTTCAGGCGGCATGATTCCTAAAATTCAGTGTGCACTCGATGCGGTCCGTAGCGGCGTAAAAAGTGCCGTTATCGTCGATGGTCGTGTACCGCATGCGACCCTATTGGAGATTTTCACCAACGAAGGCGTTGGTACACTAATCAGTCGCGACTTGGACTTACTGTCAAACTAGACGCTGTAATAATTGGTTAAAAAAAGCCCGAGCTTGCTATTTAAGCTTGGGCTTCTTAATTCACAAGATAGCTTTCTTTAAGTAAAATTTGTATCGAACTCAGCTTCATCATAACCGCACAGCAAGACTGACTGACCCTCTACAATCGGACGCTTAATCATACTAGTATTTTCAGTAAGTAAGTCAATGGCTTTATCCACATCGCTATCCGCCGCTTGCTTTTGAGCATCTTCTAGCTTGCGCCATGTCGTGCCGCGCTTATTCAATACTTTAGCTATCCCCAACTCCTTTACCCAGCGCTGAATGCTATCTTTGTCGATACCTTGTTTTTTATAATCATGAAAGTTATAGCTGACACCCAAATCATCAAGCTTGGTAAAAGCTTTTTTCATGGTACTACAAGATTTGATACCGTAAATGGTGATGGTCATAAAAACTCCTCTTCAATGAATGTTACTGTTTATTATACTCAAATAATGTCTGAAACTAGCGCATGTCGAATGTAGCTATCGGCAAGCGGCGAATATAAGCCGAAAAGCTATTAGGCAATCAATGAAAGGCGGCATCATATCGTCGCAATTTTCGCTAAATTACGCTATGCTATGGCATTAGAAAATTTCACCCCATTTATTTGTAATAACCGATTCCGAGCCAACTATGAGCAACGCCGTGACAGCAGAAACTGCTAATACAAACCATACTAATAATACTTCTATCGACAATAGCCAATATCAGCCGCAACTTATTGAAGCTGCGCAGCAAGCCAAATGGGCAACGGACAAGCGCTTTGAAGTAAGCAATGAGCCAAGTGATAAGCCAAGCCGCTATATGCTGTCTATGTTCCCGTACCCAAGCGGCAAGCTGCATATGGGTCATGTGCGTAACTATACCATCTCTGATGTACTGAGCCGTTATTATCGTCTCAAAGGCTATGAAGTCATGCAGCCAATGGGATGGGATGGTTTTGGCTTGCCAGCAGAAAACGCCGCGATTGCCAATCAGACGCCGCCTGCCAAGTGGACGTTTGAGAACATTGACAGTATGCGTGCCCAGCTAAAATTGCTTGGCTTGTCTATTGATTGGTCACGTGAATTTGCCACGTGTAGCCCTGAATATTATCAGTGGGAACAGTGGTTATTTTTACAGTTATATAAAAAAGGTTTGGTCTATAAAAAGCTTGCGACCGTCAACTGGGATCCGATTGACAATACTGTCTTAGCCAATGAGCAAGTCATCGATGGTAAAGGCTGGCGTAGTGGCGCGATGGTCGAAAAGCGTGACATTCCGATGTATTATTTTAACATCACTGATTATGCTGATGAGCTGCTTGATGATTTGGATCAGCTAGAGGGTCACTGGCCATCTGAGGTGATCACTATGCAGCGCAATTGGATTGGTCGTAGCTCAGGTATGGAAGTGCATTTCCCTTATGAGCTAGCTGGTCAAAGCAATAGCTTAGACGTCTTTACCACTCGCCCTGATACTTTGATGGGTGTCACTTATGTTGCAGTTGCCGCAGAGCACCCGCTAGCCCAATATGCCTCTGAGAACAATAAAGCGATTGCAGATTTTTGCGCCCTTTGTAAAAAAGGTTCAGTCGCTGAAGCCGATCTTGCTAAAGCGGAAAAAATCGGTATGGATACTGGTCTTACCGTCACTCACCCATTAACTGGCGAAGAAGTGCCAGTATGGGTTGCCAACTATGTACTTATGAGCTATGGCTCAGGTGCGGTCATGGCAGTACCAGCCCACGATGAGCGCGACTATGAGTTTGCTACTAAGTACAGCCTGCCTATCAAACAAGTGATTGAGATTCCTGCAGGCTATTTCGATGATGTAGAAGAAAATGATGACAATCGTGCTTATACCGAACGCAATACTCTAGTCAACTCAGGTGAGTTTGATGGCATGGATTTTGAGCAAGCGTTTGAAGCGATGCTTGCTAAGCTTGAACCACAATCTCTTGCTAAGAAAAAAATCCAGTACCGTCTACGTGATTGGGGCGTTTCGCGCCAGCGCTATTGGGGCTGCCCTATCCCAATGGTCAACTGTGAGCATTGCGGTACTGTGCCGGTTGAAGAACAAGATTTACCCGTTGTCTTACCAACTGACGTCGTCCCTGACGGTCGCGGCAATCCGTTAAAAAACATCCCAGAATTTGTCAATACGACTTGTCCTAAATGTGGTAATCCTGCTGAACGCGAAACCGATACCTTTGATACCTTTGTAGAATCAAGCTGGTACTATGCGCGCTTTGCCAGCCCGAATGATACGACCAATATGGTCAACAAGTCGGCGGCGAATAAATGGTTGCCAGTCGACCAATATATCGGCGGTGTAGAGCATGCCGTGATGCATCTGCTATATGCACGCTTCTTCCATAAGCTGATGCGTGATGAAAACTTGGTATCAGGTGATGAGCCCTTTGCCAATTTGATGACCCAAGGTATGGTACTTGCGGGTACGTTCTACCGCGTTAATCCTGATGGCAGCACCACTTATTACTTCACCAAAGACATCGATATTGACTATAACGAGCGTGGTCAGCCAATCAAAGCCATTTTAAAATCAGATGGTCAGCCAGTGACGATTGGCAAAATCGAAAAAATGTCTAAGTCAAAAAATAATGGCGTTGATCCACAGATAACCATCGATAAATATGGCGCGGATACCGTTCGTCTTTATACGCTATTTACCGCTCCTGCTGACCAGACACTAGAATGGTCAGATGATGCGCTGAAAGGTCCTTATAACTTTGTTAGAAAAGTATGGCGCATTGCTTCTGAGCATATCCAAGCGTTAACCGATGCCAATTTAAGTCTTGAGCAGTTAAATAATGAAGCATTGAATACGGATAACTTAAGCAAAGAAGCTAAAGCCTTACGCCGTAAGACGCATGAAACTATCGGTAAAATTGATAGTGACTTGGGTAAACGCCTAGCACTAAACACTCCTGTTTCTAGCCTGATGGAACTAGCTAATGAGCTAAGTAACTTTAAAGCTAGCAGTGAGCAAGATCTGCAAGTACAGCATGAAGCATTGATTGATTTATTGATTATCCTATCGGTATACGCGCCGCACATTGGTGAGCATTTGCTTGAGCAATTAGGAGTGGATACCGTCACCCTGAGCTACCCAGAAGTCGATGCAAGCGCTTTAGTGCAAGATATGATTACTATGATAGTGCAGGTTAACGGTAAAATGCGCGGTAAAATGGATGTAGCACCCAATAGCGATCCTGAACAGCTAAAAGCGCAAGCAAAAGAGCTTGAAGGCGTGGCAAAATTCCTTACAGGCGAGATTAAAAAAGAAATTGTCGTACCGAATAAACTGGTTAATATTGTGGTTGCAGGTTAGGGATAATTAAACGCGAATATCTTAGGTTTTCTTATCACAATAAGAATAGCGATTATGGCGGATAAGCACTGTACTATGCCGTCATATCAAACAACATGTAAGGAAAAAAGCACATGCCTAATAAGTCGAATAGACAGAAACTAGCGACCGCATTACTTGCATCTTTGCCAATGCTTGCCATAGTGGGTGCGACTGTTAGTCTCAGTGGTTGCGGCTTTCAGCTACGCGGCTATGATGCGCCCATGCTGTTTGATGTCGCTAAAACAGCAATAATTATCGAAGACAATCGCACCTCATTTCCATTGAAGTTACCACTCACAAAACGTCTACAGGCATTGGGCGTTGATGTGATTGATAATATGACCTTGGCGGATGTTGCCAGTAATAACCAAAAAGTAGGTGCAGAAACCATCGCAGCGATTACGGTTAACAACGTCCGTTTTAAGCGTTATGAGTTGGTCGGTGTATTAACAGAGATTCGCTTGGTCATGTCAGCTGATGTCAGTTATCAAAGCGTAGAGGATGGCAAGCCTGTGACGCTCACTAACCCTATCCAAGTTGAGCGTAGCTATCAGTATAATGAGGCATCAGTGAGTACCGATGACCAACAGGGTGATCAAATTCGCGATTGGCTCTATGACAGCTTGGCGCGCCGTATCACTGACCAATATGTGGCAATTGCGCTGCCTAAGATTGCCCCTAATAGCGTCAAGCCAGCTACGCAAAATGGCAAAGGTTCAGCATCTACTGCTGTTATCGTACCGAGTTCTTAATGTTACTATTTTTTCATTTTTAAAAATTAAGTTTTTAAAGACACTTTTATTGAAGCTGCCTTTATTTAAAGTACTTTTTTAAACGAAGGCAGCTTTACTCTTATATTCATAACCTTGTGTCCTTCTTCGTCTATGCAAGATACTTTTATACAAGCTTATCCAAAACTACTACAGCCCTCCGTTGCAGTAGCAGGCTTGTGGCTGGCACACGGTGATGAGCCATTACTCAGTCAATGGCTCATCGATGCGCTGCGTCCGCATTGGCGCGCGCAGAACTATGCTATTAAACGCATCGAGCTAGTATCAGTTAAAAGCTGGCAAGAAGTGTTGTCAGAGCTTGGCAGTCAGTCTTTATTCGATGATGCGAGTGCGCTCATTGTCACAGGCAACCATAAACCTGATAAAGCGGTTATCGCCGAGCTAGAACGTTTTGCCGTTGATGCACAAACAGGGGCGCATAGCCATAGCTTGTTGTGGCTCACGCCAAAGCAAGACAAACGTGCCCAAACTAGCAAATGGTTTGCGCCATTTGCGCAATATGGTCATGTCATCGATTGTAATTTGTATAACGAGCAGCAACGTCAGCAGTTATTGCAGATACAAGCTCAGCAGTTTGGCTTAACATTGTCGCAAGAAGCTTGGCAGCTGCTGATGTCGCATACCGAACATCATCTGCTCAGTGCTTATCAAACCTTATGGCGGTTATCCTATTTATTTGCGCCACAATTGATGGCAATTAATGACAGTGATAATAATAGTCATAGTACTAATTTTGACAATAATTCTAGCCAGCCTCTGACAAACGTGGCATTAGATATTAATGATCTACAAGCAGCATTGGTCAGCGATGCCCAGTTTAGCGTGTTTGATTTGTCCGATGCGATGCTTGCTGGCAATAGCGCCCAAGTTGCTAAAATTATATTTCAACTTAAAGCTACTGATGAACCAACAACCTTGGTTTTATGGGCAATTAGTAAAGACATGCGGCAGATTATGCAATTAATGGACGGACAAGACCCGCAAGCGCTTGGCATTTGGCGTAGCAAGCAAGGCTTATATCAGCAAGCCTGCCGCCGCCAATCAAAAGCACAAACTGCTGCATGGCCAGCTTTGCTTTATAAATGTGACCAATCAATTAAAGGCTTGGTTCGCCAGCCAGCGTGGGAGTTATTATTGCAAGCAGCGCTTGAGCTATCAGGGCAGCGTTTGTTTAAGACGCCATAAATCATTAACGATAAAACATTGCGCTTTCTTATTTTTAACCCTGTATTGGGTTATTTTTTTGTCTGCAATTTAGCATTTATTACCGTCGCTATTTCTTCTCTTAACGTTTCGCAAACTAATTGCCATTCCCTTTTGTCCATCAAGCCTCTATCATAGCTACACTTGATTTAACTGTGATTGGATTGTTGTCATGCGCAAAATGAGCAAGAAGTCTGCTATCAAATGGGGCGTTATTGCCCTCGTCATCATCGCTTTAGGATTTTTAGCCTATAAAACCTTTAAGCCAAAAGAAACCACACCCAACTATCTAACGGCGACGGCTGAGATTGGTGATATCGAAAATAACGTCATGGCATCCGGTAAAGTAAAAGCGTTAAATACCGTCGATGTTGGTGCGCAGGTATCTGGTGAGGTGACAAGGCTGTTTGTTGAAGTCGGCGATGAAGTCAAAAAAGGCGATTTAATTGCGCAGATTGATCAGGTGACCCAGAAGAATAATTTAAGCAATGAGCAAGCGAGCCTTGAGCAGAGTGAAGCGGCATTACAAAGTGCGCAAGCAGAATCGTTAAGCAAACAAGCCAGTCTGAAAAGTGCCTATGCCGATCTTGCCAGCCGTCAAGCTGAGCTCAAACAAGCACAAGCAGATTTCTCGCGCCTACAAGGCTTATTGGCTATCGATGCGATATCGCAGCAGGATTATGATACGCAAGCGACAAAGGTTGCTACCGCTCAGGCATCGGTTGCTAACGCCCGAGCTGCCATCGAGACGGCAAAAGCGGCGATTGCTACCACCGAGGCAAATATTAATAGCCAGCAAGCCGCGTTGCGCAAATCTCAGACCAACGTCAGTACCGCGCAGGAAGATTTAAGCTATACCACCATTCGTGCACCGATATCAGGGACGGTGGTATCTGTGACCACTGAGCAAGGGTCGACCGTCAATGCCAATCAAACCGCGCCAACCATTGTGACTTTAGCCGATTTATCCACCGTGCGTATCAATGCGCAAATCTCTGAAGCTGACGTCATTAACGTTACAGCAGGCTTGCCAGTCTATTTTAATATCATCGGTAATCCCGACCAAAAATATGATGCGACCCTCAAAGCCATTGAACCTGCTCCTGAAAAAATCAGTGACACTAGCTCAACCGATGCCGCTATCTACTACGTTGGTTATATCGAAGTACCTAATACAGAGCGCCGCTTTCGTATCGATATGACCGCGCAAGTGTATATCGTCATCAATCAAGCAAAAGACGCGCTACTTATCCCATCTGCTGCCCTGCAGCCTGCCGGCAAATCTAGAAAACCTAATGGCTCTAAACCAGAGTCTACTACTGTAAATAAGTTGGATAGCGATTCTAGTGCAACCATGGCAACGGTGCGTGTGCTTAAAGCTGATGGCGAAGTCGTCGAGCAAACTGTCAAAGTCGGCATCAATAACCGTGTCAATGCTGAAATCTTAAGTGGTCTTAATAAAGGCGATGAGGTTATATTAAGCGAAGAGGGACCGGATAGCGGCAAAGGCAGTAAAGGTGGCAGAGGCGGTCGACCGTTTTAATATCTGAAAGGTAATAAACAACCACTTTAAATAAAATCGTCGCTAGCAAGACATCAGCTTTAGCTTTGATAATGACTTGAGATTTGAGATAAGCAGGATAGCAAATGAGTAACCAAGACCCGACTTCTAATGCCACCGCTACGCCTTTGATAGAAGTCAAAGGACTGATTAGAGAGTTCAAAGCTGGCGAGCAGACCATTCGCGTCTTGCATGATATCAACTTGACCATCAATCAAGGCGAAATGGTGGCTATCATTGGGCAATCCGGCTCGGGAAAATCGACCTTAATGAATATCTTGGGTTGCTTAGACCAAGCGACTGCGGGCGACTATAAGATATTTGGTCAATCGGTCAGCCGCTTAGATGCGGATGAGCTGGCAAAACTACGCCGTGAGCACTTTGGTTTTATTTTTCAGCGCTATCATCTATTGGGCGACATCAACGCCCGTGACAACGTTTCTGTACCAGCAGTCTATGATGGGATGGACGGGCAAGCACGTAACGAGCGTGCCGAAAAGCTATTGTCAGATTTAGGGCTAGCAGACAAAGTCAATAACCGCCCAAGCCAGCTATCGGGTGGACAGCAGCAGCGTGTGTCTATCGCAAGGGCGCTGATGAATGGCGGCGATATCATCTTAGCCGATGAGCCAACAGGTGCCTTAGATAGTAAATCAGGTGAAGATGTCGTACAAATTCTCAAAGACTTAAACGCGCAAGGTCATACCATAATTATGGTCACCCATGACCCAGGTCTTGCCGCCCAAGCTGAGCGCGTGATTGAAATCAAAGACGGCTATATCATTGCCGATTATAAAAATGAAGATTATCAGCGCCCAGAAGCACAGCCAGCGGCGATGATAGACAAACACCGTAAAAGTGCCTTTAGTAGTTTTATCGACCGTCTATTTGAAGCCTTTAAGATGTCTTTACTTGCTATGCGTGCGCATAAAATGCGCACGTTATTGACGATGTTAGGGATTATCATTGGTATTGCTTCCGTGGTATCGGTCGTCGGTTTGGGGAAAGGTTCACAAGAGCAGATACTGTCCAATATTAGCTCCTTAGGTACCAATACCATTACTGTCACTGACGGCTATCCCTACGGTGATCCTAGGCGTCAGTACAACGATGATAATTTAACCCCACAAGACGCCCAAGCGGTCGCTGACCAACCCTATGTACTCAGTGTCAGCCCGCAGCTCAATAGCAATATGAACGTGCGCTATCGTAACGTTCAAGAAGCTGCCAGTATCAGTGGCGTTGGTAAAGACTACCTCGATGTGAGCGGTGAAAAGCTGGCACTGGGTCAAGGCTTTGATGAACAGAGTATCCTGCGCCGTACCCAAGATATCATTATTGATGATAACGCCAGTAAAACTTTTTTTCCTGACAATGCCAATCCGATTGGCGAGGTATTGCTGATCGGTAGCGTTCCTGGGCGTGTGATTGGAGTATTAGAGCCGAACGATGGCGGCTTTAGTAGAGGCGCAGATTCGCCGACTTTATATATGCCCTACACCACTATGATGTCGCGGCTGATAGGCAGTGCCTATATTGAGAGCTTTGTCGCGCTGATTGACAACAATATCTCCTCTTCTGCCGCTGAGTCTGCCATATCTGAGCTGATGAAAAGCCGTCATGGTACCGATGATTTTCGCATACGCAACTCCGACTCCATTCGTCAGACGATTGAATCTACGACGGCTGCCATGACATTACTCATTTCATCCATTGCGATTATCTCGCTGGTTGTCGGCGGTATTGGTGTCATGAACATCATGCTGGTATCAGTGACCGAACGCACCAATGAGATTGGCGTACGTATGGCCGTCGGTGCGCGTCAAAGCGATATCATGCAGCAGTTTCTGATTGAAGCCGTTTTGGTCTGTATTTTAGGCGGACTATTGGGTATAGGCATGGCATTTGCGATTGGTGAAATGATTAACCGTATCGGCGGCGATAGTTTTAAAGTCATCTACTCACCAACCTCTATTATTGCCGCCTTTGTTTGCTCAACGCTTATTGGGGTTGTGTTTGGCTTTTTACCGGCACGTAACGCCGCCAAATTAGATCCAGTAGAAGCGCTTTCTAGAGATTAAAATATTTTGAGTGTACTGATGAATTCTGTGTTTAAGACTACTGCTTAAGAACAGCTGTTTAAAACTAAGCATTCAAAACTTACGCTTCAAAACATCTAATTGATAGGATTTTAGGGTATCTCAATACCCATTAAGCCTTAAATTTAAAAAAATATGATTAATTCACATCGATTTGCACTTTTTTTAACAATCGGGGTTGTAATTGTCATAATTATATATATAATGTGCTCTCACGTTTAGAGATACAAATCATCTAAACGGGTAAACAAGCTTATTGTCTCTTTTGATATTGATTCATTAATAGATAAAGAAATGAAGCTTTAAGAATTTTACCTAATAAGTAAAACTCTCTTGCAGAGTTAAAAAAGCAGTGCTTTTTTTATATACTCTTCAGGGCCGATAGCTCAGTTGGTAGAGCAGTTGACTTTTAATCAATTGGTCCCGCGTTCGAGTCGCGGTCGGCCCACCATATTTAGTATTATCCTTATCATGTATACTGCTCTATCCGGTAGTAGCGTAATAAGTTTAAATGTTTTAAGAAGCTTTCTTTTAGAACGCTTTACAGAATTTACGAAAATGTAAATTCTCTTGCAGAGTTAGAAAAGCAGTGCTTTTTTTATATACTCTTCAGGGCCGATAGCTCAGTTGGTAGAGCAGTTGACTTTTAATCAATTGGTCCCGCGTTCGAGTCGCGGTCGGCCCACCATATTTAGGAAAGCCCAATCATTTAATGATTGGGCTTTTTTTTGGCTGATATTATTTAATACTTATTTAACTAAGGCGTATTCACTCTTTTGCGAGCAAACTTAACCTGTGCAAGCATGAGTTTAAAACCATTTTTCAGCGTTGTTTCTCGTGGTTCATTCGGTGTCTGTTCTATCAATCGCTCAAAGTCCTTATCACTGAGCTTAACCCTTTTATCATGTGCCAGTAATAAAGTATCTGGTTGCAGTGCTTTCACCTTGGCCAATGATGCACGGTAAGCGACTGGCAAGGTAATTAAATAAGGCGATACAAACCTATTTTTGATAATTAATATTAAATCGGCGGTATACGCCTGTTTGCTTTGCGGATGCCATAAAGACAAGTCTCGATCGGTATGTCCTGGTGTTTCCAAGACGATCCAATCTTCAAAGTTTGGCACAGGATCACCATCTTGAACGTTGACATCTGCTTTTAGAATGGGGTGGTACCAGACATTGGTAACCGACTTACCTTGTCGATTGGCCACATAATAAGTCAATCCCAAATCATTTAGATGGGCGACTCTTCCCGAAACACCATGATACCAATGCTTGTCAGACTTAGCGGTAACGATTTGACAGCCTGTTTTTTGTTTCAAAAGTTCAGCGCCGCCAGCATGATCAGGATGCATATGCGTTACCATGACTGTCTTAAGTTGCTGGACCGGACGTTTTAGATTATCGGTAATATACGTTAAGATTTTATCTACATCACATCGACATCCTGAATCTAACAATAGCAACTTGTCAGGATAAACCGCCATATACGTTGTCTGGATATATCCCTCTATCGCAACGATATCTATTAAACTCATAATATTCCTTTATTTTGATATAGCCTTTAGCCTAGCTATTTATAAGCATTTATATATAAAAGCGTAGCCTTTTTTCAACACGCTCTAAGCAATATGATTTGTCATTATAACGCTCAGTATTGGTTTATGAATGATATTCAGTGAACGCTTGTGGCTAAGCTTTGGTATTTAGGCGTTTATCAACCATTTATTGGCTTTTACACTTAGTTCATAAAAACAAAAAACCCAGCCCTTAAGCTGAGTTTTTTTAATCATTTAAATGACAATAGCTAAATTTCTTGATAGATAGCTTTTATAAAGCGTTAGGCTAAGTCACGCACTTTTGGCTCACGCTCCCACAAGCGTGATTTGGCATTTTCAATAAAGGTATCTAATTCCGCTAGTGGTGTGACAAAAGCATCTTTTTCAATTGGCAATTTACTTAAGATAAACTCATCAGTCGCTCCGCAATAAGCAATGGCTTTACAGTGCGCATAAGCATCATTGAACCAATCGAGCGTGGCGCTGTCTTTAGCCAGCTTCTTTGCTTGCTCAGGCATAATGATACTAACCACCGCATCAAACATCACTGATGGGCCACCAGCTACGCGCTCGTCGGCTTGTATGCGAGTATCATCGTCTAAAATCACTTCTTTACTTGGTGCGACGATTTTTACCCGAGCGCCTTCCGCTTTTGCAGCAGCTTCAAACTTCTTAATCTCGCTGTGTTTTGAGCCTTCAGCAACTAAAATGCCAATCAAGCGACTTTTTAGCGTCTTAGGCGTTAAGCCAATCGTTCGTAATTTTTCAGAAGTAGCCATATCTTGTATCGGCGCGGCAGGCTCTGCCGCTTCTGGCAAGTCCATACCTAATGCTTTTGCGACACGTTTTGCCAAATCTTCATCAATATTCAGAAGATGACCGAGCATACGCGTACGGACATGGGCCGTATCTACTTTACCTAGCTCAAAGGCATATGCTGAGGCAATATGTGCTTGCTCAGTTGGCGTTTGGCTAAGATAGAACATACGCGGCTGGCTATAATGGTCAGCAAAGCTTTCAGCGCGCACGCGACCTTTGACGCCATCATCTAACTGCTCATGGAACGACTCAAAGCCTTTTTTAACACTTTCACGTGGTCTTGTCGGATCAAGGCTTTGTGGCTCATACAGCACGCGAGTTTTTGGCACTTGCATCTGCATATGACCATCTTGCTGATTATTTGCAAACGGACATTTTGGCGCGTTAATTGGAATTTGCGCAAAGTTTGGTGAGCCTAAACGCGACAGCTGCGTATCCAAATAACTAAACAAGCGACCTTGTAATAAAGGGTCGTTACTAAAGTCGATGCCCGGTGGCAGATGCGATGGGCAGAATGCCACTTGCTCAGTTTCAGCAAAGAAATTATCCGGATAGCGATTTAACACCATTTTACCCACGATGCGTACCGGCACCAATTCTTCTGGAATCAACTTGGTAGCATCTAAGTGGTCAAACGGAAACTCATTGGCTTCTTGTTCAGTAAATAGCTGGACGCCAAATTCCCACTCTGGATAGTCACCATTATTAATCGATTCAAATAAATCACGGCGATTATAATCAGGATCCGCGCCAGAGATTTTAACCGCTTCATCCCAAATCAGCGACTGCACGCCAAGTACTGGCTTCCAATGGAAACGTACAAAGGTGCTCTTGCCATCTTTATTAATAAAGCGATAGCTATGAATACCAAAGCCTTCCATCATTCCCAAGCTACGCGGCAGCGCACGATCACTCATTAGCCAAATCACATTGTGCATGGTTTCAGGGCTAAGTGAGATAAAATCCCAAAAGGTATCATGGGCAGAGGCCGCTTGCGGGAAACCACGATCTGGTTCTGGTTTCACCGCATGAACCAAATCAGGGAATTTCATCGCGTCTTGAATGAAGAAAATAGGCATATTATTACCGACGATATCCCAGTTGCCCTCTTCAGTGTAAATTTTCACCGCAAAACCCCGCACATCACGCGGTGTATCTTTTGAGCCTTTATTACCAGCGACTGTAGAAAAACGGGTAAATAATGGGGTCTGTTTGCCTGTTTCAGTTAAAATTTTAGCAGTGGTAAATTCTTCTAACGATTCTGTTAACTCAAAATAACCATGGGCGGCACTACCACGTGCATGGACGATACGCTCTGGAATACGCTCATGATCGAAGTGATTAATCTTTTCGCGTAAGACAAAATCTTCTAATAGCGCCGGGCCACGAGCGCCAACCTTAAGGGAGTTTTGATTGTCCGAAATGACAACACCTTGCTGGGTTGTCATGGCTTTAGTGTCGCCATTAGCACGTTGATGAGTTTCACCACCATTGCCGCGTTCAGTATTCATATCTTTAGCGGGGTCGGTATGATCAATATTATTATTCATAAAATATCCTAGCTAATGAGTAAAAACGGGCTATAGATAGCCCATTAAATGGGTGCTAACACAGTTTTTATATCCTTAGAGATGGTTTTGACTTCACATGTCATTTAATATTCTGTGTGCCGCACGGTTGAGGATAAAAATTGATTCAAGCACTCTTGAGATAGCAATGCTGAGCTCAATAATTATCTTACTCAAAAACCTTGGGCAGGTATGTCAACTATATAGTTAAGCGTGTTGATGTTTGGTTAAGCAAGGTAATCGTTAATGAGCATTAAAAATCGTTTGGAGTCTATTATTTTTAACAAATAGATATGATGCTCGCGCTGATGAGCGTTCTTGGAAACGTTATTTAGATTTTTTAGCAGAAGCCTATAAATAATTTGACTGTATATAAACAACATGAGTAGCTCTAAACAAAAAAGACCTCTCAATCAAGATCTTATAATGATCGATTGAGAGGTCTTTTTTGTTATAGATTTTAGTTATCTAGTGTTTTTGGAATACCAATAGCTGGTTATTAGCAGGCATCGCATATCTATCAGATAGCCTTAGATGATGTGTCTTAGCCAGAGCGATTATATCTTCCAAATGACGAATACCGCTCTTTGGATCGTGTTGTTGTAAACTGATATCAAATTGCTGATTACCCACGCTGATATAATGCCCATTTTCATTAAACGGTCCATAAACGATTAACTTACCATTGATAGATAAAGCCTCACCTACTAACTCAAACAATTTTTCCACCAACGACCACGACATAATATGCAAAGTATTGGCGGTAAATACCGCATCATAAGGCGCAGCGACAGCTTTATTTGTTGGCACCGAATCATGTGATACATCAAAAGTAAGTGGCGCATATAGATTTGGCGCAGGATAAGCAGCATGCCAAGCATTGATGGTGGCATGATGCGCTAACACATCACTGGTCTGCCATGTTAAATGCCCTAATCGTGGCGCGAGATATACACTATGCTGACCCGTTCCTGAACCAACTTCCAATACATGATTAAAACCTTGTAATTCTTGCTGTAAAATTTCTAAAATTGGCTGTTTATTATTTTCACACGCCTGAGAAAACGGCAAGGATGCAGTATCAAAGAGATGATTGCTTGTTGAGCTGTCATTATTCATAGCCTTTCCTCTTCTCTATTATTTTGTAACAACTACCGTTCATTGCTAATAAATACCCGCTTCTACCCCAGCTGCTAGCGTCATCGCTAGCTCTTCGACTTGCTCAGTAAACGCCTCTTGCCAATCACCTTGTAAAATCAGCGCTTCTTGAATCCGTTCCCAACGCAGCCCAGTTGTAATCGTCTTCAAGGCAAGCTTGGTACCCGTACCATCATGCCCTGCTCGAATATATAACGCAAACGGCATGCCCTGCTTCTTCTCTAACACAGGATAATAACAGCGATCAAAGAAGTCCTTGGTCAGCCCTGCCATATAAGCCAAATTCTCTGTCGTCCCTAATAACAGTGAATCAGCTGCCAATACATCTTCAGGCTGGGTATCTTGTGGCGACTTCAATATGACCTTGATATCTATATCAGGATGATTGGCACCATCATAAGCTGCCTGTGCTAGTTTTTTAGTATTAGGCGATGGTGCATGAGCAACGATAAGTAAAGTTCTGGTAGCCATATTAATCACCATTATTGTAGTTACTAGTTTTTGAAATTAGTAATTCTTGGAATCAATAGCTCTTAGAGTTGATAGTCACTTTTTGAATAATGTCAGGATGGATACTTTTCGCAACTGGGCAAGTAAGCGCAGTGTTATAAAATATTTTTTGCGTCTTATTATCTAAATTTTGATTAAAAGTAATCGCGACGTGTACTTCACTGACACGTCTTGGGTCAGCTGCCATAACTTTGGTCACTTCAGCCGTAGTGCCCGCAATATCGATATCCATATCACGAGCTTTGATGCCGATAATCGTCAACATACAACTGGCTAAGCTGGTCGCCAATAAATCAGTTGGTGAAAATGCTTCACCCTTACCCTGATTATCAGTTGGGGCATCGGTAATGATTTCATTAATAGATTGCAAATGGATAGCAGTAGTGCGTAGATCGCCTTGATAAGTTACTTTTGAAGTTGTCATAGGGTTCTCATTAATAGTTATTGTTTTTAGGCTAATTTTATCGGATAGGCTATCAATGGCAAATGCTACTGTGCCTTGTACTTGAGAGATTACACCTATCAACTCCTTAGACGGTGACCAACAACTTGCTCTGTATGGTTGAGCATCAAGCACAAGCAAAGAAAGCATCGAGTCATATGAGTGTTAATTCCGACGAAGCAGAGATTAGATATAATACCTTTAGTCTTCACAAGAACATCAACCAGTTTACTACATCTACTTCGATCTATAATGTTAAGAGATTTCTACAAACAGACTATCTACTTTATTAATGATTAAAAGACATAAGAAAAGCCTGCATACACAGGCTTTTTATTTCTTAAAGAAATCAGGTTTGTGAGTACTTTAGCATTATTAATAATTAACTAAGGTCAGTACCCTCATTAATCACAAAGCTCACAATCATAATGACATGATACTTATTGATTTTACCATCAGTAATTCCTACTTTCTGCTCTTTTACCCAAGCACCTTGAACATTGTTAATGGTTTTGGCGATACGCGCCACACCTTTTTGGATAGCATCTTCAAAACTGGTTTCAGAGGTGCTACTTACTTCAATATTCTTTGCAATAGTCATAATTATCTCATCCTTGTGATTATTAATTCTTATATCATTAAATTTATTTATAAAAGCTCATACTTCTTTAATGATTCTACATCAATAATATGAACTGTAATTATCATAGCCTTAATAAGTCATCTCAACAATACATAGGTGTTAAGTTATGTATTAGTGATATATAAAATACCTTATTAACGCCTGTTATTTAAAATCCCCAAACCCCAGCCAAAAGAAAACCCCCTTCGCTTTCGCGAAGGGGGTTTTACTTTTAGAATAGAGAGCTGACGATGACCTACTCTCACATGGCCGGAGCCACACTACCATTGGCGCGATGATGTTTCACTTCTG
>NZ_JACHXL010000008.1 GCF_014192115.1 Psychrobacter luti
TGTGGCTCCGGCCATGTGAGAGTAGGTCATCGTCAGCTCTCTATTCTAAAAGTAAAACCCCCTTCGCGAAAGCGAAGGGGGTTTTCTTTTGGCTGAAGGCTGGGGATTTTAAATAACAGGCGTTAATAAGGTATTTTATTGCTATAAAAAACACTATCTCTTATATTAAATATATTATTTTTTGTTCACCTAAAATGATTTGACTTATATCATTATAGCTGCTAATTTTAAGAGGTGTTTCAACTTTAGTTAATTAAAAGCATATATGGAGTCTATACGGAATTTGACCCTATAATCAACTTTTCAGTAAAAACTCACACCCTATCCATGGTTATCAAAAGGAATTGATAATGAAGTTAGCTCCTCTCTTTTCAATAGGTGCCTTAGCAGCTATTAGCCTTCTTGGTTGTTCTAATCAAACTTCTGATAGTACTGATGCTTCCGCAGCCACTTCTCAAGAAACAACAACATTACGTTTTTCCCATTTTTGGCCAGCAACGTCATCTATTAGCACAGAGGTCTTTGAACCTTGGGCTAAGCAAATAGAAGCGGATTCTAACGGCCGCTTAAAAGTAGAGTTATATCCTTCAGCGGGTCTTGCTAAAGCAGACGTTACTTATGAATCTGCGGCTAAAGGTACGATAGATATTGGTTCACAAGCACATGGCTATACTAGTGGGCGCTTTCCTTTAACTCAGATTACGGAACTTCCAGGCTTATCAAACTCAGCCACTCAGATGGGTTGTATGCTTCAAACTCTATATGAGGATGGTACTTTAGCTAGTGAATATGAAGATACGCATATGTTATTTATGTATGGTGCTGGACCGGGTGCATTACATACAACAAACAAATTAATTCGCACGCCTGAAGATATGAAGGGTATGCGTATTCGTCGTCCTTCTGCGGTTGCTGGTGACATTATTGAAAGTGCTGGGGCCTCACCAGTAGGATTGCCTGCCAATGATATGTATACCTCTTTACAACGCGGCGTTGTTGATGGTTTGAGTTTTCCTTGGGAAGCTGTTACTGCCTTTAAAATCGACGAAATCACTAAATACCATACCAATATTCCTTTTTATAGTTCAGCGCTTATGGTGACTATGAATAAAGAAAAATATGAGAGTTTACCGGATGATTTGAAAAAGGTACTGGATAAGAACTCAGGTATGGCGCTTGCCAATAAGATTGGTGAAGTATTTGATAAACATGATGATATGGCCATAGAAGCAGCTAGGAAAAAAGGTGATGAAATCGTTGAAATCCCTGATCCATTGAATGATCCTAACTGGAAAGGACCGCTTGAGAAAGGTACCAATAAATATCTTGCTGATGTTAAAGCCCTAGGTCTAGATGCAGATGGCGTTTATGCTAAGGCAAAAGCCGTTAGTGCAGCCTGTAAGGTCTAACCTAAAGGAGTTGTCGCATGGCGTTTTTAGTTAAACTGAGCATCCTTATCTCCAGATTATGTCAGTTCATTGGTGGTATCAGTCTGATTATTATTGTACTGACCACCATGCTGGATGTGATTGCCCGCTATGTATTCAAGCTAACTGGTGGTGAGTTTGGATTTACAGTCAAAGGCAGCGTCGAGATCGTCTCTTACTTTATGCTCTTTGCTTTACTCGGCGCTTTTGCCGCTTTTGTCGAGCGCTCACAAATCATCGTCGATGTATTCACCCAAAAGATGTCAAAAGCCCTTAAAGGTTACATGATGGGCACCTTTATGATGGGCTTCTTTATCATCGGTATTGTATTTGCTTGGGGTCTATATGAGAGTGCTTTTGATGCGATAGAGTATGGAAAAGTCACGCAAGACCTTCGAATATCTATGATGCCAATTTATGCTATCAGTGCCTTCTTAAGTGTCTTACTTGCCATTCGGTCATTGATCGAATCCATCAATATTTTTAAAACAGGCGAGTTCTTTGACGCTGAGGAGACAGGCGCATGAGTCCAGAAATTATTGGTGCCATTGGTTTGTTATGTATGATTGCGATGGTCATGCTGCGTGTCCCTGTTGCACTTGCTATGTTAGGCGTTGGTCTGGTTGGCTTTGGTGCTGTGACTGCACCGATTGGTGCTGTACAGATGCTCAAGGACTTGCCAGTTGATGTCTTAGCGAAATATGATTTTAGTGCTATTCCATTGTTCATACTTATGGGTGTCTTTGCTTCTCATTCTGGTATGGCAGGAAAGCTGTTTGACGCGACGCGAACTATCTTTGGTGGCGTAAGGGGCAGTTTAGGTATTGCTGGTATTGGTTCGTCCGGTATTTTTGCTTCCATCTCAGGGTCATCATTGGCGACTGCGTCTACCATGACTAAAGTAGCACTGCCACAAATGGAAAAGTATGGTTATCAACCAGGCTTTGCCTGCGGTATTTTAGCCGCTGGTGGTACTTTGGGCATCATGATTCCGCCTAGTATCGCGCTACTGGTCTATGCCATCTTAACCCAGCAGTCAGTCGGTGATATGTTTATCGCTGGTTTCTTGCCAGGCATGCTTGGCATGGTGATGTATTCGATTACTGTCATGATTATGGTGCGCTGGAAGCCACATTTAGCGCAACGCGGGGAGCCTACTTCTTGGAAACAAAAGCTAATCTCTTTGACAGGTCTTATTCCATTTAGCTTTATCTTCATCGTAATTATCGCGGGTATTTTCTTTGGGCTATTTACTCCAACAGAAGGCGCTGCAGTTGGAGCGTTTGTATCGTGGGCTTATGCTTTTGCCAAAGGCATGCGCATGACGGGGCTTAAGCAATCATTGATTGAGACCCTAGCTCTCTCTGCGGTGGTCTTCTTTATGCTACTTGGTGCGGAAGCATTGGGCTACTTTATCTCAGTATCGCGCTTGTCTTATAGTTTGGCAACGTGGATTGGTACATTGGCGGTCAGCCCAATGATAGTACTTATCTGCATCTTGATTATGTATTTCCTGTTAGGGCTATTTATGGATGCCCTAGCGATGTTAGTGATTACGATTCCAGTGGTCTTTCCAATTATTGTCGCGTTAGGCTATGATCCGGTTTGGTTTGGTATCATTGCAGTATTGACGGTGGAGCTTGGATTGATTACGCCGCCGATGGGTATGAATATCTTTGTGATTAAAGCGATGGCACCGCATATTAAGCTGTCCGATATGTTCAAGGGGGTGATGCCCTTTATTGTCTCTGACTTGATTCGCTTAGTGATTTTAGTAGCGTTCCCAGCAATATCTTTGGTGTTGTTAAGTTAACCACAGCATAGATAGAAAATCTAAACTAGGATTGTCTTAGTTAGAAAATAAAAATAGTAGTTTGATTTTATAGCCATATTATCATGATGATAATATGGCTTTTTTTTGTGAATTAATATTTTAAGATTGTTGTTGCAAATTATTCAAAGACTCTATTTTATTTTAAAATAATTATATGAGAGTATGCAGATAATGACGTTAACATAACGCGTCTCGTTATTAGTGGTAGCTATAGTAAAATTCATTCTATTCATTTCGATTCCTAAAAAAACATTAAGCAGAAAGACCATGGCCATTGATCTTACCAATACCTTGATAGTTGCTATATCGGCAACCGCTTTATTTGATTTGTCAGAGTCTGAGAATCATCTTATATCGCTTTTACAGCAGCGTCCCCGCGATGCCGTTAAAGAGTTCCGCAACTATATGGCTGAGCGTGAAAATGATCCGTTGACCATTGGTGCAGGTTACCCGCTGATTAAAGCGCTATTGAATTTAAATCATTATTGTCATGACTGTGATAATAAGGATAACGGTGTCGATGCGCCTTTGGTAGAAGTGGTCATTGTCTCAAAAAGCAGCCCAGATACAGGTATTCAAGTCCTTAATGCAATACGTGAACATGGGTTAAACATTTCGCGTTCAGCCTTTATATCTGGCAGCCCTATCGCACCTTATATCAAAGATTTTAATGTAGATTTGTTTTTGACGACCAATCTTGAAGATGCGCAGCAGGTTGCAGATGCTGATATCTGCGCCTGTGCGATATTAGATGCCACGCCAGTCAATACTTATGAGCTGGATACCAAGCAGTTGCGTATTGCCTTCGATGGTGATGCAGTACTATTTGATGATTCAGGCGAGCTGCTTTATAAGCAAAAAGGGTTGCAAGCTTTTCATGACCGTGAAGCCAAAATGCGTGATTTACCGATAGAAAAAGGTCCGTATGCAGAATTATTGATTAAGCTATCAAAAATGCAAGAACGTTTGCCTGCAAGCCTGCATTCTTGTCCGATGAAAATAGCCTTGGTGACGGCTCGTAATGCCCCAGCTGACTTACGAGCGATAAAAACATTGCGTGATTGGGGCGTAGATATTGATATGGCGTTTTTTTTGGGAGGGCTTGAGAAGACTTCGGTACTGAAAACATTTGCCCCTCATATTTTCTTTGACGATTCAGTTAAACATATCGATGCTGCTCGTAGCTTTGTACCAACGGCGCTAGTGCCTTATCATTCAACCTCGCTATTACACGCCAGTAGTATATTAACTGCCAATAAAGATGCGTCATCGCTATCTTTTAAACCTGTAGAAACGACGATTTTGTCTGCCAGTCATTAACACGTGTTTAATAAGATAAAAAGGATATAAGAATAGATGAAGTGGCAGCAATTGACGACGCTTGTAATCGTACGCATTAAGCAAGTATTTGGTCTATATGCTTTTGTACTGATACCAATGTGGGTGATGTTTTTTCTTAATGACACTGTGTTTTTCGGTCTATGGAATATTTTTGGTATTGTGCCGCGAGCATTGGATATTGGCAGTATGATAGGAGTGTTTGCCTCATGGACGATGCATGGTAATTTCTCACATCTAGTGGGAAACTCGCTGACATTGATACAGGTTTTATTCTTATTTGGATTATTTGAGAATAATGCCTATCGTACCGTCATTAAGCTGATTGTTGCCGCAGGACTTGTGACATGGGTGATTGGTTCACCATTATCGATACATATAGGTGCCTCTGGGCTTTGTTTTGCGATGCTCGGTTATATGATAGGTGGGGCAGTATTTGCAAGGCGCTGGGGCTATTTATTGGCTTGTATTGTGATGGGCACTGGTTATTGGCTTACTATTAAACAAGGTTTGATACCGCAGCAAGGTATCTCATTTGCGGCGCATTTTGGTGGGCTATGCGCCGGCTTACTGTTAGGCGCTAACTCTAAGCATGCTTATGCGAAAGTGAATAATCGTTATTAACCTTACTTTTCGGCAAATACATTCAAAGAGCCTGTTCAATAAGATATAGAGATATTCATAAATCAGCTTTTAGAGGTCTCAATAGCTGAGTTATTTTTTATTAATGCAAACATTGATATATAGCGGATCACTTTTTTCTAAAGGTCGCCAAGCAGTCGTTTGTTTCACATGCTCATCAATACTCAGCTTACTGCCTTTTTCTTGTAGCACATAATCTGCACGGGCAGGAGCAGCACAGTCAATCACTTGTGGTACTTGCTGCACACTTCTACGTCTTTCAAACAAATACAAATTAACCAAATAAATATCTGGGTTATCGGCGTTAGCACGAGCGTGTCCACTATCAGCTGCTATAAAGCGTAAGGTTTGAGGTTTAACGTACGACCATGGGCGAAACCACGTACCTTCTTCAACTTTTTTGACAACATGGACACCTTCAGGGAGCTGTGCAACCTGTTGACCAAACCAGCTATATTCTTGGCTTATTTGAAAGCCAAAGATACCGATGGCACCAAATAATGGAATAAGCCATCTTGGTGCTTTTTTACCGGCAAGTTTACTCAGGTGAGTTATAACCAATGCTATCCCAGCCAAACCAAACCCAGCTGCTATAGTTGCGATAAACTCAAAAAGCATAGGACTTTTCCTTAACGCCATTAGCGCATTTCATATCAATTATTAAAAACAAACCTACCATTACAAGTATTTTAAGCGCATTTATTATGTCACTTATGAATATGTTTCTCATCATTTTTACTTTTAAGAGTGATAGATAAAAAAATCACTCACAAGCAGCTGCTGCCTGTGAGTGATATATTATCGTAAAAAAACATCTATCATTTGCACTTCATTTGCTAGCTTATATCGACGATTAATGATCGATTGCAGCACCGGCGCCGCGTGGCGAACGTACACTTTCAACCAACTCTTGGATATGTGCTGGTGGTGGCGCAGTCGCATAAGAAACGGCAAAGGCGACGATAAAGTTCAATAGGGCACCAACCGCACCAAATGATAATGGTGAGATACCAAATAACCAATACTCTTCCGTATCAGGGAAGTTTGCCGTACCGGTAATGAAGAACCAACCTTTGAAGACAAAGATATAAACCAAGATACTAATTAAACCCGTGAGCATACCAGCAATGGCGCCCAAGTTATTAATACGCTTCGAGAAAATACCCATCATCAATGCAGGGAACAGTGATGCACCTGCAATACCAAAGGCTAATGCAACGACCTGTGCCGCAAATCCTGGTGGATTAATACCGAGCCATGTCGCAACCACAATCGCGATAGCCATCGTGATACGTGCTACTTTTAGCTCGCCTGCATCACTAATGTTTGGATTAAGGTTACGCTTGATCAAGTCATGACTGATCGCTGATGAGATTGCGAGTAGTAGACCAGCTGCTGTAGATAGCGCTGCTGCCAAACCACCTGCGGCGATAAGACCAATAACCCACCCTGGTAGCTGTGCGATTTCTGGATTTGCCAATACCAGGATATCAGCGTTTACGTCAAGCTCGTTACCTGCCCAACCTCTATCAACAAACACACCGTCACGCTCTAAAGCATGCTCCGCTTTTGCTTCTTCAACAGCAGCCGTTGTAGCAGCGACATCACCGCCTTCAGTTGTTGCGGCAGCTAATGCTAGCTCTGCTGCACCAAGTCCACTATCGGCATATAACTGGATGCGTCCATCGTTATTTAGATCATTGTACTTAATAAGGCCTGTATCTTCCCATGTCTTCATCCAGTCTGGACGTTGATCATATTCGATAGCAGGGGCATCAACACCTTGTGGATAAATGGTGTCGATTAGATTTAAACGTGCCATCGCACCTACTGCTGGAGCAGTAAAGTATAGTAGCGAGATAAATACCAATGTCCAACCAGCTGTCCAACGTGCGTCAGCAACTTTAGGAACGGTAAAGAAGCGAATGATAACGTGAGGTAGACCCGCGGTACCAATCATCAGTGATAACGTAAATAACACCATGTTTAGCTTGTTCGGTACGTCAGCAGTATAAGCGGTAAAGCCTAAGTCGACGACGATTTGGTCAAGCTTGGTTAGGATAGGAATGCCTGCTTCAATATGGTTTGAGAACAAACCAAGACCTGGAATCGGGTTGCCCGTCAGCTCAAGTGAGATAAATACAGCAGGAATCGTATAGGCAATCATTAGAACCACATACTGCGCAACCTGCGTGTAGGTAATCCCTTTCATACCACCAAGTACGGCGTAGAAGAATACAACAACTGCCGCAATAATCAAACCGGTTGTATTATCAACTTCTAAGAAGCGTGAGAATGCCACACCAGCACCGGTCATCTGGCCGATAACGTAAGTGGTTGATGCGATAATCAAACAAACAACGGCAATCATAGCCGCGGTTTTAGAATAAAAGCGGTCACCGATAAAATCAGGAACCGTGAATTTACCAAATTTACGTAGGTAAGGTGCTAGGAGCATGGCCAGTAGTACATAACCACCTGTCCAGCCCATCAAATATGTTGAAGCAGCATAACCACCAGTGGCAATAATACCTGCCATTGAGATAAATGACGCTGCACTCATCCAGTCAGCAGCCGTTGCCATACCATTCATTACTGGATGCACGCCGCCGCCAGCAACATAAAACTCACTAGTAGAACCTGCACGTGCCCACCATGCAATACCGAAGTATAGAGCGAAGGATAGACCTACAAAAATAATATTAATCGTAAATTGACTCATAGGGCTATTCCTCGTCTACACCATATTGTTTATCTAGTTTATTCATGCGCCATGCATAAAAGAAGATTAAGGCGATAAATACGATAAGAGCCCCTTGTTGTGCAAACCAAAAGCTTAGATCGGTACCGCCTACCTTAATACCTGACAGTAATGGACGTAGCAAGATACCAAAACCATAAGAGACTAAGGCCCAAATGACGAGGCTAACTTTAATGAGACGGAGATTGGCACGCCAATAACCTGATGAATCGTTGTGGTTCTCCATAGGACAACTCCTTTTGTCTAACATAAAAACAAGGTCACTGATTTGAGTCTGACAAGTCATTTTGCTTTAGTGTTTGTGCTACTACAAAAAGCAGTGTGACACTCAGTCCATCTTACAACCATAAAAACGGTAGACGAACGGCTAAAGCAGAATGATCAATCAGGATAAGTAACCCAAAATTATCAACATATGAGCAAATTTTTTTCAATGATAGTGATACATACACTGATGTTAAGTTGCTCGGTACTGCAGCATAAAATTTGCAGGATAAAGTCAATATTAACCGTTTAAAAATTTATTCTTTCGTTATCTATTAACAGAGATGAAGAAGTTTTTATTGAATTAAGCGGATATAAATAGGAAGGTCGGTATTGGCTGACAATCCTCTGTCTTATCATTCATATCATCTTCCCGATAATATGGCTTCAATGCTTCAAAATTATTCATTCCAGTAAGTATTGCAAGCATTTTTTATAAACTTATTAGGAATATATACAATATTGACTTAATTAACAATAAATAAATTTTATTTACTTTATGTAACTAAATATTTGTTCCATAGAAACTATAGTATAACTTATGTTAGTAAAAGTTAATAAATCTCCAGTCTTTAATGGAATAGCCTACTAACACCTTATTAACGTTAAGGATTTGTTCTTATGGCTATATTAATGGCTATAAGTTAAAAATAGCATTTATTTTAAAAATAAGAATCAAGAACTCATAAGTAAACGTTATATTGCCAAGTTTTTTTATAATAAATAAGCGTTAGATAAAGATAGTCATACTTTCATCACTATTAACCAGTCTTAAAAGTTTTTCATTATTGTTTATTTATAACAATAGATTTTTTTATTTAAAGCATTCTACTCGTCAAAAGTTTAGAGATATTAAAAGTTCTAAATAAAGGATTGAAATAGTTAAATAATCACCAGTCAGTTAAAATACGCCAACATGATATGGGTGATTTTATTGCCACTTTATCGCTTAGCTTTCTAGTACTGTTAGAGAGGTCTGGAGAGAACAAAGCGTCATAAGAGGGTAGGCAGTCACATTGATTAATAACATATGTTAAAAATATAGAAAGTCAGTCAGGGAAATATAGTATGAACGAAAGCATAGCAGGTTGGTTTAATAGCGCCGTTAATTACGGTGTTAGTATTATTTGGGGTAATAATGATTGGTTAATCGCCAGCAATCCATGGTATGGCTTGCTGATGTTTGTTTTGATTGGCGCCGGTCTTTATTTTACCGTTGCTACGCGTTTTATTCAATTTCGCCACTTCGGTCATATGTGGCAATTATTACGAGTGTCAAATCAAGGCCGTAAAGATGGGGGTATCAGCTCGTTTGAGGCATTGATGACCTCACTGGCGGCGCGCGTCGGTACGGGTAATCTGGCAGGGGTAGCCATTGCTATCTATCTTGGTGGACCAGGTGCCGTATTTTGGATGTGGATGACGGCGATAGTGGGGATGTCGACCAGTTTTATTGAGTCAACCTTAGCACAAGCTTATAAAGTGCCGCATAATGACAATGTCTACCGCGGTGGACCAGCTTATTATATTGAAAAAGGTTTGGGTAAACGCTGGCTTGCGATATTCTTCTCGCTTTGTTTGTTGGTTGCTTTTGGTTTGGCATTCAATGGCGTGCAGTCAAATACGATTGCACAAGCGACCAATGAAGCCTTTGGTATACCAACGTGGATGACAGGTTTGATATTGGTGGTGCTGGTTGCGCCAGTGGTATTTGGTGGTTTGCGTTCGGTTGCGCGTATTGCGGGTAAAATCGTGCCTGTTATGGCGATTCTTTATATCTTATTGGCGCTTTATATTATTATCACCAATTTTAGTGAGTTCCCAGCAGCGATTGCTTTGATTGTAAAATCAGCCTTTGGTTTTGAGCAAGCGGCGGGCGGTGTGATTGGTTATGGTATTGCGCAGGCAATGATTAATGGTATCAAGCGCGGTCTATTTTCTAACGAAGCAGGTATGGGCTCAGCGCCTAATGCAGCTGCGACAGCAAAAAGTCATCCTGATCATCCAGCCGTGCAAGGTTTTATGCAAATGCTGGGTGTATTTATGGATACACTAGTTATCTGTACAGCAACCGCTGCCATTATTATTCTCTCTGGCGTCGTTGACCCGAATGTCGAGCAAGAAGGTATCCAGTTAACTCAGTTAGCATTGTCGCAGTATGTGGGTGATATGGGCGTGATTTTCGTCGCGATTGCTATTTTCTTCTTCTCATTTACCTCTATCATCGCCAACTACAGTTATGGTGAGTCCAATCTTGAGTTTATCTCTGGCGAGAAAAATGCCAAGGTAATGATCATGATTTTCCGCTTTATGGTATTGGGCATGGTATTCGTCGGCGCAATTGCTAGCTTACCTGCTATTTGGAACTTCGCTGACTTATCAATGGGTCTGATGGCATTGGTCAATTTAGTGGCTATTTTAATCTTATCACCAGTTGCACTCAGAATATTGCGCGATTATGAAAAACAAATCAAAGAAGGTAAAACGGGCGATCAAATCAAGTTTGATCCTGATGATTTTGTGAAATTAAAAGATGAAGCCAATCGTGATGCGTGGACTGACTAGCCTTTATCAGTAAATTAAGAAATTGAGCCATTAAACATACAAGCATTAAAAAACCGCCCTTATCATTAAGAGCGGTTTTTTTATTGAGCTATATTTATCTCAGACATGGTTTACATGTTTGGATAGTTAGGACCACCGCCGCCTTCTGGTGTGACCCACGTGATGTTCTGTGACGGGTCTTTGATGTCGCAGGTTTTACAATGGACGCAATTTTGCGCATTAATCACAAACTTAGCACCTTCCGCATCTTTTACCACTTCATAAACGCCAGCTGGGCAATACAGACGCGCAGGCTCAGCATATAGTGGTAAGTTGACTGAAATAGGCACCGTTGGATCAGTCAATTTCAAATGCGTTGGCTGATCTTCAGCGTGGTTGGTGTTCGAGATAAATACTGACGATAATTTATCAAATATCAATTTGCCATCTGGCTTAGGATAGGTTGGCTGGTAGGCATGAGCCGCACGTTCTAGCTGATCGTAGTCAGGAAGATTGTCATGTAGAGTAAATGGCATTTTACCTTTCAACAAGTTGTGCTCAATAAAGGTAAACGCGCCGCCCATAAACAGACCCATGCGATGTATCGCAGGCGAGAAGTTACGCGACTCGTAGTTGTCTTGATATAACCAAGATTCTTTATACATGGTGCTATAAGCGACCACGTCATCATGCTCACGACCAGCTTGTAATGCTTCGAAAATTGCTTCAGCAGCTAGCATGCCTGACTTCATAGAAGTATGCGTACCTTTAATCTTGGCAGGGTTTAAGAATCCAGCATCATCACCGACCAACACGCCACCTGGGAAGGTGAATTTTGGTAATGAGTTTAAGCCGCCTTTGGTCAACGCACGTGCGCCGTAAGAAATGCGCTTACCGCCTTCTAATACGTTTTTGATGACAGGGTGGGTTTTTAAACGCTGCATCTCATCGAATGGCGACATATATGGGTTATGGTAAGACAAATCAGCGACAAGACCAAAGCTTACTTGGTTGTTTTCATCGAAATATAACCACCAACCACCAGTAGAACCTGTCTCGGTCAATGGCCAGCCAAGACCGTGCATGACCACGCCTTGCTCGTGTTTCTCAGGTGCAACTTCCCACAGCTCTTTTAAACCAATACCGTAATGCTGGGGGTCAGAGTCTTTATCAAGACCGAAACGACTGATTAAGCGTTTGCCCAAATGACCGCGGCTACCTTCAGCGAAAATAGTGTACTTTGCAAGTAGCTCATAACCAGGCTCAAAGCTAGCCTTGGCTTCGCCACTAGCAGCCACACCCATATCGCCAGTCAAGATACCACGTACTGAACCGTCATCATTATATAGAATATCAGCAGCAGGGAAACCTGGGAACATCATGACCTCAAGCTCTTCGGCCTGTACAGCCAACCAACGAACGACATTGCCTAATGAAACAATATAGTTGCCATTATTGTGCATTGGGGCTGGAATAAGAGAATCGGGAACCTTGGTTGAACGAGTGGCTGAGTTCAAGTAGTAGAAGCGATCTTCAGTTGCTGGCACATTTAATGGTGCGCCTTTTTCTTTCCAGTCTGGTATCAGCTCGTTTAAAGCACGTGGCTCGATGACAGCGCCAGATAAGGTATGCGCCCCGAACTCAGAGCCTTTTTCGACCACGCAAACCATAAACTCATCGTTACCAGCTGCTATAGCGAGCTGACGCAAACGAATGGCGGCAGACAAACCTGCTGGTCCACCACCGACGATAATGGCGTCAAATTCCATCGACTCACGTTCGATTTCAGGCTCTGCGGCGACTGGTTCTACGACAGGCTCAGGTGTTTCTTCTAACACAGGAGCGTCTACCACAGAAGCAGCAGCTTCTGTCGCTTCAACTTCAGCGGCTTCTTCAGTCGTGGCGACTTCTTTAGCTTCTACAGTTGCCGTTTCTGCTACTGGTGTATCAGTATTTACGGTATCGCTACTTACGATGTCACTATCAACGACTGGCGTTTGATTGTCTTGCTCTTGCATACCTACTCCTAAACTTGTAGTGGCTTATCTCAGGGCATCATTAGCTTAACAATTGAATAATAAGGCTTGCGGCGCTAACGTTACTCAGACATATGGCTGCCCGATAAAAACAGTCTTTGCGGCATCAATTGACGACGTTAAGATTAAAAATATCTGATATAAAAATATCAACCTACAACGTAAAATGTGTCATTAATACAACACCCACTGAATCATTTTAAATAAAAAATCGTTACTCATTATAAAAGAAAAGTCCTACAAACACGATACGCATTTCTGAATATCAATGTTAAGGTAAGATTGAATAAGTAGGGGGATAATGACGAGAGGCTTTCATCATACCCGAAACTAAAATTTATAGTAATAACAGATTTGCCAAACTTTGATTACTAAATAAAGGATTGTATGATGAATGATAATAATAAAAGTGTGGACACCCTTAATAAAAATACCCTGCAAGCCCCAAATGACATAGGTTCCGAGCTAAATAGTATGGCTGCGCTTAGCCAGTATTTTAAGTCGACAGCCGGCATACGTGAAGGACGCGCCCTACCGCCTCTTGAGAATTGGCATCCTGAGCAAGTAGAGGATATGGATTTGACTATCAAAGCCAATGGCGAATGGTGGCACGAAGGCGTGCACATGACCCGGCAGTCATTAGTCAATTTATTTGCCACTATCTTATGGAAAGAGGAAAATGCTGGCAAGTTTAAGTACTTTTTAAAGACACCGGTGCAAAAGCTGCGTATTCAAGTAGAAGATGCACCATTATTGATTAATGATGTCGGTATCGTTGATGAAGACGATAAGCGCTGGCTGGAATTTACCACCACCACGGGCGATGTGGTACGTTTAGATGATGAGCATACTATTAGTCTGCGTGCTTATATCCCTGAAGACTATAGCAGTAATATTAATGCTAGTAATGTTGATGCTAGCAGAATTTATGATAACGAAGAAAATGGGCGCTCAGAAAGCGATACTCAAGTTCGCCCTTATATGATGGTGCGAAATAACTTGCACGCGCTTATTGGGCGTAATGCCTTTTATCATTTAACGGAAATTGGAGAATTGACAGAGCGTGATGGTGAGACGATACTAACCCTGCAAAGTGGTGGTAAGTCCTATGCATTATCGATGCCATCTAGCTAAAAACAGTTATCAATTAAACGATAATGGCAGCACGTAATAATTAAGCATTAGCCTCTTTGCTGTTATCAATATCCATGCTAGTTATTGATGTACTTAACTTTGCCTTAATGAATTTTATAAAGCGTATTCACATCACAACCTATCTATGCAAACGGTATCTCTATGAAAGCGGCGGTAAAATAAAAATGAACATTGCCGTAAATGTAGCTCCTCTTAAGTTTATTAGTGAAACTACCACTAATGAGTCTGATACACGCTCCCTATCAAATAATAGCGTGATAAATGATGTGATTAAGAAAGATCGCAGCGCGCCAATCGGCTTGTTTGATTCGGGTGTTGGAGGATTGTCGGTTTATCTACACTTGGCTCAGCAATTACCGCATGAGCGTTACGTTTATTATGCCGATACCTTGCATGTACCTTATGGCAATCGTGATAGTGACGATATTAAAGCGTTGACGCTAACAGCGGTAGAATGGTTATATCAACAAGGCTGCAAGCTTATCGTTATTGCCTGTAATAGCGCCTCGGCTTATGCATTAGAGACCGCCAGACGCTGTTATCCGCAGTTGCCTATTGTTGGTTTGGTACCTGCTTTAAAACCTGCGGTCTTAGCCAGTAAAACTGGTCATGTTGCGGTATTGGCAACAAAAGCGACTTTAAATGGGGCGTTACTTAACGATGTCATTACTAACGTCGCCAGCCCCAATGCCACCAAAGTAACCAAATATTTTGACCCAGAACTGGTCCCTTGGGTCGAATCAGGCATGTCAAAAGACAGCAAAACTGCTCAGGATTTACGCCAGCAATTACAGCTGTTTACCCAAGATGGCATAGACCAGTTAGTATTAGGCTGTACCCATTATCCATTTTTTAAAGCGTTTTTACGCCAAGAAATTGCAGAGCAGCAATTAGCGATACAAATTGTCGACTCAGGGCAAGCAATTGCTGAGCGCGTTAAGCAACTGTTATTGGTAAATCAGTTGTTGGCTTTGCCTGCTGAGTTTTCGGCTGCTGAGATGCTTAATGATACGGGCACAAGGGTAGATATATCGCCGCCATTGACTTTTTATGCGACCAAATATGATGAGAAATTAGGTGTGGTGATACAGCATTTATTAGGTCAGGAAACTGATATACAGTATTATCTGTCGCCTTAAGCGGCTTTGTTTTATCCTAATAAACGTTTTTTATCTGCTCAATAACTAGGTAGCTGTTATAATTCCGCAATATATTAATGGAATTAGTAATAAACTAAACGCATCTCAGTAATATTGTGCTAGGCTAGTATTTGCCAAACAGAATATTCGGGATTACGCTGATTTCATTAGCAATTGATATGGCTATTGTTTATATGACTACCATTTATATGACTACCTAAGCTTAGAGGTGATTGTGCCAAACCGTCGCTATCATATTCACGTCATATGCGCTGACAACGACCAACTGTTGGTTTTAGACAGTGTGGCGATGTTTTTTCAAGCCCGCGCATTTTTAACTTATGACGTTTCTAGCAAATTACCGAAAGCGTCATTATATGGGCGCCAGTGTATCGATGCCTGTGATTATGCGCTGATGATTATCGGTGATAGCTATGGCACGGCGCAAAATACCGGCGTCAGTCAAATGCATTTAAGCTATCTCAATGCCAAAGCCAAGCTCAAACCCTTGTTGATATTGGTCAAGACACACCATAACGAAGCTAATATCAGTCGGCAGTTGCAAGAATTCACCAATATGGTCACTAAAAAAGCCGATAAGATTTATTATTATGAGACAGAAAACGATATCGAGCAGCTGCTTATTCAAGCCTATTATAAAATGGTTGCCAATCATGAGGTAGGGGATGGCTGGGTAAGAGTCAGTGACGAGCTGATGAAAGCAAATAAATCGGCACTTACTGAAGAGGTGTCTGCTAGCTTTTCGACCAATAGAGTGTCTAAGCACGCTCAAGAACATCCAGTTACTATCAATCATCTTGCCGCTGATAGTGTTAGTAAACCCATCATGCTGACCGAAACCTTTGAGGTTCAATATAAAGCGCAAGCCTATGAAGGGGGTAATTTAAGCGATGTGACCCGACCTATGATTTTGTCATGGCAAGAGGTGTTAGTTACCTTAATGAAAATACCCGCGACCTTTTCAAGCTATGGTTTGCAGAGCGCCATCAATCGCTTAATCGCTACTAGAGCTGAGGCAGATATTAAAAAAGACATGCCAAATGTTCACGCTGTGGCGCGTTGTCAGATTTCTCAGGATGATTTAAACCAATTGCAGCGTCAGTTGGTCGCGGCTAATTGGATACAATTAACCACTTATGGCACGCGGGTGACCCAAGAGCTATGGAAACTTACCTACCATGCAAAAAGTCTACTGGCCGATAAAAAGCCAAAAACAGACAATCAGCCGTCTCTGCCTCTAAATTAACTCTACGTATCACTCTTATTAATAAATATCTTATTCAATTTATACCTAGCTAGGCTCATCTAAAAAAGCCTTATTGATGGCTATGCCTTATGTTTAACAATTACATTTTACGCTTTGAATAGAGTTTAGGATGGTCATGGCTACGTTTTGTAATACAAAGCATACGTCGCAATGGTTGTGAAGCTAGGCAATACCCGTAATAATGAAGGTGATAAGCACATGACAATATTGAACAACTAGGGAGAATACATAATGAGCAACTCTAAAAAAGATGCATTAAACACTGAATTAACCAGCTTGGAAGAGAAAATGCATGAAGCAAATCAGTTTCATACCTTAGAAGAGCAAGTAGCCGATATGAAGCGTCGCGGTATTGATCCAACTCAAGCCTATAAAGATTTGGATAGAAAAGAAGAAGATGCGGATTGGGGTGATGCTACGTGGAAAGAAAATGGTAAATGGGAGCCAAAAACGCCTGCTGATTTAGATGATAAAGCACGCGAGAACTGGGATGGCGATAATGGTAAACCAACCCCGCCACCGATTGTTTAGTAGTAGTTATTTGTAGAGATTATTTACTAACGACTGTTTATTCCTAAAGCATTAAATATATCTTATAAAAAAAGCCACGCTAATTTGCGTGGCTTTTTCGTTAGAGGGTTAAAGCTAGTAAATAATGATCGTAACTTTAACCGTTTATTTTAATATCTAACTACGAACCTTCATCCACACGGACAAGTTTCACTGTGCCATCAGGACTGGTAACACGGCGATAGCGCGTATTGCTTGATGACGATGTTGATGGCTGTACGGAGTAAGTGTTAGAAGTGGATTTAGGGCTAGTTTGTTGTTGAATCAATTGTCCCATACGGTCGGCAGGGGCAGGATTTAAAGGACGACTGTTTGCTGGCTGTCCATATTGATTGCCAGTAGCAGCGGCACTACCAATGATTGCGCGATAAAACTTCTGTCCTGCGCGTCCATCGGCTGGGAAGATACCATGGCTCGATTGATACTGTTGAATTGCAGTGCGCGTATTATCACCGATGATACCGTCGACTTCTCCAATATCGTAGCCGGCATTTAATAACGCTTGCTGAATTGCTCTGGATTCTTGGCGACCAATACCAGGGTCATCAGTTGGCCAAGCGGTGATAAAGTCGGTTTTACTGCTATCCTCGCGAGTAATGAGATCTGATAAATGTGCAATCGCCAGTGCATAGCTTTCTGAGGCATTATACGAATAAAAGGTATCGAAGTTTTTACCAACTAAGAAAGCTGGACCGTCAGGACCTGCAGGCAATAGTAAACCGGCACTATTCAAATCAGACGGCAGCGGGCTACCGTTCGCTAATGTCAGCCCTTGATTACGCCAATGGCTGATAGATTTTTTGTCTTTACGGTTCGATGCGCCCCAAAATCCACTCGGAAGTTTGACTTCATAACCCCATGGCTCACCTGAGCGGTAGCCACGTTTATCGAGGAAATTGGCAGTAGAGGCAAGCGCATCAGGAACACTGTTGACCAAGTCGCGACGACCATCGCCATCAAAATCAACAGCCAATTCTAAAAAGGTACTTGGCATAAACTGTGTCTGTCCAAACGCGCCAGCCCAAGAACCGGTCATATCGCTGGGTGCTATATCGCCGTTTTGCACAATTTTTAGCGCATTGGCGTATTCGCCTTGGAAATAGCTCTGACGACGATCAAAACAAGACAGCGTCGCTAAAGATTCAAATAAGGGTTTTTTACCCAATGTCTGACCAAAGTTAGACTCTACACCCCAAACCCCTAATACGTGCTCGGCTTTGACACCGTAGCGCGATTCGATGCGGCGCAGTGTGTCTGCCCACTGGCGTTTGGCGCGGATACCATCTTCTACTCGTTCCGTATCGACAAGTGACGACAGATAATCCCAGACGTCCTTTTGAAATTCGGGTTGATAGTTTAATGACTGAATGACGCTAGGGTCAGGCTGACTTGGACGATAGTTATTAAAGGTAAAGCTATCGACGCCGCGGAATTTGCTAGAGTTCTTTAGACCATCTAAGCATTGTTGAAACTCGTTATTAGATAGATCTGGCGCTGGTGGTCTAGCGGCCTGAGCAGTGCTGGCAAGGCTGAGACCAACCGCGATGCTAAGCAGCGATAAAGTGGAGAATGGAGTCAAGCGCATGAGAATATCCTATAAACGTCAAAATTACCATTTAGAATTGGAGCAAGGCTAATAAAACTAGTATTGACTTAGAGTAACCAATCTCAATAGTAAAGAAAAGGTATCGAAGCACTCAGTTACTATAAATTGACGGTGGCGTGAGGTTAGGAGAGGTTTTAAGATAAATATAGTATTACACGATTTTAGAGAAATCTCTTATTTCAATGCGGATAAGCGGTTTTGACAGCCATTTGGTAAATCCTACTTTGCCAAAATCCCATCCAACTCCTCAATAAATTCATGAATACGCTCGGTATTTTTACCCAAATCGCTACCGCCAATCCGTGATTTACTGCGGATATCGACCAGGCGCTTGCTACCGTTATCAGTGATACGTACGATGACATCATCTTTAAAGCCAAACCACATCGTCCTATCTGTCGCTTCGATAATTCCTTGGTCAGCATCAATATTTACCAGCTGCCAACCTAAATGATCGACGGCTTGTTTGGTTGCCTCAACCAGTTCAGATTGCGCTCGATCATAGCTTAATGTTTGTAGTTCAGGGTAGGCGGCGCGCTGTTGGGTTGCTGCTTCTACACCTGCATACTCAACTGGGTTTGGTGCATCAGCACGTAGTGGGGCAATAGCTACAAATTCAGGCGGATTGACCAAATCGGTCGAAATATCATGAATAGGCGGCACACTTCTACCCTTATTCAGCATGCTAAGTGGTATTGCTATAGCAATAGTAGATAGTAGTAGCGCTATTATCGTACTACCAAGCGTCACTGTTTTGCGTTTAAATATGATTTGTAACACCAGCAAGATAAGAGCCGCGATGCCCGCAAATACACCAAACTTAAACCCCGTAAACGCTGTACCTAAGTTGACGACACCATACTTATAGAGCGGACCGGGTAAAGCCACCAGTAACAAAGCGCTTAAACTGACAAGGCTCACTAAGGCTTTCATCGGCTCTCTCCGTTATTATTTAGTCGCTGCTTATTTTATGCTTACTTGCTGTGCTAATTAATCTTATCTTTTACTCAATAGCCAAACATGCTCAGTTACCGATAGTTCAGATGCAGAATTAAGGATTGATGACTGGTTTTCAAGCTCAATAATTTCATAATTAGCATCATAATAGTGCTTTAGTTGTTCCTGACTAATCGAAAAAGGCGGGCCGTCTTTTTTACTTTGCTCGTAGTTCAGGGTAATTAATAGCTGTGGCGCGTTATTACTAAGCTTATATATTTGCTCACTATAATCAGGGCGCACGTCTGCTGGCAAGGCTATTAATGCCGCTCTATCATAAACAGCAGCGATATCACCAATAGCTGTAGAACTCAGCGCAAAAATATCTGCTACCCATAAGCTGATGGTTTGACCAGCAAGCTGACCTTGATAGCGCTTTAAAGTGGATTCGTCAAAATTGCTAGTAAATTCGGTAATGATAGGAGTGATATTCTGCTCATCAAAAAAAGCTTGTACGGCTGATTCGACCAGCTCAATACCTATTACGTCGTAACCTGCGCGAGCCAGCCATACCATATCAACCGATTTACCGCATAAAGGTACCAGCACTCGGCTACCGATGGGCAACGCCAATGTAGAAAAGTATTTGATGAGTTGAAGGTTGACATCGGATTGATGAAAGCCAATACGCCCTTCTTGCCAACGCTGTTGCCAAAATTTAGAATTCATACCATTATTCCTAGCCTATCAAGCTTCAAAGGTTTGACATTATCATACCGCTAAACCCAATAAAAAAGCCAAGCGTATCAACCCTTGGCTTTTATAGCGTATCAACCCTTGGCTTTTATAGCGTATAAAAATTACGGTAATCGTTTAGCTCACCATATACTGACTAAATTCTTTGCGCAGTTTGGCAAGTTTTGGTGGTATGGCAAAGTTACAGTAAGCTTGCCCCGGATTGCGATTAAAAAAATCTTGATGGGTTTCTTCGGCTTTATAAAACTCAACAGCAGGATGTACTTCTGTGACCACGTTAAGACCCATATCACGCAGTTTATTAATCGTACGGTCGACCGTTGGTTTTTGCGCCTCATCGGTATAGAAAACCACGCTGCGATATTGGCTGCCGACATCGTTGCCTTGGCGGTCCATGGTGGTAGGATCATGGGTGGCAAAAAACACATCGAGTACCACTTCTAAGGGTACAATAGACTCATCAAATTCCACTTTAATTACTTCAACGTGGCCTGTATCACCACCGCAGACCGCTTCGTAGTTGGCAGACACAGCATCACCGCCCATATAACCTGAAACGACAGATTGCACGCCTTTTACCGATAAAAATACCGATTCGGTGCACCAAAAACAGCCACCGCCTAATATAATGGTTTGCATAATTGTTCCTATTATTCTAACGATAAAATATGAGCTAAATAGTATCTTTAACAAATCGCTCTTACTTTAAAGGCATTTGATTAGCAAATTCTCTATTTATTAATATGCATTTAGCTTAGCAGGGCAGTTGCCCGCGATAAGTAACAAACAGTAATGTTATAATGGGCTTTTGCTATCTAAAAATGTCTTAAGAGCCATTAGCGCTATACTCTCTAATTACAGTTCTGTTATCAAAAACTAAAGTTACACTATCAAAAAAAGAGCCATCTCATGAGCCAAACCAAGCCAACTACCCCTACTAATGATACTGTTACTAATAATACTGTTAAAAACGACATCATTAAGCATGACACCTTATTTACCACACCACTCGATAAAGCGGCGCGTTTTTCTTTTGATGAGCAAGTGGTGGCTTGTTTTCCTGATATGATTCGCCGTAGTGTGCCTGGTTATGGTCAGGTACTAGCGATGTTGCCGATATTTGCCCGTCGCCACTGTAAGTATCGTCAACAGGACAGTAATGGGCAACGTGTCAGCCGCGTGTATGATTTGGGCTGCTCATTGGGTGCGGCAAGTATGGCGTTGGCAGGCGAGTTTGAGCCGCAAGATTTGCAGATTAAAGCGATTGATATCTCACCAGCGATGACTACGGAGGCGAGTGCTTTATTAACGGAGAATTATCCAGCACATAATATTGAAGTGATTACCGCTGATATTCGTGATGTTGAGTTTGAGCAATGCGATATGGTCATTCTTAATTTGACGCTGCAGTTTTTGCCAGCTGCCGATAGAGTGGCAGTATTAGAAAAAATTTATGCGGCATTAAGTGAAGGTGGGATTTTGGTATTGACCGAAAAGACCCATGCTTTTGATGAGCAGTATGATGCGTGGTTGGTTGAGCGTTATTACGACTTTAAACGCGCTAATGGATATACCGAAATGGAAATCAGCGGCAAACGCAATGCGCTAGAAAACGTTTTGATTACTGATACCTTGGATGAGCATCATACACGTCTGGCGCAAGTTGGTTTTGAGCGTCATCTGACGTGGTTTCAGTTTTTAAACTTTATCTCTATTGTGGCGTTTAAATAACACCTAATCAGCGCAAAGTTTTCGCCAAATCAAAATTTTTATTAGTGCTTTATCAATACGGTAGCCACCCTTTATGCTTAATGACACCATCATCCACGCTGAACGCGAATTATATTTAACTTTGCTAGTACTGGCGCAGCAGCAGCCGAGTGCTTATGAGTGGCTAACGCGGTTACCGACATGGCTCAATGACATCAAAGATAAAGCCAATTACGCTCATGCGCCCGCTTATCAAGCGTCGGTGGCACGATTACCAGAAATAATAGTCAATAATGTCGATTTAGATAATGATGTTTTGACGATTGCGGCCAATCTCAGCGACTCTGAGCGTAAACAAACGATGGCACTGCTAAAGCAGTTAATGCCGTGGCGGAAAGGCCCTTTTCAGATTGGTGGTCAGATTGGTAGTGACGAGTCCGCTATAAAAATTGATACTGAATGGCATAGCGATTGGAAATGGCAGCGAGTATTACCGCATTTAGGTAATTTAAAAGGTCGCCGCGTATTGGATGTGGGCGGTGGCTCGGGTTATCACGGTTGGCGGATGACAGGTGCAGGAGCGGAGACGGTCATTATAATTGATCCTTCTTGCCTGTTTTATCATCAGTTTATGGCGATTCGTCATTTTGTTGGTAATGCTGACAATCACCGTACCCATTATATTCCGGTACCACTTGAAGCCCTGCCGGAGCACAGTCAGCTGTTCGATACAGTATTTAGTATGGGCGTGTTGTATCATCGCCAGTCGCCATTTGAGCATTTGCAAAAGCTTAAAGGACAATTAGTCAAAGGTGGCGAGCTGGTGCTTGAAACTTTGATCATTGATGGCGATGCCAATACTGTACTGGTGCCACACGACCGCTATGCGCAGATGAATAACGTGTATTTTCTACCGTCTGTAGCGGCACTTATTGGCTGGCTAGAAAAAGCAGGATTTACCGACGTACGCTGCGTCGATGTCGCCGTTACTTCTACCAATGAGCAGCGCAAAACGGAATGGATGACTTATCATTCGTTGGCGGATTTTTTAGACCCTAATGATGCAAGCAAAACCATCGAAGGCTATCCGGCGCCAAAACGTGCGACCCTTATTGCAAAAAAATAACTATTTGCCAAGAGAGGTTTTAGGTTATGAATCTCAAACAATGCTGCCATCACTTTTAAATGTGATGTTTATAAAAATGCGTGTTATTTTGAGAAACAGCTATGGCAAATACCAATTAAATAAACCAGCGTTTAAATGCCATTTCTATCAAAACTTTGAGGATAAAACCAATAAAGCCTGCACCAAGGGCTAAGAACATCCAAAAAGTACCCGCGCGACCAGCTCCAGATTGTTTTGATAAGTCCCAAATGATGAAGAATAAGAAGGCAATAAAAATGGGCAATAAAATGTACATACCCCAACTGGTAACGGTACTGGCTGCAATAGCAAACATGGTTTTATCCTATAGATGAAAGTGTAAAGTGGCGCACGCTCTGAGGCTTTTTTTATGATTTTTATAAATGAAACGATAATGTATAGAAAAAGCAGGCGATAACTGTTTTTCATTATAACGCGGAATAGAGCCGCTATAAATATTCCCTAACGTCAGGCAACAGTAACGCTACAATCAGCCTAAACAACCCTGTATTTGCAGCCTATAATAACCATCACCTCTTAAGCTGTGCCTATCCAGTATAATAGTAATAATTTTAACGCTATTTTTGGTTCAAATAGTGCAATAGCGTCTAAAGGTTGTTATATTTATAGGTTACTTATTTTTTTTGTATTATCTTATATTTCACCAATTTTTTTGTTCATTTATCTGAGTTTATAGTCCTATGTCACAAGCCCAAATTGATACGCTCGCCTCACTATTTGATAGTGCCATTCAAGCCCTAAAAAATGACGGCGAACTACCGGCTGATTGGCAAAACAACAGCCAAATTACACGAACAAAAGATACCAGTCATGGTGATTTTGCGAGCAATATCGCGCTAACGGCCGCCAAAGCGGCGAAAGCCAATCCGCGCCAGCTTGCTGAAAAAATCGTCAATGCCTTGCCTGAAAACCAAAATATTCGCCAAGTAGAAATCGCAGGACCAGGCTTTATCAACGTGTTTTTAAATACTGAAGCTAAGTTCGCCGTGTTAGACGATATCTTTAAGCTGCAAGAACGCTTTGGTTTAAGCAAGCAGTTTAAAGGTCAAAAAATCCAAGTTGAATTTGTCTCGGCCAACCCAACGTCTAGTCTGCACGTCGGTCATGGCCGCGGTGCCGCCTTTGGCATGAGCGTGGCAAATTTGCTTGAAGCCATTGGCTATGATGTCACGCGTGAGTACTATGTCAATGATGCCGGTCGTCAGATGGATATCTTAGCGACCAGTACTTATTTGCGTTATCTAGAAACCAACGGTGAGCCAGTCACGTTCCCAGTAAACGGCTATCAAGGTGATTATGTCAGTGATATTGCTCAAACGCTAAAAACGCAGCACGCTGATAGTTACGTCCACAGTTTTGCAGAAATTGCTAAAGACGTACCAGCAGATGCACAGTTTGAGATAAATGCGGATGGCGAAAAAGTGCTGCTATCAGGCGATAAAGAAGCCCACATCGACGGACTGATTGCCAATAGCAAAGCCTTGCTTGGCGAGGGTTATGAGCTATTTTTAAATGCAGCGCTTAGCAGTATTTTGGCTGATATCAAAGACGACTTAAATGACTTTGGTGTCCGTTATGAATGCTGGTTTAGCGAAAGATCTATTGATAGCGAGATTGAGCCTGTTTTACAAATCCTAGATGAAAAAGGCTATTTGTACGAAAAAGACGGCAATATCTGGTTTAAATCGACCGATTTTGGTGATGAAAAAGACCGTGTGGTACGCCGTGCTAATGGTCAAAGCACCTATTTTGCCTCTGATATCGCTTATCATAAAAACAAGTTCGATCGCGGCTTTGATAAAGTCATTAACGTTTGGGGCGCTGACCATCATGGCTATGTCCCACGAGTAAAAGCGGCGTTAACGGCGCTTAGTATCGATGCCGATCGTCTTGATGTGGTATTGGTACAGTTTGTTGCCTTATGGCGCGGTAGTGAAAAAGTGCAAATGTCGTCGCGCTCGGGCAAATTTGTCACCTTACGTGAGCTGCGTCATGAAGTCGGTAACGATGCCGCGCGCTTCTATTACGTCGCTCGTAAGCCTGAAGTACACGTCGATTTTGACTTAGAGCTTGCCAAATCGCAAAGTAAAGACAACTTGGTTTTCTATATTCAGTATGCGCATGCACGGGTTTGCCGCGTGTTAGAAAAACTAGAAACCAGTGGTCTGCAAGTAGACGATATTACTGGCGCTGAAAAGCAAGAGTTATTGACTGCATCGAGCGAAGAAGAATTGATTAAATTACTTGGCGCTTATCCGGCAACCTTGCTACGCGCAGCGACAGGCTATGAGCCGCATATCTTAACCAATTATCTAAAAGAATTGGCGGCGTTATTTCATGGTTGGTACGATAGCAATCGTATCTTGCCTGTGAGCTTGACCTCGGGTGAGACGCCAAGCCAAGATGAAATGGATATGATGCAAGCTCGCCTACGCTTATCTAAGGCGGTCAGGCAGGTATTGAGTAACGGGCTTAGCTTATTAGGCTTGTCTGCGCCGTCTAGTATGTAGTATAAAGAGAGACGGCTGCCAGCCATCATTCGCCGACGACTATTTGGCAATAACAAATCGACAATGACAATTCAACATTGATAATTCGACATTGATAATTCGACAACGATAGATATATTCAGTAGGGAGAACGAGATCCATGTTAGCCAAAAAACCAAAAGGTGCCACTGAAAAACGCAAAACAAGTAGTGTGTCAGGCTTATTATGGATGTTTGTTGGGGCGGTATTGACGCTCATGATAGGGGTGTTTTTATACCTCTCACCATTGTTTAATTTTAGTCCTGCGGGCAGCGATAACGATAACGATCCTGACAGACAAGTGCAGCAACGAGTCGATACCGATACCGATAATGGTGATTATGAGTTTTACGATATTTTGCCCAATCAAGAGATGGCAACGATTCCTGATGAAGACTTTGGGGAAGGTGATGATAGCCAATCAGGTCAAATCACTGACTTCGAGCCAGATGTAATCGTCAATCAGCCTCAAAGTACGACTCCCGCTAATGATGCAGGTAATTTTGGTATCTCTGAAAATACCACTATTGAGCCGAATCGTGGCAACAATGCTAATAATGCCGCCAGCAGCAGTAATGATGACGATATTGTTATTGTTGAAGAAGATGCGACTTACGATGGCACACCAGCTGCCAACAATACAAGCGCGAATACAGGTGCGGCTGCGAACAAACCCAGTGCTGGTACGGCAAGTATTCAAGCAGCCAAACCTGCTACTTATATTTTGCAAATCAACAGCTTTGGTGATGCCGACGAAGCAGATCGTCGCCGTGCCCAAGTGCTGATGGCAGGTGTGGACGCTCGAGTGGTAAAAAACACCACAGGTAATGGTTTGCCTATCTATCAGGTTATCTCACGCCCGATGAATAACCGTCAAGCGGTTGCCACTGCCCAGCAGCGCCTACAAAATAATGGTATTGATTCTATCATTGTCGAACAACGTCGTTAGACCGAATTACAGTATTGATAAAAAAAGCGTCATAATGGCGCTTTTTTTATCCCTTTTTTTTGCTATGTTTTTCGGCGTTTTTTATCAAATTTAACATTAACATAAGAGCATCATGATGACTGTGACTCCTTCAGAAACTGCACCCGTCGGTATGATTCGAGCTTTTTTCCAAAAATATTTTATTGATGCCTTCACTGGGATGGCGTTAGGGCTGTTTGTTACCCTCATTGCCGGTCTTATCATCTCGCAAATCGGTGGCTGGTTAAACTTGCCAGCCTTGGTTGCGGTCGGCAAACTGGCCTCAGTGCTGATGGGTGCGGGTATTGGTGTCGGTATTGCTTATTATCTTAAAGCGCCAACGTTAGTGATGCTAAGCTGCTTGGTTGCAGGGATGCTGGGCGCTCATTCCGAAGCTTTGATGGCAGGCAACTTATTTATAGCGCAAGAGGCAGGTCCAGCAACCTTTGCTGCCGTGCCCGGTAATCCGATTGGTGCCTATTTGACCTCAGTCTTTGCTTATCGTGCTGGGACTTGGGTCGCGGGCAAAACCAAGCTCGATATTTTGCTGATACCGTTATTAGTATGTACGGTGGCACTAATCGTTTGCGCGCTGCTTAATCCTCCAGTCGTTGCTGCGGTCAATGCTATTGGTCAAGGTATTCAAGCCGCCACTGAATTGCAGCCGCTGTTAATGGGTATTGTGATAGCAGTGGTCGTTGGAATTTTATTGACACTACCGACCTCAAGCGCCGCTATTTGTATCGCTATTGGGCTTGGCGGCTTAGCGGGCGGGGCGGCGGTCGTTGGCTGTGCGGCGCATATGATAGGTTTTGCGGTGGCTAGCTTTAAAGATAACGGTGTCAGTGGCGTGATATCTCAAGGACTTGGCACCAGTATGCTACAGATTCCTAATGTGCTTAGAAAACCCATAGTTTTATTACCTGCTGTGATTGCTAGCGCCATTGTTGGTCCTATCGCAACCGTTGGGTTTGGGCTGGCTTGTACGGCAACTGGCGCTGGTATGGGTACGGCAGGATTGGTCGGGGTATTTGGTGTCATTGAAGCCTCACAAGGTATTATGAGTAGCGCTCAATTATGGACGGCGATTATCTTATTGATGTTCGTCATACCTGCGCTTATCGCTGGTGTGGTCGCTTATGCGATGCGCCGTCTTGGGTGGTTGGTTGATGGCGATATGAAACTGCCTTAAATTAAAATCAAATCAATCAAATTATCCTAAGCATTTATTCTAACTACCAATGATAAAAAAGCCCAACTACTTAAATAGCTGGGCTTTTTATTATATAACTTATGAATTTTTAAATTAACGACGGACATCTTTTGGTGCATCACCGTTTGGCCAATCTTTGTCTTTATTTGCTTTTACAGGGCGTGGCAAGTGGGTAAAGTAGGCGGCAATATCGACGGCTTCTTGGTCGCTTAGCGTATTACCTTGTCCAAATGGCATTTTACCTTTGATAAAGGCGGCGGCAGTATAAGTACGTGCCATCCCTGCGCCATCATTAAAGGATTTATCGCCAGCTACCGCAGGATAGATATAAGTACCATCGTCATTATATTGACCTTCGCCATTGTCACCGTGACAAACGCTACATTTTTCTGCAAATAGCTTTTCACCCGTTTCAGGGTTTGGCTCTAACTCTTTATTCACTTTGACAAAACCGCGACCTTCAGGAGATACGCCGACGGGCATATCTTGCGACAGCCAAGTCATATAAGAGATAATGGCGTTCATATCATCTGAGCCCAAATCAAGCGCTGTACCGTTCATTGAGCGCTCAAAACAACCATTGACACGCTCTTGCAAGGAGTTGATACGACCACCGCGCGAACGATAAATAGGGAAGATGCCCGGCAGACCATTCCATGGCGCCGCAAACGCTTCTGAGCCGTTACCTAAATGACAGCTGGTACAGTTGAGCTGGTTACCAACGTTATTTGGCATCTCTTTATAAGTATGATTGACAATCTGTAAACCTCGACGAATGGCGGCACCGCGCTCATCATCTGGGATGGTAGATTCGTCTGGCATATTAATCGCTGGTTTGCCGCCTGCTGCGCCTGCCGCATCACCGCCGCCTGCGCTAGCGCTCATATCACTGGCAGCTGGCATATTGCCTTTTAGCGTTTCAGCACGGGCTTCGAGCGCTTTAACGCGAGCCAATGCTTCTGCTTCTTCTAGACGGTCAACGGCTTTGGTCTCACTGCTATTACTACAGCCGGTCATACTGACGGCGCTAATGGCAAAGATAGTAGCTACTAACAGGGAGGAGGGCTTGGCACGTGGAAAGTTTATCATTGGAATATCCTTATGTTGAAAAATAATATGTAAATCTATATTTATATGATAGTTTGGTTGTCATGATGGCAAAACTTATTTTAAGGTTTTGGATAAATAAAAGGCTAGGATTTTAGTATTAATTAATGCCAAGATAGCTGGCGTCATATGATCCGCTTACCGCCATTGCCTACTGTTACTGATTAATCCGCTTGATTCCGCCTATCAAAATCCGACCAGTAATTAATCTGTAATTTTCTAGTAACATAATTGTATCAAATACAAATACGTAAAGTGTTTTTAAATTGAAAACAAACACTAAAGCGAAAAATGATGGCAAGAGATAATGAATGCTTTAGATAGCAACGCTTATATAGTTTTTACTAAAAAAGCGCGTAAATATGAAAATATTTACGCGCTTTTTTGATGAATATATCTCTTTAGTGATTTAACTTATCATCATCATTTATCTACCTATCTTTACATCAATGTGCAATCAACGCTTTACGGTCAGCCGTTTTTGCGCGTTTTTTGCCTTTTAATTTACGCGACAGCTTATTGACATCATTTAATACCTTGCTATAGCGTGCCGGGAATACGCGCTGGACAGCGTCTATCATTTTGGCATCATTGCCAATCAAGCAGCGTGGCTGATTGGTCGTGGCGGCCTGCAAAATAATCCAAGCGGCGGCGCTGGCATCAAATTTTAAGAACTTATTAAAACTACTGATGGCTTTGCGGCCGCTACGCATACCAAGGTCGCTGATACTGTCGTTACCACGGGCGCTATTGGCAATATTGGTTTTGATACCACCGGGGTGAATGCAGGTCGCTGAGACGCCGCAGCGCTGAATGTCGAGCTCTTGACGCAAGCTTTCGGTAAAGCCGCGTACAGCAAACTTGCTGGCGTTATAAGCAGATTGTGAAGGCTGCGCGGTCAAACCAAATAAGCTTGAAATATTAATAATATGACCATGTTCGTTAAAATGACGTGCTTTGCTATCCTTGTTAATATCTTTGTTACTACCATTAACTTCGCTTTCTTTGACGCTGTTTTTAATCAGTGGTAAAAATGCCTTGGTGCCGTAAACCACGCCCCAAAAGTTGATGTCCATCACCCATTCAAGCTCGCTAATACTGCTACCTTCTACGGTTGAATAAAGCGCCACGCCTGCATTATTAAAGATAAAGTTTACTTTACCATGCTCCGCCATCACGCTATCAGCCCATGCTTCGACGGCTTTATTGTCTGAGACATCGAGTACGGTGGTGGTGACTTTGACATCATAGCCGACCAGTAATTCTTTGGTTTGTGCCAATTGCTCAGCATTGATATCGGATAATGCCACATGGCAGCCCATTTTTGCTAAATGAATGGCAAGCTCACGTCCCATCCCAGAGCCAGCACCAGTGATAGCAGCGACATGGTTGCGGTAATAGGGCGCAATATCATGGTCTTGATGAGAGGAAAAAGGCAGATGTTGACGTAGTGAGGTGGCTATTGCAGAGACGTTTCCAGAAACAGTGTTAAGCATGATAAACAGTCCTTTGTATCATTGATTGGAGAGGTTTGGTCGTAAATAAAGATAACGTATAAAAAGTCGCTTTACCTTAGCATGATTGATGATAAGAGCTGATAGCAATTGATAAACGCGGCTGTCATTTTTAACCACCACATTAGCGGCAAGAAATAAAATGAGAAGTAAGCGGACATAAAAAAAGTGTCTAGCATAATTTACACTAGACACTTTTGCTTTAATTACAGCTTTAACAAAGCAGATAAGACCTTTTAAGCGTCTATCGCTATCTGTTCTGAGTCATCATTAGAGAAGGTAATTTCAGGGATTTTACCGTCGTTAATCACTGCTTCGTCAACGAGTACGGTCTTAGCATCCTTCATAGAAGGCAGCTCATACATTGTCTCTAACAGCGCGTTTTCAACGATAGAGCGTAGTCCACGAGCACCCGTTTTGCGTGCCATTGCTTTTTTGGCAATCGCATCAAGCGCTTCTTTGGTAAAGGTAATGTCAGCGCCTTCCATATCAAACAGATACTTGTACTGCTTAACCAAGGCGTTTTTTGGTTCCGTCAATATCTGAACCAACGCATCTTCGTCCAGCTCTGTAAGGGCAGCAAGTACAGGAAGACGACCAATCAGCTCTGGGATAAGACCAAACTTGATTAAATCTTCCGGCTCTACTTGTTGTAGTAGCTCTGAGCTACGTTTACTATCGTCTTTTGAACTAACATCAGCATTGAAGCCAATACCGGTTTTTTCAGTACGTTGCTGAATCACTTTATCAAGACCCGCAAATGCGCCACCAACGATAATCAAGATATTGCTGGTATCGACTTGGATGAGCTCTTGCTGAGGATGCTTGCGACCACCATGTGGTGGAATAGCGGCAACCGTGCCTTCGATAAGCTTAAGCAACGCTTGCTGAACACCTTCGCCTGATACGTCACGGGTGATAGATGGGTTGTCGCCTTTTTTGCTGATTTTATCAATCTCATCGATATAAATGATACCTTGCTCAGCTTTACTGACATCATAATCTGATGCTTGCAGTAGCTTTTGCACGATGTTTTCAACGTCTTCACCGACATAACCAGCTTCGGTCAAAGTCGTGGCATCTGCCATCGCAAAAGGAACATCAAGTAGACGTGCTAGGGTTTGCGCAAGTAAAGTCTTACCAGAACCTGTTGGACCAATCAGCAAAATATTACTCTTTGCCAATTCAACCATGGCATCATCAGCGCCAATTTTGGCTTTTTTACTGTCATTAGCTAAAGTTTGGCTGACTTTTAGGCGTTTATAATGGTTATAAACCGCCACCGCCAAGGCTTTTTTCGCCGCATCTTGCCCGATGACATATTCATCAAGTTTGGCACGTAGCTCTTTTGGCGTTGGCAGCTTTTTATTGACCCAAGAGGTATCAATGTCGCTATCGTCGTCACCATCTTCGGCGCTATCGGCAATCAGGTCAGTACATAGCTCAATACATTCATTACAAATATTGGCGTCGTCAGCGGCAATCAGCTGCTTTACTTCACTTTTTTCTTTGCCGCAAAACGAACACTGCGGGGTGTTATCTTCTGCCATATACAGGCACTCCTAAAATTTTATACTGATCAATATTCTGATTATGGACATCGATGCAAAAGCGCAGGGCACTTAATATATTTTCTCTCACCGTATCGCGCTTAAGCATCTGATGTTTTAAAGTTTTTTAAACGCCTGCTATTAAGGCACTTATAGAGAAGTCGGGCGACGCTCTAATACTTCATCAACCAAACCGTATTCTTTGGCTTCTTTGGCATCTAACCAATAATCACGCTCAACGTCTTTTTCAATTTTCTCAACTGGTTGACCAGTACGCTCAGCCAAAATCTCATTCAAACGAGCGCGAGTTTTTAGAATTTCACGCGCATTAATTTCGATATCAGTTGCTTGACCTTGCGCGCCGCCTGAAGGCTGGTGAATCATCACGCGAGAGTTGGCTAGGGCATAACGTTTGCCTTTTTGACCAGCAGCAAGCAAGAATGAGCCCATGCTATAAGCGCCGCCCATACAAATGGTCGAAACTTCAGGTTTGATGAAGTTCATGGTATCAAAAATAGCCAAACCAGCACTTACTGAGCCGCCTGGTGAATTGATATATAAGTGGATATCTTTATCAGGGTTTTCTGCTTCTAAGAATAATAACTGGGCGACGATAAGATTGGCCATATGGTCTTCAACTTGACCGGTCAAAAAGATAACGCGCTCACGTAATAGGCGTGAGAAAATATCAAACGAGCGTTCACCGCGTGCTGATTGCTCAACCACCATTGGAACTAATGCTGCTTGGGGCGCGCTCTGGGCGGTATTGTGCGCACTCATCAACATATCAAAATGCGGGTTAGCAGTGATGCGATCATAATCTGTCATAAAGATGTCCTGTTTATAAGTACATAAAGTAAAGAGGTATAGGCTAGCTGTTGGCTAATTTTTTATGGTGGTTATCATTGTAAACATTGCCGCCTGTTAATAAAAGCTGCCTGTTAATAAAACCTATTCGGTTCAATTAAATGTTCTAAACATCGCTAGCAAGTAGCCAATCATATTCGTGATTTAAGGCGGCGTTTAAAGGTTATTACATCTACTTGCTAGAAATAGCAGCTGTCAAAAATAGTAGCCGCTAAAAATAATTGAGCTAATGGTAACTTTTTTATCAGGGAAATAGTAACTTTTTAATGTGACAAATGATAAATGACTCCCTATTAATAAGGCGTCTGTGCCTATTTATCAAGGGCAGTAGCAATAAACATCAGATAAAAGTAGCTAATAAGGCAGTAATTTATAAGTCCCCAATAAAAATGCCCTAACAAATTGTTAGGGCATTGTGTTTAGCATTTTTGCAGTAAGAGTAGCAATTTACCATTAATGGCAAGTTGCCACGTTATCTCTTACTAAATTACATACCTTGCTGCTGTTGTTGCTGAGCAGCCAATAGGTCTTGGTAGCTAACTTCTTTGTCAGTTACTTTGCCTTGCTCGATTAGATAATCAACTACTTGATCTTCTAGAACCACAGACTCAATGTTCGCGCGTTGCTGCTTGTCATTGGTGTAGTACTCGATGACTTCGCTTGGATCTTCGTAGTTTTCAGCGGCTTCTTTGATAAAGCTTTCAACACGCTCTTGATCTACTTCTAAGCCTTTGGTGTCGATAACGCGAGCAACGATGATGCCAAGACGGGCAGCACGTAGCGCTTGCTCTTCAAATAGCTCATTTGGCAGCATGTCTTTATCGAAGCTATCAGCATTGGCACCGAACTGCTGAGAAAAACGTTGCATCATCATGTTGCGTTGACGCTCGATCTCTTGCTCTAACATGGCGTTTGGTACTTCAAACTCATTCTTTTCTAGTAGCGCATCAAACGTCGCTTGTTTTACTTGGCTACGCGCAGCATTCTTGATTTCGCGTTCCATGTTTTTGCGTACGTCTTCTTTTAATTTCTCAACGCCGCCTTCTTTAACACCGAATAGCTCTAGGAACTCTTCGTTGATTTCAGGTAGCTTAGATTTTTCAACCAATTTTACGTTGATTTTGAACTGTGCTTCTTTACCCGCTAAGTTTTCAGCTTGGTAATCTTCTGGGAAAGTCACGTCGATAACTTTTTCTTCGCCAGCTTTCATGCCTTTGATGCCATCTTCAAAGCCAGGAATCATCTGGTTGCTACCGATAACCAGTTTGAAGTCTTCAGCAGAACCGCCTTCGAATTTCTCGCCGTCGATTGAGCCTTCAAAGTCAAACGTTACTTGGTTGTCTTTGGCCGCTTTACCTTTTTTCTCAACGAATTCTTCACGTTGTTTTTGTAGGTTTTCAATCATGGTGTCAACGTCTTCGTCGCTAACCGTCGCTGTGTGACGCTCAACTTCGATTTCATCAATACCTTGCACGTCGATTTCTGGGAAGATTTCAACAGTGGCTTGATAAACCAAGAAATCATCTTCAAGTTTCACGTCATCGATGTTAGGCATGCCAACCGCGCGGATGTCTTCTGATTTGATCGCTTCAAAAACAGTATCACGGATCACATCGTTGATAACTTCTTGTTGAATGCCAGCACCGTACTGTGAACGGATATGTGACATAGGGACGTTACCTTTACGGAAACCGTCAATCTTGGCAGTTTTCGCAACTTGGCGAATACGGCCTTCAACTTTGTTTTGAATTTTTTCAACGGGTACTTTAACCGTTAGCTGAGTTTCTTTGTTAGATAGCTTGTTGGTTGTAACTTGTAAATCTGTAGCCATGTTCATTACACCTTTAGGATTTAATAGTACGTTTGATTGAACAGTACTTAGGGTTAAATAGTAATAGACAACCGTGCCTCAAAATACGGGCGGGTGTTACCGATTGCCGTTGGAATAAATAGGGGATATTGATAGCGCGCAATTTCACATTCCGTGCCCGTAGCAATCGCTGCTGACACAAAAATGTGAAACGCTTTATCTGAATAGACGCTATCTGATATCAATATTAACCATGAATAGGTCGCATAATAACGCTTTTTGCGCAATTATACAGACAAATAACGGCTTTCAACAAAATTTTAAAAGTAGAACAGTATAATCCATCTGTTTATCAAAGTAAAAATTATCTGTTTGCTGTCTATACAGGGCAGCCCTGCTATCGTCCGTTCAAATAAAATCGCTATGCTAATATTCTCATATTATCGGTATTAACATAGCAAAGCAGTAAACGCTATGGATCGACGATAAGGTAAGACTGCTTTTATTTGAATTGTTTTTATAAGACAAAATTGCTTTTATAAAGACGATAAATGCAGTTGCGCCAATAATTGCTTAATTGCCTGACCACGATGGCTAATGCTGTTTTTATCCGCAGCGCTGAGGCTTGCCGCCGTTGCTTGCAGCTCTGGTAACCAAAATAGCGGATCATAACCAAATCCACCATCACCATGTGGGGCAGCCAAAATCTCACCGTACCACAAACCTTGAGCTATAATTGGCAACGGGTCATCGGCGTGACGTACCATCGCCAATACGCAAACGAACATGCCTTTAATAGGAGCATCTGGCTGTGCTGCGCGAATAGGCTGCAAGTCAGCAACAAGTTTGGCATTATTTTTACAGTCATTGCCGTGCTCGCCTGCATAGCGGGCAGAGTAGATACCGGGTGCATTGCCCAATGCCGGTACACAAAGTCCTGAGTCATCAGCAATCGCAGGCAATCCGCTGGCTCGGCTGGCATGACGGGCTTTTATGATAGCGTTCTCAACGAAGCTTAATCCATCTTCAATCGCATCGTCGATATTGAGCTGACCTTGCGGGACAATCGTCACATCTAAATCAGCCTCAGCAAATAAGCGTTTAAACTCAGCAAGTTTGCCTTTATTGTTGCTGGCAAGCACCCATTGGTTTTGCGGCGTGGCTGGCTTTGAATCAGTTAAAGCGGTCGTTTGTGGATGAGTGCCTGTGGCGCTAATATGACTCATAGTCTCTGTCCGTAATTGAGTGGTTTACCGCTGCATATTCTAGGCTAGCATCGGCTAAATTACCAATTAGCATAATGAATCGTTGATTCATAACATTTGGTAACTGATATTTGTCGTCACTATTGCTATAATAGGCAACAAGCTACAGTGAATTATATCTTATAGCTTGTGAACTTAAAGTTAATAATAGCTTTAATCGTTAGTAAATAGTTTTAAACGCTAATAATGGCTTTTAAGTCCATATTTTGGCATTTAAAAGTTTCGGTGTTTAAAATCTTGACTATTTAACGATATAATAATTATTGAGTGCTGCTCGCTTAAGATAACTTTCAAATTTAGCGCTTTTTTAGGTTTACTGCATTATGTGTTAGCCTAGTGAGTGTTAACTTTCTCTAACAATAAACTAAGCCAATTTAGTCCAATAATTTATAGCATTGATTTAGGCTATACCTAATACTAATGGCTAAACAGCAAGGATAAAATAATATGTCAAAGATTACATTACCAGAACTACCGTATGCAAAAGACGCGCTAGAGCCACATATCAGTGCTGAAACGCTAGAATACCATCATGACAAACATCACAATGCATACGTGACTAAGCTAAATGAATTGCTACCTGGTTCTGGTCTAGAAGACAAAACTTTGTCAGAAATCATCGTAGCAACCGCTAAAGATGACAGCAAACAAGGTATGTTTAACCAAGCAGCCCAAGTATGGAACCACACGTTCTATTGGAACTGCATGACGCCAGACAATGGCGGCGGCGAACCTACTGGCGATCTAAAAGCTAAAATCGAAGAAGATTTCGGTAGCTATGACAAATTCCGTGAAGAGTTCAAAAACGCAGCATTGACTCAGTTCGGTTCAGGTTGGGCATGGTTAGTCGCTGATAAAGTCGGTGGCAAACTGTCTATCGCCAAAACAGCTAACGCTGATACACCGCTTGCACATGACCAAGTTGCTGTATTGACTTGTGACGTGTGGGAACATGCTTACTACATCGATTATCGTAACCGTCGTCCTGATTATGTTGACACGTTCCTAGACAAACTAGTGAATTGGGACTACGCAAACGCAAAATATAAAGGTCAAGACGCTGGTGTTGAAGAGTAATCTTTAACCACTAAGTATTTGATTGATAAAAAAGGACACCGCGAGGTGTCTTTTTTTTGGTTTAAATTGTATGTCACCTATATTTATTCTTTTGAATTTTTCTTTTTCAGAGACTTAAGATACGAGTTAAGATAATCTCCAACCTTCACATGATAATCAAGCACACTTTGAATCCATTCAAAGGCTTTGACCTCAATATCTACTTTGTCCTTTGTAAAATAATCTCTACCTAAGAATCTCACTGGTTGCCCAGAATCTAAAGTATCTCTAGCGTACTGTGCTGAATAATATAATGGCAGTTTTTTTATCTCGTCAGTTTCAAAGCCAACATATATTCTTTCAAGCTCTATTACAGAAGTAGAATGAATGAGGTCATTTCTAAACTGAATTAGTTCTGGAATTTGACTATTATTATCTTGGAGCTGCACTATAGTGTCTAAAACCTGACTTGATATTAGATTCGGTTTTAGTTTCTTTATTTCATGATATTGCTTATCCCGTACTTTCTTGTATTCGATTTTCGAGCTATTAATATCGTTTATAAACTGAATGAGCTTAGCGGATAAATCTAGTGAAGAACATAGTGATACAACAATAGACGTGATAGCGGATGCAACAGAATATGAGTCACTCCCTCTATAAATAATCTCGGATGTACTAAATTCATCAATTTCTCCAAATTGATGAATTAATTTGTGAGACTTAATAATGCAGTTTCGCTGAGAGTCTAAAAGCCCTACATAGTAGGTTATAGAGCGTTGTATAAGAGACATAATATCATTGCATATTCTGCTAACCTGATTAATGACTAAGAATATATTTAAGTATTCTTCGACAACAATAGAGTTTTCTGTATTACATTGTTTTAGAAAGTTGTTATGCATAAACTCTAATGTTTCTTTTGATGCGTCTGTATAGCTATTATCAATGTAGCCAATAGGAAAAGTAACTGATATTTTGTGATAATGACTCTTTTCTTCAGAGTTTAGTAGAAAGCCTAATAAAGAATCGTTAATTTGAGATATATAATACTTTTCTAGCTTATTCCAGCCAAAATCTGAGAAGTCTGGAAATTCAAAGTCGGTAAACGTACTGGCTTTGATTAGTCTTTTAATATTAGCCAAAGATGATGTAATTGCATCTAAATCTTCTTCGCTAGAATTAAAAGTTGATGAGCTATTACCGAGCACGTCTTCTATAACGTAAGTGTTATTACTGACTTCTCTAATAAAAAGTCCTTTACTAGCAAAATATTTCATTTCTATACCTCAGATATTATGGAATATTTTTATTTTTTAAGTCAAAGACTAATGATCTACGATACCTCAAACCCAAACTTACCTAACGCCTCTCTTAGCATTGCAATATTATAATAAGCATGTGCATTGACGGTGTTTTGGAAGAAGATATACAGCGTATCAAAATGCTGACGCTGATTGGCAATCGCTTGTGCCCAGTTGTTCATCTCCGCTTCACTATAGCGATAATCATGACGGTCGGCAGCGCTCATCGCATCCCACCAGTTTAGATTATTGCCATGCATCCGTAGGTAGCCAGTGCGCTTGGTAAATATCAGTCGTGATGGCGGAAGACCGCTAACCTTAGGGTAATCGACGCTACACCAAATCAAGCCTTGCTCGATAAAGCTATCGACCACTTGCGGCGTATGCCAGCCGTTATGACGAAACTCAATGGCTAATGGATACTCCTTAAACCAACTGACCAGATTGGCGAGATAAAGCCGATGCTCACGGGTACGATCAAAGCCATGTGGGAATTGCAGCAATAATGGCGCTAAAGCATCCGCTTCGATAAGCGGGGTGAGAGCAGTAAGAAACGCTTGCGCATGTTCGGCAGTGCCTTTACGTGCATGAGTAAAGTCTTGATGCAGCTTGACCGCGAACTTCAATTCACTGTCTGTTTGCACGTAGGCTTTATCAACCATACCAGCAAATGCTTTTTGCCCTATGGGCGCGTAGAAGGTGCTATTAATCTCGACCGCGCCGTATTGCTTGGCGTATTCGCGTAAGAAGTCCGTTTTTTTGGTGCCAGTGGGATACAGCGTACCGAGTAAGTCGGTATCGCTATAACCGCCCGTACCAAGATAAATACGCTGCGTAGGGGTACTGTCCATGTTGACCGCCCTTTGCTATTTTTAATTTATCATTAATAAGTTTATTTTTTACGTGCCCATAGCCATTCGATGAGTGCCAATAGTGCGTTGTTGTCTGCACTGTCTGTGCTGCTAAACTCACGACTGCTTAATTCACCATCACTTGATTCACGGCTGCTCAACTCGCGAATAATGGCTGCACGTCCGTCATTAAATAGCGATTGCGCATAACTGGTTGCCTGCTCAACGCCCATCAATTTTACATAGGTAGATTTGTCTAATTTTTCATCGCTGCCGGCAGGTTTGCCAAGGGTATCGGTAGAGGTTGTTACGTCTAGAATATCGTCTTGTACCTGAAAGGCCAGACCAATATGCTGAGCACATTCTTGCAATGCCATGCGCTGCGGAGCCGTCGCACCCGCACAGATACCGCCCATTAGCATCGCCGCTTCAATCAATGCGCCGGTTTTATCACGGTGGATGGCTTCCAAGTCACTTTGCGAGATACCGGTAGAGGCTTCAGCATTCAGGTCAAGCATTTGACCCGAAACCATACGTCTGGCACGCGGCGCAAATATCGCGATGAGCTGGCTTGCGATGGCTGAATCAAAATGTGCAAAGGTTGGCAGCTCCGCAGTCAATACTTCAAAGGCTAGCGTCTGTAATACATCACCTGCGAGCAGGGCGGTCGATTCTTCAAAGACAATATGCGCAGTCGGCTGACCACGGCGCAGCTCATCATCATCCATACATGGCAAGTCATCATGTACCAATGAATAGGTATGCAGCAGTTCCACGGCTAACGCAGCACGGCGACACATATCATAATCTGAATCGTTTTCTAATAGTGATTCTAAGTCGTGATTTTGCTTGGCTTCTTTACCAGTACTTTTATCCGCAGTTTCGTCGTCATTACCAACATTGTTATTAGCGCTTCCATTAACATTGTCATTATTATTATTATTAACGTCATCATTAGCATTGCTATGATTGACACTATCAAAGGCACTAGCAACCAATAACGGACGTACCAATTTACCTTGACCGGTCATCACATAACGGCAGGCATCAAGCAGCGGGCTTGGCAGCTCAGCATAAGCAAACAGCACCTCGATATCTTGCGACAGTTGCGCACGCACGGCGCTATGAAATTGCTCGGTGTTGTTATCAAAGCTAGCAAAGGAGACAAGTCTTGCAGGCATAAAGCTTGGTATAGAAGTAGTAGAAACAGTCATAACCCAACCATCTATCAGGTGAATAATAAAAATATCGCTAGTGTAGCATGATAGATTATATTCCTTATCGAGCGAGTATCATCAACGCAGCATTTTTGGCGGTTTAATGTTAAAAAACCTGCTTAAAAAAGCCAGAAATAATACAACAAGCCCTCGTTACGTATGGGCGATGTATCTTGTCCGTTGGATATGTTTTGATAAGGGATACAGCATATCGATAAATAAGCCGTATTTATCAGCTTTAAACAGTTGATTGTCAGTATATAATCTTAGTATACAAGCGGTCACTTAAAACACCTTTGCAGGAAGGTAAAGGGCTAGTATCGACTTAAGAGTGACTTGCGAGTATGGTATTAGCTTGTGACAGTCAGGGGCATAATCCCCTACACTAATTGGCGTGAAAATGGTCTGCTGCTTAGCAGGTGGGTTTTTACCTCCGTATCTCAGCAAATATCAGTTCAGTGTTCAGTCAGTATTTGTATGGCTGGTATTTGCACTATTAGTGTTTATCACATCAGTACCGGCAATAATCGTATATAAATAAAGCGCCATATTCACTTGTGCTAACGCAGTAACATGACACATAGAAAATGAATATATAAGCATGAGCGCTAGATAATAAAGACATCTTCACTGCTTACTCTATGCTGACTTTATAAGACAGTATATTGGCAGTGTTATTACTCGTTTTTCTAACAATAACTGGCTATGTAATTCAATTTTAAAACTTTTAATTTTAAAACGTAGCTTTCGTTATATAGCAAGGAGTTTCAAATGGTATACCAAGGAAATCGCATCACGGTGACAATGCTAGAGGATGGCATCGCCAACATGCAGTACAACGCCGAAAATGAGAGCGTGAATAAGTTTGATGCGGAAACCAATAAGCAATTTGCTGAAGTTGTTAGTGCTTTAGAAAAAGCCGACGACGTTAAGGGCTTAATTGTGACGTCAAGCAAAGGCGTCTTTATCGCTGGTGCGGACATTACAGAATTTGTGGCTTCTTTTAAACAATCAGAAGAAGAAATCAAAGATTGGGTTATTAATATCAATGACGCCTTCAATCGCTTTGAAGATTTGCCGTTCCCGAAAGTAGCTGCTATCAATGGCGCAGCGCTTGGCGGTGGTTGTGAGATGACCTTGGTTTGTGAATACCGCGTTATGAGCGACAAAGCCATCATCGGTCTACCAGAAACTCAATTGGGTATCTTCCCAGGTTTTGGTGGTACGGTTCGTAGTACGCGTGTTATTGGTATCGACAATGCACTTGAGCTGATTGCGACTGGTACACCAAAGAAAGCACTCGATGCGCTAAAACTAGGCTTGGTTGATGCGACTGTTGCTGCTGATGACTTGCAAGATGCTGCCATTGATTTGGTCAAAAAGTGTATCTCAGGTGAGCTTGATTGGAAAGCCAAGCGTGAAGAGAAGCTGGTTCCTGTAAAGCTAAATCAGCTTGAGCAAGCGATGGCGTTTAACAGTGCAAAAGGTATGATCTTTGCTAAAGCCAATCCTAAGCAATATCCTGCGCCAGCACTTGCTATCGCTGCGATCGAAAAACACGTTAACTTACCACGTGATAAAGCAATCGAAGTAGAAGCAGCAGGTTTTGCAAAAGCGGCGAAAACCCCACAAGCAGAAAGCTTGGTTGGTTTATTCTTAAGTGATCAATTGGTTAAAAAGTTAGCCAAGCAGCACAGCAAAAAAGCACATGAAATCAATGAAGCGGCAGTACTTGGCGCTGGTATCATGGGCGGCGGTATCGCTTATCAAGCAGCCAGCAAAGGCTTGCCAATCATTATGAAAGACATCAAGTCTGAGCAATTAGACCTTGGTATGGGCGAAGCCAGCAAGTTACTTGGCAAAATGGTCGAACGCGGTAAAATGACCCCAGCAAAAATGGGTGAGACTTTAAGCCGTATCCGTCCTACTTTGAATTATGGTGATTTTGCTGAGACTGATATCGTTATCGAAGCGGTCGTAGAAAATCCAAACGTGAAGCGTGCGGTACTAAAAGAAGTTGAAGGCTTGGTAAAAGACGATTGTATCTTAGCGTCAAATACTTCAACGATTTCTATTACTTTCTTAGCTGAAGCACTTGAGCGTCCAGAAAACTTCGTCGGTATGCATTTTTTCAACCCAGTAAACCGTATGCCGTTAGTAGAAGTTATCCGCGGTGAAAAGTCATCTGAAGAAGCTATTTCAACGACCGTTGCTTTGGCTACAAAAATGGGTAAAGTGCCTGTCGTCGTGAATGACTGTCCAGGTTTCTTAGTCAACCGCGTATTGTTCCCATACTTTGGTGCTTTTGATTTGCTACTTAAGCAAGGTGCTGATTTTGCTCATGTCGATAAAGTCATGGAAAAATTCGGCTGGCCGATGGGTCCTGCGTATCTAATCGACGTGGTTGGTTTAGATACTGGCGTACACGGTGCAGAAGTTATGGCAGAAGGTTTCCCTGACCGCATGAAGCCTGACTATAAAGGTGCTATCGAGCATTTATATGAAAACAAACGTTTAGGTCAGAAAAACGGCATTGGTTTCTATAAGTATGAGATGGACAAGCGCGGCAAGCCAAAGAAAGTTGCTGATGAAGCCACTTATGAGCTATTAAAAGCCACTACTGATAGCGATAAACAGACCTTTGATGATCAAGCAATTATCGACCGCACCATGCTAGCGTTCTGTAATGAAACCGTTCGTTGCCTAGAAGACAACATCGTCAGCACGCCGTCAGAAGCAGATATGGCGATGATTATGGGTGTTGGTTTCCCACCATTCCGCGGTGGCCCTTGCCGTTATATCGACCAAATGGGTCTAGATAACTACTTGGCACTGTGTGAAAAATACGCATACCTTGGCAAAGCCTATGAAGCCCCGCAAAAGATTCGCGATATGGCAGCAGCAGGCGAGACCTTTTACGCCACAGCGTAATGGGCGGTCATTACTAGGATAAAGTGCAGTACACCTGCTCGATAAGATTATTGGTAATTAATTTATTATTAGTAACCTTAACTTTCTAAATTAGATAGGCGAGCACTGCGGTACTGCCACTGACAATAAAAATTGAAAAGGAAGATAGTATGACAATTTTAAGTCCAAAAGACGTGGTCATCGTAGATGGCGTACGCTCAGCAATGGGTAAAACCAAAAACGGCATGTTCCGTCATGTCCGCGCTGATAGCATGTCTGCTGAATTGGTACGTGCATTGGTTGAGCGTAACGACTTTGACCCACGTGATGTCGAAGATGTCATCTGGGGCTGTGTCAACCAGACCCTAGAGCAAGGTTTAAACATCGGTCGTAACATCGGTCTGCTAGCGGGTATTCCAAAGACTGCTGGCGGCCAAACCGTTAACCGTCTATGTGGTTCATCTATGCAGGCGCTACACACCGCTGCTGCCCAAATCATGACCGGTCAAGGTGATGTGTTCATCATCGGTGGTGTTGAGCACATGGGTCACGTCGGCATGATGCATGGCGTTGATCTTAACCCTGAAGCATCAAAGCATTATGCAAAAGCCTCAAACATGATGGGCTTGACCGCTGAAATGCTAGGTCGTATGAATAACATCACTCGTGAAGAGCAAGATGCCTTTGGTCTTGAGTCGCATCGCCGTGCATGGGCTGCAACCATCGAAGGTCGTTTTGACAATGAAATCATCGGTATCGAAGGTCATGATGAAGCGGGTCGCTTGCAACTATGTACTGTTGATGAAGTAATTCGCCCTGATGCGACGATGGAGCAAATGCAAAAGCTACGTCCAGCCTTTGATCCAGTAGGCGGTACAGTAACTGCTGCGACCTCATCTGCATTATCTGATGGCGCATCGGCTATGCTAGTGATGAGCGCACAAAAAGCCAAAGAGTTAGGCTTGAAACCTCGTGCTCGTATTCGCAGCATGGCAGTCGCTGGTTGTGATGCCGCTATCATGGGCTACGGTCCTGTACCTGCAACGCAAAAAGCACTTAAGCGCGCTGGCATGAGCATCGATGACATGCAAACCATCGAGCTAAACGAAGCGTTTGCAGCCCAAGGCTTGTCAGTACTTAAAGCCTTGAACTTGACCGACAAGCAAGACATCGTCAACATCAACGGTGGCGCGATTGCTTTAGGTCATCCACTAGGGTGTTCTGGTGCTCGTATCACCGTTACTTTGCTTAACGCCATGGAGCAGTCAGATACTGAAATCGGTCTAGCGACTATGTGTATCGGTCTCGGTCAAGGTATCGCTACTATTATTGAGCGTGTTTAAGCCTGTAATATTGCAAACGTTTTAGAATAATTAATTGTTCTAATAAAAACCCCTAGTCATGATGACTGGGGGTTTTGCATTTATGGAGCACAGTGCTTGATAAAACTAAAATAGCATAAATTGTTATATCTCTTATCTTGATTGACGCATCCGTTAAACTATGACTAAATGAGAGAGTAATTAACAGTTATAATTTTAAGCCTGATATTCATTCTAAATAAGTTTAGAGCCGTCAGCTTCAGCCGTACAAGGAGTGTACTATGTCTACCATGATTACTGATCGTACCTACCGTATTGACCGTGAAAATACCCAAGCGATGATAATCGACGTCCAAGAACGTCTGACTCCGCATATCTATGACCATGAAAATATTCTCAAAAAAATGACGACTTTGATTAAAGGTCTGCAAGCACTTGATGTGCCAATTATGCTCAATGAGCAATATAAAAAAGGCTTAGGCGAAACCTTACCTGAAATTTGTGAGTTATTAGAAGGCGATAATGCCAAAGGCTTTGAAAAAGTGACTTTTAGTGCCTGTGACAATGACGATTCATGGAATCATCTTGCCCAGCAAAATCGCAGTATTGTTTTATTATTTGGTGTGGAGGCGCATGTTTGTGTACTCCAAACAGCCCTTGATTTACTCGATAATGGTATGCAGCCAGTCATTATTGGGGATGCAGTTGGCTCGCGCTTCCCTTATGACAAAAAGCTTGCTCTGCGCCGTATCCGCCGTGCAGGTGGTGTGATTACAACTGTAGAGACTATCTTGTTTGAGCTATGCCGGAGTAGTAAAGACCCTGCGTTTAAGATCATTAGTAGTTTGATTAAGTAACTTAATTAAGCGGATTGATTGGTTATAAAACGGTTTTTTTAATGGTTAATAAAAAAAGATAGCGCTTAAGAGTTAGGCGCTATCTTTTTTAAACACTAACTTTTTTCGCTTTGGAATAGTGCTTTTAAACAATGCCTGAGGTTGGTTTAACAATAGATTTAATCGTTGGCTTATCTCGTATTTTTAAGACTAAAAAGCTTGCTAAAGCCACCGCAATAATCAGTACCCAACCAGTCGGTATCCAACTGCCCGTCAGTCCTTTAACGCCCTGCATTAGCAATACCACAATGACGCCACCTAAATTCCCCATCATCATCAGCATAGCAACTGCTTTGGCAGCTTGTGAAGCATGTACGGTATCTTCAGCGGCGGCAATCAATAGCGGATAACCTGCCAGTAAGAAAAATCCCAGTATGAAGCTCAGCAATAATGTTATGGTTCCTGTCGTTAAATACAGTAAAGGATAGGTTGCGCTAGCGCCAACCAGCGTTGCCAATATTAAAAAAATGCGGCGTTTTTGTAGATAATCAGACAATAGCGGAATCAGTAGCGCCCCTAAAATACCACCGACTATCAGCATCGCGGTAATGATGCCTGCCGTTGCTTCATCAATACCACGCGGCGCAAGAATGGGTGCAATCCAGTTACTCAACCCATTAAAATAACCCATCGCAATAAACACTGCTAATGAGATAAACCATAGTCGCTTGTTCTTTAATAGCGATTCAATTTCTTGCAGTGAGATAGCGCTATCTTGTTGTTTGGGTTTCTCAGCAACTACTAATAAAAATCCTACTACCGCCACTGCTGTGATAATTACATTGATAAGTAACATCCCAGAGAAACCAAACGCCTCGATTAATGGAGCAGGGGCAAAAGCGCCAAGAGCCGTCGCCAAAAACATCCCACCCATAATAACACCTGTTACCGTGGCGATTTGCGACTTATCAAACCAGTCAGAGGTCACCTGATTAATGGCATTGGTGATATACGGCTGAGCGATGGCGATAAGTAATTGCCCTGCAAATACTAGCCAATAATAATCAGCGCCCAACCAGCGTATTATTGAGCCTATCAGCATAAGTAGCGCTGCTAAGCTGACGATTTTTTTATAGCCAATGTTATCGAGCACCTTGCCTGAATGGATGGCAAGCAACACAAAAATGATAGGGAACATCAAAGTTAATAAATTGGCGAAAAACTCATTAACGCCGAAATGTGCCTCGGTGCTAATCACAATGGTCGCAAAGGTCAGCCATAAAAACTGATTGACCCCAAGTAAAAGAGAGAAGCCTGCGATAATCAGCCATTTATTGGGTGGTTTTTGTTTGGAAGTTATTAAAGTCACAGTTGATGAATTAGCACGCGTTGTGGCGTCAGTGGTGGGTGGCATCGACATATCCTTGTCTGGTGCAGGTTGTTATCCATTATTTTATGCATAGCCTTGTCCATAGTCTTATGCACTGCCTGTGACCTTATTATGAGCATTAGTTGAATCTTAAACAATAAAAAATTAAGATGCTTACCATTATCGCCCGTCGAAAAAAATAGATGGTTAGCAGTATGAGCAAAATCTCCCATATAATAAGTACCTTTGTATAAACATTAGAGTTAGATAAAGCGCTAACCATTTACCAGTTAAATTAGAGAAAGCCATGCAATTAAAAACCATCTCGTCGACCAAGCAAAAACAATCAACCAATCCAAAGCTTGCCTCAAATATTGATATCGATGAAGTGACGAATTTTTTATTAGAGCTTGATGCGCTTAAAAGTGTCAATCGACGCAGCTATGTGACGGGTACGACTCGTTTAGAAAACTCTGCTGAGCATTCTTGGCATTTGGCGATGGCATGTTGGTCAATCGCTGAGTTGTTTGAGTTGGGCGTCAACCATGAGAAATTGCTCAAAATGGCACTGATACATGATTTGGGCGAGATTGATGCGGGAGATACTTTTTTATACGCCGATACGCGAATGGATGCGCACGTTGATGAGCGTGCCGGAATTACTCGCTTGCAGAGCGAGCGTGGCAATGGGATTGCTGATTTAAGTGACGTTTGGGAAGAGCAGGAAACAGGTAATAGTAAAGAAACCCAACTACTAAGAGTGGTTGATCGCTTACTACCGTTTTTGCTCAATTTAAATACCAATGGAAAAACCTGGATGGATGCTAACGTTACGCGCTCGCAAGTGGCTGGCGCGCATGAATTTATTAAAGACAGCTTCCCGAGTATTCATGATTGGCTAGCAAAACAGATTGATTATGCGACTAAGCAAGGATGGTTGATTGATGCTTAAGTAAAGCCAAAAATTATCATTCAAATGCTTAAAAGTAACCCGTTATTCTTTAAATATTTAAGCATTTATAATTAGGTCAATGAGCTGTAAAACCCATTAAAAAGCCCAATTAAGCATGATGATTTATACTTAATTGGGCTTATGTTTGCAGCATTAAACGGCGGGTTTATTTAGCGTTAGCAACGCCTAATAACTGTCCCATTTGTACCAGACTATTGGCTTGCATGCTGTCTTGCCAATCGGCTTTTGCGTCTTTTGGTAGTACTATAATCGCGGTTGAGCCTAAATAAAAGCGTCCAAGCTCATCGCCTTTTGCAAAGCTCATATTGTGCTCGGCTTCTTGGATATCATCAGTGCGGGCAATTTTGCCTGTTGCCACCGTTTCGATACCAGCGACAATCATCGCCCCAACCATCACAACCGCCGCTTTGCCATATTCTGTATCAAACAAACAAACCAATCGCTCGTTACGGGCAAACAAATCAGGGACATTTGCCGCGGTGGTATTATTAACAGAAAACAGCGTACCCGGTACATAACGGGTTTTGGTCAACGTACCAGCAAATGGCATGTGCACGCGGTGATAGTTATTAGGTGCTAGATAAACGGTCGCAAAGCTACCATCAGCAAAATAGCTGCCATCTTCGCTATTGGCTAGTAGTTGTCCAACGTCATAGTCACGGCCTTTGGCTTGAAGCAATTTATGGTCGCGAATTTGTCCGAGCTGGGAGATGACGCCATCAGCAGGACTGACAATACCGTTTGCGCTGCTATCGATGATACGCGCGTCGTCTTTTAGCTCACGGGTAAAAAAGTCGTTAAAGCTTTCATAAGCGTTAAAGCTTTGGCGCTCGTATTCATCTAAGCTCACATTATAAGCTTTGGCAAAACTGCGAATAAAGGTGCGCTTAACATAAGGATGGCGGCTGGCGGCCAAACGTCCAGCGACTTTACTCAACTGCTGCTGCGGCACAAATTGTTGAAGGGTGGCAAATAAATTCATAATGAGGCTACCAAAATAGGGTTTGATGTAATAATTAATTAGGCAAGTTAATGGCGGTATTTTATCATGGTCAGGGTATTGTTGTATGGCCATAAACTGTAAGCTATTTATAAATAAGGAAGGCCGTAAATGAGAGCACTGATACAAAGGGTGCACCGTGTGAGTGTCACTGTCGATGCGCACTGCGTTGGTGAGATTGAGCATGGCCTATTGGCCTATATTGGCTTAGGTCATGATGATAATCTGCAAAGTGCGCAGCGTATGATTGATAAAATCCTCACTTATCGCATTTTTGATAATGATGATGACCCTGCTAAGTTTGGTAAATTGGATAAAAATGTCCAGCAAGTAGGTGGTGGCTTATTATTGGTCTCACAATTTACCTTAATGGCAAAAACCGATAAGGGTCGCCGTCCTGACTTTGGCAGAGCAATGGCACCCTATGCCGCGCAAGCCTTATTTGAGCAATTGGTAAATTATGCCAAGAATCAACATCCTAATGTAGCAACTGGTGAGTTTGGCGCTGATATGCAAGTGGCAAGTATCAACGATGGACCGTTAAATTTTTTATTGGAAGTTTAGAGGTTTAACGTTTTACAAGCTTGATTTTTACAAGCTTAATATTTTAGAGGCTAAAGTTTTAGACGTTAAAGTTTTAAAAACTAAAAATTAGCTTTCAGGCTTTTGTAGCAAAGGATAGGGGTTGACCGCGCTGCCATTGATATAAATCCCGTAATGGACGTGCGGCGGCGTACCTTTGGCATTACCACTGTCGCCGACGTAACCGATGATATCGCCGGTATTGACCCAGTCGTTCGGGCTAATATCGGCATAATCCTCTAGATGCGCATAATAATGTCCTGCGCCGCCCGGTCCAATGATGAACACCACGCGACCGCCTAACGTATTTTCACCGACTTTACTGACGATGCCTTGTGTCGTTGCCTGTATCGGCGTACCTCGCTTGGCAAATATATCGATGCCTTCGTGAGAGCGACCTTGGCTACGCGCAGCGCCCCATGTATCGGTTAGGTGCTGTGCTGGTAATGGCGAGGGCAGACTGTTTTCTGTGGGTAATTCTTGTTGTAATAAACTGAGCTGTTGCCATTTTGCCATCACAAACGACTGAGTTTGTTGACTGATACTCGGTAAGAGCTTGTCAAATATAAATAACAGCATCAATAATACAGCTGCCTTGATGAATACGCTGAATACACGCCGTAAAAAGGTTGGTTTTGAATTTGAATTTGGCTGCGGGTTATTGTCATCTGCTAGCATCGATATCTCTTTATTTTTTTAAATAAACGCTGATAGATAGTATAAGAGTTAAGGTCTCTATTCTTTGTATGCCATTGTTATCTCTACTTTTTATCCCCATACATATAACGTTGTTTTTAAAATTCACGTAAAACACCAATGTTGCTAACTATGGCCAAACATCTATGATTGACACTGCGCTGATTATTGATACCGAAACCGATCAAGGTCGTGATCCGCGTCCGATTCAAGTGGCGACTATTAATGTAGCGACGGGATTTGAGTGGATGAAATACTTTAATAGTGGGCGTTCGATATCACCCGTGGTCATTAGAATTCATGGCATTACCGATGACGATGTCGCTGGTCTTGAGCGCTTTGAGTTAGATGCGTTTGAGCTACCGCAGTATTTGATTGGGCATAATGTGCGCTTTGACTGGCGCGTGATTGGCAGTCCGTCTGCTAAGCTAATATGTACGGTGCGGCTGGCACGCGTGGCTTTTCCAGAGTGGAGCGCCTATGGTCAGTCTAAATGTATCGAGCAGTTATTAGGCAAAGGGGAAGCAAGCAGAATGACGATTGCCGCTCATGATGCGCTCGGTGATGCACGCATGTGTTATCTGCTTTATCAGGCGTGCTGCGAGCGCCTAGCAATTGCACCGACGGATTTTGCGGCGGCCCACGCTATCGCCAATAAAGCCAATCCGGTGAGCAAAATGCCCTTTGGTAAACATAAGGGCATGCCGATTAAAGACATACCAATCAGCTACGTAAAATGGATGCTAGGTAACATTCATAATATGCAGCCGTCGCTTTATTCGGCCTTGACCAAGCGTGTTAAAGCAGAAGAAATCGCAAAAAATACGCAAGACTAAACAGATGTATTTACGCTTCAATAAATTAAAAAACTAGAGCTATTGCTGCTTAGCTAGCCAGTCCACTGCCATTTGCCAAAGCTGCGGGGCTTTAGCGTTGGTTTTGCTACTAAAATAGCGCATATGACCAATACTGTTTAAGCCAAACTCTTCTGGCTCAAAAAAGCGTTTTTCAACCGGCATTTTGCTAAAGACGCGAATCATATCATCTATGTTCTTGCTATTAGCAATCTCATCATCGCTAAAGCCGAGCCACAATGCAGGCATATTAATTTCATCGTAAAAATGAGTATGAATGCTTTTGCCAAAAGCGGTTTTAATATAGCCTGAGCCATTGCACCACTCACGCCATTGACGAGCGACGCCGCGTGGTAGTGGCTCGCCCATACCGATTTTATCTGCTGGGGTATAGCCGAACGTTAAATTAGTGAGTGGAATAAAGGCATCCATAAAACCCATTGCTTTGAGTTTATAAGGCATGTCCATATTTTTAATTTGCCCTGATGAGCAAGCGACATTGAATACTGAAGCAATGGCTTGGTAATTGGGCATCAAACCTATCAGCTGACCGCCAGCGCTATGACCAATCAAATGGTAAGTCGCATCGGGAAATTCGTCTTGCAAGGCGTCAAGGACAGCAGGCATATCATGGCGACCCCAGCTGATTAGAGAGGCGTCACATTTAGATAAATCAGAGTTAATCGATTCACCGATACCTTCATTATCAAAGGTTAGGACACCAAAGCCACTGGCTGCTAAATAAGTGGCAAAATTGTGATAAAACTGACGTTTGATACCGGTGGCTGGCGCGATCATGACCGCTGTTTTCACCTCATCTTTAGGGCGATAGACAGTGGCCGCCAATGCCCGATTGCGATCAGTCATGATGCTCAGGGAATAAATATCCGTTTGATTCTGCGTATTTTCCATGGATTAACCTTAATCTTTTATGAGTGTCTTATGATATTTTTTTTGGCGCAAAGTAGCTCATTCCTTGCTATGAATTATTAGTACTGTGCGATGACTGAGTGATAACCGTGTGGTAACACCGCTTATGGTAAAATAAATCTTAGGTAGGAAGGTAGGCGAAAATGACTTCTAAGTTCTATAAGCAAGTTCTATGTCCAATTCCTATGGGGCTTGTTTTGCACAATATTGACCAAAAAAATTAATCAGTAGGTATTTTTGACCAATCAACACACATCAACAAACCAACAGCTATGAATAAACGTGTTTTAATAGCAAAGAATTTGGTAGTTAGGTATTTAATAGCTATATATTTAATAAAAAGTCGATATAAAAATTAAGGAAACTCTATGCAAATGAAAATTAATAATGACACTTATGAAGTCATTACCAGTCAAGATATTACCAATATTGAAAAAGCAGTGGATAAATCAGCGCTAACGATGCCGTTGGTAGCGGTTTATTGTGGTTCGCGTTTGGGCAATGATGAAGTTTATGAGCAAGCAGCCCGTGAGCTCGGTCGTGAGCTCGCCGATAACGGCATGGGTTTGGTCTACGGCGGCGCGAGCATCGGGCTGATGGGCGCAGTAGCAGATGAAGTCATCCAAGGCGGCGCGCAAGCGGTCGGTGTGATTCCAACCTTTATGCTCAAGCACGAGATTGCCCATGAGCAGCTGACCCGCCTGCATTTGACCGATACCATGCACACCCGTAAAACGGTGATGGCAGAGTATGCGGATGCTTTTATTACCTTGCCGGGCGGGCTTGGAACGCTTGAGGAAATTATGGAAATTGCCACATGGCGTCAGTTATATCAACATGAAAAACCGATGATTATTCTGAATATCAATGGTTTTTATGACCGTATGATTGAGCATTTAAAATATACGGCTGACCAAGGCTTTATGAAGCAAGAAGACCTTGAGCGTCTGGTCGTTTGTAATAGCATTAGTGAAGCGATTGACATGCTAAAAACAGTGGTAACCATAGAAGGTGCGGTCGATACCGAAAAAATGGCAGGTAATTAAGCGAGCTAAGCGCCAATATATACTGCTTTTACATAGAAAAGGAGAGAAAGGCTTATCGTTAGCCTTTCTCTCCTTTTTTGTTTTAACTTTATTAACATTTAAATCATTTTAACTCGTCTCATGAATGCCATGATTCACGCCCGCCATTGCTAATGGGAAGCCGCGTTGTTGCGCCAAATGACGCGCAACTTTATCAATCGCTACGCTATCGTTTTGTGCCAAATACGCCCATTCATGCGCATAACGCTGACGGTTTTCTATTGCGTCGTTATCAACCAAACCAAGTTCAGTCAATTCATCGACGATTTGATCAGCAGCAATCAGCGTCGATGAGGCTTTGACGTTTTCCGCCCGCGCATAGCGAATATTGGAATACAAGCTCACATCAGCCACCCGCAAAGTATCGTCTTGACCAGGAATTTGCTGACCACCATATAGCGCATTACCGACCGTATGCGCGCTATGAAAGGTCGGCACGAACTCAGCCACATAATCAATCGCTTGCTGGCTGCGCGCTTGTAATGGTGCTTTGTCCCAACCATCTTCGATATAGTGCAGATATTGCGATGGTAATTCAGGTTGAGCGCTGTCTTTGTTAGAGGCGACCAGACCATCGTCAAACAGCGTGATAAATTTACTCATGCCATGTATTTGAAAATAGCCACCTGGGTAGGGCGTGAGCTGCGCCATGCCTTCTGGGGTACCGCGATCGCCATAGACGATAATCTCTGGTATCTGTCCGCCAGTGTCATCCCAATGGGTGATATAAGAGGATTTAAACTCGACCATACGCGTGACTTTGACGCCGACCATATCGTCGATGACACCGGTACGAAAACCGCAAGCGTTGACTAAGTAATCGACTTCGATAGATTCAGTTGCGCGTTCGGTTTCAAGTTCAATGTCAGAGCTCGCCGCTTGCTGATAGTCAATACGCCATTTAGTGACATGGTGGTCAGCGTTAGAGCAGTTCTCACAATCTACCGGCATGACTTGCTGAACTTGTGTATCGGTAAAGACATGCGCATGCTCATAGCCTTCTAAAGCCAATTGCGCAGACGCTGCTAAACGAAAGATATTCCAGCCGTATTCTTGCACGACAATTAGCGGAAATTTGACTTTATTTAAATCCAAATACTTAGCGACCGGTATCATCCATTCGTCAACCGACCGCGGCACCGTTACTTGCTCGCGCTCAGACAATGCAATCAGTTGCTCATGGCTATAGAGCTGATAGTAACTTTCAGGTTCGCCAAGTACTTTATTTCTAGCATCTTCGGCGATAAGCTCACGATAAGCGTCAGTCAAGATGTCAAGGCGCGGTAGCAAGTCTTCAGGCATGCCCTCATCGCGGGTAGGCACAGCGAATACCGTTGGGCGCACATCGATGGTATAAGGATAAAGGCGCAAAATATCGATACATTGTTTGAGCAGGGCGACGCAATCTTCGTCAGGAATTTCACGATATAAATTACCGCCAGCATGCAAATGGCACATCGGTGGGCCATCGATAAGCGAGGTGTTTTTTTCAAATAAATAGGTTTCAAGCCCTAATGCTGCAAGGCGAATCGCAATGGTTGCTCCAGCTGTACCACCGCCGAGAATACCAACCCGTTTGGTAGCAAGTGCTTGATTGTTCGTAAAAGAATGAGTCATTGTCGTTGTTATATCCTTAATCGCATTCCTATCATCAGGAGCTGCTCGGCGTATTCGTGAAATAATTTGCTTTTAGATAAAGTGTTTTTAAATACAAAGTTACTTTCAATTAACAAGTTACTTTTAATTAACAAGATGCCTTTAAATAATCGAGGTCTAAATATTTTTATTTTAAACAGCTTATGTTTTATGTAGGGTGTGGCTATCAATATGCATACAGACGATATGCGTGCATGGGCAACCAAGTTCAATACGTATCTTAAGTCGCGATGGTCATATTTGCCATTGTGCAGTCATTCCTAATTTCTATAGCGTTATTCTACGAAAATCTATTACTTATATAATGATAAATAGGTAAGTACGTGCATCAGTTTTGTCAATGAAGAACACTGGGGTGATAGGCTAAAGACTGAGCGCTGCTAAGCGTTTTTTATAGAGTTAGGTATTTAATTTTGCGTTATTTGTAAACTTTAGGCGCTTTTGTAAATTTATATGATGAGAGAAACGTGCGCTTTGATGCCTATGCTATATTAAAAACACTTGAAGTCAGCGCTAAACCATTTCATGTACTTCAATTACTTTACGTATATGATTAAAAGCAGCAGACGACAAGAAGAAATCCAATAAAAAATTTTTCACTATTAACAAGGAAGTTATTATGAAACACATACTGGTATTATCTGCTCTTAGTGGCATGCTAGCGCTTAGTGGTTGTTCTACTTTTAACAATATGATCGGCAATGACGATTCAGGCATGCATGACGTGCAAGCGACCAATAAAAACACTGCTCCTGTCACTAGTAAAAACGGCATGCTCGTTGATGCTAGTAATCATATGACCTTATATACTTTTGATAAAGATTCTATGAATAAATCAGAATGTGGCAGCGCCTGTATGCTCGTTTGGCCTGCATTTATGGCACCGAGTAATGCCAAAGCGTCAGGCCAGTTTGCCGCCTTTAAACGTGAAGATGGCAAATATCAGTGGGCGATGAATGGTAAGCCTTTGTATTTTTATGCCAATGACACAAAGGTTGGTGATAAAGATGGCGATAATAAACTTGGTGTTTGGCATATCGTAAAAACCAAGTAATGTTAAAGCTAAATGGCGTTGAGATTCATGCATACTAAAAACATAGCACATTAAAAATAATCAACGCGAAAAAGCATGTTAGTAAAACTAAAAAGGCAGCCATCATGATGGCTGCCTTTTTTGATAGGTTATTTCTTAGATTTATTAAAAGCTAAACAATAAGTCGTCCAACTAAATAGCAATTAATTAGAATTATTTTGCTTTTTTCGTGGTAGCCGCTTTTTTCTCAATCAACTCGCCGTCGATTTGTAATGGCACCTTGGTGGTGATGCCGTCAGAAAAAATCGTCATGCCATAAGCGGCGCGGTCGATGATACCCGTAGCACGGAAGCCAATGACAGGCTCTTTTGTCATCGGACTATTGGCAATTTTATTTAAAGTCACATCTAGTGTCAGCGGTTTGGTTTGTCCAAGCATGGTGAAGTCACCAGTGACTGTGGCTTGTTGTGGATTTTTGAATTTTACAGAAGTCGATTTAAAGGTCATGGTTGGGTATTTGGCGACATTAAAAAAGTCATCCTTTTTTAAATGCTCATCACGAGCTTCCCAATTGGTATCAATGCTATCGGCGGCGATAGTAAAGTTCATGCTGGTTTTATTGGGCGCCTTGATATCGTAATTTACCACCCCTTTGACATCGTTAAAATGACCCATAGTCGTTGAAAAACCTAGGTGGTCAACCGAAAATCCAACACGAGTATGTGAGTCATCTAGCTGCCACTGGGTTGGCAGTGCCGCACTGGCCATAGTAGTGATAGCAAGCGCAGAGCTGATAACAATTGCTTTAGTGGTGTTTTTTAATACAGTGTTTATCATCGTTTTATCCTTGTGTAATAGTTATTTAGCCGTCATTTTTACGGCGCTATTTTTGCTAAAGCGTTATCAATTTATCACGCTTTAGCATGAAGTCATTAAGAAGCTATTAAGTAATAAGTACGGTTTATTGTTTTTGAATATCAAGCTAAAAGACAAATAATTGGTTAGTTGACCTACATATTAGATAAATACTATATTATTTATCTAATCAGTTATTATAATAGTGTCAGTCCTTTATCTCAACGTTATTAAGGTTTCAATACTAGCTTAGGGTGTGGTCTTATCGTAGAAGCTACTTGCATCGAGGCGAAAAAACCGTTAAAATCGCGGTTTGATTTTCCCGCTGGGGAAAGGCTAAGTGAGCAGCGGTGTGGTGTTGGGTGCTGGAATAAGCCAGTGACGCAGTTGCCAGACCAGAAGATGTCCTTAGTGCCTCAGTTACGTATGTCATTGTTTGGTTGATAACTCAATCATACTGTCAATCAAGAGCCCTGTACATACATCGGACATAGAGAGTTTATTATGCGTAAAGATATCCATCCAAATTACCAAGAAGTTTTGTTCCATGACACTAACGCTGACGTGTTTTTCTTAACTCGTTCAACCGTTAAAACCAAAGCCACTCGTGAATACGAAGGCACAGAATATCCATACTACCCACTTGATATCTCAAGTGCGTCGCATCCATTCTATACTGGCGAACAACGTAAAACTTCTACTGAAGGCCGTGTTGCAAGCTTCAACAAACGCTTTGGTGCGTTTGGTGGCCGTAAGAAAGCTGCTGATACAGACGCTGCAGAGTAATTCACGCGTATTGCATGATATTATTTTGAGCATGTGTTCCCTCAAGCATGCACAGTGATAGTATTAAGAATATAAAAAACCGCTGACTATTCAGCGGTTTTTTTTTGTTTAAATTCTTAGGAGTAAGTGCTCAATGGTTTTTAGTCAGTAAACTCAGCATCGGAAGGGTTTAGTAACTGTATAATCAGCTCTGACAATTGCTGCGCCCAATATCTATACATCAGGCTGCTTGGATGAAAGCCATCACTGGCAAACATTACCTTGATATCGATTGGCGTGCCATTAGAGTGTTCGTCTATCATGCGGGCAAAGTCGGTTGCCATGTAGGTGACACCATCGTGAGCGGCACAAACTTGCTGCAAGGTGTTATCAAGGATAGATGCCTTGGCACCAACGAAGTTATTCAACGGCGCAGGTATCGCTGGCATCTGTGCCATTGGCGGTAAACTTAAAAAAACCAGCTCGCGCACGCCGAATTTGCGTTGGGCGATAGCAATGATATTTTCGATTTGCTGTTGCCATCGACTGGCAGAGACATTGGATGTGGTGTCATTGACGCCGACATTTAATACCATCACGTCGATAGGCTGGCTTGGCGCTGGTAACACATAAAGCCTGCGCAAGGTATCAAAGCTAGTATGACCAGTTGTCGCCTGCAGAGACCAGTTTAATGTATTAAATGCACTCTGAATAACAGGCTGCTGCGTCAAGATAGGAATCAAATTGCCGATAAGCGCCTCTTGCTGCGTCTGACTACCAACACCCGCCGCTGCCGAATCGCCAACGACCATCAAGTTTAGAGTTTGCTGTGTATTCTCTTTTGAGGTATTGGCAGCGCTATCATTTTTACCGTTTATTTGAACTTGACCATGTCTTTCGCCATTTGGTTCAGGCAGGCGCACAGTATCACGCTTGATCTTGTGCCCTTGATACAGATAAACAGGGGCGAACAGCACATCTCTTGCAACCGAAGCTATTTTATTCTGCATCTTTTTAGTAGCTACCATCCTGCGCGCTCCCGAATAGTGGTGAGGTTGTCTTCAATGAGTAATTTACCATCGATATATACATCGCGTAGTAGGTTGTCCTCTGGTGTAGATAAGTCCTCAGCTTTGATGGTTGTAAGTGTACCGCTGCTGTTTTTTATCAATGCCAAACGGCCTTTTTTTGAGCGTTTTGAACGGCTGGTCACGGGGTCTTTATAAATATCCTTCCACACCCCGTCGATAGAGATGGCACTGGCTTTCATCGCCCAGCTCATGGTATCGCGATTGACCTGCTGCAATAATCCACCACCCATCCCAAAGGTGATATTGTCGGCGCTAAAACCAGCCTTCAATATCACATCAATAATCTTACTTAAGCTTTGCGGACTGATACCATCACCTTGAATAACGCGCACATAATCAGGCAGTACTTTATAACCTTTGCTATTAATGGTCGTACCGAATTTTACGGCCAAACGCTCTAAAGCTTCACGAACAACTTTAGCAGGATCGCCACTGTCAGGTCGGATAACTAAGGTGCCACCCATATTCTTTACATCGTCTTTTAGGCTGCCGCCCCAAATATTATCAATGGCATTCCATAAGTCATAGCTGTCAGATACTACAGAAAAACTCTTATCAGCGCCGCCAAACTGCTCAATCATATTGGCAAAGGCAGCAGTCTCACCATCGCGTCCCCATGCTGTCATGGTGCTATGCTCAGCGGCAGGAATAGAAAAGGCGGGCATGTCTTTATCCATGTGATACCAGCGACTGGCGGCAACCAATGCTGTCATCGAATCGGTACCAGCAAAGTTCACTAGATGCGCAAGACTACCAAGGGCGACAGATTCTTGGCTCGAAGCCCCGCGTGAACCAAAATCATGTAAACGGAAAATCAGCGATTCGGTATTGTCGGCCGATTTTTCCAGTGCTTGACGTATGATACCTTTGCAATAGTGCGAAACGCTAGCGACGGTTGAGGGATACCAAATTGCACGCAGTAGCGCCGTTTCGATATAGCTTGGTAGCCAATAAAACTCAGGGTCAGTATTGATAATTTGACAGACCACATTAGATGCTGGAACGACGCTGCCTTCAGGAATGGCTTCGATGCGTAGTGGCATGTAGCCGCCATGCTTATCGACCAGCAGCTCCCAACCAGCACGGTTAAAGGTCAAGCCATGTGCTTGAATGACTGTCTCGGCTTCATCGATATCTTGATGGGTGATTGGCGTGCTTAGGTATTCTTTAATAAAGGCTTGTAAGCCGAAAAACACCACATCGTAATCGCCTTTACGCGCCTCAATATAGCTTGACAGATACTCGCTACCTTTTGGGTATTGCACCCAATGTGAGGTTTTATAGCTGTCACTATTTAGGATCAAATTGTTTAAATTACTGGTATACATCACAGAACTCCTCTGCTTTGAGATGCCGCAGCTGTCTTAATGAAAGAACAGTTGCGGCGCTAAGCCATTGCCGTCTATCGGCGCTGGCGTGAAAAATTGTCAATAATAGATTGGATAGTTACCTGATAAAAACCTACAAACCAACCATTTTGGTAATAATCGCATAATGGTCTTCGAACATCATGGTGGCATCAAGCTCAGCCAAGGGTAACCAAAACGCCGTGGCTGCATCATCACCGCCTTTTACCTTGGGTAAACCTTTTGGGTCGTTTTTCAACTGAAAGTAAAAAGCTTGGGTAATCGTACGCCCACGTGCCGAGCGATACGGGTCGTCAAAGGTATGTTGACTATGACAAGAGCCACGTAACACTGGCTCAGGAACTTTAAGACGAGTCTCCTCACGTAGCTCACGGATACAGGCATCAAACAAGGTTTCTTTTGGATTCAAAAAGCCACCCGGTAATGCCCATAGCCCGCGTCCCGGCATACTGCGGCGCTCCACCAATAAAATATGCCCTGATTGTACGACTAGCGCATCAGCGGTCATAAAGGTTGGTGGATAAGGAGCAGATTCCCATTGTCTTTTATATTTATCAACAAAATCAGCTTCTTCATGCAGGTTTTGATAAGTGTCAGTCTTTTTAAAATCGTTAAGTACATTACGGGTTGACTCAGGGGTACGCTCAGGCGTTGGTGTGGCGCCCATCAGGTAACTGTCACGAATAGGGGTGGCGGATAAGTTGTGATAATTAGGTACAGAAATCGACGCCCAGCTTGGGAATAATGACAAATAATATGATGAGCTGTCTTTCGAATGGCCAATTAATCCAATATCAGTTTGCAAGTCGCCAGTGACGGACTTGACGCCAGCTTGCACATATTGCAGCCAGCGCGTGTCATTATAGAGTGCATCATCGAGCCCAACGCAGTGAATACGCGCGGCTTCTGCTGGCGAGTAGGCATTCTTTATCATCATCGCGCGTTCATCGACGCTAAACGGATTACGCAGACTGCGCGGTAGATTGGCAGAACCGATCAACATAATGACGTTATCTGCTCGTTTTAACGCTTCATCGACCACTGCTTTATGTCCACAGTGAAACGGCTGAAAGCGCCCAATAAATACCAAATAACGATAGTGTTTATTTTTATCTGAATGCTGCTCTGATGAATCACTCATATACGCCACTTTCCTACTGCTCATATTTCATTAATTAAAAAAGTAATGCGGCCAATACTGACACAGCATAGGAGTTGCTGACAAGTGCAAAGATGTTTAAGGGTGTATCATCATTGGCTATTATCTGTATTCAAGTTTGTTCAGACAAAGAAGTATACGACTCTTTTAATTGGCATGCTTATCAATCCACGCGGCGACTGTTGGCCAAATTTCTTTGGCGGCAGGGCGGCTATTCAGGATACGACTATGACCATAATCGTCTAAATCGCCATTACTAAATGAGTATTCGCGAAAAACGTTGGCAGAATTGTCAAAGTTATTAAAAAGTAACTGACAGCCTTGAGTAGGTGAGATGAATTTATCACCCTTGGCGCTAATGGCATAAATCGGCGTGGTAATTGTTGGCATATGTTGTCGATAATCAAGGCAGTCGCCATGAGTCATATTCTTTTGGTGAGTATAATTATTAAGAGCGCTTTCTTTGACACCAGTAGCGTCTATATCTTCTTGCTTAATAAAACTACTGTGAAAGTTTTTATGCAAGTTCCATTCATACCATTGGCTCATGGTGTGATGGCTTTCGTTGATGGGTCCCATATTGAGCTTTTGGGCAGGTATATAGCCGAATATACGTGTAAATATCTTGGCGACGACTATCTTAAAATAGTTTTTGGGGCTTACTATCGCGCCGTAGACTTGGCAGGCAAACATACTGACGCTACTAATTTTATCGATATAGTGCGGATTTTGAATGAGGAACATCGTTAAGCAAGCACCGCCGCCGCTATGAGTGACGCAGTGTAAATTGGTGAGTTTTAATTGGTTAAGTAAATAATCAAAAGTGGCGGCAAAATCATAGGTTGCGACAGTTTCGAAGTTAAATTTTTCTTTTGGTACTGCGCTTGCCCCATGACCACGCCATTCCATGATATAGCAATGATGACCAAGTCCCGCTAAGTATTCAGCGATTCTTAAGCAGGTTTTTTTATCCGAAAAAGTGCCATGAGTTAAGAAAATATTCTGCCCTTTGTTAGCAGTGCCAATGTTAACAGTGTCATTGTTAGCATTAACATTAGAGAGTTGATGAGTTTTTTTACTATCGAATATCTCCCAAACAGCGATTTGTACGTTATCTTTGGTCGTCACTAACGTTAGATTTTCAGTCATCATAAAAATATTCTCTTAAACTCAGGTCGTGCTTATTAATGTATAAATACAGTGATGCATAGGTTATAGCATAACGCAAGAATCTACGCTCATGAATCTATGATGTGCGCTTTATTATCATCGTATACACAAAAAAACTGCCCGCGATAGATTCAACCACGGGCAGTTTTTGATAGTGAAGCCAAGTAAGATAAAGTAACAGTAGTATCTAAGCGTCTTTACTAAATTCATTAAATGAAGCAATGGCTTCGGCGGCGTACATCATTGAAGGACCACCACCCATATAGACACACATGCCCAAGGTTTCAGCGACCTCTTGTTCTGTTGTACCAAGCTGTACTAAGGCTTTGGTATGAAAACCAATACAAGCATCACAACGTGAGCCAACTGCTAAAGCAAGGGCGATCAGCTCTTTGGTCTTTTTATCCAGAACCCCATCAGCTGTTGCTGCCGCACCGAGCTGCGAAAAGGCTTTGGTGGTTTCAGGGATGTGCTTGTGTAATTTTGCCATATTGGTCGAGACGTGTTTGGTGATGTCTTTAAATGATTTGCTCATGGAATGCTCCTAGTTACGCTAGATTGAAATGCTGATAAAGTTAATGGATAAAGCCAAAGAGTGCTTGATTGAATTTGAGTGCTATGCAAACGTATTGTCCGGTAGAAACGACTGCGCTTCGTTGAAAAATTACTTCAAGTAAGATGGATTTTATATTTAAAAGCTAAAGTTATATTTAATTATAATATATAAAATTATATATTAAGGCAAGGTGCTTATTCGATTTGATTGCTCCAGAATTGAACTAATGCATTCATGAGACTATGGATTTTGATAGACTTAAAATAGTTTTTGTTGACCAAGCACATAGATAGAGCTAATAAAATGTCAAATAACGATTATGATTAAATAATAGTTTTAAACTTGATAAGTTGTCTTGTGGTCTTAATATAGAATGGACTGTTCAGGTAGATGAATAATTAAGATATTGGTTAGGCTGGCATGAGCAAAGTGAATAGCGACTGCTGATAACGGATATCAATGAGCAGTGTGAATAGTTGCTGTTCATCAAGTCCACCGCTAAATCGCAGTAGCACGGTCGGAATTATGCGTTAAGTGCGCTATAATAGAGCCAATAACTGCTAATAATTGTTAATAAATTCGAACCGCCATGACGGTTAAAGCAATAAAACGATAAGCCAAAATAATGGATAATCTCATTTATCCCACCCTTACATGACATTGACGACACAGTAGACGTGACCAATATAACGCTTGTGTCATAACACATATAGGAAGCATTATGAGTGAACACAATCCAACTGATACTCAAGTAGAACCTGCTGCCGATTACGAGTCAGCGTTAGATACTGAGCAAACGGAAGCCAAAAGTAACATCACCATCACTGAAGCTGCTCAAGGTTACTTGGCAGATTTACTAGCGAAACAAGATACTGATGGTATCGGTGTACGTATTTTCGTTGAACACCCAGGTACGCCGCGTGCCGAGTGCTGCATGGCTTATAATCAGCCGGGCGAAGAAGACAGCGCTGATTTGAAATTTACTTATGATAACTTTTCGGCCTTTATTGAAGCGGCGTCTGTACCTTATTTAGAAGATGCGGTGATTGATTATAATAAGGACCGTTTTGGTGGGCAGCTGACGTTCCGTGCGCCAAACTCGAAAGTGCCAAAAGTTGGTGCCGATGCCAGTGTCGAAGAGCGTATCAACTATGTCTTGCAGTCTGAGATTAACCCAAGCTTGGCCGCTCACGGCGGTGATGTACAGCTGCTTGAATTGATTGATGAAGAAGGCGTTGGTCTGACCGCAGTATTAAAATTCGGTGGCGGTTGCCAAGGCTGTTCAGCGGTTGATATGACCTTACGTCAAGGTGTTGAAGTACAGCTAAAACAGCAGATTCCAGAGCTGACGCAAGTGATTGATGAGACCGATCATACGCGTACGGAAAACGCTTACTATAAATAAAAAACGATGAATAACGCCGATATTTTGCCTGACTATCCTGATTGGTTTTGGTGCTTATAAATATTGCTTATGAATATTCGTCATTAAGAGATGAGAAATTTGCTATTCTTTTAATAAAGAAGCTGGGTTATGATTAACTCAGCTTTTTTTATGACCTTTTCTTTTTTATGAATGTCATTTAGCCATAGATATCTTGATATGAATTTTTTAAAACGTTTTTAATCATAAAATATTGATTTAATAATTGACGAATATATAGGAGCACATTATGAGTGATGGACAACCAGCTAAGCAAAATACGCAGCGTCTTGAGACCTTGGCAATTCACGCCGGATATACTGTAGAGCCAACCACCAAAGCGGTCGCCGTGCCTATTTACCATACCAGCTCGTATGCGTTTGACAATACCCAGCATGGCGCAGATTTGTTTGATCTAAAAGTTGCTGGTAACATTTATACCCGTATCATGAACCCGACCAACGCCGTATTAGAAGAACGTGTTGCTGCGCTTGAAGGCGGTATCGGTGCGCTTGCTGTGGCTTCTGGTATGGCTGCCATCACTTATGCGATCCAAACTATTTGTGAAGCGGGCGATAATATCGTCGCGGTATCGACGCTATATGGCGGTACTTATAATTTATTCGCGCATGCTTTGCCGCGCCAAGGTATCGAAGTCCGCTTTTTCGACCATAAAAATCCGGAAGCGATTCGTGACTTAATCGATGATAAAACTAAGATGGTCTTTGCTGAAAGTATCGGCAACCCATTAGGTAACATCGTTGATATCCAAGCACTCAGTGATATCGCGCATGAATACGGCGTACCAGTAGTGATTGATAGCACGGTTGCGACCCCTGCGTTATGCCGTCCATTTGAGTTTGGCGCTGATATCGTCATTCATTCATTAACTAAGTACATGAGCGGTACTGGTACTTCGATTGGCGGTGCGATTGTCGATAGCGGAACTTTCCCTTGGGGCGATTATCCTGAGCGTTTCCCGTTATTAAATACCCCAGATGAAAGCTATCATGGCGTAAATTTCGTCAAGGACGTTGGCGCAGCGGCCTTTATCGCTCGTGCTCGCGTGGCACCGCTACGTAATACCGGTGCGGCACTTAGTCCGCTTAATGCCTTTAGTATCTTACAGGGCTTACAGACACTGGGTTTACGTATGGAGCGTCATGTTCAAAACGCCCAAGCGGTTGCCGAATATCTACGTGACCATGATAAAGTTGCTTGGGTAAAATATGCTGGTTTACCTGACCATCCTGAACATGATCTTGCTAAGAAATACATGAAAGGCACGCCATCCGCTATTTTAACCTTTGGGGTGAAAGGTGGACTTGAAGCAGGCGCACGATTTATTGATGCCTTGCAACTGATTACGCGTTTGGTCAATATCGGTGATGCTAAGTCGCTCGCTTGTCATCCAGCGACTACTACCCATCGTCAGCTTAACGAGCAAGAGCTTGAAAATGCCGGCGTCAGTACGGATATGGTGCGTTTATCGATTGGTATTGAGCACATCGAAGATATTAAAGCGGATTTAGAGCAAGCGCTAGCAGCTGCTTAATAAAGCAATATTTTCCTTATATTTCATTGGTATTATCAATCCAAACGAAAAAGCCCATATCCTAGGATATGGGCTTTTTTATAAGTAGTTTTTTTAAGACAGTTAGATGATTAAACGGTTAAAACGCGGCGCGATATATCTTGATACTCTTGCGATGATAGGCGTGGACCAAACTGTTGAATCACTTGTGCTGCTATTTCGCTGGCAAGTCGTCCGCATTCGGGTAAGCTGTAGTGCTGTGATAAAGCGTATAAAAACGCCCCAGAATAGTTGTCACCGGCGCCATTGGTATCAATGACATTGGCAACAGCTGGCGTAGGAACCTCATAAATCTCAATTTCTGATTCATCATTTGGTTTATGGGCGATGATGGCACCATTTGGACCATCGGTAACAACCGCTGTTTGACAATGCTCAAGTAAGGCACGTGCCGCCGATTTATGCTGCTTTTTATCGGTAAATAGCTTTGCTTCTTCACTATTACAAAATATCACCGCGACTTTATTACCGAGCATATTAAGCAAGCCTTCTTTGGCAAATTTCACCACCGCAGGATCGGCAAAACTGACAGCGATTTTGGCTCCATGAATACCTGCTTGTTGGCGTAATTGGGTCATCGCAGGCTGAATACCTTCAGACATCGCCAAATAACCTTCTAAATACAACCAACCTGCTTGGGTCAGTGCCTCAAAGTCGACGTTATCAGCGGTAATATCGCTTGAAGTACCAAGGAAGGTTTGCATGGTACGCTCTCCATCTTCGGTCACTGCCACCACGCACGAGCCGGTCACACCGCCTGCATGAATCGACTGAGGGGATGTGGCAACGCCCGCTTCATGTAAGTCTTTTAGATAAAATTTGCCTTGTTTATCATCGCCGACGCGGCAGGCATAAAAAGGTTTACCGCCTAAGCTTGCAAAGGTATACATCGCATTGGCAGCTGAGCCGCCGCCCGCTTGTTTTGATGGCTCAATCTCTGCCAGCTTAAAATAAGCCAATAACTGCTGCTGCTCTTCGAGTCCTGCCAGCGTCATATTGCCTTTGGTCAGGTCAGTTTCTTCTAACGCTGCATCTGACAGCAGATATTCGTGGTCAACCAAGGCATTACCTATTGCCATCACATCGTACATTATGTATCTCTCCTCAATGAATTTATCAGTGCTTAATTTATCAATGCTTCACTTATTTTTATAACTAAAAATTATTCTACTTGTAGCTCAAGTAGGCGCTGATAAAGCGCGTTCTTTTTGACGCCGGTGATATCGGCAGCTAAGGCAGCGGCTTTTTTGACCGATAAATCCTCTAGTAAGCGCTGTAATAGCGTATCGTGGATGCTGATATCGTCATCATCTTGCGCCACATTTACGCCAGCGACCACTACCACGATTTCACCACGTTGCTGATTGTCATCGGCTTTGACAAATTCAACCAAATCGCCAAGCGTGCTTTTATGCACAGTTTCAAAGGTTTTGGTCAATTCACGGCAAAACGTCACTTCGCGCTCCGCACCAAATATAGACGCCATATCTTCTAAGCTGGCGATAATACGATGGGGCGCTTCGTAAAATATCAAGGTTTCGGTGCGTGCGTTAAGGGTTGTTAGTTGTTTTTGGCGACCGTGGGTTTTAGCTGGTAAAAAACCAATAAAGCTAAAACGGTCTGAGGGCAATCCTGCAACAGACAGTGCAGCAATGGCAGCAGAGGCACCAATAATAGGAGATACGCGAACGCCAGCGGCATGAGCGGCTTGCACCAATTGATAACCGGGGTCACTAATCAGCGGCGTGCCAGCATCGCTAATCAGCGCCACCGAATGACCTTGTTGAATCATTTCGATGATTTTGGGTGTTTGAATGGCGCTATTATGCTCATGATATGCCCAAAGCTTATTATGACCTTTTTGTTTAGCTGCGCTATCAGAATCGTTCTCGGCATCATTTTTATTATTGTATGCTGTTACTTCTTCGGTATCTTCATCCTTATTGCCTTTGGTATTAATACCAAAATGTGATAACAGCTTGCCTGAGGTGCGGGTGTCTTCACAGGCGATGATAGCAACCTGCTTTAAGATATCGATTGCATGCGGTGTCATGTCGCTCAAATTACCAATCGGCGTGGCAACGATATAAAGACAAGCTGGCATCGCAGTAGGGCTAGACATGAAAACCTCGGAGTATTAAGAAAGAATATTAAAGTATTAAAAACAAATATTAAAAATATGTAGCGTCATGAAGGCTGATTTAAATGAAAAGTCAGTCAGCATAAGAACGCGAAAGTGGTTAGTTTAGCATGATGTGCTATGATAATTCTGAAATGTTCAGCTGGCCAATAGACGTGATGGCAAATGACAAACCGTTAACCCTTACTTCACCGACACAGCGTCAAGGCAGCCGTTTTGAGCAGCAGGCGTGTGAGTTTTTACAAGCGCAAGGCTTGATATTGGTGGCGCAAAATTGGCAGCAACCAAAAGTGGGTGAGCTTGACTTAATTATGATAGAAAAAGGGCGGGCATGGTCGACATTGGTATTTATTGAAGTGCGGCAACGGCAGCGTTCAGGATTTGGTGATGCGGCGCTTAGCGTGACGAAAAATAAGCAAAACAAAATCATCAAAGCGGCGCGCTATTTTTTGCAGCAGCATCCTGAATATAGTGAGTATGACTGTCGGTTTGATGTGGTTGCCTATGATACCAATACCAAAAATAGTACCAGTGATATTAAAGAAATGTTGCCAGAAAATATTCACTCAGAATGGTTACAAGGGGCTTTTATCGCGTCAGCTTGGTAATCATAGTGATAAGGCTTTTTTTTGGGTCTTAATTAGTGTGGTGTTAAGTTGGCTTGAAGGTTAAGTTAAACAGTAAAATAAATGCCAGCATCAAGCTGTCGTTACCAAAAGCCTAACCGGCTAGCGTAAAAATTCAGTAAAGTAGCTGAACTAAAAAGTATTAATTGAAGCGAAGTCGTATGATTCTCACTACGAACTTGTTAGCACTATTCATCATTTAATTATTACATCATGTTCTAAGAGGTAAACTATGACACGGATGCATTTGCGCACTGCTATTTTTGGCTCATCACGCCGCAAGGCGATTGGCGTTATGCTACTGACCAGCATCGTTGCGACTGGCTGTACCACCAACTATTTGACCAATAGTACAGAAGGTACGTATGGCGTGCCGATGACAGAGCGCACCATTCCGCAGCGTTTGCTCGATCGTAGTATTGAGCATACTGTCAAGATTAACGTCTATGGTCTGCAAGAAAACTTACAGCAAACTAGCCGTATGAGTATTGATAGCTTTAATAGTGAAGTACTGCTAACGGGTGAAGTACCAACGGAAGCCATCAAAGCAGAAGTTGAAAAGGTGGTTAGCTCTATGCCAGACGTGCGTCATGTCTATAATGAGCTTAACGTGAGTGCCTCAAAGGGCTATAGCTCAACCGTCCATGATGGTTATATCACCTCTAAACTACTGGCAAAAGTCGCCTCTAGTAATGGTGTGAAAGCCTCACAGATTAAAGCGGTGACCAATGATGGCGTGGTTTATATCATGGGGCGTATGACACCAACGCAGCAAAGCCACCTGATTGATATTGCCAATAATACCGTCGGCATTACAGAGTTAGTGCTGCTGACCACCGTGGTCGATGATAGAGGGGTAAAGATAGGTGATGATGACATCATGTATGAGAATAATTTGGCCAATCCTGCGGCCATACCAGTCGTTCAAAGTGGTGCTGCGCCAGCAGTAGCAAGCTCAGTAGCGGTAGATCCAACGATTAATGCCACGCTGATTATCGTCAACGAAGACGGTACGCCCGTCAATCAGCCGTCATCGAGCCCTTATATTGACCTTTATCAAAATCCCTAACTAGCTGTTTCGATTACAAGCACAAGAATGCTAAACAGTCATAACAGGAAAAGCACGATAAATCCCTAGCCAGCCAGTAAGATATAGACCGTAAAAAGTAGAGGTGACGCTCTAACTAAAATAATAAAGTAGTCACTCTGCTATTCAGTTTTAACCAAATATCAAGTATAAACCGACGACTGATGTATTAATGATTGACCGATAATAGGACTGCTGGCGATGACGGATTTAAATAATGAAACTATCCAAGTTGTGCAAACTGGGCAAATAAGAAGTCGTAAGCCAAAACGCATCAGCCTAGGCGTGACAGCCGCATTGGCCGTCGGCGGTATCGCGCTTGCGACCCAACAGGCACAAGCATTATCGGCGCTGGCTATCGTTAACGGTATTACTTCAAATGGCGGTGTTGGTGTCAGTAAAAATATTTTGTATGGCGATGAGCCCAATCAAGATTTGGATATCTACTATCCTAAACCTCTAACAAAAGCCATGAAGTCAAAAAACGTGACTGATGATAACGCTATTAATGATAGCTATCCGATGGTGGTTTTTGTCCATGGCGGTTCGTGGGAAAGTGGTAACAAAGACGAGTATGCCTTTGTTGGTCAAAGCTTGGCGCAAGCAGGCTATGTCACCGCAGTGATTAATTATCGTAAAGCCCCTGAGCATGTGTATCCTGATTATGTGCAAGATGCCGCGCAGGCCATCGCTTGGAGTTATAACAATGCCAAGAGCCTCCACGCTGACCCTAAGCGTTTGGCGGTGATAGGGCATTCTGCGGGTGCATTTAACGCGGTTGCTGCCGTCGCCAATGAAGACTTTTTAGCACCTTATGGTGTAAAGCCAAAAGATATTGCCGCCGTAATTGGCATTGCAGGCCCTTATAGCTATGACTTTCGTAAATTCAGTAGTAGAACTGCCTTTGGGCCAGATGAAACGCCAGAGACGGTGATGCCAGACCGCCAAATCAAAGGTAAGCAGCCACCTTATTTATTATTGACTGCAGAAAAAGACAAAGTCGTCCATGTGACCAATACTATTAAAATGACACAGGCATTAAAAGTGGCAGGCGTTAAAGTGGAAACCGGCGAAATCGCAGGCGCCAGTCATGCCACCAGTATCGGTGCGATGGCACCGCCTTTACGCTGGGTCAATGATGTGCGCGCGCAAGTGCTTAGTTATTTGGACAAAACCCTTAAATAATGAGCGCCACGAATAATTAGTATCGCTTGATTGCACTATATCTAACACTGCCATTAATAGTTAAATGTAGTTGCGCAAGACAGTACTGTAAGATGGTCAAACTCTTGTTATAATGACGTCACTTTAACCCTATACCCTATTTAAACTTTAAGGCAGAATATTCTATGAGCATGAACGCTGACGATTTGATTGCATTTTTACAAACTCACTTCCCAGATGCTTTTATTCAAGCTGCCAATCAAGGTACCAAGTTTGATGTACGGGTGGTTGATGCCAGTTTTGAAGGCAAGCGCGCAGTACAACGCCAGCAAGCTGTTTACGCCTTGGTAAACGACAAGATTGCGAGCGGTGATATTCACGCGCTCAATATTCAAGCCCTAACGCCAGCCGAATGGGATACTCAATCTCAAGGCTAATTTTTTTTATTGCTTTTTATCTATGACCTGAAGTTATCACACCGGCACTTTATATTGCGGGTTTTATCATTTCTGGTTTCTCATTATTTTTATACTTATCGCTAGGTTGTCACCTTATGGATCAATTTTTAATCACCGGTAGCAGTCGTATCGCAGGGGAAGTCACGATCTCAGGCGCCAAAAATGCCGCTTTGCCTTTACTTGCCGCTATGATTTTGGCCGAGACCCCAACGACATTGCATAATGTGCCATCGCTACAAGATGTGCGCACCTTGATTGAATTGATCGGTGGCATGGGCATTGATATTCAAAAGCAGGGCGATACTGTCACCTGCGATACCAAGAATATTGACAATTTCTATGCGCCGTATGATTTGGTGAAAACCATGCGCGCCTCGATTTTAGTCTTAGGCCCTTTACTGGCACGTTTTGGTGAAGCCGAAGTGTCATTACCGGGCGGCTGTGCTATCGGCTCACGTCCTGTTGATCAGCATCTAAAAGCCTTTGAAGCCATGGGTGCTGAGATTAGCGTTGAAAATGGTTATGTCAAAGCGCAAGCGCCAAAAGGCGGCAAGCTTATCGGCTGTAACTTCTCTTTTGATATGATAACGGTTGGCGGTACTGAAAACGTTATTATGGCGGCCGCATTGGCCAAAGGGACGACCGTACTAGGCAACTGTGCCCTTGAGCCAGAAGTGGTCGATTTGGCCAATATGTTGGTGGCTATGGGTGCTAAAATCAGTGGTATTGGTACCTCGATAATGACCATTGAAGGCGTTGAGCGCTTGCATGGTTGTGAGTATTCAGTGGTAGCAGACCGTATCGAAACAGGCTCTTACCTCGCTGGTGCCTTGATGACCCGCGGTGATGTATTGGCTAAAAACACCTCAGCACTTTTATTAACACCCGTGTTAGAGAAATTTGAAGACATGGGGGCGATTATCACCACCGGTGATGATTGGATTCGCGCACAAATGAAAGGTCGCCCGTTACCTGTTAATATCCGTACCCAGCCGCATCCAGGTTTCCCAACCGATATGCAAGCACAGGTGATGGCGATTGCTTGTCTTGCCGATGGCACCAGTACCTTTATCGAAAACATCTTTGAAAATCGCTATATGCATGTGCCTGAGCTGAACCGATTGGGCGCTTCTATCCAAGTAGACGGTCATGCGGCTGTCGTCACAGGAGTTGAATGCTTCACTGCTGCGCCTGTTATGGCAACGGATTTACGGGCGTCGATGTCATTGGTGATGGCTGCTGCCGCTGCTGAAGGCGAGAGCTTGATTGACCGTATTTACCATATTGATCGTGGTTATGAGCATGTCGAAGAAAAACTACGCGCGCTTGGGGTTAATATCGAGCGCATTAATAGCAACGACTAGACGGGTTAATTAGTCGTTAGTATTGGTATTCACGCCTATTTATTAAAATTAATAATGCCTGTTAAGTAAGGCAACTAACTGTACACGGACACGAGTCATTATGACTGAAGCAAGCAATAGCCTTCCAACTGACGGCTTATTAAACGAAGTAAATGATGAGTTCTCAGGTTTGACACTGGCGCTATCAAAGGGTCGTATTTTAGAAGAAACGATGCCTTTGTTACGCGCTGCTGGTGTCGAATTATTAGAAGACCCTGAAGCATCACGCAAACTTATTTTCCCAACCTCAAACCCAAATGTACGCGTCTTAATTTTGCGTGCCAGTGATGTGCCAACCTACGTTGAACACGGTGCTGCTGATTTTGGCGTGGCGGGCAAAGATGTATTGCTTGAGCATGGTGCCAATCACGTTTATGAATTGTTAGATTTGCAGATTGCCCAGTGTAAGCTGATGACGGCGGGCGTTAAAGGTGCGCCGCTGCCAAATCGCCGTCTGCGTATTGCGACTAAATACGTTAATGTTGCTCGTGCTTACTTTGCCAGCCAAGGTCAGCAAGTCGATGTGATTAAGCTGTATGGTTCGATGGAACTTGCACCACTAGTTGGTTTGGGTGACTTGATTGTTGACGTCGTCGATACTGGTAATACGCTGCGCGCCAATGGACTTGAAGCGCGCGACCATATTTGTGATGTGTCGTCACGCCTTATCGTCAATCAGGTCAGCTATAAGCGTAAATTTGCCCTTCTTGAGCCGATTTTAGATAGTTTTAAAGACAGTATTGCCAGCGCTTCTTAAATGAGCATTTATTCAGTATTTATAAAGCACTCTTATTAAGCACTAGCAATCATTGATAATATCAAGCATGGTTATACAAAATTTTAAACCAGTTTGGCGCTCTAGGATAGATATAGCGTGCTAAACTGGTTTTGTTGTATTTGCTTGCCAGAAAATAAAAGCTCAGTATAATCTGAGTCAGCCAACCATAAATACGCTGGGATACCAGCCTTTTTTATTTTCCCATTTGCCCTTTTATCAAATCTATTCTTTATAGCCGTATTTCATGCTCAACTATAGGATTAAGTCATGCGCCAACTAAGTACTCAAGATGCTGATTTTGACAGTCAACTGACCCAACTGCTTGCTTTTGAAACCGTGAACGATGTTGAATTGCTAAAAACCGTTGACGATATCATTGCAAAAGTACGTCATGGTGGCGATAGCGTGGTACTGGCCTTGACCCAACAGTTTGATCAGCATCCAGCGACGACGATACAAGAGCTAGAGCTGTCTAAAGAGGCGCTTGCTGAAGCGTTTGCCAATCTTGACGATACCGTGAAAACGGCTTTGATGACAGCAGCGACACGCGTGCAGACATTCCATGAGCGCCAAGTGCAAGAAACTTGGCAATATGAAGACGAGCTTGGCAATCGCTTAGGTCAAAAGGTGACGCCGCTTGATCGTGTTGGTATTTATGTGCCTGGCGGCTTGGCATCTTATCCGTCTTCTGTATTGATGAATGCGATCCCTGCCAAAGTAGCTGGCGTTGCCGAGGTAATCATGGTGGTACCAGCGCCAAAGGGCGTGCTCAATCCATTGGTATTGGCAGCGGCGCATTTGGCACAAGTTGACCGTGTCTTTACCATTGGCGGTGCGCAAGCAGTTGCCGCCTTGGCATACGGTACCGAAACGATTCCGGCTGTAGATAAAATCACTGGCCCTGGCAACAAATATGTTGCAGCGGCGAAGCGAGCAGTATTTGGTCAAGTTGGGATTGATATGATTGCCGGTCCTTCTGAAGTATTGGTCTATGCAGAAGGCGAGGCGCAAGATCGCGCCGATTGGTTGGCGATGGATTTATTGTCACAAGCGGAGCATGATCGTATCGCCCAAGCTATCTTTGTCACTACAAGTGAACAGCAGCTTGCAGAAGTAGCAGAGGAAATTGAAAAAGCCTTGGCAGAGTTACCAAAAGCCGATATCGCCCGCGATTCCCTAAAAAACCGTGGCGCGCTTATTTTGGTCAAAGACCGCAAGGAGGGCATGGCTGTGATTAATCGCGTTGCCCCTGAGCATTTAGAGTTGTCCGTCGATAATCCTGATGCACTACTTGATGATATTCGTCATGCTGGTGCTATCTTTATGGGGCGTCATACGCCTGAAGCGATTGGTGACTACTGTGCAGGGCCTAATCACGTGTTGCCAACCTCTGGTACGGCACGTTTTTCTTCACCGCTCGGTGTCTATGACTTCCAAAAGAAATCATCGATAATTTATTGTAGTGAAGCGGGTAGTAAGCCGCTGGCAGAAACAGCCGATATTTTAGCGCAGCGTGAGGACTTAGAAGCCCATGCGCGCTCAGCCCGTTATCGTTATCAATAACAGCGATAGGTTGATTTAGGATTTGCTTTTTAGTTTTATATTAAGAAGATTTTTTAAGCATTGATATTTAATGACTGTATTTACGAGATAGATTTAACAACTGATTTTTAAGAACTATGTTTACAAATTATATTTAATAAAAATGTCTAATAATGACATGGCTAATAGTAGGATAACTTATGAGTGAGTCAAAGATAGATACCAGACTTTGGTCGTCCAAAGCACGCAACCTATCACCTTATGTGCCAGGTGAGCAGCCGCGACATGACAATTTGTGCAAATTGAATACCAATGAGAATCCTTTCCCACCATCACCAAAAGTCGGTGAGGCAATCGCCAAAGTCTTAGAGCAGCAAGCAGATGACCTACGTTTATATCCTGCGCCTGAGTCTGATGACTTGCGTGCTGCGTTGGCAGAGTTATATAACCTTGATATCAATCAAGTGTTTGTCGGTAATGGCTCTGATGAAGTATTGGCGTTGGTATTTGCCAGCTTTTTCTTAAAAGAGCGCCCTGTTTTAGCCCCTGATATTAGCTATAGTTTCTACCCTGTTTATGCCAATACTTTTGGTGTTGAACTGGTGCAAATTGCCTTAGAAGAAGACTTTAGTATCGACCCTGATGCCTATCGCCAGCCTTGTAGCGGTATCATTATTGCCAATCCTAACGCCCCAACTGGTTTGTTACTATCGCTTGCTGACATTCGCAAGCTTGCTGGCGAACACTCAAATTCAGTGATTGTGATTGACGAAGCTTATATCGATTTTGCGCAAAAAGAAGAGGGTAGCTTAGATACAGAAGTATCAGCGGTTAGCCTGATTAATGAGTTCGATAATTTGCTTGTGACGCAAACCTTTTCAAAATCACGCTCGCTTGCCGGTTTACGTGTCGGTATGGCGTTTGGTAATGCTTCATTAATCGAAGCGTTAACGCGTATGAAAAATAGCTTTAATAGCTATCCGCTTGATAAGTTGGCGCAAGCGGGAGCGACCGCTAGCGTCTTAGATGTCGAGTATTTTACCCAGACCTGCCAGCAAGTCATCGACTTACGTCAAGCACTTACTGCAGAGCTAACGGCGCTCGATTATGAGGTGCTGCCATCGCACGCCAACTTTGTATTCGCCCGTCCAAAAGATGGTGAGGCAAGTGCGGTAGCAAGTACGTTACGCGAGCAAGGTATTATCGTGCGTCATTTTGATAAACCACGTATCAATGAATATTTGCGTATTACTGTTGGTACAGCAGCGCAGAATCAGCGCTTGATTGATGCGTTAAAAGTGTTGCAAGCAGAAGTTGAAAGCGTTGCTGAGTAATACCTTGTTTAAGATTTATATTTTGATCATCTAAATAAAGTCGTATTGCAAAGTTATGTAAATAAAAAAGCCTGCTAACGTCATGTTGAGCAGGCTTTTTTATTGATTTTTTATTCATCTTTTAAATAAAGCTTAAGTTCCTTTCTTAATATTGTCTTGAGTTAAAACGCTTAACAGGTTGCCGACTTTATCGAGGCATTCTTGATATTCAGCATCACAGTCAGAAGCAACCGTGATACCGCCGCCTGCCCATAAGCTGACATGTCTTTCTTTTTCTAACTCATCATTTGATAAGGTATTGGCTTGTAAAGTACGAATCAATACATTCCATTGACCACTGCCATCGAAGTTCATATACCCTAATGTGCCACAATAAGCACTGCGCGCTGCACCTTCTAACTCCGAGATAATTTCAACGGCGCGTTTTTTTGGCGTACCTGTAATGGAACCGGCGGGCAAACTGCCAAATAATACGGCAAGCGGGTGACTATCTGTCTTTAGCTCAGCGGTAATGGTACTGACCATATGATGTACATTGCTAAAGCTCTCAATCGCAAATAATTGCGGCACTTTGACACTGCCAATCTTGGCATATTTGCCCAAATCATTACGCAATAAATCGACAATCATGACGTTTTCAGCACGGTCCTTCTCGCTATCAATAAGCTGCTGTTTATAAGCGTTGTCTTGTTCAGTATTCAATCCACGCGGCATCGTACCTTTAATAGGCTTAGTACGTATATGGTGCTTGCCTGTGTTACCGTCTTTATTAAAGGTGAAAAACAGTTCAGGCGAGCAGCTTAACAATTCAAATTGATTGTCTTGCGTATCAACGCTCATTTCACTATCAAAATTATTAACCGCTAGATACCCTGCAAAGGGTGCTTGGGTATTACGATGCAAGGCAGGTAAATAGTCGATGAGCATCGGTGTAACATTATCAGTGGTGTTTTGATTAAAGGCACCTTGCCATTTTTGGGTAAGATTGATTTGATAGCAGTCACCTTGTTGCAGATAGTTTTGCGTTTTATCATAGGCTTGCTGATAATCCCGCTTGCTCCATTGTGCTTTTAATAATAAAGGTGCCGTTTGATATGATTCTTTGAGCATTGGTTTTGCTAAAGTTTGATTAGATAATTCCTTATCCAATAACTCTAAATATGAGATAAGCGCTTTGACTAGCCCGCCTTTGTGTTCATCATCGTTATGAGTATCATTGACGCTGTCTTTTATAGCGAGCTGCCAGCTCGTTTGCTCAGTATTTGGCGTTAGATAAATATCATAATGCCCTAAGGTGGCACAAGGCTGCGCTGCCAGCTCTATTTTGGCAGCTGGGCTAAGCTCATAAGCGGCAATATCATAACCAATAAAGCCAATTAATCCATGCTTATAACTTGGCTGCTCATCATGATCTTCAATCGACAGAGAATCCTTATCATAAGCATCATCGGCGTCATAATCCTGACTATAAGCAATCAACTCTTCTTGCCAGTCGCTATAACTCATATAGGCGCTAGTAATCGCTTGATTGGTTTTATCATTACTATGGGAGCCATCACGGCAATTTTTTATCACTTTATAGACGTTCGGTTGCTGATGAGGCAATTTAGAATCAGCAACGTGAACGGACCAGCTCATTTTTGGTAATAAACCAATCACAGGTCGCCTATCGTTATTTAGCCAAACCAATTGCCAGTTTGCTTTAGGATTTTGTGCGCACAAATAACGCTGTAGTTGTGGCAACAGCTCTGCGGCAGACAGGTCACCAAAACGCCAGCTAGGTTGAGTAGCTGGCGATGGGGCAGATGCTGTCTGCTCAGTTTTAATATGCGATGCTACGAGCATAGTTAGGCGTCAAACTTTTTGATAATTAAGGTGGCATTAGTACCGCCAAAGCCAAAGCTATTGCTCATAAGCGTGTTAAGCTCAACGTCACGCTTTTCAGTGACAATATCAAAGCCTTCAGCAGCAGGGTCTAATTCTGTAATATTAATACTTGGGGCAATAAAGCCTTCTTGTAGCATCAGTAAGCAATAAATCAATTCTTGCGCGCCGACTGCACCCAAGCTATGACCCGTCATCGACTTAGTTGAGCTGATAGCAGGTACTTGACTGACATCATCACCAAATACTTTGGCAATGGCTTTAAGCTCAGTCACATCGCCTAGCGGCGTACTTGTACCATGGCTATTGATATAGTCAACGCTTTCTAAACCTGCCTCAGCAAGGGCAAGTTGCATACAGCGGACAGCGCCTTCACCACTTGGGGCGACCATTTCAGCACCATCAGAGCTGGCACCATAACCGACGATTTCAGCCAAGATATTGGCACCGCGCGCTTGGGCGTGCTCAAGACTTTCAACCACCACCATCGCGCCGCCTGCTGCAATCACAAAACCATCACGATTTTTATCATACGCTCTAGAGGCAAGTGTCGGCGTGTCATTATACTGCGTACTGACTGCGCCCATGGCATCAAACATGCATGACTGCGTCCAATGTTCCGCTTCACTACCGCCGGCAAGTATCACATCGGCTTTACCAAGTTGGATAAGCTCGGCTGCATGACCGATACAATGCGTCGAGGTTGCACAAGCAGAAGATAAGGAGTAGGAGATACCTTGGATTTTCAAACCCGTTGCCAGCGCAGCTGATACCGAGCTGCCCATGGTTTTTGGCACCGCCATTGCACCGACACCGCGCAAACCTTTTTCGCGCATCGCATCGATGGCATTAACGATATTTTCGGTTGACGCGCCTCCTGAGCTTGCGACCACACCCACACGCGGATTATTGTTGATGGTCTCAAGCGTCAAGCCCGACTGCTCAATGGCGTCTAAAGCGCTGACATAAGCATAAAGACTTGCGTCACTAAAAAAACGCTTCAATTTACGGTCAATGCCCGACGTATCAAGTTCTGACTTATCAATACTACCGCTAACGTGTGATTTAAAGTCGTGCTCAGCATACGATTCATTGAACGTAATACCTGAGCGCCCTTGTTTAAGAGCATCGGTGACAGTAGCCAAATCATGTCCGATACAAGAGACTATCCCTGCTCCAGTGATAACAACGCGGCGCATATACTATTCCTTATGAGTAACGATTTTTTGATAATTACCTTTAACAATCGCTTTTAAATATTTACTGCTATTATCTAACATCCAAACCCTTTATCGTTGCTAATAAAATTAATAAATAAGGTTTTGGACGCTAAATGCTTATTTGACAGTCATTATAATGGTTAGAATAAAACACTATTCTCTATAAATACTGCTCGCTAAATAAAAGTACAACTGTACTTTGAATTATGGCCTATGATAACGTATCAAGGGTTTAAAATCTTGGCGTAAGTGTAAAATAACGACAAAACCACGCTTATTATTAAAAATAAACAGTCAGTATTCTCATAGGATTAGCACTGTGTACGCCTCATGATTATGAGGCTAAAAGATGAGATTATAAATAGCATAAACTCATTTCAGCCCTATCATATTTAGTTATATACTAAAGACATTAATGGCTATAGATAAATGATACTTTTAGATACAAAACTGGCGATGGCGATAACATTGTTGGCACTGACAGCCATCATCAGCGTTCGCTAGAATGGCATTCAATTTAAGAAGTATCTGTTTCAGGATTATCTATAAATAATATTAATAACAAACAATCATCATATTAAGGACATCAAGATGGCAAAGCGCAACACTCTATATAAAGGCATAAGCAGCGTTGGTTCTTTTACTCGTAGCAATCTAGAACGTATGGGCGCAATGATTGATAGCGTCAACGCCAAGAGCGGTAAACCGCGCCAATTTAAAGCGGTAAATCTAGGCGATGAAGATTATCAACAAGATTTATTTCGTGAACAAACATTAAAAGCAACGCAGCAATTATTGGGTAACCGCTTTGCCACTTACGGTAAATACGCCAAGAAAGTAGTACCAAACAGCTTATTTGAATCAACAGTCGATGGCGCTTTTGCCCAAGTCGCTAAGCTTGCTGCCAATTGGAGTCAGATTGACCTGCCCAATCAGCATCGTTTTGCCAATATCGCAAGCTTGGATGATGAAGAGCGTTATGCACTAGCGACTGATATTGCCAATCAAAACCGTGCTTTGGCAACGATAGGTGGATTAACAGGTTTGGCTGGCTTGCCAGGTTTACTCGCTGATACTTTGTGGTTGTTATTGGTATCATTACGTACCGTTTATCAATTAGGTGCTGTTTATAATAAGCCGTTAACAGGTAAGCAAGGCGTCAAGATGGCGTATGAGCTGCTTGCCAATGCTGACTTAAGTAAGATGCAAGAAAAACAAGCCTTATTAGCGGGTCTTGGTATCGGTAAAGGCTTACTTGATAATGCGCAAAGCAGCGGTTTGCATAATGAGCTGAAAAACTTAGGCTTGCAGAATAAAAGCGTCAATTTCTATGCTGAGCAAGTAGATAGCATTGCCAGTCAAGTTGGTATTGATTTAGACCAAATCAACCTGTCATGGATACGCCGCTTCTTACCAGTAACCGCCGTGATTATCGGTATGCGCTATAACAGCCAGCTGATTGATGAAGTGATTGGCGTGGCGCAAGCGACTTTTGCCCCAGAAGCTAAGCTTGCCAACCGTGCGATTACCGACGATAGCAGTAGTGAAGCCGAAGTGGAAAAGCCTGCTAGCGATGATAAGCAGAAAGATACTGAAAAACAAGATACTGAGAAAAATGCTAAAAAGGAGTCAAGTAAAGATACTGACAGCAAAAAAGAGTCCGCTAAAGATAATGATAAAGAAGTCGCAGAAGAAACTGAAAAAGTAAGCGATAAAAAAGACGCTAAAAAGGGTAGTGCGGATAAAGCAGCTGACAAACAGAGCAAATAGAAGTAATGTCGACGTTTGACGAACTTAATGCTTAGTTGTTTTTTAATCTATCTTTTACTATATTTTAAATACACCGTCCATTTAATGCTAAAATGGGCGGTGCTCTCTCTTTTTATTGCGCTTTTACTCATTAAGACTTTTCTCATTAAATATGAGATACTCTTTAATAATAAGCTTGAAAAGTACAATAGCATCACCATTTAGTTCTCATAAACTGCTATTTGTTTATTTCTAAATATCTTATCTGAACGATGTATAACGCTACTTTTGATACCATATTCAGTAAGCTGCTTTTTAGCCAGATTTTAGCTAAAAACAGTTAAAGTGGTATACTAGTAGGCGTAATGCATATCTATCGAATGTTGTAAAGTACAATCACTCATAAGTGGTTGAAATAGCAGCAACAACTCTTTATAATACACTGTCCTAAAAATGGGTGTTCCGAAATCTGTCATTAATGTCAGATCGTTGGCGCATTGCCCCATTTTTTTGTTTTATACCAAACGGGAGAAGGATGCCTCATGGCAACAACTAACCAATTGATTCGTAAAGGTCGCAAAACCATCAAGGAAAAGTCAAAAGTTCCTGCGTTGGAAGCGTGTCCACAACGTCGTGGTGTATGTACTCGCGTATATACTACTACCCCTAAAAAACCTAACTCAGCCATGCGTAAAGTATGTCGTGTACGTTTGACTTCAGGCTATGAAGTATCAAGCTACATCGGCGGCGAAGGTCATAACCTACAAGAGCACAGTGTTGTTCTTATCCGTGGTGGTCGTGTAAAAGATCTACCAGGTGTACGTTATCACACCGTTCGTGGTGCACTAGATTGCGCAGGCGTTAAAGACCGTAAACAAGGTCGTTCTAAATATGGTGCTAAGAAGCCTAAAGCTTAATAACTAAATGTTATTAGCTGAGCTTTTTTGTATCACCCATTAACTGTGCATGGGTCTGGTGTTAACGGTGTTTTGTTAAATTAATGATTTATTGTTATAACATACCGCCATGCAGTAAGGCTGACTGACAACTCGATATAACGCCATCCAATATTAATTGGTGCGAGATTGTGAATGTCAGACACTCCTGAAGAAAAGGATTATTATTATGCCAAGACGTCGCGTCGTTGCTACCCGTGAGATCCTACCGGATCCTAAGTTTGGTAGCCAAACTGTTGCAAAATTCATCAACCATGTCATGAGTCATGGTAAAAAATCTACTGCTGAGCGTATCGTTTACGGTGCTCTTGAAACAGTTAGTGAAAAACGTAAGATCGAAGACCCAGTCGCTTTCTTTGAAGAAGTTCTAGAAAACGTCCGTCCAATGGTCGAAGTAAAAGCTCGCCGTGTCGGTGGTGCAACCTACCAAGTACCAATGGAAGTACGCCCCTCCCGTCGTACTGCCTTGGCTATGCGTTGGTTAGCTGAAGCTGCTGCTAAGCGTTCTGAAAAATCAATGGCTTTGCGTCTTGCAGGCGAATTGAATGATGCTGCTGACGGCAAAGGTAATGCTATGAAAAAGCGTGACGAAGTTCACCGCATGGCAGATGCTAACAAAGCATTCTCTCACTACCGTTTCTAAGCTATTTTTATTTAAGTGGCTTGTTATCAATCATTATTGTTACTAGCCACTTGTTTATAGATAGTTTTGGATGACTGGTGTATGCCAGTCATCTAAATATAGTTTATTTATTCTATTGATTGCCGCCATTGTTAATAAATGATTTAAAGATGATTATCGCAAGATAATATAGTCGTTAATTATTTAGATGGCGGACATCTGTCAAGATGCTGTTCTAAAAAGGGATGCTATTCTGTAAAGAAAGTCTCCTGAGTTTGATGCCGCTATATTCTTATATTTGCTCTTTTTTGTCCGTATTTGGCCCAATGATTAGTAAGTAATATTACGAAGCCTGACGGCTTTGTCATAGAGTATGAGGTAGATAGACAACACATTAATATATACACGAATTTCCCTAGGAAAACACTATGGCTCGTAAAACTCCCCTAAAGCGCTATCGCAATATTGGTATCTCAGCGCACATTGATGCTGGTAAGACGACCACTACTGAACGTGTTTTGTTCTATACCGGTGTTAGCCACAAGCTTGGCGAAACCCATGATGGTGCAGCTACCATGGACTTTATGGAGCAAGAACAAGAGCGCGGTATTACCATTGCTTCTGCGGCGACGACTTGTTTTTGGTCAGGTATGGCAAAACAGTTCGACGAACACCGTATTAACATCATTGACACCCCAGGTCACGTTGACTTCACGATTGAAGTTGAACGTTCTATGCGTGTTCTTGATGGCGCGTGCATGGTTTACTGTGCAGTGGGCGGCGTTCAGCCACAGTCTGAAACCGTATGGCGTCAGGCAAACAAATATAAAGTACCACGCTTAGCATTCATTAACAAAATGGATCGTGTTGGTGCTGATTTCTACCGTGTGGTAGAACAAATCAAAACTCGTCTAGGCGGCAAGCCAGTACCATTGGTTATTCCAATTGGTAAAGAAGATGATTTTGAAGGCGTTGTTGATCTAGTGACTATGAAAGCCATCTATTGGGACGAAGCGTCTCAAGGTATGGAATATGACGAGCGCGAAATCCCAGTAGAACTACAAGAAAAAGCGGAAGAATATCGTGAGTATCTAGTAGAGAATGCGGCTGAAGCATCAGAAGAATTGATGAATGAATACCTTGAAAATGGTGAATTGACGGTAGAGCAGATTCATGGCGCTATTCGTAAATTAACCATCGACAACGAAATCATTCCATTGCTTTGTGGTACTGCCTTTAAAAACAAAGGTGTACAGAAGATGTTGGATGCGGTTATTCAGTATCTACCTGCGCCAATGGATGTACCTGCTATTAAAGGTATTCTTGATGACAAAGATGAGTCTGAAGGCACTCGTGAAGCATCAGATGACGAGCCGTTCGCAGCACTAGCATTCAAAATCATGAATGACAAGTTCGTTGGTAACTTAACCTTCGTTCGTGTTTATTCAGGTGTCCTAAAGCAAGGCAGTAGCGTTTATAACCCTGTTAAAATGAAGCGTGAGCGTGTTGGCCGTATCGTTCAGATGATGGCAGATGCTCAGGTAGAGCTACAAGAAATTCGTACAGGTGACATCGCAGCATTAGTTGGCATGAAAGATGTGACTACTGGTGATACGCTATGTGATGAGCAAAATGTAATCACGCTAGAGCGTATGGAATTCCCAGATCCAGTTATCAGCCTAGCGGTTGAACCTAAGACTAAAGCTGACCAAGAAAAAATGTCAATCGCTTTGGGTCGTTTGGCAAAAGAAGATCCATCATTCCGTGTACATACTGACGAAGAGTCTGGTCAGACGATCATCAGTGGTATGGGTGAACTACATCTAGAAATTCTTGTTGACCGTATGAAGCGTGAGTTTAACGTTGAAGCAAACATCGGTGCGCCGCAGGTTGCTTATCGTGAAACGATTCGTAACACTGTTGAACAAGAAGGCAAATTCGTACGTCAGACTGGTGGTCGTGGTAAATTCGGTCACGTTTGGTTACGTCTTGAGCCTATGGATCCAGCGGGCGAAGTTCTATATGAATTCGCTGAAGAAGTTGTTGGTGGTACGGTACCAAAAGAATTCCACGGTGCGGTTGATAAAGGTATTCAAGAGCGCATGAAAAACGGCGTACTTGCTGGTTACCCAATCGTTGGCGTAAAAGCAACCTTGTATGATGGTTCTTACCATGATGTTGACTCGGATGAGTTATCATTTAAAATGGCTGGTTCTATCGCATTCCGTAAAGGCTTCATGGCGGCAAACCCAACACTACTTGAGCCAGTAATGAAAGTAGAAGTTGAAACCCCTGAAGACTACATGGGCGATATCATGGGCGATCTTAACCGTCGTCGTGGTATGGTTCAAGGCATGGAAGACTTGCCTGGCGGTACTAAACAGATTCGTGCTGAAGTACCATTAGCGGAAATGTTTGGTTATGCCACACAAATGCGCTCAATGTCACAAGGCCGTGCAACGTATTCAATGGAATTCCAAAAGTACGCTGAGATTCCAAAATCAGTTGCAGAATCTATCATCTCTAAATTCAACTCTAAAGATGATGACGAGTAAATAATACGTATTAATATGACAATATTGGGCATATCTCTGTATTGTCAGTAGAGAATCCGCCAATAATTGGTTAAAAGACTTGTTATTGGCCGCGATTTTCTTATAATATCTGCACATTAGTATGTGCACCCTTTTAACAACTATTTTAATGTGGCCAGTAATGCTTTAACCCTAGTACGTAAACTATCGTACTTATATCAGTTAAGCACTGACCCCAAAAAAAAGAGGAAATACCCATGGCAAAGGCCAAGTTTGAACGCAGCAAGCCACACGTCAACGTCGGTACCATCGGACACGTTGACCACGGTAAAAC
>NZ_JACHXL010000009.1 GCF_014192115.1 Psychrobacter luti
TTGCCGATAGTATGCGATAACTTGCATTTTAAAGTCTAGATCGTAACGCATAAAAATACCCCATAAGTTGTGTCCAACTTATGGGGTTCAGTTCAGATAGGCGCTTTTTTTTATGTCTAAACTGAGTGCTCAGTAAATGAAGAAAAGCTAATTTTCTTAGTTACTGTCGAATTAAGCGGCTTGGCTGTGGCAGTAAGCTTATATCACTGACACGACAAGGATTGATATCGATACCACCACGGCGCGTATACCAAGCGCGAACTATCAGCTCAGTTGGCTGATAATACTGACTCAAATCAGCAAATATCTGCTCGACACACTGCTCATGGAAACCATTATGCTGACGGAAGCTTAAGATATAACGCAGGATGCTGGCTTCATTAATTGTTTTATTACTAGTTATAGAAACTGCCAACGTGCCCCAATCTGGCTGATTGGTCACCGGACAATTACTGCGCAACAAGTTAGAATAAAAGCTAAAGGGTTCACTACTGTTTTGAGAGCTTTTTTGAAAATCTTCTAAACTACGCTCAGTATCATTAGATAATAATGACACATCAGGATGTTCCGTTAGTGCTACTTTCTCGCTGCTATTTGCAAGCGCCTCATCAATACAGATGCCATTAGGCTGTGCAATCAACAGCCCTGTTGCCTCACCATATAAATCGTCATCTAAGTTAAACAACTCAACCTGTACCTCTGCTTGTACGCATGCTGATAAATCTTTGACTATCAGCGCTTGCACGTCGTCCCAGCTGGCAAATTCAGTAAAGTTAATACTGTTTAAGTAGAGCTTGAGTGATTTTGACTCAACGATAAATGGTGAGCTTGCTGGAATACCAAATCGGGCAATGGCAACTTGTGAGATACCTTGGGGATTCAACCAAGACAGCTCAAATGCTTGCCACCAATCAACGCCCACTGCTAGCCTTTCATCATGCCAGCTAATGACATCACGCCCCATACTACGAGCAATTGGATAAAGCGTCTCTGGACTATACTCAGTCGGATAGTCGGTAGTTTGCTCACCCAAGATACCGTGAATACTCATTTACCTTCCTAATATTAAAGCGTTAAAATTTAACAAAATATTTAATTACCAATCAGGTCAAATAGGCAGTAAAAGCATGACCTTTTAAACTGCAAATACTACAAGCGCACACGCGAGCCATTACTCAGCAAGCGATAAGCGATGGTATAAAATATCGCACAGAAGACAAAAATAGCTGCCATCGAATACCAGACATTGACATCAGAATACCCTAAGATGCCATAACGGAACGAATTCACCATATAAACAATCGGGTTCAATAATGAGATATTTTGCCAAAGTGGTGACAGATTCTCCATTGAGTAAAATACCCCACCAAGATAGGTCAGTGGCGTTAACACAAAACTTGGAATGATAGAGATATCATCAAAAGAGCGGGCAAAGACAGCATTAATGAAACCGCCCAATGAAAACAAAATAGACGTACCCAATACGGTAAATATCGTTACAAATAAATGCTCAATACCAAGGTCGGTAAAGAATAGCGCCACTATCGAGACTATAATACCAATTGCCAGTCCGCGAAAGATACCACCACTGATATAACCCATCAAAATAGCATGCTTGGACACAGGCGAGACCAAAAGCTCCTCGATACTGGCGGTAAATTTGGCACTAAAGAAGCTCGAAACCACGTTAGAATAGCTGTTGGTGATAATCGACATCATAATCAGACCAGGCACGATAAACTGCATATACGGCACGCCGCCCATTTCACCGACACGTGGTCCAATCATCTTACCAAAGATGACAAAGTATAGGCTCATGGTGATGACTGGTGGCAACAACGTTTGCGGCCAAATACGTAAAATCCGGCGCACTTCTTTGACTAAAATAGTACGAAATGCAATCCACTTTTGGGCAATGGTTAAGCCGTCATGAGGACGAGATACCTGTTGTGCTTTATTCATATCACTCATGTCCTGACTCATAGTCCTGCCTCCTTCATACTGTCTGCACTTTCGATATTTTTATCTACCAAGCGCATAAATAACTCTTCTAAGCGGTTGGCTTTGTTACGCATACTCGCTACGGTAATACCTTGCTCCGATAATTGGTCAAACACGCCGTTTAATGACTCGCCTTCTGTTAAGGTCACTTCCAGCGTCTGCTCATCAGGCTGCGACAATCCCGTTATCCCAGTCAAATCTAATTGACGAGTGAGGGGCGTGTCTAAATCAAAAACAAAAGTCTCAACTGACAATTGAGCAAGCAAGTCCTTCATTTCGGTATTAATACGAATCTCACCATGATCCAAAATTGCAATGCGCTTACACAGCTGCTCTGCTTCTTCTAGGTAGTGAGTGGTCAAGATAATAGTGGTGTTTTCTTCGATATTAATCTGCTGCATAAACTCCCACATAGAGCGGCGCAGTTCGATATCGACACCAGCCGTTGGCTCATCAAGAATCAATAGCTTTGGCTTATGAATCAAGGCGCGGGCAATCATCAAACGGCGTTTCATACCGCCTGATAATTCACGTGATTTACTATCACGCTTGTCCCATAGCCCAAGCGCCGTCAGTAAGCGCTTAGCCCGTGGACGTGCTTCTTTGGCAGAAATACCAAAGTAACCCGCCTGAGTAATCAAGATGTCTTCCACTTTTTCGAACTGATTAAAGTTAAACTCTTGCGGCACGACCCCAAGATATTGCTTGGCCATCGAAGGGTTCTCTAGCAAATCTGTTCCAAAAATCTTCACGCTACCAGTGGTAGGCTTAAAGAGTGAGCTAATAATGCCAATCATCGTTGACTTACCAGCACCATTTGGCCCAAGCAGCGCAAAAAAACCACCCTGCGGGACGGTTAAACTGACATCTTTGAGTGCCGAAAACCCATTGCTATAGGTTTTGGATAAATTCTGGATAGCAAGTGCTGGTACCTCAGACATGAATACCTCTTTATTGGTTATAAATTTATATGAACAGCGATTTTTGGCATACTGTTATTTTTAGTATACTAATATCTAGAAGAGACGATGTAATGTCATAAAATGAGGCTGCCAGCAATGAATTTCAACTGTGCCCTATGAGAAGTATCATATTGATAATACTCATCATTAAAAAAGCGCCTACCTCATTAAATGAAATAGACGCTTTATCAATGCAGGTGCTAAAGGGCTGAATAGACTTACTAGCAATAATCATGCTGATACGGTTTGATTAACCTAAAGCAGCAGTAATGCTAATAAATTTATAAGTCTACAAACCATTTGGCTAAATGCAGCTTATTAACTAATAAAAACTAGCTTGCTTCGTCAATCATATAATCAACCGCGCTTTGCACTTCTTCGTCAGGAATATCCGCGCCGCCTTTGGCAGGCATGGCGTTAAAGCCATTAATAGCGTGGGTATACAAGGTATCTTTACCTTTTGCGATACGTGGTCCCCAAGCGCCAGCGTCACCTAACATAGGTGAGCCAAGTAAGCCTGACGCATGACAAGTTTGGCAAACAGCGTTATAAACATCTTTACCATCACGAGGACCATCGCCTGCAGCTGGACCAGCAGAACGTGCAGTCACATCACACACTTCATCGTCTTCAAAACATACTTTGGCAACAGGCTGAATACGAGCAATCAAATTAGGATACAAAGCAATAAGCTTTTGTACTTGCGGCGTGTCCTCTGGAATTGGCTCTTCAGCAGCAGGTGCTGCAGCGGCATCAGCGCCGTCTGTTGCTGTTGCAGCGTCATCAGCAGGTGCAGCCCCATCGGTGGTATCTGCAGCCGCTTGGGTATCATCACCCAGTTTTTGCGGTGCATTTTCGACAACGTCTTGCCCTTCTGCAACATCAGATATGGTTACAGGAGTGTCTACAACACTTTCAGCTTGGCTCACAGCGATACTAGCGATTCCTAGAATGGCAGCTGCCGATAACATAACTACTTTTCTCATTCGTCACGTTCTCTTATTGCGTATACAAGGGCCGACACGGCTTGGACATTCTGTCTGTCCTCCTTTGACAACCAAACCAGTTATCAATAGCAAACAGCCATCCCGCATGCAGGCGCGCTTGTAATCGGTGATTATAAATATGGATTCTCCCTGACATTATAAGGGAAAAGACAGGTAGATTGCCATGCCTGTTTGCTGACTATAGTGTTTTTTCTTAAAAAACCTCAATAGCGACCTTCATTCGTTGGCTTTATGGCTTTTATTTGTTAGACTAAGCGGTCTTAATTTTTAGACGTCTCGCAGTATTAACGACAGCTAATTATCCTCGTTTATACAGGGCGTTAATTAGTACGGTTTTAGTCAATAAATTATGCGCTCGTAGCTCAGTTGGATAGAGTATCGGTCTCCGAAGCCGAGGGTCGTGGGTTCGATTCCCGCCGAGCGCACCAATCACCATAATCAGTAGTATTTTACCTTTTCCTAATCTCACCCATCACCTCTACAACAGCAGCTCTTGGCGTTCTTAACTGCTGCCTATAACTGTGCCCTAACGTCTATGAAATGTTGTACATAGAGTTGTTAAATCTACTCAATCTATATAATTCTACTCTGCATCCTGTAAATTCGCAGTTAATTGAGCGCGGCTAGGTACACGGTGATAATTAATCACGGGTACGTCACCCAAACGGCGCTGACCGGCGGCAATCTTTTTATCAATCGTAATCATGGCAATCTTTTTATCTTGCTTAGTGATAAGCAAATGATTGGCTTTACGATTGACACGGTAGTCAGGAAAATGCTGCTTTAACAACTCTGAGGTTTTTTGTATCGCATCATTTATCGGTATTTTCATACATTTTGACTTTGGACTATGCTTATCAGCGGTTTTCGGTGCGCGTGATTTTGCCAAAAACCATAATCCAACAACGACTGCGAACAATATGACAAGCCACCACATTCCATCTATCATAGAAGTCTATATCCATCGTTAATAAGGGTTAGGTCATGTTAGCAGAATTATCAGCAGCGTTAATAGCAGAAGTCGAACGTGCTGCCAAACTACTTGGGACAAAACGGCGTATTTGTATTTTAACAGGCGCAGGGATTTCGGCAGAAAGCGGTATTCCCACTTTTAGAGATAAGCAAACAGGCCTATGGGAAAACTACGGCGCTGAAGATTTGGCGACGCCTGAGGCCTTTGTACGTGACCCAAATTTGGTTTGGTCATGGTATCAGTGGCGCAGACAAGTGGTCGCTGATAAAAAACCAAATCCTGCCCATGACGCCTTAGCGCAGTGGCAATACCATAGCCACTCATCTGGCCAGCACATAACACTTATTACTCAAAATGTCGATGACTTGCATGAACAAGCTGGCAGTACGATCACTCATCTGCATGGACATTTATGGCGCAATCGCTGTAGCCAATGTAAGACACCTTATCAAAAGCAGTCTAGAGGCTCATATAGCAGCGCCGACACTATGGATTATAATGAGGAGCTGATTAGCTGCCCGCATTGTGATGGTTATATCAGACCGGATATTGTGTGGTTTGGTGAAGCGTTACCTGTGCAAGCATGGGAGACGGCAGAAGAGGCAGCGGCTAATTGCGAAGTGTTTATCAGTATTGGTACATCAAGTCTCGTCTATCCTGCCGCTGGGCTGGCACAACTAGCAAAAGATAATGCTGCCAAAATCATCGAGATAAACCCAAATCCGACACCCAATACTATTGTTGATATCAACTTAGCGGAAAAAGCAGGAATGGTGATGCCGTTATTAATCCAAAAAATCACGGCGCTGTAGTCGCTTAACCTTAAAAATAATAGCAAATGACAAAACAAAAGTCTTAAAGATTTATATCAACCGTTAAGCCTTTATTATTAAAGATATATGCAGTCAGTGCTTTATTCAATCAGTGCCTTACTAGATCAATGCTTATTGCAGCGCAAGATCAACTCTCGCTAAGTACGTTTCTTTTAATTCATCATCTATAAAAGAAGATCTAAAAGAGTTTTTTACCAAAGTAATGATATCGTTTTCCGTTAGTGGCAGATTCTTAACTAAATTGATAAAATTTTGATTGATATAGCCTTTGAAATAAGCAGGATCGTCGGAGTTGACACTCACATTAAGACCATAATCTAGCAGCGCTTTGATATTATGCTCTTGATAGCTGTCAAAAACTTTGAGCTCGATATTGGAATTTGGGCAAACCGTCAGCGGCATTTGCTCCTCTTTTAGGCGTTGCATCAATGTGGCACTTTTTATCGATTGCACACCGTGATCGATTCTGCTGATATCCAGTAAATCTAACGCTTCATAAATATACGAAAAATCTGCTTCTTCACCAGCATGAGCAACCAATTTAAAACCCGCTTCTTTTGCCTTTTTAAAGACTTCTTTAAACTTGGCAGGAGGGTTACCTAGCTCCGAAGAATCAAGACCAACACCGATAATATCGTCTTTAAATGCCATCGCTTCTTCTAAGGTCTCAAATGCGTCTTCTTGCGATAAATGGCGCAAAAAACACATGATAATGCAAGAGGTGATACCATACTTTTCTTTAGCATCAGCGAGCGCCTCTTTGATACCCGTAATAACGGCTTCAAAAGGCACGCCCCTTGCGGTGTGCGTTTGCGGATCAAAAAATATTTCTGTGTGAATGACGTTGTCTTCCACACATTTTAGAATATATTCCCACGTTAAATCGTAGAAATCGTCTTTGGTAATCAGGACATTGGCACCTGCATAGTAGATATCTAAAAAGGTTTGTAGATTGGTAAAATTATAGGCGCGGCGTACATCCTCAATGTCATTATAAGGGATGTCTATATTATTTTTTTTTGCCAATCTGAACATCAGCTCTGGTTCTAATGAGCCTTCAATATGTAAATGCAGTTCTGCTTTGGGTAATTTCTTTATTAATTCAATCATAGTGTTCCAGTAATGGCTTTTATTAAGCGCTGCGTTTGTCAGCGGTATATATTTATAAAGGCTATTATATTTCAATTGGCCGTAAAACCCTATAGACAAACAGCAAACCCTTGCATTCAGCTATAAACACGACTTCATAAAGGTGACTTTATAATAAGGGCTACTGCATAAAAGCCATTTCAAAAATATAGTATTAAAATACTACTTTAAAAATACCACGGTATCAGATAGCTCATTACCAGCCGGGTCATCGCCTAGATGATAATACTGGCGCAATAACTGACCTACCTCATCTAGCAGCTCCGCCAAGCTTTCTTCAGTTTTTTGATTGGCAATACCTGAGACCGCTTTTTCGCACATAGCGCGCCACACGGTCGGGCTCACATGCGTGCTGATACCGCGATCCGCGACGATTTCCAGCTTATGCTCGCAGATGTTGACGTATATTAAAACGCCAGTATTTTCTTCGGTATCCCAAACGCGATATTCACTAAACAAATCAATCGCCCGATCACGACAGTCAAGACGATAGGCATCTTGAATAGGTAAGTGATTTTCTATAATTAAAAACACCTCACCGCGATGCCCACGCTCAGCCAACGTCACCTGCTCTGTCAAGCGAGCTTTAGCCGCTGGCGTGAGCCATTTGCTATGCAGCATAGGGACAAACAGTACTTGACGCCACCAACGAGCAAAACTTGCCTGCGACGAATTGCTTTTTACCATTATATTATTTCCTCAAGTACGCCATTGCTGGCAGTCATCTAATGTCTGAACCTAACAAGCTTTTACCAAGAACCGCCCGCGCCGCCGCCGCCAAAGCCACCACCGCCACCTCCGAAGCCGCCGCCACCAAAACCACCGCCACTACTACCACCCATACCGGGTAAGAACACCATGCCACCGCCGCCGCGTCCTCCACGACCACCGCGCCCGCCACCTGAGCCGCGCGAAATTAAAAACAGCCATAAAAATATCGCCATAATTAAGGTCATAAAGAAACCGCCGCCCAAGGCAAGCGAACCTGCAAAGAAGCCACCGGCAGTCAGAATAGAGCCGAATATGCGACCAAAGATACTGGTAATAAAGCTACCAAATATCATCGCCATCACGAATAAAAACACCGGTGATGGACTGTCACCGAGATCACTTTGGCTTTGACTACGTTCAGACGCTTGCGCATCGGCACGTGCCAACACTTCAGGGTCAGCTGTCAGACGAGTTTGTAAGGCGCCAACGCCCGCCAATATCCCAGCTCCATAGTCATTTTGCTTAAATAGTGGTGTGATATCTTCACGAATAATACGATTGACCGCAGAATCAGGTAATACACCCTCTAGCCCATAACCGGTTAAAATATACATATCACGGTCGTTGACGGCAACGACTATCAGTAAGCCATCATCAATGTCTTTATTACCAAGCTGCCATTTTTCTGCAACCTGTAACGCATAATCAAATATCGGTATGCCATTAGTCGTCGGTACGATAACAACTGCGGCTTGCGCCAAGCCTTGCTGATAGATATTTCTTAGCTGCGCTTCTAAGCGTTGTTTTTCTTGCGGGTTTAAGATATTGGCTTGATCAATAACGGGTGAATTCAGGATAAGCTTATCAGCATCGACACTTTCGGCACTCGACTGCACAGGTGGTTTAGTGGCTGTCGACGCGCCTGCCGTATTGTCGCTATTACCATTATTAGCGTTTGCCGCATTGGGATTAATAGCATCATTGCCAAGGATAGCCTCATTAATTGCTTCGTTACCTAAGACGGCATCGTTAATGGCTTCGTTAGACTCGGCAGCTTTTGCAATCGCTACCAAATCCTCAACACTACGATTTTGCATATCTGAGGCGCTATCGCTAGCGACAGCAATATTATCGTTGGTATTAGCATCGGTATTGGGCGCAGCATGCAGCACAGAGCCACTAGCGATGCTTAGTGTGAATAACAATGCGGATAAAAGTGCTTTTGAATTATTCATCTAATCTATACCACCTCAAATAACATCTGGACTAAATTAATGGCTACAAAACCAAGCTAACGGCAACGCGGCGGATATGAAAGCCTTCAATAGACATACTCACTATAAACACTCCTTTTTATCCGCCACGATTTTATTTTACTGCACTTTACTGAGCTGTCTTCGTATTGTCATCACCAAAGTCTACACTAGGTGCAGTCGATATCTCTTTTTCATTGGCAACGCTAAAGTTTGGCTTTGCATCCATACCAAATACTTTGGCAGTGATATTGGTTGGGAACTGGCGCACTGTGGTGTTATAGCCTTGAACTTCTTGAATATAACGGTTACGCGCGACAGCGATACGGTTTTCCGTACCTTCAAGCTGAGCCTGCAAGTCTTGGAACAACGCATCTGACTTTAGATCAGGGTAACGCTCAGAAACCGCCATTAAGCGTGATAGTGCCCCAGTCATTTGGTCTTGGGCGGCAGCATAACGCTCCATCGCTTCAGGGTCATTGAGCAGCTCTGGAGTGATGGTGATACCGCCAGCTTGTGAGCGCGCTGCAGCAACTTGGGTAAATACTTCTTGTTCTTGCTCTGCATATTGCTGCACAACTTTAACTAAATTTGGCACCAAGTCTGAGCGGCGCTGGTATTGGTTGACCACCTCCGACCACGACGCAGTGACTTGCTCATCTTGCGCTTGCAGATTGTTATAACCACAACCTGTCAGACCAACGGTAGAAGTGGCCAATACGGCTGATAGCAACATAGGTTTTACGATAGATTTACGCGTCATTTTTGACTCTCCTAAAGATGATAAATAACAAACAAGACGTTTTTTTAAGCACTTTTTTAATCATACACATTTATATAGGCTTATATATCCTCCTCTACAAATGTGTCGCCTGAAATACATTGTGCTAATAATGGCGTTATCACGTTACTTTTACAATTCATCGTTACCAAAACACAACCGCAAAAGCACTGCTCCTAGCAAGAGTTTTAGCGCTTTTTTTGGCCTTTCATGATTCACAACTCCTAACGATATTTCCGAAAGCATCGAATAAGTATTAAAAAAAGCCTGATAAACAAAGGGTTCTATCACTCTCTATAAGAAAACCAGTTCCATTAAGCGCTACTATATAAATGCATTTATAAAGAAAATTCTAGTAATTGGCTAAAAAATATGGCAAATTGCAGTTACGTAGCCGTACGGTTTGAATACATTTGGTAGTGGACTTGTTACCTTTTTGGTACTAGAGGGCCGATAACAGCTCCTTAAAAAAGGATTGATAAGCGAACAGATGCTTGCTTATCAATATTAGCATAGAGATATAAGCGACCGATATGGCTCATAGAAAGTGGATTGCCATCACCTTGAGGATGGAGATTTAATATTATAACCGCCTGCTTTATCCGCTGGTCTATAGATAACTACTTAAGCATTTGTAATGTAATGACAAAATATCGTCGTTATCAGACCGCAAAAAGATAGATAAAAATAGCAACCGTCGCTCATTTATTACCATTTATAAATAAGCAGTTAATAAGGAGCGATTTTGATTACTAGCTAGTGCTAATAAGCGCTTGCCGACGATCAATATTGCTAATAGAGCCAGCGGATAAAGACAGAAAACTACAGTCCATTCTTAGTGGCTAAGCGCGTATGAGACTTAATTGATAGGTTTAAGTAGATGCCGATTATTTGAGAAGTTGGTTTTAATAAGGAAATTAAATAGCAAACTTACTCTAAGCATCATCATATATAGCCACTTTGAGACAGTACTAGGAATATATACATATGGAAAGTTTAGTTAATGTAGTAAACGGAATTATCTGGAGCCCGGCATTAATTTATTTATGCTTGGGCGCAGGTTTATTTTATTCCATCATGACGCGCTTCGTACAAGTACGTTTATTCAGTGAAATGATCAGCTTACTATTTAAAGGTAAGTCGAGTGCACAGGGTATTTCATCATTTCAGGCACTGGCCGTTTCGCTTGCGGGACGTGTGGGTATGGGTAACATCGCAGGGGTAGCAGCGGCTATCGGCTTCGGTGGTCCTGGTGCGGTATTTTGGATGTGGGTTGTGGCGTTCTTAGGCGCATCTACCGCTTATGTCGAATCAACCCTTGCCCAGATTTATAAAGAAAAAGACGTCATCACTGGCGAATATCGTGGTGGTCCCGCTTATTACTTTGAGCGTGCGCTTGGTCAACGCTGGTATGGCATTATTTTTGCCATCGCGTCTATCTTAGCTTGTGGTATGTTCTTACCTGGTGTGCAAGCAAACGGCGTTATCAATGCCTTTGCACAAGTCATGGGTGAAGGCACCGTGATGAATATCGGTAGCTTAGAAGTCGGCTCTATGCGTCTTGTCGCATTGGGCATCATTCTAGTGGTACTTGCGATTATTATCTTTGGTGGTATTAAACGTATCGCAACCTTTACTGAGTATGCGGTTCCTTTTATGGCGCTGGGTTATATCGGCCTAGCATTAGTCATCATGTTTACAAACTACCAGATGATTCCAGAAGTATTTGGCTTAATCATTGGTGATGCATTTACCGCTCAAGCTGGTTTTGGTGCGGCCATCGGTTGGGGTGTAAAACGTGGTATTTACTCTAACGAAGCAGGTCAAGGTACAGGTCCTCATGCTGCTGGTGCGGCCGAAGTTGAGCATCCATCACAGCAAGGTCTAGTACAGGCATTTTCAGTCTATGTCGATACCCTGTTAGTATGTTCTGCAACTGCCTTTATGATTTTGACCATGGGCACTTATAACATTCAAGGTACGCTACCTGACGGTCAGTTCATCGTACAAAATGTTGCTGCGGGCGTTGAGATTAACTCACCTGCCTTTACACAGATGGCAATGGAATCAGTATACGGTCAATTTGGTAACACCTTTATCGCTATCGCCGTATTCTTCTTTGCCTTTACCACCATCTTGGCTTACTACTATATCGCTGAAGTAAACGTTGCGTACTTAACGCGCTTTATCAGCCGCGGTGCCAATAAAACCGGTCTATTCTTAGTTAAAGTGCTAATCATGGTGATGGTTGCCTACGGTGGTCTTAACTCAGCTGGTTATATCTGGGCAATTGGTGATATCGGTGTTGGTCTGATGGCTTGGCTTAATATCGTTGGTATTTTGGTTATCTTCTTTGTGGCACGTCCAACGCTTACCATGCTTAAAGATTATGAAGCACAGCGTAAAGCTGGCGTGAAGCACTATACTTTTGATCCAGCAAAATTCGGTATCAAAAACGCGCCTTATTGGGAAGAGCGTCATCTAAAACAGCAACAAAGAATGGCGGCACAAGATCCGCTACATAAAGAGCGTCTATAATTCACTCTACTGTAGTGCTATCTAAGCCATATCGATGACATCAATAGTATTGCATTGATAACATTGATAGCATCGATAAAAACAAAAAGCCCGAGACCATTGTCTCGGGCTTTTTCATGCGCATAATTTTGTCATAAAGACAGTGACGTATTTTGCGATGAGACATTAAATAAGACATTAAATACAAAAAAAGCCCAGCTCGATGGCTGGGCTTCTTAGATACTTTTATTATTGTTTATAGCGATAAAATCAGCTTATTTAGGTAACAGTACATTATCAATAACATGGACTACACCATTGGTCGCCATCATATCTGTGCCAACGATATTGGCAGTGTTGCCGCTCGCATCAGTAATGACGTTAGCATCGCTGATAGAGAACGTTTGACCATTTGCGGTTTCGATAGCATCGCCATAAGGGATGTCAGCGGCTTTTACTACCATCGGTACGACATGGTAAGTCAGGACGCTAGTGAGCATTTCTTTATCTGCTAATAGCTGTTCTTTGGTGATATTAAGCTTGGTTAGTAAAGCAGCAAAGGCATCATCAGTTGGTGCAAATACTGTGTACTGACCTTCTGCCATCATCATATCATCAAGATCAGCGGCTTGTAGTGCTGCCGTCAAAATGGTTAGATTTTCATTGCCGGCAGCCATCTCGCCAATGCTTTGAGTAGCCATATCTGCTGGCATGGCAGTCGCATCTGCTTCGGCCATCGCTTCAGGGGCAACTTCTGGCTCAACAACGACGTCAGCAGTCGCTTCTGACTCAACTGGCTCGGTAACGGCTTCTTTATCGTTACAAGCAGCTAGTGACAGTGCAGCAGTAACGACGGCGATAGATAATAGGCTCTTCTTTAACATAGGGTATTCCTTTGGATTAAATGGTTGGTGAATGAATGTTTACGAATTGATGAGGGTTGGAAGATGGATAAGGATCTGAGTAAGTAGTTCGTGAATGAGTGCTTATAAATAAGTAATTTAATGGATAGGTAAAATTTTAATAATTAAACACTTAGTTAATAAGTAAATTTTAGAAATAAGCCAACGATTTCAATGACTACCATAGTAGCTGATTGTTTTTTAATTGGTGCTTACTTAGGTAGCAACACTGTATCGATCACGTGTACAAAGCCGTTGTTAGGTTAATAACCATTTTTAGCATATAAACCATTTTCGGTTTATATGCTATCGATAGCATTCGTAGTATGTGAGCTTGTCTTGTGTACTAGCTAAATAAGCAGTTTATTAAATGCTTGTTTGAATTTATATAACTTACTTAATCACCTACTTAGGCATCAAAACTCTGTCAACCACATGCACCACCCCATTACTCGCGGCGATATCGGTTTTTAGAATCTTGGTTATGCGACCATTTTCATCCATGAGTCTTCCTTCTGGCGTAATGACCAACGTATCTGTACTTAGCATGGTGTAATTACCGGGTCTGACGTGTTTTTGATAAACGGGGGTATTACCTTTTAGCACATGGTAAGTTAAAATCTTAGTGAGCAATGGCTTATTGGCAAACAGCTCGGCTTTGGTCATGCCAGTTTCTTGTAATGCTTGAGCAAAGGCGGCATTGGTCGGTGCCAATATCGTATAGCTTGCACTCGTATCAGACAATGCACCTGCCAAATCTGCTGCTTGCAAGGCTTCTACCAATAGTGAAAAATCTGGATTGCTTTGAGCAATTTGTACCACATTCATACTGGCAGTAGATTGGCTATGCATCGGTGCTTTCATAGTTGGGGTTTTGGTTGGCATCATATTATTACAAGCGCTAAGACCTGCGATAGAAAGTGCCAGTGTGCCAAGGGTGGCGATTTTAACTAGTTTCATAACATTGTCCTTAATGATTGAATGACTATAATTTATTGGGTTTTTATGACTGTCTTACAGTCAAATTGTCTTTCCTTAGAGCTATTGCTTAAAAATCATTGCTTAAAAAATCACGGTTCAAAAATTACCCCTTATCTCATGTGCTCGTTCTTAGCCTTTAAGTTTCACTTTTGACAAATCGTCTTCATGAAAATTGCTTAGAGCTTGTCGTAACCTCTTTAATGTTTAAGGTTCGAATTATTAAGCACACACGAATAGAAACTATTAACATTTACTAATAAGCATTGCTTATGAAACATCAATCCTTCTGAATTTAAATTAACATATAGCTAAGCGTTATAAATTTACGTTTACGCTACTTTTTGTGCTATCGATGTAAGTTCTGTCAGTATTTTAGGTGAATAATTAGAGTTTCACGATTGAAAGCAAAGCTTTGTGTAATCATTGCGTGAAAGGATATTCATTTGTACCAAATGTCATTATCTAATAGAATCTATGCAATAGAATCTAAAGCTATCATGCCTGAGCCATGGCACGTTTAATCTTAAAGCAATTTGTAAAACGCCAAATTTTAAATATGCTTGAATGCGATGGCTGTAATGGTTTTACCAAAGCAGAATAAGCGCAATCCCGTGATTCATAGGCATTTCATGCTAGAATAATTCAGATTTACTTATCGGTTTTAAGCCGCTATTTTATGAAGTATATTATTTGAACGCCCTATTTTATTACTCAGTCAACTTATTAAGCTAATGCTAAAAAATATTGAACGATTTTACCTCATCCCCTTTATTATCTTGACTCTATAAGCAGCGCTCCTATGACTCAACAAACCACAACATCATCGACCTCCCCTTCCGCTAATAGCAATACTGATTTAGCCAATGCAGATATAGCTAATGCATCAAACACGGCTAATGACTTTATTCTCACGCCGCCTGCTGTATTCCCCTATAAGGCGCAGCAACAGAACGTGCGCGCTCGTATCACCGAGCAGATGGCGTCACGGATTTTGATGTTAGATGGGGCGATGGGCACGCATATTCAGAACTATAAGTTGGAAGAAGCGGATTATCGTGGTGAGCGTTTTACCGATATTGAGCAAGACGTACGCGGTAATAATGATTTACTGGTACTCACGCAGCCGCAAATGATTAAAGAGATTCATATCGCCCATCTGGAAGCTGGTGCGGATATTATTGAGACCAATAGCTTTAATGGTACGCGTCTGTCGATGGCCGACTATAATATGCAACATCTGGTGCCAGAGCTGAATAAAACGGCTGCCAAAATTGCACGCGAAGCGGCTGATGCATTTACCGCCAAGACCCCAGAAAAGCCACGCTTTGTCGCAGGCGTCATTGGTCCAACGTCGCGTACCTGTTCATTATCTCCTGATGTTAATGACCCAGCTTTTCGTAATATTACCTTTGATGAGTTAGTGCTGAACTATCGTGAGGCGACGCTAGCACTGATAGAAGGCGGCGTTGATATTCTTTTAATCGAGACCATCTTTGATACGCTAAATGCCAAGGCAGCCATATTTGCGGTAACCGGCGTGTTTGATGATATTGGGTTTGAGTTACCGATTATGATTTCGGGCACGATTACCGATGCGTCAGGTCGTACTTTATCAGGTCAAACGGCTGAAGCATTTTATAACTCGATTCGCCATGCAAAACCGCTATCGGTTGGCTTTAACTGTGCATTAGGTGCTGATGCGCTACGTCCGCATATCCAAACATTATCTAATATTGCCAATACTTATGTTTCCGCGCATCCAAATGCTGGTCTGCCCAATGAGTTTGGTGAGTACGATGAAAGTGCTAGAGAAACCACAACATTGCTTGAAGGCTTTGCCAAAGCCGGTATCTTAAACATCGTCGGCGGCTGCTGTGGTACAACCCCTGAGCACATTCGCCAAATCGCTAATATGGTGGCAAATTATCCACCACGCGTCATTCCTGAAATTGCGCCTGCCTGCCGCTTATCAGGACTTGAACCTTTTACCATCAATAAAGACAGTCTATTCGTCAACGTCGGTGAACGTACCAACGTGACGGGCTCAAAGAAATTCTTACGCTTAATCAAAACCGAAGCCTATACCGAAGCACTCGATGTCGCCCGTGACCAAGTCGAAGGTGGCGCGCAAATCGTCGATATCAACATGGATGAAGGCATGCTTGACTCCAAGCAAGCGATGATTCATTTCGTTAATTTGGTCTCGGGCGAGCCAGATATCAGCCGTGTACCGTTGATGCTCGACTCGTCAAAATGGGACATTATCGAAGAAGGGCTTAAACGTACCCAAGGTAAATGTGTCGTTAACTCTATCTCATTAAAAGAAGGTCATGCCGAATTCGTTGAGCGTGCCAAGCTCTGCATGCGCTATGGCGCAGCAGTTATCGTTATGGCATTTGATGAAGACGGTCAAGCTGACACTTATGAGCGTAAAATTCAGATTTGTCAGCGCAGCTATGATGTCTTGGTCAATGAAGTCGGCTTCCCATCGGAAGACATCATCTTTGACCCCAATATCTTTGCGGTTGCGACCGGTATTACTGAACATAATAACTACGGTGCGGACTTTATTAATGCCACCAAATGGATTACGGAAAACTTACCAAATGCCATGGTATCGGGCGGCGTCTCTAACGTTTCGTTCAGCTTCCGTGGTAACCCAATTCGTGAAGCGATCAACTCTGTATTCCTCTATCATGCGATTCAGAATGGCTTAACCATGGGTATCGTTAACCCTGCTATGCTTGAGCTGTATGACGATATTCCAAAGGAAGCACGTGATGCCATCGAAGATGTCATGCTCAATCGCAACCAAGGCGAGAGCGGTCAAGATGCCACCGAACGGTTGATGACCATTGCTGAAAGCTATCAAGACGGCGGTAAGAAAAAAGACAGTACCGTCGATATGTCATGGCGCGAAGGCACCGTCGAAGAGCGGATTGCTCATGCTTTAGTAAAAGGTATCACGACCTTTATCGATGCCGATACCAAAGAGGCGTGGGAGAAATATCCCAAACCGCTAGAAGTTATCGAAGGGCCGCTCATGGACGGTATGAATATCGTCGGCGACTTATTTGGTGCCGGTAAAATGTTCTTACCGCAAGTCGTGAAATCTGCGCGCGTCATGAAGCAGTCAGTTGCTTGGCTAAACCCGTATATCGAAGCGGAAAAAGTCGAGGGCGAAAAGAAAGGCAAAATCCTGATGGCGACGGTCAAAGGTGACGTCCATGATATCGGTAAAAATATCGTCGGCGTGGTACTTGGCTGTAATGGCTACGACATCGTCGATCTAGGCGTGATGGTACCTTGTGAAAAAATCCTTGATACCGCTATCGCAGAGGAAGTCGATATCATCGGGCTATCAGGTCTGATTACTCCAAGCCTCGATGAGATGGTCTATGTCGCTAAACAAATGCAAGAGCGCGGCATGACCCTACCTTTGATGATTGGCGGGGCAACGACCTCTAAAGCGCATACTGCAGTCAAAGTCGAGCCACAATACCAAAACGATGCCGTTATCTATGTATCGGATGCCTCGCGCTCAGTCGGTGTGGTGACTAAACTTCTGTCAAAAGAGCACCGTCAAGGCTTAATCGATGAGACCCGAGAAGAGTACATTAAAGTACGTGAGCGCCTTGCTAAGCGTCAGCCGAAAGCGGCAAAAATATCTTATGCTGAGTCGATAGAGCTTGGTTTTAAAGATGATTGGGACAACTATGTACCGCCAGTACCTAATAAGCTCGGACAAGTGATATTTGATGATTACCCCATCACTAACCTGCTGCCTTATATCGACTGGACGCCATTCTTTATCTCTTGGGGACTTGCTGGTAAATATCCAAAAATCTTGCAAGATGAGGTGGTTGGTGAAGCCGCACGCGATTTGTTTGATAATGCTAATGACTTGATGCAAAAAATGATTGATGAGAAGTTAATCGTTGCCAAAGGCGTCTTTAAGCTCATGCCAGCCCGTCGTACCGGTGCCGATACCGTCACCGTCTATGACAAAGCACCCACTGAGGGCGGCACAGCAGAATATCAATTTGAGCATTTACGTCAACAAAGCGATAAAGCCAGCGGCAAGCCAAACTTTAGCTTAGCAGATTTTATCTCGCCATCGGAAGCTCATACCGATCATCTTGGCGGCTTTACGGTCTCAATCGTTGGGACAGAAGCATTGGCTGAAAAGTATAAAGCCGCTGGTGACGACTATAATGCCATCATGGTGCAGGCATTATCTGACCGCTTAGCTGAAGCATTTGCCGAGCACCTACATGAGCTGATTCGTAAAGAATATTGGGGCTACCAACCGACTGAGTCGCTCAGCAATGATGAGATGATTAAAGAAAAATACGTCGGTATCCGCCCTGCACCTGGCTACCCTGCCTGCCCTGAACATACCGAAAAAGGTAAACTCTTTGACTGGCTGGGTACGGTTGATGCTATTGGCACGAGACTCACTGAAAGCTATGCAATGTGGCCTGCTTCATCGGTCAGCGGCTTCTACTACTCGCATCCTGAGAGTGAATACTTCAACGTCGGTAAAATCAGCACCGATCAGTTAGAGAGTTATGCTGAGCGTAAAGGTTGGGATATGAAAACTGCTGAGAAGTGGTTGAATCCGAATTTGTAGGCTAATAATTTGGTTATGTTCATTTTATAATCAATAAACCACTATTTTTAAAAAACTATAGAGTATTCGATTCAGACCAAGGTTTGAATCGAATTACCTCTAATTCTGTGGAAAAAATAAAACTTTATATAGATCTTCAATACTATCGTATCGAGTAAACTGTCCTTTATTAAGTATACGTATATTGGATCGTTCAGCTTTTAAACCATCCACATTAGCTTTAGTATGTTTTGCAACTTTAGCATTCTCTAGTCCAGTTAGTGGCCTTCCAGCCTCAGCACCAAAAAAATAAAACGAGCACAGCTCTAAAGTATTTTCATCAAATACTATCCAAACAATACATCCCGAAGGCTTAGTGGCTAAGCGAACATTCACTTTTTGGCCTGACGCTTTAGCACCTAATTTTGAAGTTTTTAGTTGAATATGGCGAATAATATTATTGTCTTCAAGAACAACATCGCAACCTGCGTTATCGACTTCAGTTTTTATGATTTCTAATTGACAATCGTCCTTTAGCCACGATAACTTAAGCATTTCACCGATAAATAAATGTTCAATAAGCTTTTCTCGGAAGCTTGAATGTTCAAAATGTTTGCTCATACTTTGCCTTAATATTTTGGAGTAACTTAGTTTACTTTCCCCCGCCGACACCGCTCAGAACAATAAATTACCTGCTCCCAATCTTTTTCCCACTTTTTACGCCATGTAAAAGGACGCTGGCAGACGGGGCAGATTTTTTGTGGTAAGTTTACTTTTTTATGTGCCATCGTCTGCTCCCTTGCTCCCTTATACCTCTAAATGACTATTAACGCCTATTTATCTTCTTTTTGATGATCTAGACCCTCATATTTTTTAATACGGCGACATTGGTCTGAGCAATAGACCATACTTTCCCAGTTTTTATCTAGCTTTTTAGTCCAGCTAAACTCGCGCTCGCAGACTGGACATTCTTTTTTGCGGACGTTCTTCTTTTTGTGCGCCATGATATTTACCTTTAGATTAAAAAAACGTTTAACGACCCCAAATAGGTGAGCGCACTACCCCGCCCGTTTTACTGCTAATCGCATAACTGGTATTCCCAGATAATGAATGAATAACTAAGCTGCCGCCATTTTGACTGCTTACTTGCGAAAGCTTGGTAGGATAGACAGCATACTGTGCAGAAGGTGATAAACGCGCGGGCTCATCCAGCCCGGTTTCTGCTAGATTAAGAACTTGCCCTGTGGCGAGCGTCATTACCGCCGCCTTACGACCATTGAGGTATGCCAAACGCTGACCGTCCAAACTTAGTTGCGGACTGGCGGCATAGCCTGCTGTCGGTATTAGCGCAGCATTACTGGTAGCAAAGTTATAACGATAAATACTTGGGCGACCAGCGCGGACCTTATCACTGGTATAGACAAAGCTTTGCCCATCGGCAGCGTAGCTTGGCTGTACTTCGGTGCTAGGCAAGGTAGTGAGCTGTCTCGTATTACCGTCACTTAGGCGCATCTCATAGATATCGGCATTGCCACCAACCGTTGAGCTATAGAGCAGCTTTTTCCCATCAGGCGAAAATGACGCTGATAAATTACTGCCTTCTACATCTACGATTAAATTTTTCGTATTGCTTTTGCGGTCATAAAGATAAATTTTTGGATGCTGGCGCGCGGCTTGTTTACTGTAGGCCAACATCTGACCGTCGGCTGACCACGCTGGCGCATAAATATAACCATTGAGCTGATCAATTAATTGGCGGTCGCTGCCATCAGGACGAATGCTATAAAGCGTCGATATCTTTGCCGCGCCAAATCCTTGTTCCTCGACATAAGCAATGCGCCCTTGCCCATCTATTGCTGGCATGCGCGCCGTCAGTGGATTGCTTGCACTCATATCAGTAGGCATTTTAGACATCGTGCTCGGCAACGTCTGACAACCCATTAACAAACTAAAAGCCGTTATTGCCGTGATGCTACTTATCGTACGTATATCGAAGGATGACTTTAATACAAAGATTTTTAACATAAGATGACGTCCAATAAAATGTTGATTATTGCGTGCTGAGAATCTTAATAAATAAGGTGGAGAAATTAATAGCATAAAAACATCATAGCTGCCTGAATACTTGTTTTATCAGCTCATGACAGTGTAGCGTAAACCATGGCAAATTTTAGATAAAAAAATGCCCCACTGATGAGTGAGGCATTATTTATATTAGAATTTGAACACTTCTATTTAATAATTATCTATTAAATAAACCAGTTATTTAAAGACTGCTTTATTTAGAAACCGCTTTGAAATGAGCAACTTGATTGCTATTTGTAATGGTTAGGATAGGTGTATTATTCGCATTGTTGCTGATGCTATATTTACCTTGTACCGTCGCCATCGTTGCTGTATCAAAACTTGCTTGTGGCTCAGGGCATGCCATCATAGTCGACATGACATTACCTAATACAACATTGCCATTTACCACGCTATAACTAGCGCCCATGTTATTACAAGTATTAGCAAAGGTTACACGGTTGGTCGTACCGTCTTTAAAGAATTTTAGCGTTAATGGTTTGCTTGGATCAAAGAACAGCTGGCTAACTTTTTGACCATTGGTGCGCTTAGCATCAACAAGCTGCCAGTCATACGCTTGTAACGCATTAGCAGTAATTGGTTGAGTCACTGGTGCAGCAACGGTAGGGGCAGTCTGACAACCCGCAGCCAATGTACCAACAGCAAGGGTTGCAGCCATCATCATTTTAGTCATGTTTTTCATATTGGTTCCTATAATGGTTAAAATTTAAAATAAAAAAATAGTCATCATCTTTTATTTTAAGTATTGATTTTTATTATGATTGATTTATTGTTTTCTTCATTAACCTAAACAATGGCGCTATTATGCACAAACGATAGCTGACTGTCATTATAGATTGGGTATCGGTTACCGCGACATTTGTTCCACTCTACAGTATTTTTGCTAACATCCCTTGCTAAGCTTTCTACTAACTGTTAGCAGACAATCTTTTGTTTTATGCTTAAGCAACTATTTTCTATTTAAAGGCTTATCAAACCATATTGACGTCTGTTTATTCACCCCTAATTAGATACTGGTCGCCAGTCTCTTTCGTTAATTCATCTCGGCAGCTTTTTGCTGCTGTAGAGCGGCATAACCTGTCAGACGCTTGCGTTCAGCTTCACTAAACAGTTGCTGCTCGATCTGATTAATCTGAGTTTGCGCTTGCACTTTATCTGCATTTTCACTCAATAAGCGCTGTTTTTGTGTTTGATACTGCTTAAAACGCTGATCAAAATTAGTATCTTGCTGATCGACTTGGGCAAGCCTTGCTGCTGCTGGCGCGCCAACCAATTCACGTCGCATACTGTATAATTCTTCAGCCGTCGCGCCCTTGGCTTGCATCTGTTCTGTACGACTGATTAACTCATCTAAATTTGCCTGCTGAGTGATATTGGCTTTGGTCGCATTATCAGGCATACGGCTGATGTAATCCTGTCTAGCCGCTTCTCTTTGCGCATCAGACAGCTGTTTATCTTGATTGATTTTCACCATCGCAAGACTATAGTCATCATACTCATCCTCTGCACCAAAAAAGGCTTTAATGGTTTCTTTAGAAAAGTGCTGCTGGCGCAATTTGGCGACATCTTGCTGCTGCTGCGTCACCACATTTAAATCTAACTCGCCACTCTTTGTTGCTTGTAATTGTAGATTGCCATAACGGCTTTCTATAGCAGGAATCGCTTTAAGATAGGCCACATATTGGTCAAATATCGTCACTGCTTGGCTGGCGGCAGGCTCTGGCGTATGACTGCGGATATAACTCTCCACCCGCGCATAAATAACCGCTTCATCCTCTTCACCTAGCGCTGATAAGAAATAATCAAATAAGCGCCGTAGCCCTTCGGTGACGACTAGCTGTTTATTTTCATCAATGATAATCTCACCATCGACATCCGTTCCTTGTAAGGAGCGCGGTAAATTCTCAAGACCTGTCGTAAATTGAGAAGCGTCTTGCTTAGATAATGCGCCAACATTATTATTAGAATTCGCTTCGTCTGTAAAGCTGGTATTAGCTTGGCTATTCAGCGTCGTAGAATCTGTCTGAGAAGAAGATTTACTAGCATTATCAGGCTTAAACCACCAAATAATCGCAACGACTAAAACGATTATCACAGCAATAATAATGAGCAAAAATGGCGAACGACGATTATTTGACATAACGACAATATCTTATTTAATGAATCGATTTAATAGGAAGTTACTATCTATAAAATGGGACAAAATAAAAGGGCCAGTTAAGTAGTGACCCTTTTAGATAAAAGCAGTTAATTTGCTAATTTATATTCAAATCCTAATAACTAGATTTAGAAGCTAGCTTTTTAAATTGGCTTTATAAATTGGCATTTTTTAAACGGTTAACCTGATCACGATAGACAGTTTTAGGGTTAGGTTGTCCCCATGCAACTAAGCCTAATAGTTGATTGACCGAATCCATATGGTTCATTTTGTAATCATCTCGGATGACATAACCTAGGCGGCTCGAGCAAGCGGAAACCAACCCATCATTTGGGTCATTTTTAAACACTTGTGATGTCGCTAATAGCACATAATCTATAGGGTCTAAGATATTGGTCACTTGACCAACACCACTGAATGAATAGTAGTTGATGCCGTTTACTTTAGTGTCTTTTGGTTGTCCACAATAGCTTGATGGCATGGCAGCAGGGAACTCACGGTTAAAGTCGACCATATAGTCAGTAGTTAGCGCCGTAACTGCACCAAATCCGTCTTGTTCTTGCAGCTTATCGATAGGGATACCGGCGTTCAAATCCATGAAGTTACCTAAGAAGCCAAACAAGCTAAGCGCGGCTTTGGTAGCGATATTGTACTCGCCATTGACTCTGTCATTATCAATCTGCTCAACCACCCAATCGGCTAATGCTGCCCCTTGCTCTGGACTGGCAACCGCCGTCACTGACGCCACGTATTTTGGCTCAACGGCAGCGACATAACGAATATCATGGCCGCCATGACTATGACCAATTAAATTCACTTTAGGGCTGCCGGAAATCGCACTAATGGTTTTTACTTGTTGTAGTAGCTGCTCACCGCGTACCCGACTGTCATTAAAAGAAGAGGTTTTGGTAGCATAGACTTCTGAGCCGCCGCTCATGAGGGTTTGCGGGATACCATAAAAGTAGTCGATACCCAGTAGCTTGGTAAATCCGACCAGCCCATGCGCCATTACGATAGGGTATTTGGTATCGGTATGGTTTGAGGTGAAATACTTGCTATCGACCATCTTACAGCCCGTGGCATTGGCACAGTTATAATACTGTCCAGCCGCTTGAGCAGAGGTAGTTTGTAAAGCCATTAGGAGCACACCGGCACCGATAGCACCAAGTGAGGAGACAAATACGCTGGGCGTAAGCGCCACGCGAAGACGATTTTTGAGAGTCATAACAACATCCTTGTTATTGTAAAAAGAAGTCTTAAAGAGGTTCTTTATCGGACTTGTCTTATAACACTTAGCTATTGCGGCCTGCACCAAGCGCTAAAAACCATTGCCCATTCATTTAGCAAACAAAATTACAATACTTCTATAATTGCCAACATTCAACCGCTTTTTTACATTTCAGCTTTATTTCGATGACTTTATAGTCACATTCATGCATATAAACACGCTGAGACGATTGATATCACTATATTGCGTGGATTCGAAGTATGCCTATATACTTGCTAAACACTTAGAAAAACAGCCCCTACTACATTTATGGTATAATTGACAACCCAAATTCTATAACTATAAGTACGACGATGATGACTAAAAAATCCCTTATCCAATCTCCGGAAGCCATAGAAAAAATGCGCGTGGCCGGTAAACTTGCGAGCGATGTGCTTGTGATGCTCGACGAGCACGTTAGAGTAGGTATAAGCACTGAAGCATTAAACCAAATCGCCCATGACTATATCGTTAATGTGCAAGAAGCGATTCCTGCGCCCCTTAACTATAACGGCTTCCCAAAATCTATCTGCACCTCAGTTAACCACGTGGTGTGTCATGGTATTCCAACTGAAAATAAGCTGCTTAAAGATGGCGATATCATCAATATCGATGTCACCGTCATTAAAGACGGCTATTACGGCGACACCTCAAAAATGTGGATTGTTGGCAATGGCTCTATCATGGCGCAGCGTATTTGCAAAGTGGCACAAGAAGCCCTTTATGCTGGTATGAGTGTGGTCAAAAACGGCGCGCGCTTGGGTGATGTCGGCGCAGCTATCCAAGCAGTAGTCGAACCCGAACGCTTTAGTATCGTGCGCGAGTTCTGTGGTCACGGTATCAGTAATGAATTCCATCACGAGCCGCAAGTGATGCATTATGGTAAAAAAGGCACGGGTTTTGAGCTAAAAACGGGCATGACTTTTACCATTGAGCCGATGATTAACGAAGGTAAATGGCAGACCAAGATTCTACCGGATGAATGGACAGCAATCACCAAAGACCGCAAGTTGTCGGCGCAGTGGGAACACACCATGGTGGTAACGGACAATGGCTGTGAGGTGTTTACTACTCGCCCCGAAGAAGATTTAAGCTTTTTGACCCAGTAATATCATAAAAGATCGCCTAGGCGGTCTTTTTTTTGCCTTATAATTCAGGCATATTGACCATGCTACTTATTGATATTTATTTTGATATTTTTAATGGTATTTCTAATGCTAATTTCGATTACAGCACCATTAACACTCTTAGTAACACGTTCGTTTTAGTACCCTTATTTGCAAATTTTTAACTGGATAACACTCATGTTTAATTGTGATGTCGCGGCCATTGACTTAACACCCATGCCTTTACTTTCAACTAATAGCGCGACTCTCTCAGCCAATAGTACGGCAACCGTTTCGCCGTTAGCAGATGACACCAACAATGCAACGAATATATCACTAGCCCCGCTTCCTGCGTGGCTGCTGCAAATCAATGACGATATCAGCCGCGCGCTCGAACGCGGTGTCAATATTCGCCAATTGGTCACGGCGCGCGCCTGTGTTATCGATGACTTACTGATTGCTTTATTTAACTGGTTTGAGCTTGATAAGACCGATTTAGCATTGTTTGCCACTGGCGGCTATGGACGTGGTGAGCTGTCACTATATTCCGATGTCGATATTTTACTGCTGACGCCAAATGAGATTACGGCTGATAGTAGTGAGAAAATTGATAACTTGGTGGCTCTACTGTGGGATATCGGATTGGAGCCTGCCCTATCAGTACGCAGCGTCAGCGAATGTTTGGAGGCAGCACAAGATCATACTATTGCTAGTACCCTGTTAGAAGCTCGGCTGTTAATCGGCAATGACGAGCTGCAAGAAGTACCACATAAAATTGTCAATACCCAATGGTCGCCACGTGATTTTTATGAGGTAAAAATCGCTGAAGCAAAAGCGCGTTACTTACAGCACAACGCCACTGAGTATAATCTTGAGCCCAATATCAAAAATGCGCCCGGTGGTCTGCGTGATATTCATATTATTGGTTGGGTGACCAAGCGCTACTTTCGGGTCAGTAAGCTTTATGACTTGGTACAACAAAACTTTTTGACGGAAAAAGAGTTTGATGAGTTAAATTTCGCCGAAGGCTATTTATGGCAAATACGCCATTATTTACATGAGCTGACCGGACGCAATGAAAACAAGCTATTGTTTGATTATCAGCGTGAAATCGCCCAGTTAATGGGTTATGAGACACAGCCGGATGATCAGCCTAATGCTGCCGTCGAGCGCTTTATGCGTGATTATTATCGCTGCGCCATGCAGATATCGACGCTATCTGAGATGCTGACCAATCATTATTATGAGACGATTATAGAGCCGCAATTGCCGGATGAAGAACGGCCAAAAAAACATCCTATCAACGCCCGCTTCAATCAAGTTGGCGAACAAATCGCGATGTCGCATCATCGCGTATTTGCTCAGCATCCTGAGGCGATTTTAGAGATGTTTTTACTCATGGGTCAATACGGCATCAAAAATGTCCGTACCCATACCCTGCGCGCGCTAAAAATAGCGGCTCGCGGTATTGATCAGGTTTATAGAGACAACCCGACACATCAAGCGCTTTTTTTAGCCAATTTAAAAGAGCAAAACTACCTATTTCATCGTCTGCGCACCATGAATCGTTACGGCGTTTTGGGCAGCTACATTCCTGCTTTTGCCCAAGTAACGGGGCTAATGCAGTACGACTTATTTCACCGCTATACGGTCGATGCGCATACTTTATTTTTAATTCGTATTTTGCACCGTTTTACTGACCCGCGTTTTTCTGAAGAATTTCCGCTAGTTAGTTCTATCTTCCAACGTATCGAGCGCAAAGAGATTTTGGTGTTGGCGGCGATGTTCCATGATATCGCCAAAGGTCGTGGCGGCAACCATAGCCTACTTGGCGAAACGGAATCAATTGAGTTTTGTCTTGCCCATGGTATGAGTACTGCAGACGCGCATTTGGTCGGCTGGCTGACCCGCTATCATCTGCTGATGTCGATGACGGCACAGAAAAAGGACATCTCAGATCCAGAAGTGGTGACGCTGTTTGCAGATTTAGTCGGTAACGTTACCCATCTAAACCATCTATATGTCCTGACGGTTGCTGATATGAATGCCACCAATCCACAGCTTTGGAACAGCTGGCGTGCGACCTTGATGAAACAGTTGTATTCACAAACGCGGCGCATCTTACGCGCCGATATCGACGCGCCGACCAACCGTCAAGATATGATTAGTGCCACGCGCAAACAAGCACTGGCTATGCTTGATAATGTTGACAATCAGCATATGAATCGCGATGAGGTCTTAAGGCTGTGGGATGACTTAGGCGATGAGTATTTCTTGCGCGAGATTGCAGAGGATATCTTATGGCATACCGAAGCTATCTTAAACCATCCGCCCCTTGGTCGCGCCTCTGATGCCGATAGCACGCCACTAGTAGTATTGCGTGAGCATCGTGAGCTGGCATTGGATGCGGTGCAGGTGTTTGTTTATACCCAAGATCAGGTCAATTTATTTGCCGTTACTATGGCAGTCTTTGATCAGATGAACTTAGATGTATTGGATGCGCGCATTATTACCGCCACCCGTGATTTTGCCTTGGATTCCTACGTGCTCCTCGATCGCAGCGGTACGCTATTGGTCGATATCGACAGCCAACAAGAACTCAAGCAGCGCTTAATCGATGCTTTTAAAAACCCAACCGTTCCTAAGCTTACACATCGCAAGATTCCACGTCAGCTGCGAAATTTCGATGTGGCAACGACAATTAACTTTGAGTTTAATGAAGCCTCAAACCAGCATATCATGAGTTTAGAAACGCTTGATCAACCAGGCTTACTTGCCCGCGTCGGACAAGTATTTTTACAACAAAAGATTGAGGTGCATGCCGCGCGCATTACCACGTTAGGCGAGCGCGCAGAAGATATGTTTTATATCAGCGATCAAGACGATTTAGCATTATCGGCTGATAAACTTGAGACGTTAAAAGCGACATTAATAGAAAGTCTTAGCATTCGCAACGAGGCTTAATTTATATTTAGATGCTTTATTTATGTTTTCTTTGAGCTTAAATATTTATCATTAAAAAGGTAAAAGCCTAACCGTTAAATACTGACAAAAAACGCTTAATAGTTAATCACTATCAAGCGTTTTTTTAAGATAAAACCTAATTCATACAAAGACGATGTATATTTTAGAGCAGATTATCCAATCAATGAAGTTATAGACAACCTATCTCTATACTCTATAACACACTTTTATAAATTATCTCACTGGCATTTTCTTTTAGCTCATCATCAGCAAGCTCTAAAGGCAGTGTTTCCGCTTTTAGCTGCTGCCCCAGTATTAAGCGCCCAGCCTGCACTTCTTCTTGTAATAAGCGCTGCAAGCTTGCCAAACGAAACTCTCCATCGTAATATTCATAGATTTGCCGTAAAGAAATTGGTGCCTTGGCATGCACATCACGATATAGGCTATCTGCGGCCAAAATCGTCATCTCATTAAGTAACTCTTCACGTAATATATCTACTTGATTGATTTTACTTTGCAAATGGTTGGCAAATCGACTTTTAGAATAAAGCATCCCGATAAAAATCAGGGTCTGTATGGCAAATAAGCCAATGTACTGCCATAAAGGCAATGAAATATCTAACAGCTTGATTAGCAACATCAGTACCATCGCCACAACGACATAGCTGACCAATTGCCAAAGCAGCCACATCATAAAGCTGTTATCGCCAAACCAAAACATCTGCCTTTCTTTTAACAACGTCAGCTTCTGCCGCGCTTGCCACCATACATGCTCGCGTTGCTTTAATTGCGCGTACAGCTCCGCACGCTGATTCCCATCAAAACCTTTGTCATTGATATCTTTAGCGCTGCGCTCATCAGTTTGTAAAACACTAGACATATCAAAGTATCCTTAAAATAATCTGCCGTTGATGCGGACAGTTATTTTTTGCTTGGTTAATAAGTTACGCCTGCTCAATGTTATCTATAATTAACAGCGTGATAAAAATTGACTAGACTAAAATCTCGTTCTCATTCAGAAAGCACCTACTTAAATCGCTTTAAGAGGCTGCTTTAGATGGACAATGATAAGCATGAGAAGAAAAAGACAAAAAATAAGAGAAGTGCTACACTGCTCAAATGTAATTTTTCTTTATAACTTTATTATTAATTGTCTATTATAGTTAGCCTACTTATGAATCACAACTTAACGACTCTGCATCCTTATCCGTTCGCTAAGATGGCGACTTTACTTGCGAATAGTACGCCAGCCCATAACCACAGTGAAATTAAGCTGGGTATTGGCGAGCCAAAACATGAGCCACCCGCATTTGTGTTGGACGTACTACGCGAAAACTTGGACAAAATAGGCCAATATCCAACCACCAATGGGCTGTTCGAGCTGCGCCAAACCATCGCTCATTGGCTAGAGAAGCGCTTCTTTTTAAATCATCTCGATCCGCATAGCCAAATATTGCCAGTCATGGGTACACGCGAGGCGATTTTTAGCTTGGTGCAAGCAGTGGTTGACCATCCACAAACCGAATTATCCGAAGCCACTACCAATCAGCCAGCCAGTACAAAACCGGCGCAACCACCTATAATTGTTATGCCCAATCCGTTTTATCAGATATACGAGGGCGCAGCGATACTGGCACAAGCAACGCCGTACTTTATGCCTTGTACCATTGATAACGATTTTAAAGGTAACTACCGCGCCGTACCAAAAGACGTCTGGACGCGTACGCAGTTATTGTTTGTCTGTAGTCCGAACAATCCAACTGGCTCAGTGATGACCATGGACGATTGGGAGTACCTATTGCGTTTATCAGACCAATACAGCTTTATCATTGCCAGTGACGAGTGTTATAGCGAGCTGTATTTTGATAGTGCGCCGATAGGTCTATTGCAAGCTTGTGCCGCACTTGGTCGCCATGATTTTAAAAACTGCGTGGTATTTCACTCTTTATCTAAGCGTTCAAACTTGCCCGGTTTACGTTCGGGCTTTGTGGCGGGTGACGCCAATATTTTGCAGCCTTATCTGCAATATCGCACTTATCAAGGCTGCGCGATGCCGATACCGCATCAGCTTGCTTCCATCGCTGCTTGGGAAGATGAAAAGCACGTGGCGCATAATCGGGCTCTCTATCAAGAAAAATTTGCCTTATGGATGTCGGAGCTTGGTGAATTACTTGATTTACGCATGCCGGAGGCAGGTTTTTACTTCTGGATAAAAGTGCCTGAGCAGTTTAAGGGCGATGATGAAATCTTTGTCAAAGCCTTGTACGAACAAGCAAATATTCACGCACTCGCTGGGCGCTACTTATCACGCGAGGTTAATGGAGAAAACCCAGGGCAAGGTTATGTACGCATTGCCTTAGTTGCCAGCGTTGATGAAAGCCGCGAAGCCATCAGTCGCATTCGTAAGCTGCTTAACGCTTAAGAACTCATCTTAAAAATAAGCTTAAAAGCTTGTTGAAAGACAGTTGAAACGCTAAGCGCTATAGTCGATTCTATTTAAAAAGAAAACATTACTGCTGGGATAAATTTTTTGAAGTCTCTGGAGTGCGAAGCACACAGCAAGCGAGGAAAATTTGTACCAGCAGAACACTATTCTGAACCTACCTCTTTTTATATTGGATTCAATATAGAACGAATCAATTCTAATTATTACTATATTACTAAGAAACCGCCAATAACCACAATATAATAATGGTTATTGGCGGTTTCTTACTATGCTGCTTATCAAACAATGCTATAGTAAAAATAACGCTACTCAGTTTCTTTATTATTTAGTATCAGTAAAACTGTAAAACCTTTCTTATTAAACTTCTTAATAAATATGCCATCAAGGATGATGCCATGCCCCATCTTGATTTTACCCAGCCGCCCTTTGATGTATTGAGCGCGGCTGAACGCCAAAGTATCAAAAAAAACACCCAAGTTCGTTATCTTGCTAAAGATGAGTGCTTGCCTGCGGACGGCTTGCAATACTTTTATGTGGTACTCAAAGGACAAATTGAGCAACTGCTTGATGGCGATTTTGTCGCGGCTTATTTAGGCAGCAATCATACCGAACATCTTAATAGTAACGATTGGTTTGACAGTCGGCGTTTACCAAAATTGCTTGTAGAAGTTGATTTACCAGAAAGCAGCGAGTCAAGTAATGCATTTCTTAGTAGTGCTGAGCCTGCAAGTAAAAACCCGATATCGCCCTACCAGTTTCGAGCTATCGAAGACACGCTGCTGCTACAAGTCAATGGCGCGACTATTGATAAAATCAGTGCGCAAAATCATCTAGTGCGCCAATTACTATCAGAAGATTTACCTGAACGACTAAAAGCATTGCAGCAGCGGCGTAGCAGCCAGAGCTTAATTACCGCTAACTACCATGGTTATAATGAGCAGCAAGAAGTGCAGCAGATTATGATGCAGCCGGTGATTGATGTCCGCTTATTGCCGGTGCATATCATTGACGCCACCAGCAGCCTATACGACGCTGCGCATATCATGACTAAGGAAGGGCTTAAGCATGTGTTGGTGCGACCGCTCAACCAATTAAGCCAAAGTAAAACACAAGCACACAAGCACACATTAGATAATGATTTAGATAGCGATTTAAATAGTAACTTAGACAGTGATAATGGCCGTTTGCAAGCTCCTAAGGTTTACTCTGGTCGTACGTTGGGTATTTTAACCGACACCGATATCTGCCGTGCGGTGAGCGACCAGCAAAATCCTGCGACAACGCCTTGCCAGCGTTATGCGAGCTTTAATCTGCGTACTATCGATGCTCATGATGAGATTGGCGATGCGCTATTGACCATGACGCGCTACCGTATCCATAGGCTGCCGGTAATTGATAGCAATGGTGAAGTCGCAGGCGTACTTGGGCAAAGCGATATGCTCGCCCATATTGGGCATCATTCACAACTGATTAGTATTCAAATTGAAAAAGCAAAAGACTTGCCAAGCTTAGATACTGCCGTTGAGCTTATTGGGCGTTATATTCGTGCGCAGCATCAAAACGGGGTAAAAATAGGTAACGTCAGTCGCATGGTACAAACGCTTAACGCGCAAGTTTTTACCAAGCTGTGGCAACTTATCGTACCTGATGAAGTAATGAAAAATACTTGCGTTATCGTCATGGGTTCCGAGGGTCGCGGTGAGCAAATCATGCGTACCGACCAAGATAATGCATTGATTATCCGTGATGGTTATACCCATCCTGATTTGGCCCAGCTCGCCGAAACCTTTAATAATCATTTAGCCGCATTGGGATATCCGCTTTGCGATGGTAATATCATGATGACCAATCCGGTGTGGCGGCAACCGCTTAAGCAGTTTGAAGCGCAGATTGGCTTATGGTTCAGAAATACTGACCCGATACACAGTATTTATCTGTCGGCGATATTAGATGGCGAGTATGTCTGCGGCGATGAGTCGCTGCTAACCCATGTCCGCGAACATTTAAAAATTGCTCACCGCCAGTCAGATCTGATGTTTGTACGCCAGTTTGCCCGTGCCGCACTGCAGTTTGGCGATGTCGGTCAATGGTGGCAAAAGTTTGTCCCGCTACTTAGCGGCAAACCTAGCTCTTATGATATTGACCTTAAAAAAGCCGGTATCTTTCCTTTGGTGCATGGTATTCGTACTTTGGCATTAGAAAACGATATTTTTGATGCGCCTAGCAGTAAAGGACGGCTAAAAGCCTTGGTGCAAGCCCGGGCTTTGACCCAACAGCGGGCTGATACCTTGCTTGAGGCGTTAGAGTTCTTTATGGCGCAGCGTTTGTCCGTTGCCCTATTGACAGATGATAAGTATGCTCGGCACGTTGATCCGACAACTTTATCTGCCCTTGAGCGAGATTTATTAAAAGAGTGTTTGGCCGTGGTCAAAAGCTTTAAAGGTCAGCTCAGTCGGCATTATCAACTGGAATTTGGTTAGAAGTATTTAATGAGGATCATTCATTCAGAACCATTCAGTCAGCCAGTAAATAAAAAAAGGGAGCAAAAATAAAATGAGTTGGCTAAAACAATTATCTTCTCATTGGCAAAAAACACATTTGCAGCGCCCAGAACTGGCATCTATGTTTGATAAACCTTTAGCTAATAAATGGGTAGCAATTGACTGCGAGATGACGGGTCTCAATCCAAAAAAGCATCATTTGCTGTCTGTCGCCGCGATTCATATCAATAGCGATAACATCGATACGGGTAATGGTCTGCATCTGGTTTGCCGGCCGCCTGTCATGCCTGACCGTGATACCATTGTGATTCATGGCTTACGTACCGCTGATGTCGAGCAGGGTATGAGCTACGATGAGATGCTCGCTTTACTGCTGCCCTTTATCGATAATCGACCGATAGTTGGGTTTTGCCCACAGATAGACACAGGTTTTTTAAATCCTTTGGTTAAGCGCTATATGGGCACGACGTTACCAAATAAGGTCATTGATGTGCGGTTGTTATACAGTCGACGCATGGGCAATCTTGCTCAGGGCGATCCCAATCAATCGCAGCATTTGACCAAGATTTTAGCGCATTATGAGATTCCTGAGCTTGGCATTCATGATGCTTATAATGATGCCATTATGACTGCGATGGCGTTTTTGCATATGCGTTAGAATTGATAACTGACAAGTAATAAGCGCTTAGAAAAAACATTAAGCACTATCATTTATAATTTTTATAATTCTTAACTCAAAATTTATCAAACCATTACCTCTAAGCCTCTGTACAAATTTTAGCCGTACGCTGCATTTATGCAAAGGCTGTACCTACGCGAAAATAGCAACTCATGTTACCATAGAGTGTTTTTGCCACCTGATGATAGACTGCTCATGCTACCCACTTCTAAAACTAATAATCGCCCTATTACTACTGCCGAGCTGATACCTGTTAGTCAGCCATTATATTCGCTGAATCAGCCTGCCAAATACCTAGCCACGTTATCCACGCTAGCATTATTTGCCAGTGCTATGTTGACGCCACTATATGCGCAAGCTGCCCTGCCAGAAGCCATTCAAACGGCGCTCACCCGAGCGAACTTAAGCGCTACCGATATCAGCATTGTCATTACCCCAGTTGGTGATAAAAACGCCAGTCGCTTGCCTGCGCCAATTCAGGTTATTAATAGTCCTAAGCAAGGTATTAATAGTTCTCACATCGATAGCCAGCCAAAATCGTTAAGTGCTGATAATGTTGCTGCAGAACCTAGTAGCATGCAAAAACAAGCGCTTAAAAACAATAATGCTAAAGAAGTAAGCGTCCATCAAAGCCCATTAGTGACTATCGAGAAGCAAACGATTAAGCAACATGAGAAACAGCTCCATGCTTATACCGATGATCCTTATACTTATCAAAGTTTAGAAAGCAGCCCATCATTACTGCCAGATGATAGCCAATCAGTGCCTTCAGCGCCTAATCAGAATAGTAAAAATAATGGCAGTAACGTTACGACTAACACTATTAAAATCTCTTTTTCACCACTATTAAGCCATCAAGCCGATATCGCGCGTACACCTGCCAGCACTATGAAACTTGTCCCAAGTTTTATTGCTTTAGATACTTTGGGCGCTGACTTTGTCTGGCACACTCGCGTCTATCATACGGGCATTATCATCGGCGATAAGCTCTATGGCGACTTGATTATTCAAGGTAGTGGCGATCCAAAAATGACCCACGAGCGCTTGCAGCAATTGCTTTATAAAGTACAAACCGCGGGTATTCGTCATATCAACGGCGATATTATTGTTGATAGTGGCGTCTTTAAAAATGTAAGCAAAGACCCTGCTGCCTTTGATAACTCACCGCTACGTCCCTATAACGCCAGCCCTGATGGTTTTTTGGTTAACTTTAGCAGTATCGGTATCCAAACCTATCCGCTAGACAATACGCGCGCACAGCTGACCTATACGCCGCAATTGGCAGACTATCAATTGCCCAGTATGATAAACACACGCTCAGCTGCCTGTGGTCAAGCTCGCTATAGCTTAGCACCACAGTGGCAATCGACCAAGCTGACGCTCAATGCCAATTTACCAGACAGCTGCGGTGAGCATGCCTTTTATGTCGCCTATCCTGATGCCAAAGATTTCGCTGCGCGCGTCATTGCTTCTAAATGGCAAACGCTTGGCAATACATTAACTGGCAAAGTTATCAGCCAAGAAACGCCTTATAGTATAAATAACACTTCTGATAAACAGGCAAAATCGCCACGTGGTCTGGCCGCTATTGCGATATCGCCGTTACCTATTATCAGCTATCCGTCTTTAAACCTTACTCAGCAGATTTATGATATTAATCATTTTTCTAATAATGTGATGACTGAGCAAGTGGCACTCTCTATTGGTGCTTATGACAAAGCCAGTATGAATAGAAATGGCATTAATAGTACTAGTCTTAATAAAGCTGGCAGCGATAAATTAAACACTGATAAAGTGGCCATCAATAAAGTAGACGTGAATAAAAAGAGCGCTGATACGAATAAAATAATTCATCAGCAAGCAACGAGCTTATATCAATTTGGTCAGCCAACAGCGACCGATTATTCGCAAGCGCTACAAACGATTAATACTTGGTGGCAAACCAAGCTGACTACCCCGCCGCCCCATTTAACCAATGGCTCAGGGCTCTGCCGTGACTGTACCATTAGTGCCGAAAACTTAAGCGAGCTATTAACCTACGCTTATGAGCAACCAAGCTTTGATGCTTACGTGAGCTCATTAGGTATCGCTGGTGTCAGTGGCACGATTAGCGCCCATAGCGAGCGCTTGCCCGAGTCACAAGCCATTGGTCGTGCTTGGATAAAAACTGGCACGTTAAATAACGTCACTTCGATGGCAGGCTATGTTAGAGGCTTATCTGGACAGGATTATGTAGTGGTCGGATTGATTAATAGTGACCAAGCGCTGAATGCTTACACTGCCAGACCCGTATTAGATGCGATGCTTGATTGGACCGCGCAGCATTGATGGTCGTTCGTTAACTGCTATTTTTCTAGTGCTATTTATTTTAACAACCTTATGCTCACCCCTTTATAAAGGTCATTTTATGTCACGTAAGCCAACGCAGCTGAGTAAGTCTCCCAGTAGTTCAGGAGATAGTCAATCAGGAGATAGTCGGTCGGGAAGCAATGTAACGCTATCAAACCCAAAAGCCACTCAACCTAAAATGGCGCAATATGTTGGTTTTTTTGCCGTTGGTTATATCCTTGCCAGCGCGATATTTATGATAATTCAAACCAAACTTGCCTTAAACTCGCAGCTGGTCACAGTCGTCTCTATCATCATCGGTGCCTATATTGCTGTACATAAATTTATCAAACATCAGCAGCGCGCTCTGGATAGAGGCGAGATCAACCGCTTAATGTTCGGCGGCGTCGCAGTGGTTTGGCTGCTCACGATTATTTATTTCTTAGGTATCTGGTTTTTCTTATTTGATGCGGTGAGCCGTGATGTGCTGATGGAGATGACCATGCAGCAGCCCCTACCACTGCTTTCGGCTTTAGTTATGATATTGGTGCTGAGCTTAGTCAGCGCGCGTATTAGCATTTGGGCCATCAATCGCTTACTGGACCCTAAGCGCAAAACCGTTTAATTGTTATTTAAATACTTAGCGCTTTTAAATAGTCAGCAACCTTACTTTTTTATCACTATCCAAGCGCATACAAAGTTTTTATCCTATGCATGAGTAAATTACGGTACGCTGTTTCTATAAGGTTTCATGTTAAATAGTATTTAAGTGACATAAATAATCAATAGGAGCTCAAGCAATGGACATGCTTTTTTTCGATAATATAGACAAGCTCGGACGCATCGTGCTGACTGCGGTAACGGTTTACGTTTTGATTGTCATCATTACTAAAGTCTCTGGAAAACGCTCCACCTCGCAGCTTAACAACTTTGATTGGATTGTCACCGTGATGATTGGCTCACTCGGTGCCAGCACCATTTTGCTTAAAGACATACCGCTTATTGAAGGTCTCTCTTCTATCTTGGTGCTGTATGTCATGCAGTTTTTGGTCACTAAATACGCCTCTATTTCACCGCAATTTAGCAGCTTTATTTTATCCGAGCCGCGCATTGTTTTTTATCAAGGGCAGTTTTTACCTGATGCAATGCGTGCTGAGCGCTTGACCCGTCAAGAGATTGAATGTGCCATGCGTTCTGAAGGGGTAAACAGTTTCGATGATGTCGAAGCGATCGTTTTTGAATCGGATGCTCAGCTGACGATTATTCCAAAACCTACTTCTTCTGATAACACTGATGATAATCAAAGCGAAGAAAATACGGTATCAGAAACCATCGCCCCACTTATGTAAGATAATTGGCAAAAGTTAAAGATTGATAAAAGTTAAAACATAAAAAAAGGATAGCCGCTATAAACCGACTACCCTTTTCTTTTATCTTTAATTATTACTAGCCGCTATAATCGCTATTTATCAATAGCAACCCTAGTGCGGATCTAGTGCGGAAATTATTTAATGCGCTGCCACGTTTGCGAACGACCAAAAACCGGGGTACCGACAAAGCCGCGGAGCTTTAGACTTTGACCATTATCACTTAGGGTCAATTTGCCAGAATAGGTTTTTCCTGACTCAGGGTCGACCAGCTTGCCGTCACTCCACTGGTTATTACCATCTGCTTTTAAGCCTGATAGTATCTGTAAGCCTTCAACCGGTTTATTTTTTAGACTACCAGGGCATTTGGTACAAAGCGCATCCGCATTTTCTTTTTTTAGTACCTTAATGATTTTCCCTGACACTTTACCGCCGCTTTCAGTTAACTGAATCACGGCCTTTTTTTCGCCAGTTTTATCATCGATGGTCTGCCATTGTGTGCCATTTAACGAAACAGCAAACACAGAGGTAGAGAGCAGCGCGCCTGCGCTAAAAATAACTAGACTTGATATAGTACGTTTCATGAACGACTCCTTTCGTTTAAAAAAATGTTTCAAACTATCTTTTGGTTTATCATAAAGACCTCACAGCGTTGCTCATTACTTTATGACTGTTTCTATTGGTTGTGTCATTACTCGCTAATTTACTTTATTACTTTTAACATTCTGCCACTATTTTATAGCACAGTATTTAATAATAATAAGCGAAAACCAATAAAATAAAGAACAACTGTTTGTCGAATGCTAGTAAAGCACAAAATTATGCATTGTAAAAGGTCTGTTTGTTACAATATCTTAAGAGCAGAATTCTTTTGTTACATTTAATCAATTATCAAAGTGATGTGTATTATGAAAGTAAGAATATTGACCGTTGGCAATAAAATGCCCAAGTGGGTACAGACTGGTTTTGATGAATACTTCAAACGTATTCAACCGATGCTCAGCACCGAAATCGTAGAAATCGCGGCGGCAAAACGTGCTAAAAATCCATCAGATGCCAATTTGGCGCAGTACCGCGAACAAGAGGGTCAAGCCATATTAGCCGCCCATGCGACAGGAGGGCGTGAGCAACTTTGGGTGCTGGATGTGAAAGGTAAAATGCTCTCTACCGAACAGTTGGCTGATAAACTGGCCGATGGCATGCAGCAAGGCGATGATATTGCCTTAGTCATCGGCGGTGCTGACGGTGTATCGCCAGAAGTGCTGGCAAAAGCCGATGTAAAGTGGTCGTTATCCGCGCTAACATTACCGCATCCGTTGGTGCGCGTGGTGCTAATGGAGCAGCTATATCGGGCGATGAGTATCAATCACAATCACCCATATCATCGCGGTAATTAAAAATAGTATTTAAAAAAACTCCACAGAAGTTGATTTATATAAAAAAGCGTTTGTTTGATCGAGTGAATGCTTTAGAGAAGTAGTGCTTGATACAAAGAATGCTAGGCGAACTCAATGGCAAAAGAGATTGAAAAACAGGCGCGCGCCCTAATACATGCTACATGAAACATCCTAAACCTGCAGTACCTAAAGCCTTGAGCGCTCATCCGCAATCTGATGACAAACGCCAATATCTGACAAATTCAAAACCGCCGCCTATCACAGCAGCGGCTGCTTGGGAAGATGAGCCTACGATATCGAGGTCAGCGAAACTATCGAAGCGACCAAAACTGCCGGCGCTATTTATCTCGCATGGGGCGCCAACGCTTGCAATCGAGCAGTCAGCGACTACTAGCGCACTGGCACGCATTGGGCAAAACTTACCTAAGCCACGTGCCATTATCATTATGTCGGCGCATTGGCAGTCGGCAAAGCTAGAAATCAGCAGTAATCCGCAACCAAAAACTTGGCATGATTTTTCAGGGTTTACGCCTGAGCTATATGATTTGCAATATCCTGCTGCCGGACATCCAGCGCTTGCTGAAATTTTAGCACAGCAGCTGACGGCGCGCGGTATCACCTGCCGTGTAAATCCTTTGCGTGTCAGCGACCACGGAGTCTGGGCACCGCTTTTGCATCTGTATCCAGAGGCGGATATTCCTATCGTGCAAATATCCTTACCGCAGCATTACGACAGTGTCGCTTGTTATCAATTGGGCGCGCAACTGGCGCAATTACGGGATGAGCAAATCCTGTTGATTGGCTCAGGAAGTATCACCCATAATTTGCAAGCGCTACGCTGGCAAGCAGAAAGTGTTGATAAAACCGCTAGAGACTTTAAAGTCTGGCTATTACAACAGCTCAAAACAGACATTCCGAGCGCCTTAGACTGGCAGCAGTATCCTAATTATCAGAATGTACACCCAAGCGATGAACACCTACTGCCGCTATTCTTTACATTAGGTGCGGGTCAACGTGTCTCTGTAGTGCACCAAAGCATGGCGCACCATAGCTTGGGTATGGATATTTATCGTTTTGATTAAGGAGCTGTTGCAACTAAGCTCTATTCCAACAAAGGCGCTTTAATCAAAAAGGCTTTGCTAAAATGCACTTTACAACCTAGCATTTGCCAAAAATCATTCCGAGCATACAAAACTATTTTGCAAAGGCGGGTTTGGTAAATAATCCCGCGCGCTCCATCTCGCCAGCAATACTAAACAACGTCGTTTCATCATTCATACGCCCAATCAGCTGCATACCGATCGGCAAGCCTTTTTTGCTCATCCCAACAGGCAATGACATCGCTGGTAACCCCGTAATATTACCTAACAAGGTAAAACCCATTTTACCGAGTACAGGTGAACTGAGCTTTTCAATCACGCCTGAGCTAAAGGCATATTTACCCATATCAATGCCTTTATTGAGCAATCCGGCACTACGCATGAGCATCTCATCCATACGGCTTGGCGGTAGCACACCATGCTTAACAGCAGGGGTCGGTACGGTTGGGCACAAAATCATATCGTAGGTTTCTAACATCAGACCGGTTTGATATTGACTGTTATGCCAGCCATGCTTAGCATGCGCCAAATCAACGGCAGATAATGAGCGTCCGAGCATTGCCATATTATAGGTTTGTGGCTCAAGATTTTGGATATGCTGCGCGCCATAACAGCGCTCGATATAATCGATGGTAAATGCGGTATGGGCGCAGACTACCACTAAAAAATCGTGCCAAAACTGCTCAATATTAATATTAGGCTCAGCCGGTACCACGCGATGTCCCATTGCTTCTAGCTGCTTAGCAGTCTGCTCTAATACGGCGAGCACCTCTTTGTCGACCACAGTATTGGCCACCAATGGCTGCTGATGCAAGGCGATGGTTAATTGCCGTGGTGCGCGCATCGCTGCTTGCAAAAACGTGCCATCCGGCGGGGCAATGATAAAAGGCGCACCGATTTCCGCACCGCTAGTCGCATCAAGCATCGCTGCGCTATCACGTACTGAGCGCGTAATCACGTGGTCAGCAACCGCCCCTTCCCAGCCTTCACCAACGGCTGGACCCATCGGATTACGACCACGGCTAGGTTTGAGTCCAAACGCGCCGCACCATGCAGCAGGAAAGCGTATTGAGCCGCCGCCATCACCTGCTCCTGCCATTGGCACGATACCACTTGCCACTGCCGCCGCACTACCGCCGGATGAACCACCAGAGCTATAGCCTTTTTTAAACGGATTATGGGTGGCGCCATGAGCTTTTGGTTCAGTGGTGATAATCAAACCAAACTCAGGTGTATTGGTTTTACCAAAGGTATTTACGCCAGTGGCTTTCATGCGTTTGACGATTTCACTATCGCTTTCTGACACGATATTGACGCTACGACTGCCCATGGTAATGGGCTCATCAGCAAAATAGAAAGACAAGTCCTTTAGCAGATAAGGTACGCCAGTAAACGCACCAGCTGGCAAGCCTGTTTGTGCGGCGTTATAAGCGCGCTCATCAAAACGATGGATAATAGCGTTTAATTTGGGATTAAGTTGATTGGCTTGGTCAACTGCTGCATCTAGCAATTCTTTGGCGCTGACTTCCCCTGCATTGACCAATGCAGCCAACGCTATCGCATCATATTGGGTATATTCTTTAAACATAACTGACCTTCCTTGGAGAGTAATTGCGTTAAGGTGTATTCTTAGAATGTGTGCGTATTTATCTGCTAAACCATCACCAGTTTAGTATAAAACATCCCCCTTTATAATCGATAAACAAACTCATTAGTCATTCACATACTAGCGCTATCATATTTTCCCAATAAAAAAGACGAGTAACTTTAGTCACTCGTCTTTTTCGCTATCTAATAAACTCTAAGCACTACATCAAAAGCTCGCGCTTACCGCTTTTGCCCATCGAGCTGACCAGTCCTGCCTCTTCCATCGAATCGACGATACGCGCTGCACGGTTATAACCAATGCTGAATTTACGTTGAATACTAGACGCTGATACTTTGCGTGTTTCCATAATAAATGCCACCGCATCATTATAGAGATCGTCATCTTCGCCAGAAGCATTGGCCGCACTAGCACCACCGCCAGGACTCATTAATTCAAAATTGCCCGCCATATTATCAATATAATCGGGCGCACCACGTTCACGCCACGCGTCACAGACACGGTTGACCTCTTCATCACTGACATATGCACCATGCACACGGTCAGGCTCAATTTGTCCTGGTCCTAAAAACAGCATATCGCCATTACCAAGCATGTCTTCTGCACCGCCGCTATCCAAAATCGTGCGTGAATCCACTTTTGAGTTCACCCGTAATGCGGCACGGACGGGAATATTAGCTTTAATCAAACCAGTAATCACGTCGACCGACGGACGCTGGGTGGCAAGCATTAAGTGAATCCCTGCTGCCCGCGATTTTTGTGCAAGACGGGTAATAAGCTCTTCAGCTTGCTTACCGACCTGCATAATCATATCGGCAAACTCATCGGCGACAATGACAATCATTGGCAAGGTTTTTAGCTTTGGCGCTTGGCTGATACTCACGCTATCATTAGGTCGCCATAAAGGATCAAGCATCGGATTGCCCGATTTCTCAGCAGCGATGACTTTTTTATTGAACTCGTTAAGCTTACGTACCTTCAATAAGCTCATTAGCTGATAACGGCGCTCCATCTCTGCCACGCACCATGACAAGGCACTTGCCGCTTCGGTCATATCAGTGACGACTGGCGTTAGCAGATGCGGAATATCATTATAGTTAGCAAGCTCAAGCTGCTTTGGATCAATCAAAATAAGACGCAGCTCATTCGGCGTATATTTAAGCAGCATGGATAACAGCATCGAGTTTACTAATACCGATTTACCAGAACCTGTGGTACCAGCAACGAGCATATGCGGTGCGCGAGCAAGGTCGGTAATAATCGGATTGCCGCCGATATCTTTACCCATCGCCATACTAATTTGGGCTTTAGGGTCGTTGAATTTTTCCGTATTTAACAACTCAATCAAACGTACCATTTCGCGCTGCTTGTTTGGCACCTCAATACCAATATACGGCTTACCAGGGATGACCTCGACCACACGCAAAGACGCCATTGATAGCGAGCGTGCCAAATCGCGCGAAATGCCCGTAACCTTGCTGGCTTTCACTCCAGCAGCAAGCTCAACTTCAAAGCGCGTTACTACCGGACCTGGAATGGCATTAACCACGTTTGCTTTTACATTAAACTCTTGCAGTTTAATCTCTAATAATTCAGACAACTGCTCAAGCTCAGCCAATGTATAGCTTGGCTTACGATCAGGGTCAGGTTTATCTAAAATAGAAATCTCAGGAATAGGCGTCAGACTACTGCGATAAGCGGCCGTTTGCATCGAACGTGATTTTTGGCTGAAGGCGGCATCATCACTGATATGCGGCATCACAGGCAGGTCAGTGTCGTCAGCTCGACTGTTATCTTCTGGCATCATGTCAGCAATATGATTACTACTATCGCCTTCTGGCACTGCAAAGCTTACCGTAGGTTTAGTCGCGGTGACAGGCGAAGTATTTGTCTGTGCAATGCTAGCTGTAGTGCCTGCTGCAATACCAGTTTCTGCTGTCGGCGCGAGTTTAGGATTAGCAGGCGGCGTATTGGTCGGTGTCATATCAGCGATTTCGGTAACTTTAGCAACCTCGACCATCTCATCGACTGGCGTAGCAAAATCTACTGCTGATGTCCTGACTACTTCAGGCTTTACTAAAGGCTCAGCATCATAAGAAAAATCAGGTTGTTCAATAGACCAACTTTCAGAAAGGTCATCTATTGATTCATCAACCACATTATTTAATGTATGATCAGCTTTCTGTTCCTGTGCCGCGGTGTCAAATGATGTTTCTAACACGGGCGCTTCAATCAAGGGGTCATTTTCTTCTAACTCAGGCGCAACTGGAACCGCCGCATTTTCTGCTAGCCAAGCATCAACTAAGGTGTCAACTGCTAAGCTATCAACGCTTTCTGCCATTTCATGCTCATCATCATTAACAATATGATCAGAAGTATTAGACGACGCAACAGATTTATCAAAGTCTTGGACGTTCGGGTTTGAAGCAGCAGCTGTACCATAAACAAGCGTATCTTGCCCAGCAATGGCCTCACTTGCCAACAAATCATCGACCGTATCAGCATCATTCCAAGCAAAACTTGGTTCGACTTTACGGGTAGGCGCCATAACTGAGGTTACTACAGGCGCTGATGTTTGCTGTTGGTTAACATGACTAAAACTGCTTGCATTCGCTGAAGCCGTTTGTAATTGCTCATCCTGTCCAGTGCTGTTGGTTGCAGTTTGTGCCACTGCTGCAGCGGCTGACATGGACGCTTTGACGCTAGCACCTAGACCTGACGTCGCTAAAAAATCTTTCAACACGTTATTAAAACGACCGCTCTTATCTGCTGTTTGGGCATGACTTGCATGGTCAGTAGCTGACAAATCCAGTGGTAATTGCTCAAAGGCTGCAGCGGCTTTTTCACCTGTTACATTATCGTCATCATTTTGCTGTTGCTCAGCTGCTGCCTGCACAGCTTGTCTATTATCCTGCTTACTATCATTATCTTGAACCGCAGCATCGCGCCATGACCACGTTTTGATTTTCTGATAAATCGCCAGCCAATGAATATTAAAGGCAAAAGTTGCAGTAATCACTACAAATACCGCTAAAAACGTCACACTGCCCCACTGCGATAAGAGCTGTGCCAAACGTGCTTGCAGCTCAAGACCAATAATACCGCCAGCAACGCCTTTAAGGCCTGACACCATTGGATCTGCCACTTGCTGTACTAGCGCTACCAATTGCGCAAACAAGGCACTGGCACTTAATAGCAAAAACACATAAGCAACCAAACGTAGCAACCAAAACGTTGGTTTGTTATCCCACCAGATCAGCACCGACTCATAAACCAAAAACGCCAGCAACCACCAGGCACCAAAACCAAAGAAGCTATAAAGCAAATCTGATAGCCACGCGCCCATCTCGCCACCCATATTATTCACGGTAGTCATATCACTACTGATGTGCGACCAGCTCGGATCATTACCGGTATAAGTCATCAAAATGACGAATAAATAAACCGCCAGTATTAATCCAAGCAGGGTAAATATGCCCTTTTTTAAATACTCAATAAGTGGTGCTGATATCACGTAAGATCTGCCTTGTTGTTAATACTCGTTATTAATATTAAATGGTCGCCAGTTTCTGAATAAAGCCAATTATTCTCACTACGCTGAAATGGTTTTGTGCTGTTAAGTGACAATATACCAATATAAGTAAATCATTTACTCTAGCCACTACTACCCTTGCATAACTTCTTATAATAACAAATACATAGGCGTAGTGGCGACAGTGTTATCAAGAAAGAGGGTAAGAAAATAAATCCATCAGTGGTTTAGCAAAAAATGCTGCCATTAACCGAACATTCGCCACATATTTGCGTAATAAATGGCTGCCCTATAAAAGAGATGCGGTTATTTTTGGGAATCGTTTTTTCAGGTACTATGTTTTCAAATTCAGTATTTTTAGATGCCGTACTTTTAGTTGGCATGTTTTCAGGCACATTTTTCAAGGTCATGATGCTTTGATTCTAATGATACCCATATTCGTTTTAGCAAACTTGCACTTTTTGCCATCTGCCCTTATGTTATTATCACATAGCAATGATAAAAACCATATTCTTCGCTACTTTTGGCGAATATCTTTTATAATACTTGTCATTTATACGATGCATTTTCATTATTCTAATTTTTATATTCTCATTCCAATCCTTTTTATTCTGATAGTTAGCAAGGAAATTTTATGGCAACTGATAATACAGCTCCACGCCACGAAAAATTGATTATTTTAGGTTCAGGTCCTGCCGGTTACGCCGCAGCCGTTTATGCTGCACGTGCCAACCTAAAGCCAGTGATGGTGACTGGTATGGAAGTGGGAGGTCAGCTGACCACCACCACTGAGGTCGATAACTGGCCGGGCGATGCTCATGATTTAACGGGTCCTGCGCTTATGGATCGCATGAAAGCCCATGCCGAGCGCTTCGGTACTGAGCTGGTCTATGACCACATCAATGAGGTCAATCTTAATGAGCGTCCTTTTACCCTGGTCGGGAATAACGGTAGCTATACTTGTGATGCCCTAATTATCTCAACGGGTGCATCTGCGCAGTATTTAGGCTTAGAGTCAGAAACCAAATTTCGCGGTTTAGGCGTGTCGGCTTGTGCCACCTGTGATGGCTTCTTTTATAAAGACCAAAAAGTCGCCGTCATTGGCGGTGGTAATACCGCCGTTGAAGAAGCATTGTACTTATCCAATATCGCTTCTGAAGTCACTTTAGTCCATCGCCGCGACCGCTTACGCTCAGAAAAAATCCTGCAAGATAAGCTATTTGAAAAAGCTAAAAATGGCAATGTTAAAATCGAATGGAATCACAGTGTAAAAGAAGTGGTTGGTGATGATATGGGTGTTAATGGCGTGGTCATAGAATCTATGATTGATGGCAGCACCAAAAAACTTGATGTTTTCGGTATGTTTGTTGCAATTGGTCATAAGCCAAATACTGACTTATTTAAAGGTCAGTTAGAGATGAAAGATGGTTATCTGATCGTCAATAGCGGCTTAAATGGTAATGCCACCCAAACCAGTATTGAAGGCGTATTTGCCGCAGGCGATGTTGCCGATCATGTTTATCGTCAAGCTATTACTTCTGCGGGCACGGGCTGTATGGCTGCGCTTGATGCTGAAAAATACTTGGATGCTATTGGTGAGGCTGTTGCTCAAGATCATACGTATGCCTCAACGTTGACTGCTGATAAAGAAGCATAAATGAGTAACTTTGCTAACGATGACGGTCGCATTGTTATCGACATCAATACAACTGATATAACGCCTGAGACCTTCCGTAAACACGTTAAAAGTCTTGGGCGTTATAACTTTCCCGACCCTGTGATGGTTGATCCTGATGGCATCGGTATCGTTGCCGTCGGCGGAGATTTGGCGCCTACAACGCTGATTTCTGCTTACGCGCAGGGATTATTTCCGTGGTTTAATGAGGATGAACCTATCGCGTGGTGGTGTCCAGAGCCGCGCTGTATCATGCTACCCACTGACTATAAGCCTAGTAAATCGCTGCGCAAGCAAGCTGGAAGGTCTCGTTGGCAATTAACTATAAATAAAGCGTTCGATGACGTTATCCATGCATGTAGTTTGCCGCGTAGCGACGCTATTAATGACACGCTGACCGAGGGCGAACATACTTGGATTCATGATGAAATGATTGAAGCCTATACCGAGCTACATGCTCAAGGCTTTGCGCATAGCATTGAAGTTTGGGATGATAATCAGCAGTTGATTGGCGGGTTATATGGCTTAAAGATAGGCGGGATTTATTTTGGCGAATCGATGTTTCATGTCGCTTCTAATGCGTCAAAGCTCGCCTTTTGGGGCTTGATGTGTTTATGTGCCCAAAGCAAAGTGGAATTGGTAGACTGTCAGTTGCCAAATGAGCATCTGATGAGCTTAGGGGCAGCGACCTTGCCGCGTGCTGACTTTTTAGCACAGCTAGATACACTGATTGGCAGCCGTTCAGTCAAATGGCAAAGAGATTCTCATCAACCTTTAGCCGTATCATTACTCGATAAGCCACAACCGTGGCAATTAAAAATCTAAAGCAAACTCCCTTTACACTGCGTTTCCAATCATCATTTATACAATAAGTAAGTTAAATATTTTACTTACGAGGTTATCATGGCACCTGATACAGCATTTTTACTTATTGGCACACTGGCGACGCAAGCCAATACAACTAAGGACACGGTGCGTCATTATGATCAGTTGGGTCTACTCAGATCACGTAAGCGCCAAGCGGGCTCACGGCTGTATACTGAGTTTCATCCTGAATGCGTTGAGCGCATTGAGTTAATCAAAAGCGCACAAGCAATTGGCTTTACCCTTACTGAAATCAGAGACAGTCTAAATGACTATTACGATGGACAGTTAGATATTGGTTTACAGCTGACGCTTACTCAACAAAAACTTACACAAGTCAAAAAACAGCAAGCCAATATTAACGTGATGGTAGAGCTGTTAAGCGAACGTATAGAGGTGCTCGAATGCATGAAAGCAGACAGTAACCATCAACTCAATATTGAAATCTGCAAAAAGAAAACACTCAAATAACCTCCGAAATATTAAGAAATCAACAGATTTTGTTCATTGATATTTTTTAGTTAAATAGTATCAGTTCTATTCATGGCTAATATACATAAGTATGCTGCATGATTAACGCATCAATAGCTGGCTGATGCGGGACTTGATAATAGCCCTTTCGCGTATGAATCACGGCAAACCCTTGTTGTTCATATAAAGCAATTGCGGCAAAATTATCTGCCCGCACCTCTAATAATAAGCTCTCTACCTGATTGATCATTAACTCTGCATTTAATTTGGCAAAAATCTGTGAGGCGATACCTTGACGCTGATAATCAGGATGGGTACCGATACGCAATATTTCTGCTTGCTCAAAGAGTGATTGATATAAACAATAGCCAATTACCTTTTCAGTATCGGCTTTATCTTCTCGTTTATAAACTATCAGCATATGCATACTATCTTGTTCAACCATCTCAACTAGCGTCTGATACGTCCATGCGTCGTACGGCTGTACTAGCGATTCGATATTTGCGACTGCCTCAATCGTTTTTTGCAGCTTTGATGCATTGGTTGCTAGCTTCTCGATAATAAACACAGTTATTCCTTTTGTTTTTCTTATCTAATAACGGTTATGTTATCGTAAATGTTTATGGTTATTGGTATTTACTCATCTATTTAACCCAAAAAAAAGCCACCCTCTTTCAAGGATGGCTTTTTACTTACTGCTTAACGTTATCAGATTGCTCTGATAGCGTTAGTGCTTAGCTAAGTACGTTAGCAACAACACCAGCGCCTACAGTACGGCCGCCTTCACGAATAGCGAAGCGTAGACCTTTGTCCATAGCGATTGGGT
>NZ_JACHXL010000010.1 GCF_014192115.1 Psychrobacter luti
TTGAAGCGAGCTGACTATCATATCATAATGATTTGGTTTGTCAAGCTTTTTTATAAATTGTTTCAATAAGTTATCTGGGTTTATTATATGTAATTCACATATAAGTCATTCCAGTTCGTCTTAATGAGGTGCGTATTATAGACGCTTAAATTGTTAAGTCAAGAATTAAATTATTTTATTTTAAACTAAGTTAATCTAAAATGAATTCGTTGGGCTGGATGATTAGTTACTAGCTTGGTTAAAACCCGCTATTAGTAATCAGTGGTAATCCACTCCAATCCGCCTTCCCTTCCGACTGGGTGGCATTATACGCGGTTTTAGTAGGGGGTCAAGGGGGTTTGTCCTCTATTTTAGCAGTTATCTGGCCTTATCATTAATACCTTCTATTTATCAGTCAGTTAAGATTAAAATAAGTTTAAAATAGTTTTGCCTTTATCATAAGTTTTGCCTTTATCATAAATAGTCTTTTTGGTTAAAATCGCTTACCTTTTCTATATAACAGCCACATATATGACCCTCTACATATGACTCTTTTATAGTTTACCTATCTTTTTAAAAAACTCTTTATAGGCAGCGACTTTTTTATCTAACGCCAAAGGGTATGCGCGTGACGTTGAAGGCAACCTATATAAGGTAAGATTATTAACATCAGATTTTTTATTATTACCCCTCTGCCACTCATAAGGATAGTCCATACTTTGATTGGTTTTAGGATACTTAGACTTGGCAGGCGGTTCGGCTAATAAGTTCAGTAACACCTCGGTGGCTTTACCGCCCGTGGTAAATAAGGTCTCAACCTTTGGCACTTGTGGCAAGATATTATCTAGGTCAACTGGCGTGACGACAGTTAGGTTTTTATCTGAGGCATTGCCTGTTTCACGAATAGCCTGATTAACCGTTGGACAAGAAGCAATCCCGCGCTCAAACATAAAGGCACGAATACGCTCAGGATCAAAGCGCTTCTCATCCCCTACTCTAAAATAATCCACGTCATCAAAAAAAACACTACCATAGATACGCCACATGTCGTTATAGAAGTTTGGATAGTGAAAGCGCATTGCCCATTTATCAGCGGTCGGCGGAAAAGTACCCATCATCATCACGGTGGCATCGGGCGGTAAAACCGGACCGAACGGATGGGTTTCTACTTCTGCGGCGCGGGCTTCAGACAATATCAAGTTATTATTCATTTTTAGTATTATCACGCGTATGAGATGGTTGTATAGTCATAAGATTCTTCATCAGAAAAGCGGTTTTTTTGCTATCATAGCAAGCCTAAACACTACTTCATTTGTTAGGGCGCTATTATAGTCAAACATAGTCGGCTTAAATAAAATCAATCCTGTTATAAATGCATTTGGCTTAATTTATTATTGAAGCATTTAGCTTACTATTTATGGGCTAGATATAGGGTTGAAGTGCAGTAAGTGTTTGTATCTTTTATACTAATGGCAACCGCATTAACTGCGCAAGCATCAGACCAAAAACCAAGAGAGAACTTATGAGCGACTTAAAAATCACTGTCATCGATCATCCGTTAGTCCGTCATAAACTCAGCCTCATGCGTGAAAAAGACTGTAGTACTTATAAGTTTCGCACATTGACCAAAGAGCTTGCACGCTTGATGGCATATGAAGCGAGCCGCGATTTTGAAATTGAAACCTTTCCAATGGAAGGCTGGTGCGGTGAAATTACTGGTGAGCAAATTATCGGTAAGACGGCAACAATTGTACCTATTTTACGTGCGGGTATTGGTATGTTAGATGGCGTACTCGATTTGATTCCGACAGCAAAAATCTCTGTTGTCGGTTTACAGCGTGATGAAGAAACGCTTCAGCCTGTACCGTTCTTTGAAAAATTTGTCAGCCATATGGACAAACGCCCAGCCCTTATCATTGACCCAATGCTAGCCACCGGTGGCTCAATGGTTGCAACTATTGAAATGCTGAAGAAAAACGGCTGTACCAATATTAAAGCATTGGTATTAGTTGCCGCACCTGAAGGCGTACGCGTGGTCAATGAAGCACATCCTGACGTAACCATTTATACCGCCGCACTAGACAGCCATTTGGATGAGCATGGTTATATTATTCCAGGTCTTGGTGATGCTGGTGATAAAATTTTTGGTAAGCAACTATTCAATAAGTAAGACAAAGCAAATAAACCAAGACATGGGCACAAAACCTCAATGATAAGGATATAAGATGAACGTATTGATTACAGGGGCAAGCGCTGGGTTTGGTAAAGCGTTGGCCGAACGTTTGGTTGCCAATGGTCATCGCGTGATTGGCTGTGCCAGACGCTTAGACAAGCTCAATGCTTTGGCAGACACTTTGGGCGAGGCGTTTTTACCTGTGGTCATGGATGTGAGTGATACAGCGTCTATCCCGCAAATCATTACAGATTTGCCTGACAACTTTAAGCAAATCGATGTTTTGGTAAATAACGCTGGACTGGCACTTGGCACAGAGCCTGCGCAAAATGCCAGTCTTGATGACTGGATGCGTATGACCGATACCAATATTAAAGGTCTAATGGCGGTGACCCATGCGGTCTTGCCAGCGATGGTCGCACGCGATAGCGGTTATATCATTAATGTTGGTTCTATTGCTGGCAGCTGGCCATACTTTGGCGGTAACGTTTATGGCGCGACCAAAGCCTTTGTCAAACAGTTTAGCTTAAACCTGCGCGCGGACTTAATCGGTACACAAGTGCGGGTGACCAACCTTGAACCAGGTAATGTGGCGGGCACTGAGTTTTCAAACGTGCGCTATCATGGCGATGACGATAAAGCCGCCAAGGTTTATGATGGCTTTAAAACCATGACCGGCGATGATATTGGCGATATCTTATTATGGCTGATTGAATCGCCGGCTCATATCAATATCAATCGCTTAGAAGTCATGCCAGTGGCGCAAACCTATAATGGCTTAACGATTGCCAAGCAGGATTCTTAAACCTTTAGCCTACCGTTTGACTTATTAACGTAATTCATAAGACCGAAGCAATATAGTCTCATCTATATTGCTTCTTTTTTTGCTACTGATATTCTCTTCATTGACCAAGCGCAAATCTTGAAAGTCTAAAATCAATACTTCATTACGTAAGCGCTCGCTAGTGCGTTTATTGTGGCGTATCGGAAATCCTAAGACTTGCTTACTCTTAATCACTATCTGATTGATAATCATGGTTGGATTATTGGTAGTAGATTTTGCACTTAACTGCTGAGCATTAATGATGGCGGTAGCAGGATTAACCGTTGTGCTTAAAATCTTTGTCTGGCGCACGCTTTTTGGCAAATCTCCTGCAAAGAGCAATATTTGCTCTAGCGGCAAATACTGCGCGTGCCGCATTAACTCTTGACGAAATAGCAAAGGCATATCTGCATTAAAACTGTCTTCTGTTTGCTGAGAGAACGCAGTAAAGTTACGATGTAAATAACGTCCAAATACGCTGCTATTAATCCACTCTTGATAAGTATCATTTTTTAACAGCTGCTTTGTGAAAGCGTCGGCATCTGTTGTGATATCTGCTGTCAGCATTTCTAGTAAAAGCGCCTGCGGATTATTAAAAATTTGCTGCTGCCAGTTTTGTGGATATAGGCTGCTATCAAGCAATGCTAACATCGACTTGTTCATACCCTAATATCCTTATATTTCATTTACTAATATTTGATTCGATTGGTTACAGCGCATAATAAGTCGGTACTTATAATTCTAAGCTGCTTTCACCACTAAATAGATTTTATGCTATGGTCAGTTACCTACTTTAATATAACAGTCTTTCATTGGTGGAATAAGTACTTTTAAGATAACGCATTTCGGCTAAATCGGCTTTATAAAACTGATTAATGAAAACAAGGGTCATCGCCTTATGAAGAAAAACTTAATTAACTTGCCTGCTGACTACCAGTTGAAAACGATTCATATTGCTTTGACTGACAGCACGCTATTGCCAGTGTCAGTGATAGGAAGCGGTAAACCTGTGATGCTCTTACATGCTTACGGTATGGATGCACGTGAGTTTTTACCATTTATCTTCCCATTGCTTGGCAAATATGCATTTTACCTGCCGCATTTACGAGGATTTGGGGTGGCAAAAGATATTAAGCTGACCCAGTTTGATTTTGTCCGTCAATATGCCGATGATATCAACATCGTCATTAAACAAATTTGCTTGGCGCGCAATATAGAATCCTTGCCAGTTGCCGCTATCTCGATGGGCGCACAAGTGATGTGGGCGTATTTTGAACGTTATGGCAGCGCAAAAGTTAGCCGCTATATGAATATTGACCAAAGTCCTGCTATTCATAACCAGTCTGACTGGCAAGGTGGATTGTTTGGATCGCGGCAGCAGGAAGTGTTTGATATTTTTCATGAGGTAATTGATAGGACGTTGCCTTATGCTGATATGGAAAGCTTTACCCATCTGCCTTTTGCCCTGAAACGCCGTGCAACGGATGTCGAACGACTGTTTTCTCTACTATCCGTTAATCGCACGCGCTCAAAAGCATTTATACAAGTGATGACCTATAAAAACGATCCCAAACTTGCGCTTTATGACCACAGTATTTGGCATCATAAAATGCGCTGCTTGCAAGCCTATTTGACATTACCCTATGACTTCCGCGGCGCTTTAGAGCGGGTCACTATTCCAGTGGTCAATCTGATTGGCGGACGCTCTAAGCTGTATGATGCTAAGTGGCAGAAAAAAATCACCCAGATGCTACCCAATGCAACTGAGGTCGTACTGCCACGATCAGGTCATGCGATACCAATGGATGAGCCTGTTGGGTTTTATAAGGTATTAAAAGGGTTTTTGCAGGATTGATTATTTATTCATATAATAAAAAGCGACCCGCTAAGGTCGCTTTTTATTTGGGCAAAGAGCTTTAAAGTTTTTGAAAAATTAATCAGCTAATGCTTTAACCAACTCAAATCGCAGTACTTCTTTTCCATCTACCATGACAGTTTCAGTAAACATCGCTAATGGCCGTACCCACACGCCATACTCGCCGTATAGGCAGCGGTAAATGACTAACGCTTTTTCAGTTTCTGAATGCTGCGCGGTATGCAATACTTGGTAAAGGCTGCCTTTATAATGGCGGTAAATGCCTTGGGGAACCGTTTTTTCTGTCATGATTGAATCCTAATTTATTATAAAGGTACGAATCAAATACTGTCGCTATAAATTCATATCGCAAAATAAATAAGGCCGACAATCAATGTCGACCTTATTTTTAATACCAATAGCTTGTCCCAATCACTTATTAAGCAACCGTCACTTTCGCATAAGCCTTTTTACCTGCTTGGATAACGACTGTCTGACCAGAGGTTAAGCTAAAGCCCGCATCGACTACTTCGCCATCTACTTTTACCGCGCCACGTTTAATCATATCTTTAGCAGATGAGCTGTTTTTGGCAAGCTCTGCTTGATTTAGGATTTGGGTAATAAATAACGCTTCAGCACCTTCTAAGTCTAGCGTTACCTCTGGTAAATCAACTGGCAATTCGCCATCAGCTAATACGTTACCCGCTGATTTGTGCGCATTAGCAGCCGCATCGGCATCATGGAAACGCTCGATTAGTTCTTCAGCAAGAATACGTTTGATTTCTTGTGGATTGCGACCATTTTCCATCTCTTTCATTAAACCTTCAACTTCTTCCATCGGCTTAAAGCTTAAAAATTCAAAGTAGCGACGGATTAAAGTATCTGGCATCGAAAGTAGTTTTTGGTACATGGTGCCCGGCGCATCGTAAATACCAACATAGTTACCGAGCGACTTCGACATTTTATTAACGCCGTCTAGCCCTTCTAAAATTGGCACCGTAATACAAACTTGTGGCTCTTGACCATAACGACCTTGCAGGGTACGTCCCATCAAAATATTAAAGGTTTGGTCAGTACCGCCCAGCTCGACGTCGGCTTTGAGCGCGATAGAATCATAACCTTGTACCAATGGGTATAAAAACTCATGGATGGCAATTGGGGTTTGCGCCGCATAGCGTTTAGAGAAATCATCACGCTCAAGCATACGCGAGACGGTCAATTGGCTAGAGAGCTGAATCATATCGCCCGCTGACATATCTTTAAACCATTCAGAGTTAAAGACAATCTTAGTTTTTTCTTTATCTAGAATTTTAAAAACTTGCTCAGCATATGTTTGAGCATTGACTTTGATTTGCTCATCGGTCAATGGCGGACGTGTGCTGTTTTTACCAGACGGATCACCAATCTTGGCAGTATAATCGCCAATTAGAAAATAAATCTCATGACCCAAATCTTGAAAATGCTTGAGTTTATTAATCAGCACCGTATGACCCAAATGCAGGTCAGGCGCGGTAGGATCAAAGCCTGCCTTGATACGCAGCGGGCGATTCAGTTTCAACTTCTTAACCAAATCGTCTTCAGATAGGATTTCTTGCGTACCGCGTTGGATTAGCGCAAGCTGTTCTTCTAGGGTGTAGGTTTGAGTGGTCATGATGCTCTCTTTATTGTCTTTATTAAAAGGGTAATACGTTTGGGCCAATTAGAATCTCGTAGCCAGTAAAAGATGTTAGAATTTGAGAGATATACTAGCGTTTTTTAAGGTAAATTGCCATGACCAACCCTACATCGATTGCTGATACTAATGATAATATCAATTCGACTATGAATTTAGACCATACTTTAGATAATGGTCTAGAAAATAGCCTAGAGCATATTGACGATTTAAATTATGCCACCTTGACCGATGCGCTTGAGCAAACGGTGTTTGAAAACTTCGATGATGGCTTATATATCGGTATGATGTCTGGCACTAGCTTAGACGGTATGGATGCGGTTCTTTGTCAATTCGGTGGGGAAGAAAACACTCAACAGCCGATGCGACTATTAGCAACTCGTAGTCAGGACTTCCCGCCGCGCTTGCGTGAAGTGTTATTAGCATTATGTCAGCCTAATGGTGTCCAAGAATTAATACCAACAATGGGTGAACCAAACAGCGAATTAGACTGGTTCGGTTGGGCTAGTAAAGAATATGCTGAATTTGCCAGCGAGGTGGTCAATAATTTATTGCAGCAGTCAAATACTGATGTAGAGTCGGTGCTAGCGATTGGCTGTCACGGTCAAACCGTGCGACATCGTCCGCAAATGGGTTTTAGCTTGCAATTGCTCGATGCCAATATCATCGCTGAGCGTACTGGCATTAGCGTCGTCAGTGATTTTCGCCGTCGTGATATGGCAGTTGGTGGTCAAGGTGCGCCCTTGGTTCCTGCTTTTCACCAAGCCTTATTTGCCACGCCTGATAGCACACGGGTGTTATTAAACTTGGGCGGTATTGCCAATATCACCGTCCTGCCAGCTGATGCTAATTCTGGTAACAATAGTCCTGTCATTGGCTATGATACCGGCCCTGCCAATTTACTGTTGGATGCGTGGACGGCATTGCATACTGATAAAGGTTACGATGCTGGTGGCGAATGGGCGCAGTCAGGACAAGTCGTTGAGCCGCTACTTAACCAGCTGATAGAGCATCCATTTTTTGCGCGAACCTATCCGAAAAGCACGGGGCGTGAAGACTTTAACTTAGCATGGCTACAAAGCGAGCTGCAAAAGTTTGACCAAGCGTCTGCTCATATTCGCTATTCATCAGCGGATGTGCAAGCAACTTTGACCGAGCTGACCGCCATGAGTTCCAGTATGCAAATTAATATGTTTATTAATGCAAAAGAAAATAGCTCGGTTTACGTCTGCGGTGGCGGTGCGTTAAACGATTATTTAATGACCCGCTTGCAAGCGCATTTGCCTCATTGCAAAGTAGAAACCACTGCAAGCTTAGGGCTGAATCCCGCTTGGGTCGAAGCCGTCGCCTTTGCATGGCTATCACGACAAACGCTGATGGGTGAAACCGGTAACTTACCAGCGGTGACTGGCGCAAGTAAAGGTGTGGTATTGGGACAAGTCTGTTTTGCTTAATTCCTGATTAATTGGTTAAATTTTAGTTTACATACGTACACTTATGTGTTTTATAATGGCTTCTGAAATAACATCCTCTTAGGACCTTAAGTACAGGATATAGCGCATGAGCCAGTACAGCAGTTTACCAACCGACTCACTTACCGAACAAGCGACGAATAATACTCCCGTGGATATTGCTGCCAAACAGTCATATAAGCCTAGACAGAAACCACCGCATTACGAGCGTTCTGACGATATGCGCGTGGTGGTCACCGGTATGGGCGCGGTGACGCCTTTGGGATTAGATGTCGAAAGCTCATGGGCAAGCCTGCTTAATGGCGAGAGCGGTATCGCACCGATTACCCATTTTGATGCGACTGACTATCGTGCGCAAATTGCTGGCGTGGTCAAAGATTTTGACGCTAAGCAATATATGAATGCCAAAGACGCGCGCCGCTATGATGAGTTTATGCATTATGCCGTTGCCGCCTCTGCCATGGCATTGAAAAATGCTGGTTTTATCAACGAAGTCAGCGCTGCTGATACAGCTGTGCAGAATGTCGACCAAGAACGCTTTGGCGTGATTTTAGGGTCAGGGATTGGTGGTATTCAAACCATTGAAAACAGTCGTGATACCCTACGTGAAAAAGGCGCGCTGAAAGTGTCGCCCTTTATCATCCCTGGCTCTATCGTCAATATGGCAGCAGGCTTGGTTGCGATTAAGCACACCTTAAAAGGTCCAAACCTTGCGACATCGACTGCTTGTACTACCGCGACTCATGCTATCGGTCTCGCCGCGCGTTTGATTGCTTATGGTGATGCCGATGTAATGCTGGCAGGTGGCAGTGAAAAAGGCTCAAGCCCGCTTGGTATATCAGGTTTTGGGGCAATGCACGCCCTCTCAACTCGCAATGACAAGCCAACCAAAGCCTCGCGCCCTTTCGATAAAGACCGTGATGGTTTTGTGCTCGGTGATGGTGCTGGTGTCGTGGTGCTTGAAAGCCTTGCGCATGCTAAAGCACGCGGTGCGACGATATTGGCTGAGCTGGTTGGCTTTGGCATGAGTGATGATGCAAGCCACATTACTGCACCACCAGAAGATGGTAGCGGTGCAGCAAGAGCCATGCGCAATGCATTAAACGATGCCGGTATCGATCCTGCTGCGGTTGGCTACGTCAATGCCCATGGGACAAGCACCCCTGCTGGCGATGTCGCCGAATCCATTGCAATTGAAACCGTTTTTGCGCCAGTGAAAGATAGTATATTGGTCAGCTCAACCAAATCCATGACAGGTCATTTATTAGGTGCCGCTGGTGGTGTTGAAGCGATATTTACCGTGCTTGCTCTACAGCATCAGCATGTACCGCCAACCATTAATTTAGACAATGTCGAAGACAACTGTAACCTTGATTATGTTGCTAATAAATCACGCAAAGTTGAGAATCTACAATATGCAGTATCTAACAGCTTCGGCTTTGGTGGCACCAATGGGTCGCTGATATTTGCCCGTTGGCCAGTGCAACCCTAAATCTAAAAAGAATGCCAACAAGCATTTGTACTTCGCCGTTGTAACCTTGGTGTCAGATTTACTACGTTTGTCCACTTGCAGCCCCTTATCGTACTTGCGTATGATAAGGGGTAATTTTTGGAACATTTATGGAAGATACCATGTCAAGCTACTCATTTTCTCCTCAGTTTTATCAACGCTGGACGTGTGCACCTGAGCCTATACGCGCGGCAATCACCCAAGAGTTAAAAGACATTACCACGTTATTACAAACAGAGACGCCTTTTGAAACCTTTGTTTTTAGCACTCATGACTTAGACGAGCATCTTGACGATCTCTATGACAATCATGAAGCGGAACAAGCGATTGCCAAAGCCATCGCGGACAAACAAGCCCAAGCGCGCGCTGCTGCTGAAAAAGAACGCCTAGAAGAACAACAAAAAGTACAAGCGGCAGAAGAAGCTAAGCGTAAAGCAGAGGCTAAGGTAGAAGAAGAAACCAGACAACGTGAAGAAGCAGAAGCGGCGCAAAAAGAGCCACAGAAAAATGAACAACTGGCGACGGATAAAAAAGGTTCTGATGAAAGCGGTTCTGATGCTAAGACTGCTATCACTCATGCTAATGACACTAACAAGGTCACAGCGCCAAGCGTAGATAATATTAATGACAATGCTGATAGCAGTAATGATAAAATTCAAATTGCTAAATCATTAAATGCCATAAAAACTGATGCTAATAATGACTCTAGCAACCGCTCTGAAAACAAAACTGTCAGCGAGCATGCCAATATGATTAGCGGCAATGCAATTAGTGATAGTCATATTGTTAATGATAAGCGTATTAAAGACGACAGCAGTATCAAAGCGGTCAATGATAAAGCCAGCGCTGCCATCAAGCTGTCATTAAAAGATGCAGACCTGAGCAAAGAACATCAAGAACTGATCCGTGAGCTTGAAATGCAAATTGATGATTATCTTAGTGAGCAAATGATGCTGATGTCTGAAAATTTAAAATCTTGGTTACGTGCGGAAATGACTCAAAATTTAAGCGAAGATAAAGTAGGAACCAATAAAGAGTCGCAAAAAAACTAAATACTGCTATTCGTTCATAAACTGATAGCAATGAATCTCTAGCTATAGACCTATAGCAATAAAAAAGCCCCGTAGATTTTACGGGGCTTTTTTTGTTTTAAATTCGCAAATATAAACTTTTACTTTAGATAGCTTTTGTACGCTCGGTTAACCACTTAAGTGCTGCACCATCAACACGGTCTTTTAGCTCGGCATAAACTTGGCTATGATAGTCGTTCAGCCAATCAATCTCTACTTGGGTTAATAATGCAGGCTCAATCAAACGCGTATCAATTGGGCAATAAGTAATGGTTTCAAAGTTTAAGAATTTGCCGAATTCAGTTTCCGTAACATTAGCCACTGGCGTATTTACCACCAAGTTTTCGATACGAATACCCCACTTACCTTCACGGTATAAACCTGGCTCATTACTGGATATCATACCTACTTTCATTGCGCGCTCTTTTGGCGTGCTGGCACTATAAGCAATGACTTGCGGGCCTTCATGAACGTTTAAGAAGTAACCAACGCCATGCCCGGTACCATGGCCATAATCCATCTGTGCCTGCCATAATGGCGCACGGCAAATCGCATCGATGAGTGGTGAAGCAATGCCATCAGGGAAATGTGCTTTTGCTAACGCAATATGAGCTTTAAGGACGGTGGTAAAGTCGCGTTTGTGCTCAGAACTTACTTTGCCAATACCGACCACGCGTGTGATATCGGTGGTGCCGTTTTGATACTGGGCACCTGAGTCAATCAATAACAATCCGCCCTCGCCCTCAGCGACATCAAGGTAGCTGAATTTTTCTGGCGTCGCACGGTAATGCGGCAATGCGCCATTTTCATTAAAGCCTGCGATGGTTGGAAAACTTGGTGAGACATAATGTGGCTGCTGACTACGCACTTCAATGAGCATACTATCGACATCAAGTTCACTTAAACGCTCACCGGCTGTTAGGCGCTGCTCAAATGTAGCAAAGAATTGACTTAATGCCGCGCCGTCTTGACGCATGGCTTCACGCACATGATCGATATCCGCAGCAGATTTAACCGATTTGAGCAAAGTACTTGGTGCCATTTGCTCGATAAAGCCAACATTATCCGCCATCTTCGATAGCGTGCCCACTGCCACTTTACTTGGGTCTAGTAATAATAAATCTTCTGGCGTTAATGTACCCAAGGCCTCTTGCACCGCTTCATAATCAGCGAGCGTGATACCACTGTCTTTTAGCGCTTTTTCAATGTCAGCGCTGACTTTATTATTATCAATAAATAACGTCGCTTTATCCGCATCAATCAACATATGCGCCAAGAATACAGGGTTATAATCAACATCAGCGCCGCGTAAGTTGGTCAACCAAGCAATATCATCTAAGCTTGAAAGCAAATGATGGGTTGCACCTGCATCCGCCATACCTGCGCGCACGGCGGCAAGTTTTGAAGTCGCAGACTGCGCAACAAACTGCTCATCGTGTTGGTAAAGTTGTGCTGACGGCAGTGTTGGACGATCGCTCCATATATCTGTCAATACATCGCGTTCAGTGATTAAGGTAATGTCGTTGGCATCAAAAGCATCAAGCAATCTGTCTTGCTCAGCGATGGACAGCACATTACCATCGACTGCCACGCTATCACCTTCTTGCAAGTGCTCAGCTAACCAGTCAATATGGTTTGGTTGACCAGGCGCGAGCTTCTCTAAGCTGATACCTGTACCTGCTAGCTGATGAGCGGCATGTACCCAATAACGGCTGTCCGTCCACAGTCCAGCGAAATCAGCGGTAACGACGAGCGTACCGACCGAACCTGTAAACCCTGATAACCATAAGCGTGCTTGCCAATATTCAGGCAAGTACTCAGATAAATGCGGATCGGCTGACGGCACGATAATCGCCGTCAAATCTTGTGCCGCAATAGCAGCACGCAGGCTGGTAATACGTTGTTGAATTTCGGTTTTTGAAGTGGCTTCTTGAGTAGACATAACGTCCCTTATTTTATATAAAAAATTTAGTATAAAAGCACGAGTACAAAACTGTATAAAACGCTGCTTAAGTAGGAAAGACTCATCTCACTACAGTGCTGCATAATCGATACGTTCTCGATATATTGTTATTATAAACTGACATCATCAGCTGATTATTAGCGGTTGATTAAGTGGGCTTTGATTAAGTTTGCTACAGATACAACCTAGCGCATATAACGATATGGGGATGATAACCAACTTATAAATACCTTTAACAGCAATACCCATTTAATCGTCAAAGAATTGTGAAAGAATCGCAAAAATGACGGATGACTCAAAATAAAAGAAGCCACTGTTTAGTAGCTTCTGTATTTTATCACTTATCCAACAACTGCTATCAATAGCACTAATACTCTTATGCTTATATTAGCCTCTTACTTACATTCTTTGCTTACATCCTAATATTACTACTGTTTTTAATCATATTGCTCATCGGTTTTGACAATGCTAATAAAATCAGCGCGGTCACTACCAAGAACATGGTCATAATAGAGAATAAATCCGGTAAGCCTTCGATTTTATCAGCGGTGACATGGCTACCAAAGAAGGCGGCGACCAAGTTACCCATGGCAATAGAAGCAAAAAACAACCCCATGATTTGACCTTGCATACCCTCAGGTGCCAAGCGCGTCATTGACGACATACCAACAGGGCTTAATGCCAACTCACCTAGAGTCAGCAAAAACAAACTGCCAACCAACCACAGTGGTGATGCCAAAGCACCGGGAGCGACCAAGATACTTTTTGAAGCCATAATCATCAGCCCAAAACCTGCAGCGGCTAACAACATACCAAGCGCAAATTTTACCATGCTATTAGGCTCAAGACCTTTAGCACCGAGCTTCACCCACAAAATACTGATAATGGGCGCTAATAATAAAATAAATAATGGATTGAGCGACTGAAACCAGATACTTGGGATATGAAAACCCATGACTTCTAAATCTGTATAACGGTCAGCAAATAAGTTAAACGAGGTTGGCTGTTGATCAAAACTTGACCAAAACAAGGTCGAACCAATAATCAATAACAGACAGACCAGTAAGCGTTTTTTATCAGAGGAGCTCAACCGTGATGACATAAACATCACCGCAAAATATAGCAGTACCACAGCTGCGATGGTATAGGTCATGTACTCTGCGACCAATATCGGATTAAATGGCATCAAACCGGTGCTAATTAGCACAATCAACACCACCAAAATAGCGGCAATACCTAGTACCCAGCGCCCTATATTTGTAAAGCGATCATTTGCATGTTCCCAATCAGCGGTGATGTTTTTGGCACGCGCATAACGATTTAATGTTTTTCTCGCTGAAAAACGGTAAATCAGTAATGAAGCCAGCATACCAAGACCACCGACACCGAAGCCTGCATGCCACATGCCTTTTTCTCTAAACACCCCAACAATTAAAGCTGCCAATAGCGCACCGATATTGATGCCCATATAAAACAAAGTAAATCCTGCGTCACGGCGATTGTCTGATTCGGGATACAAAGCTCCAACCATGACCGTAATACAGGTCTTAAACAATCCTGACCCGATGACAATAAACATCAAACCGACAAAGAATAGCACCATGCCAAACATAGCTGACAAAGCAATGCATAAATGTCCAAGCGCAATAATGATACTGCCCCACCACAGTGCCCGCTCTTGACCAAGCCAGTTATCAGCCAACCAGCCGCCCGGTACTGCCGCCAAATATAATGAACCGGCAAAAATACCGTAGATGGCAGAAGCTGTTGATTCATCAAAGCCAAAGCCACCACTACCAACCGTCGCCACCATAAATAGTACTAATAATGGACGAATACTATAATAAGAAAAACGCTCCCACATCTCCGTGAAAAATAACGGGCTTAATGGTTTAGGATGCCCCATAAAGCCATTATCTAATGCCTCTAATTCAGCAGCACTAGCATTCGATTGTGAGTCTGTGCTCATAAATTCATTCCTTTAAAGACCACTGTAATGATGACCAAACTTCTAATTATTCTGCTAGGCGGTCATATAGGCGCATTATTGTTTCACTTTCCTAGTACCAAGTAAAGAAAAAAAGGTTTAATAATTACACAAACACTCACAAAAAAACCCGCCCTCAATTCGCTAAGGGCGGGTTTTTTGTGCTGTACGAATAAAACAATCACCATGATCGTTTTATTTAATTAATCTCAGAGACATTATAAGCAATATTATAAAAGATATGGCTATTACAAAATCTATCGCTATGTCTAAAAATTGAAGCAGCAGCTATCTGAATAAAAATTACTCTGCAGTCGCAGCTTTCTCAGTCGTGCCAGCATCCAAATCAGCATCGGCTTGCTCGGCTGTCAAGTCAGCATCAGCAACCGCTGCTTGATTAACAGCACCTTCAGCCGTGGCTGTACCAGCTTCGGCGCTCACCACTGCACTGTCTGCATCAGTAGCTGGCGTTACGCTAGCATCCGCTGCGCTATCGCTCGTTACTGCATCAGTCTCTGCTGCAGGCGCGGCCGCTGTTTCAGCAGTCGCAGCTTCTTCAGGGGCAGCAGTTGCTTCTGCCTCCTCGGCGGCTGACGCTTCAATGGTCTCAGGAGTGATATGCTCACCCGCTGGACGTAAGAAACCAGAAATGCCAATCAATAAGACGATACCTAAAAATAAGGCAACACCGCCTAAAGCATATAGGAACTCTTTCTTGGGGTTGTTATTAACGATATCTTCTGACATACCTTATCCACCTTGCACAGAATATTTAAAATATTGGGCTATTATATCGCAATTTATACCGATTTGTGAAAACCCTTAACTATTTAAAGGTTTTATTCATAAAAAAAGTGAAATCCGCTCTATATCATCACGTTCAACTTATTAAATTGCTAAATGGCAACCTAGGCAACCAAACGCGTCCGCGGGGCCGCACGCTTGCCAAGATAGCTTAATAATAATAGAAGCGCAATGATGATTAGAATAGGATAATTACCAAAGTTCATAAACGGCGTATTACCAACACGTGCTTGAATATCACCGCGTAATACCGTGCGCTCAAACTGCGGGGCGCGCTCAACGATACGACCTTTGTGATCAATGATAGCGGTGATACCCGTATTGGTCGCGCGCATAAACCAGCGACCATTTTCTAACGCTCGCATTTGTACCATTTGCAGATGCTGCAGTGGACCTGCCGAGCTACCAAACCACGCATCGTTTGAGATGGTCAATAAAAAGTCAGTGTTGATGGCGTTTTTACGGGTGGTATCAGGATAAGCAACCTCATAACACACTGCTGCGCCCAAGTTATGTCCACGAACCCGCAGCGGTGATTGATTGTCACTACCGCGACTGTAGCTTAAAATATCTTGGCTACCCGCCAGATTAGGCAGAATATCTAACATGCCTTCAAACGGAATATATTCGCCAAACGGTACTAAGCGCTGTTTTTTATACAGTCCTTCTGCTTCCGCACCTAACGCAATCACACTATTATAAAACGGTGGATATTTATCAGTTTTGGCATCAAAAGCCGCTTCATCTTTATAAGGAATGCCGGTGACCCAAGTGGTGTCGGTTTCTTTGGCCATTTTTACCATCTCATTAATAAAGCCAACCGCTTCATCTTGAAACATGGGAATGGAAGATTCTGGCCACAAGATAATATCGCTGCCCCATTCGGTACTGCTCAAAGTCGCATAGATTTTTAGCGTTTCTATCTGATACTCAGTCAGCCATTTTAAATCTTGCGGGATATTGCCTTGGATTAATGACACTGATAAATCAGGCGTGCCTTTTGGCTTCGTCCATTGTGGATTTATCAACCATAATGCGCAGCTTACCACCAATAAAGCGCTGGCAGGAATCATATAACCGCCGCGACGACGCAATAGCTCAACCAAACTTGCCGCCAGTAATACCGCAACAAAGGAAACAGCGAACACACCAGCGACTGGCGCTAATGACGATAGCCAATATTGCTCAGTAAACGCATAACCGACAAATAACCATGGAAAACCCGTAAACAACCAGGTTTTCATCCACTCTTGTAGTACCCAAAGCGCCGCAAATGATAACGGCTGCTTGCCAACCACCCGATTAAAAAATAACGCTAAGAAGCCATGAAATAGCCCCATGCCTAGACCCATCAGCGCAATCATAATCAGTGCTATCCATACCGGTGTATCGCCATAGACATGGATAGAGGTATATAGCCAAAATGCCCCCACGCACCAGAGTCCCGTGCCATAAGCCTGACCAATGACAAATGCGCGCTTGCCGCTCATCTGCGGCATCAATAACGCGTATAAAATAGCAGGCGACACCAAGGCGACTGGCCAAAAGCCATACGGCGCGAGCGCAAAGATAAACACTGCCCCTGCCAGCAACGCAATCAATATAGTCAACACCATAGGTAAGCCCTTTGGCTTATCGGGGTTTAGACGTTTTTGCAAATCAACAGTAGACAGACGCATAGCAGTTATCCAAAACCTTATTATTCAGTAATTTAAAACTTATCAAACTTTAATATTAACTTTGAGGGATTCAATCAGTGGCGCATTCAACGCTTAATTGATAGCCATCTATATACCGATAAAGACACTACTCAAAAATCAAACTTGCCCATGATACCAGTCTGTATCACTCAATGGGTAAATTTGCGTTGCAAAACACGGCTTTTAAAAGCAAAAAAAACACGACCGCAATCGTGTTTTTCATAGCTATAAAGACATCAAATTATAATATTACTGATAAACTCGCTAGGCAATTATCCAAAGCTTAATAATAAAAAACTCAGTAATAAATTAATGGCTGCCTATCAGTATTTGCTGGTCAGCATTGATTTTAGTGAGCTCAAGATTCTGAATAAAGCGCCCTTCAACATCGGTAATGGTAATTTGCCACTCATCGATAACCACGCTCTCACCTTCTAGGTCACCAACGTAGCCGAGCGCCTGCATAACCAAGCCGCCCATGGTGTCGACATCGGTATCATCAAAGTGACTACCAAGCTCATCATTACAGTCTTCAATCACGGTCGACGCCTGCACGCGCCAGGTATTTGGCTTTTCAGGGTCGGCAACAATATTATTGATATCACTGTCTTCATCGAAATCATCATGCTCATCGACGATATCACCAACGATTTCCTCGAGTAAGTCCTCCATGGTCACCACACCGCCAAAGTTACCAAACTCATCGACGACAATCGCCATGTGTACTTGGGTGCGCTGTAATGAGCGTAACAAGGTATCAGAGCGTGCGGTTTCACTGATATAGAGTGGCTGACGGACAAGGTCTCTAAGACGTTTGCTGTCGATTTTGTCTTCTTGGTCGCGCACCATATGCACGAGAATAGGAATCAAATCTTTTGCCAATAAGATGCCGATAACAGCATCGTCGTCTTGGCTATCAAATACCGGATAGCGCGAGTGCGTGGTCTCAAGAATGATGTCCATTACTTCAGCAAGACTGGTGCTTTCATGCAGCCCAACCACTTGCGGGCGCGGGGTCATAATTTCGCGAACTTGGGTCGCAGGCAGGTCGAGCACGCCTTCTAGCATATCGACGGTATCAGGCTCTAAGAATTGACGCGAGTCCTGTACCAAACGAATCAGTTCATCACGGGTTTCGGGGGCGGTCGATAGCCAGCGTTTTAAGCCGCGCATCGACCAACTACTCGGGCTGGGAGTGTCGTCAGACATGGTGATGTGATTTAACCTCTTTAGTTAATAGAATGAGTTAATAGCAATTGTGAATGTCATGTAAAATCATAAAAAATGTAGATGGGGATTAAAGTAATAAATAAAACCAGCCATTTATCATTAGATGATTAAATAATAAATATAAATAGACCAGCTTAATGTGTTTCACTTTATCGCAAGGCTTGCTGACATTCAACGACAAATTCACTCAAATTGTATTGTCAGTGTGTTATAAACTTTGCTATGGTCAAAGCCTTTATTGATCAATAACAAACACTATGTCATTACGCTCGTTTTTCTCTCGCCTACTTATGCCGCTCTCAAACAGCCATCGCTTAGAGAATGGTGCAGCTCATGGTCGCCAGCAAAAGCGGACATGGCGATATTACCTTGTGCAGTTTTTTATCGTTACCACGCTGCTGCTATCCGCTATTTGGCTATTAATGGCACTTTGGTATCAATTTGGCGTGCGCTCGATCATCACGTGGCTGGCAACTATCGTGATTGTTGGCGTACTGATAGCCTTGCTTAGTAGTCGTTATTGGCCAAGTCCTGCTAAACCATTAAATAACCAACAAGCGAATAGTCAATTAACCAATCATGCAAAAACAAGCAGAAATATAAATAAAAAATCGGCAAGCAAATGGCTGATGGGCTTATATGCGGCTATTTGGTTTGTCGGTCTTGGTTGGTTTATGTCTATCGAGCCTGAGCAAAATCGCGATTGGATGCCTGAAGTTAGTGAGCGGGTCACGTATGAGCGCGATGCCGATAATCCTGATTTGGTTACTTTTAGCAATGTACGTAACTTTGATTGGCATACGGATAAGGAAGCGACCGAACACTGGGATACGCGCACCATTGATATGTCGAAATTATCTGGCGTCGATGTCACCAACTCTTATTGGATGGGACCGCTGATTGCTCATACCTTAGTCAGTTTCCGCTTTGAAGATGATAGACCGCTTGCCTTCTCATTTGAGATTCGTAAAGAAAATGGCGAATCATTTTCGGCATTGGCAGGATTTTTTCGACGTTTTGAATTGAGCCTGATTGCCGCAGAGGAGCGCGATATTATCTACACGCGTACCAATGCGCGCGGCGAGCAAGTTTATCTGTTTCCGGTCAGCAATCTACAGCAGCATGAGGTCAAGTCGTTATTTGAATCTTATCTAACCGCTGCCGACGAATTGAATGCCAAGCCGGCTTGGTATAATACGTTGATGAGCAACTGTACCAATATTATTTTTTATATGGCGCGTATCGTCAGTGGCGACCGTTTGCCATGGGATTATCGGATTTGGGTATCTGGTTGGCTACCAAACTATCTATATGACGTTGGTATGCTCGACGCCAATCCTGAAAAAGACGCTCAGCCTTGGTCAATGGATACTTGGTACGAGCGCACCCATATCAACGCCAAGGTTCGCGGCTTTAATAATCAAGTAGGAAACAGCGCGACTAATAGCCGTAAATTCTCTGAGCAGATTCGGCAAGACATTCCTATGCCACCATTGGCTGATTCGCAAACGGATGCCGAAGCCAGTGCTAAATTGGCGGCTGATGCTAAGGATTAACCCAATTCACCACACGCGTTTCCATCTCTTCATCAGACATACCAATTTCAGAGACGCAGCGCCCTGCTACGCCAACATTGGCAGCGCGCATTTGCTGCTGGGTTGCTACCGCATCTTGGGTTAATAACAAATGCCAACTTGGCAAACCCTGACCTTTATACAAACGCTTATAAGCACAGTGCGACGGTAGCCACATCATCTGTGGCAAATTCTCCATGGTCAACTGAATACAATCGGGCACGTGCTCTTGGCGCGTGTCATAGTGCTGACAATAGCCCGTCGCACAATCCATCAGCTGGCAAGTCACATCGGTATATTCGACCATTTCTGCTTCATGACTATTGTCATCGTCGCTAACGTGCTCATCGTCGATATATTTAATGAGACAGCAACTGCCGCAGCCATCACACAAGGCCTCCCATTCGCTATGGTTTAATTCTGACATCGCAAAACGTGACCAAAACTGTGGACGTATGGTCTCATTAGATGTATTTTGACTTTCAGGAAATAAACTCATCGTTGATTGCTCACCTGAGTCAGGCTTTGAGTTGGTTGCAGATTTATTTAACAAGTTGATAGTCATAGCGTTATAGTCGTTTTTTTAAAGAGACATTTTGATAAAGAGCGTTACAGTATTATAGCTGTTTTTGGTTAACTTGGGCGTTAAGGTAGTACGAGTAAGCAAAAGGATTGAGCAAATATACGCATTATTCATATTTATAAAACAACACTCAATACATAAAAAAGGACAACAATATGTCAATTAAGACCTTTGAATTAATCAGTACCACTGAAAATAACGTCCAACTTATCAGCTATGTAGCGCTGCCAGAAAATGCCTCAGATGATAATCCAGTAGCGGGTATTTTAGTCGCGCCAGAATGGTGGGGCGTGGTCGATCATCCAAAATCAGTGGTTGAGCGTTTGGCAGAATCAGGCTATGCCGCCGTGGCGATGGATGTTTACGGTGAAGGTAAACTGACCAGCGATGCAGCCATGGCAAATATGTGGATGACACAAGTACTTGAAGATCAAGATATGCTGATGGACCGCTGCCGTTTAATCCTCAATGATTTTGGTGACCAGTTGGCCGTTAATCGCGATAACCTAGCGGCAATTGGCTATTGCTTCGGTGGTAAAATCGTCCTCGATATGGCGCGCGAAGGCATGCCATTAAAAGCGGTTGCTACTTTCCATGGCAACCCATCGCCAAAACAGCCAGCGGACAATAACTTTAAAGCTAAAGTATTGGTCGCGCACGGTCGTGATGATTCAATGGTGTCCATGGAGGCAATTGAAGGTCTAAAATCTGAGCTAGATGCCGCCGATGTTGACTACACTATCGATGTATATGATAACGCTAAGCATGGATTTACCAATCCGCATGCTGATGAACGCGCTGCCAAAAATGGCGTCGACCTTGGCTATAATGAGGCTGCTGCTAAGCAAAGCTGGGAGAATATGCTTGAGTTTATGAAAACCAACTTGGCATAAACCTCTGAAAAATACACCTTATAAAAGATAATTAAAAAAGGGCCGCTTTGAACTGAACCCCATAAGTTGGACACAACTTATGGGGTATTTTTATGCGTTACGATCTAGACTTTAAAATGCAAGTTATCGCATACTATCGGCAA
>NZ_JACHXL010000011.1 GCF_014192115.1 Psychrobacter luti
TGCCGATAGTATGCGATAACTTGCATTTTAAAGTCTAGATCGTAACGCATAAAAATACCCCATAAGTTGTGTCCAACTTATGGGGTTCAGTTCAGCTCAGTCTGCTGCGCAAGACCTTTTTTACGATTATAGAACTCACAGGTGAAGTTAAGGCTTATTTATCAGGTTAAAGCAAGTTGATGTAAAAAGCTGCTAATGACATTAAAACTCTACCATACCAGCACGCAGCTGCTCAATTAGCTCCGCAAACTGCTGCCGCCATTCGCGTATGGTTGCTTCGTCTGGCAACCACTGATTCGATAAAGTCACAACATTTACAATCAAATCAGGCGTTTCTTTCTTCTCACTAGCCGTATTCTCATCGATAACATTATCAGGCAATACCGCATATAAACAGCGCTGATAAGCATGCTCTATATTGGCTAAAAAGCCTTGTTGCTGTAATTGTTGTAAACGCTGCACTTCAGGCGATACCTGGGTACGGGCGCTTAGTGCTTCTTCAATATCTGCTAAGGTTGGCGCTGTCATACTTAAACCATAGAAATGCCCAAGTTCTTGTACAAAAGCAAGATATGTTCCGTATAGGTGAAAAATAGCCGTTTCACAATGGGCTTGATAGAGCTGTTTATCGTTAGTATTACCTGCCGCCTGACAAGCCAAACGACAAAAATACAGCTTTTGATTGGTACGGTCAGCTTGGTATTTGGCAACGCGAGTCTTACCTGCCATATGCCTATCCTTGTTATTTAATTAATGAGTTTAATGAATAAGCTAAATAGGTCTATTCATAGTAATGACGAATATGATAATAAGTTTTTTGAGCAGCTCTTACGATAGTAAATAAAGTTTATTAGCGGGCTCTATTTTTCGATTAAGACATTTATTTAGGAATGTTTAAAAGAAGATCTATATAGCAGTGTACTATTTTCTGCAATCACATTCTAAATAAATAATTTACCTGATTTATTTTCTTTAAGCCACAAAAAAGCCAGCAACTTAGGCTGGCTTTTTTATTGAGAAAACAATTAAGCGTTATTTACCTTAGTGATTGCCTTGGTTAAGCTCTTGGGCAAACGCTTCATCAAAGCTTGCAAAGTCTTTGCTATCAGTGCTGGCTGACATATCAAACGCTGCATTTAAATCTTTATCTTGCAGTTTTTGCTCCGCTTTTTCTTTACGGGCTTTATGATAAGCAAGACCAGTACCGGCAGGAATCAAGCGACCAACAACGACGTTTTCTTTCAGACCACGTAGCTCATCTACTTTACCAGTTACGGCAGCAGCAGTTAGAACACGAGTGGTTTCCTGGAACGATGCTGCTGAGATAAAGCTTTCTGTTGCCAGACTTGCTTTGGTAATACCAAGTAATTGACGCTCATACTGTACTGGGAATTTATCTTCCGCTTCTAGTTTAGCATTCAAGGCTTTGATATCAGCGTATTCAACCTGATCACCTTTAAAGTGGCTTGAATCGCCGCCGTCCGTTACTTCAACTTTACGCAGCATCTGACGAATGATAACTTCGATGTGCTTATCGTTGATTTTTACGCCCTGCAAGCGGTATACGTCCTGTACTTCGTTAACGATATAGTCAGCAAGCGCGGTTTGTCCTTTCAGACGTAGGATATCGTGCGGGTTTTGTGGACCATCAGCGATAACCTCACCACGAGCAACCGTCTCGTTTTCGAAGACGTTGATTTGACGCCATTTCGGGATCAGCTCTTCATGAATCTCACCATCTTCATTGGTGATAATGAAGCGGTTTTTACCTTTGGTTTCTTTACCGAAGCTTACCACACCCGACATCTCTGCCATGATGGCGTGATCTTTCGGACGACGTGCTTCAAACAAGTCAGCAACACGTGGTAGACCACCGGTAATATCTTTAGTACCAGAAGATGCTTGTGGTACACGGCCTAGAATCGAACCAGCTGCTACTTTTTCACCGTCGCTGACGCGAATGATAGTTTCAGCTGGTAAGAAGTAAACCACTTCTTTACCTTCGTCAGTGTTCAAGATAATCGCCGGACGTAAGTCTTTGGCTGAGCTTGAACGGTCACGAGTCGCTAGAATCTCAAACGAGCTCATACCAGTTGCATCGTCAACTTTTACCGTTGCCGTCATACCATCAGTGATATCACTGAAGCGTGCCGTACCAGCAAATTCTGTGATAATTGGATGCGTGTGCGGATCCCATTTAGCGATGGTTTGACCGCCTTCAACTTGGTCTTCGTTTTTCACAAGCACGCTTGAACCATAAGGAACTTTATAGCGCTCACGCTCACGACCAAGCTCATCAGTCAATGCCAGCTCAGCTGAACGCGACACGATGACTAAATGACCATCAGTATGCTGAACCGTTTTCATGTTCTCAAAATGCACTTGGCCAGCATTACGTGCTGAGATGCTGTTGTCTACAGACGCTGAGCTTGCTGCCCCGCCGACGTGGAAAGTACGCATTGTTAACTGAGTACCAGGTTCACCGATAGACTGCGCTGCCATAACACCGACTGACTCGCCGATATTAACTTTGTGACCACGCGCAAGGTCACGACCATAACACTGTGCACAAACGCCATGTTCGATTTCACAGGTAATGACTGAGCGTACCCAGATATCATCAATCGCATTGTTATCAAGTACATTTACCCAATGCTCATCGATCAAGGTACCGGCTGGAATTAATACTTTATCAGCATCATCATTATAAGTGACATCACGTGCCGTTACACGACCTAGTACTAGCTCACCGAGCTTCTCAATGATCTCACCACCTTGAATGTGTGGTTTCATGAGCAAGCCTTGCTCAGTACCACAGTCTTCACTGGTAATAACCAAATCTTGTGCTACGTCAACCAAACGACGTGTCAAGTAACCCGAGTTAGCCGTTTTCAGTGCCGTATCCGCAAGACCTTTACGCGCACCATGCGTTGAAATAAAGTACTGAAGTACCGTCAAACCTTCACGGAAGTTGGCTTTAATCGGCGTCTCAATGATTGAGCCATCCGGTTTTGCCATCAAACCACGCATACCTGCCAACTGACGAATCTGTGCCGCACTACCACGAGCACCAGAATCTGACATGATAAAGATAGAGTTGAAAGATTTCTGCTCTTCTTCCTCACCTTTAGCATTCATGATTTTATCAGTCGCTAAGTTGTCCATCATCGCTTTTGCGACTTTGTCATTGGTACGTGACCAAATATCAACCACTTTGTTATAACGCTCACCAGCCGTCACAAAACCTTGCTCGAATTGATCTTCAATCTCACGAACTTCCGCTTCTGCGGTTTCAATGATTTGTACTTTGCTTGGCGGAATAACCATGTCATCGATACCGATAGACACGCCAGATAGTGTTGCTTGTGCAAAACCAAGGTACATCAATTGGTCAGCAAACATAACACTTTCTTTCACGCCGACTTTACGGTAGCAAGAGTTGATCAATTTAGAGATGTTTTTCTTCGTCATCTCTTCATTACACTCATCGAACGACATACCTTTAGGCATGATGTTCCATATAAGCAGACGACCAGCGACCGTATCTTGTAATTTGACTTCTTTAGTCTCATTACCTTCTTCGTCGACATGGGTTTCAGTCACACGTACTTTAATTTTAGCGTTTACATGCAAATCGTTTGAACCAATCGCACGCAATGCTTCATTAACGGTGGCAAAAATCATGCCCTCGCCTTTAGAATTGATTGACGAACGGCTGATATAGTACAGACCCAATACAACGTCTTGTGATGGTACGATGATTGGATCACCGTTAGCAGGCGACAAGATGTTGTTAGTCGACATCATAAGCGCACGTGATTCAAGCTGAGCTTCTAGTGTCAATGGCACGTGAACGGCCATTTGGTCACCATCAAAGTCGGCGTTGAACGCTGTACAGACTAGAGGATGCAGCTGAATCGCTTTACCTTCAATCAATACTGGCTCAAATGCTTGTAGACCCAAACGGTGAAGTGTTGGCGCACGGTTAAGAAGTACTGGATGCTCACGGATAACCATGGCCAGCATATCCCACACTTGTGGCTCTTCACGCTCTACCATCTTTTTGGCAGCTTTAATCGTCGTTGCTAAACCATGAGATAACAGTTTGTTATAAGTAAATGGCTTGAATAGCTCAAGTGCCATTTTCTTCGGTAGACCACACTGATGTAGACGTAGCGTAGGGCCAACAACAATCACCGAACGACCTGAGTAGTCAACACGCTTACCAAGTAAGTTTTGACGGAAACGACCTTGCTTACCTTTGATCATATCTGCCAAAGATTTCAATGGACGCTTATTACTACCGGTAATAGCACGACCGCGACGACCGTTATCAAGCAAGGCATCCACTGATTCTTGCAACATACGTTTTTCGTTACGTACGATGATATCAGGAGCGCTTAGCTCTAATAGACGCTTTAGACGGTTGTTACGGTTGATCACACGGCGATATAAATCGTTTAGATCTGACGTCGCAAAACGGCCGCCTTCTAGTGGTACTAGCGGACGCAAATCTGGTGGTAGTACTGGTAAGATAGTCATTACCATCCACTCAGGCTTGTTATGAGAATCACGGAAGGCTTCTAATAACTTAAGACGCTTAGACATCTTTTTAAGCTTGGTTTCAGAACCGGTTTGCGGAATTGCTTCACGCAGCTCATCAATCTCGATATCTAAATCAATATCTTTTAATAGGTCTTGAACCGCTTCAGCACCCATTTTGGCGGTGAACTCATCGCCAAACTCTTCAAGCGCTTTATAATAATCTTCATCATCAAGCAGCTGATACTTCTCTAAAGAAGTCAGACCTGGCTCGGTGACGATATAGCTTTCAAAATATAGGACGCGTTCGATATCACGAAGCGTCATGTCTAGCAATAGACCGATGCGGCTTGGTAGTGATTTTAAGAACCAAATATGCGCAACTGGGCTAGCTAAATCAATATGACCCATGCGATCGCGACGCACTTTAGCAGTCGTGACTTCAACGCCACATTTTTCACAAATAACGCCTTGGAACTTACGGCGTTTGTATTTACCACATAAACACTCAAAATCTTTTACTGGACCAAAGATTTTGGCACAGAATAGACCATCACGCTCAGGCTTAAACGTACGATAGTTAATCGTTTCTGGTTTTTTAACTTCACCATGTGACCATGATTTAATCACGTCAGGTGAGGCTAAGGTAATTTGAATACTATCAAACTCTTGGTTACCGTTGCCGGTAGGGCTTTGCATGATATCGAGTAAATCTTTCAAGTTGCTTCTCCGTTATCTTTATAATCATCTGACAGCGTGCTAGGAGCGCGGCTAAGATGAATGAAGGCAATGAATAGGGTTGAGACAAATCACTAAAAGCAGCAGCTATGCGCGTACTGCTTCTAGATTGACCACTAAGGATAATAATTAACTAAAGCTATGTTAAAGGTAGCTTCAGTCAGCCGTGCTTAATGGGTTTGCTTTAACTCAATATTGATACCCAGTGATTTGATTTCTTTGGTCAACACGTTAAACGATTCAGGCATACCTGGATCCATATATTGCTCACCATCGACAATGTTTTTGTACATACGGGTACGGCCTTCAACGTCATCCGACTTCACCGTTAGCATTTCTTGCAAGGTATAAGTCGCGCCATATGCTTCTAGTGCCCAAACTTCCATCTCACCGAAGCGCTGACCACCAAACTGTGCTTTACCACCGAGTGGCTGCTGCGTGACTAGTGAGTAAGAACCGGTAGAACGCGCATGCATTTTGTCATCAACCAAATGGTTGAGTTTCAGCATATACATATAACCAACGGTTACTTGGCGGTCAAACTTCTGACCAGTACGACCGTCATACAAGGTCTGCTGACCATCACGTGCCATACCAGCAAGCTCTAGCAAGTCTTTGACTTGATGCTCATGAGCACCATCAAATACTGCTGTACCCATCGGTACACCGCCGCGTAAGTTGTCTGCTAGCGCCATGATGTCATCATCACTTAAGCTATCAAGATCCACTTGCTCGCCGCCCACTTTGTTATAGATTTGGTCTAAGAAATCACGCAAATCTTTAATCGCTGCTTGTGCTTTGAGCATACCATCAATCTTTTCGCCCAAGCCTTTTGCTGCCATACCTAAGTGAGTCTCTAGAACCTGACCGATGTTCATACGCGATGGTACACCGAGTGGGTTCAAGACGATATCAACGGTATTACCATGTTCGTCATAAGGCATGTCTTCAACCGGCATAATGCGCGATACCACACCTTTGTTACCATGACGACCAGCCATTTTATCACCAGGCTGAATACGACGCTTAACCGCTAGATATACTTTAACGATTTTTTGTACGCCATGTTGTAAGTCATCACCAGCGGTCAATTTGCGTTTTTTCTCGGCAAATTTAACATCGATGTCTTTTTGCTTATCGACCAAGTAATCAGCGATTTGCGTTAGACGCTCAGAGATTTCTTCTTCAACCGGTTGGATATCAAGCAAAGTCTCAAGGCTCATGTCTTTCATATCAGCCAATGCCATCACGGTACCGGCTTTTAGACCAGAACCGCCACTGACTTTTTGACCATCGAGCAAGCTTGCGATACGACTACGAGCTGCTTCTTCAAAGATGCGTAGCTCTTCTTTTAAATCTTTACGGTAGCTATCAAGCTGTGATTTTTCAATCGCTTTTGCACGCGCATCTTTTTCAACGCCGTCACGGGTAAAGACTTGCACGTCAATAACCGTACCTTTGCTTGATGTTGGAACACGCAATGAGGTGTCTTTAACATCAGCAGCTTTTTCACCAAAGATAGCCCGTAGTAGTTTCTCTTCTGGCGTCAGCTGAGTCTCACCTTTTGGCGTAACTTTACCAACTAAGATATCACCAGCATCCACTTCAGCACCGATATAAACGATACCTGCTTCATCAAGGCTTGATAGCGCCGCTTCACCAACGTTTGGAATATCAGCAGTAATTTCTTCTGTTCCAAGCTTGGTATCACGTGCCACACAAGTCAATTCTTGAATATGAATGGTCGTGAAACGATCTTCTTTTACCACTTTTTCAGATAACAAAATCGAATCTTCGAAATTGTAACCATTCCAAGGCATAAATGCGATACGAATGTTCTGACCTAGGGCCAACTCACCAAGATCCGTTGATGGACCATCAGCCAAGATATCACCTACAGCAATCTCGTCGCCTTGGTTAACAATGATACGTTGGTTAATACAAGTATTTTGGTTAGAACGCGTATATTTAACTAAGTTATAGATATCAATACCCGCTTCACCAGCGACCATCTCATCTTCATTAACACGGACCACAACACGTGAGGCATCAACGTCTTCGATTACACCGCCACGCTTAGCGATAACACATACACCAGAGTCACGAGCAACGTGACGCTCCATACCTGTACCTACTAACGGCTTATCAGCACGTAGCGTAGGAACGGCCTGACGTTGCATGTTAGAGCCCATCAAGGCACGGTTAGCATCATCATGCTCTAGGAACGGAATCAAACCAGCAGCTACCGATACCACCTGACTTGGTGACACATCCATATGCGTCACTTTTTCTGGCGGCATACGTACGAATTCACCATAGCTACGCACACTGACCATCTCATCAGATAACGCGCCTTCTGCGGTTACTGGTGAATCAGCCTGTGCAATAACAGTACCTACTTCTTCAATCGCTGATAGATACTCAATAACGTCTGTTACTTTACCGTCAACCACACGGCGATATGGCGTTTCTAAGAAGCCAAAGCTGTTGGTTTTAGCAAAGGTTGCTAGTGAGTTAATCAAACCAATGTTTGGACCTTCAGGCGTTTCAATCGGACATACACGGCCATAATGGGTATCATGGACGTCACGTACTTCAAAGCCTGCACGTTCACGAGTCAGACCACCGGGTCCTAATGCTGATACACGGCGTTTATGCGTCACTTCTGACAATGGATTATTCTGATCCATAAACTGCGATAACTGGCTTGAACCAAAGAATTCTTTGACCGCAGCAGCAACAGGTTTTGAGTTAATCAAATCTTGTGGTGATAAGTTATCAGATTCTGCTGAGCTTAAACGCTCTTTAACCGCACGCTCAACACGTACTAGGCCAACACGGAATTGGTTTTCTGCCATTTCACCAACCGAACGAATACGGCGGTTACCTAAATGGTCAATATCATCGACTTCGCCGCGACCATTACGAATTTCAATCAATTCTTTTAGGACGTTAACGATATCATCATTGGTCAAGACGCTACGACCACGTTGAATATCAGCGTCATCAGTATCTACAAACTCTAGACCCAAACGACGGTTAAACTTCATACGACCGACGTTAGATAAGTCATAACGATCAGGGTTAAAGAACATGCTTTCAAACAGCTTCTCAGCAGTCTCAACCGTTGGTGGCTCACCTGGGCGCATGACTTTATAAATCTCAATCAAGGCTTCTTCACGGCTTGAGGTGCTGTCTGCACGTAGCGTATCTGCAATATAACTACCTTGGTCGATATCGTTTGTAAACAGAATGCTGAATTCTTTGATAGACTCACTGGCTTCAAACGCACTTAATTTAACCAATAATTCATGGTCAATCAGCGTATTGGCTTTAGCGATAACTTCGTCATTAACAACGATGTCTTCAGCTAGGATACGCTCATATAAATATTCGTCAGGAATAGAGATTTTAGTCATACCCGCTTCTTCAAGCTGACGGATACGGCGAGCATTAATACGTTTACCCTGCTCGACAACCACTTCGCCTTCAGGCGTTACGATATCAAACTGCGCCATCTCACCACGTAAGCGATCAGCTACCAGATCAATCTCAAACTGCTCTTCGCCTTTATAAACCGCCACTTTATCAAAGAATAAATCTAAGATTTCAGATGTGCTTAAACCTAATGCGCGTAGGATGATAGACGCAAGCAGTTTACGACGACGGTCAATACGAGCAAAAACCAAATCTTTAGCATCAAATTCAAAGTCTAACCATGAACCACGGTAAGGAATGATACGGGCGTTATAAAGCACCTTACCACTTGAATGCGACTTACCTTTATCATGGTCAAAGAATACGCCCGGTGAACGATGCAGCTGTGATACGATCACACGCTCAGTACCATTGATAATAAAAGTACCGTTGGCGGTCATCAATGGCATCTCGCCCATATAAACGCTTTGCTCACGGATATCTTTGATTGCCGCTTTGCTGTCTTTATCTTTGCTGTCTTTGTCTTTGATGATAAGGCGAATTTTGACACGCATCGGCGCAGCAAAGGTCGAGCCGCGTAAAATACATTCACGCTCATCAAATTCAGGCGTACCTAAATAATATTCAACGAATTGTAACTCAGCATTACCAGAGTGACTCTCAATTGGGAAAATAGAGGAATACGCAGCTTGCAAACCAGTATTCTCACGAGCTTTTGGCTTTTTATGCTCTTGCAAAAATTGCTCATAAGAATCTACTTGGATAGACAACAAATAGGGAATGTCCATCACAGTAGGCAATTCAGCAAAACTTTTGCGAATACGCTTTTTTTCAGTATAAGAATATGCCATCGAGAGTCCTTACAGTAAACGTGGAAACAAATTGAAAGCGTGGCCAGCGTGCATCAATACTAGTTGATATTAATACTATGCAAACTTAGCGACGTAAACGATAATATAAAACGGTTATTCATGCTCATTTAATGACTGATGATTAATTCACGCGTATAGTGCATGATTAACCCAGCTTATTTAAGCGTAAAATTGGCATTTAAACATGCCTATATGGGTGCTGACATTGCAAATTGCAATGCACTACACTCTATAGTACTTAAGGCCAAGCACTGGTCTTTAAATACTATTGATTCTCTTTATAAATTCACTTAAAGTGTTATTGATACCTTTAAAGCGTTGTCGATATCTCAAACAAGGGTGTTGCGTATCAAGTTCAATTTCATGCTATTTAATTGCGCTTTTTAATACTACACAGCAAACGACTCACCATCTACAATCATAAGGTAATATCGTCGCTGATATCTACCGTCTACGAGCCTACTTACTGACAGTAAAACCATGCTAAGTGGATAATCGAATATTTATAACTTTCAGAATTAATGGTAATTGGGGTAACTATAACTTTTAGAAACAATGACTTTTAGAATCAGTATTAACTATAGCGTTAATTGGAAAGCATGCAGACACAAAAAAATGCCAAACATCGATCGACGTTTAGCTTATATTAACTGATTTCAATAACTACTAAGTGTGCTTGCATGTATATCGTCTGTCCTTTTGATGGGTATCCACCGTGATGTTGCATGCGTATGTTGGCAGACACAAAAGGTCAAGCTACGAATTATAATAAAAAAAAGCTAGCAATGCAAGGCATTACCAGCTTTTTTTGTACAACACTAAGATAAGCGAGGCTTATTTTAGTTCAACAGTTGCACCAGCTTCTTCAAGTTTCTTTTTCAACTCTTCAGCTTCAGCTTTGTTTACGCCTTCTTTGATTGGAGCTGGAGCGCTTTCAACCAAATCTTTCGCTTCTTTCAAGCCAAGACCAGTAGCTTCACGTACGGCTTTAATTACGCCAACTTTCTTCTCGCCAAAGCTGGCAAGAACTACGTCAAACTCGTCTTTTTCTTCAGCAGCAGCAGCAGCAGGACCAGCAGCAGCAGGTGCAGCAGCAACAGCAGCTGTTACGCCGAATTTTTCTTCCATAGCGCTGATTAATTCAACGATATCCATTACTGACATTTCAGCGATTGCGTTTAACACATCATCTTTAGATAGTGCCATGAGAACTCTCCGTTATCTGATAAAATTTAGTTGGTTTTAATATCGCTTAGATTGCTTGCCAAATTTTCAAATAGTGTTGGCAATAAAGTGCAATCGGCGATGTCAAAGTTACGTTAAAACAAGCAATTAAGCAGCTTCTTTTGCGTCTTTGATTGCTGCAACAGTGCGAACTAACTTGCCAGGAACTGCGTTCATAGTCTGGACAAGCTTGGTCACTGGTGCGTTCATAGTAGCCATTAGGATAGAGAGTGCTTCGTCGCGAGTTGGTAGCTTCGATACGCGCTCTAGCTCTTCTGGACCATAAACTTCACCACCGACTGATACCAATTTGGTCTCTAAAGCTTTGTTATCTTTACTGAACTCGAAAACAACTCGAGCAGCAGATCCCAAATCTTCCATAGAGAAAGCCAAAAGTAGTGGACCAGTCATACGGTCTGACATGCTCTCAAACTTAGTGCCTTCAAACGCGCGTTTTGCTAGGGTGTTTTTTACCACTTTCAAAACGACGCCTTTCTCACGGGCTTGTTCGCGTAGCTTAGTAAGCTTTGCAACACCAATACCATGATATTCGGCAGCTACTGCTGAGTAAGCATTAGCAGCAACTTCAGACACTTCAGCCACAACTTGTTGTTTTTGCTCTAGCGTTAATGCCATAAGTTGACTCCTTTAATCTAATCAATCCAATTAATACTAAGACTGACTTGATACGACACGTTATTTATAAACTCTAAAAGAATTCACTCATAACGACTGATTACGGCACCGTTATCAGAATGACATCAAGTGATAGGTTGCCCTATCGGCTCTTATCAACAACTGGGTGGGTCACCGTCTGCGTAGGACAACTAAGATTTTCATCTGTCGTCGATTAACAAAAGCAGCTCGTTGCCATCAATAATAATCCGAAAATCATTAATAATAACGCAAAACCGCTTTCTACCTACGGTCTTAGACAGCATAGCGTTTGCTACGCTGACCTAATTCTTTAAAATATTTTTGCGAGCTTTATTTGAAATCGTCAAATAAAGACAGGGGTTTAATTATTTCGCTGTGCGATATGGAACAGGATCAATAGTGATACCTGGGCCCATAGTGCTAGACAAGGTGATTTTCTTAATGAAAGTACCTTTAGAAGTAGCAGGTTTAGCACGCTTTAGATCTGTGATTAGTGCTTGAGCGTTTTGAATAACTTGCTCAGCAGTGAAACCAACTTGACCAATAGTGGTATGGATAATACCGGCTTTGTCAACACGATACTGTGCTTGACCAGCTTTAGCGTTAGTTACAGCTTCAGCAACGTTAGGTGTTACTGTACCAACTTTTGGGTTAGGCATTAGGCCACGTGGACCTAGGATAGTACCTAATTGACCAACAACACGCATCGCATCAGGAGCAGCGATAACTACGTCAAAGTCCATGTTACCGGCTTTGATTTGATCCGCTAAATCATCCATACCAACGATGTCAGCACCAGCTTCTTTGGCGGCTTCAGCAGCAGCGCCTTGAGCAAATACAGCAACGCGTTTGGTTTTACCAGTACCAGCAGGTAGGTTGGTAGCACCACGAACGACTTGGTCAGATTTACGTGGGTCAACGCCCAAGTTTACTGCGATATCGATAGACTCTTTGAATTTAAGAGCTGGTAAATCGTTTAAGATTTGAACCGCTTCTTCAAGAGTGTATAATTTTTCGTGCTCTACACGCTCAGCGATTAACTTTTGACGCTTAGTAAGTTTACTCATTTACACACCCTCCACGGTAATACCCATTGAACGTGCAGTACCAGCGATGGTACGAACAGCAGCATCAAGATCAGCAGCAGTTAAATCTGCATCTTTAGTCTTAACGATATCTTCTAACTGAGCACGGTCCACTTTACCGACTTTAGCGGTGTTTGGTGTACCAGAACCTTTAGCGATTCCAGCAGCCTTACGTAGTAAGTATGCAGCTGGTGGTGACTTCATGATGAAGGTAAAAGACTTATCGCTGTATACAGTGATCTCAGTAGGAATCGGTAGACCCGGCTCTTGGTTTGAGGTCGCAGCGTTAAATTCTTTACAGAACGCCATGATGTTCACGCCTTTTTGACCCAATGCTGGACCAATCGGTGGTGAAGGATTTGCTTTGCCTGCAGGCACTTGCAGTTTGATGTAACCATCAATCTTCTTAGCCATGAGATACTCTCCTTTATGGGTAATAGCGCCAAATCAATATGGTATAACCCTTATTGACTAACAGCTCCCCGGTTGATGAATTTTTTCGGATTTAGTCTAGTTTTTCAACTTTACTAAACTCAAGCTCGACCTGAGTCGGACGATTAAATACGTTTACCGTTAAATGTAGCTTAGACTTCTCATAATCCACTTTTTCAACCAACCCTTTAAAGTCAGTAAATGGACCATCGATAACCAACAGCTCTTCGCCCGGCTCAAATAGAGTCTTAGGACGTGGGTCAGTTTCAGTCTGATTTAAACGGTTTAAGATGCGATCCGCTTCTACTTGCGTAATAGGTGCAGGCGTCTCTGGCGTGCCACCGATAAAGCCCATAATACGTGGGCAATCTTTAACGATGTGCCAAGTATTGTCATTCATTTCCATTTGGATTAATACATAACCAGGAAAGAACTTACGCTCGCTTTTACGCTTTTTGCCGTCTTTCATTTCGACGACTTCTTCAGTAGGAACTAACACATCACCGAACGAATCAGCAAAGTCACTACGATTAATACGATCAGTTAATGAACGTTGTACTTGCTTTTCATATCCTGAAAACGCTTGGACAATATACCAACGCATATCACGCTCCTGATCATTACAGTTAAGTCGTTATGAGTAAATTCTGGCTTAAATGACACTAATACGTGTCATTAACCAATAAAAATACCAACGAACCAATTAAAAAAGTTATCTAATAACCAAACAAGGAAGCCAACAATCGCAATCATGACAATGGTTTGCCATGTGTATTGGAAAGTTTCATCTTTGCCTGGCCATGTGACCCGGCGCAGCTCAACGGCGGCATCTTTTAATAATATTTTAAAAGCGCGACCTTGATTTGTTAATGCCAAGCACACGAAAGCGATGATAACTAGCACCACGATAAGACCAATACGCACCCAAACATCATTGGCAGGTTGCCAATAGCCAGGTAAGTATTGATTAACTAACGTTGCACCAATTAAAATCGCTGCGGCTAATAGCCACAAAATCACATCTTTTACTGAACCAGTTTTAGCAACTTCAACAGCAGTCGTTTGATTGCCAGCTGAAACATGCTTATCTTTGGACAGCATTCCACCAGCAACTGCCTTGGCATCAGATAACTTAGTCTCGAGGTTATCTTGATTATTGCTCATAAAGAACTCACTTCGGAGATGGTGGGGTATGACAAAGATGTGATAAGAAGATGGCAGGCGATGTAGGACTCGAACCTACAACCCTCGGTTTTGGAGACCGATGCTCTACCAATTGAGCCAATCGCCTATGGGTGTAAAGGACAGCATTATACAATATTTGGCATAGAATGCAAGCATTTAGGAGTAAAATTCTTTTATCATCCCAACATCACTATTCTTAAACCTTATTATTTAAACACTTTGTATGTATGATAATCTTAAACATTTCGCATAAAAGGTGCTGATAAGCTGCAGCGTTAATATAGCAAGCTCGGTCAAAAATTACAATAGATAGTAAGCAGGTTTAAAAACGAATTTTTATAAATATATTTTAAGTTGATAACACCTTCTTCTCTAGCCCTACTCTTTAGCCAGTTCTATTTACTCATCTCAACCCAAAAAAAAGCCACCCTCTTTCAAGGATGGCTTTTTACTTACTGCTTAACGCTGTCAGATTGCTCTGATAGCGTTAGGGCTTCAATGCTTAGCTAAGTACGTTAGCAACAACACCAGCGCCTACAGTACGGCCGCCTTCACGAATAGCGAAGCGTAGACCTTTGTCCATAGCGATTGGGT
>NZ_JACHXL010000012.1 GCF_014192115.1 Psychrobacter luti
GAAAAAAAAACACGGTTCTGAAAGTTATTTGATAGAAGGTGGCGGCTTTAAAACCTCATCACAATATATGGAAGCATGGTGGAAAACCATAAGTGCGGACGGATCTTATGTTAAAACTAAAACAAATTTTTTCTGCAACAACGATGTATCCAAAGACATCTCTAACGCAGCCTACTCTGCCAACGGTACATATATAAGCTCTCCTCACGTAAGTAGTTTTGCAATTTCCACAATTCCAGATACATCGTTTTCTACAGTGTTTAGTTTCGTATGTAGATAAATAATTTTGCCCAGAACATTTAATTCAATAAAAAAGCCAAGCCAATTTATAAGCTTGGCTTTTTTATGGGGGTCAAGGGGGCGGTAGCCCCCTTTGCTAGCACACAGGAGAGAAGGTTGTAGCGAAGCGAAAAACGCCCCCTCTTGTGACTGCTGGCTTAAAAATATTGACATGAATTAATCGTTTGTCTGTACCTAAAATTATCATTAATGTGTATACCTATATTTTACTAACTGTCTATACCTACGTGGGAAGGGGTGACAGTATGAATAAAAGATCTGAAAATATGAACAAGGTTAATACCCTTCGCTCAGAAGTAACTAGGGCGATAATTGATTTGTTGGATGAACTTGAGGAAGGTACAGGGGGCGATTATCATGGTTTTGATGAGTGGTATATAAAAGAATCTATCATAATTAAAGGTCAATTAAACTCATATAGAGCGCAAAAGATTGCTCAGTTCTTAGGTAGAACTATCAGTAAGCAGAAACTATTAAAATATGCCAAGCCTAAAGGATATACATACTCTTTAACTAATCAGGATATTACTCGATGGCTAGAAGCTAATAAGGTTGGATTGCTTAAATATTCTACTTTTAATATAGAGGTAATGACAAATGGTCGAAAATCTAAGTAGTTGTCTGTTGTTTGTTTATCATTAATTAATAAGAAAAAGGTTTTTAATGTTTTTAATGTTTTTAAAAGCTTTTACGCCCTTTGTAGCCCTTGATGTTAAAGGCTTTAACAGCGTATAAAGCAACGTTTTACGACCCATAAAGCAACGTTTTACGACCCATAAAGCAACGTTTTACGACCCATAAAGCAACGTTTTACGACCCATAAAGCAACTTAATTATATATTTGTTGCTTTATATTTTTTTATGTATTAGTGTTGCTTACAGGATACAAGGGGTCGATATGAACAAACAGTTGGTTACTAAAGATAATTCTTTAATTGGCGCAAGTTATAGCTTAGGTGTGGTTGAGCAGAGGTTGATCTTCCTAGCCATTATTGAAGCTAGAGAACAAAAGACCCTGATAGAAGCTGGAGGATTATTACGGATTTACGCTCAAAGTTACGCGAAGCAATTTGATGTAGAAAAACATACGTCGTACGAAGCGATGAAAAGAGCTGTAGAGGGATTGTATGAAGCAGGTTTTGCCTACAGTAAGCTTGATGAACGGTCAGGGAAAATAGGGCATTATAAAAGTCGGTGGGTCGATAAGATTGGCTATATCGATGACTTAGGATGCGTTGAACTGGTTTTTGCGAGTGATGTAATACCGTTAATTACTAGGCTAGAAGCTAGATATACAGAATATGAATTGAAACAAGTCGTAGGTCTACAAAGTGAGTATGCTATAAGGCTCTATGAGCTAATTATCCAATGGCGTTCAGTGGGGAAAACTAACCCGATATCACTTATGGAATTACGAGAAAAGTTGGGATTAGTGGATGAATACAAGCGAATAGAAGCTTTTAAAAGAAGAGTGTTAGATCTAGCAGTTAAACAAATTAACGAGCATACTGATATTACAGTCGAATACGAACAGCATAAAAATGGCAGATTTATAACGGGCTTTACTTTCAGATTTAAGTTAAAAAAAGACAAGAAAAAGATAGTTGCCGAAGTAGCTGGTGATGACACTAATAATGATATGTACACTATTGAAGGATTAAACGATAAGCAACTAGGGCGTATTGCGCGTAATCCTAGTTTTTTGGCAGATTATAACCACCTAGTACAACCCAGTAGTGCAGCAGGTCAAGACTCAAAAGCATGGGAAATTGAGATGATAAAGCGTCTTAAGAAAGATCCTTTGCAGTTTAAAAAACGTCCTATTAGAGAGTACTTAGTTTATTAAAATTGGTGGTAAATAATAATTTGAGACCATCCTGAATCCTGTTTAACTGCTATTTATATTAAATACCTTCTGATGCGATCATCAATCCAAGCATCATTGCTAAATTTAAAGATCGAGCCAAATAAACTGGCGTTAACTACCAAGACATTATTAACGATGCGTTAGAATAGTATCTACTTGATCATTAGTGGCTACTTACTAGTTTAGCAGTGAATCTAGCACCATTAATAACTCTTTGAGCTTAGTTATCCTTACAAGCTGAGCCTGAAAAGAGGCAAGATGAATTGGCTGTCGCTCAAATATAAGGAAGCCTTTTTAGGAAAGCATTTGATTGTAAACTCAACAAAGATTTACATGTGTAGCTAAAGATCACTTATAATATCAAACCTTCGCTTTAACTAAAAAATATTGAACGGTTTCTTATAAAGGATACTCACAAATGAGTAATAGTTTTAATTTTTTAAATTATAAGTACAAAATTTTTAGTTTTAGTGGGCAGGTCGTTGCTGGGAATACTACAACTACAACTACAACTACAGTCACTAATAATAGAAGTTACTCAAACTCAGTTTCTTATAAAGATCTTTTTTTAGTTAACTCTAAGGGTGAAGAAAGACATTTTAGTTTCAATGACAATAATCTACCACCACTAAGACCAGGACATACACTTCAAATAATGTGGGTTATCAAGGAAGGTAAAGAAACAGGAAAATATGTATTAGTTCGTAATGTATCTTTAGACGACAACAGATTCCTTATACTTAATATGGATAAGACCGATAAAGGAATGGTAGCTATTGTTATGCTTTCACTAACATGGTTATTCTCTATTTTGGTGGTATTTGGTATTTTAAAATATATATATCTAGACCTAATGGATGGCATTCCTACAATGATGTCATGGATTGTCCCACTCTTTTTCTTAATTGGCTGTTTGACTATCAACCTTAGAATTAGTAAGAAATTTCGTAGAGAGCTTATTGAAAATTTATTAAAGCTTAGATTAATAAACTAGCTCATGAATACTTTCCCAAATTTTATCTAAGTAAGTTTTCAAGATCAAACGTGATTACACAGAATTTGGGATACTACATCAGAAGTCCCACCATCTTTTCTTCTTCTCAGTAATGGATTTGACTGTGCCGTCTTTTTCAGGCTGTGGTTCAACGCTGGGTTCAAATTGCTTAAACTCTAGCAGTCTCACTTGCGCAAAATCATGAATACTGGCGTTGGCTTTTTCCAGCGTCTTGTTTAGCTGACCAATCTGTTGTTGGTAATTCTCTATCAACTGCTTTTGATCACTGACCTGTTGCCGTAAGTGTTCATTCTTCAACTTCTCTAGCTCTAATTGGTGTTCAAGCGCTGTACAAGACTGTACAGTCTGAGTGTTCAAGTTCGTACTGTCAGGACTGTTCAGTGATTGTTCAGTACGTTTTTTGGAAACAGGCTCGCCAAATACTCGAAGCATCTCCGAAGTATCAATTTTCTTGTCTGCGGTTCTAGAAAGCTCGCCATCATTGACCTTCTGATAGATTGTTGTTCTTGATACGCCCCATTCTTTTGCCGCTTTTGTCACTGATATGATCATTGTTCACCTAGTGTTCAAGTACGTTTTTAGTGTCTGTACAATACGACTGTTCAGAACGTTCAGTGAACAACTATTGCATTAACCTTCCTATGAGGCAAATTCCCTGTTTAGAGCTCTTTATATTAACAATATAGATAATGCTTTCAAGTTAAAATTTTTAGGGTCGGCTACTTTAAAATATATCTGCTAATATACTATTATTGTTGGAACGGTGAAATAATAAAACAGTGAGGTATGTACTATGTCAGTTTTAAGAGATGCAATGGAACTAGGATATGGCATAGATCACTTTATGGTTACAGGAGAAGACTTTCCAAAAGATTGGGAAGATCCGGTCAAAAAGAGAAGGCATCATCAATTTGGACTCAATCCTTCATATAAAAAACCTAGCCGTGTTGAAAAACTTAATCTCCTTAAATCTCAGGGTGTTATTGATACTAAACAAGGTTGGCTTATAAGAAATAAAATTGTATGTGATAGTGAAAAAATTTATTGCTTTATAGGTAACGCGCAATATTACAACGAATATCAAACTAGTTTATTAAGTGAAGTTATAGATAAAAAACAGTCTGATATTGAAAATCAGATTGATGGTTTTTTTAACTATATTAAGGCAAGTGATATTTCCGAAGAAAAAGAGTTGGACTGTCTATTTGAGGGATTAGAAAGCCAAATCCTTACTGAGCTCAATGAGATCCGTAGTGTTTTACATAAAAAACGTATAGCTATATCACAAAAAGATTTTTGGGATTTTTAATTAAGGTCTAGGCCTATATGAAAGTCTATTATTTGAAGTACCCTCTAATATAGCTTCATGGTTATGTAGTTTCTGCTTACTCTTAATAGTAGTATTATCAAGCTCCAAAGGCTCAGGCGCTTTAATATCACCATATCGCTTTTGGTGATATGCTTTCTTCATCTCCATACCCTTTTCCCATGTCATTAAGTCTCGAATGCCACGAGAATCACTCACCCTTTCATAGTCTTCCTGCATGCTTTTGATAATCTCTGGGCGTTGGCTCAAACCCTTGAAACCATCTGCGTAGATAGCACCTTTTAGCCTGATATTTCTTTTCAAATCAGGACGAGAGATACTGATAGATTTTTCGGTGACTCGTTCTAACGTAAAACCCAAGCCTTTTAGAAAATACATCACACTGCTACGATCATTAAGCGTGTTCTCCTTCAAGCTATCTAGTAGTTGTCGGTCAATATCAGCTTTTATCGCCTGAAGACTTGGAGCATCTTCTACAACCTTATCTTCTTTCTTCTTCTTTGGGTCATACGGTGTGGGGCGTGGTGCATCAGTGACATAAGGATTTATCAGTCGCTTACGCTGTGGTTCATTAGGATCAGTCAACTCATACTCTTTATTGATGATGTTTTTGAAGGCGTTAACCCTTACTAAGTCTGACTGAGCATAGAATGGCTGCAAACTCTTACCACTTCTTAGCTCCTGGCAAGGAATAACAAAGTTTAACTCCAGCCGACCGCCTTTATCGCTATGCTCTACCCACAAAATATCGTACTGATCAGGCTCTAACCCTGTAAATAACGTATCCTCAAAACGCTGCATGATATCTTTTTTCTGCTCATCACTAAATTGGGTGGCATCTTCGGTAAAAGAGAGTACTCCTGACTTATACTTTTGCTGATAAGGCGTGGCATTAATAAGCTGCTCAGTGAGCTTAGGATCGCCGTAGAGCACTTTTGCGCCTTCTCTAGGCTTACCCTTAGTAACCAATAGATAATTAAGCGGTCCTGCCCCTGATCCCTTTCCTCTCCTAAAAAATTTGACGATCATGGCGTACCTCGCAAGTTATCGTCTAGCAATTTACCGATTAGACCTCTAATGACCTCGATCTCTTTCAGCACATTCTGATCAAGTTCTTTGTTGATATTGGCGTGTTTTGCAGTTTGATTAAGGTTTGAGCCAATACGACCCAATGCACGAACCAAGTCAGGATCAGCTTGCTTAATAGGAGCAGTACCTAGCCCTAAATTCCGTAGCCATCCTGCTAAGGTCATATCGATCTTGCGCTCATGTAACTTTTCCAGCTCATTGTCTGTGACGCGAATACTAATCTCACGTAAGCGCTTTTCAGGTCTACTATTTGCCATACTATAACTCTTGATAAAAGTAGCCTATTTTTAGGCAGATAACTGATATAGTTGTATTTCAATTAAAAAACAGACTAATGCTTATGAAGTCAGTATTTGTACTTTCGTTCTCACTTCTCATATTATCACTATCTTCTGTTGTAGAAGGAAGGGAGCCAACAACCTTCTCCTACGCTAAAGGAGATAGATTTATTGATGCAATGATACCGAATGCAGAAGATATAACTGAGAACTTTGCAAAGGCATACCCTGATATTGATCAAAGACTAGAGTATGTTTTTGATCAATTCTCTCCTATACAAATACTTGATAATGTTGGTCTAGTCAAAGCGAATAACGAAGTTAATAAATTAGGATACGTAAGAAAATATTGTGGGATTGTTATGAGCGCGAGCCTAATGAAAGATAGAAGCTCATTAAAACCCCCATTAGTTCAACTTGTCATGATGACTGCTCCCTTCTCTCCAATTCAAGTAACCTTACCATTTAGAAGCTCCAAAAATATGAAAATGGATAAAAAAACATTAGATTATTATTCTAATAAATATGGTGGTAAGGTAATTTGCGCCGATAAAATCATAGTAGGAAATTTAATCGAAGGGGGCATCAACTATATCCTTCCCCATAATTTTGACTCAGATAAAGATCTGATAGAAACCAATCATACAGATAAAGATTATATTCAAATATTTTAATTAAACGTTCAATGAATAACAGTTCTCTTTACTGGCAGAAGGATCATTTCATTGTCTTCATATTCTTAAACCTTGACAGATATCGATAAATCATCGGGCAAGTACGATGATAATCCTGTATTATATTGTTACTATATGTAAGATATCATTACGGAATTTTTTCAAAAACTAATTACTAATCTTCAGTATTTAGTAAAATTGGCAATATGCGTCATGAAACATAAGAGATAAGTATGAACAAATTTTTATTAATTTTACTACCAACCGTTATTCTATTGAGCAGCATATCTAGTAACGCAGCTAAAGCAGATGAATGGACTTTAGTTAGTTCATCAACTAGCGGTATTGATTATTATGTAAACACTCAATCTATGAAAAAAAAACACGGTTCTGAAAGTTATTTGATAGAAGGTGGCGGCTTTAAAACCTCATCACAATATATGGAAGCATGGTGGAAAACCATAAGTG
>NZ_JACHXL010000013.1 GCF_014192115.1 Psychrobacter luti
AAGGGGGTTTTACTTTTAGAATAGAGAGCTGACGATGACCTACTCTCACATGGCCGGAGCCACACTACCATTGGCGCGATGATGTTTCACTTCTGAGTTCGGGAAGGGATCAGGTGGTGCCATCATGCTATTGTCGTCAGCAAAGGGGTTAGATATGAGTCTGTTGTTATTGTTTTGACGTCAAGTATTATCTATTAGTCTCATCAACATAAACCTAACTGAATCAAGGTTTAAGGTGATATCGAAATATTCTTTCTTTATTCTATAAGCTTTCGCTTATACAAGATAGATTAATTAGAGCTTTCATACAAACCACTTGGGTGTTGTATGGTCAAGCCAAACGAGCAATTAGTACAGGTTAGCTACACACATCGCTGTGCTTCCACACCCTGCCTATCAACGTCGTAGTCTTCAACGGCTCTTTAGGGAAATCTTATCTTGAGGTGGGCTTCCCGCTTAGATGCTTTCAGCGGTTATCCCATCCGAACGTAGCTACCGGGCAATGCCACTGGCGTGACAACCCGAACACCAGAGGTTCGTCCACTCTGGTCCTCTCGTACTAGGAGCAGATCCTCTCAAATTTCCAACGCCCACGGTAGATAGGGACCGAACTGTCTCACGACGTTCTAAACCCAGCTCGCGTACCTCTTTAAATGGCGAACAGCCATACCCTTAGGACCTGCTTCAGCCCTAGGATGAGATGAGCCGACATCGAGGTGCCAAACACCGCCGTCGATATGAACTCTTGGGCGGTATCAGCCTGTTATCCCCAGAGTACCTTTTATCCGTTGAGCGATGGCCCTTCCATACAGAACCACCGGATCACTAAGACCTACTTTCGTACCTGCTCGACTTGTGGGTCTCGCAGTTAAGCGCGCTTTTGCCTTTATACTCTATGAACGATTTCCGACCGTTCTGAGCGCACCTTCGTACTCCTCCGTTACTCTTTAGGAGGAGACCGCCCCAGTCAAACTACCCACCATACATTGTCCTCGGTATTGTTATACCTGAGTTAGAACCCCGACATGACCAGGGTGGTATTTCAAGATTGGCTCCACCAAGACTAGCGTCTCGGCTTCAAAGCCTCCCACCTATCCTGCACAAGTCAGGTCAAAGTTCAATGTAAAGCTGTAGTAAAGGTTCACGGGGTCTTTCCGTCTAGCCGCGGGTACACAGCATCTTCACTGCGATTTCGATTTCACTGAGTCTCTGCTGGAGACAGCGCTGCCATCATTATGCCATTCGTGCAGGTCGGAACTTACCCGACAAGGAATTTCGCTACCTTAGGACCGTTATAGTTACGGCCGCCGTTTACTGGGGCTTCGATCAAGAGCTTCGCTTACGCTAACCCCATCAATTAACCTTCCAGCACCGGGCAGGCATCACACCCTATACGTCCACTTTCGTGTTTGCAGAGTGCTGTGTTTTTAATAAACAGTTGCAGCAGCCTGGTATCTGCGACTGCCAACAGCTCAAGGAGCAAGTCCTATCACCATCGGCAGCGTACCTTCTCCCGAAGTTACGGTACCATTTTGCCTAGTTCCTTCAGCAGAGTTCTCTCAAGCGCCTTGGTATTCTCTACCTGATCACCTGTGTCGGTTTAGGGTACGATTCGTTTATAACTATTGCTTAGAAGCTTTTCCTGGAAGCATGGTATTTGCCACTTCGCTGTACAAGTACAGCTTGCTATCAGATCTCAGCCGTATTACAGTCCGGATTTGCCTAAACTGTAAGCCTACATCCTTTCACCTGGACAACCAACGCCAGGCTGACATAACCTACTCCGTCCCTCCATCGCATTATAAACAAGTATCGGAATATTAACCGATTTCCCATCGACTACGCCTTTCGGCCTCGCCTTAGGGGTCGACTCACCCAGCCCCGATTAACGTTGGACTGGAACCCTTGATCTTCCGGCGTGCGAGCTTTTCACTCGCATTATCGTTACTCACGTCAGCATTCGCTCTTGTGATACCTCCAGCATGCTTTACAACACACCTTCACAGGCTTACACAACGCTCCCCTACCACTTGAAAACAAATTCAAATCCGCAGCTTCGGCTCCTAGTTTGAGCCCCGTTACATCTTCCGCGCGGGCCGACTCGACTAGTGAGCTATTACGCTTTCTTTAAAGGATGGCTGCTTCTAAGCCAACCTCCTAGCTGTCTATGCCTTCCCACCTCGTTTCCCACTTAACTAGGAATTTGGGGCCTTAGCTGGCGGTCTGGGTTGTTTCCCTCTCCACAATGGACGTTAGCACCCACTGTGTGTCTCCCGGATATCACTCATCGGTATTCGGAGTTTGCATCGGTTTGGTAAGTCGGTATGACCCCCTAGCCGAAACAGTGCTCTACCCCCAATGGTGTTCGTCCGAGGCGCTACCTAAATAGCTTTCGGGGAGAACCAGCTATCACCGAGTTTGATTAGCCTTTCACCCCTATCCACAAGTCATCCCCTGGCTTTTCAACGACAGTGGGTTCGGTCCTCCGGTGCCTGTTACGGCACTTTCAACCTGCTCATGGATAGATCACTCGGTTTCGGGTCTATGCCCTGCAACTAATTCGCCCTATTAAGACTCGGTTTCCCTACGGCTCCCCTAAACGGTTAACCTTGCTACAGAACATAAGTCGCTGACCCATTATACAAAAGGTACGCAGTCACCCCAATAAATTGAGGCTCCTACTGCTTGTACGCACACGGTTTCAGGTTCTATTTCACTCCCCTCACAGGGGTTCTTTTCGCCTTTCCCTCACGGTACTGGTTCACTATCGGTCAGTCAGGAGTATTTAGCCTTGGAGGATGGTCCCCCCATCTTCAAACAGGATTTCTCGTGCCCCGCTCTACTTAATATGTTAACTCTAATGTTTCGAATACAGGACTATCACCTACTACGGTCAGCTTTCCCACGCTGTTCTTCTACATTAGAATTAATCGGCTTCTCCCCGTTCGCTCGCCGCTACTAGGGGAATCTCATTTGATGTCTATTCCTAAGGGTACTGAGATGTTTCACTTCCCCTCGTTCGCTTCTTGTACAAGTACAAGATACCTACCTTATGGTAAGTGGGTTTCCCCATTCAGAAATCTCCGGATCACAGGATATTGCCGCCTCCCCGAAGCTTATCGCAGGCTGTCACGTCTTTCATCGCCTCTGACTGCCAAGGCATCCACCATGTGCGCTTCATTACTTGACCATACAACCCCAAGTAGTCTTAACTTATAAATAAGCTTTGACTCCTAAGTGTCATAAAGTCTAATTATGATAACGATATCACCTATGTTTATACGCTTGATTCAGTTCTCTTTACTTTTTTAATAACTCACTACTGGGATAACAACTGATGTCGTTAAGTAGTGAGTTATTAAGGTTAGGAACAACGCGTGAACACGTGTTCCTAACCCAGACTCATATCTATGTTTTTAAATAGTTCTTACGCTCTCGTCGAGTCATAAGTTCTGTATAAAACAGAAGTAAATAATCAATAACGATCACTTAATTCTGTTGAATACCTATTATATTTATTGGCATCTAAAGCTTACTTGGCGTTTATAGTGGTGGAGCCAAACGGAGTCGAACCGTTGACCTCCTGCGTGCAAGGCAGGCGCTCTACCAACTGAGCTATGGCCCCATGTAAAATGGTGGGTCTAAGTGGACTTGAACCACTGACCCCCGCGTTATCAACACGGTGCTCTAACCAGCTGAGCTACAGACCCAATTACGCTTAAATAAACGTAAGCTTAAACTAAAGAACAACTTGTTGTGAATTCTTGCTGACCGAATGCCATCGATAAGGAGGTGATCCAGCCGCAGGTTCCCCTACGGCTACCTTGTTACGACTTCACCCCAGTCATCAACCACACCGTGGTGAACGCCTTCCCGAAGGTTAGGCTATCCACTTCTGGTGCAATCAACTCCCATGGTGTGACGGGCGGTGTGTACAAGGCCCGGGAACGTATTCACCGCGGCATTCTGATCCGCGATTACTAGCGATTCCTACTTCATGGAGTCGAGTTGCAGACTCCAATCTGGACTACGATAGGCTTTTTGAGATTCGCATCACATCGCTGTGTAGCTGCCCTCTGTACCTACCATTGTAGCACGTGTGTAGCCCTGGTCGTAAGGGCCATGATGACTTGACGTCGTCCCCGCCTTCCTCCAGTTTGTCACTGGCAGTATCCTTAGAGTTCCCGGCTTAACCCGCTGGTAACTAAGGACAAGGGTTGCGCTCGTTGCGGGACTTAACCCAACATCTCACGACACGAGCTGACGACAGCCATGCAGCACCTGTATTCTAATTCCCGAAGGCACTCCCGCATCTCTGCAGGATTCTAGATATGTCAAGACCAGGTAAGGTTCTTCGCGTTGCATCGAATTAAACCACATGCTCCACCGCTTGTGCGGGCCCCCGTCAATTCATTTGAGTTTTAACCTTGCGGCCGTACTCCCCAGGCGGTCTACTTATTGCGTTAGCTGCGTCACTAAGTCCTCAAGGGACCCAACGACTAGTAGACATCGTTTACGGCGTGGACTACCAGGGTATCTAATCCTGTTTGCTACCCACGCTTTCGAGCCTCAGTGTCAGTATTATGCCAGAAGGCTGCCTTCGCCATCGGTATTCCTCCAGATCTCTACGCATTTCACCGCTACACCTGGAATTCTACCTTCCTCTCACATACTCTAGCTCAACAGTATCAGATGCAGTTCCCAGGTTGAGCCCGGGGATTTCACATCTGACTTATCGAGCCACCTACGCTCCCTTTACGCCCAGTAATTCCGATTAACGCTTGCACCCTCTGTATTACCGCGGCTGCTGGCACAGAGTTAGCCGGTGCTTATTCTGCAGCTAATGTCATCGTCCGTGGGTATTAACCACGGAGTCTTCTTCACTGCTTAAAGTGCTTTACAACCAAAAGGCCTTCTTCACACACGCGGCATGGCTGGATCAGGGTTGCCCCCATTGTCCAATATTCCCCACTGCTGCCTCCCGTAGGAGTCCGGGCCGTGTCTCAGTCCCGGTGTGGCTGATCATCCTCTCAGACCAGCTACAGATCGTCGCCATGGTAGGCCTTTACCCCACCATCTAGCTAATCCGACTTAGGCTCATCTAATAGCGAGAGCAACAAGTTGCCCCCTTTCTCCCGTAGGTCGTATGCGGTATTAATTCGAGTTTCCCCGAGCTATCCCCCACTACTAGGTAGATTCCTAAGTATTACTCACCCGTCCGCCGCTCGACGCCTGGTAGCAAGCTACCATCGTTTCCGCTCGACTTGCATGTGTTAAGCCTGCCGCCAGCGTTCAATCTGAGCCATGATCAAACTCTTCAGTTTAATCTTGCTATGAAGCTCTTTAAAGAAGCTTCTAAACTTGGCTCATCTAATCTGGCAAAATCGCTAAAAATTATGTTCGTAATGAATTAACTTTGAGTTTTTCTGCTGTCTTAAATGATAATTTTTATAGTTAGAAAAACTTCCGAAAAGGAAGTAAAACCAACTTTATTTTTTAGCATTCTGAATCAGCAAAAATCCACACAAGTTGTTCTTTAGTTATGCTTTTAAATAGTGTCATGCTACTGTCGTCCAGTAGATGATTATATAGGGTATTACTTTCACTTCATTGGCTTAAACCATATGGGTTATGCCTTGAAGCGAGCTGACTATCATATCATAATGATTTGGTTTGTCAAGCTTTTTTATAAATTGTTTCAA
>NZ_JACHXL010000014.1:0-1220 GCF_014192115.1 Psychrobacter luti
AACTAGTACTAATAGGCTTAGCAACATCAACTTTTGCTGAACCATTGTATACCTTGAATCCTTTAGTATTACTATTGTAAATAGCATCACTAGGGCTTGATATCTTCGCAGTAACACTTCCCTTCACAGTATCAGGTTTAGTTAAATCAGCACGAGCGGTTAAAGTATCAAAAGCGGTAAAGTTATTGCCGTTCCTGGTATTAGTAAATTCATCTTTTCTGTCATTACTCGCTTTATTATCCTTATCGTCCCAGAATGATCTAAAACCAATCGCGTCAGCATTAGTCAATGTGAAACTCTGCACACCCGTCATTTCACTATCTACAGGTGCATCTGGATTGGCTGGTGGTGGAGTTATAATGACCTCACTACCTTTGGTTGCACCATAAGTACCTTGAGCACCATTACCGTCATACACACCACCTAGATACTGACCGTTGTCTCCGTAGAATCCACCTTGGGTGTTGTAGCCTGCATTGTCTGCAGCTGCACCTGAGAACTGGTTACCTGTGATGCCAGCTGTTAGGTCAATGTCACCTGCTGTAGCAAACGATAAGGTTCCTTGTATGTTGCTGTTGACGAAGTCGGCTGTGAATACTGAAGTACCGTACTCAATGGCGTTACCAATACCGTTTAGACGGTTGGTTGCATCACCGGCGTAGTTAAACACACCTTCAGTTGGCATGTTCGCTGTTGCATTACCAACGACGGCGACGCCATCTACGGCTAGTATTGCCCCCAATGTAGCGGTAGCGTCTGCTGCGCCATTGATGTGACCGACTCGCATGTCACCACCAAAGTCTTTATAGACTGAGGTATAAGTTAATGGGATGTCACTAGTCTCTGGTGCTTCTCCTATGGTAATGGTCGCTTCGTCGTCAACGTTACTCATGTAGCCGTTGCCAAGATCTACGTCGTTATCACCTGATACGAAGATTGGAACGATAGGTAAGCCACCATCTGATGCTGTGTCTGCTCTAGCATCTAGGTTGTTACCGTTGTCATAAACGTCAAATTCACGAGTGCTAGTAATGAATGCACCGCCAACGTTGACTGTCTGTGCACCAGTCTTAGTCGATTTCTCTCCACGCTCACGTACTGGTGGCTCAGGTATAACCTCATCACCTTTGGTTGCACCATAAGTACCTTGAGCACCATTACCGTCATACACACCACCTAGATACTGACCGTTGTCTCCGTAGAATCCACCTTGGGTGTTG
>NZ_JACHXL010000014.1:1315-1791 GCF_014192115.1 Psychrobacter luti
ACGTCAAATTCACGAGTGCTAGTAATGAATGCACCGCCAACGTTGACTGTCTGTGCACCAGTCTTAGTCGATTTCTCTCCACGCTCACGTACTGGTGGTTCAACTGGACCTGTATCTCCGCCACCAGGACCTGTGGCTCCAGTATCACCTGTGGCTCCAGTATCACCTGTGGCGCCAGTATCACCTGTTGCGCCAGTGTCACCTGTGGCGCCAGTATCACCTGTTGCGCCAGTGTCACCTGTTGCGCCAGTGTCGCCTGTTGCGCCAGTGTCACCTGTTGCGCCAGTGTCGCCTGTTGCGCCAGTGTCGCCTGTTGCGCCAGTGTCGCCTGTTGCGCCAGTGTCGCCTGTTGCGCCAGTGTCGCCTGTTGCGCCAGTATCACCTGTTGCGCCAGTGTCGCCTGTTGCGCCAGTGTCGCCTGTTGCGCCAGTGTCGCCTGTTGCGCCAGTATCACCTGTTGCGCCAGTGTCGCCTGT
>NZ_JACHXL010000015.1 GCF_014192115.1 Psychrobacter luti
TGAACTGAACCCCATAAGTTGGACACAACTTATGGGGTATTTTTATGCGTTACGATCTAGACTTTAAAATGCAAGTTATCGCATACTATCGGCAAGGCCATAGTAGTCACGCCACCGCTAAGAAGTTTAACGTCAATCCAGAGTTTGTACTCAAATGGGTTAAGCAATACCAAAGCGGTGGCATAAATGCCATTAAGCCAAAGACAAGTAAGGCCAAATACAGCAGTGAGTTTAAACTTAACGTAATAACTACCATGCTTAAAAAAGATTTAAGTCAATCTGAGGTGGCACTGAAGTTTAACATCAGCTCACCGGCGCTCATTAGTCATTGGCACAAAGCTTATCGACTACAGGGTATGTCTGGACTCGTATCTAAACCCAAAGGTAGAACCGCCATGAGCAAACCATTTATCACAGACAAGCCAGATGATGAAAAGAGCTTAGCAGAGCTTAAGCGTGAGAATGAGTATCTACGTGCGGAGAACGCCTACCTAAAAAAGCTAGATGCCTTGCTCAAACAGAAGAAGAAACAAGCTTTGAAAAAGCAAGGCTCATCGAAGGACTAAGAGAGCGCTGCTGTTTATCTGACTTACTTAAAGCCGCTGGTATGCCCAAAAGTGTCTTTTACTATCATAGAGCAAGACTTGAGCGTGATGACAAATACACTGAATTAAAACAGCGTATTGCTAAGCTGTATCATCAGCACAAAGGCAGGTATGGCTATCGCAGAATCACTGAGGCTCTAAAGCAGTTAGGGTGTCATTACAACCATAAGCTCATTGCTAAGCTTATGCATGACATGACCCTTAGCGCCAAGATAAGACGTCAGAAGTACCGCTCTTATAAAGGACAACAAGGCAAGATTGCGAAGAACTATTTGAAGCGCCAGTTTCATGCAGATAAACCGAACACACGCTGGCTCACCGATATTACTGAGTTTAAGGTGGGTGATTATAAGCTGTATTTATCGCCCATACTCGATTGTTATAACAATGAGATCATCAGCTATACGCTCTCAAACAGACCCACTTATGACTTAGTTGGTAAGATGCTAGCTAGTGCTTTAGATAAGACAAAGGCGTGCCGTGGTAAAAGATTAATGCTGCATTCAGATCAAGGGTGGCATTATCAAATGAAACCGTTTAGCACGACGCTTAAACAGCATGGAATTAAGCAAAGTATGAGCAGAAAAGGCAACTGCTTAGATAATGCACTGATGGAGGGGTTCTTCGGTACGCTGAAGTGCGAGACGATTTATATTGAGAAACCGAAAACTATTGAGCAGTTAGAGAAACAGATTCATGAGTATATGCATTATTATAATCATGAGCGTATTCAACTTAAATTAAAAGGACTGAGTCCTGTGCAATACAGAACTCAGTCCTTGTTATAAACTAAACCGTCCAACATTTGGGGGTCAGTTCA
>NZ_JACHXL010000016.1 GCF_014192115.1 Psychrobacter luti
GCGCCAGTGTCGCCTGTTGCGCCAGTGTCGCCTGTTGCGCCAGTGTCGCCTGTTGCGCCAGTGTCGCCTGTTGCGCCAGTGTCGCCTGTTGCGCCGCCGCCTGGACCTGTTGCGCCAGTGTCGCCGGTTGCACCATCGTTTCCAGCAGGTCCGGTTGCACCGGTTGCACCTGTTGCACCATCGTTTCCAGCAGGTCCGGTTGCACCGGTTGCGCCATCATTTCCAGCAGGTCCGGTTGCACCTGTTGCACCATCGTTTCCAGCAGATCCGGTTGCACCTGTTGCACCATCATTTCCAGCAGGTCCGGTTGCACCTGTTGCACCATCGTTTCCAGCAGGTCCGGTTGCACCTGTTGCACCATCGTTTCCGTTAGCACCAGTATCGCCTTTATCGCCATTTGCTCCATTGTTGCCAGCAGCTCCAGTGTCGCCTTTATCGCCTTTGACACCATCTGCTCCATTGTTGCCAGAAGCTCCAGGTGCACCATTAGCGCCAGGCATACCTGTAGCGCCGGTTGCGCCAGTAGCACCGGTATCACCGTCAATGACACAAGATGCCAAAATCATTGAAGTTAAAAGAACAATACTAGCTTTGAGGGGAGTTTTTAGCTTTTTTGCGATTGGTAGATATGAACCTGAATGAATGTTAGGTGACATTCGTCTTCCTCCATGAAGAGTTTATGGTAGTCCGTTAATTAGCTTCTTCTTAACAACATTTATCGAGTTGCTCTTATAGATAAACAAATTCCGTACAAAAAGTCAATTAATATAATTGAAATGTTGTTCATTGTAATCTTTGGTTACCAATTAATCTGCAGTAATAAATATAGTAATAATATATATCAGTATACAAGGATATTAACTATATTAAAGCTATGCAATATAAGACTATCTCTAATGCACTTCTTGAATTTTCAGATCATAGAATTTCTAATCTGATAATATATTTAGCCAGATATCATAAACTTTTATTAAATATTTGTTTGGTAACTAAAAACTCTCAAGTAATAGAAAATAATTAATTTATTAAAAAAAACAGACTTTTGCTCTTGAAGAAACTAATTTCAGTTATTTTAGATAGCTAGCTTTTCAAGTTTTTAAAAATATTTAAGTAAATTTAGGCTGTAAAAAAAGGCACCCTTAGGTGCCTTTTTCTATCTTATAAACTATCAGACCAGATTATTGCTTTACAGCACCAAAGGTACCTTGGAAGGTTGTACCCGTTCCAGCTGTTGTGCCAGACCCACCTGGCTCTAGCGCCTCTTGGTAGATACCACCTAAGAACT
>NZ_JACHXL010000017.1 GCF_014192115.1 Psychrobacter luti
AAAAAAGAGGAAATACCCATGGCAAAGGCCAAGTTTGAACGCAGCAAGCCACACGTCAACGTCGGTACCATCGGACACGTTGACCACGGTAAAACAACCCTAACAGCTGCTATCGCAACTGTAGCAGCAATCACCTCTGGTGGCGAAGCCAAAGACTACGCGTCTATTGACTCAGCACCAGAAGAGAAAGCACGTGGCATCACCATCAACACCTCACACGTAGAATATGACACCCCATCACGTCACTACGCTCACGTCGATTGCCCAGGTCACGCCGATTATGTTAAAAACATGATCACTGGTGCTGCACAGATGGACGGCGCAATCCTAGTTGTATCTGCAACTGACGGCCCTATGCCACAAACCCGTGAGCACATCCTGCTTTCACGTCAGGTTGGCGTACCGTACATCATCGTATTCATGAACAAATGTGATCTTGTTGATGACGAAGAATTGCTTGAGCTAGTAGAAATGGAAGTTCGTGAACTTCTTAACGACTACGACTTCCCAGGTGATGACACTCCAATCGTAAAAGGTTCAGCCACCCAAGCTCTTAAAGGCGACGAAGGCAAATACGGCCAACCAGCTGTAGTAGAACTACTAGGCATACTAGACACCTACATCCCAGAGCCAGAGCGTGACATCGACAAAGCATTCCTAATGCCAATCGAAGACGTATTCTCAATCTCAGGTCGTGGTACTGTTGTTACTGGTCGTGTTGAATCAGGTATCGTACGTGTTGGCGACGAGATCGAAATCGTTGGTATCCGTGACACGCAAAAAACCACCTGTACTGGTGTAGAGATGTTCCGTAAACTGCTTGACGAAGGTCGTGCAGGCGAAAACTGTGGCGTACTACTACGTGGTACTAAACGTGAAGACGTACAACGTGGCCAAGTACTTGCTAAGCCAGGTTCAATCACTCCTCACACCAAGTTTGACGCAGAAGTATATGTATTGTCAAAAGAAGAGGGTGGTCGTCACACACCATTCCTAAACGGCTATCGTCCACAGTTCTACTTCCGTACTACTGACGTAACTGGCGCAATCCAATTACAAGACGGTACTGAAATGGTAATGCCTGGTGATAACGTTGAGATGGGCGTAGAGCTTATCCACCCAATCGCTATGGACAAAGGTCTACGCTTCGCTATTCGTGAAGGCGGCCGTACTGTAGGCGCTGGTGTTGTTGCTAACGTACTTAGCTAAGCA